>OY762007.1:4800000-8693925 GCA_963665115.1 uncultured Rivularia sp. | reverse complement strand
AGTCTTTTAGGTGTAGCAGGATTTTTAATATTTTTAACAGTTCCTACAAACACATCTGGAAGTAAACCTATTAATTGAGCAGGTGAAAATAATTCTCTGGTTAAAGGAGCAATTTTCAAACCTTTACCACTGCGAATAAAACCAATATCACCATTACGAAACTGTTCTTCTAATCCTCTAATATTGCTTTCCCCATCTCCTTGAATAATATTTTCCCACACGAATTCTTGAATTTCTGATAAACTCGGTGATTCGGAATCTTGGGGAGCTAAATAAACCGTTCCTTGAGCAAAATAAAGTATTGGTTGCCAATTTCGTTTTTGAGTAAAGTTAACAACAGCATGATGAATTTGATTCGTCAGCAATCCCCGAGAATCTCGCAATCGATGGTAAACTAATTTATTATCGTCAAGTCCTAAGTTTCGCAAACAATCTTCGAGGCGATCGCCACCTGTTTTAGTGACAATATCTGCTGGATTATTCATGTGAACTGCAACATCACCAAATGTCAGTAATTCACATAAACGATCGAGTTCTAAGCTATCTAATTGCAATTCCATCTCGTCACTTTCCCAACTCGAAGCAATACGATTACTTCCCCGCTTCTTTTGAGTGTTTTGAGCCAGATAGCAGATATCTAAAATGTAATCTTCCCAATCTTGCCAAAACTCGGGAAAGTTAAGTTTGATTGCAAGTTCTTGACAAAATTGGATGATTTCCGAAGTTTGATGTGCTTCCGGACTATCTTTACCACGATGATGAAAATATTTATCATAATCGTGGAGAGTAAAACCCAAACAAAGTAAGCGTTGTTCCACTTCGGATAAAGGTTCTGCTAAAATTTTGCTCAGATTCCAAGCAACCAGCAAACCATTAAGAACGTGAACTAATAAACTTTGGTCTGCTTTATTCGCAAAATTCTGTTCAATACCTCCAAGAGCCGGAACTAAAGCAAATTCTCTTTCCAAGGCTGGTAAATTAGCGTTGATAAATTCCCTTAAAATTGATTCTTCATCTTCATCAAGGGTTTCGATAAGTAGGTTTTGCAGTAATGTGTACATATTAATAGGTAATTGGTAATTGGTAATTGCTAATTGATAAATTTTTGGGTACTTTACTTGCATTAAATTATTGTTTTATTAGTCCTATCTATAGGACTTTTGCTATTGGATCGGGAATTGCATTCCCGGTTGGGTGTGGGATAAAAACGGTAATTTTAGAAACCCGGTTGCTTGTCGTGAAAGCGTGAATATTTGGTTGTGAAATCGTAAATAAACCGGGTTTTTTTGCGTTTATTGAGAATGGTGCAAGATACTAGATTCAAATCAAATTTGAATCAATAAACATAAGCTTTTGTCTTCTGACAACGTTTGAGTTTCCATTTCAAAGCTTCCAAAAGCAAAGCATCCTGATTAAAAGCACAAGCATATGATTCGTCGTCAGCATCAGTTAATAAATACAAACCAAAATTCGGATTTAGACGCAGAATATTTTTGATATCCCAAATCGTCGGATGCTGACGAGATAAAGGAACCAAAAAAGTAAGTAACTTCTTTTTACTCAGATATTTCCTCAGTTGCGGACTTTGGGGATGTCTTTCAATGCTGACTTCATCAATCAAAGTTAAGGTACATACCGTCAATTCATCTGTTCCGAGTTCGCAATCAAGTTCGATATCGTATCTTTGGTCTAACCATGAATTAACTTTCAGGTAAACTTGTGTATAAGCTTCAGGAAATTCACTTTCTGAATGTTGGTGTTTGGCAGCATTTTCTAAAAAAGTTTTGCGGTTAATAACTTCAATCTCTACATAAGGAAGCAATCTGAGTAAGTCATAACTATAGAAACGAGACTTATCAACTTCCCAAACCGCTGCTTGTAAATCCGAACCACCACGAAACCGTAATAATTCATTTTGAATCGCCTTACCAGTCTTCTCTTTCCCCAAAGCAAACCAATGTCCGCGTTTTTTATCCAGCCTTTCCCCGTATACTTTTCTTAAATCTTGAAGAATCCTATTCCGCAAATCTTGAGTTACAGCAGAACGTTCTTTTCGTTCCCATTTATTAGAAATATTTCCACCTTCAATAGCGTGTAACATTCCCTGAGTCTGTAAAGCACCCCAATAATTGCGATATTCTTCGTGTTTCCTGGGGAGAATTGAAAACTTGCTCGATAATCTCCTCTCGAAAACGAGTTCTATCTACAACTTCCTCTGGTTCAAGAAGTTTCCGCAATTGTGGAACAATCCAACGCATCCAACCCGGAATTAACGCAAAAGCTTTATAATCATTAAATCCCTGATGGCGACCCAAACGTCCTAAACGCTGAATAAAAGTCGCTGAATCGCTAGCTTCAAAAATTAACAGATGAATATCGAAATCAACACCGACATCAACAGCAGAAGTCGCGACAATCAGAACGGGTTTTTCAGAATTATTCAACTTCTCACGGGTAATCTGTCTTTCTTTTCCGTCAACTCTACCGCTGATTTCTAAAACAACAACCTCACCCCTCAACAAATCCGATAGCTGAAGCACAACCTGGGAAACTATAGCCACAGAATTAACAATAATTAACCCTCTTCCTCTATCTTCTACTTGCAAAATCTTCTTAATTTGACCGGCTTTTTCAGTTAACCACGAACAAGAATCAGTATCCTTGAGTTCCACAAACTCCAACTCAACAGGTTGAGCAATTTGACGATATCCCCCCGAATTTTCACTTGCATAATTTCCTGAAACCTCCGTTACCCGAAACCCTGCTTGCTTCAACTTCTCAATAAACCTCGGTTTCGGAGTCGCTGAAGTAAATAAAGCTTTTAAAGGTTTTTTCTTTTGTCGAGTATTGCGAATCAAAATCAAACTATTGAGAATAGCAGCTTCCTGATGTACTCCAAAAATATGAAATTCATCTAACAGATATAGCTTCGGATATTGCGCTAAAGCTAAAGCCAGCAAGCTTCCTTCATAAGCAGCATGGTAATATCTTCCGTGAATAGCTAAATGAAAAATATCGGGATTAGTCAGAATAAAACGAATTGACCTTAGTATCCGCAAAATTTCGTTAAACTTTCCTCCCTGACCAGAATTTTCCGCTCTTTGGGATAATTCTGCACCATACAAACTATCAATCTGCTTGCTGACAACAGTTCCAAACAATTGACAATATTTTTCCAGTTGACGCTCTTGATCAACCGTCAACTCAATAGTTGGATACAGCGAAACAATCCGAAACTTTGGATTAATTAATCCAGGTAAATAAGCCCCCAAAGACTTACCATCCCCAGTCGCAGAAGTATTAAAGATAATTTCTGCATCTCCATTAATCACCTCAGCACAAGTTTTTGCTTGGTGAGAAGAAAGCGGACAACTACTACCCGCAGGAGGTTTAAGATTCGGAGCTTTTTGAGATAGAATACATTCTTGTTGGCACCCTAGCGGACAATTCCCCAATCCCGGATTAAGTTGGGAGTAAAGAGGTTGTAATTGAATTTTCACGATACTTTGAAAATCTCGATAAATCTAAGGTAATGCCAAAATTCCAAAAGTCGTAGTCAAAAAATGATAACAATTGGTTTTTGGGATGTATAAAATTTGTTACATTAGCCTTAAATGTATTGGTAGGGAGGTTTTAAGCAAATTGGAGATTTACCAAAAAAATTTCACCATCGACAAAATAGGTCTTATTGATTTATGCTTTTTTTGACGGGGGAAAGCGGGGTCGAAAACCCTGGAGTCCCGTCAAAACGCCAGAACCTTGATAATTAAATAGTTTCAGAGTTTCATGCTCTTATGTTTCAATGTTCTTCAATCGCTGAAATGGGGTTTTTGATCTACCTCGTCAAAATCGCTTGTGGAAATCGCTCTGTTCAATGGTTTCAGATGGCGGAGTTTCTTATTTATGAATCCCGGCAACGGGATTGAAACTTTAAACTCTCAAGATCCAAGGGTTCCGGTTTACAACTGTTTCTTATTTATGAATCCCGGCAACGGGATTGAAACTTTACCGATACTAAAAAAACTGCTCCCCAACACGAGAGTTTCTTATTTATGAATCCCGGCAACGGGATTGAAACTGTTTGAAAGTTGAAGACCCATTGGGTCTTGATGGAGTTTCTTATTTATGAATCCCGGCAACGGGATTGAAACCTGATTCTAATTCGGTTTTATTTATAGCTAACTTAATTGTTTCTTATTTATGAATCCCGGCAACGGGATTGAAACTTACCCATAGTTTCACTAATGCGAGTTTTGGTGACGGTTTCTTATTTATGAATCCCGGCAACGGGATTGAAACAATCAACTTCTTTCCATTTGGTTGAAAATTCAGATGTTTCTTATTTATGAATCCCGGCAACGGGATTGAAACGGGTAGTATTTATCCACCTCACCTATCTGACCGATTAGTTTCTTATTTATGAATCCCGGCAACGGGATTGAAACATTAAAAAAGGTACTATTCTTAAAAACTTTCCTATGTTTCTTATTTATGAATCCCGGCAACGGGATTGAAACGATTACATACAAACTGAGTTAAACCTTTGTATATCGTTTCTTATTTATGAATCCCGGCAACGGGATTGAAACAACCAGGCCAGATCGAGGAGAAGTTTATATTTTTGTTTCTTATTTATGAATCCCGGCAACGGGATTGAAACTAGAAGTACGTTTTGTCGGTCATAAGGAGCTAAGAGTTTCTTATTTATGAATCCCGGCAACGGGATTGAAACATTTCATCGATTTCACCCGTAGAATCTGGAATTCGAGAGGTTTCTTATTTATGAATCCCGGCAACGGGATTGAAACGGAAGCATTCCATACTTTTGCTGAAATAGCTGGTCAAGTTTCTTATTTATGAATCCCGGCAACGGGATTGAAACTCTCCTAACATCATCGATGCAGCCGCATCATAAGCGTTTCTTATTTATGAATCCCGGCAACGGGATTGAAACTTTTACAATACTGGGATTTGCATAATAACTCGGCTATTGTTTCTTATTTATGAATCCCGGCAACGGGATTGAAACCCGTAATGATGATGAATATATTTTTTATCTTTTATAGTTTCTTATTTATGAATCCCGGCAACGGGATTGAAACGCTTAGGAATAATAATTCAAAAATTAGGAAAAATGTAGTTTCTTATTTATGAATCCCGGCAACGGGATTGAAACCTCCATTACTTAGCCTTGCTTGCCCTATTAGGTAAGGTTTCTTATTTATGAATCCCGGCAACGGGATTGAAACACTATTATCATCAGCCCCTGCAAAGCCCATTACAGCTGTTTCTTATTTATGAATCCCGGCAACGGGATTGAAACATGAAAGGTTCTGAAGCGATTTGGAACCTACTTTTGTTTCTTATTTATGAATCCCGGCAACGGGATTGAAACCTTTAAGCACTCCTATCTTCTAACTAGTTTCGATAGGGTTTCTTATTTATGAATCCCGGCAACGGGATTGAAACGATTAACGTCTTGTTCTTCGGAATAAATTAAACTGTTTCTTATTTATGAATCCCGGCAACGGGATTGAAACAGATTTACCTGTTGCGTCGGGATATTATTACTTACGTTTCTTATTTATGAATCCCGGCAACGGGATTGAAACACTACCAGGGCACGTCGGTTGCTACTGCTCCTACCGCTAGTTTCTTATTTATGAATCCCGGCAACGGGATTGAAACCAAAACTTTTACGTGACAGTTTTGGTTTATTGCTTGTTTCTTATTTATGAATCCCGGCAACGGGATTGAAACATAACTAGTTACTCTCATGACAAAATAATAGCCAATGGTTTCTTATTTATGAATCCCGGCAACGGGATTGAAACTATAAACGAGCATGGTTAAATGGAAGGTTTTAGTTGTTTCTTATTTATGAATTCCAGAAACGGGATTGAAACCTTACACTCAACCTTATCGAAATGTTGGGTTTCGTTCCTCAACCCAACCTACACCTACGACTAAAGCAAAGCAAAATTACTTAATCTTTTTACCATCATCAATCTTGCGCTTGTGGATGAGTCACTTCATGTTCCTCATTTTTATCATCACTTAATTCTGCAAGCTCGGTAATCACAACGGGTAATCTATCAGGAAATTCTACAACTAGTTGAAGCTCCCCTCCCATTGCATTTATATAATTGCGGAGAGTTGAAAGAAGAAGGTCAGTACGTTTTTCGAGTTTTGAAACGCTATCTTGGCGAATCCCCAACAATTCTGCCATACGCTCTTGGGTAAGTTCTCTGGCTTTTCTTATATCGCGAAGCGTCATTTGTTCTGCCATTAGTTCAGCCGCTCGCGCTTCAATTTTATCTCGACGTGCTTGTGGAAGTTTTTGCATTATGTCATTGAGTTTTATTTCCATCTTCACTTTCTCCTTTTTCTTTTAACTGATTAAGATGATTTTCAAACCTTTTATCTGCTTTAGCGATAAGTTGTTTATAGAATCGCTTCTGATTTACTCCTACTTTGTTACCACCCACAAGTAAAATGGCTTTTCGTTCTGGGTCGAAAGCAAAGGCTATTCGCCAAACTCCATCTATGATTTTAAAGCGAAGCTCTTTCATATTCTTATAGTAAGAGCCATTAAGTGTATCTGCATGAGGTCTTTTAAGATGCGGTCCGTAATCTTGAAGTAGTTTTGCATAAGCAAGCAGTTCGTCTTGAATCTCTTGTTCAAATTCATCAAACTCAGGCTTAAATTCTTGATGAAATAATACTTCCCACGTCATTGTTTTATATTATGGCTTCAAGTCCATATGGATTCAAGTCCATATTAAAACTTTAAGTAACATTTTTAAAATCTTTTGAATTTTGGAATGTAGAAAAAATGTTACACTACCTTAAATTGCATTACTGGTGTTGATTTGAGTGGATTTAGAATTGCTCAAAAAAAAATTATTATCGACAAAATGGGTCTGATTGATTTATGCTTTTTTTGACGGGGGAAAGCGGGGTCGAAAACCCTGGAGTCCCGTCAAAACGCCAGAACCTTGATAATTAAATAGTTTCAGAGTTTCATGCTCTTATGTTTCAATTTTCCTCAATGGCTGAAATGGGGTTTTTGATCTACCCCGTCAAAATCGCTTGTGGAAATCGCTCTGTTCAACGGTTTCAGATGGCGGAGTTTCTTATTTATGAATCCCGGCAACGGGATTGAAACTGACGAAATTGCTAAATCCGGAACAACTAAAGAAAGTTTCTTATTTATGAATCCCGGCAACGGGATTGAAACCTTTTTCTCTGTATGGTTAAGGAATTGAATAATGGAGGTTTCTTATTTATGAATCCCGGCAACGGGATTGAAACTTTTATTAATATGAAATAATACCCTTAGTTGATATATGTTTCTTATTTATGAATCCCGGCAACGGGATTGAAACGCAAACTATTGATAATAAAACTTCATTCTTAGGACGAGTTTCTTATTTATGAATCCCGGCAACGGGATTGAAACTTCGTTGGATTTCGATTAACTGATGAGCGGTTAATCACTAAGTTTCTTATTTATGAATCCCGGCAACGGGATTGAAACTATAAGTTTCTGCGTAGGATGGGTGTTTTTTATTGTTTCTTATTTATGAATCCCGGCAACGGGATTGAAACTTTGAATAACTGGTGATATAATAATATCCTCAGATAGTTTCTTATTTATGAATCCCGGCAACGGGATTGAAACATGCAATTTTGCCTTTTAATATTGAACTAACGGTTGTTTCTTATTTATGAATCCCGGCAACGGGATTGAAACGTAGTCAACGTGCCGTCTATATCAAAGAATATTGGTTTCTTATTTATGAATCCCGGCAACGGGATTGAAACCAGCCCAATTCTTCTGAAATCATTGCTCCAATTTCCGTTTCTTATTTATGAATCCCGGCAACGGGATTGAAACCATTATGAGTTAGTCGATTTGGAGGAATTACTTGATGTTTCTTATTTATGAATCCCGGCAACGGGATTGAAACTAGTTACCCCTGATGTATTCTTCCACTGTTTGCTTGTTTCTTATTTATGAATCCCGGCAACGGGATTGAAACATTTGAATTTCGCCTCCTTCAAAACGATCCAGGATGTTTCTTATTTATGAATCCCGGCAACGGGATTGAAACTTTCGGGGGACGATGATGAAACAACGCCCATAAACCTGTTTCTTATTTATGAATCCCGGCAACGGGATTGAAACTAAGAGTTAAGAGCAAGACGTTAGAGTTCTATCGTCGTTTCTTATTTATGAATCCCGGCAACGGGATTGAAACAATCAAGACTATAAAATCTCTTTAATCAAAAAACGGTTTCTTATTTATGAATCCCGGCAACGGGATTGAAACTTGAGATGTCATTCGTAGGTTGATTTTTAAACCATTGTTTCTTATTTATGAATCCCGGCAACGGGATTGAAACATTTCATGCTTTTTCTTATGGAATAAGATATTGACAGTTTCTTATTTATGAATCCCGGCAACGGGATTGAAACTGGTGCCATGTATTTTTTAGAATCAAGCGTATTATGAAGTTTCTTATTTATGAATCCCGGCAACGGGATTGAAACTTGCAACTTCAAAATCTAGCCAAGTGCCTTGTTCGTGTTTCTTATTTATGAATCCCGGCAACGGGATTGAAACAGGATTGATAGAAAAGAATATCTGAGGCGAATAGAAGTTTCTTATTTATGAATCCCGGCAACGGGATTGAGAGGATGTTGTAAAGTCTAATTTAATACTTTGTCTGGCGGTTGAAACCGCAGCTACACAAGCGAAACCTGCGAAGGCAGGTTGATTCGTTCAATCCACGGAGGTGGACTTTGCTTTGTGTAGTAGCGTTAGCGCCTAGCGAAGCGTACCGTAGGTATTGCGTCTCCCGCAGGGAGATATTATATTCGCCGCAAACTGATTAATTACCCATCAACTTTTCAATTCAAAACGACGTAACCGCAAAGCATTAGTAACAACTGAAACCGAACTAAAAGCCATTGCACCACCAGCGAAAATCGGATTAAGTAACCAGCCAAATATGGGAAATAATATTCCCGCAGCGATGGGAATTCCTAAAGCATTGTAGAAAAATGCAAAGAACAAATTCTGGCGAATATTGTTTATAGTAGCGCGAGACAGTTTGATTGCTGTGATGATTGAGCGCAAATCTCCGGAAATTAATGTGATGTCACTTGCGGCGATCGCCACATCTGTTCCGGTTCCAATTGCCATTCCTACATCAGCTTGCGCTAAGGCTATGGCATCGTTTATACCATCTCCTACCATTGCCACTATTTTAGATTTTTTTCCTTTTCTTGTTATCCCTTCACTTTGCAAAGACTTGATAACAGCGGCTTTATCGTCCGGTCTCACTTCTGCAAATATCCGGTCAATACCAACTTCATTAGCAATTGCTTCTGCTGTAGAACGGTTATCTCCGGTTAACATTATTACTTCCAAACCCAACTTACGCATTACTCTTACTGCTTCGGTGGAGGTAGCTTTGAGGGTATCGGCGATTCCCATCAATCCTTCAACTTCCCCATCCACTGCAATCCAAATTACGGTTTGTCCAAGTGCTTCCCAAGCGTCTTTTTGCTCTGTAAATAAATCGGTATTAATTCCTTCTTCTGATAGCCAGCGTTTAGTCCCAATTTGCACAAATCTGTCGGAGACATATCCTTGAACGCCGCTTCCAGCAATAGCTTCAAATTCACGTGTATCAGCTAGCTCGACACCTTGAGCTTCAGCATATCCAACTACGGCTTCCGCTAATGGGTGTTCGGAATTACGCTCCAATGTAGCTGCTAATTTTATCAGTTTAAACTCATTTAGATTCGCAGTACCGCGCACTGTCACAAAATTAGTCACGGTTGGTTTCCCTTCCGTTAAAGTTCCGGTTTTATCCAAAACAATCGTCTGGATTTTATGAGCGAGTTCCAGACTTTCGGCACCTTTAATCAAAATACCATTTTCAGCACCTTTACCCGTACCAACCATTACCGATGTCGGGGTAGCTAAACCTAAAGCACAGGGGACAAGCGATAATCAAAACACTTACCGTGGTAATCAAAGCAAGGCTGATATTACCCACTGCATAAAACCAGATGATAAAAGTTAAAATTGCAATGGTAATTACTACCGGGACAAACCACCCAGTCACTTTGTCAGCTAATCTTTGAATAGGAGCTTTACTTCCTTGGGCTTGTCTAACTAACTGTACAATTTGCGAAAGTACCGTATCTTTTCCGACTCTGGTTGCCCTAAATTTAAAACTACCATTTTTATTAATAGTCGCACCAATAACCTCATCACCGGGTTGCTTTTTGACAGGAATACTTTCCCCAGTCACCATAGCTTCATCGATAATAGAGCTACCTTCGATAATTTCTCCATCTACGGGAATTTTCTCACCCGGACGTACTAAAATTACATCATTAAGCTCAACTTCCTGAATAGGAACATCCACTTCCATACCATTGCGAATCACCCGCGCATCCCTAGCTTGTAAACCAATTAACTTCCGAATTGCTTCACCAGTCTGTCCTTTAGCCCGATGTTCAAATAATTTTCCTAACAGAATTAAAGTAATTACCACCGCAGCAGTTTCGTAATATACTTCTGCCTTTAAGCCTTGATTAGTAAAGAAATCGGGAAATATAGTTACAAACAGAGAATAGAAAAACGCCGCAGAAGTACCCAAGAGAATCAGAGTATCCATTGTTGCACTGCTGCGCTTAAAAGCTTTCCAAGCTCCGGTATAGAATCCATAACCGCACCAAAACTGTACGGGTGTGGTTAGTGCTAACTGCAACCACGGATTATGCAACCATGTAGGGATAAAAGATAATTCCAATCCAGTCATCATCGGTAAAGAACCAATAATCAGTAAACTACTAATTACACCTCCGACAATTAACTTACGAATAAAATCGCGGGATTTGGCTTTACGAGCAGCAATATCATCATCATCTTCCCCTGCCATCATTTCCCGATCTTGCAGGGGGGAAGCAGTGAATCCAGCAGCATCAATCGCATCTTGAATTTGTTTGATGCCAGTTTTTCTGGAATTATATTTAACAGTAGCTTGTTCGGCACCGAAATTAACATTGCATTCGCTAACTCCGATAACTGAGCTAATAATTTCTTCTACGCTACTAGCACAAGAAGCACAGCTCATACCTCTAAGTTTGAGGGTGAGGATATCCATAGTAAAATATATAACCTTTTTTTTGATGATTACGCAGGTGGATAACCAGCAGATACTAGAACTTGTTTAATTTCAGCCTCAGAAAAACTTGTCCGAACATTAACCATTTTACTTTTTGTGTCAGCTTCAACAGTAGCGTTTGAATCAATTGACATCACAGCTTTTGTGACTCTATCTATACAAGCAGAACAAGCCAACTTTGGAACCATTATGTTTAGTGTCATATTTGTGAATCAGAAAGCAACGAAAGACATTTCATATTTTGCATTAAAAAAAACAATTGTCAATTTTTTTACTAAAAATTGGTAGATACAGTTAAGTAAAAGTAGATAAGCCTTGTTACTTTTTTCAATGATAAACCCTCCAGCTTAGAGGAGAGTCAAGAAAAAGCTGGCAAAGTTAATTTTTCTTAATCTTAAAAAACTAAAACTTGAGTTATAACAGGTGTCAGAACATCACTGTATCTTAAATTACATATGCATCAATCTTCAGGAGTGCGGGAAAATGATTCTATTTTACGTTTCGGTTTACTTGTTCCTTATTACTTCTTACTTAAGCCCAAAGGGCTTAAGTAACTTTTTTCTATACTGCGCTAGGTACTGTTTATACTGAGCAATCCCAAGCCTATCAAACCATTGCTAAAGTTTGTACTGAATGTCAATTGGTTTTATCTGTCGGGTTTCTTTGTCGCCGATAGCTTACTAGAAAATCTGCGTCAGACATATCCAGACTTTATTTTTGTTCGTCATTTAACCATAAATAGCTGTATTGCATTCAACTGAAAACCGCTATAACCTTCTTCTGTCACATTACTTAAATCTGATTTGTTATATTAGAACTTTTTTTGAATTTTGTATCCAATAATATTAAATTAATGTTTATTGCAATTAATCTTCATTAAGTCGCAACTATTTAAATTGAGTTGTCAAACTAACAGGAATAATTGCAATTTTGGGGCAATGCGTTTATTAAGAATAGTTATTAGTTATTGATGCAATCTTGCTTTGAGGAACTTGGTATGTCTATATACGGTGAAGCTATTTGGGTAAGCGGCAGCCCTTCTTTGATAAACTTAAGTACACCTTTAATAAAAAAATTAGCAAAACATACGAATATTTCAGTATGGGAATATATTCAAACTGTTGATGAAGCAGCCTGTATGGATACAGCAGTTGAATTATTACATAGTTATTTAAAAACTAAACAGGCTCCGGTTCATTTAATTGGACATGGTATAGGTGGAACTATTACATTAATGTTGGCTCGTAAATATCCTACTTTTGTTAAGTCTTTAATTTTACTTTCAGTGGCAGCGCAACCCGCAAAAACTTGGCACGTAAACTATTATCAACAGCGACAAATATACACTATCAGTAAATCTGAAGCTTTATTCAATACTCTTAACAACGTATTTAGAAATAAATATCCCTGTTGCTTGCACAATTTAATCGATAATTTTTATCGAGATTTGGACAATTTACCCTTGATGCATTCATTACTTAAAATCGAAAGTTTGCCATCGAAAGGGGTTTTGATGCCATTAATGGTTTGTGGTGGACAAATCGACATGATTTTAGGTTATCCCGATTTTCATGAGTGGAAAAAATACTTACAGACAGGAGATATTCTGTGGAAATGTCCCCAAGGAGGTCACTTTTTCCATTACTTTTATCCCGAAATAGTCAAAAAGCAGATTTTACATTTCTGGCGATCGCACAAATTGGAAGTTGTACAAAAAGAAGTTATGGGAGTTGGTAATTGGTAATTGGGGATTGGGGATTGGTTGGTAATTGGGGATTAATTAGGACTTTATTTTTGTAGATGCGGTTGAAACCGTTAGATAAATCAGAATGCTCTTAACAGATTTCGTCATATCTGTTACAACATTGCAACAAATCTAAATGTAATTTGGAATAGTGTTTTGACTAATCTATTTTAGCTTTTGGATAGATTTTAGATTCAAATTCTAGGGTTTATTGCTGTAATCTAAAATCAAAAACAAACTGATCCGTTGTAAAAATCCAAAATTCAAAAAGCTCTGGGAATCTCTGAATGTAAAAATCCTTGCTAACAAGTTTATTGCTTAACCCAGAGGAGCTTTAATTATGGCAAAGATGGCTATTTTTTATGGCAGTACTTCCGGTATAACCGAAGAAATCGCCACAAAGATACACGAGCATTTTGGTAAAGAATTGTGCGATCTTTTTAGTATGGAAGAAGATTTCACTAGCGTTGATGAAATGCTTGAGTACGATCGTTTGCTCTTTGGTTGTTCTACGTGGGGAAGTGGGGAAGTTCAAAACGACTGGCGAGATCCATTATTTGAAATGGAAATGGATAAACCTGATTTTACAGGTAAAACCATAGGGCTATTCGGTGCGGGAGATTATAAAAGCCACGGCGAACAGTTTGTCAGTGCATTAGGAACCTTATACGATCACTTTAAAAAATTGGGTGCCACCCTTGTTGGTGAAATTCCTACCGACGGTTATACCTATGAATATTCCTTCGCCGTGCGCGATGGTAAATTTATTGGACTACCTATTGATGAAGTTAATGAAAGTGAGAAAACTGACGAGCGTATTGCACGTTGGGTTGAAGCATTAAAACCGCATTTTCCTAGCCCATCATTGGAAACTGCATAGAAACTATACGCTCATTTTGCGTTATTTCCGTAAATGTAGAGAGACGTAATATATTACGTCTCTACACATTAACTTGTAGGTAAATTAATTCCTGCGAACTGTTTGTTCGCAACCAATAGCCAAAAACCAACTATTAGTTTTTAAAAGTGAAAGTTAATAGTATATCAATAAACATCTTTATCCATTTCTTGAAGCAATATATATACCAAAACCCATCCTAAAACGATAGGAAATATTACGATTAAAGTACGGGGATCTGACAGTAAAATATCCATAATTATAGTAATATTAAATTAGTTTTGCATCAAATTGATCTATAATGCGATATTATAGAATACCCTTTTGATTTATCGTATTTTAGTAGAAATATCAAGGTAAGCTCATCAACTAAAACTAGAATTTTGGACACTTTTTACAGAAAAAACTGGTTACGAGCAGTTAGATGAGCGGAAAAGATTAACTGTTTTAAAAGTTGATGAGCTGCTTCTGGTTTTGGAGCATCCAGAGTTACCGTTGCATAACAATCCTGCTGAACTGGCTGCTAGGGGGGGACTATGGTGCAACGACGTAATATCAGCTATGCAGCCCAGACACAACAAGGCACAAAGGTATGGGATATTTTTATGTCCCTTGTTGACACACGAGAGATTCAGCAACTGGGGAAGATTTGGCGGCACTGGAAGCCAGGTGGGGCACGATAATTTTCTGTGCCAATGTCAAATCTATCTACCCCTACCTGGTACCGTCAAATCAGCGTAGCGGTTTCCCAGTTGCGCCGCTGCTTTTTTTCTGATCGCAGTTGACATTCAAGACAGTCGATAAGTACCTACGCAAAATTAATTGTGTATTGTCATTGCGAGGAACGAAGCATATGTCCTATCGGACACGCTCCGCTAACGCAGGGACTTGAAGTTTTCAGAATGTTAAATTAATTTTGCACGAGTACTTACCCCGAAATTTTGAGCGGATACGTTAAATCTATATTAAACTATTTATATAAATACCACTATTGATAGATATCGAAAAACAGTTTTTGTTATATATAATCTTACTAATAAAAAATTAATATTTGAGTTTACAAATATGTAAATTACAATAATGCTAATCCTCTTATTGTAATTTTACATACACAGTAGAAACTTTATTGAATATGACTTATTATTTTCTCAGATTCTTAAACCTCAGCTTATTGATACTAATTACTATTTATAGTTTACCCACTCAAGCTCAATCAAGATTAGGAAACAATAGTAATTCCTTGTCAAAAGAAATAGTTTTCTTTGATTCATTTGAACCACCTGGAGAGCCGGAACCGAAAGATACAAAAGGTTCTGGTTCCCGTGACGATGGTAAATGTTCTAACGACGATCAACATATTAAACCTTTGATGCCAAAGGGAAATTATGGATTAACTTTAAAAAAGCTTCCCCCGGTATCCGTGCGTTTACCGAAGACGAAAGCTAAAAAAGTAATGCTCAGTTTTCGAGACGAAGCTGGAAAATATTATCAAAGAGCTTTTTTACCAATTACTTCTAACGGCATTGTTAGCTTTAGTTTACCAGAAGATAAACCAGCTTTAAAAGTAGGTAAAAATTATCAATGGTCTTTAGTAGTTGTCTGTGGAAATACCGTACAGCCAGATGACCCTACTTTCATGGGTTGGGTGCAGCGAGTTGAAAAAACTGCTCAAATAGAGAGGGAGTTGACTAATAAAAGTGCTATTGAAAAAGCACAGTGGTACGCAAGTCGGGGTTATTGGTATGAAATGGTTGCAGAAATTCAGCGAGCTAACAAAAATCAACCAAATAACGTGGAGTTAAGCCGTACTTTACAAAAATTGGTGAATGGGAAGTAGGGAGTTAAGAGTTAGGAATTAGGTGTTAGGAGTTAGGTGTTAGGAATTTTGTATCATCTCATATAAAGGTTCGCGAGTAGTTTCTTGATTACTCCAATTAATTACATCGGCATCATATCCACCGTAAGTTATCGGCTCACCTGTTTGATTGTATATTTCTATATAGCCAACGTCGCCATCTGTGGAAGTAGCAACTACATATATTGGCACAATCGCTGATGAATATTTGTAAATACGAACGGAACCAAAGTCTCCATCTTCGACGTTTTCTTTGTAGAAACGAAAAGCTTCTTGCACGTTGTTGGGAAGTTGAGCTAAATCATTGATCCAGAAAGACTCAATTACATCTTCATGCTTTTCTGGGAATGAATGAATAAACGGATCTTCGTATATATGTTTCTGAAGATGATTAAAAAATTGTTCGACGGATTCTTTAGTAACTTGTGTTCCGACGATAGCTTGAAATCTGGTATCTGAATCAAAACGATTCCAATCGGGAGCTTTCCTTATCCAAACTTTCAAACTTGGTTTTAATTCTAAAGCTATTTTGAAAGATGTTAATGCTAAATCATCTTGTTGCAGGGAAGCATGACAACGAGCTTGTAAATAAATAGCATCGCCAACTTTTGATGATTGTAAATTTAATTCTAATGCTTTATTAACAGCTTGAATAGATTCTTGATATCGACTTAATTGATGAAGCGAAATCGATTTATAATTCCAAATTACAGATAGGGCATCTTGTGGTGGATTTAACTCAAATGCTCTTTGATAACAAGAAATAGCTTCCTGATGCTGCTTCAATCCATCTTTAGCTTGTGCTTTGATTACCCAAAGTTGATAATTTTCTGGCTCAATTTCAATTGCTTCTTCAATCATCTCAAGGGAATCGGAATATTCTTCTAAACCATTGAGAGCAGTTGCAGCACCAATGGTTGCTTCTATCGATTCGGGTTCTAATTCTAATAATTCCTCAAAGCTATCGTATGCCGTTTCATAATCGCCTTCATTTAACGATCTGTTTGCTACTTCGCGTATAGTTTCTATCGATCTGGATGTCATTTAGATTGTAGATTTTAGATTTCTATTTATATATTAATATCTGCCAAGTAGATTTTTTCATCGGAATAAAGACGTAAATTTCCCCTCATTGCACTGGATGAAGGTGATTGAGTTGAGATTGGCAACGGATGACAAGCAGGTGTTGCGGGAGAAGATGCTCGAATATATGGATGCTGGGGTTGATGTGGAAGTGATAAGTCTTTCGACGGAGTTGTCTGGTGAGAATTTGTTGCCGGGAGTTTAAGTTGAGTTTATCGCGGTATTTGTGGGTAGTTGGGATTTTTATCAAAGTTAAATCGAGACGCTAACTTCAAGGTAAAACCTAACCCCCCAGCCCCCTTCCCTGCGAGGGAAGGGGGAGAAATCAAAGCCTCTCTCCTTGCAGAGAGAATCGCGGCGTGCACGGGGGTTCCCCCCGTTGTAGCGAATTCGGAGAGAGAGGTTTGGAGAGAGGTTTTCTAGATGCTGCGGATTTGTCAACTTTTGCGTGCAGATGAAAATTTAAACCAATTGGAAACCGTTTTAGCATTTTTTGCTACCTCTGTGTTAGAAAGTGCAGTTGTTAGAGACATTATGAGGTGGGATATGGCTGTTTTACGAGAGTCGCCTTGGTATCTAGAAATATTACAAGAAGGTGAAGCACGTGGTGAAGCAAGAGGTGAAGCACGTGGTGAAGCAAGAGGAATAGTATCGAGTATAGGAACTATTTTACAAGCAAAATTTGGTCAGCAGGGGTTGGAATTAATGCCTCAAATTTCTCGAATTAGCGATGTAGAGCAATTGCAATCAATTTTGCGGAGTATAACTTTGGCGAATAATTTTGAGGAAGTACGGCAAGTTTTGTAATTATAAAGAATGTTGGCGAT
Organism: uncultured Rivularia sp.; assembly: GCA_963665115.1. Classification (GTDB taxonomy): domain Bacteria; phylum Cyanobacteriota; class Cyanobacteriia; order Cyanobacteriales; family Nostocaceae; genus Rivularia. The sequence continues at coordinate 8,676,307 of OY762007.1, read as the reverse complement.
CGCTTTCATCCGAACAAAGATGTAAATTTTCATCCATTGCAGCGGATGAAGGTGATTGAGTAGAGATTGGCAACGGATGAATTTGGAAATGTTGCGGGAGAAAATGCTCGGATATGTGGATGCTGGGGTTTAAGTTGAGTTTGTCGGGGTATTTGTGGATAGTTGAGATTTTAATGAAAGTTAAATCGATACTGTATAAAAATGGTGCGTTAACGAAGTGTAACGCACCCTAATAGCGGATTATGGTATTGTTCTGCCTGAAGCAATCGTTATAGGAGCAAACTTTTTTGGCTTCTATGCGATCGCGATGAATGGAACATCTGCGAGGTTACCCGATATGAATATGGTGAACAACGGCCGTACCGCCAAGTTCAATAGATCCAGCGTCAAGTTCCTCGCCAACATCAAAGTTGACCGAAAAACCAGTGACTGCAGGAGACCCCTGCTGATACTTGAAATTCGACAGACACCTCACAACCTTCTCCGATATTTAAGCCACAAGTTACTTTAGCTTTTGCTCCAGTGGTTACCCCACCATTAGGATACTTCTTATTTTTTAAATCGAGTTGAAAACCAGTCTCAATTGCTTCCTCAGCCCCGAAAGTTCCTTCAGCAGTGATATAGACTTCCCCTTCAAGTGCATCTTTTTGGACCAAACTCCAAATATTAAACCCAATACCGTATTCACCTACAATTCCACCCAGAACGCCCCCTTTTGCATTCCAAGCGAAACCAATTCCACTAAACTTGTCTTTTATTTTGTTGCCTATAGGGCTGTCGAGGAGGGCACACATCATCTTCTTCACGGCGATGACTGTGGTAGCGTCGACTTTTCCATTTTTCAAGGAATCCTTGATGATCCCGAATTCTTTGATTTCCTCGCTTATAAATTGATTCCAGCTATTCTTAATGTCGATGAGGGTTGTCTTGACTTCTTGGAATTCTTTATTAGCCAAGACGGCTAATAAGCTATGTTCTAAATCCTCTAAGCTATGTTCTAAATGCTTTAACTCTTTTTTCGCCTCGTTTTTCAAATCTTCGGCTTTTTTAACCGCAGTATCCCAACCTCTTTCAATCGTGTGTTCTAAATTGTCCAGCTCGCGACTAATAGTGTGGTCTAATTCATCCAAATGATCCCAAACCAGATCTTGTGCGGTACGCTTAACAGTGTCTTCAAATTCTTTAGCTTTCTTTTCAACCGTTCCTGTGACATCATCAATAGTGCCCGAAACATCCCAACCACCGATACTAAACAAAGACATCGCCGCATAATTAGAGATTCCACCATCAAGATGCAAACTATGCAAACGTAGAAATCCGATCCCATCTACACTTCCCATAGGTCGATCAATGATTAAGGCGAAGTCTTCCCCGTCGGAACACAAACATAAATGAGCCTCTTTATCATCGATTTTGACGTAAGGGGTAAACAAATTTTGGTAGCTAGAAAAATCAGTTATAGCTCGATCTGATGTAGGTCCACCCCAACCTTTACCATAAATTCCCTTATCCTGGTGCCAAACAGCGAATGTGTAATTTTGATTGAAATGTATGACAATTGGTTTATCTTTGTCAGGTGAAATTATATGTTTTTGTCGGTCTGCTTTTGTCAAGTCAGAATACTTCAATACATCACGTGGTTTTACCTGAAGCCATTCTCCCCGATTGGGATGATCGATTGCGAAATTTCTGAAGTACAAAGGGAAATCTCTTCTGTTTTCAATATATGAGAGATAGGTAGCCATTCGTTTTTTCCTCTTTTAATTTTTGATTAACTTAGTCATGGTTGACTAACTTCAGCCAACAAATTTTCAAATTCCCATAGCTCAACTGCTTGGGAAAATACTTTATATTTGATTACAAACCAAGGTATTCCATTTATGCCTAATTGGTTTACTTCCGTTCCATATCTTGTTTTGTGCAGCTTGGAAGGGTTTTTTATAATTCAGATGCTACCGGATAAATAAAGTAGGAAAATTCCCACTTTGTCCATCGCTGAAAATAGGGCGATTTCCCTGCCAAATTAACTAAGCACCGAATTTATTTGAGTACAGGAGAATCTTCTAATTCCACCTTCGCGTTCTTAACGACTTGCCAATTGCCATCATCATCCCTATATTTGTAGTTAGCAATGCCCCCCTCTTTCCAATTTTCTTCAAGTATCATACGTAATTCAAAATTCGCCGATACGAGTGGAATCATGCCATGATCTTTTGGCAAATTGATTATTGGCCAACCCTCACAAATGACAAGAATGTTTGTCTTATTGGACATAACAGTCATATAGGTAAAGTTACCATCCAGCTTACTTTTAATCTCAAGAGGGGGGTTTGTGGCTTGAGTGATTTCCGCTAAACCATGAATAGTTTCATGTTCGCTATCCACGGTCAGATGTAAAGTTAATAAAGGTCCACCAACTCCAGGAGTTGTAACTTTATAACTAACTAAGAAAAGAGATGACATAACTAAAATCTCCTAATTTGAGTTTTGAAATCTAGACAACAGTGATATAAACAATCTTGATATTGCTGCCATTTCTGTTTATATAAAAGATTATTTCAACTTTTAAACAGTATGAAAATACATAAAGTTCATATCTTCACACAGTAATAAATACAGAGAATATTAACCGAATACATTAATTGTTTATTTTGTCAATATATATAATTCATAAATTTTACCAATATAGAGCAATTTATTCTTATTAAATTGATTATTAAAAGCTAGTTATTAATATAGGAATCCGGTTTGATTTTTGAATCAAATTAAGTAGCATATTTGCTTAAGTCAAGCTTCTTTAAAGGGTGTTAACTTAAGCGATGCTGATTTTAGCTATGCGAATTTCAATAATGCACAATTAAGTAAGGCTAATTTAAGTAACTCTAAGTTAATTGGAACAGATTTTAATCGAGCTAATTTACATCAAGCTGATTTGAATGGCGTAATCCTACTTCATAGCTGTCTATTTTGGGCTAATTTAAATAGTGCTAATTTAACTACGGCTAATCTGGGAAGTGCTAAATTAAATCATGCTCAGATGAATTCTGTTTGTTTAAGCCAAGCAAATCTGAGTGAAGCTTGTTTAGAAAGAGTTAATTTAACAGAAGCCGATTTAACTCAAGCAAATCTTTTCCAAGCGACTCTCAAAGCGAGTGATTGTACTAAAGCTAATTTTGATGATGCAAATCTCAGCGAAACTAACTGGGAAGGCGCTATTTTAACAAATGCTTTATTGCGAAGGGTAGATTTGGAAAAAGCGCAATTAAATGAAACAATTCTTCAAGCAGCCGATTTAACAGAAGCGGATTTAATTGATGCTGATTTGAGTAATGCCGATTTGACTGATGCGATTTTAGTAAAAGCAGCTTTGGAATTATCCTGTTTACAAAATGCTGACTTGAGTGGTGCCCATCTCAATGGTGCTTCTTTATTTAAAGCGAATTTAAAAGCTGCCAATTTACAAGGCGCTAATTTAAGGAATACCGATTTAAGACACGCTAATCTCAAAAATGCCCAGTTGCAGGGAGTTGATTTTTCCCATTGTCGCGTTAAAGGGGCGCTGTTTACCGATGTTGAAGGATTAAACTTAGTGCAAAAGCAATGGCTAAGAGCAAATGGAGCTTTAAATATATCTTAAATCTTGCATGATTCTCAACAACCGCCTTGGAATAAATTCCCAGGCTCAAACGCAAAGTCTGATAAATCAGACTAGGAATGGTTTTTAGTGCGTTTTAACGTACTTTGTATATGAGCCTTGAAATTGATTACAAGGCGGGAATCTAGGCTTGTTGAGAATGGTACTAGATGTGAAATATATCTAACTTTTAGTATATTGCTATACTATTTTCAAAATTGTATACTTCCTAATTAGAGAAAAACTATTGAAATTCTCTTCAAATTTCTAAATTAGGATTTCTATAAATGAGTAGTATTGAAGAAATCATCAAAGTAGCTGAAGAACTAATTTGCAATAAAACAGGAAAATCCCTCAGTTTTATCCAAAAAGTTATCCTAAAAGAATCTCTCAATCAAACTCAAAAAACTTACGCTCAAATTGCTCAGGAGAATAATTATTCTGAAAGTTATGTTAAGCAATTCGTAGCACCCAAGTTATGGAAAATGGTTTCGGCTACCGTTGATGAAAAAGTTAATAAAACTAATTGTTGTGTCGTACTAAAACAACAATTGGAAAATTCATCTAATCCTAATTGTATCGAAAAATCAAATTTAATTGAAACATTATCAAAAATAGCTTTAAAATACCCAGAAGGACAAGTACCTTTATCTTCTCCTTTTTATATTCAACGAGATATAGATAAAACTTGTTATCAGGAAATTCTTCAACCGGGTGCATTTATCCGCATCAAAGCACCGCGACAAATGGGAAAAAGTTCATTAATGTCAAGAATTCTTGCTTATGGCAGTTTTCATAATTATCAAACCGTAAGCTTAAGTTTAGATAATGCCGAAACAAGAATTTTCACTTCAACGGAAAAATTGTTGCGATGGCTGTGTGCTAACGTCACTTATCAATTAGGAATAAAATCTAAGTTAGAAGAATATTGGGATGAGGATATGGGAGCCTTGGTAAACTGTACTATTTATTTCCGAGATTACCTGTTAAAAGAAATTTCCCATCCCGCAATATTAGCATTTGATGAAATCAATCAGTTATTTGAATATCCAAATATAGCCCGCGATTTTTTAGCATTATTACGAAGCTGGCACGAGGAAGCTAAAAATGTTGATCTTTGGCAAAAGTTGCGATTAGTTATTATTAACTCTACCGATGTTTATATTCCTTTGCCAATCAATAGATCGCCGTTTAATATCGGATTAGCAATTGAATTATCTCCCTTTACAATATTGCAGGTAGAGGATTTAGCACAACGTCATGGAATAGAAATTTTAACTTCAGAATTAGAACAATTAATGGAAATAACCGGAGGATTTCCTTATTTAGTGCGGCTGGCATTTTATCACAGCGCCCGAAGTCAAATATCTATAAAAAGTTTAATGCAAAATGCAGCTACAAATACAAGTATTTTTAACCAACATTTACACCAACAATTGTGGCATCTTGAGCAAAATCATAATTTACTAAAGGGTTTTCAAAAAGTAATTAAAGAAACTACACCAACTTATTTAGAGCAAGAAGTCGCATTTAAATTAAAAAGTTTGGGATTGGTGCATCTGGTAGGAAATCTTGCCACAGTTAGCTGCGGGTTATACCGGGAATATTTTGGTGAATGCAGCTTCAATAAGGAAAAGGCGATCGCTTTTATCTGACATCTTGCACCATTCTCAACACCGCCAGGGGTTGCAAACCCCTGGCTCATAACAAAAGTCCTATAAATAGGACTGGGTAAGGCTTTTAGTCTACTTCAGTAGACTTAAGCTATTAGCCTCGGAATTGATTCCGAGGTGGGTGTTGGGGCTAATCGCAACTGGTGCAAGATGTCAGTTTTATTTGAGCGTTAATTTCTTGGGCGTTGCCTTATGGCGATATGAATTCCCAATTGTTATTTGACATTAGCTGCCTGAATCGCCTGCCCTGTAACCCACAATTTTGGGGGGGGTATTGGTTTTATTTAAAATACATTTCTCCCCCAGAATTGGGGGTTGAAACCGACATTAAAAGTCTTTGGAGATTGTATATTCATGCCTTAAATTCCTTGTAATATTTGATTACAGTTACTAACCCAATTTATGGGGAAAAGTGGAGTTTCACACTTCCCCACTTGAAAAGGGTATTTAAGGAATTAACCATGCAGCGTAATCGTGCTTGGATCGTACCTCATAGTTTTAGCAAGATGCTTGTTAGCTCCTCTTTTAGAAATGTTGCTTCCATCGTCTGCTTCACGGTGATCGGATTTATTAACTGCGTATACTTCCCATTTCAATTCCGAGGCAGTAAATTCGGCGATCGCATATCCGTTAATGGATGAATCATAGTGTTTGATGTAGGTATTAAATCTCATCAGTCCAGCTGTAACTTTATGCAGTGTACTTCCTTCACCAGCATCATCACTGCTGTCGCTTGAGAAAATATTCGGCAACATTTGCATTACATCATTAATCATTGAAGAATCTGGAATATAGCCAGGTATTTTTTTTCGCAATCCTTCTGATATTCCTGGTGATGTTAATGATGGAGTCATGAATTCTACACCAGCGATTTTACTACGATCTCCATTCCCTACCCCTGTAAAATCATGATGTAGATAAGAAATCATCGAAGTGTGCATATCCCCGGTAAATACCACGAAATTACTCTTGTTATTCTTATTGTCGTGGTTTTCGGTTTCGCTGTCTTTGATGGCTTGCAAAATAGACTTACGTTCCCCCATGTATGCTTGCCAATCGTCAATGATATCCGGATCTTTTTCTACATAATTTGCGATGAATGTATTTATTGATGAAGTCGCTAAAAGTGTTTGATTACCCCACACCTTCCAAGTAGCATCTGATGTTTTAATCCCATCAGTTAACCATTCTTTTTGCTTTTGACCTAGCATAGTTGGCTGAGGATTTACTTTGTCATCAGCACCTAAATCTGGTCGTGGTTTACTTCTGTAACTACGGCTATCAGTTAGGTAAAAATCCACTAATTTACCGAAGTGAAAACGCCTGTAAATATGATATTCGTGGGGTTCAAGTTCTTTATCTATTTTATCTTTGTCAACTTTTTCCAGTCGAGCAGGAACATACTGCCGCCAAGCTTTAATCGCGTTGTTATAAAGGTCTTTCTTTTCTTTTTTTGTCTTATTAAAAGCAGGATGTGCTTTATCTACATTTATAGTTTCCTCTTCGTAATTCCAATACCAATTATCAGCAACTTCATGGTCATCTAAAGTTACGATCCAGGTATGTTGTTCCATCGCAGCCTGAAGCGCTAAATCTTGACGGTAGGTACGATAAATCTGCTGGAAATTTTCTAATGATATAGCTCTTTGGATGTCGTCTGCTTCGGATTTGTAGCGAGGATCTTGCTTCCATTTGATATCTTCACGGTAAACATATCCGTAACTAGGGGGATATTGAGCATATTCATATACAAAATCCCCTAAGTGAACCACGAAATCTACATCTTGTTTTTGTTCTTCTAATTCTGCTAGATGGTAGAAAGCATTGAAATAACCAGTGCTGTAATCGTTGCAAGTTATAACCGCTAGACGAAGACTGGACATATCTTTATCTGGTGCTTGCAGCGTTTTACATCGACCAGTTTTACTATATACTCCGGCGTAGTGAAACCGATAAAAATAAGTCTTATACGCTTCTAAACGCCCATCTAAATCTACATGAACCGTATAATCTGTTTCCTCGCCAAATGATACTGATACTTCCTCATCAATTACACAATTATCAAAGTTTTTGCTTTCACAAACCTGATAAGTGAGTTTCTCTTCTTTTTTGTAAACTTCTGGATTAATTCTAGTCCAAAGAATTACACCTGTAGCCGATGGATCTCCCGATGCAACTGATAAACCAAATACAGAAGCGGGATTTTTAGTATTAGTATTGGATTCAACTACTGGTTGTTTCTTATTAACGCTTTCAATAATCCATCTATCTGTTGCATTTTTCTTAGTGGTTATATATCCAGGATATTTAGTATCGGCTGCAAGTCTTTGATTGCTGTAAGAAACATTGGTGAAGTAAACTTCATCTCCGTCGCGAATCGCATCGCCATTACCAGAAAGCTGATGAATTTGCCAACTTTGTTTTTTATCGTCGTAACCATCTTTCCAATAATAGCAATTGTGCTTGTCCCCAAAAGCACCTAAAATATCATAGTCGCCTAAATTTTCTTCTAAAGAACGGATTTTTACCGTGTCACCATTTTTAAGATTATGAGTTTTATTTTTATTTTTACCTTTAAGTTGAAGTTTAACTGGTTTGCTCGAACCTAATCGAGGAAAATTGCGTTTTGTGGGGAATCCTTCATTTATTGCAGAAGTTAAACATTGAACCTGTTGACCATTTTTACGTTTGAGATAAAAAGTCTCATCAAATTTTATAACTGTGTCAGTTTGAGAAGCCATTTTTTATTTTCCCTCATTAACTATTTAAGATTGAATTTGTTTTTGCAATTGTTCAATCTGTTTGTTTAATAACTATAAGTACTTAGGCAAAATTAATTGTGTATTTGTCATTGCGAGTGGAACGAAGTGAAACGAAGCATTCACCGAAGGTGTGGATCATCGCAGCACTTTGCGATTACTATGTCCTATCGGACACGCTTCGCTAACGCTGTCGCTCGTAATGACACAAATAATTTTGCACACCCACTTAGAATTGAATTCTTGTTCTATTCTTTCCATTTTATGACCTCTACTGCTGTTTAATGTTTAATTTAATAGGGATATTTATCAAGCCAGAAGAAGATTGAAACCTCCTTCCCCTCTCCTTATAAAGGAGAGGGGTGTCCAAAGGACGGGGTGAGGTTGCCGCTTTGTATTGCACTCAACTGAAAGCGGCTATAGCCTACTTTCGCAGACTATCAAATCAGAGGTATATATGCTTATGTAGCTTCGAGAACGAGTTTTTATATCAAGTATGGTAGATTGATCTTGATGAGCGACCATAAATGGTTACTTAAACCGACAAGAAATACTCGGAGGAACACCCAATTTAATATCAATCACCAAATCCTTGAGAACTGATATATAGGCTCCTTCGAGTCGTTGATGGATATTCTTAGTCATCAACACCGCATTAAGCACCGCTACCAGTAACTTATTCGATTCATGCTCGCTGATAATCCGCTCAACAGCCTCATTGTTAATCTTATCAATCGAACCTACTAGAGAAGTTTTGATTTGTGGTAACAATCCCGCTTCTATATCAAAACTAGCTACACTTAACCCTAATTCTTCCGCAAAGGGAAGCATTGCATTGAATTCATCGATGATACCATCAATTTGGTCTTGTGCGGCTGCTCCCATCTTGGCTGCTTTCTCTTGGGCTTGATCTTTGATGTTTTTAAACATGATTAATTTATCCTGTTAGCTATATTTTTTATTTTATGTTCGTAGTTGCACTGTCTTCGCAGAAATCTTAAGCGCTGTTAGCGTAGCGTGCCCGCTAGGGCATAGCGCAACTACAAGCCTTACCTTCCTATACTTCTTCAGCAGCACGCAAAATCAATTTTCGAGCCACGGTTTGAGTTCCAGTATGCGCGAAGTAATTGGTACTCTGGTCGAGAAAAGCGGCGACAAAATCTAATTTATCGTCGGAAAACTCAATAAATCCATGCATATGGTCTGAAATTGATTGCGGTGTTAAACCCGTAGAACTTATTAGATTATCCATCCACCCGGAAACTGCGGTGAAGGTTGAATCGATAAAGCCTACTTTGTCATCGCTGGGAATGGAGTCTGCAATGGGTGCAAAAGCAGGATTTTTTTCCAAAGCGTCTCTGCCTTTAGAATTAAGGGTATCATGAACTTTTTGCATAAAGTCTGGTCCTAAAGGAAGCAAGCCATCGATACAAACTAAAGCAGCCATTCGCATTAGGGAAGCTCCGCAGTAGTTTTCTCGCAATTCAGATACAAACTTTCCAGGGTTGAGTTGAATGCCGTTAAGTTTAGAATAAGCGATTAACTCGGCGACTATTTTCAAGCTCAAATCAATAGATTGAATTGTATCTGCTTTAGGAGTAACTTTGTTTAAGAAGTTAAGGAAACCGACTTTTTCACCAATCTTGTTTGCCATTGCAGCCGCACCCAAGGCTTTGTCGGCATTTTCTACAAGGTTGTAATACCACATGGCTTTTTGATAGCCGTTATCCCTATCGTTATACAATTCAATCATCCGATTGCGGATTTGCATAACAGTATCTGCATCGTTGGCTCCGGTTATAACTGAAATTGTTTTATCACAACCTACGACATTATCCCATTCTCCAGGTACGACAAAATCTAGAGCATTTAGTGTCTTTACCGTTAGGTTGTCTGATGCTAGCTCGTCGAGTTGCTCAATAATCGAATTACCCATTTTTTTGCCCCTTTATATATTCTTTTACTTTACAGCTTAAAATCAAAATTGAATTTTGAATCACTTTAAAAGGTGTGAAAATTACTTTCTAATTTGTTTGACTTACAAAAGTAATTATATAACAAAATTCCTTCGGTAAAATATAAAAGTAAAATAACTTATTTTTATACTTTATATCTGATATTTTGCTTACTTTCAAAAGTAGGAAAAGCAGAAAATAGTAGTATTTAGTACTTATTAATAGTTAGAAAAGTAGGAAAAGTAAGATATTCGATTTCAGAAAAACATACCTCAAACCGTCATATTACCTATCTAAATAAACATTAAAAATTATTTCCTGAATTAAAGCTTGATTTTCTTCACTTTCCCCTTGCTTAAGATATTCAATTGCAATCTGTGCTGCTGCTGGTTGCTCAAAGGTTTCCATAACCAACAATTCTACAATTTGACGAAGCTGAATTTTTGCTAATTGCCTATTAGTCAAAATTGGTAAACTAATAGCTGCAATTACCAATCCCAGAATCGGGGGAATAACCGGAATCCACCAACCGAAGTTAAATAGTAGATAACAAACTCCTACCAATCCCCCTGCTGCAATGATTATAGCCGCTACTACTATTTTTATGGACTTCCAACGCCAACTTAATACCGCACCAATTCCACACCATAATAAAATCCACAGCCATTCTATAGGCTCCCACCATACCCGCAACATCGGCTTACCTTCCAAAGCAGCGCTAATAATTTGACTGACGATATTTGCATTGATTGTCACTCCTGCCATTTGTTGAGGAAATCCAAACAAATTAGTACTGTAAGGTGTTTGAAATAAGTCGTTAATGCTTTGTGCAGTTGAGCCGATTAAAACAACTCGATTTTGGATTGCTTGTGGTGGTATTCTATCGTTTAATAATTGTGTTATTGAAAAGTTATCAAAATTTTGTATCGTACCGTGGTAATTAAGTAATATTTGGTAGCCTCCAGTATCAGCGTTAACATAACCGCCGTTGTTCGATTGAAAGGGAATTAATACTGTTTTTCCCAACTGTATATGATAAGGATTATTTTTCTGAGGTTGTGGTGTAATACCTTCTGATTTTAAATAATTTAGCGCTAACCGCAGACTAAGGCTATAACGTATTTTGGTTTTGGCGGAACCCACTGCAAGCAAAGCACGACGTACTTTGCCGTCTGCATCCAATACTTGATCTGCTAATCCTACTTGTCCCAATTTATCTAAAACTGGTGATGGTGCAACTTTAGAACCGACAAACTTTTCAATGCCAATTAAATTAGGGGTAGTTTCAAAAATTTGCATTAACTCATCGTAACCGGGATTTACTGGTAAATCTCTGTATAAGTCCAAACCTACATTTCTCGGATTATAGCTTTTTAATTTTTTAAGTGTTTCAGCTAAAACTTGATCGGGAATCGGATACTGTCCAATTTGTTGTAAATCCGGTTCATCAATAGTAATTATAACCACGCGGGAGTCAATTACTGAAGGACGATTTTGAATAAATCTATCCAAAGTATTCCACTCTAGCTGCTGCAATAAACCAGTACAGCGCAGCAGTATAATCAAACAGGAAATGCTTACGGTAATCCCGATAATCCAACGTTTACCAAGACGGATATGAAAGGTATTTCGTTGAGCTAGTCTCCGCGCTTGTGCTAATATTCGACTAGCTTCATTTGCCGCTTGCAGAGCAAATTTTGCCTGTTGTTTATCAACTTTTTCTGTATTTAAATCTCTTTCAATTTCCTTATTAGCTTCTGCTTGACTAGCAGTAATAAAACGATAATCCATGTCAGAATACTGTTTATTCTCCAACCAAGCTATTGCTCTTTGTAATGTTTCTCCTGTTAATAATAGTGATTTATCTTGCTGTCCGGAAGCAATCCAGGTATTTATTTTTTGATAATAAGGACGTAAATTATCAACTTGTTTCGCAACCCATTTTAAATTAAATATTCTTTGATAGATCGGATTTTTTACCTTCAGTTTTCCTCGATCGCTAATTACTAACCCCGATAAAAGTAAATCTAATTTTTCCTTACTATCATCAGCTAAAACATCTTTACCCGATATAATTTGCTGATATAACCCTAATAAAGAAGCTGCAATTACCTGGTTATTCAAAATACGATCTCTGATAGTTCGTAAATGCAACGGTTCATCCTGAGACTCCCAACGTTCAATAATGCGCGATTCCACAATATCGGAAATTAAAGTTTGGGCATTGGGCATGGGGCATTGGGCATGGGGCATTGGGAATTGGGTATTGAATGGGTTTTGAACTCTCTCCCCCTCTACCCCCTCTCCCCCTCTCCCTTCCTCTGTTGCTACAAGATGACAAATTTTCTGAGTTAAAAAAGGTTGTCCCCCCGTCCATTTTAATATCTCTTGCAAAACAGCTTGAGAATATTCAACCGTACTTAGATTCAATCCACGTGCTAAACAGAGAGATTCATCTAAGGTAAAACCTCGTAATTCGATGGATTTTCCAATATTAAACGGTGTAGATTTTTTATTTTGGATTAAATCGGTAGGTGTCGCAACGCCAAACATTGCAAAAGTAATTCTTTCGTATGCTGGATCGATCGCTCTTTGGTTATAGCAATATCTAATTAAAGCAAAAAAATCATCTACAGAGAAATCAAGACTGAGAATATTATCGATTTCATCAATAAATATAAATAATCGTTCGGAGGAAAATTCTACGAGCAAGACTTCCGAAATGAATCGACTTAATTTTTGTAACAATGAAATATCTTCGCGATCGCGCCACCATGTTTTCAGATTTACTTTCCCCGACAGTCCAAAACCAGACCAAATATCGCCAACTACACCTTTATACCATTGCAATGGGGTAATATTTTGGCTACCAATATTAGTCATATCGATACTAGTACAGAGAAATCCTTGCTCTTGTAACCGAGCGCGAGTTTCTTACTAACAGCGAAGATTTACCCATTTGCCGGGAATTGAAAACATAACAAAATTCTCCTTCAAGAAGTGCATCGTATATTTGAGAATCCGCCTTTCTTTCAATGTAACTTGGTGCATCTTGTTTAAGACTTCCACCGATTTGGTATTTCACTATGAAGGTTAAAGGTTAAAGGTTAAAGGTTAAAAGTTAAAGGTTAATTTTGGATCTTAACAACGGATGCGTTTGGTTTGTTTTGTTTTATATTTTGGATTATGAGTTAGTAATACAGAAGTAATTTATTCTACCCCCTCTTCCCCCTCTTCCCCCTCTTCCCCCTCTATTAACTGATAACTGCTCACTGATTATTTATAACTGATAACTACTCACTGTTCACTGGTTGAAAGATTTTCCTGAAAATAAAGACGATACAATTCGCAACTAGGCTTAGATAGATTTCCATCTAATTGTATTAAACCCATGCTTTCTAATTTATAAGCAACAATTGCATCTATTTCTACACTATTATCAGTCGTGACAATTTTATTTAACGCTATTGACAATTCTGGCTGTTCGCGCAACGTCAATAAATGACCCCGCAGATGGTTGCTATAAATCCCTGTTTGTGTTGGTGCTTTTTGCAATAAGTTGGGCAATGCAATTTCTTCCCGACAAAGATAATAAAGCGCTAAATTAATTAAATAAGGATGTCCCCCCACCATTTCCATTAATTGCTGCGTAGCCGTTGTATCTTGCCAATTTAGTCCGTAACGTTGCGCTAAATCCTGCACCTGTTCTAGATTGAAATGTGGAAGTGCGATCGCCAATCCAACGTTAAAAGGAGATTGATTAATGTGGAGCGGAACGTAGCTTTCGGTAGTATGAACCACAATTAAGCGCATTTTTTGCCAATTTTCTACCTGTTGCGCCACTTCATGCCAAAATCTCAGCATTGGTAGAAAATCGCGGGCAATTGTCGGATATTCAAAAATTCGATTGACTTCATTTAATGCCAAAACTATCGGGGAGTTAATTTGAGAAAGTAAATATGCTTCAAAATAGATTTTACAGCTAACCTTACTTCCCATGTCTTCATCCCAATAATCATCAAGTTGGGGAGCAAGGTGCAATTGTCTGCTGACATTGGCACAAAACCAGCGCAGAAATTTATCGAGGGAAGTAAAAATTATATTATCAGCTTCTTGAAAGTCTATATAAACGGTTTTATAATTGCTAGAAACTGTATGAGCAATAATTCGATGAAGCAAAGAACTTTTTCCCATTTTCTTGGGGGCTTTGATCCGAATCACGCATCCCGGCTTATGAATTTCTTTAGTAGCTAATTCTTCAACTGGGGGACGTTTAATATATAAAGGAGAATTTAAAGGAACCGGACCGTTAGGAAATTTTATGTAATTTTTTATATAATCTAAAGGCGCTTCATTCTGCAACGGCGAACTTTCTTCTAAAATATTATTGCAAATACTCGATTCTAAAAATGTATTTTCTAAATTATCTTCTACTGTTATCTGTTTGAATAACTGCAATGATTCGATTTGATGGCTTTTAGCCGTAGAATTGGGCTGATAATCCTTAAAAACTATTTGAAGATTCTTTTTGCTGACTTTCTGTCCCATAATCTCAGAAAGACTATGCCACAACCTGGAACCAACTTCCTTGAAGTAATTGCTATTATAGCCCGAACCCTCCACCATTTCCACATACCCTTTGCCCTCCCAGGATTGACAGAAAATCAAACGTTCTATGGGAGAAAGTTGGCGAGATAGTACCCGTGACTCTACAATTTCTAATGCTTCATCAGCATTCATATTACAACTCTAAATATTATTATCCTTTTAAATTATTTTAGGTCATTTTAAATAGACTCATCGCCAACACCTGATTTTTTTACAAAAACCTTAATAATCAAGCAAACAACTTGGTATTCAGTATTTTATCGCTTTATTGATTCTGAGGATAGCAATCCAAAATCCGAAATTTTATTCAGTTGATGAATGACTGATATCTAATACTTCATTTTCATCATTTCTAGACAAACAAAACTATCTTTTCCTACTTTTCTTACTTTTCCTACTTTTTATATTTCATCTCATAATGTAATTTATAGTCTTGATTTTTTATTATAGAAGTGTTATTTAATTGCTGATACGAATGAATGTCAGCATAATTAGCCAAAAAATAGTTATCGCAGAAAACAATCTATAGAATTTTCGCTGCTATCTATTTCAGCAAGCTAAGTACAAAAATAAATATATAATATGAAAATATCCAAGAAATTACTTTGTTATACTCTTCTTTTATTAACTTTCTCTTATTCATCTGCAAAATCTGTCAAAGCTCAACTAATTCCCGATAACAGCTTGGGAAAGGAAAGCTCTACAGTTAATCCTTCTATTGATAAAGATTTAATTCAAGGTGGAGCAATTCGCGATAGCAATCTTTTTCACAGTTTTAAGGAATTCAATGTAAATCCGAATCAAAGAGTTTATTTCAGCAACCCCGATAATATTACCAATATTCTCACGAGAGTGACGGGGAATAATATATCGAAGATTTTTGGAACTTTGGGAATTAATGGAAATGCAAATCTATTTTTAGTTAATCCCAACGGAATTGTTTTTGGTAAAGATGCTTTTTTAGATATATCTGGTTCGTTTAGTGCTACTACTGCTGAAAGTATTTTTACAGATAATTTTGAATTTAACACCCAAAATCCAGAGCGATCGCCTTTACTCAAAGTTAATCTGACTCCGGGTTTGCAGTATGGTAAGGGAACTATTCGCAATCGCGGTAATTTAACGGTAGGAAAGGATTTTAGTATATTTGCTGGCAATTTGGATTTACAAGGAAGGTTGATTGCTGGTGGGGATGTAAATCTATTTGCAGCAGATATTTTACAAATAAGAGATGATTTAACCAATCCTTTTATCGCTTCAGCAGGTAGTAACTTACTGGTAGAGGGAAATCAAGTTGATATTCTTGCTCTTTCCCATAGCGAAAGTGGTTTCTTCTCCAATGGAGAAATGAATTTAAGTTCATCAAACACTATTAAAGGTGATGCTCGTTTTTATAGTGGTGGAAATTTTCAGATAAACGGTAATTTGTCAAGTCCAAATGACCCTATAATATTGGTCGGTGGAAACGCCAATTTAGGAGACTATACTGGTGCGTCGCTGCATATTTTGGCTGGTGGTAGCGTCACTTTGGGTGATGTAGAAATTAATGCTGCTGATAATCGAGAAAATTCAATCAATCCTAATAATACGACTTTATTTAACGGTAGCGATACTTTTGCGAGTTTATCAGAAGTAAGTTTATCCGATGGAAGGGTAGTTAATATAGACGGTAGCAGTAAACCGACTTTGGATGTGAGAGCGGGAATTGATTGGAATAGTTTTCCTGGTGGTTTACCAAGTAATTTTAATCCAGGTAATGTAAACGTAAATACGACTTTGGGTAATACTGCAACGAGTGCAGATATTACAGCTAGGAATATTAGAATTGCTGACGGTGGAGATGGCGGACAATTATTGTTTACCAATCGCTATCGGAATAATGGGAATTTGACAGGGGATATTTTAGTTAATGGTGAAATTGACGCTAAAGATACTTTGCAAGGAGGAAAGCTTGATTTTGATTCCAGGGGTGGAATAAACGTAAATGGGATTATCGATGCTTCGGGTTTGGAAGTAGAGACAGTAAACGGTGGGGATATTAGTTTACTTGCAGCAGGTGATATTACAGTTAACGATGGTGCGGGAATTATTGCTGATGGTGCAATTTCCGGTAATATCATTTTGAATTCGGGTGGTGATATTACTTTGACGGGGACTAATAGCTTTGCTGCTATTACCAACAATAGCTATAGTAACGAGTCTGGTGTCACGGGTGGAAATATTGATATAACCGCTAACTCACTATTTTTACGAGATGGGGCTTTTATTACAAGTGATGTCTATGGTGCTGCTGGGGGGGGAGATATTAATATTAATGCTAATTCTAATATTGAGTTAACGGGAGAAAGTATCTTACCATTACCCTCACTAATCCGCAGTAATGTTCTACGGGGAGCAACGGGGAAGGGTGGTAACTTAAATATAGGAACCCAAAAATTAGTTATTCGTGATGGGGGATATATTTCAGTAAACACCAGAGGTAATGGAAATGGCGGAACTTTGAATATTATCGCCTCCGAAATAGAATTAAGTGGCACATCAATTAATCAAGATCGTAGTGCTTTGTTTGCTCGTGCTAATTCAGGATCGACAGGTAATGGTGGTAAGTTAAGTATAAAAACCGGAAATTTAATTGTTCGCGATGGAGCAAGAGTTTCGGTTAGTACCTTCAGTGAAGGGAATACTGGAGAACTAAAAATTATAGCTGAAAATATTGAATTAAGTGGCATCGCAGCTGATGGTAGAGAAAGTAGAATATCTGCTGTTGTTAATTCACAAGCAACAGGTGATGGTAGTAAGTTAAGTATTGAAACCGGAAATTTAATTGTTCGCGATGGTGCAAGAATTCGCACAAGTAGCTTCGGTAATGGGAATGCCGGAGAACTAAAAATTATAGCTGACAATATTGAATTGATTGGCACCTCACTCGATGGTAGCAGCGGTAGTAGGGTGGTTGCTGATGTTAATACAGATGCAACAGGTAATGGAGGTAATTTAAGTATAGAAACCGGAAATTTAATTATTCGCGATGGGGGAACAATTTCAGCAACTACCTCCGGTAAAGGGAATGCTGGAACTTTGAGTATTATCGCTAAAAATATATTAATTAACGAATCACCTGATAATAGATTAAGTACGTTGGCTACTGGTGTCAATCCAGGAGCAGAAGGTGATGGCGGTGATTTGACTATTCAAACCGAAAATTTAACTGTTGGCGATCGCGCACAAATTGAAACCGCATCTGTTGGCGATCGAAATGGGGGAACATTTGGAAATGCCGGAAAATTAGATATTACAGCAGAACAAATAATTGTCAATCAACAAGGAACTATCTTTAGTGCCACTGCTGGTTTTAATACTGGTAGAGCAGGAGAAATTAATATCAATACCCGCACCCTGCATAACGAAGGTTATATTAGTGCTTTTACACTAATTACAGAGCAACCGGGGGGTGATATTAACATCAAGGCTTCCGAGTCAGTTACAATTACCGGAGCGGGATTTGAGAGTTTACAAGAAAACTTTATTAATCCTGCTCTTACAGATAGACCTAATTTTGCAAACTTGACTGAAGGGGTGTTTACCTTTTCTGCTGGTGAAGGTGCAGCCGGAAATGTTTTTATAGAAACTCCCAACTTGACAGTTAACAATGGTGGATTCGTTTCGACTACTGCTTTAAGCAGCGGTAAAGGTGGAAATATCGATATTAACGTCACCGATTCCATCACATTAGATAATTCCCTGTTAGTAACCGGCACCTTTAGGGATGCTGTGGCAGGTAATATAAATTTAAATGCTCGTAAGTTAACAGCAATTGGTGGCGCACAAGTTTTAACCACTACCTTTGATAAAGGACAAGCCGGGAATTTAAATGTAAATGTATCCGAATCAATTGATTTAATCGACCCCTCAGAACAAGGTATCACCTCCGGTTTATTTGCTTCCTCTTCTCAAACAGCTTCCGGAAGCGGTGGAGATATTAACGTTACCACCAGAGATTTCAATATTGTTGATAGAGCAGCGGTTTCTGTAAGTGGTCAAGGAGAGGGAGATGCAGGAAATATCGATCTTGAAGCGGTAAGACTTTTCTTAGATTCCGGTTCAATTACTGCTCAAAGTGTTTCTGGTGAAGGTGGAAATATCAATCTTACAATTACAGATTTATTATTACTACGCAACAACAGTACAATATCTACCCGAGCCGGAACAGAAGCCAGCGGTGGTGGCAACGGTGGAAATATTACGATAAATGGTGGTTTAGTTGTTGCCGTACCAGAAGAAGATAGCGATATCAACGCCAACGCTTTTCAAGGAAACGGCGGAAATATTAATATAGCAACACCTGGATTATTCGGAATTGACTTTCGCGAACAAACCACTCCACAAAGCGATATTACAGCAAGTTCCGAATTTGGAATCGATGGAGAATTTAATTTAGATTTAACTGCGGTAGATCCTAACAACGGTTTAATTGAACTTCCTGAAAACTTAACCGATACTGCTGATAGAATTAGCGCTGGTTGTCCAACTGACGAAGAAGCTCGTTTCGTCACAAGCGGAAGAGGTGGTATACCCGTCAATCCCCGACAAACTTTGCGAGAAGAAATTGTTTTACAAGACTTGAGAACTTCTAACTCTACCCTTTCTACCCCCTCCTCCCCCTCTCCCCCCTCTCCCCCCTCTCCTATCAAAGAAGCTACCCGATGGATTGTTAACGAAGATGGGGATATTGAGTTTATTGCTGATAATATTCACGCGGAGCGTGTGGATCATCAAAATCAAACTATTTCATACAACTGTAATGGTAATTAGGTTATAACCGCAAATAAAAAGAAATCAATCTTGGCTACATACGAAGTACGTTAAAACGCACTGAAAGCCTTTCCCAGCATGATTTATCAGACTTTATTTTTGAGTCTGAGAATTTATTCTAAGGCGTTTATCGCAACTGGTGCAAGATGTAAGATTTATCTCACATCTTGCACCAGTGTCAGAAACCCGGTTTCTTTGGGGTTTCACAACGAGATATTCATGCTTTCACTACTAGAAACCGGGTTTCTTTGGGCTTCTTGAGAATGGTGCAAGATATCAGATTTATAGGACTTTCGCTGTTAGCTCGGGGTTGTAAACCCCAAGCGGGTGTGTAAGAAACCCGTCAAATTAAATGCGATCGAGTAATTGATTAATATAACTACCGCCGTTTGTATAGCGATTCTAAATAGAAACCGATTGATTTGTAGTGCGAGCATCTTGCTCGCTCGGTACTAGCGAGCAAGATGCTTGTCTTTCAGACAAGCTTCGCTAACGCACTACGGAAATTAATTGGAATGACTATATATCAATCCAGTACCCAACAAACCTAAAAATACTAATAAACCAAAACTATTTGATGACTCCGGTACTGATTTCACCTGATGATTTGCAACAAATTGTGCCATATCTTCACCGATAATTTGATGTACTCTCCGAGTTGGATGATATTCATCCCAAAAATAATATTCATCAGGAGCAGCACAAACAGGTTCAACAGGAAAAACAGCTTGACAAGGATCGTTTATATTAGTTAAACCGAAATCTTGTGGATTTGAACGGATTTCGTTACTAATCTCAACATGGTCATAAAGAGCAATTTCTACATTATCTAACTCCTGAGAAAGCGTTTCCAATTTTTCAGGAAGAAGATTGTTAACTAAGTCTGTAAACAAAGCAGCCTGATTAACCTGCCCAAACTCTATAACACCGGGTAAAATATCAAGATCTGATGAATTAACTACAAGAAACTGCTTTGCTCCTAATGCTGCCAAACTAGATACGCTCTCTCCAATATTATCCACTGTTTGAGTTGCTAATTCTTCAACCGTTCCAGGTAAACCAAAATCAGCGTACTCAAATAAGTCGTTAGCTGAAGCAAAGATGAAATGTAAAGCATCAGAATCAGCGGCTTGTCCTGAATCTGCTTCAAATTGCTCAATCTGACCAAATACTCCTGTATTCTGGAAAGAGTCTAACCAACTGTAATAGTTTCCATCTCCACTTTTAGCACCACCCACAGCATAATCCGTCAAACCCACTCCAAGTTTATCAGACAATACTTCAACAGCTGTTGGTCCATTTGTCCAACGTCCTTCGGAATCATAGAGTTCACTCGGTGGATCTGCTGGTAAAATAAACGAACCAGGTACGTTAGCGTTTACAGCCTGAGTTGAGATTTCAAAGGATGCACCGTTGTCAGAATAACTGTCTCCATAAGCATAAATCTGAGAAATCGAGCCAAACGAAGCAGCATGAGCTTGATTGCTTTGAATTACAATACCACTAATTGAAAAAACTATAGTGGCTAAAGTACCTGTAACTGTTGATGTATTGAACAGATTTTTTCTAAGCATGGCAAATTGTATTAATAAGTTTTTGAGAAATGAATTTCTCTTTCAATTGACGAATTATTGATTAGTACAAAGTATAAACACTCCTGTGGTAGGAGATAAAAATACCTACCGAAACTGTAATGCATCCGTGTTTATACTAGTTATATGTGTGTACCTTACCACTTTTGATTGGACTAAAGAATAAGCTATGAATAAGAAGCAGATAAGAACTATTAAGGAAAAGTAAAGATAAAAAAACTATCCGGAGGGGTTCATATAGCGGTTTCCGGTTGAGTCAAATACATTAAAAACCTCACCCTCATTCCCTCTCCTTATTAAGGCTACGGTGTACACACATCTCGGCTCTATCCCCCTAAATCCCCGGTTAAATTGGGGGACTTTAATTCCAATTCCCGCCTTGATAAGAGGGTTAATTCCGATCTAAACGTTATGAAACCAATCTAGAAGACTTCGTGTACACGGTAGCCTTATTAAGGAGAGGGCTGTCTTGAGGTCAAATCTACATTGATATAAATTGTAAATAAGAGATGAAAATTAACTTTAAATAGTGGAATATTTTATAAGTCGAGATTTCCGAGATCGAGGGGAAAGCTAAAAAGGTGAATTTTTACAGATATATCAAGCAGCTAAGTTTTTACGGTGGTTTATTCTTATTTTTCCCTTATTTATCTGTAAATGCTCAATTAATTCCCGATAATATGGGAAAAGAAAGCTCTACTGTCAATCCTTCCATAGAAAAAGATTTAGTTGAAGGAGGTGCAATTCGTAATAACCATCTGTTTCATAGTTTTAAAGAATTCAACGTTAATCCCAATCAAAAAGTTTATTTCAGCAACCCAGACAATATTACAAATATTCTTACGAGAGTAACGGGAAGTAATATTTCACAAATTTTAGGAACTTTGGGAGTTAATGGAAATGCAAATCTTTTTTTAATTAATCCTAACGGAATTGTATTTGGTGAGAATAGTTTTTTAGATATTAAAGGTTCTTTTCTTGCTTCTACTGGTAATGGGATTATTTTTGATAATTATAATTTCGACACAATAAACCCAGAAACACCACCCTTACTAAAAATAAACCTTCCTTTGGGTATACAATTTGGTTCAAATCCGGGAAAAATAGAAGTACAAGGAAAAGGACATAATTTGACTACTGTTCCTCCTTTTTCATTACAGTTAGAAAGGAAGGAATTAAATACGGGTTTGCGGGTAGATCCAGGCAATACTTTGGCATTAATTGGTGGTAACGTTAGTTTTCGTGGTGGTGTAATCACTGCGGAATCTGGAAGAATTGAATTAGGTGCGGTAAAGCAAGGTTTTGTTGGAATTCGTCATCAAAATCAAGGTTGGAAATTTGATTATTCCAGAGTAGAAAACTTTGGAGATATTGAGTTAACCGAAAAATCCTTGGCTGATGTTTCCGGTGTGGGAAGCGGTTTTGTAGAAGTAAAAGCCCGAAATTTAAGAATGAGCCATGCTTCGATATTATGGACGCAAAATCTTGGTGATGCAGTTTCGGGAGATATTAACGTTAATGTTAGCGAATCTTTGCAAGTAGAGGGTACAACAGCAGATGCAAGTATTCGCACGGGTATATTTGCAGAAGCTTTGGGAGGAAACGGAGGTAACGTTAAAGTTGATGCTAAAAGAGTAACTGTATTGGGAGGAGCAAATATTGCTGCTTATACTTACAAGCAATATCCAGGAGGAAACGTTAACGTAAATGCTTCGGAATCAATTTTAGTTTCGGGGTTTTCTTCTGTTAACCCAGCTATTATAAGTGCGATCGCAGCTTCTAATTTTGGTGAGGGGAAAGCAGGGATAAATACAGTTTCAACTGATAAATTAACAATTACGAATGGGGGAATGATTGCCAGCGCTACTTTAGGCTCTGGTAAACCTGGTTTAATTAAGGTAAAGGCAAATGATATACTCATTAGCGGAATCAATTCAGAAAACTTTGCAAATAGTAGCTTGATTACAAACGCTATTGCACAAAATACATCAGCAGCAGATTTGATTGTAGATACATCTTCCTTGAGATTAGAAAATGGAGGAGTTATCAGCTCTGCAACTTCTAGTAATAGTAATGCTGGCAATATTACTATCAATGCTACGGATTTTGTGGAAATAGAAGGTAGAGCTTTGGGAAATTTCCCTAGTGCTGTAATATCATTTTCCCTACTTTTGGATGAAACAACACGTCAGTTTTTCGGTTTACCAGATGTTGTGACTGGAAATGCTGGAAGCGTGACTATCAATACTCCCAAGTTAAAAATTTCAGATGGTGGTTTAATTAATCTTGTCAGTCAAGGGTTGGGTAAATCTGGAAGGGTGGAAGTAAATGCTGATTCAATTGTTTTTGATAACGAAGGTGGTATTACGATTGCAACTACCGATGATGATGGCGGAAATATTCAACTCAATACGAATAAATTACAAATAAATAACGGTATTATCAACGCTTCAACTTCTGGTAATGGAAAGGGAGGAGATATTAATATTAATGCTTCTGAATCCGTGGAAGTAAACGGTGGTGGATTTGAAAAATTACAGCAGAATATCGTAAATCCCGCTTTAAACGGTGAAAAGTTGACTTTGAATAATTTTGATACGGGTATCGTCACCGCTTCGGAGGGAAAAGGTTCATCAGGAAATATTTTTATTCAAACTTCTAACTTTACCGCTAGTGATGGTGGATTAGTTGCTACTACTACTTTAAATCAAGGCAGCGGTGGAGATATTACGATAAATACAGATAATATTTTAAAGCTTGATAATTCCCTTTTGGGTACCGGAACATTTTCACCTCAAGATTCAGGTAATATTAATTTAACATCGCGTCAATTTACTGCAATCGGGGGAGCGCAGGTAATTACAAGTACTTTTGGTGAAGGTAGAGCGGGAGATTTAATTGTAAATGTATCAGATTCTATAGATTTAATCGACCCTTCAGAGCAAGGTTTTGTATCTGGGTTATTTGCAACTTCCTCTCAAACCGCTTCCGGAGAAGGTGGAGATATCAAAGTTACTACCAGAGATTTTAATATTGTTGATGGTGCTGGGGTTTCTGTAAGTGGGGAAGGAGTTGGCAATGGTGGAAATATTGATATTGATGCAGTAAGACTTTTCTTAGAAAATAGTTCAATTACCGCTACAAGTGTTGCGGGTGTTGGTGGGAATATCAATATTTCAATTAAAGATTTACTATTATTACGCAACAACAGTAGAATATCTACTCGTGCGGGAATAGAAAATAGTGGTGGTGGAAACGGTGGTAATATTACAATCAACGGTGGTTTTATAGTTGCTGTACCCAACGAAAACAGCGATATTAATGCTAATGCTTTTCAAGGTGACGGTGGAAATATCAATATTACAACTCCTGGAATCTTCGGAATTCAATTTCGCGAACAAACAACTCCTCAAAGCGATATTACAGCAAGTTCCGAATTTGGTATCGATGGAAATTTCGATTTAAACCTTTTAGAACTAGATATCACATCCGGTTTAATCGAACTTCCCGAAAACTTAACCGATGCTTCCGATAGAATTAGCGCTGGTTGTCCCAACTGATGAAGAAGCTCGCTTCATCACATCCGGGAGAGGTGGTTTACCCGTGAATCCCCGACAAGTATTGCAAGGGGAAGTTATTCTACAAGATTTAAGAACTTCTAACTCTACCATCTCTACCCTCTCCTCCCCCTCTCCCCCCTCCCAAATCAAAGAAGCTACCAGATGGATTGTGAATCAAGATGGTGATATTGAATTTGTTGCTGATAATCGCACAACTAAACAAAATATTTCCAATAAAGATAACTGTCAGAAATAATCTGTTGTAAACAATAGACATCTCCGGAAATAAAAAAGACCTCTCTCCATGAACGCGTTCACGCCTTCGGCGTGCGGCTCAGCGTTTTCTCGTAGAGTACCTCTCTCTCCGAAGTCGCTACAACGGAGGGAACCTCCGCAACGCGCTTCTCTCTGCAAGGAGAGAGGCTTTAAAACCCCACTTCCCTCGTAGGTAAGGGGGGGGTAGGGGGGTTAGGCTTTGTGTAACTTTAACAACATGAAAATGTTTTCCGGAGATGTCTAATGTATAGATTGTATGTAAATATGCAAAAAAAGGAAGATGGAATTCAATTTACATCATTGGATTCCAAGGAGGAAAATGCAAAAACAATATTATCTTCTGGTTTTGTACTTTTTAATTACCAGTAAATAAGTTGTTAAATGGTTGATTTATATCGAGATAACGGTGACTATGCTTTAACTTTGAAAACATGAATAGCCATACGTTGAGAACTATCTATAAAGTAATCTACAGGTACTAACTTAGCTTGGATAGCCATAGATTGAAAAAATTACACAGGATACTTAAATGAACTCATAATATGAAATTCTTCTTTTTGCTCCAAGATTATAGGAGTGTTATCTAACTTGAACTGCTGTTTTTTAGTTGAAATTGCTTTGTGTTTTACACAGTGGACATTAGGTATCCACTCATATTTATAGGTGAATGCATTTGGATCAAATTCCTTTATGGGCAAATCGCGGTGGATACGATGAAAAATATTTAAGATAAAATCACTCACAGCTTTTGTATCGTAGGCTGACTTAAGTGAATTTTCATCCTGATTAGCATCTAAGCCCACAATTAATAGTCCGTCAGGTGTCAAAAACTGGGGAATAGTTCGTAAGAAATTAATGCATTGCTCCTGTGATAGATTGCTAATAGTACTACCTTTGAAGAAAACAACTGGTGAGGTATAGTCTTCTAGTAAATATATTTGATTAAAGAAATCCTTTTGTTGCGTTTGCACTTCTACTTGAGGAAGTTCATTTTTGATTATTTCTGCACTATCTAATAAATATTTCTCACATAAATCTATCGCTATATATTGATGGAGTTGAGGAATTGCTTTGAGGAATGGAAGAGTTTTACCGACAAATGCTTTTTGGGTTCCAGGTCCAAATTCTACTACTGTTGCTTGGGTTGGTACATGGGCAGATAGCTGATTGGCTACTGCCTTGATTAAAACCATTTCATCCTGATACAAGTAGTAATCTGGTTCTTCATAGATAACTTTTCGATAATACTCTTCTCCACGAACATTATCATCTTTAGTTAGAGGTGTACTATATAGGTAAGCACCCAAGTTTGCTTCTTTCTCTTTCAAAAAGAATGATTTTACATTTTTACAAAAGTCTAAGTTTTTGCTATTCATAATGTCTACTTGTGATTTGATAATTCTTTGTTGTCTAGGTAAAAAAGTAGTTGATTGTTTAGAGTTATTGTCTTTTTCCTAATTATTGTCAATTTATCAACTATAAAATTAAGAAACCCGGCTTTTTCAAAAAACCGGGTTGCTTAATCCTTACCGTGAATTACACCGCAAAAATCATATCTTGACTGCTGCTAAATGTATTTGCAGATTGTCCTGCAACTACTGCGAGTTTGTCACCTTCTAAGAAGATTTCAGCACCTGAATCACCATCAGTAAAGCTAAGATTATCCAAACTACTTACTTCAAACTTAGTTGCACCTAATTGGAAGTTGAAAATAGTATCGAAACCTTGTCCTTTATCTAAGATTACGGTAGCTTCTTGGGCACCAAGGAATACGGTATCGAATCCCATACCGGAGTCAATTAAATCATTACCACCGTTACCAAAGATAAAGTCGTCACCTCTACCACCGCTTATTTCATCAGCTTCAAAACTACCGTAAATATCGTCGTCACCTCTACCACCAATTAAGGTGTCTCCTCCACCGTTACCGGAAATATTATCGTCACCTCTACCACCGCTAATTATTTCAGATGCATTGGTACCGTAGAGATTATCATCTCCTGTGGTTCCAGATATTTCGTTAGATAGGGATGTATCAACAATAGTAAAGCTAGCAGCGTTATCTTCCGAATCAATGCTGTAATCACCATTCGCTAAACCAAATTTAACGCTTTCTAATCCTTCGGTATTATTATCGGCGATAATATCATTTAACAAAGTCGCACTTGTCGCACCTTCTGCGATAGTTACGGTTGCTCCGTCAATTAATCCGGTGTCTTCGTCAACTAATAATTCAAAGCCGGTGATATTCTCGCTTCCTTCAACTTCGTAGGTGATATCTCCTGGTAATGGATCTGTATCTTCTACTAAATCAAGATTGACTGTTAAACCACCACTTGGAGCAGCTTCTGTTAATTCAAAGTTGAATTTAAGCTGTTCTCCTTCGTTTACTTGATTCGGTTCTGCACTTAAACTGAGGGTTGGTAAATCGGTTGAGGTATCAACAATCGTAAAACTAGCAGCATTATCTTGAGAATCAATGCTGTAATCACCACTCGCTAAACCAAATTTAACGCTTTCTAATCCTTCGGTATTATTATCGGCGATAATATCATTTAACAAAGTTGCACTTGTCGCACCTTCTGCGATAGTTACGGTTGCTCCGTCAATTAATCCGGTGTCTTCGTCAACTAATAATTCAAAGCCGGTGATATTCTCGCTTCCTTCAACTTCGTAGGTGATATCTCCTGGTAATGGATCTGTATCTTCTACTAAATCAAGATTGACTGTTAAACCACCACTTGGAGCAGCTTCTGTTAATTCAAAGTTGAATTTAAGCTGTTCTCCTTCGTTTACTTGATTCGGTTCTGCACTTAAACTGAGGGTTGGTAAATCGGTTGAGGTATCAACAATCGTAAAACTAGCAGCATTATCTTGAGAATCAATGCTGTAATCACCACTCGCTAAACCAAATTTAACGCTTTCTAATCCTTCGGTATTATTATCGGCGATAATATCATTTAACAAAGTTGCACTTGTCGCACCTTCTGCGATAGTTACGGTTGCTCCGTCAATTAATCCGGTGTCGTCGTTAACTAGTAATTCAAAGTCGGTTACATTCTCGCTTCCGTCAACAAAGTAGGTAATATCTCCCGGTAATGGATCTGTATCTTCTACTAAATCGAGATTGACTGTTAAACCACCACTTGGAGCAGCTTCTGTTAACTCAAAATTGAATTTGAGTTGTTCTCCTTCGTTTACGTTTGTTGGCTCTGCACTAATCGCTAGTGTTGGTAAATCAGTTGAGGTATCACTAATAGTTGTTACAACTTCACTATTTAAAGGATTAGCTCTGTAATTCTCCCCATCAGCTAAAACAGTGGTGAAAATTTCGTCACCTTCTGCAATACCATCAGTAACAGCTTGGGAAACTAACTTCGCTTCGGTTTCACCTTCAGCAATAGTAATGCTAAAACCAAGGGATACATCATCTTGAGTCAAGAAACCAAAATCGGAAATATTACTACTACCATCTACGTTATAGTCAACATCTCCGGCTGCTGGATCGTTATTTTGAGTAATTGGTAAATTCAGAGTTAATCCACCAGCAGGAGCGGGTTTATTTAAACTGAAATTCCAAGCAAAGGTATTTCCTTCTGCAACGCTAACTTGTTCGGGGGTGAAAGTAACTATAGTTTCATCGCTGATGACGGTAGTAACTTGATTGCTGTCAGGATTTGCAGTGTAATCTTTCCCGTCAGCTAAAACAGTGGTGAAAATTTCGTCGCTTTCTGCAACACCATCAGCAACAGCTTCTGAAACTAATATTGCTTCTGTTACACCTTCAGCTAAAGTAACGGTAAATCCTAGAGATACGTCATCTCCAACAAGGAAACTAAAATCGGTAATACCAGTACTACCATCGACAAAATAATTTACATCCCCTGGTGCTGGATCGTTATTCTGAGTAATTGGTAATGAGAGAGTTAATCCACCCGACGGGGGACTGGTTTATCTAATGTGAATTTCCAAGCGAATGTATTTCCTTCTGTGGAACTTATTGTTTCTGGAGTGATGCTTACTGTAGGTTTCATAAAGTCCTCAATGCTAGTAGTAATCGTAGTAGAAGCTGAATCGACTATGTAATTCTCGTCTTCGAGCAGAGTAAACGAATAAGTTTCCCCGACTTCAACCAAATCATCTTCAAAAGCTACAATTCCAAAAGTCGCTTCTGAGCTTCCTTCGGCAATTGTCACACTAGCGGTAGTAATCCCGTTTTCTTCAACCTGTCCAAAATCTGTGATATTACTGATAAATTCCGGTGGAAAAGTTGTATCTCCTGCTCCCGGATCTCCATCTGGATCGTCAACTCGGATATTCACAACCAAACCACCACTCGGTGCTGGCTCGCTGAGGTTGAAAGTGAGAATCTGTGCTTCTCCACCTTCAACGATCGTGGTTTTATCAACGCTAAAATTAACTACAGGCAAACTTGAATCTTGCGACATTTTTTTAGTTACTATTAATTACCCATGAAAAAGCCGCACCGCTGTTTTAGCAGCAGCCTAAAATCAATATTTAGCCAACCAAAAATTAAGTATTCTGCTGCATTCAAATCAAAGACAAACTTTTTCTTAGATTGGTTATAGCAGCAATATGAATAATCAAGAAAAGAATTATTTGTACAGCTATTTGAATTAAATTGTTTTCAGAATAAAATCATTAACAACGCCTTTAACATTGAGTTTAAGATTTTAAATGATGATTTTTTACTATTACCAAATCTCTTGTCGAGAATGCCTGATAGTAAATATTTTTCATAATAATCCAAATAAACAGCAAATATTATGCTGCTTACTGCTGTCAAATACTAACTCAATTTCATGTTATTTATACATTCATAATATACGCAAAAATACAGACCATAACCATAAAGATTTGATGAAGAATACCTGAAAAATAATGTCGGAAAAGTTGATGTATAAGAGTTATAGTTATTTCTTACTTGTCTCACTTTTATGACTTTTGGATGAAGAAAATATTTTCAAAGTTTATTTTCATACTTTAGTGGGGATGCGTAATGCTATCTGGATAGTACTTCATAGTTTTCGCAAGATTATATACTCCTGGTTTAGAAATACGGGTTTTTTCTAAAATTTCTACTTCTACTTTTAATTATTTTCGATAAATTACGGCTCTATTCTTATTAAACATACTTTTCTTACTTTTCTTACTTTTAACATTTGTTATCAAACTAACTTTTCAGTTGAACTAAAGTCATAAAAGTGATATTGAGGTATAACAACTTGACTAATTTCATCAAGAGCATAAAAATTTTCATATGAGAATATGCATTTCTTTGATTCTTCTCCTATTTACTTTCCCGATGTTTTCTGTAAAGGCTCAGTTAGTTCCCGACGATAGTTTGGGTAAGGAAAGTTCTACAGTAAATCCTTCTGTGGATAGAGATTTAATTGAAGGAGGTGCAATTCGCAATAATAATCTTTTTCACAGTTTCAAGGAATTTAACGTCAACTCGAATCAAAAAGTTTATTTCAGCAACCCCGACAATATTACAAATATTCTCACAAGGGTGACGGGAAGCAATGCATCAAAGATTTTCGGTACTTTGGGAGTTAACGGAAATGCAAATCTATTTTTAGTTAATCCCAAGGGAATTATTTTTGGTAAAGATGCTTTTTTGGATATATCCGGTTCATTTAGCGCAACTACCGCAGAAAGTATTTTTATTGATAATTATGAATTTAGCGCTGCAAATCCGAATCAAACACCTTTATTAAAGATAAATCTGACTCCCGGTTTGCAATATGGAAAAATTAATCCCGAAAGCGAGATTGAGAATCGAGGGATTTTGAAAGTAGGTGAAAACCAGAAGTTAACGCTTTTAGGTGGAAAGGTTAATCATCAAGGTAGCTTGATTGCTCCTGGTGGTAAAGTTGAACTTTCGGGAGATGATATTAATTTAACGGGGAATGTTGATACTCGTGGTTTGAATGGTGAAGTTGGAACTTTGTTAATCGATCCGAAAAATATTTTAATTGAAGAAGGTGGGAATTTAAGCGGTGATGATATAAGTCAAACTTTGGCTGTAAATAATGTGATTTTGCAAGCTAATAACGATATTACCGTTGATGACGATATTACCGGAATTGCAGCAAATAATTTAACATTGGAAGCAGGGCGATCGCTCACTATTGGCGAAAATCGAAATATATTCTTAACTGGCGGTAGTTTCAAGGCTAAGATTAATGATGAAAATGCTTTACCTGCTGAAAGAGATACGGGAATTGCTGAATTTAGGATGAATCCCCAATCTTCGATAATTACTAATGGTGGAGATGTTGACGTTGTTTCGGGAAGCTTTGGAAATACAAGTCAAATAAATACAGCTTTCGGAGCAATTATAACCGGAAATCCCAACGGTAATGGAGGAAATATTAATCTTTCTGCCATTGGTGATGTTACCACAGGATTTACAGTCAGTGGTTTTTTAAATGATGCCAATTTAGCTTTAGTCGTAGGTGATTTTGTTCCAATTCCCACTCAGCCAGGTAGCGATAAAGCTGGGGATATTAATATTAATAGCAGTAATGGAAATATCGTTTCGACAAACTTTGTTTTAGCTAACGCTTTAAATCAAGGAGGAGATATTACCTTTGATGCTGCGGGTAATTTAACTTTAGAAGCACCGGGGGAAGTTACTCTGTTAGGTGATGTCAGTTTCCGTGGCTATGAAACCGGGAGAATTAACTCTCACTAGTGGTGAAACTTTGCTTGCTGATGATGTGAGAATACTCAATCGAATTAATGGGGATGGGGAAGCAAAAGGTATTAATTTAACTGGTAAATCTGTTTTAATTGAAAATTCTTCAATAATTACTTTAACTAGAGATGAATCGATTGCTGAAGTAGGGACGGTGCAAAATGCTACAGGGGGAGATATTCTAGTACAAGCGAAAGATAATGTAATAGTCCGCAACGGCGAAATTCATGCTAGAACAGATAATGCTGATTCTGATATAGCACTTCGCGATGGTGAGGTTAATTTCACGGGAATTTTTGGTAATGCAAATGCAGGAGATTTAACCATAA
Organism: uncultured Rivularia sp.; assembly: GCA_963665115.1. Classification (GTDB taxonomy): domain Bacteria; phylum Cyanobacteriota; class Cyanobacteriia; order Cyanobacteriales; family Nostocaceae; genus Rivularia. The sequence goes on along the minus strand of OY762007.1, from coordinate 8,644,385 downwards.
ATGCTTTGGGAGTAAGAGTTATTAAAGATGCAGAACTTCCAGAAGTTTTCCGCAATTACTCGGGTATAGTTACTACTGCTGGTAATAATCTTAATGGTGGTGGAAATTTAACTATTAATGCAACAGAATTTGTAGAAGTAATTGGCGATCGCCCAGAAGCTTTTGTGCCTAGTAGTCTGGGAGACTTTATCTTTACAAGCGGTGCAACTATCAATCCTCGCTCAGCACCACTGGGAAAATCTGGAGATTTAACTATTAATACAGGAAGTTTGGTTGTAAAAGATGGAGCGGTAATTACAACTTTACCTTTGGCTGGTAAGGGAGGAGATATAACCGTTAATGCCCGAGAAATATTTGTTCGTGGTAAAGCTAATATTAGTACGGCAACTTTCGATGGGAATGCAGGAAATTTAAATTTAGAAGGCGGGAGCATTAGTGTCAGAGATGGTGGACTTTTGGCTACAACTACTTTTGGTAAGGGAGATGCTGGTAACTTTACAATGTCAGTAAAAGAATTAAGTGTGGGTGAAAATTCCTCTGTAACTACAAATAGCATTGGTCAAGGAAATGGAGGAATATTGAATATTAAAGCTAATTCCATCGATATTATTGGTGGTGGAGCCGAAAATGTACCTTTTAACGGCAATAATATTTCTTTAAATGGTATTAGCGCTACTTCTTTTAGAACTGGTAATGCAGGAATTATCAAAATTAATAGCGATAACATTTCTATCAATTCGGGGGGAGAAATTTCTACCGCTACTATTAATAATGGTGTTGGAGGTTTGATTGATATTAATACCCACACTCTGCAATTAAAAAACGGTAGAATTAATGCTTCTACAACAACTCCTCAAAAAGGAGGAAATATTAATATCAATGCTTCCGAATCTGTAGAAGTTATTGGTGGGGGATTTGAAAAATTACAACAAAATATTATTACTCCAGCTTTTGATGGAAATGAAAATAGTTTAACGCTTGATAATTTTGATAATGGTATCGTTACCGCTTCCGATGGAGTTGGTGATTCAGGAAATATTTTAATCAATACTCCCAACTTCAAAGCTTCAAATGGTGGTTTGATTGCTACAACTACTTTGAATCAGGGAGCAGGAGGAAATATCACCGTTAATGCTTCCGATATTTTAGAAATTGATAATTCTTTATTAGGTACCGGAACTTTTACCCAACAACCTTCTGGTAATATTACTTTAACAGCGCGTCAATTAATTGCCAAAGGAGGCGCACAAGTTTTAACTACCACCTTTGATGCAGGGAAAGCTGGAAATTTAAATGTAAATGTATCGGATTCAATTGATTTAATCGATCCTTCAGAACTTGGTATTACATCTGGATTATTTGCAACTTCATTTGAAAACGCTTCGGGAGACGGGGGAGATATTACAGTTAAAACTGGAGATTTTAATATTGTCGATCGCGCAGCAGTTTCTGTAAGTGGTGAAGGTGTGGGAAATGCTGGGGATATTGGTATTGAAGCTTTAAGTTTATTCTTAGATAATAGTTCAATTACTGCTCAAAGTGTTGTAGGTGTTGGTGGGAATATTAATCTAACGATTGCAGATTTACTTTTATTACGCAATAACAGTACAATATCGACTCAAGCCGGAACCGAAATTAGCGGTGGTGGTAACGGTGGTAATATTACAATAAATGGCGGTTTAGTTGTTGCTGTACCTCAAGAAAACAGCGATATTAACGCTAATGCATTTCAAGGTAATGGTGGAAATATTGATATCACAACACCCGGAATATTTGGAATCACATTTCGAGAACAAACAACTCCCCAAAGCGATATTACAGCAAGTTCCGAATTTGGAATTGATGGTGATTTCGATTTAAATCTGCAAGAATTAGATATCACATCCGGTTTAATCGAACTTCCAGAAAACTTAACCGATACTTCCGATAGAATTACCGCAGGTTGCCCCACTGACGAAGAAGCTCGTTTTGTGACATCCGGAAGAGGTGGAATTCCTCAAAATTCCAGACAAGTATTACAAAACGAAATTGTTCTACAAGACTTAAGAAATACAACTTCTACCTCCTCTCCCCCCTCCTCCCCACGCCACTTGCTACAACGGAGGGAACGGGAGCAACGCAGTGGCTCCTCTTCCCCCTCTAAAATCAAAGAAGCTACCGGATGGATTGTAAATCAAGATGGTGATATTGAATTTGTTGCTGATAATAACCAAAGTCGGACTATTTCTCTTAGTTGTCAAAGATGAATCAGGTTCAAGCAGATTCACTGTTATCATCAGACGTAACTATAATATAAATAAACTGCGGATATATTCAAAAAAACTGATACCCAACTTGCGAGTGGTGTCAACAAGAGACATAAAAATATCCCAACACGGGGGTGCTGCTCTTGTATCTAATAGGACTAATCAATCATAAGCTGCGAACTTACTTACAGCAGATTGCAGCTTATATTTACTTGCTGAATTTTTCAACAATTCCAAAATGTAATTTTTTAATTTTTGGAGTTAGGTGGTAATTTTGACAAAAATCTGCCTCAAGAAGCCAAGTTCACCACTATTTTCTTTTACCTTGCAAAGACTTGGCTTCTTATTTAGACATATCAATATCGCATCAACGTCAATACTACTCGGTTAAGCACTTTTTAAACACCATAAACAACGAAAAACCAATGGTTTCAGCCCTGCCTAATTTCCTTAACCGAGCAGTATTGCCATCAACGTAGCAAAGTTCTAACTAACAATTGCTACTTATCTGGTTGAGGGGTGAGGAGGAAATAACTCTTGACTTGTTGATATCCTTTGGGAAAGTCTTTTTTCAATTCTTCAGCATCTTTACCCCAGTTAGCAATGATACAGTCACCACCATCTTTCCATTCTACTGGAGTAGCAACTTGATGACGGTCATACAGTTGCAATGAGTCAATTGTGCGAAGTATTTCTTCAAAACTACGTCCTGTACTTGCAGGGTAAGTCAAGGTGAGTCGAAGTTTTTTTTGCGGATCTATTATGAATACGGAACGGACGGTCAGAGTAGTATCGGCATTAGGATGAATCATGTCGTATAGAGTAGCAACAGAGCGGTCGCTATCTGCCAAAATGGGATAATTGATTGTAGTCTTCTGGGTTTCGTTGATATCTTCAATCCATAATTCGTGGTCGTCTAATTCATCAATGGAAAGACCTAATGTCTTTACTCCTCTACGTTCAAATTCGGGTTTTAATTTGGCAACCCAACCTAATTCAGTAGTACAAACTGGGGTAAAGTCTGCTGGATGAGAGAAAAGTATGACCCAGTTGTCTCCTACCCATTCATAAAAATTAATTTCTCCTTGAGTAGAAGCTTGAGTGAAATTAGGAACTTTATCTCCTATGCGTAAAACCATAATTCAATTTCCTCTATGTTATTGTTATTCAAAGATTAGTAATCGCTTTTCTATCACCTAGTTTTTCGCAGCGCTGCACTCAATTTTGATTCGATCTGAGTTCAAGCTACTTTCAATTGTCTTAGCCATCCCCGCTACTGTTGGCTCTTCTAAAAATTTGCAGATTGGAAAATCAACTTTAAAGAAATTCCGAACTCGGGCAAGTAAACGCATTCCTCGTAAGGACTGACCTCCAAGCTCGTAAAAATTATCGTATACACCGATTGGCTCAACTTTCAAAACTTTAACCCATAATTTAGCCAATTCTTCTTCAATAGAATTGCGAGGGGCAACAAATTCTTGCGCCAAAGCTGGTCGAAGTACGTCGGGTTTTGGTAATGATTCTGCATCAATTTTACCATTCGGTAGTAACGGAAATTGCTCTAAACAAATAAACGATGAGGGAATCATGTATTCGGGTAGTTTAGTATGGAGAAAATTCCGCAATTGAGCAGCCATTTGTACTGCTGATTCCTGCTGAAGTTCTTCAGATACAACGTAGGCAAGTAAGTTGTTATCGCCAGATATATCTTTAGAAACGGCGATCGCTGCTTGTTTCACTTTCGGGTGTTCGTTTAGTTTAGCCTCTACCTCCTCTACTTCAATGCTATAGCCGCTTACTTTCACCATCCTATCCAAACGTCCGATCAGCTTAAAAATTCCGTTAGGAAGCAAACGAGCTAGGTCTTTGCTTCGATAAAGTTGTGGGTAAGTATCGTTAACAAAGGGATTGGAGATAAAACGTTCTGCATTTAGTTGAGGGCGATTAAGATATCCTCTACCAACAAACTCGCTCCCTATGTAGATTTCGCCTGTTTCTCCTGGTTTTACCCATTCCAATTGCTCGTTTAAAATATACATCGATACACCAGGAATCGCACGAGTCAGAGAATCATCTTCTAAGTTGCCTCCGGGTTTGCAATGCCAGTAACTCGCTAAAATACTTTCAGAAGAGCCATATACTTCGATTAATTCGCAGTTGCTCAAGCGTCCGAAAAAGTTTTCTTTTAGCGTAAAATGTAAAGCTCCGCCACCACAAAATACTCTTTTAAGACTGGTGCAAGTCTCTACCCCTGGTTCATCCAAAAATAGCCGCAGTATGGTTGGAATGAAATAGAGCATGGTAATTTGCTCTCGTTTTATTAACTCAACCAAGTAAGCGTTGTCTTTATGACCGTCGGGTTTAGCTACAACGACGCAAGCCCCACTCATTAGCGGCCAAAAAGACTCCCATCTGCTAGAAATGTCAATGCCAAGACCAGTTTTTAGCATAACCTTATCGTTCTGGTTTAAAGGGAAACTATCTTGAAACCAACGCCAGCATTGGCATACGCCTTGATGAGTAAGCATTACCCCTTTAGGTCCGCCAGTTGTACCAGAAGTATAGGTAATATAAGCCAGATTGTTTGGTTCTACGATATTTGCAGGAGTCGTTTCAGATTGTTTTGCTATTTCTTGCCAATCTTTATCCAAGCGAATGATATGTCCTTCATGGTCTGGAATTGATTCTACAAGTTTGTCTTGAGTTAGCAATACAGATAACTTCGTATCTAAAAGTACGTATTGCAAATATTCAGGCGGATATGAATTATCTATTGTGACGTAAGCACCTCCTGCTTTAAGCACTCCTAACATTCCGACCACTGTTTCTAAGCTACGCTCAACGTAAATTCCTACTAGAGTTTCTTTTTTAACTCCCAATGAACGTAAATGGTTAGCGAGTTGGTTTGCTTTACTATTAAGTTGGTGATAGGTTAGCTGTTTATCTTCGCCAACTAAAGCAATAGCAGATGGTGTAAGATTTGCCTGTTGTTCAACTAATTGATGTATGGTAAACATTTGATTTGGCTGCTCCTCTTTAACTAAAAATCTGACTTCTAAGGGATAAGAATAATCAAGCTAATAAGATTGATTATTTCGATTAATAAAGTGTTGAAAAACTACTTTTTATGGCTAATTTTCAATAAGATGCCATCCTTTTACAAACCGTGCGTATCAATATCTCGTGTATTAATAAAGCCATAATAAATCCTGGGAAAACCTCGTTGAGAATTTGATTGTATCCTAAAATTCTCCAGATAATAGTTGTCGCCAATCCTCCTAACATCATGCTATTCAAAGCAATATAATGAGTAGGTCTTTTAAGTAAAGCAATCAGCATTGCCGGACCAAGAGAACCTCCTAAAGCACCTCCAGAAAAAAGAACCAAGGAGAACACAGTGCTGGAGATAAATATCGCCACAGGTACGGCTAAAATTCCAAACAGAAGCGTCATGGCTTGCTCGTATTTAACACCATATCTTCGAGACATTTTCCGATACAAATTAGGAGAAATATCTCTAGCTAAGGCACTCGAACAAACCAAGAGTAAAGAATCGGCAGTTGAGGCAATCGCGGAGAAAATACCAGCTAAAATAATGCCAATTAGCATCGGATTGAAATTTTGTGCCGCATAAGTAGGTAAAGCTTGTTCGGGGGTCGTCAAGGTTAGGGATTAAAACTCGGCAAACCATGCCAAACAAGACCATTGCAATCCAAGTCGAATACTCGTAAGCCAGATACACCCAACCAGCTTGTTTCGCTTCTTGCGGACTTCTCCCTGCTAACAATCTTACTAACACTTGAGGCTTACTAAGATTGGAAGCAAAACCAAAAGCAAACCATCCGAGTCCATAAGTAAGTAACGTCAGGTTGGTAAATCCTGTGGTCAGACTTGTTAATTGCGGATTTATGGTATTGAGTTGGGAAAAAACTTCTGAAATCCCACCCCCTGCGATTAATGCTACGGGTAGTATTCCAAAGCAAATAATCATCACGATAAAAGCCTGCACAACATCCGTCCAAATGGATGCTCGGAGTCCTCCACTAACGCAGTAAGGCAGAATGCAGCTTGCAGCGATAATTGTGCCAATATTGCGGTTAACTCCAAAAAAGATATCCAATGTTTTGGCAGCAGCAGAAAACTGGGCAGCAGTCAAAGCACCGATAAACACGACGCTAATTAAAGCCACAACCAGTGCGATCGCCCTTTGTTTGCTAGGAGCTTTGACGGTAGCTCCAAGGAATTCTGGAACGGTTTGCACATCTTGTTCGACGGATATTTGGTTAACTTTATCCGGAAATAAAATCCAAAAAGTAAGCTCTCCCAAAAATAAGGGGAAAATCATCAATAGGGCTGACATTCCCATTGTATAAGCCGTTCCTACTGCCCCCACCATAATCCATCCGCTATTAACTGTGGCACCCGTGCTTAGTCCTAAAAAGAACTTTCCAAAGGAACGGTTTCCTAATAAGTAATCACCTTCCGTCTTACTAGAGAATTTGGCTGCAAGAGCGCCAATCCATAAGAAAACTACTAGAAAAAATGCGAATGTGACAATGGTAATCCAAGAGTGCATTGTGATTTTTAATTCGTGAAGAATTAACCCAAATTTATCTGACTTATTGAGAGACTTTATCTTTAAAACATTCCGGCGAAGAGACGGCTAAAAAATGCAGGTCATTGCTTGATTTATTTCTAATTTGATGTAGCAATCCTGGAGATACGAGCATCCCATCACCACTTTTCAAAAGGTGTTCTTTTTTATCAATTACAAGAGATGCTTCTCCTTCAATTATATAGAAAAATTGTTTGGCAATTTCGTGGTAATGCTCAACTCCTTTGCTGCCAGGAGGCATAATTTCTTCTACGATACTCAAATCGTCACTCTTTAATAAATGCCATCCATTACAACCAGTTCCCCATTTGAAATTTTCAGCAATAGATGTATTTATTTTTGTTGGATTTGATGTTGTTTGATTTGACATTGCTGCTTGTTTTTATTTGTCGTGAGTGTATTTTTACAAATTATCTGTTTAGGTATATTGCCTTTCACCAAAAATGGTTCTTCCCAAACGAACCATTGTAGCTCCGGCTTTAACTGCTAATAAATAATCGCCAGACATACCCATAGATAATTCTTTTAATTGCAACTTGCTATTTTGATTAATTTTGTCCTTCAATTTTCCCGTTTCGACAAAAGCATCAAAAATTTCTGCATTTGATAATCCCAACGGAAGAATCGTCATTAATCCTTGAATATCCAAATATTCGCACGCTTCTAAATCTGGCAAAGCTGTTAATATTTCATCAACTGACCAGCCATATTTATTCGGGTCGGGTAAAATTTTAACTTGCAGACAAACTTTAGGTCGCCCAGTTTTTTCTTCACCTGATAATCTATTTAGACGCTGTAGCAATTTTAAATCGTCAACGGAATGAATCCAATTCATAGATTCTAAAACTTGCTTGGCTTTATTTTTTTGTAAGTGACCAACAAAATGCCAACAGATGTCCTTTAAATCTTGCAGATTTTCCTGTTTAGTCACAGCCTCCTGTATACGATTCTCTCCAAAATCTCTAATCCCCGCAGCATAAGCTTCCCGCATTTTTTCAACTGATACTTGTTTGGAAATTGCAATCAAACGCACATCAGTTGTTAATTCTTGGCGAATTTGTGCGATTTTTTCAGCAATAGATATTGTTTGTATTGAAGAATTCATGTTTTTTAATTGAAAAAACCAGGTTTCTAGCAAAATTTAGGAGTGCGTCAACGGTTTCTTGGCACGGATAAAATACAACTGCTGATAGAGCTTTCCATCTTCTTCCAAGAAGGGTGATGGTTCTCCTTGCTTATCTGCTAGTTTTTGATAGTTTTGGATAAAATCGTTGTGATAGTTAGCTAAGGGAACATTAATCTTACGGATAACTGCCCAACTTGCATCACCTCGTTCTTTCCAATCAATAAAATAGTTTAAAGGATTGTCACCATCATTTTGAATTCCTTTACCCCAGTGTTGCTCCATTAACTTACAGGTTAGTCGGGGACCGTTTTTACTAGTAGCGATAAAAAGAATTTCTCCTCCGGGCGCAAGATAGGAACTTCCCTGCGTAATTAACGTATCCATCACCAACCTGCCGCGTTCACCATTACGATTCCACTCTCCACCCCGAAACTGATGAGCAAACTTAAGTCTTGCTTGCAAATTTTCTTCGGTGTCAGGAAGTGCAGGAGGATTTAGGTAAATACGGTCAACTTTACCTTCGATTTCCTGATTTCCCTTAATAGCAGCAAAGCAGTTAGACTCAAAGCTTTGGAAATCCTTTGGGTTAAGACCATTTAATTCCCAATTACGCATTTGTAAAGAAACGCTATAAGGGTTCAACTCAGTACAAATTACTTTAGCTGCACCGCATTTACCAGCAACTATACCAAACATACCCGAGCCACCAGCAAAATCCATTACTACCTTCTCGGTGCAATTATCACTGGCTATCAGCTCGCACATAGTGAGAGAGAAAAGCGAAGAAGGTGTCCAAGCATTGGGATGGGTTTCTAATAGTATATCTAAGTCATTACTTAGACGATATTTTACTATTGTGCCAGCTTTTAAGGACTGATAATCAACGTTACTTTTCGGGTCGTAAGTAATTATTTGCTTCTGTTCGCAGACACCTTTACCTATTTCTAAATCAAGTTTTGGAGTTTTCATTTAGTAATAAATCCGGGTAAATCGTCAGTTAATTTGTGACACTAAATCTTGGTGTTCGGATGGCTGTAAACCCATTTTAGATATAAGTTCATCTGAGTAGTCTAAACGATCGTATTTCCGTAATTTTTCTGCTAATGGAGCAAATTGGTTGTAGGAAATTAGTCCTTTTTCCATCTGGATAACCGTGTTACCAATCCTATCTAAAGCTTCATGTATAATTTGAAGATTTTTTTCAGGATTTTTCGACATCGCTACATTAATGCGAATACCAACTGGGTCTTTACCGATTCCCATTGGGTCAAGTAAAGTAGGCATAACGCGACAACCTTCGTACAGACACATCAGTTCGGCTATTTTGGTACTGCTGGTTGCACCTGATTTATCGGTAGTACCTTTATTAAAAAATAAGAAGCCAAATTGCCCTGCTTGAGGTTTTATTGTATAGATATATTTTACATTTTGCGTTCCTAATATTTTATTAATATGGTCATTGGTTTTTTCAACACAACCTGCATATTCTGCTAACTGCTGTTTAAAATATATTTGGCTTTCTTGAGGAAAGCTAGAATTTTTCATTGCTTCGGCAATGGCATTAGTCACAATTAGCTGTGCTTCCGAAAACGGCAGATGTGTATAGAAATAAGTTTCAGAACATTGCTTGCTAATTTCATTTAGTAGCAACTGGTTAAAAGTATGAAAAGCACTAACATTAGCAATTGTTGCAGCACCACCCCAGTCCCTTCGGAAGGAAGATATAGTACAGCCTTGCATGGCGATTTCCGAACAATCTGCGAGGGAAGGATTTAAAATGCCATCATGTTCAGTGCCAAGATTATAACCATCTTGCAACCAAAGAATATGTGGATATTGAGCAAGAACTTGGGCAATTTGGAATAATTCTGGCTTAGTAAAATTCTGCCCAAGGGCTGTTGGTGTTTCCAATACAAAACAAACTACTTTCTTACTTCCGTCAGCTTCTACCTCTTGAATTGTTTGGTCTAGTAAATCTGCTGTCAGTTTATAGTTGTTCGATAGTTGTGTATTTATGTAATGAATTTTGCTGCCATTGGCGTGAGGGAAATATCCCCCACATTTAAAAGAACCAGCAGGTGCAAGCACGATTGGCTGTTTGGCGTAACCATAATTTTGAAAGTCATCATGGAGGGATTTAACAATCGCTTGTCTAAAAACGATATCTAGCCACTGCATTGAACTACCATAGAGAATGAGTACTTCCGACTCAGATACAGCACTCTCGATACGCTGGTTAAGAATAGCTGCGATTGCCTCTCTTGCCTGTTGTGGCTGATGTTCTTTGATTTTTAAGCTTTTTATCAAACTAGTTTGTATATCACTGTTGATATGTTTACTTAAAGCAGATTCAACTACATTTGTTATATTCTCCGGTGTTGCTGGATGAGAAACATCGCACATTTTTAGTATTGCTTTGCCACCAGCCCTATCTACTAATTTGCTAACAGCCCGTCGAAATTTAGTTACGTGTTCAAAATAAGTTTCAAATCCTTGCCTACCATCGCACCAAGTTAAAGCACTAGCTGGAAGCCAACGATTAGCTTTTCCTTGAACCAACTCACAGTTTTTTTTCATGTGTTTTCTTTTATTAGTTGATTTTGAGGACACTGACGGATTCTCTCTCGACTCCAAAATTAAATCAACAACTTTGGCTAATTTAGGATGCATAATGAAGTATTGCTTACCTTCATTTAGTTGCTGTTTAATACCTTTTACCTCGCCACGTTTTACCTTAAGCAAAGCTTCAATAAATACTTGCCATTTATTAGTGTAGTAATTGCGAGATGTAACTGTTTCTATAGTGTCTCCTGGCTGTAACTCCAGTTCCCTTTTGATCAGAATTTCACCCGTATCTAAACCCTCATCAACTAGGTGGGCACTGACACCTACTTGTCCTCCTTCAAGAATTGCCCAACGTCTACTTTCTAAACCACGATACTGGGGCAATATACCTGTATGAATATTTACTGTAGCAACTTTGGGAATTTCTAGTATTGGTTTACGTAAAATGTTTAAAACATTTACAGCTAAAACATCTGGCGCAATTGCTTTCATTAAAGCCAAACCTTCATTACTGTTAGGATCTTCGATAAAGTGCAAGTTAAAGCGATCGCTACGGGCATACTCGCGCAAAAGGTTATATTGTTGACCTCCATCACCTACAATTACAACATCAGCAAATTTAAGACCTTGAACTTGCGCTTGATAAATAATATGGATAGTTACCAAAGGTGGAGATGATAATAAACAAAATTTCATTATCAAATTCCTAATCTATTTTTTACGGTTTCTAAGCAATAACATTCATACTCTTCAATTTTGGGAAGTTCTTTTATACTCGGGTATTCCGAGCGCAACCTATCGTTTAACTTCAGTGCTGTATTTAAAAAGCGATAATCACAACTTTCCATAGCATGAGCCATAAAACTAAAACTTAGTTTGAGCATTTCAGAAAGACAAATTCCTGAGTTTTTTAGTTGCCATAGTTTCTTTATTTCCACACGACGCATAGATTTTTCTAATTCTTTTAATGCTTCATTCATTTTTATTTTAATTTTAAACTTCTAGATAATCTTAATATTTATTTACTTGCCTATGTATAGGTCTATCAGTAAGACCTTTTACTTTTAAAAAAAATTATTTTGAATCCAGTCTTTTTTCTCAAAATAACCAATTATAAATACAATTTCATCACATTCTAAAAGTCAAAATTGCTAAACGAAACTTGTTCATATCTACATCATGTTTCCTCAAAATTTGACAGCAACCAACCTTACTAAATATTCCCTTATAAACTAACCAATAATAAGTATTACCCATTTCCAAACAATTATCGAAATCGACATAAACCTTCTGATTATCACAAACCTGATACTCAAAAGACTCTTGGTTTGCGTAAACTTTTGGATGAACCCTAGTCCAAAGAATTACACCTTTATCCGATGCATTTTCCGATGCAAAAGATAAACCAAAGACAGAAGCAGGATTGCTGATATTAGATTCGATTACAGGTTACTTATTATCAGCGCTTTCAATAATGCACCTATCTAAAGAATTTTCTTTAGTAGTTATATAGCCATAATTTATCCTGTCGATTGCCAGTCTCTGATTTAGGTAAGAAAAGTTAGTAATGTAAAATTCATCCCCATCACTAAAAACCATTAAAATAATCCAGCTTTGCGTCAAAGGGTTATAACCATCCTGCCAGTAATAGCAATCATAGCTATCGGAAAAAGCAGCTAAAATATTATAGTCTCCCAAAAGCGTTTCCAGAGAACGGATTTTTACGCTATCGCCATCTTTGAGACACTCAGCCTCTTTTCTACCCTTAAGTTGCAGTTTGACTTTACCCGTATTATCTAATTGGGGACAATTGCATCTTCCTCTATATCTTGTTCAAGTTTGGGTAGAAGTCATCTGATGAATCCCAACCTTATTAGTATTACCTTCTCCAAGTCATATATTTTTCTCAAATTACTACAGAATTATTTAGACATTCATAACTTCCGAAGGTTTAATAGTAATACTTTTTGATTTACCCCTCGATTCATTATTATATATCTAACCTAAAATAATACTATTTGTCAATTCATTGTTCTTAATATTTTGGCACATAAATCGAAATTAAAAATACAAATATTTTCAGGTGTTTTGATTGAATAAAATTACAAAAATAAACTTACTTTTCTTACTTAGATAAAAACTGTATCCCCTCAAAATTTCGGGGTAGGGAGTCATTGAGTTATCCATGACCAACCAAAAGGATTGGAAGAAGATTTTTCCTGAATGATAAGGATTTGATAATATCAATGATATATATTTCGATATTGCCGAATCAACGAATTAATTGGCGTTGCTGAATTGAAATATGAATTCGTTTTTCTTGTATTTATTAGCCCCCTAAATCCCCCAATTTTGGGGGACTATTCATACTTATAATCAGCAACGCCAATTAATTTAAATTTAGAGTAATTACCTTTTCACTTTTCATATTTTTCATATTTTTCATATTTTTCTTACTTTCTATATTCCATCTTCTCAAGCAAGTGATAGGCTTGAACAGCTGTCGGACCATTTGTCCAGCGTCCTTGAGAATCATACAGTCCTAAAGCAGGGTCTGCTGGTAAAATAAATGAATCTGGTACGCCAGCATTTACAGCGCGAGTTGAGATTTCATTCATACGCACCGTTGTCAGATACAGTTGGTTAGACTCTGCTTCTCATCAGCTGAAATCAGTACCGGAGTCATCCAATAGTTTTGGTTTATTAATATTTTTAGGTTTATTAGGTACTGGATTAATATACAAATGGCGGTAATCCCTTAAATCCCCCTTATTTTGGGGAACTTAAAAATATATTTCTCTCCCCTGGGTTAAAGTCTATTTATAATTTATTTTGGCTCTTCATTACATAGTATGCTAAATATTTAGTTAGTAATCCTGAAATACTTGTTATGCAAGGACTTTAAAGTATTTATTCGCATTATTAACGTTATACAGTTATTTTTTCCCTTCTGCCCTCTGCCTTTTTACGACTATTTAATTAGCATACCAAGTGCTGAAGAACCTTTATTTTCTCTAAATAATAATGATTTTATAATGCAAAATATTATAAGTGAGTATTTTTACATTTAAGCAATATCAGCACGAAATGCAATAGCACAAAGTCTTGTAAATAAACAATATAAAATTTAAATCGACCTTACTAAGAACTAAACTTTAGCAATATTAAAGCTACATAAATATCATATTCATCAATAGCCCTCAAGTCAGAAACGTATTTTGAGATAGTTATTAACTAAATAAGAAAAGTAAGAAAAGTAAGTTTATTCTTGTAATTTTATTCAATCAAAACACTGGAAAAATATTTGTATTTTTAATTTAGATTTATGTGCCAAAATATTAAGAACAATGAATTGACAAATTGTCTTATTTTAGAATATATATTTAATAATGAATTGAGGGGGTAAATCAAAAGTATTATTAAACGAACGAGTTATGAATACCTAAATACTTCTGTAGTCAATTGATAAAAAATATATGACTTGAGGAAAGTATCACTAATAAGATTGGGATTCATGAGATGACTTCTACCCAAACTCGAACAGTTGTTAAGTTCAACGATGTCTTTTATAGATGAGAATATACGTCGAATTGGCTTTGTTTCCCATCTTTTAACTCGTAACGGTGTAATTGTTTTGGTATCCGCAATATCTCCATATAGTGAAACCAGATTGGAGGTGAAGCAGAAAATTGGCGATTTTGTAGAGGTTTATGTTAATGCTCCTTTAAAAGTGTGTGAGGAGCGAGATGTTAAAGGTTTATATAAGCGAGCGCGTAGGGGAGAAATTACAAATTTTACTGGAATTGATGACCCTTATGAAGCTCCTGTTAATCCTACTGTTGAATGTCGGACTGATTTGGAAACGGTGGAAGAAAGCGTGATGAAAGTTTTGAATAAGCTTGAAGAGTTAGGTTATTTTAGTCAGAAATTGAAGGTGGGAGTAGTTTAAATTAATTCGATTTTTAAATTTTTGAAGTTAATTTTCGCTTTTTGGCTGAACTAGATGCAAACCTTATTATCTTTGTTTAATATTCTATTTAAATATGAAAATTAAAGCGTCTAAAATAGTAGCTTTATGGGCTGCACCTAGATGCGTATCAAACGCTTTTGAGAAAACGTTTTCTCAACGTCATGATACAGAAATTGTACATGAGCCATTCGGTAATGTTTATTACTATAGTAAATCGCGACGCTCTAATCGCTGTGGAGATTATGAGGAAATGCAAGATTTTGATAGCAATTCAGCAATTGAGGCGATCGCCTCAAAAGTAGCTCCTTTAACTTTTGTTAAAGATATGGCTTTTTATCCTCTACCCTACATCGATAAAGATTTCAAAGATTTTCTAGCTTCTATTACCAACACTTTCATTGTGCGACATCCTCAAGAGGTGATGGCTTCTTGGTATAGGTTGAATGAGTATCCTACAGAAGAAGAATTTGGCTTTAGGGGACTGTTGCAAATGTGGAAGATAGTAACTGAAGAATTAAACCAAAAACCAATCGTTGTTGAAGGAAATTCATTTCGTCGCAATCCGGAAAAGGTTTTGCACCACTATTGTCAGCAAATAGGAGTAGATTTTTACCCTCAAATGCTTAGTTGGGAAGATGCTAGATTGACGCAAGGGCAGTTTCGCAACCCAGAATCTTATGCAAAGTGGCGTAAAACTTTAAATAATAGTAGTGGAATATTGCCACCCACCGAAGTAAAAGAAGAAATTCGCTCTGAAGATGTAGATATTGTAGATAGAGCATTAAAAGTGTATGAAAATCTTTGCCAATTTGCGGTGTAATTATTTTTATTCATTTAGAAATCGAATTCTTTAATTCTCACAATCATTCTTTAACTCTAATTGCAAAATATAGAAAAAATAGGTTTACTATGTTAAATATTTCAAAGCTTGCATTTCGTCTAAAAATTGCTTTTTATTACTTTTTTGTTAAGTTTAAAATTTTTCAGGCTTTATTACCCAATAGAATCAAAAAATCATTGCCTACGGGTTGGAACAATCAAATGTTTTGGGTTGCATTTAAATCGGGCGGTGATAAATTATATTTTGACTATTACGTAAAGTTCAAAGAATCTATTGATTATAAGCCAAAGGCAATTGTTGATTTAGAATATCAATTAACAGAAAAAGATATTGAATTCTTTTATGAAAATGGTTATATTGGTCCATTCGATTTAATGCCTTCAGATGAAGCAGAGCAAATTAAAGAGCATTTAGTCAAATTAGCAACTAAAACTGAGTCTAAAATTTATTCTTATTCCGGCAATGATTTTGTGTTCCAAGATAATGGTAATCAAGATAATCAAAATTTGCCTTCAAATAATCACAAACAATTAAAGAATGAGAATGAAGAATTTGTTTATGAACGACTTAATACTAAAGACAGGCATTTAGAGGATAATGTATTATTAAATTTGTTCAAGCATCCCTCTGTTACCGAGCGTTGCGCTCAATTATTAGGACAGAATTTGATTTTATGGCGCAGTCAGTTTTTTCAAAAGTCTCCCTTCAGTGCTGGAACCAAATGGCATCAAGCTAGCACTTGGTTATTTGATAATTTGCAACAATCTGTTGTGCAACCTCCAGACTGTGAAGAGTTATTTGAACTTACCTGCTGGATTGCTCTTACTGATGCCACTAAAGAAAATGGCTGTATGAAATTAGTTGCTGGCTCTCATAAGGAAATTTACCCGCTGAAACTTAAGATTGAAGATAAAAGCAAATCTGATATTGAAGAAAGAATATACGGTGGTTATCAAGCAGATATTGATTGCCAAATTAATCCCAAAGATGAAAAAGTAATTGAAATGAAAGCTGGGCAATTCTTTATTTTTACTGAGCGAGCGATTCATGGTTCATTAGATAATATAACTGATGGTTGGAGATGGGCGGTAAATGGTCGCATAAGCAGGACTGATACTCGCATTTATACTAAAAAGATGCTTGAAGAAAAGCATGATATTAAAACTTTTGGTGTTAAAACACTTAGCTTAGATAAGTGGAAAGCTGTTTTGATACGTGGAGAAGATAATTTTGGTTACAATCGGTTGCTTGAAGAAGAAGTTGCTTGTAAAAGTTTATAAAGAATTTGGATTTACAGGAATTTGAATATATGTTATTAGCACAGCACTACTCTGAAGAAGTTTCATCTAATTTTATTGATTTTATTGACAAAAACTTAGTTACTAAGGTTGACGAATTCCGTCAACTTCAAGATGTCACTGGTTGCGTTATCAAGGATATAGAGAAGGCAAAGTCCCTACTTGAAGAGATGCGACCAATTGTTCGTAGCATCTATTCAGAACTTGGTTTCGACGAACTCCAGCAAGCTTTTGAAGCAGATGTTGAAAAATGGCTGGCTCGCGGTTTAGAAAATCCTCCCAGTTTTGACCAATCCCAAACTGCTTACAAACCAGTCGCTGAAAATCAGCAGACATTTTTTATCGGCCCCGGTGCTGGTGACAAATGGTCCTGCACCTGTAGGTCGTTTGATGGAATGCTTTTTAGCCCAACGGGTGGAACCAGAAATCTTTCAACAAATTGCGGATAAATTTCCCCATCCCAAAAAGTCCCTGCAATCAGCTCGTATTTTATCAGTTTCGGCAGGTTTCATGACAGGGAATTGCCTGGTTTTCTTCCCCGAAAACATTGCTACAGATGAGAAAGTTATTGCTCAAGACTTTGCCATCTTTTTCTTAAATAAGTTTCAGCGCATTTACTTGTCTGAAACAATGCCACGAGTGCGACAGGTATTCGGAGAAAAAGACTGGGCTTCACCTAAGTTATCTGCCACTGATTGTTATGATGCTGCTGGAATGTGGGGATATTTACATGAATATTTTCACTTTCAAGGTCCCCGACCTTTGGATAAAAATCTTCACCTAAAGTTAAAATGGTACAGCGGTTTGCTCGAAGAACTCAAGTGTGATTGCCTTACTGCTTATGCATCTTACCATACAGAAGGCGTTCCCTTTGCTCTGGAGATGATTGAATTCGTTCTTTTCGAGCGGATGCTGCGGTACACGTTTCAGCCAGATATCACGAAAAACTTTGATGGGGGTTCGGGTTTATTGTTATTTCAATGGCTTTTAGATGATGGTGCGATTAAAACTTCTTCAGATGGTTCGCTTCAACTAGATTTAGAATCTTGCGTTGCTTCCATGTATCACTTAGTTACCACCATTGAGTCAGAGATTGAATCAACCGAAAATGATGAGGAGTATCTTAAACGAGCAAAAGCGTTTGTGAGGAAATTCTTACCCAAAGGTGAAAAAGGACAGTATTTTTCTGTTCCAGAAAGGTTTACGCAGTTAATTAATATTGCTCCCAACCGCGAGCTACTTAGTTTTGAGAATTTACCTTACTAAAGGCTATTTCATAATTGAGTGTATCGCGACAAAACCCATTATAAGTAGGACTTACGCACAGGTAATATAACTATAGTCATTGCGACGTAAGGAAGCAATCCCAAACGCCTTTTTAATTGTAGCGAGTGCGTAAGTTCTGATAACAAATACGATCGAAAAACCAGAAAAATGTTTTATCAACCACACTTCTTATACCGTCCCAAGCTAATCTTTTGTTACATACTGGTACAACTTAAGTTTCTTCATCCTTTGTTAGCAAAAAGTTTGCAAGCAGAATTACCAACGGGTTGGAATAATAAGATGTTTTGGGTAGCTTTTAAGTCTGGCGGACAAAGGGTATATTTCGAGTATGAGTGCAAGTTACGAGAACCAGTTTCTTATAAACCAAAAGTTGTTGTTGATGGAGAGTATCAATTAACAGAAAATGACATTCGCTCTTTTCATGAAAATGGTTATATCGGTCCATTCACTGTAATATCTCCAGAAGAGATGGAAAGTGTAAGAGAGCATTTAGTTAACTTGGTTACTAATACAGATTCAAAGACACTTTCTTTCACAATAAATGATAAAACTGATGTTGCTACGTTGAATACGAGAGACCGTCATTTGGAAGATCCCGTTTTAATGGATTTATTTAAACATCCATCTATTACAGAGCGTTGCGCTCAACTATTAGGAGCCGATTTACTTCTATGGCGTTCTGCTTTTTTTCATATTCCTGCTTTTAGCAATGGCTCACCTTATCATCAAAGTACTACTTGGTTTAGTAATTTGAGAGAGTCAATATTACAACCTCCCAATGTAGAAGAGCTTTTTCAGTTAACTTGTTGGATAGCGCTTCAAGACACACCAAAAGAAAAATCTTGCCTGAAGGTAGTCTCAAATTCTCGACAGAAAATTAATCCGGTTAAACATAGTAAATCGAATGGCAAAGATATTATTTATAACCAATACGAATTAGAGCTTGACTGTCAAATTGATCAAAAAAATGTGAATTTGCTTGAAGCAAAAGCTGGAGAATGCATAATTTTCTGCGAAAGAGCAATTCATGGTTCCACAGATAACGTAACAGAAGATGAAAGATGGGCTGTAGTTGGTCGTATAATTAGACCTGATACCCGTGCTTATACCGAAAAAATGCGCGATGAAGGCTATAAATTACAAATATATGATGCTGATATTAATTTAGATGATTGGAGGGGTGTTCTGCTTAGAGGTGAAGACCGTTATGGCTTGAATAGGGTGCTTCGGGAAACTGGCGTAGCAATAAACAATAGCTAATGCCATAGTAGGGTCTTTCGTTCCTATCATATAGACTAAGACCAATCTAATAATTTTTAATTCAAAGGCTATTAATGTCACAAATTTACACCAAAGACTTTGAAATCGAATGTCCACCCCAGGAGCGTAGCTGGTACAAAATTTCTCGCCGAATTGCCTCTTTACCGCTTCCAGGAGTTCCCATTCGGTTGATTTTAACTGCTGCTCAAGGAGATACACTGACCTTTGAATGCAGTTTTATTGACACCGATAAACCACCAGTTTGGTCATCTTTATTAGATATCAACATTCGTAATCGTAATTCTACAAAACCTTTTGTTGCAGTCAGTATTATTCCTACCGGAGTCAGAGCAGAAATCGGCGGTTTCGCTGGAGATGCCACTCCGAGTACAAATCTTTTGGCTTCCGCTTGTGACTATCTTGTTACCAATCCTAATGCAGTAACAGCATCGGATATTTATTTTGCTCAGGATAATGTTCTTTATCTAGAAGGTAATTTAATCTGTCAGTTACTACTGGGTAATGTTGGGGTGATTCCAGAAAAGCGAAAGAATATCGCAGCAATTATTGAAAAGCCCAAAGACGAGAGATTTTTAAACAATGTTCTCAATGCTCTTAATGGATTAAGGGCTGTGGGAGGAATTAATATCGATCCTGTAATCGTAACAGGTGGAGCCGTTGAAACTAAATGCACCTATTCTCCCTATGGAAATGCTTCTGGGGAATTGAGCGGAATAGATGAATTGATGAAGGCTTTAGATGTAGTAGAGAAATCAACTGCATCTTCAGTAGCTTTAATGACTACTTTAGAAGTAGAGGATAAAGTGCGTCAAGCCTACTACCGAGGGGAGTCTATTGCCAATCCTTGGGGTGGTGCAGAAGCAATTATGACTCACATGACTACTAATTTCTATCCCTTTACTGCTGCCCATGCACCTTTATTATTAGAATGGGAACATACAGGATTTGGTAAATTAGTAGATCCCAGAGATGGTGCAGAATTAATTTCTAGTGCTTATGTATGTTCTCCTTTGAATGGTTTAATAAACTCTCCCCGTCCGGTGAGATTTGATACTCCCATTGCAGCAGGAGAAACTCGGATATCTGTAGAGAATATTTCGGCGGTGGTGATGCCGGAAACTACAGTAGGTAATATTCCTTTCTTTGCTTCCTTAGACCAAGGTGTTCCTGTAATTTTGGTTAAAGATAATACTACTAATTACGATATTACCCCCGAAAGATTGCAAATTGAGACTCAAGGCAGAAAAATTTATCGTGTCAATAGCTATATGGAAGCTTCAGGATTACTGCTAGCTTTGCGTAATGGTATTATCCCAGAAAGTACAACTCGTCCGATGCCTCAACTGAAGCCAATTTTTCTGTAAACGATGAATCAACCATCTTCTGCTTATAAGCTTATCGCCTCCCATAATCAAGATGTTAGAGTTGGTCTTTATACTC
The DNA here is from genome assembly GCA_963665115.1 of uncultured Rivularia sp. GTDB lineage: Bacteria > Cyanobacteriota > Cyanobacteriia > Cyanobacteriales > Nostocaceae > Rivularia. Next base: position 8,623,716 of record OY762007.1, on the reverse strand, counting down.
CTGCCCACCAAGGAGTTACTGACAATCATGATTTGGAAGATATCTATCAATATGATGTACCGTTTCTAACTCGCTCTCGCACCCAAAGCATAGAAAAACATTTTTCACAGTTATACGGTACAAAACATACCTTTTGGCTGACAGGGGGAGGTACTCAAGCTGTTTTGACGGCTTGTGCTTTGTTAGGAACTCAATATAAACGAGTTGCGATCGCTCTTAATAGTCATATTTCTGTAATAAACGGCATTATCTTAGCGGGATTAGAGCCTTGTTTTATTGCTTCTAAATCTTTGATGCCTAATACTGAGGAAGTAATTTCTGCTTTAGAAACCAGTGGTGTATCAGCTTTGTTGCTAACTCATCCGAGTTATGAAGGGGTAACTATCGATTTTGGTAAGATAGCTGATTATTGTCGTCAGCGCGATATAGCTTTAGCAGTAGATGAAGCTCACGGAAGCCATTTTCCATTTCTTGACGAACAATGGCAGTCCGCAATTACTTTTAATGCCGATATCGTAACTCATAGCTTGCACAAGTATACGGGAAGTTTGGTTCAAACTGCTTTATTACATTTACCTTCGGAATCTCGGTTTACCCTTGAACAACTTATGGGGGTGATGAGTTTATTTGAAACCACAACCCGCAGTAATCTGTTAATGCTGAGTATTGAAGATGCGATTAATAAAGGATATTCAGAATCAGGTAAAGCTTTATTTTGGCAAGCAATTCAAGAGTGCGATCGCCTTCGTTCTCAAATTGATAATTACGGCGAAGTTTTAAGTTATGATACCCAAGTTAGCGACCCTCTGAAAATCTATTTAAAAAGCAATCGTGCTACAGGAGAAGAGTTAGCAGAACTATTGTACCAGCGAGGGATTGATGGGGAATTCGCTGACGAAGAAGGATTATTATTAATTTTCTCTTTTAATCACAAACGAGAGGATTTTCAGTTTATCGGAGAAACCATTGCAGAAGTTGTGCCGATTCTTGCAGAAAAAGCACCAAAAGAAACTTTAGCCAACAGTAACTTTTGCCGTCATCCTCAAATCAAAATTTTACCGAAAGATGCTTTTTTTAGCCAAAAAGAAAAATTACCTCTTAATAAATCAATAGGAAGAATAAGTGGTTGTTGTATCAAGAAAATTCCTCCTGGTACTCCTATTTTGATACCTGGTGAAGAAGTTACCGACTGGCATATTCAACATTTACCATCTGATACGGTTATTGAAGTAATAAAAAGCTAAAGCATGAATCTGATTACAGTTGTTAGTTTTGGATTTTTTCTGATAATTTTCTTGTGGGTTGGCGCTCTTGCTGCTAAATCTACTCAAGATACAGATTCAGATTATCTACTTGCAAACCGTTCCTTTGGTAAATACCTGATTGGGTTAAGTGCGGGAGCTACTACTAATAGTGGTTCTATAATGACAGGGATGGTGGGGTTTGGATACTCTACAGGAATATCGGCTCTTTTAATAACTCTAGGCTATTTTTTGGGGGATTTAACTTTTTGGAGCCTTTTCCCCGATCGGATAAACAAGGTTTCTTTAGAACAAGATTCGCAAACCGTTCCCGAATTACTTGGTGCAGCTGTCAAAAACCCTCAAGGTAAAAAATTAATAACTTCTATCGTCGCTTTAATTTCTGTTATTTTTGTTGGTACTTATACTGCGGCACAATTTTATGCATCAGCCAAGATTCTCAATGCATTTTTTGGTATTGATTTAAAGTTGGGAGCAATCATAGCCGCAGCATTAATTCTTGTTTACTGTGTAAAGGGGGGCTTGAGAGCATCAGTTTGGACTGACGCTGTACAAGCAATTGTAGGGATGTTTGTTGCTTTTGGAGTGTTGACTACAGCAATTTTAGCTGCTGGAAGTATCCCAGAAATAGCGACAAAACTGAATCGTATCGATCCTCAACTAACTAATATATTTTCAACATTTACTTGGTGGGGAATAATAGCTTACGTGGTAGGGTTTGCTGTAGCTGGAATGGGGTTTAGTTTGAGTCAGCCTCAATTTTTAGTCAGATTAATGGCAGCAAGCAATCCTCAAGAAGCAAGACAAGCCAAGTGGATTTACTTGTCTTTCGTGTATTCTACCTCTATAGCGATGCTTTCATTCGGGATAATTTGTCGAATCTTAATTCCTGAAATTGACGATCCAGAACAAGCTTTACCTTTATATGCAGTACAGAATTTTCATCCTTTCTTAGTTGGTATCGTCTTAGCTGGAGTATTTTCTATTATTGCTTCGACAGCTGATTCTCAAATTCTGGTTTGTTCGAGTGCTTTAGCAAGAGATGTTTCTCCTGCTTTATATCATAAGATGTCAGCAAAGTATGGAGTAAAATACCAGCAATTTATGACTTTATTGTTTGGTATTCTTGCTGTTAGTGCTACCACTTTAATTTCCACTAATGTTTTTTCCTTAATAATTTTTGCTACTGCGGGTTTAGCTGGTTCAATTGGTCCGGCAATGTTTATTACAATCTTGAAAATACGTACTAATTATTTGGCATTAACTAGTACGATATTAATAGGATTATTTATCGCTATCGCATGGCGTTTTTTCGGATATCATCAATTAATTAATGAAGCCTTGCCAGCCTTTTTGATAGCGTTGTTATTCCATGAAACATTTATGAGAATTAGAAAGGTATGAATGTTGGCGTTTTTAATAAAAATTAATTAGCTGAATGATTTTGTTTTCTGCTTTATATCAATAATAAATTTTTCTGCTTACCGTAATTACGTTGACCCAACCTACTACTTCAATTGAGTAGATTAAACTACTCCCCTTCCCCTCTCCTTAATAAAGAGAGGGGTGTCCGCAGGACGGGGTGAGGTTTAGACCTACGGCGGAGCTTCTCCGGCTCCGCTCAATTGAAAACTCCTATAGTTTGGGTATCACAAAGATAAACGGGAGCAACGCAGCATAACCCGATGTTGGGTTGCGCTGTCGCTTAACCCAACCTACAACTATGAAATAATTGTTTACAAATTTTTATTTAATTTATCTTCACATTTTTTATATTGTTTTTTTTAGTTTAATAAGAAAAGTCATAAAACAATAAAAGTACGAAAAGTATGAAAAGTATGTAAATAATAATCGGAAGAAAAATATGATTTACTTTTATCTACAAAAACTGACACTTATGCTATATAAATGTGTATAGTAAATTCACAAGTGTTTCAGATGGCAAGGATATCTTAGCCGTTATCTGTAAATCAACTGTATTGTTAACCCACGCGGAAAATAATTAAAGCAATTAGTACTTATGTAAAAAAAAAAGTAAATTATAGAAGTTAAAATCTGTATGTATTTAATTGACTAGCTTGGAAAAATATATTACTCTACCTACATAATTATTAGTAGTAATGTTGTTCGAGTAGTTAAATAATTAAATGAGAGTAACGGAAAAAGCTTTCTCAAACAATGTTAAGGGAACGCAGATTCGTTATTCATAGTTAGATGCGTCCTTTTCCAAAACTGCTATAAACAGCATCACTATATATAGAAATATATGAATAACGTAAAAAAATACTTAACAAAAATCAGGAATACCCGCATTCATAAAACGGCGTTAAACAAACTGACGCTAAAATCCAAGCTTCAGGGAATGCTGTTACTTACCAGCCTTGGCTCGTTGTTAGTAATTGGTACTACTAGCTGGCTGCAAGCAAAAACTACCCTAGAAGAAAAAATTGCCGACCAACTTATTGGTGTTCGCACGGCTAAGGCGGATCAGTTCGAGTTCTTTTTCAAGAATCTCTACAACCAAGTGGGGACTCTAGCGGAGGATGGCAGAGTCGTTGAAGCGATGGTGGGTTTTAACAGAGGCTTTCGACAGTTGGAACGTAAGTTTCCCGAAGCGGAAATAGAACCCGTGCTGGAAGCTTATTATACAAAAGAATTTTTTCCCAGATTACGTAAAAATCTCTTAGGAGACAACGAACTAAAGTACATCACCTATCGTCCCTCCGGACAAGCTGGGCGCTATCTTCAATATAATTACTTAGCGAAGAATCCCAATAAAGTCGGTGAGAAAGATAAACTACTTGATGCGGGTGATGGCACTTATTACAATCAAATCCATAAAACACATCAAGCTTATTTTAGAAAGCTGATTGATAACTTTGGATATTACGATTTATTTTTAATCAACCACAGAACCGGGGATATGGTCTACTCGGTTTATAAGGAAACAGATTATGCAACGAATCTGCTAACTGGACGTTATTCGGGGAGTGGTTTGGCTGATGTTGTACGAGAAGTAATCGCTAATCCGCAAGCTGGTAGCATTCAAGTTGTTGATTTTAAACCCTATCGTCCCCTTCCTATGAAGCACCTGCTGCTTTTGTTGCGGCTCCAATTTTCAGCGGTTTCAATTTAATTGGTATTGTCGCGGTGCAAGTACCAGTTGACAAGATTAATCAGGTAATGTCTCAAGATAACGATTGGGAAGCCGCTGGTTTGGGTAAGACTGGAGAAGCTTATTTAATTGGTGAAGATTTCTCCATGCGTTCGATGTCTCGCTTCCTGCAAGAAAAACCAAAACAATATAAAGCTTCAGTTCGCAGGAATGGTACTCCTAAAAGAGATATTGAATTAATTGAGAAGCTCAATACTACAATTGGACTGCAAAAAGTAGAGAATCAAGCTGCTCAATTAGCTTTGGGTGGAGAAACAGGCATCGAAGTAGTGGAAGATTATCGAGGAGTTAATACCTTAACTGCCTATGCTCCCTTGGAATTGCAGGGACTCGATTGGGGAATCTTGGCTCAAATGGATTTAGGGGAAGCATATCAGCCTCTGTACGCATTGCAAATAAAATTGTTGATTGCTGGGGTAGTGTTTCTGTTACTTACGGCTTTAGGTGCGGAAATCGCTGCGAATATCTTCATTAAACCTTTTGAGCGCTTAAAAGCTGACGCTCAAAAAGTTGCTGCGGGGGAAGCTGATGGGGAATTTGCAGTTACTTCCACAGACGAATTTGGAGAAATGACCGCAATTCTCAACAATATTAACCAAAAGGTGAACCAAACAAATAAAGAATTAGCAGCCAAAGACAGTGAAAACGATAATCTACTAAATAATCTCCTACCCAGTTCCATTGCCAAACGCATGAAAGCAGGGGAGACATTAATTGCAGACAAAGTTAAACAAGTCACAATTGTTTATGCTCAAGTCGGTGGTATTGCCGACCTCAGCAGACAAAAAACACCCCAAGAAGTTACCGAACTGCTGACCAAACTAGTCGGGGAATTTGACAAAGCCGCCATTCGTTACGGAATGGAAAGACAGAGTAGCGGCAGTACCGATTACATGGCTTTTTGCGGACTCACACAACCCAGACTCGACCATACCAAACGAGCCACCGATTTTGCGATCGCAATAGTACAGAGTTTGACTCGACTAGAAAACTTACACAATTCCACCTTAGCTTTACGCATCGGTATACATTCTGGCTCCGTAAATGCCGGGGTAGTGGGCGGGAAAAAGAAATTCGCATTTAATATTTGGGGGGAAGATGTATATTTAGCAACTCGTATCTACGCCAGAGCGCAGCCCAATCATGTAGTAATCACCGAAGCCGCATTTCAACGTGTCGCAGATGCTTACACCTTCGCGCCAAATCCTGTTGCCGAAATTGAGAACGTAGGCTCAGTCAAAACTTGGACCTTGGTGACATCGAATAAGATGAGCGTCACCGAAGTAGACTTAGTGCAATCTTCCTTCGCCAAAGTTGCTCCCATTGCCGATAAAGCAGGAGAATTATTTTACAAGCGATTGTTTGAACTAGATCCTTCCTTACGTCCTTTATTTACAGGAGATATGGAACAACAGCAACGCAAGCTGATGGCAACCTTGGGGGTTGTAGTTGAAGGATTGCGTCACCCAGAAAACATTATCGGAGCCGCCCAAAAGCTTGGTCGCGACCACGCAGGTTACGGTGTAAAAGATGAACATTACGCAGTTGTCGGTGAAGCTCTACTTTGGACATTGCAACAAGGATTAGGTGACGAATTCACCCCAGAAATACGGAGTGGATGGGTGACAGCTTATACATTATTGAGCGGAATTATGCGAGATGCAGCGGCAGAAATTAAGTTGCAGAGTATTGGGGTTTAGTCGTAGTAGGAGTTTAGCCTCGTTCACAGCCTCCAGGCTGGGAATGCATTTTTAGAGGCTCTGCCTCTAACAGGGTGCATGAGGCAGAGCCTCAAGAAGAGCATTACAAGGCAGAGCCTTGTAACGAGAACATTAACCTTTAACCTTTAACCTTAATAATGCTTGAATCAAACTTATTAATCTGGCTATTTATATTAGGACTGGGGTTCCCGATTTTAAACGTGGTACTCCACGAAGTTGCCGAACGGTTAGCAAAGAGACAGCATCCTTTAGCAATAGCTTTGCGAAGACTCCGAGTATACGTTTTGCCTCCCTTAGCATTGCTACTAGTTATCCGGATATTATTTCGCATTGCCAGCACGGAACCTTCTACCCGCTTTCTAGAAACGCTCACCTGGGTAGCGGTTGTAGTCGCAGCAATTCCTTTGCTCAACGCATTTTTAAGCACTAAAAAAACTTCTATTCCCGGACAAATACAGGTACCCAACCTATTATTCCAAACAATACGAGCGGTCGTGATTCTGCTGATTCTTTACCGCGTACTGGGGGGAATCTGGGAGGTTGACTTGAGCGGTTTGGCAGCAGCTTTGGGGGTCGGTTCTTTGGTAGTTGCTTTGGCGCTGCAAGATACTCTGAGTAACCTAGTGTCGGGGCTGCTGCTACTGATTGCTAGCCCTTTCAAGGAAGGGGACTGGATTGAGGTGAATGGCATCAAAGGACGAGTTGTAGAGCAAAACTGGTGGTCGGTGACTTTAGAAGATAGGGGATGGGAGAAAAAAATAACTATTCCTAACGGTACTTTATCAAAGGCAACTATTGAAAACTTTGCTCAAGAGGGAGTTTGGATGCCTGTCAAAGTCAGCTTTTCTTACGACGATGCTCCAGATCGCGTTATATCTGCCTTGAAGAGCATTTCTACAGGTTTTGAGGATGATTTGGGTTATGACGGCATGGTATTTCCATTTATCGAATCTTTTGGAGATTCCGCAATTAATTACTGCGTTTGGTTTAAAAAGACACCCGATAGTGGCAATTTGAAGATATTGAACGGATTCATGACGCGGATTTACTACTTAGCAAAACGCCATAATTTCACTATTCCCTACCCAATTGAAGTCCAATATAATTATGATGCTAAAGATGGGCTTCCGAATAGACTCCCTAATGCAATAGAAAACCGTCTCCAGGAAATGGCAGATTTTTTACGTTCGCTAACTTACTTATCTAGCCTAGAGGATGCAAAAATCAATCAATTAGCAACGAAGGCAAAATTCGTGTCCTATGGTTCTGGTGAATATATCGTACAGCAGGGACAAGACGACGAAGGATTGTACTTTGTTTATGCGGGTAAAGTTCGTATCTCAACAAAAACCCTACAAGGTTCGGAGCGTGAGTTAAACTCTTTAGGAAATGGAAGTGTATTTGGCGAACTGGCAATATTTCCAGGTGAAGTTAGTCCCATCACCGCTGTTGCTCCCCAAGATGCCGAAGTTGTGCTGATTCCTGATGAAGATGTGATGCAAATGATAGAGAGCAATCCGCAGTTTTCTTCGGAGTTTAGCCAATTTATCGAACAGCGTAGAAAAGCAATGGAATCATTACAAGGTATTGGTAGTAAATCACGTGAAACTGCTACGAGTAATGGTAAAGTCCGGTCGTTAAATTAAATTTTCTTGCTTATTTACTAAATAATAGTACATAGAATAAATGTTTATATATCGTTGGGGGTTTATTGGTTTTATTATCGCTGTTTTCTTGTTGAGTGGTTGTAATAGTCCAAACAACTCCGATTCAAATAACAGAAAATCTGAAAACGCTGCAACAGCAGGCTCGGGTATAGAAGAAGACTTAGGTATACAAAGTATTTCTTCCACTTCCTCGCCAACACCTGCTTTAGAGGAATCAAACGCGGGTATTAATTTACCGAATGTCAACCCCCTCAAACTGGGAGGAGAATTGAGAATTGGTGGCAGCACAATCATGTATTTTGTTACTCAGGCTATTGCAGAGCGTTTTATAGAAGAAGGATATCCGGGTAAGATAGAAGTGACTAGTGCAGGTACGGGTAAAGGTTTTCAACTTTTTTGTTCCGAAGGCAAGCTAGATATTCTTAATGCTTATCGCCCCATAAATGCACAAGAAGTACAAGCCTGCAATCAAGCAGGTAGAGAACCAATCAGCTTTCAAATAGCGACGGATGCTTTGGCTATTGTGGTCAGCCGTAAAAACGATTTTCTGCCAAACAATTTGTCTCGTGAGGATATAAGAAAAATATTCACTGCCGAAAAGTGGTCGGATGTTAATAAAGATTGGCCTGATAGAGCAATTAGACGAAATGTCGCAAACTTATTTGTTAAAACAATTTTTGGCGGTAATGCTCAGAGCGTTCTTAAGGCACCGAATACAAAAATTTATAACTTTGAAGAAGAGCTTATTCAAGATGCTCTGATAAATCAAGATGTAATTGGCTTGATAGGATACACCTACTATATGAGAAATAAAAATGCGTTCTCGGTCATTTCTATTGATGGTATTCCTCCTAGTTCCTTTCAAAATTATCCTTTCACTAGTCCCATGTTTATTTATGCAGATGCCGAACAGATAAGGACGCGACCTGAAATAAAAGGATTCATTAATTTTTATTTACAAAATATAGATGAAGAAGTTGAAAATGCTGGCTCTTTACCACCAGAAGAAACTGCTTTAAATACATCGAAGCTGAAATTATTAAATGTATTGGGGAGAGCAAAGTGATGAAGGTAAAAAAACAACACAGCGAATAATTAATCTCTAAATTCCTAAAATAAATGATTTTCTTTGCTAAAAATTGGTACAAAATTTTAACTTTTGCGGGAATAGCTATCGCTTTCTCTTCAATTAATTTGAGTAATGCTTTTGCTCAATCTTTACCCAAGAGAGAAATCTTGATAGCTCAAACCTTTGGTGGGATAGAACGAAAAATATCTCTTGAGGAAGTACCACTTCCTGCTATGGCTTCGGTAATGACTGTTACTGGTGCCAAACCAACAGCAGCACAAGTAGAAATGAAATCAGATGGTTCTATAGTTTATGAAATAAGCGGTCAAAACCAACAAGGCTTTAAATTTTCAGTAGATGCTACTCCTAACGGACAAATTATTGAAGTTGACGAAGAAGTAGATCGCACTGCTGTTCCTGAAAATGTCATCCAAGCCCTGAAGCGGTGGGCACCAAATGCCAAAATTGTTAATACTTGGCGAAGTACTCGTCTGGGTGAATTTGTCTATGAGATTACTGTAGATAATGGTTTCTGGTTTGAAATTCCCACTGATGCTAATCAAGTAACTATCCATAAATTAGAACGTTCGTAAATCAGAGGTGTAAAGTCGAATTATATATTTTACCTGGCGACTGTAAGTCACGGCTACACAAGCAAAACCCGTCTGCACGGGTTTAAATTTATTAGTCCACGCAGGTGGTGAATCCACCCCCGTGCGGAGGTTCCCTCCGTTGAGGGGAGTGGTGAACCCGGAGGGACTTTGCCCGTATAGTAGCGGTTTTAACCGCCAGATATTTGAAAACATATTCATGAAAACTTTTACAATTGGTAATTGGCAAAATATAATAGCTACCGCAGTCACTGCAATTACGATTTCTTTTACCACCCATTCCGTTTCTGCTCAATTACTCAGAGGTGCTGGTGCTTCTTTTCCTCAACCTTTGTTCGAGCGCTATCAAAAAGAGTACGAACTTCAAACAGGTAACAAGTTTAAATATACCGTCGTAGGAAGTGGTGGTGGAATTCGGTTATTTAGCAATCAATCTGTAGACTTTGCTGCTACCACTTTGATTCCTACTCCCATCGAACAAAATCAAATCGAAGATGGTTTGTTAATGGTACCGACAGGGGGAGGTGCAATAGCTGTTGTTTACAATCTCAAAGATGTAAGCAGCAACGTAAGATTATCTCGCGATAAACTAGCCAAAATATTTACAGGTAAAATTTCAAATTGGCAACAAGTAAATCCTCGTTTTCCCAACAAAGATATTGAAGTTGTAGTTCGTTCCGGTAGTAGCGGTACGTCTTTTATTTTAACTAAATACTTAGAAAAAATTACTAATGGTAAAATAGCAGCCAGTAGAAATCCAAATTGGGGATTTGATGTATTTTCCCGTCATTCTCAAGATAGCGGAGTTGCTGGAGAAGTCAGAAGAATTGATGGCGCAATTGGTTACGTACAAACAAACGTTGCTCGCAGGAATAATTTGTCAGTAGCTAGGATTGAGAATCAAGCCGGACGTTACGTTAAACCAACTTTAGCAGAAACCAAGAAAGCTTTAGCTAACGTTAAATTTAAATCGGATTTTACAACAGAAGATATTAACGATCCAAAAGAGGGTTATCCCTTAGTTAGTTTGACTTGGCTGCTGTTTCATAAAAGGTATTCTAACCAAGAAGCGGTGAGTGCAAATAAGGAATTATTGATATGGATTTTAACTAAAGGTCAAAGTTTTAATGAGGATTTAGAATATACCAGAATTCCCGAAGATGTTGCTAAAAAAGTTATTGAAACTGCTAATGATGAGTTTAAGGTTCGTCCTTATTGATGTTTGTAGTTGCGCTTTAGCGCTAAAGTGTGTTGGCGCTGAAGCGCAACTACGAACCTGTTCCTCGTTCCCAGTCTCCAGACTGAAAAAGCATTCTCTGAGGCTCTTGCCTCTTCTTTATGTATCTGGAGGCAGAGCCTCCCTGCACGGGTTCCCAGCCAGAGACTGGGAACCAGTTAAAAATAAAAATAAATAAATAAATCATGAAATTGAATATACCATTATCCATAATTTCAATAATTATAAGTTCTAATATATTAACTTTATCTTCTGCATTAGCTCAAGAAAATTTTAATAATAATCGGGATATAGATTTAAAAAAAACTTTAAAACAATCAAAAAATGCTGTAGATAATTTACATAAAGTTAATTTAACCGACACTAATAAAATACCTACAACTTCAGTTTTCAAATTATCTTCAGATAATCAATTACCCGCAACCACTTCTAATTCACAACCCCAAGTAATTTCACAAACACCAGATAATTTTAGAACTCCTTACTTTGGTGAAGTAATTGATAACTCTCCTCCTTATTTTGGTGAAGTTATTAGAGTCGATCAATTAGAAGATATTAGCCCCGGACATTGGGCTTATGAAGCGCTGCAAAGTTTAGTCGAAAAATACCGTTGTATTAGTGATTCTGGTTCGGGAGCTTTCAACGGTAATCGAATCTTAAATCGTTATGAATTTGCAGCAGCTTTAAATATTTGCTTAGTAAAAGTTGGACGTTCAATTTACACTTTGGGTAATAGAATCTCCGAACAAAAAGAAGACTTGGCTGCGATGCAAAGGTTGCAGACAGAATTTGCTAAAGAATTAGAAATTATTACTGCCAAAATAGATAATTTAGAGCAAAGAGTTGCGCTTGCAGATAGTCGTCAGTTTAGCACTACAACTGTTTTACGAGGTGGAGTAAATTTTAATTTAATCGGTGCTTCTGGAGATCAAAAAGCCGTTCCTCCAGGAGAAAACCCCACGGAAGATATAGAAGAAAACCTTACTTTTTCATCACGAGCATCTCTCACCTTTGATACCAGCTTTACGGGTAAAGATAGATTAAGAACCAGAATACAAGCAGGGAATGTCCCTAATTACGGTACTGGTTTTACGGGTACCGATATGACTCGCTTGATTGGTGCAACTAATACTGGTAACGATATTAGAATAGGCACGCTGTTTTATCAATTTCCCATCGGTGAAAAGGGTACAGTGGCGATCGCACCAGCAGCAGATTTCCCGACTCGCATTTTCCCGGCTCTCAATCCCGTCTCTTCAATCTCCAATTTTGGAGCAGAAAGTCCGATCTATTCCTTTGCTTTTGGTGCTGGTGCAGTCGCTTACTATCAATTTACTGACGAATTAGCCGCAGGTATCAGCTATTTAACCTTTCCTGGCAGCAATCCAGAAGAAGGACTATTTAAAGGTCAATATACCGCATTGACTCAGGTAACATACACCCCCTCAGATAAACTTGGCATTGCCTTGACATACGGTCGTTACTATGCACCCGAACCTGCTGCCACAATTAATGTTACTGGGAGTAAAGGAAGCGAATTCGCTCAACTACCCTTTGGTGGAAGTACTGCAACATCTTCCAACGCTTTGGGCTTACAGTTTACCTATAAATTAAGCGATAAATTTATTTTAGGAGGTTGGGGAAGCTATTTTAACACTAATGCAGAATCTTCCCCCAGTGCTAATGGTTTGAGCGGTTCCGAAGGTGCTGATGCAGACATATGGAGTTGGGCTATTACAGCATCTTTGAAGGATGTAGGTAAACTAGGTTCTCAATTAAGTTTTGTCTTTGGTATGCCTCCCAAGGTTACGAGTAATGACGTTTTTGAGCGAGAAGATAAAGATACTTCTTTACATTTTGAACTATCTTATCGCTATCCACTTAATGACAGAATATTTATCACTCCCGGATTCTTGGTAATTACTAATCCAGAGCATAACGCAGATAATGATACAACTTGGATTGGATTGATGCGGACTAGTTTTTCTTTTTAAACAATCAATTGTTATAAAAATAGTTATGTTGAGTAGATCGGCGTTGAAAATTGTAATTAGGACAGGCAGTCGGCAGTAGAGGTAAGAGTTTAAGGCTGATTTGCACTCTGTTACATAGTTATGTTTATTTCTGCCGACTTACAACAGTAAGGTTTGTTTCGCTTAATTAGAAAGGTTGAATCAGGATGACAGCAATAAAAGTGCTTATAAAGTCAGGAAATATGCAGTCGTCATAATACCAAGCTCCATAGCCCTGATGCCAGTCAAAACTGAGAAAGGTGCAAGATGTAAGTTAAATCTGATATCTTGCACCATTTTCAAGAAGCCCAAAGAAACCCGGTTTCTAGTACTGAAAGCATGAATATCTCGTTATGAAATCGCAAAGAAACCGGGTTTCTGACACTGGTGCAAGATGTGAGTTAAATAAGACTATAGACAAAATTCCCGGTCTTATAAATCAACGGTTTGATTGGTTGTTTGATGATTCACCATCATCTTTACGACAAAAATATCAACAATTTACAAAAAGTAAATACTCGCCTTGAGCTTCAGCGATCGCCCTACGTTAGCCCAAACATTCCAGCATTGAGGAAATTTTTCCAACATCTCTTCCAGCAGGGAAGGGAATGATATTTGAGACTCCCCCCGATGAAATTTTATATTTCTACATTTTCTGGAATGATGCAAAATCTCGCACAATCCCCGATAAATCTGGCAATCATCTGTGGAAAAGATTAGCACCTGGACGACTTTATGATGTCCCGGTGAAAATGGGATGGTTGCATGAACCACTGACTGTAGATCGACTTAACCCCTTTCCCATGTGGATGTGAGCGCTATATCGGAAGTTCGCTTGGCTTGAATGGTACGGTATCCCAATCCCAGCATTTCGGGAAATTCAATGTAAATTTTAGCGTCAGGAAAAGTAGTGGCGATCGCCTGAGCATAAAACAGCGCACAATAGTTTTCGTAGTCTACCCATTGCCAATCCTGCAACTGAGACAAAACACTCAAGTGAGTCGGCTGCAAATCTAGTACATTATTTATACAACTATTACTACTAATTATTTAAAAAAAATAGGGAGAAAAGAAGCGAAATTCAAGAAATTTATGCTGGTTGCATAAAAAGTCTTGCAACAGTATCAACTCCCCTACACTGCCTGTACTCTATCTAAATAGGAACGCAAAATATCTCCTTCTAAGACTTCATGTTCTAGAAGATGTTGGGTCATTTCTTCAAGTAAGTCGCGATTAGTTTTAAGAATTAATTGTGCTTGATGATGGGCGTTTTCAATAATTTCTCTGACTTCTGTGTCAATCGCTGCTGCTACTATTGAGCTTACAGGACGACGAGAATTTAGCGAACCATCTAAAAATGAAGATTGTGGTTTTTCTAATGCGATCGGTCCTAGATTCTTACTCATACCGTAAAGCGTAACTGCTTTTTCGGCTAAATCGGTTGCTTTTTGAATGTCGTCGCTTGCCCCTGTGGAAACCTGACCAAAAACGACTTCTTCAGCACTACGTCCAGCTAACAAAGTGGTAATTCTAGCGCGAACTTCCCCTTCTAACATCAAAAAGCGGTCTTCTCCTGGTAGCTGCAATGTGTAGCCTAAAGCACTTGTTCCTCTTGGGACAATAGAAATTTTTTCTACTTCACCTGATACTAATGCACCAACTATTGCATGACCGCATTCGTGATAAGCAACGATTTCTCTTTCTTTTTCGTTTAGTACGCGGGTTTTTTTCTCTAAACCTGCAATTAACCTTTCTAAGGCTTGATTAAAATCTGCCATCGTTACGGCTTCTCGATGCTCTCTTGCAGCTAACAGCGCAGCTTCATTGATCAAATTAGCTAAATCTGCACCTGCAAAACCGGGTGTACGTGCTGCAATTATACTTAAGTCTATGTTCTCGTGTAACCTAACTTTTTGCGTATGCACTTTTAGAATCGCCAAACGTCCCAGCCTGTCTGGACGATCTACAACTACTTGTCTATCAAAACGTCCCGGACGAAGCAAGGCTTGGTCTAATATTTCCGGTCGGTTAGTTGCAGCAATGATAATTATTCCTGTATTTGGTTCAAAACCATCCATCTGAGTCAACATCTGATTCAAAGTTTGTTCGCGTTCTTCATTGCTCGAAGCAAACATTCCAGAACCACTTCTAGACTTACCCAGAGCATCTAATTCATCGATAAATACAATACAGGGAGACAACTGCTTGGCTTGTTCAAACAAATCTCGGACTCTTGCAGCACCTACCCCTACAAACATCTCCATAAATTCAGAACCGGAGACATTAAGAAACGGAACTCCAGCTTCTCCGGCAACTGCTTTAGCTAAAAGGGTTTTACCAGTTCCTGGCGGCCCCTACTAACAAAACTCCTTTAGGAATTTTTGCCCCTATTTGAGTATATCGATCGGGATTTTTGAGAAAATCTACTACTTCTTGTAATTCTGAAGAAGCTTCATCAATTCCAGCGACATCAGCAAAGGTGACTCTATCTCCACTGTCTCCGAAGTAAACTCTAGCTTTGCTTTTTCCAACGCTTAGAGGGTTTGAACTATCTCCTCCACCTTGAGCGCGGTTAGCAAACCAAGCTATTATCAAAAAGAATAAAAATGGCGGAATAACCCAACCTAAAGCTGTGAATATCCAGTTACCTCCACCATTGGAACGAACCCCAAATTCCACGTTATTGTCTTCTAATAACTTTGGTAAAGTTTGGTCTTCTGGTAAAGGAATTGTAACGTAGGCTTTCTCCGGACGAGTTAATTTACCAGATTCAGATTTTTTGGCTTTATCTAAATCAGTTTTCAGAAAATATTCTACAATGTCATCTTTTACTATAACTTTGCCTACTTTTCCTGCCCTTACTTGATTCCGAAACTGACTGTAGGGAACTTCTGTTTTGCTCGGACTATTAAATAAAGGGAAAAAACCTAAGAATAAAAAGAATAATACAATTGTAATCAAACAACCACTAAAGTTTCCTTGCTTTTGTGGATTTGGGTACCGATCGTTTTCAATTTGCATTTTTAGGCTTTACTCTTAAGTAAAAAGGTTATTTAGCAAACCTTATATTTACTCCGAACAATAAAATAAAGTGCTATTTACTAGTATAAATAAGAACTTATTGATTTATTGTTAACCTAATGACTGTTAGCAGTTATTAAGCTATTGCGATACTAAAAATGTTTTTTTGTATCAAATTATAATTTATTTTACTTATTCCGTTCCTAGTACTCCACCACATTAATTCTGAGGGGTACGTAGTTGCGCTTCAGCGCCTCCGGATACTGGAATATGAGGCGCTGAAGCGCAACTACGAACAATTATTAACCCCGCAAAATTAATGTGGTGGAATACTAGTAGTTGATTGCATAAATTCTGAGGGGTACGTTTTCGACCTAACGTCGGGAGACGTAGCACTGCTACGTCTCTACAACCCATTAAAACAAATGAAAAGGACTACTAGTATTGCGCCACATAAGTTTTGCGGGGTAATAAAAATGTAGTGGGAGCGTCTCGCTCCCTGTTGGAAGCTAGCGAGCAAGATGCTCGCACTCCCAACACCCCGCAGAATTATCGTGGGCAAGTACTAGTATGCGAGATTAAATACTTAAAAAGAGGGAATAGGTAAAAGGTAACAAAGCGTGAATAATGTTTATCACAACACTTATTTAAAAAATTCATTCCCATTCTTTAAATTCACTATTAATATTGCTAAGTAGAGAATTCAACTGCTGACGGCGACTTTCAAAGTTGGCTGCAATGAAAATCAATGTAATTCCCACTAGCAAACCTATTACCCATTTAAGAAAAGGATAATCTAAGGTAAATATTACTAGGTGATAGAAAGCTGTAATTAAAAATGTTGCCGTGCCAATATACAAAAAGGCGCGTATTCTTAATCCCAATCCCGTAAATATGGCAATTAAACTTAAAATTCCCGGTATCCAAAATTGATTTTGATGAAATACAGTCGCATATCCACAAATCATTCCACTAGCAAAAATTCTTAACCCGTGACGATATGCTTTATGCTGCGGTAGCTTGAGTTGCGGATCGAATTGAGCGATATATAACAAAGATAAACCGACTGAGGAAATGTACCACAAAGCATCGGTTAAATTTAAATCGATAAACCAACGCCACAAAACCCAATTTGCTAACGCCAAACTAATATAGGTAAAGCGGAATTTTGTGGTAATTTTAGCGATGAAAATATAGTAAGCAGCTACAAGTAATAAGGAAATAGAATAAATTTGTATTCTGGTTTCCCACAAGTAAAATAAGGGAAGAATATATGCTGTTACTTGCCAAGGTTTTTTGCGCCAGCCCCAACGCTCCCAGGGTAAAATGTAGACGAAATAGCCTACTATACAGGAAACCCCTGCTATCCAAGGGCGTATTTGTTGGAAGAAAACGCTGACTATTGAAGCTGGTGGAATAAAATATCTGAAAACAGCAATTTGTATTAAACCTATGTAAACCCAAATATCTGCTTCTGTAATATTTCTCGAATTTGGTTGCGATAATAATTGATTGCTATCTCTTCCTTGAAATATCGCATAACAACTTAATAATAATCCCGTTGCTAATGCCAATTTATAAGCTTCTACAGGATTACCCAATGTTGCTATTAATAACACGCTACCCAAAGCCCAATGAAAATGAGCAAATATTTTCAATTCTTGGGAACTGAGTTTTAGATAACTTGTCAACCAGCGGGATAATAAACGATAACCATAGGCAATAAATGTAGCAAGTGTAGCCAAAATTATCCAACCATCACCAACCGCACCACCCGACGCTTGCGTGAGTTGATAAATTAACAGTTCGTATGCAGCTATTGATACGCCGAAAAGTCCTAAGTACAGCAGCGGTTTTAATTTTAGATTGCGTCTTCCGATACTAATTACAATCCAAGCAACAGCCAGCGTCGATAAACCAGTCCAGCTATCAAAGATACTCCAACGCAGTAATACCCCGAAACCCGCATATAACAATGGTAGAATATGCCAGCGGTTGGGAAGTTTTCCAGAATAGTGCTTACTTTGCAACCATTCACCGATTAATTGCGTAATTAAACCTAAACAAATATTCGCGATCGCAAGATAAATAAGTTGGGGTGAGCCATCATTAGTAACTTCATAAACACCAAATTCCAATATTTCAATCAGGTACAATTCTAGTAATTCTACGCTCCACCCAATACCGTAAAACGTCCAGTTTGTGAATTCGTAAAAATGGCGAAAAGATAAAGCTACTAAAATAATAACAGCGGAAATTGCACACAATAAGATATTAGATTCCGCAAACAAGTAAATCGATATTGCATGAATGCTTAACAGTAATAACTCGATACCGCAAAGCGTACTTGCCCAAAAATCTGTAGCGACTGCATATATACTTGCTAATTCATTTCCTCGCTGCAACAATTTGCGAATTAACCACAAACACAGAATAATAATCGCAGTTAATACAAACCAACCTGCATAGGATAAAGAAACACTTTCCCATACCGCAGCAGCGATCAAACTTAAACCAAAACCTACCGTAATTACCGCATATTTTCGATCTTTTAGGTATCTTGTATTCACAAACATCACCGCCGTACCAACAGCTAAACCGATTAATCTCGTGCCAGGTAGAGTTAAAGCTAAAAATTGAGCCAATATGACCACTAAAACACTAATTTTTTGCTTATTCTCTTTTCCTTCCCTGTTGCGACTAGCAATAATCGTCAGCGTTAAAGGTGTAACTAACCAAGTCAATCCCCAACTTGATTGACTTATATAAATACCATTCCAAGTTGATTCTAGATTCGTCAACAACAGCAAATAACTCAAACCCGCAAGTGCCAAACCCATGTGCCATGCACTACGTCGCCAAACTCCATCACCCTTCGGGTTTGCCACTTCGCTCAACGGAGGGAGACGACCCCACGCGAGTAGTCTCACCAACGCTAAATAACCACTCTGCTACCATCACAACCAAACAAACAACCGCCCAAACTTGTGGTGAAAGACTGGGGAAGAATAAATTTATCCAGGAGAAAAGGGTGAGTATTGCGGTGATGTGAGTTAGGTAGGTGAGGGGATAAAGGGAGGAGAAAGAGGGGGGAGAGGGGGGAGAGGGGGGAGAAATTATTTGATTGAATTTTTGGTGGGTGACGATAAAGAGTGTGATGGTAGATAAAAGTAAGTTTAGGGAACGTAATGCAGGGTTTTCTAATGCTATTGCGGTTAAAGCAATTCCTAAGATTAACGTTAATATTTCGCCAAAGCTTGCTAAATCAAGTTTATTTGTAGTGCGTTCGCGTAGCGTGTCCGAAGGACAAACATCTTGCTCGCTGGATTTAAAATTACTTTGCTCGCTGGATTTATCAAATGTGTTTTGCTCGCTGGGTTTAAAATTACTTTGCTGGTTACGGGAAAGCCTTACGGGTTGTGCTTTGCGTCTCAAATTATCTGTAAACGCTACCATAAATATGATGTAGGGAAATAACCCGACGCTCAATAATGCCCAAGGATTATCTTGAGAATTAGTAAGTTGAGCAGCAGTTGTAATGATCGAAGAGTGAAATGCATAGGGTAATAATCGCCAACCCAAGCTCATTGACTGCAAGCCAATCACGAAGAAAGCGGTTAAATCTCTCTTTAAACCGTATAAATGCAAGCGACTGTGGAAAAACCACAAACTCAAACCGCTGACAGCAAAAGCTTGTAAAGGGTTACTCCAAACTGTTACAAACCAACCGAGGAATAATAAGATGCTGCCGATTGCTTGGGAAGGGAAGGTGGGGAGAGAGGGAGAGGGGGTAGAGGGGGTAGAAGTTTTTTTGTCTCGTTGTCTTCTTTTCTCTTTATCTTCGCGCTGGGCTAACCAAGCTATTAACCATCCGCAAATGCCAATAGCTAAACCTAATTGAGCAACGTTTATTCCAGCACCAATAATTGCTCTTATTAACAAGATTATCGAGGAGTAAATAATTACGGCAGCAGGTACATTTTTACCCCAAGAAAATTGAGATTTGTTTTTTTCTACCCCTTCTACCCCTTCTCCCCCCTCTTCCCCCTCTTTCCTAGCAGATTGAAGATTTTGAAAAACGGTAATTATAGTTGTTCCTATAAAAGCTAAATAAACTGCAATTAAAGGGAATCCGGAAAACTTCCAACCCCAATGCAGGTAACTTAATCCGAGAATATTTATAAGAGATAATTTACTAACTGGAACACTTCCGGCAAATATTGACTGCTTGGAGAGTAATGCAGTTATTCTCGTCAAAATAATTGAAGCAATACCAGTTAAAACCAAGTTTATCGGATTCTGCCACAAACCAAAACTATCCATTGCCCAAAAGTTGATTGGAATGAGTAGCATTGTGACAATATGCAAAGCGCCACTCGTCAACCGTAAATTTGCTTGTATACCAGTCCAGAAACTCAGCCCAAAGAACAATACGGTATAAGCAAATAAAATCCCGTATTGAAAAAGAGCCGTAAATCTTTCCCATTGACTTGCAGCAAGCGCACCAGAAGAAACTACTACAGTAAACATTCCCAAAAAGAGCAGCCAACGAACGCTGAATTCTTCCCGCAGCGATCGCCACATGGTACTGAGTAAGTTAGGCGTAGCAGTACTTGGTGGTTTTTCCGCAATACGAGGTGCGGCTGCAACCGTCTGGGCTTGCCTTATAGGTACAGTTTGAGGCTGTAAAACTACCTGACAAACTAGATGTTGTTGGCATATCTGCTTAACTTGACTATCAGATATCAAATTTAAGCGCAACCATTCATCAAACCCTTGCAACAACTCGGGATGTTCGGAAGGAAGCCTGACTTCAAAATTAAGCGGGCGATTAGATTTGGATGACATAATGTAACTCACCCTGTAGAACACAATATATACATCATTCCTTAGATATATATCTTGGTGTGAGTTGTTTATGACACTTCGCGGGTTGAATCAAATATTTATGCTTAGTAGTAATTAAACGTAGAATTAGGACACAAGAATCAATGTATTTAACGCAAAGGAATAAAAAGGTAAGCGCGGCGGAACGCAGAGTTTTTATACTTGTATTTTGAGTAAGTCAAAAAAATCACCTTAAAAAAAGCGGAAAACTTTATGGTTGTTGCTTTTTACTGCGTTTCAGAATCGAAATACTACCTAACGCGATAGGAGTCAGTAAACCTAATAGACATCTCCGGAAAACATTATATGGTTTCAAATTTACGCAAACACCTAACCCCCCTACCCCCCTTCCCTCGCAGGGAAGGGGGAAAATTAAGCTCTGGCACAATGAAGGTACAGATGCCTTAATTATGTTTACCCTAATGTTTCAATTTTCTGTTTCTCATTCTTATACATCTCCTTAAACATTTTCTGCTGCTTTTTATGTTCTACAATTGGTTCGGGATAACCAACAGCTTGACGTTCTAAAGGTGTAATTTTTCCTGTTACTAAATACTCGGCATCCATTGAACTTAATTCTGGCACCCATTGCCGAATATATTCACCTTCACAATCAAATTTTTGGGCTTGAGATGCAGGGTTGAAAATTCTTACTGGTTTGGGGGTCCATTCCACTGGAAGCGCTCCATTGCCAACCACCATTATTAGAAGATAAATCCCCATCAATTAGTCTTTGCATAAAGTATTTTTCGCCTAATTGGGGATTTAATAGTAAATCTTTCGTCAAAAAACTTGCAACAATCATCCGACAGCGATTATGCATCCAGCCCATTTGATTTAATTGCCGCATGGCTGCATCAACAATCGGATATCCGGTTTTTCCTTCACACCAAGCTTGAAAATGTTCATCGTTATCTTGCCAAGGAAAGTTTTTGAAAGCATCACGATAAGCACCCGATGCTAATTCCGGAAAATTATACATTGCGTGTTGATAAAATTCTCGCCATGCGATTTCTTTTTGCCAAGTACGAATATTATTTTCTAACTCGTCGCTGCGGCTATTTTCTAAAGCGTCTTCAGTGGCTTGCCAAACTGTACGAATTCCTATTACACCAAATTTTAAAGCTGCACTTAATCTTGATGTACCATCAATTGCCGGAAAGTTTCTTTGTTCTTGATACTCATTAATATTGCTATAACAAAATTCTTCTAACCTCAGCAGCGCTGCTTCTTCCCCAGGTTCAATAATTAATTCTTCATCCCAGTTAAATCCTAAATCCTTCGCTGTTGGTAATTCAACTGCTCCCGCTTTAATCGCTGTTTCTTTCTCTTCTGCCGTCAAACCCTCGAATCGATCGGCTATTTCTACAGGAGAATCTTTCGGTTTACTAATCCAATTTTTCCAGAAAGGAGTATAAACTGTGTAAGGAGTATTAGAACCCGTGCGTATTTCTTCTGGTGTTTTTAATAATTGATCCCAATTCTTTTCCAAATATTCAATACTTTGTTCTTGAAGCGCATCGATAACGTCTGCATCTCGCTGTTGAGAATATGGTTCCACATCCCAATTCCAAAATACAGCCTTAGCCTGTAAAGCACCTGCCAATTTAGGAATTGCTTTCACTGGATTATCCCAAAGTATCAATAATTGGCTACCCATTTGCGCGTATCTTTCTTGAAGCTTCTGCAAACAGCCAATCATATATGTTACCCTAACCGCCGCAACATCATCCCCTTTGAGAATATTAGGATCGAGACAGAAAACACCCACCACCTTACCAGTTTTTTCTAATGCAGCCGCTATTCCAGTATTATCAGAAATCCGTAAATCGCGACGATGCCAAAACAAAATTAAATCCGACATATACCTGAGTTAAATAGTTCTATTGTACTAAAGTGTGGACAATCAAATACAATAGCATCTTTTGGAATTTGGGAATAGGGGATTGGGCATTGGGGATTGGGAATTGAAAATTGGGAGTTAATTTATTCACAAAAATAAGGGTGCTGCCAAAGATTGCACCCTTAATAAGTAATATTTTATTTAATTGTTAACTTCAAGCTTTAGAATTAATTAACCTTTAACCTTTAACCTCTAACCTTTAACCTTTGACCTATAATTTGCGGTTGCTCTTGTTTAGCCATGTTTTGAGGAACAAATTCTCCTTTCAAACCATATTTGACTAAGCCCATATACTCATACAACATCATCATTGCTTTTCTAGTTTGTGTTAAATGGGGAACGGGGCTTTTATGGGGAATCACTTCAAACCCGACGTTGCGAAATGTTAAGAGCGATCGCAACATATGAGGAGGATCTGTGACTAGGATAATTTTCTTTATTCCTTGAGGTTGTAGCACCGAGGCGGTAAATAAGGCGTTTTCTTTAGTTGTTTGAGAACAATGTTCTTCCTCAAGAGCCTGTGAGGGAATACCAATGTTTTCTAATTTATTAACTATTTCGGTTCCATCACCAGAGCCGCTGGCGAAAATTAAAGGCGCTCTTTGCGATTCCCAAAGATTTGCAGCAACCTTAACTCTGGAATCTCTAAAAGCTCCTCCACGTCCTAAAACAACAATAGCATCTGCTGTTTGACCTCTATCTGGAGGAACAAATGCAACTAAACCTTTATTTGCAACGGCTGTAGTTAAAGGAAATTGAGCGCTAAAATAAGTTACTAATAATAAAGTTCCAAACCCACTCCATAAACGTTTCCAACGGAATCGGGGAACAATCCAAGGTAGGAAAATCAAAAATAGCAGTGGTAATACTACTAAAATTGGAGTCATTAGCCAATGGGCGATCGCTGACTTAATTTCAAGCCACTGGCTAACAGGGCGATGACATAAAGCTGGATTAAGCATTGTTTTTTTGTTAAGAAATATGAATGCTCTTTTATGCCATATTAAACTACTTTTTTAATAGATGCTCGCTTTTTCAAACCCTTGCTACAGCTATTTTCAGGGAGATACAGTTTATATACAGGCGTTGTTTCAATCCTTTAAAATTCAAACTATTAATTATTTCTTTAAATTGATTAAAGAAAATATTATTTGTCCGGAAAATATTGTTTAACTATGTGCTAAATTATGTAATTTGGGATACATTTACATTGGTTTTGTAATAATCAACTGATTGTATCTATCTAAAAGTATATTTCCTGCTTCTTGTAAGTTTTTTCCAAAGCAAATAATACCTTCTTCATGCCCAGACATAACTAAAATTTTTGTCTTCATCAAATTATCTTCTCGGAATAATCTGAGAATTTCCTTTGCCATTTCTGGTGTTCCATAGGAAATTTCTGCTTCAGTTGTCGGAACTTTATACATTAATTTCTGCCACAGTTCCAAATTATGAACGTGAATAACAGCATTAACTGTAGGGTTTGCTTGATATAAGGTAGCGTGAGTTAAAGATTCAGAAGAAGCCTGAATTGGGGCCGCAACAAGTTAAAAAGTTGCGCTCTAAATCAAAATTAGTAACTGTTGTATAATGATGCTCCTTCAAAGTCGATAAATTACCAGTTTGCGTACCAGAAATGATAAATTGCCCTGGTTGAGAATAACGTATACTGATATTCCCAAAACCAATACCATTATCATATTCACCGATTAAACCCAATTCATAAAGTTGATTTCGCCATTGGTTTAATTGTGCAATCTCATCGAAACTTACTGGCTCTGAATTAATCCAGTTGCACTGATATTTGGTATAACCTTCGTCAATCATTATTCAATTAGGGAATTGGGGATTGGGGATTGGGTAATGGGTAATACTAAAACCAACGTACCCACTTTTAAAATCTAAAATCCAAAATCACATACTAATGCGGGGATCTTCTTCAGAAGTTTCGTTTCCTTCTTGGGAGGTGATGAAAATCAGTTTTACTCCTTGGGTTGATGATTGATTGTGCCATAAGCCTTGTGGAACTATAAATACAGAACCTGGATAAAGGGTTATTTTGCGAACTTCGTCTTCAGCCAAAATAGTAACATCTACTTCACCTTCGACAATTTGAAGCAGCTCATCGTCTTGATGACGCTCCCAAGGTGTTAAACCCGAAAAACTTGCCATACCAACCATGCATTGATTAAAGCTGCTGAGAATTTTCATTGCCGCGCTAGCTTCATCATTTGTAGTTTCTTCGTTAACAGAGAGTTTTCCCAAGGATTTTAGCGCAGCTTGTATATCAAAAGATTTCATCTCATAATTGTTAGGAACTGATTCAGCTGCCATAACCGCTAATCCTAGACATAGAACAAATGTATTGTATTAATCCTCAACTACCTTGTCAAATCATTCCTAACTGTTAACTGATAACTGTTAACTGCTAACTGTTAACTGTTGACTGATAATTGATAATTGATAATTGTTAATTGAGTAACTGAAAAATGTGTCAACTCCTGGGAATGAATTGCAATGTACCTACTGATATTTGCTTTTCCTTTGAAGGCTTTTCAGCTAGGGGAGGTAAAACTGACGATCATAAGGATGGTTGGGGCATAGCTTTCTTTGAGGGAAAGGGTTGTCGGATTTTTATGGATGCTAAATCTTCCGTTAATTCTCAGATTGCGGATTTTGTCAGACGCTATCCTATTCATTCGACTCATGCGATCGCGCACATTCGTAAAGCAACCCAAGGTGAAATTGTTTTAGAAAACTGTCATCCTTTCCGTAGGGAATTATGGGGTAGACATTGGGTTTTTGCTCATAATGGCGATTTGAAAGATTTTGATTTGCCATTTATGGATTTTTACGAACCTGTAGGAACTACCGATAGTGAAAAGGCTTTCTGCTTGATTTTAGAAAGTTTGAGACAGCAGTTTCCGATGGTGAAACCACCTTTAGAAGCATTACTCCCGATTCTGAGAAGAATCACTGACAGAATTGCTAAGTACGGTATATTTAATTATTTATTAACTGATGGCGAACACTTTTTTGCTCACGGTTCAACCAAACTTTGTTACATTGTCCGCAAAGCACCTTTTGCTGCTGCTCATTTAATCGATGAAGATGTGACGGTAGATTTTAACGAATTAACTCGTCCTAACGATAGAGTTGCTGTCATCGCAACTACACCCCTGACAGATAACGAAGTTTGGACGCAAATTCAGCCGGGAGAGTTGCTCACATTTCTCGATGGAGAACCCGTTATGTAGTTAGGAGTTAGGAGTTGGGAGTGATGAGTTATGAGTGATGAGTTATGAGTTATAACAATCTAACCTTTAACCTTTAACCTTAATTACGAATTAACTTCCATCCTGTTGTAATCCTATTATGCGTCCATCGAATATAAGGGGTAATTAATAGTCGAATCAAGAAGGGAATAGTAATTATTGCTCCGATAACAACTAAAACAATGATTTTGAAAGCAATTATTTGCACTTCTTTAATTGATTCTTGTACGCTTAAAATAATTTCTTGATAATATGCTTGGTTTTGCTCAAAATTGGAGATGCTGCCAATTAGTTCGTTAAATTTATCCAATATATCAAAGTTTTTAGTTAATATATTTTTTACATCTTTTAGTCCGGGTATTAAAATATCGAAACTAGGAATAGTAGGTAATTCAAAAGGTAATCTTGTATCGGGAAAGTTAATGTCAGGTGTTTGAATATTTACCGGAATACTATTAACTCTCTGGGAAACTTCAGATAAAGACTTTTCCAAATTACGAATTGGCTCCATAGAATTATTTAGAGAATTGGCAGAACTATCAAATGTAGCCGTCATTCCTGAAAAAGTGCTGTTAACTGTATTTATAGAACTATTGGCTAGATGATTTATATCAAAAATTATATTCAGAAAAATCACTATCCAAACAATCGGAATAAAAGCAGTAGTAATCATCCACAAGCCTTTAATTTTATTTAAAATCATTTAAGTAGCTCCAAATGGATTAGTGCTGTAATGAAAAACTAGCATAAGATTCACCGCAGTGCTAAGTAAGTAAGTTAAATAAAAATCACTAATATTTTTTGGCTCATTTCTCTACCAGCGGATATTATCAACAAATGCGTTTGGGATATATGGATGGAGTCAAACCAACTTGACTTATTTAAAGACACACCAGTTGAGCCGAAACAACTGGAACTATTTGCATATCCACCTCCACCGCCACCACCGGGACAACTTGAAATGTTTCCCGGCAAAAAGTTCAAAACCAAGCGCCGCAATGACTTTGTGATGAGCGCCCAAGAGCTACAGCGGTGGAAATTGCAGATAATCAACTATCAACAGAAAGTACGCGAAACCCCGCCAGCCCAGCAAGCAGAGTTGTTTGAGCTACCACCAAACCATTACGATCCCGATAAAATTGAGCCGCTAACTCTTCATCTGCAATCAATAGCATTTTATCGGATATCTAGCGATTACCCCGGTAAAACCTGCTTGTATTTTATAATCGATTCAACAGCACAGCTAATTTTATATGTAGACGAAATGCTACGTTCTAATAAGCGTTGGAAGCAGAAACATGATTGTAAAGATTGCATTGCTGCTTATCAAGACTTAAACCAGCGCTATAAACTACCAACTACTATAAAAGTTGGGTTTTGGTGGGATACGCCGCAACTTAGAGAAATTAGGCAAGATTTAGAATTGAGTTTGATTTTGAAGTGGCGTAGTCCATTTAATAAAGAGAATTGGGGAATCTGGGGACAACCGTTTGGGTAATTAAGATAAACATGAAACCTCACCCCATCCCCTCTCCTTGTCAAGGAGAGGGGTTAGCAACGGTATTTTGTAGCCTTATTTCACTTATATTCTTATTATTTGTGCAATCCATCTAAAATTATTCCGTCCCTTAGCTCGCATATAAAGTACTGGTGTCGCAAAATCGCGCTTATCTAATCCCGTTTCCATAGAAATAGCATTACGAGTAGTTTGAATCGCTGCATCAACCGGATAACCTAGTGCTAGAGTACGGTAAAACTCGTCAGCGAAAAGTTTCGCTGTGGTATCAAGAATGGAATATTGCATCGCTACTACTGCGGGGATTCCACGACGCACTAAGTTGGGTGCTGTACCCCTCATAGCTTGATTGGAAGATACTGTCGCACCTTTACAGGAATTGAGAATCACTAACCCAATGTTGCTATTGCCTAAAAAGAAGTTGGCGAATGTTTCATCATTCATATATTTCGCTCTACCTTCTTCATCTACCAGAATGATATTACCTTTGTTATCTTCAAATTCACCATGTCCGATGAAGTGAAAAACATTGTAAGGCTTTTCTCTCAGCTTTTGCTGGATATCCCGTCTCGTAGCTGTTTTTAAGACATCTAACTCAATTTTTCCTTTTTCTATGTGTTTTTTCAGTGCTTCTTGAATTAGTTTTTCTTCTCCAGAAACGTCCAATTTGCTTAAGTTGCTCGGAGCGGAGATTACTAATAAAACTTTCAGGGGTAAACTGGCAGCTTTAATATCGCGTTTTTGTAGGGGAATATCAATATAGCGCGAGAGTACGGTTTCGGTATTGTTTCCTAAAAAGGTGTTATTACCTTCGTCGTAGAGGAATTCCCAAGGTATGGAAGCTACTTCGGGAGATTCAAATATTAAACGCAAACGCACGCTATCTTTTTTCGCTTTTGCTTCTGCCATTGTTGCGTGGAATCGAGCATTAATTTGGTTGGGAAATAGTGCTTGGTAGAGTTCATTGCCCAATCCTTTCAGCAATTCGGCATCTTTTACCTGATGCTCGATTAATTTTAATGTATGCTTTGTTCGGCTCATATCTAAACTTAATTCACCAGAAACCTCGCCTTGAGAAGAGGAAGCACGAATATTCTTATTTTTATCAACTAATATTTGAAAATCTTGGTAATTCATTTTAGTTTGATTTTGATTAAATGATTGCTTTCTATCGCTTTCTAATTCCTCTTGCAATGGTGATTCTTTGACAACAGAATCCCGATTTTCTTGTTGAAGTGGTAAATTTACATCATCAATCAATCTACGGATATTTACATTTTCAAAACTGCGATCGCACTCAATTTCATTTCTACGCCTTTCTAAACGTCTACGCAAATTTTCTAAAGCATAAGTATAAGGATTTTCACTTTCTACACATTCACTACAGTTACAGGGAACCAAGGTTTGATATTGCAAACGCTCAAAAGAACCATGAATTTTATCTAATTCGTGAGTGACAACCGCGAGCAATTCTTTTTTGCGGTTTCCCGATACCCTTACTTTAATTTCCTTCTGATTATAGTTTTCAATGACTTCAGCACGACTTTCGTCTTTGTTGAGAACAACCCCACTTCTCCAAACGAGTGTTTGTTGTTCAATCCAAGGGTGTGTTTCTACAATGAAGCGGGTAATAATACCTTTGGGCATAAAATCATATTTGTAGCGCAAGATGAGATTATTCGATTTATCCCAAGTGTATTTGGGTTCGTTAATATCGAGTAGTTGTGGCGAAATGTATTTACCAGAATCATTTGGAATTGGGTAGCAGAGTTTAAACCGCATCATTAATTGCAGCAGTTCATCTTGCATATCGCTATATTCACTATCCTTCCAAATATCAGCGAGTTGTTCTTGAGTAAAACATCCTAGATTTTTGATGACGGTTTTATTATCTAATACTTTATAAACCGCAGTTGTTGCCCATTCTGGTTTGAGAATTATGCAATGTTTCAGTGTAGAATCATCTTGAAAATGCAGACAAACCCCTAAGTCATGTAAAAAGCTACTCAACCGCAGCATATCTTTAGAGTCAGTTAAATTATTAATTCTACAAAGTTGATAATATTCTTCTCGACTAATGTAATTGCGAGAATCGTTGTCTAAAGCTGCTCGCACTCTCACCCAAATTGTTGGTAAAGGTGAAGCATCACCAACATGGTCAAGATTACTAATATAATTTTGAATATTCTTTTTAATTTCTGCTAAACCGCGATTTGTATCTAAGTTAGTTACTAAAACTTCTTTTAAATTCAAAAACTCTCCCCGTAGCTGGCGTTCATTCACTTCACACTGGCGGTCTTTTTTTTCATTTTTAATAATCAAAA
Source organism: uncultured Rivularia sp. (assembly GCA_963665115.1). Lineage (GTDB taxonomy): Bacteria > Cyanobacteriota > Cyanobacteriia > Cyanobacteriales > Nostocaceae > Rivularia. Next base: position 8,594,036 of record OY762007.1, on the reverse strand, counting down.
CTGGGCTATTATCGCTTAAAAGTTCGACAACTTTCAGCCACCAGTAAAAGTTAGGATTTTCTCTACGGTTATCTGCAACTAAAACATAAAAAGAACGTTTGGATAGAAAAAATTGATGAGTTTGATGGTAAATTTCTTGTCCACCAAAATCCCAGATATTAACGCAAAATTCTTTACCATTGGGTAGTGGGAACTTCCACTGAATTACATCAATTCCTTCGGTTGATTTCTCATCTCCTTTGAGTTGGTAGTTTTCATCTTCAATTTTCTTAGCTAAAGAAGTTTTACCCGCTTCTCCTTCCCCAACAATTAATAATTTTGCTTCATAAAGGGGTTCCGTTTCTGATGGATCTTGTACTCGGAAATAAAAATCAAGGATTTCCGAGACATCTCCTAGATCTTTCCATGTGTTTTTTGACCCCAAAATTTCCGGTGGAATTGGGAGTGGGTTCCTGCGTAAATCCAGTTTTTCAAGTTTAGTGAGTCTTTTAATTGTTTCTGGTAAAATACTCAGTTGATTACTGCTGAGGTCGAGAGTTTGTAAATTGGTGAGTTGTCCAAATTCTGCTGGTAAACTACTCAGTTGATTGCCACTGAGGTAAAGGAGTAGCAAATTGGTGAGTTGTCCAAATTCTGCTGGTAAACTACTCAGTTGATTGCCACTGAGGTGGAGGAGTAGCAAATTGGTGAGTTGTCCAAACTCTGCTGGTAAACTACTCAGTTGATTGCCACTGAGGTCGAGGGTTTGCAAATTGGTGAGTTGGACAATTTCTCCTGGAAAACTACACAGTTGATTGAAAGTGAGGTTGAGGGATTGCAAATTGGTGAGTTGGACAATTTCTGCTGGTAAACTACTCAGTTTATTGCTTCTGAGGTCGAGGGATTGCAAATTGGTGAGTTGGACAATTTCTGCTGGTAAACTACTCAGTTGATTGCTATCGAGGTGGAGGGTTCGCAAATTGGTGAGTTGGACAATTTCTGCTGGTAAACTACTCAGTTGATTGTTGTAGAGGTAGAGGGTTTGCAAATTGGTGAGTTGGACAATTTCTGCGGGTAAAGCAGTCAAAACATTACTAGAAAGGTCTAATTCCGTCGCTCCCTCTGTTGCTGCTCGTTCAATTACCTGTAGCAGTTCTTCCTCGGTCATCAGACAGTACTGAGATATACATCACAATTATTCTACAAGAATTACATATTTGTGACGTGAATGTAGCCATGTTCCTTGAAAACGGTTAATTATCACAATATAAAACCGTTCAAACTTGCAATAAATATTTGTTTACTCAGTTTAACGAGCAGATTCTCTACAAATTTCATCTAAATATTCAAAGTATGACAATTCCAAATCCGGTCTAACTGTATATAGAAAAACACCTCTATTTATCGCAGGTTTCTGCGTGACAAATTTTATTCTGGTACTTTTACCAGCGAAAAATACGTAAAAAAGTTTTTTTTCATGGAGATAAGAATAGAAAACATAATACGTCGTTAATATAAATATAGGAAAACTAAGTCATGCAAACTCTTAACAAATCAGCAATATCAAAATTTCCACGAGTAAAATTATCTTACAATCCTGTGGAAAATATATGGACTTTGGAAGAGGAATACCATTATTTTGATGAGATTAAAGATGCTAAAATTATCATCAATAAAGGTTTTAAGTTTGATTTATCTTCGATTCCTAGAATTTTCTGGAGAATAGTTGGAGTACATGAGCTTTCTCTCGAAGCACCGTTAATTCACGATTTCATGTATATGAGCAGAGGAGGAAAACGAAAGTACCATGACAATAAAAAATTATTAGGAACCATTGAACCTCAAAACATATTCTACTCTCGCAAAGAGGCTGACGATTTATTCCTAAAAATGATGGAAGAAGCAGGTGTCAGCAAGTGGCGTAGATTATTCGGTTATGTCGGTGTTTGCTTAGGTGGTAGATTGTACTGGAAATCTGAGAAAAATAATCAGCAAAGAACTGAGAATTTAGATGATAATTGCTTAAGTTTCTAGTAAAACTAAGTCGTGAAAAAGGCTGAAGGAGGTAAGTAAGTAGGTGGACACAAATTAATTAGCTTGGGAAACAAATTTAACAGTTGCTTTTATAATCGACTAAAATTTAGATATATGGGAGTGAAATAGTTTCAAAATTACTCGCGAAGGTTAAATAAATATGGATGCTGAGGAACTACAGCGACGTTACGATGCAGGAGAAAGAGATTTTACAGCAGTTAATTTAGCTAAAGCCAAGTTGATTGGAGCTAATTTAGTTGGAGCTAATTTTTTTGCTGCCGATCTAACTGATGCCAATTTAGCTAAAGCCAAATTATGGGGAGCTAATTTAGGAGGTGCGAACTTAGCGAATGCTAATTTGATCCGAGCCAATTTGAGCGGCGCAAATCTCAAAGATGCCAACCTCCGAGGAGCCAAACTCAAATATACCAAGATTTATGGAGCTAATCTCGATAGAGCTTGCTACGATAACAGCACTCGTTTCACTCCGAATTTTGACCCAGTTAGCAATAAAATGCAGAAGTTTTGATCGATGAATAGTTATCAATTAACAATTATCAATAGACATCTCCGGAAATCAACAAGAACCCCTCTCCATGAACGCGTTCACGCCTTCGGCGTGCGGCTCAGCGTTTTCTCGTAGAGTACCTCTCCCCCACAGGGAGAGAGGCTTAATTTTCCCCCTTCCCTCGTAGGGAAGGGGGGTAGGGGGTTAGGTTTTACCGAAAAGTTGAAACCATACAAATGTTTTCCGCAGATGTCTAATGAACAATTATCAATAATTTATAATTTATAATTTATAACTCCTAATTTAATTCAGATTTGTAATCCAAAATCCCTCGATGCTTAGCTTGGGGGAAAGAACATCTACACCCGAAGTTTCCGCAAAATTTAAGATCTAAAAATTTATCAATTCTTGTATTAATAAGAGTTGTATCTTTCTCGTATTAGTATAGATTTACTCGTTACAATGATATCGCATGAGAAATACTTTCGGGTATTTAGACTAACGACCTAGACTCCTCTCCGAACCTATAATCTCTACACCCTTTTATTGAGGAGAAGTTCTATGTCAAATTTATATCAGCAATTTATCTTTTGTTTAACCTAGCCTTGCTTGTTTTGTGGCTGCGAAGTTGTTCCGATCGCCGAACAAAAAAGACATCGCTAAATGCCTATAAGCTTTGGGAGCAAAAAACCTTTTTATTTCAAGCATTAAGGACTAACTGATTCCAACACTGGAAACGATTAAAATCATACAGCTATATCTGACTAGAATTTTACAATCGGTAAGTAAGTTACTTACTGATTTATTTTATATGAAAGCAGATATTTATTCTTCTTTGCGATAGGTGAAGCCGACACCGAAGGTGTATCACTATTCTCAAAAAAGCCAGTTTTAAAACCGATTACTCAACAAAATGCACTTAATTGGAGCTAACTTACAAGGAACAAACCTAACTAAAGCTCATTTGAATCAAGCTAAACTAAATCAATCAAATCTGGCTGATGCGGAAATGGTTGAAGCGTGCTTGATTGATGCTTAAATGATTGACTCTGACCTAAGTGGCTCTGATTTGAGAGACGCTGACTTGAGAGGAGTAGACTTACGGGGTGCTAATCTAGGAGGAACAGACCTACGGGGAGCAAACCTACGAGAAACTAACTTACAAGGAGCCGATCTGCGAGGGGCTGACCTGACAGGAGTTAACTTGAGCGAGACTAAATTAGAGGGAGCTGACTTGAAGGGAGCTTATTTGGATGAGCCAGTAGTAAATCGTCTTTAAAAGTATAAAAGATGGACTGACCTGCTGCGGTCAAAACTTCCATCACCATACATCAGTAAACATTAGAAAAGAAGAAAAACAATCTTAATGTTGATCGCAAAAAAAACAGCTTTAGTTTACTGTGAAAATCAATTTGGCTTAATGGATGGCAAAACCGCAGCCGGTTTAGTTAGACATTCGGAAATTTATAATATCGTCGGTGTAATCGATAGTTCTTTAGCTGGCAAGGATGCAGGAGAAGAATTAGACAATAAAAAAAATGATATTCCCATTTTTGCTAGCCTACAGTCAGCTTTAGATAAGTTACCAGATATTCCTGATTGCTACATTTACGGTAAAGCTCCTTTAGAGGCTTCCATACCCATTGAAGAAAGAGCATTAATCTTGGAAGCAATGACCAAAGGTATGGATATTATTAATGGTCTGCATCAGTTCTTTTCTGAAGATTCTGAGTTTAGCGAAATGGCTGCGAACTATAAAATTGAAATTAAGGACATCAGAAAACCTCCAAAATTAGAAGATCTCCATGTGTTTACAGGACAAATCGCTAAAGTTAATATTCCTGTAGTTGCCGTTTTGGGTACTGATTGCGCTTGCGGAAAAATGACTACCGCAGTGGAATTAAACAAAGCTTTAAATAGTTTGGGCATCAAGTCGGTGTTGGTAGCCACAGGTCAAACTGGCTTGATGCAAGGGGCAAGGTATGGTGTATCCATCGACGCGCTGGTGTCTCAATTTGTCATCGGAGAAATAGAAAATGCCGTTGTCCAAGCTTTTGAACGAGAAAGTCCAGATATTATTTTAGTGGAAGGACAAAGTGCAGTCTCTCATCCTGCTTTTATGAGTTCTGTAGGCATTTTAAAAGCAAGTATGCCCGATGGAATTATTTTGCAACATCCTCCTGCAAGGAAATTTCGCTGCGATTTCCCCCATCTAGCAATGCCGACAATTGAAAGTGAAATTCTCTTGATTGAAGCAATTTCTCAATCTCAGGTAATTGCGATCGCGTTAAACCATGAAAATTTGACAGAAACGGAAGTAATTAAAACTATCGAAGGCTATGAAGATCGTCTGCAATTACCAACTACAGATGTTTTAACTTCTGGCTGTCAAAAACTCGTTCGTACTTTAGGTAATCGTTTTCCAAGTCTTGATCGTCAAAAGAAACTAAATTCTCAGACAACTTCTTTATTAACGACAAGGTAAACGCAAAACGTTTAAATAAAATACATGAAAGCATTTATGCCAAGAATCGAGATTTCCCTATCCAAAATACAGCATAACGCTCGAATATTATGCGAATACGGACAACAGGGTATTTCTTTAATGGGAGTCTCCAAAGCGGTATTAGGAGAGCCTTTAATTGCAGAAGCTATGATTCGAGGTGGTGTAAAGTATATTGCTGACTCTCGATTAGAAAACATTCAAAGGATGAAGATTGCGAGAATCTCGGCGACTTTTGTTTTACTCCGCACTGCTTTAAGTCAAGCAGAATCTGTTGTTGAAGATGTAGACATTAGCCTCAACACCGAAATTGAGACGATTCAAGAGCTTAATTATTATGCAAAGAGACAGAATAAGATTCATCAAATAATTTTAATGGTGGAAATGGGTGATTTGAGAGAAGGAATACTTCCTCGCGACGTTTTCTCATTCATTAAAAAAGTTCTTTCCTTTCCTCAGATAAAAATCGTCGGACTAGGCTGTAATTTGGCTTGTTATGGAGGAATTCAGCCCGATAACCAGAAAATGCAGCAACTATCGGACTTAACCGAAGCTATGGAAAAGGAATTTCAAATTAATCTACCCATCACTTCTGGGGGAAATTCTGCCAACTATGAATGGTACAAATCTGCACAGAAAGTGGGACGAATTAATAACCTGCGTATCGGAGAATCAATTCTTTTAGGACGTGAATAAATCAACTTGCAATACTGTATTATTTCTCGTTTATACAAAAAACGCCTCTAGGAAAGCGATGTAGAACTAATCTGCTTGATTTCCAGAAGCGTTATTTTTTTTGATTTAACTTTGAAATTTAGAAGCGGTTGTTTCTACGACCACCACCACCAGATGAGCTTCTGTCTTCGCGAGGTATAGCTTTATTAACCTTTAGACTGCGCTCCATCCATTCTGCTCCGTCTAAAGCTTCAATAGCTTTGTCTTCGTCGCCTTCAGATTCCATTTCTACAAAAGCAAATCCCCGGACGCGACCTGTTTCGCGATCGGTAGGAATATGAACCCGTTTAACAGCCCCATACTTGGTAAAGACTTCATTTAAGCCTTCTTCACTAACTTCATAAGATAAATTACCAACGTAAATTGACATATTTTGATTGTCTTCTCAATGAGTGTTGTGTTTAGAGAGAGAAGATTATTGGAAAAGAAATAGCTCAATACTTTATGGAAAAACCTTTGATACTGAATACCAACTTAATCGTTAATCTTTTGGTTCTCAGGATTAAGTATAACATTATTTCTCAACAATCGATCTTTAAATCACGAAGAAGAGTAAAACTTGCAAAATACTTTGGTCGTAGAATAAATATAATATCTATTATATCTGATTTAAGAGCAAAAAAAGACCAGGGATTTGATGAACAAAAGGTAAAAAACACGGAGTAAGCAGTAGCCAAATAAGGCAAATTTTGGTTATGCTTAGCACTAAGTTTGGAAAATTATTTTTTTAACTACTCCTATATTGCTCTAAGATTGTCCATTCCATTAATTCTGATGAGACGTAAAGTATCGGTGAATGTTTTTTTCTGCGCCAAGCTAGTTATCGAAACGTTTCTGAACTAATTGGTGGTTTAACTGCTTGGGAGAAGGCTAAATATCCAATTGAAGGTTGGTAGTCTATGCCTGAAAAGCATGGCAAATTTTCAATCAGACCAAACTTTCCTTGTAGCGATTGACGTACTCGCATCACCTCTAGTTCTTGAGAATATAAATTAAACATCGATTTTTCAGCACAAACAAGTAAAAATCGAAAACTTTGCCATGCTCCTGCTCAGTTAGACACTTCTTGAATCTAACTCTGAGCTATCGCTGATATCTCCCCATGAATCCGATAAGTGCCTTTCGGATGAGCCAACAAGCGAAGTTGAAGATATTTTAGACCAAGAGGGAGAATTAGACGAACAATTAGATGAAAAATAATAATTTCTGTTTCTATCCGTTAAAGTGTTACCATAATATGTATGAAAATTCAAGCGTTAGATATTCGACCTGGCGATCGCATTATTGCCTACTTCAATAATAAGATGCAGGTTTGCACGGTGAAGTACGTCTCTAATCCCGATAAAACCAATATCGTGCTATCGGTATTTGTTGGCGAACGTTATCGCCATTCAAGTTCTGGAACAATTCGATTTAAACCAGAAGCTTTATTAGAATTGAGCGAGAAACAGAAGAAAGAAGAACCTAGCTTAGCGGTGGAAACCGTTAATGGGACTTAGATAAAACCGAACTCTCGAAAAAATGGGCGAACCTAAATCTAAAGTCTCATTAGGGTGTTAGGATTTTAGATTTTAGATTTTGGGTTTTTCCGGAATCTATCTGTTTAGTTCACCTTTATAATTGATATATTTTCAATAGGACTCAGACAAAAGTAACGTAAATGTGTTATTACTAGCCATGAACTGTACCCTTCGGGTGAAAGCTACGTAATCATCGAAGGTGCGGTTCATCATCAAAATGCTGAGATTGCAACGCTACACTTCGTTTCCCTCGCAATGACAAACTTGCTTTGCGTAAGTCCTATCCAAATATTTATCGCATGAGTAATTTCTAACTCCTAACTCCTAACTCCTAACTTTTAAATATTCATCGCACCAATTAACCATTTCCCAAAGTACGTGACTAACTGCTTCTAGGGAACGATAACCGTGGGCTTCTGCTGGTAATTCCACCCATCGCACGGTTGCCCCTAATCCTTTGAGAGCTTCGTATAAACGTTTGGTTTGTAAGGGATATGTTCCTGCGTTGCTATCGTTTTCACCGTGAATTAATAATAATGGAGCCTTTATTTTTGATGCATGGGTAAAGGGTGACATATTGATGTAAGTTTCTTGTGCTTCCCAAAAGTTACGCTGTTCTCCTTGAAAACCAAATGGTGTTAGGGTGCGGTTGTAAGCTCCACTTCTGGCAATTCCCATACAAAATAAATCTGTATGAGCTAGTAAATTTGCGGTGGTAAATGCACCATAGGAGTGACCGCCTATACCAATATTATTTCTGTTGGCGATTCCACGTTCCACTACATAATCTACTGCGGCTTGCGCTCCGGCTATTAATTGCTCTACATAAGTATCGTTGGGTTCGCGATCGCCTTCACCAATTATTGGTAAAGTTGCTCCAGAAAGTACGGCATATCCTTGGGTTAACAAAAATAATATAGAGGCGCGAATGGGACGGCTGAAGGTGTTTTCGGCTGTGGTTACTTGTCCGGCAAATTCTTTATCTTTGAATTCTTCGGGATACACCCACAATATTGTCGGTAAGGAACCATCGCGTTCGAGGTCATAATTGGGAGGTAGATATAGTTTAGCCGACAGTTGCACTCCATCGGCTCGCTGATACTGAACTAATTCTTTATGAACTCCTGCTAATTGCGGTGCGGAGTCTTGGTAATCTGTAAGTATCTTTTCTTCATTATTATTCCGAAAAACTCGTATCAGGTTGGGTGGTTCCGTCTGAGACTGACGCACGGTAATTAAGTTTTGCGCTTCGTCGTCAAGTACGGCGAAGATTTGCTCGTAATAAGGATCTTGGCATTGCCATAAACGTTGAGTTTCTTGAGTTTCTAAATTCAAACTATCTAAAAACGGATACACGCCTTCGGGAGATGCCCCGCGTCCACTGAAGTATATAATATTCCCGCATGGAGCAAAACGTAAAACTTTGTAGCTGTAGTCTCCCAATTTTGTTAATGGTGTTCCGGGAGCGTTGTATTTATCTTCAAAACTGCGGTCAAATAGCAATTTTGGTGGTGTTTCTGGGCTATTTGGATAAATTCGCCAAGTTCTCGAACGACGGGTATCGTACCATTTTTCATAAGCCAAGGCTGTATCTGAAGACCCCCCAAACTATCGAGTTAAAGCGATACTCTGACTTCCAGATTTGGGTTGGTGTTGCAGTGAAAGGTGCTTCCAAGATAAATAAAGCATCGCGATCGCTAACTTCTATAGTAGGGTTGCCTTCATCTAATGCTTCTACCCAAGTTAATGTAGCTTTTACATCGCTGCGCCACGATACCCGTCTTCTACCTTTGCGTACTGCATCAAATTTAATCGAACGTTCTTCATCAAGGGGTAAATTTGCAACTTGATAAATTTGCTTTCCATTATTATCAATTACATATATATATCTGGGAAAACGTGCTGCGGGTACTTGATAAGAAAACGGTTTTTGTATGCTAGAAATTAAAATAAAATTGCTATCGGGAGAAGGTATCGCTTCGCTAATTAAAGCAGGTGTAATTAATTGAGTGCGGTTTCCTTGGAGAGTGATTTTTTCTAAAGTTGAAGTTAAATAATATTCAAACAATGCCTCGTCATGAGCATTTTTGAGTAAATTTGTATAAGTGCGAGTTGGTTTTTTGCTACCTAAGTTTTCTTGAATTAAAGGGCCGGAAGGAACGTTCGATATGGTAGGTAATTCACCGCGAGAACTTGAAACAAACTTGCAAATTAAGGTTTCATCATCAAGCCAACGATACGGAGTTCCATAAGCAGCATTAAGTACTGGTTCGGTTAAACGTTGAATAGTTACATTTTCAACGTGCAAAACCCACACTTCTAAACCTGTTTCTTGGGTAAGGGTAAATGCTAATTTTTGACTGTCGGCAGACCATTTGACAAAGCCAATGCGGGGATTTTCTGGCAGTTCTATTGTTCTCGTATTTTCGGGAGAATCTAGCGCCCTGAGCTTCATACCGTGGTAAGTATTGTGACGAGCCGGGCCATTAGTTTGTGGATTCAACCGAAAACCCGCTACGGCAACTTCAACTTCGGCAAGTAAAGCGATGGGAACGAGCTGCGACTGTTCTAGCTCCACCATCCACTGTCTGTTAGGAGAAAGGTGAATTTGCGGTGGGGGTGCTGCTTCCAGGATTTGATTGATGGGTTGCGGTGGTGTTTGCCAAATTTGTTCGGTAGAGGAATTGTTCATCTAGTTGTGCATGAGTAATCTTTTAATGGCGTTGCTGAATACAGATATGAATTTATTTTACTATCCAAGTTGCGCCCCCTAAATCCTCCAATATTGGGGGACTTTAAAATATATTTCTCCCCCATAATTGGGGGTTGAGGGGCTATTCATATTTTGAATCAGCAACGCCCTTTTAATCGTAGAACATCGGTAAAAGTTGCACAAATGGTAGTTATTTGAGATATCGGACACAAAATTTGTCTAAAATCATTAAATATTTTTTCTACCGATGCTAAATAAATGTAGTTTAAGAGACCTTAATATCTTTTTGCTTCAAGCGAAAAATAAACAAGCATTTTCGATTTAATAGTATGGATAGCTGGCATTTTTAAGCAAATAGACGTATATCATAACGAGAAAAATTTACTAATTGTACTGATTTATATCTTCGTCTGTGTTATATATAGTACATAAAAAGGGTGTTTGATTTTACGCAGTTTGGTTGTCAATAACTTTATCCATATATCAATTTATTAGTATCAAAAATTATGACATCTCACTCAAAACAATCAGATAATCATTCAAATATTTTAGATGCTCAAATTCAAGAACAGTTAGAACAGCAAAAAGCACTTGCTAGTGTAATTAAGTTAATTCGGCAACCGTTAGATTTGCAAACTATTTTTCAAACTACTGCAACTCAAGTACGACAGTTACTTAAAGCTGACAGAGTAGCTGTATTTAAATTTGATATTGAAAGTGGTTGGGAAGGAGAATTTGTATCAGAAGATGTTGCATCTGCTTGGGATTCGGTAATTACAAAAAAAGTCTACGACCATTGTTTTGCAGAGCAGTTTGCGGTTCACTACCAAGAAGGTAGGGTGCAAGCAGTTGCAGATATTTATGCTGCGGGATTGAGTGATTGTTATGCTGAGATTTTGGCTCAACTCCAAATTCGTGCAAATCTGATTGTTCCACTATTGCAAGAAAATGTTTTGTGGGGTTTACTTTGCGTGCATCAATGCAGCGATACTCGCAATTGGAAAGAATCGGAAATTGAATTTGTTCGCTTAATCGCGGAACATTTTACTGTTGCTATTCAACAAGCTGAGTATTTTAAAAAGCTAGAATTACAGGCTGTAAAATTAGTTCAAGGGACTCAACGTGAGAAGGTAATTACTCAAATTGTTAATAAAATTCGTAGAACACTTGATATTGACACTATCTTTCAAACAACAACTCAACAACTACGAGAATTAATCCAAGCCGAGCGCGTTGCTATTTTTCGTTTTAACCCAGATTGGAGCGGTGATTTTGTTGCTGAATCTTTTGCAGAAGGATGGACTCCCTTAGTTAACGTTCAACCTACAATTATTGATACTCATTTACAAGAAACTCAAGGTGGACGTTACGTTCGCAATCAGACATTTACTGTTAATGATATTTATCAAGCTGGATTAGATGAATGTCATATTGCTCTTTTAGAACAATTTGAAGCCAAAAGTTTTGCAACTGCTCCGATTCTTCAAGGAGACAAGCTTTGGGGAATCATTGCTGCTTACCAAAACTCCGCACCTAGAATCTGGGTTGAAGATGAAGTAGAAATAATTACCCAGAGTGGAGCGCAAATTGGCATAGCATTAAGACAGCACGAGTTATTATTTAAAGCTAGGAATCAAGCCAAGCAACAAAAAACATTAACTGGGGTAATTGCTCGAATTAGGGAGTCTTTGGATTTAGACACTATTTTTCAAACAACTGTTGCTGAAGTTCAGCAAATGTTAAAAGCTGACAGAGTAGCAGTTTTTCAGTTTGATGCTCAACAAAATTGCCAAGGAAAATTTGTTTGGGAGAGCGTTGCTCCTGAATGGGATTCTGTTGTGTCAGCTAAAGTTGACTATACTTTTGGTGACAAATTTGCGGTTAACTATCAACAAGGTAGAGTACAAGCGGTTGCAGATATTTACGCAGAAGGGTTAAGCGAACGTCACCGGCAAATTTTGGCTCAATTTCAAGTTCGCGCAAATTTAGTTGTTCCTTTACTTAAAGGAGAGGATTTATGGGGCTTATTGTGCGTTCATCAATGCGGTAATCCTCGTAATTGGGAACAAGAAGAAATTGAATTTACTCGTCAAATTGCGGACAATTTAGGAGTTGCTCTACAGCACAATCAAACATTATTAGAAGCTCGATATCAAGCAGAACAGCAAAAAGCATTGACTGGTATCATTACCCAAATTCGGGAATCATTAGATTTAGAAACAATTTTCAAAACTACTATTACTCAAGTACGTCAACTTCTCAAAACTGACAGAGTAGGGGTTTTTCGCTTTGATACTCCAACTGAATGGGAAGGAGAGTTTATTTACGAAGATGTTGCTGCTGGTTGGAATTCAGCCATTGCAAATAAGGTTTACGACCATTGCTTTAGCGAAAAATTTGCCCCACTTTATCAACAAGGTAGAGTTAATGCTATTTCCGATATTCATCAAGAAGAATTTAAACATTGCTATCTCAAAATTTTAGAACAATTCCAAGTTCGGGCTAATGTTGTTGCTCCCTTATTAGAAGAAGAGAAATTGTGGGGACTACTTTGTATTCATCAATGTAGTAATCCTCGTAATTGGCAGTCTTCAGAAGTTGAATTTATCAGCCAAATAGCCGAACAGCTTAGTATTGCTTTAAAACAGGATTTATATTTAAAACAAGTTCAAACTCAAGCAGTACAGCTAGCAGAAGCCACCGAAAGAGAAAAAGCGATGGAAAGACAAAAACTTCTAGCTGCAACTGTTGATAAAATTCGCCAATCACTTGATATTAAAACAATTTTTAAAACAACGACTCAAGCAGTAAGAGAATTGCTAGAAGTTGAACGAGTCGCAATTTACCGTTTTAATTCCGATTGGAGAGGTAAATTTGTTGCAGATTCATTTAAAGACGATTGGAAACCTGTTATTAATACACAGCCAATTGTGCAACCAAAATTTTCTGATGATGACGATGATGATGATAATTTACCCCGCAATGAAACTTTTGTTCCTATTTCCCAAGGTGAGAAATTATGGGGACTATTAGTAGCTTATCAAAACTCACAACCCCGCTACTGGAAAGATGAAGAAGTCAACTTACTCGCACAAGTTGGTACGCAATTGGGAATCGCGATTCAGCAAGCAGAATTACTCGAAAAAACTAAAACTCAAGCCACAAAACTGGCTCAAGCTTTACAAGAATTAAAGCAAACTCAAGCCCAATTGATTCAAGGTGAAAAAATGGCAGGTTTGGGACAATTAATAGCTGGAGTTGCCCATGAAATAAATAATCCTGTCAGCTTTATTTCTGGTAATTTAACTTATGTAACTCAATATACCGAAGATTTACTGAAACTAGTTGATATTTATCATCAGAATCTCGATAATTTGCCAGTAGATATTCAAAAGCAAATTGAAGAACTAGAACTAGATTTTATAATTTCCGACTTACCGAAAACACTCGATTCAATGAAAATAGGAGCAGAGCGAATTCGTGAGATTGTGCTTTCATTAAGAAACTTTTCTCGTAAAGATGAAGCCGATTTAAAAGCAGTAAACATTCACGAAGGATTAGATAGCACTTTACTTATCTTAGGACACCGATTAAAAGCGAATGGTGAATATCCAGGAATTGAGATTATCAAAAAATATAGTAAACTGCCATCAATAGAATGCTTTCCGGCTCAACTGAATCAAGTATTTATGAATATTTTAACTAATAGCATCGATGCATTGGAACAAAAGTTTTATAAATATGAAAAATCTGCAAAAGTTACTTTAAATATTGAGATTAACACAGAAGTAATTAACGATAAAGTTGTAATGAAAATTGCTGATAATGCTTTAGGAATATCAGAAGAAGTAAAAAATAAGATTTTTGACCCATTTTTTACCACAAAAGAAGTAGGTAAAGGTACCGGATTGGGCTTACTTATTTGCTATCAAATCGTAGTTGAAAAACATCACGGTACAATTCAATGTTCTTCTCAAGTGGGAGAAGGTACGGAATTTGTGATTGAGTTGCCGATAAAGTCTGGTATGTGAAAGTGATATCGATTAAAAAAACCGCAGAGAGCGCAGAGGAAAGAGGTTTCATAGAGATAGGTAGAATTAGCTCGAAAAATGTTACACCTCAATCTGCATACCCCAACGATAAAAGAATGAATAAGGAGAAATAAGAAGCTAAAGCCACCGCACCAAAGCCACTAACTAAGCAAAGAAACTTTTTAATAGATTGACTTGTATGCAACCAAAGCAAGATTGCAGCAGCAATCGCAAGAATAGCTGAAACAGCTGTTGCAAGCCACATTAATAGGTATACATTTTCTGAAAAAGCTAAACCGAAAAAATCGGACAAAGAGCCAAAACTCCAACTGATAGATAGCGAGCAGAGATTGAAAACTCCCACACTACTGACAACGATCGGCAAAATTTTGGTTAAGCGATTCACTCTTCCCCAAAGCAGCAGAGCAGTAGTAATAATCGTTAAAATAGCTGCGACGATCGCAACTCCATCTACAAGCCAACCCCAAATATCGGGAGTAAATCCGTAGGGCGTGACAATATCAAATCTGACGCTACCAAGAAAACCCCAAACTAAGTGATATATTCCAAAACCACAGGCAATACTAGCAAAAACTTTGCTTAACACACCTGGATGCAGCCATGCGAAAAAGGCTGCGCTAATACCTGCACTCAGAGATAACCCACTGCTAATCATTAGTAGACGAGGTTCACTCAAACCCATAATAGATGCATTACCGAAAGACGTATCTTCGATACCGGGAGCATTAGAGTGCAGCAGGAATAAAAAAGCACTAACAAGTACAATCCACAGACTGAGTATAAATCTCGATAGGAATAACACTGTTCGACGCATGGCTTTTGTCTTCCAGAACGATCAACTGGTTGCATCGATGCTTTTTACGGTGTAAAAGTTTCAAGTCAATTCGGTTTTATACATTCATAATTAGCGCATATTTACCACTTTTACGGAATTCTTCTGCTCTCGTCGTTCCTGCAAAGCTTTGTCAATTAATTTCGCAACTAACCAGGAAACAGAGCGCTCGTCTGCTTCTCCCCATTCTTCTAGTTCTTTTTTCCACTCAGGAGGAATATAAGCAACTACTCTATCTAAGTTTGTTTTACCACCCATATTAAATTAGTTTTTTGTTTAATATTTATTACACCCAGCATACAAGCAATATGCTAGTCCTTGCTGTGCTAGCATAACATAGCATCTCTAAACGTAAAAACCTAAAACCTAAATTTTAGATATTAAATATGAACAATCAAAACTTACTTTCAATAGGTGGAAATAAGACACAAAATAAAAAAGGACTTGTCTTGCTTTCATCTAGGGAGTTGGATAAAATGCGCGTTGTCGGAAAGCTGGCTGCAAGTCTCCTCAATCATCTCGAACCAATGGTGCAGCCGGGAGTGACTACAAAAGATTTAGATGATGAAGCAGCCCGTTTTATGAAGGAAAATGGTAGTGTTAGCGCTACTATCGGTTATGCTCCTCCAAATCATCCACCTTATCCAGGCCACGTTTGTACTAGCGTTAATGAAGTTGTTTGTCACGGAATTCCTAGCTCAAAGCAAATTCTTAAGGATGGAGACATTATCAATATTGATGTGACTCCAATTTTAGATGGTTATCACGGGGATACTTCTAGAACATTTTTGGTTGGTAATGTATCGGATAAAGCTAAGAAATTAGTTGAAGTTACTCGTGAATCAATGATGCGGGGAATTGCTCAAGTAAAGCCTGGTGGAAAAATTGGCGATATTGGTGCTGCAATTCAAGAATATGCTGAAGCAAATGGTTACTCGGTAGTACGGGATATGGTTGGACATGGTGTTGGTAGAGTGTTTCATACAGAACCTCAAGTTCCTCATTATGGAAAAAGAGGTACTGGTTTAAAGTTGCGTAAGGGAATGGTTTTCACGATTGAGCCAATGTTAAATGAAGGAAGTTACGATCTTAAATTTCTATCAGATAAGTGGACTGTGATTACTAAAGATAGAAAGTTATCGGCTCAGTTTGAGCATACCGTTGCTGTAACGGATGATGGTGTGGAAATTTTGACTCTGGCTTGAATTTAAAAGTGTATGCTTTTAATTAGTAGATGCGTTATGGCTTTTTTGTCATACGCACTATTGCAATTGAGCAGTGCGTTACGGTGCTGTAAAATCATCATCAAGGTAGTATATTCTTATCCGTCGTAACGCACTCTACAGAAGCTTAAAGTTATGTCAAAGCAAGCTTTACCTCCCGTTACAGTTGATTTACTTAACCAACAATCTCATCAGCAAGTTTTGGGAAATTCACCCGAACATTATGTCAAACGGCTTGAGATAGAAAATTGTGTAATTGAACACCATTATCATCCTGCCCATGAGATTCAGCACTGCTCTGTAATACAAGCTGGTATGGTTTTGAATTTGGGTGGAACATACAACGCAGAACAGTGGATTGATGGGAAGTTCTACCACAATCAGTTTGAAAGAGGAGATTTTATTGTCTTTCCTGCTGAAATTTCTCATAGAGTGATTTGGGATAGACCCCATCGAATTTCTGATTGTAGGATTTGATTCGTCGCGAATCAAGCAAACATTACTGGAATTAAATGACACCGAAGCATCGAGATTTTCCGCAAATCCTCAACCTGAAATAGTTGCTCATGATAAGTTGAATGACCCCCTTGTACATCAAATTGGATTAGCTTTGAAGACTGATTTTCAAATCAATCAGTCGCCCAACCATTTATATGCTGAGTCTATGCTCAATGCGCTACTGGTTCACCTACTCCAACGTTACTCATCTCAACCTTATTCGTCACAGGAGCTACAATACGGTCTACCACGGCTCAAACTTAAACAAGTTCTTGAATATATTCACCAGAACAGAACGCGGAATATAAGTTTAGCCGAACTTGCAGCCATTGCTCAGATAAGTCCTAACTATTTTGCTCAATTGTTTAAGCAATCGACTGGGCTACCCCCTCATCAATACGTTATTCATCAAAGGTTGGATAAAGCCAAGGAACTTTTGAGAAACACCAATTTATCAATTACCGACATAGCAGAAATAGTTGGTTTTGCCAGCCAAAGCCACTTAAATACTGTATTCCGCAAACATTTATCTATTACTCCTAAAAAATATCGTAAAATGCTCTAATCGGAAGAACATGAAATTTTTCGTAATTTTATGGAAGACGGTTGAAATATCCTTGTTGTAGGCTGCTTTAAACGATATTAACTGTCAAAATATTATGAGCAATCGTTTAATTCTAGTTACCGGAGCAACTGGGAAACAAGGTGGTGCAGTAGCAAAGCACCTACAAAGACGTAACTTTCAAGTTCGTGCATTAGTTCGCAATCCCGCCTCACCTACTGCAAAATCTTTAGCCGAGCAGGGCTTGGAAATTGTTCGGGGTGATTTCGATGATGAAGAATCTCTCAAACAAGCCGTAGGTGGAGCTTATGGAGTTTTTTCAGTTCAAACATTTACCGAGGATGATTTCTACTTAGAAGTTCGTCAGGGGAAAGCGATCGCACAGGTAGCAAGAATGGCTGGCATTGAACATTTTGTATACAGTTCTGTGGGCAGTGCTGACCTCAAAACTGGAGTTCCACACTTTGATTCTAAGGCAAAAGTCGAAGCGTACATTCAGGAGATAGGACTTCCTTACACAATCTTGCGTCCAGTGTTCCTAATGGAAAATTGGGAGATGTTCGGTCGCGACTCAATCCTTCAAGGTACGCTGGCTCAACCCCTCAAACCAGAAACGAAATTGCAACAAGTTTCGGTAAATGATATAGGTGCATTTGCAACAATAGCATTTGAAATGCCCAAGGAATGGATTGGGAAAGCTGTAGATATCGCAGGTGATGAGGCAACTATGACTGAAACCGCTGCTATTTTTAGTCGCGTAATTGGTCGTCCCGTAAATTATGTTCAACTCCCCTGGGAGCAGTTTCAGCAATTTACTGGAGAGGAAATGACAATTATGTATCGGTGGTTTGATCACGTCGGATACTCAGCAGATATTGCAGCCAGACGGGAAGAGTATCCTGACTTAATGACGTTAGAAAAATATCTCCAAAATAATAGCTGGAGTGGGGCTGTACCTGCCCAAGTTTAAAAAGCAAAGACAATTTATGATTGAGATTATATATTATCATGCGCTGGAACACAGCTAGCATTGTTGCGAAGCGGACAGCGCGACTTAAAATCCCCGATCTGAAATTTGGATGGGGGAATTTCTATTTTCATTTGTGTTTGTGCCCAATTTATTACTTTTATCTATTTCGATTCAGCGTAGATTAATTGAAGTAGACGTTTATTGCTTTGAGCTTCTGCAAAAAATGTATCCCATCATCGTTCAAAGCTAACAACAAAAAATACCTTTTCTATGGGTTCATCAAATTTATTATTCACGCTTCCATCTCGCTACAGCAGCTTTTTACCTCGTTTCTACCGATTGGCATCTGTAAGTATTATCTCGAATATGATGGTGCCTTTATCTGGAATAGTTGATACTGCTTTTCTCGGACATTTAGCTGATATTCGTTATTTGGCAGGGGTAATTTTAGCTAGCATTTTGTTTGATTATCTCTACAGAATTTTGAAGTTTTTCAGAAACAGTACTAATGCTATTACTGCTCAAGCTGTGGGAGAAAATGATGAGAAAGGGATAGTTTTGGCTTTGTTGCGGAGTGGTTTAATTGCTTTAGCGATCGCCTTTTTCATCTTAATTCTGCAATACCCCATCCAAAAATTTGGTTTTGCGATTCTGTCTGGCTCTCCTGATGTTGAATTTTTCGGAATCGATTATTTCAATGCTCGCATTTGGGCTGCACCTGCGGTTTTACTCAATTTTGTGCTGATTGGTTGGTTTCTAGGAAGGGAAATGAACGTTTTGGTGCTGCTAATTTCTTTTGTGGGTAATGGCTCGAATGTGGTTTTGGATTATTTAACGATTACTAGATGGGGTTGGGGAAGTACGGGAGCAGGATTAGCTACCTCTTTGAGTCACTATTTAGCTTTGTCGGTGGCGCTAATTGGAATCTATTTTAGTTTACGAAGGAAAGCATTACCCGTTACTCTCAAAGATATATTTGATTGGCAAGCTCTGAAAGCTAGTGTGGTACTCAAAAGCAATATTTTGATTCGTTATCTAGCTATGATTACTGCTTATTCTATTTTTACAAATCTCAGCGCAGCGATGGGAAATGAAGTAATTGCAGAAAACGGATTGCTGCTGCAAATTGTGATGTTAAGTCAGTTTACGGTTAACGGCATTGGTTTAACTACTCAATCTTTGATAGGTAATTTCAAAGGTAAAGGGGAAACCGAGCAGATGATACCGTTGTTGCAGGTTTCTATATTCACGGGAGTGATGATTGCATCTATATTTGCTTCGGTATCGATTTTATTTCCGCAAACGATTTTTGGTTTATTAACCAGTCATACAGATATCAGTCAATCGGTTATTCGTTATAGAGATTGGTTGCTACCGCTTTTAACTTGTGGTGCTGTTGCTTTCATGTTTGAAGGCTATACAGTGGGATTAAAACAAGGAGTCAAACTGCGTAATTCTGCTTTGATTGCTTTAGGATTGGGATTCGCTCCAGTAGCTGCTATAGGTTGGTATTTGCAAAACAATCATTTACTGTGGTTATCGCTGACATCTTATATGGCAGTGTTAATGGTGGCTCTTGGGGTACAAATTCCCGGAATGCAGAGCAAGCAAGAATCTAGTTAACGTACAGTAGGATTAATCAAGTGTTTCTTCTTCAGTGCCATACCACCGCGAAGCAAGTTCGCATAAATGCTCCAGTGGTTCAGATAGTTCTTTTCCACGATTGGTCAAACTATAGGTAACTTTAGGAGGAATTGTCGGCTCATGGTAGCGATTAATCATTCCTGCTGCTTCTAACATCCTCAATCGTTCTGTTAAAACTTTAGTTGAAATTCCCTCAACTTTGGATCTC
This sequence comes from uncultured Rivularia sp., assembly GCA_963665115.1. Lineage (GTDB taxonomy): Bacteria > Cyanobacteriota > Cyanobacteriia > Cyanobacteriales > Nostocaceae > Rivularia. The sequence continues at coordinate 8,574,055 of OY762007.1, read as the reverse complement.
AATTCACCAAAGCGTAGGAAACCATTTGCATCCAAAATACACAAAATATAAAGCGTCCATTGTCCTGATAGCTGACTGAGCAGTTTAGCCAGTGGATTGCATTTAGGCTCTGCTGTATGTAATTTACGTTTATTCAAGATACTTAGTTACTATTTAGTAGCTACTTTACTTTAGTAAGTAATAGTTTTACTGTCTAGATTAATAAGTAAAGTTTTGAAGTATTTAACAAAATGGCAAATATTTTACATCTAGATTCAAGTCCTCGTGGGGAACGTTCTAAGTCTCGACAACTAGCAAGAGAATTCATCACAAAGTGGAAATCCCTGCATTCTGAAGATACTATTATTTACCGCGACCTTAGAGAATCACCAATTCCTCACGTTACAGAAGAATGGATTGCGGCTGATTATAGTCCATTAAAAACACGAACTCCGGAAATGATTGATGCTCTTCGATTTTCTGATGAGCTAGTGGATGAATTTTTAGCAGTCGAGCGTTGTGTTTTCAGTGTTCCTATGTACAACTTCAGCATTCCTTCTAGTTTTAAAGCTTACATTGATTACATTGTTCGGGTTGGTCGTACTTTTGCTGTTATGGATGGAGAATTCAAAGGATTGGTTGAAGGAAAAAAGATTTTGTTCATTACAGCACGGGGTGGTGAGTATGGTGCTGGTTCGCCTTTTGAAGGTTGGGATGCTCAAGAACCTGCTCTACGTTTTGCCTTTCAATTTATTGGTGTAACAGATATTCAGTTTATTCATGCGAATAGTTTGGATTTAGGAGATGAAGCACGTCAGCGAGGACTCAATGAAGCAAGAATGGAAATTCAGGATTTGGTTGTTAACTGGTAATTAAAATGAGCAATCTTGAAGTAATTCAAGAACTGTATCGAGCATTTCGCGAACAGGGGGACTATGATGCATTCCGTAGCATTACAACAGAAGACCTCGAATGGATTCAAAATGAGGGATTCCCAGGTGGTGCTACACGCAAAGGTGCATCTGAAGTTATTAAGGGAGTTTTCCAAGCCAACGACAATAACTGGGAAAACTTTGCTTTTAATATTGAAGAATTACTCGATGCAGGAAACTCTGTAATTGTTATTGGGAGATATACAGGATACAACCGCATTTCTGAAAAGCCCATGAATGCTGCTGCTGCACATATTTACGACTTGCGTGATGGAAAAGTATGTCGCTTTCGTATGTTCGCAGATACCAAAACAATCTGGGATGCAATGTCTTGATACTCAGCACTGCTTACCTCCTTGATGCAATAGAAATTCTAATATACTTGGTAATTAATTCAGAAAAACAATCGCTGTAAGATAAATACTTTTTGCTAAACTCAGGAAGTTGTCAAAAATGTTCAAAAATGGCGCAAATGACTTTCGAGCAACCCCAACGTTCAAAAGGTAATTGGTGGAAAAACTTTATTGCTGTAGTTGCAGTTATTAACCTTGTATTAGTACTGTTTGACTTGAGCTATATTCCTTTAAGGGATGTTTATTTAAAGCATATTCCTGCTGTTACCGCTTATGATTCGGTTAAAAGTATCGAACCCCACCCGGTTACTCAACGTTATCTAAATACAGTTGATATTTTAGAAACCCATCTGCAAAAAAGTAGGTTACAAGCTAATTCAACAGCTTCGATATTTGCCAGCTTACGACAACAAAGTATAGATATACTTACAGAAAATCCTTTTTCATCGGCGAATAAATTTAGTACATTTGCCACATTAAATCGACGAATGGAGTATCAAATGGATACTTTATCAGCGAGAAAATCTTTTACTGAGTTTTGGACTCAAGATTATTTTAATCAAGTTGGTTCTGAGGAAGCTTTATCTTTTTTTGATAGTAAAATTCGACCGCTATTAGAAGTTAATTATTACCGCGTTATAGATGAAAACGGTCAATTTATCGATCGATTTTGGTTTATCGATCTTGGATTTGTAATCTTTTTTATTCTTGAGCTTTTAGCTAGAACTTTTTGGGTATCTCGACAGCAGGATAATATAAGCTGGTGGGATGCAATTCTAAGAAACTGGTACGACGGATTATATTTATTGCCTATATGGCAGTGGTTACGAGTAATTCCTGTTGCGGTAAAACTGCATAGATCGAGCTATATGAATACCGAACGGATTTTAGAACAAGTTACCTACGAACCCGTTGTTTATTTAGCTAATCGTGTATCAATGTTCTTAATGGTACGGTTAATTAATCAAACCCAAGAAGCAATCGAAACTGGAGATGCAGTAAGTTCTTTACTCCAACCAAAAGACTACGTAAAAGTTGGTGAAGTTGATAATTTTGATGCGATTACCGACCGCGTATTAAAATTAGTTATCTATAGAGTTTTACCGGAAGTTCAGCCAGATGTAGAAGTGTTTTTACAACACAGTCTTAAGAATTCTTTAAAGGAATCTGATTTTTATCAAGTATTGAAAAATATACCGGGGATGAATATGATTCCCGCAGAATTAAGCGAACAGTTAGCCGATTATATTGCTGAAACTGCTTATGAAATTTTAGCTTCTTCCTATGCCGATACTCAAGGGCGTTTACTATTCGAGAATTTAACCGATAATTTTCGAGTCGCTTTACGCAAACAACTTCAAGATAAGCAACTTCAACAAGAATTACAACCGTTGATTTCTGATTTATTAGAAGAATTAAAACTCAATTATATCAAGCGTGCTAAACAAGAAAATTCCGAAGCAACACTTGATGAAGCGATGAAAATTTAACAGTTACCAGTTACCAGTTACCAGTTACCAGTGAAATTCCTGTAGTGGGAGCATCTTGCTCCCTATTGGTATTAACTAATTTTTTCTACCCACTCTCCCCATCTCCCCGCTCTTCCCGCTCTTCCCTATCTCCCCCCCTTCCATTACATAACAAGCAATTCAACCATTTTTATCCAAAAATGTGATTTTATTAATTAACTTCTCAGGTAAATCTCATTTACTTATCAATAGTTTCTCAGATAAATAGGGCAAATTAAAAACAATTCAATTTCTGACAAAGATTATTTGATTTAAAAGGGGTGCCTGATGTTGCTTTGTATTCAAATAGAAAGATATTTTCACAGTTTTAATTCATTAAATTTTCAGCCAGATGATACCCAATAAAAGCACTATAAGCCAGCCATGACATGACAATTTTTCTTACGCTTGCCATTGTTGTCTTGGCATTGATTTTATTTGTTACAGATTCCACCTGGTTCTAATTTAGTCGGAAAAACATTAGATTCTACTGGTTTACAACATAAATTTGATGTAAATGTATTAGAAATTATTGCTAACGAGAAGTATTCTCATCAACCTCTAGAAGATCAAAAACTACAAGCTTGCTCGGTGCTTTTAGTTAGGAGCAGCCGAGAGGACTTAATTAAAATTAAAGATGAAGAAGGTATTGAAATTTTATCGGAATTCATTAACAAAAAGTCTTTACAAGCCCAACTGAGCGCGGAAGATGAAGGTATTGCAGAGGTTCTCATTCCTTCTAGCTCCAACCTTATCAGTTCAACTCTTAAAGAAATACGCTTTCGTCAACGCTATAATGTCACGGTTTTAGCAGTTCATCGCGGATAAGAAATTAAACGAGAGCGCCTGAGTGAAATGCGTTTAAAATTTGGTGATGTTCTCTTAGTGCAAGCACCTAAACAAAGTCTTGTAGGTTTGCAAATCAATCGAGACTTTCTGGTACTAACACAACGAGATTTAGAAACACTCCGACGTGACAAGGCTTCCATTGCGATCGGAATTGGTTTGGGAGTTGTGGTAGTTGCAGCGCACGCCAGAATTACGGTTGCACGCACTTTATAGTCGGACGCGACCATGCAGTCGGCGATTATTACGGCACCTACGACGCTCAATATATCTTTGATGAATTTACAGAGGGCGAGTTACAAATTACTCCCTTAAAATTTGAACACGCATTCTATTGTACTCGCAGCCAATCGATAGCAACAGGTAAAACCAGTTCCAATACAAAGTAAAAAAGAATACACCTATCAGATACAAAAGTACGGACAATGTTGAGAAACGGTCAAACTCCACCACCAGAGTTTTGAGACGTAATATATTACGTCTCTCCTATTCCCTGTTCTTTACCAATATTTCAAAATCATGAATATCAAATTAATTCAAAAAATCAAAGTAGATGGTAATTCTTGCCGCAAATCCGCAAGAGTTTTAAATGAACTCAAAGAATTAAACTTGCTAGATAAAATAGACGAAATTATTGCAGCAGATGAACGTCAGCAATCTACTAGCGAAGGGTTTGATTTAGCTAGAAAACATAATGTATCATCTGCACCTTTTTTTATTGTTGAAGATGAAGGTAAAACAAAAGTTTATACCGCTTATTATCGCTTTATGAAGGACGTTTTTAATGTTGTAGTTTCCGAAGAAGACGAAATTTCGGAAATGATGGCTCAAAATCCCGAGTTAGATTACATCTAATTCAATGGAGACGTTATATATAACGTCTCTACATTTTCACTTTATCAAAATTGTTAATGTTCATTAATTGGAATTGTAAAAATGGAAAGCCCACCCCAAAATGTCAAGGCAGAAATATTAAAATGTCTTCCATTTCATGCCATAGTACCAGGTTTATTATTAACTGCGGGACTTGCGATTCTAGCAGAATATCTCAAACAAATCCCCTCTCTTTCACTTTTTAGTTCGTTAATCATCGCGATAATTTTAGGAATAATACTTAAAAATACAGTTGGAGTTTCTCAAATTTTTAAACCGGGAATTACCTTTTCTTTAAAACGTATTCTCCGATTATCTATTATTCTATTAGGATTGCGATTAAGTTTACCTCAAATACTAGCAGTTGGTCCCGCTGGATTAGCAATTGTCCTTGTAACTTTAGTCAGTACATTTACATTCACTTGTTGGTTTGGCAACAAAATTGGAGTCAATCAAAAATTGACAAAATTAATTGCTGCCGGTACTTCTATTTGTGGGGCTTCTGCTATCGTTGCTACTAATGGTGTTGTCGAAAGTAAAGACGAAGATGTGGCTTATGCTGTGGCAATAGTTACCATTTTTGGAACTCTCTCCATGTTGCTTTATCCTTTCCTATCTACTTTTTTACAGGTAAATTCACAAGAATTTGGTATTTGGTGCGGTGTTTCCATTCATGAAACAGCCCAGGTAATTGCAGCAGCATTTCAAGGTGGAGAAGTTAGTGGTGAATTCGGTACGATTGCCAAACTATCAAGAGTTATCTTTTTGGCTCCAGTTGTTTTAACTTTGGGATTTATATCACCTATTTCTAGCAATTCATCTCAAGAAACTAAATCTAAAAAGTTACCTATCCCTTGGTTTGTTTTTGGATTTATTGCTCTAATGTTATTGAATAGTGCTAATGTTTTTCCTGAAGTATTTAAAAAATCAATAACCGAAATAAACCATTTCTTACTAACCATTTCAATGGCAGGTATGGGTTTAAAAACTAGCATTCGTGAAATTCAACAAAGTGGAATCAAACCTCTCTATTTAGGTGCTGCTTCATGGATATTTATTTCCGTTCTCAGTTTGAGTCTTATCAAGGCTTTTTATTAGTTGGTAATTGGTTATTGGTAATTAAGTTTTTAATTTTAACTTTTAAATGATTGGAGATTAGTAATGAAGAAAGTATTATTGACTATTGCTGCATTAGGATTATTTGTCCTTCCCGCTTATGCAACTCAAGGAATTAGATAAAATTCTAAAAATGAAATAGCTAGAGGTAGAAAAAATGGTATCGTTAGAGCTTCAAAAGATGGCATTGTTAGAGTTAAAAGTAATTACAGCGTAGAAGAAACAGTTCAACGCTTTGAATCTATTGCCAAAGAGCAAGGTTTAAATATTTTTGGTACGGTTAATCACCAAGCAGGAGCGGCATCTGTTAATCAAGAATTACGTCCCACGCAAGTAATTATATTCGGAAATCCTGCTGCTGGAACTCCATTAATGCAGTGCAATCAAACTGCGGGAATCGATTTACCTCAAAAAGCACTGGTTTGGCAAGATGAAAACGGACAAGTTTGGCTAGGTTACAACAGCCCTCAATATCTATCTCGTCGTCATAAATTAACAGGTTGTGCTGACGAGCCATTAGAAAGAATTGATAATGCTTTGAAAATGCTGGCTCAGAAAGTTACTCAGTGAGCAGTGATAACTCGTTACAAGGCTCTGCCTTGTAATGCATTTGGGGAGGCTCTGCCGGCAGAGCCTCTTACTAGGAGTTCCTAGAGACTGGGAATTAGTGACTGGGAACTAGTGAAAATCCAAAATTAAAAAGGTGTATTTATGCATTGAAGTTTATATACGTTATGTACGCATTAAACTTGAAGAAAATAATGAAAAACGATTAATTCATACTGTTCGCGGTGTAGGTTATGTTTTGCGTGAAGAGTAGGGTTTTAGGAGTGAAGAGTTAAGAGTGTTACATATACCTACCCCTCAAAAATATTAGAAGTACTTAAGTGAGCATAATATCACATCTATCTTTGGTCAACTTAAACAAAATCGATGGGAGGAAGTGTTTTGATCGCGAACTAATTAAAATCAACCTTGGAAGATAAAGAGATAAAAATACATTTTTTAATTGGTAATTAAATCAGTGGCAAAATAATAGATAATTAACTAGCAATTACGAATTACGAACTACGAATTATTCTTATGGGTTATCAACCAATCGAAGACTACGGCATTATCGGCAATATGCATACCACTGCTTTGGTGGGGAAGAATGGCTCAATCGATTGGTTTCTGCTATCCCAGCCATGATTCACCTAGCGTTTTCTGTGGCATTCTCGACGAAAAGAAGGGCGGACATTTCAGCATTTCACCTACGCTTTGTAAGGATAATCATAAACAATTTTACTGGCCAGAAACTAATGTTTTGGTAACTCGCTTTCTAGCAGATTGCGGTGTTGGGGAAGTTGTTGATTTTATGCCTGTAGGTTTATCTCCTAACGAACAAGGTTATCACTGGTTGGTAAGGAAGGTAAATTGCGTGCGGAATAGTATGAAGTTTCGCGTGGAGTGTCAGCCTGCTTTTAATTATGCTCGCGATAAGCATGAAACACAGATGACTGAAGGTGGGGTTATTTTCAAATCTACCGACTTCAATCTCGGATTGGTAACTGATATCCCCCTCAAGCAGGATGATAACGGGGTTTTTGCTGAATTCAGTTTGAAAGAGGGAGAATCTGCGGTATTTATATTGCGAGAAGTTGAATGCGAACAAGGTTGCGGTTTACCCTTGAACCCAGAAGAAACTACGCAGATATTTGAACATACTATAGATTATTGGCGACGCTGGATTTCTAAATGTACCTATAAAGGTAGATGGCGAGAAATGGTAGAACGTTCGGCGCTAATGCTGAAGTTGCTTACCTACGAGCCTACCGGAGCAATTATAGCAGCGCCAACTTGCGGTTTACCTGAAGGTATCGGTGGCGAGCGTAACTGGGATTATCGCTATAGCTGGATTCGCGATTCTGCTTTTACCCTTTATGGTTTGATGCGAATTGGATTTACGGAGGAAGCGGGTAATTTTATCGATTGGATTATATCCCTTTGTCCGTCGCATTTGGAAAATGATTCGCAATTGCAGATAGTGTACGGTATTGATGGCAGAAAAAATCTTAAAGAAGAAGTTTTAGACCATTTAGAAGGATACAAGGGTTCAACTCCGGTTCGTATTGGTAACGGTGCTTACGATCAAATCCAACTTGATATTTATGGCGAGTTGATGGATGCGGTGTATCTTTTTAATAAGTATGGAACGCCGATATCTTACGATACTTGGGTCAATTTGAGTAAATATGTTGAATGGGTTTGCGAAAACTGGCATATAAAAGACAGCGGTATTTGGGAAACCAGAGATGGAAAACAAGACTTTGTTTACTCAAAGTTAATGTGTTGGGTAGCGATTGATAGAGGTTTACGTTTAGCAGAAAAACGTTCCTTCCCCGCAAATCGTGAAAAATGGCTCAAAGTTCGCGATGAAATATACCTCGATATCATGGAAAACGGATGGAGCGAAGACAAGCAATCCTTCATCCAGTATTACGGCAGCACCACCTTAGATGCCAGTAATCTCATCATGCCCCTGGTATTTTTTACATCACCCAACGACCCCAGAATGCTGAAAACACTCAATGCAATAATGCGATCGCCACAAGAAGGAGGGCTGTTATCTAATAGTTTGGTATATCGTTACAACACCCAAGACTACAGCGACGGCTTAGAAGGAGAAGAAGGAAGTTTTAACTTGTGTACGTTTTGGTTAGTAGAAGCCTTAACTCGTGCCGGAAGAGGTAGAGATTCCGAGAAGTTAAATAAAGCAAGATTAATATTTGAAGAAATGTTGAGTTATGCCAACCATTTAGGATTATATGCAGAAGAAACAGGCAACAGTGGCGAAGCATTAGGAAACTTTCCCCAAGCCTTTACGCATTTAGCATTAATTAGCGCTGCTTGTAATTTGGATCGTTCGATTTGAGGATTGGGAATGGGGCATAGGTGATTGGGCATGGTAATTGGTAATTAAGAGTTAGGAGTTAGGAGTTAGGAGTTGAGAATTTCTACCCCCTCTTCCCCCTCTCCCCCCTCTAATCTAGCTGCGGTAAATCCATAATCTGCTTAACGTTAGTCACAATAATCTGCGGCTTATCTCTATAAATACTCAATTCCCCTTTTACATATGCATAGCTTCTGCGTGGATGTTCTTCATCTGTAGATATATAACGGTTTTTAATTAAACTCATAATTTTCAACCCCGCAGCTTCATCAACTTTGGGAATAAACAAAGAAAATGGCTTTTCTACAGAACCAATACCGATAAACATATTGTTTCGGGCAATACGTTTGGGGTTGCGTAATTCGGTAAAAATGGTTGCTTCTTCTTCTTTTTTGGCTAATTCCAACACTTTCTCATAATCGAGACGGGTATTAAATACAGTTGTATCTGCATTCGTTTGCTTAAACCGACGGTAATTTTGAATTATTTCAGCCCTCAAATACCACCAAACACCTAAAGATGCGTAATTCCGCACTTCCGAGCCATTCACTTCGATTTGATTCCAAACTCCAACATTATCGATTTGTGCTTTCTTCTCCGCTTGCATATATCGTTCGTGGTTATCGGGAAGTGCTGCATAACCATACTTCATAAAATAGGGACTGAAACCCTTTTTAATCATATGTTCCTGAAAATCTGTACCATCCTTTAGATAAACAAATACCAATAAGCGACCGTAATTTCCCCGATACTTTTTAAAGCATTCTTCTACTGATTCATCACCAGGGAATTGCAACTTAACTTTATCGCCAGCTTTGAATAACTTTTCGGCTTCCTTCTTTGCTTCCTTTCCCCAAGGTGTAACGGGTTTTGGGCTACCTGCATTAGATTCTTCAGTATCCAGCGCTAAAATCCGTAGACTTTCCTCCTCTGCTTGAACTTCAACGCGGATAGTATCGCCATCTACAACTCGGACTACAGTAGCATCAACAGTTGTACCCTTGAGAGCTTTTGTTTTTTCCTTGATTGCTGGCATGATTTTAATTCCCAATTACGACGAAAATTCATTTTCACTTATTGGTGTAACAGAAAACATCTATCAAGGGTACAACTTTAGATTAAGAGTATTAATAAGAACTGTTGCGGGATTGGGGATGGGTGGTGCGCTAAATCGCTTATGCAAAAAAAAGGTCGCGTGGCGACCTTAAAATAGATTTAAAATTGCAAAAAATCAAGCATATATTGCGAAATAAGACTACTTAATAAACAGCATTTCTTGATAAGTTGCTAGGGGCCAAAGATCGTCTGCAACTTCCGCTTCTAGAGCATCAACGTCATCCCGAACATCATTCATCAAAGGACATATAGTAGTAGCGTAATACTGCATATGTTCTTCAGTAGTGCCAAAATCCGACGTTGCGATTACCTCCGGTAGAGCTTTGCTTAACGCCGATTGCAGGTTATTTATCTTTTCGGTGAGAGAGTTAGTCAAATAAGCAACGCCGTTAATATGCTCTCGATTGAGATTAATGCCCATTCCTTGTAGGTTTGTGACGGTAGCCGCAATATTATCTAAGTGGTGTATTGCCGCAGGATACACTATTGTCTTAGCCATATCGATGACTAATTTAGCTTCCATCTCAATTGAAAGAATATACTGCTCGGCATAGACTTCAAAGCGACTTTCTGATTCAGTTCGTGAAAGAACTTTAGTTCTCTCAAATAGTTCTATGGTAGACTCCTCTTTCAGTACGGGTAGAGCATCAGCTGTGGTGGGTAAATTACGCAAGCCTCTTTCTTCCACAGCCATTTGGTGCCATTCCTTCGAGTAGCCATTGCCACCAAAGATAACCGCACCGTGTTCGCCGATTATTTCTTGAATAACGGCAACTACTGCATCTTCGATTTCTACTCTATTGTTCAATTGTGCTTCTAGCAAATCGCCGATTGCGGTTAAAGAATCGGCTAGCATCGTGTTCAGCACAATCAGGGGACCCGAAACCGACTGACTCGAACCGACTGCCCGAAACTCGAAACGGTTGCCAGTAAAAGCAAAGGGAGATGTACGGTTGCGATCGCCTGCATCTTTTGCCAACGGTGGCAGAGTATCTACCCCAAGGTTTATTTCGCCTCTGTGACTATACTCAACGTTCAGTGTTCCCTGAGCAACAATATTGTTAAATAGTTCCTCTAACTGAGAACCCAAATAAACCGACATAATCGCGGGAGGCGCTTCGTTGCCACCCAAACGATGGTCGTTACCGGCATTGGCAATTACCGCCCGCATCAAAGGTCCATATTTATGTACGCCGCGAATTACCGCCGCACAGAAAATCAAAAATTGAAGGTTTTCGTGGGGAGAGTCACTAGGATCGAGTAGATTTCCCTGAGTGGGATTACCGACAGACCAGTTAACGTGCTTACCAGAACCGTTGATGCCAGCAAAGGGTTTTTCGTGCAACAAACAGACAAAGCCGTGCTTTTTCGCAGTCTGACGTAGCAAAGTCATAGTCAACTGCTGGTGGTCGGAGGCTACGTTTGCCGCTTCAAAAATAGGCGCAATTTCAAACTGACCGGGGGCTACTTCGTTATGTCTGGTTTTGGCAGGAATACCGAGACGGTACATTTTGTGTTCCACATCCTGCATAAATACCTGAACTCGTTCGGGAATTGCCCCAAAGTAGTGGTCGTCAAATTCCTGACCCTTAGCAGGAGGTTTGCCAAACAAAGTTCTCCCCGCTAATAATAAATCGGGACGACTATTAGCAAAATGCGCGTCAATTAGAAAGTATTCTTGTTCCGCACCACAGCTAGAGTTGACGGTCGCAATATTGCTGTTCCCCAACAGTTCTAATACCCGTGTAGCCGATCGGTTCATTGCCGCGATCGAGCGCAATAGAGGAGTCTTTTTATCTAAGGCTTCACCAGTCCAAGAAACAAAAACGGTGGGGATGCAAAGAGTTACCCCGTTGTCGGTTTGCATCAGGTAGGCAGGGGACTAGTCACGTCCCAAACCGTATAGCCCCTTGCTCCAGAAGTAGAGCGAATGCCGCCATTAGGAAAAGATGAACCGTCGGGTTCTCCCTGAACTAAAAGCTTGCCAGCAAATTCGGCGATCGCCGTACCATCACTTTTCGTGTCAATAAACCCATCGTGTTTCTCCGCTGTGGCGTTAGTCATAGGATAAAAAACGTGGGCATAATAGGACGCACCTTTAGAAATGGCCCAATTCTTCATTGCCGATGCCACCGTATCGGCAATAGAAACATCAAGCCTTTCGCCTGCTTCAATGGTTTTTTTCAGCGACTTAAATACAGCTTTGGGCAGACATTTCTCCATTTTTTTGAGGCAAAAAACATCTTCCGCCCAAAGTTCTTGAAGACGACTAGGAGGATCGACCGAAATTGGTTCGCGTTCCGTGATTTTGTAGTTTGCTTGAGTGCGAGATTCGGATCTCATAAGAGTTATTTTATTATTGCTAGTATCTAGTTAAGTTGATCGTACTTGGTCGCAATTCTTGAGGATGTTACCTAATAACATTACTAATTTGAAATTTCGCTCGCTCGCAGCAACTTTTTAATAAGGTAAACAAATCAAATCAATCTTTCATAACATTAATATTGTTACAGGTGAAAAAGCGACATAAACCACTATCAAACAATTAGAAACACCTAGTTTTATACATTTAGCGGGCACGAATTCTTTCTACAAAATCAAAAAAAGTAAGTATGACAATAAATGATTTTAATAAGCAGTTAGAAAATCTTTTATTAGGTTCTGGTTTAGCATTAGCAGGTTTCAATAATCGTCAAAATAAACAAAACAGGAATATGCAGGATTGAATTTACGAGGTACAGAATTAGTCGTTTTATCAGCTTGCAAAACTGGTGATGGTATTTATGGTTTGCGTCGTGAAGCAGGTAATCACTGGTTCCAAAACTCAATTATTAAATCTATGGTTAATAGATGACGATGGAACTTTCATATTTAATGGTGAAAAGGCTTCAAAAAACGTCATTTCTGTACGAAGATTCAGCTTAGCCCACCTGCGTGGGCTAAGCTGAACATCAAATTTAAATACGTTTTAACTTATCTTCATGGAGGTTAGACTATTACCTCCATATCTTCAAATAAAATTTCCTCGTCGGTATTTGCGTCAAATTCACATATAGATGCTGGTTTGACGGGACAAGTTTTGTTCTCAATCGGATTTTCGCCAACAAAAAGCCAATTTAAATTGGTTAATTGGGAAAGCGGGGATAAATCACCTATCTGATTTGATTCAAGGAAAAGAAAGTTTAAGTTTGTTAATTGAGCAAGGGGAGATAAATCACGAATTTGATTATAAGAAAGATAAAGTTCCCTCAAATTAGTTAATTGAGCAAGGGGTGACAAGTCGCTGATGTCATGGGAAGAAAGATCGAGTACCCGCAATTTTTTCAGTTTTTTCTCTGCGCGATCGCAATTTTGAGTACCAGCTTTTTGTAGTAAAACTTTAACAGTATACTGAGTTTGTTCGGGTAAACTATCTTTCTTCTGGCACCAATAAGTAAAATTGTGAATAGAATGTTTATTCTGCCGTTTGGGAGCAGCTATAGCCGGTTTAGCATTTACTATAGTTATTCCCATTAATGCCATACACATTAAACGTGTAAGTTTCATTAACTGATAGTAGTTTTAATATCAACAAGGTTATTAAACCCAGCACAATAGAAATAATCAAGTTAAATCTAACACTTTGTATTAAATCTCAACAGTATAATTACTAACTCATTAATACTTGTATCATCTTCAGTTAATTACTTACTAGATACTGAGGTATAAATATTTTTTTTATTACCAATTACCCATTACCCATCACCAATTACCTCAAACTTTCTAAATTTTTTTCAAACTAGCCATCACCTGATGCTTTTGCAAAACTCTGATTAAATGTTGTGCTTGAAGTTTATATAGAGGTACTGGTAAAGTCTGAGGTAAATTATCGATTAATTCTCTAGCCTTGTCTAAAGGAAAGTGAGAAATCTTGGCTATTTGATTTGCACCATCAAATCTAGCTTCTTCTGTTGTTGCGCTTTCAATTACTATTTGCCAGTGCTTGGGATTAATACCAATTTTTCCTTGTTCCATTCTTTTCAATCCGTCGATGGTTGCGAGTACAACTAAGCGGATACCTGGTTCTATTTTTTTGTAATCTCTCGGCATTAATTCCACCGGATGTGGTGGATTTTGATATAAAATTGGTACGACTCCGTAACCATAAGCAATTTCGGAAAGCATTAAACCGTTTAAAGTATCGGTTTCGCTAAATTGATATTCGGTTACTAAAATTGTTTGATTGTCGAGGCGGAATAAATCAAGAATGTTTTCACCAAATGCGGCTCCTGCAAATGCTTCTGCTGCTACTGCATAAGCTGAGATAATCTGAGCTTTGGGTAGAATTTGAGCTAAATTTTCGCTTAAGCGTTGCCCGAAAGTACGAATTATTAAGCTACTTTCGGGGTTAATTTTACGAACTTTTAACCCCATTTCTACATTTAACATTTCGTCTTCGCTCGTAGCAATTATACTCTTGGCGGTGGAAATATTGACTTTATTTAAAGACTCGTTTAAATCCCCAGCAAATAAAGGTATATTCGGTAAATGATTGTTATCAAAGTCGTCTTCTAAAACAATCGCTACTACAGGTTGATTGAATTGTTGTAATAATTTTGCTACCTTGCTTCCAACTCTTTTAATCCCAATAATTACTATATGTTCTTCTTCGGGTACTTGAGAGCGCCGGTTGGAAAATAGAAATTTTGTAGATAAAAGTTTTTCAGTAGCTAAGGCGTATAATACACCTACAAAAGCAGTTCCAGCTACCGCTAACGCTAAAGCTACAATTTGCACAATTAGATTCTCTGGTTTTTCGGTATATAGAAAATCTGCATATCCTCCTAGCAATAAACTAATTGCTATATAAAAAGGATTGAGTGTATCAGTATTATAATTCAGCAAAAACTCAAAAAGTACCGTTCCCAAGATTGCTAAACTAACTGTAACTAAACCAGAAACAATTACCACCCGACGAACTTGCGAAGCTGAATGCCAATATTCTAATATTTTTTTTCTAATTCTAATTTTACCGATAAAATCGGTTGGTTTTTGCCATATTCGCTTCTTCTTGCGAGCGTTATTAGCCTGGTTTTTTTGTTGTTTTGATATCAATCGATCGAATTGTTCTACATATATAAAAGTTGAACCTTCTTGAATTATTGATTCAGAATCCCAATCATAGAAACAATCGAAGCTATTATAATTATTTGATAAATAACAAAGCAGTATTCGAGAACCAGAATTTATCTCAAATAACTTGCGACGGTGAAAATTATCCCCATAATGAACTGTATGCTGAAATATTCCCAACCAATTACCGTCTAAATTAAAAAAGCCTAACGAATCTCCCCCCAAAGCTGCCAAAGCAAAAGATGCAGCAGACAAATGAATGGGATCGAAAGCCACAAAATTAGTTAACTGTTCCTCTAAAAGTTGATTTAGATTTTCCTTCGTCGAGCGTACCACCAAACGAGCATTTTTGTTGAGTTGTCTTACAGCGATCGCAGTTTCGGCATTAATAAGTTCGTCGCTCGTGACAATCAATACGGCTCGACAATGTTCGATTTTTGCACGTTCAAAAACGCTATTTTGCCGACAGTCACCAATAATTAAGTCATCGAGTAAATTTTCTACACCCGGAATTCTCCAACTCTTTGGCTGTACCAACTCAATTCCGACAACCTCTACACCAAATTGTTTCAGCGCAGCCACACAGTGCTGCCCCAATCCTCCCAAACCACAAACTAAAAAACGTTCATCTGTAGCTGATTTATGTTCTCCCATAGTACAATCTCTGTTACTAAAGTAATTTTGAGATTAATAGTTAAGAATGTAAAGTATAAAAAATATGTTCCCTATTGTAGTTTTCTACGAAGAAATGAACATATATTTAGTATGTATGGAATAAATATACAGTTTACTTGTCAGTAATTCCCGAAAATATGAATGTAGGTATTTTAAAACCTCACCCTACCCTCTCCTTGTCAAGGAGAGGGAAAGATTTACCACAGGTAAAGCGAGGGTGAGGTTATATTTTATTTGCTAAGTTGTTACGCACTTAATTTGTATAGTACTAGCGGGCAAGATGCCCGCACTACAATAATTACCAAATTTTGTTTTATACAATTTAGCTGCACATCAGCTTATTATGTAAGTAATTAGGCAGCAAGATGCGAACACTACTGCTAACTGCTCGCTAATTCATCACATATCTGGATTTTTCCCACAAACCCAAACCTCGTTGTTTAGCATTCGCTTCTGCTACCATAAATTGGATTCTGCTTTCATAACAATTTTGCTCTACAGATAATTTATCGACAACAGCTTTACCTTCTTTCACCATTTGCAGATTTATCGATTGATTATTTGAAAAGACTTCTCCAACAATTTGGTCATTTCCATAGGTATCTGCAAATCGAATCACTACCGGATTACCTTTGGGTAAAAGCTGCTTCAATCTTTGATTAGCTTGATCTCTGCGGGATTTTCGAGTCGGTATGTGAATGCAAGCAAGTTTTATAGTAGCTTTTTGCCCTTGAGCATTTTTAGCCTGAATCGTTTCCCCATTTACCACACCCACTACCGTTGCCAGTATCAACATCAATTGAGTCAAATCCATCGTTTTTATTTTAAAAAAGAATATAAGTATTACTATGTTACTTTAAGAACTGCGTATTTGGTGGAATTGGGCTTGCGGATAATTTTTAACGTACTTTTTTAATTTTCCATCGACATCAATCAGTTTCCCCTATGGTGGAAATTTGCGGAGTTCGTATTTTGTGACGATTGCTTGATAAATCGTCGCGAAGCCAATTAATCCGATTAATACAGCAAAAAGCCATACCATTTTAAGATATTTATTCATTGAAATAACTCTTGCTAACCACTTATCAGTATTATTCGTCAAATTGAAAAATCCCTTTCCCCAAAATCGTCTAAACTCAAAGTGTCCGCTAATTGATAAAAACTAAATGTCTCGCTGGTTCAATACTGCTGGTCCATGTAAACCAAACAAGCACTATATGCTCCCAGCTACTAGTCGCTTACCCGACTTAGAAACCACCATCCACCAAGAAAGTTATTTTGTCGTTCATGCTCCTCGACAAACGGGTAAAACAACCGCAATGCTAGCACTAGCGAAGCAATTAACCGAAAACGGACGTTATGCATCTGTGATGGTATCGGTAGAAGTCGGAAGTGCTTTTAATAATGACCCCAGTGCAGCAGAATTAGCTATATTAGGTTCTTGGCGAAATACAATTGATATTCGCTTACCCAAAGATTTACAACCTTCTACTTGGGTTTATGATGAACCAGGGCAAAGAATCCAAGCTAGTTTACAGGTTTGGGCGCAGGCTTTGTCACGACCTTTGGTATTATTTATTGATGAAATCGATTCTTTACAAAATGACACTTTGATTTCGGTGTTACGACAATTACGGGATGGTTTTCCCAATCGTCCAGAAAGTTTTCCTTCATCTGTGGGATTAATTGGTTTAAGAGACGTAAGGGATTACAAAGTTGCTTCAGGTGGGAGTGACAGATTAAATACAGCCAGTCCTTTTAATATTAAAGTTAGTTCTATTACTCTGAGAAATTTTAATGCAGCAGAAGTAGAAGAATTATATCAACAACATACAGAAGAAACGGGACAAATTTTTACACCAGAAGCAACAGCAACAGCATTTGATTTAACACAAGGACAACCTTGGTTAGTCAATGCATTAGCTAAAGAAGTTGTAGAAAAAATGGTTAAGGATAGAAATATTCCTATTACCCAAGAACATATTTTAGAAGCAAAAGAAATATTAATTGCTCGTCAAGATACTCATCTCGATTCCCTTGCAGAAAAACTCAGAGAACAACGAGTTAAAAACATTATTGAACCAATATTATCGGGACAAGCATTAGGTGATACTTCCAATGATGACCGACAATATTTAATCGATTTGGGATTGTTGCGACGCGACCCTATGGGGGGACTAGTAATTGCTAACCCGATTTACCGCGAAGTAATTCCCTATGTTTTAGTACAAGGAACCCAAGATAGTTTACCTCTTATTAGTCCTAGCTGGTTAACTTCTGAAGGGAAATTAAATAAAGATGCTTTATTGGAAGCATTTATCAAATTTTGGCGACAGCATGGAGAACCGTTATTGAGAAGCACTAGCTATCATGAAATTGCACCTCACATTGTATTAATGGCTTTCTTACATCGGGTTGTCAACGGTGGTGGAACATTAGAGCGCGAATATGCAATTGGTAGTGACAGAATGGATTTATGTTTACGTTATAAAAGCGTTACCTTGGGAATAGAATTAAAAGTATGGCGTGAGAAAAAACGCGACCCCCAAAATGATGGAATCGAGCAATTAGAATCCTATTTAGCTCGTTTGGGATTGAATGAAGGTTGGTTATTTATATTTGATAGACGCAAAAATGCTTTACCAATTGAAGAACGTTTGTCAACGGAAATTGTGAAGACTGAGAATCAACGAGATATTACTGTGATTCGGGGTTGACAGAATAAGATAATATTTGTAGGTTGGGTTAGACACGTTTAGGAATTTGATTAAAAACAATTACTTTAAATCGTGTCGTAACCCAACATCAACACAGATATTTCATAATTCATCTTCTTCAAGCATAGATTCATCACCTTGACGAATTGCTTTACCATAAGCAAGCACTTCCTCAAAAGCGGGTTCATCTTTAAAAGAACCTGTAGTTTGTTGCAGCCAATTGTTTGATTCAGGAGTACCGACTTGCTTCTGCAATTTGGCGATCGCCGCTTCTACTGCTGCAAGTCTTCTCTCTAAAGAGGTATTGGTTGTCATTGTATTTATACTAATTTATGGTTTCTGTTTCAAGAATAATGAGTTATCTAGAGTTTGACAATAAGGGAGAATAATTTTAAAATTTTTATACTCTAATCTACTTTTTCCATAATGCAAATATTAGAAAATTATTAGGGTCATTAATCTCATGATTAATTTTTTCAAAGGTCATATTAAAATTTTTTTCGCTAACTTTAAGAATTACTTGATTGAACAATAGTTTATGTTCAATAGAGTAATTTACTTGTAGGGATGTTAATTTATTTGAAATAGAAGAAAAGGTTAGACTATTAAGATTATGAAAGAAAGATGCATCTAAATCTAAAGAATCACCTCCATCCATATCTCGAATATAATCGCAGAAAATCATTCCCAGTTTGTCTTCTATGAAATGAAATTCAATATTCCCATAACGCCAGATAGCAGAATTATCAACAGACTTTCCTGCCATAATATCATCTGGATCGGGAAAATTATGTAAAATCCATTCTTTAGTTTGTCCTATTTCGATACAATCAAATTTACCTAAAGTTATAAATTCTTGAAGGTTTATTTTGATTTTATGATTAAATCTCATTAGTTTGTAGTTTGTAGATTGGTTTAGACACGTTTAGGAATTAGATTGAAAACGATAACCTTGAATCCTGTCGTAACCCAACATCAATAATTTGAAACAACCACAGATAATGTTGGGTTACGGTGCAATTTCCAATTCCTTGATTGAAAATCATATTGATCGAAGCACCTAACCCAACCTACTCTCTAAATTGTCGAATGGTGCGTTATGGCATCAACAAATTAACTCTTTCTCACCAAAGTTATTTAAGCCGTGGCACACCCTACAATTACCAATTACCAATTACCCATTTACCAATTCCTTAAACCTCTCATCTTGGGCAATTGCTTCAAAATCTGGGTCATTTACAGCATCTTCTTTATACTTTTCATTCAATTCAATCGCTTTTTGCAAAGTCTCTACCGCTTCATCAACATTATTTTGATAACTGAAAGCAATCGCTTTATTATAAAAAGCACTTGCGTAATTATCATCAATTTCCAATGCTTTATCAAAGCTAGTTAATGCTTCTTCATCTCTTTCCAACTCAATTAAAACGTAACCCCGTTTATCCCAAGCTTTGGGGGTAGGATACAAGGTAATTGCTTTATCAAAGGAAACAACAGCATCATCGTAACGCTCCAACATTTCCAAAGCCATACCGCGATTCATCCAAGCTGTGGCATTAGCTGGCTCAACTTCCACTGCTTTATCAAAGGCTTGAAATGCATCTTCGTGACGCTGCAATTTACCTAAAATTACACCTTTATCAACCCAAGCTTGATAATAATCCGGTTTGATTTTCAACGCTCGATCGAAACCAGCAATTGCATCTTCGTAACGCTTGATTCTTCCCAAACACATTCCCAAGACAAACCACAGCTTTTCGTTATCTGGCTGCTTTTTGACGACTTTACCAAAAGCCGAAATTGCAGCTTCATAACGTTTCATTTCCATCAACGCTAAACCGCGATGGTACCAGCTATCGGCGTGGGAAGGGTTGATTTCCAATACTTTATCAAATGTTGCGATCGCGTCTTCGTATTGTTTCACTTCCCACAGCGCTAAACCTTTCTGATACCAGATTTTTTCGTTTTCTGGCTGCACTTCTAAGGCTTTATCGTAAGCAACAATCGCTTCTTGATAATTCCCGGCTGCAAATAACTCGTTACCCTGAGTAACAAATTCATCAAGGTTAATAAATAGCTGGGGATGATTTAATTTGAGTTTTTCAATTGGCTCAACTACCTTCTCTAGCTTTTGCAATATTTCGCCAACGGCAGAAGAAGCTATTTCGCTCGGTGTAATTTCGGATAGCTTTTGTAGTATCTGCTGCTTCTCAACTTCTGCATCCGACTGCACTAACTTTAATTGCTCGCTTAAAGTCGATTCCAATTTATCCAACTTATCCAAACTGGAATCTTTACGAGCGGTAATTTCCGATTGTAAAGCGGCAAGTTGCTCTTGAGCGGTTTTTTCTAATTTTTGCAAGCTTTCTAAAGTTTGATTCTGCTGAGATTCAATTCCGGTGGTAGAAGTTGATATTTTATTGTTCGCTTCTTTTTCCAGATTTTGCAATAATTCGTAAGCGGAATCTTTACGCACTTGTACCTCAGATTGTAAAACAGCAAATTGCGATCTTAAATCGGTTTCAAGTTGGGATAAACTTTGTAGAGTTTCCTGTCTCTGCTCTTGAATACCCGATTGCGATTCCTTCAATTTGGCAACGACGGAAGTTTCTAGATTAACTACATTATTTTGAGTGGAATTAACTTGCTCTTGAATCAAATTTTGAGCTTGCTGCAACTCCGCGTTAATTTCATCGCGCAATCTTTCTAGATTTTGCAGCGTTTCATCCTTATAATTTCCCGCTTTTTCTCTGGCATCGGCTTCAATATCTTCAAGCTGCGGTGCAAAATCGTCTTCTAGTTTTTCTAAACTCTGTAAAATAGCATCTCGCTGTTTTTGAGCATCTTGCTGAAGTTGGGAAAGTTGATCGCTAAATTCGGATTCGGTACCGGCAAACCTTTGTAAAGTTCCGTCTTTTTGGGTTTGTAGTGAACTATGTAACTGAGAAACATGAGATGCAAACTGATTCTCGGAAAGCTTTAAATTCTCGATAATCGCATCTTTTTGAGATTGTACGTGAGCAAGAATCGCCGATAATTGAGGAGCAAAATTCGCTTCTTGCTGCTGTAAATTCTGTAAAATTTGCTGTTGCTGCGCTTGAGTTGCCGATTGAAGTTGCTGTAACTCAATTGTAAAATCGGTTTGCGACTGCTTGATATTTTCTACCGCTAAATCCTTATGTTGTTGTAAATCGGCTTCCAGTACATTTAACTTCGGTTTAAATTCAGCAGAAAGACTTTGCAAAGAAACCAAAATCAAATCTCGCTGCTGCTCCGCCGCTAATTGAAGTTCCTTTAAATCGCTGATAAAATCAACTTGCGAATGTTTGAGAGTTTCCACCACATCATCTTTCTGCCGCAACACTTCCGACTGCAACCCCTGCATCTGGGGAGCGAATTCTGCACTCAACCTTTCCAAATTTTGAATAATTGAATTACCTTGCTGTTGAGCATTCGCTTGTACCTCCGACAGCTTTCCGGTAAATTCCGTATCCAACTTATTCAAAGCTTGCTTAAAAACAGCAATTTGCGATTCAATTTCCGACAAAGCTTGTTGCTTCGACGCAGATAAATCGGAAACTAAAATTGATAAACCTTCCTGCTTGCTGCCAATATCTTGACTAAGTACTTTCGCTTCTTGGTTTAATTCATCAACAGAATCTTCCGCTTCCTCAATCAGTTTTTGTACCTGCTTATTAGCAGTAGCAATTTTCGCTTCTAAATCCCCCAACTCCTTAAAACGTGCAGTTACCAAATTCGTAACTTCCCGAAAAACCGCACGTCTTAACAAAAAGATCGAAATAATTACCCCAATCATTAATACAACTAACGTAGCGAGCAGCGTATTAAATAAGAAAGTGGTTTGATTAATATATTGATTAGTAGTTTCCTGCTGTCTTTCCAACTGCTCCAACTTCTGTTGAGTCGGAGCTTGAGCAACAATCTGGGTTTTCGCAGTACTTGTAAAACCTCTCTCCAAACCTCTCTCCTGCAAGGAGAGAGGCTTTAAATTCTCCCCATTCCCTCGTAGGGAAGGGGGCTGGGGGGTTAGGTTTTTCGTTGATTCTAAATTTGAAAAGTCAGCAGCAGCAATATAATTAGAATTCGGTTTAGCAGCCTCTACCCCAACAGACATCAAAAGGGTTGAAAGCATTATATTGCTAAACGAAACCAGAGCAAATACCTTTGAATTAAAGCCTTTCACAACTCCCTTCCCTTGTCTGTTGGTAATTAGTTAACGCCTATATGATAGCGGGTTTTGGGGTTGGTGTGGGAATGGGGGATGGGGAGAGGGGGTAGAGGGGGAAGAGGGGGAAGAGGGGGAAGAGGGGGTAGAAATTATTGTAGGGTGTGTGACGCTTCGATGATTTTTGTTGGTGGTTATAAGGAAGATAATAGCGTCACGTACCATCTTTGGGTTTTGGGGGTATTTTAAAATTACGCTTGCCAATCCTGTAAACTTCTCAACTATTGACTTTCGGCAAATTTCTAATGGGACAAGACCAGATGGAACACCCTTCATCCCCGAACTTCCTGATTATCCTTCACTTGGTTCAAGCCAAGGCATAAGCAACAACGGCACAGAAATATTTTTTGTAAAAGGAAAATTTGCAGGACAGACTTTAGGTTACGTTGAAGATGTAATGGCAACTGACCTTAATAACCGGGGTTTCTTTGAACCAGGAGAAAGCAAAAGCGCTTTACCTGAACCGATAGCATAAAGTATTTTTATACTGAGTGTATAAATGGGGGTGTAACGCAATCGCGCATAGCCCCCATTTTTATCGTTTTAATATTTGTCAGTAATCTTTTAATTTATGAATGAAGTCATTGCAGAAATTAGAATAAATAATGTTTCCACGTCAATTATCCATGTTTCTAAGTTACCTATAGGATACAAATCTAGCCAGGTAAGAGTAGGTGAACCTGAAGAATACTCAGAGCTAGTATTAGACCAAGGATTTGCTTGGTATCAAGATTTTATAGCCTTTGATATGTTCAGTGATTATCTATCGTACTGGATAAAAATAGAGATTAAAGATCGCTTAGAAATAGATCCCGTTATTGCCAACGATAAGGAACTTAGAAGAGACGGTCTAGCTAGCGTAATACTTCTCCCTTTTCAAATTACCAGTGAAGAGCAAGTATGTGTGTTCGGAGATGATGATGTTAGTGTCACTTTTTCTTTCACCTTACCTGCGGGACACTATCAATTATTATTTCAAAACCGTGATTTTACCAGAGAGGAAATCGAAGCCGAATCGAATTTCGAGTGCGAAGATATGGACTATGATGATTGGAAAAACCAACTTGAGCTTTGTCTGCTGACCTTTATCCCCACTCAAGAACCGATTGAGCCTAAAATATTCATCGATAGAGGTTGGGCTGGAACTAAAGATTCCACTCCGTTAATTCTTTACGATCAAAAACTGTACCCAAATACTGACGACTAACAATTGACCCTTCTAAGTAGTTCCACTTCCTTGATAATCCAACGTTCTACAGAAAAATCAGCGTTTGAATTTTTTTTAATGAGTATAACATTATCGCGCATAGCCCCCATTTTTATCGTTTTAATATTTGTCAGTAATCTTTTAATTTATGAATGAAGTCATTGCAGAAATTAGAATAGATAATGTTTTCGCCTCCTTTGTCCATGTTTCTAAGTTACCTATAGGATACAAATCTAGCCAGGTAAGAGGCTCTGAAAGCGAGGGGATAAAGCTACTATTAGATCAAGGATTTGTTTGGTTCCAAGATTCTATCGCGTTTTATATGTTAAGCGATTATCAATCGTACTGGATAAAAATAGCTATTTCAGAAAGCTTAGAAATAGATCCGGTTATTGCCAACGCTAAGGAACTTGGAATAGGTGGTCGAGCTAGCGCAATCCTTCTGCCTTTTCAACTTACAGGTGAAGAGCGAGTATGCGTGTTCGGAGATTATGATGATAACGTGACTTTTTCTTTCACCTTGCCTGCGGGACACTATCAATTATTGTTTCAAAATCGCTATTTTACCAGAGAGGAAGTCGAAGCAGAACCTAATTTCGACTGCGAAGACTATGATTATTGGGAAGACGAAATTGAGCTTTGTCTGCTGACCTTTATACCCACTAAAGAGCCGATTGAACCTAAGATTTTCACGTATAAAAGTCAGCTTGGAACTAAAGATTTTTCTACTCCGTTAATTCTTTACGATCGAAAACTTCACCAAAATAGTGACGAATAAAAGTAAAGCTTTATAAGTGGTTCCACTGAGTCAAAATTTAATGTTCTACAGAAAAATTGGCGTTTGAAGTATTTTTATACTGAGTGTAGAAACGGGCGGTGTAACGCAATCGCGCATTGCCCCCGTTTTTATCGTTTTAATATTTGTCATTAATCTTTTAATTTATGAATGAAGTCATTGCAGAAATTAGAATAGATAATGTTTTCACGTCAACCATCCATGTTTCTAATTCACCGATGATCCTAAAATCTAGCCGGGTAATAGGAGGTGAACCCGAAGAAGACATCAGAATACTAACAAACCAAGGATTTGTATGGTTTCGAGATTCCATAGCCTTCGATATGTTAAGCGATTATCAATCGTACTGGGTCAAAATAGCGGTTGCAGAAAGCTTAGAAATAGATTCCGTTATTGCCAACGCTAAGAAGCTTAGACTAGCCGATGGAGCGAGCGCAATCCTTCTCCCTTTTCAACTTGCAGTTGAAGAGCGAGTCTGCGTGTTTGGAGATGTTAACGACGGTGTTATTTTTTCGTTCCCGTTGCCTGCGGGACACTATCAATTATTGTTTCAAAACCGCTATTTTACCAGAGAGGAAGTCGAAGCAGAACCTAATTTCAACTGCGAAGACTATGATTATTGGGAAGACGAAATTGAGCTTTGTCTGCTGACCTTTATACCTACTAAAGAGCAGATTGAGCCTAAGATTTTCACGTATAAAAGCCAGCTTGGAACTAAAGATTTTTCCACTCCGTTAATTCTTTACGACCGAAAGCTTCACCAAAATAGTGACGAATAACAAAAAATTCTTCTAAATTCACAATTAAGATTTATGAATGAAGTCATTGCAGAAATAAGAATAAATGATATTTTCGTCCCCTTTATTCATGTTTCTAAGTTACCTATAGGATATAAATCCAGTCAGGTAATAGGAGATGAACCCGAAGACTACTCAGACCTATTATTAGACCAAGGATTTGTTTGGTATCAAGATTTTATAGCCTTTAATATGTTAAGGGATTACCTATCGTACTGGATAAAAATAGAAATTAAAGATTGCTTAGAAATAGATCCCGTTATTGTTAATGCGAAGGAACTTGGAATGTATGTTCCAGCTAGCGTAATACTTCTCCCTTTTCAAATTACTAGTGAAGAGCGGGTATGCGTATTCGGAGATGATCCAGTTAGTGCAACTTTTTCTTTCACCTTACCAGCAGGACACTACCAATTATTATTCCAAAATCGCGATTTTACCAGAGAGGAAATCGAAGCAGAACCTAATTTCAACTGCGAAAATATGGACTACGATAAATGGGAAGACCAAATGGAGCTTTGTCTGCTGACTTTTATCCCTACGAAAGAACCGATTGAGGCTAAAATTTTAACGTATAGAAGTGAGCTTGGAACTAAAGATTTTTCTAATCAATTAATTATTCACGAGCGAAAAATGTACCAAGATAGTGACGACTAACAAAAAATCCTTATAAATTCACGGTTGCAATTTATGAATGAAGTAATTGCAGAAATTAGATTAGATAATATTTATAATTCCTTTATCTACATCTCTAAATCACTTGAAAAGCATAATAGTGACAGCCATTATCGTGATGAAGGAACTAAACTTCAAATGAATCAAGGATTTGCTTGGTATCAAGATTTTGTCTCATTTTATATGTTAAGCGATTATCAAAGCTACTGGGTAAAAATAGCGGTTGCAGAAAGCTTAGAAATAGATCCCGTTATTGCTGTTCAAACTAAAAACTTTACAGAAAAACAAAATCATAACACTAGTGTAATACTTCTGCCTTTTGAAGTTACAGGTGAAGAACGAATACACGTCTTTGCAGATGCTACCGACGGTGCTATTTTTTCGTTTCCTTTATATACGGGACACTATCAATTACTATTTCAAAATCGGTTTTTTACTAGAGAAGAAATTGAAGCAGAACCGAATTTTAACTGCGAAGATGCTGACTATGATGATTGGGATGACGAAATGGAACTTTGTCTGCTGACTTTCATACCTACTGAAGTACCAATCGAGCCTAAAATATTAGCATCTAGAAGGAGAAATGCACCTACAGATGTAGTTCTTTATGACCGAAAACTGCACCCAAACGGTGACTAAGTTGACGTGGAATAAAATGTTAGAAAAATATTCACCCCAACAACCTTCCCGGCAAACCCTGAATAACTCTTTCAAAAGGTTCAATATCATCCAAAATCCTCACCAAAATCAACGCTCCTTGAATTTGAGCAATAGCATCTTGCGACCTAATTTGGGCAACTTCCACTTCAATCCCTGCATCTACCAACACTTGAGCTAAGGTTTTGATCGTCAATTCCAATCTCGCTTTTACTCTGTCATGAAACAACTTATCGGCTTCACCAAATGACATTATCGCTAAAAAACAAGAATTTCTCCCTGAATCGTAAAACTCCCGCAAACTATTACAAGCAGCTTGAATTTTAGCAGCAGGTTCACCTTCTCCCCGCAAAGTCTTCAGCACCAAGCTACCAAAATCAATACCCACATACTCAAACACAGCAGCAGCCATTTCTGATTTACCACCAGGAAAGTAATGATAAAGGCTGGCTTTTCCTAATCCGCTCGCTTTTGAAAGCAAGGATAGACTAGCACCTTCATAACCATGCTTCCTAAATGCTGGAATTAATTTGACAATCGCTTCTTCTCTGGTCATTTGCAACTATTTTTGGCTGTATTGACATTTTACCCAGCAATCGGTAAACTTTCTTACAATCTCTTCACCGAACGTTCCGTGCAAAAAAATGAAAATTATTGATTACGAGCATATAGGGATTCGGGTTAGCGATCGCCTTCAAGCTTTAGAATTTTACGAAAAGCTGGGATTTATCGAAGAGAAGTATTTTCCAAAGGAGCAAGCCAGCGAGTTAGTTACAGATGGTGGTGTTTATATAAATTTGATCTTCAATGGAGCAAAACGCGATAAAAATATTCTCATGGATGAACCGATAAAGTATCCAGGAATTACTCATCCAGCCTTTATTGTAGATGATTTGGATGTATTGTTAAAGAAATTAGAGCAAGAAAATATTCAAGTTACAGAAGGGCCAAAATATCTTGGAGAGCGTCGTCGAGTTTGTTTCATTCGAGATCCAGATGGCAACGTATTAGAATTCGACCAAATTTATCCTTCTATTACACAACAACAAACTCAAGAGATTTCAATTATGAAACTATATGATTTAGAGCTTTCAGGAAATTGCTATAAAGTACGTTTATTCTTATCCTTGCTGGATATTAAATATGAGCTTGTACCTGTAGATGTTGTGGCTAAACAGCAAAAATCAGCGGAATTTTTACAATTAAATCCTTTCGGACAAGTGCCGGTATTAGAAGACGGCGATTTAGTTTTGAGAGATTCCCAAGCGATTCTAGTTTATCTAGCAAAAAAACACGGTGGAGAAGCTTGGTTTCCTAGCGATGCAGCGGGAATGGCACAGGTAACTCAATGGTTATTAACAGCAGCAAACGAAATTGCTCGCGGCCCTGCTGATGCTAGAGTAGGTACAAAGTTTGGCTTTGGAATTAATGTCGAAGCAGCGCAGAAAAAAGCAGAGCCAATTTTAAATCTTATCGAACAACATTTAACTCAAAATCAATGGTTAGCTTTGAATCGTCCTACCATTGCTGATATTGCTTGTTTTCCCTATATTGCTTTAGCACCCGAAGGTGGTGTGAGTTTAGATAAATATCCTGCCATAAATCAATGGTGTAATTCCATCAAAAAACTGCCTAATTTTATTGAAATGCCTGGGATAAGTAATGCATTAAGTGGGTTAGATTGAGGAACGGCGTTTAGACATAACCCAACAGTGTCTTAGTTTTATTGGGCTATGCCAGTTTCAAGTTTTACTGAACGGCATAACCTGTTACTGACACTAGCTCTTCAATTGCTTTATACAATTCCACAATTACTTAAATAATTTGTCTTATTAACGATATAGCTCTGTTTTTGATAATATAGCTTTAATAATTATTCAGTATTAACGAAGTCGATAATAATGGTGGATAAAAATAGGGCAGGGTGTTATGTACAGCAGGCTGGAGGATATAAAGCTTTTATCCCAAGTCCGTTACCTCCTCAACCAGAAATCCATATAGACATGGAGATGTGGAATCTTTTATCTCAAGCAGACCGTGCTTTAGGTCGCTTAGATGGCTCTACGGATGCTTTACCTAATCCCGAACTATTTGTATTCATGTACGTCCGTAAAGAAGCGGTTTTGTCAAGTCAAATTGAAGGAACACAAGCATCTTTGATAGATGTACTAGAGTTTGAATCTAAAGCTCTTGAACCAGAAAATCCTCAAGAAGTTGCTGAGGTGGTCAACTATATTGCAGCAGTTAATCATGGTTTAGAGCGCTTAAATACATTACCCGTATCATTAAGGTTAATTCGAGAAATTCATAGAAAATCTTTACTCCCGACCAATTATTACGGTTGAACAAGTTGAAGAAATTATTCAATTGTCCTATCCGAATGCTAATACGTTAGTTAAAGATTTATGCAGTTTAGGTCTTTTAGAAGAAATTACTGGGCAAAAGCGTAATAGAGCTTTTGCTTATGCTCCATATCTTCAAGTGTTCAAAGATTCTGAATAGAAATCTCTAAAACTTTGTGCGAATCGGGAACACAAACGTAAAGAAATATCCTCTAAACCCAAAATTGAAATGACCCAAAACTGGTTCGACAACGTATACATCAAGGCCAAAGGAGACTCAAATCAAGTTCCTTGGGCGAATATGACCGCAAATGCTTATCTCAAAGATTGGTTAAATCAAAATCCCCAATTTGGCAAGGGTTTAAAAATAAAAGCTTTAGTTGTCGGATGTGGATTGGGAGACGATGCGGAAATCCTAGCTGAGAGAGGCTTTAACGTTACAGCTTTTGATATTTCTCCTACAGCTATAGATTGGTGCAAACAAAGGTTTCCCGATTCTTCAGTCAACTATGTTGTTGCCGATGTATTCGATCTAAATAAAAAATGGCAGCGAAATTTTGATTTTGTTTTTGAAGCGAGAACAATTCAATCTTTGCCTTTAAAAGTTCGCGAGCAAGTAATGGCAGCGATTGCTCAATTAGTCACTGAGGAAGGAACATTATTAGTCGTCACAGTTACCCGCGATACTCCTGAAGAACCAAGTGGGCCACCTTATCCTTTATCTTTGGAAGAAGTTGATTATTTTAAAAAATTGGGATTGCAAGAAATTAACCGTAATAGTTATTCCGAGAAGAATAGTAGATTTCCTCAACGTTTGAGAATTGAATACCGCTATTACTCAGCATCTTGAGCTAACTGTCTTAACATCTTCTCAACTTCTTGCGGGTTGTGAATTCCCATGAATCCTATCTCCTGAGTTGTTTGATTTCTACGATTATTAATATTACTGGTGCTTTGTTGAACTGCCATAACCACGTCACCCGTACCATCTGCTCGCTCTTTGCGATATATATCTTTTAACTTAGAGGGTGGGTAGTTTCTTATAGTAGTAGACAAGATATTTCCAAATGAGCTAACTGGAATAGAAATAGATAAAGCTCGTTTATTTGTAATTAAATAAACTGTATTTCGCGCCGACAGCCTTAACCATATAGGACTAGACAACATCCCCAAACCAACAAGCACAAAAGGTATACCGAAGAGAGCAAAAAAAACGCTGGCTCTTAATGCCATCGACACCCAAAATATGGCAAAACTCGTCCAAGGAATAGCAAATAAAAAACCGCCGATAGAAGTTGCTGTAAAAAAACGAGGTATGGGTTGCTCAACCCACCTAATAGATTCTCCAATTTCAAGCTCTTTATCTACTTTTTGACGAAGTTTGCTTGGTAATTGTAATTTACTTAGCATAATCAGTTTCTTCGCTTACAAAACAAATTTGTCCGATACGTACAAAATATATTTATTATTCTGCCTAAATATGCACCTGTCGTCAGCTACCAAAATATAAAATGAATATGCTTTGTCTTTAGTAAATTAAAATACCTTGCCTAAATTATTACTAGTTAAGTAGTTCCATCAAAGATTTTCAACAATCTAAAGCTATTAAAACGTAACTATTGTCAATACCAGTATTTAAATACCTTATATTTGGTACTTTAAATCACCTCAGACTTTATATCTATTTATGTGAACTTTGGCTTTTACGTAGAGTATTTTTGAACTATTTAATACGATTTTGATGCTATATAATACAATCATCAAGTTAGTTGCTATCTATTAAGTACTTATTTACTTGATTAATATAAAAATGAATAAACTGCTCCCCTGAAAATAACAATATCACACTTTGGCGCAAAGCCTTGTAATCTCGTCATCTAGTTGAGAATAGTGTCAATAATAATGCTTATGTAAAGGAAAGTAACGGCTTTGTGACGGAATATGAATACAGAAGTTTAATCAATTTTGAGTTATCGGAAAGTTTTTTTTATAAGATGGTGATTTTGTATTTATAGTTGAAAAATGTAGTTGTTTTTTATGAGATGATAAAAAGTTAACTTAAAAATAAACAAAACCCGATATTGCGATCGCAGCTTTTTGGTGTTTTGATATAATTGGGATTCTTAAGAGTTACTAAGTGGGTGCTGCATTCACTTTCCAGAATTGAGGTTTGTAGAATGACGCTTTACGACAAGATTGGAAAAACATACGGTCAAACTCGAAAAAGCGATTCACGTATAGCAAGAAAATTATTAGAGCTTTTGGAATCTTGCCAAGCTTCAAAAATTGTAGATATTGGTGCTGGAACTGGTTCTTATGCATTTTTTCTGGCTGAATATGGTTATGAAGTTCTGGCAATAGAGCCTTCAGCGACAATGAGAAATCAAGCGATATCCCATCCAGCTATTGAGTGGATTGATGCATATGCGGAAGATTTACCATTACCCGATCGAGTGGCAGAAGCGGCGATAATTATGCTTGCTTTTCACCATTTCCAAGATTATCGGCAAGCATTGCGTGAAGTTTGTAGAGTTGTTGGTAACGGTAGGATAATAGTGTTTACTTTCGATCCGGCAATGATAAGCAGCTTTTGGTTAACTAAATATTTTCCTTCACTGATTAAAGATGTTGAATCTACTTTTATATCGATGTCGGAGTTAACTAATGAAATTCATTCGGTAACTGGGAATGATGTCAATGTAATTCCTTTTCGGTTGCCGCATAATTTATCGGATTCCTTTGCAGCTGTTGGTTGGGCAAGACCGGAATTGTATTTAGATCTAAATATTCGTAATGGTATTTCTTCATTTGCGAAGATTGATAATGATGAAGTTAATCAAGGGGTATTGCGCTTGCAAGAAGATTTGCAAACGGGAAGATGGAATAAAGAATATGGACATTTACGAAAGCAGAAAAAATATGATGTTGGCTATCGTTTTGTTCAAAGTAAATAGGGAATTACCAATTACCAATTACCAATTACCAATTACCTCTTCCCTTTCATAACCATGTTCACACCACCAGTAGGAGCTAGGGTAAAACCGCGACGCTGTATTTTTACAGGTTTATCTTCTGCACAAGCAAGTTGATATTTAGATATAACTGTTGCTAAAACTAATTTCATTTCTAATTGAGCTAAAGCATATCCCAAACATCGCCGACTTCCACCACCAAAGGGAAAGTATTCGGAAGCAGAATATTGTCGTTCAAGAAAACGTTCTGGTTTAAACTTTTCGGGTTCGGGATATAAATCTTCCCGGTAATGAACTAAATAAACACTTGGCATAAAGGTTGTTTCGGCATCAAATTGGTATCCAGCAATTTTGATGGGTGCTAAGGCGATGCGTGGGAAAAGCACCGGAAGCACTGGATACATCCTTAGCGTTTCTTGACAGATTGCTGATAAATAAGGAAGTTTAGCAATTTCTAATAGGTTGGGATTTTCTCCCAAATTTTCTAATTCAATTTGCAATTTTTCGATTATATTTGGGTTTTGATAAATTTGATAAAAAGCCCATGACAATGTTGTGGCAGTAGTTTCATGTCCGGCAAATAACATTGTTAGCAGTTCATCTTTTAATTCATCATCGCTCATTGCTTGACCATTTTCATCTTGTACTGCCATCATCAAGCTGAGAACATCGTTACCTGTATTATCTTTTTTTGTTCTTTTGTCTTCAATTTCTGCTTGGAGTAAATCGTAAACTTGGCGCTGTCTTTGTCTCATCTTTCCCCAAGGTGTCCAATTTCCCCAATCCTTTTGTAGAAATTTGAGAAACAGCATACTTGAACGTAAAGGGGAATCGGTCATATCAAGCCAATCTGTAAGTAAAGGTTTAAGTTGTTCGTAGCGTTTCCCTTCACTCAAGCCAAAGACAACTTGTAAAATTATTTCTAAACTTATTTTCTGCATTGTAGAGCGGACAATAAAAGATTCACCCACTTGCCATTTACCAGCAATATTTTCGGTGATATCTACAATTTGTTTAGCATAAGCTTGGATTTTTTCGCCATGAAAGGCAGGCATTAATAACTTACGTTCTCTTCGATGGCGAGATCCATCCATCATCATCAAAGAATTTTTACCAATCAAAGGTTCGGCAAGTTCGTTAGCTCTACCGATATCAAACTTAGAATCTTGACTAAAAAGTTCTTGAATCGCTTTAGGATTACTGATAATTACAGAAAAACCAAGTCCAGATAAGTGCATGGTAAAAATATCTCCATACTTCTGGCTATATTTGTTTTGAAATTCAATTGGATCGGCTATCCAATTCATTAATTGCCACCAATGTGGAGTGGTAATGCAATTTGGTAATTGACTCGACATCAAGTTTTCCCCGTTTATTTATCTTTATATATTCATGGTAATAAAAATGTCGTGGGAATTCATGGTAGTAAAAATGTCGTGGGAATTCATGGTAATAAAAATGTCGTGGGAATTCATGGTAGTAAAAATGTCGTGGGAGCGTCTCGCTCCCTCGTAGTAGCTAGCGAGCAAGATGCTCGCACTACCTCCACCCCGTATAATTATTTTTGTCAGATAATTTGATAGATTAAAGCATTGAAATTTGTGTTTACCACCATAATTATAAAAAAAAAGATGTCCCGAACACCGGAGACACCTTTTAAATACACATTAAATTAATTCAATTCAAATAAATATTTAGTTCTTCATAACTGATAACTGATAATTGATAATTGATAATTGATAATTGATAATTGATAATTGACTTACACGGTAACAAGTTCTTTTTTTACAACCTTTGTAGAAGAGTAAGTTGAAACAGGAATAGAAGCTTCGTGAGAAACAATATCGTAAACAGCTTCCAAAGTAGATTCAATCGAACCTTGTATCCAAGCGGGATATTTAGAACAATGTTCGCCAGCGAAGAACAAGTTATTTTGAGGTCTAGCAGCTTCTAAATAATTAGCAGTGTGATTGGAATCATCCCAATGTATTGTACAACCACCAGCACTCCATTCGTAATTACCCCAAGCAATTGAAGCAACGTCTTGAATTATTCCTGGCTGTTGTAATTCCGGATGTACGTTGGAAACAACATCTTTAACATAACCGTGACGTTCTTCCTCTGACATATTACCCAAGCGATCGGCATCATCACCAATTGTGTAAGAAGCTAACATTACACTACCAAGTTCTGGATTGAATTTAACCGAAGGATAGTAACTTTGACGAACACCAGCACCGCTAAAAGATGCACCACCTTTTATTCCTTGCTTTTCCCAGAAGTTTTCTTTGGTGTGGAAAGCAACTTTTGTCGCTGGACAATAAACTGTATTTTTAATCGAAGCCAATTTTCTGTCGTCAAATCCCTCTAATTCCATTTTTCTCATTACGGTGAAGGGAATTGTACACAAAACATAATCGCATTTACGAGTTTTACGCTCACCATCTTGTAAATAATCGATTTGAGTATAGCCGTTTTTAACTTTGATTCCCACAACTGGACGATTGCAGTTAATTTCAGCTTTTACCGATTTAACTAAACGATCGATTAGAAGTTGAGTACCACCTTTGATTTGTAATAAATCCTGGCTGGTTTCAACTACGATGTCACCAAGGAACATATCTAAAGCTTTACTACAACGAGCGCGGAAACTAGGATTATCTTTTACAAAACCTTGTAAATCAATCTTTTCGCCGTTTTCTAAGAAATAAGGTTCTAAATCCAATCTTTCCAACTCATCCATCAAATGCGATTTTAAATCGTTATCCAAGCTTTCTCTTAAGTTACCTGGGGAAATGGTATCAACGATGGTTTTTAACCAAGCTGCAAATAATCTAGTTTGTTCGCTGTAACGTTCGTCAGTGAAGATTCCTTGATAACGTTGTTGGAAAATTCTCGGAGCATCTTTCATCTTAAAGATTTTACCTTCAACGTTGATGAAAGCGTTTTGTTCTTCAAATACCGTGACAAACTTGCAAAGGCGATCGCTCAATCCCATTTCTTTAACATAGTGTAGAGTATGTTGGTGGTCGCCGGGAATTCTCATTGCACCCAACTCAGCGTAAGGAGCGTCTTTTTCTTCTCCGAAGCGATGAGTCCAAATTCTTCCACCGATACGGTTAGAAGCTTCCATGATATCAACCGTGTGACCCATTTTTTCTAATTCGTAAGCAGCAACTAAACCAGCAACTCCTGCACCCAAGACGGTGATATGCTTTGAAGTATTGGTGTTAGCTAATTCGCTCATTTGCAGCATAAATTTGGTGTCCATGACAAGATTCCTCGGTAATGTGTATTAATGCGATCAAAAACTTTCGATGTATGCGGTGAAGTTTGTGTTTGTTTCAACCGCTCTGTTATTTGATAGAGGTGGCTTGCAGGAGTTTATGCATTTTGATGACGAGCTAATTAAAAAAGATGTCCCAAACACTAGAGACACTTTTGCAGCACATATATTTCTTTCACTCCTGTTGGATTAGATGGGGAAGAGGGGGAAGAGGGGGAAGAGGGGGAAGAGGGGGGAGAGGGGGGGAGAGGGGGAGATGGGGGAGAAGTAATTCAACTAAATACAGCCCTTTGCAGCTAAATGAGGTACAAAGCTATATTCCGAAAGTCTTGTGGGATGGAGAGCAGCGCGTTGCGGAGGTTCCCTCCGTTGTAGCGACTGCGGGGCATCCCTGCCCGTCAGAATGTACTTCACCAAAACTAAATATGCTGTATCTTGTTCTTCATAACTGTTCGCTGCTAAAAGCATAGGAACTAAAGTAGAATAAAACTCTACTGTTATATATATAGATAGAACGAATTATAAATTTGGATAGGTTCGTAGTAAGCGCTCTGACTTAGGACTAAAGTCCTTACTACAAACCAATAATATTTAATTTTGATTTCAAGCAATTCCAACTTAAACCATAAAATCTAAAATCTAAAATCTAAAATCTAAAATCAAGATGATGGATAGCAATTTACCCGAGCAAAACGACTTTGAACCGAATGGTGGTAATGATTGCGAACCCATCGAAAGTTATTATATTCAAGCCGATAGTTTAAAAAATGCAGTGCAAGAGCAGTTAGTATTTGTGCTTGCTGGTAGCGTACATGAAATTAATCCCGTAAGGTTGAGAATAATTGAAACCCATCTGCGAAAAATTTCGGGTGATACACACTTAACAGTTACCGATATAGAAGCAGGAAGCATTAAATTAAATGGTTCGACTTTATCCCTTGAGAAGCTTCAAGAGTTGTTTGCAGAAGGGAAATTACTTGAAGTCTTAGGGATTCCCATTGAATATGTTTATTTTTTGAGCGATGGCACGAAGGATGATGAAAAATCTTGTTTAGTCCGAGATATTCTGGAAAATGGGGCTTTTGGAAAAGACTTTACCAATATTGACTTTAAAAGAGCCAATCTTGCAGGTGCCGATCTTAGCAGTTCCGATCTCGATGGTGCAAATCTTGAAGGTACCAATCTTGAAGGTGCCAATCTTTTGTATGTTAATTTGACCAACACAACAATTGATGCCAAAACAAAGCTTGATGATAAGTGGCTTTTAGTTTGGCAGATTGTCAATCAGCAAGTTGAAAAAAAAAAGCTGACAGGTGCTGAATTTACCTTTACCTATCTTGTTGATGCCGATTTGAGCAGTGCTATTCTGTGCGATGCTAATTTTGAAAATGCCAATCTTGAAGGCATTAACTTCAGGGGTGCGAATCTTAAAGGTGTTAACCTCAGCGATACCAATTTAGAAGGAGCCGACTTTAGTAGTGCGAATCTCAGTAATGCTAACCTTACAAATGCAGACCTAAGCTATGCCGATTTAACAAAAGCTGATTTGATATGTGCCAATTTAATTAATAGCGACCTCAGTAATGCTAATGTTAGCAATGCAAATTTATGCGATGCCATCCTTAATAATGCTAACTTAATTCGAGCAAATTTCAGCGATGCTAAGCTCAGAGGTACGAACTTAATAAAAAGCTATTTGAGTGGTGCAAACTTAATTCGAGCCGACCTCAGACGTGCTAACCTCAAAAATGCTCATCTCGATGCAGCTTATTTAATTAGTGCCGATCTTAGAGGTGCCAATCTTAATAATGCTTTCCTTGATGCAGCTAATTTTAAAGGTGCCAACGTTGAAAATACCCGATTTGGTAATAATCCAGGAATTTCCCAGCAGATAAAAGATGATTTGATTCGACGGGGAGCGGTTTTTTGAAGGAGAGGTGGGAGAGGGGGAGACAAGGGGACATTATTAAAGTAGTGAGTAGTGAGTAATAAGTCATGAGTAACAAGTAGTGAGTAGTGAGTAGTGAGTAATAGACAAGGGGACATTATTAAAGTAGTGAGTAGTGAGTAATGAGTAATAAGTCATGAGTAACAAGTAGTGAGTAGTGAGTAGTGAGTAATAAGTAATAAGTAATGAGTCATGAGTAATAAGTAATGAGTAATAAGTCATGAGTAATGAGTAACAAGTCGCGAGTAAAAATAGACGGGCAGAAGTACCGACATTTATGACAATAATAAAAAAGTGATTTACTTGCTACTCTCTACTCCCTACTCCCTACTTGTTACTCTCTACTCCCTACTCCCTACTCCTAATTCCCAATTCCCAATTACCACCCCCTACTTGTACAATGAATTAGTTGTATTCGGTGGCGCGAACCTTGATTGAACGCTATACTCTGCCCGAAATGGGCAATATCTGGACTGATTCTTACAGATTTCAAACCTGGCTGCAAGTGGAAATTGCAGTTTGTGAAGCACAAGCTGATTTAGGTTATATCCCTGTCGAAGCAGTAAGGGAAATTAAAGCAAAGGCGAATTTTGATGTTAAGCGAGTGCTGGAAATTGAAGCCGAAGTCCGTCACGATGTCATTGCTTTCCTGACCAACGTCAACGAATATGTAGGTGACGCTGGACGCTACATTCATTTGGGAATGACAAGCTCAGACGTGCTGGATACTGCTTTATCGCTACAAATGCTCGCTAGCTTAGATTTAATTATCCAAAAACAGGAAGAATTAATTGCAGCCATTCGCGAAAGAGCTAGGGAACATCGCTACACTGTAATGATTGGACGCTCCCACGGAATCCATGCAGAACCCATCACCTTTGGTTTTAAATTAGCTGGATGGTTAGCCGAAGTTTTACGCAACCAAGAGCGCTTGCATACCCTACGCAAAACCATCGCAGTCGGTCAAATCTCCGGCGCTGTGGGAACCTACGCTCATATCGAACCCCGTGTAGAAGCACTCACTTGTGAAAAACTCGGACTTCAACCAGACACCGCATCCACCCAAGTTATTTCGCGCGATCGCCATGCTGATTTCCTCCAACAGCTGGCTTTAACAACCGCATCCCTAGAACGTTTCGCTGTAGAAATTCGTAACTTACAAAGAACAGATGTCCTCGAAGTAGAAGAATTTTTCTCTAAAGGACAAAAAGGTTCCTCCGCAATGCCCCATAAACGCAATCCCATTCGTTCCGAAAGACTAACCGGAATGGCGCGAATCGTGCGTGGAA
The DNA here is from genome assembly GCA_963665115.1 of uncultured Rivularia sp. Lineage (GTDB taxonomy): Bacteria > Cyanobacteriota > Cyanobacteriia > Cyanobacteriales > Nostocaceae > Rivularia. The sequence continues at coordinate 8,535,684 of OY762007.1, read as the reverse complement.
ACGCCGTTGCAGCCTTGGAAAACGTCGCATTGTGGCACGAACGAGACATTTCTCACAGTTCCGTAGAAAGAGTAATTCTCCCCGATTCTTGTATTTTGACCCATTTTATGCTAAGGGAAGCAACCAACTTAGTTAAGAATTTGTTGGTATATCCCGAAAACATGGAGCAAAACATGAACTGTTATGGTGGCGTAGTATTCAGTCAAAGAGTGCTATTAACCTTAATTGAAAAAGGAATGAACCGCGAAGAAGCTTACAAAATAGTTCAAGAAAGCGCTCATACAGCATGGAATAAAAAAGACGGCAATTTTCATGACTTAATAGCCAAAGACACTCGGGTTCAAGAAAAACTATCATCCCCAGAAATCGAAGCCTGTTTTGATGCCAAACACCATTTACAGCATCTAGATGTAGTTTATCAACGGTTAGGAATATAAATTGGGGATTGGGCATGGGGCATTGGGAATAGTTAGGAGTATTGAGTAGGGAGTAGGGAGTAGGGAGTAGAGAGTAGCAAGTAAATCACTTTTTTATTATTGTCATAAATGTCGGTACTTCTGCCCGTCTATTTGTTACTCGCGACTTGCTACTTATTACTCATTACTCACTACTCACTACTTTAATAATGTCCCCTTGTCTCCCCCATCTCCCCATCTTTCTTTTCTTCCGGTTAAACTAAATACGCAACTGAATGTCTTAATAATTACTTTTTATGTAATTCATTGTTCTGGGTGCGTGTATGATAGAACTCTTAGCTGTACTGTCGGCTTCTGCGGCGGTTGGGATACGAATAGCCCTGCCGGTATTGTTTTTTGGACTTTTACAAGGTCAAGAACTTTGGTCGGAAGTGCCAATTTTATCTAATATTTCCTCACCATTTTTACTGGGTTTACTCACAAGTTTGTCGGTAATTGAGCTTACTGCTTCAAAAAAGCTCATGGGACAACGAATATTACAAATAGTCGAAATATTGTTTTCCCCCGTGATGGGCGCAATTATGGGTTTAGCTGTAGTTTCAGCAACCGAATCCCCAGCTTGGTTGATTGGTATCACTGGAGGTTTATTCGCTTTAGTACTCCAGCTAGTTCAACTCGGTTGGTTTTTTCGCTTGCAGGGCTTACCGTTATGGTTTGTCTTCATTCAAGATGCTTTATGCATTGCATTAATGCTACTTGCTTTCGGCGCTCCAACACCCGGAGGTTTAATTGCTTTAGTATTACTATGGTTCGCAATTTACAGCGGTAAACTTTGGTATGACTGGTATCGGGGGAATAGGAGTTAGGAGTTTTAGCTTTTAAATAAACATTTTGTTCAACACCCTCGAAGGGTGTGGCTATATGAACAAACCCTCAAACATAAGAGTCGGAGGGATTTTTTGAGGAATATACGAGCATTCTTTGTAAAACTTTAATCTAAATACTCAGATAATCAGTGCAAACATTTAATTTGTCAGTTAGAAAGTCACAATATACAAGTGAAAAGCCTAAGTTTGAAGTATTATTTGTAACTGTAGATCGGTAATCAAGGTCTTATTAATTAAAGCTTCCATGAGACATCCATTTATCCCTTGCACTGACAGTGAATTATCGGTTATCACTGATATATAGAAAGAAACACATAATACAAACTATACGAAACAATAAATATAAATTAAATTAATTTCTTAAATTTCTTTTCCCTTAAAAGAAAAAACCTTCTCTTAATATTGCACTTTTCTTAACTCGGTAGGACTTTACAAAGTCTTACCGATTTTTTTTTGGAAGAATAATGCATATCTCAAAAGATGTTTCAAGACAGACAATGGTGTAGTAATATTTCTCATTTATCATAACGGGTTTGTAGTAAGGACTTTAGTCCCAAGTCCGAGTCAAGGCAGCGCCGACTACGAACCTTATCACTTATCAGAACGGCTAGAAAAGGAATAGTAGGTAAATTAATAAAGCAATTGAAGTTAAAACGTTAGTTTTATAAATACTCTTTTTGAAATCTTAATCAAAATAATAATATAAGTAGTGTAAATACTGAATATGCTAATTAAATAGTCACAGCTAATATGTAAATAGCTTAATTCAAAGTATTATTTTAAACTACGGATCGGTAATCAAGGTCTTACTAATTAAAGCTTTAATGAGATATCCATTTACCCCTTGCACTGACAGTGAATTATCGGTTATCACTGATATATAGCAAACCAAAGAAAAAGATAAATTATACGAAACAGAAAACTAAATTATTTTAATCCCTTTCTTTTTAAAATTAAATCCTTCTCTTTATATTGTATTTTATCGGTAAGACTTCTTAAAGTCCTACCGATTTTTTTTAAGAATAAGATCAAAAAAAATAGAGCGAGCAACATTAATACCCACCCCACGTTAAATTTGATATTTAAAATTTGAGATTAAAAAACGTTAAATCCGTAATTAACTCACTGTTAACTGTTAACTGACTACAACAGCCCCACAGCATGAAACAAACCATGTCCGGTGAGTATTTCAATCATCAAAGCAAGAAAACCAAGCATGGCTATCCTTCCATTCCAAATTTCTGCGGAGGTGGTGATACCCCATTCCCAACGCTCTTGAGGATACATTTTTACTTTTTTCTTCATCTGGTTAACTTCTGCAAATGAAATACTGCAAGATTTCAATGCATCAATAGTCAAATCTGCTAAAGCTTTAATAAATACCGGATGTACGTTGAGCGCTGGAACCCTACGGAAGTTATTAATTCCTGCTTCTTCGGCAATTTCACGATATTCAATATCGATTTCTTCTAATGTTTCAATATGCTCGGAAACAAAACTGATCGGTACGACTACTAAATTTTTAACGCCTTTATCTGCTAAATTTTCTATCGCATCTTCAGTATAAGGTTGCAGCCATTCCACGGGGCCAACACGACTTTGATAAGCCAAAGTATGGGGATTTGGACGATTGAGAGTTTGCATAATTAGATCGGTGCATTCCTCAATTTCCTGTTGATATGGATCGCCAGCTTCTTCTACGTAGCTTTTGGGAACTCCATGTGCGCTGAAGAAAATATGACCTTCATCGGGATTCGGCAATTGATCTAATTCCTGCGCTATCAGTTCGCTCATTGCTTGCAGATAACCCGGTTGCTTGTACCAAGAAGCAATTACCGAATATTCAATCTGTTTAAGCTTGGGATTTTCTTGCCAAAGTTTTGCAAGAAGTCGATAGCTAGAACCACTGGTACTGATAGAAAACTGGGGGTAAAGAGGTAAAATAACTAATTTCTCAATTCCATCAGCAAGAATTTCCGAAATAGCTTCCTCAGTGTAAGGATGCCAATAACGCATTCCTACGTAGATTTCTGCTTCTTCGCCAATTTCAGCTAACTGTTCCTTTAAAGCTTCTCCCTGAGCTTCAGTGATTTGCCGCAACGGAGAACCACCACCAATCTTACGGTAGTTTTCTTGAGACGTTGTACTTCGTCGCGTCGAGATAAACCAGGCTAAAGGTTTTTGCAGCCAGCTAAAAGGCAGACGGATTATTTCCGGATCGGAAAACAGATTGTAAAGGAACGGCTGTACATCCTCAAGTTTATCCGGCCCACCAAGATTAAGTAATAAAACGCCTACACGACCCATAGCAGTATTAGTCCCCAAATTTTTCAGCTTTTTTACTAATGTTAACAATATATCTTTATTAAATACATAAGTTAATAGTAGTGAAATCTATCAAGGTAACAATTACTCCTTTAGGGAGTGGGAAGTAGTAGATATTTACGCTAATAACTGCTTTGAGTGTTACTGGTGAATTGCGGTTTGCTTATTTTTGCTTTGCAAGGCTTAACAATTCACTCAGATTCCAAAATTATGGATTTGTGCTGCCGTTCAAGATATTACAACATAATTAAACCCAATCTAACTCCTACAGCTACAGCTTCGGTACGTGTTGAGATATTAAGCTTTTGAAAAATCGAGGAAACGTGAAATTTAACGGTATGATCGGAAATATGTAACTGTTGCGCGATCGCTTTATTACTCAATCCACGGGTCAACATTTGCAAAATCTCAATTTCTCGTGGTGTTAATGTTTGTATTGAGTCGAGATCGGATTTTTTTTGTAAGTTCGTTTCTTTATGTAACCCTAAATTATCAACAATTTCTGGATGTAATACCACTAATCCCGAAGCTACCGCTTCAATGGCTGCGATAATTTCTGATTCCTCGCTATCTTGCGGTAATATTCCTTTCACCCCCGCAGCTAAAACTGTTCCTAAGTTAATATCTTCAAGTTCATCGGTGAGGATAATAGTTGCTGAAACTAACTGTTGCGTTATTGTTTCATAATCATTTCCATTCCAATCGTACAAAACCACATCTGGTTGTAGCTGCTCAATTTTCGATGTAAGAGAATCGAGATCCACACCACTTTCAACTACAGCTAATTTTGGGTTATCGTCGAGCATTGCTGATAACCCCATTCTTATAACTGGGGAAACAGCGATTACTACGACTCGAATTATCGATTGGGAATTGGGCATGAGTTAAGGTGTTGACTCTGTACCTTTTCAAGTGCTAAAAAATCATTCCAAATTCCTCTCACGAATTACGTAGCTTGCGTCACCCGGAGGGTGATATTACGAATTATATTCACCTATGCCCACTCCCGAGCTTGGAGGGGAGCAATACGGCGGGTTTCCCCGACTTGTAGCAAGTGGCGTGCAGAGAATGCAGAGGAAAGAGGTAAAAACAGATAGGTAATCTGATAAGCGGAATGGGAGTAATAAGCAATTAAGCGAATTTGATCTCATTTGCAGATGTCAAAAATTTCTCAACTGTATTTATTGATATTGCAACGGCTAAACCATAAGCAATCATGGTGTTAATCCCGATAATAGCTCCACGACTATCAGTCATAGCACCTCCGGAATTACCGGGAAAAAGTTGAATGTCGGCAATTATACAGTTGTGTTGAATTTGAGAAATAATTCCAGTTGTTACTGCATTGGTGTCACCGAGAGGATTACCTACAGCTAAAGCTATTTCACCCACGCGCAATCGATCGCGATCGCGAATAGTTGCAGGATTTAAGTTAGTAGCATCAATTTTCAAAGCTGCTAAATCTTTTGTGGGGTCAATTTTCGTTCTTACTGCTGTAAATTCTCTTCCATCTGCAAGTTCTACAGTTAATTTTTTGCTGAATGCGACATGAGCGTTGGTGACGATCAAACCGTCGGATTTCCAGATAACACCAGAGCCAACTCCGGTATCACCACTGCGGATTTTTACAGATGAGTTACAAATTTTTTGAGCTACATCTGTTAATTCTGTTGAGATGTTGACGAAGTTTGCAATCATGATTTTTTCTATTTTTTTATCGTATACCTGCCGCTTCATCAATATTTTTCGTCCTCATCGCGAGATTTGAAGACGTAGTACTCTAAATCTCTATATTGTTCGTTCACCGATGGTTAAATTTAATTCGATTAATTCACCACCGCGTAAAAGCTGTATTTTGACGATTTCACCTATGCGGGAACTGTCATTTAATAATGCCAGTACATCATTTGTATCTTCTACGGTAGTATCATCAAAACTGACTAAAACATCTCCTAATAATATTCCTGCATTTTCAGCAGCACTATTTGATTCAACGTTGACGACAATTACACCACCAGTAAAGGTCAAATTGAGAGCATTTTTCAAATTATTTTTCAAATTATCTGGTAATCTGACTGGCTGCATTCCCAAACCTAAATAACCCCGTGGAATTCTGCCTTTAGTAGCTAATTGTTCGACAACTCTATTTATTGTAGAAGCAGGAATAGTTAAAGCCGTACCTCTTCTTCCTGTCGTATTCATTCCGACAATATTTCCGAGGGCATCTACCAAAGCTCCGCCGCTAAATCCTGGATAAAGCGAAATGTCTGGACGAATGAAGCGATCGATTTTTCCACCGCTCATACTTTGCCATTCACCACTGACGACACTAACCGCACCCATTGCAGCGCGAATATCTCCTTCCTGGCTTCTAGCTAATGCCAAAACTAAATTTCCAACTTTGATATTTACAGCGTCTTCTATTGTTGCTACGGGAAGATCGGGATTTTCTATTTTGAAAACTGCTACATCGGTGCTGGAGTCGCGTCCTAAGAGTGAAACCGGTTCTTTTACGCCGTTTGCAAGAGTTACGGTGATATCTTCGTAACGTTTGATAGATTCATCAGAAGTTACTATAATACCTTTACGCCAGTGAATACCGCTAGGGAAAAAGCGTCTGTTCGCGTTGATTGAAACAATTGCTTTACCCGATTGTTCCACGATTTCGGCAATGTTGTTTGATAAAGCTTGTAGTGAGGACATAAAAATTCTCTAATAAATCCGATGTTTGTATTTTGGCTTTTTGCATCTATATATGACATCGGATATTTGGGGAGAATTTCCACCTAGAAGAATGGGTAGGTTGAATTTCCACCCCGATTTAAAAGTACGGAGTTACCATTCTCCCACGTGCTTTAAGTCAAAACAATTCCTGCATTAGCAATTAAAAATTAAAATAGAATTAATTTTGAATTTTGAATTTTGAATTCAAAATATGGTCAAGATTTTTTCGTATCGGCTTCACTACTACCGATAAATGCTCGAAATAAATTAACAGCTAAACTATAAGCTGCTGCAATAAATAGTATCAGCATCAAGCCTGCTAGAGCGCTGAAGGGAGATACTATAAATAATAGCACCATGCTTAATACAACAATTGTTACTAACTGTTTAATCATAATTGTCTTTAATAATAATCAATACTTCTATTAAACAAGTTGATATCTATATTTTTTTACGTCTTAAGGAAGAATCATTGTCTTTCATAAGTTATAAATTGATTTAATATAAAAATTAAGGTTTTTTGTAAGCGATTAATCATTTACAAAAAACCTTAAAACATTATATTGCTAATTCTATGACCTAGAACGATCTGAATTAAGCAGCATCACCCAGATTAACTTTTACAACCTTGTGTTTTTCAGCTTCAGTTTTGGGTAAAGTCGGATTCAAAATACCATCAGGGTAAGCGCATCTCAAACCCTATTGACAACAGGCTTTTGAGGTATCATTCTGATTGTAAGATAAACAAGCAGCAAGAATCGTTAACATTTTGAGTCAAAACAAAGTTATTATGATTTATTTAATAAAGCAGGAATTAGTTGGAAAAAAACTCAAGCTAATAATCCAAAGTATGATTCAAAATTAGTCGCTTCAAAAAAAAAGCAATATGTGAGCTGCTGGAATCGAAACGAACCGAAATAGAGTCTGGAGAACTAGCTGTATTTATGGTTGACGAATGTCATTTGCTTTGGGGAGATAGTGAAGGGTACGTTTGGGGAAAGAAGAATTAACGAATTTCAATCCCAATAGTAAATCAAAGGGAACGCCAAACTAAATGAGGGTGGATTAGATTATAAAACTAAGGAATTTTTAATTTACCCGGCAGAAAAAGGAAATTCTGATAATACAATTAACTTCTTATAATTTTTGCGAGCGCAACGTGAGGAGTCCAAACTTTTAATAATTTGGGATGGCGCTAGCTATCACCGTTCCCAGGCTATCAAAGACTATTTAAACTCTTTAAATAATGGTATTGAAAAAGAACATTGGTTAATGACTGCTTATCGATTTGCTCCGAATGCACCACAACAAAATCCTGTTGAAGATATTTGGCTGCAAGCCAAAAGATTAATTCGAGAATTCTACTTCTTCTCTCATTCTTTTTCTGTAGTCAAGGCTTTATTCGAGATATCGATTTCTGGTCAAATTTTTGACTTTTCAAAAAATTATGAGTATGGTGTTTTCTCATGAATCATTTAGGATTGCTATATAAGAACCCATAAGTATATTTTAGAATCTTGCTAAATATTATTTTTTTTTCTTTAAAACATCACTACCGCTAACTAAGACACTCCAAAATTCTTTCTCCCTTTCCCCAAAACAAAAACCAGCAGCTATAAAATCCACTACATCCAAAGCGCGATCGCACTTCTCCCCACACCCCCTCAAATGCCATAATCCTTCCATACATCTACCAACCCACATAATGCCAGTTGACGAATACGATACTCCTTGGAAAGAAGCAATCGAAATCTACTTTCGCGAATGCATTGAATTCTTCTTTCCTATTGCAGCAGCAGAAATAGATTGGGAACGAGGATACAATTTCTTGGATAAAGAATTACAGCAAATAGTTCGAGATGCTGAATTTGGACAAAGGTTTGTAGATAAACTGGTTCAAGCTTGGCGAAAGGATGGAAACTGAACAATGGGTATTGATTCATCTGGAGGTGCAAAGTAATGAAGAAAAAGACTTTGCGAAACGGATGTATATCTACCACTACCGATTGTTCGATCGTTACAATCAATCTATAGCCAGTTTTGCCATTTTAGCTGACGAGCGTGCGACATGGCGACCAAACGAATTTCGCGATGAATTATGGGGTTGTGAAGTTAATTTCAAGTTTCCCATTGTTAAGTTACTTGATTACGCCGAACAATGGAATCAACTTGAAGCAAGCTCAAATCCCTTTGCTACAGTAGTAATGGCACATTTGAAAGCTAAGGAAACCCGTCAAGATAGCGAAGTACGCAAACGATGGAAGCTTTATTTAACCAAACAACTTTACGAAAAAGGTTATCAAAGAGAAGATATCATCAACCTATTTCACTTTATCGATTGGGTGATGAGATTACCTGAAGAATTAGAAACCAGTTTTTGGGATGAAGTAACTGAATATGAGGAGAACAAAAAAATGCCTTATGTAACTAGTGTAGAGCAACGGGGAATTGAAAAAGGTAAAGAGGAAGGAATACGAGAAGGAGTACTTGAAGGTATTGAAGCACTTTTAGAAGTTAAATTTGGTGCTGAAGGTAATAAACTTTTACCAGAAATTTCTCAAATACAGGATGTGGATGTATTAAGAGCAATTCTAACTGGAATTAAAACAAAAAATACCTTACAAGAAATACGAGCAATTTATCTTTAAACCTCCTATGGATTTGAGATAAAACATTACCTGAACTAACTCAAAATATTTTACCCCTTCCCGGAAGTCGAGAAGGGGATTTTTAATTATTGCAATAGTTTTCAAAAATTGCTCAATATCATCAAATTAATCTATAATCAGCACTCAAAAAACTTTCATTGACCTTTTGCTCTTCTCAAATCAAATTTATCCTTAAAGACTGATAAATAAAACACCTTCCCTACCCCATTAGGGAGATAACTTTTGCTGATAAATCTCATAAATTGACTTAAAGAAAGCTGCTATCGGAGAACATATCATAATGCCAGAAACTAAAGGATTAGGGGAAGAAGCGCTAAACAAAGCCGCAGAAGTAGGGATGTCTAGTCAGTTGGATGAAGTCGAAGATTTAGACGTAGATATCGAAACCGATGCTGTTAAAGCGGTTCAGGGAGAGGTAGACTCTGTTGATATTGATGGTGACGGTTTGGTAATGAATAAAGACCTTCGTATGGAAGAATTAGATATGCACATTGAGGATGTGGCTATCAATCCCATGAAGGCAGCTTTTGGAAAAATTGAACTTACCAAACCCGCTACAGGCAGTACGCGAGTTGTTTTATTAGAAGAAGATATTAATCGCGCTTTCTATTCTGAATACGTGCAGCAGCAGTTAATGAGCCAGAAAATTAATATTAATGGAAAATCTACAAGTATCGTTCCTCGAAAAGTAGATTTTCGTTTACCGGGTGGTGGCAAAGTAGAGTTAGAAGCCAGTTTAATATTAAAAGAATCAGGGGAAACACATCAAATTGCATTTTCCGCAGTGCCGACTGTAAGTAGTGATGGTAAAACTGTAAATTTGGAAAACGTTGATTATGGCGATAAAGAAGAAACTTCCCCTGAATTAACAGAAGCATTAGTAAATCAAACCAGCGAATTATTAAATCTAAGCAACTTTGATTTAGATGGAATGGATCTAACAGTCAAAAGTTTAGAAGTAGAAGCTGGTAAATTAATCATGCAAGCAGAAGCTTACGTTGAAAAAATCCCCACAGAGTAATCAGTGAACAGTTAGCAGTTAGCAGTTAGCAGTTACCAAATTATATTACTAACCTTTGACCTTTGACCTTTAACCTTTAACCTTTAACCTTTTATTATGAATACTCAAGATAGAAGAACATCACCGTTTCCTAATATTCCTAATGTTTTAGAAACAGACGATAGAGAATTTCGTGATGCTGGCGTACCCAGTACCGTAGCAGTTTTGGGACATCCAATTCACCCAATTTTAGTACAATTTCCAATTGCTTTTCTAGTTGGTGCGTTTTTATCAGATGGTATTTTCTGGTTCACTAGTGATGTCTTTTGGGCAAGAGCATCTTTCTATTTAATCGTAGGTGGTTTTGCTGCTGGTATTTTGGCTGCTATAACTGGAATGCTCGACTTTTTCAGAATAGGAAGAACCCGTTTACGCACCGCTGGTTGGGCACATATGGCTCTTAATATTGCTGCTTTGTTGTTAACTTTAATTAATTTAGTATTACGATTGGGTTCTACCGCAGGAGCAGTATTACCTTGGGGATTAGGAATTTCTACCGTTGTAGCTACACTGCTCGGACTTTCCGGTTGGTATGGTGGCGAATTAGTTTATCGACATAAAATTTCTGTAATTGGTAACGGTAATCCAGGACAACTTTAAATCAGTTAACAATTATCAATTATCAATTTGTCAGGTGCGTTATATTTAATGACGCACTTTTTGCTATTAAGTTAATTATTCATGCCCAATCCCCATGCCCAATATGAAAATTTATGCAAAAAATAGTTAAGGTTAAACCTAATTCTAAAGAGCAAAAAATTATTGAAGAGAAAGATGGTAGTCTTACGATACGTTTAAAATCGCCACCCGTAGATGGTAAGGCTAACGAAGAATTAATCAAAGTATTGTCAAAAAAATTTAACGTCCCGAAATCTTATATCCGTATAAAATCTGGGGCTTCCTCGCGTCAGAAGTTGATTGAGATCGATCTGGATGAATAAAGAAAGATAACCGCTACATATACTTGCCTTTTCCCTGTTCCCTACTCCCCATTCCCTCTTACCCACAATATTATTGGCATCTAAATAGTCAATGACGGTAGAATTGCAACCAAAAGCAAGCAGGAAATATAAGTTGTGCGTTTGATTTCCGCTCTACTGCTATTTGGTCAAGTTTGGTTGCGTTTATTACAAGGAAGAACCTGTTACCGAAATATTTTAGAACATATGGTGAAAGTTGGGGCCTGGTTCAATTTCTCCCGTGCTACTTGTAAGCTTTTTTGCAGGTATGATTTTCACGATTCAAACTGCTAGAGAATTAGTTCGGTTTGGGGCTGTTGATGCTGTTGGTGGTGCTTTTGCTTTGGCTTTTTGTCGAGAATTAGCGCCAATCTTGACGGCTAGTATCATTGCGGGGCAAGTTGGTTCGGCTTTTGCTGCGGAAATTGGTGCAATGATTGTCACCGAACAAGTTGATGCGCTGTATATGTTGAGAACTAATCCGATTGATTATCTGGTTCTTCCTAGAGTGGTTGCTTGTTGTTTGCTATTACCAATATTAACGATTTTTTCCTTGGTAACGGGAATTATTGGCGGAATTTTCGCCGCAGGGGAATTTTATCAAGTAGCTCCAGAAATATTCTTAGAATCGGTCAGAAGTTTTCTAGAACCGTCGGATTTATTTATTATCTTGTTGAAGGGCTTTATTTTCGGAGTTTTAGTTGCTTTTATCGGTTGTTGCTACGGTTTATCTACCTGTGGAGGTGCCAAGGAAGTAGGAGAATCGTCAACTAAAGCTGTTGTCAGTAGTTGGGTAATGATTTTTATTATGGATTTCTTTCTTTCTCTACTATTCTTTGAAAAACCAATATTCTAAATTATTTTGTATAAATTATGAATTAGTGTTTCAATTATTCGTAATCGAAAGTTTAACCTTGAAGTAATTATTTATTGTTTGATTTTTTACGTGAATATTCTATAGCTCAATTTTTATTTATTAACGGATGTTAAGTGCATATATAGTACTCAACCGCTCCTAGTAATAAGCAAGAGCAACAAATTTTTTGGGGAGAATACTTTTATGCGATCGCCAACTCCGAAACAACGACGAGAACAGATACTTGAGCAGTATGTTTTCTCGCGCCGAACCATGATGGGGCTGATGGCTTTAGTTTGTACTCCTGGTTTAGAAACTTTACTGGGAAATGACACTAAACCCTCGAAACCTCAACCGCCCGATAATCCTACCATCCCAAGCTTGCCTCAAAAGGATTCACCCGCAGCTCAACAAGAACGCCAAATGCAACTGGCAAAAACTCGCGAAGAATATCGCTTGGATTTGCGGCTACCTAATTCACCTCGCGTGGAGACTTTACCCGAGCAAGAAGCATTTTCTGAAGGATATCAAAACAATCGAGCAACTTTATCGGAGAAAATAGCAGTTAATCAACAAGCATTTCTAGAAAATCCAAAACCGTTTCAAAGCTTTGATGATTACGCCGCACTGTTTCCCGTTCTACCCTTACCCGATATTTCTCAAGACTTCCGCAGCGACGATGTGTTTGCACAACAGCGGCTTTCTGGTCCCAATCCAATGGAACTGAAGAATGTTTTAACGCTTGATTACAATCTTCGCGACAAGCTGGGGATAACCGATGAGATTTTTCAACGGGTTCTCAGTGCAAAAAGACGTAGGAAGCGCATTCATCAAACTCTTGAAGGCGCTATCCGAGGAGGTGGTTTATTTGTCACTGATTATGCAGTACTCGATGGCATTCAGCCCGAAGAAAACAAATTTCTCAGTGCCCCGATTGCACTCTATTTAGCTGAAAGAATTCGCGGAGATTGGCAGTTAATCCCTATTGCCATCCAATTGGGACAGGTACCGGGAGAAAGTTTGCTTTGTACGCCCTTCGATGGTGTTGACTGGACGTTAGCTAAATTAATTGCCCAGATGGCTGATTTTTATGTCAATCAACTGTACCGTCATTTGGGACAAACTCATCTGGTGATGGAACCAATTGCCTTAGCTACAGTACGTCAGCTAGCTGCGAATCATCCGGTTAACGTACTTTTAAAGCCTCATTTTGAGTTCACAATGGCAATCAATAGCCTTGCAGATCAAGTGTTAATTAATCCGGGGGGAGCGGTAGATATTATATTACCGGGTACCTTAGAAAGCTCGCTACAACTCAGCGAACGAGGTGTATCTGAGTATTTTAACAACTTCAGCGATTTTGCCTTTCCCACCTATTTACGTCAGCGTGGCGTTGATAATCCTTCTACTTTAAGAGATTTTCCCTATCGAGATGACGGGTTGCTCGTCTGGAATACCTTAGAAGACTACGTGAGTAGATATATCGGAATTTATTACAAATCCAACCGAGATATTAGCCAGGATTTCGAGTTAAAAAATTGGCTTCAAGCTTTACGGAAACCTGTTATTGAAGGTGGTTTTGGTATAGTTTCCCTACCAGAAAGTCTCACAAATCGCGACCAGTTAATAGACATTTTGACACAAATGATTTTCACCGCAGGTCCGCAACACTCGGCCATCGCTTGGATTCAATATCAATATATGGCTTTTATTCCTAATATGCCCGGAGCGCTGTATCAACCTATCCCCACAGCTAAAGGGAAATTCGCCGACGAAAACAGCCTAGCTAGTTTCCTACCTGGAGTAAAACCAAGCCTTACTCAAGTTCAATTTATATCGTTAGTGGGTACTAAACGCGACCCCAAAGCATTTACAGACTTCGGTCAAAATAGTTTTCAAGACTCCAGAGCTATTAGGGTTCTCAGAGGTTTGCAGAACCGTTTAGAAATAGTAGAAAGACGGATTGAAAGACGAAATAAACGCCGTAAAGAATGCTACTCAGGTTTTCTTCCCTCTCGAATGGCTAATAGCATTAGTGGATAGAAATAGTCCAAAATCTAAAATTTTAAATTGAACTGCTTTTAAATATGAAAGGTTAGTAGTAAGAACTTTAGTCTCAAATCCGAGTGATAAATCGCTTACTACTTACCTTTATTACCCTTGGCAATTTATGTAGTAGAGTATTACTATTATTTTTTAACAATTTTGTGACCATCTCAATTGATAATTGATAAGTGAATAAATGCAGCTTAAATTTATCGACATCAACAGCCCCGAATATATCCAAGCTTGCAAACTCAGATATAAACTATTTTTTACAGAGCATAATTTACCATTTTCCACAATATATTATTATTGCGAATCTATCTGTTTCCACGCGGTTATTAAAACAGATGATACAGATAAAGTGATTGCTTACGGAATATTAAAACCTGGAGAAAATAAAGTCTATCAAATACATCAGATGGTAGTTGAGCCAAGTTACCAGAAAAAAGGTTTTGGTAAAACGATAATGCAAGCTTTAATTGACAAAGCCACAACAGAACAAGCGCAAGCAATTATTTTAGAAGCACGTACTACCGCAATTGATTTTTATCGTAAATTCGGTTTTGAAGTTGTTAGCCGGGAATATCCGTCAAAAAAGACAGGCGTACTTCATGTCACTATGTTGAAAAAAAGTTAGGAGTTAGGAGTTAGGAGTTTAAGAATTCAGGAATGAATTTTCTACTACTTGTCTCCCCATCTCCCCCGAACCCCATCCTCTCACTTTTTATCAATACCAATAAATCTTGGCTGCGCTTTAATTCTTTCTATCCAAGCCTGAATTGCTTTGAATTTACTTAAATCAAATCCTCCTTCACCCGCAACGTGGGTATAAGCGAATAAAGCAATATCGGCAATCGTATAACGTTCTCCCACAAAGAAAGTTTTCTCGGTTAAATGAGTTTCCATTACTTCAAGTGCTGCGTAACCGCGTTCGTGTTTTTCTTGTAATGCTTGTTTATATTCATCCGCTTTACCTAAAATAGAAATCCAATATCTAGATGTAGCTATAAATGGCTCGTGGCTGTATTGTTCAAAAAATAACCATTGCAATACTTCTGCTTTAAAAAAACGGTCGTAAGGAAGAAATTCTGTTCCTTCGCTGACATACATTAATATTGCATTTGACTCGGCTAAGTATTTACCCTCTTCAATTTCTAAAACTGGTATTTTACCGTTGGGATTTATGCTTAAAAATTCCGAGGCTCTACTTTCTCCTTTTAATATATTTATCTCTATTCGTTCAAATGGCATACCAATTTGCGTCAATAGCAAACGTATTTTGTAGCCATTACCCGAAGGTAAGAAATCATACAAACGCAGCGTTTCCATGCTAAAAAATATAAAAGTGGAATGATTATTCAGTCAAGACTTAAATTACAATAGATTGCCTTACAAACAGAACATAAATTATAAAACTTTTAGAATATATATAATAGCGTATAAAATTATATAAAAAATATTTTTGATCTAGAAAAGTTATGTTTTGATGATTGTTTGACGGATATACGGATATTAGTTAATTTTTAAATACCAATGATGATGACATATTTATAACTCGTTCTTTTGAGGAATACGTATCGTTTTACAAGCTATATAGAACTCTAAATAGATTCTTGTTAACGAAGCCTGTTTTACAACGGCATAGTACATTCTATATTGCCTGTTCCCTATTCCTTTTTTCCTCTCCTTATATAATAATTGACATATTTAATTACTCCTTTGGGTGGATTATTTTATCTATGTAGTTATTCTCCGATTTTGTAAAAAAGATAATTTATCATAGGTATTTAAATAGACATATAGAATCAAGAGTTGACAGTCATATGTGCGGAAGATTTACTTTGATCGCAGAACCTGACAAGTTAAAGGAAATTTTTGATATTTCGGATACAAGTAACTGTCAGTGGGAAGCCCGATATAATATTGCACCAACGCAAAACATCGCGACTGTTTTATATAATCCCGAAAACGAAAAAAGCGAATGTCGATCGCTCCGTTGGGGGTTGATTCCTTCATGGTCAAAAGATTCTAAGATGGCAGCGAGAACGATCAATGCCAGAGCGGAAACATTGGCAGAAAAACCTTCTTTTCGTTCTGCTTTTAAACGCAGACGCTGCTTAATAATTGCGGATGGCTTTTACGAATGGAAGAAAGTCGAAACGAAAAAACAGCCATATTATTTTCAACTAGAAGATAAACAGCCTTTCGCCTTTGCTGGCTTGTGGGAAGAATGGCAATCTCCCGAAGACGAAAAGATAACTTCTTGTACAATTGTTACCACAGAAGCGAACGAATTATTACAACCAATTCACCATAGAATGCCGGTGATTCTCCAGCAGTCGGATTATGAAACATGGCTAGATCCGCAGCTACACAAAACTGAACTACTAAAGGAACTACTACATCCATTTGAAGCCGAGAAAATGACAATGACCGCAGTCAGCACAAAAGTTAATAATCCGCTTCATACCAGTGCCGAGTGCATTACGCCCCTCGGGAGAGAAAAATTAACAGAAAATGGGTAATTTTTTGGTTAAATTAGCTATTAACAGTTAACAGTTAACAGTTATCAGTGACCAGTTAATAGTTAGTAGTTAAAGTTACCACCATAATTATTGTCAGATATGCCAAGAACTCAAAAGAACGATAATTTTATCGATAAGTCCTTTACAGTAATGGCAGACCTTATATTAAAGCTTCTGCCAGCGAACAAAAGAGCCAAAGAAGCTTTTGTTTATTATCGGGATGGAATGTCAGCCCAAGCAGACGGTGAATATGCTGAAGCTTTGGAAAACTATGAGGAAGCTTTAGAACTAGAAGAAGATACTAACGATAAGAGCTATATCCTCTACAATATGGGGCTGATCTACGCTAGTAACGGCGACCATGAGAAAGCACTGGAGCTATATCACCAAGCAGTAGAATATAATCCCCGTTTACCTCAAGCTTTAAACAACATCGCCGTTATTTTTCACTACAAAGGTGAAAAAGCCATAGAAGGTGGCGATCGCGATGGGGGAGAAGCATTATTCGATCGAGCCGCCGACTACTGGATTCGAGCTGTTCGCATGGCTCCCAATAACTACATCGAAGCGCAAAACTGGCTCAAGACTACAGGGCGATCGCAAATTGACGTATATTTTTAGTGGTTAGTGGTTAGTTGTTAGTGGTTAGTTGTTAGTGGTCTGTCTCATTAGTTCTGAGGAGTAATACATTCGTAGTGCGTTAACCCATCAAGATTAATGCGATCGAATACTAAGCCGCTTTTAATCGCAAAAATAAATTAGTCTAAGATATTAAAAACGGGCAAGATGCCTGTACCGTAAGAGTCTATAGGATTTTTGTGGTATGGACATTTTACCCGTTTGTCTTATATTGATTTATGATTAACTATCGAATATTTAATTCTTCATTGATCGTTCAAAAACCATGATTGACCGCGAACAAGTACGTAAAGTAGCTCATCTTGCCCGTTTAGAATTAACAGCGGAAGAAGAAGATCAATTCACCACTCAATTAGGCGATATTTTAGATTATTTCGAGCAATTGAGCGAATTAGACGTTACCGACGTAGAACCCACAACCCGAGCAATCGATGTCAGCAATGTGACACGCGAAGACAATTTACAGCCTTACCCCAATAGAGAAGAAATCCTCCAAAGTGCCCCAGAACAAGAAGGAGAATATTTCAAAGTACCGAAAATTATGAGCGGGGAATAGGGAATTGGGTATGGAGAGGGGGGAGAGGGGGGAGAGGGGGTAGAGGGGGAGAGGGGGGAGAAAAAATATTAAATGTTAACTTTCAACTTCAAATCAAATATCCCTGCACAAAAGCATCCGTTGTTAAAATCAAATAACTCCTAACTCCTAACTCCTAACTTATAACTCCTAACTCTACCCCATCTTCCCCCCTCTTCCTTACCTGAGATAGTGTTTTGTTACAAATTATTGCGGTTAAATATAATTATTAGGTTATTTATTTCGGAATTTCGGTAATTATGACAATTTCAAATAGTGAATTCAAAGTTAATAAATCTGAAGATGAGTGGAAGCAAGAGTTGACACCAGAACAGTTTAAGGTGTTGCGGAAGCACGGTACTGAACCTGCTGGTACGAGTCCTTTGGATAAAACTTATGACCAAGGAACTTACGTATGTGCAGCTTGCGGGCAACCTCTTTTTACTTCGGAAACTAAGTTTAATAGCGGTACTGGCTGGCCTAGTTTCTACGCACCTATGGATGATGCAGTTGAGACATCGGTTGATAAAAAGTTGTTCATGACTAGAACTGAAGTTCATTGCAGTAACTGCGGTGGACATTTGGGTCATGTATTTGGTGATGGCCCGAAACCTACCGGACAGCGCTACTGTATGAATGGTGTTTCGTTAGAGTTTAAGCCCGAAGTTGGTTGATTCTTAATTAATTTTACGGTAATTGGGGTTCACTTTCGTTCTTCGAATTTTGTGTTATCCCGTTAAATATAGAGACGTGAAATTTCACGTCTCTACAAAATAATTTGTCACAATCAATAGTTGCTTTATTTTCCTAACCAACAGCTACAGGTGAAGAAATATTAGCAGTGCGTTCGCCAATTGGATTAAGTTCTCCGACAAAGTTTAATAAGTCGCTCATGGTGAAGGTTCCAGGATTTTGAGCAGGTAATGTTGGTTGCCAATCAGGATGACAAGCTAAGAAAGAACTGCTATCAGCTTTGAGAAGTCCGACAAATACTTCGGCTAAAATACGGCTTCCTACCTGTCCCAAACGATTTCCTTCCTGTTGAATTTGGGCTTCTTTAAGGATGTAGTACCACAGTGGAGATTCTATGTGAAAATTGTGTTTTTCAGCAACTATTCCATCTGCTCCGGTAGAGATTTCTGCTTTAGTCAAAGGCTTAAATCTCATCAATCTAGCTACACTTTGACCTGATGGTAAACCAAGGCTGCGGCTTCTAAGTAGATTTCTTACAGCGAGAGAACGAGGTTCGGGAATATTGGGTATCATTTTCAGAGGCTCAACCAAGAATGGATCTAGTTTGCGACTAAAGTTAACTGGTACATTCGCATCTATTTCATAGAACCTTCTCCAATCGATAATCCAGTCACTGGGGATAGGAACTAAGTTTCCTGATTCAGCAGTGAATTGAAACAGTAGTTGTAAAGTTGCAGGAGTAACTCCACCGGGGCGAGGAGTGAAAACCCGATTGAAGTCGTAATCAGCACGCACCATACTGTGACCGAGACGGTAAGCAGCAACGGAAAACTCTACGGGAATAAATGGTTCTTCTCTAAATCTAAAGAAGCGTCTACCCTTATGCAATGCAACTTCTAGCTGTGCTACATCGATAATTCGAGTTAAAAAGTCGTTTAATACAATCCACTGATAGTGCCAAAGAACTAACTCTCTAGCCTGCTCAAAAACAGACTTATCGGTAGAACTTATCGGCTGGATAGTACCATCTTTAATACCCTTAACTATCTTGTTGTGAAACTTGAGAAAAGCTAAATGTGTTTGAGCAACAATCAAATTTTCATCGTTGCGAGGATCTCCGACAATCGCAAGTTTACTAGAAGCACGAGGAAGATCGTTGGGTAATTCTGTAGGAATAGAACTATCTCCACCTCCGGGTTCCCTATTTGTTTTCCCAATCAAGAATAAATCGTTGTCACCCACTTGGTATAGATATCTTTGAGTTTTCGGGCCACCACCATAGACGCTATCCAAATCTAATCGTGGAGTACGAAAGTTTCTCACCGCTAATGGATCGACTAAAACTTCCTGTAAAGCAGTAGTATCAAAAGTAATATCGTGGTCGATAAACTGACCTAAATAGGTATAACCTGCGGGTACATTTTTATTATCACCCTCAGTAGAGTTGGAATCTATATCATTCATTGCATTACCC
Organism: uncultured Rivularia sp.; assembly: GCA_963665115.1. Classification (GTDB taxonomy): domain Bacteria; phylum Cyanobacteriota; class Cyanobacteriia; order Cyanobacteriales; family Nostocaceae; genus Rivularia. The sequence continues at coordinate 8,515,837 of OY762007.1, read as the reverse complement.
AACTCAGTCAAACTTTCCGCCGAGGGTGTAAAAGGACGCAATCGAGGAAACATCCTTCCGAATTTACCAGTTTGTGCAAATTCACCTAAAGGTTGACTCTCACCATTACGAGAACTGAATCCATGAAGTCTAGACATAATAAATTACCTTTTATCGAGTTTAATTGATAGTTTTTAACAGCTATTCAAATCAAGCTTTGATCGCTTATATATTAAGTATGTTACAAAAAACTTCATTATGCAGTACCCATTAGGGTAATATTTTATATGTATCGAATATTATTAACTGAAGAGATACAAAACTACCAAACTTCAGCTAAATCTAAAACAAATCCTGGTAATATATCCTCACCCGATAAAGAAGCGGGATTATCTAATATTTCGACATCAAAACCTTGTCTGTATACTTCTACTTTGCGATTCTTACGGTCAATTAACCAGCCCAATTTTGCTCCATTTTGAATATATTCCTGCATCTTTTCTCGTAAAGGCTTCATATTATCGGAAGCAGAGCGTAATTCCACAACAAAATCGGGACATATAGGAGCAAAACCCTTTTGTTCTTCCGCTGTCAATGCTTCCCAACGTGACAACTTTATCCAAGACGCATCTGGAGAACGATCTGCACTGTTAGGTAAATGAAATCCTGTAGATGAATCAAATACTACTCCTAATTTTGTTTTGCGATTCCAAAACCATAATTGTCCAATAATATCAGTGTTTCTTTTTCCCGTTTCGCTTCCTGTTGGAGCCATTATGATTAATTCTCCTTTTTCGGTTCGTTCTAATCTTAGATCGCGATTGGCACTTGCTAATTCTTTAAATTGTTCGTGAGTGACTTTGAAGGCTTGAGGAATGGTAACGGTAAGGTTGAGCATGAGTTGAGACCGGAATTTTAGTTAATTATATGGTGTTATAGTTTAGAGTTTAGCTGCATAATTCTTATCTGATTTTAATTATTTACTTGGGTAAGACGAGCGCGATAGTGCTTACACTGGTATTGGGTTAACTCTGAAAACAAAAGCAATCCGACGTTATGAAAAGAAGATATTTTTTAGAAGCTGGAGGAGTAATATTAGGTACGGCATGGTTATCGCAATATTTAATTGGTAAGTCACAAGTTGTAGCAACTGCTTCTAGTGAGTTTGATATTACTAAAACTGAAGAACAATGGCGTGAAATTTTGACACCTGCCCAGTTTTACGTGTTGCGCGAACATGGAACCGAACGCGCTCGCAGCAGTTCGCTCGATAAACAATATGCGAAGGGTACTTATATCTGTGCTGGGTGTGACTTACCGCTGTTTAAATCTGAAACTAAATTCGACAGCGGTACGGGTTGGCCTAGTTTTTATGCTGCCATTCCGGGAGCAACTGATACGTCGGCGGATAATTCGTTTTTTATCAGACGTACTGAAGTTCATTGCCATAGTTGCGGCGGACATTTAGGTCATGTATTTAACGATGGCCCCAAACCTACTGGCAAACGCTACTGTATGAATGGGGTGGCTTTGAAGTTTGTTGAAGCTTGAATGAATTAACTTGTAGCAGCCTACTATTTCGCTACATTAATTGTGCGGGTATCCGGGAGTGCGAGCCGGAAAGCTCGCTGGTTGTCACGAGGGAGCGAGACGCTCCCACTACATTTTGATTACCCCTGATAACTTATGTGGTGGAGTACTACTATTTCGTTCGCTACATGAATTCTGTGCGGTGTGTAGCGAATCCGCCAGGGAATGCAATTCCCTGGCTCATAGCGAAAGTCCTATAAATAGGACTAAATTAGTACCTTTCAAATTTAATATGCCGGAACAATAGATCAAAATTTAATTCTTACTGCATATCTTTAGGAAAATTAAGAATTGGATTTGTTTCCTCTAGTTGTTCGATTCTATTGTTAACTATATTGTTCTTAAGAATACCTTCGCGCCGATAAATTTCTGGATTAATTAAAATTCGTCTTTCTCTTTCTATCTTGCGTTTTCCTTCTTCAAAAAATCTCTCAGAGGCTGTTGGTGAATACAAACCATTTAATACCGATTGATTAGGCATTGGTGGAGTAGTTTCTGCAAAAGCTGTACCCATTGCACCAATAATTACTGATGCGAAGGTTCCATAGATACAAAAGAAAGAGGCAAAGTGCAGAGTATTAATTCTCATTTTCTCTCGCCAAAAAAATATTTATGATATCTATTATATAACATTGAAAAGTTCCCCGTATCTACCACCTTAAAATCAAGCAATCAACAACCGCGCTCTATCGGCTTGTTCCTGCACGGTTTCTTTCAACCATTCACTAATTGATTTACCCAACTTAATCGCAATTGTTGGATCTTTTGTTAATGTTTCGTAGATTTTCTGCTGCAATTCTGGTTTTTTCTTAACCGCTAAATCGTTAATTCTACTATCAGAAACAAATTTACGTACAAAACCGGGAATATCTGTTTCTTTAACTAATGATTCACCGGCGAAGTAAGCAACAATTCCGATAATTGGAGCAATTATTCCAGCAAAAAGTATCACGTGGAATAAACTGGCGATGACAACACCAACTATAATTGCAACAAGGTGTCCGACAAATACGGAAAGTCCACTCAAGTCGTCAAATGAAATGGATGTAGGAACTTTCCCGGTATGATCTCCAAGATCGATTGTTTTACTACCAAAAGTACCTAAAGGTAAACCATATTTACTACAGATAGAATCAGTTTTTTCTCTAACTTCATCCTGCACGTTTCCCAACCATGCTAATAAACATTTGGTGACTTTACCATTACCATCGCTTCCCGTTAACCAAGTTTTAGCTTTATTCTCAATTTCCAATTCTAAAGCTTTTAACGTTAAAATTTCTCGATTTCTCCAAGATTTAACGCAGGGTTTTACAACTTCTTCTACCAAACCGTTGGCTAATTCTTCTGCTAATTTATCTAAAAATGCGGGAACGTGATTTCCAACAATTCCCGTCAATTCGTTATCCAAAAATTTGCTAATTTCATCCATAAAACCGGATGTACGAATATACACCCTTCCCCAACGAGCTAATCCCCTGGCAATGCATAATTCTGGTTCACCGTCGCGTTTACTAGGTAAGTTGGGAAATATTTCTTGACTCATTTCCACAACAAAACCCATTTTTGAAGCGCTACCAGTTAGTAAAATTGCACTTGGTACGATAGATTGTTCTTCTAATTTGCGTTTGACTATTTTCAACTGATTGCCGAAGTCATCGCGCCAGCTTTTATTATCTAATTGCTGTAAAGGCTGATTAAGAATTGCGTTCAGAATTTTCCCGTTTACCAAAGGTGAAAATTTAAACTTTCGCTGAATATCTTCGCTGCCAACGTTAACAAAATCATCTTCATAAGTATCTTGATAATTAAAATATTCTTCTTTGGCTTTACGACAGCGAAGCTCGCAACGGTTTCGATATATCGGACTTTGTTTGAAAATTGTTTCTAATTTTTCAATTTCTTCTAAAGTCCAAATTTCTTCTTCGTTAAGGTGTTTTCCTAAATGTAAAATGTCTTCGCGTTTCTCTCTATATTGTCGATGTAATTCTAGAGTTTTTTTAAGAATTTCTTTTTCAATTAACGATGCACCTAAATCGTGTCCAAAATCAATAGGAGTATCTGCCATTCCCTTAACTAAGGTATAATCAGTTGTGGAAGAACCGATATCAATTACTAATACAGATTTTTCTAATTCTTGAATCGTAAAAATACCGCTTTCTTTGGCGTGCATCAAAGCAGCCCGCGACTCTTTGACAACTGTTGCATTCGGTACGGTTTCGGAAAGTATCTGTTTGTAGCTTTGAATTTCTTCTATCCACCATCCCGAAGGGCAACCGATAAAAAAGTAATTGGTGTCTTCAGTTTGAATTTGATTGGTATCGATTAAATGCTGATAAATTGCGTTGACAAATTCTTCAATCGTCTTTTGATAAGATAAATCTTGAAACTTTCTAGTCTTAAAAGCGATTTCTAAAAGAGTTGCATCTGCAAGCTGACAAGCCATTTCACCGATGATGATTCCCCGTTGCGGATGATGCGCGATCGCAGTTATTTGACTTTTGCGATTATTGATTAATAAACTTTGGGGATTTGTCTCTTGATTATCGGCACGTACCCAGGTTAAAGCGGTTTCTCCATGTCCTAAATCAAATCCAATTATTCTAGTGTTATGGTAATCTTGCATTTGTTTATATTATCTCCTATATTTTTCCTCTATTCCCTATTCCCTGTTCCCCATTCCCTCTGTTATTTAATTAGATGAGGGTTCAATAACGCTTCCCGGCAACAGCACTTTTTCATCTTTCACAAAAGCGTGTTTTAATGTCACATAATCGGTAATATTTGGATCGATACTTGGTTCAAAATAGAACATATCCCAAGCTTTATTCGTTGAAAGTTCGGGTTGATATATTTTCGCTTCAATGCCATAACTTCTTAAAATTGTGATTGCTTGTTCGATGCGTCTGCGTACTGAAATTGGTAATTTAGTTTCTTCATCAAGCGCATCTGCCATTAATTCTTGGAGATATTCTAATAAATCTAAATTATTTTCTAAATTGGGTTGCGACGACTTTTCTTCTTTTACACCGTAACCTAAAACTGTTTGGTCAATCGATTGAAAATTCTGGGATAAATAATTAAGTAATTTATTAGTATCTATAATTATTTTAGGTTTATTTTGAATAACTTCTTCCAGCAAATTAGAACCTACACCAGGTAATTGCTTTTGTTTCACAACCTGACTAAACACACCACCGGAAATTAAACCGATTGCTGCTCCCACCAAACCCCAAGTGATTCCTCCTTCCAAAGTACCCGCTAAACCTGCTGCTAACAAGCTGCTGATGACAACGCGACTTTTTTGTAAAGGTTGTAAAACTATCTGTTTATAATAATTAGGTGATGTCCAATTTTGAATATTTTTTTGAGTTTGAATCGCATTGCTCAAAGGTGATAAAATGTTTTTATTCAACTCCGCTTGCACATCAGAAATATCAAAAGACTTTTCTGAAACCTTTATACTTAAATCTTGTAATTCAACAGAAGCTAATATCTGAATATTTTCTTGCATTCCCCCCAACATATTTCGAGCCAAACGTGCTTGCGGTGGAGTTAATTCTTTGATATATTCACCGTTAAGATCGGTAAGCTGGTTTATTTCATCTCTAACAACTATTACTACTTCCTCAACTGTATTTACAGCATCCAAACGAGACTTGAGGTTTTCCTTGATTTTTTGATAATGCGATGCAAGGCTTTTCATAATTTAGATATACATAACTTTTAAACTTGGATTAGATTTTCTCACTTTCTTAATTTATTCCGCAACCGAGTATTTTGACATCATCCTATAGTATATTTAGCACCAGCTACAACTACCCTAAAAGGCATACTAATTATTTAATTATCAATTTTTCCTGATTTAAGTTAAGTCAAACACCTTTACTTTTACTCGTGACATCAGTAGAAGTAAAGTTCTATTAAATACAGTTAACTAAAAAATTACGGTTAATATCATTCTTTTTTAAACCTCTGTGTTCCTTTGCGTTTAAAATCCATTTTGCATACACAAAAAATTAAAATCCTCAAGCAAACTAGCCAACAAACCTTCCTTGTCAACCTGTAGCGCAACCCAAGCATTAGCATCAGTTTTAGCTGTAAATCTCTCATCAAAAAGAGTTTTACCCAAAGTGCGATCGCCTTTAGTTTCAATATCTACTTGAGCACGACGAAAGAGTAGAGTTTCGGGATAAAAAAGATAAGCGACAGCAGCACCATCATGAAGGAGAAAACCTTTTATTCCTTTAGTTTGACGATGCCGTAAGTTAGTTTCTGTCATAAACTTACACAAATCAGATATAAATTTAGTTAAATTACTTTTAGAATTACTTACAATATCCTCTGCCATTTCTGGAGTAAAAAGTAATTGTTCGGTAATATCTAAAGGTAAAACTACAATATTATTGCAGCTAGCAAATACTTTTTCAGCGGCTTCGGGATTATAAAAAATATTAAATTCGGCGTGAGGAGTAACGTTTCCTGGTACTTTGAAAGCACCTCCCATAATCACTATTTCTTTCGCTTTTCTTAGAATACCGGGACATTTAGTTTCAGCAGCAGCTAAATTAGTTAAAGGTGCAACTGCGAGGATGGTAATTTTTCCAGGATGAGCATTAAGTTTATCTATAATTAAGTCATCGGAATAAATCGCACTATCGAAATCATGTTTAGCTGCGGGTAAATTATTTGATATATTACCCATACCATCCAAACCGTGAATATAAGCAGCATCGGCTTGAGGATTTTTTACCGTTACACCTCGCGCTAATTCTACTTGTTCAAAACCTGCTAAACTCAAAACTTTACTAGCATTAATAAAAGTCAATTTAGAATTGATATTGCCTTCAGCGGTAGTAACTGCGATTAACTCTGCTAAACCTTGTTTTTGCAAGCTTAGCAGCCACAATAAAGCGAATATGTCATCACCACCAGGATCTGTATCGAAAATTATTTTAGTCATAGGTTGGTAGTTGCGCTTTAGCGCTTGATTACATCTATACTTAAAACCGGATAGTTTTATATATAAAAAATATCATGAAGCTTGTACTATTTAGCGACTATAAATATGTTAATGCACAAGAGGTTGAAACTCGGTTAATTGAGCTTATCGGAAAAAATAAACCAACTGTGGGTTACATATCATCGTGTCCAGATTTAATGCGGAAATATTATAATGAAACTAAAGAGTATTATTCTAAATTAAACGCTAATCTTAATCCTTATACGGATTTAGAAGACGGATTCAATAGTGATATTATAGAGCTTATTTTTCAAGCTGATGCAATACATTTATCGGGTGGAAATACTTTTCGTTTTTTGTTTTGGATTGTTAAACGCGGATTGGATAAGCAATTATTTGAATATATAAATTCAGGAGGAGTACTTATAGGAGTTAGCGCTGGCTCTATACTAATGACTCCAGATATTAGCGAGTCAGCATTGTGTGGTGATGAAAATTATATTGGATTAAAGGATACTAAAGGTTTAGGTTTAATAAACTTTCATTATGTACCTCATGCTTCTAGAAATGTGGTAAATAAAGATGTAATAAATAAATCTAAGCAAGACTGTAGTGCAATACTAGTTTGTAAAGATTCCGATTGGGTTGTTATTGATGGAGTTAAATCTGAGGTATATGGAGAACCCAAATTAATTGTAAATGGTGAATTTATAGATAATTTCAGGTTAGATTCTTTTATAAAATAAATTTCTCCTTAAGTTAAATGGTGCGTTACGACTATTTAAATTTATTACCTCTAATAAATAACTTCGATGTCGTAACACAAGGGCAATATTGCCCGAAGTTAATCTACACCGCAATTTGCCTCTCCTACAATCTTGATATAAGAGGCGCTGAAGCGCAACTACAAGCAATTATGAATTCCTGCGATACTCTTCTATCAATTGGGGAATATGATCGTAACCATCTACACCGATAAAAGAAATCATCTTGGGACGATTGTTTGCTAATGATTTTTTAAATCCTTCTTCTCCCAATTGATTTTGCAAAATTGATAGTAATCTTGCTGGTTTATGCCATTCTCGCGAAGCTATTTGATTGAGTATATACATTCCTAATGACGCTGTATAAATCGCTCTTTCAAAATTGGCTAAACTGTAGTTCGCTTCGGCTAAATTAGTTAAATTTAAACCTTGTAAATACAAATCTCCTGAAGTTTGCGCCGTCTTAAAACCTTCTTCTAAACTTTTGATTGCTTTTGAGGCTTGCTCGGTAACTATATAAGCTACACCCAAACTACTTAAACACAAAGCTTTACTTTGCAAATCGCCCAATTTTTCCGATAAATTCAAACCTTGTTGCAGATAATTGATCGCCATTTCATAATCTGCTTCCTCTTCCGATTCTTGAGCCTGCATGACTTCGCTATAGCCTAAATTCGCTAAAGCATTTGCTTCAGAAATTTTATCTCCTGCTTGTCTACTTAATATCAATGCTCGTTGAGAATTATTTATCGCTTCGGTGTAATTCTTCTGCTCAACAAAAGTACGGCTAAGGTGATTTAAGTTGGCAATTTCACAAGCTTTATCTTCAGCATTACGAGCTATTTCTAAGGCTTGCTGATGAAATTTGACCGAACTTTCATATTGTCCTAATGCTCTTTGAGAATAACCTAAAATTGTCAAAATTCTGGCTTTTTCTTGAGTCCCTTCTACTCTTTGTAAAGGTTCATCTAAATAGGAAAGCGCACCTTTTAAATAATCACCTGAAAACGAAGCGAAGATGCCACCATATAAAGGAAAATACGGTCTTTGAGAAAAGTTTCGCAATATTTGTAACACTATCTGCCAAGCCGCACTACCATAGGAAGTATCGGCACCAAAACCGTTTCCTAATTGACTCCAAATAACAGAAAAGGTTAAAAAAGTTGAAATTGATAAGTTAGAACCAGCTTTGACATTGTAAGCTTGTTGATCGAACCAATTAACTAATCCTCGCTGCAAAAATTGCAAACTTAATGTTAATTCAACCCAGTCGCTTAAACTAATACTACGATGACTTTGAGCAAATTCTACAGGAGATTCTTGTTTGGCTAAAGTATTAAATAATCCTTTACTAAATTCCCCATCAACTTGTTTTCCCCAAGTTGCCCAAGGACCATTTTCTCCCGGTATACTCCACCAAATCCTATCGATGCGCGATTTTGTTCGTACATCCAGCTGATCAAATGTTGCTGCAATTTCCCCCAAGAGCTAATGCCGCGAGTAATTCCTTGAGCAAATTCTGATAAATAATCTAATTTGAAAGTCTCCGCATTTTTTTGTAACGATTTTGCTAACTGCTGGAGTTGTTTTTGAGTTAAAGGATGCTTGCGGTTAGGATCGGTAACGCTTAAAAATATAGTTAGACGTTCGTTTTCTGGTGCTGTTGTAATTTCTCTAGCAGCAGATAAAATTGATTCTGTAGCTTTATTTTGTTCTTCAACTTGCTTCCATTGCGTCTGAATTGTCTTTAATGCTCTTAAACTACGGGTAGCCTTGGCTTGTTTAAATTCATCAGCTTGAGCTTCTACCTGAAAAGTTGTAGAATCGAAAATTTCGCTCAAAACTAACTCAAATACTTCTCCAGTCCCCACGCTAACGCCCTTGAGCAGCATTTGATATACTTGCCCTTGAGAGCTAATTTTTCCTTTTAGGGTAGCTTGGACAATTTCATCGATTAAAGCCAGATACTTATCCCGTAATGACAAAGATTCAGACACTTTAGTAATAATTATAATGAATTTTGTTTATTAATTCTAATTGTAATGGGGAGTAGGGAATAGCGAGTAACGAGTAGGAAAAAATTTTAGTGCAAGTGCAGTTTATCGTTAGACAAAGTTTACGTAGGTGCAATTCTAGTATGATTTTTGCTACTTGCTTAATTTTTAAAAAATGTTAAGTTAAGTAGAGTGTGTTAGCTGAAATATTGTAATGCACCAAATTATTACCTATTAGTGCGTTACCATTTATGCTAACACACTGATACTAGCTAAATAATTTGTGAAAATTCAGAAACCCGATTTTTCAAAGAAAAACGGGTTTCTCAACAGTTGGAATTATTGCAATTAAATATAAGATTATCCTCTAGAATAATAATCTTAGTCTGCAAACGTGGTGTTAGGTTGCGACATGATTAACATAAATTCTGATTGCAAGTTGGAATTGATTCACATTTTGTACCAGTGTCATAAACCCCGTTTCTTTTTGTAAAAACACGATTTTTACGTTGTGTAATCAACAATAAACCGGGTTTCTAAAGGCTCGTTGAGAATGGTATAATGCATAAGATTGACAAATCGTGTCTAACCCAACCTATTATCTACAGATTTAATTAAATTCAGTGTTTTTCATATTTAGTTAGTTAGATAAAAAACATTTCTTCTGACATTTGTCTGTAATTATCCTGAATTCATAAAAGATTTTTAAGATTAAATTTGAGTTCAATTTTGGTTTTGGTGATTAATTATGCACCGTTATGAGGTATTAGTAAAAATATCAAAGAGTTGGGTAAACTCTAAATGGGTCGAATACCAAAGCTAACATTTAATCGCGGTACTTTAATTTTACATCCACCTCCACGCGGTAAGGCATGGATGGATTTTGCAACGTGGGATGACAGAGTAGAAAAATTCCGCATCAAAGCGATTGAATACCGTCGTTTGGTGGAAGCTTTACAAGCAGAAAAAACGGATTTTGTTGATGAGGCTAAGGAATTTTATCCTGTTGAAATGATTCCGGGTTTGGTGATGGAACCTTATCCCCATCAAAGTGAAGCTCTAAAGGCTTGGAAGTTAGCAAAAAGACAAGGTGTTGTTGTGCTTCCTACCGCAGCAGGGAAGACTTATCTGGCACAGCTAGCGATGGAATCTACCCCCCGCACTACATTAATTGTGGTACCAACTTTAGATTTAATGCATCAATGGTACGCTCATTTGGAAGCTGCTTTTCCCGACGTGCAAATAGGTTTGCTCGGTGGTGGCTCCAAGGATAGAACACCCATACTAGTTTCTACCTATGATAGTGCTGCAATTCATGCAGAAACGTTAGGAAATCAATATGCGCTGATAATTTTTGATGAGTGTCATCATTTACCAACCGATTTTAATAAAGTTGTTGCCGAATTTGCGATCGCACCTTATCGATTAGGGCTGAGTGCAACACCAGAGCGCACTGACGGCAAACACGCCGATTTAAACTATCTCATTGGTAGGGAAGTTTATCGTAAAAGAGCCGAAGATTTAGCTGGTAAAGCTTTAGCAGAACACGAAATCGTTCAAATTAAAGTTAAGTTATCTAAGGTAGAGCGGGAAAGATACAGCGAATTGATGCAAACCCGCAACGATTTTTTAAAAGATTCTAAAATCTCCTTGGGAAGCATTCAAGGTTGGCAAAGATTCGTGCAGATGAGTGCTAAATCTCAAGCTGGAAGACGTGCTATGTTAGCCCATCGTGAAGCCAAGGAAATCGCTTTGGGTACCGATGGGAAAATCAGAATTTTAGCAGATTTATTAGCAAAACATTATCCAGAGCGAGTGTTAATTTTTACCGCCGACAACACCACAGTTTATCGAATTTCCAACGAATTTTTGATTCCCGCAATTACCCATCAAACCCCAGTAAAGGAAAGACACGCGATACTAACCAAATTTAAAGAAGGCGAATACAAATCTCTGGTAGCCTCTCACGTACTGAACGAAGGCGTAGACGTACCCGCAGCCAGCATCGCAATTATATTGTCGGGAACGGGTTCGGCGAGGGAATATATTCAGAGATTGGGAAGAGTTTTGAGAAAAGGTAATACGAAGAACAAACACGCTATTTTATACGAAGTAATTGCGGAAGATACTAGCGAAGAAAGAACATCAGAAAGGCGCAGAGGAGTTGATACGCAGAGGCACAGAGAACGCAGAGATGGAACCGGGTTACAGGTGGTGTATGGAAACGGTGGAGGAAGAAGTTATAAAGCAGCCGAGAAGAAGTCCGAAGGTAAATATAAAACTCGGAATAAGCAGATGAATATTTGGGAAGAGGATGAAGATTAGAGGGGGAAGAAGGGGAAGAGGGGGAGAGGGGGAAGAATTAGGAGTTAAGAGTTAGGAGTTAGGAGTAGTGAAGAGATTTTCGTCTCCTCCCAATATCAATTACCAATTACCAATTACCAATTACATCATGAATAAAAAACAAGAATTACATCAGGATTTACGCCCAGTTTTCGATGCATTACAAAAGTTTAGGAAAAGCCATCCAAATGCTTGGAGAGTTATTAATAAGCATCTGACTAAAAATGGTAGCACTACCCTTACCGATGCAGATGCAGCACTTTTTTATGCATTAGAAATCATTGAAGAGACAGACTTTGAGAATTAACATGAAGAGATGGGGAAGAAAGCAATTACTAATTACCAATTAACAACGCCCAATGCCCAATTCCCCATTGATAACTGATAATTGATAATTGATTCATGCTGCCAACTGATTTACTGATGTTTCGTCAAAATGGCGAACAAATTATTCCAAAGCGATTAAATATTGATAAATTCCATTTAAAGTTAGCGGTTGAGTTGATTGATTGCTATAAAAAAGCTGTTGGTGAACGATACGGTGAACTTGAACGTCGGCTGGCTGAAATGGAAGGGGATAATACGGATTATAAAATTAAACGAGGTTTAGCTCATATTCTTAAAAGCAGTTTTTCTACTTTTGAAGTCGTAAGTCCTTTGGAACCTCCGATGTTACGTGAAAGGGTGTTCGCTAGTGCTGCAAAATCTGTTGCCAGTCGCGATACTGCTAAGTTTACGTTGAGAACAGTTGCCGATCAATTAAGTCACGAACTCGATAAGGAAGTTTTACCGGAACAAGTTAGTAAGGGTTTGTATGCTGACTTGAATGAAAACAAAATTTTAACCGCTTTTGACGCTCCGACTCCAGAAGCTTTGTTACATAGATATAATCTTTCACAAGTTCAAGGTATTTTCTATAAAGCCAGTCAATTAATCATAAATGCTCACCGTAATACTCCTGGTGAATATAAGATTTTATTTCGCTATCTTAAATTGTTTCAATTGATGTCTTATATCGAAGGAGATGCCGACCACGGGTTTACAATTACTGTTGATGGCCCTACGAGTTTATTTAATCCTAGTACGCGATATGGACTGGCGATCGCCAAGTTAATTCCGGCTTTACTTCACGTCACGAGATGGAGTTTAGCAGCAACCTTACAAGTCAAAGATTTTTATTCTGGTAATTGGAAAACCGGACGTTTTACGCTCAATTCCGAATGCAGTTTGGTGTCTCACTATCCACCAGCAAAAGAATACGATAGTATGTTGGAAGCGTCTTTTGTTAATAAATGGAATTCAGCAAAAACCGAATGGGTATTAGAGCGTGAAGTTGATTTAATTCCGATTCCTGGTAGCGTGATGATTCCCGATTTTCGCTTAGTTCATCCCGACGGTAGAACCTATTTATTAGAAATAGTTGGATACTGGCGACCAGAATATTTACAAAAGAAATTTTATCAGGTTAGAACAGCCGAACGGAACGATTTAATTTTAGCAATTTCCGAACGTTTAAACTTAGATAAAGCCGGAGTCAAATTAGAGAATGTCCCCGCGAAAATAGTTTGGTTTAAAGATAAGTTATTGCCTAAACAGGTTTTGGCAGTTTTGGATTAAGTATTGGGGATTGGGGATTGGTAGTTGGTAATTGGTAATTGATAATTGGTAATTGATAATTACGGTAATTCTTCAACAGACATTATTGGTTTTCTAACACCATATCTTTTTTCACGCAGTTTACGGCATAATTCCGAATCGTATGATTTAAATTTATCATTGTCCCATAATTCAATTGAGGTACACCTTAATAGAAAGTTAGATGATGGTTCTTTCAGGATTAAGATATTAACATCTTTGATTATCCGCACTTTATCTATATTTACAGCACTTTGCAAACAAGTGAGGTACAGCCTCATATTACAAAACTCTTGTGGGATGGGCATCCCTGCCCGTCCGAATGTACCACACAAAGATGAAATATGCTGTATATAGCCATCGTATTTAATAAATTCGCAGTTATAACAAGCTAAAAATAGTTATAATTTTCGGGTGGTGCGTGACGCTAAAAAGCTTGTAACTACGTTCAAAATTTCTCGTAGCGTCACACACCCTACAAGAAAAATTTACCAGTCGCTTTTTACCCAATTACCAATTACCAATTACCAATTACCAATCCCCCATTCCCAATCCCCAATTACCCATAAACACTGCCATCAGGCATCACTGCACCAGTTAAAATAGCCCGATTCAAATTCGCTCCTTCCAAATTCGCTCCTTCTAAATTCGCTTCTACCAAGGAAGCTCCTTCTAAATTCGCTTCTACCAAAGAAGCTCCCTTCAAATCCGCATTAATCAAATTAGCTTGCCCTAAATTAGCTTGCCCTAAATTAGCTTGACTCAAATTTGCTTCTCGCAAAAATGCCCTTCGTAAAATAGCCTGACTCAAATTCGCTCTTTGCAACTGAGCTTTCCTTAATGAAGCTTGATATAGTAGCGCTTCGCACAGATTTACCTCTCTCAAATCGGCTTTTGTCAAAACAGCTTGACTCAAATTCGCTAGCTGCATGGAAGCTCCGCATAAAATCGCTTGCTCTAAAAAAGCCTTCGTTAAATCAGCTTCAGCCAATAATGCTTGACTTAAATTAATACCTTTAAGATTCGCTTGAGTTAAAATCGCTTGAGAAAAATCGCTTGAAGATAAGTTTACTTGACAAAGAGTTATTTGAGACAAATCAATATTTCTAAAATCTCTTTCTCCCAATATATATTGTCTCAAAATTTGCTCTTTTTTCATCACCTCTGTTACTAACATTTTTTGACAAGAGTGCTTTTTTAGTTTGCCTTAATAAAACGTAACATGATAATTTAACTGTCAATCCTTAGTTAAGCATTTGTTAATGATTGACTTCGGTCTAAGTTGTTCAAAATAAGCAACAAACAATAATATTTTGTTACAAAGAATGTTAAGATAGTAAAGAAAATATTAAATTTTCAAACGAATTGTAATTATAGATTGTGGATTGAGTATTTTTGTCTAAACCGATCTCAGAAGCCCACAAAAAAATATTTGCATCTCAAGTCGAGCGGGAACGATTGTTAGGAGCGATCGCCCTGCGAATTCGGCAGTCGTTGGATTTAGATTCTATAATCAACCAGACTGTAGAAGAAGTTAGATTATTTCTGCAAACTGATAGGGTGTTAGTCTACCGTTTTGAGCAAGATTGGAGCGGGTTAATGATTGCTGAATCGGCGATTGCACCCTATACCGCTGTGATTGGTTCCAAAATTGATGATTCTTGGATTAACGAACAACATATAGAACAATACAGACAGGGGCAAGTTGAAGTTATAGAAGATATTGAAGCAGAGGAATTGACTTTATGTTACGTGAATTTTCTCGCGAATTTTGATGTCAAAGCTAATTTAGTAGTGCCTATTATCGCAGAGGAAAAGTTATGGGGACTCTTAATTGTTCAACATTGTAAATCTGCTCGTAAATGGAAGTCATCAGAAATTGAATTGCTAAAACTTTTGGCAAATCATGTTGGAATCGCAGTGCAACAAGCCGAACTTTATCAGCGAGTGCAGAGTCTCAATACTTATTTAGAAAGAAAAGTTAAAAGTCGTACTGCAAGATTAGAAAAAGCGGTTCAGTTTGAAGCATTAATCAGGCGTGTTACCGAGAAAATTAGAGATAGTTTAGATGAAACTCATATATTACAGAAAGTAACCCAAGAATTGGGACAGATTTTAGATATTGAACGCTGCAAAATCGAACTCTACGATAATTCTCAGACATTAGCAACTATTGTTTATGAATATAAAGCAACGCAGCCTATTCACCGGGGAATAACCAAACAAGTAGCAGACTACCCAGAACTTTACGAACAGCTATTACAGAAACAATCTCTCCAGTTTGTAGAAAGAATTCCTCAACTTAATTTTAGTAAAAAGCGAGTAAATCGACTGGTTTGTCCGATATTTGATGACCAAGGTATTTTAGGCAATCTCTGGTTACTTAAAGTTGAAGAAGAAGTATTTGACGAATTAGAAATAAACTTAGTCGAACAAGTAGCCAATCAGTGCGCGATCGCCATTCGTCAAGCCAGACTTTACGAAAAATCTCAAGCTCAAATAAAAGAACTGGAAAAACTTAATAATCTTAAAGACGATTTTCTGAAAAGCATTTCTCACGAACTACGTACCCCGATGACTAGTATATTACTAGCTTCACAAACTTTAGAAAAACTAATTGAAACTCAAGATATAAAAGCTCTTCAATCCCAGCAATTTCAGCGCGTATTCAAGATTTTTAAAGGTTCTTGTCAGCAACAAAATAAATCGGTTAACGACTTACTGACACTTTGTTATCTTGATGCTGACAATGCCACTTTAGTTCCTGAATTGATTGATTTACAAAGGTTTATTCCTCAAATAGTAGAGCCTTTTAAAGAGCAAGCCGAACGACAACAGCAACAGTTAGTTATTAATATTCCTGAAGAAATATCTCCGCTACAGTCAGATGTTTCTCTCTTAGAAAGGGTAATTAACGAACTAATTACCAATGCCTGTAAATACACTCCAGCGCAAGAAACAATTAGCGTCACTGCTGAAGAAAAAGATCGTAAAGTTTATCTGGGCGTTAGTAATTCGGGAATAGAAATACCTGTAGAAGAACAACAATCTATTTTTGAAAAATTTTATCGCATTCCCTCTCATGACCCCTGGAAGCATGGAGGAACCGGAATTGGGTTAGCTTTAGTAAAGAAGTTGGTAGAACTTTTAGATGCAACCGTCCAATTAGATAGTCAAGCCGGACAAACAACTTTTACAATTGTGTTTTCTATTTAAAAATCCTCTTAAAACAAATTAATTCTTTCTACTATTTGCTTATCACTGCTCCCTAGAACAATCAATCTATCTACGTAACAAAAATTAAAATAATTAGCAATCATTGACACAATAAAAATTTCAAATCACCAAGCAAATAAGAACCTGATAAAATAGGTATATAGACTAAGGTTTTTTAAGATGGAGTCGCATATAATGGCGACTGAATATTTTATAAGTAAATTATCGCAGAGATATAACGGAGTGTGGATGATAACGTTAAGAATTAAGATTTTAGCTGTTTTAGGAATAGCAGCAACTGTCGCAAGTATTGCCAATCCTGTTAGCGCCCAGTCTTCCAGAAATACAAATGGCAAAGGCTATACTTTATCTGGTGATTCTTTGATGGGAATCAACCAAAGAACAGCCGATCAAGATTTTCCCATCTTTTTTAACGCTCAACCTTCGAGCGCATCTGTGGATAGTAGTATACAGCAAAATACGGGTGATTTTCGGAGAATTAGAGAGCAAGTTCAAATCAACAATACACCTGTATATTTAGAACCTGGAGAAGAAAGCCTTAACGGTAATGATGGATTTCAGGTGCAGTTTGATTTGACTAATACCGAGAAACGGAAGAATGTGAGATAACTGCTAAATAACCGTTTTATATTTCCAGGTGAACTTTTAAAATTAATTTAGGACAATTTAACCCGCGATTGCGGGTTAAATATTTTGATTCTATATTTAGAACAAAATATATTAATCATTTCCTGCCCAATGCCCAATTCCCAAATTTTACCCACTTTCAAGTAGAATTATCTCTTGAGAGAAAGGAGGGGAATTTTGACGCGAGTAATTATAGTACGCCACGGACAAAGCACTTATAATACCGTTAGACGCATTCAAGGACATTTAGATAAATCGGTATTAACAGAAAAAGGTTGTAGTGATGCGCGAAAAGTAGGTAAAGCACTCAGTAATATTTCATTCGATGCGATTTATTGCAGTCCCCTTAAAAGAGCAAAACAAACCGCAGAAATTATCCACGGTGAAATCAAAGCGAATTTAGGTGATATTCCCGCTCTGCAAGTAAATCAAAAAATCAAGGAAATTCACTTACCTTTGTGGGAGGGAATGCTTTCTACAGAAATACAAGAAAATTTTCCCGAAGAACATAAAATTTGGAAAGAAAACCCCGACAAGTTGCGAATGCTCGTTCAAGATGGTGAAACAACCGTCGAATATTTTCCGGTTTTGGCACTATACGAACAAGCAAAAGAATTTTGGCAAGAAATTTTACCCAAACATCAAAATCAAACTATTCTTGTAGTTGCTCATAGCTGTATCAATCGATGTTTAATTCAAACTGCGATTAAAATTGCTCCCAGTTATATGCAGCGCATTCAGCAATCTAATTGTTGCATCAACGTCCTCAATTTTGTTGGGAATCTAGATGAAAAAGTTCAGATAGAATCATTCAATCAAATCCAACATATGGGAGCAACTTTACCTCCATTGCGTCCCAATCATCGAGGAATTAGATTATTATTAGTCCGTCACGGAGAAACTGAATGGAATAAGGAAAGTAGGTATCAAGGACAAGTTGATATTTCACTTAATGAGAATGGTAAATTGCAGTCAAAGAAAGTCGCTGAATTTATCAAAAATGTATCTATAGACAAAGCATATAGTAGTTCCTTGTTGCGTGCTAAAGAAACCGCAGAAATTATATTACAGCAGCATCAAGGCGTTAAATTAGAATTAAACGATGGATTTAAAGAAATAATTCACGGCTTTTGGGAAGGAAAATTAGAGACAGAAATTGAGCAAGAATTCCCTGGAGAATTGCAGCGTTGGCGAGAAACACCAGAACAATTCCAAATGCCTGCGGGAGAAAACTTTCAGCAAGTTTGGCAGCGTACAGTTGAAGTTTACGAGTCAATTATTGCAGCAGCATTAACCGATAAATTAAACACCGTATTAATAGTTGCTCATGGAGGTACCAATCAAATTTTACTTTGTCATATTTTAGGATTATCAGCAGAACATTTTTGGAATTTTCGTCAGAGCAACTGTTCTTTAAATGTAATTGATTACCCCAAAGGGTTAGATAGTTTCCCTGTAGTGCAAGGAATTAATTTTACTTCTTATTTAACAGGAAGCGTATTCGATGAAACTGTAACTGGAGCGGTGTGAAAGACAATTAACAATTATCAATTATCAATTATCAGTAAGAAGTGATTTATTAACTTAATGTTAAAACCTCAGAAACCGGGTTTCTTCTCAATTAAGCATAAAAATATTCGATATCCCATGAATAGAAACCCGGTTTATGCAACACTATTAGCAACTATCAACTAACAATATGACAAAAGAATTATTACAAAAAGTAAGAGTTATTAATCCTGTATCTAATACCGATAGAGTTGCTGATGTGTTGATTGAAGATGGTTATATTAAGTCAGTTGCGGATAAAATTTCTGATATCCCCGATGATACTTCTATTCGTGATTGTGCATCTTTAATTTTAGGCCCTGGATTGGTTGATTTGTACAGTCATTCTGGGGAACCAGGTTTTGAAGAAAGGGAAACTGTTGCTTCTCTGCTCAAAGCTGCTGCGGCAGGTGGTTTCACTCGTGTTACTCTTTTACCGGATACATCTCCAACTATTGATAATCCCGCAGTTGTCGCACAATTGCAGCAGCTTCGTAAAGGTTCAAATTCCTCGTCTCTTCCTCTGCTTAACATTTGGGGTGCAATTACCAAAGATGTTAAAGGTGAAAAAATGACGGAATTAGCAGATTTAAAAAATGCGGGAATTGTTGGTTTTACTGATGGTGAAGCTTTGAACAATTTAGCCTTAGTACGTCGAGTGCTGGAATATCTGCAACCATTGAGAAAACCCGCAGCTTTTTGGTGTTGCGATCGCAATATTTCCTCAGATGGAATTATGCGTGAGGGTGCGGATTCGATTCAATGGGGTTTACCGGGAAATCCGGCAATTTCGGAGACTTCAGCAATCGCCGCTTTACTCGAATTAGTTGCTAGCACATTCACGCCGACTCATATCATGCGGGTTTCTACAGCTAGAAGTGTGGAATTAATCGAAAATGCCAAAGCCAAAGGTTTACCCATCACCGCTAGCACTACTTGGATGCATCTGTTATTCGATACTTCTTCTGTAAAAAGTTATCATACAGCCTTAAATTTAAAGCCACCCTTGGGTAATCCAGAAGATATGATGGCATTGCGTCGGGGAGTGAGCGAAGGAATTTTAGATGCCATAGCGATCGATCATTCACCATATACTTACGAAGAAAAAACCGTAGCTTTTGCTCAAGCACCTCCAGGAGCCATAGGTTTGGAATTAGCGTTACCTTTGTTGTGGAAAAATTTGGTAGAAACAGGTGAATTTACAGCTTTGGAATTATGGAGAGCGCTTTCTACAAATGCAGCAGAATGTATAAAGCAAAGTTTGAGTAAAATTGCAGTTGGTGAAAAAGCCGAATTAACTTTATTTAATCCCCAGGAAACTTGGAAAATTGAGAGTAGAAATTTGCATAGTTTATCGAGCAATACACCGTGGCTGGGGAAAGAATTAAAAGGGAAAGTTGTGGGGATTTGGTGTTAGGTGATCGGTTGAAAAGGCAACGGGGAACAGTGAATAGAAGAAATTTGTACAATAGATTATATATTTTATCAGTCCTATTTATCTCACATCTGGCACCATTCTCAATACCGCCTTGGAATTGCATTCCCAGATGTGTGTGAGAAAATAAAAAAATATTAAACAATCACAATGGATACCTTAGATTATCAAAATATTATCAAAGAAACGTTAATTGAATATACCAAAATTCCTTATTCTTATGGAGAGATTGAATATAGAACGGTTTTTGATAGCGAAAATGATAATTATTGTATAGTAACTTTAGGATGGCATGGCCCAAAACGAATTCACGGTTGTTTAATTCATCTAGAAATTATTGATGGCAAAATATGGGTGCAGCGAGATGATACGGAAGATGGTGTAACTTACGACTTAGAAGCAGCTGGAATTCCTAAAGATAAAATTGTTTTAGGTTTTCATCCACCTAATGTTAGACCACATACAGGTTATGCTGTTGCTTGATTATGATTTATACTATCTAACTTCTAATAATCCAAAAACCCGGTTTTTCCAAAAAACCAGGTTTCTATATACTTCAAATTTTTAAAACTAGAAAAAATTAATCTACTTTTTCCATTGCTTTAGCAGCTAGATAAGGCTTATTCGTATAAAGCTGAACTAAATCTGGAGTAAAATCAAAACCGTAATCTTTCTTGATTACCGCAGCGTCAAAGTTCTCGATTACTCCAGTTACTTCGATATTTGTACCAACAGGAGGAGCATCTTGACTGCTCACTACTAAAACATCTTGTCCGCGTAGAGATTCTTTATCGTAAACGATAAATGCTTTTGGACCAACAATTTCTTTTACTTTGGTACTAACTGTTACAGTCTCTCCAATTAATTCCGCGTTAGGTAATGCCGCACCTTCAGGCGTATTAACCTGCATATCTGGTTCCCCTGCACCTGTTGTATCTGGGGGGACTTGCGTAGTTGCTGTATCTCCTGTATTTGTCGCTCCTGGCTGTTCTACTGGTTCTACTTCACCTATCTTATCGTTTGTATCGCAAGCAGGAAGTACTAAAGCCAAAAATGCTATTGCGATCGCGCCGTTTGTTTTACCAATTTTCTTAATTAAATTACCGATATTTAAACCTTTTTTAGCAGTCACGCTATTATTTTTAAGTCTACTCATAATCTGCAAATCTCCTTAATACAGTTATATATTCAATTTGCAGCAATCATTAATTGAAGACTGCTTCCTAATTCAATCACCATCGAAAATAATTTTCATTTTTAACAGCAAGTTAATGCTTAGGAAAACTGAATATAAACTTTTGTTAATCTGTAGTTTAGATAACTTTACTGTATATCACTTCTATCTGAAGAAAGAGAATAAATCGGATTCGATCAAATTAAACTTTTCATTTCCATCTCTTTTGGTAGATGCGCTTATCCTGCATTAATAAATTTTTCAATAATCAAATAAGATAAATTCAAAAATACTGTGGCAATTAGTTACACAAGTAAATAATTAAATAACACTAATATAATCATGACTCTTCTCAATGCTCGTAATTTATCGTTAGAAGATGTTCAGCGTCTTCTCGGATTTCAAGAAGATTATAATGACTCGTTCGCTTCCTTATTATCTCTAGAGCGTTTAACAGAATTAGAACAGCAGGAACTTTTACAGATTAGAAATAAATTTGATAGATTACTTACTACTAGACAAGTTGATGAAGGAGATGTGTCATTTTTTGTAATTGCTCCTTTAATGCATTTGTCAGGTTTCTTTCGTTCTCATTCCATTCTAGTTAATTCAGAGGAAAATATCGGTGAATTTATAACGGAAGACGAAGGTATAAAACTTACTGCTAAATTTGATATTATCTTTGTAAATAAATTTATAGAAATAAAAGATAAAACATATTTTTTGTTATTAGTAGTTGAATCTAAAAATTGCAGCATTTCACCAACTGTAGGTTTACCTCAACTGCTAACATATGCCTATGAAAGCTTGCAGAATCAAAAATCTGTTTGGGGATTAGTTTCCAACGGACAATATTATCAATTTGTATATATACAACAGGGAAATCCGACAATTTATTATCTGATGCCATTATTAAACTTAATGGAACCAAAACGAGCAGTTGAATTATTACAGGTACTCAAAGCAATCTGTCAGATTTAAATTATAGATTTAAATTTAAACCCACGCAGCTGGGTTTCGTTTGTGTAGCAGCGGTTTCAACCGCCAGATACTTTTGTGGGATGGGCATCCCTGCCCGTCCGAATGTACCTCGCCAAAACCGCCAGATACCTAAAAATTCAAAGATTCCACCAACTCCATCACCTGCTCCCGCTTCACCAAAGAATTCGCGCACAAAATACCGCTAGCAGCCACCGCAGGAACTCCAATACCCGGCGTGGTGCTGTCACCAACACGATACAATCCTTTGATAGGCGTACTTTGGCTGGGAAACATCCCCTTACCTGCTGCGATCGCCGGACCATAAGTTCCCCGATATCTTCTTAAATAACGAGCATGAGTTAACGGCGTACCGATTAATTCTAAAGCCACACGCTCTCTAATATCTGGAATTACTTTTTCTATGGCTCTATATAAGGTTTGGGCTTTGTCTTTCTTTTTCTCTTCATAACGTCGATCTTTCTCCCATCCTGCAAATGGTTCCAAGGTATAAGCGTGAACTACATGATGGTTTTCTGGAGCTAAGGAACTATCCCAAACAGTAGGAATAGAAATCATGCAGGTGTTTCCCGGTACGCTAATATCTTTTTGAGCATCGTGAACTACTACATGATGTCCCGTCAAATTTTCTAAACCTTCGCTGCGAAAGCCTAAGTGTAAATGCATAAAGCTTTCCACGGCGGGAGTATCTAAAGCTGCTTGGCGGTAAGATGCTGGTAAATCTTCAGGAAGTAATAATTTGCTGTAAGTATCCCAAATTGTAGCGTTGGAAATTACTATCGGAGCTTTTATAACTTCTTCACCCCCCTTTTTTAAGGGGGGCTGGGGGGATAATCTTACTCCTACAGCTTGACCATTTTCTACAATAATTTTTTCTACATGACATCCCAAGCGTAACTCCCCACCCCATTTTTTCAACCCGTTAACCAAAGCATCTATAATTGCGCTACCACCTCCCAAAGGATATTCGATTGCAGTATTAGAACGTTCTCCCAACATAAATGCTACTTCCGGGGCAATGGTGCCGCTTGCTTTTAAACCTGACAATAGAAAGCATTCAAGATCGATTAGTCGTCTTACCCAAGAATCCTTAACCGTGGCATCCATCACAGAACCCACAGAACTTTGTACTAAAGGCAAATTGGGCAGCATTTTTAATAAAGACGGTAAATAACGACTTAATAAAATCGGAATTAACTGCCAATCAGCCCGCAAAGCCAAAGTCGGAATACCTTTCATCGCTTCATATAGCGGCAACAAACGTTTTTCAAATTCTGCTAATTCCCTTGCTCCTTGGGGCGTAATTTTAGCCACTTCTTCCCGGTAACGCTGGTAATTACAGTAAACTGCAAAACTACCTTCAGGAAAATGATAGTGTCCGAGAGGATCGTAAGGTACAGTTTGGAGAGATTCGCCTAAAATATCGAGGACTTGTTTTACAGGATTCAAACTTCGAGCGTCACTAAGTCCACAATAGAATGAAGGGCCAGAATCAAATTCAAATCCTTGCCGTCGAAAGTTATGAGCAGCACCACCCGCTACTGTATGGCTTTCGCAGACTATTACCCGCTTTCCGTAACGACTGAGTAATCCAGCAGCAGTTAGCCCACCGATACCACTACCAATGACTATGACATCAAAATTTTCCATTATTAGTTGTTGATTGTTAGTTGTTAGTTGTTAGTTGTTAAAAGCTACTATCCACTATCCACTATCCACTAACCACTATCCACCTACTTTCACAATGTAGTAATGACAGAACAAATATTAGAACAACCACTAGAACAACCATTAGAACAACCACTAATTGAATTAAAAGGTGTTTCCAAGTCGTTTGGTAGCAACAAGATTTTAGATAAAGTAGATTTTACAATTCACCGGGGAGACGCATTAGGAATAATTGGCCCTAGCGGTACTGGGAAATCTACTATTCTGCGGATAATTGCCGGGTTAACTCCTGCCGATGAAGGAGAAATTTATGTACAAGGGGTGCGACGAGAAGGTTTGATAGAAGATGGAGCCGATGCAGTTGGAATTGGCATGGTTTTTCAGCAAGCGGCTTTATTCGACTCGCTAACAGTAGATGAAAATATTGGCTTTTTGCTTTACCAACATTCAAATCTTTCTAGAAAAAGGATTCGAGAGTTGGTTGACGAAAAATTGGAAATGGTAGGTTTACCCGGAGTTGCGGATCGATTTCCCGCAGAACTTTCTGGAGGAATGCGGAAGCGCGTAAGTTTTGCTCGTGCTATTATGTCTAATCCTGACAAGCCCGAGGAAACACCAGAAATTTTGCTATACGATGAGCCTACCGCCGGATTAGACCCCATTGCTTCGACGGTAATCGAAGATTTAATTCGGCAGTTGCAAAGTGCAAACGGAACTTGTAGCAGCTACTCTATCGTTACCCACCAACATAGTACAATTCGTCGTACTGCTGACAGAGTTGTGTTTCTTTATCAAGGTAAAGTGCAGTGGGAAGGAAAAGTCTCCGAAGTTGACACCACAGAAAATCCTTCTATTCGACAATTTATGAGTGGAAACGTTGATGGCCCAATTAACATTGCCGGTGCATGAAAACAAACACAAACGCTATATTCACGATTACGATCAATTACAAATTTATAGATCGCGTCTAATGTGAATTACAAATGCACCTTATTTTACAAGGATTTTGAAAACCTATAAAATCTAAATTTTGAAGTTGACAACGTAATAGTAGCCATTTCAGCGCTTAACTCTTATTTAGATGTAAATCATAAAAGTTCAAAGAATGTATAAATACTTATTTACAAATTTGAAACGTAATTTTAAAGGGAGGTGAAAAATGCGATCGCGATTATTAAGAGAAGGTTCTGTTGGATTATTAATATTATTGGGCTTGGGAGTCTTTGGAATAATTTTCCTCTGGCTCAACAGAATAAGCGCCGCTGGTCGTACTTATAGCTTTATCGTAGACTTTAAGGACGCTGGTGGAATGCAAAAAGGTGCTGTTGTTCAATATCGCGGTGTGAAAGTAGGTAATATAGCTGAGATTAAAGCAGGTGTAAATGGTGTAGAAGTAGAACTTGATATTAATAAACCCGACTTAATAATCCCCCGTGATGTCAAAATTGAAGCGAATCAATCTGGATTAATCAGCGAAAGCATTATTGAGATTACACCAGAAAGAATTGTATCTCGAAGCAATGTCGATGCAGGGCCTCAAGATAAAGGTTGCGATCCAACTATCATTGTCTGCGATGGTTCCCGTCTCAAAGGCGAAATCGGTATCAGCGTTGACGAACTGATTCGCTACAGCAGCCGTCTGTCGGAAGTTTACAGCCGTCCGGATGTATACGAAAACGTCAATCAAGCTTTAAAAAATACATCACTAGCAGCAGCACAAGTCGCTCAACTGACTCGCGATGTCTCCAGCTTGACAAAAACCACACAACAAGAATTAAAAACTTTCGCTTCGGCCGCCAATCAAGTCGCAACTGCTGCAAATAGAGTCAGTACATCCACTGATAGAACTATAAATCAGTTTGGTAATACTGCTAATCAATTAAACGCCACGGCAAGAGAGTTTAGCACTACAGCAAGACAATTTAGGGGTACAGCCGATCAAATTGGTTCCACTGCCAATAACGCAAACAAACTCCTGAATAATATCGATAACTTAGTAACGACAAATCGTTCTTCGCTTGTTACCGCATTAAACGACATCACAGCAACAAGTTCTCAATTAAGAACAACCCTTAACGGTTTATCCCCAAGTATTAATAGATTTACCAAAGGACAATTGCTCGAAAACCTGGAAACACTTTCAGCCAATGCAGCAGAAGCATCAACTAATTTACGCGATATTACCAAAACGCTCAACGATCCAAACAACCTTTTAGTACTGCAACAAACATTAGATTCCGCCAGAGTCACCTTCGAGAAACACCCAGAAAATCACATCCGATTTAGACGAATTAACTGGAAATCCAGAATTCCGGCAAAATCTCGAACAACTCGTAAATGGTTTAAGTGGCTTAGTATCCTCCACCGAACAAGTCGAACAGCAAGTAAAATTTGCCGCCACCCTCGACTCAGTAAAAGCCAGCATAGACAAACCACAAATTTCAAGATCAAAACCAATTAGAAAACAACCTTTTAGATTCAAATCCTCATCTCAGACTTTAAAAAACCAAGCAAGAATCAAACAAACTAAAAACCTACAGCAAAATTCCTCATCCCAAGAAGAACTTTTGAAGCAACTTCGGGAATATCAGAAGACTAGAGAGTGAGAAAGGGAGAGGGGGAGATAGGGAGATAGGGAGATGGGGAAATAGTAGTGCGAGCGTCTCGCTCGCTTGCTTGTTATAGATAGCGAGCAAGACGCTCCCACTCCTTGCTTCTAAGCAATCCTAAATCTAAAACAAATCCATCCGTTGTTAAAATCTAAAACCCCATGCCCAATGCCCAATTGATAATTGATAATTAATAATTGATAATTGATTAATTCCAATCTTGTTCTTCTTTCTTTCCCTTGGTGCGGTAAATTCCACCGACAGCATGAATTGCTCTGGTTTTCTCAAAAAGTTCTGCTTCTGTAATTCCCCACTTTTGCAAAACCTCATCCAAACCGCTTTGAATATCGAAAGCACCTGGAAAATTATGATAGCGAATCCGTAACCTCGCTAATTCAGCCAAATTATTATCATTCGCTTCTCCCACCAATAAATTTTCAAGTAAAGGGCGATCGCGATTGTATTGCGGATGTTGTTGCTCTTTCATTGTGGTTAGTTGTTAGTTGTTAGTTGTTAGGAGTGAGGAATTATTTTTTCTACCCCCCTCTTCCCACTCTTTCCTCTCTCCCCTCCTACCATAAAAAAACAACACTCAGCCCGATAAATCAAGCTGAGTAAATAATTATCAATATTTAATTTAAGATATGAAATCAAGTTAGAAGTGTAAATAATTCTTAACTCCTAACTGTTAACTGCTTACTGTTCACTGGTAACTGTCAACTGCTTCCAACACCAAGCGAAAAGAGTACCGCCCACTACTAATTTAGCTATTTCAAGAACCCAGTATCCGCCATGCAATAAATTCATATGCGCGGGAGCTTCAGTGATTGCTTCAAACCAGTTTAATTGCAATCCAATAGCAGACATTTGTGGAGTTAAAAGATAAGTATCAACTAAAGTAATCGCAACTAATAAATTTGCACCGAAAATAATCTTTTTTTGCCAGTTTAAATTAATTTGACTAGAAGCCAAAACCCCAGTTAATACCAATCCCGCACATAATAATTCAACGCGGTTGAAATTCCAGAAAATTGTATAGCCAGCAGATGCAAAACTTGATTGAGTCATCATTCCAGAAACGTAAAGACTAGGCATAATTACCCAATCTAAAATGACACTGGCACTAAGCCAGAAACCCAAAGTTAAAAGAACAACATTTAGCCAAACTGGACGCTTAAATTCTACGCTGGAAGAAGTGGAAATGGTATTCATAAAAAAATAATTGCTCGCTATATTCTTAGTGTGAAACATAGAAAGTTGTTTTGACCACTAATCTCAACTATCTGTTACAAAACAGTCGTATTTGTTCGCGAAATATAGTGTTTACCGTACCTTTTTCATCACATTTCTTAATAATTTGATTTTATGTACTTTATCTGGCGACTATAAGTCGCAGCTACACAAGCAAAGTCCACCTGCGTGGACTAATAAATATTAAATCCTAACTTCTAATTCTTAACTCCTAATTCCTAACTCCTACTTTTAACCATGCGCTTCACCATTGCATTAAGTACGTTAATAACTTGCATCATCGGTATTGAAATTTCGACATTTGGCTTAAGTCAAGCAGTACAGTTGCGGGATGGGAAAGTATATTTTGTGCAAGTGCCTCGTTTGTTAAAAACAACAACAACTTTTGATGATGTAAATATATGGGGTGCGACATATTACTTTACAGTTAAAGTACCATCAGATGCGGGAGAGCCTCTGCAAACGATAACGATTAACCAGCATTCGGGATTTGATTATATAAACTTTGATTTGAAAGATAGTTTTGCGATATTGAAAAGCAACGGTGAAAAAGAAAAATTACCGCTGCAAATTACCGAAAAACGTAAATCAAAAACAATATCGGTAACATTTAATCCACCAGTTGAACCCGGTAAAACAATTACCATTGCTTTGAAGCCGAGACGAAATCCTTCAGTTGCAGGTGTTTATCTATTTGGAGTTACGGCTTTTCCGAAAGGTGAAGAATCCCACGGACAATTTTTAGGATATGGAAGGCTGCATTTCCATCGGAATAACCGTTCTTTGTTTTCGCCTTTTGGGTGGTAATGGTGAAATCATGGGCACCCCTCTCCTTAATAAGGAGAGGGGCTGGGGGTGAGGTTTTGAGTTGCCGACAAAATATAGCGAATTTCAGTTGAGCAGAATACACTCGGCGAAACCTCACCCCGCCCTCCGGGCACCCCTCTCCTTGTTAAGGAGAAGGGAGCAAAATAATGTAGAGACGGGGCGCAGTGCTACGTCTTCTAAACGTTGCATCAAACAAAATATTAATTCAGCTTTCAGTACAAATAGTGCTAAATGACATTTCAAATAATATATTTTCTTTAAAGGAATATTAAATAAATTCTTTGATTGCGTAAAAATTCTTAGAAAGGCTGATACTTATATCTGACAAGGCTTGAACTGTGCATAGTTTACGAGCGAGAATTTTGTTTTTTAAGCATTCGTGAACTTTAGGTGTCCTCAATTTCCACTTGTATAGATTATGAGCAAGTTTTATAAGAATAATAATTCGGTACATCGTTTAGTAAGTTCTGGATTAATTGCATTGCTTGGTATTGTTTTGGTTGGTGAGTCGGTAGGTGCGGTAACGGAAAGTGCGGGGGTTGAGGTAGCGCAGGAGCAAGCTAATTCTAATCAAGCAATTCGTAAACAAGCTCTAAAGCTTACCCAAGAAGGACTGCAATTATTTGAGCAAGGAACGGCAGAATCATTAAAGTTGGCTCTTGGTAAATATGAATCAGCACTGGAATTGTGGCAGAAGGTAGGAGATAAAAAATGGCAAGCTAATATTTTGCTTGGTATTGGTCGTATCAAATCGGATTTAGGAGATAAACAGCAAGCACTCAAATTCTACAACCGTGCATTACCTTTAAGGCGCGAAGTTGAGGATAAAAGCGGAGAAGCAACAACTCTCAATAATATTGCTGCTGTCTACTCGGATTTAGGAGATAAGCAACAAGCGCTTAAATTCTACAACCGTGCATTACCTTTAATGCGCGAAGTTGAAGATAAAAGTGGAGAAGCAACAATTCTCAATAATATTGGTGATGTCTACAATTCATTAGGAGATAAACAGCAAGCACTCAAATTCTACAACCAATCATTAAATCTAAAGCGCGAAGTTGGTGACAAAAATGGACAAGCAACAACTTTTAATAATATTGGCCTTGTCTACGATTCATTAGGAGATAAACAACAAGCGCTCAAATTCTACAACCAAGCATTACCTCTAGTGCGCGAAGTTGGGGATAAAGCTGGACAAGCAGTGACTCTCAATAATATTGGTCTTGTCTACTTTAATGTAGGAGATAAACAGCAAGCACTCAAATTCTACAACCAAGCATTACCTCTAGTGCGCGAAGTTGGGGATAAAGCTGGACAAGCAGTGACTCTCAATAATATTGGTCTTGTCTACTTTAATGTAGGAGATAAACAGCAAGCACTCAAATTCTACAACCAAGCATTACCTTTAAGCCGCGAAGTTGGGGATAAAAGTGGACAAGCAGCAACTCTTAATAATATTGGTGCTGTCTACTATTTATTAGGAGATAAACAGCAAGCACTCAAAGAATACAACCAAGCATTGCCTATAATGCGCGAAGTTCGAGATAAAACTGGACAAGCAAGTACTCTTATTAATATTGCTTTTTTACACAAACAAAACGGTGATTTCCAAGCCGCACTCACTAACAGCAAAGCAGCAATAGATATTATTGAAGACTTACGAACTAAAGTTGATAGCAACGAGTTACGTACTTTATACTTTGCTACAAAGCAAGATACCTATAAAGTCCACATCGATATTTTGATGCAACTGCACAAGCAAAACCAATCAAAAGGATACGATGCTCAAGCACTCAATGCTAGCGAAAAATATCGCGCTAGGGGACTTTTAGAATTATTAACTGAAGCTAACGTCGATATTCGCAAAGGTATAAGCCCTGAACTTTTAGCACGAGAAAAGCGTTTTTTACAAGAAATAGGTGCTAAACAAAAACGGTATATTGAGTTAGATAGTAAGCCACAAGCAGAAAAATTAAAAAAAGAACTGCAAGAAGAAATTGAAAACGTGATTAACCAACACGAACAGCTAAAAACAAAAATTCGCACTAGCAATCCTAAATACGCAGCGCTCAAATATCCCGAACCGCTAAACTTAACCCAAATCCAACAACAACTCGATAAGGTACGCGCACCGAAGCCGAACAAATTTTAGAAAAAGTTTCAAAACTTGTACCATCTTCCGAAAATTTACAAGCTTTTGATTTCGATGCCAATTACAACTGGGTAACTGACAAACAGCTAAAACAATATCGATTCATACATTTAGCAACCCACGGTTTCGCAAATCCAGATAATCCCGAATTATCGGGAATTTTACTCTCCGCAGTAGATAAACAGCATAAACCTTACGAGAGAGTAAATCTGCTGCTGGGTGATATTTTTAACTTAGATTGGGGTGCAGATTTAGTAGTTCTCAGCGCTTGCGAAACAGGCTTAGGTAAAGGTGTACCAGGTGAAGGATTAATTGGCTTGACGAGAGGACTAATGTATGCAGGTGCAGAACACGCCGTAATATCTCTATGGCAAGTTGACGACAAAGCAACATCTAAATTAGTACCTCAAATTTACCAAGCGATATTAGAGAAAAAGACATCTCCCGCAACTGCTTTGCGTCAGGCTCAACTGCAAATGTGGCAGCAAAAAGAATGGCGCAATCCATACTACTGGGCTGCTTTCACTTCACAAGGAGAATGGATGTAGAGACGTAGCAGTGCTACGTCTCCAACAATGGGAAATCCCAACTTCAAATTCCGATTAACAGTATTTCATCATTATTTCCAATCTTCAATTAAGAAGTATTTCTAACCATGAATAAAAAGTTTTTAGCGTTCTTAATCACCGGGCTTCTTACTGCCACAACGATTAGTTTTTGGACATCGGTAGAAGCACAAACACAGACGAAAATACAGCAAACTATTACACCTGAATTTATCAGTGCCGAGCAAGCTAGTAAACTGCCAAGCGATGGTAAACCTTTCATACCTTCCGGTTTAGGACGTTCAGCAAAACCTAACGAAGGCAATGATAATAGAGGAATTCCCACTGGTATAGATAACCGCATCCCCATGTTGAGCCGAAAATATCCTTGGTCGGCGGTCGGCCGAGTTAAAGGCACTGTAAATGATGGCAGCAGCTATCACTGTACGGGAACTTTGATTGCAGATAATTTGGTTTTAACTAACGCTCACTGCGTTATTGACGACGAAACTGGCGCTTTAAGCACTAACATTGAGTTTATGCCTAACGTCATTGATAAAAATTACCAAGACAAAGCACAAGTAGAGCAAGTAATTTACGGTACTGATTTCAAAAATGACCCCAACAAAATGGCAAATGACTGTGCAATTATGAAAATTAACCAGCCTCTCGGTCAAAAATACGGTTATTTAGGATGGAAATCTTTACCTTCTGCGGTATTAGCTCGCAATAAAAAAGCTTTCTTTTTTGTCGGTTATTCAGGTGATTTTCCCACCGAAAAGTATAAAAAATACTTCACCGCCGGTCCCGGATGGACTGCAAGTTATGAAGCTGGATGCAGCATTACCGGAGAAGAAACTGGTTCCTTATTACATGATTGTGCCACGGCAGGCGGTTCTTCCGGTGGAGCAATCATCGGTGTAATTAATAACGAACCTTATATTGTTGCTATTAATAACGCCGAACGAAAAAATACATACACTGGACAAGATATTATCAACTTTGCCGTAAAAATTTCTACCATAGAGCAAGCTTTAAGTCGAAATTAGTACTTCTTTTGATAATTTTTGAAAGGTTCGTAGTAAGGACTTAAGTCCTTGAAGCGATAAATCGCTTACTACGAACCCAAATAAAAATTAGTTACCAGATTTTTTTACTAATTCTTAATTCCCCCCATCTCCTTGTCCCCTTGTCCCCCATCTCCACATCTCCATATCTCTCCCTCCCTCTATCCCCTCATCCCAAAACGCGGTATATTTTCTGATATAAGCGTTGGGGGTAAAGGATAGATGCCAAAAGTTATAGCTATCCTAAATGGGAAGGGAGGAGTTGGTAAAACCACTACCTCAATAAATCTTGCAGCATCTTTTGCCGAGAAAAAAAAGGTACTTTTGGTAGATGCGGATGTACAAGGTTCGGCTAGTTGGTGGTTCTCCAGAAGTGATTCTGGGATGGGGTTCGATCTATCTCAAGAGACAAATCCGAAATTATTAAGTAGTTTACGGTCTATAAAAGGTTACGATTTAGTAGTAGTCGATACGCCTCCAGCGCTGCATTCTCAAGCATTAGCAGCAGTAGTCACAAATGCAGATTATTTGGTTTTGCCAACACCCCCAGCGCCAATGGATTTAGCTGCTTTGATTGATACAGTCAAAGAAGCAGTCACTCCTTCGGGTACTCCCCATCGAGTGCTGTTAACAAAAGTGGATACGCGAAGTTTGAGAGAAGCAATCGAAGCTCAGAATACTCTTTTGAGTTTGGGAATTCCCGCTTGTAATGCGTTTGTCCGTATTTACAAAGCCCACGAAAGAGCAGCGCTAGATGGGGTAGCGATTACTCAATTACGGGGAAAAAATGCACGAGAGGCGGAGTCTGACTATCGCCGCGTGGCTGACGAATTACAGCGTGATTGGAGGAAATAATGGCTAGAAGAAATCTTTCAGACTTATTAAAAGAAGAAGTAAAAAAACCAGCAGGTGACGAATCAACTATTGATGTCCCTGCATCTGAGGTAAAAAATATGAATAAACAAACTAAAAACGCTCCTGTTGATTTAGAAGCCACCGTCAAGGAATTGCAAGCAACTTTAGAAAAAACACGAAAAAACGAAGAAACTTTACAGCAGCAAGCGTCGGGATTTCAATCTACAATTGCCGAACAAGAAAAGCTGTTTAAGCAGTTGCAGAAAGAAGTTGATGAAGCGAAAAAATTAGGAAATTTACAGGATACTGTAGAAGAGCTTAAACAAGAATTAACAGCAGCACGTAAAAACGAAAAAAGCTTGGAGAAGCTAGTTAGAGAGTTACAGTTAACTCTAAAAGAGAAAGATGAATTAGTAGAAAAGCTAGAAAATTTACAAGATACCGCACAAGAATTTAAACAAGAATTAACAGCAGCACGTAAAAACGAAAAAAGCTTAGAGAAGCTAGTTGGAGAGTTACAGTTAACTTTACAAGAGAAAGATGAATTAGCACAGAAGTTAAACGCAGAACTTTATGCAGCTAAGAAAGATGCTCTACAGTTAGCAGAAGCTAATACCAAACTTACAGCAGAAGTTAATACAGCCCAGAAAATTGCCCAGATGGAGCCTCCTGCTATACAACCTGCTTCCAGACAACTTGCTGCCAAGCAAAGAGTTCCCAATCAATCTGCTATAACTCAACCAAAGAAAGATTATTCTTCCGCATTGACTTACAGAAAACATTACTCCCGTCCTACTGGCCCTCTTCCCGAAAAACCAAACAATGACAGTTCTGCTCCGATGTGGCTGTTGGATTAATCAGTTAACAGTTAGGAGTTAACAACTAGCAAAAATCCAAAATCTGTTGTGCGGTAGCTTGTGGCTGTTCTAAATGAGGAACGTGCCCGCTATCTTTTATCCAGGTTAAGGTACTATTAGGAATTGCCCGTTTAAATTTATGGGCATCCTTAGTACCTAGAATTTTGTCGTTATCTCCCCACAATATCAGCGTATCTTGCTTAATCTCTTCAAGTTGACTGGCTTTAAAAGGCTGATAACCACCGCTTTTTGTAAAAGCAATTAAAGCTTTATTCCAATTAGGCATTTCTAGATGTAGCGCACCACAAAACAAAGCATCTTCGGTGGCAAGCTGTTTATTTTTATAAGCCGTGCGACTAATGCTTTGCCGTATTTTACGACTTTTTAAAAATTCTGTTGCTAAATAATCTAACGGTGGAAACATTAATTTACTTGCTGGAGAGCCACCCGTTAAGCCTGCACTATCAATTAATACCAGTTTTTCTACTACTTCAGGATGAGATAAAGCAAAATCAATCGCTGCGGCTCCTCCCATCGAAGCACCTATTAAAATTACAGGCTGGTTAATCAAGTTTTTCCAAAAACAATAAAGATGGGTTTTTATCTCATTCGGGTTAAATTTTATCCCCGCAAATCGATCGGTAAAGCCAAAACCCAATAGATCGACAGCCCACGTTTCATTTTGCGCTGCCAACAAAGGTAACAGACGACGATATTCCAACACCGAACTATCAAACCCATGTAGAAGCAGAAATGGCGTACCATCACTACCTTGACGCACGTAAGTTGTAGCAATCGGTTGCTTACTTAAAGGAGTTACAAGAGGTATTTGCTCTACAGTTTGAGCAAGAGCAATCGAAGCAGGTTCCGTTAATTGCTCAACCCCATCAGGAAGAAATTTAGGAAACATGAGTTTTAGTTTACCAGCCTTGCGTACCCTTGAAGGGCTAGGAGTAGGAAGTAGTGAGTAGGAAGTAGGAAGTAGGAAGTAGGAAGTAGGAAGTAGGAAGTAGGAAGTAGGGTTAATTATTCTTCTCCCCATCTCCCCATCTCCTTGTCTCCCCTTCTCTCCCCATGCTCATTCAGAATCAAATTCATTAATCCTTCATATACCTATATATGTAAAATCTGCCTATTTCTTACGGTATATGTCTTGTAGATAATATCACTACAAATTCGCTGTTTATTTTTTTAATGAATTGTTAAGGAATATATATATTTTTCGCCAAAGAAAAAATACACTGATACTCCGTACAAAAACTTACCGACTAGAAACGCTTGTATTGCTAGTAGTTGCTTGAATTGCGGAGATATTTATTAATGTCACAAAGAATAAACTGGATTGATTGTTGGAAAGGTATTGCAATAGTAACAGTTGTTGCAGGTGATATTTTTTCAGACTTGAAAGTTGCAAAGTATATTTACTGGTTTCATATGCCGCTTTTTTTCTTTATTAGCGGATATCTATATAAAGAAAAATATGATTACCTGGCTTTTTTCAAAAAGAAGTTTTTTAATTTAATTGTTCCTTATATATCATTTCTGATTTTATTTAGTCTTCCTACCGTCGCAGCATATATACAAGAATTTTGGCAAAGTCAACAATCAGATTCGGTATATCAGTTAGCATTATTTATTTTTAAACAATTGTACGGCGGTCAGATATTAACTGGTACGTTTGGTATTTTTTGGTTTGTAACTTGCTTGTTCTTTACTCAACAGCTATATAATTTCATTTATACTAAGTTTGGCAGCGATCGATGGCTGATAAACATAATTATGGTGAATTTTTATTGTTTAGCCATGATTGATTGCTGGTTTTTTAGCGATATTAATTTCCCTTGGAATATTAATGTCGTGTTAATGGCACTTCCATTTTATTGGTTTGGACATATGGTATCTAAAAAACCTGCTATCTTTAATTCTAAAAAACTAGTCTTTACTGCTGTTATCCTGTATTCGATCCAATTTTTACTAGATAGGTGGTTTTTGTTTGACATATCTTTTGACATGAAAATTAGAAGCTATGAAATACCAATCATGAATTTACTTATAGCTATTTCAGGTATTATTATTATTCAATATTTGGCAAAAATAATAAATAAAATCAAGTTTACTGATAGCCTTACCCGTCAAATTGGTACTGCTTCAATGGCAATTATGTATTTACATCAACCTATTCAGTTAGGCTTACAAAAAAGTAATTTTTTTAATGAAGGTATTATCAGATTAATAGCTAGTTTATTTATTTCATATATTATCTATAAAGTCATGATTAATTTCTCTGTAACAAGAAAGTACTTCTTAGGTGAATTTAAGTCTGTATCAAATATCAAATTAAAAAAACTATCGAAAGTATAATTTTGATATTGCATATAATTATCGCAAAACCACCCCAACTGAATTTCGGTTTTTACTACTGCACGATTCTTGGAAGAATATCTACACTTGAAAAGCAAACGAATGTATAGCTATAAAATTATATAGTTAATATTCATTTAAGGATGTAGAGGGGAAATATTAATGCCTGAAAGTTCAAAAGTGGTACAAGCTGCTGTTGACTCAAAAAAAGACGTAGTTAATCTTGAAACAGCTATTCTTGAAGCTGTTGCAGAAGCTCGTTCTACTTGTGAAGTAAACGGAAGTAGTTCTAGTGACTGTGCTGTAGCTTGGGATATTGTGGAAGAATTGCAAGCAGAGAAATCCCATCAAAAGCAAGCAAGACAAAATAAAAACTCATTGGATAGTCATTGCGATCGTCATCCAAATGCACTCGAATGTCGGGTGTACGATATCTAATGAAAGCTTTGTCTAATGTTTCAAACTAGCAGCAGCATTAGAAGTAATTTGCTTAACGGCTGATAAATCCAGGGGAATAGTCTCATCTTGACATCCCAGCCATAGAAGATACTCAATATTACCAGCTGGGCCAGTTATCGGGGACCAAGTTAAATCTTTGTAATACCATCCTAACTCTGTAGCGGTTTGCAAAACTTGAAAAATAGCATCAGCTTGGTCATTCGGGTTACGCACAACACCCTTCTTCCCGACTCGATTTTTCCCAACTTCAAACTGTGGCTTTACCAGCAACAAAGCTTCCCGAGGAGATTGCAGAAGTTGCCACAGCGCAGGCAAAATTTTATTTAAAGAAATAAACGACACATCTACCACAGCCAGATCGGGAAATTCCCTTTCATAAACCTCCCCTGTCTCAGATAGGGGAGGTAAATTTTTTTGATTTTTTTGATTATTATCCCTTTTGCTTTTCCCCTTGTCTCCTTGTCTCCTTGTCTCCTTTTCTCCTTGTGCCCCAAATCCATACAAATCTTCCGGAGTCAAATGACGTAAATTAGTCCGTTCGCGTAAAACTACCCGTTCATCATTTCGCAAACGCCAATCAACCTGTCCGTAACCAACATCAATACCGTAAACCAACTTGGCTCCCGCTTGTAACAAACAATCGGTAAACCCTCCCGTAGAAATTCCACCATCCAAACAAACACGTCCCTTCTACAGGAATATCGAAAGTATCCAAAGCCTTAGCCAACTTTTCTCCACCGCGAGAAACAAAACGCGACTTTTGCTTAACCCTAATTTCCGCCGCTACATCAACCGAAGTTCCCGCTTTATCCACCAACTCATTATCAACCATCACCTCACCAGCCTGAATTAAGCGTTGCGCTTGCTGACGAGACGAAGATAAACCGAGTTCTACTAACAGTACATCGAGTCTTTGTTTCATTGGTAATTGGTAATTGATAATTGGTAATTGGGCATAGGGCATAGGGCATTGGGCATTGGGCATCGGTTCAGATGTATTTCCCCTTCTCCCCTTGTCTCCATTACCCATTACCCATTACCCATTACCCATTACCCATTACCATCTTAGATATCCGTTTCACTCAACTCTCTTGTCATATAGTCAAAGGGTTCGTCTACAAAGCTGGTATCGGAAATACCGGCAGAGGCAACTTGTTCTTTAACCATTTCCTTCATGATTTGGATACCAGCAACTGTAGGAGCAATGGGAACTCCTAAAGAATTGTAAGTTTCGCGCAAACCTTGCAATACTCGCTCGTCTAGCACGTCCATGCTGCCAGCAACTAAAGCATAAGTAGCATAACGCAAATAATAATCCATGTCCCGCAAGCAAGCCGCATAACGACGAGTTGTATAAGCGTTTCCGCCGGGGCGAATTAGTTCTGGCTGGTCTTCAAATAACTTAACAGCGGATTCTTTGACTATAAATGCTGCATTGGAATTGATAGCCGCCGCTGCTTGAATTCTTATCGTACCGCTTTCAAAGTAAGATTTGAGCGAATCTACTGCGTTTCTATCAAGATAACGTCCGGTAACGTCATAATTCTTAATTAAAGTTGTTACAGCATCTTGCATTTTATTATCCCCCAATCATTCCTAATTATTTTGATTTGATATTAATTTGACTAAAAGTCCATCACAAAACCTATTTTGTGGTAACTTAGCCAAAAATCTGGCAAAAAGCAATCCATACTACTTAAGGATTCTATGCCAAAGTTGACCCCTATAAGATGAACTTTTATTTTTGTGTAGATGATTTACTAAAAGGTTAACATTACCTTTAAAATATGTTTTACGTAACAAATGATACACTTTTTGGATTTACCTATATTTAGGATATTCCAGGTGTATAAACAAGTGGTTTCAGCTTCTAAGGGTCAACAGTTTTTTTGAATATTTCCGTTTTAATCCATTGCGTATTGGCAGATAAGGAGTAACCATGACAACCCCACAAGAAGTCTTGAAAATGATTCAAGACAATAATATTCAGATGATCGATCTGAAATTCATCGATATGCCAGGAATTTGGCAGCATTTAACAATGTTCCAAGACCAAATCGATGAAAGTTCTTTCACCGATGGCGTACCATTTGACGGTTCGAGTATTCGGGGTTGGAAAGCCATTAACGAGTCAGATATGTCAATGGTGCTAGATCCAAATACTGCTTGGATCGACCCTTTCATGACAGAACCCACTCTAAGTATTGTATGTAGCATTAAAGAACCTCGCACTGGTGAATGGTACGACCGCTGTCCTCGGGTAATTGCTCAGAAAGCAATTGATTATTTAAATTCACTTGGTGTTGGTGATACAGCATTTTTTGGGCCAGAAGCTGAATTTTTCATCTTTGATGATGTTCGCTTTGACCAAACCCAAAATGCAGGTTACTACTACGTAGATTCCGTAGAAGGTCGTTGGAATTCCGGTAAAGAAGAAGGCCCTAACCTTGGTTATAAGCCAAATTATAAAGGAGGCTACTTCCCAGTTTCCCCAACCGATACTTCGCAAGATATGCGGACGGAAATGCTGTTAGAAATGAAAAAATGCGGCGTTCCCATTGAAAAACATCACCATGAAGTGGCTACTGGGGGTCAGTGCGAATTAGGTTTCCGTTTTGGTAAACTAATCGAAGCTGCTGATTGGTTGATGACTTACAAATACGTGATCAAGAACGTAGCCAAGAAATACGGCAAATCCGTTACCTTCATGCCCAAGCCTGTATTCCAGGATAACGGCTCCGGTATGCACACCCACCAATCGATCTGGAAAGATGGCAAGCCTTTATTCGCTGGCGATAAGTATGCGGGAATGAGCGAAATGGGACTCCACTACATTGGTGGAATTCTCAAGCACGCACCAGCATTGTTAGCATTCACAAACCCCAGTACCAACTCCTACAAGCGTTTGGTACCCGGTTACGAAGCACCAGTAAACTTGGCTTACTCCCAAGGAAACCGTTCCGCTTCCGTGCGTATTCCTCTTGCTGGCGATAACCCCAAAGCTAAACGTTTAGAGTTCCGCTGTCCCGATGCAACTTGCAACCCCTATCTAGCCTTTGCTGCAATGCTCTGCGCTGGTTTAGATGGAATTAAAAACAAAATCGATCCCGGCGAACCTTTAGATAAGAACATCTACGAGCTTTCTCCAGAAGAATTAGCTAAAGTTCCTTCTACGCCTGGTTTCTTTGGATTTGGCGTTGGAAGCTCTGGAAAAAGACCATAATTTCTTAATCGAAGGTGGAGTATTCACCAAAGACTTCATAGAAAACTGGATTTCTTTCAAGTTAGATAGTGAAGTTAACCCCATGCGTTTACGTCCTCATCCCTACGAATTTTCTCTTTATTACGACTGTTAATTTGGTTTTTTGTAGATTTCGGTCAATTCTACATAATTTCAAATCATAAATTAAGCCACCCTCGCGAGGGTGGCTTTTTTTTCGGTTCTTAGGGGGATGGGCAGATAGGGAGACAAGGAGAAAAATAACTTACTCGCTACTCGCTCCTATTAGCTCATCGTCGCATTAGAGCGATCGCAACTTCCCCAAGCGCTAGGATTGATTTTTCCTTGAACTGGGTTCCAATAACGAGATGTTTCTCCGGGAAGCCCAATTTCCTCTCCGGCACGTCCGAGCATTGACTGTTGACGATTTTTAATGGTTTGATAATGACCTTGCATTAAAGCACGGGCTTTTTCTTGAGTAGTCATAATTTTAGACTCCTTATATTTAATTAATATGTAGTAAGCTTATTTTTGCTTTTCTCAATTATAGAAATAATTCTGTAACAATGACTACGGTTTTTACACCTTTTTTATTAAATAAATATATAAAGTTATATGAAGTATAGATTCTCGTTTGATTTTTAAAGCTGTTAGCGATTCAAAGTAACTATTCAGGCTGTTCCGTGGGTTAATAGTAAACTTCTTGCAAAAGTGATATATATTTTAAAAAATACATCAGAAGGAAGTACTCGTGCTTAGCATCTATCTTTTGATATATCTTCGTGAATTACACGGAATTTTGTTTCAAGGTTTATGATTGTTTATTACAAAATATTTCCATAAAATGAGAATAGGTGACTTAATTGACGAAATATTGAATTCCTATGCCAGACACTTTAACAAAATTTACTTACCAGACATTTCAACAGAGTAAAAGTATTTTTGGTTTAGCTCACAAGACTCTCAGTACGCAGTTGATGAAAGCTTTATCTCCGGTGGATAAGAAAGTAACGCCGATTCCAACAGAGTTATTAGTGAAATTAGGAGAGCGTCTAAATAACTTATTAGAAGTTGACTGGGAAGATGCAGAGCGGGGGGTTTATCCCAAAAGTCTGCTGTTTGATAATCCTTGGGAAGATTTTTTTGTTTACTATCCACAACTATGGATGGATTTACCCCAAATCTGGGAGCGAGCTAAAAGCGATAAATATACAGATTTTTCTCCAAATATAGATACTACTGATTATCCCCAATATTATGTGCGGAATTTCCATCATCAAACCGATGGTTATTTGAGCGAATTATCTGCTAACTTGTATGACTTACAGGTAGAAATTCTCTTTAATGGTGTTGCAGATGCGATGCGGCGTAGAATTTTGGCTCCATTAAAAGAAGGGTTAAAAGTATTTGCAGATGTATCCCCACGACAACAGCGTGTTTTAGATATCGCTTGCGGCACCGGGCGCACTTTGAAGATGATTCGAGCAACCTTGCCTCAAGCATCGCTGTTTGGTATGGATTTGTCACCAACTTACTTACGCAAAGCTAATCAGTTGCTATCGGAAATTCCAGGAGAATTACCGCAATTATTGCAAGCGAATGCGGAAGAGTTGCCTTATCTAGATGAGTATTTTCACGCTACAACTTGCATTTTTCTTTTCCACGAATTACCAGCAGCAATACGTCAGCGAATAATTAATGAAGCCTTCCGAGTTACAAAACCAGGTGGAACTTTTATTCTTTGCGATTCAGTTCAATTGAGCGATTCGCCGGAAGTCGAACCTGCAATGCAAAACTTCCACGAAACATTCCACGAACCTTTCTACATGAATTATGTGACTGATAATTTAGTAGAGCGTTTAGAAACTGCTGGTTTTGAGAACATTGAAATGCAGGTTCACCATATGAGCAAATATTTGATTGCTCGTAAACCATCGGTGTAAGTTTTCTAAATGATTAATGTCTCCATCGGTTTTCTGTTCAAAACTGAGGTAACAATAACGTTTTAAAAATAACCTCTCAACCCCCCTTTCTTTTTAAGGGGGGCTTTTTATAAGCATACTTTTTTACATTTTTATCAAAACAAAGCAAATACTAGAGACGAATTTTCGCCTCTAGTCTTGAACAAGCATAGGATGCATAATATTTGGGTGAACGAATCACCTTTTAAGCATATTTAAATTAGATGTCCCTACTCGCTAGCAAAGCAGGAATCACACTTTAAATATGAAAACAAATGGAGGATTAAACTTTAGAGTGGCAGACGACGTGCGTGAGAAAAATTTCTCTTTGAGAAGCGATTATGATGCTATCGAATTTGACAGTCAATGAAGTAACCATTGATATATATAGTTTGACTGACTATTTATACAATCTGAAATAAATGATAACTAAAACTATCTAACAATGTCGTGTAGCAAAAATTATATCTGCACGAAGCAAATAAGGTAAATAGTGATTATTAACACCCTATAAGCTATATTTTGATGTACTTGATATAACACGACTGACTGGTTCTATGCGTTGCACTTTTTGTAGCGATGCAGCAGAATTAAGCGTTGTTGGAATATTCCAAAAACTCTCTGCGTCCACTACCTCTATGGGGTGTTTTGGGCTTGCGTGGATTGGATCTACTCAATAGTAATTCTTGCTCTCCAGAGGTGGAAAACATTTCTTTTGATAAAGAGTTTCCAATTCCTTGAAAGTTAACGGCTAGGGAGCCGAATACGAAACTTGTAACTAAAAGTGAAATGGCTGTACGCATAGTAGATGTCTATTTTTGAACTATCCACTTCACTGATACTTAGTTTTAAATACTGCATCCGGAAATTTTACTAAATAGTACTTTTTTTTACTCTATCCGAAAGAATCTTTATTCTTAGTGATATGTTCTACTAATAACCAGTTACCAGCATGAT
Organism: uncultured Rivularia sp.; assembly: GCA_963665115.1. Classification (GTDB taxonomy): domain Bacteria; phylum Cyanobacteriota; class Cyanobacteriia; order Cyanobacteriales; family Nostocaceae; genus Rivularia. Next base: position 8,472,762 of record OY762007.1, on the reverse strand, counting down.
TTATCTGACCGCCAATAATTACGTATGTCTTGTCAGACAAAGATTGTAGGGTCAAGTTAATAGCTGGCTTTAAAGTGACAAGTTGATAAATACATTCTTTATATACAATTGGGGCGGTAATTTCTAATCTGTAATCTTGCTGACTTATACGCTGGAAAATACCTTTAAAACAGTAAAGATTCCGTGGCTGTACTGTATTGCCGCTACCGTATGAGTACTTAATCATAGATGTGTCGGCGCAATTATCACGAGCCAAGTAATCATGCAAATTGTCTAAATAATACATTTGCTTTATGAACCAATCGGGATGCCTTGGTGATAAATTGAACAACATAAACTATTGCTGCTGGTGCTTGTAGATCGTTTAATAAAGCTTGTTGCAATGCTCTTACAGCTAAGTCCCTAGGTTGGCAACTCAACTCAATGCAGATTGCCGCAGCCATTCCCGCAGCTTGAGCGATATTTATCACCACGGGCTGCAATCTGGTGGCACCGTTTGCTATATGCGATGTAGAAATATTTTTTTCGCAGACTAATAAACCATTTGTTTGTAGCGGAACTAAGGAACGATAGGGAATAGTGAAAGGAGTTCCCGTTAAACGCCCTCCCCAACGTATTGATTTTGGTTGCAATTGGAATTTAACACCGGGATAATGATGGTCATTGGGGTAATTTCCAATCGCAATAGTATCTATATGTAAACTGGCTGCGATACCGTCGGTGACTGGCAAAATATCTTGTTCCCTCACGGTAGTTAGTCCCACCAAGCGACGGCTTTCCCGGTAGTAAGGATGAAGTGCTTCATAATTATTATGGATTGCGGGAAAAACATTTTCTGCCAAACCGTAGCGACGACTGAATTGAGATTGGATGAAATGAGCGAAATTTTGGCTATGATTGCGACATTCATAGAGAAACTCACTTTTTACTTGTTCTGATTCAATCATTCGACCCAAATCTTCACCGTAGTCGTTGCCACAATTGGGCCAATTCATCATAAAAAGACCATTTCCCAAGCATCCATAATTCAAGAATTTTTCTGCACCGTAATTATCCCAAGCGCCTGCGAACGCTGATGAATCGTAATTTGGTGCTTGCGGAATTTCTGGGGCTAAAGTTTCGCCGTAATCTTGCATTACTACCACCCAAGTTGGAGCCTGTACGGGATATTTTGCCGTGAGAGAATTAGGTGCAGTTGGTGCGCTCTTTTCTTGCCATTCAGATTACAATTCCCAACCCCAGCGAAAGGGTATATCGGCTAAAGCGAGTAAATCTCCTAATTCGGTAGTAGTTTGGAATGATGCGCTGGCTATTTGCAAAAAATCAGAAAAGCTACCAAATAACAACGATTTGCAAAAATTGGTAATTACCCAAGCCAAGAAAACATCCGAGCGTTTCTTGGCTGAGTACGGTTTCTAATATCCCATTGCAACAATCTGTTGCGGATTTAGGAGTTGCTTATAAACACTTTTTTGATTCCCTCAAAAGTAAGCGCAAGGGTAAAAGGATTGGTAGTCCAAAGTTTAAGAAAAAGACAAACCAACAATCTGCAAGGTTTAGAATTGGTGGATTCTCAATCAAAGGATCGGAGGTATATCTTGCAAAAATTGGCAATGTTAAACCAATTTGGTCTAGAGAATTACTAAGATAGTTTTTGCACCTCGTCGCGCTGCTTGAATCGCCGCAGTAGTGCCCCCGGTGCCACCACCAACTACTAATACGTCAGCGGTATGTGTTAGATTCTTCATTTTTGTAATTTGTTAAATAGTTTAATTGTTGCAATACTCGTTTAATAATACCGGCGCTCAAAACCGCTTCTACACAGACAAAACCCACGCAGGTGAGTTTTTTGATTTATAGATATTTTTGTAGATATTAAAGATGTACTAATAATAATTCACAATTGCTTCACTATTGCGAAGTACATTGATATTTATGTCGAGAGAGTATAGTACAATTCGAGTGATTAAATATTTCTAAAAATGCGTAAATCACAGTCAATCGATCGATGGACAACTGAATTTCCTAAAATCTCATACTTCCATCCGGAAGTGAAAAATCTCAATCTGATAGAACTCAAAGGTCAAAACTACTTAGAATGCCATGAAGTTTATTGCGACAGTACAAACCAGCAAGCTAGAATGCTCGATGCAATGTTCATCTATTTTGAAAAAACATTTGAAAATAGAAGCAGTTACAATATCCTGAGTATTGGTTGTGGAAGCGGATCTTTTGAAGTACCTTTATTAAAAAAATTGCTTGCCAAAAATCAAAGAATTCATTTTGTGGGCATAGATTCTAACAAAGAACAGACTTTGGCAACTCAACAAAAACTTGATACTCTTGCCCGTGAAAACGAAAACTTTTCTTTTGATATTTTTAACGAAGATTTCAATTCCTGCTTCTTCGATCAATCTTTTGATGCCATCTTATGCATTCATGTATTATATTATTGTTCTAATCTCGAATCAACACTTTCAAAAATTAGAAATCTTCTCGATTATGACAGTAAACTAGTAGTAATGAATGCGCCTTTGGAAGATATGGCTATTCCATTTTTCTCTATCTCAAATCAGCTATGGGGTAGGGTTCCCTTGTACAGTCACCAGATTGAAGAAACGTTGGATATTAGCCAAATTCCTTATTCAAAACAAGCTATTTCAGCCTCCCTCGACATTTCAAATTGTTTCGATTCGCAGTTAGAACGAGGAAAACAATTGCTCGATTTTATCCTTGGAGTTGATACCGAATACTTTTCGACTTCCCAAAAGCAAATGTTTCTAGATTATCTACATGAAATCAGTCAAACCAACTCAGATGGGCAAATTACCTGTTCGTATCCCGTTAATATGTTGTGTGTAAGCAAGTCAGCGACCCCCCCCCGGCTATAAGTCGGGAGCTTCCAGCAAGGAGGCTCAAAGCTGTCCAGTTATAGGAAAGGGTATTTGTCTTCCCCTACTACGTTTAGAGGAAGTGTTAAAGTTCACACCAACGGTTTCGCTAGTCTGTTGCACTGTAACTCTTGGATTAAACAGATTTACGGGGTTAAGTTAGTGTTCAAAGAATAGTTACCGCCTCTCAAACATTAACGAAGCAAACATTACTTTTAACATCAATCGCGAGAAGTCCCACACCTAACCGATTACGGGTAGGTGTCGGGATGAATCACGAACCGGGTCTAGCTGGGTAACGAATCAATCCAGTCTTCTACTAGGGAGGTGATAGTTTTATCCCGTTTTATTGCATACTCCCTAAGCCTATTCAATCTTTTAAAGCTTATCCTTATACTAAGTCTTTTATTTTTCTCCATCATCGGGTTGTTATTGGCTACCCATTCATGTTACTATATTCGGAGATCGATCAGTAATATATTTATCAATGAGAACTTCTTATCAGTTCAGATTAAAACCAAATAAAGAGCAGCGAGAAATTATTGATGGCACTCTTGAGAAATTGCGTTATCAATATAACTATCAGCTTGCTCAAAGGTTTGATTGGTATGAACAAAATCGTTGCTCTACTGATAGGTGTCCGCTTGTTTGTCACTTGACAGAATTAAAAGAAAAGCCTAATCGTTTTAGTCAACAAGCATCTTTAAAACAGCTTAAGATAGTCCGTCCTTGGTACAAAGATATTCACAGTCAAGTACTTCAAGAAGTCCCAAAAAGAGTTGAGATTGCTTTTGATAAGTTGTTAGCTGGTGATAGTAACGGCAAGAAATCGGGGCGACCTAGATTTAAAGGTGCGGGGCAATATAAAACCTTTACTTATCCTCAATTCAAACAACATCATTTTGTAGGCAACAAAATTACCTTATCTAAGATTGGCGATGTAAAAGTAATTATCCATCGTCCAATACCTGACGGATTTGTTATCAAAACATTATCAGTTACGAAAAAGGCTAATGGCTACTACGTAACTTTGAGTCTTGATAATAAAGAAGTACCAACCATTAAACCTGATTTCAATGCTGGTAATATTGTCGGAATTGATGTTGGCTTAATCGATTTTTATGTAGCTTCAGACAATACTCGAATTGCTGCACCAAAATATTTACGTAAATCCGATCGTAAATTAAAGTCAGCGCAACGTAAAGTATCGCGTCGTAAAAAGGGTTCTAACCGTCGCAAAAAGGCAATTAAAGAACTAGGCATCAGACATAAAAAAGTTGCTGATACCCGTAAAGATTTTCATTTCAAAACAGCAAAGCATCTATTATCTAAGTATGATATAGTTGCTGTTGAAAACTTGAACGTGAAAGGACTTGCTAGAACACGATTGGCTAAGTCTATACATGATGCCGGATGGTCGCAGTTTATAAATATACTCACATTCAAAGCCGAAAATGCTGGTTTGCGAGTAATAGCTATAAATCCAAACGGTACAAGCCAGGAATGTTCTAGTTGTGGTCATAAAGTGAAAAAGGCGCTATCTCAAAGAATGCATAATTGCCCGGTATGTCATGCGAGTTTGTGCAGGGATTTGAACGCTTCTATAAACATCAAGGCGCGTGGGACGCACGCCCTCAAAGCTCAGTCAATGTCTTCAAAGAAGAGTCACTGAGAAGCCTACACTCCTCTACGAGTGAGTGTAGGTACGTCACGGTATTAATCATGCAGCCAATTAAACCAAATAAAGTATTTTTACTAGAAGCGAAGGAAGAACGTTTTCAGCATTTGCTTAAGATGAAGGCGATCGCCATGTTGTCGCAGCTGCAATAATTGCTCAATCTGGCATAATTTTTACTTCTAACTTAAAACATTTTCAAAAAGAAGCTGTATCACCTTTTCCTTTGCCCTTGACAATTCCTGCTTTTCCTTAACTTGTTACGAATAATACAGGAGTTTTAGATTTGATTTTAAATTCAAATCAAGAATTAACTATTTTTCTACTCCCTCTACCCCCTCTCTCTCCCCATTCCCCCCCATGCGCGTACTAAAAAAAGGAAACGGCTGGCGTATTGGCATTAACCCAGCAGCAGCAGAATTCAAAGGCTTAGTAGGTACGGATGATTGGGCTGTGGAATTAACGGAAGCTGAATTGAATGATTTTTGTCGGCTATTGGCGCAGCTTGCAGAGACTATGCAACAGATGGCTTCGGAATTGATGGATGAAGAAAAAATCGCTTGCGAAGCTGAAAGCAATTTAATCTGGATGGAAGTAGAAGGCTATCCCCACGCCTACAGTTTACGTTTTATCATCAGTTCAGGACGTTGCGCGGAAGGTAAATGGGATTGTGCTGCCGTTCCAGATTTAATCCAAGCCGCAGCCACGATCGATGTTTTTTGAATTAATTTGAATAAAATGCTTGTCTAGTTTCAACTTTGTGTTAATATACTAAGGTTAAAACCCCTGGATTTAATATTTTCACAAAGGAAAATTTAGAATCCACTTTTTAGAGTTAGATACAATCCGATTTACGGGGCGTAGCGCAGCTTGGTAGCGCGCCACTTTGGGGTAGTGGAGGTCGTGGGTTCAAATCCCGCCGCTCCGATTTGATTAAAAACCATATATATCAGTGGTTCCGTACAGTTTTAGGACTTACGCACTCTGATGTTTAAATCCAATATCTTCCGCAAGTTTCATCACCATGTTTCTTGCTTCCTCATCATCCCCCGCGACAAAACAAGAAACGTTATTATCTTTTAACGGTGTCGGTGCAAGTTCAAATAATTCTTGCGCCATGTGTTAAATGCTTTGACTATCCGAACTTTCGGAACCTCTAAGGCTAACTTTTCAGCCAAAGATTGTTTTACAAGGGGATAAGCAAAATCCTTGGGAATTTCAAAGTTATTGCAATCAATTAAAACCTTCCCCGATAACATTTAAGTTGCATTTTACTGAAATACTTTTTTAAAAAAGCAAATGGGAAATGGGGAACGGAAGGTTGGTAGATAGGATGCGCTGAAGCGCTACTACGAATCATAATTTAAACGAAATGGTTAAGATAAATTTATAAGTTGTTTATATATTTTTATCGAAAAAAATACTTAGAGATGATTCTGAATATTTTTTTGAATAAGTAAAATTACTTCTTAGCTTTGGCTGCATAAGTCTTATCTAAAATTTGCACATCGAGAAATTCAGGTTTATAAGTATCTACAAAACTCAACAATTTATCTAAATCTTTTTTACTGCTTAATCCGATGCATCCTGCTGTTCCATCTTCTCCATTACTTTTTTCAAAAGACGGATCTACGTGAAAACCTAAATCTGAACGTCCTGTTTTAAACGTAGCTTGTATAGGTAGAAAATGCTCTCCCGCTTCGGCGATCGCACCTGGAATTGTAGAATTAGCGACAGTGTATTTTCCATCAGGTAAGGGAGCCTGAGTTCCGCTTTGGTGACGGTTTTTAGTTTGTGTTAACGTTCGTCCGGATACGGTTGTAAAGCTATCAACCAACTTCCCATCTGCATAGAGACGAAGTTTATAAAGAGGATTCTTGAGAGTATTAGTTTGTCCCGTTGGCGTTAAAGTCATAAAGTTACCAAGATGATTGAGTGGATTGGTATTTCCTGTAGCAATCTTCTGGTTATTTGATTTTGAATCTATACTCGGTTTAGAAGTTATTGGACTATTGTTCTTACTTCCATCTGAATGAAGACAGCTAACAAGCATTAAAAAAATAAGAGATATTAAGGAGATTCTGATTAACATTAGCCTACTTTTTTTCCATGTTTCTCAACTGTAATTGCTGTCTTTCACAGTCCACCTGAGAAAAATCCCCTATTTTTATTTTTGTAGAGAATTAAGTGTAATTAGGGAGTAGGGAGTAATGTAGATTTTTAATCCCATAATTCTCTCACCTCTTCATGCCCTTGTCTCTCCATCCCCCCCATCTACCCCCAATTCCTCCATTACCTGCAACCATTCATAAGGCGATCGCAAAGTTTGTTTGAGAAAATCGCTGGTAATACCGTTAGAATTTGCTTTGTATAAAAGGGGTGCGTAGCTAAAATTGCGAGCTTGTTTTTTAAAATTATCGCCGCCGTGAAGAGAAATTAATTCAGCTAATTTTTCTTCTACCTTGAAAATTATTTTGGGAGCATTGCTAAGTAAATCGTTCATCCACCGCTCTTTCTTAACTAAAAAAGCGGTTAATTGTGGATTTCTTGAATCCTTAAAATCATTGCAAATCGCTTTGATTTTGTCCCATTTATAAGTCTTCCAGGGTTTAGCCACCATCACGGGTAATTGCCATTTAGCCAACTCTTCTTTCCAATAATCTTTAGGAGACTGTACCTGAAAAGTTTCAAAGCTGGGTAAAACTAACCCGGTTAATCTTGCCCCATGACAGGCTCCAGTATCGATACCGTAAACCTTCCCCTCAACTATCAACGGGCGATCGCCAACAACATGATGACCAAAAATAACTGGTTTCTTACCGTTATATAACTCAGTCCAATATATATTTCCGTAGCGTTTACTTAAATGCTTTTCACCAGCAGTACAACCGCATAAAACTTCTTCTGCTTGTTTTTCAATGGGTATTTCATTTTCCACAGCAGCATGAACCAAAATTGCTTCATCAGTTTCGTGATAGTAAGGTAAATGGCTCGCCCATTCTAGAAATTCTTCGTAGCGATCGCCAAATTGTAACTTAACGATTTCCTGAGAGTAGGAGAGAGTATTACGTAGATGCTTGCGTTCGTGATTTCCCATCAAAACGATGGTGTTGGGACGATTTCTGAGAAAATCATATACCTTAACCGAATCGGCACCCCTATCTACAATGTCTCCCAACGAAATCAAACAATCTTCATCGGTAAGCTGCACTTTATCTAGTAGCTGACGAAGTTCTAGATAACAGCCATGAATATCACCAACTACTATTGTTCGCATGGTTCGAGTTTGACAATTAAAGGGGTTTATTCTCTTTTAAAGTATAGCTTAGGGAATATTTTTTTGAGACGAGGTGAATATACTTAATTAAAAATAGACATTGAACGTACACTAAATTACAAATATAATTATAAAAAATATTGGCGAACGAGCATAAATTACTTCCGAAAAATTAAAATAAATCATCAATTCTTTATTGCATGAATATTACTAATAAGATAATATTATTTGTGACTTTAGTTATTTGTATAGCAGTTCTTTCTATTAGTATTTACCCTGGTGCAATAGATAGTTTATTGTTTCCAATTTTATTGGTTTCAATTATCTGTATGCCAATATTTATAATCGTTGGTATTTTTACATTGATAGTTTTAAAAAGACGGGGAATATTGAGAAATATCGCGCTTCCCTGGAAACTTATTAGAATTATTGCTGGAATACTGCTCATTTCTTCGATCGTGCTTAAATTATACATTCCCCGTCGTTTGGCATTTATGACATCGCAATCGGCATTTGAACAAATCATAGTGGATGAAAAAATAACATTCAATCGGCGTTTTAGCTTTTATAAAGTAGATAAATATACAACCGATGCTAGTGGTAATAAATATTTTAATATTACTTCGCGTAGTGATGGAATTATCGGTTTCGATGTAGTTTCCTATGGTTTTACTTATCAACCCAATCGTAAACAAAGCTCATTTGGGAGTTCTGGCTATCAATTATTTCGTTTGTATGGGGATTGGTATTGGTTTCGAGTTTCTAATAGTTTTTAAATAACCATTCCTCTCCATCTCTTCCCTCAGCGCTCTCCGCGGTTTTTTAAATTCCTAATTTTCCAACACTCGATGGCGCGCTAAGGTAGCCGTGACGTACACTAAAATGTACCTCACCCCAGCCCTCTCCTTATTAAGGAGAGGAAGAGATTAGCGAGGGAGAGGTTTCACAAACTTGATAACCAATCTTCCGCAGCTTTTGGAGAAGACAACCGCACTATATTAAGATGCGAATATTCTGGTTTACTAATTAAGATCGGATATTCTCTTTTGCGTTTCCAATAGGTTTGCAGTGCCCATAACAGAATGGATTCTTTTGAAAAAACTTTTTCCCAAGTTTCATAATTACCATTGCAGACTTGTTGCTGAGTCGCTACTCTACGAAAAGTTCGCCATATAATGCGACTCATCACCACGGGAAAAGAAAAATCCAGCCAAATAAGAGTATCGGCGTTTCCCCAAACGATATCGCGCACTTTACTGTAATTACCGTCAACAATCCAATTATTACCAACCAAAAATTCTTCCACACGACGACGGAAGACATCCGTAGGTGCTATTACCCAATTGGGTTCCCAGAAAAGGGAATCTAACTCGAAATGGGGAATCATCAGCTTTTGAGCAACTTGAAGAGCCAAAGTTGTTTTACCAGCACCGCTAGTACCGATTACACAAATGCGCTGTGGTGGAGAAGAATCATTCATATTTCTCATAAACCTCCTACTGACTTCTCATTTAGCATTTATTGCTGTCTCAGGTGGATACAGCATTATAGAAATCAAGGAAAACAAATTGATTCATACACACTTACTAAATATCGGAGAAAAATCATGGAGCGTTTATTACTTGCAACTCTTGGAACATTTTTAATTGCAACTACTGCTACACCACCTGCTATGCCGAATAAAACTGCTGCAAATTCTAATTTAACCCAGAATCAAGTTCAAAGAAATATCACTCCATCTAACTTAGTATCCCTTGCGTATCAAGCAGGGTAAACGCAAGAAAAATGGCATGATAATATGCTATGTAATCGGCGTTAGTTAGTAGGTTGGGTTAGACACGAAAAGCAATTTGAATTATTAAAGAAAATCTATTTAATCGCGTCGTAACCCAACATTACGTTATCGATATGAAAGCAATATTCATCCACAATTGATAAATTGGCTCGTTGAGTTGCTCAAGCTATGAGTGAAGTTTTTGTTGTGATTGGTACTCCTGCCTCTGCGCCCAAACCTCGCGGAAAGTCACCCAGTTGGCAACCAGGTAAAAAGCGTCCCCGTAAAAACAGATATTTTATTGTAAAAAAAGTAACTCGATTCCCTAAAGAACCATTAGTTGCTGTTTAATACGGTTCTATCATTCATTCTTTTGCTAAATATGAAGATTAACTTAGCCCTGCTGGGGTCCTTTTTCATGGCTTAGTCTAAACTCCAGTTGTAACTGTAAAGCACCCTACTCCACTAGTAAATTTTGTTTTTTCATTAATTTAGTCTTATACACTACGATAAAAAAATTGTCAACACTTAATTTATCATTAATAAAAATTAATGATCTTAATTAGTTTTTCTATAACAGCTAAGAATTTATAATATTTAAATCATGATAGAATTCAGTACACATAGGAAAAGATTAATTTAAAAAACTTATTTTGAGTTTAATTTCCGATATAGCTAATTTAATATTCAATCCCCAGTTAAGAGAAATTTATTAGTCTCATAATTAAAGATCGTGTAATTTTATTAGCTATTTTTTCTAAGCTTATTTAATTAATCTATCCAAACTAAAAATGGAGTAATTAAGAGATACTATGTCCAATTTTTCTCAATTTTCCCGTCGCAAATTCTTAAGGAATGCTGCTTTTCTGGGGTAAGTGCAATGCTACTTAAAGCTTATGGCAATCCTCTAGAGCCTGGAGAAACGACTGCTACAGAACAAGTAGCAGTCGAAATGAGGAGGTCTGAAACTACGAAAGTGGCTTTAAGTTATATCCCGATAGTTGAAGTTGCTGCTGCTGCGTTGTTGCCAAGGAAAAAGGCTTTTTTGCTAAATATTATTGCATCAACGACGACGTGCAGATATCCAAACAGGCAAGCTGGGCATGAGCTAGAGATAACGTCACTATTGGCTCTCAAAGAGGAGGAGGTGTCTTTTGCGTCGCTTTACCGTTGACCATTGGTATCGCTTTTTAAAGCAACGTTTACATTGGACTGGATCAAATTTTGGAAATCCTAAACAAAGTGAACGATGGAGTGACAGAGGTGCCGTTCATTACTGCCACACGAGATTCGAGGCTACGCTTGCCTGCCGTCCTGACCCCTAAGACCTGATTAAGGAGAATTACTAAGTGGATTTCTTGTCCGATTTCTTGACGCTCTTCCTAGGGAAGTTGCAGTCCCCGACACTCGGCTTTCTGATTGGTGGTATGATCGTTGCCGCCTTCAATAGCCGACTGGCAGTTCCAGATCCGATCTATAAGTTCATCGTCTTCATGCTGCTCATAAAAGTCGGTCTGAGCGGCGGCATTGCGATCCGCAATGCCAATCTAGTAGAGATGCTGTTGCCTGCGGTGTTCGCAATGGTAGTGGGAATCCTTATCGTGTTCATCGGACGCTACACGTTGGCAAAGCTGCCGGGTGTCAAAACCGTAGATGCCATTGCGACCGCAGGCTTGTTCGGTGCCGTGAGTGGCTCTACCCTCGCCGCGGCCCTGACGCTACTGGAAACGGAAAGTATCAAATACGAGCCCTGGGCCGCCGCACTCTATCCCTTCATGGACATCCCAGCACTCGTGACTGCGATCGTTTTAGCCAGCATTTATACCAGTAAGCAGCGCGATACCGCAGACGAATATCTCAGCAAGCAGGAGTATCTCAGCAAGCGGGGCGGTACCTTAGTTAAGTATGGCGGCAGCAACCAAGGCATTACGGCAAGCGGGTATCCCAAAAAGCAAGGCGGTACCGCAGGCAAGAGGGTCAAGATATGGCCCATTGTGAAGGAAAGCCTCCAGGGTTCTGCCCTTTCGGCACTGCTGCTCGGCCTCGCTCTAGGCGTGCTAACCCGGCCGGAAAGTGTCTATGAGAGCTTCTTCAATCCCCTTTTCCGCGGCCTGCTTTCAATACTGATGCTGGTAATGGGTATGGAGGCAACCGCAAGGATCGGCGAGCTGCGTAAGGTGGGGCAGTGGTACGCCCTATATGCCTTTGTGGGGCCGCTGCTGCATGGGATCATAGCCTTCGGTTTCGGCTGGATTGCCCACATTGCCACGGGTTTCAGCCCTGGCGGGGTCGTGATTCTGGCCGTCATCGCCGCCTCCAGTTCAGACATCTCAGGACCGCCCACTTTACGAGCCGGTATCCCGTCGGCCAATCCCTCCGCCTACATCGGCGCGTCCACAGCCGTCGGCACGCCGGTTGCGCTTGCCATAGGAATACCGCTCTTCATCGGGCTCGCCCAGGCGCTGATGGGCAGCTGAACCCAGACGGGTCGCGGTCTATCGGTATTCCCCTAGCCCGGCGACCAATGCGGCGGCTAGATCGGCGTGATAGCGCGCGGTGCTGCCGTTTTACTGAGTTTCTATGTAGTTCAATGAATATACACATCGAGAGTTAACCAATATGACCCAGCAAGCCAGCAAGCTCGTCATCGTCACGGAAAAGTTGCTGCTGAAAAAGATCGCCAAGATCATCGACGAAGCCGGGGCTTCCGGTTATACGGTGGTGGATGCTGGCGGTAAAGGCAGTCGCAACGTGCGCTCGTCGGGACAACCGACCGTTTCCAACACCTACTCGAATATAAAGATCGAGGTGCTCGCCCGCAATCGGGATATAGCCCTGAAGATTTCGGATGAGGTCGCAGCGCAGTTTTTCGACGATTATTCAGGCATCGCCTATATCTGTAACGCGGAGGTACTGCACGCGCACAAGTTCTAAACTCAAAACCCAGCCGAACAAACCAAAAAAGCCGGGGCATGACCCCCGGCTTTTTGCTGACCGTGTTTCGTGCCCGCAGGACGTTGACACCGGCGAAGAGGTCGCAATCTTGTTGCCAAGCCTACTGCTCATAGAAGATTCCTTTTCCGTCTAAGACCAAGTGGAATTCGGCAGAATTTTCATCGTGAGATAATGTTGTTTTCTCAACCTCTATCCCCTTCATTACAAAGAGGCTTTCGCTGTTTCCACCATCCCATACCTCGCGCAGGCTTTTCTCGGTCTTGCGTGATACTAATACCAATTCTGTATGAGGCTGCGCTTAATCACCCACAGCCTAGAAGGCTGAGGCTATAGCAACAAAGCTCACCTACGTGGGCTTAATTCGGCGCATCTTTATAAAGAAATGGTATAAGTATTACTCAGACCAATTGAGGCTTAGCTAAATCACCGGGTATATTTCCCTCCCAAACCTTCCACTATGGCTTTAGTATTTGTAACCAGCATTTTCTGATAAGTATTTGCATCAGTACCCTGCGGCTACTTGTTTGGTTAAGTCGCAAAGTACGCTTGTTGTCGCCACAATTAATGGACGCTTTGCCGTAGCTATTTCGCTAGTATTTACAGTAGATTTTTCTTCTATTCCCAAATCGGAATTAACGGATGGAGTCCCACCACAGCTAATTAAACCGATAGCCAAAGTTAATCCTGTAATGGACAGATGGTTGGTGTAATCGGGCCGAATGGCGCTGGTAAAAGCACTTTGGTGAAAGCAATATTGGGCTTAATCCCAGTTGCGAGTGGAACTATTAAATTTTGTAACTGTTCTATCAAAAAACAATTAAGTTCGATTGCTTACGTACCTCAAAGAACTCAAGTAGATTGGGATTATCCGATAACGGTACTTGGGGTGGTGATGATGGCTCGTACTGCAAATACGGGTTGGTTTCGCAAGCCAAATTGTAAATCGCAGCAAATAGTTAAGTCTGCGTTGGAAAGAGTGGGAATGTGGGAACTTCGTTTTCGTCAAATTGGCGAATTATCTGGGGGACAGCAGCAGCGAGTATTTTGTTTGAAAGATTGTGAAAATTGCGCTACTGCTTGCTTGAGCAGCGATATGGTGCAAATGATACCGAGATTGTAATAAAAATCCAAAATTGACTTGACTCTACAGTTAACTAAAGAGTTTATGATTCAGAAGTAGTAGTAGGCAGTAAAAAACTATGAATAAATTAGCCTATTTAAAAATTGGAGAATTAGCCAAGCAAACAGGTTTAACTGTTGGAACTTTACGTTATTACAGCGATATAGGACTTTTGCAACCCGTACAGAGAGGGGACAACGGCTATAGATATTATGCTGCGAATGCCTCCGAGCAAGTACAATTTATCAAGAAAGCTCAGGCTCTGGGATTTACATTAGAAGAAATCAAACAAATTCTTGACGTTCGTAACGGTGGTGAAATTCCTTGCGATTTAGTACAAAGTTTATTAAATAGTAAGATAGAACAATTAGCAATCCAAATCAAGCAAATGACTCTGTTTAAAGCGGAATTAGAAGAATATCGTGCGATTTGGGCAGATAGCTCCAAACCTACATTAAAGCAGGAAGAAGTTTGTCCTCTTATTGCCAGCGTACCTTTACATTAGATTTGTTAGGAATTGAATTAGAAAATTTGGCGTTGCTGAATTGAGATATGAATTTGTTATTACTATCTAGGAGCAGCCCCCTAAATCCCCCAATTATGGGGGACTTTAAAATATATTTCTCCCCCATAATTGGGGGTTGGGGGGCAATTCATACTTTTAATCAGCAACGCCGAAAATTTTATATACCTGGCGATTCAATATGCCCTCCGGGCACGCTACGCGCTTCGCTGCTACACAGGCAAAACCCACCGTGGCAGGGGTTATAAAGTGATTCGGCGGATTATGAAGAAATACATCTGTTTCGTACTTAACGCAGCGTTTTATGATTTTGAATTTAATGGTTCGTTGCTTGCTGCAAGCAACACATCCTACTAGCTACTAGAAATGTTTAATTCTTCTTGTTTTTGTAAGCGCCGTTTGCGTGCGTAAAGTTGAATAATAATTGCAAAAATAGAAATTACTATTGCTGTTCCCCAAGCTGCGATGCTTGTTGGTAAGGTATTTTTAAAAATCGCTAGCAGCACTACTAATCCAAGTAAAATAGTAGGTATTTCATTAATTCGTCGCATTTGTAAACTGTTGATAGAGCAAGTTTCTGTCTCCAACTGACGAATTAATCTTCCACAGTAAAAATGAAATCCGACTAACAATGCTACGAAGAAAAGTTTTATATGTAGCCAAGTTTGTTTTAATATATCTGGCTCAGTCGAAATAATTGCGATCGCCATAACAATTGTAAATATCATTGCTGGCATCATAATTAATTTATACAGCAGTTTCTCTATACGATTATATTCTTCTTTTAAAGCGCTTTTTACAGGTTCTTGACGTTCTTCGGCTTCAATGTGGTAAATGAAGAGTCGTGGTAAATAAAATAAGCCTGCAAACCATGCTACAACACCAATAATGTGAAATGATTTAAACCAAAGATATGCCATAAATCTCTTAATAACTTTGAGGTAAACTACCTTTTATAATACACTTTTATAATATAAATACCCGGCAATTGAAATCGTTTACTAGTAGGGTGTGTTATGGCGAGACAGAGAATTTCGATTGTGACAAAATAATTATGTTTGCCGTTTAACGCACCGTTTTATTGTTCTTGGTTTAATGGTACGTTGCTCCCGTGACAACAATACACCCTACAAACTATACAAACTAGCACATACAAAACCTTGCTTTAGTTCTGGTACAAAAGCAACAACTTTCCCTAGCGGTGAAACGATTTGTGTACAACCGTAGCTCATTCGCTCCCTTTCACTTCCTACAACATCTGACGAAACAACCCAGCACCCATTTTCTTGGGCACGCTTTTGTAAATTATCAGGACTCTTTAAGCGCCACTTGTCCGCTATATTTTTGGGAAGAAAGTTGTTAAGTGGGTAAAACAGTATCTTTGCACCTTGCTTTGCTAACTGATTAGCGTATCCCCTCAAAATTTCGGGGTATCGGCTGTCTTGAATGTCAACTACGATAAAAAAAAGCAGCGGCGCAACTGGGGAACCGCTACGCTGATTTGACGGTACCAGGTAGGGGCAGATAGATTTTACATAGGCACAGAAAATAATCGTGCCCCCACCTGGCACTCCGCTGTCGCCGCCAAATCTTCCCCAGTTGCTGGATCTCTCGTGAGAGCAACAAATAAATAAAAATAATCAAAATCAAGAAATTGATTAATAGCGGAAGTTGCAAATAAGGTAAATTGTAAATATGCTATCAAAGTAACTAAAAAAGTTTCAATCGCTTATAAAAACTATGAAGAAATAGATGTGGTTAATCCATGCACTTTACAGTATTCTACAACCAAGGATATGAGGGTTTAGCACAGTCTTAATATACAGGGGTGTTATTGAGGCATCCATGACCAACCATAGGAATTAGAAGAAGATTTCTTCCGAATAATTGTCCCCAAAGATGGAATATTTTCAACTTGAGAAATGCGGTCACGCATATACTCATAAAAACTGATACCCAACTTACGAGTAGTGTCAACAAGGGACATAAAAACATCCCACGCTTTTGTGCCTTGTTTTGTCTGGGTTGCGTAACTGATGTTACGTCGTTGTACCATAGTCCTAGCAGCTAATTCGGCAGGGTTGTTATGCAATAGTAATTCTGGATGCTCCAACACGAGAAGCAACTCGTTTACTTTCAAAGTAGTTAATCGTTTTCGCTCATCTAACTGTTGATAACCACTTTTTTCTGTAAAAAGTGTCCAAAATTCCATTTCTAGTTCGTGAGCTTTATCCCAACTTGGAGAATCTCGATAAGATAATAATTTTCTGTAATATTCCCAGAATCTTTCTAGAAAATTATCTAAAAGTTTTTGATGGCAAGGTATAAGCGGACTTAATTTCTTATAATGTCGTCCTTCATGCACCCAACAAAGAGCCAAATCCGATGTTATTAACTTGAACTGCGGAGCATCATCGCATACTAGAGTTGTAATTACTGGTACAGTTGATTGCTGATGATAAAAAGCAATTGCTGCCGATTCATATATGCGAGAACGGTGTTGAGAACCAAGTCTACTTAAGTACTCACCAATCAAAAAATTAAACTCAGTTTCGGTAAAAGCCTTCTGTTGAGATAGTAATTTTAGTTTATTAACCCACTTAATTGGAACTTTAAAAGTCTCCAAAAGTTCATAGGTCATCTCGTTGAGAACAAAGGAGAGTTCGGTTGTGTTTTGAAATACTTTTAATACAGTCAAACGGTCTTTGTATCGCGTTGTTTGGTAAATTGTGTACAAGGGGTTACAAATCACATTTGTTGTATGGTTCACTCCTGCAACACGCGCACCTGTTTGGTCAAAGTGTTGCCAAGGACTGCTGGCTAACCCTTCCTTGTATACTTCTTCGTATTCAGCTTCAAAATATTCTTGGTTTTTAATTAATAAATTTGATATTGTTCCTGCACTAATCGAGATACCAATATCTTCTAAAAATTCTAATAACTTCCCTTGGGTCATGTTTCCACCATAATATAGACTCATGACCAAAGCTTTTACTCCTGGACCAAATTCACCTTCGTAACCTGTTGGTAGTTCCGCTAAATAAGTTTTTCCTGTTTCTGGTGAGTAGTATTTTTGCTTGCGGAACAGTATGTTATCTGGCTTAAGTAAAATGTCTTGGACTACTACTTCCTCATAACCCTTGAACTGTGCGTCTGCTGGTAATTGTTCTTGTGGGTAAACTACAATCTCTTCTCGGTTTATCTTGATAGACTCGTTTTTACTTGCTTTACTGTGTTCTTTTGCTATTTTTCGTTCTTTTTCTGATGAATAGTTTTTCTTAAACCCTTTGTTTTTATTCGCTTTGATGTCTGGTTTACCTTGTTCACCTTTTAAGCGGTTGTTTTCATCACGTAGTTTTTGATTTTCTTCTTCTAATTCTTTGATTTTTACATTTAGCTGTTCTATTAAGTTGAGTAATACTTCTACCGTTTGACGCACGTCCTCGTCTGCAATCTGTTTTGGGTCGATTGATTGCAATAATGCTGTGACTAATTTTTTAGATGATCGTTTTTGCGTCATGCTTCATATTCTACGACGCAAGGTGTACCTTTACCCCATTTTTTTGAGCGGATACTGATTAGCCGCATATGGATAATTTGCATCATTGCAAATGTTAATACCAAAAGTTGTACCCCTTATAAACACAGGATAACTCTCACCAGCCAGAAAGTATTTTCCATTAGGGTATGTTTTGCGGTAACAGCCTAATAATTTACCCTGAGATATGACAGCAGCAGAATTGAAGTAACCTCTCGTATTTTTCTCAATTAATCCAAGAATAAAGGTTACTTTGGAATCTGACCAAGTTTGTAGAAGTGAAAGAAACTGAGAACTTTTAAGTGAAATAGCATTTTGCTCGATATCTTCCTTTTTTAGGTAATAACCAGTTAAATAGCATTCAGGAAAGCAAACAATATCAATACTTCGACTATCGCAGTAGCTTAAATCTTCACTAATGATACTCACAACTGATTCAAGACTGCTTTTTGAATTAGGTTTTTGAAAGGTTGCGATATTCATTTTGAACAAAGATGGAAAATGCGCGGCTAAAGCGGGCTATTAGGTATTCAATATTTTGGTTTAGCTTTCGAGATAATGTTGGGTTCCACTCCGTTTCACCCAACCTACAAATTACCAATTACCAATTACCAATTATCAATTATCAATTACCAATTACCAATTACCAATTACCAATTACCAATCAAATCACCTCCCCAATTTATTTTCAATTCCTTCACAACCACCGGGAATTGTTTTTCTACTTTCTTCGCCGCACCAATTGCAACAATAATGTCGGTTGGCTGGGGACATCCTTTTGACGTTGGTAAAATTAGCTTTTTCTACTACTGCTCCGGTGCGCTCTCCGGTTCTATAATCGGGTGGATATAAACGACTGCGGGGTGATGCTTTTTCTAAGGAGCCGTAAAATATTTTGGTTGCGTTTAAGTCGGCTGCTGATAAATTAGCTTCATATAATATGGTGCGGCAAAGGTTGGCTTTTACTAAGTCACAGTTATTCAAGTTAGCGCGTACTAGGTTGGCTTCACTCAAATCTGTCCACCGCAAATCCGTGTTGGCAAGGTTCGCACCTGCTAGCATTACTCCTAAGTCAATTACGCGCACTCCTGCAAGTAAGTCAACTGCATATCCCCCGCTACCGTCAAGAATTGCTCTACCTAGATGTGCGTCGCGCTTTAGTGGTGTCAATAATTTGGAACGAGATAAGAAGCGGATAATTTTAGCTTTACCAACTGAGTCAACGCTGCTCAAAATTGAAGCGGTACGCCCTTCTGCTAGCAATCTTTCTTGAGGCCAATCTTCTAATAATCCTTCTTCGTCTAATACTAAATCAGAAATGCCTTGAAAATATGTATCGATTGTCTGCTGCTGGGTAATATTATTTTGCTGAATTGTAAGTAAATTTTGCTGAATTGTTAAATCTTTGGAGATGACATACTGTCGCCAAGCAACATAAACCGCAACAATGGCTATAAGAATTTGTCCTAAAGCTCCAAACCAATCAGCTAAAGTTCCCGAAACATCCCAGTCGATTGGGCCAGGAATAAATTTGACTAAGCCTGCGACTGCGACGGTTATACCCAGAAAAGCAATTATTAACGCTCGCTGTTTGGGTGTCAGCATCTCGATAACAACAGTTCGGAACCACGGTAATAGTATTATTACTGATAATATTAAAGTGAATACGGTTCCTGTAATGCCAATTACTGGTTGATTTATGGCTATTCCAACTACCGTTACTAAAGTTGTAAATAAGGTTATTAATAATGCTTGCGGCGTTACTTGCAGTTCTGTGGAACTGTCATCAGAAAATGTGGAACGTGCTTGCTGTAGGGCAGCCGTGTTTTGTTGCGACTGCACCGAAGCTATAGCTGAGTTTACTTGTTGAGCGGTAAGCCCGCTGGGTAACTGGTCTGTACTTGTTAGACTCTCAAATTCATCCGGTTGCCATTTGTCGTCGGATGCGGGTTGCTGGCCCCGAGACTGTGATGAGTGGGAGTTGGATTCAATTGACATGATTATATTTTGGCATCAGCAGTACTAAATGGCGCGTTGTGCATAGGAAAAGTTTTGAGAATTCAGGAGTTATCTTTCTGTTTTACGATCAACAGGTAACGGTACTATTTTTAACATTTATATCAAATATTTTTCAATGTTCCAACTTTGATAATTGTATATTTAGAAGTATTACTGTTTACTTACTAGTAATTTAAAATCATTCAAAAAGGCGTGTTAATTATTGTCAGGGTCTATTTCCAATTTGACAAACAAAATAAATCGTGTATAAATTAAAGCTACTTTGTTATATTTATTCGGATTTCAACCTAGTTTAATTAATAGTTGATCGTATGTGTATGTTGTTACAATACAATTTTTGTTAACTATTTAATAGATACTCTCAACCTGTTTGCGGGTTATATCTATATGACTTAAGAAACTAAAGAAATAGTTAAACTATTAGAGTTTAAATCCCTCAAACCTTTTATATAAGAAGCTCTGCATAAATCAGAAAAGTGTAAGTCTGTATAAATTTTAATGAAATAATTAATCAAAAAAATTATCAAAAATGTGTTGTAGTACCTTATATATGATAAGATTTGCTTTTTATTTAAAAGATAAAAGCATTTAACGAAAATTATTTTACTATAAAAAGAACAAATTAAATAATTAATAAGTTTTGCTAGATACTTGTTAAAGACAAGAAAAAGATTTAGGATAATTTTTATGTTTTCTATGGATACGATATGGCATTTTGTAGCCGTTTTGTTGCCTCTGGCTTAACTGCATTCTTGATAATTGGTTGTAGCGATTTAGCAGAATCAACGAGACAGGGTGACAACAAAGTTGTGCAAGAAACCAACGCTCGGTTGTCTAAACAAGACTCTGTTAAGCAGACAGAAGAACTTTTTGCTCAAGGAAATAAATTCTTAGAAGCGAATCGCTATCAAGAGGCGATCGCCATATACGACAGAGTTGTGATGGCTGTACCCGATAACGTTGAAGCTTGGATTAACAGGGGAAATGCTTATTCTAGTTTGCAGCGATACGGGCAAGCTTTAGGCTCCTACGATAGGGCGATCGCCATCGATCCAAACAGAGATGAAGCATGGTACAACCGAGGAAATGCTTTATCAGCGATGCGTCTCTACCAAGAAGCTGAAAAATCTTACGACAAAGCCATTGCAATCAAACCCGACAAGTACGAAGCTTGGATTAATAGAGGCATTGCCTTAACTCAATTGCAGCAATACGAGCGAGCTTTAGCATCCTACGACAAAGCTATTGCAATTAAACCCGACAAACATCAAGCATATTACAACAAAGCCTGCACCTATGCTTTGCAAAAAAATACTGATTCAGCAATTAGCAATCTGCAAAAAGCAATGAAACTAATTCCAGGTAAATACGAAAAATTAGCAAAAACCGATCCAGATTTTGCTAAAGTACGCAATACCCAAGAATTTCAAGAATTGCTTAATTAGGGGATTGGGGATTGGGGATTGGGGATTGGGCATAGGGGATTGGGGATTGGGAATTGGTAATTAGGGAGTAACGAGTTAATTTCTCCTTGTCCCCTTGTCCCCTTGTCCCCCCATCTCCCAATTTTCCCCTATGTATAAAAAAAGATAAAAAGATAAAAAGATAGTTAATATTTTTGAATAAAATAGACATTAAATTATTTTTATTTATCGGTATGATAAGTGATATTACCGTACTTTTCATAACCATGTATTCTCAACCTAAATATGTTGATTCAACTATTGATGAATATTTGCAATTCGATTTAGAAAGTCTAGTTCGTTACGAATATATTGCAGGACAGATTTATCCGGTACTGGGAGATTCTCATAATTTAAAGTTCATTGCTGAAAATCTATTTGCAAGATTGCGTACCCAACTGTACGGTACTGATTGTCAGGTTTTTTCATCTGATATGAAAGTACGAATTGAATCTATGAATGCTTTTTATTATCCAGAAGTATCGGTTGTTAAAGACTCTCAAGATAGAGAAATATATTTCAAGTCTCATCCTTGTTTGATTGCGGAAGTTATTTCACCAACAACAGAGCGTATAGATCGTAATGAAAAATTATTTAATTATCGACAAATACCCAGTTTACAAGAGTATATTTTAGTTCATCAATCAGAAGCAAAAGTAGAGGTTTATCGCAAAGTTTATCAAAATAACTGGCTGTTGGAAACTTTAACTCAAGACAGTATCTTGAAATTACACTCAGTTAACATTGAAATTACGATGGCGGAAATTTACGAAGATGTTGAATTTGAGCAGTTAGCAGTTAACAGTTAACAGTTAACAACGAACAATATTTTGATGTATCTATAATGGTAACGTTGGGTTATGACACGCTACTAACTTAATTGATGATTGATAATTGATAATTGATTATGCAAAAGCTTTTAATTACCGGCGCAAGCGGGTTTCTAGGATGGCATTTATGTGAATTAGCAAAAAAGGAATGGGATGTATATGGAACCTATTTTTCTCACAGCTTAGAAATTCCAGGAAGCAAGTTGGTGAAAGTTGATTTAACCGATTTCGCGGAACTTAAAAGGGTATTTGAAGAAATTCAACCATCAGCAGTTATCCATTCCGCAGCATTATCTCAACCCAATTATTGTCAAACTCATCAAGAAGAATCGCGCTCAATTAATGTTACGGCATCTTTGAATATTGCGGGATTGTGTGCTGATAATTCAATCAAGTGCGTTTTCACTTCAACGGATTTGGTGTTTGATGGTGTGAAGGGTTTTTATAAAGAAACAGATAGCGTAAATCCGGTGAATATTTACGGCGAGCATAAGGTTATGGCGGAAGTTGGGATGTTGGAATGTTATCCGCAAGCTGCAATTTGCCGAATGCCTTTAATGTTTGGTGATGCGACTCCTACAGCGACTAGTTTTTTACAATCATTTCTCAAAACGCTTCAAGAAGGAAAAGAATTAAAGTTATTTGTAGATGAATTTCGTACTCCGGTAAATGGAAAAACTGCTGCTGAGGGATTATTGTTAGCTTTAGAGAAGGTGCAAGGAATTATTCATCTTGGTGGAACAGAAAGAATTTCCCGTTATGATTTTGGTGCTTTATTAGTAGAAATATTTGCAATTCCCGGCGCTAAAATTGAAGCTAGCCAGCAAAAAGATGTCAAAATGGCAGCACCAAGGGCTAGTGATGTTTCTCTCGATAGCTCCAAAGCTTTTGAATTAGGCTATGCACCTTTAAGTTTGCGCGAACAATTATTACAGGTTAAAGCTTAAGAGCGAACAGTTTCCAATTTTGAATCTACATTCCAAAGGTTTAATGTCTTTAGAAAAGCCTGGGAATTGGTATCAAGTCGTCCAGCAGCAGCAATCGGACTCGAAAAAAAAAGGTACAATCGCTCCCGGATACGATGCCGATTTTCTGTTAATTCATCCCGAAAACCCCCTTCCTTCATCAATCGTATGGGTTTATATCCAAGGGAAGAAGTTGCGAAATACAGTTATCAGTCGCAACTTGTAACTCATAACCGTTAACGCCTTGGAATAAATTCTCCGCAGTCGCTACAACGGGGGGAAACCCCCGCAACGCGCTGCTCTCCAGGCTCATAAACGAAGTCGCTCTTTTGACGACTGGGTAAGCTCTTCAGTCTACTTGAGTAGACTTGAGCTATTAGCCTTGGAATTGATTCCGAGGCGGTTGTGAAAGCTGACTGACAACGATGCAAAATATCAGTTAAAACGCTTTCGGATTCGATTAGCTTTTAAATTCTATTAGCCAAAAAAGAAATCACCCCACCGTACAATGCCGCAAATTTTCCTTCATCTACTGGTGCATCGCTGTTATTCCAAGTGGCAACTACACAGTATTGTTTACCATTTTTCCCCTTTAACCAAGTTGTAAAATTGAGAACACCGGGTTCGGAACCACCTTTAAATGCAACTTTTTCCCAATCCTTTGGGTTGGCAATTCCAGGATTAATGCTCATCAAGGATAAATCTGCAACCTCTTGCATTAATTCGCAAAGTTCTTCGGCATTATAAAACCATTCTACATCTAATGCGTTGGGATTAGTATCAATAAATTCGTGTACGTCGGGAAGCGGTTGATTGTCTAATTCGGCTAATATTTCGCGACGTTGTTTTTCATCGCTTTGACGATAGCGCTGTAGTAATTTGCGATTTTGAGAACCTTTTAAAATAAATAGTTCGCGTGTTGTTAGAAAAGGGATATTATTATTTGATGAATTAGTTTCGATAGATTCTCTTCCAACTTGTTTAATTAAAATATCTGTAGCTGTATTGTCGCTCAGAGATATCATTAAACTAGCCAGCGTTTGCAGCGTCAAGGGTGAATTATCCGGCCAAGTTTGTAATATTCCAGATGGTAAACTTTTGTCTTCCGATTGTAAACTAACTATATCTGTCCACGATTTTTGTCCGGAAGCGATTTGCAATTTTAATGTTTTGAGAACAGCTAATTTAAAAGCTGAACCAATAGCTAAAGGTGTTTTCGCATTTAAATCGGCAATAATTGCAGAATTTTCTTTTACTATAAAGCCAACTTTACCGGGTAGTTTTTTGAATTCGGCGATCGCCTCTGATAAACTACTAATTTTTAAGCCTGGTTGCAACAGTAATCCTGTTATCTGTCCTTTGTTATTTAAAGCTATTTTGGTTGGAACCGAACCTTGACTAAAATTCACTACATAATCATTACCATCTTTTTCAACTCCTTGATAGGTTCCTAGTTGATTTTTAACACCGCTAACTATGGCATTGATTTGATTTATAGGTACCTGTGCTAAAAATTCCGACGCAAACCATTCTGCTTTGATATCTTCGCTGGTAAATAATTTTTCTAAAGTTGCTTCTGGAGTCATAGATTTAACCGAATTATGAAATTGAGCTAAGTATAGAGTTTTTATAGGTGATGCTGATGCGTGATTGGGAAAAATTAAGGAAGAAATAATTAATAATGTAATAGATAGTAATATTGATAATATTTTATAGAAGAAAACCATATAACTTTACAATTATATCTATTTGAATTTATAGCAAATACGAAATTTATGTAGAGACGTAGCACTGCTACGTCTCCAATAATGTGAAATCATCACTTTGCAATTTGTCAAATGCAACGCTGAACGAAAGCATAGCTAGTTTAGCATTTTCTGACAATCATATTTTTTGATAGCTCAATTCTCTGTAATAATCTAAATCCTGGGAGACGTAGCACTGCTACGTCTCTACATTAGTTACCCTTTTACGCAAAGCACCTGTTTCAAAGTTGCAACAACTTCTACTAAATCCGCTTGATTTTCCATTACTTGTTCGATCGGTTTATAAGCACCGGGAATTTCATCTAAAATGCCTTCATCTTTACGACATTCTACACCTTTTGTTTGCTCGATCAAATCATCTAGAGTATAAGCTTTTTTGGCTTTAGTTCTTGACATTAACCTGCCAGCGCCATGAGCGCAACTACAAAAACTTTCAATGTTACCTTTACCCTTAACAATATATGATTTTGCTCCCATCGAACCGGGAATAATTCCGTAGTCTTCTTTCTGCGCTCTGACAGCACCTTTACGAGTGACGTACACATCTTCTTCAAAATGCACTTCTTTCTCGGAATAATTATGATGACAGTTTACTTCTAACAAAGGCTTAAATGGTTTTCCACCTGCCAAATGCTTTTCCACAATCTTTTTAAATCGCGCCATCATTACATCTCGGTTGAAACGCGCGTATTCCTGCGCCCACTGCAAATCGTGCCAATAAGCAGCAAATTCGGGGGTACCGCTGACGAAATGGGCTAAATCTTTGTCTGGCAAGTTAGTATCGGCCATTTTAGCTAAATCCTTCGCCGTACTAATATGATACTGCGCCAACTTATTGCCAATATTGCGGGAGCCAGAATGCAGCATCAGCCAAACTTGATTTTCTGTATCCACACAAACTTCGATAAAATGATTCCCACCACCAAGGGAACCCAACTGTTGCATGGCTTTACTTTCTAACTCTTGCACCCCACTATGTAAATCTTTAAAATCGCTCCAATTTTGCCAGTTAGTTACAGATGTTTCTACATCTTTATTTTGATTGAAGCCAGTAGGAATTGCTGCTTCTATATCAAGGCGAATTTTCTTTAGTTTCCCTTCTAATTTATCGCCTTTAAATGGGGTTTTGATTGCATTCATGCCGCAACCAATATCAACACCCACGGCAGCAGGAATTATCGCTTCTTTCGTCGCAATTACCGAGCCAACTAAAGCGCCTTTTCCTAAATGAACATCGGGCATCAAAGCTACGTGTTTAAATACAAAAGGTAGCGACGCGACGTTTTGCGCCATCTGAGTTTCGTTGTCTTTTAATTCGTGATTTGCCCAGGATAATACTGGTGCTTCTGCTGGGATTTCTAACTTTTTATAAGGCATAATTCGATTTTAGATTTTAGATTTTAACAACGGATTCTTTGTAAATCAACTGCAAATAACTTTAAAAATATTCGACTGCGGACTATTTTAGGTTCGTAGTAGCGCTTCAGCGCATCCGAATCATGATGCGCTGAAGCGCTACTACAAACTAAATTGCCGTTGTAATACGATTGTAGTACATATTTCTAGAAAGTCAATTTTCCCGTATGGGAACAAAAAATCACAGAATTGACAAAAATATATTAAAATTTTATGAATAAAATACTTTTATGTTTAGCACTTTACCAAGGGAAATTGGGGAAATCTTTTTTCTACTCCCTATTCCCTATTCCCTACTCCCTACTCCCTACTTAAGGATTTATACAGATGGCAGTCCATGAAAATACAATTTGGGAACGTTTTTTATCTCCTGTGGCTCGTGTTTTGATTGATGAAGAAGAGTTACGACGTTATTCCGAAAGTGTAAATTGGGAAGAAGAGAGCGATCGCTTTCGACGAGATGATGTAGTTATTCCTGCATACTACAGTTCGCAAAATTTTCATGGAGTAGATAAAGGATATTTGAATCCTGGTGCTGCGGTGAGTTACGATGCGGTGACTCAATATGTTTTACCACCGAATGAAACTTGGATTCGTCAAGCTTTGATTGATGGGGTAAATGTAAAACCACGACGCATTCTGGATTTGGGTTGCGGTACTGGTTCGACGACTATCATGTTGAAGCAAGCTTTCCCTGATGCAGAAGTCATCGGATTGGATTTATCCCCTTATATGTTGCTTAGAAGTTTCCATAAGTCGCAAACTGCTGGTTTAAACATTGAGTGGCAGCAGGGGAATGCCGAAAATACGTCTTTTCCAGATGCTTCGTTTGATTTGGTTACGGCTTCTTTATTGTTCCATGAAACCCCAGTTACGGTTGCACAGAATATTTTGCATGAATGTTTTCGGTTGCTGGTACCTGGGGGACAAGTTTTAATATTAGATGGGAATCAGAAGACTTTGCGTCATCTAGATTGGCTGAATAATATTTTTGAGGAACCTTATATCCACGAATATGCTGCTGACAGTACCGATGCGAAGATGGGCGCTGCGAAATTTGCAACGGTGCGAACCGAAGATGTATGGTTGATAAGTCAGTTGACTAGCGGTATCAAGCCGATTTCTGCGGAAGATAAAGCAACTCAAGCTGATATTAAGCGCTATACTCCAACTTCTAATAGTACATTAGATGATAGCTTTGGTTTTCCGTCCCCAGCGTAGCAAGCAAGCATGATAAAGGCAGTTATATTTGATTTTAATGGCGCTATTATTAATGATGAGCCAATTCATCAGCAATTAATAGAAGAAATGTTGCTAGAAGAAAACCTGGTACTCAAACGGGGTGAGTATCGGAAAATTTGTTTGGGACATACTGACAGGGCTTGTTTGCGAGATTTATTAGCCAGTCGCGGAAGAGTTGCTTCCGAAGAGTATTTGACTAAGTTACAGCAAAAAAAAGCTCAAAGTTACGTCGAGCAAATAGAAAGTTTAGAAAAACTGCCTTTATACCCCGGCTTAAATGATTTTATCTTTAAAATACGTTCGAGCAATTTAAAATTAGCAATAGTTAGTGGTGCAATTCGCCGGGAAATAGAGTTAGTTCTTAAACGAGCCGAGTTAGCTGAATATTTTCAAGTTATAGTTGCAGCAGACGATATTACTACTGTTAAACCACAACCCGACGGTTATTTACTTGTACTAGAACGTTTGAGACAAGAATATCCAGAATTAAATCTGCAAGCAAGCGAATGTTTGGCTATTGAAGACACACTTGCAGGTGTTCAAGCAGCGAAAGCAGCAGGTATGAAAGTTGTCGGAGTTGCGAATACATATCCATTTCATATGCTACAGCGTCAATCCAATTGGACTGTAGATTATTTGAATGAGTTGGAATTTGAACGAATCAAAGAACTTTATACGAGCGCTTCAGTTGAATCAAATGATGATGGTTTGTAGTAGCGCTTTAGCGTCTCCGAATCATGAGGCGCTGAAGCGCTACTACGAAACCTACTAATCCGAGAAAGGAACAAAGGCTCCGATGATGAGTCATACCTGCAATAGAAATATAAACCGGAAAACTTTCTACACCCATGCTCAGAAACAATTGTTCTGAACCTGACTTTACATATGCCTTTGCGTAGCGATATGCTTTTGCGGTTATTAGTTCTTTTATTCTTCAGATATTTTCTCTAAAAATATTATGGCTCAATCGAATTCATTATCACAAAAACCGAGTGCAATTAATCTTGTTTTTGTCGGTTTTATTGCAGTTGCGATTATTTTTGCAGCTTATACAAATAATATGGAAGCTGTTACCAAAGCCAGTTTTGAGTCGGCAAAAACTGCTGTTGGTTTAGCGATCGATTTAATTGGAGTGATGGCGCTTTGGTTGGGATTGGTGCGGGTTTTGGAAGCTGGTGGTTTGATGTATACCATTGCCAAATATCTTAAACCTTTAATGATCAAACTGTTTCCCGATGTACCTGCTACTCACCCAGCAATGGGGGCAATAATTCTTAATATTTCTGCGAATATGTTGGGTTTGGGAAATGCAGCTACTCCTTTTGGAATTAAAGCGATGGTTGAACTGAATAAAATTAATCCCATAAAAGGAACTGCTACTAATGCGATGTGTTTATTTCTGGCAATAAATACTTCCAGCGTTACTTTACTTCCTTTAGGTGTAATTGGAATCAGGGCTGCTGCTAATAGTCAAAACCCGGCGGCTATCTGGATACCGACTTTAATTTCTACTTTATTATCTACTTTTGTGGGAGTTTCGGTAGCTTTGTGGTTGGGTGAGAGAAGCAAGAAAAAAGGTGAAGCACCAGAATGTAAGAATTTAGAATTAGAAGAAGTTGAAATAGAAGAAGTAGGAGTAGGAGAAGTAGAAAAAGTAGAAAATGAAGCTGTTGAAGGAGATTATTCGCATCTGCTTTATCCCGCAGGTACAGCTTCAAAAATATTTGCTTGGTTATTTATTTTCGGATTTATAGGAAGTTGGGTTTATGGAGTAATCAAAGCTGGTAATGTTGCCGGATTTTTTAATCAAGATTTTCTTTCTCATTGGCTAATGCCAGCTTTAATATTATTAATTATTGCTTATGGTGTGGGAAGAGGAGTTAAAATTTACGAAGCAGTTACGGAAGGAGCCAAACAAGGATTTGGGATTGCGATTAGCGTGATTCCATTTTTGGTAGCTATTTTAGTTGCAATTGGGATGTTCCGAGCATCGGGTGCAATGGATGTCATCGCTAACATTTTAAATCCGATTACTAATTTAATTCAACTTCCAGCAGAAGTATTACCAATGGCTTTAATACGCCCTCTTTCTGGAGGTGGTGCATTTGGAATCATGAGTGAATTAATTGAAAAAGCACCGGATTCCTATAGTGCTTTCGTTGCTTCAACCATGATGGGAAGTACCGAAACAACTTTTTATGTACTTGCAGTTTATTTTGGTGCAGTCGGAATTACTAGCATTCGTCACGCTTTGGTTGCTGCTTTATTAGCTGATGCAACTGGATTGATTGCTGCTTGTTTTCTTTCTTCTATATTTTTTAATTTGGGGTAAAAGAAGTTTCATAGAGATAGGTTTGTAGTTGGGACTTTAGTCCTAAATTCAAGGGCTAAAGCCCTTACTACGAACCTTTTTGCCCTGCAAAATTAATGTGGTTAACCACTAGGTTTGGTGTATTTCCGGAATCAAGTTATAGCTAAGTGAATCATTGTAATTAGTTAAAATAATATTTCAGTAATTACCCTTGGTTATGGCAAAAAACTGCTTGCGAATTACCCATCAAGGGATTGGAAGAAGATTTCTCCTGAATAATTGTCCCTAAAGATGAATAGTTTCAATATGAGAAATGCGGTCACGCATATACTCGTAAAAACTGATACCTTTGCTACTTCTTATTTTTTCTTCTTACCCCCATTTACTGAGCGGATACGATTTAAGATATATTTTTTAACGCATAGTGACGCAAAGCTTTTGAACTCATATGTTGAGTCATTCTCAAGCACATGAAGTGGATTATTTATCTGTGAGGAAGCAGATTTTAGTAAAGCTTTTTGCAAACCATCTTCTCAAGTTCACGATCGTTGTTATCAAATGTTAATTAGTTTGACAAAAGAAAGAGGTCAAAACTTTTGTCTGGGAATCGAACTTTACAAGATGTTTCAGAATGCTGGGTTTATAAATCCGGAAATTTCATTTGTACAGCCAGTTGTAGCGGGAGAGAATAAGCGTCTTATCAATATGTCACTATCGGAAGCAAAAAACGCTTTGATTGAAGCTGGGTTAGAATTACCTGCACAAATCGATCGAACAGTTGTTCAGTTAAAAGAAATAGCTTTAGATAAAACTACTATATTTGGAATTCCTCGCGTTACACAAATTTGGGCGAGAAAATAAACAGTTATCAATTATCAATTATCAATCCCCAAATCTACTGCCAATTCCCAATTAAAACAAAAGGGGACCAATAATAAGGATGTTGGTATTGAGTATCCTTTAACAAAGATAATTGTGCTTGACGCAAGGCTTCGGCTTTGGTGGTTTTATTTTGTGTTAAAACGCGGTAAAATTCGGTTATCAAGTCTGATGTCGATTTATCTTGTACCGACCAAAGTGTTGCTAAAGTACTTCTAGCGCCAGAACGAACTGCAACTCCTGCTAATCCTAAAGCTGCACGGTTGTCTCCTTTGGCTGTTTGACAAGCACTTAAAACTAAAAGTTCAATTGGTTGGCGATCGCGTAAGTTGGAAGATGGATTTTTCAACCATTTACCCAAGTCTTTGACGTTAATTCTATCTTGCCAAGTTAATAAAAATGTATCTTCGGCTTTGGAGCTAAATTGTCCGTGGGTAGCAAGATGAATTACCGAAAAGGGAGCGGATTCTATTTTATTTTGAATTTTGGGACGGGTAAATTGTTCGTTTAGTAAAGTTTGAGTGTTGACAAAGTTGGAAATTTGAGCAATTTCTGTTTCCACACTTGGTAAAGCTGAAAATCCTTGACTTGCTTGTGTTAATCCCCCAGTTAAAGCTTTGAATTGTTGAGCAGGGAGATTTCGCGACTCGAAAAGTTGCAATCCAGGGGTTAAAGCAATATTGTATTTTTCAACTAGGAATTTTTCGCCGTCATGTAAAATCGACATCGGTAAACTGCGAAGAAAGCCATCGAGGACAAATACCAAAGTTGTAATTTTACTATTTTGTAATTCTGTTTCTACAGGGCGTAATAACCAATTATATACCTTTTGAGCGGGAGCTAATACTTCTGAAGCTGGGAAAGCAGGATTTAAAGATTGACGCAGTTGATTAAATACCGAATTTTCCTCTTCCTGGGAAACCTTAGTGGAATAATGCTGCAAAGGAAGATTGGGAAGAGATAAAACGACTTCCAAACGGCCATCGACAATAATCGGATATATTACCGCAGCATTTCGATCGATTTGTTCTATCGGTTGGGGCTGATAAGTTAAACAAGCTGCTTTAAGAAAATTTTCTAATTCCGCAACCTGCAATCCTTCAATGATTTGACGAGATTTTTCCAGACGCTGCTGTTTGATTTGAGGAGCTAAATTATCAACATCTTGTAAAAGCAGTTGTACCAACTCTCTATATACAGGTTCAACCTCATCTCGGAAAGAAAACTGCACGTCGGGATTCATCTGCACCAAATCTTGACGCAAAGATTTTAAATTATCTACCGCTTGGGAATAAGCTGTAATCGCTGCTTGTTGATTTCCCCTTGCTTTATAAATTCTTCCTTGCTGCCATAATAAACTAGCTGTAATATCATCTGCTTGAATACCTTGAGCTAAAGTTAAAGCATCAGTTGTTAAATCTAAAGCTTCAGAAAACTGAGAAGTTTGTTCGTAAAGATGTCCTAATTCTCCTACAGCGTAAGATTCCGCTCTTTTATCTTTTAATTCCCGCGCTTGTTTTACAGCTTTCGCTAAAATCTTTCCTAATTCCTCATACCCAATATTTAATTCTCCATATTTGATAATACTTTGAGCTAAATTTACCCGACTATAGATAGAAAAACGACTCGGAGGAATTGTAAGAAGAATATTTTGGATTTTAGAAAGTAATTGTGAAGCTGTTTTAGGTTGTTCGACTAATAAAAGCAAACTAAATTGATTAATTTGCGCTGACAACTTGCTGCGAGAATCTGGAGCTATGGCTGCTGCTTGTTCGTAATAATCCAAAGCCGTAGTTAAATTATCTTTTATTTTTGCTGAATTTCCCAATACCAATAAAGCTTGAGCAGCATCTACTGTCGAATTGTATTTTTGAGCAATATTCAAACTTTGCAATAATATTTTTTGAGAATTACCTAAATCTCCCACCGCTTGTAAAGTAATACCCAAACTCCGCAAACCCCTAGCTTTGATTAAAGAATCGGGTAATTTTTCTAAATCGAGAGCAACTTGTTCTAACTCGGTTCTTGCGCGACGATAAAATCCCAAATTTTGCAAAGCTTGAGCTTGATTAATTTGACTCAGAACAATTCCCGTCGCATCATCGAGTTGACGATAAACTTCCTCAGATTGCTTCCAAGTTTCCAAAGCTATTTGAGCATTACCCGTTTTCAACTGCAAACTACCGTTGGTATTTAAAATTTGAGCATAAAGTAACCCATTATCAATATTTTTAACTACTTTTAAAGCATTATTTATAGACTTCTTTGCTGCTTGCCAATTTCCCAAATCTTGATAAACGACACTCAAATAGTTATTAGCTAAAACTTGATTGCGTAATTCTCCCTTTTTTTCAAATTCCTTTACAGCTTCCAACCATACTTTCAGAGCTTGAATTAATTTACCTTCCTCGTAAAATTGTTTTCCTCGTTCAAGAGTATTTGATTGTGCTGTACGTGTTAAAGAAGAAGGATTAACAGAAATAGAAACAGGATATCTTGCTGCAACTGGTGCAACCGTTATAGTTAAAAGAAAAGTCAGTAATATTAAAATTAAGTAGCGGGTTAAATTCACAAGCTTTGATTAAAGGTAGTTACAGCAATTTTTTTAGATAAAATCAGAATAAAACTAGAATAAATATATAAGTAGGTGAACAAAAATATTTACCGTCATTATTCGCTGCGCGAAGTAATCCCAACCCTTGCGATTGCTTCGTTTCACTCCGTTCAACTTGCAATGACAATATGTAATTAATTTTGTTTAATTACTTATATTACCGCTATTTTGACTAATATCATGAATCCCCTCACAATAAATTTACCTCCCATCCTGGAATTAGATATTAAAAACATCAATTTAACTCAAGACTTACGCAACTGGCACAGTGCGATACACCTTCGGTGTCGGCTTGGGCCTATCGCCATTTAGCAGTACTCATGTATGAAATCAGAAGAATGCGTTTCATCAGCTTTTACTAGAATCAGTAACAAAATTAATAGCGTGTCCGCCAGGACATGCATCTTGCACGAAGGGTACTATACAAATTAAGTGCCTAACAGCTTAAACCTGTATTTATAGCGTTTCAAAAAAAGGCATATTAATAATTCTTCGGTTAATACATAAATACTCTATGCAAATGCTGCCTCATTTAATAGCTTATGTGAATAGATTGCAATGTGTAACTGTAAATAATAATGAGCAATTATGAATATCAAGTAGGTGGAAGTTTAAGTAACGATGCTCTTACCTATGTAGAGCGAGAAGCAGATGTACAATTATACGAAGCTTTGAAAAAAGGAGAATTTTGCTATGTGCTTAATTCTCGACAGATGGGAAAATCTTCTCTGTTAGTACGCACCAAGCACCGTTTAGAGCAAGAGGGTTTTCGCTGTACTGCTGTTGATGTGACGGGTATTGGTAGTGAAAATGTGACTCCGGAGCAATGGTATAAGGGAATTATCTCTCAATTATATTTAGGCTTTAATCTTTTTGGAAAGGTTAATTTCAAAAGTTGGTGGCGCGAACAAGAAGATATTCCTATCTTGCAGAGATTAAATCTATTTATTTCTGACGTTATTTTAGAACAGTTTCCTACGGAAGAGCTATTTATATTTATTGATGAAATAGATAGCATACTCAGTTTACCTTTTTCAGTAGATGATTTTTTTGCTTTAATTCGGTTTTGCTATAACCAGAGAACAATCAATCCAGCTTATAAGCGAATTACTTTCGCGATATTTGGAGTTGCAACACCATCGGATTTAATTAAAAATAAGAAGCGCACTCCGTTTAATATTGGTAAATCAATTGAATTAAATGGTTTTACTTTAGAGCAAATTCAACCTTTAAATAAAGGTTTACAGAATCAGATAGAAAAACCGCATAAAGTAATAAAAGAAGTTTTATATTGGACAAATGGGCAGCCCTTTTTGACTCAAAAATTATGTAAATTTTTATGTGAATATACTCAACAATTCGCAAGTGGAGATGATTTATCAAACCATGAATTATTCGTTGAAAAAATTGTGCGATCGCAAATTATCGAAAATTGGGAATTCCAGGATGAACCGGAGCATTTAAGAACTATTAGTAATCGGATTCTGAGTAACGAACAATTAGCGGGACGTTTGTTAGGTATTTACCAAAGAATATTGTTAGGGGAAATAATACAGAGCAATAACAGTTCAGAAAAAATTGAACTTCTGCTATCTGGTTTAGTTGTAAACGAGCAAGGAGTTATAAAAGTAAAAAATAGGATTTATCGGGAAATATTTGATAAAGAATGGGTAAGCCAGCAATTAGAGAATCTCCGTCCTTATTATGAAAAATTTAATACTTGGATTGATTCCCAACAGCAGGATAATTCCCAGCTATTGAGTGGTTTAGCCCTTAAACAAGCACTATTATGGGCAGATAATAAAAAGCTTTCCGATTTAGATTACCGTTATTTGAGTGCCAGCCAAAAGCTGGTAAAACAAGAAGTAGAAAATAATTTGATTGCTGCAAATCAGGAGCTTGAAAAAGCAGAATTTGCATTAGAGGCTGCAAAACAAGCATATAAAATTTTAGCAGATGTGAAGAGAATAGCAAAAGATAAAGTCAAGAATATACGGTTGCTCAAACGTTGGACGATTGCTATTTCAATCGGTGTTGCTTTTTTTGTTATTTTGCTACGTTCTACTGGTTTATTGCAAGGAATGGAATTAACTATATGGGATAGATTTTTTCAAGCAAATTTACAGGCAACAATAGAACCTAAAATAGCTATTATAACTGTTGATGAGTCGGATATTCAAACAATTGGTAAATATCCTTTATCCGATAAAGTATTGGCAGCCGCTTTAAGAAATTTAAAATCTTATAAACCCAGGATGATTGGACTGGCTTTATATAGAGATTTACCTGTGGAACCAGGTCATGAAGAGTTAGTTGAATTATTCAAAACTACTTCTAATTTAATTGGAATAGAAAAAATAGTCGATAGTCAAGTTGCACCATCTAAAGTTTTAGAAAAATTAGATAGAGTAGGTTTTGATGACCAGATTTTAGATGAAGATGGCAAAGTACGTCGGGCTTTACTTTCTTATCAATTAATAAAAGATAA
The DNA here is from genome assembly GCA_963665115.1 of uncultured Rivularia sp. Lineage (GTDB taxonomy): Bacteria > Cyanobacteriota > Cyanobacteriia > Cyanobacteriales > Nostocaceae > Rivularia. Next base: position 8,437,016 of record OY762007.1, on the reverse strand, counting down.
ATATAAGTTTAGCTTTGCTGTAAAATTGGCTTTGGGTTATCTCAAAGCAGAAGATATTACATTCAAAGCACTGCCTAAAAAACCTTATCATATTCAACTCGGAAAAACCGTATTTAAACCTTTACAACCCAATCACGGTAGCTACATTCGAGCTAAAACGGGAGGATATCAAATTCTGCTTAATTATCATGGCACAAGGGCACAGTTTCAAACTTTCTCTATTACAGATTTGTTAGCTAATCGCATACCTCCGCAAGCATTAAAATCGCGGATAGCTCTCATAGGTGTAACAGCCGAAAGTATTAACGATTCGTTTTTGACTCCCTATAGCAGCCAGCGTTTGCAAGGAGTTCCCAAACAAATGGCAGGAGTAACGATTCATGCAAATATTATCAGTCAATTACTGAGTGCGGCTTTGGATGGAAAAGGTTTTTTACGAGTATGCTCTGAGCCTATAGAATGGCTATGGATTTTGTTTTGGTCGGGAATAGGTGCAATATTAGCTTGGAAAATCAATTCTCGCAGTTTTATTGTCATTGCTGCGATCTTTTCAATTGTCGGAATTTTGGGTGTTGCTTACTTAGCTTTTTTACAGGGATGGTGGGTACCTGCTATCCCAAACATTTTGGCACTTATAACTGCTGCGATCGCACTACCAACAATTACAGTAGGACATTTAGAAAGGAATACGCTGATTCAAACAGTCAAAATATTAATTTCTATTAGTCAAGAAAAGCCTGCACCGGGAAGAATTGCAATCGAATATCTTAAGCAAGGGGAAAGTAAAGAAAATCTCCAACTGATTGAAAGTGTATTGTCGCAGTCGGAAATGGGAAATGATATTTAGCCAAATAGTCTATTTTATAGTTCCGACGGGTTGTAGAGACGGGGCGCAGTGCTACGTCTCCCGACAATGCAATCAATCATTAGTAGTTTGACAATATTGTGGTATGAGGCTAGTACCGCTGCGCGGAAGTAAAAAGTCAAAAGTAAGAAGTAAAAAGTATTATATGATAAGGCTTTCAAACTTTTTAAATGGGTGCTTTATTTACGCCGTACTGTACTAGGAAGATGTACGTGGAATCATTATCGATAACTTACCAATCACCTATTACCCATCCCCAAATTATAGACTTTCGATTAAATAATCTATAACTAAAGGACTAATATATCAACTTTTGTCAGCTTTTATATATTTACGAATTTAGTTAATCTTGTCATACTTGAAGAAGTTATAAAGTTAAAAAAAAATTAATATTTCATCATGGAAAATAAAATTAAAAGAATTTTTTCAACTGGTAAAATTACTCGCCATGACCAAAATTGGCTATGCGAAGTTATGCTATCCGATCAAAGTCTCAACTTTGAACAAAATCAAAAAATTCGTAAGTTACACGATTTTGTACGTATGGGATTTGTCAAAGTTATGGATTAAATAAGGAATTTAGTTTAAATAATCGTGAAAATATTTCCGATATAAATCGCAACTAACGGAAACTTGATTACCATGATAGTTAATTAATCCCATGCTATGCAGCTTGAAACCCTGTATTTGTTCCAATGCAATAGGTATATCTGAATCTAATACTTTTTTAAAAGCTTCTACTAATTCACCATCTTTCTGAAGAATATGCAGGTTTCTTTGTAAAACGTCTCGATAAATTCCTGCATCAGTAGCAGCAGTTTCTAATAAGTCTTCAAAGGTAAGTTCTTGACATTTTAAATAGTAGAATGCTAGTCGGATTAAATAAGGATGTCCAGCGACTAAATCCATTAAAGTTTCTAATTTACTAGAATTCAAATCTAGTTGATGACGTTGCATTAATTCTTGAACTTGTTCTTTATCAAAAGGTTCTAATTCAATTCTCAAACCTACGTTCAAAGGAGATTGATTAATATCTAAAGGAATATAAATTTCTGTGGAATGAACCATTAGTAATCGCAGCTTTTGCCAATTAACGTCTGTTTTAGTTCTTTCATGCCAAAAACGCAGTAAGCTAAAGAATTCCTTGCCAATTTGTGGATGCTCGATAATTTCGTTAACTTCTTCCAAAGCTAACACAAGTGGACTGTCAATTTGTTGTAAGATACAGGCTTGAATATACAAATTACAACTCATTTTAGAGCCAAGTTCTTCATCCCAATAATCATTAATATCTGATTCTAATTTTAGTTGTCGAGTTAAGTTGACGCATATCCAACGCAATAACCGATTTAAATCAGTTAAAATCGAAGAATCTGCTTGTTGAAAGTGTAATAGCCCAGTTCGATAATTCTTTTGTGCTGCATAAGCTAAAACTCTATTCATTAAAGAAGTTTTACCCATTTGTCTTGGTGCTTTAATGCGAATAAAAGCACCGGGATTCAAAATAGTTTGATAGCATCTTTCTTCATGATTTCCTCTAACTATATACAAAGCAGAATCTAAAGGTACGCTATCTTGAGGAAATTCTAAATCTGCACCTGCTAAAGGCTTTTTTTCCTCGTAAACGCACTTACATGAATATTCAGCAGCTTCGACATCTACAGATTGTAATCCTACTTCTTTTTCTGAAGACAGTTGTAGTGAGTTTTCACGATTAGAACTTTCCCCAGCAGTTTGCCTTTTGATCCATCGATTAACTACAGAATGGAGATTAGTTTTAGTAACTTTTTCCCCAAAAGCTTTTGAAAGGAGTCTCCATAATTTTGGTCCAACTCCTTGTTTAATATAATTACCAGAATAACCAAGTTCGATGGCTATCTGTTCGTAAGTTTTTTTAGTTTTATTCCAAGATTCTTGTAATATTATTTTTTGAGTATCATTAAGATGCTCTGCTGTCTTTATATAGATGATGTTTTCAATGTATTCTAATATTTCATCGGTATTATCCATTACTACTTTTTTTATGATTACTTAACTTTTTCATTTTGATTATCTATAACATTATATCTATTTATCTGTATTTAAATTTTTTAATAAACTAAACCACAAATAATCTAAGCTTTTGTTGTTAGGATTCGCTTGTCTTATTTGCCATAAAACTCTTACCAAATCGTACCAATAGCCATTCTCGGCATACCAGTAAGCTTGTTCTGTGGGTGTTTTCCCTTGAAGATTAGCTTTGACTGAATTTATATCAACACGCTTTACCCAACCTTCAAGTTGTGGATCTTCTACATCTGGAATATCTCTACAAACAAGAGTTAATTTCCATTTGTAGTTTTTCCCTATTTCTAAGTCCGGTCTATCTTTTGGTAAGCTAAAACTAACAATTCTTCTATCTGCTTTAATTGGTAAAAAAGCAGTTTCATGATATTCTTCTGTTTCATCTTGGAATGATAAAACTACTTGTTTTGCGGTAGTTTTTGGCAAATAAACGTAAATAGATGGGATTCCTTGCAAAGTCCATCCAAAATTGCCTTCTGGCATCAATGCTTTGATTGGCTTTTGATTAGAAGAACATCTGCTTTGATCTGGATCTCTTGAACCTCCTCCCGATGTGTCTGGTGGTTCACCGTCTGGAGGTGGTTCAAATTGTATTGGAGCCGGTAAAATCATACCTCTATGCTTTGGAGTATCTTCTGCTTTCGCTGAACAAGCCAATATCAATAACTGCGAAGATAAACTAATACTTAATAATTTGTAAAATAATTTTGATAATTTGTTCATGTTTTGATAATTAATATTTTTATATGCATCTGTCTAAAGAAATAACTTTGGAACTCAATCAGAATACTTTCAATCTTTACTTACTTAAACTATGTTTTTATGTCGTTTTACACCGTCAACCAAGAAAACACTGAATCTATTTATATTTATATTGATATTATTTATTGGTTTGCAATAGTCAAACCTAATGCTCAATCAATTTGCTTGTCAATGGTATTAAGGAAAGATATCAACTTTTATCAACTTTTATCAACTTTCAGAAAAAAACATATCAACTTTTGCTTATTGGCACTTTCATTTTTCCTTGCCATACTTTACGAAGTCTTCTAAATTCAAGTATATAAATTTACTGCAACCCGAAATAGAAGCAGAGTAAACACAGTAGGTTTGAATTACAGGGAATACACATGAGTCAAGCATTAACGGTTCAAGAATTAGCAATAGTCGTCGCTGCAAAAGACTTAAAACCTGCGATTATCACTCCAGATTTCCTGAAATATAGCGGTATTATTCCTGGAGAATGGGAATTTGATAAAAAACCTGTTGTCAATAACAATGTAGCCAGGTTTAGCTTTAAAAATGGAGTAAATATCGTTGCCGAACCCAATCGAGTGATTTTTGCTGAGGCGATAAGCCAAGGGCTTGACGCTTCGCGTAACGCCAACAAAACCACCGAAACAGTTTTATCTCCAAGCATCACCAATAAATTCACGCAAGCTTTACCAAACTTAGATTTTCAAGCAATTGGAATTAACCCCAGGGGTTTTGTGGCTTTTGCTGAGGAAGGTGCAGCGAATAAATTTATTAGCGAAAAATTACTGTCTCCGGGTGCTTGGCAGGAGGAAGGAGAAGAAGCAATGCGAGCATCTTTGAACTTAATGTACAAACTCAAACGCGCTCCTTTGGCTTTGAATATTACCGAAGCGACTTTGAATCAGAAAGACAAGAATATTCCCATCGTGATTTTTAGCGGTAGCTTTAGCTATCAAGTTATTGGCAATGTTAGCGAGCAGAAGCTTGCTTTTGTGAGTCAAGTAATTGGCAATTGGTATACCGATATTACTGCTTTCTCTAGCTTGGTGAACGATAAGTTTTTGGCTGATGCGACGGGGAATATTTCTTTAGCCGAAGCAGCAGTAGAGGTTGCTCAAGGTAATTCCGATGGTTCGGATTTGTTTGCGGTTGGTGCGGGGGCTTAAAACCCACTTAGGGTTGCTAACATATTGCACCGTTTTCAGTTAACCTTCACAACCACCTTGGAATAAATTCCCAGGCTCACATACCAAGTCGTCTTTAGACGACTAAATATTGTAGTTAATTACAATATCGGTGGTAATAGGGAAATCAAAGGTGGTCAGATATTTGCTCCCTTCGCCATCGCTAAGGGTACTCTTGAAGAAGTTTTAGATAATGACCCCGACTCATATCAGTGCAAACACTGACGGAGTAGACCATATTCGCAACCTGGGCGGCAACACATCGGGCATGGAAGATATGCTTGGTGGTGATATGGATTTCAACGATATTGTCTTTAAATTAGATGTAACTGTGAAATAGATGCAGTTTTCCTTGATTTGAACTAACAGATTTTAGTCTCCTTCCCGCTGAAGCATTACGCTGTAGCGGGATTTTCTTGTTATATCGTTGCGGTTAAACGCCTACGATTAAAAGTACTGCTTGCCTAATTAGAAAAAAACAACTATAAATAGCTGTTGTGTCTCATTATTTACCAACTAATTGCAAGTGAACGATTTGATGGGTATCAAAAAATTTAAAGCAGATTTATCTCCGAACAAATTCAAATTAAAGTTATTTACCCATTGTCTTACAACCGTAATTTCGACGCTGACGACTTTTCCAGCTTTAGCTCAAATCACTCCTGATAATACTTTAGGTAATTCTCCGTCAGAAGTAAATTCCCAAAGTCTAAATAATTTATCAATCGAAGGTGGAGTTAAAAATCAAAGCAATCTTTTTCATAGTTTCCAAGAGTTTAATGTCAATAACGGACAAAAGGTAATATTCGCTAATCCCCAAGATGTAAATAATATTATTACTCGCATCACTGGTAATAATACTTCAAATATTAACGGTATTCTGGGAGTAAACGGTTTAGCAAACTTATTTTTTATCAATCCCAACGGAATTATTTTTGGTAAAGATGCTCGTCTTGATGTCAAAGGTTCTTTTATCGGTTCCACTGCTGAAAGTTTAATTTTCTCTGATGATAATATTTACAGTACAGTTCAACCAAATAATCCAGCTTTATTAAAAATAAACGTACCTTTGGGTTTGCAGTACGGAAATAATCCCGCAGTAATTCAACTCAAACAAGCGAATTTAGAAGTAAAACCCGGTAAAACTCTAGGTTTAATTGGTGGAAATATTAATTTAGATAATGCAGTTATCAAAGCACCGGGTGGAACAATTCAATTAGGTGGTTTATTAGCTTCTGGAACGGTTAATTTCAATAATGATTTAATTTATTTCAGCTTTCCAGACAACGTAAAACTCGGTGATGTCTCCTTAATTAATAAATCTAATATTGATGTTATAGCTGGTGGTGGTGGAGATATTTTAGTTAATGCAAATAATTTATCTTTAAATAATAGTAGCTTCCGAGCGGGGATTAAAGATGGATTGGGAAATAAAGATATAACTGCGGGTGATATATCTATTAACGCTAAAGAAAATATTAACATTGACAAAGACAGTAACATCAGGAATATTTTAGAACTTAATTCTTTGGGTAATGGGGGAAAAATAGATATTAAAACAAATAATTTATTTCTCAAAGATTCAAACATATTAACCAATACTGGTAGTGTTGGGAAGGCAGGAGATATAACCGTTGAAGCGACTAATAAATTAGAAGTTATTTCCAGCCCCCAAAACATAGCTTTAGGAATTAGAGGAAGAAAAGGTATATTTTCTAGAGTTGAAAGAAACGGTACAGGGAATGGTGGTAATATTACTGTTAATGCTTCGGATATTATCCTTTCAGGTATTGGCGGTATTGATAGTGGTACCAGTGGTTTAGGGAATGGTGGAAAAGTGTTTATCAAGGGCGATCGCCTAAAAGTTATCGAAGGTGCAGCAGTATCAGCGAATACAGCTAATTTCGGGAATGCTGGAGAAATTTCAATTAAAGCATCAGAATTTATTGAAGTCAGCAATAAAATAAGCGATTCTCAATTTGCAAATTTAACTGGGCCACCAGGAGGAATTGTTGTAGATGTACGTCCAAGAGGTAGGGGAAACGGCGGCAAAATTAGTTTGGAAACGGCAAGATTAACTGTAAGAGATGGAGCAATTATTGTCGCAGGTTCTAGGGGAGGAGGAAATGCAGGAGATGTAAATATTATTGCTACTGAATTGATTGAAGTCACTGGTAGAACCAAGAATGATAGAAATATGTATACCAGTCAGATCGGTACTGCATTACAAGAAAACTCAAAGGGTAAGCAGGGAGGTAATCTTTTTCTAGAAACCAAGAATTTAATTGTTAGCGATGGTGCAGAAATTGATGTTAGTACGAATAATTCTGGTGATAGTGGAAATTTGACTGTCATAGCAACTGAATCAATTGTATTGCAAGGATTATTTGAAGGTATTCCCAGCCGTTTACAAGCTCAAGTTGATAAATCTGGCAGCGGTAAAGGGGGAGATATTTTAGTTAAAACTAGAAATATTACTTTAGCAGATGGCGCTCAAATTTCTGCTGCTAATTTAGGAAAGGGAACAAGTGGAAATGTTGATATTTTAGCTGGTGATGCAATTGATATAGCTGGCTCTACTGTAGCTCTTGAAAAACTAGATATAAGAACTTCAGAATTTGTCAAAGATAAGACAGGTAAATTATTTCCCAGCGGAATTTTTAGCAGTTTCTCCCGGAATCGGGAATGCAGGAGATTTGAATATTGAAACTGGGAAATTAACTCTGCAAGATAATGCTCGTATTTCAGTTAGCAGTCAACAAGTTGGTGCAGCAGGGAATTTAAGCATTCAAGGAAATCAAATTTATCTTAATAATGCCGCTATCAGCGCTGAAACTGTAGCGGGAGATAAAGGAAGTATTTATCTTTCGGGTGCAGATATCCGCTTGCGTCAAGGAAGCCAGATAACAACAAATGCAACTCAAACTGCAACGGGAGGTAATATTGATATTAATGCTAGTACTTTAGTCGCGCTACAAAATAGCGATATTACTGCTAACGCTCAACAAAGCTTTGGTGGTAGAGTCATTATCAACGCGGAAGCACTTTTTGGGATTGCGTTTAGAGATTTCCTCACCCCAGAAAGCGATATTACTGCCACATCTGCATTAGGAGCAGAATTTAACGGTGTTGTCGAAATTAATACCCCAGATATCGATCCTACTTCTGCATTGGAAGAGTTACCAGAAACAGTTACCGACTCATCGCAAATAAAAGCCGGGTGCCCAGCAGATGGAGGAAATAAGTTCGCTGAAACTGGCAGGGGTGGTTTACCAAAAAGCCCTCAAGAAGTCTTACGCTCTAAGGTAGTTGTGGAAGATTGGCGAGTTTCTCTTGAAGAATCTTCCGAAGAAGTTAATAACGCAGAAATACCACAACAACAAAATAAATTTACCCCAATAGTTGAAGCTCAAGGTTGGATTGTCAACGAAGACGGAGTGATTGAATTTGTCGCTAATTTACCTCAAGATAATATTCATTTTAAAAATCGCTTGACTAATTGTGGTTAGTTGCGCGTCACTCTGCGTAAAAAGATATAAATTAACTACCTATTTTATTCCCCCTATGATATTGACATCTTATTTAAATTTAGATAGAACTTGGAAAAATTAAAATATAAAATAACCAGTGAAGAATAAACGAATTTTTATTTTAGGATTATTAACTTTTCTAGTGGTAACTAGCTTTGTACCAATAGTAAATGCGCGTTCGGTTATTCCCATTCATTCTATCGCTTCATCACCCGATAACGTAAATTCTTCCCTTAATCTTTTAAACAAAGGTAAACAACTCTACGACGAAGGAAACTTTGCAGCAGCAGCAGAAGTATGGCAAAAAGCTGTCAATAATTATTCATTACAGAAAGAAAAACGCAATCAAGCTTTAGGCTATAGATATCTAGCAATTGTTTATCAAGATTTAGGTAAATGGCAAGCAGCAAACCAAGCTATTTCTCAATCGTTGCAACTGGCTAAAACTATTAACGATAGATTTATTAATGCTCAAATTCTCAATACACAAGCTCGTTTACAGCTAAATATAGGTAATATTCAAGCCGCTTTAGAAACTTGGAAACAAGCAGAAACTATATATAAATCTTTAAAAGATACTCAAGGTGTTATTTTAAGTCAAATTAACCAAGCACAAGCATTGCAAAGTTTAGGATTTTACCGACGCTCGCGAACTATTTTAGAGGAAGTTAACCAAAATTTGCAAACTGTTGATAATTTGCCACTCAAAGGCAAAGGTTTACTCAGTTTGAGTGTTGCTTTAGAAGTAGTCGGAGATTTAGAAAAATCTCAAACTGTTTTATCCGAAAGTTTAACTATTGCTGAAGATATTAATTTAACCTCCCAGATAGGAGAAACTTATTTAAGATTGGGTAACACAGCCAGAGCAAGAGAAGATTTTCAAAAAGCAGAAGAATACTATCAACAAGTAATAGAAAATTTTAGTTCACCTTTAAACAAACTACAAGCACAAATTAATCAATTAAGTTTATTTGAAACAACAGAACAAAATCAAAAAGCTCTTGCACTTGTACCTGAAATCAGAAATTTATTAATTAAACTCCCTTCTAGTCGTGCTAAAATTTACGCTCAAGTTAATTTTGTTGATAACTTAATTGATATCAAGAATAAAGCATCAGCTATCAACAATCATGAATTAGCCAAAATATTAGCAACAGCAGTCAGTCAAGCAAAAGAATTAAAAGACTTCAAAGCTCAATCTTATGCTTTAGGAGAATTAGGACATCTTTACGAAGATAATCAACAATGGTTAGAAGCGCTTCAATTAACCAACCAAGCACTTACCATAGCTCAAGATTTACAAGCAACAGAAACTATTCCCATGTTACTCTGGCAGCAAGGGCGTATACTCAAAGCACAAGGAAAAAAAGATCGGGCGATCGCCGCTTATTCCGAAGCTGTGGAAGGTATAGAATTACTACGTCGTGACTTGGTTGCAGTCAATTCCGAAAATTCCGATATGCAGTTTTCTTTTCGTAAAAAAGTTGAACCCGTGTATCGTCAGTTAGTTGAATTACTGGTACAAGATGTAGACAAACTTCCTCAAGAAACAAAGCAGAAATATTTAGAAAAATCTAGATTAACAATTGAAGGATTGCAGCAGCGGGAATTAGAAAACTTTTTTAGAGCAGCTTGTTTAACAGCAAGAAAGCAAAATATCGATAATATTGATAAAGAAGCAGCGGTAATTTATCCAATTATTCTCGATAACAGTTTAGAAGTAATTGTTTCCCTTCCCGGAAAACCTTTAAAACATTACAGCACAAAGCTATCTCAGCAAGAAAGATTGCAAACATTCCAGGAATTGCGACAATATTTAAATCCAGTTTTCAAGTCTACCAACGTATTACCATCCGCTCAAAAATTTTATGATTTATTAATACGTCCCGCAGAAAATGATTTAAAAAAGCAAAACATTAAAACCATAGTATTTGTTCTTGATGGAACTTTACGCAACTTACCAATGGGAGTTCTTCATGATGGCAAACAATACTTAATCGAGAAATATAGTATTGCTTTAACTCCAGGATTGCAACTTCTACCAATAAGTCCAATTTCTTTTAAAAAGCGTAATACCTTAACCGCAGGTTTAGCAGTTTCCCGTCAAGGTTTCTCCGCATTACCTGGTGTGGAAAGAGAAATTAAACAAATTAATCAAATTGTCCCCAGTAAAACTTTATTAAACGAAAGATTTTCTAAAAATATCATCGAAAAGCAAATCAAAAATATCCCATTTTCCGTAATTCACTTTGCTACCCACGGACAATTTAGTTCAAAAGCTAAAGATACCTTCGTTTTAACTTGGGATGATAAAATTAAAGTTAATGATTTTAATACATTAATTCAAAAAAATAACGACGAAGAAGCCATTGAGTTGTTAGTTTTAAGTGCTTGCAAAACAGCAAAAGGTGATGAAAGAGCAATTTTAGGATTAGCAGGAATTGCCGTGCGTTCTGGAGCAAGAAGCACCCTTGCAACTTTGTGGTCTGTACGAGATAATTCAACATCTGAAATGATGTCGCAATTTTACCGCATTCTTACTCAAACTGATGCAAGTAAAGCCGAAGCATTACGTCAAGCACAATTATCTCTATTAAAAAATCCCAAATACAAACACCCTTATTATTGGTCGCCATTTATTTTAGTCGGCAATTGGCAATAAACATCTCCGAAAAACATTATATGGTTTCAAATTTACGCAAACACCTAACCCCCCTACCTTGCGAGGCTATGCATTAGTCACATCTTTCTTAAGATTTGCTGCAAGGCTTATAAGTACCTACGCAAAATTAATTGTGTATTGTCATTGCGAGGAACGAAGCATATGTCCTATCGGACACGCTCCGCTAACGCAGGGACTTGAAGTTTTCAGAATGTTAAATTAATTTTGCACGAGTACTTATGAGAAAGTTTAGGTGTTTTTTTGTTTGCAGTTTATGTAAATCAGTATTTTTTGTCCAAAGTCCAATTCTAAATATTGAACTAATAGTTTTTAATTAGAAGCTTCTGCATCTTTAGTTTGAGATGCTTCCGAAGTTGAATTTAATGGTCCTTGCACAGTTAATACTGAACAAGGTGCATGATGCATAACATAATTACTCACGCTACCCAAAAACAATTCACTCAAACCACGATGACCTCGACGACCAATTACAATTACCGAGGCATCCCAAGCACGAGCCATATCGCAAATTCTATTACTTGCATCGCCTAGATTAAGAGTGAATTCAGCTTTTACACCAGAAGAAGTAGCCGATTCACATAAAGAACGCAACCAATTTTCTTTATCTTGCTTGAATTTTTCCCAATCGCTCAAATTCTTCTTTTGAGTTTCTTTATGTAATTCTGTATAAAGAACAGTTGTTTGCATAAACAATGGGTCAAGAGATGGCTCATCCAATGGATTTATTACGTGTAGCAACATTAAACTTCCACCCGTTGCTTTTGCTAAAGATACAGCTTCACCAAAAACGTGTTGAGTCGCATCAGAATCATCAATCGAAACCAAAATTTTTGTAAACATAGTATTTTCAGCCAACAGTTATCAGTGAACAGTTAAAAATTGGAGATTAGGGATTAGTAACATTTAGGAAATTTTCAACCAATACCCTATTACCTATTATCAATTACCTATTAAGTAAATGGGTCAAATTAAATATAAAACCTCACCCTGCCGTATCGCTCCCTCTCCTTAGTAACGAGAAGCACCCCGCCATCCCAACATCGGGTTTTCTTCGTGCGGTTCAAATTGTTTACCACCCAAAAGATTGGAATATTCGTTACTTTTGAAATCGCTCAAGCAGACAATGACAGGTTTGGGATAAAATGCTGCGGCTATAGTTCCGATTCCTCTGGCTAATTTATCTACAAAGAATTGGGTTTTATCTTCGTAATTGCGAGTTAGTTCAAAAATTCTGGATTTAGCAAATTTGTCTTCTAACTTATCAAAGTGAATCAATGCTAATGGATGGGCTTTGATATGATTGGCGATGATAAATTCCATCCTCGCGAGTCCTACACCATCGTTAGGTATAGCGCTCAAACTAAAAGCTTCTTCGGGATTGCCCACGTTCATCATCATTTTGGTGGGGACGTGGGGCAGTTTTTCCAGATGTATTTCTTCTATTTCATAAGGTATTAAACCTCAGTAAACTTTCCCAGTTTCACCTTCAGCACAGGAAACGGTAATATCTTCCCCACCGATTAAAGTTGTAGTAGCATTACCGCAACCAACTACAGCCGGAATCCCCAACTCTCTAGCAATGATAGCGCTGTGACAAGTACGACCGCCAGAATTTGTGACGATGGCAGCAGCTTTTTTCATGATTGGTTCCCAATCGGGATCAGTACGGTTTGTTATCAGTACGTCTCCTTCTTCAAAGAGATTGAGATTATTTACATCCAGAATTACTTTGGCTACCAGATATCAGTAATTTTACTAACAGCAAAAGTACAAAGTACTGACCGTATTCGCTATGATGATTTAGGAATTAAAGCGGCGATCGCTAAACCCTTCAGTCCCTTAACATTAGCGCAAGAAATTTCTCAAGTTCTCGGCTGGGCATGGGGCATTGGACATTGGTAATTTAAAACTCCTAATTCCTCAACTTTCCTCACAAGTTCCTCAAATTTTTTTCCTACTTTAAAAGTAGAGCCAAGAGAAAAGGCTCGCCGACCAAATTTTTCATCGGGATTGCAGGGAGGAAATATATGTCTGAAAGAAACTGGCATCCGCTTAAAGATATCGATACTCTACGCCATCAAATGAATAATTTATTTGATGAGGTGATGCATAAAAGCAGTCATAAAACTAGCGAGCATTCTTCTGGTGCTATTCCTAAAGTCGAAAATGCAACTTGGGAACCAGCTATTGAAATTAAAGAGACGGATGCAAATCTTATTCTTCAAGCTCAAGTACCGGGTATAGAACCCAAAGATTTAGATATTCATGTAACTCAAGATGCGGTTTCAATAAGTGGGGAACATGAAGAACAGAAAGTTCATTACGAAAAAGGTATTTATCGTTCCGAATTTAGTTACGGACACTTTCAACGCATAATACCTTTACCTATGTGCGTTGAATACAACAAAGTGAAAGCCGAAATTCACAACGGACTTTTGACGTTGAGCTTACCAAAATCCGATCTTGAAAAACATGATGTAGTCAAGCTTGATTTGACTATGCAAGAAAAAGCACGTGAAGCAATGGTTCAGCAGCGTCAACATGAAGAACATATCGAAGAAACAATGCATTCTCGCGCTGAAGAGGAAATTAATACACCTTCCTCATCTACAACAACATAATCAAAATATAAGAATATGCGAGGTGTTTTTTCAAGGATAAGGTATCAGGGTAAATCTGAAATTGAATAATTTACTCATTATTAATACAGGAGAAAAAATTCTGAAAACCCAAAATACCCATCCCGTTCAGCAAAACATCTTTGTCATCTACATACTGTCATTAAGTTGATTTTTCTATCGAAGGTAAATTGTTAAATGATGAAAATCCCCTCGGCGGTGAAGGATTAATATTAGCATAACCGCTAACCAGACAAAAGTTTGTTAAAGATTTTTCGATTAATTACAAAGGAGATTTTAATATGTCTACTGCTTCTATTGCTCGCCGAATGATTAAATCAATTGTAGAAATTCCTCAAAAATTAATTAAAGCTACAACTAATGGAGTAAGTCGGATTTTTAGCCCCAGCGATGATGATTATCCTAAATCAGGAGTACAGCCATACGAAGGCGATTCTGCCGACAACAGACACTATTAAGAATTGGGAAAAAGTTGATTTTAAAGTTTCAATAAGCGGGTTTAGATTATTTCTAGCCTGCTTTTTTTTTACCCTTAATAAAGCGAGGTAAGTAGGTAGGTACAATTAAATATCACTATGCAACAGAATGTAAAGAAGGACGAAAACCTTGCGATTACTATCTCCCGGAGGGAGACGCTGCGCTAATTTTACTTTTATTTATTACCTACCCTTTCTTCCAATTGGTACGCACATCGGAGTTCCAGAAACTGGGTCTGGAAAAATCTTACATTCCAAGCCAAACACATCTAAAACCATTTTTTCATTCATCACATCTTCCGGTTTACCTTGCGTATAAATATTCCCTTTGTTAACAGCTACTAAATAATCAGCATAGCGACAAGCTTGGTTTAAATCGTGTAACACCATTACCAAAGTTCTTCCTTGATTTTGATTCAATTCCCACAGTAAATCCAAAACTTCAATTTGATGTGCTAAATCTAAAAAAGTTGTCGGTTCATCTAATAATAAAATATCAGTATCTTGAGCTAAAGCCATTGCAATCCAAGCTCGTTGTCTTTGTCCTCCGGATAAAGTATCTAATTCGCGTTCTGAAAATTCCTTCATTCTGGTAGTTTCTAACGCTACCTCAACAAAACGTTCATCTTCCTTCGTCCATTGCTGCAACCAATTTTGATAAGGATAGCGTCCGCAAGCGACTAAATCTTTTACCGTTAAACCTTCCGGTGCAATTGGTGATTGAGAAAGAATTCCTAGTTTTTTAGCAACGGCTTTTGTAGATAATTTAAATACGTCGGTAGAATCTAAATAAATAGTTCCGTGAAAGGGTTTTAATAATCTTGCCAAACCCCGCAATAAAGTAGACTTACCACAGCCGTTTGCACCAACTAAAGCAGTAATTTTACCTTGAGGTATACTTAAATCAATATTTTTAATTATTTTAGTATTGTCGTAACCTAATGTTAAGCTTTTGGTTGATAGTTGGTAGTGGGTTTTAGTTGCTAATTTCATTTATATATAAAGTTGGTAATTGGGCATTGTGAATATTTATGATTTAGGAGTTAGGAATTAATAATTACGAATTACGAATTACGAATTACTAATTATTATCACCCCCTCTCATTTCTTCCTACTCCTAATCAACAAATAAACAAAATATGGGGCACCAATTACAGCGGTAACAATTCCACAAGGAATTTCTATGGGAGCGAATAAAATTCTTCCTAAAAAATCAGCTATGACTACAATCATTGCTCCGGTAATTGCTGCTACAGGAATCAATCCTTCATGAATATTTCCTACTAGTTGACGGGCTATATGAGGTGCTATTAATCCTACAAAACCGATTGTCCCTGCTGTTGCTACTGCTGCTCCCGATAAAGCCGCACTAATTAATAATAAAAAAGTCCGCTGCCATTCTACTTTACTACCCAATCCTTTGGCTATTTCTTCTCCTAAATTCAAAGCATTTAATTGCGGTGCATTTATTAAAGCTAAGGGTATAAAAATAATTAGCCAAGGTAGTAATGAAAAAAGCTGTTTCCAACTTCTTCCGTATACGCTTCCTGCTAACCATACTAATGCTTGACTAACATTATAAATATCGCCAAATGTGACCATTAAGTTAGTAAAAGCACTCGCTACAGCAGCTATTCCTACTCCAATCAAAATTAAACGTACCGGATGCGTACCTCTATCCCAAGCTAAAAAATAGATTAAGAATGAAGCAATCAAAGCACCGAAAAAAGCTGCTATAGGCAATATTCCCGCAGGTACATTTGGTAATAATACAATTAAACTTACTGCTGCTAAACTTGCACCCGCGTTAATACCAATAATTCCTGGGTCGGCTAAAGGATTACGAGTTATACCCTGCATTATGGTTCCGGAAATCGCTAAAGCCATTCCTACAAAACAAGCGGTAAGGGTTCTGGGTAAGCGTAAAGTATTGACAACAAATCCATAATCTGCATTTCCTGTATCTATTCCCAAGACGGTTTGAATAACTGCAAGTGGTGGAATGGGATATTCCCCGAAGGAAGTATTCATTACCATTCCGGTTAAGGTAATCAGAATTAAAATTAATAAGACGATGGGAACCCGCTTTTTGAGACGGAAGGAAATTGGTAGTAATTTTGAACGGAAAACTATTGTATTTGTCTTCATTTCTTCACCTTGGTTTTAGCTAAATAAATGAAGAATGGCGCACCGACTAAAGCTGTCATAATACCTACGGGGATTTCTTGGGGTTTGATAATTAATCGAGCTGCGATATCGGATGCTAAAAGCAATATGGCTCCGAATAAAGCGCTGTAGGGTAAAATCCAACGGTAATCTAAACCTACGATAAACCGGACAATATGAGGAACCACCAAACCTATAAATCCAATTGAACCCGCAACTGCGATCGCGCTTCCGTCTAATAGCAGAACGCAAACAGCAGCAAGGATTTTCACCCATACGGTTTGTTGTCCCAAACCTTTGGCAATATCTTCTCCCAAACTTAAAATTGTGATTTGCTTGGAAATCATAAATGTTAATACCATCCCGATGCAGACATAAGGCAAAATTTGCAGAATCAGACTTGTATCCGCACCAGCTAAAGAACCAGCCAGCCAAAACCGAATTTCTTCGAGAGTGCTTTGACTAACAATTAATATCCCAGTAGTCAGGGAAGTAAGAAAAGCGCTAATCGCTGCACCAGCAATAGTTAAGTTGAGTGGAGTAATTCCGCTACGACCTAAAGAGGCTAAAAAATACACGCTGACGGCAGTAATCCCCGCACCCGCAAAAGCACACCAAACATAAAAACTCGGTGACGAAGCACCAAATAAAAAAATTGCCATTACCACTGCAAAAGCCGCACCAGCATTAATTCCCAGTATTCCGGGGGTCGGCTAATGGATTACGAGTTATACCTTGCATAATTGCACCAGCAGTAGATATCGATGCACCTACTATCATTGCCAGTAAGGAACGCGGTAATCTTACAGTACGGATAATTAGATGTTCTCTCGAACCGTCGAAAGACATTAGCGAATCATAGACACTTGACCAAGAAATATCAGCAGCACCGTAAGACACGCTGAGAAAAAGACAGATGATAAGTACCAAACATCCGACTATTAAACCAATGACGGGTTTAGTTCGCGATAGTATCTGCATATGAGCTTTTGTGGAAATTAATTTATTCACCCAGGAGAATTCCGTTATTTATAATTATTTACAATTAGCGGCAATGAAAAAAATCATTCAAAAATAAATTATCGAATACTAATTTAGGATTTAGACAAGCTTTTGCGTACCATAAATTAAATCTGCACTCACTTTCAATGATTTTTTCAATCATAGAAATACGTTGCTAATCAAATAGCATTTTAAATTATTGCTATTATTTCTCAATATATTCAATTAATCTATTATATTTTTTGCAATTTATCAATAATTTTTCTCAAAAAAGCTGGTTGCACACAGTAAAGGAGAATCTGCTTCATCCTTTGTAAGGCTAGGTTTTTCAAATTTGAGATACCCAGAAACCCGGTTTTTTCAAAAAACTGGGTTTCTTACTCCCCCAACCGCTCTAAGATTACCTATCTCTTTTTACATCTTTCCTCAGCGTACTTTGCGTACTCTGTCTTGAAAAGTTGTTCTCTTCGAGAAAGCCTCCGGCTCACATGGGGGAGACCCCCCAAGACCACACTTTATGTCCTAATAGCCCTTCGGGCATAGCCTTCGGCAACGGACACGCAATACAAATAGGTACGCTTCGCTAGCCGCTAACGCTGCAGTTTTTATAATCGGTAATCATAGAGCCGGGAAGGGAGTAATTCCGATCGATAATTTAGGATTGCTATATATGACTACACGAAAGCTTTTATTAAAATCTTGGTTCCCATAAAAATTAAACTACCCCCACCTATCAACTCTACTTTCTTTTTATTCATCATTCACGAAAATTTATTATTCACCTAAAAGCTCTTACAACTTCCTCTACCAATAACTGTGCCGAAAGCGGGCCACCAAACACCCAAGTATCTGCTTCAATCGGATAAATTCGATTTTGCTGCACGAATTTCAATCCTTTCCACACGGGATTATTTTGTAAGTTCTGCCAGTAAACGTTATTATCTACGGTAATATAAATAAAATTTGCATCTTCTACTTTTGGTAATGCTTCTACCCAAACTATATTAAATCCAAAAATATCGAATGTTCCTTTCCAAGCGTTTTCTAAACCAATTTTATTTAAAATTTGTACAGCCATTGCATTATCGCTAAATAATCGTAATTGCGGGCCGCTATCGCTTAATTGTCCTAAAATAAATTTATTTTGAGATACTTTTATATCACTAAGTTGTTTTTTAGCTTTATCGAAAGTTTGCTGCATTTCATTTAATACAGATTTTCCTTTATCTTCGCGGTTCACGGTTTGAGCAATTTTCAGAAAAGTCTGCTGCATTTCATCTAATTGATTGGCATTTTTTGCGGAAGGGTAGGGATTAAATAAAAATGTTGGAGCAATGGAAGTAAGTAAATTATAAGTTTCTTGATGTCTTTGTTCTACTCCTAAAATTAAATCTGGTTTTAGTTTCGCTATAGCTTCTAAACTGGGTTCGGCTCGGCTTCCTACATCAACTACTTTGTCTGACAATTGTGGTTTGATATTAACGAAATTTTTATAACCTTTAATATCGGCAATTCCAACAGGTTGAATTCCTAATGCTAGTAAATTTTCTACGTAAACCCATTCTAAAGCGACGATTCGGGATGGTGTTTTTGAAATATTGGATTGATTTGTTTTGGGAGAAATATTTGATTTATTTTCGCAAGCGATTGTTAGAGCAGACATTATTGCTGTTGTGATAAAGAAGCGTCTGCTATGTTTTTTCATTGGGTTTTATCCTTTTAATTTTAAGTTCGTAGTTGCGCTTTAGCGCCAACAATCTTGAGTGCTAAAGCGCAACTACTAATAAACCATTTTTAGCAATTAAATGCTTGTTTATTTACTTTTTTGGCGCTAAAGCGCAACTACTAACGAACAATTTTTTAGCAATTAAATGCTTGTTTATTTACTTTTTTGGCGCTAAAGCGCAACTACGAACGAACATATTTTTACCAATCCACTGAATATCTAAGGCTCAAAGTTCTACCTCTACCAGCACTGTAAGAGCTATTGCTTGCTTGTAATTGAGAAACTACGGGGAAATATTGGTTATCTAAAAGATTTTCAACGCCAATTTGTAATGTCCCCGCACCCATTTTTATGCTGCTGATGTAGTCCAATACAAAATAGCTGTCTACAGGTCTTCTACCAAAAGTGGTATTATCTGCGAATAAGTCTCGATTTCCCGAAAATAATGCTTGTAGACGATTGCTCCATCCTGGTAAAGTTTCATTTTCTACATAAGCCGTCAGCTTTAATGGAGGAATCCGAAACCCATCTAAAGCGCTATAGTTCCCATCGTCGTTAATATCGATTTCACCACCAGTCAAGGTAAGTGTTCCACCCAAAGCAAAGCTGGGACTTGGTTTTACGTCGATGGCTGCTTCTACACCATATATTCTTTCCGGTGCGCGGATTACTGTTCCTGGTGCTGTGAAGGTTGTACCTAATTCTGATTCGTTGTAAAAAGCTGATAGGGATGTTTGAACTTTATTCCATCTACCACGCAAACCAATTTCATAATTATCTACTTTTTGAGGTTCTGGACTTAAGGATTCTACAGTAAATCCTGGTGGTGCGTTGCGGAGTGCTAAACCAATATCTGATAGGGAAAATCCTTGAGAAAAATTAGCAAATACACTGACGTTATCAGTAAGAGAGTATACTGCTCCGATGTTAAATAGAGTTGCATCAAAATCGAGGTCGCCACCTTCTATATTTACATCGGGATTGGCTAAAGTACTGAAATCATCGACACTGACATCGGAGTTTTCGTAACGTACACCTCCGTTCAAAACTAACTTTTCGCCAACATTCAAATTTAACTGAGCAAACAAACCCAGACTGCTTAAATCCAGAGGTGGAACCCAAGTTCGTTCGTTTACTTTATTAAAAACCAATCCTCCACTCGAATCAAACACATCTGTGTCGAATGTAGAAACAATCTGGGATGTTTCTTCTTTGAAATAATCTGCACCCCAAAGTAATTTGGCTTTTTCCCCAGCAAATAAAGGCGTTTCAATTTGAAAGCGTGCGCCGTATTTCTCCGAATCTACTTCTGATTGAATTATTTCGTTACCCAAACTAGCGAATGCACGACCATCGAAAGGAAAAAATCTTGTCATATAATTTCGATAGTATGCTTGAGCCTGGACTTTACTATTTAACAGATTGTCGTGATTGTACTGTAAATTTAACAGCGTATTTTCGTTCCCTGGAAGTTCATCTAAACTCAATCCTTCAATAGCCCGAGCTTTTTGTCTTCCCGGTAGATCGTTCACAGTTGGATCGCTAGCGATATCTGTATCCTGTTTTTCATCGAAGCGGTTAAATGTCAGCTGCAATCGTTGATAATCATCGAGATTTACACCTAACTTTCCGAATAAATTAAAACTGCGAGAATCAGCGAAACCACCTTGGGCGTTGGGGTCGGTAGGAATTTTGTCTCCTTCCGCATCATAAAAAACGCCAGTATTAGTGAATGAAATATTGCCAGTAAAATCAACTTTATCTTCGTTGACGGAAATAGTATGTTGAAAATTCGTTCCGAAACTATCTTCCTCTAATTCTCCCAAAGCAGCAGTTACACCGAACTCTGTTTTTGAAGTCAATCTATCTGTATCCGCTCTTTTAGTAATGATATTAATGACACCACCAGTTGCACCATCACCATAAATCGCACTAGGTCCTCTTACAACTTCCACACGTTCAATTGCAGCGGGATCGATGCTTTTCAAATCTCGGAAAGCGTTGCGACTTGTAGATTGAGGAACACCATCAATCAAGACTTGAGTATTGCGTCCCCGTAAAGATAATCCAAAAGTACTCCCGCTTTGAGTCGGAGGAGCTAAACCCGGTACTGATTTACCAAGAATTTCGATTAAATTACGCGATAATCTGGTTTGTTTCTCGACTTCCGAACGATTAATTACAGTTATTGAACGCGGTACCCTTTGAATATCTTGCTCCGTTCGGGTTGCAGTTACTACCAATTCAATTGGCTGATTATTATCTTCCTCGGTTTGAGAAGTGGTAGGTTTTTCTGGTGTTTGTGAATCCTGTTGTGGTTGAGTTGCTGGGGGTTTTTCCGGAGTTTGAGCGGTAGAAGCTGTTGGCTGTAATCCAAAAATCAAACCCGTACTACTATCAAATAAATCAACTTGTGGTGAACCAGTTTCTCCCGTTACTTTTACCTGAATCGTATTAGCATCTTTATTAATTACTTCTATCTCGCTAATTCCCTGTATCGGCTTTAATTTTGTAAATGCATTTCCTTCAGATACGCTGAGTTGAGCGTTGGGAATTTCTGCAATAAAATCATTACCACTACTACGATTAACAACCTGTAAACTTCGAGCAGAAGTTGTTTCTAAAATTATTTCTACACCCTTATCCGTTTGATTTAATCTGACACCAGTTACTTTAATTAGTTGAGGTGAAGACTGTGCAATGGAGGAACTGCTTTTGGGAGATGTTTCTTCAGCTTGAGCAAAATTATTTCCTAATACTCCTATCAAACTAGTAAATATAATAATTTTCAGTAATTGCTGTAGTTTCATTGCTTCCTTACACAATAAATAGAATATAGAAGTATTTAGAGCAGCTGCACACTTATGATTAATATCGGGTTTAGCTAGTTACTTGCTACATAGGTAATGATTAAATATCTTTTACCCATTACCCATTACCCATCACGATAGTTAAGAATCATTTTCAATTATTTGAAATTACATTACACCAAATTCGGGGTTAAAGTCTTATTCGAGAAGAACTATTTGTTATTCCAAAGGTACTTTTTTTTCTTTCCCTATATAAATTCGCGGACAAATACCGAATTTTTTGCGAAAAGCCGCACTGAAAGACGGTAAGCTAGCATAACCAACGTTATGAGCGACTTGAGTTACACCCATTTGAGTATCTGTAAGTAACAGTCTGGCTTGCTCCATGCGGTAATCGTGCAAATATCCAAAAGCAGTAGTACCGAAACAAGCACGAAATCCTTGTTTAAGTTTCCGCTGATTCAAACCAACCTGACGAGCTAATTCCGCTAAAGAAGGGGGATTTTCAAATTGAGTGCGTAAAATTTCTTTAGCGTGGTAGATTCTTTCAACGTCATTTTCTCGAATACACTCAGATGAATCGTGTTGAGAATTATCTTCATAAAGCAATTCTTGCAAACGCATAGCAATTAATTCTAGCGCTTTACCTTCCAGATAAATTTTTCGAGTTGCACCTTGATAGGGACAATTCAAAATTTGATGCAAACAAACTTGCATTTGAGGTGTTGTTTTACCGGGATGAAAATAAAACTTATCGTCTTTCCCTTCTAAAAGCTGATTTAATTCAAAAGGTGTTTTTTGGCTATAATCTCTTAAATAACTGCCTAAAAATGATGGTTCAATATGTATATCAATTTTGAGAATTTGAGAATTTGCAGACCATTCTTGAGTTCCACTTAAACAAGGTCCGATTGCAAAGAAGTTCTCGCCAGCTTGATGATATTTTCCATCTACTAATTGACGCTTTCCTTGGAGATGAAAAGCAAATTCAGGGAAAAATTTTTGAGAAGTAATGTTTTCTACAATATTATCTATAAATTCCAACTCGTGAATATAAATAGATATACCAGAACGCAGAAAAATTTGTTTTTGACGACCCTTTCCTAAACCATTAGAAAAACTCCAAATGCGTTCGTGGTTATTTAAACATTGTTGCTTATCTTCCTGCCAAAACTCTTGCCAATTATGGCTTGAGACAGTAATTGTCATGTTTATTTGATATAAGTAGCTCAGCTTATTCGGATATTATGTAATCTTTTTAAAATTAGATATCTATTTTTTTCAACTGAAACTTTGTAGAGACGCGAAATTTCGCGTCTCTACGTTTAATGATGAATTCACAGATGCATATTTCAAAGCCAACAAAAAAGCCAACAAAATTAATAACCAAAATTGATTGAATCAATCTCGACGAGTGGCGATCGCCAAACTAGCACCCTTTACCAATCGCACTTTATCCATCACTGCGACTATTTTCCCGTGATTCACCCCTTCATCTGCATTTAATACCACCATCAAAGGTTGTTCGGGTTTGACTTTCGCTTTCACTCCGGCTTCTAACTTATCCAAAGTAATCGGCTGCTTATTCAGAAATATTTCACCAGCTTTATCTACTGTCAGCGTAACTCGTGCTGGTTGAGTTGCTTTTTTCGCAGAAGATGCTTGAGGTAAATTGACTGGTAATCCTTCTTGACGAGTTAAAAACAAGGTTGACATCACAAAAAAGGTCAAAATTGCGAATATCACATCAATCATCGGCACAATATTAATCTGTGCCGGTGCATCCGGTTTCATCTGGTAGACGCATGAATCTTTCCTCGTTCGTAATAACGACGGTAAAGTAATTCTAATTCTCCACCGTATTCTTGAATTAATGCCATTTGTCTTTGGTACATGGCTCGAAATGCATTAGCAAACATCAGCGTAAAAATCGCCACAACTAAACCAGCAGCCGTTGAAACCAGCGCTTCACTAATACCACCAGTTACATTCGCTGTTTGAGAACCTCCGACATCACCAAGATTTAAGGAAGCAAAAGAACCAATTAATCCTAAAACGGTACCTAAAAGACCTAAAAGTGGCGCTAGAGAAATTATAGTATCAAATATATTTTGAAAACGTTTGAGTAAAGGAATCTCTGCTTGTGCTTCACTTTCCAATGCCAAACGAAACTCTTCGGGAGTCGGCTCTTCTAACTCTAAAGCAGTGAGAAACATCCGAGCGATAGGTAAATCTGCATTCTTTCGCAATCCATCAATCGCACTTACGATATTGTTACGACGATAGAGATTTAATACATCTCGTACAACTTTAGTCTGACGATTATTAATTTTCAACCAAAAGCTTATTCTTTCGACAATCAGCCCCAAAGCCAATACCGAAAACCCCAGCAGCGGTATCATCACGACACCACCTGCCGAGAATAGATTATTTATTCCCATTTGTAGCTCTCAAATGCATTAATGATATTAATTACTAATCTCTACAGAAGTAGATAATAGTAGTTACCAAATTAACTTAGGACAGATGAGAATAAATGTCAATCGCCTCAAAGCATTAAAAATCAACTATTAATTAAGTTTAAAGGTATTTTTAGTTTTTCATAAGCGTACTTGGTAGCTATATTTGCAGAGATATAAATTTAAATACGACGTGATTTCAGTATTTTCACTGCTTTCGTCTGGAAAAAAGTATTTTGGACAACAATAATTACAAAGCCAAATTAAGGGTATATTGAAGTTTCTAATTGCAATAGATTATTAAGTAATAATCAAGAAATATTGATTGACTTTTACGCTTGTTTCTTCTAGAATTACAAATTAATGCAAATTAATATTAATAAGACTTAAACCATGAGCTTTGCAAGTACAGCGCTACGACAGCGAGAAAGAGAATCAAAAGCTCTGAGAATTTTTTTGGCTTGTAGTTTAGCTGGCTCGCTGATATTTCATCTAGCGCTAGTGGCTTCGGGGATTGGCAAATATTTATTAAACAGGGTACCAGAAATTGAGGATGAGCCAGTTGAAATAACTCTGCTCGATACTCCCATAGAAGAAATTGAACCAGAACCAAAAGAAGTTGTAAAGCCGAAGCCAAAACCAGAACCGAAACTAGAAAAACCAGAGCCAAAACCCGAACCAAAACCAGAAATTAAACAACCAACTATTGACACGAGTCAATTTAAACCCAATTTAGACACCACTCCGAGCCAGTCTCGTATTAGCGGTGGAAGTCCTGCTGCATCATTATCTCAACCGATACCGACACAACGTAGAATTACTCCGCAAGCACCACCCGTTGTCAAACAACCGCTTCCAAAACTAGAGATAAAGCAACCAGACTTTAAACCATTCAAACCAATATCACCATTACCTCCTGTTGCTGTGCAAGAAAAGCCAGTTATTCGAGAACAAAAGCCAGAACCAAAGCCGCAAAAGCCTGAACCCATTGCTAAAAATGATATTCCCAAACCAATAACTCAACCGCAACCGGAACCAGAAATAAGAACACCACGAGAATTTTCAACTCCTGTCACTCCTCCGATAGAACAACCAAAACCCGATGAAGATTTAGAAAAATTGCTCGCACAGGAAAGAGACTCCAGAAGAACAGCGCGGAGTTTTTCAACTCCAGTAAATCCTCCGATAGAACCACCAGCAGCAGAACCTGACGAAGATTTAGAAAAATTGCTCGCACAGGAAAGAGACTCTAGAAGAACAGCGCGAAGTTTATCAAATCCGGTAACTCCTCCGATAGAACCACCAGCAGCAGAACCTAACGAAGATTTAGAAAAATTGCTCGCACAGGAAAGAGATTCTAGAAGAACAACGCGAAGTTTACCAAATCCGGTAACTCCTCCGATAGAACCACCAGCATCAACCCCACAAGATAGCGGAGAGTTGAGAGATACTATGAAGGGAATTAGAGAAAGTCGAGATAACAATATTAGTACTAATAATACAGCACCATCTTTACCCGATACTTCTAATATTGGCGAAAGTAACGATAATGCTCCGAGAAGAAAACGGCGAATTTTTGAAGGTAGTGTTGCATCTGCACCTACCAATACTACAGATAATGGAACTGGTAACGGTTTAGGTAACGGTAGTGGTGATTCTGTTGGTGATGGTGATGGACAAGCAGCTTGTCGTCGGTGTAACAGAAGTTACCCCTCTTGGGCAAGAAATAAAGGAATTCAAGGAAATATCACGGTATCTGTTGATGCTGATGCTCAAGGTAATGTTACTGAGGTGCGGTTGCTTAGTGGTAGCGGAAACAGCAAACTAGATAAACACCATTTGAATTTAGCGCGAAAATGGAAACTCAAACCTAGTTCTAATGGTAGAAATGGAGTCACAATCATAACTAAGTATGAACTTCAATAGTTAAAGTTTACTTATTTTATTTACCAGATAATGTTAGAAACGAACGGTTTATTTCTTCGGGAAGTGCGAGCGTCTCGCTCGTTGCTACCAGAGAGCGAGACGCTCCCTCGTGACAACCAGCGAGCTTTCCGGCTCGCATTCCCAGAACCCTGCAAAATTAATGTGGTGAAGTACTTGTATCGTGATTGATAAATCAAACTTTACGAAACATCATGGACATTTCCGTGTGATAGCTCAACCAATATCCAAAAAAGGCATAGAACATGACTTTATAAGAAGTAACAGCTTTGTTTAAATCAATTGGCTCGTGAATAGCATCTAAAGAACCATCAGATATTTGTTGATACTGGTTCCAAGCACGAGTATTTACCCCTAACCAAGGTGTGTCGTGATAAGCGCGATCGCGAAACTCGATAGCTTGCCAATTTTGACCATTTCCTAAATATTCTAGAACTTGGGGAGTATAAATATGAAAATGGTAGGGTACGTGAACGGAGTTATAGAAATCGGATATATCAGGTTTCGCTAAATCTATATTTGCTGCGTTAGGTGTTCCGATCAGAATATAACCACCAGGTGCAAGCAAACTGTCCAATTTCGACAATAATTTTCTGGGGTCTTCAACGTGTTCGATTACATCTTGAAGTAATATAAAATCGAATGGTGCAGAGTCGAGAACAGCTTCATTCGCAAATCCGTTCTCAGAGGTGTAAGGCTCGTAACCGTAGCATTTATCGAAGCCTTGTTGTTGCAAATATTCAAGAAATAAACCGTTTGCACAGCCATAATCAAGGATAGAATGAGATGAATTAAATCCATGCTTAAATAACTGTCGAGATAATTTTCCATAGCAAAGACGCATTTCCCACGTTAATTTTGCATCGGCTATGGGATATTTTTCGTAGTATGGTGCAATCTCAACAATGTCTAAAGTATGAATAGTTTTGCACTTAGGACATCGCCAAACTTTAAAAGCTTCTTTTTGGAAAGCTCTAATATTACAGTTGAATTCACTAAAGATAGATTCGTCTTTTTCATCTATCTTATGTTCGCATATTACGCACTTAGTCCGCTTTTTTTCTATTACTTGAGTATAATGTTCGGCAGCAACATAATGCTCTTGGTATATCGGATAAGAAGTTTTCTCGATCATCAATTGTATCTTTGGATTACACCATAAATCATCTTAAAAGAGAAAGGTAATATGAAAGTATTTTTTAGTTATTAAGATTTTTATCTAATAATTAAAAATCATACTTATTGCTATGAATGCAATGTTTATTTAATACAAAACTAGATAATCAACTTAACACTATATAGATTTTCATCTAAATTATATTTCAAGATTTATAGATATTTTTATTTGATCGGGTAAAAAGACTATTTGATTTTAATTAGCGCTCAGACTGAAGTTGTGTTAAAAAACTTACGTTCTCTATGTTCTGTAAGCTGATGTGCAGCTAAATTATATAATGCTGCCTTCGCAGCGTGTCCGAAGGACATAAAAGTGAAAGTATTGTAGTGCTGCCTAAGACTATCGTCTCGCTCCGCTAACGCAGCGTGTCCGCCAGGACAAGCATCTTGCACGAAGGGTATTATACAAATTAAGTGCGTAACAGCTTATTCATTCTGCACAAGCGTATAATGTATAATCTTTACCCCAAGTGGAATTATCCTGGCGAAGCTACAAATGCTGCGAAGAATAAAAATGCAGCTACATAGAGCGCTTATAAGTGCTTAATATAGTAGTATAAATGTTACGGTTCTGGCAGTCGGACTATTACATCGTTACTCTCTTTTATTTTAAATCCGTACTTTTGTATGACAATTGTCTATCTTTTATAAATAGGTAAAGCTAAAATAACTGATTATTGGATATCAAATAAAAATGAACTTCTAATTTTATTCTAGAAATAAACTTAACTGTTTTTTGTTTTTTCGTATATTTTTTAACTTCGACCGTAATGAAAATTACGATTCTATGACTATTGGCAATACATTTAAATCGAGATAACGATAAGTTTTATCAAGATTTTGTCTATTGTTATAAATCCGCAAGTATATTGCCGCTTATTTTAAGCAAAGATATAATAAATCAAAACTTTTGTGCTGGAGATTTGAAAGCTGTGCGTGATGATTTAAGAGGCTTGGCGATTAATCAAAGAGAACTCCGAAAGTTGACGAATCTGCCTATTAGGGAAGAACTAATAATAATTATTAATCCGTTAAAATTGTTTTTACGAGAATTCATTCAGAAAATTAAAGGACCTGAAGGTGCAACTGCAATTTTTGTTGGATTAGCTGTCATACTTAGCTGTTATATTGTATTCGATTTAGTTATCAAGATGTTTGCTAATTGGGTTCAACTTCCATCTTGGTTATTATTTATTAAATTATGTTTTATTGGCGGTGGTATTACACAATTACTATTGTATATGAACTGGAAAAAAAGAGTTGCCGTTTTGAAAGAAAATCTAACATATTCTTTGAATACTCTTTTGCATGAAGTTGATAGATTTAATGCCGTTATTCGGGCAATAGATATTAATGATAAAATTGAAGCGGCAGGAAATACAGAGGTAGGGATCAAAGAAAGAAGACGAGTTATTGAAGCTCTTGAATATACCAGAGCAGATTTAGTTCGCGCTCTAAAAACTGAAAAAATATTAAGAGAAAATAATAAATTTATTGTGAACAATTCGGAATTACTTGCAAATAATTTGGCAACATTAACTCAGATGCAAGTTACCGAACAAGCTTCCGAACATGACAGGTTGCTTAACGAAGCATTGGAGATTGCAATGGATGTACAGCAGGAAATGAAAAGATTACAGAGTCAGCAATAATAATTCAAAATTCAAAATTACCATTATCTGAAGTTTGAAGCAGCCTGTGGAATGCTTTTATATTTTTTTGCTTTAAAGGAGAGGCTTGTATCCTTAATTCAAAATTCAAAATTCAAACTGAATTACTTTTTAATGCGGGCATTTTTAATTTTGAATCACCAACTTTTCTCTACCTCCGCGATCGATGCGATAAATTATGATAAATTAAACCGTATTTTTACTTCTAAGACGCTCATCAAATTAGCTATATAACTTCTTCTTCTCTTACTGCCTACTTTCTACTGGCTGCTCCCTAAAATGCTTAATCGTAGAGCCCGAAAGTGAGTAATTTATAATTTTTATCTCTGAAATAGTTGCAGTTCGATTAGAAGGCAAGCAAACAGTCTAACATGAGAAAATATAAATACTATGACTCTTTACGCTCTTATTGCATGAACTGGAAACAAATTGCTGGTAGCTGGGTAATTGTTCCCCAGCGTCCGATCGGTATCGTTCATTTTTTAGGTGGTGCATTTGTTGCTACCGCACCGAACGTAACTTATCGTTTGTTGCTCGAATATCTTGCCGAAGAAGGGTTTGCGGTTATCGCTACCCCATTTGTAAATACTTTAGACCATAGCGCGATCGCCCAACAAGTTTTGCTAAATTTTGAACGGGTGTTAGTACGCTTAGAGGATAGCGAACCTGCTTTTCAAGGCTACCTTCCCATATATGGATTGGGGCACAGTATGGGATGCAAACTACATTTACTTATAGGTTGTTCCGAAGGAGTCAAACGTGCGGGTAATATCCTTGTATCATTTAATAATTATGCTGCACGAGATGCCATACCTTTGGTGGAACAATTCAACAGTGCGCTGAATGTTGAGTTTACCCCTTCACCTACGGAAACTTATAGGCAGGTGAAAGAAAACTACAGCGTTCGTCGTAATTTATTAATCAAATTTAGCAACGATAATCTCGATCAATCAGCAGCTTTAACTCAATTGTTGCACAACCGCTTTGAGGATATGGTAACAACGCAAACCTTGAAAGGAAACCATCTTACACCTTTAGGTCAAGACGTGAAATGGCAACCAGGCCAAGAATTTAATCCCTTTGATGCTTTGGGGGACAGTGGTTTAAGCAAGAAGTATATCGGGATTTAAATCAGCTAAAACGTAGCTTGAAATTATGGCTAAATCCCCTATCGCCACTATAATCGTTCATATGGTATGCATAGATTTTACTGGGAAAGAGGTCTGAAGTTACTTTATAGTAATTTTCTATTAAATCGGGGTCATAATTAATAGAGATTTATTCAATTTTCTATTTTATTTATTATTTTTTATTATCAAACGGCTACTTTCTATGTTTCAAATATTAGTAATTGATGATGACCCAGCCGTTCAAATTTTACTGAAAAGAATGCTGGAAAAGCAGGGTTATCAAGTAGTTGCAGTCAGCAACGGCGAAAATGGAATAGAAAAAGCTGTAGCTTCACGTCCGGCGCTGATTATTTGTGACTGGTTAATGCCGGGATTAAGTGGACTCGATGTATGTCGTTACATCAAGAAAGACCCCAATTTATCAACCACGTTTTTTATTCTTTTAACATCCTTGGATTCCGTAGCCGATCGCGTTAAAGGATTGGATGCTGGTGCTGATGATTTTATCACCAAGCCCATAGAACAAAATGAAATGCAAGCAAGGGTGAGGGCTGGTTTAAGATTGCATCAAATGAGTCAAGATTTAAAGGCTCAAAAGCAAATTTTAGAAGCAGAATTATCAGAGGCTGCTGATTACGTGCGTTCTCTTTTGCCAACGCCAATGATACATCCTTTTAATATTAATTATACATTTATTCCTTCACAGCAACTTGGTGGAGACTGTTTTGATTATTATTGGTTAGACCCAGATTATCTCGCCATTTACCTGCTCGATACCGCAGGACATGGACTCAAAGCGACTTTACCTTCTATTTCGGTATTAAATTTACTACGCTCGCGTGCCTTAAAAGATTTAAATTATTATCAACCCAAAGAGGTACTTAACGCATTAAATAGCACTTTCCAAATGAGTTATCAAAATGATAAATACTTTACTATTTGGTATGGTGTTTACAATCAAATCAAGCGAGAGTTAATTTATTCAAGCGCCGGTCATCCACCTGCTATCTTATTATCTGATAATAAAGATATCCAATTATTAAAAACCCCTGGAATGCCAATTGGTATGTTTCCAGAGGTTAAATATACTAATGGTTTTTACAAAATTGAGAAAAATAGCACCCTGTATATTTTTAGTGATGGTGCTTATGAAATAAGTTTATCTGATGGTCAACTTATGGGACTTGATAATTTTATCCAAAGGGTCAAGCGGTTGTATCATGTTTCTAGCAGCCCTCTAGAAAATATTCTCAACTGCCTCGTCGATCTGAATTCCAAAAACACCTTCGATGATGATTTATCTATACTTCAAATCGGCTTTAATTAAGCGCGGAAGTGGTAAGTACAGCTTTATGAAATTCATCCTGGTTGGAAAAGATTTCAAAAACTTTGTCCATTCCAGTAAGTTCAAATAATATTTTTACTTGTTCGTTAATAGAACAAAGTACCAGTTTAGTTTCTGACGCTCTCAAAGTTTTAAATGCTAAAACCAAAGCACCTAAGCCGGAACTATCCATAAAAGTAATATCTTTTAAATCTACCAACACCATTTTTGGTTTGCTTTCTAGCGATTTAATAACTTCTTCCCTAAAACCTTGCGATCTAGTTGCATCTAAAACACCACTGGGTTGAACTACTTTAATATGCTCTGTCATAGTTTCTCAGTATTTTTACTACAAAAAACGTCTATTATTTTAATCCATATTAATCATAATTCATTTAATGACAACTTGCCAGGGCATAGTCTCTTAATTAACAGTTCTGAATTCAAACATTAAATATATAAACAATTATATAAATCGATATCATACTAGTACCGCTGCGCGGAAGTAAAAAGTCAAAAGTAAGAAGTCAGAAGTAAAAAGTATTATATGATAAGGCTTTCAAACTTTTTAAATGGGTGCTTTATTTACGCCGTACTGTACTAGATTATTATTCAGTAGATGTAAGGATGGCAGCTTAACTTATTTATATCAAAAAAAATGTATGATTTAAAACATCTAATACTGGTATTTCTTCTTTCTTTTTGATGTACACTACACTCATAGTGGAAGCTACTTGCTCCTTAATGGTAGATAGCCTGTTAAGACAACAGTGAAATGACTTATTCTTGACGAAGCGGAATTGAAATAATAAATTCACTTCCTTCTCCAAATCGGGAGATACATTCGATTGAACCACCATGTTTTTCAGTAATAATTTGGTAACTAATCGAAAGACCCATCCCCGTACTTTTACTTGCAGATTTAGTTGTAAAAAACGGATCGAATAATTTTTCTTTAATATCGGATGGTATTCCCATTCCGTTATCGGCTATACGAATTGTGACCTTGCCTAATTCAGTAAGTTGCGTGGAAATCTGAATTTGAGGATTGCTATTTGCTTTATTTTTGAGTTCTATTGACTCTTCCAAAGTATCCAAAGCATTTGTCAAAATATTCATGAAAACTTGGTTGAGTTGTCCGGGGTAACACTCTACCTCCGGTAAATTTCCATACTCCTTAATAATTTCAATTTGAGAGCGATCGCTTTTAGCTTTAATGCGATTCTCCAAGATCATCAAAGTACTATCCAATCCTTCATGAATATCTACTTTTTTCATTTGAGATTCATCCACGCGGGAAAAAGTATGTAAAGATGCAAGAATTTCTTGGATGCGTTGCGCTCCAACTCTAATCGAATTAAGTAATTTAGGTAAATCTGTTAAAATAAATTCTAAATCAACTTCGGAAGTTAATTCTTTTATTTCCAATCCAGGCTGAGGATAATATTGCTGGTAAAGTTGGAGTAGTTTCAAAAGGTCTTGAGCGTAATTATTAGCGTGATTGATATTACCGTAGATTAAGTTTGTAGGGTCATTAATTTCGTGAGCTACCCCTGCAACCAAACTACCTAATGAAGACATTTTTTCACTTTGTACCAACTGTATTTGGGTGTTTTGTAGTTCGTTAAGGGCTGCTTCTAACTCTTGCGTTTGCTGTTTTAACTGTGTGTCTGCTTGTTTGCGATCGTTAATATTAAATGACGTTCCTACAATCCGATAAATCTTGCCTTCTGCATTCCTTAGAGGATTAAGTGTAGTCAACCAACAATGTTCTCTCGCTTGGAAAACTAGATTTTCTTCGTAAGTTATAGGTATACCTGCTTCCAAGCATCTGATAAATCGTTGACGTATTTTTGCACCTTGAATGTCACCGAATACTTCTTCAGGAAACTTACTGATTACTTCTGTGGCTTTTATGCCTGTAGCTTTTTCGGTGGCTGAGTTCCAATCAGCATAAACTAACTCATTATTATCTAAAACGTTAACAACGAAAATCAGTTGTTCGACTCCTTGATAAATATTCCGGAGGAACTGCTCTTGTTCTTGTAAGGTTGCTTCCGATCGTTCCCGTTCGGTAATATCAAGTACTAAAGACGCAACACCAAACACTTTACTATTTACAGCCACCAAAGGATTGTTATACCATTCACAAATAATCGTTTTACCATCCTTGGTAATATTTTCGGTGACGATTCGCGTTCCACCTTTCTGCGATAATAATGCACTCTTCAATTGATGAATTTGTTCTGATACGGCTTGAGAAACTATAAACTCGAAGTAATTATCAATCGCTTCTTGTTTTGTATATCCAAAAATACTTTCTGCGGCTTTATTCCATTCTTGTACTTTAAAATCCGTATCCCATTCAATCACTGCTAAAGGTGTTTGTTCTACTAATAGCGATAATCTTTGACGAGAAGCTAAAAGTTCTGATTGTGCTGAATGACGTTCTGCGATTTCTTTTTGCAACGCTTGATTACTTTGCATTAACTGCTGAGTTCGCTCTTCTACTCGTTTTTCTAAATCAGCATAGGCCCTTTTTAGAGCTTTTTCAGCTTGTTTTAAAGGAGTTATATCCATCACCACCCCATCCCAAATAATCGAACCATCTTGCTGTTTTTGCGGACGGGATGCGGTTTGTATCCATTTTGTTTTTCCAGAAGTTAAAATAACTTTTCCTTCCCACTGCCAAGCTTCCAAACTCCGAGCAGAATTAGCAATTGATTTTTCAAAATCTTCACGCTCATCTCGATGGATGCAGGAAATAAACAAACTAGCATCAGCAATAATCTGTTCCGGGAGAAGTTCGTAGATTTCAAGACAGCCAGAACTAATATAAGGAAAGCTAAATTTATTATCAGCCCCTAGTTTAAATTGATATAACATACCAGGGACATTTGCAGACAGTTTCTGTAGTTTTTCCTCACTCAATCGAAACTGGTTTTCTATTGCTTCGCGTTGTTTAATTTCTTGCTGTAAATGGGTAACTACTTTAGTAAGTTCGGAAGTTCGCTGATGAACTCTAATTTCTAACTCTTCGTATAACTTCTGTAAAGTAACTTCTATTTCCTTACGGTCTGTGATATCTTGCAAGGTTCCTAAAACACTTTGAGCATTCCCCATTGCATCGCAAATCGGAATTGTGTTGACTTCCAACCAGCATTGTCTACCATCTGCTTGTAGTTGTGGTTTAACAATACTTTCGGGCATTTTAGATTCAATGGCGCGACTATCGTTAAGACGAAACCAATTGGCTTCCTCTTCTTTCCAAGGTAAATCAAAATCAGTTTTACCCTTGATTAATTTTGGATCCCCGACTCCCGCAATTGCTGCAAAAAAGCTATTACAACCTTGATAAACCGAATTACAATCTTTCCAGAAAAGTGCTTGCGGAATATTATTTAAAACCTGTTCTAACAATATCTTAGACTCACGCAGTCGCGTTTCTACTTGAAATTGCTGATTAATTTGCTGTGTTAATTCTCGAATGGTACTAATCAGAAACCGATTTCCTTCTTCATCCTCAAACACACATTTTTTTATCGCAACAAAACGTTTTCTTCCATCTGCATCTGTGATACATTCATCAGATTCATTTTGGTTAAACGTAGTAAAAATAAATTCATCTTTTTCCCAAGATGCATCAGCAACTTCGTTATCGAACAAGTCGAAATCGGATTTACCGATAATTTGTTCCCTACTACGTCCGACAAAATTACAATACGCATCATTAGCCAGCACCCAACAATGTTGACGGTTTTTGACAAAAATAGGGTCAGAAGTACCGTTAATTACCATTAGCAGAAAATCAGTCGAAAAATTAACACAGTGCTGCGTTTGCAAATCCTCTTGGACTGCGGCCTCCCTTTCAAAGGACGATTCATTTTTGATTTTATCTTTATTCATCCCCAAATTCCTATTGCCGTAAAGGTTTTAGCTTTAGTTAGATGCTGATTTAATTCAATGCACGCGACTTCACTTAACCCATAAACCGTCCGTCAGCCGATATGCATTTAATTAGTATTCCCGGAATTCATTCTCTTTCAACACAAAACAAGAGAAATTTTTAGGAGGGAGCAGGGAACATGGAACAGGGAACAGTTAAGAATTTTATATCTATAACTCCTAATTCCTAACTCTTCCCATCTCCCTAAACCGGACTCACTTTCGCTCGATACAGTAACTTATCTCCTTGAAGGTAGCCAGTATAACGAATCTTGACTTTTTCACTAGGTTGTGCATCGCCTTCGATTAATTGGTGGATTTCGGGTTCGTAAGGTAATTCTGTACCTACCGATGCAATGGCTTCAATTCCCCATTCCTGCAAAAGTCTTGTAATCGGTTTTTCTATTAATGGAATGATATTAGCTGCTGGTAACTGACGATTTTCTCTGGCTCTTTGTGCTGCTGTAGGAAATTGAATTAATAATGATTCAAGGATTTGTAAACTCGATTGCTGAAACTGAGCAAGTAATAATTTTTCTTGATTTTCTAATTGCTTTTGTAAACGTTCGTATTCTTTTTTTAAGTCTGTTATTTCTTTTGATGAGCTTTGCTGTTTGATTAATGCTATTTGCGAGAAATTAACGATCAATTCACTCAAATCTATTTGTAGCGCTTGCGATAGTTTAACTAAAAACTCTAGACGCATTTGCTGAATTTCTCCTCTTCGCAAACGCTGTATTTGATATTCCGAAACACCAGCTAATTTACTTAAAGCTTTGAAACTAGAAATATTTTTTTGCTGCATTAATTCAAGCAGCTTTTGAGTAAAATCTATTTGATTCCCAGTTGTTGATGCCATGATAAATAAGGTTAAAGGTCAAAAGTCAAAGGTTAAAGGTTATAAATCAATTATCCATGCCCAATACCCAATTACCAATTCCCAATTCCCAATTAACTTAACGCAGCTAGTCGTAGGTTGGGTTAGACACGAAAACCAAATTTCACTGTAACGACAATTTACCCGAAAATATTCAGCAATTATTTCAAGAAGTACAACGTAAAAAAACACCTTTAACTGTTACCTACCAAGAGGAACCTTTGGTAATTATTTATCCTGCTAAAATCAATCCAAACGTCCAACTTTTGGAGCGATGAGGGGAAGTTGTGAAATCTTAGGAGACTTGATTGCTCCAGCAATACCTCTTGATACATGGGAAGTTATTGAGTGAAGCTAGTAGAACGGAGAAATATGAAGTATTTATTTGATTTTGATATTTTTTTCAATCGGGTAGAAAATTTATCTCGTAATGCTCATATTGTAAACGAGCTTATATGTTTTCAAATAGTCGTGATGTTGGGTTACGACACGATAATAATAATTACTCGTTACAGTTCAAATTGATTTTCGTGTCTAACCCAACCTACCATTAGACCTTTCTATTTACCATCGTTGCACTCGCTTGATCTGTTGGTACTAACAATATTTCGCTGAGATTAACGTGCGCCGGACGAGTTACGCAAAATAATACGACATCGGCAATATCATCGGGGGTGAGGGGAGTTAATCCTTGATATACTTTATTTGCTTTCTCATTATCTCCATGAAATCTTACTTGGCTAAATTCTGTTTCTACTAAACCGGGATCTACCGAACTTACACGAATCGGTGTTCCTAATAAATCTTGTTTTAAACCTTCGGAAATTGCTTTAACTGCGGCTTTAGTGGCACAATAGACATTACCACCGGGATAAGTTTGATGTCCGGCTATTGAACCAATGTTAACTATATGACCTTTATTACGTTCTACCATTCCTGGAACTACGTAGCGAGTCAGATAAAGTAAACCTTTAACATTAGTATCAATCATTTCTTCCCAATCTTGGAAGCTACCTTCTTGCAGCTTGTTTAAACCGCGACTAAGACCAGCATTGTTAATCAGAATATCGATATTCGACCATTCACTAGGTAATTTAGATATAGCAGATTCTACAGCATTGCGATCGCGCACATCAAGTTCTACTAAATGAACATTTTCGGATGGTAATTGTAAATTCTCTACAAGTTGCTGCAAGCGTTCCAAGCGTCGCGCAGCTAAAATTAATTTTGCACCCGATAAAGCAAAATATTTGACGCAAGATGCACCGATACCACTACTTGCACCAGTTATTAAGACAATTTGATTTTTAATTGAAGCCATAAATAAGAGTTAGTTGTTAGTTGATAGTGGTTAGTCGTTGGTTAATAGTTGTTAAGCACGGGAGTTTTTGTACTTCTAGAAGATTTATTGATTTACTCGCAACTCATTGCAACTAAACGTCATGCAGTTCTACTATCAACTAACTACTAACAACTAACCACTAACTAATTCTTATCTTCTCACTACTGGCACGCGCTGAGTAATCATAGTCATACCATTTCCTCGTACCAATACCGCAGAAATCCATTGATTGCCGGGAGCTGTGGGCGCTCTTCCAACTTTAAATATTCCACCTGCGGAAAGTAATTCCAAGTTTACAGGTGTAGGATTGAGATATTTTCCTGGTTGTACGGCTTCATCAAGAGCCGCACCTAAGAGAAAACTATCACCCAGAGGCTCGTTGACAATAGCATCAAAATAATAACGCTGTCCGGCTTTTAATTTTTCGGGTAAATTAATATCTACTTTAGGAGGATTAACACCGGAAGTAAGTTGAGTGCGTTCCGATAAAATATCTTGACGAATGATTTTACCATCAACAATGCGCTGACGCGATTTAATAGTAGCATTCATGGCTAGTTTATTATTGTTGACCGAAGGTAAACCAACTATATTTGTTACCGTATCGGCAATAATAGTATTACCTTGGGTTTTCCAAGATTCTAGTTTGGTACTGTATCTCAATGTTGGATAATTTTTCCACAAAGAAGTTACAGCTTGTTCCATGCTGGAACGGGTTAATCCGTCTCCATGAACAAAACGAGGGCTATAAAAGTTCATAACACCCTTGATGTTACGACGATTTGCAGCTGCATCAATTTGCGTTAATAAAGTTCTGAGTTGAGGAGGTGCATTTTGCGTTTGCGCTCTACTTTGGGTTAAGAGAGTTCTGAGTTTGAGTTGAGAAGATGTATTTTGTGGTACATTTGCCTCGGCTGCTTTCCAACCAGTAGATAAACCGAGTGTCAAGATAAATAAAATTGCCCAACGGCTACTAGTAACTCTTGATTTTCGTGCGGGTATTAAGGTATTAAAGTTAGGCATTGGTGATAATGTTGTAGGTAATTTAACTACAGTAATTATTTGCTGTTTTGATGTATTATTCATTCTAGAACTTTCCTTTAAAGGTGAGATTCCGGATGAGCCTACAAAAAACCAGGAAATTGTTTTATCTTATTCAAGCTTTGGCGCTAACAGGGTAAAGGGTTAATGCAAGACGCTCCTATACGATTACTTATAGCAGCCAGCGGAACTGGCGGACATTTATTTCCGGCGATCGCACTTGCGGAACAATTGCCAGATTATCAAATTGAATGGCTGGGTGTCCCCAATAGGTTAGAAACGCAGCTGGTTCCCAAACAATATAAATTGAATACTATTGGAGTTGAAGGGTTCCAGAAAGGTTTGGGCTTTTCTTCATTACTCACCTTGGGTAAACTCGTTGGTTCGATTCTACAAGTTAGAAAAATTCTTAAACAAGGCAAATTTGACGGGGTTTTCACTACAGGAGGCTATATTTCTGGTCCTTCTGTAATTGCTGCTCGTTCTTTGGGTTTACCCGTTATTCTTCACGAATCCAACGCTTTACCCGGTAAAGTAACTCGCTTTTTCGGTCCTTGGTGTAATGCGGTTGCAGTGGGATTTGAAGCTGCTGCAAAATATTTACCTAAAAAGAAAACTATATATACTAGCACCCCTGTACGAAGAGCATTTTTAGAACCGGGAATTGAAGCATCATTAGATTTAGAAATTCCTCAAGATGTACCCGTAATAGTCGTTTTCGGCGGCTCTCAAGGGGCAGTATCTGTAAATAAATTAGTGCGTGAAAGTGCCCCTGTATGGTTTGAGGCTGGTGCTTATGTAGTGCATTTAACAGGCGATCAAGATCCTGAAGCCGATAGTTTAAAGCATCCCCAGTATATTTCGATGCCGTTTTACAATAACATGGCAGCATTGTTACAGCGAGCAAACTTAGCGATAAGTCGTTCCGGTGCTGGTAGCGTCACGGAATTAGCCGTATGCGGTACTCCAGCGATTTTAATTCCGTATCCTTACGCAGCAGAAGACCATCAAACCTACAACGCTGAAGTATATACTACAGCAGAAGCGGGGATATTATTTCAGCAGAAAGAATTAACCGCAGATAAATTGCAAACTCAGGTTTTGGAATTATTGCAGTCTCCCGATAAATTACAAGAGATGAGCGATAAAGCTAAAACTGTTGCAGTTCCCGAAAGTGCTGAAAAATTAGCGCAATTGGTAAGGGAAGTTGTGGAAAGGTAAATCCGCCAGTTTGTAAGTATTAAGTTTTAAATTTAATAGTGATTTATTATAGGGTGGGCTGATGGCTTGCCCTATATTTTTTTATCATAATTTTTTTTAACTTATGACAGATAAAATTTCTGATGCAAGACGTTATAGGGAAATAATTCGACCTACTGATTCTTCTAAAGCAAGTCAAGATTTTCCTAATTTGAAGAACGATATAAATTTATATAATTTTTTAAAATCTGAGTACGAAAGAGAAAAAAGCAAGTTGTTACAACTAATTAATGAAGGAGAATCGGAGAATATAATAAGATCTAAAAGGTTTTTTATCTTTATTCTATGCGTAGGTTTGTTTGTTTACATTTGGTCGATTAGATGTTTATCAAGACATACTCGATAATATTCCACATGATTTGGTTCGTTGGAAAGGGTTTTCTTATGTCATCACAAGACTTTTGCCAACTCCTGCTCATCTAGATCCACTGCAAAATCCCGCAGAAATAGCAGAATGGATTAAAGCCAAAGAGTCAAAATTAAAATGGGATGAAAGTTTAGAAAAATATATTTTAGAAGAATTTAGAATATTATCAGTTATCCCAGTTAATTCTACTCCTAAAAAGTTTATTGCTACAGACAGCAAAAGCCAGGAAGAAGAATTAGTTGTCGAAATCATACCAGATTCAGGTATTAACTGGATTGCTAGCTTTCAACCAGGAATATCGGAGTTTTCTGCAATATACTCGCATCCTAATAGAATTGATTTAATTGTAATTTCAAAAGGTCAAGGATATATAATTAATCCAGAAGACCAACACTTATTAGAGAGTTTTGGCGGTAAAATTACTTCTAAAATTGAAGGAATAGATAAATATACTATAGCGCTTCCCGGTCTATCAAGGTACATATCAAAACCTCACCCCTAACCCCTCTCCTTATTAAGGAGAGGGGAGATAAAGAAAGCTGTACTTCACCAGATTGAGAAACGCTATAAACAATATTTTCCTACAAAACGTATTGAATCATCTTTGATTTTATTTGTAAACAATTCTTATCTCATATGTTACGACCAGGAAGGCTTTATTTGGGAATATACAGATATATCGTGGAATAATATTCGTAAAATAAAAATCTACGCTAGTAAAGTAATAATAGGAGAATTCTTTTCAAATGAAGAATCTTGGATGCCATTTTGGTTAAATATAAAAACAGGTCAACTTCATCGAGAAGAATTCAGCAACGAACGCTTTTTTGGGACAAATAAACAACGTCCTTGGTGGCAATTTTGGCAAATTTAAATACAAGTATAAATAAATTAAACCCATGACTCCCCAAAAACCTATCAGCGTATGGCAATATAAACCTTGGTGGTGTCAACCTTGGTCTATATTACTCACGGGTACAACGCTAATTACTGCAAGCTGGTTATTATTTCACAAGATTTGGTTAACTATTCTAGTTTCCATCCCTCTATTAACTTGGATGGGTTTTTTCCTGTTGATATATCCAAAAGCTTATATGCAAATGATAAAGGAACAGGGAAACGGGGAATAGATGGGGAGATGGGGAAGAATAAATAATAATTACCAATTACCAATTACCAATTACCAATTACCAATTACCAATTACCAATTACCAATTACCAATGCCCCATGCCCCATGCCCCATGCCCAATTACCAACTCCTAAATAATTACCGTTTATTCTCTATGGAGCGATAAACAAAGCGCATCGACTGCAACATTCTTTCTCGCTTTTTGCGGGCGATCGCCTGCAAGTCGATTGTTTTATCGGTTTCGTCAACAATTTCACCAGTTATTACTTCTAATACGTCTTCTAAGGTAATTACACCCGAAACGTTACCGTATTCATCTACTACTACGGCTAAGTGTTCGCGTGCTTCTAGGAAATTTCTCATTAATCTGTCAGCGCGAATCGTTTCGGGTACAAATCCAACTTTTCGCGTCAATGTGCCGATTTTTTGAGTTTTCCTTCCTTCTACCATTGCTGTAAGTAAATTTTGCTTTAAAGCAACACCAATTACTTCATCAATCGTCTCATTAATAACAATTATTCTTGTATGCTGCGAACTAATAATATCTGTTTTAGCTTCAGCAAGAGTCAAGTTACCACGTAAATATGTGAGGATGGTGCGGGGTGTCATTAAATCTGCTGCTGTGAGTTCATTTAACTGAAACACCCGCTGAATCATCTGGGCTTCGTCGCGTTCGATTATTCCTTCCTGATGAGCAATATCGGACAACAACATGATTTCTGCTTTATTAGTTGTTGGTTGCTTTTTACCTCTAGTAAAAGGTGCTGTAATATTTTCTAGCACCCACACTAAAGGTGTAAATATTAAAGTTAATCCAGCAAGAGGAAGAGCTATTAGTAAGGAAATTGTCTCTGCGTAACGTTCGCCGACGGTTTTTGGAATAATTTCTGCACCAATGATAATCAGAAATGTCAATACTCCCGAAAATACGCCTAACCAAGTTTCTCCGAGTACTTTTCTAGCAATACTCCCCGTAACAATACTACCGACGATATTGAAAATATTATTGATAACTACAATAGTGGCGATCGGTCGATTCATGTTTTCGCGAATCGCCAATAGTGCTACTGCTGATGGATTCTTTGACTGCGCTAACTGTCTAACTTTCAGCGTCGAAACCGAAAATAAAGCCGCTTCGATTCCAGAACAGAGGGCTGAACCTGAAATAACAAAAATAACAACGAAAATAAGCTGTAACATCATATTTCCCAGCTATGGGAAGAATAGTTGAGGTTAATTGTGTTTTGAACGAAATACTACAAGCGATGTTGTAGCTAATACAACCTCACCTATCTTAAACCCACGCAAGCAAGATATGCTTGCAAGAAAACTATGAGCCAGTCTATAAGCCGTGATAAGCATATTAATCCACCACCTGGCTGCCGTGACTGCGTGGGTCATCATTACTACCAGTTGAAGTGGTTGATGAAAATTGCGAAACTCTACCGTTAGCTTGAGCATAAGGTAAAGTCGAACCTGCAATCAAGGCTTCTAGGTTACTTCCCATGATTGTACGGGGTTGATCGCCGATAGTTTCAGCTTGGGCTTGGGCACTTTTATCTAAAAACACAAAATGCGGAATCCCATCCACGCGATATTGCAGCATTTCTGGTAGCCACTTACTATTATCCACATTCAGCATTACGAAATTTACTTTGTCGGCGTATTCTGTTTCCAGTGTCGCAATGTCGGGTGCCATCTTCTGACAGACAGTACACCAATTAGCGTAAAATTCTATTAAAGATGGTTTTCCATTACTCAAAGCAAATTCCAAAGGTGTGGAATTTTGATCCAAGTCAGCTAAGGAAACCGAACTTGTTTCGCTTCGTAGTCCCAAAAATAAGGCTACTGAAAGAACAGCAGCTACCGTCACAATCAAAAAATTTCGCAGACGTATTCCAAACGTCGATTCTGGTTTTTCCTGGGATTTCAAGGGCGAATCCGTATTCATAACAAAGGTTTATAAAATCTTAACAAGTCATTTCATATAAGTTTAACCCTCTACTTCCATTTATTAGAACCGTTACGAAAATAAAAACATTGGATGGGAATTGGGCATGGGGGATGGGGCATTGGGGATGGGGGGATGGGGAGATAGGGAGAGGGGGGAGAGCGGGTAAAAAAGACTTCTAACAACTAACAACTAACAACTAGCAACTAGCAACTAATAAAAATGAAAAAGCGAGTTACCATCACCTTTCCCAAACGCACGGTTCAAATGCCAGTTACTTATCGACTGGCAAAGGATTTTAATGTTGCGGCTAATATTATCCGCGCTCAAGTTGCTCCCAATCAAATTGGTAAGCTTGTTGTGGAATTGTCTGGAGATATCGATCAGTTAGATGCAGCTATACAGTGGATGCGCGAACAAAATATTACTGTTTCGCTCAGTTTGGGAGAAATTGTTATCGATGAAGAAGCTTGCGTTCACTGCGGCTTGTGTACTGGGGTTTGTCCTACACAAGCGCTTACTCTTAATCCCCAAAGTTTTAAGTTAACGTTTACTCGTTCTCGCTGTATTGTTTGCGAGCAGTGTATTCCTACTTGTCCGGTGAATGCAATTTCTACCAACTTGTGAAAAGTAGTTGTTAGTTGTTAGTGGTTAGTGGTTAGTTGTTAGTTGTTGCTAGTACAGACGGGCGTAAGTTAGGTACCCATATAATAACCGGACTTAAGGATCGCAAGAAGACACGCGACGCTCCGGTTGAGAAGTCGGGTTTTTAGAATATGTATCTGTAATACACTTACAAATTTTATAAAAACCCGACTTCTGAGCATTTAAATTAGGGGTGCGCTATTTAAGCCGTATGGTACTAGTTATTAATTATTAGTGGAATAAATTGTTCACTGTTCACTGTTCACTGTTCACTGTTAATTGGAAAACATCCGCAATTATACTAGCTTGACCCTGTAGTCTATTTTCTGCGGGTGAATCGTGAACTACCAAGAGCGATCGCCCGCAAAGCTGTCGCTTTGAACGCCCTCCTGTAATCCCTTCAAATAAGG
The DNA here is from genome assembly GCA_963665115.1 of uncultured Rivularia sp. Classification (GTDB taxonomy): domain Bacteria; phylum Cyanobacteriota; class Cyanobacteriia; order Cyanobacteriales; family Nostocaceae; genus Rivularia. The sequence continues at coordinate 8,392,444 of OY762007.1, read as the reverse complement.
TAATTCCTTCTGCATGGTCGTTACCTTTACCGTAAGGAATATCAAGTACTGCTTGGGGATAATTAAGCACATTCTCCTCTAAATTGAGCCCGTTTTGTAAACGATAAATTGTTACGGGGCCATCTAAATCCATTGTGGGGCCAGCTAAAATCAACAAATCTTGATTATCCCAGCATAAATCCCGAATTCCCAAACCATTTAAATAAATAAAATGCTTTTTGTATTTCTCGCCGCTTACTCCGAGATATTTTAGATCGAGCAATCCTGGTAAGTTTGATTGCAACTCTATTTCTAAAATTATCGCCCAACCACGCAACACAGGGGCCGCGTAAACCTAGAAAAATCCTGTTTTGGCAAATTTCTATGCCTTCAAAATCAAAACCATTATCTTTACCTGGTATTTCTGCTGTTACAAAAAAGCCTAAATGCGGATCGTTTGCCAAAGCTTCCATCAACAGGTTTCCTTGGGGTGTTACCTGTAATTTTCCGGCACTTAACTGCACGTTAGGATTTTCGGGATGGGGACATTCGCGAATTAATTCACCATCTACCAAAGGGATGCGTCCGATAATATAACGATTTGCTTCTGATTTTACTTTCGTCAACCTCTTGATGTTTTGTGCATCCGATTTATCAGGTTTAGGTTTTTTGCGTTTGTAACTATGAGAACCTATTAGCCATAAGTAATAATCGCTGTATGCTAACCCTTCAATATCAATTTCTTCGTCTTCGGGTGCTGGTAAATCAAAAAATTCTGCTACCCGAAACTGTTTGTGTTCTCCAAAGTTTTCATTATCAATAAACGAAAGGCGTTCAATTGTAGAAGCTTCATCGGAACCCAGCCACAAATGCTTATCCGGGGTTAGCAATAATGCTGAAAGGTCATGATGATGCTCCGCAAAATTATCTGCAAAGCTGAGTAAAACTTTACTTATTAAAGAAGGCTGATGCATTTTTTATACTAGCTTTATCCTAAAAAGCATTTAGTGATATTTTTAACTTTTAATAATACTTGTAATTTAATACCTATGAATAACAATAGTACTAAAATATATCTTAAGATAAGAATCTAATCAAATAAAACATCGGTAATCTTTCTGAAGACAGAGATTGGATTAAAAATATTCAACTAAATCAATAACAGATTAATATAAAAAAATATCAAGTTTGATACATATGCTTGGTAGCGATGATAGTATTCGATAATGCTTACAAGAAGTAAAATATTATTCCTATAATTTGATTGCTATGACATTAGCTACAAAACCTACAGTAAAAACTTTCAGAGACTACACTTACAGTGCAATTGAAAAACACTTCAAAAAAACATGGAAATGGGAAAAATCCGTCAAAAATGACAAAGATGCCGAGGCTCTACATCAAATGCGCGTTGGTATGCGTCGTTTGCGTACTACCGTAACTAATCTCAATTCCATTGTTAATTTTCCTAGTTCGGCGAACGATAAAAACATTAAAAAAATTGCCGGTTGTCTTGGTTCGTTAAGAGATTTAGATGTATTAAAAGAAACTTTAGAAACGGCATATAAACCACAGTTACCCAAAAAAGAAAGATCGGTTTTAAATAACATTATTGACACTTTAGAAAAACAACGTCTAGATGCAGCAGCCGATGTCAAAGCATTATTTAAAACTGAGCGTTATAAATCTTTAAAAACAGGTTTAAAAGAATGGTTGGAAGAGCCAAGCTATCAACCATTAGCAAATTTGACAATTCAGCAAGCGTTACCAGATTTACTTTTACCAGAAGTGAGTAGTTTTTTACTACATCCGGGTTGGTTAGTTGGAACAGAAGTACAGGGAAATAAAGTTGTTATTTCTACCGACTTTGATGAAAAGAAAGTGGATAAGCAATTACTAACACAAGCAGAAAATTTGCACGATTTACGCAAGCAAGCAAAAAGACTGCGCTATCAGATGGAATTATTTACCAATTTATATGGTGAAGGATATGCGAATTATCTTGCACAAGTTAGAAATATCCAAGAAATTTTGGGTTCCATGCAGGATAGCGCTGTTTTAAATGAATGGCTGCAAGATGTGTTGTCATCAAAAATTAGCAAAGAGCTTCCTACTCTAGCAACATTACTTACGAAAAATCGTTACGACTTATGGCAGCAATGGCAATCTTTACAGCAACGATTTCTCAAATTGGAAACTAGACTTGAGTTTCATTTAATTATTCTCCATCCTGCTGTGAGGTAGGGATGGGGTGATGGTAAGCCACTGCGTTGGGCGGAGAGAAGTTCGTTGGCGGGGTTCCCCCGCTTAAAGAAACTTCGGGGTTCCCCAACTTGTAGCAAGTGGCGCAACCCGTAGGGTGAGACAAGGGGACAAGGAGACAAGGGGACAAGATAATTAATTGTTCGCTGTTTTCTAGTACAACTTTAGATATAATTTTTTTTATTTTTAATCAAACTACATTTTTTTTATTTAATTATCAAGAAATAATTTTTACAATATTAGTTAGATATATCAGCTTTTTTGCGATTATCAATAATTCAACTTAGATACATTTTCACCAAATGTATTTATTTCGTTATGAATAAGATTAATTGAGTTTTTTACTCAATTGTTCCGCATATTTAAATATTTAAAGGGTGTCTCGGGTTGTAGTAGAAAATACAAGGAGATACACGAATGTTCTTTGCTATCGATATTGGTCACAATTGTCCTCCATACGATACTGGCGCTGCTACTAATCAGTACAGTGAAGATGCTTTAACTAAGTTAGTAGGGGAATTAGTTATTAGTAAGCTGAATCTGAGAGGACATAAAGCTGTTTCTGTTACGCCACAATCTGCTTATAGTACCGATGATTCTTTGATGCAAAGAGCCAGAAAAGCTAATCAATTTGGTACTGATTATTTTATTTCTATTCACTTTAATTCTTTTAGCAGTTCAAGAGCTAATGGTAGTGAAGTTTACGTGTACGATATACGTAGTGCTGCTAGACCTTTAGCTGTGGGTGTACTTAGTAATATTGCATCTTTGGGTTTTTTGAACCGAGGTGTTAAAAAAGCTAGATTTCGAGTATTAGAACTGACTTCAATGCCAGCAATTTTAATTGAATGCTGCTTTATCAGTTCGGACAAAGATATGAAATTGTTCAATGCTGAAAAAATGGCTACAGCAATTGTCGATGGTTTGGTTGGTAAAGAAGAAGTAACAACGATATCTGGTATTTTAAAGGTTGGTTATACTACTTACCTCAAACCTTCTTCCGATCAATCTTCAAATATAGATCCAAGTCGATTGGAGGTAATACAGCCAGGAGATTACAAAGCAGTATTGATTGCAAAAGAAGAATCTCATTATGCTGTGGAGTTAGAAAACAAAATTGGTTCGCGTGACGTTGACTATATTTATACTGGTCATAGCGATTTTATTGCTGATTAGTATTTCAGACGGGAAATAGGGAACAGGGAACAGAAAGCAATTTTTACTTACTGACTCACTTAAGTCACCACCTTTAAACGGCGGTGCTTTACGCTCGATTTGGTAAAATTTCTTTGTTCTCTGTTCCCTATTTTCAAGCTAAAAAATGAGCGCGGAGGGATTCGAACCCCCGACCGTCAGAACCGGAATCTGATGTTCTATCCACTGAACTACGCGCCCTAACAAATATCAGACAAAATTTTGCCTACATATTAATAAACAGTATAGCGTTTATTTCTTTTCCTGGCTACTAAAGTCAGATTAATCGCTGTTAGACGCACTTGATTCATTAAGGAAGCGATGCATACTATTCACTTCAGTAATTTGTTTTAAAAAAGTTTCTAATAGTGACCTTGCAAACCGAGGAAAATACTCAAAAGACTTACTTTATAGTTATGCAGCGTTAAAATCACTATGGTATGAATCGAGATAATTTAAAACACAAATTAATTAAGGATGCTTCTAGCACTGATGATAACAACATTGGTTTTGTTCTAGGAATCATATCTGCGGTTTTGCTGATAGTCTGTATTGGTACGTTGCTGATGTTTAATAACAAACAAGTGCAACGAGTAATCGGCGAAAATATAAATGTTGATCCTGAAAATAGCTTCAATGAGACACAAAACACAGGCACGCTATTAACAAAAAAAACATTAAATATTAGGGCAGAGCATCCCAACGGTACTATAGGAAGATTAAGTGATATTTCTTTCAATGCAGAAAATACTGTTGTACAAATAGCCGTAACAAATGGTTTTAGGCATAATGTCTATCTGAATTATTCTGGTAAAGGAATTGTACTTGTAGATGATTTAGGTAATAAATACAATTTGAAACCACCCTTTGATAATCCTTATCTTCAGATTAAAACCGGTACAACCTTTAAAGGAGAGCTAATTTTTCAAGGTGGAGTTACTACAAAAGCAAATAATCTAACTTTAATTACCAATAATCAAATAGGTAGCGATCGAGCCTTAACTCGTCGTCCGAAGATGGAGTTTTATATTCCGATTGAACAGCAATCGACGAACAGTCAGAAGCAGCCAATGTAAACATTTTAGCTTTCTACTTCCCATACTTGCTAATTTTCTCAAAAATACTAATTTTAATTTATCAAATTGTCACAATAAAAGCTGTAGATAATACGCAGAAAAAGTTATTTTAAATTCATACATAAATAAAAGTACTTTGCTATGTCTGAGAAGAATTTGAAAAAAAATGGCTGTGGTGGTTTTCTACTAGGGGTGATATTTACTCTCGTGCTGATAACTGGTGCTAGTGTTTGGTTTTTCTTAAGTAACAAGCAAGCACAGCAGATACTCAGCGAACAAATCAATCAAACAGTTGCCGATAAATTACCGGAAACTGTTGAGAATGCTTCTGAAAGCAAGTCTTCAGCTACAGGTAATATTTCGGTTACAGAATCGAGTCAAGTTAACGCGGTTCCAATAGGGAAAACATTGAATGTTCAAGCAACTCATCCCAACGGTACTGTAGGAAGACTGACACAAATTTCTTTTACTGAAGACAGTACCAAAGTCGAAATGTCTGCGACTAACGGTTCTAAAAATACTGTTGAATTCAATAATAACGGTAAAGGAATGGTGCTTGTAGATGACTTAGGGAAAAAATATAATTTGGCTGCACCAGCAACTAATCCCGATGTCGAAATTTTACCCGGTACAACTTTGAAAGGAGAGTTTGTTTTTATCGGCAAAGTTTCACCGCAAACTAAATTTTTGAATCTGATTACCAATAATCAATCGGGTGGTGATGAAAGTTTAAGTCAAATTCCTAAAATGAAGTTTTTTATTCCGCTGGGTAATCAGGAGACAACGGGAGAGGGAGTAGAGGGAGGAGATGGGGAGACAAGGGGACAAGGGGACAAGGAGAATTTAAACCTTTAACCTTAGTAATTCCATGCCCAATGCCCCATTCCCAATGCCCATTCCTAACTGTTAAAGATAATTTGCGGGGTTTACTGGAATACCGTTTTTGCGGACTTCAAAATGTAGGTGTGGCCCCTGTTGATAATCCAGTTGAACCTATTGCTGATATAGCTTGCCCGCGTTTAACGCTTTCTCCGGCATTTACGTATAATTTACTGCTATGTCCGTAAAGTGTGGTGATTCCTTTGCCATGATTGATGATTACTGTTTTGCCGTAACCGCCGTACCATCCTGAATATAGAACGGTTCCGGAATCTGCGGCGCGTATTGTACTACCGTAACCGGCTGCAAAATCCATACCAGTATGTAAGCGACGGCGACCTAGAACTGGGTGCGATCGCCAACCGTAAGGGCTGCTAATATAACCACTGCTGGGAAATGCCATGATACCGCTTCCACGGACGAAGTTTCTTGCTTGGCTGCGGGCTTTGGCTGCTGCAATTCTGGCTTCTTCTTCAGCTACTTTCTGTTGAATTAAGTTCCTTACAGATAATGAGTCTCTTTCTAACTGGATTCTTGCTGCATCTAAGGCAACGCGATCGCTATTTAAACGCTGTACTAAATCGGTTTGTAGTTCCGCTTGACCTTGATAATCGGCTTTTTGCGCTAATAATTGCTGCCTAATCAAGGATATTTCGTTCTTTTTCCTTTCTATATCGGTTTTTTGCTGTTTTATCAGGCTAGCTTCTTCGGTCAACTTTGCTAAAACTTCTCGATCGGCTTGATAAACTAACTTTAAGTTACGACGGCGACTAAGAAAGTCATTTAAATTGCGGCTTTGCAGTAAAACAGCCCATCCTTGACTGACTGGGGAACGTTGCAAATACTTGAGTCTGGCAACAGTTGACGCTTGACGTTGAGCGTAGAATACTTGCGAGGAAGCTAAATCTGCTTGCAACTGTTGGAGTCGTTGAGTTGCAACTTGCAAACGAGTTTCACTATCTTCAATCTGACTATTGGTAGTTTGCAGATTTTCTTCTAAACCACCAAGACGTTTTTCAGCTTCTTGCTGCAAATTATTTAAACGTTTTTTTTCTTTAACTACATCTTGATGCTGTTGCTTGATTTGCTTTCGTTCCTGCTTGAGTTGGTCAACGGTTTGTTTGGAGCTTCCTTGACCATACACTGAAAATACTGGAGTTAAGACTAATAATAAGCATATAACGCTGCCAAATACAAGGCATAATCGAGAATTAATTTTCTTTTGTTGAGGGAATAATGCTCTCATTTTTTTGATTAACCATACTCTGGGCAGCAACATCATGTTGATTATTCCCAGAAAATTCCCACAATTAAACACCAAGAGACTAAAAAAATATTTTTGAGAAAATATAGAGCAGTAAAAAGAAGCAATATTAATAAAATATTTTTGAATCGGCTTAAGAATATACCACTTACCTATCCAAATTAAAAACGATATTTAGAGATAAAATAGCCTTAAATAGCTAGTAAAGGCTAGTTTGCTTTTAGTAGCGTCCTAATTCATTGTTTATAGGCATAGAAACATATATTTGTAGAAAATTAAGCGATTAATTTCATCTGAAAAATAATATTATTCTAAAATTGCATTTAGAATTACTTGACATTTCAAAATAAATGTGTGAAAACCGAGGTGGATTTTACTTATGACAACCAAATAATCCAGCTACTGCATAGTTTTGGTTGTTTGCTGAAAACTTTTTTTAAATAGGAATGCCATGTTATTAGCTAAGACTATCAGTTCCAAAGACCTGCAAAATAAATCGGAAATTGACATAACATTATTTTCATTAGCAGACTGGACAGCTATAGCAAGATTCATGGGATATGAGCCAACTTGGGCTTATAAAATGTTTTGTAAGTTTGGCGATTTACAAAAATACGATCTTACTAAAGTTTCAAAAACAACATGGTCTAAGATAGCCCAAATGTTTCATCAAAACCAAGCTTGGGCAGATATACAATATTTTAGATGGCAATGTTCAAGTAACTAATTAATAATTTCGCCATATTTGCTATATATGAATCCCTATCGATTTAAAGTTGTGTGGGATTTATCTAGTGATTATGGGTAATTGGTAATTGGTAATTGGTAATTGGTAATTGGTAATTGGTAATTGGTAATTGGTAATTGGTAATTGGTAATTAGGCATTGCCTTTATTCTTTTAATTATTATTATTTTTTAAATTAATATTATATTGCACTCATAATTCAAGCTAGTTTTGTAGAAAATATTTGAGCTAGAAAAAAAATCAACCATCCGATTAGTTTTTAAGCATATTTGGGATATTTGTTTGTTTTAGCATTCATAAATTACGATCGGATAAGGATTCTGTGATTAATCCCAATTCCCTATCCCCCATTCCCTATCCCCTATGCCCGATCCAATTAAAATAAGATTATTTGAAAAACAAGATGCGGAGCAAATTGCACAATTGTTTCATCAAACTGTGCGTGAAGTTAATATTAACGATTACTCAATAAATCATGTGAAAGCATGGGCACCGGATGATATCAATTTTAGAGATTGGGTAAGTGTTTGTTCTGAAAAATTTACTTACGTAGCTGATGATAACGGTACTATCGCGGGTTTTGGTGAATTAGAATCTGACGGACATATAGATTGTTTTTACTGTCACAAAGACTATCAGCGCATAGGTGTGGGCAGTAAAATCTACCATGCAATTGAAGCGAAAGCTTACGAATTAAACATACATCGTTTATATGCTGAAGCAAGTATTACTGCTAAACCTTTTTTTCTACGTATGGGTTTTTCAATTGTGAAGAAACAACAAGTAGAACGTAGAGGAGAAATCTTTATAAATTACGCAATGGAAAAATATCTCACTGCATAATTAAAAAAAAATTGTTACAACATATGTAGCACTTCTAAATAATTTATAGGAATTAAGAAATTCGGTCGAATTCTTGCAAATTGTGTCGGAATGCCTGCAAATAGTATCTAATATAAAATTAACGCATTTAGCCCAGGTAATCGACTATGCAGTTACCTCTAAAAATTGATGAATTAAAAGAAGCTTTTACCAACTGCTATAAAAATAGCGAGTGCATTTATTACTTGGACACCACCACCGGCAAAATTATTATAGATAACGGTAGTGGCGATCCGATGAATATGAACGGTGATTTTTTGTATTTAGACGGTTACTCTATAGAAGAATTTCCTGAAAAAATGAGATTTATTCGATTACCATCTAATGAATATTGCCATGATTATTATGATATGCAAGCATTTATGATCACAATTAAAAGTAGATGGCTTCGCAATAAAATAGAAAATACAATCGATAGCTATCAAGCATTTCAACGAGTTCAAAATATTTTAAAACAAGAAGCACAAACATATCAGTGGTCAAATTTTATAAATACACAGCTTGAAAAACGTGTTTTGCAATGGCTAGACTCCCAAGAAATGGAGATGGGGTGATGGAGGAAGAGGGAGTTATGAGTTATAAAACTGTTCGCTGATAACTACTCACTGTTTACGGGTAAACTCCGGGTGTTCTAAGAATTTCTCGTTGAGATGGAGTTAAATCTGTAAAATCGTCGGGATTATAGTAATTTCTCAGCCATGCATAGGAATGAGGAGAATATTTGTAAAATAATGTTCTGCGTTCGTTTTTTCCTTGCCAGGGAAGGGTACCGTGAGTCAAAGCTTCTGTAAATATAATTGCGCTTCCGGCTTTTACGGTGACTGATTTAACGATATCTTTGGGACACTCTAAATTAAGCCATTCTTGGGGACAAGGCAAATTACTTTTATGACTGCCGGGGATACAAGCGAATCCTCCATCACCGGGATATACGTCGTTTAATTCGTAAGCAACTGCGAGCAAACCATTGTAAATTTTATGATTACGGAATGAGTAATACTGGGTTGGATCGTAGGGAGTCCCCCCGCCATGTAAATAGCAACCGATGGGACCTACACCTTTACGGATAATATGAACATAATTGTGATCCAAGCGAAATTTTTCCCCTAGTAACTCAGATAAATAAGGAGTTATTCGAGGATGATCGATCAAGTTTCGTAAAGGTTTCCCCCATGAAAGCAAGTTATCAAACCGTAACTTAGAGGCTTCCGGTTGATTTTTGATGGCAACTTGCTCGTCTACCAATTTTCTCAAAGCTAAAATTTCTTCGTTGCTAAGAACATTCTCAACAACTAAAAATCCTTGTAAATCAAATAAATAGCGTTCGGATTCAAGCATGGGGGATGGAGAGATGGGGAGATGGGGAGATGTATCTCTTTAGCGAGCAAGATGCTCGCACTACGAGATTGAAGATAATTTTTAACTGCTAACTGCTAACTGCTAACTGCTCGCTATTCATTGATAATTGTTCATTGATAATTGATAACTGCTCCAAAGAGCGATCGCGATATTTCCCGTATCTTTCGCGTTTGTTTTTTATTTTCACTCCTAAGTCTGGCAATATACCGAAGTTGGGGGGCATTGGCTGGAAGTGTTTGGGGGAAGCGGAACTAATAAAGTCGAATAAAGCTCCCATCATGGTTGTATTGGGTATGGTTAATGGTTCTTTTCCTAATGCAATTCTGGCGGCGTTTGTTCCTGCTAGCCAACCTCCGGCGGATGCGGCGGTATATCCTTCTGTACCTATGATTTGTCCCGCAGCAAGTAAATTTGGACGCGATTTAAATTGCAGTGTGGGAATCATTAATTGGGGTGCATTAATAAAGGTGTTGCGGTGCATTACTCCCAATCGCACGAATTCGGCGTTTTCTAAACCGGGAATCATTTGGAATATCCGCTTTTGTTCTCCCCAGCGTAAGTTTGTTTGAAAACCAACCATATTCCACAGCTTGCCAGCTTTGTCTTCTTGACGTAACTGGATAACTGCATAAGGACGTTCTTTTCTAACTTCTTCTCCCTCGGCGACTTGTTGAGGAGGAGCATCATTACCCCATCCCGCGCTTGAAGGAGGAGTCAAACCCACTGGCTTGAGGGGGCCATAACGCATAGTGTCTTCACCGCGTCTTGCTTGTTCTTCTATGGGTAAACAAGCTTCAAAAAATTTGGCGTTTTCGCGTTCAAAGCCTTTTAATTCAACTTGTTCGGCATCACGCAATTCTGACCAAAATTTCAGATATTGCTCTTTATTCATGGGACAGTTGAGGTAAGCTGCTTCGCCTTTGTCGTAACGCGATGCCATGAAAGCAACGTCATGATTAATCGATTCTCCCACAACTATGGGACTCGCAGCATCAAAAAAGCTGAGATATTCCATCCCGGTGAAACGACGTAAATCTTCTGCTAAATCGGGACTTGTCAACGGACCGGTGGCTAAAACTACAATACCTTCCGGGATTTCTCGTAGCTCTTCCCGGCGAAAGTCAATTAAAGGATGACTGCTGAGAGTTTCCGTTAAGTTTTGACTAAAGACACCTCGATCGACCGCTAATGCACCACCAGCAGGAACCTTATGTTCGTCAGCTTTGGAAATAACGATGGAACCAAGACGGCGTAACTCTTCATGCAGCAAACCAGCGGCTCTGTCGCTTGCCATTGCTCCAAAAGAATTACTACATACTAATTCCGCCAAATGTTCCGTATGATGCGCTCCACCAAATTTTTGCGGACGCATTTCATAAAAAATTACTGGAATTCCAGCTTGAGCTATTTGCCATGCTGCTTCGGTTCCAGCTAATCCACCACCAATTACTGTTATAGGGTTCATATTTTAGAGTTAGTTGTTAGTTGTTAGTTGTTAGTTGTTAGGAGTTAAAAGTTTTTTCTACCCCCTCTTCCCCCTCTTCCTCCTCAAAGAAAAATCCCCCTGTCTCCTTATCCCATTCGTAAAAAGAATAAAGTTGTGTGTAGTTACCGCTTATATTTGATGATAGCCGCGTGGTAACTTTATTGTGACTTTAAATAGAAGCAATTTCTCGTCAAACGTTAGATTGGGGTGCTTATTGACTATGGATTTGCAGATAAATCGCTTCGTTGAGAATATTCATATTGAATTACTCCCCAAACTTCAAATAGAAAGCGTCAATCCTCACGATCCGGTAAAGGTTTCGTCATATACCACCCCCTTGGATTCTGCTTGGTACGGGAAATTACGCTGCTGTAGTTCATCATCCCGATTTTCCAGATTTGGTAGTGAAGATTTACGCACCGGGAAGACCTGGCTTTGAGGAAGAAGTAGAAGTTTACAATCGTTTGGGTAAACATCCTGCTTTTTCTCAATTATTCTACGCTGAAGATGGGTTTTTAGTTTTGAAACGGCTGTATGGAGTCACCATATGGGATTGCGCTCAATTAGGTGTTCCCGTTCCCAAGCAAGTTATACAGGATATCGACAAAGCTTTAGATTACGCAAGAAGCCGCAATCTTTTTCCCCACGATATTCATGCGCGTAATGTAATGATGCATGAAGGTGAAGGATTGGTTGTAGATATATCAGATTTTTTGGATGAAGAATATTGTTCTAAATGGGATAACGTTAAAAAGGCATATTATTGGATATATCTTCCTGTGATTTATCCGTTGAAATTACGGGTACCTGTTTCTTTGTTAGATTTTGTTCGCAAGGGTTATCGGTTTATTTCTTCTTTGACGAAAAGGGTGATGGGGAAGGGGAATAAGTAATGAGTAGAGAGTAGGGAGTAGGGAATAGTTAACACTGAGAATTAAGAAACCTGGTTTTTTGAAAAAACCGGGTTTTTGGGTATTTCAATTTATGTTTATTGAGATAATCTGACTGCGATTAAATTAATTTAGTTGTCAGAAGCTTGTGACGTTGCTTCTACTTTTCTATTGAGTTCCTGTAAAAATCCTTCAAAATCCCCTTCAATTATAGACGACCTTGGTATTACATGAGCATGAATAGAACTAATATAGATAAAAGCGTGTTCTGAAGAAGCTCCAATTCGCTCCAAAGATGCAATATTATTTTTCATTTCGTTAAAATTTGTTCGCTCTACAATTTCAGTATCTGTTAGCTCTAATATATGTTCTCCTATTATTCCTTTACCGCTTCCCTCTCGAAGCATTCTTTTGGCATTTCTTTTAATACTCGAATAATAAGAATAGGTGAAAAATACGTAGAATAATAATGCAACAACCAACCCATGAATTAAAACTTGAATTTTGCTTTCCAAAATTGCCTGAAACAAAGATAAAATAAAAATTACACCAGGTATACCTCTTTGAGATCGATGAAATTCTCGCTGCATACTAGGAGAGTTCTCGAAATGATACATATTAAAAGCGATCAAATCATCTATTGTTATCGTATATTTAAGATAATAATTCTCGTTCATTGTCTTTCTCAAAGGATGTTTGGTAGATTCAAAATATTGGCTATTCTCGCAATAATTATGCTTAATCAATTATCTTGAAAAGATAATAAAGATAATTGGAATAAAAAATAAGCGCTATTATCACGAGAGTACCAATCTTTAATCAGTACAATTTAACATCCTGAATATAGATTTTCCTACGTCTAATCACTGGAAATTGGGGCTTAGTTATTTTCCCTTTTTGCGAAAAATTGCTTACCTTTTTCTTCCCCATGTTGATAAACCTTATATAAACCCTCTGGAGTTGCACTTGTAAAATCGACTCCCATTTCTTTGGGGTCTGTATCTGGTTTAATAATATGAATATCAACCCCTTGATAACTTTCGGGAATTACTGTATTACCAAACATATCTCGGTAAAATATACCGGGTTCGTTGCTAATTGCAATCACTTGTTTATATCCAGCGTCAATCATTTCTATGGCTGGACACATACAAGTATAAGAAGCGTCAATATAAGGTTTTTCGTTTATCCAAGCGGGAATATCCCAAGCGTGAAGCATTCTGGAAGTTGCATAAGCGATTTCATCGAAGTTGTTTTTATTAATATTTGAATCTAAATCATTCCTGCGAGTACCAAATAATACTGGCTGCAAATTTTCATCTACCCAACTGCGGTCTTTTTTTGCAGCCGATACTAATAATTTTCTTCCCAAACGTCTGGCTTTTTCTCCTTGAGTTTGGCTGGCTGCTTCTGGATTTACTACAGCACTAACTGCAACGAAATATTCTGGAGTTTCTACTGCAAATAATTTATCTTTGGGCGGACTAAAAGTTTTAATTCCACCCATGACAACCTGGCTCATTCCTATATCGGGTTTCTGTAATTCTTGCATTCCCATCAACCAGTAATTGACACCTAATTCAGCAGCTTTACCGATTGCAGCCCAAGCCGCTGGGAGAACCGATGAAGATGCAGCAGCGTAAGCATCAGCGCGGATTCCTGCTGATTCTAAAGCTGTTAATACTCCGTGGGTGAATGCACCTTTGAAACTGCCAGATGCACAGGCTATAGCTAATTGCATTTTGGATTTTAGATTTTGGATTTTGGATTGAAAATAATTCGTATTGGGGTGCTGTAGGAAGATTTTGCGTTGTTCCGTTAGATATGGAGACGTAGCACTGCTACGTCTCTACATTATGGATTTTTAGATAATGAGGGGTTACGTTATGGTTTTTGTTTGCGCTTACTCATTATCATTAATACCCGTCTAAATTGCTCAAATTCTTCTGCACTAAGTTCCGTTTTTTGCCATGATGGACGCTGCGTTAATCTTTCAAACCAGTTATTCAAATTGGGGTAATTACTAAAATCAATTCCTAAATAGGGTAAAAATGAAATATCTGTCCCAGCAATAATATCTGCCAAGCTTAAATTATCACCACCGAAATAAGAGTTATTCTTTAGGTTTTCAGCGAAAAATTCTAATATTTTTTCTACGTCTTGTTTGGCTTCAATAAATTTTGGCGAATCTCGATCTTCTAAAATCAAAGGTAGCACTTTGGGCACAAATTCGTTTGTTGAAACCATTTGTACCATTCTTACCGTTGCTAAAGCTTGAATGTCTTTTGGTAACAGCGCGGGAGTTGGATATTTTGTTTCTAAATATTCTAAAATCGCAATCGATTCTACCATCCTAAAACCATCATCAACTATTACTGGAACGTGATGAAAAGGATTTATTTGTAAATAATTTGGCTGAAATTGATCGCCATTTAAATTCATTATAATTGGTTCAAATGGAATGTCTTTTTCCAGCAAGCCTCGCCATACACGACGAGCCATAGGGGAACGAGGATTGTAGTAAAATTTGAGCATGATTGTTTAAAGGTTAAAGCTTAAAGGTCAAAGGTCAAAGGTTAAAGGTTAAAGGTTAAACTAATTTCTTTTTGTTGCGTACAAATTTAATGCAAATTTACCCGCAGCAGTTTGACGAAATTCTTTAGTTGCAGATAGCATTTCTGCTGGTAATTCTTGCGAGTCGGAAGATTTAATCGGATGTTGTGGTGGTTGTAAAATTGGTGCTGCAAGTGAAGAAAAGGCAAAATCGGCAGCAGAAATTTTATCTCCGATTAAGTAATTACGTCCATCTGCTAATAACTCACTGACTTTTGCAAAAACATTCTCGACCTGTTGGTAATATTGCGCTGCTGATTCCGCGTTAACATCATATTTTTTGATAACAAGCGAACGCATTGCTGGATAAGTTACTGGAAATAAAATTTTTTCTAGATAAGGTACGTTCTGAGTCCATTTTTGTTGGATAATTTTAGAGTTGTCAATTATATAGAAATAAGCCCAGCTTCTTACAGCAGTACCTAATTTTTCGTCAAATGATTCTTCTAATTCCTCAACTTGTTGACGGTGTGGATAATTTTTAGGATACAATTTTGCGTCATTAGATACTATTGAATCCAGGTATTTCAAAATATCAGTTGAATCGGTAAAATTTCCATCTTCAGTTACAAGCACGGGAACAGTTCCACCACCAGCTTTTGTTGTTGCAAATTTATAAAAAGGTGGCATATGTGGTTCTTCTACATATGGTAATTTCAAGTAATCAAGCGCCCATCTTACTTTCTCGCAATAATGACTCACGGGAATGGTGATTAAACGGAACGGTTTTTGATTGTTTAACATTGTGAATACTTTTGTAATAGTTCTTCTGGCAATCTTACAGGACGATTATTCTCCGAATTAATATAACTACCTGTTTGAATAGCGGTTGCAAAAATTAGATTATTGGAAATAAATTCTGCTTCCATAGTCACTTTGACTTTACCTAATTTACTAATCCACATTTTCGACGTGATATTATCAAAAAGTTTTACTGGTTTTTTATATTCGATTTGAGTTTTTGCTACAACAGGAATATAGCCTTGCTCAATTTGTCGATGGAGAGGTAAATGTGCATCAAACAATTTCAAACGTAAATCTTCTAACCATCGAATATAAACGATATTGCTAACCACTCCAGCAAAATCAATGTCGTATGTTTTTACTTTTATTGGGATTTCTACTTCTAATGGGCGAGTTAATAGCATTTTAGATTTTAACAACGGATGGTTTGTTTTTGATTTAGAATTATTAAGACCTGTCGGTCTGTTTTATTCCAAAAAAATATATGCCTATTTTTGTAACTGACATTAAGCTTGCAATTCAACCTTAATATAATTATTCAAATGGTTAATTGCTCTTTCGAGATGAATCGCATCATCATACAATTTGCTCATCATTACCGCACCTTCAAGTAAAGTAATCATCACGCTTGCTACTTCATCGGGGTTTACATCGGGACGAATTTCACCCCTAGCGATTCCTTTTTGGATAACTTTGCAAATCATATCTCGCCAAGAATCCATTACCATTCGAGCGCGATCGCGTAAAATTGGGTGAGCATCATCGCTTTCAACCGCAGTATTTAATAGGGGACATCCTCCTTCAATTGCCGGATTGTCAATATTTGCCTGAAATACGCTGATAATTCCTTGCAAGCGTTCAACTGCATGACGCTTATTCTTCAACGCACCTCGATAGCGCTGCTTAATAAGCTCAACTGCATAATCAAATGCTTGTAAAGCTAAATCATCTTTACTTTGAAAATGGTTATAAATTCCCCCTTTTTTTAATCCCGTCACCCGCATGATGTCCGAAATAGACGCACCAGCATAGCCCTGAGTATTAAACAGCGCCGCAGCTTGATGCAATATTCTTTCCTTTGTTTCTTCGCCTTTGGACATCTTTTCGTTTAAGACCGATTGGTCGATTTTAGTTTCCAAGATGGAAGGATTTGGGTCAAGAGGGGGGAGAGGGGGGAGAGGGGGGAGAGGGGGGAGAGGGGGGAGAATAATTACTAATTACCCAATCCCCAATCCCCAATCCCCAATCCCCAATTACCCATTACCAATTACCAATTACCACTTTCCAGTATTTTCCATAGAAGCCCAAGGTTCCTTCGGTGGTAGTGAGTCTCCTTTTTGCAGGAGTTCGATGGAGATGTTGTCTGGCGATCGCACGAATGCCATGTGTCCGTCGCGTGGGGGACGGTTGATGGTGACACCGCCTGTTTTCAAGCGTTCGCAGGTTTCGTAGATGTCGTCAACTCTATAAGCGAGGTGTCCGAAGTTGCGTCCGCCGTCGTAGTCTTCGGGGTCCCAGTTGTAGGTAAGTTCGACTACGGGTGATGTTGATTCTTTTACTTTGCCTACGTCTTGGGGTGCGGCTAGAAATACTAAGGTAAAACGTCCTTTTTCGCTGTCTTTTCTACTAATTTCGACTAATCCTAGCTTATTGCAGTAGAAATCTAGCGATTTATCTAGGTCGCTGACGCGAACCATTGTGTGCAGGTATTCCATGAGAAAGTTTCCTTAATCTAAAAAGCGAATCCTCAAAATTATAATGTTTTTAGATTTGATGAGTAATATTGTGTCTGCTTGATTAGTTTAGGATATAATCTATCATAATCATATCATGTATGAGTAAGCATCTATTATCAATATGCCTGGTAAAAAGATTTATGGTGAGCCAAAGCGTAGATTTACTATGACTTTGACGGAAACCGCCATTAAATGGTTAGAAGAAAAACAAGTCGGATTAGGTGCTAATAGTTTGAGCGATGTAATTGAACGTATGGCGCGAGAAAAACTAGACAAACGGTAAGATATGTCCAGTTTTGGGTAGAAATTAGCTAACAGTTACTCCCCCCAAATATTTGGCGCTGAAGCGCAACTACGAACAAGGAGTAGCAAGTAGCGAGTGACGAGTAACGAGAGCAAGTAACACCCCTGTTTGTGAACAAATGGTCAAGGCTACGCTTTAGAAGAAGGAATGCTATTAAATTGCTACTCGCTACTCCTAACTCTTAACCATGCCCCATCCCCCATCCCCCATGCCCATTCTTAAAAAGTAAACGTAGTTCTCAACGCACCAATAAAGACATCATCGTTGTCTTCATCTTGATTGGGTGACTTTAACCAAATGACTCCGGGTGTAATTGAAATGTTGTCGTTGATGGGATATTTGTATAAAGCTTCAATATGTATGGGTGTATCATTTTCAAAGTTGGCTGGTGTTGGTGAAATTTTTCCAGCATAGGGTTCTGCACCTGCAACGATTGCACCCAAACCACCTTTTTTACCCAAATCGGGAAATACTAAAGCCAGTGCATAATTCCAGATTTCAGCATCTCCTCCACCGCTGAAATCAACATCGGTATAGCTTCCCCAACCTCGAATACTAAATTTGGAACTCAAATCGAGTTGAGCTTGCACACCGTAGGAATTACTGTTGATTCGTCTTTCTTCTGTACCAGGAAGCAAACCGTTAGCAAAGTTGGTTCCGGTGCCACCAAATGCAAAAGTTCCATCACCTGGATCGTAACCGTTTATATAAGTCAAACCAAATTTAAATCTTTTGGCTGGTTGAAAGACAAGCTGTCCCATTGCGGAATAGTTTCCATTAAATAATCCTGCTTTCTCGTTCGGGTTAGAACCATTTTTAGCAAGATAACCTCCTTCAACCTTAATAGCATCGGCTAGCTTGTAGCTAAAACCAACACCTGTTGTAGAGCGAGCAATTCCTAAACGATAGATAGGATTTCGTTCGGCAAATCGGGACATTGCACCAGTAGCACCACCACCAGCATGCAAGCCGGAGTTGAATACGTCAGCATAAAAATGGTGCGCTCCCAAACTCGCCATCGTGGTTACTTTAAGTTTGTCGCCAACTGGGAAGACATAGTGCAATCTATCTAGAACAACATCGTTGTTACCAGGGCCATCAAAAGCAAAACGACCTTCATTAGTACCAATTTCGTCAGCAAATGAGTTACCGATACTTCCCGCAGTTAAACGAGTAAACAACTTATCCTTACCCGTGAAACTAGATACTAGCTGAAGACGAATTCTTTCGTTAAACACAATTTCAGCATCTACATCATCTCCGTCTGCACCTGCAAGAGTAAAAGCGGCTTCACCTTGAAGTTTGGTAGTAGTAGAAAACTGATTTGCCTCGATTTCAGATGTACGAGCTTCTAAAGCATCAACTCTACCACGCAGAGTTGCAAGTTCGGCTGAAAATTCTTGCTGTAAGCGCTGTAAAGTTTCTAAGTCTTCTTTAGATACTATATTGGCAGTCGCAGTTGCAATCAATTCATTAACTCTATCCAAGCAAGCATTTAAACCTGCCGCGAATTCGTAACGAGTTAAAGCGCGATTACCGCGATAAGTTCCATTCGGATAACCTGCTATACAACCATAGCGTTCAACTAAAGATTGTAAAGCCGCAAATGCCCAATCTGTTGGCTGAACGTCGGATAATTGAGAAACTGAGGTAACTTGAGATATTATTTGTTTTTGATCGGTTTGAGCAAAGTTTTGTTTGAAATCTAGATTATTTTCTGAGCTTTGAGGAATTTCACTTAATTGAAAAGACTTTTGAGAATCGGGCTGCGTTGCTGTTGCCAATTGTGGCATTAAATTTGCACTCGCAGCCGTCATTATTAAAGTAGTAGCTAATAAAGCAGGACTATGTAACCATACTTTAAAAATATTCTGTATCACTTGTTACTCCTCACAAATCTGCTCTGAACGAACCTTTACAAATTATGTAAATTTGCTTTCAGAAGTCAGGATTAATGTAGATAATAATACAATAAGCCAGACATAATCCTATCTTAATTTTGTTAAGAAATCCGAACATTTGTTTTTTGGCCGTTAAGATAATTAAAGTCTTTTAGGAGAAAATATGGGATTCTATTCACAGAAAATTTTTCCTTATCTTCTTGATTGGTCGCTATCGGATTCTACTTTTAATCAATATCGTCAAGAAGTTTTAGCAGAAGTTGAAGGGGAAGTTTTAGAAATTGGTTTCGGTACTGGTTTGAATCTTTCCTATTATCCAGATGAGATTCATAAATTAATCACCGTTGATAATAATCCCGGAGTTCATAAACTTGCTCATAAACGAATTGAAAAATCTTCTATAACCGTAGATCATCGGATATTAAGCGGTGAAAATCTACCGATGGCAGATAATACTTTTGACAGCGTTGTCAGTACTTGGACTTTATGCAGCATTGAGAAAGTTGAACAAGCCGTCAAGGAAATTCATCGAGTGTTGAAACCCGGTGGTAAATTCTTTTTTATCGAACATGGTTTGAGTAATGAACCATCAGTTCAAACTTGGCAAAATCGATTAAATCCGATACAAAATGTGATTGCTGATGGTTGTCATCTCAACCGTAATATTCGCTCTCTTGTAGAACAACAATTTTATCGGGTGGATTTGGAAGAATTTTATGTAGAGAAAACGCCTAAATTTATCGGTTATATGTATAAAGGTGTGGGGGTTAAAGGTAATAGGTAATTGGTAATGGGTAATGGAGCATCCCAATTTTTGAAAAATATATTGTAGTGCGTTAGCGCAGCGTGTCCGCCAGGGGGACGCATCTTGCTCGCTCGATTAAAGAGAGAGGCTATTATTAAGGTTAAAGCTTGACTTCATGCCCAATGCCCAATGCCCAATTCCCTATTCCCTATTCCCTATTCCCTATTATGTTAAATTGGAATCTCGTCCGTGAAGTTGGTTATCCTAAGTTTTTTTACAGATATTTTATCAGACAATTTTATAAGCGTATTCTTAAAAAAGATAATAGCATCAAGTTAAATAATCAAATATCAATAAATCTTCCCCGCAATAGTCGCTTTGGAACTGAGTTGTTTGTGAAAAATGGTTCTGTTGATTGGGGTAGCGAAGAATATTTAATTAGATGCCTCGATAAACGCAAAAGCTTTTTAGATATCGGCGCAAATATTGGTTATTACTCATTACTGGTATCTCCTTATTGTCGAAAGGTTTATGCTTTTGAACCAGATTTAAGGAGTATTGCAGCTTTAAAAGAAAATGCCGAAAAAGTTAATAATATTACGGTTATTCAAGAAGCGGTTTATTCAGAAGCCGGTGAAATGCAGTTTGATATTACAAGGCTACCGGAATTAAGCAGATTAAATACAAAATCAGAAAATTCTATTGACTCTATTAAGGTGAAAGTTGATACTTTAGATAACTTTGCCAACAAACATCCCGATCTAAAAGTCACTGCAATCAAAACAGATGTGGAAGGTGCGGATACTGAAGTATTGTTAGGTGGAAAAAATTTAATTGAAAAGGAACAGCCTTTAATTTTATCTGAAGCTTTTCCTGATAGTCGCGTATTGAAGTTTGCAGGGAAACTAGATTATCTAATTTTTGCATTTATAAAGCCGAAAGATAAATCAAAAATCCATTTAAAACCAAAGTTTATCCAAATTACTGAGTATCCAAAAGATTTTCGTCCGAAGATGATTTTTCTAGTTCCAAAAAGGCTTCATCAAGAGTTTTTTGATTTGGTAGAATAACCATTATTTGAATTAAAAACTAAAAATTAAAAATTAAAAATTAATTGTTTCATTAAGGATATAAGCCTCTCCATTGAAGGATAAAAAGGTTTTCATCATATTCTTTGCTCCAAGCCTCAAACATTAGGTAATGATAATTTTTAATTGATAATTTTGAATTGCTTTGACAAAATTTTTATCTCTCAAAGTAGCATTTTTTACATAATTTATATATAAAGAATAAGCACAATCTAATTAAAGATTTTCAGAACTTTTAAATTAGTGCATATTCTTTTTACTTTCTTGACATATTATTTGATATATTACTTAAATTAGCAGAATTATTTTTAAAAGAAAGGACAGAATTTTATACATTCATGATTATGTATGAATTTTTTTAAGTAAAACTTCATAAGGGGATAGATACAGCAGATTTCATTTAAGTGAGGTACACATCGTTTCTAGAGGAAGTAGGGAGTAGGGAGTAGGGAGTAGGGAGTAGGGAAATGTACCTCATATACCTGCAAAGTGCTGTATATACAGATACATATATCAACTATTTTGCTTAACTACTCATTTGCAATCGATCCAGCTATTGATGTCTATATAGCTCAATCATGCTGAGCATGACTTTATCAAATTCATAATCAAATTCATACATAATAAAATGACAAGCTATCTCAATAGATCCAAAAATAGTCAAGGTTTTTCTTCTTCAGAGCAAAATTTATCCGATAGCTCTACAGATATTCTTAGAGCTACTGTTGTTGAAGAATCTCAACAAGCAAATCTAGATATGGAGTGGGCGGAGTATTTCACCGAAACTGTCAGATATATTCGCCAATCTCTCAAGCCTCAAGATATTCTCGAAACCGCAACTGAAGAAGTCCGTCGAGTGTTAGGGTGCAATCGGGTAGTAGTCTATGGACTCGATAAGGAATCCAATGGGGTAGTAATTGCCGAATCGGTTGCTCCCGGCTTCACTAAAGCTTTTGGAATGACAATTGAAGATCCCTGTTTTGAGGCTCGATACATAGAAAAGTACCAAAATGGACGTGTTAAAGCAACTCCAAACATTTATGAAGCAAATCTGTCTGCTTGCTATATCGAGCAACTTGAGAAATTAGGAGTCAAAGCAAATTTAGTTGCACCAGTGATCGACGAAGGTAAACTGCTGGGTTTATTGGTTGCTCATCAATGCTCTCAACCACGTCATTGGCAAGAACATGAAATCAGGTGGTTCTCGCAAATTGCCATGCAGGTGGGTTTTGCTCTCGATAATGCTAATCTCTTGGCAGAAGCGAAGAATCTTAGAGAGCAAGCAAATGCTGAAGCTGAATGGACGAACTACTTTACTGATGCGGTTAGGGTGATTCGCAAATCTCTTAGCCGAGAAGATGTTTTTCAAACTAGTGTTAAAGAAGTTCGCCGAATATTTAGTTGCGATCGCGTTGTAATTTACAGCTTGAGCGAAAACTCGCGGGGAGTGGTAAGTGCCGAATCGGTTTCTCCTCGTTTCACAAAAGCTTTGGGAGCAACAATCAAAGATCCTTGTTTTGAAGCAAGATATATCGAAAAATATCAAAATGGGCGGGTTAAAGCAACTGCCAATATTTACGAGGCAAATTATAGCTCTTGTTATATTGAGCAACTAGAGAAACTGCAAGTTAAAGCGAACTTGGTTGCACCCATAATTAATGAAGACAAACTACTGGGTTTGTTGGTTGCTCATCAATGCTCCCAACCGCGTGATTGGCTTTCTCATGAAATCAGATGCTTCTCGCAAATTGCCATGCAGGTAGGTTTTGCGTTAGATAATGCTGATGTCTTAGCAGAAACATCCGATCTTCGAGAACAAACAGATATCGAAGCTGAGTGGACGCAATATTTTACACAAACCGTTCAACTGATTCGTCAATCTTTAAATCGAGAAGATATTCTTAAAACTGTAACTCAGGAAATCCGTCGAGTATTAGATTGCGATCGCGTTGTAATTTATAGCTTAAATGAAAACTCGCGGGGAGTGGTAAGTGCCGAATCGGTTTCTCCTCGTTTCACAAAAGCTTTGGGAGCAACAATCAAAGATCCTTGTTTTGAAGCAAGATATATCGAAAAATATCAAAATGGACGAGTTAAAGCGACTGCCAATATTTACGAAGCCAACTATACAATATGTTACATCGAGCAACTAGAGAAACTTGAAGTTAAGGCGAATTTAGTTGCACCAATAATCAACGAAGGTAAGCTGCTGGGTTTATTAGTTGCTCATCAATGCTCGCAACCGCGTGATTGGCTTTCTCATGAAATTAGATGGTTTTCGCAGATTGCCATGCAGGTAGGTTTTGCCTTAGACAATGCCAATGTCTTAGCAGAAAAATCGAACCTTAGAGAGCAAGCAGATACCGAAACCCAATGGACGCAGTACTTTACCGAAACAGTAAGATACATTCGCCAATCCCTTAATAAAGAAGATATTCTTGAAACTACAACTCAAGAAGCATGGCGACTACTCGAATGCGATCGCGTTGTAGTTTATGGACTTTCGGAAGAATCGAATGGAATGGTAGTTGCCGAAGCAGTTTCTCCTGGCTTTACAAAAGCTTTGGGAGTGGCAATTAAAGATCCTTGTTTTGAAGCTAGGTACATCGAAAAATATCAAAATGGCAGGGTTAAAGCAACTGCGAACATTTACGAAGCCAATTTTACAAGATGTTACATCGAGCAGCTTGAGAAACTGCAAGTTAAAGCGAACTTAGTTGCACCAATAATCAACGAAGGTAAACTGCTGGGTTTATTGGTTGCTCATCATTGCTCGCAACCACATAATTGGGAAGAGCATGAAATTAAGTGGTTTTCGCAAATTGCTATGCAGGTAGGTTTTGCTCTCGATAATGCCAAAGTCTTAGCAGAAGCTGGGAATTTGAGAAAGCAAGCAGATACCGAAACCCAATGGACGCAATACTTTACCGAAACCGTTAAACTGATTCGCCAATCTCTCGTAAGAGAAAATATTCTTGAAACTGCAACTGAAGAAGTTCGTCGAATATTGAACGGCGATAGAGTAGTAGTTTATGGACTTTCGGAAGAATCTTTTGGAGTGGTAACTGCTGAATCGGTTTCTCCTAGATTCACAAAAGCTTTGGGAATGACAATCAAAGATCCTTGCTTTGAAGCCAGATACATCGAAAAATATCAAAATGGGCGAGTTAAAGCGACTGCAAATATTTACGAAGCCAATTTCACAAGATGTTACATCGAGCAACTTGAGAAACTCGAAGTTAAGGCGAATTTAGTTGCACCAATTATTAACGAAGGCAAACTGTTGGGTTTATTAGTTGCTCATCAATGCTCGCAACCGCGTGATTGGCTTTCTCATGAAATTAGATGGTTTTCGCAAATTGCCATGCAAATAGGCTTTGCCTTAGATAATGCCAAAATAATAAAACAGAACACTCAAACTAATGAATTAAATCAAGATCAAAATCAAAACCAAAATATCTTTCTTCCCCAACAGGAAGACTTAAGACAGGTAGTTATCGAACTATCTCAAAATAACCAAATGATTTTTAAAGCTTTCTGGAGTAAAGCTGTAAATCTCTCTAACTATCTTGCTGCTTCTCGCAAACAAATTCAACAGATTTTTGATACAGCAAAAGTCATGACAACAACTGCTTCGCAAGCAGAGCAACAAGTGCAAAAAAACTATGACTTACTTGAAGAAGAGCGAGGAAACATAAAATCTACATTAGAAAGTATTTCTGCTCTTCAGGAAGCTGTTTCAGATAGTGGAATGAAAGTCAAGCAGCTTAATCAACATTGCCAAAATCTTTCTAATCTTATAAGCCAACTTGCTGCTCACTTAGGCAAGCAAACCAATAACAGTTACAGCATGAATAGACACTTCGCCGAAAGTAACTTAGTAAATGGTTACGGAGAAACTATAATTGTTCATACAGATGATGTATATAAGTTAAAAGAACAGTTACTTGAAGTAATAGTAGAAACTCAACCTTTACTTACTTCTGAGATGGCAGAAATTAATCAAATAGTTGAGATAATGGAAGCTAGAACTCAACAAATATCAACTTGGACACAATCGCTGCAAACTAACGAGCAGAAACTTGATTGTATTGCCACCGTAAATATGCAGGTGGGTAAATTAGTCGGTGACATGAATCAAACTGCCGCTATTCAAACACAAATTTCTCAAGAAGCAGAACAAAGCATGGTATTAGCCCAGCAGATTGTTGAACATATCGTAGAAAAATTACAGTTTTTTACAAAATGGTTCACTCAACTAACGACATTTGCTCAAAACAGCACGCAAAAAATTATATTTTGGGAACATCTGAAGGGATTTCTAGCATCTTTCCATAGATTAATAACATCTTTTACGCAGAAGAAATAAATCGTTGTGACTTTATAAATTAGTTTGTAGAGACGCTGCCGGGAGCCGCATCACCAATGCCCAATTCCCTATTACCCAATCCCTCAATCCAACTTAAATTCTACAAATAAAGGTAAGTGATCTGAACCAATATCTGAGCCAGTAAAACGGCGAATTGTAGTTAAAGATTTACTATGCAAGCAGTGATCTATGGGAATTCGTAATATTGGCGGTAAAACAGAATGCCAGGTGGTTTGTATCCCAAAACCACGCTGAGAGTTTATCAAACCACTTTGACTTACTAATTTGCGAAATAGCCCATACCAAGGAGTACTATTAAAATCACCTATCACAACTAAATCTTGCTTGCCATTTTGTATTCTTTGACTCCACTTCGCAAGAGCATCAAATTCTATTTCTTGATATGCTACTGTTTTAGCATTACGCGGACTAATTACGTGAAAGCAAAGTAAAGTAATTTCTCTATCGTTATAAGAAATTCTGGCTCTTAATAAGGGACGATTGTTATCTTTCGGTAAACTAATAAACCCGAATCTTTTTGGTTCAATTGGTTTTGTTTGCTGTTGAGCTACAAACCATGCGATTCCATGACTAATATATTTTGGTTGTGCAGCGATTAAACGGTAATTTGTCAATCCTTTTTTAAGCTGTATTAATGATTGAGGAGTAACTTCCAATAAAAATAAAATATCTGTTTTTTGCTTATTTAAATATTCTATTGCTTTCGTTGCATCGGGTTGTTTACTATCAAGCGTTGCATGAATTACCCGGATTGTTTGTGGTGAAGTATTTAAAGCCTGAGTGGAAGTTAGATTCGGAGGAATAAATAAAGGGAAAATCAATATCAAATTGCTCGATAAAGCAATCGAACATAAAATAGTCCAGATATTAATTCGCTTTTTTAAAGTAAATAAACTGACGAATAGCGCAATAACTAAAATCAGCGAATACTGAACTCTTGGATGTTCCATTAATGCAAACACCCACCATTTTCTTCCAGCAAGACTTAATGTCGTGAATATTATCGCTAATCCTGCTAGAACATTTATCCAAAATTTAATTAACCACAAAGTATTTTAGGTCAAAGGTGAGAGGGGGTAGAGGGGGTAGAGGGGGTAGAGGGGGTAGATGGGGAGAAGAATTATTAATTTACTACTCACTACTCACTCTTAACTCTTAACTCCTAACTCTTAACTGTTCACTGTTCACTGTTCACTGTTAACTGATTTACAAACGGTGCGATCGCCTTAACGAATTCGGCTGTTGATTCATAAGGTAAGACGTTTCTTCCGGGAATTTTGATGGCGCTTCCTTGGGGTAGATGCAAGCTATAGTCGGCTAAACGTTTTTCGGTGGTATCTTTTTTACCTGTTTGGCTAATGCTCGATGCTGTTTCGCCAAAAACTGCTAATGTTGGCTGCATTATAGATTCTATGGCTTTTTGATAATCTTTTCGCCAAAATCCAGCTAAAAACGAAAAAACTGCATAGCGAGTTGCCAGATTTTTCGCTCCTTCTCGCAAAGTATCCAACCATTCATCATCAACGTCTTTTTCTGAATCAAATAGCTGTTTGATAGAAAAATCTTCTAAAAACTTCTTGCGTCTGGCGTAGCGATAAAAAAGATTTCCTGACGGTGAATCAAATAACAGATTCCATAATAGCTTTTGCTGCCATTCTGCTGCTGGCTTCGTTATGACGCTCCAAGCGGGAGGACCTGATAAAATAATTCCAGCAATTAAATCTGGTTGCTTTTTAACTAATTCTATAGCTACGGGAAATAAGGCACCCTGCACTACTAGAATTACGGGTTTTTTAACTATAGTTTGAATAAAATATTCTAATTGTGCTGCCCAATCAATAGGATAATAAGCAAGGTGCGGCATATCGCTTTCACCACATCCTAATAAGTCGGGATTGTAAATTAAGTTGCGATTAGCTTGTTTATACCATTCATCGCAAAACCTTTGCCAAAAGTGCCGCGATAAACCAACACCAATGGGATGAATTAATAATAAGGGAATTCCTTCGGGAGTTGAATCTATCGGGTTAAGAACATCGTAAGCACAGCGAAAATTATTCCAAGTATAAAATTTACTAGAAGATGCTGTTTTGTCTTGAGTAATCATAGTTATTAATCAAATATAAATCAAAAAATCATCTGTGGATGAATCAATTTGTATCCCGCTTTTTTTATCTTTTCATTGGATACCCTGGAATTATAAGAACGGGTTTTTGTTTGAGAAGCATCCCATGTAACGTTTGGTTTATTGTGTTTTTGACATAAATTTTCTATTAGTTGCTTACTCGAAAGATGGGCATCATCAACTAAATTATAAATACCATTAAGCTGCTGTTGACGTGCAAATTCAATTGCACCGACAATATCATCTAAATGAATCCAATTTGTGGTATCTTCACCGCTACCGGCGCGAGTTTCACCAAAAGCTCTACTAAATATTTTAAGCAAGGTTCTACCTTCGCCGTAAATTCCTCCCAATCGCAGGATACAAACCCGCAGCTTTTCGCCCGACGCTGAAAGCAGAATTTGCTCGGTTTTATTCAAAATTTCGCCATTCGGATTACTCGGTGCGGTTGGTGTCTCTTCATCAACTTTGGAGCCATTTCTATCCCCGTAAACCGAATAACTTGCCGTATATATCAACTGTTTGACAGTTGGATTCTGCTGCAATACCGAAACAATATTTTCAGCAGTTTTTAGATAAGTCTCTTCATAAGCATCGCGACTTTTTGGCCCTACACTTAAGAGGACAACATCTTGATTTTGCAGTACAGATTTTAAAGCTTCAATATCCGAACTTTTGACAATTTCAACTTTGCTCGCGACTTCTTGTAATGTTGTTACCTTCGCTGGAGTTGTAGTAGTAGCAGTTATAACTAAATCGCTATCTTGCTTCCAGTATTTCGCAACTGCATAACCTACATATCCACAACCAATAATTGCAATATTCATAAACTCCTAGCACCCTTAATCATCAATTATCAACTATCAACTATTGTGCTATTTCTCTTTCTATAGCAGCAATAACTTCAGGAGAATTTGGCTTGACGCTGCTTTTAAATCGAGCTACTACTTCACCGTGCTTGTTAACTAAAAACTTCTCAAAGTTCCAAGCTATAGGTCCTTTTGGCTCAATTGCAGTTGTGAGTCTAGCATAAAGCGGATGCTGTTCTTCGCCTTTTGCATGGAGTTTATCAAATAATTCAAAAGTTGTACCGTAATTACTGGTACAGAAATCTGTAATTTCATCATTGCTTCCGGGTTCTTGTCCTCCAAAGTCGTTGCAGGGAAATGCTAAAATGCTTAAGCCAGCCTCTTTGTAATTTTGATTCAATTTTTCTAAGCCTGCATATTGCGAAGTATAACCGCACTGAGAAGCTACATTAACAACTAGGAGTACTTGATTTGCATACTCGCCTATTTTCTTATCTTTCCCATCCATAGTTTTGACTATAATGTCAGATACTGTATTGTTCATTTTTCTTCTTTAATAAGGACTATTGCCAAGTTTCTCATATTACAGGCACTTCATAACAAAATCGAAACACAGGTAACATTGTTTACAGTCATTGACTAACAGTTGTTTCCGTGTTTATCTTGTGACAAAAAAATCTCTCTATACGCTAAGTTTAAGACATACAGAGATATCTTTGATGCCAAAACGATCGGCTTTGGTATTATTTACATTTTGGGAAAGCTTCTCAATTCACGCTCAGTATGAAATTGCTAATCTTGAGTTAAAAATTATAAATCTCAGTATATAAAATGTCTATTAGACAATTAATTTAAAATAACTAATTTAAAATAACTAATTTAAAATAACTAATTTAAAAATAAAAAATTAGCAATTAGACGTACAGTGAAACTGAGGCAAGGAATTATTCAACAAGTAGGTAGAGGAATTGGTTCCGAGGTTGATGAAACTTCGATTGTAATTGAGATTATTCATGAATCGAACCATCAGGCATAATTGCTCCAGATAAATTAGCTCCAATAAGTTTAACAAGTAGGCGATCGCCAGAACGAATTCTTGCACCTCTCAAGTCAGCACCGCGTAAATCAGCACCGCTTAAATCAGCACCAATTAAATCGGCACCTTGTAAATTAGCTTCTTTCATATCGGCTAAAAGTAAATTAGCTCTAAATAAATTAGCATTAGATAAATCGGCACCTCGCAGGATTATCTTGTGCATAAAAGCATCGCTGAGGTTAGCACCGTTTAATTTGGCGTAGCTCAGATTTCTACCTGATAAATCCCTTCCCTTGAGATTAGCGCGACGAAAATCTTGTCCGCTCAAATCGGATTGTTGGGGAGGTTGATAAGCTTTATTCGGCGTAGGGGAAGGTTTAGGAGTCCACTTCTGTTGATAAGGCGCATAGGAATTAGATTTACTACTGCTACTAGGTGCGGCAGTTTTTTTCGGTTGATAAGGATAAGGTGAAGAAGGCCATTCTGTCTTAGATTCACTACTAGGTGAAGCAGTTTTTCTCGGTTGATAAGACGCATTGTTAGCAGGCTTGGATTGATACTTTGCCTTAATTGAGCGTAATTTATCCCGAGCTTCATTAAGTTCCTGTAGCTTTTTGCGAGCCTTCTCTTGCAACCGATGTCTTTCTTGAGGAATCCGATCCGGGTGCCAAATAAAAGCCAAATCCCTATAAGCCTGGTTCACTTCTTCAAGCGATGCACCAGGCTCCAATTCTAAAATTCTATAGTACCGCTCCAGTTCTCTCATAAGGTGAATTGAATGGTAAATCTACTTAATTATGATTTATTCAGTCGTGTATTTGCCCAATTGTTTGTCAAAATTTGCGATCGCGCTGCCATCCTGGTTACAAGTAGAGATTTAACAAGACCCAATTATTTAGATAATAGTTCGCAATTGGGGGGATGGGGGAGAGGGGGGAGAGGGGGAAGAGGGGGGAGAATAATTAAAATTAAAAATTACCTATTACCTATTACCTATTCCCAATCCCCTACTCCCAATTAAGTTATTACATTGTTTGAAGTTATGTGGCCTTTTGAATACAACGACTCAGGCGCTGAGGTAAACTAGCCCTTGATTATTATTCTTTCGATAGAGTTGTACACTCGGAAAGGAGTTTTTTTAAATGTCTCATACCGTTAAAATTTACGATACCTGCATTGGCTGTACTCAGTGCGTTCGCGCTTGCCCCACTGACGTATTGGAAATGGTGCCTTGGGATGGTTGTAAAGCCTCACAACTAGCTGCTTCCCCCCGTACCGAAGACTGTGTAGGCTGCAAACGTTGCGAAACGGCTTGTCCTACTGATTTCTTAAGCATCCGGGTTTATCTGGGCGCTGAAACCACTCGCAGTATGGGTTTGGCTTACTAATTAACGTTGGGAATTGGGGATTGGGAATAGGTTAAAGGTTAAAGGTTAAGCTGATGTGCAGCTAAATTGAATAATGCGAAAATTTGAAAAGGTTGTAGTGCGAGCATCTTGCTCGCTAGTACTATACAAATTAAATGCGTAGCAGCTTATCATTCTTCCCCTTGTCCCTTCTTCCCCCTCTACCCCCTCTTCCCACTCTCCCCACTCTCCCAATACCCAATCCCCAATCCCCCAATCTCTGTATAAAGTAAGTATTAATTTACCCCGTTTTCCTTGGCTTGAGCTTGAAGTATGTGTTAACTACTATAACCAGTTGAGTCATACTGAAAACGGAGTGGTGTGAACTATGTGCGGAATTGTTGGTTATATCGGCGCACAAGTGGCGACTGATGTTTTACTCGCAGGGTTGGAAAAGTTGGAGTATCGGGGCTATGATTCCGCTGGAATCGCTACGATATCGGAAGGTGAGATTAGTTGCGTTCGAGCTAAAGGTAAGTTACATAATTTACGTACTAAATTAGAACAGTTAGAAAATCCGGCGCGTGTTGGTATTGGACATACCAGATGGGCTACTCACGGTAAGCCGGAAGAATATAACGCTCATCCCCATATGGATACGGCTATGCGGGTGGCGGTGGTACAAAATGGTATTGTTGAGAATTACCGCGAGCTACGCGAAGAGTTAAAGGCTCAAGGTCATGAATTTCGTTCGGATACCGATACTGAAGTTATCCCCCATTTAATAGCTCAGTTTCTGAAAGAAGAAGTTGCTCTGGGAGAAACTTATCCGGATGCAATGTTTTTAGAAGCAGTGCGAAAAGCAGTAAATCAGCTAACTGGTGCGTTTGCTATTGCTGTTATTTGTGCTGATTTCTCCGATGAAATTGTTCTGGTGCGTCAGCAAGCACCTTTGGTAATTGGTTTCGGACAAGGTGAATTTTTCTGTGCTTCGGATACTCCAGCGATTATTTCTCATACCCGTGCGGTGCTAAATCTCGACGATGGAGAAATGGCACGTTTAACGCCTTTGGGTGTGGAGGTTTATAACTTCGCTGGGGAAAGGTTGAAAAAGCAGCCCCGAATACTTAATATGAATCCCGTAATGGTGGAGAAGCAGGGATTCAAGCACTTTATGCTCAAGGAAATCTACGAGCAACCTGGTGTGGTAAGAGCTTGTTTGGATGCTTATTTCAGCCATCAAGATACTTTAGACTATACAAATTCCCCGGTAAATCTGGGTTTACCAGACGAACTTTATCACGATTTAGAACAAATACAGATAGTTGCCTGCGGTACTAGTTGGCACGCGGCATTAGTCGGAAAATACTTATTAGAACAATTTGCGGGAATTCCCACTCAGGTACATTACGCTTCCGAATTCCGCTATTCCCCAACTCCTTTAACACCTAATACATTAATAATTGGCGTAACTCAATCCGGTGAAACTGCGGATACTTTAGCAGCTTTATCGATGGAAAAACAACGTCGTGAAGCCAAAGATCCTAAGTATAAACCACGGCTTTTGGGTATAACCAATCGTCCCGAAAGTAGTTTGGGATTGATGGTACCGCATATTATTAATACCCTTGCCGGAATTGAAATTGGTGTAGCAGCAACAAAAACCTTCACCGCTCAATTGATGGCGTTTTATGCATTAGCTTTAGACTTAGCTTATCGGTGTAAAACCGTTTCTAGTGAAAGAATCATCGAAGTGATTGCCGGATTGCGGATGATTCCCACAGAAATTGAAGAAAATCTGCAAAAACAGGAAAAATTAACCGAAAAACTAGCTCACGAATTTACCGAAACCAGAGACTTTATATTTTTAGGAAGAGGAATTAACTTCCCCATCGCTTTAGAAGGCGCTTTAAAATTAAAAGAAATCAGCTATATTCACGCCGAAGGATATCCCGCAGGCGAAATGAAACATGGCCCCATCGCCCTTTTAGATGAGAAAGTTCCAGTAGTGGCGATCGCCATGCCGGGAAGCGTTCACGAAAAAGTGATTTCCAACGCTCAGGAAGCCAAAGCAAGGGATTCAAGATTGATTGGAATTGCACCTGCTGATGATGAAGAAGTAGCAGAAGTTTTCAACGATTTGATTCCAGTTACAACTGTGGATGAATTACTATCGCCAATTTTGACAGTAGTACCTTTACAGTTATTGGCTTATCACATCGCAGCCCGTCGCGGTTTGGACGTGGATCAACCGAGGAATCTTGCTAAATCGGTAACAGTTGAGTAAGGGTAATTACTGAGTTAAAATATTTTGTAGGCTGGGTTAGACAGGTTTAGAATTTTGATGGTGATTACAATTTAGCTTCTCCTGTCGTAACCCAACATCAGGTTTTGAATAAATACTAAAAGTTACAACAATCGAATGTTGGGTTACGACGCAATATTAATTATTAGCTAAAATTCAAAATTCTCGTGCGTCTAACCCAACCTACTTTCTGCATCTTTCCTCCGTGCCCTCCGCACCCTCGATTCTGCGGTTTATCATTCAGTAATTTTGCAAAAAAGCGAATAATTGCATAATTAGCAAAGCGCTAGATAGAGATGTTTATAGCTATAGAAAAATCACTTAAAGTAATAAGTTATGAGCAAAAAACATCACCATGTTCGAGCTTTAATGCATCGCGCCTTTGCTGTATTTTTAACTGTATTTTTGATTTCCGATGTGGGGAGAGTATATGCTTCTAGGAATTTACAAATAATTGTTCAACAGAAACAAACGCAACTGGATGCAATGCGTGCTGAAGCAAATAAGTTAATGCAAGAAGGATTGCAATTATTCAAGCAGGGAAGTAAAGAATCACTGCTAGCAGCTAGGAAGAAATGGGAAGCAGCGCTGGTTTCTGTGGGAAAAATTGGGGGATAAGTCATGGCAAGCTGTTACTCTTCGTAGTATTGGTCAAGTCTACTCCGCTTTAGGAGAAAAACAAAAGGCAGTTTCGTTTTACAACCAAGCTTTACCTTTATATCGTGCAGTGGCTGATAAAGCTGGGGAAGCTAGAACACTCAATAATATTGGTGCAGTCTACTCAGATTTAGGAGAAAAACAGAAGGCACTTTCCTATTACAACCAAGCTTTACCTTTATACCGTGCAGTGGCTGATAAAGGTGGGGAAGCTACAATACTCAATAATATTGGTGCAGTCTACTCAGATTTAGGAGAAAAACACAAGGCACTTTCGTTGTTCAAACAAACTTTACCTTTACGTCGTGCAGCGGGTGATAAACGTGGGGAAGCTAGAACACTCAATAATATTGGTGCAGTCTACTCCGCTTTAGGAGAAAAACAAAAGGCAGTTTCGTTTTACAACCAAGCTTTACCTTCACTTCATGCGCTGGGTGATAGGGGTGGGGAAGCTAGAACACTCAATAATATTGGTAAAGTCTACTCAGATTTAGGAGAAAAACAAAAGGCACTTTCGTTGTTCAACCAAGCAAAACCTTTATATCGTGCAGTGGGTGATAGGGGTGGGGAAGCTGGAATACTCAATAATATTGCTACAGTCTACGCGGATTTAGGAGAAAAACAAAAGGCACTTTCGTTGTTCAACCAAGCAAAACCTTTATATCGTGCAGTGGGTAATAGGAATGGGGAAGCTACAACACTCAATAATATTGCTTCTGTCTACGACGATTTAGGAGAAAATCAGAAGGCGCTGCAATTCTACAACCAAGCTTTACCGTTGAAACGTGCGGTGGGAGACAAAGCTGGAGAAGCCTCCACACTTAATAATATTGGTCACGTCTACGATGCTTTAGGAGAAAAGCACAAGGCACTACAATTCTACAACCAAGCTTTACCGTTGAAAAGTGCGGTGGGAGACAAAGCTGGAGAAGCCTCCACACTTAATAATATTGGTCACGTCTACGATGCTTTAGGAGAAAAACAAAAGGCACTTTTGTTTTACAAACAAGCTTTACCGTTGAAACGTGCAGTGGCTGATAAAGGTGGGGAAGCTACAATACTCAATAATATTGGTGCAGTCTACTCGGATTTAGGAGAAAAACAAAAGGCACTTTCGTTGTTCAACCAAGCAAAACCTTTATTTCGTGCAGTGGGTGATAAAGGTGGGGAAGCTACAACACTCAATAATATTAGTCTAGTTTACTCGGATTTGGGAGAAAAACAAAAATCCCTCAAACATATCAAAAACGCGATCGCCATTATCGAAGATTTACGCGGTACCTACACCAACCAAGATTTAAAAACCACCTATTTCTCTACAGTCCAAGGTTATTACAAATTCTACATCGATCTATTGATGGAACAACACAAGAAAAACCCATCACAAGGATACGATTCTATAGCGCTACACATTTCCGAACGTTCCCGCGCTCGTGGTTTAATCGAATTATTAGCTCAAGCTAACGCTAAACTCAGCAAAAACATTAATCCCAAATTCATTGCACAAGAAAAAGAATTACAGCTGAAACGTCAAGCTCAAGAAAAAATTCTCGTTAAGTTAATTAATCAAAAGCAACCACCGAAAGACACAATTAAACAAACCGAAGCCGAAATTCAAAATATTATTAATCAACAAAAACAACTTAAAGCCAAAATCCGCGCTCAAAATCCAGAAAGAGATAAATTAACTAATCCAGAACCGTTAAAATTACCTCAAATTCAACAGCAGCTAGATAAGGATACCGTTTTACTACAATATTCCTTGGGTGAAAAGCGTAGTTATTTATGGTTAGTTACTCCTAATTCTTTAAATAGCTACGAATTACCAAAAGGTGAAGAAATTGAAAAAGTGGCCAAAGAATTTCACAGCGAATTAGCAACAAATAATTTACCGATTGATTCAGCACAAAAACTTAGCAAAATGATTCTTGCACCCGTACAAGATAAGTTAGCCGGGAAAAGATTGGTTATCGTTGCTGATGGTGTGTTGCAGCAGATTCCTTTTGCAGCATTACATAATTTGGGAGAGGGGGTAGAGAGGGTAGAGGGGGTAGAGGGGGTAGAAAATAATGAATGTAGAGACGTTATATGTAACGTCTCCCGAGGTGGAATTAATCCCGAACCAATTCCCAATAAACCAGGAACAGCAAATACAAATTATCAACCGTTGATGCTCCATCACGAAATTGTGAATTTACCTTCAGCATCAACTATTGCTATCCAAAGAGAAAAAATTGCCAAACGTGAAATAGCACCGAAAAAAATCGCCATTCTTGCAGATCCAGTATATAGTTCCAATGACGAACGAATTACGGGTAAATCTACAAGTTACGATCTTGATATTGATATTGAATTAGAACGTTCTGCTCTCAAACGTTCCGCTAAAAGTCTTAACCGTAATGGTTGGAGTCGATTAAAGAATACAAAAATAGAAGCTCAAGAAATATTAAAACTCGTTTCTTCTCAATCAAGCTTACCAGTATTTAGCTTTGACGCTAACTATAATTGGGCTACAAATAAAAACCTTAATCAATTCCAAATTTTACACTTTGCAACTCACGGTTTTGTTAATCCCGAACAACCAGAATTGTCGGGAATTGTTTTATCTTTAGTTAATAAGGATGGCGAACAAATACCGGGTTATTTGCGTTTAGCAGATTTATTTGAACAAGATTATCCAGCGGAATTAATTGTATTAAGTGCTTGCCAAACTGGACTTGGTAAAAATATTAGTGGTGAAGGTATCGTAGGGTTGACAAGGGGTTTGATGTATGCAGGTGCGTCCAGAGTAGCGCTTTCATTGTGGAATGTTAGCGATGAAGGTACATCGGTATTGATGCAAGAATTTTATAAGCAAATGTTGCAGGAAAATAAAAATCCTACCGAAGCGTTAAGGGCTGCACAGCGCAAGTTATGGGCTAATCCAGATTGGCGAAATCCTTATTATTGGGCTGCTTTTACTTTGCAAGGAGAGTGGAATTGAACCTCACCCCAGCCCTCTCCTTGTTAAGGAGAGGGGGAAAGTCTAGAAGTTAATTTCACATTTGTAAAATAAAGGATAAATAACCAAAAAAGCTATGGTGTTATAAAAGAAAAAAATCTTTACTGAGAATAAGGGTGTAATGGACGAACTTATTAAAAAAATCGCCGGATTGGGATTTCCTGGAATCATTTTAATCGCAGTCATGGCAAGTACTGGTTTAACGGGTGCTGCTGCGATTACTGCTGCTTTAGCTTTTTTAGGTGGCCCCTGCGGGGATGTTGGGTGGAATCGCGGTATTAGGATTAACGGGATTGATTGCAGATGCTTTAACTAACGTCGGTTTAGAAGAGTTACTTACAGCAGTTTATTGTCAAAGAAGACAGTTAGAACCCCAAGGTAAATTATTAGAAGAAATTAATTCTCTATCGCTGTTTGATGGGGATTTAAAAGAAAGACTCAAGTTTACAATCACAGATGGATGTGGCTGTACAACTGTAGTTAGTCAACATATCGCAGATGATAGCGAAGAAGTTATCGAGATATTAGAAAACGTCCCCGGAATGACTCGCGCTCACCATCGAGATTTTAAAAGTTCTAATCCTGTTATTCGGCTAAGAGATGGTTCAATTGTGAAAACTTGGAAAAACCCCTTTGGAGTTGACCACGTTTTTATTGCCGATAGAAATGACAACATGATTTACGGTGGTTTTGTGGGCTGGATTCATAGCGATGGATTGAATGCAGCTATTAATAGAATTCGACGGGATTATGCTTGAGATATGCCGTTTTTCAAATCTTACTATATTTTTTTGTAGGTTGTATTAATTTTTAGTAGTAAAAATAAAGGTTCGTAGTAAGTAACTAGGTCAAATTAAATATAAAACCTCACCCTGCCTCCGGCTTCCCTCTCCTTATTAAGGAGAGGGATTGAGGGTGAGGTGTTTTGTCACATTCACAACAATAAACCAAAATCAAAAAGTAAAATTAGCATCAACAATGTCACTTTACCTTTGCAAAAATAGAATTTAGTATAAATCATATTAAAAAATTAACTTCTTAACACCATGCTTTCTATTTAATCAACAAAATTATTTATAAGTTACAACTGCCATCAAGCAATTATTTTGATATGAAAATCGGCTTAAATACTTACTGATAATAATTTTTTCTAAAGAATATTTCTTTAGTTAGATGATAATTATCGAGGTTATCTAGCATAATCAATTCTAGATAAATCATTTCTAGTTAATCAATTTAAATCTCGTTCCAACCGCTTTAAAGATTGGAACATAAATTATTTTCATTATCAATCAAAATGCAGGTTGTTTATGCTCTTAACTACCTTAGTTCTTGAGCTATAAAACCATCATATCTATATATGAATTTCAACACTGCGTCTTTAACTACATTTAAACGCGACATATATATTATTTAATTAAAATGAATCTACAAAAGCTCGAAATCAATTTACAAATGAATAATAATTCGTCATCTCACCAGTCATTGCATAAAGATATACTTTCTACCGATCATCATCTAGAAGGAATTCTTAAAAACCCTTCATTAACTGGATCTTCTCAATCCCATTCTCTTCATTTTGAAGAAGACTTTTCGAGTGAAGTCCGAGATAAAGTTTTAATTTCGCAGTTTGCGGATCTGAGGTCAAATGATGTTGAATCGGAAGTTGCTTTCAATGAAGCTCCTATTTCCGTAGAGTTTATTGATGGGGAGATAGGGAAAAGAATCAGGATTCCTGTTTTTAATGACGATTTACATGGGAATAGCGAGGTTAATTTATCCTCAAAAAACTTTACAGATGATGCGGTTTTAGGGAATAAAAATACTGCGGCTACGGTTTCTGAAGCATCGCCCGATCAAAATGTTAATTCTTTCGATACTTCTTCAGGTGTAAATGTAAATAATCTTGAAATAAACATCCAACCTGTCGGTAATGATGCTGGTCATGTAAACGACATTTCACTGCTGAAGCTTGAAGGAAACCAGTACTCTAATAATGAAGCTGCATCTAATGCAACTGTTAGCAATCAGAGCATATTGCAAACACAAAGTTATCAAGATGCAACATTCAATTCTCAAGATAAGGGCGAGTATTTAGATCCGAGTGTTTTACCAGTTTCAAGGCACAGTGACTGGTGGAAGTGTAGAAGGAATTTTACTTAACTCAGAAATAGAAAACAATCCCGGCATCCGCAACATCGGCTTTAGAGAATTTAATAATCCCACCGACGCTCAACAAACTTGGGTAATCGTCCACGGTTGGAACGATACACCCGATGGAAAATTTACCGATATAGCACAAGAAATTGCTGCTGCACATAGTGGCGATCGCGTTCTGTTATTAGACTGGAGAGAGGCTGCTTTTAACAGTACAGAAACGTTAGGAATTGAGTACGGAGCTTTAGGTAAAGGGAATTTCCGAGCAGCTAGCTGGATTAATCCAGTTGCTGAATTTGCAGTCGAAGCATTAAAGGATTATTACGGAATAGATAGTCTCGGAGCTTCACAAAGTTTAAACTTAATTGGTCATAGTTTGGGTTCCTTGCTAAGCGCGGAAATAGGAAGACTTTATCGAGATGGATTGGCTGTAGAAAACGAAACTGTAGTCACGGGCAATAATGAAGGCGTTAGAACAATCACCGCTCTCGATCCACCATCATCACGGAATGGCGATGACAATCCATTTGCTGTCGATGCGATCAAAGATATCTATGATGTCGATGGCAGAATAGAAGGTATTCAAGCTCCCCAAACATACGCCGATACATCGGTTTTTTCTAGAGCATTTGTAGGTGAAAAAAGCATTGCTGGAAATAAACAATTAGCTCTTGGCGCTGATGAAGCTTTCGAGATGACGTTTGGAACTGAATCAGAATTAACAGACTTTGGTCGGGAACACGAGAGAGTCGTGCGTGCTTTTACAAATACAATTAACCAACAAGGTATACTCGGAGATTTACTGGGTATCGGGGCTTATCAATCAGTTGAAACAATTTCTATTGAAGATTTAGGAGAATTACAAATCCTTGAAGGAAACAGCAAAGGTTTCAAAGGAATAATTGATGTTAACGAAGACAACCTAGTAACTTCATTAGCTGGAATATTAAAAGCAGGTAATCAAGACGATATCGTTATTGGTAGTTCTGGAAACCAAGAAATGCACGGTAGCGAATTGTTGAATTTTGGTGCAGATAGCCCTTACGACGGAGATCGTAATGATATTTTCTTCGGTGAATCTGGTGATGATATGATTCTCGGCGATAACAATAATGATATTCTAATCGGCGGTATTGGTAGAGATATTCTGAATGGTGGTGCCGGGATAGATACATTTATTTTTCAACCCGGTGACGGTAGTGCTGCGGAATCAGAAACGAATGTAATTGAAGATTTTGAAGTTGGTATTGATAAAATTGGTCTGACAAACATTAGTTTTGACCAATTAACTTTTCAAGAATCATCCAATGGAACATTAATTATGGCTGGCTCGGAAATTATTGCATTTCTCAAAAATACTAAAGCAGAAGAAATTCAACATTCGGAATACTTTGTAAATGTGGCTGAAAATCAGTTTCGAGTTAGTTAATAGAATTGGGCATGGGGAATAGAAATATTTTTTCCTTCTTTGTGAATGCTGTAATAAATAATGTAGAGACGTAGCATTGCTACGTCTTCTTGTATTTGAATTCATATAGAGAATTGGGTAAAGCCTAAATGCGGAGAATAGAAAATAAAGATGATTTCGCTGTTGCTACTACCAAAAAATGATATTTTAAAATTATTAATAATATAAAATTAAGATTGTGGATTTCTTTATTGGGTGTGCTGTTTGGTCTTATAAAGGTTGGGTAGGCGAACTTTATCCTCAAGGTACTCGCCCGCTTGATTTTCTCCACCTTTACAGTCGTCGCTTCACAACTGTGGAAGGCAACACTACTTTTTATGCGGTACCAAATCAAGAAACCGTAAAACGTTGGGCAGATCAAACACCTCCAGAGTTTAAATTTTGTTTAAAATTACCGCGAAATATTACTCATAACGGCTCGCTCAAACCTTATATTAACGAGGCTTTAAAATTCGCGGAAATTATGCGTCCTTTGGGTACCCGTATTGCACCGATGTTTGCACAGTTACCACCAAGCTACGCACCTTCATCACTCAACGATTTAACTGCTTTCATCGAAGCTTGGCAACAAACGCAACTACCTTTGGCAGTAGAAGTCAGACATCGCGACTGGTTTAAACAACCATCAGCAGATAAGTTAACAAACCTTTTGCAAAAATTCGGTGTAGGAAAAGTGATACTAGATTCTCGTCCCCATCTATACCGGAGAAGAAGATCCACAACTTGGTTCCGAAAGACGTAAACCTCAACTACCTGTAAACTTTAATGTTACGGCACCATTTACTTTAATTCGTTTCATATCTCATCCCAATTTGTCCATAAATCAAACATTTATGGAAGAATGGGTAACTCATATTAAACAATGGTTGCAATCTGGAATGCAAATTTACTTTTTTGTCCATTGTCCCCAGGAAGGAAAATCACCGTGGGCTGCTCGTCACTTTCAAAACCTATTAGAACAGAGGGGTATAGGGGTCTCACCCCTACCTTGGAACCTTCTAAATAATTCTCCAAAACAACTAAGTCTATGGTGACTTGCACTATTAGCTAGTTGTGGTAAGTTGAAAGTAGATAACAATTAATCGCAAAAATATAGAGTTTATTTGAAGGTTGGTGTAAAAAAATCATCTGCCTTCAATAGTTCCGTAAACTTCTGCATACTAGTTATGTAGGAGAAAATTTTAGCAGCAAATAATACCATTTCAACCTTTTGGCAGTTCGCTTTACTTTTATAAAATAAATTTATCGGTTCTGTCAAAAAATCATTATGCAAATGGT
Source organism: uncultured Rivularia sp. (assembly GCA_963665115.1). Taxonomy (GTDB): domain Bacteria; phylum Cyanobacteriota; class Cyanobacteriia; order Cyanobacteriales; family Nostocaceae; genus Rivularia. Next base: position 8,350,724 of record OY762007.1, on the reverse strand, counting down.
ATAAATGAAAACTTATAAAATCCGTTAGCAACTTGTTTTGTAAAGCTAAAGGATTAATAAACAATCCCACCTGCTAAAACCTTCGATCGTCGCGATCGCGATACGAGCATACTACTTTGGATAGCATTTATATATCAGGACGTATCAATGAAAAACTTAAATTACGAAGAATCAGTATCCTACCAAGGATATCTCATCATACCATTCGTTTTCGGGAAAGCAGATAATTACGAAATTTATTCGTATAAATTGCTATCAGAAGTTGGGTCTAAAAGTCAGTATCACAAAGCCGAAAATCCGGCAAAAATCTACGGCAGTAGCATTGAGAATATTATAAATATTGCCAAAGAACACATAGATAAGAATTCTGATTTCGTTAGCGATAATGATGCATTTAAACATCGCTACGTGTTCCGTAACAACTTAATTGTCGTTTCCCAGGAAGCTGGTAAATATTATTATGACCATTACTTACCAGATTCATTAAATAATATCGCCGCACCAAAGTTATTTAAATCAGAATATGAATGTTGGTGTTGGGTAAAGCAGGGAATTGATTCGTTAAATGTCAGATATAAAGTTATCTAAGTATTCGGACAGCCAAGGATATTTTTTTCATCCGAAGTAGATATCTCTTTCGGGGTATTTCCTAACTACCAAGGTTCGTAGTAAGGGCTTTAGCCCTCTAATAAATGGCTAAAATCCTTACTACAAACTTATTAAAACTAATGGTTAACCATATTGATTGCATGAGAAATAATGATTATCTGAATTATTTACTTTTTTTAATTTGATATCATCAAATTTGATTTTAATCTAAAAAATAAATCATATTATGCAAAATGAGCGAAGCAGAGACTATTTCAAAAACGCCATCGCCCCGCACCCGCAAGACTTTAACACAAGATTTAATTAATGCAGGTTTAACTCCAGGAACAACGGTAATTGTACATTCTTCTCTAAGTTCTTTGGGGTGGGTTTGTGGTGGTGCGGTAACTGTAGTTCAAGCTTTGATGGATATTGTTACGTCAGAGGGTACTTTGGTAATGCCTACTCATAGTAACGATTTTTCAGATCCAGAGCCGTGGCAAAAACCACCAGTTTCCTTGTGAATGGTGGCAGATTATTCGCGATACCATGCCAGCTTACGACGCGAAAGTTACTCCTACAAGAAATATGGGGAAAATTGTAGAAGTTTTCCGAACTTGTGAAAAGGTTTTAAGAAGTTCTCACCCCAATTTTTCTTTTGCTGCTTGGGGGAAGAATGCCGAAGTTATTATCAAAAATCAGTCTTTGAATTATTCACTTGGAGAAGAATCACCTCTGGCTCGTCTCTACGATTTAAACGGTTACGTACTTTTATTAGGAACCGAATACGATACTTGTACAACATTTCATCTATCGGAATACCGCATGGGTGATATTACAACAACTAATTATGGAGCGCCAATTATAGAACAGGGAAAACGAGTTTGGACACATTATTCAGATATTGATTTTGATCGTAACTGCTTTATAGATATGGGTAAGGATTTTGAAAAAGCAGCTTATGTAAAAGCTTCACAGGTTGGCTCGGCACAAACCAAGTTGTTTACTGTTAGAGATGCTGTTGATTTTGGCGTAAATTGGTTGAAGGAGAAAGGGAAATAATTTAACAGTTTCCTAAATCCTAAAGTAGAAATGGACGGGCAAAGATGCCCCAGATTTATGTACACCCCGATATCAAAGTCAAATAATCAGTTTGGATCGTCTAATATATATTCACCATCAAAATCATCTTCTTTTATCCTTCTTTCTAAGTCAGCTATCAGAATGTGTAAATCCTTGACAGCATCATTATTTCTGTTTTTACGAATGCTGGAAATAGCTCTTTGCAAAACTTTGATGACTTCTTGTTTTTCCATCTGAAATTTATTCTCTCAATAGAGCAATCATAAAATAGATTGAGAAATTATCAAAATTTTGATACAGTACGGATATCCGTAAATGGCACATATTTTTTACTGTGCCGATGTCTATACATTTAATATGCTATTTACACTTGTTAAATTAAGTATTGCGATTAGTTCCAGAAAGTAATATAAAGTACATTATTATACTTATTTTATTATTATTTTAATGACTTCACAACTATTAAAAGAATTAAGAATTTGCTTTGTTGGCGAGTCACTTGTAAATGGTACTGGTGATTCTGAGTGTTTGGGTTGGGCTGGTAGAATATGTCAAGATGCCTTCTCCAAAGGATTTGATATTACTTACTATAATTTGGGAGTTAGAAGGGAAACGAGTACTGAGTTAAGAAAGCGCTGGTTGCAGGAAGTTTCTTATCGTTTACCTCAACAATATAATGGTAGGGTTGTATTTTCTTTTGGAGCCAACGATACAACTATAGAAAATGGTAAAACTAGAGTTTCTTTACAGGATTCGATTACCAACCTACAGGATATTTTAAGTATTGCAAAAGATTTATATCCAGTTTTAGTAGTTAGCGCACCACCAATGGATGATGAGGAACAAAATCAAAGAATTTCCGAATTATCCCAAGAGTTTGGCTGTGTTTGCAATCAATTAAAGGTTCCTTATTTAAATGTTTTTCCACAACTTTTAAAATCGGATATCTGGATGAATGAAGTAAAAAAATATGATGGCGCTCATCCCAGAGCCGCAGGATATCAAGTATTTGCTGAAATTGTTAAAAATTGGCAAGGTTGGTTAAATTGGTTTTAGTTATAATTTACAAAAATACGAATATTAATGTAGAGACGTAGCAGTGCTACGTCTCCCGATGTTTAAATATGTATCGATAATTTAGTGAAATCGCATTACGAAAACGCAACTGAAATAAATCAATTTCCCCCAAACATTACGGAAACGCATCTGAAAAAATAAATTCGTTTTCCCGCGACATTCGGAGACGTAGCATTGCTACGTCTCTACAAAGCACGATCAATTTAATCTACCTCTTGATAAGCTTCCTTAATTAATTTACGAGCAACAGTTTGAATTCCGGTATGCTCAAAATAGTTGGTGCTTGCATCTAAAAAGGCTGCTACATAATCTAATTTATCGTCAGCAATATCTATAAAATTACTAAGACGATTGGCAATTGATTCGCGAGTTAAACCAGCAGAATCGGTTAATTTTGCCATCCAATCATCAACTGCTTTGAAACTGTCATTAATAAAACCTGTTTTATCCGTGCTAGGAATGAATTGACTGATAGCAGAAAAAGCCGGATTATTTTGCAAATTTTCTCTTTTAGTAATATCGTTTTCAACTCTAGGAACGAAATTTGCACCTAGAGGAAGCACACCATCAATACAAACTAAAGCTACCATCCTTATAAGCGCATCGTTTTGATAATTTTCCTTTAGAGAAGTAGCAAATTTTTGTGGAGAAAGAGTAAGTCCATTAAGCTTGCTATAAGCGATTAATTCCGCAACCAATTTCATTTTTAAATCAATACTTTGCAAAGTATCTGCTTTGGGAGTTAATTGTTTTAAAAAGGGTATAAAACTAAAAGTATCCCCAACTTTATCAGCTAAAGCGGCAGCACCTATAGCTTTATCTGTAGCATCTATAGTTTGATAAAGCCAAATAGCTGTTTGATATCCGTTATTCTTATCTTCGTATAATTTAACTGCTTGTTTACGAATTTTCTTAATTTTTTTGGACTTAGTTTCTCCGGTAATCTTACTTATTGCATCGTCAAAATTTACAAAATTATCCCACTCACCAGGTACTATATAATCAAGAGCCTTTAATACTTTGACAGTAATATTATCAGTAGGTAGGTTATCAACTAAGTCAACGATTGATTTACCCATTAAACTTCACCCCGATTTTGACAGCGAATATGCTTCTCAATGATAATAATAGCGATTATTTTCATTATCCCAACATTTTTTCTATCTCTTTTCTGCTTAAACGTGGAAATTTATAGACGATTATGGTTTCTATTAATTGTATAAGCTCTCGCTGGGTAACTGCATCAGTTTTACCACCAAAAATAAAAGCGCAAGCAAGAAAAGCCGATCAACTTTGGAAGAACAATCAATTTCATCCTTCTCTACACTTTAAGAAAGTAGCAGACAATTTATGGTCTGCTAGAGTTACTGTCAATTATCGTGCCTTGGCTTTAAAACAAGGTGAGGATTACTATTGGTTTTGGATGGGGACTCATGAAGATTACGAGGCAGTAATTAGATAAAAATATTGCGGCTATAAGTAGAAAGGGGATTTAGCTTACAAAAATACATGATAAATAGTAGCCATAAAAATTTAACATGGTTCTACTACTGTTAAATTTCTGCTTTTATTACATGAGCTACTATATTTCTCCCCGTTTTGAAGATAAACTTGCCGTTCACATTACTAAAAACTATCTCGACTTACCTAATGTTCGAGTACCTTTGATTTTGGGTGTTCACGGGCGCAAGGGTGAAGGAAAATCTTTTCAATGCGAATTAGTTTTTGAGAAAATGGGTGTGGAGGTAACTCACATCTCTGGTGGTGAATTGGAAAGTCCGGATGCCGGAGATCCAGCCCGTTTGATTCGGTTGCGCTATCGGGAAACGGCGGAATTAATCAAGGTGCGCGGTAAAATGTGCGTGTTGATGATTAACGATCTTGATGCTGGTGCCGGACGTTTTGATGAAGGTACCCAGTACACGGTGAATACGCAGTTGGTAAACGCTACGTTGATGAATATTGCGGATAATCCCACCGACGTACAGTTACCGGGTAGTTATGATTCTACGCCTTTGCATCGCGTTCCGATTATTGTCACCGGGAACGATTTTTCTACATTATATGCACCGTTGATTCGTGACGGTAGGATGGAAAAATTTTACTGGGAACCAAGTAGAGATGACAAAGTTGGTATTGCGGCAGGAATTTTTAGTGAAGATGGTTTATCACGACAAGATATAGAAAAACTGGTTTCGCAGTTTCCTGATGCCGCAGTTGATTTTTATAGTGCGTTGCGATCGCGAATTTATGACGAGCAAATTCGCGGGTTTATCCACGATAAAGGAGTTGATAAAGTTTCTTCTTCTGTTGTCAACAGCAATAATCTTCCATCATTCAAAAAGCCTAGATTTGGGTTATCGGATTTGATCGAAATGGGTCATTTGATGGTTGGGGAACAGCATCGGGTGGATGATTCGCACTTGGTTGAAGAATACAATCGCGGTGCTTTACGTCATCAGAAGCATTTTGTACCGCAGCCAGCAGAAACAGGCGTGTATGAAGCAAGACCTACGTCACATTTTGATGCGGAATTACCCGTGTATCAAGCAAGACCTACAGCGCATTTTGACCCGGAACCATCATCTACTTACCAAGCAAGACCTAGCCATCAAACGCCAGCGGAAGCCGTACATATACCCGATATCCCATCTTCTGGTAAATTAACAACTGGTAGAAACCGGAGTTTAGGTAAAAATCCTAACAGTATTAATCGCAATACAGAAATCGCATCTACCCATGTTGGGCCGGAAATCCTTAGCTATATGCAGAAAATATTGGCATCGGGAAACCATTTGAGTATCGATTATTCTGACAATGGCAAGGATAATTGGCAAAAGTTTTCTACTCATGAAATAGATGATATGGCCGATGCAATTGGAGATTTGGAAAGATGTTTAGTTAAGCACACCAATGACTACGTGCGCGTAGCTGGAATCGACTACAAAACCAAGCAGGCAGTCATGGAAACCATCATTCAAGATCCTAACGAAACCAACGGTTCAACTTTCCATTATCCACCAACACAAACTTTATATCCCAGCAAACAAATAAGCGGGAATTCAACTTTCCGCTATCCAGAAACAGCTACTCCAAACTACAAAAAACAAAGTAGCGATTCGAGTTTCCAATATCCAGAAAAATCTAGAGTAGATTCAACCAAACAAATAGGTGGTTCCACTTTCCGCTATCCAGAAACATCTACCCCACACTACAAAGAACAAAGTGGCGATTCAACTTTCCATTATCCAGAAACATCCAAACAAATAGGTGGTCCGAATTTCCATTATCCAGAAATATCTGCTCCACACTACAGCGAACAAAGTAGCGATTCAACTTTCCATTATCCAGAAACACCTAAACAAATAGGTGGTGCGAATTTCCATTATCCAGAAACATCTGCTCCACATTACAGCGAACAAAGTAGCGATTCAACTTTCCATTATCCAGAAACATCTAAACACATAGGTGGTTCAACTTACCGTTATCCAGAAACATCCAAACACATAGGTGGTTCGACTTTCCAATATCCAGAAACACGATCAACCTATAACAACCAACAAAGTAGCGATTCAAGCTTCCAGTATCCAGATTCCGATCCATTCCCTCATCCCCATACAGCCGCTCATAGCCCAACAGCAACCACTAATGCCAAGCAAGCTACAGGAAATTATCAAGCCTACGGAGGTGGTAATGCATACAACGCACAGATACCTTCAGCCCATTTGCAGCTAGAAGTATTAGAACAAATGCGAGAAATTTTAGCAACAGGAAGCCACATCGGTATAGAATACGTAGACCAGCGTAGATTCCGCACGGGTTCCTGGAACAGTTACGCAGGGCATCAAATAGAAGATATGGCAGAGGCGATCGCCGCTTTGGAAGCGTGTTTAGTCGAACATAATAACGACTACATACGTATTTTCGGAATCGATCCTAAAGCCAAGCGACGGTTATCAGAAATCATGATTCAGCGCCCAGGCGGTCAAATTGTCGCAAGATAATAGTTAATCCCCCAAAAAAATGTAGAGACGTAGCACTGCTACGTCTCCTGAATCTGTATGAAATCCCAACAATAAACCGCTATCTTAATTATAAAAACAAAAAAACAAATCCCGTTTCTCTAAGCAACGTATTCCAAGCTAAAGAAAAAATGTTGGCGAAGGAAATTATCAATATCTGCATCAAAAGTAACTACATGGGATAATTTTTCCCAAGTTTTGGCGCTAACAATTGCATCAGCCACAAGATTTCGATCTTTTTGAAATTTAATTACAGCAGCTTTACTCAGTCTGATAGCCTGGGAATTTATTCCCAAGCGGTTGTTGACAATCCCTGTTCCCAACTTCCTACTCCCAACTCCCAACTCCCTTTACTACAAGTAATCAATCGGGTAACTTAATCTTCCCAGAGCCAGTTTCTTTGGAAACCCTTTCAATTTTAAAGCCCTCAATATTATCTTCAAACCGATTGAAAACAACTCGAATTTCGTCATAACCGATTGCACTAGAAGCACCTTTAGGCTTATTACACTTCACCCGCATCAAAGTTTGAAAACCACCATATCGTTCGTTAACATAAAAGCTGCGTTTACAATCAAAACCAATAAAACCTTCTAACGCTAATTGATTAAGTGCAGCTACACCCATACGACTATCAATTAGCGATCTTATTTGATTTATCTCTTCCTTCTCGTTCATTCTTCGCCATTTATCTTTTGATTGAGCAGCTTGAGAGTGTATTGATTGAGAAACCGTTTCTTTGGGTGTTGCGAAAACTTGATTATTCAGCAACCATAATAACGGACTTGCGATCAAAACAGATACAATAGCTATTTTTTTCATAAGATTATTTCTAGTAATTTTCAATAATAGATTAGACAAACTAAATATTAAATTTGTTCCCCTCCACGTCAACTTCGGGAGGGGTTTTATTAACTAACAATTTATCGATTTAACCTGCAACTTATAACTAGTATTACCGCGAATAGCATTAACAGCCAAATAATATTCACCTTCTTCTAGGAGCAGCTTCATATTGGTTGCTTTTTCTGCATAAATTCTAGGCTCCCCAACCTTAAATAATTCAAAAACTGCATTATTTTCTGAACAAGTAATTACGATATTAAAATCTTGTCTCGGTGCAACTTCAAACCTATGAATTACGGTTTCTCCTCTTACCGCTGCATCTTCTATCATCTGATATTCGTTACCATTCGTAAAACTAAGTGACTTACTTTTACGAATGCTTAATAACTCATTTATTAACTGCTGACTCAAACCTTCACGAAGCATTTGTTCATAAGTTTGCACTCCTACAAACCCATCAACAAATAAACCCTTACGTTGCTGAAAGTTTTTAACGGCTTGTTCTGTTGCTTGTCCAAAATAGCCATCTTCCAAAATTCCACGAGTACCCCCATAACCGTGATTTAAAAACTTTTGTAACACTAAAATATCGCGTCCCTTGTCACCATTTTTTAGCGGTAATTTAATAAATGTATCTGTATTTAACTCACCAAAAAAATAGTTAACTCTGTCTTCTATTGGTACATTATAAACTTGATGGCGATATAAAGCAGCCCAAGTATCAGTTCCTACAATACCATCTGCTTGCAAACTCCAATTTTGTTGAAACCAAATTACAGCTTCTTTCGTTTTTCTACCAAAATATCCATCAGTAGTTGAGGTGTGTAAATCGGAGACAGTAAATATTTCTTGAAGTGCTTTTACTTCTTCACCCGTACAACCTTCCCGCAAAACCTCTTTTCCCGACAACCACACATCTTGATCTAATTGTAAAATCGTTTCAGCATCAACAATTCCGTTGCTAGGAAGATGACTGTAAAGCTGTTGAAACTTAATTAATGCAGCTTTGGTTTTTGCACCAAAAATACCATCAACGGCACTAAAATAAAAATTAAGCTGTTTTAAAGCCGACTGCAATCTTGTTACTTTTAATCCAGTCGCACCTACTTCAAGAACAATAAAGCTAGTAGTCATAGTACCTTCCGCGCTTTGTATCTTTTATGCCTACATAACTACATAGCTTTGCTGAAATTTCCGGAAATATGCGGTGGTTTTCTAAGTAATTAATTCTTTCCTGAAAAACTATTACTGAATAAACTTTCAGCGTAGAGGTGGATTTAAAATACCTTTGCTATTGCCAGGTGAACGTATAATCCGACAAAATAAAGCAAATTAATGAAAATGGCATTACCCTCGCACCCCCGCTTTGTTTTGAACCGCAATTTCTCCAAAATGAAAAGACATTTCGATTCGCTCTTGGTAATTGAAATAAAAAATAAAAAATAGAGACGTGGAAATACAGCCAGTCTCTACATTAGTTATTACGATCGATTAAAGAATGAAGATAAAATTACTGGAATTTATTCATTGCACTCTTGAAAGCAACATTCAAATCATTCCAAGCACTTTCAAAGCCTACTTTCAAATCTTCCCAAGCATCTTCAGAAGCTCTGCCGATTTCATCTAACTTTACTTGTGCTTCATTACGTTTGCCAGTTAAATCGTCTATCATTTTATTGTACTCAATAGCAGCATCAGCATTGGCTTCAGCGGCTTTTGCCTTCATTTGATCGATTTGAGCGTTAAGGTTATTAAGTTGAGCCTTTACTTTCTCTTGGTACGCTTGCTTTGTTTCTGGTTGCATGATTATTTCTCTTTTAAAAGGTCTACTAGATTACGCAGTGGTAGTATAAGGATTATTGGGTCATATTTCTATGTATTTTTTATACAAATTTAAACTCTTCTGTAATATTCCATTTCCTATCTTCGTGTTTTAACAGTATCAATTCCCCAGCAGTAAATTCAAAATACAATTCTCGGTTTTCAAATTCCTTCCAAGCAGCTTTAAATTTATTTCGCTTCAAATCTTTAAAAGCAACCGTCATGTGAGGAGTAAAACCGCGAGATTTTCCAACTTTATCAACTATCCCCAAATTAGTTTCTAAATAAGCCATTAAATCAGCTTGCAAATTCATCAACTCTGAAGTTTTAACTACATCAATATATATAACCCGAGGAGCAAACGCATTATAACCATCGAGAATCATCGGTATTGAATTTCGCCCCCTGACAAACTTCTGCAAACATTCCTCCAAATTGATTATTTTATCCGTATTCCACTCAAAAGGAGGTTGCAAAGTAACGTGTGGAGGTGACTTGAAAGCGTGTTTACTGTCGTAATTGTCAGCAAAATACTGCTTAACTTCAGTAGCATAATCTTGAATTGACTGCGGTGGTAATAAAGCGATGAAATAGAGACTCATTATCAGTGAGCAGTTATCAGTTATCAGTTACTAACAAACAATTATAGTTTTAACTGCTAAGTTGTTACGCATTTAGTTTGTATAATACTAGCGAGCAAGATGCCCGCACTACAATATTTTCAGGCTTTAGCATTACGCAATTTAGCTGCATATCAGCTTAACTATGCCCCATTCCCCATCCCCCATTGCCAAACTAACTTTATATTTTCTTCACATTGTCATTTCTGTGTCACATTTGTTTGCGATGCTTAGCACAATTGAATTCAGGGTGAGTGAGTGATTAATCAATTCTGGTTGTGGAAGAGGAAGAGTTTCTACATTATTCCCAAGGCTGAAATACCGCAGTTAAATCAATTTTCGCATCAAAAGGCGATCGCCAATCACCTCTGGCTTCTCTTCAGGTAAGTAAAATTTTTGCTTCTGTGAAAATACAAAGAGAAATAGTTGCTCAACATTCATACCGGTATGTATGATAAATAATCATATATACTTTTTCGATAACATGGCAACCGTTATAGAACATAAAGAAACAAAACAAAAGCTTTTAGAAACCGCGCTGGATTTAATCTGGGAAAACAATTACGATTGCGTGGGAATTGTGCAAATTTGTACGCAATCGGGAGTTACTAAGGGTGCTTTTTATCACTATTTTAAATCAAAAGCCGATTTAGCCGCAGCAGCATTGGAAGTCCGCTGGTTAAACGTTAGGAATAGTTTTGACCGCGTTTTTTCTCCACAAAATACACCTTTAGAAAGAGTTGATTATTACTGCGAACTGATAATATCCATGCAGACAAAAAAATACGCTCAAACCGGACGAGTGCTTGGCTGTCCGTTTATCTCTACCGGACAAAGTACCAGCGAAGATAAGCTGAAAAATATCTCTGTTAATATTACCGATCGCATGACTAAATATTTAACTTCCCTTGTCGCCGATGCCCAACGTGAAGGTATAGTTGATAAGGATTTAGATGCAGCGAATATCGGAAGCTATATGTATGTATTTGTACAGGGTGTTTTAACCATAGGTAGAGTTAAAAATGATTTAGAGTTTGTTAAAACCGATTTGAAACCAGGATTATTAAGAATATTGGGCATACCAGCATAAAAAATTTTAACTATCAACATACCAACTGGTATGCATAAAGGTTTCAAATCTTAACAAACAAACATTATCCATTACCAGAAAAATTATGAACGAGTTACAGCCACCAGAGACAGAATTAAAAGCCAACTTAGAACACAATTTGGAGCAAGATATTGATGTTTCTGCTATCGATGAAAAGCAACGTAACCCCGAAAAAAATCATCGCAAGTCTTGGTTAGGGTTATTATTATTTATTTCGATTGGCATTAATGGGATAGCATTATTTCACGTATTTTCTGCTACTCAACAAGCTCCGAAACCAGCCACAGCAGCGAAAACACCTGCACCTCGTGCTGTAGAAGTTACAACACTTTCCAAAGGTAATGCTACAAGGAACGTACAATTATTAGGACAAGTGGAATCGCCACAACAAGCCACAATCCGCGCTCAAACCGGGGGAATAGTCAAGCAAATGCTGGTGCAAGCCGGGGATAAAGTGAGACGGGGAACGACAATTGCAGTACTCGACGATGCCGATCAAAAATTAACGCTTTCTCAAGCACAAGCCCAACTTGCACAACAGCGAAGCGAATTAGCAAGATTAGAAGTGGGAACTCGTCCAGAAATTATTGCTCAAAGGGAAGCAGCGGTAAAAGCAGCCAGAGCCAGAGAAACAGAAGCAGTGGATAATCTGAAAAGACGCACGGGGTTAGTAAGAGAAGGTGCGATCGCGCAAAGATTATTGGTAGAAGCAAGAGCAGCAGTAGATAATGCTAGGGGAGAAAGATTAGAAGCGCAAGCAGAATTAGCGGAAGCAAAAGCTGGTTTTACCCGTGAAGTTATTGCAGCACAACAAGCCAACGTTGCAGCAGCAATATCTGTAGTCAACCAAGCAAAACTACAAATAGAACGAACTCGCATCAAAGCTAATTCTGATGGTGTTGTTTTGCAAAGACAAGTTAGCCCTGGCGACTACTTACAAAATGGTGGTGAAATTATTACTTTAGTTGCGGGAGATAAGTTAGATATTTTCTTAGAATTACCAGAGCAACTTAGTTCTCAGGTAGCGGCTGGAACGAGAGTAGAATTAACCGCTCGTGCTTTACCGCAATGGAAAGGAAATGCCACGATTGCAGGAGTTGTACCGACAGCAGAAGCAGCATCAAGACGGCAGCGAGTACGGGTTAGATTGGATAACCCACCACCAGGATTGTTACCCGGTATGGCAATTTCTGGAAACTTGCAATTAGCAGGAAATACCGAGGGGTTTGTAGTATCTCGCGATGCATTAACGAGAAAACAAGATAAATGGTTAGTATTTGCTGTAGATAACGGCAATGCGAAACAGATGGAAGTCGAAATGGTTGCAGATATGGGACAACAAGTCGCGATTTCCGGTAATAATTTACAAGCAGGTCAAAAAATCGTATTGCGTGGTGGGGATGGTTTGAAAGATAAAGCGAAAGTCAAACTAATAGGTAATTGATAATTAGTAAAAAATCATGACAGACGAAAGAAAAATTCAAGTTAGTTTAGCAATAATCCGCATTTCCACAGCAATGTTTTTTCTGGTTTGGTCTTTACGCAAAATAATTCAGCCAGAATCAACTCAAGGCATATTTTCTAAGTTTTATTCCCTGGAAGTATCTCAATCATTTTCTTACGTTGCAGGTACAATCCAAACTTTACTTGTAATTGCTTTCATGGTGGGTTTATTTAAAACCTGGACTTATGGAGCAATTTTAGGAATGCATATTGTTTCGGTGTTATCAACGTATAAGCAATTATTTAATCCCTATGAAAGTCCAAATACTTTGTTTTGGGCTGCGGTTCCTGCTTTGGGTGGATTAATTGCTTTATTTTTATTACGAGATAAAGATGAATTTTTGACGGTGAAAATGGGAAAACAGTTATCAGTTAACAGTGAGCAGTGAATAGTTAATAAGAAGATTAATAATTAAAAAAACCTTACTAGACAAGCCACTGCGTTGGGCGGGTTCCCCGACTTGTAGCAAGTGGCGTGCAGAGTACGCTGAGGGAAAAGATAAAGAGGAGAGGTAGGAAGGGGTTAACAATTAACAACTAACCACTAACAACTAACCACCAACCACTAACTATTTATTATGAGCATAATTAAAACAGCGGTTCGTTGGCGACATGGAACTTTTGTTGTATTTTGTATTTTAGCTTTATTCGGTGTTTTATCATTATTAAGTCTGCCTTTGGAATTGCGCCCTGGTGGCGATCGCCCGGAAATTACAATTAGTACTTCTTATTCTGGTGCTAGTCCGAATGAGGTTGAGGAGTTAATTACTCGTCCGATTGAGGAAAGGTTGGAGGAGGTACAGGGAATTCAAGAAGTTACTAGCAGTAGTGCTGCTGGTGTAAGTAGTATTAATTTAGAATTTAATTGGGATACCGATATTGATCGACGGTTGGTGGATGTTCTAAATAAGCTTCAGCAGGTGGAGGAATTACCACGGGAAGCTGGTGAGTCGGATGTAGAAATTGTCAGCGGTAGCAGCAGTCCGATGATGTGGACGATTCTGGTTGCTAAGGAAGGGTTTACACCAAATGATGAACATTATCGGGATTTGGTTGATGATGTCATTGTTCCTCGGTTTCGACAAGTTCAAGGTGTGGGACAATTTTTGATTTCTGGTGGTAGGGAAAGGGAAGTTGAGGTAATTGTTAATCCCAAGGCTTTAGCGGATAGGAATTTAACTATTGGTGATGTAGTAGCTGCGTTGCGAAGTAACAACCGAGATATTCGCGGTGGCCCCTTTGGTTTTGGGAAGACGGGAATATCGAGTTAGGACTGTGAGTCGTTCGACTGATGTGAAGCAGTTAGAAGATTTTGTCTTACGTCGGGATGAATCGGGAACGGTTTTTTTGCGAGATGTTGCTACAGCAAAAATGGGAAGGAAGATTCAAGATAGAGCTTTAATTAGAGATAATAAACCAGCGGTTGCTGTAGGAATTATTCGTCAACCAAATGCGAATGTCCCGGAAATTTCCAAGGGTATTCGTCAAGCTTTAGTTGATTTAGAAAAACGGTTTGATAGGGAAGGGGAAGGAATTACTTTTGATATTCCCTATGATGAAAATGACTATATTAATCAATCAATTTCTTTTGTAAAAGGGAATTTGATGATGGGTGCTGTTTTGGCAGCGTTTATTTTATTACTATTCCTCGGTTCTTTACGGACGGTTGCAGTTATTGCGATTACTATTCCTACAACTTTAATTACAGTATTTATTGTTTTTGCAGCTTTGGGACGTTCTTTAAACGTAATTAGTTTAGCAAGTTTGGCATTTGCTGTGGGGATGGTGGTAGATAATGCAATTGTGGTTTTAGAAAACGTGTTTACTCATATGCAAATGGGTAAATCACCAGTCAAAGCAGCAATCGAAGGAACCGAAGAAGTTGGTGGAGCAATGCTAGCTTCTACCTTAACCACCGTTGCTGTATTTGCTCCAATTGTTTTGGTTCAAGGTGAAGCTGGACAATTATTCTTCGATATTGGAATCGGACTTTCTGCTTCGGTTTTATTCTCCCTATTTGCAGCATTAACCTTGGTTCCCATGCTTTCGGGATTATTTCTCAATCAAGCTGAAGCACAAAGAATTCTTCAAGGAATGGGGAATGAGGGAGCAGGGGGAGAAAGAAATAATTTAAATATTCCAAGTAATCAACAAAATAACCCTTTATTAATTGCTTCCGACCAAATAATTTCAAATCCAACTAATACCTCACCCCGTCCTGACGGACACCCCTCTGCTTATAAAGAAGAGAGGAAAAGAGTGAGATTTTTCCGGAATGGGTTTGCTATTATTCAAAATCTAATTACCAAAATCTCTTCAATATTCCTGTTCTTCCAAAGAAAATTTGAAAAATTCCTTTTAGCTACAGTAAGTTGGTCAATCGGAGTAGGAAGAAAAGGCAGACGTTTAATAGTACTAGCAATTCCCATCACATTATTATTTATCAGCGTTCAACTACTTCCACCAGCAGATTATCTCCCCGAAGGAAACCGTAACTTAATATTATGGCTAGCAGAACCATTTCCTGGAACTAGTATTCCCGAAGCAATCAAACTTTCTCAAGGAGCTAGAGATTTTGTTCGAGAACAACCGGAAGTCATGCGTAGTCTTTACGTTCACCGAAACGGATTAAGAGCGATCGCCGCTTTTGTGAAGTCAGAAGAAGCAACCGGGAATAAACTTGATGAACTTGTCGATAGATTCCGTCAACAAAGCAATAACTTTCCCGGATATCGCTTCCTAGTTCCTCGAAGAGTATCAATATTTCGGAACCCCGGAAAAGAATTTGAAGTAAATATTGTCGGACAAGATTTAGAACAATTAAATCAACTCCAACAACAGGTAATGGAACAACTCCGAGGATTAGAAGGAGTACAAAATGTCCGTTCCAATTTTGTCACCGGAGCGCCAGAATTACAAGTTGTTCCCAACCGAGTTAGATTAGCAGAAGTCGGATTATCGGAAGCAGAACTCGGTTCCATCGTCGAAGCTGCTTTAGGTGGTTTACGAGCTTCTGAATTTACAGATGGTAAACGAGAACTTGATGTCACCGTCGAATTACAAGATACATCCGTCGAAACCCCAGAACAATTACGACAACTTCCGTTAAATATTGGTAGAGGAAGACAAGTACAATTATCCGATGTCGCAGAAGTCGTCGAAGCAACCGGCCCAGATGCAATCAACCACGTTGACTTAGAGCGGTCAATTACCCTTACTGTTCGAGTAGCTAGAGAAGCACCATTAGGAGCATTAGTAGACCAAACCGAACAGCAAATTTTAGAACCTTTACGCGAAACCTTACCAATCGGATTCCGAGCAGAACTAGCTGGTTCGGCTGATGTCCTATCAGAAACATTAATGCAACTTGGTTCCAGTTTCGTATTATCTTTGGTAATTACCTATTTGCTTTTAGTTGCTTTATATCGTTCCTTTTCCTTCCCCATGTTAATCATGGCAACAGTACCCTTGGGAATATCGGGAGCATTATTAAGTTTAATTTTGGCAAATTCAATTCCCGGTGTAGTAGTTCCCTTAGATATGATAACTGGATTGGGATTTGTAATATTAACCGGAGTAGTAGTTAACAACGCAATATTATTAGTAGATAGATCCTTACAACTGCAAAACGAAGGAAAAAGCTACGACGACTCCCTTTATTTAGCAGTAAAAGACAGACTCCGACCAATTTTCATGTCAGCAGGAACCAGCGTCTTAGGAATGTTACCGCTAGCTGTAATTCCCGGAAAAGGAGCCGAGTTATATCAAGGATTGGGAATTGTTTTAACTGGAGGTTTGGCATTTTCTACAATTCTCACACCTACCATAGTTCCTGCATTAATGGGATTGTTACGAGATTATTCCGGGAAGAAGAAAATTGAAACAAAACAATTGCAGGGAGTTGAAGAAACACCTGTAGCCAAAGTTTGAAAAACCTCACCCCTTCCCCTCTCCTTGTTAATGAGAGGGGTATTTTATTGCTCAATTAATACTTGAATTGTAGGTTGGGTTAGACGCTTTTATGATTAAGGTTTGAGTTAAGAATTTATATAGCGTCGTAACCCAACATATGCTTCTTATATCCATAACAATGATGTTGAGCTACGACACCAGATTTAAATTGTCGTTACAATCAATTTTGATTTTAGTGTCTAACCCAACCTACGAATAACTATGATTTAGTTTGAAAATTCTTTATTGTAGGGTGTGTTATGAACTTTGTTCTAACGCACCATTTTCAATAATTTGGTTGTAACGCTAAATTATTGAAATCAAAAAAACCGCAGAGACACAGAGTACGCAGAGGAAAGAGTTAAAGAGAGAGGATTTGTAGGTTGGGTTAGACGCTTTTATAATTTAGGGTTTGAGTTAAGAATTTACATAGCGTCGTAACCCAACATTGCCAGCAATTGTGCATTTAAGCGATATTTTTATCTATTCCCAATATTGATGTTGGGTTACGACACCATAGTTAAATTGTCGTTACAATCAATTTTGATTTTAGTGTCTAACCCAACCTACGAATAGATTTTGCTTCAAAAAAAATAAAATATGTCCAAGCGGTTTCGGTAGAAAACTATTACCCTTGCCAAAGTTCACATGACTAATATTACCAAGTAGCTGCATCACCTAAGTTTCCAAGTTTGATAATTGCCTTTTTCCCTATAGAACGCTTTGCACAACCAGTTATAACGTATGGAATGATTTGAAGGCATTTTTCTTTGGATATCTCAAGCTTTTGAAATTCTTGAAAAGTCCCGATTACTCTTTGCTTACCAACAAAGCCTGGGGTGCTAGGAGAAATACTCTGTTCTTGGTACTGGATTATTGAAGCGAATGCAGTAATCGATTTCATTGGATCGCTTATTAAAGCAAACCAAAGCGAATTTAAGGTATTCAGCAGAAAATTTATAACTCGTGTCATGAATCTATCTCTAGACTAATTGTCAATAGCTATAATTGTTTAATTTCAATTCACCAAAAATACAAGTATTATATATCACCAAAAAAACTATAAATCCGTATTTTTATTTAGAAATACCTGATATTATATCAAGACTATTTGTAAAAATTGCAGCATTAAAAATAAATTTAACAATACAGTTTTCTCAACCATTTTCTATAGGAATCTGAGAAAAGTTATTTACATAGGTAAAATTATCATCTACATCTGTCGCTTCTCTATTCAACCCACAAACATTTAAATTAGCTGCACTAGCCGCAACCAATTCTTTCAAAGAGTCAGAAAGAAACAAAATCTGTTGTGGAAGAACAGATAATTCATCAGCTATTTTCACGTAGGATTGGCTTTCTACTTTACTTCCCGTAGTAGTATCGAAGTAAGCGGAAAATAATGAAGTTAAATCCCCAACGGAAGTGTTTGTAAACAATAGCTTCTGAGCAGCAATGGAACCGGAAGAATAAACAGCCAAAGTTAAACCTGCATCATGCCAATTTTGAAGATATTCAACAGCGTCGGCATACACGTGAGCTTTTAACTCACCTTTATCATACCCTTCTCGCCAAATTAAACCTTGCAGAGTTTTTAATGGAGTAATTTTCTTGTCTTCAGCTTGCCAATTTATCAATTGATTCAGGCAGCTTTCCACATCAAGATTTGATTTACCAGTTATTTCTCTAACTTGTTGCAGTATATCTTGAGTAATCGGTAATTCTAAATTTTTGCGTACCCAAGCTGATAAATGTTTTGCAGAATAAGGAAAAAGAACGTCATGTACAAAACTAATATCGGTTGTAGTGCCTTCAATATCTGTCAAAATAACTTTTAACTGATTGTCTTGGTAAGTAATTGTCATATTTTATATTTATACGCACTTTAACCTTTAACCTTTTTACTCGCTACCATATAGCGAAAAATATACTCCACCACCTCTAAATAATTGCTTGCACCTTCTAAAGAATCAGCCCATACAGTAACTCCGTGATCTCGAATTAGTAAAGCTGGTATTTGTGGTTTTGTGTCTTTAAAGCGAGTATAAATCTCATCGGCAATCCGGGGTACTTCTAAATGATTGGCGAAGATTGGCATTGTCACTTGTGGGTTTTCTTGCCAGACTCCCAAACCTTTAACCATTTCCAAAGGTGGTAAAGGTAAAGTATCACTCTTCGTAAAGCGAGAAACTAAGTTGTTTTCAATGGAATGTACGTGGTAGCAAACTTGGGTATCTGGAAATAAACTGTAAATTGCTGCGTGAATGCTCGTCTCAGCTGATGGGCGTTTTTGAGAATGAGATTGCTTAGGAGTTGAGTAAAATTTGTCTTTATCGTCCAAAGTCATCAGAACAAAATCATCAGCAGTCAACTGGTTTTTCGGACACCCACTGCCAGTAATCCAGAAGCTGCTATCTGATATTCTTGCCGAGAGATTGCCTGCTGTACCTACCATCCAGCCCATTTGGTAGAACTGACGAGCAGCAGAAATGAGAGTAGGGCGTGGATCGATACTCATAGGATTTTAGATTTTAGATTTTGGATTAATAGCAATCGGGCGATCGCCAATCTACTGTACTACTGCGTGACGTAAGCGAATTTCCGTATTGGTGTAATCGGGTACCCAACCTTCTGTATTTGTGAAGTAGCGCACGGCTTTAATCTGTCGCGATGATGTCAAATAAAACCAGTGTTCGACACCAGAAGGCACGTTAATATAGTCTTCGGGTTGCACTGTCAGTTCTACCTGGCTACCGTCGGGACGTACAAAACCAAAGATACCCTCACCGGCTATAATGTATCGTACTTCGGGGTCGGCATGAGTATGAATTTTATCGAATTTGGATAGCATCGCCTCAAGTTTGGGGACGCTCGAATGCAGCACAATTAAGTCACGCTCTTGATACCCAGCAGTTATGGCTAATTCTTGAAAGTATTTATCAAGCCCTTTGAGTACGTACTCTTTTTCCCTATCACTAAGCATATCTTGAGCTAATAAAGCCTTAAGTTTTGTGTCGTTTCCTATTTTCCAGGAATTAATTTGGATATTTAAAGGAGCAAGCTCGCGTTGAATATCACTGATTTCGGTGTATGTAGTATCGTCTTCAAGTCGCAAAATAGCCATAAAAAACCTCATATTAGTAATGAATAATTACCAGGACTTTCAAAAAAATTATGTTTTCCTGGAAAATCTGACCAAAATTAAAGTTTGAGATTTGAAAGCATATCCCAACTATCCATAACAGGATAATCATTTAATAATAAAGGAAACGTTACAGGAGTAGATAGGATCAAATGCCGTGGTTTGTAAAAATAGAAGAAGGAAAAGTGGAGAAATCCATTTTTGATAAATATGTCCCCGCTCACAAAGCCTATGTGGAAGAGTTGAAAAACAAAGGACATCAAGCAAAAACGGGATATTGGGCGCAATATGGTGGCGGAATGTTGCTATTTGAAGCCGCTTCGATGGAGGAAGCCCAAGCTATTGTATCTCGCGACCCTTTGATTGCAAATAATTGTGTTGACTATAAGCTATACGAATGGCGACTTCTAGTTGATTAACGAGCAAATTTCCCACTGCTCGCCACACATTTAAACAAATCAATGCTATATTAGTTTTTAGGCTCGGACTTATGCAACTGCAACGCCCAAATTTTGTCAGGACCGGAAGGTAGCAGCAATACGGGATGCTTACAGTAGGCGTAAACTCCGGGCTGTCCTAGTTTTTATAGAGAATTCTCATATAATGCCTGGTTTCGGAGATATTGCTAAAAAAGCTTTTTACCTTGGTGTTGGGTTAGCTTCTTACGCTAGCGAAAAAGCAGGTGGAACTTTAGCCGAGTTGCGATCGCAAGCGCAAAAGCTGGCAGACGAAATGGTTGCGAAGGGCGAAATGAACTCAGAAGAAGCCCGTAAGTTTGTGGAAGACATGATGAAACAAGCGCAAACAAGTAATGTTGGCAGCGGCGAAACTACAACTCGCACCGAACCCCGTCGCATAGAAATTTTGGATGATGGGGATGAACCCACCGAAAAGGAATCCCAGCCCCAAGATGTTGATAAATTACGCGATCAAGTTAAGCGGATGCAGGAAGAATTGCGTCGGTTGCAGCGCGATAAATAATTAACTAATTCCTGTACTATTAACTGAAAGTAAGTAGTCTCCTGGAAATTATTAACAGACATTCCAGAATTATTATTATAGAATATGCCTTGGGGTGTACTTTTAGTATTTTAAACCCGCGCAACATCAAGCATTTTCCCAAATGTTTTTTAAGTGCTAAATGGTTATATTTGTTAATTGCCACCCTCCGGAAGACGCAGTAAAAGCGTTGAAGTAAATGTCCTATGATTAAGAGAGTGAGGACTATTTTTTTATGGATGAGTGGCAAAAAGATTTTTCGGACGCAGTAAAATCGGTATCGGACGAAGTAGAACGCTTTTTCGTGGGAATGACGGAAGTAGTAGATAGTTTTATTGAAATGACTGAAGAACTTAGCGAACAGGTTCAAAGTTCGTTACTTTCTGAAGTAGATCAATATTTACAGGATTTAGCAGAACCATTTTTGGAAGTTTATTGGGATTTTGAAGATGTTTTAGGAGATGATTTAGAAGGTCATTTCCCTTATCCTGTTGAACCCACAGCAGAACAAAACCCAGCCTGTATGGGTTGTAGTAACTATCACGGACAAGTTTACAACGGCAATCTACTCGTTTGCGGTATGCATCCTTCAGGATATGAAGACGAAAGTTGTCCCGATTGGGAAGGCGAATAGTTAGCACCGGAGTTAGGAATTAGGAGTTAAGAGTTGTTGAATTATAAGAGATGTAGGTAAATTTAAGGATTGGATATTGTGGATCAATGCCCAATGCCCAATGCCCAATGCCCAATTCTCTATTTAAATTATTAATTATTATTAAATATAAATGACTCAGACAAATTCTGAAGTAAAATACGGCGAACGCGAGATTTCGGAAGGAAAGTTAATTACTTTTCCCAATCCGCGTATAGGAAGAAGATACAATATCAGTATTACTTTGCCGGAATTTACCTGTAAGTGTCCGTTTTCTGGCTATCCCGATTTTGCAACTATTTATGTAAATTACGTCCCCGATGAAAAAGTTGTTGAGTTAAAAGCAATCAAGCTTTACATCAATAGTTATAGGGAAAGATATATTTCCCACGAAGAATCAGCCAATCAAATTTTAGATGATATCGTAGCAGCTTGCGACCCCTTAGAAGTTACCGTCAAGGCTGACTTTACACCACGCGGTAACGTACATACCGTTGTTGAAGTTAGTCATAAAAAATAGGTTAAAGGTTAAAGGTTAAAGGTCAAAGGTTATGAGTTAGGAGTTATTGACCTTTTTTTACTGGCTATAAAGAATCCGAATTTCAACTTTAAAATAATACATATAACTAATGTAGAGACGTAGCACTGCTACGTCTTCTTTTATTTTAGGTTGTATCGATAATTCGGCAAAACACTTTTGATATCAATTTCTCAATGCCCTATACCTATCTAACACGCAAAACCAATTCTAAAATCTTCATTTAAATTTCTGTTTAGCAAAAAAACAAATTGCCGAACATTTATTTAGAAAAATTCAACCAACTAAATACATCTTCAACGGTTAGTTGCCAATCTTTCAAAACATCTAACACGGGTAGAATATCTTGTTTCTCTTTAACCTCTGGTAATTGATTTGGTTGAAAAACTGTAATTGATTCATCCTCAGCATCAACAAAATAACCTAATTTAGTCCCATTTTTAATACAAAATGTAATTTTACGAATCACCTTGCTCGCAGATTGTTTTGGTGACAAAATTTCAATTACCCAATCGGGAGCTATTTCAAATTTATTCGCAATTTGATTATTTTCATCCAGAGGAATTCTTTGCCATTCAAACACAGATATATCTGGAACAATGGATTCACCAGCGAAGGTACAGCGTAACTCTGTAAATGCATAAGCTAATTTATTAGCTTTACTTACTTGATTAATTGCAGAAGCTAACTCAATTTGTAAAGTGCTATGTTTTCCCTGTGGCATCGGTTTTTGGTAGATTCTCCCATCAATATATTCACTTGCCGGTTTTGTTTCTGACAATTCTAAAAATTCTTCTAGGGTGAGTATTGAAGTTGGCTGAATAGATAATGCCATAAGCTATAGTTCCAAAAAAATATATTATTAATTAGATACAAAAAATTGAGTTGCTGGACATAATATTAGCCCACGCAGGTGGTGAGTCTAGTTGGGGGTGTCGGTTTCCGTCCCCCAAACTAGCGTTAGCGAAGCGAGGCGTTAGCCTTACCCGGAGGGGCTTTGTTTCTGTAGCCCCACTCTTCCAGAGTGAGGGCGATTGAGCGTAAAACACCAACAAACCTACAAACTCGAAACCAAAGACTTGGTAGCTTCACCCTTCGATTGAGCATTAATCTGCTCGAAAATCTCTACCATTTCCCCTTCAAAAGCAACTTGAGCGCGATTGGTTTTACCACCAACATACAAATTATCTTCTTCCTGCAATACCCATACTTGAGAGTGAGAAAAGTAACTCATTACGACTCCCAACATCAACAAAGCGAATCCAGCATAAACTACTGGTATACCTGGGTCAGCTTTAATTTGCAAACCTGTAGAACCAACTACTTCTAATATTTTTAAGGTAACGCCGTTTACTTCAGCGGACATTCCTTCTCGGACGGTATTTACTAGCTTACCTGTAGCATCGTAGATTAATACAGTTCCCTGTAAATCTTTAGCTAATAAAGAAACACCTTCACTTAAATCTGGTTTGGTAGGAATCCAAGTTCCCCAAAGTCTTCCTTTTCCTCCGGTATCGAGTAAAGCCATTGGAAGTTGAAAAATCGGACTTTTGTTAACTCTTACTTTGACTGCTGCAATTCCCCAATCTGTTTGATAAAGGGTAACTCCTTTATGTCGCAAGGGATGGTTAACGTAAATTGTGTCTTTATCTACTTCTTTCCCTTCATTATCTAATACTGACATATCCGAGTAAAACTGATCGATTCCGCCGCTGGAAGTATAGTCAATCCAAAAGCGATTTACCTTTACAGCCCAATCATTAGTAACTTGCGGTGCTGCGAAAGGTCCGGCATCTATGATATTTTTAATTTGGAATGTATCGCCACTGGCTACCATTTCTTGAGCCATAAAACCAGTCATCGCGCCCAAAATTGAACCAAATAAAATAACTACGATGCCGATGTGAACAATTATCGGGCCAATTTTACCGATAATTCCCTTACGAGCGTAAAGTTTATCTGTATCTTCTTGAAAAACTTTGTAGCGGCGCTGTTGGAGAATTTCGGTAAGATTTTGGATAGACGTAGAGCTATCTTTTTCAACATCGAATTCCGCACTTAAGGCTAACTTTTGAAATCTCCGGGGCTTATCAAAAAATTTCCAACGACGAGCAGCTTTTAATGCCGGAAGCTGACGGGTGAAAGTGCAGGCTGTTAAACTAGTGCCAAATAAGATAAGTAAAGATAGAAACCACCAAGTACGATAAACCCGATCCAAACCCGCAATTATCACCACTTTCCAAGTCAGAAAGCCAAATAAAGCCGGATTTTCGGGATAATTTTCTTGATAAAAAGCGATAGATTGCCCTTGCTCGATAACAGTGCCAGCAATACTAAATAGAGCGATCGCCAACAGCAAAATTATCGCTAACCGTAAATCTGTAAGTACTGGTAAAAACTCTTTACGGATAAAGCTGGTGAATGCTGTTAACGGGGATTTTGTTGAAGATTCTTCTAAAGACATTTAATTAATTTTAGATTTTAACAACGGATGTGTTTAGCAGCGGATGTGTTTGGCAACGGATGTGTTTGGCAGCGGATGTGTTTAACAACGGATGTGTTTATAGAGGGTTTTGGGATTAGGAGTTAGGAGTTAGGAATTAGGAGTTAATGATTTAATTATCTAATTTCACCTTGTCTCCTTGTCTCCCCCTCTTCCCCCTCTCCCCCCTCTACCCCCTCTCCCCCCTCTAATTACAAGCTTCCCAAAGGAATCCGAGAAATCAATGAAAATACGCCAAATCCAACTAATAATGCGCCGCTAACCGGATTAATCCAACCAGAAAAGCGACGTATTTCGATTATCTTTTTAATTGAAGCAGTAAAAGTACCCGCCAAAATCAAGGGTGTTACATAACCTGCTGTATAGGAAAGTAGTAAAACAGCACCTAAAATTAAATCCTTGGTATTAGCAACCCATCCCAACAAACTTGCTAAAACAGGGGTACTGCAAGGAGAAGCCACCAAACCAAAACTCAAACCGATACAATATGCTCTCACGCTTTGGGGTAATTCTTGGGAAATCCATTCCGTGCTACCCCAATCAGGAAGCTGCAAAGGTAAAGCTTCGAGTAGATTTAATCCCATCAAAATTGCAATGATGCTAACAACAATCGGTAAACCAATACCAATTTGACCGTAAACTTTTCCTAGCGTTGCTGCTATAATACCAAGTCCTGCAAGAGTAGTGGCCAATCCCAAAGCAAACCAAGTAGACTGAGCGGCTGCTTGTAACCGGCTTTTAGCTTCATAACCGCCGATATAACCAATAGTAATGGGCAGCATCGAAAGCATACAAGGAGTAAGACTGGTAAGCAATCCAGCCAAAAAAATAATGCCGATGCTAAATAAACTGAGGTGAGTTAATTGGTTAGAAACAAGCGTATTCGCGAATTGTTCGAGTTGATAAAGTTGAGTTTGCAGGGTTTCGAGCATGAGGTAGATTTTACGGGGAATGCTTGCGCTGCTTGAATTTTAACGCAACGGTGAATCAGTTATCAATTATCAGTTATCAATTCGTAGGTTAGCTTCGCAGCACACTTATAATATTCGTTTTTAATAGCAGAAATCATAATTGTGCCGTAACCCAACATTTTATCGCCGGTATTTTAAAAAATTTTGTATTGCTCTTTGAAATAATTTTTATTTTGGAGCAGCCATGATGTTGGGTTACGACACGATTAATAAATTTTCGTTTTCCGATCAAATTGATTTTATTGTCTAACCCAACCTACAAACTAAAAACTAAAAACTAGTTATTTAATGCATATTAGCCGCCGCTCAAATTCTGTAACTAATTCTGTTTTACTTCGTTGCTTTTGTCCAACATTAAGATAATAATCTGCTAGTATATCTAACTGTCCGTTGAGAACCAAACTTCCTACTTCCATCGAGCCAATTCCTGTAAAAATGAAGGCATCATTTTCAACATATTCCTGAAGATTCCCTTGAAAATATTCTGGAAGACGATACCAAGCCACACTAGGATTTTTATGATGTTCAATGTGATAGCCATCATTGAAATTACGTGAGTTTGTAGGGGTATTAATGCAAGTAAATGTTGATTTGTAGCTATTCGTTGGATCTTCTGGATCGACAAAGATATGCTGTTTCCAATTACCTTGCATCATCGCAAAAGAAATGACGAACAAGGGTAGGATGAAGACAAAGAAAGTGGCAATTGGACTTTGTGTAAAAAGGTAAGAAATAACAGCAAAAAAAATCAACTCACCCAAGACACATCGCAGCACTAATTTATAAAGTTTTTTGAGGAAGAGAATATAAGGCAATTCAACCCAAATTGCGACAGCAAAGCGCAGCATATATTTAAAATGGTGCCACTTTGAATCTCTTTGATAAGGCATTGTAGAGCTAAGATCGTAGGGAGTTGTATTATTCTCGCAATGGTGCATTGCAATATGATGGGAGTAATATATCCAAGGTGGAATACCAAATAAATTACATAAAAAACTAATATTTATATGTTTTAAAAATCTCCATTTTTTATTGAAAATTGGAGTATGAGTTGAGTAATGGAGGGCAAGGATAAACGATCTGGCATATGTTGATAGGTGAAAATATAAATAAGCTGCACCAAGGATAGAAACCAAGAAGCTATTTACTCTACCTTCTAACACGTATAAGCCAATGGCTAAAGGTAGACTTGTCAAAAGAATATTTATCGTCACCAGCAAAATGAAGATGTTCTTATCTTCTTTCCCTTTGAGTAAATTTGTAATTAGCCACTTGCTGAGTGGGGTAGGTAAGGCAAAAAAGTGTTCATTTCGCGGTTGCTCTAAATCAATTTGATTTATTTGAGTAGCAAACTGATTTAAATTGGAATGCATACAAGATTTTACCTTCTTAGACATATGAACGATTCAATCTTGCTATTCTATTTTAATTAATAATTTTTGTCCGTAGCCACTATATTGGGTTACTACAATTAAAACCAAAATTCCCTCCCTACATTTCGTAGGAAGGGAAAAGATTTAAACTATCTCAAAAGCAGAAATTATCTACCTTTCAAAAGTCAAACCTTAGTATCTGTAACCACCACCACCTTGGTTGGGCTTGTGTACGATGAAGCTAAGAATTTGACATTGCTTAACGTTATCAAAACCAACTACACGAATGAAGCAGCTAGGAAACTGAGAGCGGCAACCTTGAACTTCAGCCATTACCTCTTGTGGGCTTCTAGCATTGAACAAAGGTAACTTCCACATTGTCCAATACATTACTGTAGGTTCGGAAGTTTCGTTAAATTCAATCGCAGGAAAATAACCTTGGTCTAAAATATATTGAATCTGACGAGCAATTTGAGCGTCATTTAAAGGTGGTAAGTATGAAAGGGTTTCGTACCGACGCTCTTTTGGTAAAGTTTGCATATTTTTGTTTAGTTGTTAGTTGATAGTTGATGGTTGTTAATTGCTAATTGTTAGTTGATAGTTGTTAGTTGTTAGTTGTTTATAAAAATTCCTAATTCCTAACTCATAACTCCTAACT
Organism: uncultured Rivularia sp.; assembly: GCA_963665115.1. GTDB lineage: Bacteria > Cyanobacteriota > Cyanobacteriia > Cyanobacteriales > Nostocaceae > Rivularia. The sequence goes on along the minus strand of OY762007.1, from coordinate 8,323,266 downwards.
GTTTTCGCTCGAAGTTTCGTCCGAGTTACTATCTAATGTTTGTTGTTCTTCTTCAGTGCTGGGGTTAGATAAATCTAATTGCGTGATCCGCTCAAGATGCTGACGACGGTGTTCCATATTGGCTTGGATAATTCCAGTGCTAACCATTTCTGGCAAAAATTCAGTCATTTCTTCCGCTAAGTGCTGCCTGACTGTCATTATCCTTAAAGCCAATTCCGGCTTTTCTAAGAATAATTGCTCAATATACGCTTCCCCATTCTGGATTCTTTCCTTGGTAGAAAAACGATGCAGCCAAGCCGCAACATAAGGATTAGTTTCATTAATTTGAGCCGACACCGTTCTAACTGCCTGATATGTCAAGTAGCTTTGCAGCATCTTGGCTGTGTCTTTGGCAATTTGCTTTATATCCATACTTGACCCCAGCCCATAATAGTTATGAGTTATAAGTTTTGAGTTTTAAATTAAAGTGATTTTAAACTTAAAACCCAAAACGAAACACTCACAACTAATACATTTAGACGGTATCCATTGCCTCGAACTCGAACTTGATTTCTTTCCAAAGTTCGCAAGCTGCTGCTAGTTCGGGGGACCATTTACAAGCTTCGCGGATAATATCATTACCTTCGCGAGCCAAGCTACGTCCTTCGTTACGTGCTTGAACGCAAGCTTCTAATGCAACGCGGTTTGCAGTCGCACCAGGAGCGTTACCCCAAGGGTGTCCTAATGTACCACCACCAAACTGTAGTACGGAGTCATCGCCGAAGATTTCTAATAGTGCAGGCATATGCCATACGTGAATACCACCAGAAGCAACTGCCATTACACCAGGCATGGAAGCCCAATCTTGAGTGAAGTAAATACCACGAGACTTATCTTGCTCAACGTAGTTTTCACGTAATAGGTCAACAAAACCCATTGTGATACCGCGTTCACCTTCAAGTTTACCAACCACAGTACCAGTGTGAATGTGATCTCCACCAGACATACGCAACGCTTTAGCTAATACGCGGAAGTGAATACCGTGGTTCTTTTGACGGTCAATTACTGCGTGCATAGCTCTGTGGATGTGCAGCAATATACCGTTGTCGCGACACCAGTGAGCCAAAGTAGTGTTAGCGGTGAAACCTGCGGTGAGGTAGTCATGCATTACGATAGGCATTTTTAGCTCTTTCGCATACTCAGCCCGTTGGAGCATTTGCTCGCAAGTAGGAGCGGTTACGTTAAGGTAATGACCTTTGATTTCGCCGGTTTCTGCTTGTGCTTTATAGATAGCATCAGCAACGAATGTAAAACGATCTCTCCATCTTTGGAAAGGTGCGGAGTTGATGTTTTCGTCATCTTTGGTGAAGTCCAAACCACCGCGCAAACACTCGTATACAGCGCGTCCGTAGTTCTTAGCGGATAAACCTAATTTAGGCTTAATGGTACAACCCAATAGAGGACGACCATACTTGTTTAATTTGTCGCGCTCAACCTGAATACCGTGTGGAGGTCCTTGGAATGTCTTGAGGTAAGCAACGGGTATACGTAAGTCTTCCAAACGTAGCGCACGCAAAGCTTTGAAACCAAATACGTTACCTACAATCGAGGTCAAAACGTTGGTAACAGAACCTTCTTCAAACAAATCCAGAGGATAAGCTACATAACAAATGTACTGATTATCTTCACCGCGAACTGGCTCGATATCGTAGCAACGACCTTTGTAGCGGTCAAGGTCGGTAAGTAAGTCAGTCCATACTGTTGTCCAGGTACCTGTAGAAGATTCAGCAGCAACAGCGGCACCAGCTTCTTCAGGGGGTACTCCGGGTTGAGGAGTCATCCGGAAAGCAGCCAAAAGGTCTGTATCTTTTGGAGTGTAATCGGGGGTGTAATAAGTTAATCTATAATCTTTTACCCCAGCTTCATACCCTGATTTAGACTGAGTTCTCGTTTGAGAGTAAGACATATTTATCCAATCCTAAAAGTCTATCTTTTGCTTACAAATCACGCTACAGCGGAACTTTCACTTAAATAACCCCTTCCTTTTGACAGGTAAAGACTATTTATTTCGTTTTATTGAAGCTTGGCTAGAGCTTGCTTACTAAATTTAAAGAAGGGATTGTTTTATCCAAACAAAGGAAACATTGAAAAACTTCGATTTTTTCGAGTTTCCCCTAATTGCTTATCCCTCTTTTCAAACTCCAAGCGAATCAAAAAATTTTCTTTAACCGTTCCTTCCTTACCAGACTTAGTTATCAATCGGTATGAAAATGATGCTCAAATCAACTAGAACAAGCGGAATCACTTCCACTTAACCAGTTGAGATTTAGACAAGCGGTAAGCGAAAGCCGAAACTGTGCGCCACGCAATCTGTAGCCTGTCTCACAATATATCAAGAATTTGAATCGTTATTATTTGAATATTTTTAACTTTTATATTTGAATTTCTTATCACACTATAGTTTTAACATTATATTAAGAAGTCTTTACATTATGGTCGTTATAATAGTCGGTTTTTTAATTGGGCATTGGAAACAGCGAGGGAACTGTTCGGCTCCCACTCCTAAGACGTAGCAGTGCTACGTCTCTACACTGTTAACTATTAACTGATTACTGCTCACTGATAACTGTTAACTGTTAAACGGGAACACTGTAATTAGTTGTTTTCGTAGAATTTATCATTGTGGTGTTTTTTAGTCAGCGCAGTAGTTTAATAGTTTGTTCTTCAATACTCGGTTTGGTGGCACTTTCGGGTTTTGGCGATCGCGTTTGGGCGCAGAAACTTATAAAGGTTGATCCGTCTGAAGTAACTCCGGCTTATCCTGCTTCACCACCACCACCACGCAGACAGCCTTTACCAAGTCAAAGACGACGGATAGAAAATGTAAAGGAAACCGATTTTCGCGTCAAAGCTTTGCAACCGGATTATACGGGGAATCTTTGGGTGGGTTACGGACGTGGTTTGACGCGGATTAATCCGAATACCGGCGAAATTTTAGCTCGCGTGAGTTTGCCAAGTCGTGCGATCGGTGCGATGGTGCAAGATAAAGTTGGGCGGTTATGGGTTGGCAGCTATGAGGGATTGAAGCGAGTCGATCCCCGCAGTAATGAAATTACAGCCCAGAATTTATTTCTACCTTCTAAAAGAGTATTATCTTTACAAGTTGATAAACGCGGTTATGTTTGGGCGGGTACGGATAACGGTTTGGCTTTGATTAGTCCCGATGAAGGCTTAATCATGACTACATTGAAAAAGCTTCCTGGTGTCAGCGCAAATGCTATGACTTTAGACGCTCAAGGGCATCTTTGGGTTGGTACTTTAGATGGTTTGGTGCGAATTAATACCGCCAAAGCTACTGTGATGCAGCATATTAAAGAGTTGCCGGGTACCACCGTACAAACATTAGCTATTGATTCTTTAGGGCTAATTTGGGCAGGAACACCAAATAATTTACTAGTTATCAACCCAAAGACTGGTGCAATATTACGTTCTGTAACGCGCTTGCGGGGACGCAACGTAACATCTATAAGTTTTGCTAATGATAAGAGCGTTTGGGTTGGTACCGATAACGGGCTGATGCGATTAAATCCTTATACCGGAGCCATTTTAGACACGGTAGCAGGTCTTCCTTCCAGTAGAATTATTTCTATAGCTCCCGACGTTGGCAACAAACTATGGATTGGAACCAGTGAAGGTTTAGCTTGGTTAATGCCAAAAATGGAAAGAGCGAAACCGCATTTGGCTTTTACTAGAGCAGTGCAGTAAGGAGATGGGGAGAGGGGGACATTCTTAAAGTAGCAACTAGAGAGTAGAGAGTAAAAAGTAATGAGTAACAATTTGGGAATAGATCGTTGAAGAACCGACAATAAGAACGAATTGGTAGTTTACTTGCTACTCACTACTCACTACTCCTAATTCCCCATGCCCAATCCCCAATCCCCAATCCCCAATTACCAATTACCAATTACCAATTACCAATTACCAATTCCTCAATGCCTATTAATATCCGAAAGTTAATTCAATACAAACAAGAAAAGCATCCGATTGTAGCGTTGACTGCTTGGGATTATTCAATTGCTCAATTATTGGATGAGAGTGGGGTAGATTTAATTTTGGTCGGTGACTCGATGGCTGTGGTTTTAGGTTATCCAAATACTTTACCGATTTCTCTGGAAGAAATGCTATACCATGCTAAAGCTGTCAGACGTGGGGTAAAGCAAGCTTTGATAGTAGTTGATTTACCGTTTATGACTTATCAAGAAAGCGTCACACAAGCGATGCATTCGGCGGGTAGGGTATTAAAAGAAACGGGAGCTTCTGCTGTCAAATTAGAAGGCGGATATCCGGAAATGATAGATACTATTTCTCGTTTGGTAAAAGCGGGAATTCCGGTGATGGGACACGTTGGTTTAACCCCACAGTCAATAAACCAAATGGGTACGCGCCAACAAGGTAAAACAGAAGAATCAAAAAACAGGATTTTACAAGAAGCAATCGCCTTGGAACAAGCGGGTGTTTTTTCCATGATTTTAGAACATATTCCCGCAGATTTAGCATTAGAAATTACTCAAAAAGTTAGCATTCCGACTATTGGTATTGGTGCTGGTTCTCATTGTGATGGACAAGTTTTATTAACTTCCGATTTACTTGGACTTTCTGAAAAGCAGCCACCATTTGCCAAAGTTTATACAAATTTACGCGAGACGATTACTCAAGCTGTAGGGGATTTTAGTCAGGAAGTTAGGGAAGGGAAGTTTTAAACAGCGAACAGTTAGAAGTTAGGAGTTGGGAATTAGGAGTTAAAAATATACTAATCCTGAGTTCTTATTAGCGCGTTGTACTCGCTTCATAAATTCGGAATTATTAGGCGATCGAGCGCTAATGGCACAAAGCACTAATACTCGATCGCATTAAATTTAAAGGGTAATAAAAATGTAATGGGAGCGTCTCGCTCCCTCGTTATAACCAGCGAGCTTTCCGGCTCGCACTACGAATGTGTTGCCCCTCATAATTTATGTAGTGAAATACTATTTTGATAATTAATAATTGCTTACAGAAATTTTAGATTTTTCCATATTTGGATTACTAGCTATCTAAGTTTAAATTTATACAATTAATTCTTATTTTGAATTGAATGTAGCAGTGCAAATTAATTAACGCAGTAAATACTGTTACATCAAGCAACTAACGAGTATTTTTCGCTTTCTGAATTTTTAATAAATAGATGAATTGTAGGCGCTATTCGTGTTATTGGTGGATTATATATTCGCTGTCCGAACAGCATAGTTGACGCATAAGAAAAACGCCACATGGTACCGGCGGAATTTTTTCCTAAGCGTCATAGTATAGGTCGGCGTGTCATTCTCGTGGGATGATATTGAAAATAGTAATTTGTATACGAATCGCCGTTATTGTTGGCATTTTTAAGACCCACAGTTCTCCCCTACAAAACAAGTAAGCTTTAAAATAAGCAGTTATGTCTAAGGTTCTAGTTTCCGATTCAGTTGACCAAGCAGGGATTGACATACTTTCCCAAGTTGCTAGTGTTGATGTCAAATTAAATTTAAAACCGGAAGAATTACAGCAAATCATTGGTGAATATGATGCGTTGATGATTCGTTCGGGTACTCGCGTTACTCAGGAAATTATTGAAGCAGCTACAAATCTAAAAATTATCGGTCGTGCTGGTGTTGGTGTTGATAATGTAGACGTACCAGCAGCTACGCGCCGAGGAATTGTAGTCGTAAATTCTCCAGAAGGTAATACCATTGCCGCAGCCGAACACGCTTTGGCAATGATGATGGCTATGTCTCGCAATATTGCCGATGCAAATGCTTCGGTGAAATCCGGCGAGTGGAACCGCAAAACTTTTGTTGGAGCTGAGGTTTATAAAAAAACTTTAGGAATTGTCGGTTTAGGTAAAATTGGTTCTCACGTTGCTAATGTTGCCAAAGCAATGGGAATGAAATTACTGGCTTTCGATCCTTTTATTTCCAATGAAAGAGCCGAACAGATGGGTGTTCAGTTGGTAGATATGGATTTATTGGTTAAGCAAGCCGATTACATCACGCTGCATATTCCCAAAACTCCAGAAACCGCTCATTTAATTAACGCCGAAATGTTGGCGAAGATGAAACCCAACGCTCGCATTATCAACTGCGCTCGCGGTGGAATCATCGATGAGGATGCTTTGGCAGCAGCCCTCAAGGAAGGTAAAATCAAAGGCGCGGCATTGGATGTTTACGAATCCGAACCTTTGGGTGAATCTCCTTTAAAAGCTTTAGGAAAAGAAGTTGTTCTCACACCGCATTTGGGAGCATCGACGGCTGAAGCACAAGTAAACGTTGCCATTGACGTAGCCGAACAAATCCGCGATGTACTATTAGGATTGCCAGCACGCTCTGCGGTAAATATTCCCGGACTCAATCCTGATGTCTTGGAAGAACTTAAGCCTTATATGGAGCTAGCCGAAACATTAGGTAACTTAGTAGGGCAGCTTGCCGGTGGCAGAGTAGAAGTACTTAACGTCAGCCTGCAAGGAGAGCTAGCAACCAACAAGAGTCGGCCTTTAGTTATTGCTTCTCTTAAAGGGTTGCTTTATCAAGCTTTGCGCGAAAGAGTAAATTACGTTAATGCCAACATTGAAGCGAAAGAAAGAGGAATTCGCGTCATTGAAACGCGGGATGATTCAGTTAAAGATTACGCCGGTTCGCTGCATTTAGAAGCTACGGGTAACTTAGGAACTCATTCTGTAACTGGTGCTTTATTGGGTGGTGGAGAAATTAGGATTACCAGCCTTGATAATTTTCCCATCAACGTACCACCAAATCGTTATATGCTATTTACCGTACACCGCGATATGCCCGGAATTATCGGTAAAATAGGTTCTTTACTCGGCAGTTTTAACGTTAATATCGCCAGTATGCAGGTAGGACGTAAAATTGTTCGCGGTGATGCAGTAATGGTTATAAGTATAGATGATCCATTACCAGACGGAATCTTGAAAGAGATTACCAAAGTCGCAGGCATTCGAGACGCATATACGGTTACTTTGTAAACAGTTAATAGTTAGGAGTTAATAGTTAGGAGTTAATAATTGAAAGTGAACAGCAATAAATAAGAAAAAAGCTCGGAGTAAAAATTTCGTTTTCCTAATTCCTAACTCCTGAATCCTGACTTTCAACTCATAACTTCTAGTTACTAACTCCTAATTTTTAATTCCCAACTCCTAATTCATAACTCATAACTCCTAACGAATTTGAACGTGGCAAAAACTTGGTGGGAATTACAAATCCTATGCTCTCCAGAGATTGAAGATTCGGTCTTTTGGCGATTGGAGAAATTTGGCTGTCGGGGAACTGCCAGTCAAAAAAAAGGTAACTTAGTTTCCGTAGAGGCTTATTTACCGCAATCTCAAGCACATTTATTAGACTTAGCCGCACTATCGCTGTGGCTGCGTCAAGATGCTCTTTGCTTTGAAACTTCTTTACCTTCTTTGCAGTGGAAGCTAATTGATGAAGAAGATTGGTCGAGTAGCTGGAAACAACATTGGGACCCTCAAGAAATTGGCGATCGCTTTTTAATCAATCCTTCTTGGATACCGGCTCCGGAAAGTACGGAACGCATAATTTTAAAGCTCGATCCTGGTGTAGCGTTTGGTACTGGCGCTCATGCTACAACTCAGCTTTGTTTAGAATCATTAGAAATGCGCTTCAGCGATATTCCAGAATCTTTTGTTGGTTCCGTACAGAAAAAACACGATATGGTAATTGCGGATATTGGCTGTGGTTCCGGTATCCTTTCTATCGGAGCATTACTATTAGGAGCAAAAAAAGCCTACGCAGTAGATACCGATTCATTAGCAGTAGGTGCAACTACAGAAAACCGCGAAATTAACGGAATTGCTACCGAGCGTTTGACAGTAGCCCAGGGCAGTGTAGAAGTAATGCAGCAATTGATTACAGAACCAGTAGATGGTATCGTCTGCAATATCTTGGCTGACATAATAATGGAAATACTTCCTGGCATGAGCGCGATTGTTAAACCTACTACTTGGGCCATTTTTAGCGGTATTTTATTAGAACAATCCAACGCCGTTACTGACGTTTTAGAGAAAAACGGCTGGGTGGTTGCTACTTTGTGGAAGCGGAAAGAATGGTGTTGTTTGAATGTGAGAAGACAATAAACAATTATCAATTATCAATTATCAATTATCAAATTGTAGGGTGTATTACGGCACAAATCAATTTGGCTAAAAGTTACCATTTAAATAATGCCGTAACGCACCATCTATTACCAATTACCAATTACCAATTACCAGTTATCAATTAAAGCTTATACAACTCAACTACTAATGGCTGATTGCGTTTTTGTTGAGAGGAAAGATTATCTGCTGAAGGATTTGCGCTTCTTTTAGAAATTACTATCTTATTTTTCAAGCCAAGATGACGTAAATAACCGGCTACTTCTTCACCCCGCTCTCTTCCGATTTCTTGACTAAACTCTGACTCGCCAAAACTAGAATAAATCCGCACGCCAACTATCTGAGAATCAAATTCTGCTATCTGTTTTTTTAATTGATTTAACTTTTCTACACCTTCGCTGGTAATTTTGTTGGAATCAAACAAAAATTTAATTTGCGTTTGTACCGGATTTTCAACTATATCATCTGCTGTCTTTAATCTTTTGGGAGTGGGATTAGGTAAAGTAGTATTTTTAATTACTGGTTCTAATTTATCGAATACATCTGTCGTAGATGTTATTTTATTATCATATTTATAAATATATTCCACATCAGAATGAGAACCAAACCCGAACTGATAAGCTAACCAAATACCAGCAACACTAAGACCGAAAGTAGCTAATAGAATCAAAATCAATCCAACCGGACTTTCACGCTTACTCATAAGATATCGTCATCGGCATATCATCCGATTATTGTTACTATTAACTTTTTTTACACTATTCGATCCGTATTTTCTAGTGAACGCTGTTACTAAGTGAGTAGGGAGTAGGAAGTTAACGGTCAAAGTTTCTTCCTCATCTCCTCTTTCTATAAAAAAACCGGCTTAAAAAAACCGGCTTCTAAGTATTAGTAACTAACTTTTATTGCGGTAAACATCTTTACGATGACCTATTCTTATAACGCTGACTAATAAAACATCGTCAAAAATATCGTACAAGACTCGATAACTACCTGCTCTAATTCGATAACTATCTTCTGAATCTTTTAACTTAACAACTCCGTCAGGTCGGGGGTTATCAGCTAATTCATCAATTTTTTCTTGTACCCGCGTTAGTTCTTCTACAGGCAACTTTTTGAGTTGTTTAGATGCAGCCCTAGATAATTCGACTTGATATTTATTCACTAGCTATTTCTTGTTTAACTTGCTCCCAAGAGACAGAGCCATTCCTTTTTATATCTTCTCGACTTTCTTGCATAGCTTTAATGTCTTCAATATCTTCTGATGCACGAGTATCTAAAAGCTCTAAGACATCTTCTAAAGTATCCTCATAAGATTCCTTTAGTCGCTCGTGAATTGCTTTAAGCAGTGCTTGTCTTTTGGTAGAAATTTCCATTTACTAATTTCCTTCAAATACAACTTCTGCGGAGGTTATGACATAAATGCTTGCAGATGTTGAACTAATTGTGGTGCTTGCATTACACCTTCAATTTTATCTACCGGCTTACCTTCTTTAAACAATACCAACGTAGGGAGAGCATAAATCTGGTACTGAGAAGCTAGCGCAGGATATTTCTCTGTATCAATTTTAACAACTCGTATTTTCCCTTGGAGTTGAGAATTAACTTGGTCTAAAATTGGTGCCATCATTTGGCAAGGTCCGCACCAGTCAGCGTAGAAATCGACCAACACTGGTACATCAGCACCAGATAACATTTCCTCAAAGCTGTTGAATTCCTTTTTAGTAGACATATAACAAAGCCCGTTTTTCTAATGACAGCAGTTTTATGGTAAATCCTAAAACAAAATTGGCGTAATTCCTCGGTACAAATCAGCCTATTATATTTAGCGGGTTGAAATGATGAAATTATATTGAGGAAAACTAATGGAACTGTTGCCAGAAAATTTGCAGAGTTTGCGCGAACAGGTTGCCGTTATAACTGGAGCTTCGCGGGGAATTGGTAAGGCGATCGCACAAGAATTAGCTTCATTAGGGGCAAGCGTAGTTGTTAATTATGCGAATTCCAGCCAAGCTGCGGAAGAATTAGTATCTGAGATTACCGCAGCCGGGGGAAGTGCAGTAGCTCTGCAAGCTGATGTTTCAAAAGAGGAAGAAGTTGATAAATTGTTTAAAACTGTTTTAGAAAAATTTAATAAGATTGATATTTTAGTTAACAATGCCGGAATTACTCGCGACACTTTGCTTTTGCGGATGAAGCCAGAAGATTGGCAAGCCGTAATAAATCTTAATTTAACAGGAGTCTATTTATGTACTCGTGCCGTTAGTAAAGGTATGTTGAAAAAGCGTTCTGGAAGGATTATAAATATTGCCTCAGTAGCCGGACAAATGGGCAATCCAGGGCAAGCAAACTACAGTGCAGCCAAAGCAGGAGTAATTGGTTTAACTAAAACCCTGGCTAGAGAATTTGCGTCTCGCGGTATCACCGTCAATGCAGTTTCTCCAGGCTTTATCGAAACCGATATGACAAGCGAGCTTCAATCAGAAGAAATCCTCAAAGCGATTCCTTTAGGACGTTACGGCAAGCCAGAAGAAATAGCAGGAATGGTACGTTTCCTCGCCGCAGACACCGCAGCAGCCTACATTACCGGGCAAGTCTTCAACGTCGATGGTGGAATGGTAATGGCTTGATCGGTGAGTAGGGAGTTGGGAGTAGTGAGTAGGGAGTAGTGAGTAGGGAGTTGGGAGTAGTGAGTCGTTATCGGCAGGCGGTTGAAACCGCGCCTACACAAACAAAGTCCACCTGCGTGGACTGATTTTTTTTACCTGTGGAGGCAGGTTTTGCCTGTGTAGATAAGCCACTGCGTTGCGGGGGTTCCCCCCGTTGTAGCAAGTGGCGTGCGGTTTCAACCGCCGGATTAATCAATAACTGATAATTGATAACTGATAATTGATAATTGTTAACTACTTACTGATTTCCGGCTGAAATACATTACCAAAATTGCGAACAAACAGAATCCAGTTAAATATTTAATTGGGTTGGGAATAGTTGGGTTGGAAGAGAAAAAACCTTCTATAATACCGGCAATAATTAACATCGGTACAATACCAAATACCAATTGTATGGCTTGGGAGGCATGAAGTTTAATCGCATCGAAACGGCGATATTTGACTGGAAAGAATAAAGATTTACTAATTAATAATCCCGCACCCCCAGCAAGAAGAATAGCGGGTAATTCTAAGGAACCATGTGGAAATACGAAGGCCCAAAAAGGATAAGCTAAATTATTTTGACCTACTAGAGTTGCAACTGCACCAATTAATAAGCCATTAAATACCATTATATAAATAGTGAATGCTCCGGCAGTAATTCCACCTGCAACGGCACCCAAAGATACTTTCAAGTTATTAATAGTAATCCCAGAACATACCAGAGGTTCAATGCCTACAATCGAACTCGTCCACAATTCACCATCTTCGCGAACTTTGGAAATAATTCTTGATGGTACTACTCGCGACATAAAGGTTGGATCTTGCCAAATACACAACCAAGCTATTAATACCCCTAACACAAATAAACCAGTAGCCAAGGCAATATAAGAAAAAGTCTGCTGCACTATAGCAGGTAAACCCCAACGATAGAATTTTACGACTCCTAAATATTCTTGCCGTCGCGAACCTTTATTAATTTGCTTATAAGCACGAGTTTTTAAAGTATGTAAATTTTGTACCAGAGCGTTGCCTAAATTTTGAGTCCGAGCGCGTGCTAAATCTGCAACCACAGAACGATACAAACTTGCAAATTCCCCGATTTCCTTTGCTTCGAGAGACTTCAAACCTTCTTTTTCTATTCTTTTCAACAAGGAATCCAAGCGTTGCCAATTTGGTTCTCGTCTTGCAATCCAACGTTGAATATTCATAAGAAATACTCGGTTACTTATTCTAACGAAGTGCTATCCATTAAGTGCGTTCATTTCTAGATTATCTTTTGGCGAACCAATCAATCAAGTGGGGAGTAGGAAGTTAGGAGCTAGGAATTAGAAGTTAGGAGTAGGGAGTAGGGAGTAGGGAGTAAGGAGTAGGAAGTAGGAAGTAGGGAGTAGGAAGTAGGGAGTAGGGAGTAGAGAGTTAGGAGTAGGAAGTAGGAAGTAGGGAGTAGGGAGTAGGGAGTTAGAATCTTTCTCCTTGTCTCCTTGTCTCCCCTTTCGGGTATCTCCTATGTCCTTCGGACACGCTGCGCTAACGGAGACGCTTCTCTAACGCCACTTCGCTCGTACTGCGGGAGACTACCCACGAGAGTGGATTCACCATCTCCCCATCCCCTTCCATCTCCCCACCCCCTATCTAGCTACCAAAAACCAAAACTGGGGAGTCTGATTCTCGGTAAAAACTAGTCATGTAATCGAATTTACGGAGTTCGGCGCGATGCACGGTTAGAGTCGGTAAATTCTCAATCCATTTTTGATTTAGCTCTGATAGCATGGTGGCGAAATTGTCGCGGTTTAAATCGGGCGAAATCTCGCCGAAATAACCTAGAGTTATATGTGCCGTGAAATTGTACTGTTGCTCAATCCCCAATGCTATTAGCTTTGGACTTTGATAAATTGCCCGACGGAAGTTAACAATTTGCTCGTAGCTATCTTTATCTAACGGTACCAAACAAACTGCTACAGACCTTGGCATAAGCATTAATCCCAGCATTTGCCATCTTGGAGGATTGTTGGCGATCGCAGATTTTTGATACTGTTGAAAAATATCGCTAAAGCATAACTGTAATTGTGCTTCAAAATCCGGATTAGTTTCCTTAGCGTCGCGATAGGCACTGTCCCAAATTAAATCGGCTAAAGTCACATGAAAGCTATCGTGAGGTACCGGAATAATAAAATCCGAACCCATCGGTAACTGTAATATTTCCTGTTGATAATCCTGCAATTTTGAGTAAAAAGCAGAATTAATAGAATCTTCTTCCCCACCAGGCGGGGTAATTAACGTATATCCAGGGAAAGATACAGCCTCTCTTCCTTTTCCTGGATCTAATACAAATTTAGGAGATTCCTTCAGATGCTGAACCCCAGAAGTGTAAGCTTCCGGTAGCGTCATACGCGCCACTCGGTTCATATAAGTTTGATAATTATCGTCCAACCTTGATATTCTCCCGCACTCATTGGATAAATTGTAGGCAAAATCACTCAATTTAACCAAAAGTTTTAGAAGTGATAATTGAAAGTTAGCAGTTATCAGTGAGGAGTTAAGAGTTATAAGATTTGGATTAAGAGAGTTGAGATGATAATGAAGTAATAAGATAATGCAATCGCGTATTTATTTTTAAAGCTTTTTTATAGATTTTTTGTCTAATTACAGCACTTTGCAGGTATATGAGGTACATTTCCCTACTCCCTACTCCCTACTCACTACTTCCTCTAGAAACGATGTGTACCTCACTTAAATGAAATCTGCTGTATCTCCTTGTCTCCACATCCCCCTACCCCCCTCCCACCATGCCAATCCACATCTACTGGGGCGAAGATGATTTTGCGATGGAAAAGGCGATCGCCAATTTACGTGACGAGGTTCTCGATGCGAATTGGATGTCGTTTAATTACACAACTTTTCCCCCCGATTATCCTAATGCTGCGATTGAAGCCTTAAATCAAGCGATGACACCACCTTTTGGGGCTGGTGGACGTTTGGTATGGCTGATGAATGCTAATATCACGACTCTATCTGACAATAATGTGCTATCTGAGTTACAGCGTACTTTGTCCGTAATCCCTGATAATTCTTATCTATTAATTACTAGTCCGAATAAACCAGATGAAAGACTAAAATCAACAAAATTGTTGAAAAAGTTTGCTCAATTTCGTGAATTTGGATTAATCTCGCCCTGGAAAACCGATCTACTCCTCAAATCTGTAAATGAAACGGCTAAATCTTTAGGAATCAAATTAGCTCCTAAATGTGCGGAATTTTTGGTTGAGGCTGTAGGTAATGATACTCGCTTACTTTATAATGAACTAGGAAAATTGCAGCTTTACATCAAAGATAGCAATCAACCATTGGATGTTGATACCGCCGCTCAATTAGTTCGGAATTCAACTCAAAATAGCCTACAATTAGCTGGGGCTATTAGGATGGGAGACACGGCAAAAGCATTAAGTGTAGTTGCGGACTTAATCGATGCTTACGAACCTTCTTTGCGAATAGTTGCCACTCTCATCGGTCAATTTCGCACTTGGTTATGGGTTAAAATAATGATGGAAACTGGCGAACGTTCTTCACAAGCTATAGCTCAAGCTGCTGAAGTTCGCAATCATTATCGCATCAAATATTTACAGCAAGAAGTTCAGTTTCTTTCGGTGCAGCAATTAATATCCTGTTTACCGATATTGCTTGAATTAGAAGTTAATCTTAAACTTGGAGCCGCACAAACTATAACACTCCAAACTAAAGTTATAGAACTGTGCCAAATGTGTCAAAAAAGCCGACAATGAATATATTTGTTGGATATTTGTTTGATATTTTAGATTTTTCAAGGGAACATCTATTGCTTCAAACAATTCAAAGTGATTAACATCTTCTTACTGTAATTAATTATCACACAGCATATGAAGAGAATTACTCATTCTTCTAAGGAAACTAACGTCGCTCGAATGCTTTATAAGTCTTTTTTGATAGGTTCTATAGCTGCTGTCGGTTTTTTCGCTAGCGGTATAGTTTCGAGTGCAAAAGCTGATGCTCAAACTGCTTCATCAGTTGATAATAATGAAATAGTTAAATATTCTAGAGCTTTATTAACAATAGAGCAAAGTAGGCTTCAAGCATTTGACGAAATCAAAAAAATTTCCGGAGGCAACGGGGTACCTAAGATTGTCTGCAATAAACCGCAAACTATAAATGCTTTGCCTAAAAAAGCAAGAGATATTGCTAAAAATTACTGCCAGCGCTCTCAGGTAATTGTTAAAGATAGCGGACTTAGCATTCAACGCTTTAACAACATTACGTTAAAACTACGCAATGATGACAGCTTGAAAAAGCAGATTCATAATACATTAATTCGCTTGCAGAAAAAGCCTAATTCTCAATAGATAAAACTTAAACAAAACTTTAGATTTATCGAATGAAAAAAATATTCCCCCCGGATTCACCGGGGGATTGAAATAATTATTTTATTTAACTTTTGGAAAGTTTTATATTCAATTAAGTATGCTTTAATAAATTTTGACCGTAACCGTACTTATTATGGGGATTAAATAGTCGTTGAAGAGGGAACAGGAAATAGGGAACTGAGAAAGAAGACGGTATTAAAGACTTCCAAAAAATAATTTAACTAAAACTATCGTAGTGCGGCGATCGCCCTATACCCCGTCTCTACAAATTCTCTCGATTAAGCGGGATAAAAGCTTTGTTGTTTAGCACGAATATTTTTAATGTGCTTTTTAACTGTATTGACAGTAATAAAAAGTCGCTCTGCAATCTGTTTATAACTAGATGCGGCTCGATAGAGACTCCATATTTCCGCTTCACGCTTGGTTAGATGGTATTTATAAGCTTCGGTAAAAGCTATATTTTTTAAGGATTGGTAGCGATTCTCGATTGTTACCAACAAATAAGGTTGCTCTGATAATTCTAGATTGAATCGTCTTACTCTCAAACGAAAAATAAGTGACTGACTAACAACGATATCTTCTGACTGTATAGTTAGATTGTCACAGTCAAAATTATTTTTCATTAATGATTTACAAGTATTTAAAATTACAGATGGTACGGATTTTTTATCAAAACTAAATTGATTAATTTGACTGCAAATACCGATGGCACTGACATTGCGATGAACTAATTCACCAGTTTGAGTTAAGATTAAAATACCATCTTCTAAGTTTTCTACTATTTCTTGTAAAAACCATAGTTGTTCTTGAGACTTTTCTTCTGCTTCAGTTATTGTTTGTATTGAATTATTCATATGTTTTTGATTAAAATATTAAAAATTGACAAACGATATTTACGATGAATGCAATCTTATGCGTCAGATATAAATAGCTAGGCTATAAAAGCAAATTTTGATGAGCCGCACGCAATACCTACGGTACGCTCTGCTAGCCGCTAGCCGCGTGAAAGTTGATTCTTTAACCTTCAGGCGTGATATTTTTTTGATACAGCTTGACAGTAATGTATTTCGGATTGTGAAAATATAGAACTTAATCCGCGACAAATTAATAAACCCGGTTTTTTGGAAAAACCGGGTTTATAGAAAAGCGTAAATTTAATACTAAAGCAAGAAAAGTAACTTATTTGATGGAATTAACCCCAAACGAAAACCTTGGCTTCAAAAGGTCCTAAATCCGTCATAATACCATTATCACCAGCTTCGACATCATAATTAGCAGTCCATTCGTGCCATTTACCGGCTTCTGGGAAATTAGTGACTTGATAACCAGCGAAGAAATTTTCAGAGAAGTTAGCTATAACTACAATGCGGGAACCTTGATCGTTCCAACGACTGTATGCTAATACTTTTCCTTCAGGATTTTCGTGGATAAATTCAATATTTTCCGTATACAAAGCATGATTGTTTTTACGCAGGTTAATTAAACCTTTGTAATATTCAAGCAATCCGCGATTTTGGTCATTCTCTAACAATCCCCACTCGATTTTTGATGATTCTTGAGTCTGGGGTTTGTATTCGCCAAATTCTTGTCCCATCCACAGCATTGGTACTCCAACTGCTGTCATTAAAATAGCTGCTGCAAACTTTAACCGACGAAACGCTTCTTCGTCTAAAATTTCGCGTTCGCCTAATTCCACCATAATCCGATTATGGTCGTGGTTGGTGAGATAGTTGACAACGTTTGTCGCACCCATGAAGCCTTGACGCTTGGGATCTATGACATCTTTTAATTCTTCTAAATCAAACTTTTCACCGGCAACATGCTCTTTTATGCAATGATAAAAACTATCATGCCAGCAAGCATCCATTGGACCATCTACATTAGTAATGCTGGTAGTTTCAGGAATATGTTCGGCAATATTATAAAAAGGTTTTGCACCAGCAGTTTTTTTAGCTTCATCTACTATCCAATGCATGAAATCGTAATTAGCAATTTGCCTTGCTGCATCGTAACGAATACCATCAATATGATACTCTTCAATCCAAAAACGTACCGTATCGCCAACAAATCTTCGCGCTGGATAAGTATCTAAATTATCATCATATTTTTCGTAATTAAATTCTGGTCCCCAGTTATTATCCGGGTCGCGGGGTTCGTGGTGATACCAGTAATCGTGGTCGATTTGTGTTAGGGGAGCGGATGATTCTGAATGGTTAAAAATACCATCCATCAATACACGAATCCCTTTACCGTGACATTCGTCAATTAACTTTTTTAAATCCGCAGTTTCACCATAGCTGGTTTCAGTTGCGAAGAAATGACGGGGGTTGTATCCCCAGCTATAATCGCCGGGATATTCTTTAATTGGCATTAACTCAATGGCGTTAATTCCCAATTCTGTCAAATAATCTAGCTTTTCAATCACGTGTTCATATTTTCCACGTGCATACTTATCATCTTCCCCACCAGAAAAGTCAGCAACGTGCAATTCGTAAATCACTAATTCATTATCTGGAGGTAGGGGTTTATCGTCATGATGCCAAACATAGGTATCAACAATTCTTTCCCCATCTTTAACGCGGATAACTCCATTCTCATAGCCACCCAATGCATCAATATTAGTTGCATAAGGGTCAGTTACATCTACCCATTGATCTTTTTCAAAAAACCAAGACTTTGAACGTACTTTAAATTTATATTTATAAACACCGTCTTCTAAATCAACTTTGACGCGGAAATAGCCATCTTCGCCTTTTTCCATATCAATTGATTCCCAATCTAAAAAGGAACCAAGTAAAGCTGCTTCTTTGTTATAAGGAGCAAAGAGCTTGAATTCAATGGGCTTTGCCATATTTTTGTTTAAAACCTAAAAAGTATAGAACTAGGTTTAGGAAATAAACATACTCTGCTCTTACTGCTTTTGGCTAATAGTTTATTTAAATAGCAATCGGCAGTTATCGAGTAAGAAGTATTGTTTAATTACTCGTACCTTGTAATAATTATTTTGCACTTTAAGGTTTGTAAATAAATCTTTCGTCAGGAATAATTTAGGTAAATGTAGTTATTTCTCAGGAAGTATGGTTAAAAGCAGGGGAGTAAGGAGTAGAGGGTAGCAAGTAGGAAGTAGGGAACGGGGAACGGAGAACGGGCAATAATTTTTAGAGTATTTATAGTTATTCTAATTGTTCGTTCAGTGCCTTTCAGACTAATTTTTTTAGCTAAAAGACAACTAAAAAACTAATCCGATTGACTATTATTTACGATTCTCTCTTATTTTCCCATCTTCCTCAATAAGCACCGCTTTTTTGGATTACAACCCTTACAGTTGAGAACAGTATTTGCAAATCTAGCCACAGCGACCAATTTTCGATATAGCTCATATCGAGTTTTACGCCTTCCTCAAAGTTTTCTATATCAGAACGACCGGAAACTTGCCACAATCCGGTGATACCCGGTAAAACTTCTTGACGAATAAAATGTTTTTTCTGAAATTTATCTACATCCCTAATAGGAAGAGGGCGAGGCCCCAACTAAACTCATTTCTCCAAATAAAACATTAAATATTTGGGGTAGTTCATCCAGACTATAAGCGCGCAAAAATTTCCCAATCTTAGTAATACGAGGGTCATTTTTCATCTTGAAAAGAACCCCATCCTTAATTTCATTTTTCGCTTCTAAAGATGCTTGTAAACTTTCTGCATCACTTACCATTGTGCGGAATTTCCAAATATGAAAATACTTACCATGTAAACCCACTCGCTTCTGCTTAAAGAATACAGGTCCCGGAGAATCCAGCTTAATGGAAATTGCGATCGCTAAGTAAACTGGAGACAGTAAAAATAGTAGAACATATGCACAACATAGGTCAAAACATCGCTTTAACCAGAAGTCACTACCCGCAATAATAGGTGCTGGAATCGTCATGCAGGGAACTTGTCCAACCATCGTCATTCGTGATTTTGGATGGCTAACTTCACTCAAACTAGGCAATATTCGTAAAATCACCCCAGCAGTCTGGAAGTTCCAACAAACATAAAGTCGATTTTTGATTGAACTCCAACTTACGAAAGCTTCTTCTATTCCTTGGTGGCGTAAATATCTAAAAGTTGCTTCGCGGTTTTTTAAATCCAGACAGCTAGCATCATCAATACCTTCCACCCTGTAGCAATCTTGTTTTCTGAGAATTTCGCTATATTTCTCTTGCTCTGATTTCTCGGCAATCAAAAAAGCCGAATGACGGATTACTCCTTTATGACGAAGTACTTTAGTAGATATATCGAAAATAAATCTTTCGAGAGATATAAATACTACCGAACACAACCAGAATAAGACAAAACTTGAACGCGATAAATAGCTATCCGGTTCGTAGAGAAAAGCAATTATCAGAAGAAATATATTTGATAAAGATACTGCATTAATCAAACTTAAGTAATTACGTCGATGAAAGCCAGAATTGTACAATCCCTTGTTTGCAATCGCGCCAATTCCTACGAGCAAAATTAATAGTATAAAATATTGATTCCGCGTCCAAGGTGAATCTATATTTGTCCCAGAGGATAATGCTATATTCCAAGCTAAACTAATAGCAACAATATCAAATAATACTAAAGTTGCCACTCGTAGCAATCTTATTAATAATCCTCTTTGTAATCTAGTACCTTTTGCGGATCTTAAATCTGTTTTATATTTGTCAACAGTTAAAGTTCTGTAATCCATACGAATCATTCCCTTTCTCTATAGTTACCCTGTTAGTTACAAACAGAACTGAACAAAAGTCTGTTTTTTTATTATTTAATTACAGTCACTAAGGGGCACACACAAAAATCTATATTATGAAGTCTATTGCACAAGTTTGTTAAAAAAAACGATTTAACAAAAATAGAAAATTTTAGAGTACAATTGATAGCTTCAAAAAGCTTTGAACTATTTCATCATGTTGTTACTTAATCTTCCCATTTCTAACTTGTATATATAATTGCTGTCAACATGAAAGATTAAAATATTTTTTAGTTGAATAGCATTTCATAATACTCATCTTGGAAGTTAATTATTGACTGCATAAATGTTGCTGAATTTAAAAAAAGCAATCATTATTTCACTATTTAAATGAACAAAAATAATTTTTCGCCTAGATAACTGTATTAAGTCAATTCACCGTCATCTTGAATTAGCTTTAATAGCGTAATAGTTATCTGTTACGAAAAAAGAGTTTGCCTAAATCTATAAATATTGGTTATCTACAAAGCTTAAATTATTTTTGAACAAGAATATTCTCAAAGGACATTCATAATATCAGCCCATATCAAATATCCGATTGTTCAAAAAGAAAGATTATATTCCAACAAAAAAATCCCCTGTAAGTTCGATTAACTTCAAAACCTACAAAATTTATAGCTTGAATTTTTCCCTGATGAAGAGTTAAATTCAACGATTTTTTACGTCGCTTACTAATCCGATGGCTAGTAAACATTACACCCTGCAAAAATTATCTAATCGCTATAGTAGATACTAAAATCACACAGTTTTAGCTTTCCGATCGAGAAGTAATAATCAAACTTCTCTCACTCGGTGTATTATCACTAAAATAGAGAGTAGCATTTATTACTAGTTTTTCTAAGAGAATCGTAACATTGGCTATATTCTTTTACAACTTTTTTTTGCTTCTTCACAAAGTCTTTATACCTATTGAATATTTTGTCACCGCTAAATAATTTGTATATAGTTTGCCGTAATTACTAATTTTAATCGCATTATTGCTTTTTTAAAATTAACGATGCTAGTTAAATAACTTTTTATATAGAAGCTATCAATAACAATTTTTCTTGAAATTACATACTACATAGAAATACTTTATATCTTTGAGTAAACAGTTAAAAGCATAGCTTTAATACTTGTTTATATGCTAAATTTAAGGATAGCGATTTTCAATAAAAAATATATTTAAACATTTATAAAACAACTGATTTTAAATTAAAATACTCACAAATAATTATTTAAAGTTATGAAATTATATTATTATTTTATTTTGATGTAGCACATATTCTCATTTTATTACAAAGAAAAATTGTGCAAAATTAGATCGTTTAATTTTGATAAAATTTACTCTTTGAAGAGAATAAACAATTTTACGATTAAGATGAAAAGTGGTGGAAATATGTTTAAATGCGATCGATAATCGCTAAATGGTTATTTACTGATAAATACCTGTAAAGATTGTGACTAATATGATTCAACTTAATAAACAACATTTACAAATTATCTTTAGTCATGCCGAAAGCACTTATCCCGAAGAATGTTGTGGTGTCATTCTAGGTAACTTAGATCGCGATACGCGAAGCGTCAAGCCTCCGGCTGATCGCAAAACAGTAATTGAGATAATCCCCACTCAAAACGCTTGGAATTCAGATGCAGCAAGTGATTTCCACTCTTGTGATGGCGATCGCAGCAGAAAACGCAGATATACCATAGCACCCCGAGATATGCTGCAACTGCAAAAAGCTTCTAGGGAAAAAAACTTAAACATAATTGGTATTTTCCATTCCCATCCCGATTATCCAGCGACTCCCTCAGAATTCGATCGTAACTGTGCTTGGCAAGAGTATTCCTATATTATCGTTTCCGTACAAAAAGGTAGAGCAGGTGACATTAACAGTTGGGTACTTGATGATAATTCTCAGTTTCAGCAGGAAGAGTTGAGAGTGTGGGGGTAGAGGGGGTAGAGGGGGAGAGGGGGTAGAGGGGGTAGAGGGGGGAGAGGGGGTAGAATAACTAACTCCTAACCTTTGACCTTTAACCTATTACGAATTACTAATTATGAATTACTAATGATGCCATTTTTCGGTAGGATAATAAGTCTGCTCCTCCAAGTCCCAATTTGTTATGCTCAATCCCAACTTGGATGAAATCCAACTGACGAAGGACGATTACGAACGCTATTCCCGCCACCTGATTTTGCCTGAAGTTGGGCTGGAGGGACAAAAGCGTTTGAAGGCTGCTGCCGTTTTATGTATTGGTACTGGTGGACTGGGTTCGCCGTTACTGTTATATTTAGCTGCTGCTGGTATCGGACGTATCGGTATTGTTGATTTCGATGTTGTCGATCATTCTAATTTGCAGCGTCAGGTAATTCACGGTACTTCTTGGGTGGGTAAACCTAAGATTGAATCTGCAAAAAACCGCATTCATGAAATTAACCCCGATTGTCAGGTTGATTTGTATGAAACTCGCATCAGTAGCGAAAATGCTCTCGATATTCTCAAGCCTTATGATGTCGTGGTAGACGGTACCGATAATTTTCCTACCCGGTATTTAGTAAACGATGCTTGCGTGTTACTTGATAAACCCAACGTTTACGGTTCTATTTTCCGCTTTGAAGGACAAGCCACGGTATTTAACTACGAAGGCGGCCCAAACTATCGCGATTTATACCCAGAGCCACCACCGCCGGGAATGGTTCCTTCCTGTGCTGAGGGTGGGGTTTTAGGGGTTTTGTGCGGAATTATCGGCACAATTCAAGCAACTGAAACGGTAAAAATTATCATCGGACAAGGTAATACCCTCAGCGGACGCTTGATGTTATACAATGCCCTTGATATGAATTTCCGGGAATTGAAATTACGTCCTAATCCCGTGCGTCCGGTCATCGAAAAACTGATAGACTACGAACAGTTCTGCGGTATTCCTCAAGCAAAAGCAGAAGAGGCGCAACAGCAAATGGATATTTCAGAGATGACTGTTGGGGATTTGAAAGATTTGATTGATAGCGGTGCGAAAGACTATGTACTGCTTGATGTTCGCAATCCCCACGAATACGAAATTGCTCAGATTCCAGGTTCCGTTTTAATACCTTTATCGGAAATTGAAAACGGCCCAGGAGTTGATAAAGTCAAAGAAATGCTCAACGGTCATCGTCTCATAGCTCATTGTAAAATGGGTGGACGTTCCGCAAAAGCTTTAGGAATTCTCAAACAAGCCGGAATTGAAGGTACCAACGTCAAAGGTGGTATCACAGCTTGGAGTAAAGAAGTTGATTCCTCGGTTCCAACCTACTAATAAGAGTTAGGAGTTAGGAATAAATGAAAAAAAGGAAGATTATTTAGGGCTTGTTGAAAAAGTAATAAATATAGCAGTTTACCTGCGGGATGCAATACAGATAAACCTCACCCCGTCCCTCTGGACACCCTTCTCCTTAATAAGGAGAGGGGAAGGGGGTGAGGTTCCGAAATATTCCTCAAACGTGAAAAGCGCTATATATGCAGCATTATCTCAAACCCTAAGTATTGATTCAGGTTGGTAA
Organism: uncultured Rivularia sp.; assembly: GCA_963665115.1. Taxonomy (GTDB): domain Bacteria; phylum Cyanobacteriota; class Cyanobacteriia; order Cyanobacteriales; family Nostocaceae; genus Rivularia. The sequence goes on along the minus strand of OY762007.1, from coordinate 8,299,743 downwards.
TTAGGAAATATTTTACTGATACTTGTTTTATCTAAGTTGATGTGACGCTGTAAAACTGTAGAAATAACGTCTCTGAAATCAGTTGTTACTGCTAAATCTCTTCCTTCGTGCAGGCGATCGCTCGACAAGCCAGGGAATTCTCCGTAAATTTGACCACCCTGAATGTTACCTCCCAACAACCACATAACATTACCATGTCCGTGATCTGTGCCGCCATTGCCGTTTTCTTTGACTGTACGTCCAAATTCGGATAGTACGACGATATTAGTATCTTTGTACACTTCACCTAATTCTTTCTGTAAAGTCGCTAAACCATCTCCCAAGCCTTGCAAGCGCTGTGCTAATTGTCCTTTTGCATTTCCTTGATTGATGTGAGTATCCCAACCACCCAAAGCTAAAAATGCTAGTTCAATTCTAGAATCGCGTACCATCAATTTTGCTAAACGTTGGGCATCCCTGGAGAAACCTTTGGGTAAGGGTGCGCCGTTGTTGGCTAACTGCATTTCAACATCCGATTCCATTAAGGCTTTGCGGGATTCTCGTGCATCGCGATAGGTTTTACTTAAGGTATCATTACCGCTGTATAATTTATCGAATGCGGTTGTTAATTGGGGATTATCTATAGGTAAGCGTTTAGCAACCCTACGCCCTGTCGGAATAGTCGCAATAGGAGCATTTCCAGCTAAAATTCTGGGAATAGTAGAACCTACGTTTACAGCTTGTATGGGATTGTTTTCTACAGACATTAAAGCCAAAAGTCGATTCATCCAACCATCTTTAGTACTTTTAATTCCAGGTGTACCAGTTTCCATATATTCTTGAGCGTCAAAATGGGAACGAGTAGAGTCTGGAGAGCCGCAAGCGTGAACAAAAGCCAGATTTTTCTGCTTCCATAAAGGCATTAAAGCAGCAAGACTCGGATGCAGTCCAAATTTCCCATCTAAATCTAATACACCACCAAGTTTATCTGGTTGGGGAATAGCAATTCTTTTTCTAGCTTGATAATATGCGTTTTCGGTATAGGGAACCACTACGCTAAGTCCATCAACCGCACCCCGCAGAAAGATAACGATCAAACGTTTCGAGTTGGGAGTGGCTGAAATACTTCTACTAAACCAAGCATTAGCTCCAACTGCAACTAAACTCGAAGCAGAGAAGATTCCGGCTTGCTGGATGAATTTACGTCTTTTCATAAGAATTGGGGATAGGGGATAGGGCATTGGGCATTGGGATTGGGAGATGGGGGGAGAGGAGACAAGGGGATGGGGAGATAAGGGGATGAAGGGAAATTTAAAACCTTATTATTATCAGGGAGCGAGACGCTCCCACTACATTTTTAATTCCTAACTTTTTACCAATTACCAATTACCAATTACCAATTACCAATTACCAATTACCAATTACCAATTACCAATTACCAATGCCCCATGCCCAATCCCCAATCCCCAATTGATTATCGGTACATAAATTCTGGGCTACCCAAAATAATCACGGCTCGTTGTTTGGGGGGGCTGGTGTTGATAACTTCTTGGGTTTTAGGGGAAAAGTTGTTTCCCAGGGTGTTTGTTAATTCTGTAAAATCAACTGGGTTGTTGGTACGACGGGGTTTATTTTTATTATTTGTGTTTCTATTTTTTAATCCCCCTCTACCTATTGTATTTGCGAAGCTTAATCTCCAATTAATACCGTTGGGATTTAACCAAGCTTCTTGAGTGTTTTTATATCCGTCTGGACTTTGATTTCCGTATAAGGGCATTCCCATTCTATGTAATATGCTGTTTATTCTGGGGAAGTCTTTGATTGGTGTGTCGGTGGCTCTAATGCTGGAAATTACATATTGATATGGGGTTTTAAATTTGGCTTTGTAATATTTGGTATCCCAAAATTCGGGACTCTTAAATAAAGTTGTTAGTACGGCGCGAATGTCACCATCTGTTGCTAAGTAGCTTTTCGATAATTTGTCTACTAAAGTCTTGGGTGGTTCATCCGTAACAAAATACTGAGCTAGCTTGTAACCGATCCGACGAGCGGTTGCTGGATGTTTTGCCAAAATATCTAAGGCTTGTTCTCCTTCTGCGATGCCGCTTCCCTTAATTTCTTTACTTAAAAAAACTTTATCAGTGAAGTCATGACGTTTGTCATTAAAGTAAAAATCATAGCCATTTTTTAACTTGGGGCCGGGACGACGAAAGCCCCAACCGGTAAATATTTTCGCTAAGGTAATTACGTCTTCTTGAGTGTAACCACCGTCAACACCCAGGGTATGAAGTTCCATTAATTCGCGAGCGTAATTTTCGTTTAAGCCTTTAAATCTGCCTTTGGGACGATTGTTAGGAGCGGTATTTTGCCAGTTATCCAAATAAAACAACATTGCTGGATGACGAGCGGTTGCACCTAATAAATCGCGGAATTTACCGAAAACATGAGGTCTAATTGCTTGCTCTTCGTAAGCTCCTATCCATAAACGGGTTTGTCCTTTATTTTGGTATACGTTGAAGTGGTTGTACCAAAAATCTACCATTACTTCTTGCAACTGCTGGGGGCTTTCTGTCGCTCGCAGCAATCGTGCTTTTACGGCTTGTTGGCGAATTAATCTTTCTTTTTTTCGCCTTTGTTTTCTTATTTCCGGGGTGGGTTTTGGTAAGCGACTGATGCTGTATTGCGAATATAATTGTGCGGGAGTTAAACGTAAAGTTTGCAGCTGAGAAAGTTTATTTTTTAAGCTTTGGGGTTCGGGTATAGATTCAGGTGTCAGTTGTTGTTGGATATATTTATCGATGCCAATTTCTTGGACTTTTTCTATATCGCCGGGAGTAGCACCAAAACTGAGACGATTAATTACATGAACTATTTTTGAGTTTTCAAGTTGAGGATTTTCAACCTGAATGATTTTACTGTCGGCAGTAAGTTGATTGGCAGAAATTGCATCGCAGCTTGAATTAGTTAAGCTTATTGCAATAAAAACGGCGAGTATCCAGCTTTTTGTATTGATCATAGGATTGGGAACGGGGAACGGGCAACAGGGAATAGGGAGTAGGAGTTAAGAGTTAGGAGTTAGGAGTGTAGAGACGTAGCACTGCTACGTCTGTACAGCTCGCGGAGTTTAGAAGTTATTTCTACCCCCTCTCCCCACTCTTCCCCCTCTACCCCCTCCCCGACTCCCTACTCCCCACTCCCTAAAATAAAAAAGGCGGACAAAATTAAAATTGCCCACCCCAAATGCTGCTATCCAAATTAAACTATTGGCTTACTTTTTTGGTCTTTGTCTGGTTTGGCTAGCACGCCATTCGTTTAAAATTTTCTTCTGCTTAGCATCCAAGACTCCTTCCATATTTCTTTGGGAGCCTTCCATAATATTTCGTAGTTCTTCCTCCTGTGGCTTAGTAAATTGAATGGATGCAAAAACCTGCTGAGGAGGCTTACCTGCTTGCAAATCAGTTTGGATTTTATTCTTTTGTTCTGCTGTGAGAACGGCTTGGATTTGATCGCGAGCTTGGGAGCGAATTTGGGTTATTTTGTTGATTTGCGCCTGAGATAACTTTAAATCTGGGGGACTTGGACGATTTGCTTGAGCAACTCTTTGTGGTGCATTTGAGTTCACTTGAGCGTTTGCTGCTAACGGAGTGATACTAAAAGCGACTGCGATCGCACCAGCTAAGAGAGATAATTTTTTAAGCTTCATTAAATGCCTCGTGGATTTATGCTTTTTGATGTAACCATTATAGAAACTCATTGCCCAAAGCCCATGAGTATAATCCACGTTAAATTGGATTTTTCTATCTTGGTTTTTTTATTTACCTTAGCAGAATTTTAACAAAAAAAAGAAAAAGGGATTCGACAATCCCTTTTTCTAAAATGAACGCGGAAAATCTAACTTTTTGAAAAAATATATTTAAAAAAGAGTTGAATTAATTAGCTGGAGCGTTGTTGACGATTGCCGCGACGGTTTTGGCGCATTTGCTTCATTTCTTGCATTTGAGCTTTTTGCTCGTCGGTTAAAATCGCTTCAAATTGAGCTTTTTTAGATTCTTTAATTTTTTTCATTTCTGCTTTTTGAGCGTCAGTCAAATTTAAAGAGCGCCATACTCCGCGTTTCTTCTCTCCACTAGCTTTGGCTGCTTCTAATTTTTGCAATTGTTCTGGAGTTAAGATTTCTTGCATTTCTGCACGAGCACTTTTCTTAATTTCCTGCATTTGAGTTTTCTGTGCGTCAGTCAAATTCAAGCGATTAAATTTGCCTTGTCCTTTATATCCTTTGTTTTGCTGACGGTTGCCGCGACGATTTTGTCGCATTTGCTTCATTTCTTGCATTTGAGCTTTTTGTTCGTCAGTTAGAATTGCTTCAAAAGCAGCTTTCTTTGATTCTCTAACTTTCTTCATTTCTGCTTTTTGAGCGTCAGTCAAATTCAAAGAGCGCCATACTCCGCGTTTCTTCTCTCCACTGGCTTTTGCTGCTTCTAATTTCTGTAATTGTTCTGGAGTTAAAATTTGCTGCATTTCTGCACGAGCGCTCTTTTTAATTTCCTGCATTTGAGCTTTCTGCGCGTCAGTCAAATTTAACTTACTCTTCCATCCTCCTTGCTTTTTACCTTGAGCAACAACAATTTGCTCGGAAGAGTTAATTTGAGCTTGGGCTGCAAAAGGAATTGCACTTATTGTCAAAGCGATCGCACCGGCTAAGAAAGATAATTTTTTAATCATGTCAGATTTCCTGGGTTTGTTTTGTTCGATGTCACCATCATAGAATCAAACTCTCAGTAGTCGCATGAGTAAAAAGTAACGAGTAATCGGAGAAAGATATCTAGATAAAGTCATGTGTCAAACCATTACCAAAGTCATGGTTTCGGATTTGGATCGTTGTTTACTATTGATTAATCTCCCAAACCCTTTGTTAAGCAGGGGTTACAAATCCGCCTCTAATAGCGAAAGTTTTTTAAATCTGATATCTTACACCATTATCGTTAAGCTCAAAGAAACCCAGTTTCTTGATGATTTCACAACGTAATAATAATGTTTCCACGACTAGAAACCGGGTTTGCGGAAACTGGTACACCTAATTAGTAATAATTATTAAGACAAAAAAGGCTTATGAATCGCGCTATTGACGTAAAAAATCATCCTTTCAAATTTTTACTTTATTTAGAGTGGGTATTGTTGGGATTTGCAGCAATTGCTTCAACGATAAATCCCGTACAAAGATTCCAGACAAGCTATCCCGAATTAATGGTTATTAGTTTAACTATTTTTGGGTTAATGGGTTTAAGATTACCTACCAATAATCGAAAAAACAAAATTATTTATACAGTTTGTGAAATCTTATTGATTTTTATCACCAACTTTTTTGGTGGCAGAACATCAAGATTATTTCCGTTCCTCAATTTAATATTAGTGACTCGCAGTTGCTTAATTTTTCAACTTCCCGGACGCTTAGTTGTTTCAGGAATTTCTTTTTCTTTATTTTTAATAACCTTCAGAATGAGGTTTCCTAATGTATCACCTCGAAGATTACAAAAACTATGGTTCTTTCAATTTAGCTTTATAGCATTATTTGTATTAGCCTTGGTTTTTGTTTTATTATTAATGAATGCGGTACTTTCCGAACGAGAAAGTAGAGATAAATTAACTGCTGCCAACGAAAAGTTGCGTCAGTATGCTTTAAAAATTGAAAACCAAGCTACTCTCGAAGAAAGAAATCGTATTGCGCGAGAGATTCACGATTCTTTGGGACATTCTTTAACAGCTTTAAATTTACAGCTTGAAACCGCTAACAAATTATTAAACACCAATCCAGAAAAAGCTAAAGATTTTTTAATTAGAGCTAAAGAATTAGGTTCTCAAGCATTAAAAGATGTCCGAGAATCTGTTTCTAAAATGCGTTCCAATCCTTTACAAGAACAATCTTTAGAAACATCTATTAACGTACTAATCGAAAATTTTAATCATTCCACAGGTATTAACCCAAATCGTCAAATTAATATATTTTATTCGATACCTCGCGATATTAGTACAGCTATTTATCGAATTATCCAAGAATCATTGACAAATATCTCTAAATATGCAAAAGCTACAGAAGTTAACTTAGAAATAACTACAGCAGCCACAAATTTGTATTTGATCGTTGAAGATAACGGAAAAGGTTTTGACGTAACCCAAAATACGACAGGTTTCGGACTGCAAAGTATGCGCGATCGCACTTTAGCATTAGATGGTAATTTTCATATTAAAAGTCTTCCCGGTAAAGGTACTAAAATTATGGTTGATATTCCTTTATCAAGGTTTTCGCTTCCTTAGTTTTGATGCAAATAAATAAAATAAACGGGACTTACATAAATGTCACAATTGGTAGTTGGTGCGAATTATCAATTACCAATTACCAATTATCAATTACCAAGACAAAATATGATTAGCGTAATAATTGTAGATGACCAACATTTGATTCGTCAAGGATTAAAAACCCTATTAGAATTAGAACCAGATTTAGAAATTGTTGGAGAAGCAGAAAATGGTCAACAAGCAGTTGAATTGGCTGAAAAATTACAGCCGGATGTAATATTAATGGACATTAGAATGCCGATTATGGATGGTGTTGCTGCAACCCGAGAGATCAAAAGTAAATTTGCTCAAACCAAAATTTTGGTACTAACAACCTTTGATGATGACGAATATATTAAAGCAGCATTGCAGCATGGAGCAATGGGTTATTTACTCAAAGATACACCTTCAGAAGAATTAGCTGTTGCCATTCGTGCCATACATAGAGGATACACTCAATTAGGGCCGGGAATTGTCAAAAAACTTTTAACCCAATTCCCTGCAACCGTAGCAACTCAATCATCTTCCCCACCAGCAAGTTTAGCGGAACTTACAAAAAGAGAAAAAGAAGTATTACGTTTGATTGCAACAGGTGCAAATAACCGAGAAATTGCTCAGAAACTCTATATTTCCGAAGGTACGGTAAAAAATCACGTTACTAATATATTGAACCGTTTAGAATTACGAGACAGAAACCCAAGCAGCAATTTTTGCAAATTCGTTTTTATCTTATTTGGAAGATTTGGATTGATACAGCGCATTTTTATTGATAAACCCGTTTTTTGTAAAAAAGCGGGTTTTTGATTATTGGTATTTTTTATCAAAAGTATTATATAACGGTATCGTTTGCTTGAATAAGTTGAGTCAATTTTGTATGTAAAGCTATAAACGATCTAGCAATCCGATTTGATAATTGAAATAATTAAATATTGTAGGGTGTGTTATACCCGTAGAGCAGGCTCCGCTAACAGAAATCAAGTAGGATTCTATATTTTACGGTAGTTAAATTATGTTCAACATGGTAATTAACAGAGAAAATACGAATTTCTATTTAAAAGACTTAGAAACACCGTTAGGCAAAACGATTAATCTTGTAATTGTCATGTTAGTGATGCTATCTTCAGGAATTTTTGTAGCACAAACATATCATATTTCTGAATCAGTCAGCTTTGCTCTCAATATTCTTGATATATTAATTCTCAATATTTTCGCAGCAGAATATCTATTACGGTTGTGGAGTGCGGAAAATAGAATCCAGTATATTTTTAGTTTATATTCAATTATTGATTTAATTGCAATACTACCCTTTTTTATGGGAACTATTGATATTAGCTATATTCGCTTATTACGATGGTTCCGAATTTTACGATTAATTAGATATATCGATCGAAGATTTATATTTGGTAATATTACTACCGAAGACGGCACTATTTTTACAAGAATATTATTTACTTTATTTGCGATTGTCTTTATCTACTCAGGCTTAATTTATCAAGTAGAACATCCCGTAAATCCGCAAGTATTTACTACTTTTGTGGATGCGATGTATTTTTCAATCGTCACAATGACAACTGTAGGATTTGGTGACGTTACTCCAGTTTCACAAGTTGGTCGTCTTTTGACAGTTTTGATGATTTTAACAGGTATCGCACTGGTTCCTTGGCAAATAGGTGACTTAATTAAGCGAATAATTAAAACTGCAAATGAAGTAGAAACAATTTGTTCTAAATGCGGTTTAGATTTGCATGACGAAGATGCAAAGTTTTGTAAAGCCTGCGGAACAAAGTTACCGTAAGGAATATTTTATTGAGAATTTTAAATACTTAATGTAAAACCTACTATCAGGGCTTAGGCAAAAATTATTTTAAAATAGCTTCAAAAGGTTATTTAATTTTTGGTTGATTATTAAAGTACTTGCAGAAATAGCGAAAAGAATATTCCCAGTCGTTAGTACGGTTATGTAAGTCATTTTAATAATTTCCATCCTAAATTTTTCAGGATTGCTGTAAATATTTCCACTAAGCTTTGACTGTTTTGATTTGAAATAGATAGCTGTATAAATTATTAGAACGGAATCTATCAGAATAAATCCACCAAGCAAAAAATTAATAAATATTATTAATCCACTCATAGAACTCTCCAGGTACAATAATTCGGCTGTTTCCTCAATTATAGAGTGACAAATTAATTGACCTGATAGAAAGTTTAGCGATTTTTAGCCTAAAAATATCAAAGCCTTATTAGATGATAATACCATCGGATTTGAAGTCTTAGAAAATGGTGGCGACCGCGATTACAATGAGAGTGTATTCCAAGTCAATTTCTCTTTTGTTTAAGTAGCATTTGATTACAAATAATATCTTTTCCGTTTGTATCGGAATTATTTAAATTTACTCTCTCTTCTTCTTCTGCCTGCTCTGAATTCTCTGCGTTTTTTATCATTCCGGTGTAACCGGATTTGATATAGATCGGCAAAGAACAAACAAATACATTTTTGTAGGATGGGCATCTTTGCCCGTGCAATTTTTATTAGTATCAAACCTCAGACGGGGAAAACCGCCTCTTTTTAATTCAACTTATGCTATCAACGCTACCAGCATACTGAGATTATTCGCGGTAATATTTCAACGTAAGTGAAAAAGTATTAATATAATATGCTTAAATTAATTTATGTAAATCCGACTACTGGCAATAATAGTAACTCAGGTAGCCAACAAGCACCATTAAAAACAATTACTCAAGCTCTTAAACAATCTGCATCGGGAACAAAAATACAGCTTGCAGGAGGTAGTTACAGCGCTATTACTGGTGAAGTTTTTCCTTTAATAGTTCCATTTGGAGTCACAATTATAGGTAATGAAGTAAACATCGGAAGCGGTATTGTAATTGATGGTACTGGTGAATATATTAGCCATATATTTGGTCGTCAAAATATAACTGTGGTATTAAGTAATGCTTCTCGGCTCCGAGGTGTAACAGTAACAAATTTAGCCAGTCGGGGTACTGCTGTTTGGATTGAATCGTCTTCACCCGCAGTTGTAAATTGTACCTTCATCAACTCCGAGCGTGAAGGAGTTTTTGTTACTGGTAATGCTAATCCCACAATCAAAGACAATATATTTACTCAGAATTCTGCTAACGGTATTTCAATTACCAAAAATTCCGGCGGTGAAATTATAGGTAATAGTTGTTTCAATACAGGTTTTGGTATATCTATTTCTGATAATGCTACTACCAAAATTATCAATAATAAAATTTATGAAAACCGTTCTGGAATAGTTGTTTCTGGCGACGCTCGTCCAGTTTTACGAGAAAATGTATGCGAAAATAACATTCAAGACGGTTTAACTGTTGTAGCAAATGCTTTACCGGATATTGGAAACAGTAGGAGTTCGGGAAACAACATTTTTGGTAATAACGGTCAGTTTGATATTCAAAACGCTAGCATTAACAAACTGATTTCTATAGATAATCAAGTAGAAGTAGCGAATGTAAATGGGAACATACAGTTTTTCGCAGATGCTGAACCAGAGCCGCAACCAGAGCCGCAACCAGAAGTAGAATCGGAATTAGAACCAGAGCCAATTTCCCAACCGAAACCGCAAGCTAAAATAAGCAATTTAACAGATATAAACGGACATTGGGCGGCTGAATTTATACAAGAATTAATTAAATTAGAAATAGTTAAAGGATTTCCCAATCGAACCTTTAGGCCAGATGCAACAATAACGCGATCGCAATATGCTGCATTACTAGTCAAAGCCTTTAACCCTCTGACTTTGCGGGAAGCAATACAATTCAAGGATGTAAAAAAAAGCTTCTGGGCGCATCAAGCAATTAAACAAGCATACCAGGGGAAATTAATCTCCGTATATCCAGGTCAAAAATTCCTTCCTAATCAAAACATTCCCCGCATACAAGTTATTGTCTCCCTAGCGAACGGATTGGGATTAAGAAATGAAATAGAAATTGACCTGAATATATATCGCGACAGCAATCAAATTCCCAACGACAGCAAAAACGAAGTATCAGCAGCCACTCAAAATCAACTTATCGTCAACTATCCCAACATAGAAAAACTCAACCCAAATCGAGCCGCAACCCGCGCAGAAGCATCAGCAATGGTATATCAAGTATTAGTGCTAATCGGAAAAGCCAGAGAAATTGATTCACCATATATTGTCAAGAGTTAGGAGTAGAGAGTAGAGAGTCGTGACTTAAGCTGAGGTGCAGCTAAATTGTATAAGGTAAAGAATTTGAACGATTGTAGTGCGGGCATCTTGCCCGCTTCTCATATACAAATTGAATACGCAACAGCTTATAAGTAGTCAGTAGTGAGTTAGTAGTTGATTTAATAATTAATTCCTCTTCTCCTTGTCTCCTTGTCTCCTTGTCTCCCCATCTGCCATGCCCAATGCCCTATCCCCCATTCCCAATTCCCAACTTTCTAATTAACTTGTAAAGTAGAAACAACTTGCTCAAAAACCTGTTGATAACTCTTATCTCCTTGAGCAAAACTAATTAGAATTACCTTTTTACCATCACTGCTAGGTAATACTAAGTTTTGGAAATAATATAAACCATCAGTACGAAAAGACATTGCTTCCTTTCCAGCAACAACGTGAGTATCATAGCTTTCTGGTATGATATCTCCGAGTTCATCATTATTAGTTACCCATTGAACCAAAGATAAACCTTGAGGATTATTCTCCACGGAAATACTCATATTTCCCGGAGTAAATGTATTTTTAAATTTACCAGATTCAATTGCTTGGTAATCTTTAAGGCTCCATAATTCCAAAACGTTTGATGGATTAGATGTATCTTGGGGTTCTTTAATCACAAAGCCTTTGGGATACTTGAAATTAACACCTAACCTGCGACTCCGGTACACATTTGTATTGCTCGCAGCCGCGATTCTTCTCCCAGGATTTTTAGCAGCCTTTCTCAAAGCTTGAACAACAGGCTTAGGGGAACTCGGTTGAGTGCGAGTTTCTACTTGTGGCTGTGGTTGGGGAATATTTGGTTGAGAAGCAGCTTGAGGAGAAAGTTTTTCGGTTAGAGCTTTGGGAATAGAATTATTAGATTCAGCAGCAGACTGATTTTCAGATGGTGAGGAAGGATTTTGCGGTACCCTAGCTACCGTTTTGGGAGCATCTGAATTTGCTTGCGGTTGAGCGGTTGATGTTGGGGAAGGAAAAGGAGTTGGTATTACCGTGATTTCTCCTGGTGTTTTCTGTGGTATGGCAGCAATATCTTTATCGTTTTTAGAATTAGCAGGCTGTACCGTTAAATTTTTAGAATCATTATTAGATGATTTTTTTTCAGCTTGCTGACAAGCGACTGTCATACTTAAGCTCAAGCAGAGCATAGCTCCACTAAACAACTGTTTAACTTGATTTCGAGTTAAACTCACACCCCGAATAGACATAATTTTTCACTCCTTCAACACCGTATAATCTTATTGTGCTTTACAACACCCACACAATGCATCAGGATAACCGAATAAATCGATAATTATCAATGGGGAGATAGCGAAATAAATAGAAGAATAATTAACTACTAACTACTAACTCTTAACTGTTCACTGCTCGCTGATTTCACCAAATACGTCTGCATTTCACCTTTACCTTTGATTTGAATCAAGCCTCGTGATTCTAATGTATATTTATGCTTGAATTTATCTTTGAAAATATCTTTTACTTGCTCGTAAGTAGTTTGAGATATCTGAATATTACCGGGAATTCCGTGTGATTCCATGCGACTGGCTATATTAACGGTGTCACCCCACAAATCGTAAATAAACTTTTTAATACCTATGACACCCGCAACAACTGGCCCACTGTTGATGCCAATCCGAATATTACAATTAGAGCCGGTTTCAATGTTAAATTCATTAATGGCTTGCTGCATATCTAACGCCATTTCTACTATTGCTTCTGCATGGTCTTTTCGAGGAATTGGTAAGCCCCCAACCACCATGTAAGCATCGCCAATAGTCTTGATTTTTTCTAAACCATGTTTTTCAGCAAGTTCATCAAAAGCTGAAAAAATCCGGTTAAGTAATGCAACTAATTTTTGAGGGGAAACTTGAGTAGAAAGCTGGGTAAAACCGACTATATCGGCAAATAACACCGTAACTTCCCCAAAAGCTTCAGCAATCGTAGTTGGTTGTTCTTTGAGCCGATGAACTACGCTTTCAGGCAATATATTGAGCAGTAAATGTTCGGATTTTTTTTGTTCTTCTGTTAGTTGATTAAACGTAGTCCGAAGTTTCTTGACTGCGGGACGAAATATTAAGAATCCTTCAAATATCAATATTAGTAAAGTTAGAACAAGCAATACCATTTCAATATGCTTTAGTTCGGTAACTGCTGCTGCGGTATATTCGTTATATTCAAGGATTACTTTATCAACTTCCTTTTCAAACCCTCTTTCGCTGGCTGTAATTTGCCTCAAAGGTTGCGAAAGTATTAAACGTGGTTGAGTTTTTCCCGATTGTGCAGTTGATAATAATTGTTTGGCAGCATCAACCATTTTTTTACAGTTTGGATGAATTTGGTCGATAATATTCTTAATTTGAGTAGTTCTACCTGTTGAAACATTTACCGTATTTCCCAACTCTTCTAAATTTTTTTCTGTAGTTTCCCATTCTCTAATAGTTTGCTCAAAGTCATCAACCAAACTTTGACGGCTAGTATCATCTTGTGTCAGCTTGAGTGCTAAAGCTAATTTTGCTAATCTTTGACTGAGTAGCTGTTGATGTTGAACGTTGCTAATTACCTGAATGTCTATTCGCTGCTGAGATAGCAAGCGCTGTACTACTGCTTCTCCCGCAATTGATAAACACGCCACAACAGCTAAAGAAGAAATATAAAGTATAGTCAGACGACGGGTAGGATTTTGTTGGCTATTATTAGTTATCATATTTCTCAGAGATTTTGAGATATATCAAGTATTCCCAAAATTTCAGAAATTAGTTTAAAGCGAATTGGGGATGGGGCATGGGTAATAGGGAATGGAAAATAGAAACTAAGAAACCGGGTTTCTGAAACTGGTGCAGTTTATCAATTATCAATTATCAATTACCAATTACCAATTACCAATTACCAATTCCCTACTCCCCATACAACAAAGCTTGCGTTTCTTCTGCTTCGGAAACCATACCCAAACTATCAAAACCTGCTTTAGCTTTATTTGCCCAAGTTTGGGCTAAATTCAAGTTTCCTTGGTGAAGTTCTAATCTGGCTAAGGAACGCATCATATAAGCTTTACTACAATTATCGCGATTTTCTTGGGCTGTTTGTATGCCTTCTATCAAAAATTGTTGCGCTTGTTTTAACTTTCCTTGTTTAATTGATATGTCTGCTAAAAAGTCTTTAGCAAGAAATATCATTCTTTGCCAGCCAATATTCCGGGATTGCTGGACAATTTCTTGAAATAGTAGTTGGCTTCTTTGATAATCGCCATCTTTATAGTAAATTTCTCCTTTATAGTAGAGAATTTGCAGGTAAAGATGAATTGACACGGATTCTTCAATAAACGAATCGTCTAAGATAGTTTGAACTTGGTTAATCCAAAATTTTGCAAATCCGAATTGTTTGAATTGAATGTACCAAACCACAATCCGAATTGCTAAATTTGCTTGCTCGTTAGCTGTTAAATTTTGACGTAGTTTCCAAGCTTGGCAAAGTAAATTATCTGCTTGGTTTAAATGTTGCGGTTGTCCGATTAAAATTAGTTTCCAAGCATAATCGCTCATCATTCTGGCAATATTTGGTAAGTCTTGCCGTTTTTGGGCTGCTTCAATCAACCATTCCAACCAATTTAGGGGAGTATCCCAGTAACTAAGCCGGTTTTGACGATATCCCTGGGAATAAGTATAACAATTTATATATTTCCACAAACTGCACGCCTCAGTATATTTATCTTCAGCAATGCACCATTCTACTACTTCACAAAGATTATCCCATTCTGCTTCTAATTCTTGATAATCATTCCATTCTTTCTCATATTTACCACCGTATTTTTGAGAAATATCAAGATAACAATTAACCCAACGCTGACGTGCAAGCGATTCAAATTCTGGGTTCGCAAATAATTCACACAAAGCATATTCACGAGTTAAAGGTAACATCGTATAACGTCCTTGCTTGCAACTAATTAAAGATAATTGCTGCAATTTAGCAAAAGCATCTACTGCTGTATTATTATCTTTTACTCCTGCAACATGGCAAATTGATTCAAACAACGCTGGCTTAGGAAAAAGCGCTAAAGCCATTAAAATTGAATGAGATGAATCCCCTTTCAACGGTTGCATCGAATTTTCAAAGTAAAATCGCGAGAAATCCCCTTGATGCCGCGTAATTATTGGAGAAACATCAGCAAACCTGTATCCAAACGCTAACTGACTCACAGCATAAACAATTGCTGCGGGAATTCCCCCGGTAGTTTGATAAAGTTGTCGGGATTTATCTAAAGCTAATTCTACATTTTTTTCTACGGCTTGATGTTGAATTAATTTTAATCCTTCAGTTGCCGTTAAAGGATTTAAACTAATTCTGGTAAAGGGGGTAGTTTCTCGACTGGTGATAACAACTTTTACTGTTGCAGGCAATTCGTATAAAAAACTTATAACTTCTTGTTGTTCTTCTAAAGCGTCTAGATTATCTATTATTAGTAAAGTCGGCATAGTTGCCAGACGATTATAAACTTGTTCGTAAGTCTCTCTAAAGTTAGTAGTTGCAGTATCGGGACATTTGATAGTGCGTGCTATAGCCCGTAAAATATCCTGCAAAGTTCGTTCTCGCAATAATCGCGGTAAAATACCTTTGCTTGTAAAGTGTTGTGGTTTCGCTGAGGTAAATACTATCGCTTCAAAAGGATAATCTAAATTTTTACCTTCTAACAAATAGCGATAAGCAACATCTAAAATCAAAGTAGTCTTTCCCACGCCTCCCAAACCTTCAAGACTTATACGAGGAGTGGAGCTTTCAAAAGATAATAATTGCTGCAAACTTTCAATTTCTGCATCCCTACCAACAAACGTATTGCAATCGCGGGCTGGTAAATTATGGTAAATTAACTTAAATTTATTATCTTTAATTGAATTATTATTTTTAATTAACTCTTGGTAGCTATATAACGTAATTATTTTTTTTAGGGTACGATCTTTTTCTTCAGCAGATATTTTTTCAGCATAATACGCGGGTATTATATCTAACTGACTTTCATCTTGGCGTTCAGCTTTGTTGCCTCTATCGCCATTAGCTAAACTTGATGCTGAAGGTATTACCCAGTTATCTATATCAATATCTATATCTATATCAATCAAATCGTGCGAAATTTGCTCTGCGATTATCCATCCCAGAAGATTTCCAAATTTTTTATCTACTTCTGGATTTAAATATTCGGTTGCGTTGCCAGACTTCGGATCTTTTTGAGAATATTTGCGACTTTGTAAAGCAGCTTTCCATAATAGCAGTGCAATCTTAGATAAACCCATACCTGATGTTTTTTATACTGCTGTGTACGTAACAATGGTGCATTATGCACCGCAATAATATCACTTCTCAACTAGAACGATAGCTAAATTTTCAAAGTTTTCGGTGTAACACTTTTAAAAGTGGATTTGAGCTAAAAAACTGAAAATAGTATTTTGCTTCTCTTCGCTATCATAGTGTCGCTAATACAATTTTTTATTTAGTCAAAAAATAGACATATTGTACGTGAAAGAAAAAAACTGCGATCGCCAATACATCTAAATACTATTACAAATGTATTGCTAATAACAAAAACTGCAAAATTACCAGATTACAGATATGACACTTTAGCAATTGGAATCAGAAATATGAGATTTCAATTTGTATAAAAACATAGAAGCAAATCGGGGTTTGATTTTAATAAAGTTTATTTTTTTGTCGCACAGTTGCAATTTGCCTGCGTCTACCTACTTTGTTGATGGAATTGCGTCCCTAATACCTTATAAAACTGGAATAATGGCAATTATGTTATCAACTCAAAGAGGTTTATCTCAAGATATCGAATTATTCAGAAAAAAACTGAAGCAGTTAGATTTAAGGTCTATTGCTTATCAATTGATTAACTCTTCGGATGAAAAATGGACATTTGAACAAACAAATCAAGCAATCGATCGTTATTCGATGTTTCTGTGTTTGATTTATCTTTATCCCAACCGTAAATTAGTTCCGACTCAGGAAATAGATCGAGTTTGGCACCATCATATTCTTGACACGATGAAATATGTTGAAGACTGCGAAATGTTGTTCGGTAGATTTATTCATCATTTTCCTTATTTCGGCAAGCGTGGCACAACAGATAGAGACAATTTATATAAGGCTTTTGCAGAAACAGAAACATTGTTTCAAGAACACTTTGGTATAGATTTAACGATGGCAGAAGAACCTTTGCAAATGACCGACTGTCAGCCAGTTGTCTATGTTGAAAAAATGGCTCGTCCAGTTGTAGATATGAAAATAAATTATTTTGGATGTGCTGCGAGCATTCAAAATTAATAAGACTTACGCAAAACCCACAATTCCGAAGGGGGTTGGGGGTTTCTAAAACTTGAAAACAAATGTTCCAAAATGCGGAGTAGAACATTATTACCGAAATGTGAGAAGGTGAATAATAGGGCTTCGGGTTAAAGAGAGCGGAGGGAACGGAGGGAGCAGAGGAAGAAAATAAATAATTAATTAATTAAGAAATAAAATTAATTGCCTCCCCTGCTTCCTCTGCCTCCCCTGCCTACGGCGGCTTCCTCTCCCCATCCCTTGTCCTCCACTCTTCCACTCCAAAGATAAATGAAAAAATTAGTAAAGGGGTCTGCGTGAATTTAAAGCTAATTATTACAGCACCCATAGAGAATTA
Organism: uncultured Rivularia sp.; assembly: GCA_963665115.1. GTDB lineage: Bacteria > Cyanobacteriota > Cyanobacteriia > Cyanobacteriales > Nostocaceae > Rivularia. The sequence goes on along the minus strand of OY762007.1, from coordinate 8,282,541 downwards.
TTTGAACAACTTTCCCACGGGCAAAAGCCAAGGGTCTTATTTATTACTTGTTCTGACTCTCGCGTAGACCCTAATTTAATTACTCAAGCTGGGGTTGGCGAAATATTTGTAATTCGCAATGCCGGTAATATTATTCCTCCTTATGGAGCCACAAATGGCGGCGAAGGAGCAACTATTGAGTATGCTTTACAGGCTTTATGTATTAACCAAATTATTATTTGCGGTCATTCCCATTGTGGGGCAATGAAAGGGCTTATGAAGCTAAACAAATTACAGTCAGATATGCCTTTGGTATTTGATTGGCTTAAGTATGCCGAAGCTACCCGACGTTTGGTTTATGACCATTACAGCGAATATGAAGAGGAAGATTTACTCGAAATTATGGTTGCTGAGAATGTTTTGACGCAAATCGATAATTTACGCACTTACCCATTTATTCACTCCAAACTTTATCAAAAGCAAATTAGTATTTACGCTTGGATTTATCAAATTGAAACCGGGGAAATTTTAGCATACGACCCAGTAACTCATGCTTATACTACACCCCAAAGCCAAGTAAATGAATTCGAGACTGAAGAAGTAGCCGAACCAGTAATAGATACAACAAATTACGAGGATCTTGGTTTCCCCATGACACGGTTATCGAGGGAACAAATGAATCGAATTTATAAAGGTTCTACTAATTAGTTGGAGCGTTATTAGCGACTTCCAAAAAATATTTTGAGTACCTGCGCCTTCATTACTCCCATTCCGCTTTAAGATTACCAATATCTATGAAACCTCTTTCCTTTGCGCTCTCTGCGGTTTTTAAAATCGGTAATCGTAGAGCCGGGAAGGGAGTAATTGAATATTTTGTTTGGATATCCAACTGAAAAGCGCTATATTTGCGATCGCCGTTCCCCTTTCTCCGTTCTCCCTTCTCTGTTTTTAAATGCTTAATAGGCTATAGCCAAATAAATACAACTAACCTTATGATTTAAATTATGATGATGAATTAAATATTTTTTTAAGTAAATACTCGGAGATTAGATGACGCAGAATAGCACCCGTGGACCGCTATTAATTATTGGCGGTGCGGAGGATAGACAAGGGGAATGCGAGATTCTGCGAGAATTTGTTCGCTATGCCGGTGGTACAAAAGCAAGGGTTGTAGTTATTACGGCTGCGACAGATTTACCATTAGAACTAGGAAAACAGTACATCAGCATATTTGAGCGTTTAGGTGCGGAAGATGCTCGGATGATTGATACCAGAAGCAAAGAAGATGCATATTCTTCTACCGTATTGGAGAACATAGAGAAAGCTACTGGGGTATTTTTCACCGGAGGGGATCAAGCAAAAATTGTCGATACCATTAAAGATACCGATTTGGGTGCAGCGATTCACCGAAAGTTTTCTGAAGGAATGATAGTAGCAGGTACGAGTGCTGGAGCTGCGATAATGCCCGATATTATGATATGTGATGGCGACTCCGAAACCAATCCTCGGATGGAGATTGTAAAAATGTCTCCCGGAATGGGTTTTTTACCAGGAGTAATTATAGACCAACATTTTTTACAACGCGCTCGTATAGGACGTTTGATTTCGGCTTTAACGCAACAGAGAAAAGCTGTTTTAGGATTTGGAATTGATGAAAATACCGCAATATTAGTTATTGGTAACAAAATTCGAGTCATTGGAGAAAATGCCGTTACCATAATTGACGAGTCAGATGTCACTCACAGCAATATTGACAATATTATGAAGCATGAAGGCTTGGCAATTTGCAATGCGAAACTGCATATTTTGCCGAAAGGATACGAATTTGATTTGGAAACTCGTAAACCGATTGCAAATCAGTTACCAGTAGGGAGTTAGGAGTAGTGAGTAGGGAGTTGGGAGTAGGGAGTAGGGAGTAGGGAGTTGGGAGTAGGGAGTAGGGAGTAGTGAGTAGTGAGTTGGGAGTTGGGAGTAGTGAGTTGGGAGTTGGGAGTTGGGAGTTGGGAGTTGGGAGTTGGGAGTTGGGAGTTGGGAGTTGGGAGTTGGGAGTTGGGAGTAGTGAGTTGGGAGTTGGGAGTTGGGAGTAGGGAGTAGGGAGTTGGGAGTAGTGAGTTGGGAGTTGGGAGTTGGGAGTAGTGAGTTGGGAGTTAATAATAATTCTACCCCATCTCCCCATCCCCCATCCCCCCATCTCCTTGTCTCCCCATCCCCTCATCTGCACCTCAATTAATCCCACAGCCAAATGCCTGTGATAATATGAGAAACTGCTGCCTAGATTAGAGAAAAAAAAGTCGGGTTATGAGTCTAACACAAGAAAAAAAGCAAGAGTTAATCACTCAATATCAAGTCCACGAAACCGATACTGGTTCTTCTGAAGTGCAAGTTGCGATGCTTACCGAACGGATTAACCGTTTGAGCAAACATTTGCAAGGTAATAAGAAAGATCATTCTTCCCGTCGTGGATTATTGAAGATGATTGGTCAACGTAAGCGTCTTTTGTCTTATATTCAAAGTGGAGACCGCGAACGTTATAAAACTTTAATTCGCAGTCTCGGTATACGTGGATAAAAAGAAGAGCCGCTGATTATGTCTGCCGAATCCGAACGCAACCGCTTACCTTTTGAACCGAATAAAAAACGCCAAAAGCCAGCCAAAGCTCAAACGCCGATTGTTAAGGAAGAAGTTGAAAAGGGGGACTCTGGAAAACCTCCTTTTACTAAACAAGAAATGGCTATTCCCCAAGTTGTTAGCCAGCGAATGGTTAGACGTGTAGCTTGGTTGTCCGGAATACCAACCATTTTGGGTATTTTGACTTTGATTGTCAGCTATTTGCTGATAATTTATGCCGATATCAAGCTTCCTCCCCTGCTTGTATTACTTGTCAATATGGGGTTATTTGGCTTAGGAGTTGTGGGAATCACTTATGGGGTTCTTTCAGCTTCTTGGGAGGAACAAAGAGCGGGGACTCTGCTCGGTTGGAGCGAATTTACCACCAACTTCGGACGAATGGTAGCAGGTTGGCGTGAGACTCGGCAAAAGAAAGTTTAATTTTAGCGATGAACTTTGTCTGATGGCGATCGCCTAGCTAATTAAAAAAATGAAAATGCATGAAGAATGAAGGATGAAACATAATTTTCGTTCTTCATTCTTTGTTTAAAGGAACGGGGAACAGGGAGATAAGGGGACTTACTTGCTACTCCTAACTCCTCCTCCCTACTAAGCCATAATTAACTATTAACGTTAAATTTTAAGTAGCAATTAAAGTAAATATCGGGAAGCTCTCCATGATTATAGTAATGAAAGTCGGTTCCCCCGAAGCGGAAATTAAACGTATCAGTGAAGAAATGAGTGTTTTGGGGCTGACATCAGAGAAAATAGTTGGTCAGCATAAGGTAGTAATTGGTTTAGTTGGAGAAACAGCAAGTTTAGATCCGCTGCAAATTCAAGAGGTGAGTCCTTGGATTGAGCAGGTATTGCGGGTAGAGAAGCCCTACAAACGTGCTAGTCGTCAGTTTCGGCATGGGGAATCTTCAGGGATTGCAGTTAGCACTCCCGATGGAGAAGTTACATTTGGCGAAAATCATCCTTTAGTGGTAATAGCTGGTCCTTGTTCGGTAGAAAATGAAGAAATGATTATAGAAACAGCGCAGCGCGTTAAAGCTGCTGGAGCTAAGTTTCTACGTGGTGGTGCTTACAAACCCCGCACTTCACCTTATGCATTCCAGGGACATGGTGAAAGCGCTTTGGAATTGTTAGCAAAAGCAAGGGAAGTCAGCGGATTGGGAATTATTACAGAGGTAATGGATGCTGCTGACTTAGACAAAATCTCAGAAGTTGCAGATGTGGTTCAAGTGGGTGCGAGAAATATGCAGAATTTCTCATTGCTCAAAAAAGTAGGAGCGCAACCAAAGCCGGTTTTGCTGAAGCGGGGAATGTCTGCAACTATTGAAGAATGGTTAATGGCTGCTGAATATGTACTTGCTTCGGGAAATCCCAACGTAATTTTATGCGAACGTGGTATTCGTTCCTTCGACCGCCAGTATACTCGCAATACCTTAGATTTATCAGCAATACCAGTGTTGCGAAAGCTGACTCATTTACCAATTACGATCGATCCTTCACACGGTACGGGTTTATCAGAACTTGTTCCTTCAATGGCAATGGCAGCTATAGCAGCAGGATGCGATTCCTTAATGATAGAAGTTCATCCCAACCCCGCCAAAGCTTTATCCGATGGACCCTCAATCTTTATCACCAGAACGTTTCGATAGTTTGATGCAAGAATTATCAGTCATTGGTAAAGCCGTCGGACGTTGGGAGCAGGCTGAGTTGGTTGTTAGTGGTTAGTTGTTAGTAGAGGGGGGAGAGGGGGTAGAGGGGGTAGAGGGGGGAGAGGGGGGAGAGGGGGGAGAGGGGGAAGAGGGGGTAGATGGGGTAGATGGGGAGAAACATTGTTGCGAGCAGGGAGCGAGACGCTCCCACTACATTTCTAACTCCTAACTCCCCACCTTTGACCTTTGACCTTTAACCTTTAACCTTTAACCTTCAACCTTCATTTACCGTCTTCTACGTCCGCCGCTGCCGAAACCACCGCTACGAGAACGGGTTCTGGAGGAACGAGAACGGGTTCCGCTGCCGAAACTGCTGTTGGAAGGACGGTTTCTCACTGACCTAGATTTTCCGGATTGCTTCAGTGTGCTGCTGCCGAATCCAGAACCTGTAGAGCGACTGTTACCAGTGCTTGTACGGGGAGTGGTGCGGGTACTACTTCCGAAACCCGATCTTCCGGGATTTCTTCGAGTAGTGCTTCCGAAACCTGAGCTTCCAGTTCCAGTATTTCTTCTTCTAACGTTTCCTGTGGTGCGGAAAGTGGTACGGTTTCTGACTGCTGCTGGTGGTTCGTTGTAGCGTTGGCGATAATTATCGACTGCTCCGCTATAGCTGCTGCCATATCCACCAAAACCAGTATAGCTAGTCCTTCCCGGCTGATATGCGGGTGGTACGTAATACTGGGGTCTGAACAACATACTACCGATTGCTTGACCGGCGATCGCACCAGCGAAAGGTGCCCAGAAGCCGTTGTTTCGCTGCACTACAACTGTTCGTTGTTCTCCGGTACCGGGGTCGGTTTTTGTTTCGGTAACGTTTTGAGTGTATTCGATTTTAAAGTCTGGTGTTAAATAAAGTGCGGGCTGTCCGCTTTCAACTTTTAAATAGCTATTTTTACCTTCTTTGATTTGCTCTTCGGTAAGGCGAGCCATTTGCAACTTATCAGTTTTAAAAGTTGGAGTAGGGCTATTTAACAAAAATAGCGTGTATTCTCCATCAGCATCGTTGTAACTAGCTTGCTGTACGGGATATTCACCATCACTGATTCTGGTGTTGGTTGTAGTTCGAGTTACATTTCTAGCTTGCGGGGTGCTTGTTGTAGTTCCACCACCACAAGCAACTGTTGTAAAACACAAACTCAAGGCTAAAAAAACCGCTGTAAATTTACGCAAAATTGTCATAATTTGATAATTTTTCTTCTATCTTTGAGCTTAACAACTTCTTTCCGATCGCGATCGGTACGGAGAACCGACTTTTATGATATGGGGAGTAGGGAGTAGGGAGTAGGGAGTAGGGAGTAGGGAGTAGAGAGTAGGGAGTAGGGAGTAGGGAGTAGGGAGTAGGGAGTAGAGAGTAGGAAGTAGGGAGTAGGGAGTAGGGAGTAGGGAGTAGGGAGTAGGGAGTAGAGAGTAGGAAGTAGGGAGTAGGGAGTAGGGAGTAGAGAGTTAGGAGTTAAGAGTTAGAAGTAGGGAGATAATTGGGGAAAGGTATTAATTATTACTTTTAACCTTTAACCTTTAAGCTTTGACCTTTGACCTCTACAAAGGTATCAATTCTGTAAAATGCTGTAATAATTGGTCGTTAGTAAGTTCATCACCTAACTGTGCTGGCGAGAAGTGTATCCGTATTGCTCGTAATGTATCTTTATAATTTAGACTAATTAAAGCCTTCAAAGCTTCTTGGAGAGCGGTAATATTTGACAAATCCTCTTCTAATTCAGCTACTTCTCCTTCATAAGCCACAGTAATCATAACTACTATGTTGCGGGTTACGGGGACAGAAAAAGATTCGTCAGAGTCGGAATAGTCGGATGATGGTTCGCTTAAATAACGTTGTGCTGAGTCGGTAAATAATTCTTCAACGTAGTCTCCTGCATCTCCTTCCTTCCAAAATACATCACCTTCATTAGCAGCAGACATCCAAGAATCATCGTTCTGCAATAGGGTTTGACAAATTGAAACTAATTGTTCTCCCATAACCTCCATATCACCATCGGAATCCATCGCCTCCCTGGCGCTACGGTTTAATACTCCTAAAATAGGTGCAACTTCCGAACCACTTAGATGCAGCATAACTCGACAAACTACATAGCGGGTACGACCCATCATTTTATTGAACATTCCGAACTGCTCCTGTATATATCATTGAATCAATACTATTATGAAGTGGGGATTGGGAATTGGGCATGGGGAATTGGATCTTATTATTTTTTAACTTTCTTTAATAAATTTGCAATTGATATAGTGACGCTATATTCGTTGTGATAATTTATGGAAATTAAGCAATTATTTAAGAATTATATAGTTACTATGATTTAAACTTAAACAAATATTGAGAATAAAACATATCTATAAAGAATGAAATATTCAAGTGATAACTCTATACCTCAAGGTCATTGCCCTATGCCCCATGACCTATGCCAAATGCCCTATTCCCAATTTTTAATTTTTAATTTTTAGTTAATATAATGAAACCCTTTAAAGAAATCTACAATCATATTTAAAGATGGTTGCCTGGATTTAGAAAGTTCGCTGAATTCATCTTCATGTTCATATGAAAAATCTTCTATTTGGGGATGATCAATTAATCTTTTCCCAAAACTTGGGCTGTCGTAAATAATTAAATTTTTAGCGCTAGAATTTGTTAAAACTGTTTGCGTAGGAGCTTGAAAAAAGTTTAACTTTGCTGCAATGCCTAAAATCTTTGTGGCATCTTTGATAAGGATTGTATTCTCTTTTGCTTGCTCCAATAAATTAGTTAATTGCTGCATTTGTTGAATGTTAATTAGATCACCTTTTGTATCTTGGCTGGCAAGCATCTCTATTGCCATATATATACTTTTTTGGGTAGCAGCGGCATCTCGAAAGGGAAGAATTGCCATATAAGCAATAGGAAATAAACTTTCATCACTGTCGGCACGGAAAGTAAAAACTGTGCGACGGCGACCAATTTCCATGCTAGGAGGTTGTTTTAATCCTTGATATTTTTGAGTAATTTGAAAATAGGCACCCGCTAAAGCAAAATTTGCTTCTGGATCTAAAGGTCTGTCTATAATTATACGAATAGTTGGCGGAGTTTCGTTGAAAAAATCTCCCGAATCCTCAGCATTCAAATGATGAATAATAGAGCGATCGCCTTTTTCGCTCAAATCCACCCATTCACAAACCAACAGATCGGTTTTTAAGCCAAATCGGGAGGTACCATAAAGTTTTGCGCCGGTTAAAGTTGCTCCAGTTAAATCTGCACCAACCCATTCAGCCTTAACTAATTTTGCTTCAGTTAAATCGGTATGAACGAAACTTGTATTAGTTAAATTCGCATTGCTTAAATCGGCACCAGCCAAATTTGCACCGCTTAATTTAGCACCGCTTAAATCTGCCCATTGTAAATTTGCACCTCTCAAATCAGCCCATCGAAGATTCGCATCGCTGAGATTTGCACCGCTAAGGTTAGCGCGAAACATAGTCACCTGACGAAGTTCGGCTTCTCGCAAGTTAGCACCGCTTAAGTCAGCACGAGCTAAATCGGTAGCATTCAAAGTCGCTCGTTCCAAATTAGCTGCGACTAAAGACGCACCTCTAAAACAAGCTTGATTTAAATTAGCGTCTCGTAAAACAGCATGACGAAGTGTAGCTTCGCGCAAATCAGCATTACTCAAGTTAGCTTCTAATAAATTAGCGCGACTGAAATCAGCACGAATTAATTCACCTCGTATTAAAGAAGCTTTAACTAACTGAGCATTATTCAAATTAGCTCGAATCAAATTAGCTACATTCAAACTAGCTTTATAAAGATTTGCACCTTCAAGGTGAGCGCCACTAAGTCTTGCAACATTAAGTTGAGCGTAGCTTAAATTAGCTTTAGTAAGATTAGCGCCACTAAAATTTACTATGCTTAAATTAGCATAACTAAAATCCACACCACTGAGTTTGACCCCACATAAATTAGCTTCAGGAAGTTCAATACCGCTAAAATCGGTAAATCCCTTCGCGTATTTTTCCAATAATTCCTCTACAGTCATCGATGCTACCTCTGATTTTTTAATAATTGCTAAATCATGCGGAAATTAAGTAATATCTAATTCATAAATGGGAATGGGGAATTGGAAATGGTGAATTGGGAATTGGGCATTGGTAATTGGTAATTGGTAATTGGTAATTGGTAATTGAGAATAATTATTTATTCTTCCCCCTCTCCCCCCTCTCCCCCCTCTCCCCCCTCCCCCCATGCCCTCTTATTAAAATTAAGTATGATAATCGGCATAGTTGGTCTTGGATTAATAGGTGGTTCTTTAGGTTTAGACTTGAAGAAGCAAGGACATCATGTTTTGGGAGTCAGTCGCCGCGATTCAACTACTCAAAGAGCAATTTCTATGGGTGTTGTCTCACAAGCGTCAGTTAATATGAGCTTGCTGTCGGAAGCAGAGGTAGTATTTATTTGTACGCCTCTGGGATTTATTATTCCCACACTTGAGCAATTGATTGCTTATTTACCAAGTTCTTGTGTAATAACTGATGTTGGTTCGGTGAAAACCCCTATCGTGAAAGGCATTTCATCCGTGTGGGAAAATTTCGTCGGGGGACATCCAATGGCGGGTAGTACCGATTCTGGTATAGAAGCTGCGCGTTCTAATTTATTTAACAATAAGCCCTACGTACTTACACCGATAAATACGACCCCGACAACGGCGATCGCAGTTATTGAAAATCTGATTATTCAGTTAGGGGTTAACATTCATTACTGCTCCCCAGAGGAACACGATAAAGCAGTTAGCTTAATTTCTCATTTACCCGTAATGGCAAGTGCTTCTTTGATTGGGGCTTGCGAAAAAGAAACCGATTTAACGGTTCATCAGCTAGCTCAAAAATTTGCTAGTTCCGGTTTTCGCGATACATCTCGCGTCGGTGGGGGAAATCCGGAATTAGGGGTGATGATGGCAAAGTACAATCGAGAAGCTTTGCTAATGTCGCTGCAAAAGTATCGCGAGAATCTTGATGAATTGGTTAAATTGATTGAGCGAGAAGATTGGGTGAGTTTAGAGCAAATATTGCATTCAACTCAAGAAGCGCGGGGTAAGTTTGTTGAGTGAGGCGGTTTTCGTCAGCAAATCAGCCAGGGATTGAAAATCTCTTAATCGCATTAATTTTGTGGGGCAATAAATTCGTAGTGCGAGCGAGAGGCTCGCTAATTACCGAATTACAAATCAGCAATTATAGTCACCCTTAGCGAGCAAGATGCTCGCACTCCCCTCACTGCTCATAACGCGCTATGGCGAAGTATTAGCTAAGCAAAATCAAACACCTCAAGACATCACCCCTCCAAGATTGTCCAACTTAGCGGCAAATGTATCAGCGTGTCGCCACCATTGAGAACCACCCATCCAAGTGCGTGTAGGTAAATGACCTATGGGGGCTTTTAAGCTGTAATAATAATCTGAATTTGCTGAATCTAAAGAATTATAGGTTGCCCAACCAACAATTCCGCAAAATTGAACGTAATCAGCTTCTACGCTGTCATATATTTCTTTTTGTACGCTGAAACCAAAGTGTCCTTTACTGTATCTCGTCCACAATTTGTCAATTATTAGTAAATCATCGTCGGGTAAATTTTCAATATCACTTTTAAATAAATAAGTTCCGATTGGCTTTGATAGAGAAAGACACATAATTTTCCAAGTTTCTCTATCTGCTTGTTGCCATTTTCCTTTTTTTAGTAAATCTCGCAATTGAGTATAATCAATTTTGACTTTTATATCTTTAGTCTCGATTACAGCTAAATCGAAGTTTTTTAGATGCGATTCAGAGTGACGCGATAGTACTTGCAAAATATTATTTGCTTGTTTATAGCGTTGAGGAAGTGAATTTTGTAGCATTCTATCCAATATTTTACCCAAGCGAGTACTTACTTTATTTTCCGGTAGTAAATAATCTCGCCATACCCAATTATCAGTAGAAACATCAAACAAATCAAAAGGTGAAATACCAGTTAATAAATAAATGCAGGTGACTCCCAAACTGTAGATATCGCTAGCTGGTAATGCCTTACCTCGTATTTGTTCGGGAGCCATATATTCTGGAGTTCCTATTTTCGTACCTGTTTGCTGCAATGCTGTATTACTAAGATGTTTTGCAATTCCGAAATCAATTAAAACCAGATTTGAGTTTGGTGTTTTAGTATTTGATGTTTTAGTATTTTTAATGAGACATCCCCGCATAATATTTGCTGGTTTTATATCTCTATGAATGATGTTTTGGGAATGGATAAATTGCAATACTGGTAATAACTCTTGCAGCAACAGCCTAATTTGAGCTTCCCCGAAAACTCCTTGCTGTTGAATTTCTTCCATTAATGAATTTCCTGCAACCCATTCTTGCACCAAATAAAGTTGTTCGTCTTGTTCAAAATGTGCCAGAAGTTGCGGTATCTGTGGATGTTGTCCCAAATCATCTAAACGAATCGCTTCTTGACGAAATAACTCTACCAGCTTCGGATTAAAATAATTTGCTTCTGTCTGAGAAAAATAAAGTTGTTTAATAACGCATTTAGCTTTGGAAGGAATGTATTCATCCGTAGCTAAAAAAGTTCTACCAAAACCACCTTGTCCAATAATATGAAGGGGAAGATAACGTTCTTTAAGTAGCAGTTTTTTACCGCAACTCGTGCAAAAAATAGCCGTATCAAGGTTTTGCGGAGACAAGCAGTTAGTATTTGTACAGTAACTCATTCTTATATCGGCGCTTCTAAAAGGGAATTATTAAATTAAGTATTCCCAATTTTGACTACCGTGTTTAAAAGTTAGGAGTTAGGAGGGGGTAGAGGGGGAAGTAAGATGCTTCCACTAACTACTCATCAATTACCAATTACCAATTACCAATTACCAATTACCAATTACCAATTACCAATTACCAATTACCCATGCTCAATCCCCATCCCCAACTATTGTTTTTCCGCTTTATAAGTGAAGAAGTTATCTAAAGCTGCTACAGTCTCGAATTTATATGAAGGTATAAGAGAATTTATTTGTAGCTCCGTATGGTAAACGCTAAACAAAAGATAATCGTGTTTTTGGGTAGATGCTTTAACTATCTGCTTAATTTGAGGGTTGGCTGAATCTATCAACTTTGCACAGTTGAATTTGATTAAATTGTCTAATAAGTTTGGGGTTTTACTGCATCCCTGTTCTTTTAGATACTCGCTCAACCGCCCAGTAGCATAGTCCTCGTACTCGACTCGCGATGGATTTGTAGCTGCCATTGCTACTCCTAACGCAATTAATACGGCGGCTCCAGTATATGCAGCAATACTTACAACTTTCATTATCTATAAATATAAAAATTAACTATTTGACTACTAGACTCTAGATTATCTGAGTCCGTTCCAAAAAAATGCTTGATAAATTCATTTATCATCTGCTATAGTTATTAACAAGATAAATATGGCGATCGTAGCCAAGTGGTTAAGGCAGAGGTTTGTGGTATCTCCATTCGTGGGTTCGAGTCCCATCGGTCGCCCTTTTAAAATAAATAGCTTATACAGCGCATTTCACTACTGGTGAGTGCGTTTTGTTAGTTTTTATGGGCAAGAAGTAGTGGGAGCGTCTCGCTCCCTGGTTGTAATTAAAGAGCAACTATTTAGAACTAGCGAGCAAGATGCTCGCACTACCAGCTAATTACATTCGTTTTGACGGGTTGTAGAGACGTAAAATTTTACGTCTCCCCAAGTTTGCGAGCAAAACGAACCCTTCAGCATTTATGCAATCAACTACCAAAAGGTTTAGCCATCAAAATTAATCAAACGTACCATTAAGTTTCAATTTGTCATCGCAGCGTATTTATATTTACATGATTAAAAGTTAAAACAGATACTAGGAGTATTAATAATTCCTTGAATATCTGCGTAAATATATCTTTTAAAAAATAATATGGCTGCATTTAATAAGAAGTCTTTGAGCGAGCAGGATATTTGTACTAAATATATTACCCCGGCTTTGGAAGAAGCTGGTTGGGATATAAAATCTTTTCAAATCCGTCAAGAGGTAAGTTTTACTAAGGGTAAAGTTTTAGTGCGCGGTAAGTTAACTAGCAGGGGTGAAAGGAAACGCGCTGACTATATTCTTTACTATAAACCGAATATTCCGATTGCTGTAATTGAAGCGAAGGATAATAAACATAGTGTTGGAAGCGGGATGCAGCAGGCTTTGAGTTATGCCGAGATACTTGATATTCCCTTTGCTTATAGCTCAAATGGCGATGCTTTTTTAGAGCATGATTTTACTGGGATAACTGGTAAAGTTGAGCAAGAATTGAGTCTGGAAAATTTCCCTTCGCCGCAGGAATTATGGCGGCGTTATTGTCTGTGGAAGGGGATTGGGGAAGATAAGCTCAAAATTGTTACTCAAGATTATTATTCCGATGGTAGTGGGAAGAAGCCGCGCTACTATCAACTGACGGCAATTAACCGTACAATTGAGGCGATCGCTCTTGGTAAAAACAGAATATTATTAGTGATGGCTACTGGCACGGGAAAGACTTTCACGGCTTTTCAGATTATTTGGCGGTTATGGAAATCGCGTACTAAAAAACGAATTTTATTTTTAGCTGACAGAAATATTTTAATCGATCAAACCAAGACTAACGATTTTAAACCTTTTGGGAAGGCGATGACTAAGATTAGTAAACGTCATGTTGATAAGTCTTATGAGATTTTTTTGGCGCTTTATCAAGGGGTGTCGGGGAATGAGGAAGTAAAGAATATTTATAAACAGTTTTCTGCTGACTTTTTTGATTTAATAATTATCGATGAATGTCACCGGGGAAGCGCTGGGGAAGATTCGGCTTGGCGAGAGATTTTAGAGTATTTTAGTAGCGCTACGCAAGTTGGTTTGACTGCGACACCAAAAGAAACCAAGGAAGTATCTAATATTGATTATTTTGGCGAACCAATCTATACTTATTCGCTGAAACAAGGTATTGAAGATGGGTTTTTAGCTCCTTATAAAGTAATTCGGGTTGATATTGATAAAGATTTATCGGGATGGCGACCAAATGTGGGACAATTAGATAAATATGGTCAAGAAATAGAAGACAGAATTTACAATCAAAAGGATATCGATCGCAGTTTAGTTTTAGAGAAGCGCACGGAATTAGTTGCGAAGAGAGTCAGCGAGTTTTTGAAGAAAACTGATAGATTTGCTAAAACTATTGTATTCTGTGAAGATATCGACCATGCAGAAAGAATGCGTCAAGCTTTGGTAAATGAAAATGCCGATTTAGTACTGCAAAATCGCAAATACGTAATGCGGATTACTGGCGATGAGAAGGAAGGAAAAGAAGAATTAGATAACTTTATTTTACCAGAGAGTAAATATCCCGTAATTGCAACTACTTCTAAATTGATGACAACGGGAGTTGATGCTCAAACCTGTAAATTAATAGTTTTAGATAGACGCATTCAGTCGATGACTGAGTTTAAGCAGATTATCGGTAGGGGAACTAGAATTAATGAGGAGTATGGTAAGTCCTACTTTACAATTATAGACTTTAAAAAAGCTACAGAACTATTTGCAGATCCAGATTTTGATGGCGAACCAGTACAGATTTACGAACCCGATTTAAATCAATCTATTGTACCAGTAGAAGAAAGCGAATTAAAATATGGAAGCGAAAAATCCTCCAAAAATAAAATAGCAGCAGAAAAGCGGACAAAATATGTAGTTGATGATGTCAAGGTTTCAGTTATAGCAGAGCGAGTTCAATATTACGGTAAAGATGGTAAGTTAATTACAGAATCTTTGAAAGACTATACCCGCAAAACAGTTAATCAAGAATATGCTTCTTTAGATGACTTTTTACGACGCTGGAATAACTCAGATAAAAAGCAAGCAATTATCAACGAATTGCAAGAGCAAGGGGTTTTATTTGAAGCCTTAGAAGCAGAAGTTGGAAAAGAATTCGATTGCTTCGATCTGATTTGTCACGTAGCATTTGATAAACCAGCATTAAGCAGAAAACAACGCGCTCAGAAGGTTTGTAAAAGTGATTATTTTAGTAAATACGAAAAAAAAGCCAAAGCAGTCTTAAATGCATTATTAGATAAATACGCATCCGAAGGAATAGAAGAGATTGAAGGAATGGCAGTTTTGAAAGTTCAACCGTTTACAGAATTAGCAACACCGATGGAGATTATTGAATCTTTTGGTGGGAAAAAGCAGTATTTAGCAGCTTTGAAAGAATTGAAAAATGAGCTTTATCGGGTGGCGTGATTTATTAATGTAGGGTGTGTTGTCGCGACAGCGCAACGCATCTTGATAAAATTTGACGTTGCTAAACACAATATGAAATGATGCTTTCACATTGTTGGAGACGTAGCAGTGCTACGTCTCTACACTCCTAACTCCTAACTCCCCAAACTATGTCTATCAGCACTACTGTAAAAACTATCCAAGATATCATGCGTATTGATGAAGGTGTTGACGGCGATGCTCAACGCATTTCTCAGTTGACTTGGATGATTTTTCTCAAGGTTTTTGATGATAGGGAAACGGAGTACGAGATTTTTGATGATGATTATGTTTCTCCTTTGCCGGATGAATTAAGGTGGCGAAGTTGGGCTGCTGATTCTGAGGGAATTACGGGTGATGAGCTATTAGATTTTGTGAATAATCAGCTATTTTCGACGCTGAAAAATCTTAATTTAGATGAGGTTGCTGATTCTAAAGGAAGAATTATTCGCGATGCTTTTGAAGATGCTTTTAATTTTATGAAAAATGGCACTTTGATGCGTCAGGTGATTAATAAGCTGAATGAAATTGATTTTAATAATTCTAAAGATAAACAACTTTTTGGCGATATTTACGAACAGATTCTTAAGGATTTGCAAAACGCGGGGAATGCTGGTGAATATTATACTCCTCGCGCTGTCACGCAGTTTATGGTGGATATGTTAAATCCGCGTTTGGGTGAGAGAATTTTAGATCCTGCTTGCGGCACTGGTGGTTTTTTAACTTGCGCTTTGGAATATTTGAAAAAGCAGGTAAAAACTGTTGAGGAGAAGGAAAAATTACAGCGATTAATTGCTGGGGTGGAGAAAAAACCTTTACCGCATTTGCTGTGTATTACTAATATGTTATTGCATGAGGTGGAAGTGCCGGAAATTCGTCACGATAACACTTTAGCGCGTCCGTTACGAGATTACAAACCTCATGAAAAGGTTGATATTATTGTTACTAATCCGCCGTTTGGTGGCAAGGAAGAAGACGGAATTGAAACTAATTTTCCTAGTAGCTATCGTACTAAAGAAACGGCGGATTTATTTTTAGTTTTAATTATGCATCTTTTAATAGATGGCGGTAGAGCGGGAATTGTTTTACCCGACGGTACGCTATTTGGTGAAGGTGTGAAAACGCGAATTAAAGAAAAGTTGTTAAGTGAATGCAATTTACATACAATTGTCAGGTTGCCTAACGGTGTATTTAATCCTTATACAAGCATAAAAACTAATTTATTGTTTTTTACTAAAGGGAAACCCACAAAAGAAATTTGGTATTACGAACATCCTTACCCAGCGGGTTATAAATCTTACTCTAAAACAAAGCCGATAAAAATAGAAGAATTTGCAGTTGAGAAAGCTTGGTGGGATAACCGCGAAGAAAATGAGTTTGCTTGGAAAGTTTCGGTAGAAGAGATTATTGCTAATGGTTACAATTTAGATATCAAAAATCCCTATCAAGAGAAAGAAAAACATCGGGATTTAGGGGAAATGTTGCAGGAATATGGGGAATTGAATGCTGGTTTGAGCGAAACGAGGAATTTGTTGAAAGTTGAATTGATGGGAGCCTTGGGGGATGATGGAGTTTAGATCCCCCCTAACCCCCCTTTTAAAAGGGGGGAACCGGAGTTAAAGTCCCCCTTCTTTAGGGGGATTTAGGGGGATCTCATAACCTTAAAAGTACGGATAAATAGTAAAATGACAGCACAAACAGTACAGCAGTTATTCAGTTTTGCAGAATATCTTAGTTATGACGATGGTACAGAAAATCGTTATGAATTGCTTGATGGGAGGTTGGAATTAGTTAATCCGCCAACTTTTATCCATTTATTAATTTCTGATTTTATTCGAGATAATTTTAAAGCAGAAATTACTCGTTTAAATTTACCATTATTATGTTTAAAAGAAGCCAGTATTCGCACGGGATGGCGTAAATCAAGATTAATGGATGTTTGTGTTGTTTCAACTGATACGGTAAAAGAATTATTGAAAGAATCAGCAGTTTTTCAAATACCTCCTTTATTAGCAGTTGAAGTAGTAAGCCCAGAATCGATAAAGCGAGATTATCGGTATAAAAGATCGGAATATGCAGCTTTAGAAATACCCGAATATTGGATTATAGATCCATTAGAAAATAAAATTACAATTTTGTTACTAAATGAAGGCTTATATGATGAAACAGTTTTTACCGGGAATCAAGTAATTGTTTCTCCGCTATTTCCAGAGCTTTCATTGACAGTTGAACAAGTTTTTGCAGCAGGTGATGTTTAGGAATACTCTGAGGTTTTCTGATGGCATACAGTAATTTTACTTTAGCTAAAGTTAAATCAGATTTCGGATTGACGGTTGATGAAACGCAAAATTTATTTAATCATATTCCAGCGGTTGAGCCATCGGAAATTTTAACCGTTATTTTACAAGATTATATTCCTTTAGCTACCGCAATCGGAACAGAAAAAGCTCGATCTGAATTTCTGATTGCACCGATTTTAAGTGAAGTTAGAAGACAATTAAATAATCAAGTTAGCTTGTTTTCTGGTACGGATTTTAATGTCGATATTGAAAAAGGACTTTTGGGTTATTGCGATTTTTTAATTAGTGCTTCTTCAGAGCAATTTTTTATTAGCGCTCCGGTAATTACGATTGTAGAAGCAAAGAATGAAAATATTATCAGCGGTTTGGGACAATGTATTGCGGAAATGGTAGCATCTCAGATTTTTAATCAACGTCAAAATCTTGATATTCCGGTTATTTATGGTGTTGTTACTACTGGTACAGCTTGGCGTTTTTTGACGTTAAATGAAAATAAGGTTTGTATTGATATGGTGGAATATTATATTAATCAAGTTGATAAGATTTTAGGAATTATTTTAAATCCGATTCAAGCTTATTTAGCGAGTGTTAATGCGTGAATATAGAAACCTAACCCCCTAACCCCCTTCCCTGCTAGGGAATGGGGAAAATTTCAAAGCCTCTCTCCTCTTAGGAGAGAGGTTTGGAGAGAGGTCAAAAGTAAAGTATTAAATTAGAATTCAATCAAAACAATTTATGAATTTAGAAACCTTTTTTTCCAACTTTGAATTATTCGCAGATGCACCAAATGGCGTGCAGAAATTACGAGAATTGATTTTACAATTAGCCGTACAGGGAAAGTTAGTTCCGCAAAATCCCGATGATGAACCCGCTGCGGTTTTGTTGGAGAAGATTAAGGAAGAAAAGGAAAGGTTGGTTAAGGAAGGGAAGATTAAGAAGTCGAAGAAATTGCCACCTGTTGATGTGGGTGAGATGGCTTTTGATTTACCGCAGGGTTGGGAGTGGGTGAGGTTGGGGAAAATAATTGAATCAATGACAAATGGACTTTACAAACCAGCTAAATACTACTCTAATGATGGTATTGGTTGTATTAGAATGTTTAATATTCAAGATGGTGAAATAAGGTTAACAAAACTAAAAAGAATTATTGTTGATGATAAAGAATTACAACAATATACACTTATGCCTGGTGACTTTATTGTTAATAGAGTTAACAGTCGAGAATTAGTTGGTAAATCCGCTGTAATCAAAGATATTAATGAGCCTTTAGTATTTGAGGCTATGAATATAAGAGTAAGATTTATTCAAAAAAGTAATATACCTGATTATATTAATTTATTTTTCAGAACTGATAGAATACGCTCACTTTTTCAGAATGATGCGAAACAAGCTTCTGGACAAGCATCTATCAGTCAACCGCAAGTAGCAAATATATTAATCCCCCTCCCCCCACTCAACGAACAACACCGAATCGTCACCAAAGTAGACGCGCTGATGAAACTATGCGACGAATTGGAAACACGATCGCAAAACAAGCGCGATCGCATTCTCAAATTAGGAGAAGTCGCAACTACCAAATTACTCACACCTACCACGAAAGAAACCTTTAACCAGCACTGGAAAACCATCAGCGACAACTTCGACTTACTTTACAGCACCCCCGAAAACGTCAAACAACTGCGTCAAGCTATTCTGCAACTCGCTGTCATGGGTAAGTTAGTTCCGCAAAATCCTGATGATGAACCCGCTGCGGTTTTGTTGGAGAAGATTAAGGAAGAAAAGGAAAGGTTGGTTAAGGAAGGGAAGATTAAGAAGTCGAAGGAGTTGCCGCCTGTTGATGTGGGTGAGATGGCTTTTGAATTGCCGCAGGGTTGGGAGTGGGTGAAAGTTGGAAAAATAATTCTTTCTATCACTGGAGGTGGAACTCCAAGTAAAAATAATCCACAGTTTTGGAGTGGTACAATTCCTTGGGCAAGTGTCAAAGATTTAAAAGAAAAAAAATATCTTGAAAAAACTATTGATTATATTACAGAAGAAGCAATTAAAAAAAGTAGTACCAATTTAATTCCTAAAAATAGGATAATAGTTTGTACAAGAATGGGATTAGGCAAAATTGCAATCAACAAAATAGATTTAGCAATTAATCAAGATTTAAAAGCTCTTCAATTACCAAAAGAAATCGATATTAATTATTTTTACAATAGTTACTTAACTTTAGATATTGTTGGCACAGGTGTAACAGTTAGTGGTATTCGTCAGTCTGAGCTTCTTAATTTAGCTATCCCCCTCCCCCCACTCAACGAACAACACCGCATCGTCACCAAAGTAAACCAACTAATGTCCTTATGCGACGAACTTGAAGCGAAGCTAACGCAGTCTATCGGGGATAGAGATAAATTGATGTCAGCAGCAGTGCGTCAGGTTTTAGCGGTGTGATTCTCAACTCCGCCGGGGGTTGCAATTAAGAGTCTAATAGCGAAAGTCGTCTCAAGACGACTATGTAATATTTTCAATCGGCATTGTTCATTTTGTATTTCACCATGCGTTATTTGTGAATAACATTTTTAGTCCATTTTAATGGACTTTTGCTATTAGCTAAGGGTTTGCAACCCTTAGCGGATGTAGGCGCAGAGGGTTCTTAGTCTCTGGCTAGGAATTAGTTTCAAATTTAGAACGCAAAAATGTCATCAATTTTCGTTCTAAGGTTTCTTCAACTAAAATTTCAACTTGATTTTCTACAAATATTGAATAAGCATAAAGAATTAGCACTTCCAAGGTTTTATCGTTAATTTCTCCATTTTCGTGTAGAGAGGAAAAAAAAGATAATACAGCCTTTAATTTTTCTTGATTTAACGCGGTTAATTTTTGTTTATTGGAAGTTGCTTTTCTGCTGAATTCAAATTTATTCATTAGATTTGATTCATAATATTTTCAGTCCATTTTAATGGACTTTTGCTATTAGCCTCTTAATTGCATTCCCAGGTGGATGTAGACGCAGTTTAATCATTATAATGATATGTTTAAGACTCGGATTTGGTGCGTGACGCTATCAACAATTATAATTATGTATTCTAATTAATAAAAACGTCACACATCCTACAATTTCTTGTGGGATAGGCATCCCTGCCCGTCCGAATAATCTAAACTAGTTACAAATCCCGTAATATAGTCAAAAATTTTTTCCACCAATGTCAGCAGCATATTTATTAGTATCCCACGGAAGTAGAGATCCGCGTCCGCAAGTCGCGATGGAAGAGTTAGCGCAAAATCTCAGCAATAAATTAAAAAGTAACTCAAATTCTGATGCGATTGGTAATATATTGTCGCCAACGAAATGCGATTATCAAATAGGTACGGCTTATCTGGAATTACATCCTCAACCGCTACACGAGCAAATTGTAGATTTCAGCCAAAAAGTTATTGCTTCGGGTTGTCGCTGTGTGAAAATATTACCTTTATTTTTACTCTCAGGAATTCACGTTACCGAAGATATTCCCGAAGAGGTGAAATTAGCTCAAAAATTAGTTAAACAAAATTTGGGTGATGATATTTTCATCGAGTTGCAACCATATTTAGGTTCACATTTCGGTTTGCAAAGATTGCTGGCAAAAAAAATAACCGATACTTCTTTAGATGGCAGAATAATTGTAGCTCACGGTAGCCGTCGCGTGGAAGCAAATAACAGTATTGAAGCAATGGCAATTTCTTTGAATGCGGTTGCTGCTTATTGGGCTGTGTCTCCCAGTTTGAAAGATATTGTTGTTCAGTTAGTCGCTGATGGTAAGAAAAAAATTGCGATTATACCTTATTTTTTATTCGCGGGTGGTATCACCGATGCCATCGCGCAATCTATACAAGATTTAAAATTACTGTTTCCTGGGGTGAGTTTTGAATTATACGAACCTTTGGGAGGAAATGGGGAATTAACCGATCTGATTTGGGATTTGATGCAAAAATGAACCGGGAAAACACGCAAAAAGCTACGGGAAAAGTGTATCTAGTAGGTGCGGGACCCGGAGATGCGGGGTTAATGACTATCAAGGGAAAAGCGTTGTTAGAAACTGCCGACGTAGTTATATATGATGCTTTAGTAAGCCCAGAAATTCTCTTAATGATTAATCCCCGTGCCGAAAAAATTAACGCCGGTAAACGCCGGGGAAGACATTCTTTATTACAAAATCAAACCACCGAATTATTGATTGAAAAAGCCCAAGATAATGCTATTGTGGTGCGCTTGAAAGGCGGCGATCCGTTTGTTTTTGGGCGTGGTGGCGAAGAGATGGAGGATTTAATTAAAGCTGGAGTTTCTGTTGAAGTAGTGCCCGGAATCACATCGGGAATCGCCGCTCCTGCCTATGCCGGTATTCCCTTAACCCATCGACTTTATAGTTCATCCGTGACGTTTGTTACTGGGCACGAATCAGTAGGAAAATATCGTCCCGCAGTCGATTGGTTAAGCGTTGCCAAAGGTTCGGAAACAATTGTGATATACATGGGAGTTCAAAATTTACCTAATATTGTAGAAGAGCTATTAAAAGCAGATTTGAGCGTAGATACTCCCATAGGTTTGATACGTTGGGGAACACGCCCAGAGCAAGAAGAATTAATCGGTGAATTAGGAACAATCGTCGAGCAAATTGAAAAAACCGGCTTTGAAGCACCAGCGATTGTCGTCATTGGTGCGGTGGTGAAATTGCATTCGGTATTGGGGAATGGGGCATAGGGGATTGGTAATGGGTAATTGGTAATGGGTAATTGGTAATTGGTAAGAGCTTGATTTTACTTATGCTGTTGGTTCAGTAAAACCAAACATATTGAATAGCCAGTGATACCATTCGGATTTAGCGATCAAAATCTTTAAAGCTGACTCTAAATCAACATCCAAATCTTTATTTTGAATATCAATAATCAATTTATAAGTTAGTTCTAAGTGAATTCGATCCGGTTTAGAAAATAACACAAAATTGCCATTAGGAGAGTTTTTCAACTGAATTGCCTTTTGTTTGGCAACAGGACCTTTAATTTCAGTTAAGCGCTCATCCCGGAATAAACTAAAGCTGTCTTTGGGATGCGAGCATACTAACTCATTGAAATTACCAATTCGACTTGTGAAAGAGGCATTAGGAGACATTTGCAGAAAACCCAGTACATAGTTTTCACGCTCTGTTTCAATTACAATATGCTCTGGTAACACCCGTTTTCCTAATCGATAGAAAGTCAATTTCGTCGGTTTGATATGGTTGAAAGCTTCGGCAATAGTTTTAAGTTTACCGATATCATCGGAGTCAGAAATAATTGGCAGTTTATGATATTGCGCTTCCAAATAAGCTTTTTGCTTGGTTAAATACTCAATAATATATTTTTCTATTGGATCTCCTTCATCATTATCTTCAGAAATACCAAGCTTTTGTAACAACTCTGTCATATCAACTGAACCAGGGTCTTGCATCTCCTGTATGATGTTGACAAGTATTTTTGTAAATTTCTGCTGCCCAGAAGTTAATTCTCGCAACTGCTGTTCTATTTTTTCATTACCTTCTAGCTTGCGAACATTTTCCTTTTTAGAAACTAAGGGAATTTGACGGACCCTGTAATCATAATAGTTAGCTGCTCGATTCAAAACCTCACGAATAGATTTTTGTGCAAGAATATCATCTAAATCTTCGGATAAAAATATCTGTTCTAAAGGAACATTAATATTTTGAAGTTTGACCTTAAGAATAGAAAAAAGTTCTTCTTCTTGCGGTCTTTGTAAATGAATTTGGTATTGAGATACCCGACCAGTAATTGAATTATCAAAAGTAGCTTGAAACTGTTCCCAGCGGTTGGGAAACATATTTAAAATCATCAAGCTATTAGGAACGTGGGTGAAAATTTCCTTAATAGTTTCTCCAAACTTAAGCAATATCTCCCGGTTTTGGGGAAGTCCCAATCCTTCCAGCTGATCGAAAATAATAATTAATGGCTCATCAAGAATAGATAGTTTACCTAAAACCGAAATTGCTTCTAAAGAAAATTCTTCTAAGCTGAGATTATCTTGCCAATTTGGTAAACCAACTTTTTTTGCTTCTTCATCTGAAACAGTCTGACCTGCTAGCCAACGTGTAGCAATATTTTTATAATTATAGTCAGTGTAGCTACAATACTTGATAATTCCTTTGAGAATTGAGAAAGCAAAACCACCAGCCGAGTAATTTTTGCCCCACCAGTCATTAATTCGTTTGTGAATGTGTTGCCAGTATACTGCCTTAGTATAAGTTCCTTCTCCCCCAAGAGCATCTATATTATCATCTTTTAATGCTTTGAGAATTTCTTGGTCTTTCTTAGTAAGAGTTGATAGATCGGCAACAATTTTATCAAAGCTATTAATTATTAGATAATCTAATTGAGTAAAAGAACCAACCTGCTCAACTAAAGACTCCAAAATACGGCTGTAAATATGGTACAGTACTGACGAAGAATTATTAGGTTGACGGATGAAAAGCAGTCGATTACTTGATAATCGCGCTTGCGCTAACCGCATCATTAAGTGAGTTTTACCCGAACCCGGTTCTCCAATTACAACCGCTCCTTTGCTTTGACGATTAGAGTCGAGTTTTATATCTTTTAATATAGATTCAAGAGTAACAAACTGTTGGTGATAGGTATCAAGGTAATCGGGATGATTTTGAAAGGGAGTATCAACGCGACTACCACTAAAAGGATTTGGTCGGTCTTTTAATTGTGAAATCATTAATTTGAGATAAAGATAGTAGGTAAACTCTGCATCATACCGGGCGCAATGAGCCATATCCGGGATAAAATAGCGGTTATTAGCTCGCAGATTTAAGTACTTACTTAAATATTCTAAAGAGTAACTTTCTAGCCCTAACCAATCATTTCTTGCTCTTATACAAGTGCAATCAAATTCAAGGGAAGGCATTTTTAAATCAACTTTTCGGAAACTAAATTTAAGTACTTTAATATCGTGTTCGGCATAGTGACAAACAATTTTCTTGCCTTTAACAATATCGGAAAACTCTAATAGTAAAGTCTTTAAACTTTTAAGGTTAGGTTTAAAAGAATTATTATTATTAGGATGGTCGCTAGAAAACCCTTCGTAGATTAAAATGCCCTGACTATCCACTAAAGCCAGTTCGCTTAATTCCGGGTTGCCCTCGGTATCGAGAACTACAAAGTTCATATAAATTCACAACATGAATATTTCTTTTGACTTAGGTATTGGGCATTAGGAGTCAATATCAAGCAGTACGTAGATATTAAGCATGAATAATTACGTTTAAAAGAATTTTTACACTTAGTAATTATGAGTGATCGCCTTTTCTACAAATCTACTGTCTAAACAAAATCTTAGTTTTATTTTCTAATTTGTTGGTTATTATTATTGATACAACTAGCTAGTAGCTGGTTCCTTAAATGTATACTGATTTTGTAGGGTGTTGGGTTTCACTCCATTCAACCCAACCTACAATTCTATTTTTAATCCCCAATCCCCAATCCCCCATGCCCAATTCCCAATCCTCATCTGTAACACGGAATAGTTGAATATTTTTTGTTTCAGCCTAAAATGAAACGACTGTGAATATACCAGGTGGCTGTACGAGGAGTTGTATCGACGATGAAGTTTTTATTTAAGCAGGATTCACCCCCGGAAACCTCTAATGAGTCGAAGTCAGTTGAAACGCAAACTCCTGGTTTAGGGACATTTGGTGGAGTTTATACGCCTTCAATTTTGACTATTTTGGGCGTAATTATGTATCTACGATTTGGCTGGGTTGTAGGCAATGTGGGGTTAGTGGGTTCTCTTATCATTGTCACCCTCGCCACATCGATTACTTTGCTGACTTCTTTGTCGGTTTGCGCGATCGCCACTGATAAGGTTGTGCGGGTTGGTGGTGCTTATTATATGATTAGCCGCTGTTTGGGGATTGAAGTTGGTGGTGCTGTAGGGATTTCTCTTTATTTTGCCCAAGCGCTTTCGATTGCTCTTTATACCATCGGTTTTGCTGAAAGTGTAGTGCAAACTTTTGGCAGCCTCAATCAAACTTATGTGGCTCTGGTTACAACTATTTTGGTGGCAATTTTGGCGGTGACTTCTGCGGAAGTTGCTGTCAAGGCACAATATGTAATCATGGGCGCTATTATCCTATCGCTTATATCTTTGGCTTTCGGTGGTGCAATACCAGATGTTACACCCCAAGGATGGAGTATACCTGCCGATAGCGTACCTTTTTGGGGAGTGTTCGCGGTGTTTTTCCCGGCGGTAACTGGTATCATGTCGGGGGTTAGTATGTCAGGAGATTTACGCAATCCCAGCCGCTCTATTCCTAGAGGTACCTTAGCCGCTGTGGGTACGGGATACGTTGTCTACATGGTTTTGCCGCTAATTATTGCCATGCGTGCCGATAGTGCAACCTTGGTTAGCGTGCCCTTGGCAATGAAAATGATGTCTTTCTGGGGTCCGGCGATTTTATTAGGTGTATGGGGAGCTACTTTGTCAAGTGCTTTGGGTAGTATTTTGGCTGCACCTCGGGTATTACAAGCTTTAGCAAGAGATGGAATTTTACCGCGCTGGATGTCGTTTTTAGGTCGAGGTAGCGGTGAAAGTGACGAACCGCGAATTGGTACTTGGGTAACTTTAGGTGTTGCAGTTGCTGCGGTATGCATTGGCGATTTAAACTTGATTGCGCCGGTGCTGACAATGTTTTTCCTGACTACTTACTTAGTACTAAATGTTTCGGCGACTATCGAAGGATTGCTGCAAAGTCCTTCATTTAGACCTAGCTTTAAAGTCCATTGGGTTTTATCTTTGCTGGGGGGAATTGGCTGTTTGGCGGTGATGTTCTTGATCAATGCAGTTGCTACGATAGTTGCGGCGGCAATTGTGTTAGCAATATTTTTCTGGTTGCAACAACGCGAACTAAGTACTACTTGGGGAGATGTACGTCAAGGAATTTGGATGACATTACTCCGCACGGGAATTTTTCAAATTAGCCGCGTTGAAGACACCAAAAACTGGCGGCCCTAATATTTTAGTATTTTCTGGTTCTCCCTATAAACGTTGGTCGTTGATTCAATTAGCTTATGCATTAACCCACAAACGAGGTTTTATTACCGTATCAAGCGTTGTATCAAGCGGTACGCGAGATTTAGCTAGACAAATGCATCTGGAAAATACAATTCGCGAGCAGTTGAACAAGCAACACGTGCAAGCGTTAGTCCGTGTTGTAAACGCACCAAACCCCTTTGAAGGAATGCTGCAACTAGTCGAAGCCTATGGATTAGGTCCTTTGGTACCAAATATTATTTTATTAGGAGACAGCGAACAGGCTACCAGACGCGATCAATACTGCAATATGATTGCACAACTTCATCAAGCCAAACGCAGCGTCATGATTTTGCGGGAAAATGAGCAACGTGGATTTGGGCAGTTTCGCCGTATAGATGTATGGTGGGGAGGAATGCAAGACAATGGTGGATTAATGTTATTGCTTGCTCATATGTTGCGATCGACCATTGAATGGCGGAATTCTTCAATATATATCAAATTACTTGTTTCTAGCGAAGCAGGTGCAAAAGATGCAGAAATAAACCTAAATGCTATGCTCAGTCGGTTTCGCATCGCGGCTATACCTGAAGTCATCGTTGCAGCTAATCGTTCCTTTGAAACTGTACTACACGAATCTTCCCAAGATGCAGACATCATATTTTTAGGAATGGCAACTCCCACAGACCGAGATTTTACCGAATACTACGAACAGATGCACGCACGTACTGCCAATCTTCCGACAATTATGTACGTGATGGCTGAACCAGATTTTGCCTTTGCTGAAGTTTGAGGTCGAAATCTGAATTATATTTTAGAGATTATTCCCGGTATTGTTAAACAATATCGGGTTTTTAATTATTTCCTAATTAATATCCATATATCAAGTTAATAATCATACAATTATTTCTTTAGACTGAATTGGAAGAATAATAATTATAACTGACGACCTATACGGTATAAGTTTGTTTTGTTCTACTATATAATCAAGTTAAAAAAGTTCAGTCTCAAAAAAAAACAAAATTAAATTTTTTTCAAGCAACTGTTAAAAAGAGTAAAGATTATCTTAATTAATTTTGATCGTGAGAAAAAATTAGATAAATAGAGATATATTCTATAAACTTCTATTTATTGCTGAAATTACAAGTAACCATTTTGCACTTAAATAATTTAAGAAAAAAAGTTTTTATCAGAAGAAAGGAGACACAAATGAGTAACCAATTTACAAAAATAGTTCTATTACCTTTAGGAATAGTATCCGCTATAGCCTTAACTACCGTACCTTTTGCTGGAACTGCAACAGCACAACGAAGAATCGTAGCGGTTGCTGATGGTAACATGACTGAATATCAACCAGCTTCTGCACCAGTATTAAGACGCGGTAGTAGATCGCAAGCCGTTAAAGATGTACAGTTGTTATTAAATCAAAATAAATTCTACTACGGCAAAATGGATGGAATATACGGTCCTAGAATGTATTCATCCGTAGTAAGTTTTCAAAGGTCTAGAAATTTACCTGCAACTGGTGTTGTAAATTCCAAAACTTGGGAAGCACTAATAGATTTAGATAAACGTACATCACCCACTCGTTTTGCATACTTGGGCAAATATTCACCTGCAACTGCACCCATGTTAAAGGTTGGTAGTCGAGGGCAAGCCGTAAGAGATGTACAAACATACCTTAAGCAGCAAGGATTTTACGTTGGGCAAGTTGATGGAATCTACGGACGTGCTACTGCTTCTGCGGTAAAATCTTTTCAGCAGAATCGAGCTAAATTAAGAGCAGATGGAATCGTTGGTAGTACCACTTGGCAAGCAATGATTAATGATAAGAAAGGTCCTTTTGCGATTAATTAAGAAGTTCGGAATTAAGAATTAACAATTAGAAGTTAGGAGTTAGGAATTAAAAACTTCTAACTTTTAATTTTGACAATTTTCCTGTCGCAATCCTATCTAAATATTACTTCCAACTCGCTCTATAATTATCTCTCTCTCTTTCCTCTGCGTACTCTGCGTACTCTGCGGTTTTTTTTATCGGTAATCTTTTGCCAGGAAAGCAGTAGTACTTCACCACATTAATTCTGAGGGGTAGATTATTCGTAGTGGGAGCGTCTCGCTCCCTCGTTACAACCAGCGAGCAAGATGCTCCCTCGTAATAGCCAGCGAGCAAGATGCTCCCTCGTAGTAGCTAGCGAGCAAGATGTATGTCCCTCGCGGACACGCTGCGCTAACGCACTACTTTTACCCCTTAGAACTTATGTGGCGGAGTACTAAATTTGATAATTGATAATTACCAATAACCAAAATTACTTATTTTCCTCAACTTTCACAATAAATTTATTCGCCACCGCATCATTTTCAATTTGAGGTACTTTTCCTTGAGCAGCCATTGTTTGATAAACTAAAGCTGCTGTTTCTCCCCTACTTATTGCCCGATTGGGATTCAGAATTTTGCTGTTAGGATAGTTAACAACGATATTTTTGGTAGTTGCTGCTGCTACTCTAGGAACGGCACTTTCAGGAATTTTATCGGCATCTTTGTAAGCTTGTTGAACTATAGATGTTGCTGTTAATGGTGCTGTCGCTGTAATTGTAGTGTCTTTAGAATTATTCGCAGTTGAATTATTAACCCCTGCTGCATTATTTCCGACGTTATTATTCATCGGTTTGGGCATTCTGGCAGCATTAGCTCTTTTAATAAGTAAAGGCTGCATCAAAGAAGTAATCCCGATTGGCAACATCAAACGCTTTCTTTTTCTATTCGCTACTCTTCTTCTAATATATGGAGGAATAATTGTAGGAGTGTTTGGAGTAATCGCGGAAGTTTTTACAGGATTTGCTTGATAACTTAAATCTAAACCTCTCATTAAAGCATTAATTGCTTCTAACTTACTAACTTCCTGACGGGGACGGAATTGATTTTCATTGCCGGATAAAAACCCTTCTTCTACGGCTTCCTCAATTGCTTGACTTGCCCAATAACCTTGGGGAACATCTTTATATACAGAACCGCTTGTAATTTGTTTATCTTTATCTTGGTCAAAAGCTTTACGAATTATAGCAGCGAATTCATCTCTATCTAACGCCTGTTTTGGTCTGTATCTACCGTCGGGATATCCGGTTATAATTTTTCTTTCTGCTAAACCTTTAATGAACGGTTGCGCCCAGTAATCAGGTGCTACATCGGGAAATGTTGATTGAGGAGAAGAAGATTGAGCATTAGTTACTAATGGAATTGCTGCACTTATTGCTAAACTGATTGTTATTATTGATGTGCCTATAATCGGAAAGTGTCGCAAGGTATTCATTAATAATATCCTTTAATAATTATATTACCGTATTCTAAATATTAGTTTGTTTAAATTACTTAAATAATCCATCTGGCGATATAGAATTGTTAGTCTGGCGAGATAAATTATCAAGTTATTTTAAGGTTAATATTTAGTAATTTATATTAACTTTTTTATAGCAATAAATATTAAATAGGTACAAAAATAATTTTATGTGAATATATAAAAGCTACTTTAAATGGTGGGTGTATAATGGTTGACCACGATCGATTATTTAAAGAATTAATTTCAACTTTTTTTGTCGAATTCCTTGATTTATTTTTGCCAGATGTTCTAAAAGATATCGATCGAGATACGATTCAATTTTTACCACAAGAAGTTTTGACAGATGTGACTTCCGGAGAGAAAAAGGCAATTGATTTACTCGCAAAAGTGAAATATCGACAAGAAGACACTTTCTTTTTAATTCACGTTGAAGCGCAATCTTATACTCAGTCTATTTTGACAAAGCGGATGTTTCAGTATTTTGCGCGACTGCATGAAAATTACGATTTACCCGTTTATCCAATTGTAATATTTTCCTTTGATGAGCCAAAGCGCCCAGAGCCTTGCAATTACAGCGTTACTTTTCCGACTTTAGATGTATTGCAATTCAACTTTGCGGCAATTCAGTTAAATCAATTGAGTTGGAGAGATTATTTAACCCAAAAAAACCCAGTTGCAGCGGCTTTGATGAGCAAGATGAATATTGCACCTTCTGAACGTCCACGAGTAAAAGCTGAATGTTTGAGATTATTACTCACTTTACAATTAGATCCGGCGCGAATGCAATTAATTTCTGGGTTTGTGGATACTTATTTACGATTGAATGCTCAAGAGACAGAAGTATTTCAAACCACTATCGATACAATGGGATTAACCGATGATGAGCAAGAGGGATATATGGAAATTGTAACTAGTTGGGCAATAGAAAAAGCTGAAAAAATCGCAATGAATTCGCTGCGGAAAGGAATGAGTGTAGAAGTAGTTGCAGAAATAACTGAGTTACCTGTTGAGCGAGTACGGGAATTAGAAACGCAGTTACAAAAGGGGAATTAGATATTTGAATTGATAATCGGGCATTGAAACTAAATATTAATTCAATGCCCCGTGCCCAATCCCCAATTCCTAAGCAACCAATTGCTGAGAATTCATTTTCTCAACCCAATTAATCTTACTTTTACGCACCTCATCACCTTGAGGCATTTGACTTAAACGCATTAATTCGGTAATAGCAGCAATATCTTTATCATGCTGACTGCCAGCTACAGCTAAAACTTGATTATCCTTAACGTAAAAAGCGAGAAATTCTTGCTCGTCTAAATTACCCTGAATGATAATATCATCCCAATTTTCAGCATGTCCGGCATAACGTAATTTTACATCGAATTGCCCCGACCAGAAAAAAGGAACGCTGGCAAATTTGATTTTCTCTCCAATCATATTACGAGCTGCAATACGCCCATGCTGTTGCGCTAACCGCCAATGTTCGATGCGAGTGGGTTTTCCCGTTGCAGCGTAAGGAAAACGAGCAATATCTCCAGCTACATATGTATTATCTGCTGCTTGCAAATATTCATCTACATTTATGCTATTATCCTTGTCATTTAACTTTACTCCCTGCAAAAACTCGGTAACGGGTTCAACACCAATACCAACTATTACTAAATCTGCATTCAAACTTTCGCCATTTTCTAATATCGCAGTTTCAACTTTACCATTACCCTCAAACTGCTTTACCTTGGTTCCCATCCGGAAAGATACACCATTTGCTTCGTGCAGTTTGCGAAACATGGCACCTATATCACCTCCGAGAATCTTCTCAAAAGGTACCGTTTCCCGGTGCGACTACAGTTACTTTAATACCGCGCTGAGTCAAACTTGAAGCCGCTTCCATACCAATAAAGTTGGAACCTACGACTACAGCAGTTTTAGCATTTTCGGCAGCAGCTATAATTTTATCGGCATCTTCTGGCTGTCGTAAGGTAAATATACGATCTAAATCTGCACCAGGTACTTTTAAATTACGTGCTTTACAGCCAGTCGCAACTAATAAAGCATCGTATTCTAAAGTCGTATTATCTTCAAAAGTAATAGTCTTCTTTGCTGCTTCTACCTTTGTTACCGATTTGTGAGAATAAACTTCAATATCCCATTCATTATAAAACTCTAAAGAGCGTAATACTAAAGAATCTTTTGCTGAATCGTTTTGCAAATACTTTTTACTTAGAGCAGTACGGTCATAAGGTAATATATCTTCATTAGTCAACATCACAACTCTGCCTGTAAAACCCGCCTGACGCAAAGTTTCAGCCGCAGCACTTCCCGCAGCACCAGCCCCCAAAATCGCAAACGTGCGATTATCCGCTTGGGGATTATATTTCGCCATTTCTGGTATGCGTTGAGCAGGGATTTCTTCAGGTAGCTGTACGATTAAATCTTCTCCCTCTACTCTGACAGAAAAACGAGGTAAAGCATCAAGCGCGGGTGGCTCTTCTAATTTACCGCTTTTAATCCCAAAACAAGCATTATGCCAGGGACAAACTACTTTTTCTCCATTCAATACGCCTTTTTCTAAAGGTGCGCCGTAATGGGTACAATGTGCTGCTGTGGCAAAAAATTCATCTTCTACTCGCACAAGTAAAATCTCATTATCTTCCACAGAGATTTGACGCATTTCGCCGTTTCTCAAGTCTTTTACATTTGCTACTCTTATATCTTTATAATTCATAATAATTGTAATTATTTATACCTCTATATTTTCTGATTCGTTGCTACTATTAGAAATTAATAGACTCATTTTTGAGAAACTAACATAGATTATTGCTAGCACAACCCGTTTTGAACAGATTAATTATTGCACGCTGCTTAATTATTAAAATATTTGTAACTTTATGACTCTCTCTACAAGATGATTTAGATTAATATAAAATTGATCGTAAATATTTCTTAAGTATGAGATTTTAATCTGACTCAAGATATGTTTATTCTCTAGAAAGTATTATATGATTTTATAGAAAAAGCTCTGACAATATTTTTTTTAAGTTATCAATAGTTAATAGATTTTATAAGTAAAAAAATATATAAAGATTTGAACTTGAACACTTCATTTAACTTTCTGAACTCAAATTCAAATCAATCTAATTAGATTTACTTTTTCTGCTGGCTCTAACTATTCTTCCGACTACTCATTTGCAACTTTCGATGATTTTTCTTCAATTTCTAAATCTGGTAAACCTTCCAATTTTTCAGATATTTTCTCCGCAGGTAACATGGGTACCATCACGGTTAAACCACCGGGAACGCAATCTACTTCCAAAGGTGTATTACCAATCATTTCGCCATCTAAAACTATTTTCTGTGGTGGATCTGTGGTGATTTTTACGCGCTTAGTTCTGATGTAACCAATGTCATCGCGTTTGGCTGCATCTCCTCGCAAACCCGACTGTAGCAGGTGATAGGAAGCTGCGATCGCGGAAGCCCAAGTATTAGATGAAATGATAGTAATATCAAGCAAGCCATCGTCATAAAGGATACCAGCAGGACCCTGAGCTAATATCGATGTTGGTGGTGCTGCATTTGCTACGGTTAAAGCACCAGCAGAAACCTTAATAATTTTGTCATCGGTTTCAATTTCAGCATCAAATAGTTCGATTTCCCGCAGTTGCTGTATTCCCGAAACCAAGTAAGCCAAAGCACCCCAGCGTTGTTTTGCCTCTCGGGAAGCATTTTCTATAGTTTCCGCTTCAAAACCGATTCCAGCTAACAACATCATTAATTTACCGTTGCATCTACCAATATCAATCCGACGAGTTTTGCCAGATAAAATAGTTTCGCAAGCTTCATCTAAAGTATCGGGAATTCCCAAAGCAGAAGCAAAAGCATTAGCAGTACCTCTAGGAATTACCCCCAAAGGAATAGTTGTCTCCCCCAAAGCTCTAGCCGCTTCGGAAAGCGTACCATCACCACCAGCAGCAATAATAATTTCAAAATCTTCTTTTACAGCTTCCTCAGCTAATTTATATGCCCCAACTTCTTCTGTAGTAAATTGAATATCTAACTCGAATTGAGGAGATAAAAGTTCTTTTACTCTCTCTAATTCTTGCTCGGAGTCAGTGTTACCAGCAACAGGGTTGAAAATTAGACAAGCTTTTCTACGACTCATAGTAAACTGCGGTGGCTTGGTAATATGGGACTTACGAATGTTATTCGATATTTATTAATTTTGGACAATAATTAAAATAAATAAATCTAGCTGGAGATGTAATTTTACTACGAATTATCAAAAATAAACCAAAAAAAAAGCTTGCTGCTCTAACTAAAATTTTATTGAATCATCCTTCTGTTTAGCTTATCTCTACTTCTTTGTATATAAAAAATTTAATCTCATTATCTACCCAGCGATAAAGGTTTTATGAAGGCAGTATCGCCTAATATCGTGAATAGAGAAGAGAAAAAGAAATGGTTCTTCAGTTTTGTTTAAATAGCTGAATCAAATCTTATTAATGCTGTCCGAAAAAGAGAGGGAACATATTTAATGTTTTTCCATAAGAAAGAATTAATCGAAAAAGAAGTAAAGATTGACGCACCCGATCCCCGTTTTGCTCAACTTTTACTAGAGCAATTTGGTGGTGCAACTGGAGAACTTTCCGCCGCTTTACAATACTGGGTGCAGTCTTTCCACACCGAAGATGCAGGTATCAAAGATATGCTGCAAGATATTGCCACCGAAGAGTTTAGCCACTTAGAAATGATTGGTAAGCTGATCGAAATGCATACCGATAATGTAGACCAAACCGATGCATTCAAAAGTACTTTATTTGCAGTACGCGGTAAAGGGCCACACTTCTTAGATTCACAAGGTTCTGCTTGGACTGCAACTTACTTGAATGAAGGTGGTAGCATGGTGCGCGATTTACGTGCAAACATCGCAGCAGAAGCAGGTGCGCGTACTACTTACGAATCATTGATTGAGTTAGCACCAGATCAAGGTACCAAACAAACTTTAGTACACCTGTTGACTCGGGAAATCTCCCACACCAAGATGTTTATGAAAGCCTTGGATTCTATGGGTAAATTGACCGATCCATTCTTCGGTAATATCCAACCTGATTCTACTGTAGACCTTTATTACAACTTGTCTAGTGACGGTGCAAAAGATGAGCGCGGCCCCTTGGAACTCTGATGAGAACTTCCGCTACATCGCAGATCCAATGAAAGAGAAAGTATAAGTAAATTCGATTTTGGATTTTCTTTAACCTTAACGAGGAAATCTTGTTCAATCTAAAATCCATTGCTACGTAAACTATAGGTAACTATGGCAGGGGAGAAGGTAATCTATGCCTTTTCCCTTTTTCAGTTAATAGTTTTGAATTTATAACTCCTAACTCATCGCTCCTACTTCTAATCGTGAAAAAGTTTGATTATTCATTGGATTATAAAAATATAGATTTTCGTCAGTCTCCCGAACTTTATGTCGTAGGAAAAGGAGAACAGGGAGTATTAATGGTAGAGCCGTATAAATCAGAAGTTTTACCTTATTGGCGGTTTAAAACGCCGGATATTGCTAAAGAATCGAGCGATAAAATTTATCAATTATTTTTAGATTATCTGAGTCAGGATGATTTCATCGGTGCGGATATGGCACGAAAGTTTTTACAAATGGGCTATACCCGTGCGCGTCGATATGCTAATCATAAAAGCGGTAAGAAATATCGCAGCAATCCGCAAAAAGCTAGTTCAAAAGAAGAAGAAACAAAATTACGTCAAGAGATTTTACCGAATGAAGTCGATCCCGTAAAAGCAGAATCGGCAGCAATATTTAAAGAAAAATGGCAGCAAGCGAAAAACAACGAAAAATATATACAGCTTTTAGTCAAACACAGACAAATGTATGAAGACATTTAACAGTGAGCAGTGAGCAGCGAGCAATTAATATTTTTAAATTTATAACTCCTAATTCCTAACTCCCAATATTAAGTCTTAAGATAGATTTAAAAAAGTACATTTTAATCTTTAGTTGGTTTCAGTAAATAGAAATCAAGCTTAATATTGTCATATCAATTTATATAAGTATTCTCAGACGGATA
This sequence comes from uncultured Rivularia sp., assembly GCA_963665115.1. Classification (GTDB taxonomy): domain Bacteria; phylum Cyanobacteriota; class Cyanobacteriia; order Cyanobacteriales; family Nostocaceae; genus Rivularia. The sequence continues at coordinate 8,247,190 of OY762007.1, read as the reverse complement.
ACTGCTAACTGCTAACTGCTAACTACTAATAGTTAAATGAGTCCTTATACTAAAACCATTCTTCGCGATATCGGTTTATTTCTTCACGTACCGGGAATAATGGCTTTATTCTCAATAATTGTTTGTTTGCTATGGGGTGAATATTATGCAATTTTACCTTTTTTAATCTGCGGAATTGCACCTTTAATAATCGGACAATTGCTATACCGTTTATTTTCTCCTGGCGCTGAAGAAAGTAAAATTCGCCACGCTATGATTACTGTAGCCTTATGTTGGTTGATTATACCGATTATTGGGGCATTTCCGTTATTTATGATAGCCTCTAATTTGGCAGCTTCTCCGGAAACACCTCAAACTATCCTTAATTTTCAAAACCCTTGGAATGCCTTATTTGAAGCTTTTTCTGGATTTACTAGCACTGGTTTATCAGTTGCAGTTCGTGCTAGTCAATTACCCCATAGTTTGCAGTGGTGGCGAAGTTTTATGGAATGGATTGGTGGTGTAGGAGTTATTGTTTTGGTTATATCGCTTTTGGAACCTACTACCGATGCCTATCAGCTTTATTCTAGTGAAGGAAGGGATAAAAGAATTGCCTCTAACGTACAAGCTACAGCAAGAAATATCTGGTGGATTTATTTACTATATACAGTCGGCAGTATTTTTATATTTAGAATTGCGGGAATGCCTTGGTGGGAAGCATTAAATCATGGGATGGCAGGAATGTCTACCGGAGGATTCAGCGTTAAAGATGATAGTATCGGTGCTTATTCTCCGATAATTCAAATGGCTGTTATCCCAACTATGATTATCGGAGCTATTAGCTTTCCGGTTCACTATCGATTATTAACTAAAGGACGTTTATCGGCATTATGGAGCGATAATCAACATCAAGCCTTGTGGCTTTTATTAGTTAGCGGAATTGGGTTTTTAGGTTTAATAAATTACAGTTCCTTTGGCTCACCTTTGTGGTTAGATACAGTTTTTCACTGGGCTTCTGCTTTTGGAACTTGCGGATTTAATACTACTAGTTTATATGATTGGGGTGACAGCGCTAAACTATTATTAACTTTAGCAATGATTGTCGGTGGTACTGCGGGTTCTACCGTTGGTGGATTTAAGTTAAATAGACTGGTATTTTTGTGTAAAGGAGCAGTTTGGAGATTCCGCAGAATTTCATTGAAATCTCATGACTCAATGCGCTACAAACTCGACGGTGAAATTGTCAATGAAACAGAAGCCTCTCGTCGGATAGAAGCAGCAGCAATTTTAGGCTTTCTGTGGATAGTAATATTAATTATTGGCGTATTTGTTTTATTACAGCTAAATTTACCAGACTACAGTTTGAGCGATGTATTATTTGAAGCTGCCTCAGCTTTAGGAAGTGTAGGTTTATCAGTTGGTATCACCACTCCCGAATTACCTTGGTTGGGAAAGCTAATTTTGATTATATTTATGTGGATGGGAAGATTAGAAATCATCCCAGTTTTGATTCTTCTTACTGAAGTTGGGAAGAAGGTGATGGGTAATAGGTAATGGGTGATGGGTAAAGCCTTTACTGTTAACTATTAACTGAAATCGCGGCAGGATCATGAATACTTAGGTCTTCAATTCCTTGTTCTTGTAAAACTGATTTCACTGGATTAATTTCATCGTCGGTTCCGCTCATTACTATTAAATAATTGCCTCTTTCTAATAATTGCTCGTAATGTCTGGCTCTTTCTTCAGATATTCCTAAACCTGCATAGTTTTCTAAGCTGGGTTTTACGTCTATTGAACTAATAGTTGCAAACGGAGGAGGATTTTTTTCTACTACGTATATTTGCGTCATGGGAAAGTTAGTATCTCTTATGGCACTAATTGCGTCTTTAAGATTGTGACGCATTCTATATACACCAACTATATATTTATAGTTACCTAAGACTTTACCCTCTGTTTGATCTGCTGGAGAAGTGGGAATATCGTAAATACCCCATTCTTGGATACCGTTGCGACTCAAAACATCTTGAGCTTGGGCTATTTCTGCTTCCGTACCTTTAACAACTACTAAATAGCTTCCTTTTGAAACAAGTTCGTTGTAAACTTTTGCTCGTTCTTCGGGAATTCCCAAACCAGCTAGGGCACCGACTAATCCACCGCTTGCAGCACCGATTGCTCCTCCTGCTAATGTAGTTGCGATGGCAGTTGCTTCTGCACCGGCTAGCATAATCGGGCCAACACCGGGTATTGCTAACATTCCCAAACCGACTAACAAGCCGGTAACTCCCCCTAACGCACCACCTGCAACTGCTCCAGTTGTGGCTCCTTCGTCAGCTTTATTGCCTACGTTTTCTTTAACCTCAACACCTGCAACCTCTTCGCTTTCTTCAGGTTGTCTTGCAATGACAGAAACTTTATCCATTGCAAAGTTGGAATTTTTTAAATCCTCTAATGCGCTTTCTGCATCTTTACGAGTAGTAAAAACGCCGACTGCTCTTTTATATTCTGATGTCATATTATTTCTAAGAAAGTCTGTTTAACAATTAAAATTCTATAGAAATTATATTTTAAGAGCCAGAGTGCTATCTCTATTCTGTCTAACGAATCATTTTAGTTAATCTATTAGTTATATTTTTTATCATAAAACAATCAATCGGATAGATATTAAATTCTATCTTTAGAATGAACGATTTACTGTTTACTTCTGTATATAGATGGTTGTCTTATTTTATTACTCTATCTATATTACAAGTGAATTAAAAAATCTTGCGCTCACACAGATCTATAGTTCTCAAAATTTATAACTCTAAAATCTAAAAAAATAATGACTTTCACTCATGTTCTCGTAGCTTTGGAACTTTCACCTAGAGATGAATCGGTGTTTTCTGAAGCATTAAGTTTAGCTAAAAATATCGGAGCGCAAGTAACCTTAATTCATTGTCTATCTGACCTAACAGAAATGGCAATGATGTCTCAAACAGCTATGGATAGCGGCGGTATGGGTTTATCTGGAATCCCCGGAGCAAGTAGTATGTCTCCAGCAATGGTCAACATAGACTTAATTCAAGATGCGAATATAACTAAGCATCAACAGGTTGAAAAACATTTAGCACTGTATCAAAAACAAGCTTCCTCACAAGGTGTTCGGGTTGAATCTAAATGTTATCAAGGTACGGAAAATATCGGCTCCCAAATTTGCCAAATTGCTCAAGATTTGAACGTAGATTTGATCGTCTTGGGTCGTAAGGGACACAACGGGATTGCGGAAGCTTTGTTAGGCAGCGTCAGCAATACCGTACTGCATGATGCACCTTGCGCTATCCTAGTCATTCAATAAGCATAGGGAATTATTATTCGTTCATACAAATTTACATCTAAAGGGTTAACTTAGAATTCCTTAATATCTGTCACTCGAATGCTGTTTTCAAGTTCTCTAAGCTGTATTCTATTAAGTGATTCTTAGATACGGGCTGCAAGCAAATCAAATATCACTGCTTTTGATAACTCAATTTATTTTGAGATGTTTAGCTTACCTGAGTGTTTGCTTTACCGAGAAATAAAATTGCAGATAGCATGAGTGCATTTTCTGTCCTAAGTCTTAATAGTGACTTATCGATTGCGGTCAACACTTAGCTGGAAAACATTATGAAAACATCCATTCCAACTCGCGGACAAAGAGAAAGAGAACTTTCGCAACGCATTCAAGGTTTGTATTCCAATCAGTTAGGACACAGACCAACGAAAGTTACTTGTCAACTATTCGATGATTCTTTAGCGATTGTTATGGAAGACTCAATTACTCCAGCAGAGCAATTATTAGTAAATCAAGGACAAGAGGAATTAGCAGAACAAGTACGCTCTGGCTTGGATGATGCCATAGAACCCAAACTCAAAGCGTTAATAGAGGAAGTTTTAGAAGTTAAAGTAGTAGATTTGATGGGTGATGCGACTTTAAAAACTGGTAGAAGCGGTATTGTTGTTGTGTTATCAAATACCCCGGAAGTTCGTAATCCAGATGCCATTCCTAAAGCGAAACCAAAAGGATCAAATGGTAAGAATGGAAATCATTCTACAAATGAATAATTTTAATAATTATTGCTAGGAAAAAATATTTATAGGAAGATTATAACTTTCTTTCAAGCATTAAATTAATTAAATAATTTTTATCGATCGAATAAAATTAATGAGTTCTCGCTGTTGTTAATAGGTATTCATCATGTATTCTGAAATTTCACATTCTGACAATTTAGAACAAGTCTTGGTTGAACGCATCCTGTCTTTATATATAAATAAGTTAGGACATCAACCTGAAGACATTTATTGTCGTTTGTTAGATAACAAATTAACTATTGTGATCGAAAATGCGATTACAAAACCGGAGAAACTTTTAATAGCAGCGGGCTATCATGAAATAGTTGAAAAAGCAAGAAGTAGTATAGAAAAAATTTTGCGACCCGAGTTTCAAAAAATAATTGAGGAAGTTACAAATTCTCAAGTAAGCAATATTCTTTTCGCAACTCATCTTGATACAAATTACGTGAGTATTATTGCTTTATTTGTCGATAAGTATAAGTTGACTTCTACTAAAGAAGCACAATTTACTGAGGATTCTGTTTCAAATTAAGATAGCTGCAAATCAATTCTTCTATTTCTTCAAGCATATAAGGCTTGCTGATATAAGCATCAAAACCAGCTTCTAAGATATGCTTCTTTTCTTCAGCCCTTGCTAACGCCGTCACTGCAATGACAGGTATATGGCTTGTAGAGCTATCTTGCTTCAAACCACGAAACAAGTCTATACCATTAGTCTCTGGCAACATAATATCTAGTAAGATTAAATTAGGCTGGGATTCTCGTGCAATTAGCAAAGTTCTTTTTCCATCCGCTTCGCCAATAAATCTACAGTTTAAAGAATCAACCACGTAATTAATTATCAATAGATTATCTTCGTTGTCTTCAACTGCTAAGATAAGAGGAAGTTCGGAAGTATGCTGCTGCTTGCCAGATTCATGAAGTTCCATTTGCATAGTCTGCTCCGTGCATAATCGATTTATATATTCAACTTCAGCACGACGAGACTTTCCTCCAGCAGCTAAGCTAACACTTTAAGTGGATGAATTGGCTCGTAACTCGCTTTTTGTCAGGTTAATAATCCTTTGCCTACTTAAAAAAGGAAAGAAACTATTGAAGCTGATACAATGAGAATATTACAATAAATCATAAATAAAATTCTACCCTTTTGAGTCACAAATAGATATTTGCGTCCAAAATAGAATAAAACTAAATATATTCTATATCTTTTTGTGTTTTTCTTAAATTTTATCAACTATGGTATTTATGCTATTCAAGGTATTTCGCATAAAGACCAATACTTATTTAAAGTACTCATTGCTTCGGCGAATTGAGAAAATTTGACTGGTTTTAATAAATATCCTGCGACATTTAAATTATAAGCTTCGATTCTATCTTTATCTTCATCGGAAGTTGTCAGTATAATTACTGGTATTGGCTTCAGATTGGCATCTGCTCTCAACTCCTGAAGAAACTCTAATCCTCCCATTTTAGGCATATTCAGATCTAACAAAATGATTCTCCGCTGTTTAGGAATTTGTGGAGAACTGCCATTTTTGCCCCGTAACATTTTTAAGGCTTCCAATCCATCGAAAGCAACGTAAAGTGGATTTGTGATATTATTTATTCTAAACGCTCTTTTGACGTTCATAACATCTACTTCATCATCTTCAACAAGCAGCACATTTAAAGTTTTTTCCTCCATTGTCCCTTCCAACGATAATTTAAATAAATTTATGTTTCATTTGGGTTTGGAATAAATTCTAATTATTCGATCGCATTTTGAGATACTAATAAGATACTCAATTTATCTTTTTATTTAACCGTCTAATAGTCGTAATTAAATAGTATTTTATGCCACTCTTGAGGAATAGATATGGAAATCAGGTTTGGTTGCTGTTAGTAAACTCTTTGTGGGGAGCAGACAAAAAAAGGAAAAACGGCGTACTACAAATAAGGTTATTTATAGATTGCAGTAGTCTTTGTATAAGAAAGAAGTTTGGTAAATCTTCTTGCCGATATCTGAGCATTACTACTAAAGATGTATAATTTATCAATGTTTCATCTTCCCTATTAAGATATTAAGAGTTCCTCCTTGCATTCATATACTTTTCTTGGGCCAGCTAAACCGGAAAGTTGTACCTTTCCCTACTTGAGATTCTAATATAATCGTTCCTCCAGTTTCTTCAACTATTCTTTTAACTATAGCAAGACCGATACCAGTATTTTCTCGCTTATCCCGCGCTTCTAAAGTTTGGAATATGACAAAAATTTTATCGTGATATTGTTCTGCAATGCCTTTACCATCATCTGCAACGGTAAATTGGTAGAATTCATCTAGTTCTTTAACAGTAATTACCACCTTACCATCCGAACGATTGTGGTGTTTGACAGCATTACTAATTAAATTACTAAAAACCTGTTGTAGAGGTATTCTTTCAGTAACCAAAGTAGGCATTTGCCCAACAATATTGATAGTAAATTCCTCTGGTGGAGCAATTGAGTCAATTATTTCTGCTAAAAGTTGGGCAACCACAACCGTTTCTGGTTGAGTTTTCATTCTTCCGACACGGGAATATTCTAGAAGTCCGTTTATTAAAGCTTCCATGCGATATACTCTACCGCGTAACAAATTCATTTGCTTTTGCGTATCGGCGGTTAACGCTTCATGCAAATCCTCCTCGATCCATTCCGATAAATTGGCGATCGCTCTTAAAGGTGCTTTCAAATCGTGAGAGGTAACGTAAGCGAACTGATCTAATTCTTTGTTGCGTTTTTCTAACTCTGTGGTGGTTTGCAACAGGATTAAATTAATTTGAGCTAATTCATCAGCTCTTGCTTGTAAAACAGCTTCTGTTTGCTTGCGTTGGGTAACATCATTGAGAGTACCGTAAACCCCAAGGGTTTCACCATCAGAATTATGTTCGATTTGAGCGTACATTTCCAGCCAACGGAAATTGCCATTTTTGGTAAGAATGCGAAATTCATATTGAAAATTTTCTGCTTCACCTGAAATAGCCGTTTCAAATAACTCTCTGCCCTTGAGTTTCTCTTCTTCGGCAAACATAAAATTTGTAAATGATTTGAGCAAACTATCTTCTATGTCATACCCAGTAATATCAGCCCAAGCAGCACTTAAAAACGTCCAAATGCCTGTTTTCGCTATCTGAAAAACGACTTCTTTAACGCTATTAACTACATTACGATACAAACGCTCGCTTTCCGCTAAAGCAGTTTCCATCCGCTTGCGTTCCCCCATGTTGTTAAAAGCAACGCCCATCAAGTTATCCGGTAAAGGAAAAGCCGTTACTTCAAACCAGGAGGTAGGAATGCGATCGTCACCGTAAGAAAATTCCCCTAAATCTTTAACTTGTTTGAATTTAACTACCTCGGCGTAAGCTTCTACGATGGCGATATGTTCCGCATTTAATAGGTTGGGAAAACATTCTTCTATGGGTTTATCTATATAATCTTGAATATCTACACCCAGCATTTGCGATGCAGCAGGATTGATAGTTGTTAACCGAAAACTGCTGATATCATCAAGATCGTCCATTTGCCAAATACACAATCCAATTTGAAGATTTTCAACGATATCTTCATAAATCTTTATTTCTGACCTTGCTAATTGTTCGCTTTCAATTAGCTCATCTTTATGTCTATTTGATTCCTCCAACTGCGTCGTGCGTCGTTTTACCCTGGCTTCCAACTGTTGATTTAAGCGAATAATTTCTGCTTCTGCTGCTTTACGCCCACTTATATCTTGGTGGGAGCCAACCATACGAATTGCTTCCCCATCTTGATTCCATTGAGCCATGCCGCGAGCTAAAATCCACTTATAGATGCCATCTTTGCAACGCAAACGAAATTCAACACCATACTGCGAAATTTGATGATTTATGTAAGCTTTCCAAGTTGCTTCGGCTGAGTCAATATCTTCTGGATGAACCAGATTTCGCCATCCTTGATAGCTATTTTCTACTTCCGAATCGGTATAACCTAACATCTCTTTATATTGCATAGAGAAAAAAGCTTCATTCTTCTCAAGATTCCAATCGAAGATACCGTCTCCCGTACCCTGCAAAGCTAGATCCCAACGTTCTTCACTTTTTTGCAACTGCGCTTCTGCTTGCTTTCTTTCGGTAATATTAATGCTGGTACCGATAATCCGATAAATTTTACCTGCTTCGTTGAACAAAGGCTTTAAGCTGGTTAAGCACCAAGAACATTCTTGTTTATCATTAAATTTTAAGCATTCTTCATAAGTAACGCTTTCCCCAACTGACAAGCAATGATTGTAGCGTTTTAGAACCGACTTACTTAAGTCATTAGAGAGGACTTGTTCGGGAGTTTTGCCTTCAATTTGCTTTGAAGTAATCCCCACTAGTTTTTCATAAACTGGGTTAATACTTTCATAAATAAAGTCACCTTCTGTTGTAGCATTAACCACACAAATTGCTTCTGTCACTCCTTCGTAAATACTGCGTAAAAACTGTTCCTTTTGCCTTTTATCTTGAATTTCTTCTTGCAGTTTCTCGGGAGTTGGTAAAGCTAATATTTGTGGAATTAAATAAGTTAAAGCAATTGCGGTTAAAAACGAAACTAAAGCAGTAATCGCTCTGATATATCCCGAAATCCAATAATCCGGATGCCATAAAGTCCAGATATCTATCAAGTGTCCCCCCGTACCGCAAAAAACAATAAAAGCAGCAAACAGCCAGAAAATCTCGTCAAAAGGAATATCGGCTCGTTTGCGAAGAATATATATCAGAATTATGGGAATAGAAAAATAAGATAAAGCAATCACAGCGTCGCTTACCAAATGCAGTCCCACCAAACCAGGTTTCCATAGATAGCAGGTACCGTGAGGCATTAGAGAAGTAGTCGCTAGAAAAATCGCCGAAATTAAAAGCATTTGTGACTAAAACATCAAATAGACATTTATATTTTTAACTATTTTTTCCTATATGCCAAAGTTATGTAATACAGTTGGCATCTGTGCGCTGACTCTAATATTGTTCCATATATACAAAAACTATAGTTATAGCCGTATAAAGAGATGCCAAAATTTGGGCGCAAAAATCTGAAATAACTTTTACGCAAGCGTTATAGGCTTTAATGACAACAGAATTAACTGATACAGTCTTCTTTATCTGTTCCCTATACCATGTTCCTCATACCAAGTACGGCTATAGCCAAAATTGATTTATATTCCTATTAATTCTAAAATCAGCGCTAAATGAAAGTTTTGTTACAGAATATAAAAATATAACAATTTATTTATATTTAAATTAAAAGCAAAAACGGATTTATCTTGAGGAAGATGTCATGGTTAATCTTTCAATAGAGCATGAATGCAACCGTAGAGTGATGGAAATAACGATCAATTCTCTTATAAATAAAGTAAGCTTCTCTATGATTCAGATTTGACCTGATAAAAGAGAATAATAGGAGAAGAACGAATTTAAATTATGTAAGAAAGCGTCCGGGATAAAAAAATGTTAGTTATGGTAAGCAATAGGAATACACCTAAAATTAGCCAAAATGATAGTAACAAGAATAATTTTTGCGAAGAGAAAAAAATTAAAAGTATATTAGGTCATCCGGTTAAAAGAGTTATTTGCGATAAGCAGGGCAATATTATCCTCAATATTGGCGATCTTATTAGTTTTCGTGCCTTGGAACAGGTTAAGCAAGCCAACGAACTAGATTATTTATTTGGTTCCGTTTATCGCAAGTAATTTGTTGCTTGTATATATACTAAAAATTAAAATTAAATCTAACTGTATATTATTTTTGTTATTTAATCTGAAATTAAGGTAGCTATTAGATAATTATTATTTTAATTTCAAATAATAAAATGTCTATATTACCTTGGGTACTTCTGCTTCTTGCTTCCGTATATGCAGCCCATTGGGGAGCAGATAAAATTGCCGAGCCTTTACAGAAACTAAGGCAACAGTGGGGACTTTCCGAAGCTGCGGGTGCGGCTTTTGTGGCTTTTGCCACAGCAAGTCCCGAAATAGGTACCAATACAACCAGTGCCATTCGTGGTTTTTCCGATATCGGATTAGGTAATTTATTAGGAAGCAATATTATTTCTGTTCCTGCCATTGTGACAGTTGCTTATATCGCCTCACGACGGCGCAATCGGGGAAAATATCGAAATAAAAGTAACAATAATAATTCAACATCCTCCAAAGCTCTAAAAGTCAAATCGGAAGCATTATACGTACAGGCAATTCCTTATTTATTAATCGTTGCTTTAGCAGCATTACTCACCCTACCGAAAGCTTGGCGAGGTTTGCAACCCATCGACGCTTGGGTAATGTTGGCAGCTTATGTCATTTATTTAGGTAATGCAATATTGCGTAAACGTCAGCAAAGCGAACGAGTTGAATGGAATCGCAAAGAAATAGTTACCGCCGTAATTGGAATTATCTTACTGATTTTCGGAGCTTATTTTACCGTAACTGCAACTGAAAAAATAGTTTCTAATTTAGGAATTTCTAGAATTATTGGTGGTTTATTTATAACAGCAACATTAAGTATTGTGCCTGAAGTATTCGCAACTTGGAGCGTTGCCAGTAGCGGGCAACTAACAGCAGCTACCACCAGCGTCATTGCGGATAATACAGCAACAATGACTCTTGCTTTCTTTCCTTTAGCTCTTGTCACCTTACCCGTTGAGAATTTACTGCTTTACTCAGTTAATCTAGCATTCGTGGCTTTGCTAGGACTGATGTATGCAGCGTTTCTTTATTTGGGGAAACCAAACTACAGCTTTTCTCTCAAAGAAGTTTTGATCCTCAATGGCGCATATGTAGTTTATCTTGCTGTAATGGTGTTTGGTGTTTTGAAAGTAGTTTAGAGAGTTAAGAATTATTCGTGACTGTTCACTAATTGCTGCTCGTTGCTTACTGAAAACTCAACCTATTGATTGATTGCACTTCGATAAATACAGTTTATTTTGAACTTGGGCTAAGCATTTATTGCAGGGTTAAATCTGTATACAAAAATTTATGAAAGACTTAAAAGGAAAAAACGTTATTATTACGGGTGCTGGGAAAGGTATTGGTAAGGCGATCGCCATGCGTTTTGCTCAAGAAGGGGCGAATGTAGCCTTAAATTATTACAATCAACCGAAAAAAGCAGAAGACGCGCAAGAAATGATGCTCAGGGAGCAAACTAGTCTTCAAATAGAAAATTGCGGCGTTAAACATCTGCTGATTGAAGCCGATATTTCTCAAGAAGAAGATGTAGTAAATATGTTCTCTAAGGCTGTAGATAAGTTTGGCGGTGTAGATATTTTAATCAACAATGCCAGCATTCAAGCTAGTGGTGCTTCTTCTCATCAAATAGACATTTCTGAATTCGATCGCATCATTGCTGTTAATCTCAGAGGGACTTATATTTGCTCTCGCGAAGCTATCAAGCACTTTTTAGAAACAAGCCACGGTGGCGTAATTATCAATAATTCCAGCATCCATGAGGTTATCCCCAAACCTTATTATGCAGCTTATTCTGCCAGCAAAGGAGGAATGGAAAATCTAACCCGTACTTTAGCTTTAGAATATGCACATATCGGAATTCGGATCAACTCTATTGCACCCGGCACTACAGCGACACCCATCAACCCTTGGGCTTCCTCACCCGACGAAAAAGCCAAAGTCGAACAACACATACCCATGCGTCGCACCGGAAACACCCGAAGAAATGGCTGGTGTAGTCGCGTTTCTCGCCTCCTCCGAAGCCTCTTACATCACCGGACAAACTATATTTGTAGACGGTGGATTAACCTTGTATGCAGATTTTCGCCAGCCGTGGTGTTGACAGTGAGCAGTGTTAGCGTTAGCGGCTAGCGAAGCGTACCTATTTGTATTGCGTGTCCCTTTCGGGACATACAGTGAGCAGTTACCAACTCTTTATTCCTAACTCCCTACTTTCTACTTTCTACTTTCTACTTTCTACTCCTAACTCCTAACTCCTAACTCTTTACTCTTTACTCTTTACTTCATCCCAATTAACTATATAAAAGGATATAGATAACTGTCTAAAAAAGTTTCTCATGATAGAGGAATCACCAAGAGTTAATAGCTAATATATGAAGTAAGAAAGAAACGAAGAAATAACATAACCAAATTACTGGTTAATTATAAATCAATTAAAGGAGTCAATTATGAGCGCTGAAGATAAAGCAAAAGCTGCGGCTAAAAATGTTGAAGGTAAAGCTCAAGAAGCAATGGGCAACGTTACCGGAGATCCTGAAGATCAAGCAGCAGGTAAAGCGAAGCAAGGTGAAGCTGAAGCTCGTCAAACCGTTGAAAATGCAAAAGACAAAGTAAAAAAAGCAATTGACTAATATTTTACTAAGCTATTAATTCATTGGTAAATAATAGTGTTTAAGTAGATTATTATTTATTAGATGGGACTGTTGAGTTTTGAAATAAAGGAGTTAGATTCATTTCTAACTCCTTTATTTTATGTATGTTGTTCCCAGTATGATTAGATTTTTGAAAAAAGGAATGGAGAGCAGGGAACAGTAATCTATAGAAAAAACTAAAAATTAAAAATTATCAAATTATAAAACTATTAATTTAAAGAACAGGCATTAGGTGTTAAGATGCAAAATTCTAAATCTAAAATAGATTGACAAGTGGTAACAAAAAATGTGAAAATTTTTATTAATTTCTGATTGAAATATATCTGGATTGTTAACTAATTTTTTGTTCAAATTTGGACTGTGACAATGAATATTTCTTTTAACTACGTTTTAGCAGAGCTAATTGACAATAGCTATGGTAGGGCTGACTACTATATGTCACTCACGGGGATAGTTGTGGTAGGTTTTATTGCAGCAGTTTCTATAGGCTCCATTGCTTGGTACAATTCTAAGCGTCCCGTAGGTTGGGAAGATAAAGAACGTCCCGATATTGTTCCAGACATTGAAAAGTCGAAAAGTCCTGGTTTGTAGTATTTTAACTGCAATTCAATTAACAATTTTTCTATAGCATTGTTAAATCATTCAAGATAATTAAGAAACCCGGACTACTTTTTCAAAAGCCGGGTTTCTCAATTAATCTAAATTTTTGCGCTTTGTCAAAATTACTCGCAAAGCTAAAGATTATAAAACAAGAAAATGTTTATGGGTAATAAAAACTGAAAATAATCTTATTACCTTTAACCTTGTAAATTAGAAGTTATAACCTACACCTAAAAGTAATCCTACATCTGCATTATCGTCAGAGAAGCCAATATTTACTCCTCCGGTTGCTGTGATTTTATCAGAAACTGGAACGTCAACTCCACCAGTAAGCAGCAAGCCTATATCAGCATCATTATCAGTATTAATTGAAACTCCGGCACCCAAATAAGGGGCTACGCTGATTCTTTGAGTACCTGTATCCGCAACATCATCAACAGGAAAGTCAATTGTTACCGGAATTAAAAATACAGGATCGTCATTAAGTAAAGCAGATGGACGTATAGAAAAGTTTCTGCTCAAACCGATTTTGCTGATTATTGAAAAAGCACCATCTCCTAATGCACTATCATCATCGAATCCTAAAAATCCACCTACGCCAATGTAGCTAGGACCAGAACGAGTAGTAGCACCAGGTGTGAATTGAGCGACTTTTTTCGATGTCTCAACGTATGTGTTAGCTGTTTCAGATTGCGCTTGGATTTGAGGGGTTTGAGCTTGAGCTTTTACTCCGTCAAAAGCAAAGATAGCAGCGCTGAGGCTAACAATACTACAAGTAAGTTTTAGTTGTCTAAAGTTCATAATTTGTTTCTCCAAGTTTTACTGCGAACTGCTTTAAGTTGAATGACTGTTGTACGAATACAGCAGTAGTACATTGTGAGGTTAAAAATTTATCATTAAACCTAAAACTCTTTGAAGAGAATTAGTTTAGTGAGCTTAGCATAAAACTATCGATCGCGTTCTGAGAAAGTTCCATTTTATCAAGATTTGAAGAAATTAAACGATCGGTTCCTGGCGTATAATAAACTTTCCAATCCTTAATACCTAAATATCTAAAAACAGATTGAGTTTGTATAAATTGCGATTCGGTGCTTTTGATTACCAACAGATGTTTATCGCTTTGCAGACTATTTGTATCAAAAACAATTCTAGTTTCGGGAATTTCTAAATCCTCTAAAATATTGGAATAAAATTGGTTTTTACGAGGTACAATCTGATAGATTTATTTTATCGGAAAGCCGCCGAGCTTCAATTGTAGCGTAACCCGTTAAATATTATCTTCACTTGAAACTACGGCAATTGTGTGCTTTTCGTTACTTGTAATAAGTTGTTTTTCCTCCCTATTTATTTAATAGTGTTATTTAAATTAATATTTATGATTGCTCTATCATATTTCATCAAACTCGTTTTATTCTTCCGTCTTGAGAATAACTTTAAAATATGTCTTGAGAAATAAATTAATCGTAAAGGTAATCTTTATTTTCAATAAAAAATATTTTGATAGGTTTTACGTGCTGACTTTAGTCCTCTAATTAAGGGCTAAAGCCACTTACTAAGAACCTTGATTGCCTCGCTTTCATTAATGTGGCGAAGTAATAGTGAAAGATATAAATACAAACCAAAATCTCCCGAATTTAATTCGAGAGATCGGTTTAATGATTTTTGTAGTTAAAGCCTTATTAAGCTCTAACGCCATTTTCGCTCACCATCTTCGTCTACTCGTGCTTCACGAATTACATCAGAAATCTTTTCGGCATCTTTAACATGATGTAATGCTTCTTCTTCACCTGTTTCCTTATCTTCTGTAACGAAATAAGTAGGAACGGTAATATGATCTCCAGTAATGTCAGGTGCATCTACAGCAACTTGTTTTGCCTTTTCATCTACTGACTTACTTTGATTAACCTTATCCCCAGGGTTGAGTACGTTATTATCTTCGTTCTCTAATTCTTGTTTTTGTTGACGCTTTTGTTCAAAATCAACTTGTTCGGGTGTTAAAGGCTGCTTGTTATCTTGATTAGTCATGTTTACAATCCTGAATATCTATTTATTTGCCCGATATATTTACGGGAATTACAAAAAAAATCGATTCTCTTGGCAAGGGGATTAACAATTAAGAAGCGATTAATCATTTTCTCAGCTACATTGAAATTAGCTTCCCCATCTTCATCAACGAATTACCAGCGAGCGAAGAGAATCTTTACTTAACTATTAAGCAGCACGTCTGGTGACTAAACCCCAGATGAAGATAGCAATCATTGCACCGACGATAGCAACGAGAATTGAGCCAATGTTAAAACCAGCAGTTGCAGTTAATGCAAAGGTTCCCGTAGTTATTAGTGTATACAAAGTACCACCAAGAAATGCACCAACAATACCTAAAATCATTGTTGCTAGAATTCCGCCACCTTGATGACCGGGATAGATTGCTTTAGCGATCGCACCAGCAATAAGACCTAAAATAACCCATGCAATAATATCAAACATACTTATATTCTCCTCAACAAGAGTTGTGTTCGTTTCGTTATTCCTAATTTATCAATTTCTAATAACTTGCAAATCTATAGTGAGAAGTAATCTTGATATTCGAGAGGAATAGAAATTTGCTCCTTAGTTTAGTCGAATTAAGTAAATAATTTGTTTGCAAAAGTTAATCAAAAGTTAATCTGATGTCTTAACGGTTGAAAGCGGATTAAATCAAGCTTTTATTATCTTTTAGGTACTATTAATTATCAAAAAGTATGAATTAGCACCTAACTTATGACAACCAATACTTACTAAGCAAATCCTCCTTTAGACTTAGTTTTACCCTTCTTATTACTTTTTCCTTTTACTTCCGATAATGCTTCTTGGAACAGATTGTGTAAATGTAAAGGAACGCTGGCAACTTCAGGTAATTCAAGCTTTAAATTTTTGTCAAATTCATTCAATAAATCAATATAGTCTCGTTCTAAATTAAATTCTGGGCGATTTAATACTTGTTGCAACAGCTTCTCTAATTGTTCTGGGTATTCTTGCGATAAACGATGCCAAACACAAGCTTTAATATCGGCAGACTCCAAATATTCACGTACCAATTTATCGGCATTTATTTGCTCGTTGGTATTGTCACCTACCAGTAAACTTTTAAATTGCGTATAGTTTGTTAAAAATATTTGTCCCTGATGAGGAAAACTTAATGCGGTAACTTCTTCTGCTTTTTTCAAATGTGCGGGTAACTCTACTTTCGGCATGACCATTTTCAGGCTTTTGTTACTATTCATCACCTGAGACACAGCTTTACCCTCTAAACCCATTTCTTCTACAGTTTCAGCCATTTCTTGATCGGAAATATCGGCAGATTGCGCTATTTCCTTGAAAGATTTTGAGCTATCAATTCCCGCCGCTTCCAATCTACTTTCAGTTACTTGTTCTTGAAGTTCGCCCAGTTTTTGTTCTAATTGATATCCCGGTAAAGTAATTTCATCGCTACCGAAAAAGTCAATAAACCTTTGGTGGTATTTTTCTACAGAAAGCCATGCTTCTTCGAGTAATTCCGGTGCATCGCCGTATAAATTAGTTTTATAATTTTTCTTAAAATTTCCAATTGCTACAGCTAATTTTGGTTTACCCAACCTTCCCATCAACGTAATTGGGGAAGAAAACATCCAATAACTATCATTTATGGGGACAACTCGCGCTAATACAATTTCTCCTTGCTTAGCACGTTTCAATTGTTGTTGCTCTTTCTCATCAATATGAACGGTATATTGTTTATCGGTTAACCAGTTTCTCAGTTCAAAACTATCATCCGAAATCTTGTTAGCTGCAAACAAACCAGCAAAACTGCGCTGCCAATTATTAACAATATCGCGTTTTTCGGCAGATAAATCGGGATGAGATTCCAAAAATATCTCAACTGGCTTTTTATCTCCCACCGTACCTTCAGTGAGAAACATATTCAGAATCATCTCATTTTGTACCGCACCTTGATATTGAGATTGAGAAAAATTAGCTAATTGTTCGGCACTAAAAGCTTCCAAAGATACGGCTAAATCCCCTTCCGCATCCAGTACAAAATCAATCAGTTCCGAATGTAACTCTTTCGCTGTTTCTAAAATTGCATCCATAATTTTGTCAGTTAACAGTCATCAGTGAGCAGTTAACAGTATAAGAGTAATTAATGAAGAGTTAGTAGTTAGGAGTTAGAAAATATAAATTCAATGTCAATAACTGCTAACTAGTACCGCTGCGCGGAAGTAAAAAGTCAAAAGTAAGAAGTAAAAAGTATTATATGATAAGGCTTTCAAACTTTTTAAATGGGTGCTTTATTTACGCCGTACTGTACTAGCCACTGATTTGGGCAAACTAATTGTAAACGTGCTTCCATTGCCAGATTCGGATTCTACATTAATTGAGCCGTTGTGTGCTTCAATAATGCAACGCGATAAATATAAGCCCAAACCGCTACCGGAATTTTTGTGCTTACCAGGTCGAAATCTCTCGAATAATATTGCTTGTTCTTCTGGGGCAATTCCAGAACCTGTATCTTTAATTTTTATTTGTACTGTATCTGCTAATTGCAAAGTAACTTCAATGAAGCCTGTTTGTGTAAATTTGATGGCGTTTCCGATCAAATTGGTTAAAACTCGTTTAATTTCAATCCGATCTGCAAAAATGGTATATACTTCGCTGTTTTCTGAATTATTATTTTCTAAATTTTCTAAATTAGATTTTAAGCTTAATTGTTTTTCTTCTGCTAAAGGCGTTAATTCTTGAACTACATCGCGAACTAAATCGTGAATATTAATTTTATCGAAGTTAATTTTTTTGCAGTCAGCTTCATAACGATAAACTTCGAGCAAACTATTCACCATGTGCAACAAGTCATCATTGCTGGTAATCATGGTAGTAAAAATCTGTTCAATATCGGGAGATATTTCAAAAAATCGACCTTCGCGTAACAATTTTAAAATCCGGTTGGAAGCTGCTAAAGGTGTTCTTAAATCGTGGGTGAAGCGAGAAACAAAATCTTGACGCAAACTCGCCATATGGTCGCGTTCATCTATGCTATGTTTGAGTCGTAAAAGGCTGCGTACTCTGGCTTGCAGTTCGTCGGCATCTACTGGTTTACGAATAAAGTCGTCCGCTCCTGCATCTAATCCCTCTACAACGCTGATGCTGTCATGAGCGGTGATTAATAAGATCGGAATAAATGGTAATTGTTGATTCTGACGAATGCGACGAGTAAATTCATAGCCATCCATTTCTGGCATCATTACATCTAGAAGAATCAGATCTGGTGGAGACTCTTCCGCCATTTTTAAACCTAGCTTACTACTCTCTTGAATCTCTATTTCATATCCTTCATCTTCTAAGATAGTTTCAATAACTAGTAAGTTATCAAAAATATCGTCAACTACTAGAATACGGTCTTTTTTTGCTAGTTTATTGTAAGACATAATAACGTTTTATCTCAAATATCAGGAATCGCTTTGAAGAGGAAGTAGGGAGTAGTAATAAGAGGCAATAGCAATAAAAAACTGAATTAAACTAAAATTATTTTAATTTGTATATTGAAATTTGAGAAAAGTGTTGTCAATCGGACGAAAAAGTCCGGAAGGTTAAATACACATTAAATAATTTGTTTAGATCGATAAGTAATAACTTAATTTTGCCAGATAATTATTTTTATTTGATTTTTAGTTGATATTTATTCCTCTACATCAATACAACGCGGTAACTCCACTCTAAAAGTCGAACCTCGATCTAATTTGCTTTCAACTGAAACTTTACCATTCATCATTTTGACTAAAGATTGAGTAATCGCCAAACCCAATCCCGTACCGGCATATTTACGTGAAATTGTTTGATTAATTTGACGAAAGGGTTCATAAATATGTTTTACATCATCTTCAGAAATACCAATACCCGTATCTTTAACGGTTATAACAAGATGAGATTCCGATATTTCGCTTGCTTCTATCAAAATCATTCCTTCATCGGTGAATTTAATTGCGTTGGAAATCAAATTTACCAAAATCTGGCGAACGCGGTTTCTGTCATTAACAGTCTTGGTATTTTCCAAGTTTATTTTAACTTTTATATCTAATTGTTTTTGTGATTTTAAAGAACGTAATTCATCTGTAGTGGTGTTTATTAATTGAGATAAATCGAATTCTTCAGGATATAGTTTTAAACCCCCGGCTTCAATTTTTGAGAGATCGAGAATATCGTTGATTAAAGCGAGCAAATTTTTGCCATTGCCGTGAATCCGCTCTATCATATCCACTTGAGAAGAGGAAAAATTGCCTTTATTTTTACGCTGTAGCATTTGAGAAAATGCCATAATCGCATTTAAAGGTGTTCGCAGTTCGTGAGACATAGTTGCTAAAAACTTGGATTTTGTTTCCGAAGCTTCTAATAATTTCAAGTTTTGGATATGAATCTGTTCTCTTTTCTCCTCTAATTCTTTATTTTTTTTCTTCAATAGTTCGTTACTTTGTCTTAACTGCTTATTAAATAATTCTATTTGCAGTTCTGCTTCATAGATACGAATCACATTTCTCAAAGTTGCACTTAATAAATCGGGGGTAATTCTCGACTTTGTAATGTAGTCGGAAGCTCCTGCTTTCATTAGTTCAACCGCTGTTTGTTCGTCTCCTTGTCCGGTTAAAACTATCAACGGCACCTTAGAACCCGAAGCCCGTATTTCTTGTACTACGATTAACCCATCTTTTCCAGGCAAAAGATAGTCTACAAATATGCAATCAAAGTCATTATTTTCTAAAATTTCAACAGCTTCCGCATAATCGCTTGCTTCAGACAATTTCATTCGCACTTTTGCTGCTTTTAAAGCGCGACTCACAGCCATACGATCTACTTCGTCATCATCAATAATTAATATATTTAGAGTTTCTTCCATACGCTTTAAAAATCAAAGAGCTAGAATGCAGAATTAAATTAAATTAAATGAAATATAACAATTATTATAAGTTGTTTAAAAGCTCATCGAAAAAATGATAAAATATTATATATAATGAACTAAGTTATTTTTTATTTTCTGTAATTATAAGCATTTAGAATATTAACATATAAACAATTGTAATCTCTGTATTATTGCAAGATTGATTAATTCGGCATTTCTGATGAAGCCCAATATCGATTGAGGGTTGTCATTAGATCGACAAATCTAGAAAAAGTTACAGGTTTTAAGAGGTAGCCAGCAACATTTAAGTCGAATGCTTCTATCATGTCTTTATCTTGATTGGATGTTGTCAGCATTACCACTGGAGTTAACTTTAATGCTTTATCGGCACGTATTGTTTGGAGAAATTCTAAACCGCTCATTTTTGGCATATTAATATCTAATAATATTAAACGGCGTTCGTTAGGCACTTCAATAAGCTTTTCATTTCCACCACGCAACATTACTAATGCTTCTATTCCATTTCTAGCGATGTAAAGTGGGTTTTTTATAGCAGCTTTTTTGAAAGCTCGTTCGACGTTCATAATATCTACTTCGTCATCTTCCACAAGTAAGATATTTACTATCCTATCTTTTTCCAGCATTATAATTTGGGATAAATCTTTCAAATGTCTATCTAAACATTAATAGAGCATTTTAAAAGTGTGCTTTAGTGAATTGTAAACCGATAGCTGCACGCCAGTGTTTGACCATTAGTGAGGCTTTTCTACCAAACAACCTATTCCTATCGGATGAGGTACTATTCTTCTATCGATGATTTTAACCAGGTAAAATCAAAAGTTGCTCCTTTACCCAACTCGGAATCTAAGTTAATTTTACCGCCTTCTGATTCGACAATTTTCTTGACAATAGATAAGCCAACGCCGGTATTTTCTTTTTTATCGCGAGATTGCAGAGTTTGAAAAATCGTAAAAATTTTATCTCGATTTTTCGGATCGATACCGGCACCATCATCGCTGACAATAAACTTATATAGTTCTTGTTTATCTTCTACTGAAATTTTGATATGTCCATTATTGCGGGGATGATGTTTGATAGCATTACTTAATAAATTGGCAAATACCTGTCTTAAAAGCAATTTTTTGGTCATAAACACCGGCATTTGCTCAGCGATTTCGATATTAAATGTTGGTGGGGGGTTAAGTGAATCAATGATTTCTGCTAAAAGTTTGCTAACATCAACTCTTTCTGATGCTGTTTGCATTCTTCCCACCCGCGAATATTCAAGTAAGCCATCAATCAAAGCTTGCATTCGGTAGACTCGTTGTCTGAGAAGTTCAAATTGTCGCTGATTTTCTGGTGATAAATCATTTTGGATATCTTCTTCTAACCATTGAGAAAGGTTTGCGATTCCCCTCAAAGGTGCTTTTAAATCGTGGGAAGCAATATAAGCAAAGCTATCTAATTCTTGATTTCTTTCAGTTAAAGCTTGGTTGGTATTAGCTAATAACAGACTTAAACGAGACAATTCTTGAAGGTTAGCTTCTAACTTTTCTCGTGCTTGGGTTTGTTCGGTAATATCGCGAACAATTACCATTTTCCCATTACCCTCATGTAAATCGCTGATAGATATTTCTATCGGAAAATTTGTACCCACTTTGCGAATTCCCAATGCCTGCATGGCTAAACCTTGATGCGTAGCCGAAATATTTGTATTTAGCTGGGATTTCTCAGCATCTTTACTTTGAGAAATTAATACCTCAATATTTTTACCGATTGCTTCTTGAGATTGACAGCCAAACATCGTCGCTGCTGCGTGATTGAAGCTATCAATTCGATCCCGTTTATCCAAGGTAATAATTCCATCCACCACATTCCCCATTATTCCTTCAAGCAAGTTTTTCTTTTCTTGGAGTTGCAATTGCTGCCCTTCAATTTGCCAATCAAGCTTGCTAAATAAATAGATTGCTCCTACATAGCTGAATATGCTTATAGCTACTGTCACAAATAACACTATATTGTTATTGTTCCGAGTCCCTATCTAGATTTTGACGATGCAAGCCTAATTTACGTAATTCGTCTTCCTGAAAAACTGCGATCGCATCGCGAATATCATCCATGACATTTTTATTGCGGAGAAGCAAAATGTCAGTTTGACTAGATTCAATACCAACCTGCTTTTTAAGTTCAACCTCTTGAATGCGTTGCTCTAAAATATTTATATTTTGGTTGGCTAAAATTTTGAGTTGTTTAAATTTTTGTTTTTGCGGATTATCAATTATTTTTTTTTCTAAACCACTTACAATAACTGGCAATTGTATTAATGCTTCATTATAAGGTTCTAAAAACGTTGGATTCCGAGAAATTATATAGCCACGAGTACCTGTTTCAGCATCTAATAAAATTTTTAGCAACCTATTGCTATCCAAAATTATCGTTCTTGTATAGTCAATTTTTTCGTAAATTTTAATTGTATTTTGTCTCGACAAAACCAAAATAGCTAAAGTTATTATCAAACAAGAAAAAGGTAGGGCAATAATAATTGCACCTCGATGACGTACTGGTAAAGAGCGCCAAATAGCAGTTGTTTTTGTAAATATAGCCATTAATTGTATGTGGCATTGTTAATTATTACTTATGCCAGGTAAAACGAAAAGTTGCTCCTTTATCAACATCTGAATCTACAGTAATCGTAGCTCCTTCAGTTTCGAGAATCTTCTTAATAATAGATAAACCCACTCCCGTACCTTCTTTTTTGTCACGGGCTTGTAAAGTTTGAAAAATTACGAATATTTTATCGTGATATTGAGGAGAAATTCCTCCTCCATCGTCAGATACTGCGAATTCGTAATATTCACCTTTATCTTCTACAGAAACCTCTACTTTACCTTCAGAACCATTATGATGGGTAATAGCATTATCAATTAAATTCGTAAATACTCGCCTCAACATCATACCCTTTGTAGTCAAGGTAGGCATGGGAGTTTTTACTTCGATAGTAAAATTTTCGGGTGGTGCAAGCTCATCAAATATTTGAGCTAAAAGTCGATTAACATCCACCTTTTCCAATTCATTCTCAACACGTCCGATGCGAGAATATTGCAGCAAACCGTTAATTAAATCTTCCATGCGATAAACTCGCTGACGCAGTAATTCCAGGTGACGCAAATTTTCCGGCTCCAAGACTTCCGATAAATCATCCTCCAACCATTGCGAAAGATTGGCGATCGCTCTGAGTGGTGCCTTCAAATCGTGGGAAGCGACATAGGCGAATTGGTCTAATTCCGAGTTACGTTTTCTTAATTGGGATGTAGTCTCAGTTAATAGTATATTTAATTCTTCTTGCTCCTGCGCTCGAAGTTGTAATTCGGATTGCGCTTGTTTGCGTTGACTAATATCTTGAATTACACTAAGAAAATAATCAGGTTCCCCGTTTGCTCGACGCACGAAAGAAACCGTCATCTCTACCCAGATTGCAGAACCATCTTTACAGGTATAGCGCTTGTCCATTGAGAAATTTGCAATTTTACCAGACAATAAATTGCGAACCTGTTTCAAATCGCTGTTTAAATCATCTGCATAAGTAACTTGAAGAAAAGTGCGCTGCAAAAGTTCGGAGCGTGTATAACCTAAAATATCGCAAAGTTTCTGGTTCACGCGGATAAATTTACCATTCTTATCTGCGTGAGCGATACCCACTGCTGCTTGTTCAAAAGTCGCACGAAAACGTTCTTCACTTTCTCGCAGCGCTTTCTCCGATTCTTTTTGATAGCTAATATCAGTAACTGTACCTACATGAGCTATTAATACTCCATCTGCATTCATTTCCGGAACAGATTGAGCTAATACCCAAACCACAGAATTATCTGGACGTTGAAAGCGAAATTCGCACTCAAAAGGTATTGCTTGCTCGAACGTGATTTTTACTTGTGCTTCCACTCGCGCTTTATCTTGCGGATGAACTGTTGCACGCCATCGTTGATTAATAACCGAATCGAAAGTATACCCGGTTATTTCACACCAGCGTTGATTGACGTAAAGTAAATTCGCAGACGCATCGCAACGATAAATACCAACGGGAGAGATTTGAGCTAAAGTACTGTAGCGAAGTTCGCTTGACTCTAAAGCCTGCCGTGCTTTTTTACGTTCGGTAATATCGGTGACAGTTTCCCGCCATCCGCAAAGCTTTGCCGCTGTCATCGTAATAGTATCGTCCGTAAGATTCAACCCAGCGTAGAGTATTATCGGGTAAAACTATCCGGTACTCGCAAACATAATCAATATGTTCTTGTAGCGCGGTTTTCCAAGCAGTCTCAGCCGATGGTAAATCGTCAGGATGAACCCGAGTTGCCCAATCCTCATAGGTATGTTCTCCATCTCCCGGTTCGTAGCCGAAAATAGTTTCGTGGTAAGGAGTCCACAAATTTTTATTAGTAAATGAATCCCAATGCCAAGAACCCATCTTTGCAGCATCTAAAGCTAAGGTTAGTCTTTCAAAGTATTTTTGAATCTCGGTTTGCGCTTCTTGGACTTCTAACTTAATTTTGCTCTGCTGTTCTAAACTAATTTCGCTTCGCTTATATTCGTTAATATTATTGCAAACAACTACCCATTCAATAACCTGTTCTTCTTCATCAAAACAAGGCTGGGCATAAGCTGTATACCAATAAGGCTTTTTATTTTTATGTATAATTCTAAACTCGTATTCCCATGACTTGCGCTCTTTTACCGCAGACAACCAAGACTGAGAAACCGTATCGCGTTCGGATTGATGAATAGCCTGTAGAAAATTAAAATTCAAAGATTGACTTTCATTCAATCCAGTTACTTCGTGCCATTTTTGATTAAAATAGGTAGCCCGTCCATCCGCATCCGTACAGCAAACAATCTGCGTCATAGCCTGCATAACTCGTCCAAAGCGAGCTTCGCCTTGGGAAGTATTATCAGTTTTAGCAGGATGACGACTTTGGTTCATAACGAATGGACATTGAAAGTGAAGGGTTAGGAGTAGGAAGTAGGGAGTTAAGAGTTAGGAGTAGGAAGTAGGAAGTAGGAAGTAGGAAGTAGGGAGTTAAGAGTTAAGAGTTAGGAGTAGGAAGTAGGAAGTAGGGAGTTAAGAGTTAGGAGTAGGAAGTAGGAAGTAGGAAGTTAAGAGTTAAGAGTTAAGAGTTAGGAGTAGGAAGTAGGAAGTAGGAAGTAGGGAGTTAAGAGTTAGGAGTTAAGAGTTAGGAGTTAAGAATTGGTCACTGGTGACTGGTCACTATTAAAAGACTAATCGTTCTAACCTTATTTTTTCTAGCTTCTACAGTTAAGTCCTAGTGTATATAGGTATCTATCGTAAGGATGAAATATAAAAAATAAATTTATAACTATTTGTAAAGACAAGGCTTGTAATGGCATTTGTAAACGTATTTAATACAATAAACATAATAGTTTCTAATAGAATAGCTCTGCTATCTTGAATAGGGTTTTAGATAATGTGGGTAGAGGTTGCATAATATGAGTGAAATTAAAGTAGTCGTAATCGAAGACCATAATCTAACTAGGATCGGTTTAAGAGCGGCTTTAGAAACTCGCGAAGACATTAAAATCGTTGGTGAAGCTTCCAACGGAACTGATGGTTTAAATCTTCTTAAAAGCTTAAAGCCAGATGTTGCTACTATCGATCTTGGTTTACCAGATATAGACGGTATTGAGTTAACGCGAAGATTTCGGCAATATCAAGCAGAAATTGAAAACCAAGATACCAAACTGTTAATTTTAACTATGCAAAACAGTGACGAAGCGGTACTAGCAGCTTTTGGAGCTGGTGCTGACTCCTACTGTATGAAAGATATTGAAAGCGATAAATTAGTAGAAGCAGTACAAGCAACAGCTTCAAGCGGATCTTGGATCGATCCAGCAATTGCAGATATTGTATTGCGACAAGTACGCCAAGAAGTATCCGAAGGAAAAGCAGGTGCGGATGCCAAAACAGTTGCAATTCAAGCAGTAGATCCAGAAGTAGAAAAAGTTATAGAAACTTACCCATTAACAAAACGGGAATTAGAAGTATTAGAATTAATCGTTTCTGGATGCGACAACGCAGCAATTGCCAAAGAACTATACTTAACAATTGGTACCGTAAAAACCCACGTCAGAGGAATTCTCAGTAAACTTTGCGTAGATGATCGCACACAAGCAGCAGTGCGGGCATTGCGATCGGGAATAGTGCAGTAATTAATTGGGAATTGGGCATGGGGCATGGGGCATTGGGAATAGTTAGGAGTATTGAGTAGGGAGTAGGGAGTAGGGAGTAGAGAGTAGCAAGTAAATCACTTTTTTATTATTGTTATAAATGTCGGTACTTCTGCCCGTCTATTTTTACTCGCGACTTGTTACTCATTACTTACTACTCATTACTCATTACTTACTACTCACTACTTTAATAATGTCCCCTCTCCCCTTGTCTCCGCATCTCCGCATCTCCCCCTCTCCCCCTCTCCCCCAACTCTTAACTTTCATAAGCGGTGTGCTGTCTGATAAATTGTTAGTAATATACTTGTTGATGCCTGCTACTTCGGTGGCTTTGAAACGGTAACATAATTCCCCATATATCTCCCATACAATAATCATGGCGCTTATAGTTCAAAAATACGGTGGTTCTTCTGTCGGTTCAGTTGAACGCATTCAAGCAGTAGCAAAGCGCGTTTGCGACACTGCCAAAGCCGGAAATTCTGTGGTTGTGGTGGTTTCTGCTATGGGAAAAACTACTGATGGACTTGTGAAACTGGCGAATGATATTTCTCCTCGCCCTTCAAGACGAGAAATGGATATGTTGCTTTCGACTGGGGAACAGGTATCTATTGCTTTGGTTAGTATGGCTTTGCAGGAAATCGGACAGCCAGCAATTTCTTTAACTGGTGCCCAGGTAGGAATTGTTACTGAAGCAGAACATACCCGCGCTCGCATTTTACATATTGCTACCGATAGAATAGAAAAATGTTTAGAAGAAGGTAGAGTAGTTGTAATTGCTGGTTTTCAGGGAATTAGCAGTACCGAAGAATTAGAGATTACCACCTTGGGAAGAGGCGGCTCCGATACTTCAGCAGTGGCGATCGCCGCTGCCTTGAGTGCAGAAAAATGTGAAATTTATACAGATGTACCGGGGATATTAACTACAGATCCGCGTTTGGTTCCTCAAGCGCAATTGATGGCAGAAGTTACCAGTGATGAAATGCTGGAATTAGCTTCTTTAGGAGCAAAAGTTTTGCATCCCCGCGCTGTAGAAATAGCCCGAAATTATGGCGTGCAGTTGGTAGTACGTTCTAGCTGGACGAATCACCCTGGAACTGTAGTTAATTCACCCGATCCAAAACCGCGTTCTCTAATTAACTTAGAAATAGCCCGACCTGTTGACGATATTGAATTTGATACCAACCAAGCCAAAGTATCATTATTGCGCGTACCCGATAGACCGGGAGTCGCAGCGCAGCTATTTGGGGAAATTGCCCGTCAGAAAGTGGACGTAGATTTAATTATTCAATCCATTCACGAAGGTAATACCAACGACATAGCCTTTACAGTAATGTCACCGATATTACAGAAAGCAGAGGCAGTCGCTTCGGCGATCGCCCCAGCACTCCGCACTTCAGACGAAGCAGAAGAAGCCGAAGTGATGATCCAGCAACAGATTGCCAAGGTAAGTATAGTTGGTGCGGGAATGATTGGTCGTCCCGGTGTAGCAGCCGAAATGTTTGCAACCCTAGCGCGTAGGGGAATAAACATCAGAATGATTTCCACAAGTGAAGTAAAAGTTAGCTGTGTAATTGACTCTTCTGATTGCGAAAAAGCCGTAGCAGCACTGCGAGAAACATTTGAAATAGCCGAAGATTCTCTTACCCCCGCTCCTTCTCTCTCTATTTCTCCAATCGCTTCCCAGTCTCCAGTCAGGGGAGTAGCCCTAGACATGAAACAAGCACGTTTGGGGATTCGTAGAGTACCCGATACGCCAGGTATGGCAGAAAAAATCTTTGGCACCTTAGCGAATCACAACATTAGCGTTGACATGATAATTCAATCCCAGCGCTGTCACGTAATCAAAGGTATTCCCACCAGAGATATAGCCTTTACCGTAGCCAGAGTAGACGCACGAGCAGCCCAAGAATTATTACAGAAAGCTACGGCAGAATGCGGTTGGGGTGAAGTGGTGCTTGACATGGAAATTGCCAAAGTGAGCATAGTTGGTGCGGGAATGGTAGGGCAACCCGGAGTTGCAGCAAAAATGTTTGAATCCCTATCTCAAGAGAGCATCAACATTCAAATGATAACCACCTCAGAAATAAAAATCAGTTGCGTAGTAGCAGAAAACCAAGGAGTCAAAGCCTTAAAAGCGATTCATGCAGCATTTGAGTTAGGGGGAACAGAAGAATTTGTAATTCCGGCTTAGGCAGTGAACAGTGAGCAGTGAGCAGTTACCGGTTAGGAGTTACCAGTTAAGAGTTAATAAATATATAATTCAATTTGGTAGTGCGAGCATCTTGCTCGCTAGAGACATACAGCGAGCAAGATGCTCGCACTACTATTAGAAAGATCAAATATTGGCGTTGCTGTTAGCGGAGCGTGGCGCTAGCCATATAAAAGTATGAACAGCCCCCCAACCCCCAATTTTGGGGGAGAAATATATTTTAAATAGAACCAAACTTGGGGGATTTAGGAGGCTGCTATTAGACAGTAATAATAAATTCATATCTCAATTCAGCAACGCCCAAATATTTTTTAGAAGTTTCGAGCTTGATACTCGCTACTTGCTACTCACTCCTTGTCTCCCCCTCTCCCCATCCCTCATCCCCCCATCCTGCATTTCGCAATACACACGGATTCGGCTAATATAACTAAACAAACGTGAACCTTAACAGACTAGGGAAACTCCGGTGAAATTCCGGGGCTGTGCCGCAACTGTAAAAGGGTTATGAGTTATGAGTTGTGAATGTATTTAGTGAATCAATTTAATTCTTAATTCCTAACTCCTCATTCCTAACTCCTCACTCTTAATCCTTGAGCCAGAACACCTATTTGTTATTCGCTCACTTTATTTCCTGCGTAGCACGGGAAGGGAGCCTTTTGAAAATAATGCAAATTATCGATAAATCAAATTCGACAAAGTTACAATTTCCAAACCTAGAATTACCACCTTTACCAATGAAGCGTCCTTTGCTTATGATTGGGCATGGTACAAGAAATGCCCAAGGAAAGCAGGCTTTGTTGGATTTTGCTAGTGCTTACCAAGCTTTAGATAATTCTCGTCCGGTTTTACCTTGTTTTTTGGAACTAACTGAGCCGACAATTCAAGAAGGTGTGGACGAATGCATCAAAAACGGTTACACCGAACTTTCAGCTTTACCGATTTTATTATTTGCCGCACGACACAATAAATTTGATATTACCAACGAATTAGATCGCGCTAGGGTGAGATATCCCGAATTAAAGTTTCATTACGGAAGACATTTCGGAATTACACCCACCTTTATCGAATTATGGCGCAATCGTTTAGCCGAGTTCGACAAACCCGAACATAATCCCCAACAAATTTCGCGTCAGGATACCGTACTTTTGTTTGTAGGTAGGGGTTCCAGCGACCCCGACGCAAACGGCGATGTATACAAATTAGCTCGGATTATTTGGGAAGGTAGCGGTTATTCCACCGTTGAAACCTGCTTTATTGGCATCACGCATCCCCGATTAGAAGAAGGCTTTCAACGCGCTCGTTTATATAAACCGAAACGCATCATTGTTTTGCCATACTTCTTGTTTATGGGTACTTTGATGAAAAAAATCTTTGATATTACAGCCCAACAGCAAGAACAATATCCAGATATTTCCATTAATGCTTTACCAGAAATCGGTTTGCAGCCAGAATTATTAACAGTGCTGCGAGAGCGAGAAATAGAAACGCAACTCGGCGAAGTGAAGATGAATTGCGAAATGTGTAAATTCCGCACTGCCGCAGTATCAGATAATCATGGGCACGGACATTCTCACGACCACCATCATCATCACAATCACGACCATTCACACCCACCCGTAGATCCCTACGCAGATATCGATAATTATCATCAAAGGATTTGGCAAGTGCCGTAGGGAAAGTTAGGAGCTAGTACCACCGGAGTGTAGAGACGTAGCAGTGCTACGTCTTTTAGGAGTTAGGAGTTAGAGGTTTAATCTGGCGGTTAAAATCTCAAATTAGACTTTTCAAAATCCCTAAAATCTTACCCAATTGACTGATGAAATATTCATTCAAATCTATTTCTATAATTTGATCTTTAAGCGCTAAAAATTTCCAATTAGTTCCAGTAGTTACCACACCATAAATCGTAGAAATTTCCTTACCTTTTCTTTGGTTAAATATTTGAGCGGCTATCATTTCAGCCATACATTGTCCTAATCCAGATTGAATATTATCGTTTTCTGCTTCTACCAAAGTTACTACCGGAGCTTCTATAACCAATTGTTCTGGAGAAAGACTAATTAAGAAATCGCAAAATCCAGTTAAACCTTGAGTTGGTTCGACGCTAAAATCTTTACCAGAAAAAATACTTATTTGAGAAGATAATTGTTTTTTAATTTCTACCAATATTGGCATTATAATCAGTTCAGAACGGGCTTTTTCTGTATTGATTGCCAACGCTAAAGGAAGATATTCTTTAAAAGATTGTGCAAGAAAATCACTAAATTCTATTTCTGGCACATCAGCAAAAATACCAAATTTTTCCGAAATAGTAATGCCAAAGTTTGTTTTAATTTCTTCTATAGTAAATTGACTGTACGGCATATAATTATTTTCATAAAATTGTATGTGTTGATTAAATTAATTAAAATTATTTTCATTACTTCCTCGATTGTAGATCCTATTCGTTGTCTTCGTGCTAGTCTTCTATTGAAGAATGTGATGAATAGTCAACAAAGTAACTAAAATTTAGATTGTGGCAACCCATGTTTCCTTTGTCAATTCCATCAATACCATATCTACTAAGTCACCATTAGGCATTGGCCACGATTTATACATAATTTCACTAACTATAAAACCTAGATTTTTAGTCATATTTATTGAACTCTTGTTTGACGACAAAATGGCCGATCCAATTGTTTTAATCTGTAATTCATCGAATGCATAAATAACGAGTCGTTTTAATGCTAGCTTGCCATATCCTTTACTCCTATATTTTTGATCTAAAATTGCCACTCCGATTTCACTAGTCAACAAATCCGTATTCAAGCCTTTTAATACTACATATCCAATTGGTAAACTTTCTGGATCTAAATAAACTCCAAATACCAGGGGCTGACTTTTTCGAGAATAAGGGAGAGCGTAAGATGAAATCGCTTCTATGAATTGTTCCGTCTCATCAAGTTCAAAAAATGTGTTCCAACCCAATAAATCTGGTAAACTTGGATCTTGAGCAAGTTTGATTAAGTGCTTGATATGACTATCTTCCATAGAGGCTAGGAAAACCTTGAATCCTGTTTTTTTATGCTCTTGCTCTAATAATATTTTTTTGTCCATAATGCTATGCTCGACTTTTAAC
This sequence comes from uncultured Rivularia sp., assembly GCA_963665115.1. Lineage (GTDB taxonomy): Bacteria > Cyanobacteriota > Cyanobacteriia > Cyanobacteriales > Nostocaceae > Rivularia. The sequence continues at coordinate 8,215,689 of OY762007.1, read as the reverse complement.
TTACCGATGAAACGAAATCAGCAAAATCTCTTCAGGAAAATAATACACTGAGTTTCTAATCAATGATTTTAGATATGCTTTCATCTTCGGATTAGAAAGCAACTCTTCCAAGGTAATATTTTTGGATGCAGATAATGGCTCTACTTCCTTATCTTTGTTAAAGCAGTTGATTGTCGCCTCATTCTTAATGTAATGCTCTAAACCTTCAGAATCCTCAGTATTTATGGCTTCTTCATAGAAAATCCTATGCACTTGATGCTGAATACCACACTCACGGAGACTTTCTAAGATATCTTCAGCGGCGGTAAATCGTTCACCTTTTCCTTCTTTAAAAATTTGCAGGTATTGCTCGTAAAAATCGACGTAAAAAGATTTACGAGTAGCTAAAGCAATAAATCCAACTCCGGTATCATTAAGCGAATTGACGCACTTTTTCAATACAACTGCTAAATTCTGGGGTGGAACCATATAAAAGCCGTGCATCGACCATAATAGATCGTAAGAATTGCTTTCTAGCTTGGCTCCTTGAATTGTATTAACATACTGAGTACCTTGCTTGAAGGGAGGATGAATTTTCTGACTTGCTTGACAAATTGAACTTGCACTAGGATCTAAGCAATCGTAAGCAATGTCCTTAATTCCTTCGTCAAGTTGGATGTAGTGACGAAAAGCTTCCAACCAGCGCCCCGTACCACAGGCAACATCTAATAATCTCAGAGATGAACCTTTGGCTTGTTGATATTGTGACAAGAATGTGCTTGACCAATCGAAACGCTGTGCAAGCTGCCAATAATCATCCACCGGATCTTTGTCTTGTGTACTTCTTCCTACAATGGTGGAATTGGGAGTTGCTGGCAATACAAAAACCCCGATCGGTTTCTTGCATATATGCTTTCCCTGTGTCCTCAATCTCAGCCAATCTCCAAAAAGCCTGGAGAATCTTGGCAAATTTTGCTTCCTGTAGCTGGCGCAAATCGCATTCCATACAAAAGGACATTATTTTGACACCAGCTTCCAAGCGCTGGAGGCATTCTGTTACATCTAGGCGAGCATCTACATGGTGATACTGATGCTGATGGGATTTTGTATCAAGTAAATTTTTAATGTCCTCTGCCGCGAACATCTCGTTTTCGTCTCCTTTTGCTTCAAGCATATGCTCTCGCTGGATTTGAGGTATACCTGTAGCTGTCTGATGAACAATAACGACTTGCCCGCTTTCCTTAGTCTGACTCAGGGCAGTTTGAATCGCTTGATACGGCTCCTTAAAGTAGTACAAAACGTGAGTTAACATAACCAAATCGTACTTTTCTTCGCTTTCAAACCTACCGGGTTCAAAACAGTCTTCACTCACGGATACTTCTACATTCTCGTCAAAGGATGCTTTGTCAAGCCGTTTTAGAAAGCGATCGCGATGAATAGGATTGGGTTCAAGTGCTACATATCGTAACTTCTTCCACCGTGGATTAAGGCTGGGGAGCAGGCTGTGTATGATTTCGATATCGATATCACCTTCGCCACTGCCGATACTGAGTACCGACAAAGTATCGTCTTTGTGCGAGCCTGAATAACTTCCTTCCAGCAATACCTTTAGATTATTGCGGAACCACTCAATCGCAGCGACTGTCATCGTCGAAGCTGCTTTCCTTAACTCATAACTCTGGGCGTAAAACTCATTATCCAGTGGTGGAGCAATAATTTTCTGATTCTGTAGTGAGTAACGCTCAGCTTGAGAAGGTTTAGGGTTTTCTTTAGTTTTATATGACATCTTCATAGAACACAATACACTACTTAATAAAGGCTATGTTTGAATTATTTGAATTAAAATTTTAGCTTTGGTTTGAGATACTACAGTTTTGAATGTATTTTTTAAATTACCATGAATTAAATCTTTTTTACTAACTTTATAGAAACCACCTCGGGTAATTAAAAACTAAAATAAAAAAGCAATAAAAGTAATAAAAGTAAGAAAGGTATTAAAAGTGAGGAGTGAGGAATTGAAAGTTGTTTTACCCTTGCAATTCTTTAACTTTTTGAAAATCAAATTCACCCTTCGTAACTTCTCCTAATTTTATGTAAGCGCTTCCTCTACCACTATAAGCTTGAGCATATTGAGGATTAATTTGAATTACTGAGCTAAAATCATTTATTGCATCTGGATAATCTTTCAATTCAAAATAGCAGCAGCCGCGATTGTAGTAAGCATTAAAATAACTAGAATTTATTTTTACAGTTTGACTAAAATCTTTAATTGCGTTGATATAATCTTTTCGCGATAAATGACAAACTCCCCGGTTATAGTAATAAATTTCCGGCGATGGAGGATTTAAGGTGATTATTTGCGAGAAGTCGGCAATACCCCCGATAAAATCTTTTAGCTTAGTACGACTAACCGCACGATTGATATAAGCATCAAGATAATTAGAGTTGAGAGCAATTGCTCGATTAAAATCCATAATTGCTTCTTGATGATTTCCCATCGCGCTTTTTACAAATCCCCGGCTGTTATAAGCACGATAATAATTAGGATTAATTGCAATTGCTTGATTGAAATCGGCTAACGCACCTTCAATATCATCGAGTTTATATTTAGATATTCCTCTGTTTTCGTAAGTCCATTCTAAATTCTTGTGTTTGAGTTCAATGGCTTGGTTTGCGTCGGCAATTGCCTGCTGATAATTTTCTAAAGTATCGTAAATTGCGCCGCGATAGTTATAAGCTAGTGCTTTTAAGGTTTGACTATAATAATTAACTCCAATGATAAAGGTATAATCTTCAATTGCTTCTTGATAATTTGCTAAAGTTGTATTTGTCTGCGCTCGTCCCATGTAAGAATGAGGATATGTTGGGTTTCTTTTTATTGCCGCAGAATAATAGTTAATAGCATATTGATATTGGTTTAATTCATGATAGCAAATCCCAATTTTATAATAAGCAAGTGTTGAATTATGATTAATTTTAATTGTGTTCCAGTAATCAGAAATAGCTGTTTTATAATTTTCTAGAGATTGGAAACAAATTCCTCGATAGAAATAAGCATCGGCATATTCTTCATCAATTTCAATTGCTTTAGAATAATTTACAATTGCTTCTTTTATATTTCCTAACTGTTGATAACAGAATCCTCTATTATAAAAAAAAATTGTATCCTCAAACTTTAATATAGCTTGAGAAAAATCATAAATTGCACCTTGCAAATCTCCCAAATGTTGTCGTATTAAACCACGTTCGTTATAAGCATTAGCATTATTAGTTTGGGTTTTTATCAGATATGTTAACAGCGCCAGTTTTACTTTAGTTTCTTCTCTATGGCTTAACAACTCAACAGCTTTATCTTTTACCTGCGTCGAATCATCTTGCAAACCTTCTATAACCAAATCCAAACCAGCATCGCCATAATTCAAAGCATCTACAAGCGCCGCAACCCTAACCTCAACAACTTTACTAGCAAAACGACGCTTAACACCTTCAATCCCACCCAAAACCGCACTATCAGGTAAAGGTGGATTTTCACCACCCAGCACAACATCATATTCTCGCGGCTCTTGGGGATTCTCTGGCATAGCTTTTGATAATCAACTAATACCAGCTTTCCCTAAAAACAGTTAACAGTTATCAGTTAACAATGTAGAGACGTAGCAGTGCTACGTCTCCACAATTAAGAATTAAGAGTTAGAAATTCTACCCCCCTCTACCCCCTGTCATTCAATCTACTCAACCAAATCTAACTTTTTCAAAAAAATTCCCAAAGGCAGCACAAGAGCTTTTGCAACATCCTCTAATTCACTCAATTTCACCGCAGCCCCCTGCCCGTCGCGCAACAACCAAACTACGGTACTACTTACACCCGATTTTTGCTGTAAAATCTGCCAGTTAGGAATACCCGCTTGTTCCATCAAATCTAAAAGCACCGTATCTTTAGAATTTCCCTTAGCATAAATTGTCGCGAACAAAAAACGTAAAAAGGCGATCGCACCGCCAAAAACTAAAATAACAGCGAGCAATGCGTATACAAGATACAAGCTATCTGAGAGCATAATCAAAAATAATTTTATTGTTTCTATTACTTTCCCCGTACTAGATTACCGAAATCTTGGAGATTTGAGACAGGATAAAACGTTAGATTTAAACTAATAAGTAATAAATTCCCAACTCCCTACTATGTCTGAAGAATTCGCTATTGGTAGTAAAGTCCGCGTGATAGCGCTACCACCTTACATCAAAACCGCCGAACCTATGCCCATGTTGCGCCCTCCCGATCTTATCCACATAGGTGAAGAAGGTATCGTTATTGACCGTCGTCCCGGAGGGTACTGGGGCATCCGCTTCGCTAAAGGGTCGTTTCTCCTTGATAGTCAGTATATAGAATCGGTAGAAACTCACACTTAAGTAGAAAAATCGGGTGAAGACTCTGAGTCAAATAAGGTTCGTTCGTAGTTGCGCTTTAGCGCCTCATATTCCGGAATCCGGATACGCTGAAGCGCTACTACGAGCCTTTATCTTTATTAACTATTAAATCTAAATGTATCTACTGTACGAGTGATTGTAAACTTATATAAAGTAGTTATTCGTACTCTGCATCAACATGAATCGCCGCAATTTTCTCAATATATTATTTGCCAGTTGTTTTGTATTCTTAGGATGGTTGAATTTTGCCCCCGCTGCGAATGCAATGGGTGGTACGCTACCCTCTGTCAATGAACCTGCACCAGAATTTACTTTACCGACTAATACTGGAGATGGCGAAATTTCCCTTTCCGACTATCGAGGTAAATGGGTAGTGCTTTATTTTTATCCCAAGGATTTCACTGCTGGTTGCACTATAGAAGCCCGTCGTTTCCAAGAAGATTTGCCAAAATACTTAGAACGAAATACCGAAATTATTGGTGTCAGCGCCGACGATATTGATTCTCACGCTGAATTTTGCGATTCTGAAGGCTTAAAATTTCCTTTATTAGCCGATACAACAGGTGCTGTAAGTAAAGATTACGGTTCTTGGATGAGCTTTATTTCTAGCCGTCATAGTTTTATTATCGATCCAGATGGAATTTTACGAGAAACTTTTGTCAAAGTTAATCCAATCGTTCATTCTCAAGACGTAATGGCACGACTCAAAGATCTACAAGAAACTGTTTCTTCTTAATATATAAATATCCGTTCGATATTTGGTCGATACAAATCGAAATATAGGGAGACGTTGCACTGCAACGTCTCTACATTATTTATATGTATTACAAATTCAGAACCTAAAGTCTAAAATAACCTTTAACCTTTGACCTTTAACCTCTGACCTTTGTATTACATTCATCCCGACAATTCTTAGCAAAATAAGTTAAAAATAGAAATAGAAAGGCGATATTTCAACGAGGCAGAAATATGGATTTTGAGCGCGAAGTCCCGGTTGAAAAAACTACAGAAAAATTAGAATTTGCCGAGCCAGAATCTCGCAAGCCTTTAGAAATATTGCGAAATACCGAAGCTTTACTGCGTCGTCCAACTGTTGCCGCATTAGTACCAATTTTACCGCCAAAGTTAAGCGAAAATTTACTAGATGCTTCCGATATTGCGGAAGATTCTTTAGAAGAATTAGCAGAAATAGACCTAAGTCAAATTAACGATTGGGAATTACGTCCTGTTCGGATTCGGATTGGTTTAACCTGTGTTGGATTTAGTTCGTTAATGATTCTTGTTTTGGCTCTTTTTTTCACTACTCTACATCCTGAAATGAGTCCCTCTCAACAAATTGGCACATTTTGGGGCGAGTATATTTGGTTTGTTTGCTTAGGAGTCGCTGGAATGTTTCTCTTAGGTAGAGAAGCTATGCGCCCTGTCAATAAGCCAAACTTTGATGATGATGACTGGTAAATTAAGATTAAAGGTTAGGAGTTAGCAATTACCAATTACCAATTATCAAAATAAAAACTTTTGTTGCTTTATCTTACTTGATTGCTAATTGAGGATAAATACTTATTACTGTAGAAGTTTGTAAGCTTTTATGGATAGTTAATTATGGATCGCGATGCTTTTATTGTTAAACCTGGAGCAAAAATTTCTCTGAAGAAAGATTACGATACTACTTTTACGGCTGATTATGATGAAAAAGGCGATGCAAAAATCAAACTGCAAAAGGATATTGAACGATTGGCGAAATACCAAGATATTCTTTATGCTCAGAATACTTATGCTTTGCTAGTTATTTTTCAAGCAATGGATGCTGCTGGTAAAGATAGTACGATTAAACACGTTATGTCTGGCATAAATCCTCAAGGGTGCCAGGTATTTAGTTTTAAACAACCTTCCTCAGAAGAATTAGATCATGGTTATTTATGGCGAAGTTTTAAAGCTTTACCCGAAAGAGGAAGAATTGGTATTTTCAACCGTTCTTATTATGAAGAAGTTTTGGTAACGCGGGTGCATCCAGAGCTTATTGAAAAACAACAATTACCTGTATCCCTAAAAGGAGATCATATTTGGAAGCAGCGTTTTGAAGAGATTAATAATTTTGAAAAATATCTCGTCAATAATGGAATTGTTGTTCTCAAGTTTTTTCTTAATGTGTCAAAAAAAGAACAGAAAAAACGCTTTATGAAGCGCATTGAAACACCTGAAAAAAACTGGAAGTTCTCAGCAAGTGATATCCGAGAACGTAATTTTTGGGACGATTATATGAATGTTTACGAAGATGCTTTTCGCCACACTAGCACTGAATGGGCACCCTGGAACATTATTCCTGCCGACCATAAATGGTTTACTCGCATGGCTGTAGCTGATATTATCTGTTCTAAATTAAAAGAATTGAAGCTAGAGTATCCTACTGTAACCGAAGAACATAAGCAGCGTATCTTAGAAGCCAAGAAAATTTTGGACGCGGAAGATTAACAGTTACCAGTTATCAATTACCAATTACCAATTATCAATTAATATTTTTCGGTAATTTATCTCTTCTTATGTGGTACAATAGTACTATAATGTTGTGATGGAGATAAAATTGGAGTGTAGGGGAATATCAATATTCTAAAGTTGCTACAACTATCTGAAGTCGTTAATTAATGAAAGTTTAAGTAACTGTTGGTAAGTGTAATTTTGTCTGAATGTTGATATTTATATGAGATTCGGATGATATTCGTGTGGATGCTGTCTTAAGGGCTACACTTCGGTGTAAGCTTGTACGAAGTTAAATATTAGAAATACTTAGTTAAATTTAAACAAATAGCTTTTAGTTATGTCGATTATTGCTCTAAGAGCTTGGTATATCGAAAAGTATGAGCCGATTCCAGAGTTGGAAAAACGTGAGCCAGACATTCGTATCAGTAAAAAAAGTCTGTTAAAGTCGGCTTTGAGAGCAGATTTTTTGGAAGACAGCGAGGAAGTCAAAAATTCAACTTGGTTTAGGCGTTATCTGGAAGGGGATGAGATAGAATTTTATGTTGAAGGTAGTGGTGGCTATTGTGTGGCCAACATTGATTTAATTAGCCATGAGATTTATTTTACCAAACAGGCTTTATTAGCGCAGCTAGAGCCAACGATTTTTTTAAGTTATCAAAATGAATTTCCCGAAGCGAGCGATTCTCTGCGGGAGGGATTGCTCGATACTTTGGATAAATTGAATTTGCGATCGCGACTGCCGTTAAAGTTAATTGAGTCAATTCGTCCGAAAGATGCACCGATGAGATTAGGAAGCAGCATGATGCGAAAGATTCGCAGGAGCTTGTTATTTATTGCGGATGCTACACCGATCGCCAGTATTGATAGCGGTAAGGAAAAACCTTTGCTCGTTCCCAGTGCTAATACTTGTATTGAACTCGGTTACGCTATTCAAAGTAAGCGCTCGGAGCAGATATTAATTTCACAAATGCAGCGTCAGGATATGAATGGACAATTTCCCTTCGATTTAACTGCAACTCAAATAATGCAATTTAAAGATGATAGGGAATTAAAAAATATTTTGCCGCAGACGATTGAAAATGTTCTAGCCAGATTCAGGTTATTTGCTTGAATTAAATTCCACCGTCACAAGTGGTAAATGAAACCACAAATCTCTTCCCAACTCTCTACTTTCTACTCCCAACTTTCTACTCCCTACTCCCTACTCCCAACTTTCTACTCCCAACTTTCTACTCCCTATATATCTTTAACCTCAAAATAATGCAGCGTATTAATGGCTTTTTTCACTAATTCATCGGTACCGTGAAAAACAATTAGATACTTACCAGCATTTAGGCGATCGCGATAAAGCCAAGCATCTTCGTTACTAGCACTAAGCTCAGAGCTATTGTCAGCAGCAAAAGCAAATAATAGACAAAAAGCGGCTCCCAACAAGCCTCCAATAACTTGATTAAGAACACCATCTACGGGAATTATTTTGATATTCGCTAACCAATTAAAAGCATAACCACAAGCAAACCCGATCGGCACAAGCCAGTAAGCGAGACTTTGCGCGTTATTTTTTGCTTCTCGTTCGGGTTTAATTAGTCCGTATTCATCGGTACTTTTGAAACCCTCACCTAAAATACTAATTTGTTCGCTGGGTAAACTTTCTTTTTCTAGAGCAGTGCGAGCGGATAAAGCTTCTACTCTGTTAGGATAAACCGCGATCAAGTGATTCATATGATAGATTTTTTAATTTTAATAATTTCTAAAACTTAAGACTTAAGCAGTGAAACCAAAAATTAAGGTTTCAGGCTATAGGGAACAGGGAATAGGGAATTACAGCGATTTTAAATATCCGATCGCGTAAGTCCTAAAACTATTTAAGAAGCATTTTATAGTATAATTTATTTCCCATTAATTCTAACAGGTTTTCGTTTCGACTTTAGTCCTCACTACGAACCTTAATTGCCCCTTTAATAATTAGTGCATAAAACAGGTTTTTAATTATTCCCCATTCCCTTATTGATAAATAGAATCATTCCGTTTTATCCCAAAATTCTTACTTATATCAATATCTATCGGCACTTTTATATAGAAAACCTTGCCAAAAACGAGACTTTGATCGTACTTATGTAGTATTTTTGGTGAAAAGTCGTATGGTGGTTTCTTGCTATGAAACAGCTTCTCAACCACTTCTTGGGTTGCAAAAAGTATATCGCTAAGCTGATTTTGTCGCTAGCGATGATGATATTCGTTTCTTCAATGTTTTCGATACCCGCTTTAGCTACGGGTGTTTATAACATACCAAACCTGACTTCAGATACTTGGATTGTAGATGAAGCAGATTTAATCAGCCGTTTTAATGAAGGTAAAATTAGTACTGCCTTCGATGAATTGGCTCTTCAAACAGGAAACGAAGTCCGAATAGTTACTGTTCGTCGTTTAGATTATGGAGAAACTCCCGAAAGTTTTACTAAAGCCCTATTTGAAAAATGGTTTCCTACCAAAGAAGCACAAGCAAATCAAACTTTATTAACGATTGACTCCGTAACTAATGGCACCGCCATCGTTACGGGGGATAAAGTCAAATCTATAATGTCTGATGATATAGCCGAAAGCGTAGCATCAGAAACCGTTTTAGTCCCATTACGGAACGGCAATAAGTACAATCAAGCCTTTTTAGATGCACAAGAACGTCTCGTTACCGTACTTTCTGGCGAACCAGATCCCGGCCCCACCAGAAGTCAACAACGAAGTACAAGTGGAAGGAACATTTACCAAAGCTGAAGACACCGACCAAGAAAATGCTACAGCTTGGATAATAGGATTATTAATTGCTGCTACCGTAATTCCGATGGCAACATACTATATCTATTTAGTTTTCCAACCATCATCTGAAGGTAAAGAAAGTTAGGAGTGAGGAGTGAGGAGTTAGGAGTTAGGAGTGAGTAGCAAGTATAGAGTAGGGAGTAGGGAGTAATAAATTGATAATTATTTTTTTGTCTCCCCCTCTACCCCCTCTCTCCAATTACCCAAATCCTAATCCTGCACGTACTCTTTCCCTGTCGCCAAAGCAATCTCGGCTCGGAGAAATTCTCTACCTAGATAAGCAGCATGATCGAACATGGTTATCGGGCAGGGTTGAGTTTCTTCCAAAATTTTTACAGATAATTCTTTCGCGGTTCTGCCAGAATATACCGTTGTATGGGTTCGTTCTACTTTTCCTTTTGCGGGAATCACCTTTCCCGTTTCCGGATCGACGGCTAAACCTCGCTCGTCAATTATGTTAGTAAAATGTTTAGCAAAAATTAATCCTTGTTCTGAGTCGATGTAAATAATAAAATATCCGGCAGGATCTAAATCAATATGTCGTTGAGAAAGTTTGTCATCTATTGCTTTTAAATTGTCAAGTAGATTCATGATTACTCTAAAAAAACTAATCTCATAAGGGTTTTCACGCGCTTAGATAAGTGTAATTCTTTTTAACAATCTCGGCGAGAAGTCTCCCGCTTACACTTCGTGTAAGCTGTGAAATGAAAGCCGAGCCGGGATTTATGGTACTATTTAAAATGTGGGTGTAGTCCAATTAAATGCAGAAATGCAGCCTACAAATAAAAAACAATCCGATCAAAAGTCCCGCTTAGCGTAGGGCTTCAAAGCTCGGTAAATGTCCTTATGGAGGAGTCGCCGAGAAGCCTACACCATAATCTTGAATTTGATGTATGTGCGTCACGTAAACAGTCAATAGTTAAGAGTTAGGAGTTAGGAGTAGCAAGTAGTAAGTAAATTACTTTGTCCTACGTTGTTGTAATAGGGCTGTTAAACCGCTGGTTCGCTACTTGCTACTCACTACTCGCTACTTTTAGAATGTCCCCATGCCCATTAACAACTAACAACTAACTCTTAATTACAAAAGGAATTTCCTCATTAATTGCTTCAATTTCTTTTTGTTCGAGTTCGTTGACTTCGCTGATGTAGCGACGGAGTATTTGTCCTAAACGATTGTCGTAGAAACGATGTAAGCTGTAGTTTGGAGTTGCTGGGAAGCCACGACGCTTTTTGTGCCGTCCACCAGCACCGGGGTCAAATACTTGAATATTGTTTTGAATAGCCCATTCAATGGGTGAATAATAGCAAGCATCAAAGTGTAGACAATCGATCTCTTGCAAACTACCCCAATACCGACCGTACATTTTATCGTCTTTGTATAAGCAAAATGACATTCCTACAGGTTGGCTGTTGTCTTGTTCGCTATAAGCTGCGAAGAATACGACTCGATCGCGATAGTTTTCGTATAGCGATTCAAAAAACTGTTTTGTCAGATATTTGCTACCCCACCAACCAAATTTATCGCAGGTGTCGGCATAAAAATCGTACATCAAAGGAAATAATTCTTGGGGAATATCATCACCACTAAGTGCTTTTACTTCCAAACCGGCTTTTGCTACAGCCTTTCGTTCGCGTTTGATATTGCGACGCTGATTGGCATTAAATGCACGTAAATAATCATCGAAACTTGTAAAGTCATGATTTTGCCAAACATAATTGTGGTGCAACCAAGCTGTAAAACCCTGACGTTCCAATACTGGACGAAAATCGGGGGTCTACATACAAAAAATTACAGCCACTGATACGCTGCTTTTTACAAAAAGAATCTATTTCATGCAGCATTAAGGAAGTGATTTCATCTTCGTCTTCCCCTGGTGCGATCAAAAATCGATAACCTTCGGCTGGGGTAAACGGCGACATTCCCAGCATTTTGGGGTAATATTCTACGCCAATACGGTAAGCTAACTCTGCCCACTGATGATCGAAGACAAATTCTCCATAGCTATGTCCTTTGAGATAAAGTGGAGCAATAGCAATTAGCGTTTTATCTCGCCATAAAGTTAAGTGATTGGGCAACCAACCACTCTTGGCTGTAGCGCTTTGAGAAACTTCAAGATTGTTTAACCAATCCCATTCAAAAAAAGGAGTCTGAAGTGGAATAGCCAAAGCATTCCAAGCGTTTTTGGGTACTTCAGCAACTTTATCGATCCAGGTTAGGGAATAACTCGACTTAATTTTTTCCACCATCGGAGTTAAAGACACAAAACTAGCGGCAAAAGCTTTCTACAGCGTAGTCTAATCTGGCAATTGTTGCAGCAAATAGTGAAGAAATACTTCTTGGTTTTCAGTACGAACTTCCATCAGTTGCAAGCGTGGAGCAAGTTTCGCTAAAAATCCGCAACCTTCAACTGGAGTCGGAGCATTTTGACCACCTAAAATTAAGGGACAGATAGTCAGCCAAATTTCATCAATCAAATTTAGCTCTAAAAGATTCGCTACCAAGTTTCCGCCACCTAAAATTCCTAATTGTGCTATACCTTGGGTAGTCAAATAGTTTAACGCTGCATGAAGATCAATTTTTCCTGCGGGCGTATCAAATACTAATATACGTTCAAATTCCGGTCTTGTTTGCCAAAAATTCGCTCCTGTAGCTGTTGAAATTAACCAACGTTCAACTGGCTGTTGAAAAAAGCGTAAACCTGGATTTAACTTACCTGAATCAGAAATAACGATATGAACGGGTTGGGGTGGCTTACCATTGCATTTTCGATGCTGTAATAGGTCTGGATGCGATACAGTTAAAGTTGTACCGTAAGCGCGTAAAGTACCAGCACCGAATAAAACAGCATCCTTTGTCGCAATTTGTTTTTCTAGGTGTGTTTTATCATTCTTTGAACCGAATCTAGCTGGAGAACGAGTAACATCTGCTATTTTCCCATCTGCACTCATTGCCAAGACGATTATGGTCTGAGGACGAGATTGTTTTGTCATGAAAATTATGCTTCGATTACGATATTGATATTTTCTGAACGAGTAACATCAATAAATAGAAAACTTGTATAGCTGATATTTATTACATGTAATAAAGTTAGATTGGTGCGATAAAGTTCAAAGCATAATTGCCATACAACAAACAATACTCTTGTAGCAAGGGTATTAATTATATCATATTTATTTCAATACTCATCTGAAATGTGAAGGTTAATAAAGTGTAACAAAGATGTCCCAATTAGCAACTACCGAATTATAGAAATTTTTATTCTTGCCGATAAAATTTGGTATCTCACAGTTATTTCTTGTTGACAGCAATCTAATAACTTGACTCCACCGGAATAATAAACTTAATAATAGAAGTATATTAACTTGTTAAATCACATTTATTTTAACGTTTGAAGATCAAATACTTATCAGAGAATGCCAATGGTGAATTTTCGTCAATCATCATTTCGCCGAATTCTAATATCCAAGATATTATTGCTATCAGTACCAGTCTTATTGATAGGTGAGTTTGTCGGCTATAAAAAAGCACGTTCTAGCCTAATAGAAATTGCCCATCAGAATTTAACTGAAAGTGCGATTCTTAAAGGAGAGAGTATTGTCGATACTATTGATGCGCTCAAAAGTAATCTATTTGTTGCTTCCCAAACTACGGTTCTTCAATCGGGTCAGCCTCAGTTGGTACAACAATTTGTTACTCAGTTAGCGAAAGAATTTCCCAGACAGATAAAATGCATTCAATTGACAAACCCGAGTAGCAACAATATTATTGCTGGAAATTGTGGTAAACAATTGACTAGTTTTAATAATTTTTCGGCATCGAGAAATAAAGTTAAAATTGAACCTATTTTACCTGCAAAAATTAGAACAAATAGTCTAGAAAATCAGCCCTCAAACCTAGAGCTAAACTTGTCTTCTCCGGTCTACGATACTCAAGGTAAATTACGTTATACCTTAAGTATGCAGTCGCAACTACTGCACGAAAAAATTACAAATAATCCTGGATTATTAACAGGTTCTACGGTAGTAATTGCAGAAAACGGGACAATTTTGGCACACCCGATTTTTCAACGAGTAGGTACCAACATCGCCGAACATTCAGATGGAAAAAAGTTAGAGCAGATTGTTAAAAATGCTATATCCGGAGATGAAGAAGCTTCAGATTTGTTTTTTGAAGAAGACAAGCAGTTACTTGCTGGATATACAGCTATTGACAGCCCAGTTGATGATGGCGGGCAAAAATGGGTAATATTAGCCGTTACGAGCTTAGATAATGCTTTGGTCGGCTTGAAAGAAATCAAGTTAATTTTATTTGTTTTAACAGTTGGCTTAATTGGTGCGACTTTACTTGCATCGCTGTACGTGGCTCGTTACTTAGCCCGTCCAGTAGAACAACTACGCGATTATGCTTTGAATCTTCATTTATCAGATAATTCTTCCCCCGTTCTGCATGATTTCAACATCCGAGAATTCAATCAGTTAGCGCAAGCTGTCTTCCAAATGGTTGAAAGACTCAAAGCATGGTCTGAAGAGTTAGAAATTGCTTGGAAAGATGCAAAAACTGCAAATCAAAGTAAAAGTCATTTTTTGGCTACAACTTCCCACGAGTTGAGAAACCCCTTAAACATCATCATCAACTCCATACGTTTGGTTCGGGATGATATGTGTGACGATAGAGAAGAAGAAAAAGAGTTTCTCAAGCGTGCGGATGAAACCGCGATTCATTTATTAGGTATCATTAATGACTTGCTTGATATTTCTAGTATCGAAGCGGGTAAGCTTTCAGTCGCAATCAAACCAATAGACTTTTGTCAAGTAATTAATGAAGTAATTAGCCTGCAATCGCTGAATATTCGGCAAAGAGGTTTGCAGTTGAATGCTCCTATTTTAGAAAAGCAAATTCGAGTGAATGCAGATACAGCAAAGCTCAAGCAAGTTTTAATCAACGTGATTGGTAACGCAACAAAGTTTACTGAAGCAGGAAGCATTACCATAACCACAGAAATTCAAAATCGTAACAATAAATCCTGGGTAACGGTTGCTGTTAAAGATACAGGTATAGGTATCGATACCGAACAACAGCAAAAACTATTTCGCCCCTTCGTGATGGTGGATGGAGCCACTACACGCAAGTATAACGGTACGGGTTTGGGACTAGCAATTTCACGTAACTTAATCGAATTGATGGGAGGCGCGATAACTCTTGAAAGTCCGGGGATTAACCAAGGCACTACGGTTAAAATTACTTTACCTTTAATAGATAGCGAGAATAAAATTGATACTGTAAATGGGAATGGTAAAGTACCACAAGCTACTATTCAAGGCAACTTAAAATAGCAATATAGCGGTTTGCGATTAAGTGTAATGCCAGTAACGCGCTGCTCTCCATCCCACAAGAATTTTATTCCCGTTTATCGTTATTTTGTATAGAAATAGTTTCGCCTCCTGCTTCCAAGGATTGAGTCAGAGCGGTGAGAATTTCTACTAGCTCCGTACCTACCCAGCCTGATGAAATTGATGACGGAGTATTTTGCTCGATGCATTCAATAAAACTGTTGCAAACTCGTCTTAGTGGTTCCCCTTTTTCGATTTCTAAAGCTTTTTGCTGTTGATTTACAGGGATAAAGCGATTTTCCTGACGTTCAAACTCACCCTGCATTAACGTTAAAGGCTTATCCGTTAACATTTCATCGAAAATTAAGCTACCTTGACTACCTACAACTACCAAACGCCGTTGCTTATCGGGATTGAGCCAACATAGATGAATGAATGCTTGGAAACCCGAGGGATAAGTTAGCGTTACCTGGACTAAATCGGATAGGGAATGAGGAGCTTGTTGTTGTAGCCAAGCTTTACCCGTTGCTTGAGCAGTGACTGGTAATTCACCCAGCCAATTATTAAAAATAGCTATATCGTGAATAGCTAAATCCCATAGCGCATCAACATCCTGGCGTACTGGTCCTAAATGGGTACGAGTCGCGTAACCGTAGCGTAAATCTCCCACAGCACCGTCTTGCAATACTGCTTGTCCTTTTTCTACAACTGGATGAAATAAGTAGGTGTGATCCACCATCAGAATCAACTGCTGTTTTTCGGCTAATTCACATAACTGGCGACATTCTGAGGGGTTAATAGTTAGAGGTTTTTCTGCTAAAACATGACATCCCCAATTTAAAGCATCCTTAATCAAGGAATAATGGGTAACGGCAGGAGTGGCAATTACTACCGCATTTAATTCAGATAGCTGTTGAAGTTTCTGCCATTCGGTAGTTAATAAAACATTTTTTCCCGAATTTTTTCCTAAATCATATTGCCGTTCTACTTTCGCTAAGCATTCAGAATTTGGATCTACTACCGCCACAACTTCTACCTGGGGATGCTCTAAAAAATTCCTCAATAAATGAACGCCCCAACGTCCAACTCCAACCACAGCCACTTTTATTGAATTAGTCATACTTAGTTATTAGTTATTAGTTGCGATAATTAGTATTCCTTTTCATTAGTTCTGAGGGGTTGTAGAGACGTTATACATAACGTCTCCCGAAGGTTACGGGAAAAACGAACCCTTCAGAATTTATACAATCAACTATTAGTAGTCCTTTTCATTTGTTTTAATGGGTTGTAGAGACGTAGCAGTGCTACGTCTCCCGACGTTAGGTCGAAAACGAACCCTTCATAATTTATACAATCAACTATTAGTATTCCGCCACATAAGTTTTGATGGGTATCCGGGAGTGCGTTAACGTTCACGAAGTGCGGCTCAGTGTGTCCGCAAGGACATACGTCTCGCTCGCTGGTTGTAACGAGGGAGCGAGACGCTCCCACTACAAATGTTTTACCTAGCAAAATTGATGTGGTTAAGTACTAGCGATCGATTGCATTAAATTTTATGGATTCGTTTTTCTCAAAATTGTTGGGAGACGTTATGTATAACGTCTCTACATTCCATCGGAATTAATCAAAGAATACGACTGAAGAATCTTTATAAATCTAAAATATAAATATATAACAACTTTACAATCAATAGCTTATTAAACACCAATTTGAGTGCAGTATTATTACTGAGGCTGAATTGCCATGAAAGCCATTTTCGCGGCAGCTTGCTCGGCAGTTTTAATAGAAACGTCCCTTACCTGAACCTAATTTTTTATCGTGCAGCCAAACCTCAGCTTGGAAGCGTTCGCGATCGTGCTGAGGTGAAGCGAGTTGAGTCACGCGATATTCAGGTAAGGTTTTATATTCTCCCTGAGTCCATTCCTGTAGAGCAGCTTTATAATTTTGTCTTGCTGGATCTAAACTAATTTCTGTAGCGAGTTGTTTAAAATGAGGATCTAACCAAGAGCGAATCAATTCCAAATTATTAGTACTTAAATAAAGCGCACCCAAAACTGCTTCAAAAGCATCGGCTAATCTAGATTCTTGCCCTGCTCTATCTCCGTAAGCACTACCAGCAACCAATAAATGTAGCTCCAAACCGTAAGAGCCAGCTAATTGAGCAAGAATTCGATCGCTAACTAATACCGAACGAATTGCAGCAAAATCTCCTACGCGAGCGTCATTAAAATCTTCCCAGAGTACCAGAGCAGCCACCAAACGTACCACCGCATCTCCAACAAACTCAAGTTGTTCGTAATTAGCCGACTCAGAAATAGACGGATGAGTCAGCGCCAAGTCCAGCAATTCCCATTTAATAGGCGCTTTTACTGATAAACCCAGCTTTTTAATCAAACTCTCAAGTTGTCGCTGACGACGCGGATAAATAACAGACATCAATCAATTGGTAATTGGTAATTGGTAATTGGGGATTGGGGATTGGGGATTGGGGATTGGGAATGGGGGATTGATAATATTAATAGCTAGTTAAATATTTTTATTTTATAACTCTTAACTTCTAACTTCTAACTTCTAACTTTTAACTTTTAACTCCTAACTATTTCAATGCAAAATCCAAAATTCCAAAAAAGGTGGAAGAGAGTCGGACATAAGCCGGGTTCTGTTCTAAAAAATGCGGAAATTTCTCTCCGAATCTCAAGGGCAGTTATCTATCTGGGACGTTTGTTGCCAAACGCCTCAAGCGGCTCTCATAAAGCGGAACTGGTAAAAGACCAACCATAGCTCCTCTCACCTTGCTTCCAACCGGGGTTTACCGAGCCAGCACCTCTCGATGCTGCTGGTGAGCTCTTACCTCACCTTTGCACCCTTACCTTTTGCAATTGTCAATTTTCAATTATCAGTTTTCAGTTTTCACCGTTGATTGATAATTTTTGATTGTTCATTGAAAAGGCGGTATTTTTCTGTGGCACTATCCTCACGCTCGCACGCACTGGGCGTTACCCAGCAAGTTTGGTCTTTCGGAAGCCCGGACTTTCCTCAAATTAGTTTTTTTTTCAAACTAACCTGCAACCGCCTCGCCAACTCTCTCATAACATTCTAGTTTAGCTTTGATATTAGCTTTGACTTATGATGATTATTTTTTTCTCTTTTTATTCCAAGGTAAGGCATAAGTCCAAGGAAGTTTTCTAATTATAAAAGGACAAGTAATAATGGACATGGGAGGAACATTTTCACCAGGGGTTAATCCCACACGCAGTTCTGAAAATCGCAGCACTAATTGTAGAGAACATTCGAGCTGTTCTCTTCTGCTGATAAATTTTTTGTATAATTTTCTTTGCGCTCTTACTGGACTATCTTTAAGTCCAATTATATTGACTAAAGCTTTGTTGGCTTCATATACTCCTTTTTCTAGATTTCTTGCAAACACATCTTCAGTAGTAATGCCTTCTATGAGTTTTTGAGAGGGAGCAACCAAACTGGGGCTTTGAGGTACGCCTAAATCTCTTGACACGTCGGGTGATTTACGAATGACTCGACGCGATATGTTTTTGTGTTTTACAACAAAAGAACAGTTGTCCCAATCAATATATACTGCAAGATTCTCTGATTGATTGCTAAGGATAATTAGCAAATCTTTCAAACCATCAATATCGTAAGAAGGCTTAAGTTTAAAAGCTATAGAAACCTTATCATCAAGTTCTTGTTCTTTTAACTGCTTGTCAACAGTTGCTTTATCATAGACAAACTTAATTTGTTCGTCGATTGATTCGACCATTAAGTTTAATGTATAACTGACACCGATCATATAAAGCGTCAGTGCAAGTAAATTAGGACTCGTCGATTGTTGCATATCTCGTTTATGTTACCCCTCTAAAATTTTCGCTCACCTCGAACATCTTTAAGACTTGCAGGACTTTCCAGCCAACCACTCCGCCGGAAAAAGACTAACAAACCAACTGCGATCGCCACCATTGTGCCGACACAAAACCAGAAGCCCCAAGGTGTTTTTAAACCGGGCATATACTCGAAATTCATCCCGTACAACCCAGCAATAAAGGTTAAAGGTAAGAAAATCCAAGAAAACACCGTGAGCAACTTCATGATTTCATTCATTCTGTTGCTTATTGCAGAAAGATACACGTCCATCAGCCCCGATGCAAGTTCTCGATAAGTTTCTACCATATCCATCACTTGCACTGCATGATCGTAACAATCTCTGAGGTAAATTCTTACTTCATCACTAATCAGTTCGTTACTATCTCTAATCAAAGCATTTATGGCACTACGTTGAGGCCATATAGCGCGGCGCAATTGTAACAATTCTCGCCTAATTCTATAAATTTTTTGCAGTGTTTTTCGAGTCGGATTTAATATTACTTCCTCCTCTAAGTCTTCAATGCGTTCGCCATAATCTTCAAGTACGGGAAAAAACCCATCAATGATTGCATCTAAAAGAGCATAAGCTAAATAATCAGCTCCCTGCTTGCGGATGATACCTTTATTGTTACGAATTCTCAAGCGTACTGGGTCAAAGCAATCAAGACTGGGTTCTTCCTGTACGGTAAGCAGATAATTTTTCCCTAAAACAAAACTTACTTGTTCGCTGTGAAAACCATCTGATTTTTCCGTTGGCATCACCATCCGAGAAATTATCACCAACTGATCTACGTAATCCTCTATTTTCGGACGTTCTGGAACGTTTACTACGTCTTCTAAAACCAGAGGATGTAGTTCAAATACTTTACCAATTCGCTGCAAAATATTTGTATTACCTAAGCCTTGCACATCTACCCAAGACACCGATTCAGTATCTAGATACATGGCACAATCTTCTGGGTTGGAAATTCGTTTAGGAATAACTTTGTTTTCATTAAAGTCAATTAAAGAAACCTTTGTAGGTGGCGCGTCTCTATCTTCATTAAGAGTTCCTGGTATCGTTCCCGGATGGTGATAAAAATCTTCTTCGTAGGGTTCATTTGCTTGAAGAGCCGGACGAAATAATTTTTCTAGCATATATTTTGACCCTATAAAAAAAAGGTAAATAATAATGATTTCTTAAATTCCCTATTCTTTTGAATACATAAAATCTATAAAAACCCTACCCTACAAGAGATTGGTTAACTTTTTCCAAACATATCTCACCGACCAATCTTAACTCATAATGTTCGTTTAACAATCAAAAAGCAGTTTGTCTATAAAAAAACAAACCGCCACAATAATATTTTGGATTTTAGATTTTGGATTTTGGATTGAGGTTTAGGAGTTAGGAGTTAGGAGTTAGGAGTGAGTAGCGAGTAGCAATTAAATCACTTAGATCACTTTTTATTCTCATTGTCATAAATGTCGCTCATAGTTGCCCGTCTATTTTCACTCACTAATTATTACTTATTACTTATTACTCACTACTCACTACTTACTACTTTTATAATGTCCCCTTGTCTCCCCATCTCCCCAGATTTCAAAACCTCTCCCCAATCCCAAACTGAACTCGGCTTTCTCCATCATTGTTGTAACCGTAGTCCAAACGAATCGGCCCCAAGGGAGATTTTACGCGCATTCCCAAGCCATAGCCGAAGCCTAACCCAGGTTTATCTCGTGCCCCAGCAGGATTACCAGTTACGCTATCGGCTGTACCTAAATCAGTGGCAGCATCGAAAAATAACGCACCGCTAAGTAGAGAAAATACTGGAAAACGATATTCCGCTGATGCTTGAAGAAAACTACGAGCGCTTCCTAATTCACCTTCGCCAAATCCTCGCACTGAGTTAGCGCCACCTAAAGAAAATGCTTCGTAGGGAGGTAAATCGCCGATGACGGTTCCCCCTTGAAGATTAAACGCAAATGCTTGCGGACATTGCTGAGATGTTTCGTTTGATTGACGACATCCTTTAGTTAATTTGGTTAAACGAGTGGGAAGATAAAAGCTGTAGCTACCAATTAACTTATTAGATAAAATACTTGCGTCACCAATAGGAATTGATTGCTCGGTACTCAAACTTAAAATAGAATCTTTGGTAGGGCTTAATAAATTATTACGTTTATCCCTTACCAATCTTAGAGGTACTGTTAATAAATCGTCCGTACCGTCACCGCTAAAACTCAAATCGTTACCTAATTCATCTTTTGCATTAATATCGCCGTCGGAATCGCGAATTGCAACTCGCTGATATTTCAAACCAGCACTCGCCACCCATTCCGATTTCTCAAATACTTTTTTACTGAGATTGCGACGGAAAGAAATATTACCACCAGTTTTGAACACGCGGGGGCGATACCTTCGGTGAGCTTCGCTTAACGCCATTTGCTAGTTCTACTTCTGTTTCTCCTCCGTCAAATATTTGAGAAAAAGTCCGCTTTCTAAAACCATTAACGTTATAGGATGTACGATATGGATCTCCTGCTATCCAAGGATCGGTATAATTGACATCAAAACCGATATCTCTTTGACTAAACTCAACATCTGCTCCCAATCTTTGGTTTCTACCGTTTAAATTTCTCAGATTGAAACTACTAGCCGCAAAAAGTCCACTCTTAGAACTATATCCCCCGCCGGGAGATACACTAAAATTCCTACCTTCCGTCACGTTTACAACTAAAACTACCTTGCGTGGATCTTCAGCAGGATTAAGTTTCAAGTTAATATCCTGAAAAATTCCCAATCCATAAACTCGTTGTAAATCTTTTTGAGCAAGTTCTCTTTTAAATATTTCTCCCGGTTTCAACTGCATTTCGCGGGTAATAATATATTTTTTCGTCTTTCCTTTGGTTTCTTCTCCCTCTGGATCGACAAACTGTATTTTAATATCTTCTATTACACCTTCTGCTACTTGCAAAATAACAGTTCCATCAGAATTAATTTTAGGAGAATCTATCACCTGCGCTAAAACATAACCGTTATCTTGATACCATTTATTTAACTTTTGTACTCCTGTCTGAAATTGTTTTAAATTAAGAATTTGACCATATTGTGTGTTAAAGCTTTGATTTACAACTTCTTGAGGTAATACTCGATCGCTTTGTACCTTTACCGCACGTAAAACCGGGTTAGGTTCAACAACAAATTTAATCCGAACTCCTGCGGTTGTCTCTTCCGGAACAACTCTTACATTTGCAAAATAGCCCGTACTAAATATGGCATTAATATCTTGCTGTAATTGAGCGCGAGTAATTGTTTTTCCAGCTTGAGTTTGAATTGCTTGAGAAACGATTTGTTCTAAATTTCCTTCTACACCATCAACCGTAACTTCTGAAACTAACACTTGTGTTTCTGATTGTTTTTGTAGTGTATTTTGTGAATCGGGAGTTTGAGCTTGAACTATCGGAAGATTAACGAAACCAAGAATGCTAGCTGCTGCAATACAAATACTAAAAGTAGATATTTTGTTCATTGATTTATTTCCCAATAATTAATAGTTTAACTACAATCTTTTTTTGCAAAGCTAGCGTTGAGATTTTGCTGTTAATTAATTTTTGTTTGATAACAGCTAACAATAGATTAGCTAAGAAAATTTTATGCCGATATTAACTATAGTCATGCATATATATGACTATAGTCATGTTGCAAATTTATCTTGTAAATGATGATATTTATTAGATAAATTACTTAAGTTGTAGTCGTTTTAATATCATGGATTTCAACCTAAAACATTCTTCATCTATCCGTCGTACCATCTGTTATGTAGAATGGTCGATTTTAATTGTATACTTCTTGCTTTTTCTCTTAAATCGTAGTGAAACTAATTATTCTTCTCTACCAATACCTACTTATGTAAGATTAGCTCAATTAATTATATTAGCAGCCTTAAGCTTTCTATTTCCAATTAATCGTCCTATTTGGCAAAGAAGAGCTTATATTTTGTTAGAAATATTAGCAATTATGATTCCTGCCTCATTAGGAATCTATTTTCATATATCTCTTTACTTTATACTTGTTAAAAGCTGCTTTTTATTAAAACGTAAAGAAGTAGTATTTACTACAATTGTATTAGGAATAGTTTGGAATTTTATTATAGCTTTTAGTTTACCTAGATTAATTGAATTTAATCGCGCCAATTTAACTCAAATTATTGCTGAATTAGATAATACTAATTTAATTATTAGTAGAGCAATTATTGAAAATACTGGGGACTATCTTACAGTCAGCATATTTGTGCTTTTATTTTGCTTTGTGATAGTAGCAGAACAAAAAAGTCGTCAAAAAGCAGAAGCATTGACACAGCAGATAGAAACCTTGGCAGCTAGTTTAGAACGCAGTCGCATTGCTCGTGAAATTCATGATTCTTTAGGTCATTCTCTCACAACATTAGATATACAATTAGAACTTGCTCAAAGGTTATACGATAAAGATCCAAATAAAGCAGTTAATTCTTTAAATATTGCCAAAGACTTATCAAGTGAGTGTTTAACAAAAATCAGAAATTCGGTACAGTCAATACGTCAAATAAATTTTAATCTTAATCAAGCTTTAGCGACTTTGATAGAACAAGTTGGACGCAATCAATCATTTAAAATTAATTTAGATTCAAAATTACCGCAATTACCAAGTCAAACTAGTCATCAACTGTATTGTATTGTGCAAGAAGCAGTTACCAATATTCAAAAACACGCTTTTGCAAAAGCGGTAAATATCAAAGCATATCAAGATACTCAGGGAATTATTTTAGAAATTATTGATGACGGAAAAGGTTTTGAAGTCAGCGCACATCATACAGGATTTGGATTGCGAGGAATGCAAGAAAGAGTGCAAATTTTAGGAGGAGAACTTCATATTAAAAGTACTTTGGATGAAGGCACTCGGATTCGGGTTTGGATTCCGGGTTGATGGGAATTGGGAGTTAGGTGGTGTCAAGAGTTGTGAGTTATACCATTTTTGTATGAGGCTGCGCTAAATCACCCTCACTCTGGAAGAGTGGGGCTACTCAAACAAAGCCCACCTGCGTGGGCTAAATTAAGCGCACTTTTATAAAGAAATGGTATTAGGAATCTAGAATGATATAAGAGGCTTAATAGAATGAATTGGTTTGACAACATAACAACAGTTATAAGCTTATTGGGATTCGGATATATTGCATATCAGCTCTTTTCGATGCATAGAATGGAATCCAGTATTATAAAAGGAAAAAATATTCCTCCTAATTTGAATGATTTTCCTATTCATCAATCATCTTTAACTGAATACGAAAATAGCAAGCGTAAAATTGAAGTGTTTAAAAATTCTGTACTTCGAGAAAATTTTGATGCACAAATAATTCTTGATGAAAACGATATAAATAATATATACACCCAAGGAATAACATTAAACAAATTGATTCCTGGGAAATATCTTTTTTATAAGATAAAAGATAGTTTGATTTTAGAAAAATCAATTCAATGGCCAAGTCCAGGTTCACCGAAAAATATATGTTTCAGAATCAGCGAAATACAATTTAAAATAGATGAGACTATTGAAAAACCTATTGCGTTATATAAAGTAGTTGAAGAGCGAGGAATTAAATTTCACAACGAAGCTTCTTTACGTTCTTTGAATCAATCTTCTCTAATTCTATTTATCTTTGGTGGTTCAGAACAACCAGATAGTTTAAAAAAGTCAGCAACAGTCGAATATCAAAAAGCTTTAGCAGTAATAGAGCAAATTCAAAGTATTAAAATTAATAATGGGTATATTCATATAGCTATTGAGTAGTTTATCTGTTTGTGTTGGAAAATGATAATTATATTTTTTCAACACCGTAATTCAACATTTAAAATATTAACTCAACAGATTTCTAACATAAACCTTCATCCACTCATTCCAACTCTTAACAAAACTAAACACGTTGGGAACAAGATTTAAAGATTGCCATACTAAAAAATAAGCATCTCCCGCTTATTTAATACTATGATGATTCGGCTGTTGTTAGCAGATGACCAACCGCTATTTCGCCAGGGATTAGCGTCTTTACTTTCGTTAGAGGAAGATATAGAAATTGTCGGGCAAGCCAATCATGGTAATGAAGCGATTTCTCTTACTCAACAATTGCAACCTGATGTAATTCTTATGGATGTACGGATGCCTGTATGCGATGGAGTTGCCGCAACTCGCATAATTCATCAAAAATTCCCTTGGATCAAAATTCTGGTGCTAACAACTTTCGATGAAGATGAATATATTTGGCAATCTTTACAAGCTGGCGCACTGGGTTATCTGCTCAAGAATACTCCCGCACCCCAATTAGCTGCTGCAATTCATGCCATACATCAAGGACATTCTCAATTAGGGCCCCAACTATTGCCCCAAAAGTATTCGCCCAATTGCGCCCGCCAATTCCAGCAAAAGAAAACGATATTCAAGAAAAATTAACCGAAAGGGAACTAGAAGTATTAACTTTAATATCTCAAGGAAAAAATAATCGAGAAATTTCTAAAACTTTATATCTCAGTGAAGGAACCGTAAAAAACTACGTTACCCAAATTTTAGGGCGACTCGGGTTAAGAGATAGAACCCAAGCCGCCCTGTGGGCTAAAGAGAATTTAGCAATTTAGGTGTTAGTTGTTAGTTGTTGGTTGATAGTTGTTAGTTACTAGACTCGTTCCCAGCCTCCAGGCTGGGAATGCCTACCTAGAGGCTCTGCCTCGCTTCAACTTATAGCTATGCTGAGCCTTCTATCATGAATTCCCAACCACTAACTCCGGACATTACATCATTCCCATTCCACCCATTCCAGGCATACCCATGCCGCCCATGCCGCCCATGCCGCCCATGCCGCCCATGCCGCCCATGTCGGGGGCACCACCAGCACCAGCTTTAGGATCTGGTTTTTCTACTACCAAGGCTTCGGTAGTTAGTACCATTCCAGAGATGGAACCAGCGTTTTGTAAGGACGAACGGACTACTTTTGCGGGATCGATAATTCCACCGGCAATTAAGTCTTCAAATTCGCCGCTAGCTGCGTTGTAACCAATGTTGAATTCGCTGTCTCGAACTTTGGATACAATAACCGAACCTTCTACACCGGCATTATCGGCGATTTGACGTAATGGTGCTTCTAAAGCTCGTGCTACTATATCGGCACCAATTTTTTCTTCGTCTTTAAGACTATTCTTGATTTCTGCTATTTTTTTAGTCAGGTGAATCAAGGTAGTACCGCCACCAGGAACGATGCCTTCTTCTACTGCTGCTTTAGTAGCGTTTAATGCATCTTCAATCCGTAATTTACGGTCTTGTAATTCGGTTTCGGTTGCCGCACCAACTTTAATTACAGCTACACCACCAGCTAGTTTGGCAATACGTTCTTGTAGTTTTTCTGTATCGTATTCGGAGTCGGTGTCTGCAAGCTGTTTGCGAATTTGACCGATGCGCTTTTCGACATCGGCTTTCATTTCGCCAGCAGCAACGATAGTGGTGTTTTCTTTGTCAATCTGGATTTTGCGAGCGGTACCTAACATTTCTTCTGTTGCGGTATCCAAATTCAAACCGATTTCCTCGGAAATCATTTGTCCGCCGGTAAGAATCGCAATGTCTTGCAGCATTGCTTTACGACGTTCGCCGAAACCAGGAGCTTTGATAGCAGCAATTCCTAAAACACCTCTGGCTTTGTTGACAACCAAAGTTGCCAAGGCTTCACCTTCAATGTCTTCAGCAATAACTAGTAAAGGTTGACCGCTACGAGCAACTTTTTCTAAAATTGGCACCAATTCTTGAATGTTGCTGATTTTTTTATCAGTAATCAAGATGCGGGCATTTTCAAATTCTACTGTCATCCGGTCGTTGTTGGTGATGAAGTAGGGAGAAATATATCCCCTGTCAATTTGCATCCCTTCTACAACTTCTAACTCAGTAGATAGAGATTTAGATTCCTCAACGGTAATTACGCCGTCTTTGGTAACTTTCTCCATCGCTTCAGAAATCATTCTACCGACTTCTTCATCATTACCAGCAGATACGGTGGCAACTTGCGCGATCGCACTTCCTTCAACTGGCTTGGCAATCTTGACGATTTCCTGCACCAGCGCTTCAACAGTCTTGTCAATACCGCGCTTCAAGCTCATAGGGTTGGAGCCAGCAGCAACGTTTTTGAGTCCTTCGCGGATAATAGCTTGAGCCAATACGGTAGCGGTAGTAGTACCATCTCCCGCGATTTCTTTGGTTTTCTCAGCTACTTCCTGGATTAATCTCGCCCCGGTGTTCTCTAAAGGATCGTAAAGTTCAATTTCTTTAGCAACGGTGATACCATCGTTTACAATCTGAGGCGCACCAAATTTCTTTTCTAAAAGAACATTACGACCTTTTGGTCCCAGGGTTATCTTGACGGCATCAGCAAGGGCGTTAATGCCCTTCTCCAATGACCGACGTGACTCTTCATTAAAGGAAACAATTTTTGCCATTTTTTAACTCACAAGCACTCTTGTTTTACAATTTAGCACTCACTGCTCAAGAGTGCTAACTATGCAAGCTGTTTATATTACAGATATTAAAAGCAAAAATGATTAATATACGGTTGGCGATCGTGATAGATACTGGCAGTAATAAAGGAATCGGGAGATGAATATATACAGTTCCCTTAAGTCTCTCGGCATTGACAATCCCGGCGGTTCCGGCTGGTTGGCAGTTGTGTTTACGTTTTTGTTGGCTTTGGTTGTTAGCTGGAGTTTAATTCCCCGAATACGTACATTTGCTTTACGTGTCGGTTGGGCAGATCAGCCAAATGCAAGGCGTTTGAACCGAGAACCCTTACCGAATGCGGGAGGATTAGCAATTTACGCAGGAGTAATTGCCGCTGTTACCCTTGCTAGCTTATTACGACCAATTGAATTAGAAAATGTATTAGCACAGGTTTTAACCGTATTGCTGGGCGGCTCAATACTGGTATTGGTGGGTTTTATTGACGACCAATTTGGCTTGCCTGCCTCTTTTCGATTATTGGTACAAATTCTCACAGCGCTTTTACTAGTTGCTAACGATATTGGTTTTGATTTAACTTTCAATACTCCCATAGATTCAACGCTGTCAACATTATTGACAGTAGTGTGGGTAGTAGGAATAACCAATGCGATAAATTTAATGGACGGTATGGATGGTTTAGCTGGAGGAGTCAGCTTTATCACGGCCATGAGTTTGCTCGCAGTTTCTGCCCAATATCCCAACCGCGCGGCAGCGACTTTAGTTTTAGCTGCTTTGGGTGGTTCTGCATTAGGCTTTTTGCGGCATAACTTCCATCCGTCAAAAATTATTATGGGTGATGCTGGAGCATATTTCTTCGGCTATGTATTAGCAGCAACTAGTATTTTAGGCGAATTACAAATAACCACAGTCTTATCAATATTGCCCCCGGTTGCATTTCTCCTACTGCCAGTACTGGATACTACCCAAGTTTTTGTACGGCGATTGGCGGCAGGTAAAAACCCTCTTAGCACTCCAGGCAAAGACCATTTACACCATCGTTTACTAGCTTGGGGCTTATCCCAGAGACGGGCAGCGCTTATCCTCTGGTCAATAACTTTAGCTTGCAACTGGTTGGGAATGAGTATACGGGATATGAGCTTAGAAGTGATTATTGCTACAACTATCACAATTGTTGTACTTTTATCCTTTACCGTTTGGCGGAAAATGCAAAGTGCCTAAGTTGGGAGATCGGGAAATGGGGAGATAGGGAGGAGTGCGAGAATCTTGCTCGCTAACTACCACCCGAGAATCTTGCTCGCTAATTACCTGGTACAGTACGGCGTAAATAAAGCACCCATTTAAAAAG
Organism: uncultured Rivularia sp.; assembly: GCA_963665115.1. Lineage (GTDB taxonomy): Bacteria > Cyanobacteriota > Cyanobacteriia > Cyanobacteriales > Nostocaceae > Rivularia. The sequence goes on along the minus strand of OY762007.1, from coordinate 8,186,935 downwards.
TTTGAAAGCCTTATCATATAATACTTTTTACTTCTTACTTTTGACTTTTTACTTCCGCACAGCGGTACTAGTATTCTTCCACCACATAAGTTATAAGGGGTAGGGGGAACGCGAGCCGGAAAGCTCGCTGGTTGTAACGAGGGAGCGAGACGCTCCCACTACTAATCATTGATAACTAACTGTTCACTGTTCACTGTTCACTGATTTTGCGTTTTGCAATATCAACCAACCAATTAATATAAGAAGCGCACCAAGTGCTAAAAATCCCATATCCCAAGCAAATTCATTTGGTCCCTGCTTTGACGTGATGGACACCAAGAATTTGATGGTCGATTAATCCTTCAACGAAATCAAATAAGCCAATACCAATCAAAATAGAGCCAAAAAAAGTTTTGGATGACCAAGGAACGTCATTACGCTTCGCGACTTTCCATAACAAAACAACTCCCACAATGGTGATCGAGTAATTAAAAACGTGGAACATTCCATCAGCGAGTACATTTAAATCTATATTGGAACGATTTGTTAAAGGTTTTACATTACTCAACATATGATGCCATTGGAGGATTTGATGTAGGACAATCCCATCAAAAAAACCTCCTAACCCTATACCCAAGCAAATTCCAGCCAAAATCAGGGGTGTACGTTGTTTGCTAGTCAATAGTGAGTCCATCATATATACCATTAAGACATTTAGTTCTCACGGTAAAGCTTTAGTTAAGAAAAAAACTTCTGTCTAGAGGTTGTAGAAAAAGAATAAATTTTAATTCAACAAGCAAGCTGCTAACATCTACAGGCATTATAGAAGTTGGTATATTAAACAGCAGTTTTCATATGACTATTTATTTTTACAAAGTTTGGCAACCCTACGGTTGTTTTTCTAACTTTTCCCTCCACTCAATTGAAATGCACAATACTTTCTGGTCAACAGTGGAGCATTATTACCAAGCACAAAAGTTCGTAGGAAGTCCTGACGAAGACATAATCCCTTTGATTCATCAAGCTTCGACTCCAGAGAAAGCTGCTGCTTTAGGGCGCTGTTCGACTCATCAAATACGTTCTGATTGGGAAATGGTAAAAACCCAAGTTATGCGAGAAGCGGTACACAAAAAGTTTCTTACTCACCCCGACATTAGAGAAATATTGCTTTCCACTGGTGATAAGTTGCTTGTAGAGAATTCACCAAATGATTATTTCTGGGGTTGCGGTGAAAACAAAACCGGACAAAATCATCTAGGACAAATCTTAATGACTGTACGAGAAGAACTTCGTATACTTTCTCTAAAAGCAATTGCTAAGTAATTCTTTTTATAAAACAATAGTTAAAAACAAATTTTAAAACCTCTTCGACTATCTCGGAAGGGGTTTAAAAATGTGTTTTTAATCACTAATCATTTTAATTATTCATTACAAACGACGATAATTCAGAATTATTTATAAGCAGATATAAATAAAATTTCTTCTTCTTTAGTTCTTCCTACTGTTCCAAGATACAGCGTTGCCTACTCTGTTTTTTGAATTATAAATATCTTCGACCACAACTATAGCTTCAGTACTCACACTATATAAATTAATTAAAATAATCAAACTATGCAGTACAGTTTACATTCATTTTACATAGTCTCTTTGTATAATTGGGAAGTTTTACACAATTCAAGGGGTAATTATGGTTATTGAATTGGAAATCATGATTCAGACGATATGCCTGTATTTTCCTCTTCAATAATGTATTTTGCTTGTATATAACTGTAAGTAATCTCCGGGTGCAGCTTCTTGTTGGGGAATATAATTAAGTAGGCTAAATGATTAATATTTAAAAAGATTACATCTCAGAATAATTTCTCAAACAAGTATTAACTATTTGTGTATAAGTTTACTTGAATAGTCTCAGACCAACTTATTATTGCTAAGCAACTATTTAATCAGGTTTATTTATAAATGAATTATTCATAATAAAAACTTTGAAAGTTCAAATCAAAGAACGCTATTGTTATCAAGCAAAAATAGGATTAAATCTACTATGCGTGCAAAAATGTGATTAACATTACTGTTTAATCGCCATTTTATTAATGTTTTATTAATTTGTGATGGTTTCAATTTTCAACTAACGTCAAAATAATTTGCTTTGTGTAGAACCAAATAAAAGTTTCGTTACAATAAATTTATATGCAATATCTGGCTCAAACAATCGTTTAATAATTACTGGAGCTAAATATTGGCTTACTTTACCTACAAAAAATTCGATCTCAAGCATTCAAGAAGATATGTAAATCATACTTTTGAGTTTATAGAATAAATGCTTAATTAATTCCATCAAACGAATTCCGTGAATACTTTTGAAATATAAATTTCATTAATCAAACTGCACTATTGTGATTCACAAAGCTTAAAAATCATGGATATCACAAATTTTACCGCTGAAGCGCAACAAGAAACACAACAAAAAGGTATGAAAATTATTCTCCCAGATCAAGAAACACAGATGGCAGTAAAAAAAGATGCTTCTCAATTAAACATTACTTCCAATCGCGGTAGAGTTGCTATTTTTATTGATGGTTCAAACTTGTTTCATACAGCTTTGCAACTTGGGATTGAAATTGACTACACTAAATTGCTTTGCTACTTAACTAGAGAGTCAAGATTATTAAGAGCTTTTTTCTATACTAGTGTCGATCGCCATAACGAAAAGCAACAAGGTTTCTTGCTATGGATGCGTAGAAACGGATATCGTGTAGTAACAAAGGAAATAATTCAACTTCCAGATGGATCGAGAAAATCAAATCAACACGTAGAAATTGCTGTAGATATGATGAATCTATCTCCCTATTACGATACAGCGGTTTTGGTAAGCGGAGATGGAGAATTAACCTATGCTGTAAACGCTGTGGCTTACCAAGGTGCTAGAGTTGAACTTGTTAGTCTGCGAGGAATGACTAATGAATCCTTAATTGATGTTGCGGATTATTTTATTGATCTAGATGCTATCAAACATTACATCAAGAAGAATAGCAATTCATGTTGTGAGGAAGTGTAATAATATTGCAGTATGTTGCATTGGAAAATTATAGTAATTGGGTCATAGTAATTAATCTGTAGCCAAGATTTATCGCGTCGGATAGTGTATAAACGAAGGCAAACCACTGCAATTATCACTTCACAAGCAGCTCACAGGGTGTTTACCGTTAGCATTTAATACTAAAACTTTGAGGATTTAAAACCTTAATTTATAATTTGGATGAATTTATATTTGCTTATAAAAATATTCTTCCAGGGCTTAAGCAAATAAATTTAAACTTTGAGCTTGCAAACAAGTTTTTTGATTTACTACTGAAAATAGGTCTATATTTTTTCGATCGTAGTATTTAATTATGAGTTTATCTCCAAGTATCAAATTAATATTAGCTATTTAATTGAAGATATTTGATAAATAAGATTTTATTGTCTAAATATTACAGTTATTTAGCAATTAGTATGCTGAATTTTTAGTACAAAGCTTTGTAAAGCCTAATATATAGGTGTCATGAGTTTTAATCATAAAATCATTTACTTATAGAGTCTTTTTCTTCTCTTCCCTGTTCCCTGTTCCCTTATTCAAATTAATTTTTGAGCATATTATGTAGTGAATAACTAATATTAGAATACTCAATTTAAGAATAATTATTCATTTCCAGCCTTCAAATAAATATATCGGTTTAAGATCGCATTTTATACATATTGGGAAATCTTATTCAACCTATCGTATTCTTGAAGCAATTATTTTAAGTAATATTTATAACATCATAAAATAAAGATGATGCAGATTATAAATATCCTTTATATTAGTAAAATTTTTGTTTCAAGTAAAAAAGGAATTTTTAAAATATGTATGAATTGCTTAAGTATATACACTTGTCTAGAAAACATAGTTTTATTTTTAGTAATCAACTAAAAATCTTTTTTTCAATTGTAAGACTTGATTTATAATTGATCCCAACTAGTATTGGTAGCTATTGTAACATTTAAACATTGTTTCTTCGATTTGCGGTTTTATGGTAGTATAGAACACATTGTTTCGGTGACTACGGGTGGTCGAATATTGTAGATATACTTAAATCTATTAATTTAATTCGATTTATAAGTACAAGTATTATTGTCTTAATGGCTAGCGCGAATCAACTTTTGTAATTGTAAATTCACGATCGATCCAAAAAATTAAGTGTTAACACGGATTTATCGGTTTTCACAATTCTACTAACATAGTATAGATGTGAATAAAAATATAAACTGTTAGAAAGAGGTCAAAACAAAACTGTCATCTAGCTTACATTTTTTTACAGTGATGAATATTTGCGAATGTCATTGTCCACTCGTATCGTCGTCATTTTGGATAGCCAAGGAGTATCGTTTATGAATAAGATTGAATCCGCCGTTATTGTCAGTTACTTGTTAATGACTTGCTATTTTTTCATTAATTGGCTGAGATTTACTCTTCGTAATCCAAGTTCCTCTCCAGAAGAAAAGTTTTTGTCTTTTGTGATGTTTATCATCTCAACGATCTTTTGGCCGATAATAATTCCCATGTCTTGTATGGAGATATTTAAAACCAAAAAATTTGAATTTAGCGTTGTAGTTCCCGTGCTTGTCGCAGTTTCCGCATTTAGCCTTGCCTATTATATGGCATAGCGCTAGCCGCTAGCTCATAAGCTTTTTAGAATTTGATACTGCTCCTTACACCTATAATTGCGATCGAAACACAAGCTAAGTTCTACAAGTGCGTAATAATTAAAAATACGCAAAATTCTTTCCCGTATATAAAAAAGTGTCTCTATCTATAAACTTACGTGGTATGAACTATTAATATAATTATTGATTGTTACATTCATAAAGTTATCAGAGCGTACATATACTTTTTATATTCAAAGATATCAACACTCTATTAGTAATTTTGAATTAACTTTTTTCTCCCGTAACAAAATAATTGGCTGTTTTAATCGCATTAAATTAAGTAGTTTGTCCTTCAAGACTAGCTACTTAATTTTTTTGCTTATTCAGCATTTACTGTGCGGCATTAAATAGTCGAAAAAGAGGTTACTATTTTTTATTGCTCATTGGCTCTTTAGCCAAATTAACGTATGAGATAATTAATTGTGTGAAAAGAAGTCGCAACACAAAAATATCAAATGTTGTTTGTTGCTAGAAAGTGGGAACTATAAATACTGTAGCAATCTAGTACCTTGCGCTGGAAGTAACCAGATTTTATGCATCCAATATCTGCTTTGAGAAATTCTGCATTTTGAATATTCCCGATTTATATACACTAACAGGATTTAAAATTTACATTCCTCAGCGTTAATCTATCTTGACATTCGCAATGCGAATACAGCATGAATGCATAAAACAATTTGATATCTTCTCAACCTGTTGTACTAGTTTATGCGGAAGTATTGTAATTTCCCAGAGATATCATGACACAGAATCTAATTTCTATTGACAAAAATCTATATGAAGCTATGCAAGCAGAACTTTTACTGCTGCGTAATTGTATTGCTAATTTACCTCCAGCTAATTGCTTAACAAAGTTAAAACTAAAACAAAATGAACGTTTACTTGAAGGTATTGCTTCTTCAAGTAACTGTTTACTGACAATCGCAAATTACGAACAATCGATAAATGCAGCTTTAGCAGCTTTGGGAAATGCTGTTATTGCAGACAGAATTTATATTTTTGAAAATCATTCCCATCCAATTACGGGTGAAATGCTTATGAGTCAGCAGTGGGAATGGGTGGCACCGGGTGTTATTCCGGAAATAGATAATCCCGAATTACAAAATCTTTCTTATGATAATTGTTTTCCACGCTGGTACAAAAATTTAAGTCAAGGTAAAGCAATTGCTGGAATTGTAAGAGATTTCTCTCAAACCGAGCGAGAAATCTTACAACAACAGAATATTCTGTCAATATTGATAGCCCCAATCGAAATTAAAGGAAAATTATGGGGATTTATTGGTTTTGATAATTGTCATAGCGAACATCAGTGGACAAATCTTGAAAAGTCAGTTTTACGAGCTGCTGCTGGTAATTTTGGTTATGCGATTGCATCTCATCAAACCGAAATGCAACTTCTGGAATCGCAACAATTTTTCAAACTGCTAATTGATAGCATTCCCCAGCTAGTTTTTTGGAAAGATAGAAACTCAGTATTTAAAGGATGTAATAGTAGCGCTGGGGAAGTTGCGGGATTAAGTTCTTCAGAAGAAATTGTTGGCAAAACAGATTACGATCTGCCTTGGAATATGGAAGAGGCAAATTTTTATCGAGAATGCGATAAACGAGTAATGGAATCGGGTGAAGCTGAATTACATATCATTGAAACTCAAAAGCAATCCGACGGTAAACAAGCGTGGCTTGATACTAATAAGATTCCATTACGAGATGCGAAAGGTAATGTTATCGGAATTTTAGTCACTGTTGAAGATATTACTCAGCGAAAGAAAATTGAAGAAGAAATCAAAAATATCAACGAAAAATTAGAAATAAAAGTTGAAGCACGCACCGCACAATTGCAAAGCACGCAAGCAAGACTTAAAAAGTTAACAGATAGCGTACCGGGAATGATTTATGAATACCGTCTCAAACCGGATAGAAATATTTCATTTACTTACGTTTCTTCGGGATGTCGAGACATTTTGGGATTAGAAACCGCTATTGTTACAACAAGATGTTAGCTTAGCATTTGAAAATATTCATCCAGATGATATTGCAGCTTTTATCGAGAAAGGCAATATTTCCGCTAAAACTTTAGAAAACTTAGAATCTGAATGGCGTTATATTGACCCAAATAATAAACATAAATGGATAAAAGTGGTAGCAAAACCAGAGATTCAACCCAATAAATCCATTATTTGGTATGGTTGTTTAATTGATATTACTCAGATGAAGCTAACTGAAGAAAAATTTCAGAAGCAAACTCAAAGCTTAAAGCAGACTCTTCGCGAATTAAAACATACTCAAACACAATTAATTCAAACCGAAAAAATGTCTTCTTTAGGACAAATGGTTGCAGGTGTTGCTCATGAAATTAACAATCCGGTAAATTTTATTCATGGTAATATAGTTCCTGCCTGCGAATATGTTCAAGATTTATTGGGATTAATAGAAATTTATCAACAGCACTATCCTAATCCGAAGATAGAAATTATTGAAGCAATTGAAAATATAGAATTTGATTTTATCAAAGAGGACTTGACAAAAACACTTTATTCAATGAAAGAAGGTACGAGTCGTATAAAAGATATTGTTTTGAGTTTGCGTAATTTTTCTCGTTTGGATGAAGCTGAATTCAAAAAAGTAGACATTCATTCGGGTATTGATTCTACATTGATGATTTTGCACAACCGTTTAAAAGCAAAATCTACACACCCAGAAATTAAAATAATTAAAGAATATAGCTCTTTACCTTTAATAGAATGCTATCCCGGTCAATTAAATCAAGTATTTATGAACATTTTGACTAATGCTATTGATGCTTTAGATAATTATAATTATCAGCTGACTATTCAAGAGATTCAATCAAATCCCAGCTATATAAAAATTGCGACAGAATTAACCGAAAGTAAACAAATAAAAATCAGTATTTCTGATAACGGTATTGGTATTCCTAAAAAAATTAAACCAAAACTATTTGACCCATTTTTCACTACTAAAGAAGTTGGAAAAGGAACGGGTTTGGGTTTATCTATCAGTTACCAAATCGTAGTAGAAAAACATCGCGGTAAACTTTACTGTAATTCAACACCTGGGAAGGGTACAGAATTTACGATCGAAATTCCTATGGTTCAGGAAAAGGAATTAGGAGTGGGGAATTAAGAACTATTTCCTAAATATGACAGCCTGTCTTTTGACTTAATTAGTAAAAAAACTTATTTTTAAGGGTTAAGACGGGTCGTTTTTACTTATTTTTGCTATGAAAGCTCAACACTTTTTTGTCGCGGCAGCTACATTGATTTCTGTAGTGGCGATCGCCAAAGGTGCGACTATGACTGTAGCTGAAGTGGGAAGCGGAAATGGCGAGCATAAACACGGAATAATGGAAGTCCCTCAAGGGCAAGCTGTACCAAGTCTTGATGTAGTGGTACGTAAAGATTTAAAAAAAGGCTGGAATCTGGAAGCGAAAGTTACCAATTTTAAATTTGCACCTGAAAAAGTTAACCAAGCACCGGAAGCTGGAGAAGGGCACGCTCATATTTTTGTGAACGGGAAAAAAATTACCAGACTGTATAGTTCTTGGTATTATCTGGAAAATCTCGAACCTGGTGAAAACAAAGTTAAAGTAACTTTGAATGCTAACAATCATGCTGATTTGACTAGCAACGGTAAAGTAATTGAAGATACAGAAATTATCAAAGTCTCAGAAGTTATAAGTAAAAATTAAGAGCAGCACAAACATCAAGGACATAATTAATTACTAATTCCCGATCCAGAATGAAACTGCGATAGTACTCCAACAGTTTGATTCCGATTGGTTTGTAAGCTGACGTGCAGCTAAATTGTATAAGGTAAAGAATTTGAACGATTGTAGTGCGGGCATCTTGCCCGCTTCTCATATACAAGTTGAATACGCAACAGCTTAGTAAGAATTTGTTACCTCAAGATCGGAGTTAAAACTTTTACTACGAACCTTTATATAAAAACTCTTTTATAATCTAAAATCCAAAATGTTACTTGACCTTTTCCTTATTGCAGCTTTGGGATTTCTTGGTAGTTTTGGTCACTGTGCTGGAATGTGCGGACCTTTGACTGTAGCATTTTCTTTGTCTTCCCAAAGTAAAAACACTAATTGGCGGCAACAATCAAAATTCCATGTTTTGCTTAATTTTGGGCGAATGCTCAGTTATAGCTTAGTTGGTGCTGCAATTGGGGCGCTAGGTTCGATATTGGTAGAAGGAGGTCAATTAGCTGGTGTTGGTAGCGAATTACGTCAGTGGATAGCAATCATTACTGGTTTAATGTTGATTTTGTTCGGACTCAGACAAATTAATCCGAACTTTTTACCCAAAATTCCATTTTTGCACCCATTATTACAAGGCGGTTTACACAATCGTTTGAATGCGGGAATGTCAAAAATATCATTGCAAAACACCTGGTATACACCCCTCGTTTTAGGAATGACTTGGGGTTTAATGCCTTGTGGTTTCCTGTATACCGCTCAAATCAAAGCTGCTCAAACGGGGAATATGTGGATGGGTGCAGCTACAATGTTAGCTTTTGGTTTGGGAACTTTTCCGATGATGTTGGGGGTAGGGGTATCTGCATCCTTAATTAGTAAAGATAAACGTTCCCAACTGTTTCGCTTGGGTGGTTGGGTAACTCTCACAATAGGCGTAATTACCTTGCTGCGAACTGGCGACACGATGGTAGACTACACCGGACACGCTGGTTTAATATTGCTGATGCTGGCGCTGATTGCTCGTCCCATCAGTGGTTTATGGGCAGCACCAATGCGCTATCGTCGTGCTTTAGGAGTTGGTGCTTTCGTAGTTTCTTTAGCCCACACCGCTCACATGATGGAACATTCATTGGGGTGGAAGCTTAATAGTTTTTTCTTCTTACCATCAGAATTTCAGTTAGGCATGGCTTTTGGTGCAGTCGCCTTAATCTTAATGGCTCCTGCTGCCTTAACCAGCTTTGATTCCTTACAAAAATCTTTGGGCAAATATTGGCGACACATTCATTTATTAAGCGTTCCAGCCTTAATATTAAGTGCAATTCATGCCTTAATAATTGGTTCTAATTATCTTGGTTCCGTACAGTCAACTTTGCTAAGTCAACTAGCCCCAGTAGTTTTAGTAATTATCACTCTCGGAGTATTGTTACTTAGAACCCGCCTTTTTTGGTCAGCATTAGGTTTGCAGAGATTTTATGTTTCGAGTAAGCAGTAATCAGCTATCAGTGAGCAGTTACCCGTTACCCTCAAAATACTAGTCTGTTAACGGAGTGTGTCCGTCAGGACATGCATCTTACCCAGCGAATAGTAGCAAGCGAGCAAGATGCTCGCACTACTTATAACTTCACTAATTCCTAACTACTCGCAACTCCTAACTCCCAACTCTTAACCATGCTCCAAATTATTAATCTTTCATCATTACTAATTCCTCGGGCTTCCGCCCACAAGATAGAAACTGCTGAAGATGTGGGGGCTACTTTGCACATTGAACCAGGTGATACTCCCCGTGCTGGTGAAGCTGCACAAGCTTGGTTTGCTTTAACACGTAAGGGTGGTAAGGTAATTCCTTTAAAAGAATGCCATTGTGAATTGGCTATTTACAGCGAACCACGTACAGCAGAATCAAAGCCTCTTGCTCAACCGAATTTACAACCCATATCAGCCGAACGCTATCAAGGTATTCCGGGAGCAGAAATTACATTCCCTAAACCTGGAGCTTATCAATTAGAGTTTAGTGGTAAACCCGCTAATGACAATAGCTTCAAACCCTTTGAATTAAAGTTTGATGTTACCGTAGCTGCTGGAACCAAAAAAGCTGCGACAAATCAACAAGAAACACAAACAGCGCAAGAAGTACAAAATGTCAACCTAAATCAAACCGAACAACAAGCTTTTCCCCTACCATTTTGGGCTATAGGTTTGGGAATTGTTGTACTTATAGGTGGAATATTTGCCGTAGTGCGAAAAAGTTAAAAATTGGGCATTGGTAATTGGTAATTGGTAATTGGTAATTTAAAACTCCTAACTCCTGACAACTAACAACTAACCACTAATAACTAACTCCTAACTCCCATGTCGCTTCTGATGCCATTCCCAGGCGTGAGTCATGATATCTTTGATAGATGTATATTGTGGTTGCCAACCTAATATTTTTCGGGCTTTTTCACCACTTCCGATCAGGGCTGGGGGATCTCCTAGACGGCGATCGCACTCTACTGCTTTAATATCTTCACCTGTGACAAGTCTTGCTGCTTCAATTATTTCTTTGACGGAAAAACCGTTTCCGTTACCCAGATTAAAGAAGGTGCTGTCTCCTCCTTTGAGCAGATATTCTAAGCCTAATACGTGAGCGTCTGCTAAGTCGCTAACGTGAATGTAGTCGCGAACGCAAGTACCGTCATCAGTGGGATAATCTGTACCAAAAATCGAAATTGACTCGCGTTTTCCTAAAGCTGTTTGCAATACTAAAGGAATTAAATGGGTTTCGGGATTGTGATCTTCTCCCAATAAACCTTCGGGATTTGCACCTGCTGCATTAAAGTATCGAAAACGTACCGATTTAAAATCGTATGCTTCGTTAAAATCTGAGAGTATCCGCTCCACCATTAATTTGGTTGCACCGTAGGGATTGATCGGATTTTGGGGATGATCTTCTGGTATCGGTACTACTTCTGGGACTCCGTATGTTGCACAAGTTGAAGAAAATACAAAATTCTTAACGGATGCAGCTAGCATTGCTTCTAACAGAGTTATTGTACCGATTACATTGTTACGATAATATTTTGCTGGGTTAGAAACCGATTCTCCTACATAAGCGTAGGCAGAAAAGTGCATAACTGCTGCAATATTGCGGGATTTGAATAATTTATCTAATAAATCGCGATCGCCAGTATCTCCTTCAATAAGTTCGACTTTGAGAACTTGTTCTACCAAGTCACGGTGTCCATAAACTAAATTATCAAGTATCAAAACTTCATAGCCAGCTTGTTTCAAAGCTAATACCGTGTGCGAGCCAATATACCCGGCTCCTCCGGTAACTAAAATAGTAAATTGTTCGGAAGACATAAATTTTCCCTTGAATTTGACAGTTACATCATAAATTTAATTTAATGGCAGCGAAATTACTTATCCCCAGGACTACAAATACTAAACATTATTGATAAAAATTGCACTAAAATCACTACGAAGGTAGTTTTAGTGTGTATGGTATGAGGTATTTGAAGTCAGTCAATGGTGCTACCACCATTTGACAGATAGAATAAACCAATTGCCCGGAGCCATATAGGTTGACTGTAAAGAAACATTTGAGAGTAAATTTATGTTTGAACTGCTAAGCCGAGTACTTCTATGGCTACTTATAGGTACTGTTGTATTTAGCCTATTTCAGAAATTCTACCCAAGCGGGAACTTTGTCGGACGATTTGTAGTAGTAATTTTTCTGATCGTTCTGTTATTGTCCTTCGTTAATCCAAGCGAGCCAGCTATTGCTTCCTTATGGAGAGTAGTATCTTTTCCTCTCAAGCCTTTGGGAGCATCGATTTTACTGATGACTTTCGCCGCTCAGAGAATCAACGGTGGAGCAATAGACAAACCCGGAGGAATTTTAGTCGGTTGGGCACTGACAATTTTATTGTTAGCAAGTACACCAGCGGTTGCTTATTTCTTGGTTCAATCACCTGTTGCGCGGGTAGCTGTTCCCGATGTAGCTTTAGTTCAACCGAAATCTGCAACCCTTGTCGCATTTGCTGGGGAAACAAATATAGCGAATATGTCAGGTATAGTTAGCGATACTGTCACACCTCAAGCAAATGCAGGTCAGACAACAATAGCATTAAACCCCAGTAGTATAAATATTCCGCCTTATCTTTTGCAAAGCCCTGATAGAATCCGTCGTCGGGGTTTACGCTTAGAAGACTTTGTTCCAAGTGCAGAAACTCTGCAATTAACTACAAGAGTTTGGGAAACTTACTTGAATCAAGTAAATAATTTCTTACGCCCTCGATAGAAAAAAATAGAAAAAAATATACTAGGGTATGGTAAGCGCTGTATCCTAGTTTTCGTTTGTCAATTATTAATCAACAATTATCAGTTATCAGTTATTTATCGTCAGCGGAAAATCGGAATTTGGATTTGCTTCTCAAATAAGCTCAACCTTAGCTTACTATAAATAGGTAAAAATTATTCATTGATAATTGTTCGTTGATAACTGATAATTGATAATTGGTAACTAATTGCTCGAATGTGTAGCTACTAAAACGGAATAATCCGGAGTGATTCGGATTATTAGCTACACCAGCCTAAGTACTTCGAGTATTACGTTATTTTGGTTACGACACCCGTTGAAGTTAGACAGCTTCCTGCTCTGTCGTTAGTGGTTAAACAGTTAAACCGTTCAATTAAAAACAGTGCTACTAACTTAAAAAGCCAATATAACACTGGCAAGTCAAACTTTACACTTTCGAGTGAAACTAATCATTAAGTTGATTCAAACAAAAAACATCATGCAAAATTATGTATTTATTGTAGATAAAAATCTAGTTCCTCTTAATCCGATAAGACCTAAAAGAGCAAGACAGCTTTTAAGTCAGAACAAAGCAGCGGTACTAAGAATGTTTCCTTTTACTTTAATTCTTAAGCAAGAGGTAAATAATCCAAACATTCATCCACTTACGCTAAAAATAGATCCAGGTTCTAAGGTTACGGGATTTGCTTTACTAGATGGAAATAAAGTAGTTTGGCTAGGAGAATTAGAACACCGAGGACAAAGAATTAAAAACTCGTTAGAAAAGCGTAGTGCTATACGCAGAAATAGACGCAACCGTAAAACGAGATATCGTAAAGCTAGATTTTTGAATAGAACTAGTAGTTCAAGACCTCTTCCCCCTAGCATTTATCATCGTGTACTAACAGTTGAAACTTGGGTTTACCGCTTTGCTCGATTCACTCCTATCAACAAAATTGTGATTGAAAAAGTAAAGTTTGATACGACTAAAATGCAAAACGTGGAAGTTAAAGGAGTCGAGTATCAGCAAGGAACCTTGTGGGGCTACGAAGTTCGTGAATATTTATTGGAAAAGTGGGGAAGAGAATGTACTTATTGTGGGAAAAAAGATGTCCCATTACAAATAGAGCATATAGTTCCGTCTAGTAAAGGCGGTTCGTCGAGAGTGAGTAATTTATGCTTAGCCTGCCTTGAATGTAACCAGAAAAAAGGAAACAAGCCAGTAGAAGATTTTCTCAAAAAGAAGCCAAACTTATTGAACAAAATTAAATTAAATATGAAGAAACCGCTGAAAGATGCGGCAGCAGTAAATGCAGCAAGAAATATATTGGCTTGGGATTGTCAATTCGTTTTTTGGAAAATATCAGGCAAGCAAAACGAAGTTGAAACAGGAACGGGAGCGCAAACCAAATTCAACCGAACCAGGTTGGGCTTACCCAAAGAACATAGCATAGACGCGGCATGTGCCGGAGAAGTCGATACTTTAGAGTTTAAAACTTATGCACCACTGCTGATTAAGTCAACGGGACATGGCAACAAACAATATACAAGGATGAATAAGTACGGCTTCCCTGCCTCAAAACCTCGCTTCAATTACGATATAGGCTGGAAAACTGGAGATATAGCTCGCTTTGTAAAGAATGGGGTATCTTACGTTGGCAGAGTACTTATTAATAGTGCAAAAAGTTTTGAGATGCGAATAAATGGAAAACGTATTTCGGGTAAATATGACAAGTTAACCAAGCTGCACCGAAAAGATGGATACAGCTACTCGTTTGGTACGAACTACTCCGTTTCGTAATCAAATATTACGCAATAACGCTATTTAATACGATGTCAAAATCACGACGCTTTGTCAAACTTCTTGCTTATCTGCGCCCTCATTGGCGACCAACAGCTTTAGGTATTGTCGCTTTACTCGTTGTTAATGGGTTGGGGGCTTACATACCCTTATTAATTCGAGATTGCGTTGAAAAACTTTCGGAAAACTTCGATTACGGACAAATAATTCGCTACTCCATACTTATTATTTCACTCAGTTCTTCAATGTGGCTGATCAGGATGGCTTCCCGTATCTGGATATTCGGTGTGGGAAGACAGGTAGAATTTGACCTTAAACAGCAAATTTTTGAACATTTGCTGAAGTTGGAGCCTGCTTATTTTGCTACTAATAAAGCCGGAGATTTGATTAGCCGTGCTACGAGTGATGTTGACAATATTCGACGGTTATTAGGGTTTGTAGTGTTGAGCTTTGCAAATACTATATTTGCTTATGCATTGACTTTACCCATAATGTTTTCTCTTAATGTGCAGCTAGCTGGATTAGCATTAATACCTTATCCGATCATGTTCTTTATGGTATTGCTATTTAGCGAACGTCTCCGCAATCAACAAACCTCGGTACAGGAAGATCTTTCGGATATTAGTAACCTGATTCAAGAAGATATTAGCGGTATTTCCTTAATAAAAATTTATGCTCAAGAAGATAACGAACGTCGCGCTTTTGCTAGACAAAATCATCAGCTTTTAAAAGCTAACTTGAAATTAGCGCAAACTCGAAATACTTTGTTTCCCTTGATTGGTGGATTGGCTAATATCAGTACGTTGATAATAATCTGGATCGGAGCAAGTAGAATCGGTTCCAGTCTCGAAGTGGGTGATTTTGTAGCTTTATTGTTATATATTGAACGTTTGATATTTCCTACAGCTTTACTGGGATTTACTATTACTGCTTATCAACGTGGTGAAGTTAGCGTTGACAGAGTTGAATCAATTTTCAGCGTTGAACCTAAAATAAAAGATTACAGTAATGCAATTCAACTATCACGAGAGCAAATTAAAGGAGAATTAACCGCTAAAAACCTCACATTTACTTATCCAGGAGCGGAAACTCCCGCATTAGACAATGTTAATTTTCATATTACCCCAGGAGAAACAGTTGCGATAGTAGGTGCTATCGGTTCGGGTAAATCAACTTTAGCGAATTGTTTACCACGTTTATTAGATATTGATAAAGGAGAATTATTTTTAGATGGAATAGATACTACTGAAGTTGCTTTAACCGATTTACGGGATGTAATTGCTTACGTTCCCCAAGACAGCTTTCTCTTCAGTACTACAATTCAAAATAATATCCGTTATGGCGATCCTTTAGCAGAACAGCAAGAAGTTAAAACTGCCGCTGAATTATCGCAAATTAGCTCCGAAATAGCTAATTTTCCCAAACAATATGACACTTTAGTCGGCGAACGTGGAATTACACTTTCTGGCGGTCAAAGACAGCGTACAGCTTTAGCTAGAGCCATGCTTGTAGATGCTCCAGTATTAATTTTAGATGATGCACTCTCTTCCGTAGATAATCAAACTGCCACACAAATCTTAAAAAATCTTTCCAGCGGTATTAAACGTAAAACAGTTGTTTTCATTACCCATCAATTATCTGCTGCTGCTGCTGCCGACCGAATTTTCGTGATGGAAAAAGGTAAAATCGTTCAAATTGGTAATCAAATAGAACTTTTACAAAAACCCGGACTTTATAGGGATTTATGGAGTCAGCATCAGGTAGAAGAGTTGCTGCATTAAACAATTAACAGTGAACAATTATCAATTATCAATTAATTATTCCTCGATCGTTGATAATTGATAATTGATTTAAAACGCTCCTATACGGGCAAAAATTACATAGATTGTTTTACAAATCAACGATAAATCGTAAAATTGATGCCACTTTGTTTGATATTGCAAGTCTAACTCGAATACTTGCTCGAAATCTTTAATGTGCGAACGTCCGTTTACCTGCCATTCCCCCGTTAAACCGGGTTTGACGTGTAAACGTTGCCAGTGATGCTCGGAGTAACGGCTAACTTCATCACCCGTGGGGGGACGAGTTCCAACTAAACTCATTTCACCAATAAAAACGTTCCAAAACTGAGGAAGTTCGTCTAAACTCGTGCTTCGCAAAAAACGTCCTATCTTTGTAACCCGAAAATCATTCTTACTTTTAAAGAACTGTCCGTTAGCTTCATTTTGTACCTTCGATTTTAATTGTTCCGCATCTGAAACCATTGAACGAAATTTACGAATGCGAAATGTATTTCCGTAAAGTCCGTATCTTTCCTGTGCAAAGAAAATCGGACCAGGGACTATCAATTTTGATGGCGATCGCAATCGGCAAAAATACAACCGCTAAAACCACAAAACCCACCATACTTCCTAAAATATCTAGAAAACGCTTGAATCTAGAACTTACTGAAGGATGAGGGGTAATTTGCGGAACCCAAGTATGAGAATTCGCACCTTTAAGAAGACTTATCATCGGTAATTGGAACGCAGCCAAACTAAGTTTTAAGCGAGAAACGTATTCCTACGTAACAATATCTTGAATATAGACTTAGCTTTATCCGATCGACAGTCTGTCCCCGTATATTTGCTGAATCTTCATTTATTTCATAAGAATAACCATCATTTATAAACTTTAGATAAAGAATAATAAATATCTCTTAAGGTAGATGCATCAAAACAATTATGGCAATCTAACAACCCGATATTTGAAAATTTGCTACCTAGTCAATGCGTAAGCCTTAATGGTTGTTTGATATCTAAAATCTATCTAACGTATCAAGTAGAACTTATCGATTTAATTATTGATTTTACTAATACTTTGGTTGTATGGTAAGGCTTATAAACTACAGAAAAAGAATATCAATGCAGTCAAAACATAGTTTACGGGTAAGAGGTGATACAATTCTTCAAACATATATGTGAAGCTATTGGGATGAGTATTTGAATACATTTACCGCTTATTAAAGGGAATTAATTATTCCTTGTCAACTCCCTTTATGTGCATTTCATTCAATGTTTTGGGAAACATGATAATAGCATCCCTTTTTAAGTATTACTTACAAAAGTACTACAAAATATTTACATTGTGGTTGGGGATGAACGGCAGTTCCACAGTGGTGCGATCTCAAAAATTAAGGTGCTAAAAATGGTTGCAACCGGAGCAGACAAAGTAAAAGTAGGACGTTTGGAGTCAATAGTGGAGCAAATTGGCGAAGCCGTACTGGCTACCACTGAGACAATAGAACGTCTTTCCGATCGAGTCGATAATTTAAGCGTACAAGTAGAAGAGCAGGGAAAGCAGGTACAGCAGCAAGGTTATCAAATCTTGGCATTGTGCGATGCCGTGCAAACTCTTGCAGAAGGGCAAGACGATTCTCTGCAAAGACTTACTCAATTAACGCAAACCTTAAATCGTTTGATGATTGTTTTGGAAGCGGATGAAGAGTAATCAATTATCAATAAACAATTATCAATGAATAATTAAGTCGTTATGCTTTGTTAAATGCAAATTATCCTGCTTGGGAATTAAGCTTAGAGGAACGCTGATACATCAATAAATATTTTTCTTATGACTACTTATGATTCACACCTGACAGGTGATAATTGATAATTGATAATTGTTAACTGTTAACTGCTAATTGAGTTACTGCTATTTTCCCAGAAAAACATACATCTACGTCGCTACCGGGGGTTCTCTCTCGACTGGCATATTCGCCTACATAATAAAATTTATCGCCTTCGGTACGATAATTCACTGGAAGAGGTTTGTTACAAGGACGACAAAAAACTACTTCGGGTTCCGCTGCTTCTGGTGGAAGATGGGGTAAATTGATGTTCCAGAAATTTCCTGAAGGTAATGGACGATTAAATAAGTCATCTAGAAGTTTAGCCGTCCATTTTGTTGAGTTATCCCAGTTGAATTCCAAGCCTTTTTTCTTGTATTGAGAAATTGCTATTCCTTTAATACCGTGCATTGCAGCTTCTCTAACCGCAGCTACAGTACCGGAAATATAAGAATCAACTCCCATATTTCCCCCAGCGTTAATTCCGGAGAGTACCCATTTCATTTCGGGACAGATATGGGAAATTGAGAGACGAACGCAATCAGCAGGAGTACCTGCTATAGCATATGCATTATCTGAACGTTGTTCTAGAGTTAAGGCAGTCGCGGTGGTAACTTGATGTCCACAACCAGATAAATGTCCTTGAGGAGCGGCGATAATAATCTTAGATAAAAGTTCAGATGAAATTGCCGATTTTTCTACAGCTTTGAGCAGTGCTTGAATACCCGGAGCATCAATACCATCATCGTTAGTTAAAATCAAAGTCATATTGTTGATTGGAAGAATTCAAATTGCTATTCCAACTTTCAAGCATATCTGATGCATACAAAAAAAGACAAACGACTATATTTTTCTATAACCATATACCAACAAAAATAAAGACGTAGCACTGCTACGTCTCTACACGATTAATATGTATCGCGATTAAAGTGAAGTTATATTAATCTTACAAAGAATCAAAATTTTTAGAAAAACGAGTTGTTAAGCTGTAACGCACTTAATTTGTATAGTACTAGCGGGCAAGATGCCCGCACTACAATAATCCCAAATTTTTTTTAATACAACTTAGCTGCACATCAGCTTATTTAAACTGAAGCACCAGGTTTTGGATCGGCACCCATTGGAGCTACGTAGTCGCGGAAAAGACTCATTTGTACGCCGAAATCTAAGGGCTTGATTTTATCCATCAATTCTTTAGATTGAGAAGACATTTCGTAACCAGCAGGCATGGGGATAATAGTATTAGCATCCATACCTTGAGCTAAACGATACCAAAATAGTAGCTTGGTTGTATCGCTCATTGAACCGTATTCGCGGCTATGTACGGTATCGGCTTTGTTAATTAAATCGCGTTGAAGTTGTAATTGTTCTTCGTGAGATAATTCTTTTACTTGATTAAATAAACCGTCGGCAACTGCTGGAGAAACTGTACTAGCACCAGGTGCAGCAGGTGTAATTGAATCACCCATTTCTTTATAGATGAAATAAAACAAAGCTAGCTGTTCATCTACACCTAGTTTTTGGATTGATTGAACTATTTCGCGAACTTTAGGGTCGTTAGTTTGTGTAGCGTCCATAATATACTCCGATTGCAACAAATTTTTTCTATCTATTAACTTCAACCGTATCAAAGCAGCATTGAGTATTTAACCCTACTGAAGACAGATGTATTGATGTCGTAAAGGGTATTTATCCAAAAAATAATTTCAACCAAGCGATGATTTTAAAAAGTGCAGTTTTTTGAGATGAAAGAATTGGTAATTTGTAATTGGTAATTGGTAATTGGTAATTAGTAATTAAGACAGGACTTATGCAAAGCCCCTCAAAGCATCGGGGGTTTGGGGGTTATTAGCAGCTGCAATACTTAATTTGCGGTTACTTAAGTCCCAATAAATTTGAAAAACCCGGCTTTTAAAAAAACCAGGTTTCTTAGTTAGTGGGAATAATTAGTTGATTTCTATATATCAGATTATTTCTATTCCCTGTTAAGAGTTTCCTATTCCCTATTTATTTAGGGTGATTTTGATAATCTTCGGACGATTTAGGATCTAATTCCCAGCGTTGCTCGTCCCGTCTATCTAAAATATCATTTGTTTGCAGAGGTTGCTTATCATCCATTTCCAAACCAACTGCTTTTCCTAATTCTTCCGTCACATTTTTATCGGGAGTTGCAACAGTTCCACCAACTGCTTCATCACCAACGGAGTTTGCACCTTGCCAATAAGCATCAACATCACCTCCGGTTAATGAAGGATTTGTTGCATTATATTGATTTAATTCTTGATTTATTGCTCTTTCACCAGCATTGATTCCTGGCTGCTGATGAACTCCGGTTCCGTATGACTCGGTTATTTCTTGAGGTAAATCGCTTGCTTGAGCTTCACTATTGATATTCTGCTCCTTTTTATTTTTTTGTTCGCTCATAATACTTTGGTTCTTTAGTGCATTATCACGATAGCTCAATATTTATAACTATTTCTCTTCCGAAAGAACTATAACCAAAGTTGTAAAAAAATATCTCCCCAGCGAACGAAGTTAAATATTTCACCGATGCATATCGTAGTAAGTGATAATCCATACAAACGCAACCTCACAGAATTACTATTAGCTATGATTCAACATTTAATCGTTATTGCCAAAAAGCTATAAATGTTGATTCATCGCTTTTTTTTGTTAAAAGGGAGTGGGGGAATAGTTAATCGGGAATAGGGAATAACGGTAGAGACAAAATAGAGAAAATGGTTGGAATACTAAATAACTATATAATTCAAAATTTGATTTATGGGTTCTAAGCCGATCTCTCAAAAATATACTTGATTAAACATTAACAAGGAAAAACAGGAGAAATATGGTATCTACAAATAGTAATGATTTGACACTCCCCGGCGTGAACGCACGGGGATTCTTGGATCTAAGATATAACTTGCTCATGCAGGTTTTCACCAACATGAGTAGAGGTTTCATCTCCCCAAGCGTTTTCTGCGTCCAGTGCAAAAGTTCCCGTATGCCCTACGGTACTCAATCCTCGATTAAGGATATTCCTAGCTGCATTTTCATCACGATCCATCTCACAGCCACATCTACAAATATGCGTGCGAGTTGATAAAGTCTTTTTAACAATTGTGCCGCAGCTAGAGCATTCTTGAGAAGTATATTGCGGATTAACCGCAACCGTTACACGCTTAAATACTTTCCCGAAGTATTCAATCGAGCAACGAAACTGATACCAAGACGCATCGTTTATTGATTTAGATAAACAATGATTTTTCACCATATTTTTTATTCTCAAATCTTCATAGGCTATCAAGTCGTTAGACTGAACTACGCACCGCGCTAATTTCACAGCATGGTCTTTACGTTGCCTACTTATTTTGAGATGCCGTTTACCCGCATTGTGTCTTGCTTTTCTTCTATTGCTCGAACCTTTGACTTTTTTAGAAACACGACGCTGAAAACGTTTGAGAACCTTTTCCCCGGCACGAAAAAACATTGGATTTTTAATCACTTCACCATTTGAATCGGTGTAGTATTCTTTTAGTCCAACGTCTAACCCAACTGTTTTTCCCGTGGATTGAATATCTTCTGAACGATTTACATCAACACAGAATTGGACGTAAACACCATCAGCACGCCTCACTAATCGAACCCGCTTTATCTGGTTGATTTGATAAAAGTGCAGGTCGCGAGTGCCTTTTAGCTTTAATCTTCCAATTCCTTTTTTGCCAGAGAAAGTTATCGATTTACGATCAGGAGCAAGTTTCCATCCCGAAGTTTTGTATTCAACAGAACGGCAATCTTTTTGAAACTTTGGGAAACCTTTTTTCCCTGCTATACCTTTTCTACAGTTTTCATAGAAACGGTTTA
This sequence comes from uncultured Rivularia sp., assembly GCA_963665115.1. Lineage (GTDB taxonomy): Bacteria > Cyanobacteriota > Cyanobacteriia > Cyanobacteriales > Nostocaceae > Rivularia. Next base: position 8,164,962 of record OY762007.1, on the reverse strand, counting down.
TTGATGACCATGCTCGTTCTGCACTAGCTTGTCTAGCCATTGAATTAAGTTCATTTGCAAACGAAAATTGTTTAGCAAGTACAGCGCAATATTTCTGCAAATCGTTTTTACCCGTTCCTTTATTGTCTATCCATAAACGGATGCAACTGTTTCGGACGAATTGGGCTGTACGAATTGCTTCGTTAACGGCTGAGTACTGCTTTAATTTTCCGTATGTTTTAAATTCAAAAACTAGCATGGTATCACCTCCATCGTTATACTATCACAAACGGTATAATGTTGGAAAATAAATAAAAAGCCGTTTTAGAAAGACGGGGCTTTAGACCCATTATTTTCGGTAAAAAAGAAAGTTGCAATTTTAATTGAAAATGGTGTAGAAGATTCAGAATTTCAACTTCCCTACAAAGCTTTAAAGCAAGCGGGTATGGAAGTATCTGTTTTAGGTTCTCGGATGAACGAAGCCTATAAAGGTAAAAAAGGTAAAGTTTCTCAGGAAGCGGATGGAACTACCACCGAAGCAGTGGCTTCTGATTTTGATGCGGTAGTTATTCCCGGAGGAATGGCTCCCGATAAAATGCGTCGCAATCCTAACACCGTCCGCTTTGTAGAAGAAGCGATGAGTCAAGGTAAAATCGTCGCTGCTGTATGTCACGGACCGCAATTATTAATTGAAGGTGATTTGCTCAAGGGTAAAACAGCTACTGGTTTCAGCGCTATTCGCAAAGACATGGTTAATGCTGGTGCTAGTTATGAAGATAAGCCTTTGGTGGTAGATGGTAACTTAATTACTTCCCGTCAACCTGGAGATTTAGCAATTTTTTGTACCGCGATTTTAAGCCGTTTGGGTTATGGTGGCAAAGAAGTTGATTTACCTCCCGAAAATGACCCAAATGCTGAATGGTGGAAAATCGCAGATGCTTGGGGTGGTTCTCATAAAAGCGATATTGTTAGTGGTTTGAATTCTGTTTTAGCTGGAGAGCGTTATTCTCGCGAAGCTTTACAAAAGTACGCCGAAAAAGAATCAGATGCGGCTATAAAATCTCTGTTTCATGAGATGATTGCTAGCAAGGAAGTTCATATTCAAAGATTAGAATCACGCCTAAACCAACTTGATGAAAAACCATCTTTGACTACAAAGATTGCTGAAGGTTATGCCAAGGTAAAAAATGCCATCAAGGGTAGCGATGATGTCCATCAAATTCGCTGCGCTTTGGGCGATTTGCAAACAGCAATACATGATGTCGGTAGTATGATGGCAGCATATACAGATCCAGTGACAACTGAAATCTTCACCAATATCCAAAAAGATTTAATCGCTAACGAACAGCATTTGGTAGAGCTTTACAGAGCAAAACGGGTAGTGAATTAAAACCAGCAAAACCTACTACGGGTACTGCTGTTTAATCATTTAGTAGTTATTAATTATCAATTAACTACTCTTTGATAATTGGTAATTGACAATATATCCATCTTTTGTAATTACCCATCAATTACCTTTAGACGAAGCATCTAAAGGTTAGGAGTTGGGAGTTAGGAATTAAGAGTAGTGAGTAGTGAATTATCATCCCCTGATCTCCCCATCCCCCATCTCCCTATCCCTTCTTCCCAGCCCATACCTTTTTATAATCTTCCATCGCTCCGGTGTAATCTTTTAATTTAGAACGAGCATTACCCCGGCTTATATAAGCTTTGTCGTTGCTGGGATTTACCATCAAAGCTTTAGTGTAGTATTCAATAGCTTTATCGTAATTTTTTAGTTTGACACAAGTATTGCCTAATCCTATATAAGCTTTGTCATTTTTAGGATTCATCCGTAAGGTTTGGGTGTAATCCTCAATTGCTTCACCATATTTTTTCAAATTATAATTAGCATTGCCGCGATTTAAATAAATTCTGGCATCATTACTATTTGATTTCAAAGCAAGAGTATAATTTTCTAATGCTTTACTATATTCTCCATTTTTATAATAATCGTTGCCTAAACTTATATAATCTTGTGGATTTTGAAGAGGAGATGGTAGAACTTCAGTTGATTCAGAAATTGTTCGATGATATTCGCTACTAAGTTCGGAACTAATAATATTAGAATCAACGGTAACTGTACGATCGGATGCAATCGATCCAGTGTCAATCGAATCTAAAGCTATTCTTTGATGGTTGTCTTCGCTTTGAGGAAGAAGTAACCCCGAACTTTGATTATTAATGTAGTCGGGATTGATGCTCATAGCTTTTGTATAATCGGCTGTGGCTCCGTTGTAATCTCCTAATTCGGAACGGATAAGTCCCCGACTGTATCTAGCTTCAGCGTGATTGGGATTGTATTGCACAAATTTGTTCAAATCTGCGATCGCACCTTGATAGTCTGCTAATTTGTGAAGGGCTAATCCTCTTTGATAGTGAGCTTTAATTCCATTGGGCTTCAACTGTAAATACTGGCTAAAATCTGCTATTGCTGCTTCATAATCGCCTTTTTGAATTTTATCTAATCCCCGACGATAAATAACTTCGATAAACTCATGCTGACGGCGCATTTCTGCTTCTTGCTGCTGTCGCTGCATGACGTTACGAGATACGGTAATAACGTTACGTCGCATTTCTAACTGGGCTATTACCTGATTGCTTAATGCTCTCAATCCTTCTTGCTGTTCTAAACTTAAATCCCGTGGTACTGTATCAACTACACATAAGGTTCCGATGCCATATCCTTCTGGTGTAACCAAAGGTGCGCCAGCATAAAACCGGATATCGGGGGCATTGGCAACTAAGGGATTACTTGCAAATCTAGAATCGTTCAAAGCATTAGGGACTACCAATGGTTGCTGCTGCATGATGGTGTAAGCGCAGAAAGCTACATCCCTCGGAGTGCAGTCTACATCTACACCGACTTTTGATTTGAACCACTGGCGATCGCCATCGACAAAACTAATTAAGGCAATGGGAGTACGACAAATCTGTGCGGCCAAAAAAGTAAAATCATCAAACACTTTTTCTGGAGCAGTATCAAGTATTTGATATTGACGAAGTGCTGCTAATCTTGCTAGCTCGTTCGACGGTATTGGTGGTTGTAAGTCCATTATTATATATTTTGGGAAATTACTTTTAGAGAATTTGGATTAGCCTCAAGAATAAATTCTGGGGCTTAAAACTATGAATTAATATCTAAAATCTAAAATTTTTCTTCGAGTACTATCGAATGCGAATGAGTGCAAATTTTTTCGATAGTCACTAAAACATAACAATATTTTTAAGAAGTTGTGAAGTCTTTCGTATTATGTATTTGTATGTACTTGTCGCTAGTTTATATGCATTTCTTAAGTTATATTTTTAACACTATAATACAGGCTGTTTTGATTGCTACCTTGATATACAATAAGTATATTATATCTGCTGTCATCCAGTTACTGCTACTTCTATAACATGAAGAATTCACCCGCCTTTTTAAATTTATTGAACAACTATCGATTATTGATTGCGTTAATAATTTTGGTTTTATCATTTTATATTTGTTTTTAATTTAAATTTTGTATAATCTGCTCCGTGAAGAAGAATAAACATTTATTTACATTAATACAAAATTGAACAAATCAACATCGCCGATCTAAAAATAAAAGACATTTCATGATTTATCATTGTTCCTAACTTAAGCAAAAAGTTAAAAGTAAAATATGAACCATGAATCTTCTTTCACTTGGCGAAAACCCTAATCATGAAAAATAATAAATAAAAATTTCACTATCTACAAAGCAATATGACGACAAATCAAATTTGGATTGCGATTACTTTCATTGGGTTTATGCTTTTGTTTACCGGAGTCGGAATCTATTCGGCAACTCAAAAGCAGAATAATACTACCGATTACCTTTTGGCAGGAAGAAGTGTAAATCCTTGGTTTACAGCACTTTCGGCGATGTCAACCGGACAAAGTGGTTTCTTATTTATAGGTCAAGTTGGTTACGCCTATAAAATAGGAATTTCTTCAATTTGGCTAAGCATTGGTTGGGCTTTAGGAGACTATATTGCTTGGTGGCTTTTTTTTAGAAAACTAAGAGAAATTTCTGAAGAAACCGAAACAGAGACAGTTTCGGGTTTTCTAGGTCAAAACACTAACGGTGTTCGAGTCATTACAGTTATTTCAGCTTTAATTACCATCGCTTTTCTTGGTACCTATGCCGCAGCACAACTAGCAGCAGGAAGCAAAGCACTCAGTGCAGTTTTTAACTGGGATTATAGGATAGGTGTTGTTATTGGAACCGTAATTGTTGTTATCTACTGTTTTTCTGGAGGTATCCGCGCCTCAATTTGGACTGACACAATACAAGCAATAGTTATGATTTTTTCGTTGCTATTGCTCTTAGTTGTGTCAATTATAAAATGCGGCGGATTCAATGGACTTTTGACGCAACTAGGCGGAATTGATCCAGCTTTAGTCAACTTGAGTCCGGCAGATTTACCATTAGGTTTTATACCCTTCTTTCTCGGTTGGACAGTAGCAGGATTTGGCGTAGTCGGGCAACCTCACATTATGGTTCGTGCAATGGCGATCGATAACGCTCAAAACGTTGCAAAAGCCCGCGATATCAAAGCTATCGCCAGTTTAATCGCAGCATTCGCTTCCCTTGGTGTAGGTTTAACAGCAAGAGTACTGTTACCCGAATTGTTAAACAGCAACGGTTCTGAATTAGCTTTACCTTTGTTAGCTTTAAATTTATTACCAGCCGCCTTAGTGGGATTAATGTTAGCTGGTGTATTTTCTGCAACCATGTCTACCGCAGATTCACAGATACTATCTTGCTCCGCAGCCCTTACCCAAGATGTCTTTCCTCAATTTGCCCATTCTTATAAGATAGTAAAATTAGGAACTTTAACTGTTACAGCAACAGTATTTGTAATTGCCTTAGCCGAAAATCAAAGCGTATTTTTCTTAGTTACTTTTGCATGGTCGGCTTTAGCTTCAGCATTAGGGTCCATTGTTTATGGTACGAGTACTGCAAAAACCAATTAATAAAACAATTGCGATCGCAATGATGCTAGTTGGAATATCAACTGCTTTGATATGGACAATAACCCCCGAATTATCAAAGTTAATTTACGCAGTACTTCCCGGAATGGCTGCGGGAATTTTGGTTTATTTAATCGCGCAGTTTTCCATTGGTGGTGATATGAAAGCAACGAACGGGAAGTAGAAAAGGTCAAGAGTTAGGAATTAGGAATTGTAGAGTGTGTGACTAGTACAGTGCGGCTTAAATAGCGCACCCATTTTCTAGACTCAATATTGATGCTCATGATTAGATTTGAGATGGGTACCTTACTTACGCCAAGCGGTACTAGGGTGTTGATTTTGAGAAAATTTACGCGCTTTTTGTTCATATATGCGGCCCTCACCCCGCCCTTACGGGCACCCCTCTCCCAAGCTTGGGAGAGGGGAAGGGGGAGAGGGCGAGTGTCGAAGACTTGAACTTATTAAGGAAGGGAATAATGTTTCTTCCCAACCGAAGCAAACAATGAAAAATAATCAAGAAGAAACAAGTGTCAACTTATAAAGAGGAACTGGCAAGTATCTTTAGAGAATAAATAGTAATAATTGATAATTGATTACAAACGAAATAGCCAGTGGATATTAAAACCAAAATTAGTACTTGTATCTGCTACTAATCCTCCAATGCTGTTTTGTCCGCTAGCATTACTCGCGTAAATATCAATGCCTAAATCTGCTTCAGTTTCAAAGTAGCGTAAACCCGTACTCCAAACTAATTCTTCTCCGGAAACGGGAGTTAATTCACTAATTAATTGCAATTTATCTGTCAAAACTTGATTTATTCCTAATCCTAAACCAAAGCGTTCTTCTTTTCTGTAAAATGCAGCTTTAGGATTAAAAAATAGTGCTGTTTTATTGCTATTTTGATAAACAATAGGTATTTCTGCAAATAAAGTACCTACCCGAGGACGTTTACTATCTCTAACTCCTTTGACTTTTACACTCAAGGAAAATGGATCGCCTTGTGCTTGGTTGAGGAATCTTAATTTTGCACCTGCACCAAATTTGATTGCATTTCCAAAAGTTTCGGAAGGCGGAAGTCGATCGTAATTTCCAAATTGTTCGATCGGAATTTCTAACTGTAAATCATTTGCTAAACCATACATCAAGTTTAATTTAGCATTTCCTCCAGAAGACATACCCGCAGTTAATCGGATTCGATCTGGTGATAAAGTACTGGTGCTACTAAGAGTTAAACCGTCTAATAATAATTGTTTGTCGCGATTAGATAAAGGAATATCAGGTTTATTTCCAAAACTGGAAGCATAGTTTTGACCGAAATCAAAAATGTATTTAACGTTAGCACCAAATATTACTTCATTTCCATCGGGGATAAAAGCTAAAAGGCTAGTAGTTGGAGTTGCCCCAAATGCATTGCTTCCGTAAACTTCTACACCAGCACGAGGATTAATCGCATAACGGGTACCAGCAGTCCATAATAATTTGCGGAAAATAGAATTATCTTGAGAACTTAAAGCATTACCTCCAGGTCCCAATGGTAAATTAGCATTAGCAAATAAGTTCAATTTTTCTGAAGTTTGCCAGCTTACCCCCGCACCAACATTAATAAAAGTGCCATAAAAATCTGCATTTTTTACTTTGTCGGGATAGAATACAACTCCAGGAGTGAAGTGAAATTGAATATCGTCATCGGCATTATAAGTAACTGGAACTTCTACCTTTCCAATACCGAAATATTCCGAAGACTTTTTATTAGTATTATTAAATAATCCTGGATCGGAAGAAAGTTCTAATAATTCAGCCGTACCGCTTACCGCTACTTTTAAACGTTCATTTTGAAATACTTGATATTTAACGCTTGGCGCAAAAGAAACAAATGTCAAGTTAGGGAATGTTCCGTTGATTTGAGCTTTAGTTGGATCGTCAAAGAATTGTGCTGCAAAACTTAACTGTAACTTATCTGTGACTCCCCAATCTAAAGACGTGTAATAGTTTTGATAGCCTGTATTTCCCTGACGATTATCTCCTGGGTTAGCTTGATGAGTACCCGCTTGAAATTGTACCGAACCTTTAGGTAGTTGATTGGCTGTTTCTAAATTAAAAAGTCTTGTCGGAGGTTCTTGTAAAGGAGAAATATTTGGTTCTATTTGTTCTATCTGTAAGTCTTTTGCTTGAGTACTAATTGGGGAAAATTCGGCAGATAAATTCGCATCAACTTCAGACTTATTTACGGTAGTTTGCTTTTGCGACTCTTGTTTAGCTTCTTTAAGCTTATTAATTAAATTTTGTGATTGTAAATTATTGTCTTGATTTACATTGGTATTATCTTCACCTGCTAAGGCAATTTTGGGCAAAGATAATGCTAATAATCCATAGAACGTTATTTTTAAAATACGCATATAGGTTTCATTTTTTTATATTAGTTAGCCGCGATAATTTGAAATAATGAATATTGCTGTAAATATACAAATACAGGACGTGATGCTTGCCCAGTTTTTTTTACCGTTTGAAGCATTTGAAATCTATCAAATACTAGTTTTATGCTTCCTATTTCAACTAGTAATTTCATCAATCAAAGCGAATTTATATAATTATCTATATCAAATTAATGAATTAAATAAATTTAACTCATTAACTATCGGTTTATATATTTAAATAAATCGTTGATATTAAAGATTTTCAGATTTCTCTAATGCAAATTTAGAATAGATGCACCAAAATATTCTAAATTTGCTATTTGGGATATTTAAAACAGTAGATATGGTTATTACACCCCGAACAAATTAAAAAAATTATAATGTATTTATACGGTTATATAAGTATTAAAATAAACATATAGCTATTTTTTATATTCAGGACTTACGCAGCCACTGCCAGGTAAAATCTGTAAGCTTCTTCTCGAAATAACAAGAAAATCCAAAATCCTATGACTCGTCACATCATCAAAGCAACCAAAGATACCGTGCATCTTGGCGGTTTTTCGCATCTACTCGAACCAGTAATAACCGTGAACTCCGGCGATACGGTGGATGTAGAAACTTACACGGGATTTCATGTTTGCGACAAAGCCCCGGCGGAGTTTGTAACTCCCGCATTGCTTGATATATACGAAAATCTCTCCCCCAAACGTAAAATTGCAGCAGGACCTCATTTACTTACGGGACCGATTTACGTCCAAGATGCTCAACCGGGGGATGTTTTAGAAGTAACTTTAAAGAAAATTACACCAAGTTTACCAGTTGGTTTTAATGCTATTCGTAAAAATTGTGGTGCTTTACCGCAACAGTTTAATCAACCTGCTTTAAGATTTATTCCTTTGAATTTAGAAAATAACCTTGCAGAATTTCCTACGGGTAGCGGTATTCAAATTCCCCTCAAACCATTTTTCGGCATCCTTGGCGTTGCAACACCCGAAAATTCCCGAAATTCTATACCTCCGGGAAGCTATGGTGGCAATATCGACAACCGCGAATTACAAGCTGGTTCCAAAATATTTTTACCCGTATTCGTTCCCGGTGCGTTATTTTCCATCGGTGACGGACATTCAACTCAGGGAGACGGGGAAGTAAATGTGACTGCAATTGAAACTTCCATGAACGGTACTATCGAACTAAAGCTTCGCAAAGATTTGCAAATCTCAACACCAATTGCCGAAACCCCCACTGATATCATCACGATGGGCTTTGCTCCTACATTAGATGAAGCTTTAGAAAAAGCCTTACAAAATACGATCGATTTTCTGGTAAGCTGCACGAAGTTATCACCAGAAGATGCCTATGTATTATGCAGTTTAGCTGTAAGTTTTCGCATTACCCAAGTCGTCAATTTACCGCAAAAAGGCGTACATGGAATGTTATCGAAAGCGATTTTACCACAAGGGAGTTGGAAATTTTAGATTTTAGATTTTAGATTGGTAATGAGGAGTTAAGAGTTAGGAATTTATAGTTGATAAATTAATATATCAAAATCAACTAACAACTAACAATTAACAACTAACAACTAACAATTAAAACATGGAAAATTGGTTCCTTTTAGTAATTAGTGGATTAATCTCAGGTATCCTTGCTGGATTGCTGGGTATTGGTGGTGGTACGATTTTAGTACCGATATTATTGGCATTTGGATACACGCCATTGCAGGCTGTTGCTACTAGTAGTCTGGCAATTGTAATTACGGCGACTTCTGGAACTATCCAGAATTGGCGTATGGGCTATATAAATTTTAAAAAGGTTATTTTTCTAGCATTACCTGCGGCACTCACAGCTTATTTTAGTGCTGGAATAGCAAAGTTTATTCCTCCCCGCAATCAATTAGCTTCCTTTGGAATTTTACTTTTATTTACTATTTACTTAGTAGAATTACGCAAGAAATTATCGGAAAAGCAAGAAGAAACAGAAAACGAACAAAATCAACAATCAAAGTTCGGTTCTATTGTTTCTCGAATTGTTACTGGCGGTCTTGCTGGTATGCTTGCTGGTATATTCGGGGTAGGTGGCGGTGTGATTATGGTACCGTTACAAATGCTTTTACTAAGAGAACCGATTAAAAAAGCAATTCAAACTAGTTTGGGAGTTATTGTTATTAGCTCTATCTCTTCGGCAACTAGACACGCCATTGAAGGTAATATATTGCTTGCTCAAGGTTTAATTTTAGGATTTGGTGGACTTCTAGGGGCACAACTTAGTACCCGTTTTTTACCTCGATTACCAGATAGAATTGTTAGTTTAACATTTCGGATTGGGCTAGCTGTTTTAGCGGTTTATATTTTTTGGAAAGCTTATAATATCTAGAATTTTGGTAATTGGTAATTGGTAATTGCTAATTGATAAAACAGAAGATTTGCTCAGTTGCTGACGTGTCAAGCTTGCTTGAGTTTTAAATTAAGATTAAATGTCAGTTTTATACTTGATTATACTTATCATTACTATATACTCAATTTGTATTTTTCTATAATTAGAAATCATTTTTAATTCATAGATAATTCTTTTTGAGGTATATAGATGCTTTCAATTGGTAAGGTTATCGCCGTTATTATTTTAAGTTTGATAGTAAGTTGTTCTTCTATAAATTCAGCACCAAGTTTTTCACTATCTAATTTATTCCAATCGAAATCCGACAAATTAAATAATACTTTGATAATCCCAGGAAAGCAGGTTGGTGCGGTAACGGGAAAAACTAATCGCGCCGATTTAGTCAAAATGTTTGGTGAATCAAGGCTCAAAGACGACGTTGTTTTAGAAGATGAGGGAACAATCTCAGTTCCCGTTACTAAGGTTAATCTGGGTGGAGAAAAATATTTTACAGTTGCTTGGGAACAAGATACTCGGCAAAAATTATTATATGTCAGAGATTTTGGTTCTGCTTGGAAAACTCCCGAAGGTATCGGTGTGGGAACTTCTTTTCAAGAATTAAGTAAAAAACTAGGTGATTTCAAGTTAACTGGATTGGGTTGGGATTACGGCGGATTTATCAATTTGGCAACTACTAAGTTATCTGAATATCAAGGAACACTTTCTCTCAAAGTTGCTCCCAATCAAGAAGCTATAAAAAAATATTTTCAGCAACATCAAGCCGTATTAGGTGACAGAGAATTATCTTCAACTAATCCTAATTGGCAACCTTTGGATCTGAAAATTTCTCAAATGACCGTTCATTTTGATGAATAATTGGTAATTGGGCATGGGGCATTGGGCACTGATAACAATAATTACTGAAGTTTCGATGGTTTAAGGAATCAGCTAACTTAGCTTGGAAGTATAAATTAGAATGGTTATTCTGTAATTACTAAGTAGTCTAAGGTATATAAATGATTTTCATAAACAAGAATCTTGCGATCGCTGTTTTGACTTTAGTAGTAGGAGTAGGTTGCTCGGATAACAATACTGTAAATTCTGTACCACAAGAAACACAAGCAGCAACCCAACCATCGAATCCCGTAACGATAGAGGAACAGAACACGGGTACACAAACCAATTCACTTCAAAAGCAACCTGTAGCAGCAAGCAATTCCAGAAACACAGATAATTCACAAAATAATTCATCTCAACAACCTGTTAAGGCTAAAGTTGATTATTTGAAACCAGTAAATGATACTTTTATAATTCCAGGAAAGCGTGTTGGTCTTATTACTGGTGAAACTACCCGTGCAGATTTAGTTGAATTGTATGGTGAAACCAATCTAAAAGATGACGTAATTTTGCAAGGTGAGGGTACAGTTTCAGTTCCAGTTACCAAAGTTAATTCAACTACACCTGGTGCTTTGACAATTTTCTGGAAAGATAAAAGTCGTAATAAAATTCTGTATATTAAAGGTTTTGGTCGGCAATGGAAAACCCTTGAAGGGCTGGGGCCAGGAACTTCTATAGAAGGATTACGCGAAGTATTAGGTGAATTTAAGTTAACCGGATTTGGCTGGGATTACGGTGGTTTAGTAAATTTGGAAGGTACTAAATTATCTAAATATAAAGGTAAACTTTCTCTGACACTCAATCCATCAGATGACAATGCATATGGGAAGTACCCGAAGCAGTATGCAGCTGTCTCTGGAGACCGAGAATTATCCTCAAGCAATCCCAATCTTGAACCTTTAGATGTAAGAATTTATGCAATGACTGTAAATTTCGGTGAATAATTAATAATTAATAGTTGGGAATAGGGGATAGGTTATTAGGCATGGATAATTATTTTTACCTGATTCCCTATTCTTCAAGAACCCAATTTAAACGCTTCTATAAATAAGCTATAAATAAAACCGACCTTAAAAAGATTAAGTGATTCTACCCAAAGTTTTCTCCGTTCTTTGGGTGGTCGTCTGTAAACTATTCGACTGCTAATTTCCGTTAAAAATACTAAAAATGCAGCCACAACAACATCTAAAACTGCTCTTTGTCCTGCTGAAGTAGCAGCTACCGTTCCCATAAAAACGCCAAACAAAAAACTGATAATCAGCAGCGAAATTCTCCGCCAAGGATTAAGAAACCATAGAGCTAGATTCCTGACAATTAAATCGAATAGAGAGTTTAGACGAGTGTTTTGCATTTAGTTGTTAGTTGTTAGTTGATAGTTATTAGTTGGGGGATTGGGCATTGGGAATTGGGCATTGAGAGTTAAGAGTTAGGAGTAGCAAGTAGAGAGTAGCAAGTAAATCACTTTTTATTATTATTGTCATAAATGTCAATCATAGCGACCCGCCTATTTTTACTCACTACTCATTACTCACTACTCATTACTCACTACTCACTACTTTAATAATGTCCCCCCATCCCCCCATCTACTCAAAACAAAGGAACAGAGCATTTTCACGGGAGTCATTAAAGTGTGGAGTGGTAGTTGTCTTTGACTATTGACTAACAACCGATTATTAATGACTAATAACTAGTGAGTGTCCCACTGATTATAAACTGATGACTCAAAGTGTTTCCAAGTATTGGTGGAAAAATATGGAAAAGCGTCCGCAACTTGCTGTGATGTTATCGATTTTATGGGTAATTTTCGTTGCGGGGATTGCTTTTTTTTGGCGTTTGGGAGATTTTAGCTTAATTGATGAGACTGAACCCCTGTTTGCAGAAGCTTCTCGGCAAATGTATGTTACAGGTGATTGGATTACACCTTATTTTAATGGGGAAACTCGTTTCGATAAACCCGCTTTGATTTACTGGTGTCAAGCAATAGGTTACATGATTTTTGGGGTGAATGAATGGGCAGTACGTTTACCTTCTGCGATCGCGGCTTTGGGTTTGATTGGTTTGGCGTTTTATACTCTTTACTATCATCAAGCTAAAAACGACGATTTACAAGGGGTGTACCGTCCTTATCGTCGTTGGCTAACTGCTGGTTTAGGTGCCGCTGTAATCGCTCTAAATCCAGAAATGATTGCTTGGGGTCGAGTAGGCGTTTCGGATATGCTGCTTACGGGATGTATGGCTTCGGCTTTATTATGCTTTTTTCAAGGATATTCTCAACCTGTTGATTCTACCGTAAAAGCACGGTGGTATTTTGCTTTTTATGTATTAATTGGTTTAGCTATTTTAACTAAGGGACCTGTGGGTATTGTCTTACCCGGTTTTATTATTTTTCTATTCTTGGTTTATTTAGGAAATTTTTGGCAGGTAGTAAAAGAAATCCATCTGATTCGAGGAATGCTCGTTATCTCTGCCGTGTCAATTCCTTGGTATGTATTGGTAACTTTAAGTAATGGTTGGAATTTTATTGATTCCTTTTTTGGCTTACATAATGTTGAGCGGTTTACAGATGTTGTTAACGGACATTCGGCTCCGTGGTATTTTTATTTTGTGGTTGTAGCAGTTGGTTTTGCTCCCTATGCGGTTTATTTGCCTGCTGCAATGATAAGACTGAAGTTTTGGCAGCGTAAATCGTGGATATCTACCGAACGTTCTCAACAACTTGGTTTATTCGCTTTATGTTGGTTTGTTGGTGTTTTCAGCTTTTTTACCATTGCCGTTACCAAGCTGCCCAGCTACGTGTTACCGTTAATGCCAGCCGCTGGTATTTTGATAGCGTTACTGTGGGGCGATTTGATAGTAGATAGGAGTACGCATTTGAGTAAAACATCTGCTTCTAACTCTTCCTTATCTCCCGTGTTACTTTCCTCGCCTTTAATGCAAGCAAGTGGATGGTTAAATATAGTCTTTATTTCAGCAGTAGGATTTGCCTTTTTTAAAGTTAGCAGTTTAATTGGCCCCGATCCCGCAGCACCAAATTTTCAACAAATGTTGCAGAGGTCTAATTTACCAGTTTTAGGAGGAATTATTTGGCTGGCTGCTGCCGTAATTATTGCAATTTTCTTAATACGTCGCCGTTATTTACATTTAATCTGTATTAATTTGTTAGCGTTTTCAGCATTCATGGTATTAGTTCTAACTCCAGCTATATTTGTATCTGATGCTAGTCGTCAGCTACCTTTGAAGCAATTATCGCAGTTAGCTGCACGGGTACAACAGCCTGGAGAAGAAATAGTTATGGTTGGCTTTAAAAAACCCAGCGTTGCTTTTTATAGTCAACGTAAAATTAATTATATTAGCAGCAACGTAAAAGCAGCAGACTATATTCAAAATCAAGTCAAATCTGACTCAATATTAATTCTGGCAGAACCGAAAAAGTTTCCTGAAATGGGTTTAGAACCATCTGACTATGAGAAATTAGACGCGAAACAGGCTTATGGTTTGATTCGAGTAAAAATCAGTGAGCAGTGAGCAGTGAGCAGTGAGCAGTTATCAGTTATCAGTGAGCAGTTATCACAGCTACCGCGACGTACAAGAATGAGGCATCACCGTGCCAAAACGAGAAAATTGTACGCGCTTGGACTTTTCAAACACCCTCTTAGATGTTTACTTCATTGGAATTTTAGCTATTAGTTAAGCATACTAAGTACTGAAGAACCAAAAATATTTACTCGTGTTGATTGGTTGGGCGTTCCCAAATCGGTCTTTGGATTGTTAGAAGCTGCTTTAGAAATTCAATACCGTATCTGGAAGAACGAACAAGCTTACCTAGCTAAGAAAAAGATTGAAGCGTTTAGCCCGATTTTATTCTTCATTGATGAAATCAACTTGATTTTTACCAGATGGGGAAAGCTTAAATGTTAAATCATTGGTGTCAAGTCAGAATTTACAGTCCGGTGCTTTCCGAATGATGAAAGCAGAAAATTTTCATATTAGAGAAGGAGAAGCCGCTGTGCAGATCCTCCTTCTCTTTCATTTACAGGTTAAGCAAGTTTTTCAACAAGCAAATGTTTTTCTAATTACCTTCCTCCTTTATGACCATTCTTATCGCCAGCAACCGCATAGATAATAGGGAAATCGGAGGTTGTATCTTGTGCTTGTAGCTTTTGTGAACTTGATAGTAAACTATCGGCATTGCTTGGGTTGGTAAAAGCTGTAAACATAGATATGAATGGGATTAGAACCAATAATAATTTTCTGCTAAAGCTTGTTTTCATTGCTTAACTCCTTATAAGTAACGTTAAATGATGGTAAAACTAACATTCGGTACATTATCACTACAGATTTAGTAATCTATTAGTAATCTAAATGTATTTGCCGAGTTTAGGTTGTTTGTGTCTCCTGTTTATATATAGGTAACAGGAATTTCAACTTATTCACTTTTTGAAATCGAGTACCCAAAAATCAACTTACGCACAAAACGGTTGTCTTGACTCAAAAAGTAAAATATAACTCTTAAACAATATCAAAATTAGAATAATATCAAAATTAGACTTTAGTATATTTTTTTTTGGAAAGAATTTATTTTTAGTTTGGTTTGGTTTGGTTTAGTTTTGCACTATTTGCGATTGCGATTCAAAATAATTTGGGTGCGGCTCTTTTAGGAAGACAAAAATTATAATTCAAACTGGTATTGCATCTTGTGAAGGAGCAATTATTATCAAGGTACAGAGAATATATACTACTCTGCACCAATAAAATAAGGGTAAACATCAAAAAAAGGGTGCTGTATTTTTATGAGTAGCTAAAATGCTTGCTGGAAAATAGTTTCAGGCTTAGCGTACAATTTTCCCGTTTTGGCACGGTGATGCCAATGATGCTGCAACAAAGGATTGAATTACCGTGTAATTCTTTCTTTGGTACGGCTAAATCTTTCTATCCTTCCAGGAGAATATTGATTTTTAACTCGATTGAATTGAGAGCGATGTATATGCAAAAAGTTTTCCTTGGAAGTCCAGTCAATGCTACCAAGAGATACAGTTTTACCTTGAGAATTCTTGAGAATTAAAAATCCATCGGCATAGCCAGAATTAGTATATTCCCAAGTTCCAGTTAAACGCTTTATTTTAACACCAACACCAACTCTTGCGCTTTCGTAACGAAATGTGCCATCTGCATTTAACTCAACTAAGTTCAGAATACTTCTGGTGTCTCTAGTAAGAACAGAAGCAACTCTTTTCATACGAACCATTGACCAAGTTCCTATCAATTGGCTGGCAGATAAGTTTCCTTTACTACTTATTTTTGTCCATTTATTTATACTGTTATCGTCATCTCGATAAGTGAACTTATTATCAGATAGAAATTTCAAAGGACCTTCAAATTTCTTTCCGTCTTCCGTTGTTTGGTATAATATGCTATCGGAAAGCCGCCAAGTACCTTTATTTAAAACATACCAATATCCATTATCTCTTGTCGCTATATAAAACCAAGAACCGTCTGAATCAAAAAATGCAGTTATCCGGTCTTTGCCACCAGAATCATTGACTATTGTTCTACTCCAACCGCCAACTAATAGCTGTGAAGAAGACTTAATATTCTTAGTTCCACGGTTGATAGTATTTTGTTTTTTTCTTGCCCTAAAAGTGTGATTTTTTTCGGTATTTTTAGGAAGAACACTATGAGATGGCTTTGCCAATTTTAGAATTGCGTTTGTTTCTGAACCAGTGAAAACAATCAGTCCAGTGCTTAGCAGTAAGCTAATTAATAGTAGTTTGATTTCTAACTTAAGTTGATTCATTTTTTTATTGCACAAAAAAAAATCCAGATCGAGACATTATGTAATCGCCGATTAAATCCTGATTTTTCTAATATATTTGGGTAATAGGGATTTTATAATGAAACACGATCCAAAACCCAGCGTTTCGTGCTGGCTATCGCATAAATAGCAATTTGAGTTATGAGTTATTTGGCTATAATCTCAAGTTTCAACTGATAACTGCTAACTACTAACTGCTAATGCTTGATTGATTCTACTTAACAAGTTTTCCATTGAAATTGAACGAGGTAAAACTTGTGCTGCGATGGTTTTTGATGCTTCAAATTCTGCCAATTCTATTTGATTGGAATTCGATCTTTGATCTAGTAATAACAGTGGGGGTAAATCCGCAGCCATCTGTTCTAATGTTTCTATTAACGATTGAACTTTTAGCTCTATAGTGGATTCTTCTAAACAAATTAATAGTAAATCTACACTTTCGTGACGCAATAGTTGTAATAGTTCTTTCCAACTGTTACACATTGCTGCTTTGAAACCTGCTGTTTGTAGGTACTGAACCAAAGCTTGAAACCATTCTGTTGGACGAGTTGTTTGAAGTTGTTGGTCGTTTAGGGGGCATGGAAGTTTTCCACTACAGGGTAAGTTAACTTGAGCGGGGTTGTCTTTCTTAGTTTTTTTAGTTTTCTTAGTTTTCTTAGTTTCGCAATCAATTATTGCTCCCGGTAAATCCGGTATTACAGTTAAATCTACAACTAAAATACTCGGAGGACAGCATACACCAGCAGCAATTTGCAATACTGACAATAAAGTTGGTGCTTTTTCTTTGTCAATAGTATTGTGCTTGCCCAATTGCGTTAAACAAGGAAATACCGATAGTTTACCGATCTTTGATGCTGCTTGTGTAGTTTCTACGCTACGAGTTACTAAGGGTAAAGCGGCTAAAGTTTGACTTTGACCAATTTGTTCTAGGTAAGTTTCAGCAAGAGGCATTTCTACATCTAATAAAGCCACATCGAACTTCCAAACACGAGCTAAGAGTTGTGCTTGTTCTAAGTCATCTGCTTCTATGACTCGATGTTTTCCCAGCGATGCATGATAACTTAATGATTCTACTTCGGGTTCAACTAATCTCAATATCCGCAATGGGGTTTTTGCTTGCGGGATGCTACTTTTTTTTACATCTGCTGGCTTTTCTTCGGGTATGTGGCTAATCGTTTCTAATAACCCTGCTAAAGCTTGATAAGTAACAGGTAAGTTGAGGAAATAATCGGCGCGTTTGCTAAATGCTTGTTCTTTTTCTGCTGCGCTAGCCGTTACAATCGTCGGAATATCCCGAGTTGCAACATCAGATTTGATTAATGTCAATACATCCCAACCCGAAAGTATCGGTAGCAAAGGATTGATAAAAACTGCTAATGGTTGCAGTCTCCGGGCTTTTTCCAATGCTTCGCAGCCAGAACGAGCTACTACTACTCGATATCCTAAAGTACTTAAATGCTTCGTGAAATCATCTATATATCTAGCTACTGTTTCTACAACCAAAACTAAACTGTTAGGAAAACTTTGTAGCGATAGATTAGAATTTCGATCTTTAGAAAAATTAGAGTTAAAATTATTTTTACTTGTGGAAGCAGGAATATTTTCCAGTGGTAATTCTTTGGGTAAACCAGACTTTATTAATGGCTTCTCTTCTGTAACTTGCGAGCCTACTGTTTGTAAGTATCCTTCCGTATCGCCCACACCGATTTCTCCAACCATTTTATGAGGAGGAGATGGAGGTAAAAGCACTGTAAATTGGCTTCCCGAACCTTCTCGCGATAAAAAGCTTACGTCACCACCATGAAGTCGAGCTAAAGCCCTAGTTAATACTAACCCCAAACCCGTGCCTTCATGTTGACGAGTCATGGGATTTTCCAATTGCTGAAACTTTTGAAATATCAAATGTTGCTGGCTATCGGCAATACCAATACCCGTATCCCAAACGGTAAAAGCAACCCAACCTTCCCAACTATTGATCTGCAAGCCTATTTCACCACCTGCTTCGGTAAACTTGAAAGCGTTAGAAAGCAGATGAATCAGCATTTGACGCAAACGCAATTCGTCAGCAATAATTTCTTCTAATCCTGACTCAATATCAAGAACAAATTCATATTCTTCAACTGAATCCGATATTATGGCTTTGCTTGTTTGAGTATGAATCGCTTTGGCTTCTGTTAAAGCGCGATCGCAAACGTTTTTAATATTGACTTTGGTAGGAGTTAGCGTCATTTGGCCCGTTTCCATGCGGGTTAAATCCAAAATATCGTTAACTACGCTCATCAAATGACGACCGCTTTGATGAATTAATTTAGCATACTTTGCTTGCCTATCGTTAAGTTTCCCTAACTGCTGATCGGATAACAAACGCGATAACCCCAATACCGCTGTTAAAGGAGTTTTTAATTCGTGACTGATACAAGCCAAAAATTCATCTTTTAAACGATTGAGTTGAATTAAATCGGCGTTTTTCGCTGCTAATTCTTGGGTTAGTTGCTGTTGTTCGGTAATATCGCTAGCCAAAACCAGCCACAATTGACCATTTTCCGGTATTTCTTCGTTTTTTAAATCCTGAAGGTCAATATCGCAAATATCTACAGGTATCTTCGTAAACCGCCAAACTCTTTCTTGGCCATCCTGCATTTCTACAACACAAACACAACTACCTGGTTCGCTGTCTATAAAACAACGGTTTAAGGTGGAGCCTTCCTTGGAGTGCTTTAACTCAGGCTCAACATCTGTTTGTGTAAAATTGTCTTCAATTGTGCTTTCCCAAAGTTCTTTGAACCCTTGCGGATCTTTTAATTCCCCAAGCTGTTCGTACCAAAGTTGATTTTGCGATACTACTTCTTTAGTATCTGTTTCTAACATTAACGCCCAAGGAAGCCCTTTAAGTAATTGTGCCGCATACTTATACGACCATTGACTTTTATTCCGGTTTCTCGAAGAATATATTTTATTTTTCGCATCTGCATAACTGATAACTTCAGCACCATCGGAATGGGTTTGGGTTATAACATTCCTGGGAATAACCGAAATTCCATTAGTTGCTTCTTGATATTGCGTGTTTCTATTCCCTGAAGCTATGCCTACGGTTTTGTTTTTCCTTTGCGATGACGCTAAATGCCCCAACAACTTACAACTATCTAAAAGTCCTAAAAATTTACCATATTCATCTACTAGCACCCGATTCTGAGAGCTTACTGGCAATTTTTGAGTACGCAATTTTGAACCAAATTGCTCTAAACTTAAAGATGAGCTTAAGATTTGGATTGGTTGGATAAATTTTGCATCTAAACAAGATATTGGTTGATTCCAATCAAATTCGCGTGTGTTTCCTAGCTCGTCCTGTTTTCCATAGATGAAAAACTCTAGCAGATTCGTTGCATCAAGCAAACAACAGGGAACTTGTTGCTCGTCTAGCACTACTAACTGCACAGAATGCTGCTCTTGCTCAAAAAAAGATAACACCTCTAGAAGAGGAGTAGTTTCATAGCAACTAGGGACTCTAGTAATAAACTCGTAAAGCGGGTAATGTTGAATTGACATTTGCCTTCTGGAGTTATTCTTCTTTATAGAGCATCCGGCATCACCGTCCTCACTGCTAGTTTTGTTCCTTTTATAAGTTGAATCGTTGTTCACTTTAAAGGGACGGCGACATCACAGGACGATTTTGAATCGAAGCTATATGCTTTATGCAAGCAATGGAGTTCGATATCGCAGGAGCCTACTTGCCGATACAAGAGTTGTCGGTGCGGCGGGTTTCTACTTTTACTGCCAGCAGATACATCGGGGAGGCAATCACTTGCGTCCATAAAGGAGTTGATACCATGATGCATCTGATAGCAACCATTAAGACAATTATTACTCCAAAATTAGCCTAAAAATCTTTAGTAATTATAACGATTCAAATTATGACATTTTTTAAAGCTACTTCATCTATCTTATCATCAAGGAAAATTAAAAAAATATTATGTGTAAAGCAGGAGCTATTTTTTTATCCATAATATAGCTTCCGCCCTAAAAATGCCATAGTAACGATCAAGAAAATTGACATAAATTATTATTGCTTACGAACAATTTTTTCTTTTCTACTTTTTAATACGAGATAAAGACCAATCTTTTGATAATATATTGTTTTGAATATAACAACAACAATTTACTTAGAGTAAATTAACGATCAAACGTAAAGTATCTTATTATTGAAAGTCTAAAGCGAAATAATTTGAAAAAATTAGCATAACTTAAAAACAATGATAAATATAAATATGTATTTGTTAATATAATTTTCTACGTTCGGAATGTAACAATCTTCCGATTTGAAAAGTTAGGGCGATGTTACCCAATCGAATCCAGATTATTTGTAGAGAATGAAAATTACTGTAGCCTTTGTAAATATTTGTATAACAAAGACTATATGTAGTTGAAAATAAATGAATAAGCATAGGGAAAAAATGGATATGTAGTTAGATGTCACAATCTGAAATAATGCTCTTATTTGAGCAAATGGATTCAAATCAAAAAAAAGAAATTTTGCAAAAGATTAAGTCTGAATATCGTCAAATTATGATTAAATACTTCACAAATGATACAAATCTAAAAGAACAAATAGATAAATTAATCAATACAATATTTTGTGCTAATATTCCCGTGCCTCAAATTATTGAGATTCATATGGATTTAGTAGATGAATTTTCCAAACAGCTAAAAATAGAAGGTAGAAGCGATTATAATTCATTACTTCTTGATTATCGCTTGACATTGATTGATATGTTAGCTCACCTATGCGAAATGTATCGACGTTCTAATATTTCTAAGGGTTGATGTTTTACGTTATTTGTCAGAAGATAAATAACATAAATATATTTATTTGTTGTTTAAATACGGGTTAAAATTTATCCCCTTTTTTTCTTGTTTATTTTCTACCCCAAGATGCGCGCATGAACCATCAAGATGGTCAGACCTATGTCCTAAAACTTTATGTCTCAGGTAACACACCCAACTCAGTACAGGCACTGAAGACCCTCAAAACAATATTAGAGCAGGAATTTAAAGGAGTTTATGCCTTAAAAGTTATCGATGTGCAAAAGAATCCGCAGCAAGCAGAGGATGACAAAATTTTGGCTACACCAACCTTGTCGAAAATTTTACCACCCCCAGTTCGTAAAATAATTGGGGATCTATCTGACAAAGAAAGAGTATTAATCGGATTAAATTTATTGGATGCACCAGACAGCGAACAAGAAAACAACTTGGAATAGTAAACTATATAGAGGTTCATGAACGAACTGTAGTTATTACCATACCCGGACCCATTCTATTTTAGATTTACGAAATCCAAAATTCCAAATCTTAAACTAGGACGGTCAATTTACTATTTGTAGTTAATAAGCAATGAGCGAGAAAGATAAGCCGCTACAGACTAGCAAACCTTTATCAAGTCGGGGTGTCGAAAAGATTCATACCTTGATAGAAGGTTTTGATGATATTACTCATGGTGGATTGCCTAAAGGTAGAACAACTTTGGTCAGCGGTACCTCCGGGACGGGTAAAACATTATATTCTCTACAATTTCTTTATAACGGCATTACTCACTTTGAAGAACCAGGAATATTTGTCACTTTTGAAGAAGCTCCCAACGATATTATCAGAAATGCCCGTATATTTGGTTGGAATTTACAACAGTTAATTGACGACGGTCAATTATTTATTCTCGATGCTTCTCCCGATCCTGAAGGTCAAGAAGTTATCGGTAACTTTGACTTATCGGGATTGATAGAGCGCTTGCAATACGCGATTCAAAAATACAAAGCAAAGCGCATTTCCATTGACTCGGTAACAGCAATTTTTCAACAGTACGAAGCAGCAGGTTTGGTACGACGAGAAATTTTTCGTTTAGTTGCGCGTTTAAAAAAATTGCACGTTACCACCGTCATGACAACCGAACGACGAGAAGAATACGGCCCCGGTGGCAACATTCGGAGTAGAAGAATTTGTCTCGGACAATGTAATAATTTTTCGTAACGTTTTAGAAGGAGAACGCCGCAGACGCACCATTGAAATTCTCAAATTGCGCGGTACGACTCATATGAAAGGAGAATATCCTTTTACAATTACCAATGACGGGATAAATATTTTCCCATTGGGCGCAATGCAGTTGACTCAACGTTCTTCAAATGTCCGCGTATCTTCAGGAGTCGAATACCTAGATCGGATGTGCGGGGGTGGATTTTTTAAAGATTCGATTATTTTGGCTACAGGTGCTACAGGTACGGGTAAAACGCTGTTAGTCAGCAAATTTTTGCAGGAAGGTTGTCAGAAAGGCGAACGCTCGATACTATTTGCCTATGAAGAATCCCGCGCACAACTTTCTCGTAATGCTACTTCCTGGGGAATTGATTTTGAGCAGTTAGAAAAGCAAGGATTGTTAAAAATTATTTGTGCTTATCCCGAGTCAACTGGTTTAGAAGATCACCTGCAAATTATTAAGTCAGAAATTTCTGAATTTAAGCCGAATCGTATTGCCATAGATTCCCTTAGTGCTTTAGATCGGGGTGTTTCTAATAATGCGTTTCGGCAATTTGTTATTGGTGTAACTGCTTACGCCAAGCAAGAGGAAATTACTGGCTTTTTTACTAACACTACCACTCACTTTTTGGGTTCAAATTCGATTACCGATTCTCATATTTCCACTATCACCGACACGATTATCCTATTGCAATATGTAGAAATTCGTGGAGAAATGTCGCGAGCAATCAACGTATTTAAAATGCGCGGTTCTTGGCACGACAAGGGTATTAGGGAATACAACATAACTCGTGAAGGTCCCCAAATCAAAAATTCATTCCAAGATTACGAAAGAATTATCAGCGGAGTGCCGAGCCGCGTTAGTATCGATGAAAAGGCGGAACTATCTCGCATCGTTAGGGGTTTTGAAGACGATAAAACATCTGATTCTTAGCATCTGAGTTAACATTACTTCGGTTCTAAGCGTGATATAGTCTGTGGTGAGAAAATAGTTTCTGCCGCTTGATTGTAGTGTGAGGAAATGCGGTGAAAGCACAGCAAATATTAAATAGTTTCTTGCCCGGTGTGACAGTAGCAGTCTTAACGGCTCAGCCTGGTTTGGCTGATACCGTAACTGTGGATGACTCGCATTTGGGTCTTTATCCTAGTATCTTTACTACCAGTATAAGTAGCGAAGAAGATTTAACTAATACTTTTAGCCCGCTAAAAGATACGGTTGACAATAAGTATCCCGCGCCAGTGATCCCCACGGGGGTTGAACCGAGCAACGTAAAACAAGTCAATCGCCAAATTTCAGGGGTGAATGTGGCTGGTGAAACTGGAGTCTTAATTAATGCGATAAGCAAAAACAATCAAACTGCAAAAACCCAGAGCTTGAAAACGGCTTCCCATAGAAGTTCGACACAAGCCTTGAAAAAACCTTCATCTAGCAAAGTTTCTTTTGGAAATAATCATTCATCTGGAATCAATATTGCCCCGGTGGTAGTCAAAAAAAATCCAGACGATAAAATATTACAAAAATTACAGAAAATTGCTACTGGGCCAGGAGCAGCAGAACTGTTAAAAGTACAACCATGCCCCATACCGCAGGATACGCCAGAAAGGGGACAAGATGATTTAAAACTGCAAAATATTTCATCATCCTCAGCGGTTGGGGCTTGTCAAAATAATTCTATTCCTAACAATAAATTAGCTCAACCACTCTCTCCCGCTCCCGTACAGCCAACAAGACCGCGTTTACAGGGTCCCGCTCCAATTCCTCCCAGTCTTGACCCCAGCGCCAACCCCCTGCAATATCCCACCAGGCCTTCTGAAGTAAGAACTGACCAAAATCAAGCACTTACATTGCAGCAGGCTTTAGAATTTGCAAGACGCAATAATCAAGAACTACAGGTAGCTTTATTGCAGCTAGAACGGGCACAAGCAGGTTTGAAGGTAGCAAGAGCCGCTTTATTGCCTAATGTAGGTTTGAGTGGTCGAGTAGAGCGATCTTCTTCGGCAGGAAGCGAACTTCAACGTAGACTTAATCCTCAACTACCCGATGATACTGACGACCCCACAACTTCTTTCACTGGTGGGGCACAGGTGAGTTACGATTTGTACACCTCTGGAGCGCGTTCTGCACGCATTCGCCAAGCTAAAGAACAGGTGCGGTTGCAAGAATTAGACGTTGAGCGTTTATCTGAAGAAATTCGTTTAAACGTAGCCACCGAGTATTACAACTTGCAAGAATCCGACGAACAAGTCCGCATATCCAGAGCCGCTGTAGTCAATGCTGAAGCAAGTTTACGAGATGCGAGAGCATTAGAAGAAGCTGGTGTAGGAACGCGCTTTGACTCGTTGCGTACTCAGGTTAACTTAGCAAACTCCCAGCAACAGTTAACTAATGCCGAATCGCAACAGCGCATTGCTCGTCGTGCGTTAGCAACACGGTTAAATTTAGCGCAGTCAGCTACTCTTAGCGCCGCAGATCCTGTCAAATTGGCTGGTTTGTGGAATCAACCGCTGGAAAAGAGTATAGTTTTGGCTTATCAGAATCGTCCCGAATTGCAACAGCAGTTAGCGCAGCGCAATATTAACCAACAGCAGCGACGGGAAGCACTTGCACAACTTGGCCCGCAAGTAGCTATTGAAGCTAACTACAACCTACTAGATCAGTTTAACGATAGCGTGGGATTGACTAATGGTTACAGCGTCGCATTAATAGCAAACCTTAACTTATTCGATGGTGGTGCATCGAAAGGGCGAGCGGCACAAGCAAAAGTCGATACTGAAATAACCGAAACCCAGTTTTCTCAACAGCGCAATCAAATCCGCTTTCAAGTAGAACAAGCTTATTCACAACAGCAATCCAACTTGGAAAACGTACAAACCTCTCAAGCAGCTTTGGATCAAGCAAGAGAATCTTTAAGATTAGCTCGCTTGCGTTTTCAAGCCGGTGTTGGAACTCAACTGGAAGTACTCGATGCCGAAAACGCTTTGACTAGAGCCGAAGGTAATCGAATTACCGCAATTTTGGATTACAATCGTGCTTTGGCTACTTTACAACGCGCCGTTACTGCACGAGGATTGCGTTGATACCCGTTATTAGTCATTAGTTATTAGTTATTCGTTATTAGCTATTAGCTTTTAACTGTAACTATAGACTTTTGGCTAATTATGTTTGTGAAAGTAATTGCGGGTTTTATTCATACCATATTTATTTTGTACCTATAAATTATGAAAGTAATATAGCGCATTAGAAGCATATTTTTATATGTTCCTAAACCTCTCTTTTCGCAGAAGAAAAGCTTTGATTGTTAATTAATCGGTATAATCAAAAACATTGCAATTTGATTTAATTTGTATTCAAGCTAACTTTTTGTAGTTAAAATACTGTAATATTTATCTGAAAACACAGTATTTGTATGACTAAAGTTACATCACAAGAAATTGCCCAATTTCGCTCTACATTTGCTAATTATCCTCCAGCATTACAGGCGCTCGATTTGATTTCCGATTGTGACGGAGACTTAGAAGATGCTGCAATGACTTTGGCTATCAAAGCAGGGCAGCAGCCAGAAATTGCCAATTCCGAATGGTTGGATAGTCTAGCGAAAAAATGGCGATCGCTAATTTGTCAGCAAGAATGGCGTGCGGATTTGGCAGAAGGTTCTGTAGACAAGCTCATAGAACAAATCCAAAAAACGCCCACATTCCCTACCGTATTGGTAACTCCGGTTTTGCTTTATGTTTTCAAGCAAGGCATACCGGAATTTTGCGAACCTTTAGATTTAGTTACTGAATGATTGGGAATTGGGGATTGGGGATTGGGGATTGGTAATTAGTAATTGGTAATTGGTAATTGGTAATTGGTAATTGTTTAATATCCCCTTGTCTCCCCATCCCGCCATCTCCCCATCTCCCATCCCCCCGTTCCCTTTAACAGTATTTAATAAATCGAATTGATGGCAGCAGTACTGGTAGGCTGTTAGTTAGAGCGATATTTTTTAGATAACTTTAGATAAAAGCTTTAACCAAAATGAACTATCTCGTTGCAGTATTTCCCGACAGGATAATGGCAGAAGAAGCTTACACTGCTTTAGAAAAAAAGGACATTAAAAGTACCATACTCGGTAGAGGCTATAAATCTGCTGATGAATTTGGTTTAATCGATCCTAAAGAACAAGCTAAAAAGCAGGCAAAGTTTATGTCTTATTGGCTGGTACCGTTTGGCTTTTTTGCTGGCTTTGCTTTTAATTTAATTACTGGGATAAATACCTTTCCTTGGGCGGGGGAAGTCGGCAATCGCTTGATTGGAGGATTGTTGGGTGCTGGTAGTGGTGCTTTAGGTGCGATCTTTGTTGGTGGAGGAGTCGGTTTAGTTGTTGGTGGTGGTGACGCTTTACCTTATCGCAACCGCTTAGATGCTGGTAAATATATAATTGTAGTTGAAGGTGTCGATAGTGCCAAACGGGAAACAACCCGGATTTTACGTCAACTTGAACCTGAGAATATTCAAGGTTACGCTGCCGAATAAGATTGGTAATTGTTAATTGGGGATAGGGCATTGGGCATTGGGGAGGAAAATATATTCCGAATATGGCAGAAAATTATGAATAAAAAATTTACAATAAAATTTAACTCCTAGCCACTAACAACTAACAACTAACAACTAACTTTATCGAAATGTTGCCAAGAGAAGAACTTTTAAAGAACGTTGAAAATCGAGATACTGTAGCGCGTGTGATTGATTGTGCCGAGCAAGCGATTAGAACTTGGGAAGTGGTTTTTACTGACTTTTTATCACCACCGGAGTTGGCAGAAGCGATTCAAAGTTTTAGTCGGTTAACTGAAGTTGAGTTGTTAGCGTGGGGTGGATATCCGCAAGCTGAACGAAAAAGAATTGCGATCGCACGCAGCGAACTTCCTTTGGATGAATCGCAAGTTGAACTTGTTGCTTTGAATGTTGCTGGTAATTTCCTGTTTGATACTGCTAACCACCGCGATTTTTTGGGTGCGATGTTGGGAACGGGAATTGTACGCGAGAAAACTGGCGATATTATTGTACTTGGCGAACGTGGAGCGCAAATAGTTGTCGTTCCGGAATTGGTTGATTTTCTTGAAACAAGTTTGACTCAGGTACGTTCGGTTCCTGTCAAGACTCAAAGGATGGATTTTAGTCTATTAAAAGTAAGAGAACCGAAGAAAAAAGAATTAACCACGGTGGAAGCATCTTTAAGATTGGATGCAATTGCTTCTGCTGGTTTTGGAATGTCTCGCAGTAAAATGGTTGATTTAATTAATGCTGGTGACGTGCGGGTTAATTGGAAAGATATCAAGCAAGCTTCTCATCAAATTAAAACTGGTGATTTGATTGCAATTCGCGGTAAAGGGCGTTTGGAAGTTGGAGAAATTGCGGTTACTAAGAAAGAGCGTTATCGGATGAGTTTGACGAAATTTGTTTAATTGGTAATTGGTAATTGGTAATTGGTAATTGGTAATAGTGAGCAGTTTAATTTTATAATTTGCCTGACGGTTCGTAGTAAGGGCTTTAGCCCTTTTGCATAACTAATATTGGGTTATGACTACGAACTTTGATTATTTTGCATAAATGATGTTGGGCTACGACAGGATAAATAAATATTGTCGTTAATCAAGCTACTTGGTTTTCGTATCTAATCCAACCTACAATTTTAGTCTTTGATTTGAGGGCTAGAGCCACTGACTACGAACTTTAAGATTCTAAGCTTTAAACTGCTTTTCTAATACATTCAATAAAGTTTCTCTAGGAACTATATTGGATAAGGTGGTGATAAATTTAGATACAATTCCACCGACTACTACAGCAGCGTTTCCATTTTCTAGTGCTTTCATAGCTTCGTCTACTACTTCTTCGGGAGTAGACATACTTTTTGCGTTACGTGCTAAAGCGGGAGGAAAGTTAGCTTCCTCGAAAAAGTTTGTTTCGGTAGGGCCGGGAGAAACTACTAAAACTCTTACTCCATATTGACGGTTTTCGGCCCATAATGCTTCACTAAAGCTGCGAACGAAGGCTTTACTTGCTGCGTAAACTGAAAGATATGGTATTGGTTGGAATGCTGCAATTGACGATACGTTAATAATGCTTCCCGAACCTCTTTCGCGCATTTGTGGTAAAAACTTGTGAGTTAAATCAACTAGCACTACATTATTTAGTTGGATCATTTGGATTTGGCGATCGCCATCGGTTTGAGCAAATTCACCATAGTCACCAAAGCCTGCATTATTGATCAGTAAATCAACGGTCAATCCTTTCGCTTGGGTAGCGTCAAACACTTCCCGCGCTGCTGATGCTTCAGTTAAATCTTTGACAATAACCTCTACATTAATTTTGTATTGCTGCTGTAATGCTTGAGCAAGAGCATTAAGCTTATCTTCTGAACGAGCAACAATAATAAGGTTCGTATTTTTTGCGGCAAGTTTTTGGGCAAAGCATTTACCAATTCCACCAGAAGCACCAGTAATTAAGGCTGTAGGCATTTTTATTAATAATAAATTTGTTAACTAACCTACAAATGCTAGCAATAATTGGCACTTAGTTTTACCTATCCAAAGTCATATAACAAGGAATAGGGCATTGGGTATTGGGCATAGTTCATGGAGTAGTTATCTAACCGTTCTATTAAACTTACCCAAAACTACCCAAATCTAGACTTAACTGGACAAAAGTAGTTTTGGTGTTAACTTCCTGCTTCATCACAGTCTTAGAAGAGCGACTGCGTTGCCGGGGTTCCCCCGGTTGTAGCAAGTGGCGTTGACTTCTAAGAGGTTTGTCTGCTCCACAGGCAATCTCGGTAGAACTTACCGTTTCTGACCGTATGACTCCTGCGTCGTCACGCTGCGCTACAGGAATAAAAATATTCTCAAACCATCGGTCTATATTCTTAGCTGCGTTTAAATCTCTGTCCTCCGTGTGACCACAATCGGGACAGGTATAAACGCGGTTTTTCAATGGCATCTTATGACGATGATTACCGCAATTAGAGCAAATCTGAGAACTAGGAAACATCCTATCAACTAGGATTAACTGACTAGAAAACTTTTCAGTTTTATATTTTAATTGACGCTTAAATTCGTACATTCCACAATCATAAATTGCACCTGCTAACTTGTGGTTTTTCAAAAATGCCTTGATATGCAAATCTTCTATCTTAATAATGCTGTGGTTTTTAGCAAGATAGTTAGTCAATTTATGAATAGCATCTTCACGAATATTTGCTATTTTTGCGTGTAATTTGGCTAGCTTAGAAACAGCTTTTCTACGGTTATTAGAACTAATAGGTTTCTTACTCACACTGCGTTGTAAACGTTTCATACGCTTACTCATTCTGCGGTAAGCTTTCGGGTTTTTGAATACTTTACCGTTTGAGCAAACAGCTAACTCTTTAATCCCAATATCAACGCCTACAGTCGGTCTATCAACCTCAAAAGATGGTTTTTCAATCTCATGTTTGATAGCAATAAACCACTTATCAGCAATGCGAGAAATTACACAGTTATGAGTAGCACTAACAGGTAGAGGCTCAGCTAATCTTACCCAACCAATAGAAGGTAATTTAACGCGCTTACCGTCATTTTTTATCTTGGGCGATGCTTTACTACCAGATTCTAAATAGAATGAATCGCGTTGACCTTTCTTTTTGAATCTAGGTTGTTTAGCAACTTTTTTAAAGCATCTATCC
Organism: uncultured Rivularia sp.; assembly: GCA_963665115.1. GTDB lineage: Bacteria > Cyanobacteriota > Cyanobacteriia > Cyanobacteriales > Nostocaceae > Rivularia. Next base: position 8,134,740 of record OY762007.1, on the reverse strand, counting down.
CATGCTGTACGCAATTCTTTTAATGCTTGTTGTGGAACGTTTTTATTAATTTCATAATACCAATCATTAACAGATTTAACTTCAGCTACTAACTTTTTATGCAAGTCAATAGCTGATGGAACTTTAACTGTTTTATCGGCTTCACGCAGCTTCAATACTTCGTTAATTGTCGCATTAGCCCAGTTATAAGCATGACGTGCTACTCCAGAAGCTTTGCGAAACTGTGTAACTTGTTTGTTATTTGGTTTTAACTCAACTTTAATGCAAAGTAACATTGTATCACCTCCGGTGACGCTGCGCTAACGACCTCAATGCTTGATTACTTCTCAAATATATGCCCATATCTGCACGATGCCAATATATTTATTCGATTTATTTCAAACCTTTTGTACAGATTTGACCACCCTATCAACAATCTTTTTATTTTTATTGCTTCTAGAGCCGTACAACCTAGCAGAGAACATGGTTACAAGCTCAATCATATCTGTAACTAGCTCGCTCTCAAATGACCTTTCTTCTTTGGTCTTGTTGATTATAACAACTTCGGTATTGAATTCTTCGCACATCATAAAAACTAACTCCGCACCAAAACGAAGCAATCTATCTTTATGAGTAACCACCAATCTTTCAACTTGATTAGTAAGTATTAGTTTTAAAAGTTTTCTAAGACCTTTCTTTTTGTAGTTCAATCCACTACCAAGGTCTTGAATGGTTTCGTATTCCCAGCCTTTAGCAGCGCAAAATTGTTCTAAAACTTCAGCTTGTCTAATCAAGTCTTCTTTTTGGTCGTGACTTGAAACTCTTGCGTAGTTAAGAGTTAGCCTTTCTTCCTTAACGGATTTTGATGCAATACTTAAGATGTCTGAAATATAAAACCTTCTATGCCCACTTGGCGACCTGTCTGAGCGAATCTTCCCTGCATCAGACCATCTTCTAACAGTTTTAACTGATACGCCTAACTTTTCTGCTGCCTCTCCGATACTAACGGTCATTTCTTCTTGATTACTGTCCATATAAATTACTGTAAATTACTACAACTAATTATACGGACATTTCGGTAGCTTTGTCCAGCTATGGACAGATTTTAACTTACAGTAGCCTACCCCTTGTCTCTCCATCCCCTTACTTTATTAACCTAAAAAAACACAGGTGTAATTATTACATCCAAGATGGGAATAATCATAGTAAGAGTAACAGGGTGATTGGATGTACCGTCTTGATAACAATGCATTTGAAATATTATGTACGGAGGTTGAAGTATGTAGTCTTAATGAGAAGCAAGGTTTGCAAAAGCAGCAAATAGTGCTTCAGCGTTTAAAGCAACTGCGATCGAAAGTTGGGAAACGTGCAAAATTAAATGAGTTGCGTGCTGTAGAGGCAATTCCTCCAGAAACCTTAGCTCATATAAAAGCAGAAGCAAAATTAAAGGTGTATAAGCGTTATTACGAGAAAATAGCTCAAACAAAATAGCGTTTATTCAGGAATTATGAACGAATAAATCCTCACTTTTAATACTTAACATTTCAAATCAACATTTTAAATTAACCATAAAATCATGTATCGTCTTAATGATTCCGCATTTAAAATTTTACGTTCAGAATTGCTTAATTGTGGTTCTAATAATGATATTGGTAGAACCGAAAGACAAATTGTAGCTAAGCGTTTTGAAAAGCTGCGTAGAGAAAAAGGCTCTCCAGCAACTTTTGAGGAATTGCTTTTATTAGTTGTAGATGTATTTCCAGAATTTAGCGAAAAAGCTTTAAAGCAAGCCGCAAAAGCGAATCAACCGCCGGGAATTTTCAGCGATTTAAAATGGATAGCAATGGTTGCAGCAGGTATTTGCGGTGCAATATGGTTAGTTAATTTACCGTACCCGATGATTCGCAAACCCGTAGCTGAAAAAGCACCATTGCTGCTTTTACCTTCTTATATCAGTATGGATAATAGCTATCGTGGAGCAATTAAGAATACCGAGCAAGCAGATCAATTGATAAATAAAGCTACGAGTTTAGAAGATATTAAGCAAGGTAGCGACAAAGTTAAACAAGCACAACAAAGTTTAGATAATTTACCCGTTTGGTTTTTGGGTTATTATCCTCAAGCTTATTGCGGCTTATTTGGGTGTAGTTGGAAATTTACTTTTGATGAATTTGAAACAGCACGTCGTCGAGTTGCAAGAATAGATGCTAAAGCCTTTCAAGAAAAAAATGCTTTTGAGTCGCTTCTTCAAGCAGAAGAAACTCTACAAGCCGCCAAGCAGCAATATCAACAAGCTAAAAATGCCGTTGAAAAAGAAAAGGCTGTAGCCCAGATGCAAACCGCGATGATTACACTTGAACAAATTCCTAGAGAAACCTTGGCTGGCAAAAAAGCTTTGACTATAATTAAAGCTTCCAAACCCGATTTAGCTAAGAGGATTGTTACAGATGGGAAAAGTGGTGTTTCGAGTAATTTAATTGAAGCAGCAAAAGTATTTGCCATGCAAGCAGCACAAGCATCGCAAAATCCACCCCATCCAACTTATAAATGGGAGCAAGTTGAAAAGCTATGGCTAGAAGCTATCAAGCGATTGCTTCATGTTGAGGTGACAAATCCCAATTATCTAGAAGCCCAGAAATTATTAGCTAAATACCAAAGCAACCAAGGAATCATCCAAACTCGACTCCAAGCAGAAAGAGAATCGCAGAAAATTCTCAATCAAGCAGAAGCGCAAATCGAAAGGTTTATTGCCAATCCTCCATCAGAAGTTAACGAGTACAAAGCCAAATTACGGACAATTCTCAGTAAATTGAAAACCGTGCAGTCAGGAACAACATCTTATCCAAGAGCAAAAGAACTAATATCATCAATCCAGAAGCAACTGAACAAATAAACAACTGATAATGTATGTAGAGACGGGGCGTATTGCTACGTCTCTCTTACTGTGCAGAAAACCAATTGCTCGAAAAACTTGCATTCATTGCAAAATATATGTTATATAAATGTAGCTTCGGACGTATAGCTCAGTTGGTTAGAGCGCTACGTTGACATCGTAGAGGTCACTGGTTCGAATCCAGTTACGTCCATTGTTTGAAGAATAGTTGAGAATAGCTTGTTGTCGTTTGTCACGTTATTTGACCGCGTTGACAAATGAATATCTTACTAATTATCTGGAATAGACTTGTTAGTTTTACCAACATTTCTCCCTTATCCCCTAACTCCTTCTCCCAAGTTTGGGAGAAGGGGAATTTGAGCATAAAGAAACTAATCCGATTCGGAAAGCGCTAATGCTGTTTGCAAAATTTGCTGTAATACTTGGTCTAAATTTTGTATAACCTCATGATTCTGGAAACGCAAAATTGTATCACCGTAACTTTGCAGGTATTTTGTCCTTTCCTTATCGTAGTCTTGTTGATTGTCGTGAATTTCTCCATCTACTTCGATAACTAATTTGCAGCAAGAACAGTAAAAATCAAGAATAAAACGTCCTAGCGGATGCTGACGGCGAAATTTTAAACCACCTATTTTTCTGGCTCTTAAATTTTGCCAAAGTCGCTTTTCTGTAGGGGTAAGTTCGCGGCGTAATTCAATCGCAGCTGCTTCAATTTCAGGTGTGGTTTCCTCGAATTCTGGGGAATGATTTGTTCATGAGATATCTGATTTAAACTATCTCACTTAGTCTGCCCACATGCACAGTCAAAAGCTGCTTCCAATATTATCAGAGGTAATTATTCCTTTACTGGCAGAAGATTACCGATTAAAAAACTTTACTAGACGCAAAGTAGGCAGAGGAAATAAATAAATAAAGAAAGATAGGTCATTTTAGAGCGGGAAGGGAGTAGTTTCTTGTTCCCCTTCTCCCAATCTTGGGAGAAGGGGCTAGGGGATGAGGGAAAAACTCAGGTAACAAGCAAACACTTCCATTATTCAAATGCCATCAACCCGGAATCCCATTTCCCGGCTTGAATATAACTATATAGATGTGAAATTTAATTCTCCCGCTTCACCTCATAAGGCAAGGTAAAAGAAATATTTTCCCAAATCGCACTTACTACACATCTCGATAAAATAGCAAGCACCTCAAACTCACTACACAAACCAATAGTCTTTTGAAACAAACTTGAGATTCAAAGTATAAAATAGTTATATTCACCAGTCTCTTACTTAAATAAATACTGAGAATACAAATCAACCATCGGACTTTTTTGGTGAACACAAGTCTTATTCTACGAGTTTACCGAATCTTTTATCCCTAGCTACCCATCCTATAAGTCCATTTATTGGCTTTTTTTCCTCTTTTCAGCCAAAAATTATAAAGAGTCCGCGAAAGTCAATAGTTACTATAGACACCTTCTGTTGTACTGAGGTAATTTGTATATATCGAAACAAAGTCACTACGTAATAAGTGATTCTTTCAAATTTAAAAGTGCAATAAGAGAAGGGTTTTTAGTCATGGTTGATAACAAGAAAGTTGTAAAGAGTATTTTTGCTGCTGCTGCTTTAACTAGTGCTTTTGTTGCACCCGCAACCGCACAAGCTGCTGATATTCAAACTCCATCTGACATGATGGATGGGATTCAAAATGCAGAAGCTACTGAGGCTAGACAAGAAGCAAGGAAAGAACGAGATCAAGCTAGAAGCAAAGCAGGAACTTTCCATGATTTGAACAAGAAAAAGAATGTTTACAACATTAAAAATAATAATTATCAGAAGCAATTAACCAAATATAATAACGGTAAAATCAACGAAGAAAAACTTAAAGAAGCGGAAAATCAATTACAAAATGCCGAGAAGAGCTATCAAGACAAGTTAAATAATCTAGTTGTAGACAAATCTGGAGATAAAGGTTTAAAAGATACCAGAGGTGCTTACAATAAGGCATTAAAAGAACATGGTAAATTAAAAAAGGCAGCTGATAAAACAAATCAGCAAAGCGATATTGATGCTGCTAATAAAGCGAAACAAAAATACGAACAAGTCAAACAAGAATACAACAACAAACTTGATGTGGCTAGAAATGGAGCCACTAACAATGAGCTATATAGTTCATTGATGGTAGAAGGTAAGCAATTAATAAATGCTCAGAAACAAGCAGAAAAAAATTATGAAGTAGTAGTCTCTCAAGAATGGGGAAATTGGACAAAAGAACACACTATCACAGACCACTTAGAAGATCCTGATTTCAATGCTTTAATCCCCGAATTCCAAAAATTAGTACAAAAGGAAAGATTAGAAATTGCAGCAGAGAAAGTAGCCGCACAAAAATTAGATGCAGATAAATTATTCTTGAAACACGACCACAATGTAAAAGTTTGGTTCATTAATGAAGGTGCTGGTTACAAAAACGAATTAGCTTACGAAGCAACCAAAGGCGACGATTACGAGAAAGGAATGATTTTCGATGATGTTTCTTGTAAGTCTGGTTGTCAGTCGAATAACGGGAAGAATGCTCCTTTAGATATCGGTGACTTTGTTGACTTGGGTTTAATTGAGGGCGGTACTCAACTCAACTTCTTACTTAGAGCCGATGGTGCACGTGGTTCTAAAACTAGAAACGGCGATATTTATGGTGCAGATGAATCTCTCAACAGTGATGGTTTACAACATTTGATGGCGTTTGAAGTCAATGCTGGTGGTAGAGATTATCTGATGATGGGCTTTGAAGATTTACGTAACGGTGGCGATTTGGATTACAACGATGCGGTGTTCGTTGTTGACTTCGGTGAAGGTAACTTGACTAACACTCCTACAAAGTTCGCGCAAGCTGCAACAGTACCTGAAGCTTCTAACATGGCTGCGATTCTCGGTGTGACTGGTGCTGGTTTGATGTTACGTCGTCGCCGTCGCAACAAGAAGTAATCCCTAGTAGTGTAGAGACGTCAAATTTTACGTCTCTTCATCTGTTTCAAACAAAAATTAGCTGGTAGAAGCAAAATATCTGAATAAAAAAAATTTCTCTTTCTTTAAATATTCTTGACTGTATTTGGCGCAATTCTTGATTAGAGTTGCGTTATTTTTTATGGAATTCCCAGTAGTGCGGCATCTTACTCGCACTACCAGGAGATACCAGCGAGCAAGATGCTCGCACTACCAAAAAAATCTATTTTCTAGCCGCCATACCGGCTGAGCGTACTATAAAAATTAATTTCAATGATTATAATTCAGTATCTTTTCAGTACTTTCTACTCACTACTTTCTACTCACTACTCTCTTTTTATGGCATGATTATATAGACTTTGCTGGCAGTTAAAATCAATATGATGCAGAGTAGGGGCAACACGAACCAACAACCAAGTTATATTCTGGCTTTAGATTTAGGCACTACGGGAAATCGTGCTTTTGTGTTTGATTCCAAAAGTCAAATTGTCGGACAAGCATACCTCGAACTCAAGCAATATTATCCTCAACCGGGATGGTTGGAACATGATGCGGCAGAAATTTGGCAAGCTACGATTTCAGTAATGCAAAGTGCGATCGCTACAGCACAAATTACTCCTTCACAAATAGCTGCTATTGGTTTAACCGTTCAGCGAGAAACTTGTTTGTTGTGGGATAAAAATACTGGAAAGCCTTTACATAAAGCAATTGTATGGCAAGATCGGCGCACTGCTTCTCTTTGCAATGAATTACAAAATCAAGGTTTGGGAGAAGAAGTTTATCAACGTACTGGATTAGTTATTGACGCTTACTTTTCTGCGACAAAACTTTCTTGGTTGTTGAATTCTGTTGCAGAAATTGACCTCGATAATGTTTTGGCTGGCACAATCGATACTTGGGTGCTGTGGAATCTGACTGGTGGAAAGGTTCATGCAACCGATCATAGCAATGCTAGTCGAACAATGTTGATGAATCTGGAAACTTGCGATTGGGACGAAAGGCTATTAAATTTATTTAAAATTCCTCGTCATATCTTACCCCAAATTCAGCCCAGTTTGAGCCAATTTGGAGTTACCGATCGAGCTTTGCTCGAAGTCGAAATTCCTATTACTGCTATTTTAGGCGATCAACAAGCATCTTTATTCGGTCATGGTTGCAATGCTCCCGGCTTGATGAAATGCACTTACGGTACTGGTAGCTTTTTAGTTGCTCATACAGGCTCAGAAATAGTGCGATCGCAAAGTCAGCTTTTGAGTACTGTTGCGTGGACTCAAGTCAATAAAAGCGGTTCTTTAGATATCAACTACGCTCTTGAAGGCAGTATGTTTACTAGTGGCGCTTGTATACAATGGTTACGCGATGGTATGCAATTGATTGAGACAGCAGATCAAACAGAAACGATGGCAATTCAAGTAGAGGACAATGGTGGAGTCTATTTTGTCCCTGCATTAAGTGGATTGGGGGCACCTCATTGGGATATGAGTGCTAGAGGTGCTTTTTTAGGAGTTACTGCTGGTGTCACCAGAGAACATATGGTTCGTTCTGTATTAGAAGCAATTGCTTATCAAGTGAAAGAAGTTGTAGAAGCAATTAATTCATCTAGCAAAACTTCCATCGGAAAGTTAGCTGTAGATGGTGGTGCTTCCAATAATAATTTTTTAATGCAGTTTCAAGCTGACTTATTAGGCATTCCCATAGAACAACCAGTAATGCGAGATACCACAGTACAAGGTATTGCATTTGCGGCAGGATTGACAATCGGTTTATGGAATGATTATTCACAATTGATAAATCAAAGAATTATAGAAAAAGTATTTGAGCCAAATCTTGATGCTAATAATATTCAAGATAATTATGCTATTTGGCTGCGTGCTGTTGAACGTGGAAAGAATTGGGAACAGTGAACGGTTAAAAAATTATATTCTGTAGAGACGTAACGCTGCAATTTCTGCCTATATTTTTATTTGAAGTGTAGGTGGGTTTTATTATTTATAATGAGCCTCACAGCATCGGGTAAATGGTTTTTTATTCACTAAATTATCTCAAGACGTAGCGTTGCTACGTCTCTACGTCTCTACAACCCGTTGAAAGTTTAACCCTTCAATGCAGTTCTGAATTGATTGAGAATATTACGAATTGTGATAAATTCTGGATTTGAAGCAAGTTTTCTAAGAGTTCTGGTATCGCTTTCCATAATAATCTTATTGTAAGCATTTATAGCAGCGTTTAGCTTGTTTATATCCACAGTTGGTTGACTACCTGATAATGCTGCTGAAGAATTACTAATCACACCCTGCATAGAGTTAATAAGTGTTTCAACTGATGCCGAGGTAAGTCCGGTTTCTATAAGAGTATTTTGTATCTGAGAGATTACATTACCAGCACTTGTTCCTCTGACGAGAATAGCAACAATAGCATTACTTGGAGAAACTTGAGTGCCGTTTGTGCTAATATTTTCACCACCATTCCCAGTGCTAACAGTTTTATCTCCATCACTATTAGAAGAGCTAATATTTTCACCATCATTACTACCAATAGCCTCATTAATAGCAATTTGGTTAAGTACTGTACTAGCAACTTGATTCACCTTTGCTTGTACAGTTGTTGATACAGTTATTTTACCGTCGTTAAATTCAACAGAATTACTAATCCCAGGTGCTACTTGTGTATTGATTATCTGATTAGCAGGGCTGAAGTTCCCACCGGAGTAACCAGATGATTCGGAAGTGCTTCCTTGAGCATTTGGCTCACCAGCGTTAACTCTTATAGCCATAGCGTTCATTAAAGAAGCTACGATTATTAACGTAAAACTTAAGTTGAAAGATAATTTTTGCTTTTTCATGGCTTTTATATTTATATGTGAATATTACAAACGGCTGTTCTAAAACTTAATTGCATAGGATGATACAATCTGAAAAATTACGCTATCTAACGACGCTCGTTGTGTAATCATTGCTTGTGTTTATCTAGAATAACTTAACTAAATAAATACACGAATAATAAATACACGCATAAGCTGATTTATTATCTTTTTTAAGCTTTTATTACTCGATTGTCCTCAGTATTATCACTTGCTAAAAAGCTCAATAATAAAGTTATACAAAAACTATAATTCCGTAATGACTACAGGTAATTAGTGATATGTTTTTTATTTTTGCGAATAATTATTCCTGTCCCAGTAGAAGATTACCAAATGTAGTGAGAGGGGGAAGAATCCGATAATTTTTTTATTTAGAGCGGGAATGGAGTAATTATAATTTTCAACCCTAACCTACTTACGGTCTGGTGATAAATACTCTCAAAGCTCAAGCATTAATTTAATTAGATTCATGATTATCTATACTTTTTATTTTATAAAAATTTATTTTCCTGATATAATCCGTTTTGAAAAAAACAAATAAAAAATTAAATAAAAAACCAATTATTTATGCCGTCTTTCAGCGATTTTGGAATGCTGAAAAACAGCAACATCTGCTACAAAAAATTTTTTCGGGAATATAAAGTTTTTGACAACTTTACAAAAGTTTTTATGGGAAAAATAGAGGAAGCAAAGTGAACTTATTACTGTCCTCGGATTTATATATATGGTAGCGCTCAACGAGAACGCACAAAAACGTCTTACTATACAAACTGTTGAAATTGCTCCTAACACAACGGCGATTCGGAGTCTCGATTGGGACCGCGATCGCTTTGATATTGAGTTTGGATTGCAAAACGGCACAACTTACAATTCTTATCTAATTCGCGGCGAGCGTACAGCTTTGGTTGATACGTCTCATACCAAGTTTCGGGAACAATATTTAGAAACTCTCAAGAGCTTGGTTAACCCCAAGGAGATTGATTACATAATTGTTAACCACACAGAACCCGATCATAGTGGTTTGGTGGAAGATGTGTTGCAAATTGCTCCTAGAGCAACTGTTATAGCTTCTAAGGTTGCTTTACAGTTTCTAGAAAACTTGGTACACGATCCGTTTTCTAAGCGAATTGTTAAGACTGGTGACACTGTAGATTTAGGTGACGGACACGAAATTGAATTCGTTAGCGCTCCTAATTTACACTGGCCTGATACTATCTTCAGTTTCGACAAGAAGACTCAAACCCTCTTTACTTGTGACGCTTTTGGTATGCACTATTGCAGTGACGATACCTTTGATGTCAACTTAGAGGCAATCGAACCCGATTTCAAATTCTACTACGATTGTTTGATGGGACCAAATGCTCGCTCTTTATTGAATGCAATGAAGAGAATGAACGATTTGGGCAAAATTAAAATTATTGCCAACGGTCACGGGCCATTACTTTACCACAACTTGGATACCCTCAGAGAGTGTTATCAAAGTTGGAGTCAAAAACAAGCCAAAACCGAAACAATCATTGGTTTGTACTACGTATCGGAATATGGATATAGCGATCGCCTAGCGCAATCAATTGGGCACGGTATTCAAAAAACCGGCGTTGGTGTGGAGATGTTGGATTTAGCTACCACCGATCTCCAAGAAATTCAAGAATTGGCAGGTAGGGCGGCAGGTATCATCATTGGTATGCCTCCTACAGCGAATGCTGCGGCACAAGCTGCTATCAGTTCTCTGTTAGCGGTGGTGAAAAATAAGCAAGTCGTCGGACTGTATGAGTCATATGGTGGAGATGACGAACCTATCGACACCTTACGGAGAAAATTCCTCGAACATGGTGTAAGAGAAGGCTTCCCAGCAATCCGCATCAAAGAAGAACCCAACAACAATGTATTTCAAGCCGCTGACGAAGCTGGTAACGAAATGGGCCAGTTGTTGGTGCGCGAACGCAATATCAAGCATCTCAAATCAATTGATGCCGATTTAGAAAAAGCATTAGGTCGGATTAGCAACGGACTTTATGTAGTTACCACTAAAAAAGGTGACATCAAAGGTGCAATGGTTGCTTCTTGGATTGCTCAAGCAAGCTTACAGCCTTTAGGATTTACCGTAGCTGTTGGTAAAGAGAGAGGAATGGAATCTTCACTACAGATCGGTGATAAGTTCGTTCTCAACGTTCTTGAAGAAGGAAACTATCAAGACCTCAAAAAGCAATTCCTCAAGCGCTTACTTCCCGGTGTTGACCGATTTGAAGGAGTGAAAACTCAAACAGCTAAAAACGGTAGCCCCATTCTTGCAGATGCTTTGGCATACATGGAATGCGAAGTTAAAACCAGCATGGAATGTAGCGACCACACACTGTTGTACTGTACCGTTTCCGAAGGTCGTATTTCTGATCCCGACGGAGTAACAGCAGTCCGCCACCGTAAAGTTGGAACTTACTATTAATTAGTTGGGCATGGGGGATTGGGCATGGGGGATTGGGCATTGGTAATTGGGCATTGGTAATTGGTAATTGGTAATTGGTAATTGGTAATTGGTAATTATTATTTATTCTCCCCTTATCCCTTAATCTTCCCCTCTCCCCATCCCCTCATCCCCTCATCTCTTTATTAAATTCAAAAAAGCATCTACGTTCTTTTTTTTTGATTATTTTTTTCAATTGTTAATCCTTTATTTTTTCCATCGATATTATGAGCAATTCCAATCCCCGCGATATGCAGATCGCCCCAATTGCGACCGATACTAAGCTGATTAAAGCTCGCAGTTGGACGCGCTTACGATTTGAGATTGAGTATGCATTAGCTAAGGGTAGTACTTCTAATTGCTATTTAATTGAAGGCGATAAAACTGCAATTATCGATCCGCCTCCGGAAACTTTTACCTCAATTTATATGGAGGCTTTGCAAAGTGTTTTAGATTTGCAAGATTTAGATTATGTAATTGTTGGACATTTTAATCCCAATCGCGTCGCTACTCTTAAAGCAATTCTAGAACGCGCTCCGCAGCTAACTTTTGTTTCTTCAATTCCTGGTGCTGCTAATTTGCGTAAGGCTTTTGGGCCACATCTCAAAGTTATAGAAATGCGGGGTAAGGAAACCCTCGATTTGGGTAAGGGACACGTTTTAAAAGGTATCCCGATTCCTAGTCCCCGTTGGCCGAGCGGACTTGCTACTTACGACCAACAAACCCAAGTTCTCTACTCAAATAAACTATTTGGCTCTCATGTCTGCGGTGAAGAAGTATTCGATGAAGACTGGGATATTTTAAAGGAAGACCAACGCTACTATTTTGATTGCTTGATGGCTCCCCATGCAGCTCACGTTAAAGCGGCTTTAGAAAAACTTTCTGAAGTGCCAGTGAGAATGTATGGTACGGTTCACGGTCCTTTGGTACGCTATGGTTTGATTGAACTTAAAAAAGCTTATCAACAGTGGAGCGTTTCTCAAACCGAACGCGAAGTTACCGTTGCCTTACTTTACGCTTCAGCATACGGTAATACTGCAACTTTAGCCCAAGCTTTTGGCTTGGGTTTAACTAAAGGTGGGGTAGCAGTTGAGTCTATTAACTGTGAATTTGCAGACCCTGATGATATCCGCGCGGCCATTGAAAAATCGGATGGTTTTATCATCGGCTCTCCTACCATCGGCGGCAATGCTCCTACTCCGATTCATACTGCTTTGGGTATCGTTCTCTCAGTTGGTGACACTGGAAAACTTGCCGGAGTATTTGGTTCCTACGGTTGGAGTGGCGAAGCATTCGATTTAATTGAAGGTAAGCTAAAAGATGCAGGATTCAAATTTGGCTTCGATACCTTCAAAGCTAGATTTAAACCATCCGATAAAACCCTCAAAGAATGCGAAGAAACAGCAACCGACTTCGCTCAAACCTTAAGAAAAGCCCGCAAACTACGTATAGCCCAACCCACTGCAACTCCAATGGAACAAGCCGTTGGACGTATTGTTGGTTCCGTTTGCGTACTTACTGCCAAGCAAGGAGAAGTTTCCACTGGAATGCTTGGTTCTTGGGTATCGCAAGCTACATTCGATCCACCAGGAATTAGTTTGGCGATCGCCAAAGATAGAGCAGTTGAAACGTTACTATATCCTGGAAGTAAATTTGTTTTAAATGTTATCGGTGAAGGCAATCAACAAGATTACGTCAAGCACTTCCGTAAATCTTTTGCTCCCGGTGAAGATCGTTTTTCCAACTTCTCTACAACAGCAGCCGATAATGGTGGCATCATCCTCACAGATGCTATAGCCTATATCGAATGTTCTGCAAGCAAGCGTATGGAATGCGGCGACCATTGGGTGATATATGCAACAGTAGATAACGGTAAGTTATTGCAAGCAGATACTGTAACCGCCATGCACCGCCGTAAAGCCGGAAACCATTATTAATAGTTGAGAGTTAGGAGTTAGGAGTAATTAAGGTTAAAGGTTAAAATTCCCCTTGTCCCCTTGTCTCCCCCTCCCCTCATCTCCCCCTCCCCTCATCTCCCCCTCTCTTAATTCTAAGGGAGGGTACTTTTATGCAGACGAACTTTTGAAGAAAGTGAATTAATCCGGACAACACCACATACTCAATGAATTATTTGCCGTTTGCTGTTAACAGTTAACTGCTCGCTGTTCGCTGTTTTGTCAAATTTAACCTAAATGTCATCTAATATACATATGACTATTTTCTGGCATCCGCAAAATAATGGAACTTCGATCTTATGTAAAGGTGTTGCAAGTGAGGCAGTAGGCTTCTTCCTGTTTCCGCAATTGTCCGCAGGTAAACTGTATTCAGATTGTGTAAGGTTTAACTATTAATTAAGTAGTAGCGTTTAAAAAAATGCCTGCTGCGAAGACAAAGGTTTAAATTATTGGCTCTTGCTATGAATCCAGAAAAAAACAAAAACAAACTCAAGTTCCCCTTTTGGCAGTATCTCAACCAACCCTTGTTTAATGAAAAATTGATATTAAATCCCCATACTTTTGCCTACGTCTACAGAATAGAGCTTTTAGAGCGCTGCTGGGGCAGAGAATGCGATGCTAAGGGACAGTCTTCTAGCGGTAATGGCTAGCAGAACGGTTCGGGAAAGATTTATGAGTTACAAGTTAACAAATTTTTATTTGAACGGGCTAATTTTTGCTTTTGGGTTTCCGACATTTTAATTTTAATTTCAGCCTTATATAATTGCCTCATCCCAAGGATGGGGCTTTTTTGTGAGGATACGCTCGTCTTCAGAGGGAAATGTCAGAGGTTAAAGGTTAAAGGTTAAAAGTCAAAGGTAAAGGTTAAAATATTTGACTAGATTACTTTGTTAAACATCTTCTATTTTTTGATTTTTAATCAGTTTATCTTAAATTCAACCGATCTTTTTAGGTTAAATTTGATGCTTTTTAGGTAGATTACTTAGGAAAAGCCAAACTATTAATACATTGTTTTTATAGGTTAATAGTAATAAATATTACCATAAAGACTAAGGGTATGCTGATGGTATTTAATGGGGAGTGGGTATTGGGAAGATTGAAATTTCCGAATATCGTGAACCATAGACCGGGTTTTAACGCCATTTGCCAATAAGCTAGGTGACAATTTAAACATGAATAAGAAATTTAATATATCTATCTTAAAAAAAATATAGTCTATATGACATTCCTGGGTTACTCTGGATAACACTTACGGTGTTTGAGAAAGGTTGAAAGCCTATGTCCTTTGTCCCTTTACACATTCATAGCGACTATAGCTTACTCGATGGTGCGTCTCAGTTGCCTCCTTTGATCGATCGTGCCATTGAATTGGGAATGAAGGCGATCGCCCTGACGGATCACGGGGTGATGTATGGTGCAGTTGAATTGATAAAAATTTGCAAGAAAAAGAATATTACGCCGATTATCGGCAATGAAATGTATATTATTAACGGCGATATCACCAAGCAGGAACGCCGTCCCAAATATCATCAGGTTGTTTTAGCGAAGAATAATCGGGGTTATAAGAATTTAACTAAGTTAACCACGATATCTCATTTGGAAGGGGTGCAAGGTAAAGGGATTTTTTCGCGCCCTTGTATAAATAAAGAATTATTAAAGCAGTATCATGAGGATTTAATTGTTACTAGCGCTTGTTTGGGTGGAGAAATACCCCAAGCGATTATGAGCGGTAGACCAGATGTAGCCAGGAGAGTGGCTAAATGGTATCAAGATATATTTGGCGATGATTATTATTTAGAAATTCAAGATCACGGTTCCCAAGAAGATCGGGTTGTAAATGTTGAAATTGTCAAAGTTGCACGGGAATTGGGCATTAAGCTGATAGCAACCAACGATTCTCACTATATTTCTTGTAATGACGTAGAAGCCCACGACGCTTTGCTATGCATTCAAACTGGGAAGAAGATATTTGAAGATAAAAGAATGCGCTACAGCGGTACGGAATATTTAAAATCTGCCGAAGAAATGATGCAGTTATTCCGCGACCATTTACCAGAAGATGTAATTAGAGAAGCCGTCACAAATACTCTAGAAGTTGCCGATAAAATTGAACCTTATAAAATTTTAAGTCCCCCTAGAACTCCTAATTTTCCGATTCCACCCGGTCATACTGCCGATACTTATGTAGAAGAAGTAACTTGGCTGGGACTTTTAGAAAAATTAAATCGTAAATCTCGCAGCGAAATAGATGATTCCTACAAAGAAAGGCTGAAATATGAATTAAAAATGATTCAGGAGATGGGTTTTTCTGAATACTTTTTAGTCGTGTGGGACTACATCAAATTTGCTCGCGACAATAATATTCCGGTGGGGCCGGGAAGAGGTTCGGCGGCTGGTTCTTTGGTGGCATACTGTATGGGCATTACGAATATCGATCCCGTACATCATGGATTATTATTCGAGCGTTTCTTGAATCCAGAAAGAAAATCCATGCCTGATATTGATACGGATTTCTGTATTGAAAGTCGCGATAAAGTGATTGATTATGTAACTAGTCAATATGGGGAAGATAAGGTTGCTCAAATCATTACTTTTAACAGATTGACTTCCAAATCGGTATTAAAAGATGTTGCTAGGGTGTTGGATATTTCTTACGGGGAAGCCGATAAAATGGCGAAATTGATTCCCGTAGCTAGGGGTAAACCAGCTAAGTTGAAAAAAATGATTGCTGACGATACCCCGGAACCCGAATTTAAAGAAAGATATGATAACGATCCAGCCGTGAAACACTGGGTAGATATGGCAATTCGTATCGAAGGAACCAATAAAACCTTCGGGGTTCATGCTGCGGGTGTGGTAATTTCAGCCGAACCTTTAGATGAAATTGTACCCTTACAAAGGAATAATGATGGTTCTGTAATTACCCAATATTACATGGAAGATATAGAAGCGATGGGTTTGTTAAAAATGGACTTTTTAGGTTTAAGAAACCTGACTATGATTGACAAAACTATCGATTTAATTGAAGACAAAATTGGATATAGAATAGATCCCTACGATATAACTGCCCAAGAAAGAAAAGCACAGAAAATATTCGCTAAAGGTGGAGAAACAGCCAAGCTTCCCAAGGATGTACAACTAACTTACGAATTATTAGAAGCGGGAGAATTGGAAGGAGTATTTCAATTAGAATCTTCCGGAATGCGACAAATTGTTAGAGATTTAAAGCCTTCCAATATAGAAGATATTTCATCAATTTTAGCGCTTTATCGACCGGGACCATTAGACGCAGGATTAATTCCTCACTTTATTGATAGAAAACATGGTAGAGAACAAATTGCATACGAAGCCAAAGTTTTAGAACCGATTCTGGATGAAACCTATGGAATTATGGTTTATCAAGAGCAAATTATGAAAATTGCTCAAGACATGGCTGGTTATTCTCTGGGAAGAGCCGATTTGCTCCGTCGCGCGATGGGTAAAAAGAAAGTAGCAGAAATGCAGGAACATCGAGAAATTTTTATCGATGGTTCCGCAAAAAATGGAGTCAGCAAACATATTGCTGAAGCATTATTCGACCAAATGATTAAATTTGCCGAATATTGTTTGAGTTACGACACTGAAGTTTTAACTGAAGAATATGGCTTGATGCCAATAGGTAAAATAGTTGAGGAAAAAATTGAATGTACCGTGTATAGCGTCGATAAAAATGGCAATGTTTACAGTCAACCGATAGCACAATGGCACAATCGCGGGATGCAGGAAGTTTTCGAGTATGAATTAGAAGATGGTTCGATAATTCGGGCTACTAAAGATCATAAGTTTATGACGGTTGACGGGGAAATGTTAGCGATTGATGAGATATTTGAAAGGGAATTGGAATTGAAGCAAGTCAGGGGATTTTAGATTATATCGTTAACTAATGTAGAGACGTTGCATTGCAACGTCTTCCCGTATTTTAGGTTGTAACGACAATTTAATGTCGGGTGTGTGATGATGTAGAAAATTTTGATCGCGTTAGGCACTGACGATAAGTTATGGTAATTATATAGCATTTGAAGAATATTAAACCGCAGAGACGCAGAGGACGCTGAGGAAGAGAAAATAGAGATAATTCGGATTCTAATTTAACTTTTTTTCCTGTTCCCTATTCCCCGATCAATTATAATGTCAACTAACTATAAAACAGCTTATAAAAAACAATTATTAACCGACTTTAATTCCAGAACTAATTACGATAATGGTAGATTTTATAAAGCGATCGCCAATCGGTTGGTTGAATTTGCAAATTTACAAAACGGACAAAAAATATTAGATATCGCGACGGGTACGGGTATAGTTGCGTTGAATGCTGCCGAAAAAGTTGGTAGCGAAGGAGAGGTTATCGGTGTCGATATCTCTGCGGGAATGTTGAACAATGCCAAACAAAAGTTAGCTGAAACTAATTTACAGAATGTTGAATTTATCGAAGCAGATGCGGAAAAGTTGGATTTTAGCGATAACAGTTTTGATGCTGTATTGTGTTCTTTAGCTATTTGTTATTTAACTGATATTCCCGCAGCTTTGCGAAAATGGCATCAGTTGATTAAAATAGGTGGACTTATAGCGTTTAATGTTTGGCAGGAAAATGCGTTCCCATCTTCTGTTTTGTTTAGAGAAGTTGCAAGCAGGTATGGTATTAATGTTCCCAATCCTAACGCAGCAATGGGAACTATGGAAAAATGCAATCGATTATTACACGAAATAGGTTTCAGAGATATTCAGATAGAAACTCAGCAGTTTGGCTGGTATTTTAAGGTAGATAATAGCATTGCCGAAGATATTTGGTGGATGAATGTCAAAAATGTTTTTGGTTATCAAGTTTTTCAACTTTCAGCAGATAAATTAGAGCAATGTAAAGCGGAATATATCGAAGAAATGCTGGTACCAACAACAGAAAAAGGTGTTTGGTGCGATGCGCCGATATTTTTTGTACGTGCAATGTAGAGACGTAGCATTGCTACGTCTCTTTTAATTGTTCGCAGGGGGGCTTTTCGTGGGTAATTACGAATCTTAATTTACCAGGTACACTTTCGCTTTAAACTAATAACCGTCAACCAGTTGAAAACTTGGGTAGAGATATGGTTAATCGACTGACGGGTTTGAAAAAGCGGCTATCTGCTAAAGTTTTTATGGCAATTAGCCTGATAACCTTTAGCTTAACTATCTTTACAAGCATTCAAGTTCAAGCGAAATCAAATCCTAACCCTTTTATTAATTCTCCTGACAATCAAAGTAGTATTGTTTACGCTCCGATAACGCTGGATGGACGAGAAATTTTGCATATCGCAGCGATGAAGGGAACTATTAGTAATCTCAATCAAAATACGATTTCACCGCTTGAAATTAGGGTGCGAATGTACGAGCAAAATCTTGATGAAATTCTTGCTACAGATTTCAATCCCCGAAGATTATACGTTATTCCCGCTCAAAGCGAACAACAAACCGTAATTTTAGTGGGCGATGGCGCTAAGTTATCGCGACGCAAATTAATCAGCGTTACTGAGTTAGATGCTCAACTTCATGGTTTGTCGGTAGCTGATTTAGCTCAACAATTTAGTAACAATATTCGCCCTGCCTTAATTAAAGCACGGCAAGATAGATTACCAGAATCTTTACAGCGTAAAGGTTTATTTTCATTGGGAATAATTATCGGATTAATGTTATTAAGTTTATTCTTAATATCTATATATAAAAGTTTTGGTAAAAACTGGGATAGACTTCAAGAAGAAAAACCCCAAATGAGCGAGTTCGCAATTGAGGAAGAAAACACCGAAGAAGAACAAGAAGACGTGCAGATGATGCATTACTGTCAGCAAAAACTAGTTTGGCAGCGCAAGTTGAATATTAATAGACTCAAAAGATGGATATTAGTAATCAGTTTATTTATTGCGTGGGTATTAGGATTAGCCGCAATCGCCGGAATGTTTCCTTATACTCGTTGGTTAGAAGATTGGTTGCTGACAAAACCTTTATTATTAGCGATTATTCTCGGAACAATTTTAGGTATTAAAGCTAGTACCGTTATTATAGATTTTTTATTCAGAAAGTTTTTAGATAAAGAATTACAAAAATCCGATATTTCTGCTCGACGTGTTTCACGGTTAACCACTTTTTCTAATGTTTTAAATGGATCGATAACTTTTATCTGGATGGTATTAGGTATTTTATGGTTTTTAGAAAAATTACATATTCCAATTATACCAATATTAGCAGGAGCCGGAATTGTTGGTTTTGCTGTTTCTTTCAGTTCGCAAAATTTAATTAGAGATATCATTAATGGTATAATTATGCTTTGGGAAGACCAATTTATTATTGGCGATTTAATAAATATTGGTGGAACTGTAGGTGTTGTAGAAAACGTCAATCTGCGAATGACTCAACTACGCCAAGCAAACGGGATTTTGAGTACTATTTCTAACAGTACTATATCCACAGTTCACAATTTAACAAAAGATTGGTCGCGGATAGTTTTTACTGTAGAAATTAGTCCAGAAAATGATGTCGATAAAGCATTAGAAATAGTCAGAGAAACTGCTTGCGGAATGCAGAACGATCGAGAGTGGAAAGATTCAGTTATCGATCCAGTTAATGTTTTAGGAGTTAATAATATTAGCCATAATGGGATCGAAATTTTGCTGTGGTTTAAAACCGAACCCGGAACGCAATTTGCTTTAGGTAGAGAATTTCGTCGTCGTCTCAAATATGCTTTTGATCGAGAAAATATCAATATTGGCATACCGCAACATTCCTTACAATTACAAAATTCTCCAGCGCTAAGGCTGTTAACCAGTAATCAGTAATCAGTTAATAGTTAGGAGTTGAATCTTAAAAATGGTATCTGAAAGACTTTCAGCAATAGAAGTTACAAGCGGAAATCTAATTCCCGTGGCTTATAAACCCCCAATTATTTCGGGTGCTTCAAATTGGGAGGATATTTCAATTGAGCAACATCATTTACCAGCTTTTGAATCTCCGGAAATTTGCTTGCGACAACACAGCATTGCTATTCAACTGGGCAAAAATTATCAAATAGATTGGCGTTTAGCAGGTGGAAAACTACATACTACTCAAATGAGAAAAGGTGTAATTGGGATTACTCCTAAAGGTATTCCAACTCAAGCACGCTGGTTTGAAGATGTTGATTTTTTGCTAATATCTCTTAATTCCAATCTTTTTCATCAGGTAATAGGCGATTCAATTGATTGCGATTCTATTGAAATTATTCCCCAGCGAGGTGTTGATGATTCCCAGATTTTTCATTTGGGAATGGCTTTGCAGGGAGAAATTACAGCAGGATGTCCATCTGGTAATATTTTTGCGGAATCAATTGCTAATGCTTTAGCTGTTCGTATTTTAAAAAATTATTCTCTGGTTAATTCAAAAATTACTGAATCCAAAATTGAACTTTCTCAGCAACAATTACAGCGAGTTGTTGATTATATTAACGACAATTTAGCACAGAAATTAAGTTTAAATAGACTTGCAAGTTTAGTAAATATGAGTTCTTATAATTTTTGTCGCTGGTTTAAAAATACGATAGGTATCTCTCCCCATCAATATATTATTCAATGTCGGATTAAACGAGCAAAGTTTTTACTTACCTATACTCAATTACCTCTGGTGGAAATAGCATTAAATATTGGTTGCTCCAGTCAAACTAATTTTACAGTTTTGTTTCGCAAGCATATGGGAGTTACACCAAAAGTCTATCGAAATCAAATTTGAAATTGCCCTAACGCACTACGAGATTATGGTTATAACGATACGTCACAAGTAAATTTTAATTGATTGCAAGATTTCAATATAATTTCGAGCAAGTTTTCAGAAGACAACTATATTGCTTGCTGTTTATATTTAGCTTTAAGTAATCGAGCAATAAGATAATTATGGATAATTCCCAATACGAGAAACAATACAAACAACAGGTAACTGAATTTTTTAATCAACGAACTAAGTATGATGATGATTTTCGTTTTCGTTTAGCGCTTGCTTTAGTAGATTTAGTACAGCTTCAAAAAGGACAAAAAATATTAGATGTCGCAACTGGTACCGGAATTGTGGCAATTTCAGCAGCCCAAATTGTAGGAAATGAAGGAAAAGTAGTCGGTGTGGATATTTCTTCAACTATGCTCAGCCAAGCACGGGAAAAGATTGAGCAAGCTGGTTTGCAAAATATTGAATTGATTGAAGCTGATGCGGATTATGTAGACTTTGATGATAAAAGTTTTGATGTGATTTTTTGTTCTTCGGCTTTCGTCTGGTTGAGTGATATCCCGACTGCTCTACAAAAATGGTACCGTTTTCTCAATAAAGGCGGTACTGTAGCTTTCTCTTGCTTTTCAGAAACATCTTTTATCACACCGATTATTATTCAAGCTGGCGCTACTTGCGGAATCTCACTACCGAATATTAATGCACCTTTGGGTACTCAGCAAAAATGCCGCGATTTATTACTACAAGCTGGTTTTCACAATATTTCTATCGAAACTCAACAATTTGGTAGTTACATTAGCCTCGATGATGCAAAATCCTGGAATGGAGGTTGGTTTCATCCTCGAAGCAATCCTTTGACAGAACTTTCGCAGCTGCAATTAAACCATTGTAAAAAAGAATATCAGACAAAAGTTGAACGTTTAGCTACAGATAAAGGTGTTTGGAATGATAAGACAACTTATTTTGTCGTTGCACATAAAGACTAAAATCAATTCAATATCCAACAACGTGCTTCGCATTTATCTTCAAAGCTAAAACACTTAACTTTTACACCTGCAACCAGTAAATCTTTCATACCTTCAAGACTTTGAACCAATTTTTTCTCAATGACTATCGCTTCTTTTTCAAATTTATGAAACTGACTTAGAGTAAATTCAAATTCTTTTAATAAAGTTTCTAGCGAAAATCCTTCGATATCTTTAATTTCCACATATATCCGTAAAAACTCGTAATGAACCTCTACTTCACTAATGAACTTTTTCACTAATTCAAAGTCTTTAGTCTTTACGTTTCCTTTGATTGAAACACCTACAACATTGTTAGCATCCATAGAAAGGAGTTTTATCATATTCTCTCTCCAAAAAAATAATTTATATATAAGCTCTATTTCAAATGACACTATAGTCTTATGCTTTATTAGCACACTTGCAAGTGTATTTTAAGTTACTTCATAGTAAATTTAATTTCACATTCAATTTGAACATACAAACACAACATATATGACAATTCTACTTTTTCTACTACCTCGTCTTATATGTATATGGGGTTTAGATAATTAGCTTATGCAGTTGTAGATGCGTTTCCCCTTGCAGATTGAGTCTGACAGTATAGATGCTGTAAGGTAACTACTTAATAGTGAGACTTATGTCAATTAATTTAACTAAAAATACTTGATAAAAGAGATTTTGTAAATGTCTAATTATACAAAACTTAATAAATATAAGCAGCAAGTAGCTGACTACTTCAATGCTAGAACTAACTATGATGGTAGTGAATTTGCAAACCGTCGTGCCAATCGTTTTTTAGAATTATTACCTTTACAAAAGGGATATAAAATACTAGATATTGCAACTGGTACGGGTTTGATTGCTATTCCTGCTGCTGAGATTGTAGGTATACAAGGCAAAGTTGTGGGAGTTGATATCGCTGCTGTTTTACTTAAGCAGGCACAAGATAAAATTAATAAATTAAATTTAATAAATGTTGAGTTAATTGAAGCAGACGCAGAATACCTGAACTTTCGCGAAAGCTATTTTGATGCTGTTTTATGTTGTTCTGCTCTTATGGTTTTTAAAAATATTGCTGTTGCTTTCAAAGATTGGTATCATTTTATGAAGCCAGGGGGAATTGTTGCTTTTAACGCTTATGCGGAAACTTCTTTGATGACTCCCGCAATAATTAAGACTTGCTCTAACTGTGGTATTTCTCTACCTAATATACACGAGCCTTTAGGTACCGCGCAAAAATGCGAAAACCTCTTAAAAGAAGCTGGTTTTCACAGTATTGAAGTGACAACCGAGCAATTCGGAAAATATCTGTCAGTTGAAGATGCAAAGAAGATTTTTGATGGAAGCACTTGGATTCACCCTGAAAATCCTTTGTTACAACTTCCATCATCACAAAAGGAACAATTAAAAGCTGAATTTGCCAGCATTATTGAAGGTTTGACTACAGATAAAGGTGTTTGGCATGATATTACAACCTTTTTTGTATTAGCGCTGAAATAGGTTTAAATAGTAAAACGCACCGAATAGCTGATTAAGTTCGGATGAATTATTAGAAAATCTCACCCTAACCCTCACCTTAATAAGGAGGTTGATATTAAGTCCAGATGAATTCTCAGAAAACCTCACCCTAACCCTCTCCTTAATAAGGAGAGGGAAAGATTTACCATAGGTGAAGCGAGGGTGAGGTTTTTGGTTTTTCAGTAAGCTGATATTTTTATAATTCATCAAGCCGGATTCCGATCCTGTCAGAAGATTATCCCAACCTTTTTAGAATATGTTCGCCTACACGTATTGCATTAGCAATAATAGTTAATGTAGGGTTAACCGCAGCACTGGAAGGGAAAAAACTACCATCGACTACATATAAATTATCAACGTCGTGGGTACGACAATTGATATCTAAAACCGATGTTTTTGCATCTTCACCGAAGCGACAAGTACCGCATTGATGGCCAACTTCTTTAATAGTCAGTTTTTGGGAAGAATATAATGTAAAATCATCCCAATTACTACGAGTATTAGTTGATTTTAAAACCTGTACCCAACGCTTTATTAATCTTTGAAATGGCACTTCGTTGTTGTGGGTATATTCGAGAAATATTTTATCTTGATGAATCCGTACCCGGTTATTCGGGCTTGGTAAATCTTCAGTCATCAAAAACCATCCCACGGTATGTTTAGCAATGTTTTTAGCTATAAAATTGGGTATAAATAATGGTGCATCTTCTTCAATTCTTTCCTCTGGAATATTGCCCAGTAATTGCACGCTACCCATTGGATAATGAAAATCTTTTTCTCCCCAATAAAAATCAGTTAAACCGATAGTCTTTTGAAAGTCAGTATGATTTTTTTTGCTGGATAAGGCTGCTACTACACCAAATTTATGCGCCATATAGTTACGCCCTACCAAATCGGAACTATTCGCTAATCCATTCGGATGTTTATTGTTAGCAGACTTTAATAATAATATTGCTGAATTGATTGCACCGCAGGAAACTACAACAATATTAGCGCTGAAATGATACAGCTTTCCTAAAATCTCTGCTTCTACCGTATTTACTTCTGTTCCTGATGGATTCGTATGTAATTTTACGACCTTAGCCTGAGTAACTAAAGTCACATTATTATAGGCGATCGCCGGACGTACACCGTTGATATCAGCATCAGCTTTGCCATCAACCAAACAGGGAAAACCATCGCAGGTATTGCAGCGGATACAGTGACTAGCCCATGAATTTTTCTCATTTAACTTTAGCCCCAAAGGTAAATAAAATGGATGCAAACCCTTGTCTTTAAGTTTTTCGTTGATTCTCTGAATATAGGGTTCGTGGGTGATGGGTGGAAAGGGATAATCGCTATCTACTTTTGGTTCGGTAGAGTCCAAACCGCGCTTACCGTGAACCTCATACATTTGCTCCGCACGAGTATAGTAATCGGCGAAATCTTGGTATTTTAACGGCCATTCTGGAGAAATACCGTCATGATGGACGACATTTTCAAAATCGCGATCGCGCAATCTGAATAGAGCGCTACCATAAAATTTAGTATTACCACCGACGTTGTAATGGGTTACAGGATGAATGGGTTTACCCTGTTTGTCGTACCAGACTTCGCGAGTGCGATAACAATCATTGCGAAATATTTCTGTTGCATTCCAGTTAGCTTTCTCTTTAGGTAAAAAACTTCCTCTTTCTAAAATTAATATCTTCTTACCACTTGCAGCTAAAACTCTGGCTAAGGTTCCACCACCAGCACCAGTACCGATTATAATTGCATCGTAATTAGTATCAGCCATTTTTGTCTTTGCCTGAAAAATCATTATATATAGATAAAGTAGATAAAATGCCCCAGTTGTAGATAAAAAAATCAACAATTGATAGACAATCAAAAAGATTGCGTCTATCTATAACCCTATTTAAACTCTTAATTTGCACCAGCTTCAGAAACCCGGTTTCTTTAGGGTTGTTGAGAATGATGCAAGATGTGAATTTGAATAGAGATGCATTTTGCAAAAAATATCGTCGTCATGAAGTTGATTATTCATGTTTTGGTAGTTCAATGAGAGTTTTTATTAAACAGTTATTAACCTCAAACAACCTGTATTTAACATCAAATATGTATTTAGTAAAATACCTTTTAAATGCCTTTAATCTTTAATTCAACATTCTTGGCTCATCGATAACTAATCGTGTAATTGAACGTGTAATTATCTAACAATAATGATGCCATGCTACCAATAAAAAAATGTATTTATAGATGCTTTATACTAATTTCATGTTAGTAAATGCTTGCAATAATTTATCTGATGATAATAAACAAGCGTACTGCTATACATTTAAGTCTCTGTCACATAATTAAAGTGTTTTAGAAGCAACTTAAATAGAAGCTACAACATATCTTCTTAATTTCTTTATTACAACTTTATATTACGAGAACAGTAGTAATACTTAGTATCTATGTTTCTTTACTATTTATTCTCCGTAAAATCATCATTTCACTTCTGATAAAAATAGATTTGATACATTTCTAAAAAAGCTAAATCCTTTGTTAAATCTGACTTGCGGTAGTTTTCTAAACTTACTTAACTTTTCCGGAAGGTTATTATGTCATAGTGTTGTTAAAAATACTGTGAAGCTGAAAATATCATGTCAGCAACTATAAATGTTGAGAAGACAAATCGTTTTATAGATCCTGCACTTTATATTGCTTTTGGTGCTACTGGCTTAATTTTTTTAGCCTTAATTGCATCCGCTTTTTTTGGAAAAGTGCTTTTTTCGCAAACTGTCAAAGTTAATGAAGAAGAAGTGGTCAAAATTGAAGCGCTCAAACTTGAGCCTCAATTAGTTGGAGCATTGCGGATTGATACAAAAGCCTCTATACCAAATAATCATGGGCTGGTATATGAGATTCAGTTACTTGATAAACAAGGAAAACTGATTGCTTCTGCGACTAAGCAAGCATGGCGTGAATCGGGGATTTGGTATGAAGATGGTGAATCTGGTAGCTGGGACGAGGATGATTTAGATGCTGGCTTAGATGTACGTGCCAAGAAAAATGAAGAGGTGACAGTTGCTATTTCCGTATTAGAGTACGAAAATTTGTCGGGAGGAAGAACCAGATCCTCAACTCAATTTTCAGCAGATGATTTAACTGGGAATCAAGGTAATAAACCGAAACCGACGACGAATTCCGTAAGTTTTGACGTGAAAATTACTAACGGAGTTGTAGACGGTCGTCATCTATGGCCGGGTTTATTTGGGACTTTAGCTTTAGCCGTAATGACATATATTGCAGCCCCACGTAGTGGGAAAAAGGTGATTTCCAAAACAATCAACGACAGCGACCCCCAGCGAACGAGCAACTCTTGGTGGTGCCGATAAATTGGTACGTGTCAAAATTAACGTAACATCTGACGAAACAAGTCCTCAGACAATGCGGGCTAGACTGGTTATCAAAGATTCTTATGGGGAACAGCTATACAGCGAGAATATTCCTTTGAATTTAAAGTTTCATCGGGAAGATGGAAAGCTTGAAAAAGTAACGGGTTTTGCACAAAAGTTTTTGATCTTAGAACCGCAAGACTCCTACGGTTTTCATGTAGAAGTTATCCCAGATGCACCTGTTGATAAGACAACTCTCACCGTTATCGACGGGAATCGAACTTGTACAGCGGTAGAAGCTGTTCATATTGGTGCTTCAGTTACCGATAGCCTATAGGATTTTGGATTTTGGATTGAGAGAGAGTTAGGAGTTGTAAATTCTTTAAATGTTAAGTCCCAATCCTTTTCAATTTGGAAAAAATAGGTAAACGAAGCAAAACAAACAATTTTTATTTAGATTAAATAAAAAACTATGCTTACAAAAGTCTTTGCTGGAATCGCGGTACTAATGGCAATGTGGTCAGTTACCGACGCTTACACTCAAAAATCAGCTTTCGTATTGCGCGAAGAAAAACAAGCAAACTTCTCCCCTCGTCGGGGAACCAGTTTATCCGGTTCCTACGGTAACAACGGTACATGGATATTTGTACCCGGTCGTTCCTCCTACGGTGGCTTTCAGGGTGGAGGTCCCGGTAGTGGGAAGTAGGGGGATGAGGTTAAAGGTTTAACTCCTAACTCCTAACTGTTTACTGTTCACTGCTCACTGCTCACTGAAATAATGGAAGCAAATAATTTTTCTGATATAGGGGAAAGTACTGTGAAGAATAGTTATTCTTTGAGCAGTACTCAACGTAAGTTATTACTGGCTGCGGCGGCTGTTTCTTCTGCTTGCGGGCTTGCCGTAGAGTTGCTTTTAGGTACTCTTGCTAGCTATTTAGTGGGAAATCAAGCTCTTGCTTTCGGTATTGCTATAGGTGGTTTTCTGGCAGCTATGGGTGCTGGTTCTTACTTGAGTCAGTTTATTGCACCTAATGGGGAAGGTCGATCGCTACAACGGAAATTGCTGTTGACTTTTGTTGGTGTGGAATTGGCGATCGCACCTCTGACAGCCCTATTACCTCTGGGGTCTGTTCGCTTTGTTCGTCATGAATGGTGAGATTTGGCTGGGGTTATTTTTA
Source organism: uncultured Rivularia sp. (assembly GCA_963665115.1). GTDB lineage: Bacteria > Cyanobacteriota > Cyanobacteriia > Cyanobacteriales > Nostocaceae > Rivularia. Next base: position 8,106,788 of record OY762007.1, on the reverse strand, counting down.
GTCACTATTTTGCTGGGAATACTCGCTGGTTTGGAAGTGCCTATTTTGACGCGCATTATAGAAATGGAGGAAGGAGTTAGGGAAGCTTTGGCGGGTGTGTTGGCTCTCGATTATGTAGGAGCGCTTTTCGGTTCTTTGGCTTTTCCGGTAATTCTGCTACCGATGTGTGGAATGTTTCCCACGGCTTTTATTTTAGGTGCATTACCGGCTTTGATGGTGTTTTTAATTGGGCGCAATTTTTCCCATTTACGTCGTTGGAGCTACATTGGTTTAGCTTTGGGTATAATGCTTTTAGCTCTTGCACCTGCAACCATTCCCATTAGTAATAAATTAGAAAATAACTTATATTCAGCACCTATAGTTAAAAGAATTCAATCTCCCTATCAAAGAATTGTATTAACCCGTAAAGGTAAAGATGCCAGATTATTTCTCAATGGTGACTTGCAACTATCCACAGTGGATGAATACCGCTATCATGAAGGATTAGTACATCCGGCGATGAGTGCAACACCCGATAAAAAGCGGGTTTTGGTATTGGGTGCTGGGGATGGAATGGCAATTAGAGAAGTACTCAAATGGAAAGAAGTTGAAAAGGTAGTATTAATTGAATTAGATCCCGAGGTAGTTAAATTAGCAAGCCGTCATCCGCAATTAAAAGAAGCAAACGGTAATTCCTTAGAAGATTCTCGGGTAGAAGTAATCAATGCCGACGCATTCTTAAGCGTACCCAAACTTAAAGAACAGTTCGACGTAATTATTGCAGACTTCCCCGATCCAGATCAAGATGCATTAGCAAAACTTTACTCAGAAGGCTTTTACCGGCGTTTGTTAGGAAGACTTACGGATAAAGGTGTTTTTGTAACGCAAGCATCAAGCTCATTTTTTGCTCCTAAAGTAATCGCTTGTATTGCCGCTACACTTGGAGAAGTTGGATTAAAAGTGAATCCTTACACCGTAAGCGTTCCCAGCTTCGGTCCTTGGGGTTTTGTCTTAGCATCCCGTTATCAATTAAACTCAGAAAAACTGCAACTTCCCGTTGAAACCCGCTTTTTAACAGAAAGTTTATTACATAATTTATTTGAATTACCAAAAGATATACAGTTAGGAAACGTAGAAATAAACCGACTTTCCCATCCCGTAATTGTTAGCTATCAAATGCAAGCAAGGTGGTTGAATTATTAAGAATGGGAATTGGGGATTGGTAATTGGTAATTGGTAATAATTAGGAGTTAGGAGTTAGGATTTAGGAATTGGGAGTTGGAACCACCGGAGTTATAAATTTTGTTTACTGTTCACTGTTCACTTTAAAATGTAGCTGCATTGAAAATTTGCTCCACAGTTAAATTTAACTCAGGGAATGCTTTAGATTGAATTGCTCCACTTTTTAATGGTGTTCTAACATATTGACCATTTACTAATTCGCAAATTGTAAAAGTTGGTTCTTTTGGGCTACCAATAAACTCTTTACCACCTATTCCCAAGTAATCAACAATCCAGTATTCAGGTATGCCAATATCGCTGTATTCGTCAAATTTCAAGGCGTAGTCGTCTGACCAGTTCGTGCTTACTACTTCTATTACTAAAGGAATTGTTGCAGTTTGAGAGACAGTAGATTCCTTTCTATACAATGGCTCGTTGGCTAAATTACGCTTGTCTAATACTAAGACATCGGGTAAAAAGCCAGAATCTTTGCCTAATGGTTTTACTAAAACTTTTGGAGCAATAAAGTAGGGTAAATCAAAGTTTTCAAATCTAGCTGATAATTTTCTGATAAAAAACCCTGTAACGTTTTCATGTTCCCCAATTGGTTGAGCCATTTCTACAAGTACCCCCGAATGTAACTCATATCTTTTGTCCCCCGTGTCTAAGTTGGCGAATTCTTCAAATGTTATTAATGCTTCTGTTAGTACTTTGGGTAGCGTTTGAGTCATTTTTACCTCTTAGCGTTTATTAGTTCTCTACTGCCTACTCCCTTATCCTAATTACGATTTTCAAAACCGACCTACTTAGTGCAATTAAAAATATTGTAGAGTCAAGAAAAGTCCTCAGTAAAGCATTACGCAACTCATATGACTACCACACCCCTTAGCTGGCAAGAACTAGAAACTCTTACGGATTATCAAATAGATCCCGTGAATGGCCCCACCAACGCTAAAGCTAGGTTGCGCTTGTTTGGGCAGCCCGAATCTAATGTGCGGGTAACGCTTTACCGCGATAATCACGCTTGGTGTCCATACTGTCAAAAAATTTGGTTGTGGTTGGAGGAAAAACAGATTCCCTACCGCATCGAAAAAGTGACGATGTTCTGTTATGGGGAGAAAGAAAGCTGGTACAAACGTAAAGTACCATCAGGAATGCTCCCTGCTATCGAGCTAGATGGGCGGATTATTAAAGAAAGCGATGACATTTTGATCGCTTTAGAAAAAGTTTTTGGCCCGTTGAATCAAGGTATGAAAGACCGTAATGTGCTTCCTTTACGTCAATTAGAACGACTTTTATTTAGAGCCTGGTGTAGTTGGCTATGCTACCCAGCAAGTTCATCTCGACAAGAACAACGCAACCGCGAACAATTTATACAAGTAGTAGATCAAGTTGAAAAGACTTTGGGTAGCACTCCAGGGCCATACTTTTTAGATGAATTCGGCATAGTTGATGTCATATTTACACCCTATGTAGAACGAATGAATGCCAGCCTTTACTACTACAAAGGTTATTCAATGCGCGAAGAAAACCCTCGTTTTAAGGCATGGTTTGAGGCAATGGAAACCCGGTCAACCTATCGCGGTACCCAAAGCGACTTTCACACTCACGTACACGATTTGCCGCCGCAAATGGGGGGCTGTTGGGAAAACGGCGAACCTCAAATGCTGATTAATAAAGCGCGAGTAAATAATGGCTCTTGGTTTGGGCTACCAGATGTTACTTATCCAGAACCCGAAAACTCCCGCCAAGAAGCCCTGCAAAATATGATTAAACATCGCACTAATATTATCCGAGTCAACCCCGCCGATGATAAATTATTTGATGAAGCATTACGGTGTGCTTTAACAAACATGATTGCAGGTGAAGAATGCGTACCTCCACTGGGTTCTGATATTGCTCTACGATATTTGCGCGATCGCATTAACGTACCCCGCGATATGTCCATTTATGCAGCCAAGCGCTTGAGGGAATCTCTAGAAACAACCGCAGCCCTTGCAGGTGATGCACAGCCAGAACCTCTTCCCACTAGGCATCGACGAGATCAAAACCCAGTTAATTTTGCGATGAAATAAGCGACAGCTTATTTTTTGTAGACAACAAGCGGACAAGATGTCCGCACCATAATAATTTCAAAATTTTTTTAATACAATGTAGCTGCACATCAGCTTAGAGTGTTACACAAATGATATTCAAAATTATTCATTTCCCCTTGTCTCCTTATCCCTCTCTATAAAAAAAATCTAAAGGAAAAACTATGACACTACTAATCTGGTTAGGAGTTATTGCAATAGTCGCTGGTGGAGCTTATTTATTAGTGCTTCAACAGCGAGGTGCATTACCCGGTAGTAAACCAAAAAAAGAATTACCGTCGCTAAAACGTAATGTATTTAATTTACAAACCGGCGATATTGTTCAGCATATGGGTATTGACTGGGTAGTAGAAGGGAAACTCACCTATACAGTTGATGAGTATTCCTGGTGTGAATATATGCTGCAAGATAATAATGATATTCGATGGTTGAGCGTGGATGAAGATGACACTGTAGAAGTTGCACTACTCGAAGCAACCGATCGATTAGATATTAGCGAAACACCACCACCTAAAAAGTTAACTTTTGCGGATGAAAATTATAAATGTGTTGACTCTGGGGTTGCGAGTATGACTCGTGAAGGAACGGTGCAAAGACGTACAGCTTCACGCTGTCAATACTTTGATTACGAAGGTTCAGCAGATAAAGTGCTTTCCATTGAAGTTTGGGATGGAGAAACCGAAGTTACTGTCGGGTATCGGATAAATCCTCGCTCTTTGACTATTTTACCTGGTGATGGAAATCGGGTTTATGGATTGTGAAAATTAACAGCTTGTAGAGACGGGGCGCAGTGCTACGTCTCAAACAATGTGAAATAAATTAGACAAAGCGAATTTTCGGAATATACATAATTTAGGTTGTATTAAAAATTGTCTACAGTTAAAGCTCATATTTTATAGCGGTTTAAATACTATGAAAAAGTCTATCTTCACAACTGCATTGTTAATTACTTCTTTATTGATGGTTGGTTGTAATAACGTCGAAACAAGTAATCTTGACACCAGTAATCAAATTCAACCAAATAATTCTGAAGTAGTTTCAGCAAATAAAGATCAAATAGATAATTCTTCTTCAAATAACAATAATCAAGATTCTAAACCGATAAAAAAAGCTCCAGTTCAGAAAGTTTCTACAACTCCCAAAGCAGGAAAAGGACAGCCAAAAGTTGGAACTATTAAAAGAATAGAACAAGGTGATTTGGCTTGCTATGTAACTTTAATCGACGAACAAGGAAAAGAGCATAATATTAATGCTTCTTTTGAAATCTGTCCTCAAAAAGAACAATTTATAAACAAAAAAGTTAAACTTAGCTACAAAATATTAAATTTCAACGACTGTCAAAGTATTGAACCTTGCGGAAAGACTAAAAAAGAATCCGCAATCGTCAAAATGGAGGTAATTGGTGATTCTAATGGTTCTAATAATTCTAAACTCATACCAGCAAAAGGACAACCAAAAATCGCCACTATCAAAGAAATAGTTCAAGGCGATTTAGCTTGTTATGTTACTTTAATCGACGAACAAGGTAAACAACAAATAATTAATGCTTCCTTTGATATCTGTCCTCAAAAAGAACAATTTATAAACAAAAAAGTTAAACTTAGCTACAAGATATTAAATTTCAACGACTGTCAAAGTAACGAACCTTGCGGAAAGACTAAAAAAGAATCCGCAATCGTCAAAATGGAAGTTATTGGTGGTTCTAAATCTGGGGATACTCGAACTCTCAGCAACGGTGAATGGACTATTAAACTTAGCAATTACGATTCTTGGAATGGAGTTAATAATACTGGGAACGTTAAATATTACGGTTGCGATTCTAAAGGCAATTGTCTTGAACTTACAGGTGGTAAAGTTTCTTGTCGGAATGGTAAATGTGTAACTGGTTGGAAAAATGGAAATTATAGTTACGCTTTAGAAAGTGCGATTACTGAAGATAATAGTAATTCTCAACCATCAACTTTAATAGTTCGTCAAAATGGTAAAGTTATTCTTAGAGCGGAAGGATTGAAGGCTGTTTGATTTTTATTGTAGGGTGTGTGACGCAAAATAAATCAAGGTACATATTTTTTACCCTTCATTGTAGCGTCACACACCACCCGAGATTTATGACAAAATTGTATCTAGAAAAATAATTTAAAGCAGTAGCTCTTAGAAAGACTACTGCTGTTGTTTTATCTGATTAACTCTACGTCTTCCACAGACAAACTAAGTGCCTGTGCAATTTGTTCCACATTATTTTTTAAAGTAACAAAATTTACATATTTCCAGATTTGGCTTTACATTTGTGGAATAAAGAAAATTGATAGTTGTAAAATGCACCTTTAAGCTATGATTTTTGGGTTTCGTCAGCTAAAGCAGTCTTTAAATTTTTCAACACAAAATCTTCAAGGTAATTCTTTTAAGGGAAAAAAACTAACGGGTGCAAATTTTTCGTATTGCGATATTAGAGGTGCAGATTTTACTGGGGCTAACCTAAGTAATGCAGATTTTAGTTATGCAAAAGCAGGATTAAATAATTCTTGGGTAGGAATATCATTTTTATTATCATTAGTATTAGGATTTTTAGCAGGTGCGGTTGCTGTTTTTATTAGTTCCTTTTTGTGCAGTCAAAATCTTAATGAGTTGATTGCTGGTACAGTAACTCTTATTGGATGCATAACTTTTTTAATTATTTCTGTGAAAAAAGGATTTGCCAATGCTTTTATTACTGTTATTGGAATATTAGGAGCTATCGGTACTTTAGCAGGCTTTTACTCTATTGCTTTTAATCAAGTTAGGATCGGCTATATTGCCCTTTCTACAGCAACTAATATTTGTTTGAGCATTATGACAGTTGCTAGTATTGCTGTTTTTCTTTCTTTTCTTATTGTTGTTACTAGCACTAAGGTGGTAAATACTTCTTTAATTAGTGCATTTATAACTGCAATTTTGATACCTTTAATTTCTAGGGGGAAAATAGCTATTAATATTACTCATAAAGGTTGGTTGGGAATTATAATTACTGTCGGAATTGCTGTTCTTATTATAATTTTATGCGGGAAGATTAGCAAACGTGTTTTAGTTGATGAAGAGAATCATGCTTTTATTCGGAGAGTGGCGATCGCCATTGGAGCTATCGGCGGTACAAGTTTTCGAGGAGCGAATTTAACAGGCGTAAATTTTACTGGGGCTATCCTAAGAAATACTGATTTTACAAAAACTGATTTGATTCATACGATTTGGCATCAGGTCAAAAAATTAGAACTTGCAAGATTAGATAATACAATTTTGGATAATTATAAAGTTAGAGATTTATTAGTAAATAAAAATACTAATAATAACTCTTACGAAAATGCTTATCTTGAAGGGGCTTATTTAGTTGATTTAGACTTGAGATATGTCAATTTCAAAAATGCAAATTTCAGCCAAGCAAACTTAAGCAGAGCTAATTTAAATAAAGCTAACTTGGCAGAAGCAAAATTAACCAAAGCTAATTTACAATCAGCAAATTTAGAAGAGTCAATTCTTACTAAAGTTCAAGCAATAGGAACAGATTTTTCCCAAGCTGATTTTACTGGTGCTTGTGGTTTAGGTTCTTGGAATACTGATATTACTACAAAATTCGATAAAGTAAATTGTCTTTTTATTTATCTGGAAGAAAATAGTCAACGTCGTCCCTCAGAGTGGTGAATTTGCACCGGGAGATTTTACTAAACTATTTCAAGGGGTTATAAATACCGTTGATTTAATATTTCGTAATGGTTTGGATTGGGAAGCTTTGCTTTTTGCTGTTGAAAATGTACGAGCTAAAAATCAACATACCCAATTAAAGATTCAGAACATTGAAGATAAAGGTAATGGATTTGTTGTTGTCAAATTCCACGTTCCAGAAGCAGCAGATAAAACCAAGATTCATAGTCAGTTGAAGCAAAGTTACGAACATAAACTCACAGCAACAGAAGCAAAATATCGAGCAGAATTGCAAGTAAAGCAAGAACAAATTGAAATTTATCGGCAAAAAAGTAGTGACATGGCTGAAATTGCTAAACTATTAGCTAACAAAAGTTATCAAACATCTAAAAATAAAATTCAAGTAGGTAAATTTGTTGTTCTGACTATTGGCGAAGGAGACTTTATAAATGGTTTTCCCGTTACCGCTTTAATTAAGACAAATGACCACCCACTTCCCATCATTTTTACAAGTAAATTACCAGCAGAACCAAATATTCCCCAACTTTATCAGCAATGGCGACAACTTTATCGCTCTCAAAAATGGTTTGGACGTATTACCTTTGATGACGAAGATTCAATTACTAATTTCTCCGAACAAGAACTAAATTATTATGCTCAAGAATTAGAAAAATCTCTAAATAATTGGCTGAATTCTCAATCATTCAGCTTAATTGAAAAAGAATTACGTTCAAAGCTATTACAATTTGAAGAAGTACCAGTAATTATTCAAACCAAAGATATTCAATTGCAACGTCTTCCTTGGCATTTATGGAATTTTTTTAGACATTATCGTCAAGCAGAAGTGGTGTTATCTCCGATTGGTGAAAGATCTGAAAAAACAAGATGTTATCGAAACGAAATTAGAATATTAACAGTTTTAGGAAATAGCAGTGGAATTGAGATTGAAGCCGATAGAAAAATATTAGAAAGAATACCACAAAGCGAAACAGTTTTTTTGGTGGAACCAACTTTTCAAGAATTACATCAGCAGCTTTGGAACGAACAAGGTTGGGATATTTTCTGTTTTTCCGGACATAGTTCATCTCAAGCAGATGGTAGCACGGGAATCATGTTACTTAATCAAACCAAATTGCTAACAATTAAAGAACTAAAGCACGCTTTAACCAAAGCAATTGAACGCGGTTTGCAGCTAGCTATATTTAATTCCTGCGATGGTTTGGGGTTAGCGCAAGAATTAGCAGATTTGCATATTCCCCAAATGATAGTTATGCGAGAAACCTGTACCAGATAAAGTGGCACAGGAATTTTTGAAATATTTTCTCACCGCTTTTTCTACCAGTAAATCTTTTTATTCTTCAGTGCGAGAAGCACGGCAGAGATTGGAAGCATTAGAAGATGAATTTCCTTACGCAACTTGGCTACCAGTGATTTTTCAAAATAGTGCAGAAGTTGGGATGAGTTGGGGGAAATTTCATACCGATAGATTGAACTAAATTATAATGATTGGCTCTGTAATTAAGAAATCCGTTGCAGCAATATCTGGACTACCTGAAAGCGTAGCAAAGTGAGCACCAGCACCAAAACCAGCAGCCGTACCGTTTTGGTTATAGAACAATTTACCATTCTCAGAGTTATAAACAATAGCAGCACCACTAATTGCAGCAACAGCATCAGAAGTCACTTCGGCAAAATCTGAAATATCGCTAAAACCATCGCCAGCTAAACTTTCTAAAACAGTAAAGGTTGCTTTACTTAATACAATATCGTCAACACCAGAAGTGAAGTCCCTAATTGTATCAATTCCCAAATCAGAATTTCTAAAAGCTCTACCCGTTTCGTAAGAAAATCTGTCGCTACCAGCACCACCCGTTAAAAAATCGTTACCAGCATCTCCAGAAAGGTTGTCATTACCAGTACCGCCAGTAATATAGTCATTACCAGCATTACCATAGAGTCTATCGTTACCTGCTCCACCACTCAAGTAGTTATTGCCAACGTTACCCCGAATATAGTTATCCAGGCTATTACCAATACCAGAATAAGCGGAACCCGTAAGTGTTAGATTTTCGACATTATTAGGCAAAGTGTAGCTAATTGAAGAGTTTACGCTATCAGATCCTTGATTAAAATATTCAGTTACTCTGTCTCCTCTATTGTCTACATAATAAGTATCGCTTGACGTACCACCGTACATAGTGTCAGCACCCGTACCGCCATCAAGTCTGTCAACACCGGCACCACCGTACATAGTGTCATTACCAGCATTACCATAGAGTCTATCGTGACCGGCTCCACCACTCAAGAAATTATTAGCACTGTTACCCCAAATAGTGTTATTCAGGCTATTACCAATACCGTAATAAGCGGAACCTGTAAGTCTCAGTCTTTCGACATTGTTAGGCAAAGTGTAGTTAATTGAAGAGTTTACGGTATCAGATCCTTGATTGAAATATTCAATTACTCTGTCTCCTGTATTATCTACATAATAAGTATCGCTCCACCTACCACCGTACATAGCGTCAGCACCCGTACCACCATTCAGCGTGTCAAAACCGGCACCACCGTACATAGTGTCATTGCCTGTGAAGCCATACAAGTAGTCATTACCTAACTCTCCATATAGGAGATCGTTATCCGAACCTCCATTTAGGTTGTCATTATCTGAACCTCCACGTAGGGTGTCATTTCCCGAACCCCCATTTATATAGTCATTTCCCGAACCTCCAAGTAAGGAGTCTCTACCTCCATACCCTCGAATAGAGTCATCACCAGAGCCACCATCTATAGTGTCATTCTTCGGACCACCACCAAGGGTATCATTACCACCATAGCCCCGGATTCTCCAAGATTCCCAAAATAAGCCACCTCTTGTAGCCTTGAAATTATCATCACGATTACTACCGTTCCAAGTTCTGGTTCCCATAACTCGTAGTTCCTTTTTTTATTCATGTATGTAAAAGTTAGGCTTATTTGTTACCCTCCTTTCTACTTCTTAATCACTCCAGAATTTAAAGTTTTATACAAAATATCCAAAAATTTTAAAAAAGTAATTGAACGTGGTTTGCAGCTAGCCGTATTTAATTCCTGCGATGCTTTGAGGTTAGCGCAAGAATTAGCAGATTTGCATATTCCCCAAATGATAGTTATGCGAGAACCTGTACCAGATAAAGTGGCACAGGAATTTTTGAAATATTTTCTCACCGCTTTTTCTAACAGTAAATCTTTTTATTCTTCAGTGCGAGAAGCACGGGAGAGATTGGAAGCATTAGAATATGAATTCCCCTACGCAACTTGGCTGCCAGTGCTTTTTCAAAGCAGTGCAGAAATTGGGATGAGTTGGGGAAATTCAGGACGGTAAGAAAATTAAATTAAATATAATTTAAAAAGTGGTAAACCTTATCGTCCCTATGTTCATGATGCTGCCCAAAACGTTTTTTAGGAATACCAACTGCATGACCAAACTCATGAGCAACAATACCAGTAAATGCACAGAAGCGATAATTAAGTCTGAGCATTTTTTCATAGCAAAAACGTCTAAGTCCAAATAGTATTTTGACTATATCAGTTCGACATCAAGGCTATGAATAAAGCTGAATTCTGAACTAACAATTGCTATCGCATTACTTCTCAATGATTCATCAATAGTACTACTACCAATCACTTTCAGATAACCACTTGTCTCATTGTATCTTTCGTAAGTAAGTTGACCTAATGAGGTAATACCAAATATATCTGCATCAATGTGGATTTTATCGCCTTCTCCCCAGTAGAAGTCCTGGATAACAGAAAAGCCGTTGATATTGTCAAGGGACAAAGGTGTCTGCTCCTGCTCCCCCTGTCAGTGCATCTGCGGTAGTTGCCGAACCACCAACTAAAGTATCGTTACCGTTCCCACCTTTTATGGTGTCATTTCCACCACCACCATAGATAATGTCGTTTCCTGCACCACCATAAATTTTGTCACTATCGCCCCAATCCTGATTGCTAAGAAGGAAACTATCGCCATAAAGGACATCATCACCATTTTGACCAAAGATATTATCTTTACCGCTACCACCAATAATGGTGTCATTCCCAGTAGCACTGGTGTTATGAGCAGAATCACCATAAAGATTATCGTTACCGCTATCTCCGTAGATGATGTCATCTCCATTGTCACCAAATAGCCAATCTATTTCTCCTCTACCAAACAGCAGATCATCCTCATCACTCGCAAAGAAAACATTCCCAGCATTATCTCCATAGAAAGTGTCTTTATTTGAAGTACCGAAAGAGCTAGGTGCGCGAAAAACTGCCATTGTTTTATCCTCCAATTAAGATTTAATCCAGGTGTAAATCGTTGTTGTTTTCTAAGTGGTAAAACTGTACGTACAGCGTTTTCTAAGCAACTGAAGTACACATAAAAAACAACCAGTTTTAAAATGTACCTCACTAGATTGAGAAACGCTATAAGAAGCTTTGCTTTTATGCAATCTACCTCAAAGCACAAATTAGAATCGAAGCAAAGGTAGCTCACATCTTGCACCAGTGTCAGAAACCCGGTTTCTTTGCGATTTCACAACGGGATATTCATGCTTTCACTACTAGAAACCGGGTTTCTTTGGGCTTCTTGAGAATGGTGCAAGATATCAGGTAGGTTAAAAGAAAAGTTCAACTGCACCCCTTCAGTAACTTAATCACTCCAAAATCTCAAACTTTATACAAAACCTCAAAAAAAATAATTTTTGTAAACGAATATTTGTATAAAAAGCCAAAGAAAAAAAAGATTAATAAGTAGAGAGTATCTCACCCATATTCAGCATGGACGAACAACTACAACAACTCGTAATTCAAATTCAAAACTTCCCACCCCAAACCAAAGAACATCAAACAGCAATAATCATGCTGATTGACAAAATGCTGCATTCGTGCAGTCTTTTCCGCTGCTCGCGAAAATCTCTTGATGGTGTCTATCTCGATATTTACCAAGCATTACAGCAGCAATTACGCCAAGACATTGCTGCAAATATTGATGAATACCAGTTACAAAATATCGCTGTCGAAGCATGGGTGAATGAAGTGCGATCGCGCTGTTTGCGAACAGTCATCAACGAAGCATATCTACAACAGTTAGCTTTGGAAGTACAAAAACATAAGCCTTTAACAAAACAATGGCAGTATTCTTTTCAAACATTAACTAATGCGATTTTGCTATCTGACAAGTTATTGCATAAAGCTAATATTTATAGCGATGTCTATGAAGAAGCTAAAAACGAACTTTGGATTTGGCTTTATCAAAATATAAATACATATAATCCCAGTAAGGGTAAATTTACAGCTTGGTTGAATTTTCGCTTTGACATGATATTGCGAAATTCTCACGTTTCACAAAATGATCCTTTTATCCAAAAATTAAACGGTAAAATAATCAGAACGAAATATAAATTAACTAACTTAATTAAAAGTATTAGTCAAGAAGATTTAATTTTATGGTTAACCTTAGAAATTAAACAAGTATTACCTTATGTCTTAACCGTAAAAATACTTTTGTTATTAACAGTTCAATATTTGCTATCACAATTAATTATTAAAAATCCTTTAGTTGCAGACTCTCTTTTATTTGAAATCGCAAAAAAAACTTTACCCAATGCTACAAAGTTAGCTAATATAGATGATGAAATAGAAAATATTCCGCAACCAGAGCTAGAACAACCGCTTTCCGAACAACTTCGAGCATATTTAGAAAACGACCCAAATAACCTTTTACAAAAACATATTAGAGCGCACCCAGAAGTAACATTTCAAGTCATAGCTCTTAAACGTTTGGAAGGAATCAGTTGGAAAGAATTATCGGAAACCTTCAATATTCAGATTCCCGCACTGAGCAATTTTTTTCAACGTCACTTACAAAAAATTGCCCCAGAAATTAAAAGATATATCCAAGAATAAATTCAACATTAATAGGCAATAAAATCATGATAAATCAAATACAAAAACCATTAACCTTCACAGTTAATTTAACCCAGAAAGCGCATCAATTAGCTGAAATTTTTTGTAACAATCATTCTAACCTGCAAAAGTCAGAACAAGTTTATCTTAATACCCTAGCCATATATTCTGTTAATCATTACCTACAATGTCTGGGATTTACAACCGATTGGAAAGCAAGTAATAGCTACGATGTAATAATGCAAAGTTTCTTAGATATTGCCGATTTAGAAGTAATAGATCGCGGTAAATTGGAATGTAGGGTTGTGTTACCAGATGCAGAATTCGTTAATATTCCCCAAGAAGTATGGAATGCAAGAATTGGTTATATTATCGTACAGCTTGATGAATCTCTAGAAACTGCTACTTTATTAGGATTTATACCAAGAGTAGCAAAAGAGCAATTACCGCTTAACCAATTGCGTAAATTAGAAGAATTTCCCCAATATTTACAGCAAATTACACCACCGATCGATTTAAACGAATGGTTTGAAGACGTTTTACAACAAGGTTGGAAAACTTTAGAATCATTGTTTAATACCGAATCAGTGGGAAATTTAAATCTAAGTTTTAAAGATGCTTCTCACTTACAAATAGAAGAAGTTGCCCAAGCTGTAAAACGAATTGAATTTGGCGAAGTCTCTGTATTGATGCTAGCAGCATTGAAATCAGAAGAAGACAAGCAAATAAATGTCCGTTTGCGGATTTATCCAGATTCAGAAGAAAAATATCTTCCGGAAAATCTCAAATTAGCTATCTTATCCGATTCCGGAGAAACTCTTAAAGAAGTAACTTCTCGCAGCATTGATAATTTTATTCAACTTCCTTCTTTTCGTTGTAGCTCTCAAGAAAGCTTTAAAATTAAATTGTCTTTTAACAATATCTGTTTTACAGAAAGTTTTTTCCTTTGATATACACAACATAGACTATAATCGTTAATTGCTATAATAAGTTTACAAGCAGGCAGTACAAGCAAACAAATAAACTAAAATCATGCATTCAGTTTACCGCATTAATACCAAAGAGTTAGACCCTAGTTTTATTGATGCATTGAAAGTAACTTATCCGGATACGGAAATAGAAATTGTAGTATACAAAGTTGATGAAACGGCTTATCTTTTAGCTTCTGAAGCGAATAAAAAGCATTTGTTGAAAGCTATCAAAAACGTTAAAGAGAAATCTAATCTTGTTGAAATTGATATCGAAAACCTCGAATGAATAGAAGAATTGTATTTGAACCAAGTGCATTTGAGAATTTTAATGAGCGATCAAAGTTAGATAAAAAACTTTACAAAAAGATTGTTGAACTGATTAAAGATATCGATCGTTCCCCTTTCACTGGCTTAGGAAAGCCCGAACCATTGAAACATGAATTGAGTAGTTTTTGGTCAAGACGAATTAATAAAGAACACCGTTTAATTTATACTATAAATGATACGTAAATAATTATTGCTGCCTGTAAATATCATTATGAATAACAATAAGTTATTCATTTACTATGCTCCATGATATGCATCAAACCAATCGCAATAAAATTATCGCATTCCCTTCCTATCAACAAATTCAAGCTGCAATCAACTGGTTGCAAAAATATCGTTACTCAAACCCAGATTTAGAATACGCTCTCAATCTTGTTATTCAGGGTAAAATTAATCCCCAAGAAACAGGAGAATTAATTGCTATTTCCTATAATCCATCCATAACACAAAAGGTAACTCCAGAGAATATTCAAGGAGCAATGATGATAAATTCTCGAAATACTCAAACGTCTTTCGAGAGTTGTAATAAATTTACCACGCAATCCTTATTTACCCTGGTTAAAAAATGCGGTTTTCCCAATAAAATAATCACTTCAATACAAGTTAAACAATGGATTCGTCCGCTTTTCCTCGAACATCTCCAACTAGAACAAGAATACGATCAATTAGTAATGACTTGTAGTCAATCGCTACTTAATGGTAAAGGGCGTTGGGCATTATTACAAGATAAACCTGCCTTAATCGCTTACGAACAAGAATACATCAAAGAACGCGGTGATGGAAATCCAAATCGTGATTGGGAAAGTTTAATTAAAAAGCGTCAGGTAGCAGTTTTAGAAGACTCCGGACAAATTGTTTCAGTTGTTAGATACAATCCTGTCGATAATTACGCTTTGGTTGTGGCACCATTCACCTTTTTTAAATTTCGCAAACAGGGATTTGCACGCAAACTGCTAGCGTTTTTAACTCAAGAATTACTTCAAGAATATACGGCATTGAAACTGTGGGTAGACGAAGATAATATTGCGGCGATCGCACTCTATAATTCTGTGGGTTTCAAGCAGGTTGGATGTTGCTATACGGGTTATTTTTGTAAATAGTTATTATTTATATAATTAACGTCTTTTGAAATGCAAGCTTTTCTACTTAATTAAAAGCCGTAACCTGCCTTATCTACTAACTATCAAACCCTTCCTCTGGCAACAACACATCAAAAGTTTTGATCGCATTCTGGGAAAATATCATTATCAATAGCTCGTTCGGTAAAGGGAGTGGAAAGCACTATCGAAGTAGTCACAGTTGCATAAGGAATAAAGCGATCGACTAATTGCTCCAGATGATTGACAGAGGTTACAGATACCTTAGCTAGATAATGATCGCTACCTGTTACACGATAGCAACCTCGTATTTCCAAACATTCATGTAGAAGCGACTTAACTTCTTCGCAAGTATGTCCGAAAGACTTAAGAGTAAGAAAAGCTACAATCGGCAATCCTAGCTTTTTTAAGTCTAATTCCGCACGATACCGGGTAATTACTCCTGCTTCTTCTAAGCGACGTACTCGCTCGGCTACGGCTGGTGCAGAAAGTCCTACCTGTTTTCCTAGTTCCTTGAAAGGGATACGGGCATTCTCTTGCAAAATTGCGAGAATCTGCCAACTTGTTTCGTCAAGCAGTTTTTCAATCTGATTACTCATAGTTTTAATGTAATAAGGCAAAATAGCTTAAATATCTTTTTATATTAACTACATAAAGCTAAATACCTTACTTTATCTATTTATTTATCTCTAAAATCTTTATAAAATATAAGTGTATTATTCATCGGGAGTCTGCACTGGGGGATTGCTGTTGATTGGAGTTGCGGCCAGTTCTAAGAGGATGTTTGTAAAGTAAAATTATATACTGTCCCTGGCGACTGTAAGTCGCGCGCCACTTGCTACAAGTCGGGGAACCCGCCCAACGCAGTGGCTTGGCTACACAAGCAAAACCCGTCTTCACGGGTTTAAATTTACTAGTCCACGCAGGTGGACTTTGCTTGTGTAGTAGCGGTTTTAACCGCCAGATACTTTTAAAACATCCTCTAAAAAATAAACTTGTAAAGACAAAATAATTGCCGATGTTTAAATTACTTTCTCCTACGATTTTAGGCGAAATTGAACTTTCTAATCGTATGATTTACGCTCCTTTAACTCGTTGTCGTGCGGGGGATGGCTATGTACCTCAAGCTATAAATGCTCTTTACTATGCTCAACGTGCTTCTGCGGGACTAATTATTACTGAAGCAACTCAAGTAGCTCGTAATGGTATCGGCTATCCTAATACACCTGGAATTTATAGCCAAAAACAGGTAGAAGGCTGGAAAAAAGTAACTGATGCCGTACATAACAAAGGAGGAAAAATCTTTCTCCAGTTGTGGCACGCTGGAAGAGTTGCTCATCCTTCTTTTTTAGAACCAGCAGAAATACCCGTTGCTCCAAGTCCCATTGCTGCTTCGGCTATGGCAGATACCCAAAACGGACAGCAGCCCCACGTTATCCCTAGAGAATTAAAACTAGAAGAAATACCTTTTATAATCAAACAATTTCAGCAGGGTGCAAAAAATGCCCTGGAAGCTGGATTTGATGGAGTGGAAATTCATGGTGGTAATGGCTATTTACTCGATCAATTTCTCCAAGATAATTCCAATCAGCGAGAAGATGAGTACGGTGGTTCGATTGAAAGGCGATCGCGTTTTCTTTTAGAAGTTACTCAAGCAGTAGTAGACGTTTGGGGCAAAGAAACAGTAGGGGTGCGCTTGTCCCCTAGTAGCACTTTTAACGATATGCACGACTCCAATCCCACTGCTACTTTTAGCTATGTTGTGTCTGAATTAGCTCGTTTAGGCATAGGTTATCTTCATGTGATTGAACCGCGAATCAGAGGCAATGTAACCATCGAAGATGATGGGTTAGGCTTAGGAGCAAAGTTTTTCCGTCCTATATTTACCGGAATAATAGTCACCGCAGGAGGCTACTGTCGCGATACGGGTGAAGAAATTCTACAAAGTAATGATGCCGATCTGGTAGCCTACGGTCGTCATTTTTTAGCCAATCCCGATTTACCCAAACGCTTTGCCCTTAATGCTTCTCTCAATAAATATAATCGCGACACTTTCTATACTAGTGGAGAAGCAGGATATATCGATTATCCAACTCTTGAGTAATTTAGCCTATTTACATTGTTCTAAATACGACTGAAAAAATTAATGCTGTTTCATTCTATAAATAGATAAACATGATAACCATTGAAATTACAATTACCTCAGATTTTATCTGCCCTTGGTGTTTAGTTGCAGAAGTACGACTAAATAAAGCAATAAAACAGCTAGATACTAATATCGACATTAAGAAAATTTGGTATCCTTACGAACTTAATCCCACCATGCCAGAAGCTGGAATGGAGCGTAAAGCTTATCGCACGGGCAAATTTGGTAGCTGGGAATATTCTCAACAGCTTGATGCTCAAACTATACAGGCAACAAAGGGAGATGGAATTAACTTTCGTTATGACCTGATGCAAAAGACTCCTAATACACTCAAAGCTCATCGTTTGACTTGGTTGGCTGCGTATAGAGATAAAGCTACGGAAATGGCTACAGGCATTCTCAACGCTTATTTCACTGAAGGAAAAGATATTACAGATATCGAGACTCTAGCTAAACTTGCGGCTGATATCGGAATCAACGAGCAAGAAGCCAAAGATTTTCTTCATACCGATGCAGGAATACAACAAATTCGAGAGTTAGAAAAACAGGCAGCTATTTCTGGGATTCGCAGCGTACCAACTATCAAAATCGGTGAAGAAATCGTTGTTGGTGGGCAATCGGTAGAAATCTTTCTAGCTGCTTTGCAAAATGCAAAAATGCAGAGGTTATCGAATGAATAATGATTCAAATATTTCCAAAATTAAGCTTTACGGTCAACCAAATTCTGCACAAGCCTATGAAATCAGAGATTTTCTCAAACGTAGTGTAGTTGAGTTTGATTGGATTGAATTGACCTGCGATGAAGATTGCTATCGAAAATTAGGGTTTTCGTCGCTGGATGAGTTGCGCTTGCCAATCGTAGAACTTGCCGATGGCACTCAACTGTTTGCTCCTACAGTACAAGAGGTTGCTCAACAGTTAGGTTGGGTAACGCAGCCGAGATTTAAAGAATACGACTTATCGATTTATGGCGCTGGTCCTGCTGGTTTGAGTGCTGCTGTTTATGCTGCATCTGAAGGATTGCGTACAGTTCTGATCGAGCGTCATGCCGTTGGAGGACAAGCAGGAAGCAGTTCCTTAATTGAAAATTATTTGGGTTTTCCTCAAGGAATTAGCGGTGCTGACTTGGCAGAGAAAGCGCGACAGCAAGCGGTTAAATTTGGAATTGAATTACTAGTTTTACGAGAGGGAGTCAAAGCAGAATTCAGAGACAATCGAATTCATGTTGATATGGCAAATGGCAGTAAAATGGTTGCCCGTGCCAACATTTGCGCTACGGGTGTTGAATATCGAAAACTCAATCTTCTCAATGAAGACCGATTTCTCAATCGTGGAGTATTTTATGGTGCGGGTGCTAGTGAAGCTCCATTCTGTTCTAACAAGCACATATTTGTTATTGGTGGTGGTAATTCGGCAGGGCAAGCTGTAATGTATTTTTCTCGGTACGCCGAAAAAGTGACGATGCTGGTTCGCGGCAGTAACTTAGCAGATTCTCTATCCCAATATTTGAGCGATCGCATTACCAATACGAACAATGTTGAGGTGCTGTTTAATTCCCAAGTCAGCGAACTTCAAGGAGATACAAGTTTGCAACAGATTACCATTAGCAATCGCCACGATGAGTCAACGCAGCAGGTTGATACCCAGCATCTGTTTATTTGTATTGGTGGTGTTCCAAATACAGAATGGGCAAAAGATACCAACATTATTCGGGATAAGGCGGGATTTCTGATTACTGGTTCTGACTTACTCAAAGATGGTTGCCCCGATTGTTGGAAATTAGATCGCGAGCCTTTTTACCTCGAAACTAGCGTTCCAGGTTCTTTTGCAGCAGGAGACGTAAGGCATGGTTCGGTCAAGCGAGTTGCTTCTGCGGTTGGAGAGGGAGCAATGGCAGTTACCTTCGTCCACAAGTATTTAGAGGAAACAAAATGAATCTCAAGCGTCAGGCAATCGTTATCGGTGGTTCGCTATCTGGATTGTTTGCAGGAGTTTTATTACGCTCTATTGGCTGGCAGGTAGATATTTACGAACGTTCACCCCGTACTCTGAGCAGTCGGGGAGGTGGAGTAGTTTTACAGTCAGATGTAATTGAAGCGTTCGATCGCGCTGGTATTCCCCATCAAAATTTAGGTGTAGTGGCGAAAGAAAGGTATTATTTAAAGCGCAATGGCACTATTCAGACAATGCCCATGCGTCAGACTCTAACTTCTTGGAATTCTCTCTACAACTCTTTAAGACGACATTTTCCCAACGAGCATTATCATCAAGGCAAATCTTTAAGTAGTTTTCAACAAAACGACAAACAAGTTACGGTAGTTTTTGCCGATGGCACTCAAGCAACGGGAGATTTATTAATCGGTGCAGATGGATTAACTTCCACCGTTCGTCAAATTCTTTTACCAACTTACCACCCCATGTATGCTGGCTATGTCGGCTTTCGGGGATTAGTAGATGAGGGGGAACTCGATCCAGAAACAGCAGCAATTATGACTGAAAGGTTTGTTTTCTATCAATTCCGCAATTCCCATATTCTTCAGTATGTGATTCCAGGAGAAAATGAATCTTTAGTGCCTGGAGAAAGACGCTTCAACTGGGTTTGGTATGTCAATTATGATGAAATCGCAGAACTACCCCGCGTTTTAACGGATAAAAATGGCAAGCGACGAGACTATTCTATACCTCCAGGAATGATGGCGAATGATATTGAACAAGAGATGAGGGATTATGCTCAAAGCGTTTTAGTCGAACCTTTTCAAAAACTAATTGCAGCAACTAAAGAACCTTTTGTACAGGCAATTTTAGATTTGGGCGTGCCTAATATGGCATTCGAGCGCGTCGCTTTGGTAGGAGATGCAGCGTTTATTCCCCGTCCACATACAGCAGCAAGTGTTTCTAAAGCTGCTGCTAACGCGATCGGATTAGCTGATATTCTCGTTGAACATGACCATGATGTTCCCGCAGCCCTTAAAACCTGGGAATTGGACGAGCTTTCTTTGGGAATGAACTTATGGAAACGCGGTCAAAATTTAGGAGAAACTTCTCAATTTCTCTATGGTAAAAAAAGATGGGAGGAATAGCTTGATTATCCAAAGTTGATAAGAATCAACGCAAACCTTTCTCTTTCAACAAAGTATCAGCCCAAATTTTATCTTCAGATTTAAACGCCGGTACTGGTTCAATATTGTAATCGATTGCTAAATCAAAACCTGCTTGTTCGTAAACCTGCGCTAACAAACTTTGTAAGTCTACCAAAGGTTCGTTATCTTCAGATTTGAGAGGAAGCAAAAATTGAGGGATTTGTTGTTGAAGATTAAATCCGAACACTTCCGCTAAGGGACGACGATTTCCACGAGCAACTAAGATACGATAATCCGTTTTAGGAATTTCGCTAAGAATTTGCATCGGGTTCCCAGCACGAAGCAAGTCAATTTCTACTAAATGTGTAGGAGTGCTTAATACATCTCGACGCTTTTCTTCGTAAGCATCTCGTCCTTTTCCGGTACGTTTATTAGTAGGGGAAAGAACTTCAATAGTTGTTACTACATACCCAGTTGCTACTTCTCTAATTTCTAAATAAGCTTCCTTCTTTTCTTCCGGGGACTGGAAGTTTTACAGTTACCGATTCTCCTTGAGCAGGTAAAGTTGCGGTTGTTGTTTTATTCTGAGTAGAAGTTTTTGTTTTAGTTGTTACAGCTACATCTGGAATTCCCACCAAAACCGAATCTTCAACATCACCTAAATATGTTCTTTTTTCGATAGCTACTCGATACTTAGGGCGAATTGGTGGAGCAATGGCGATTGCAATAGCTGTAATCAACCGATGATGTACTTCCGACCATAATTCAGGATTTTCTAAATATGGGTTCATTCCTGGAAACGGAGAAGACATAAGCCGCGCTAGAAATAACTATAATTTTAATTTTAAATTAAAGCCATATATTGTGCCTCGACTATAAACCGGATTTCTTATGAATCGCTAACCCAAAAATAATGTTTTTACGACTAGAAACCCGGTTTCTTTTACAGTTTTCTATTCCCAATGCCCAATTCCCAATGCCCAATTCCCTAATTCCTAATTCCCTTCACCAGTGCGTTCGGAATTTTCCACACCAATCAATTTATTCCACAGTTGATAACCGACATCTGATTTAGGAACGTAGTAATTCTCTGGATCTGCTTCTATCGCACCCATCGCGGTAAATTCTTCTCTTTTTGGATCGTTGAGATCGATATAAGTTGCAGTCTGTGCCAATCGACTACCGTGAGGGATGATTACAATCTGCCTTAATTCATCGTTGGTAAAATCTTTGAGCTTTTCGTGCAGTTCCTTAATATCGTAAGCATTTAAACCTGCTTTCTCAGGATTTTCACCGTCAAGCCCGTGATTCAAACCCGCACCTTCATGGGGATTCAAATCTTTCTTATATTCGTCGGGTATATTATCCGAAGATTGTGCTGTAGCCATAATATTTCCTTTTATTCCTTCAATAACAACTTAAAAAACTTAAACACAAAATTCTTACGTTACTTCTGTCGTTGGTAGCGTCCGATTAATTCCGCTTGAGAAACTATATGTCCTTCCATCGCCGCTTCTACATCTTTCTTACTCGCACCTGCGGCTAAACCTAAAGATATGTCTAAAGCATACAGCTTGAAATAATAACGATGGGTTCCATCAGGGGGACATGGAGCGCCATAACCAAATTGCTCGTAATCGTTTGTACCGTGAATACCGCTACCATCTAACATTGCATCGGCAGCTATTCCTTCCGGTATATAACGAGTTTGCACTGGTATATCGTAAAGAACCCAGTGAACAAAAGTCTTACCAGGGGCATCTGGATCGTCAACAATTAATGCAAGACTTTGGGCTTCACGAGGGGGTTCATCCCATTTCAAAGACGGGGAAATTGCTTCACCATCGCAGGTAAATTCAGGTGGAATTAATCCATCAGCAGAAAAGCTATCACTCTCTAATTTCATAAGCTGGTAACAGAAAAGTTAGTTAACTATATATAGATAAAGCTTGTTACCGTCTTAAAATAAACAGTAGCAGCCAGTCACTAGTAGTGTAGGTTAACGTTGTTTGTTGTTAAAATCCGTCACCCAAAAGGAATTTATTCGCAAATACATCTCAGTCTAAAGTAATATGTCTGGAGTGTGAAAGGGAATAGGGAACGAGAAATACATACACTTTTGATTTATTTGAAAATAATCATGTTGGGTTACGACAAGATTTGATAGATTTTCGTCACGATATTAAATTGCTTGTCGTGTCTAACCCAACCTACAAGCTACAGATTAAGCTAAAAGTTCCTCGCACAATTTGTCAAATTCTCTACTTTGCTCTTGAATAATTGTATATGCAACCTTTTCTAGCAATTCGATGTTTTCTTCAGTTGTATTATCCAAATCATCGTTTGCTTCAGTCAATTCTTTTTGAAAGCGATAATATTGTTTATGGATATTTTGGGCATCCGGTAATAACTGTCTTAATTGATAATTTGCTACTTCGCTCGCACCATCAAGGAAAATATTGATTAATGGCTGTAACCATTGCAGTTTACCCCAATTGACTGCTTGGTCGTAAGGAAATTTTCGAGTTAGAGAACCCGTTCCTAAAGAAGTTACTAAAATATCTTTTAAACCTATTTCTTTGTTATGATTCTGCGAATAGATAATCGCTTCTACAATTGCTAAGGCTGTAGGATTATTCGCAAACATTGCGCCATCTACTAGAGCATAATAATCAGCATCATCGCAACCCCGCATTGTTAATTTATAAGGTTTAAAAAAAGTTGGAGCAGCGGAAGTCGCCATTGCTGCTTCTATCATCTTGTAATCAGTGCAAAGCTTACGGAAACTAGTTCCTGTATGTCTTTGGAATCTAGGATTATTGATGAAAAATACGGGTATCCGCAACTCTATATCGTAACTAGTTATAAAAACATTCGTTAATGCATCCTTAAGAGGAGTATCTTTAAAGTATTTTTCAGCAACCCTTTGTCTACCTTCAGAAGAATACTTTGGTCTTAATAAATCATCAACTTCTGTCAAACTTTCTAAAAATGGCTCATGGAAGATATTTTTTCCATCTTCTCGGTACATATTAATAATCTCTTCCATACTGTACCGAGCAGTATTTGGATTATTGGGATTCGGTATAGTTAAAATCATTGCCAAAAAACCTCCAGTTGAAGTTCCAGCAATTAGATCGAACAATTCCCAAATTCGCTTTTGAGTCCGCTTTTCGATTTCCTTAAGAATTATCGCCGGAATAATACCGCGAATACCACCACCATCAATTGATAAAAGTTTATATTTAAACATACTTAACTCTCCCCTCCTTGTCTTAATTCCTAAGTATCCTACAGCAATGCAGGTAACTATTCCGCCGAGGTAAGTTTAATTTTAAGATTGAAAATGGGGAATTGGGCATTAGGCATGGAGGGGGGAGAGGGGGAAGAGGGGGAAGAGGGGGAAGAGGGGGAGATGGGGAGACAAGGAGAAAATAATTACTCTCTACTCCCTACTTACTACTCACTACTTTCTACTCTTCACTCCTAACCCCATGAACTATCTTAATGCCCCATTCCCAATCTAATTACATCGTCAAAGATTGAGCATTGGTTTCAATCAAGTTTGCTAAATCTTTGAGGAATGCGGCTGCATGGGCACCGTAAATAACTCTATGGTCGCAGGTGATGTTAACTTTCATCTTAGTACGTACACCCATCATGCCGTCGGGAGTGGCTACTACTTCCGGACGAGATGCGGCGATCGCCAATATCGAACCTTGCCCTGGTGGCAATATCGCATCGAATGTATCGACACCAAACATACCTAAATTAGATATGGTAAAAGTACCGCTACTGTATTCTTCTGGCTGCAATTGTTTTGCTCTAGCGCGTTCTACTAAGGATTTCCAGTTACGCGATAAGCTGTAAATATCCTGCTGGTCTGCATTTTGCAATACTGGTGTGATTAATCCTCCATCATCCATTGCTACTGCTACAGCAACGTTAATATTAGCAGGATGCACCATTCCCTGTTCTGTATAATTGGTATTTAACAAAGGGTGTTTCTGTAATGTCATTGCTACCGCTTTGGCTAGTAGCGCTGTCATTGTCACACCTTTAGATTTGATTTGTTTGTAAAGTTTGTTTAACTCGTCGGTAGTAATCGAATAACCTACGTGGTATGTCGGTACGGACAAGCTATGATTCATAGCCCGTACTACGGCATTTTGCAAGGTAGTCAAAGGTACCGTTTGACCTGGAGTTGCCGCAACTGGCATGGGTGTAGGTGTCGCCGCAGGCGTAACTTTGGGGCTGCTATGGGCAGGTGCAGTTGCTGGCTGAGCCGTTTGAGGTGTAGAAGATTTACCACTAGACTTACCAGCGGCTGTTTCCACGTCTTCAGCAATAATACGACCGTGAGGGGCCGCTACCTGTAATACCGCTTAAATCAACTTTAAATTCTTTGGCTAATTTACGAGCGCGGGGTGAAGCAATTTTTCTACCACTCCCACGTGCCGCCGAGCCATTTTGAACTGTGCCGTTTGTTGAAGCTGTTGCAGTTGCAGGTTGTGCTGCTGTTTGTCCGGGGGCTGTTGCAGCAGCTACTTCAGTTTTCGCAGGTGCTGCACTTTGAGATTTAGCTTTTTCGCGTACTGTTTCAATTTCAGCTTCAGTTTCCGCTAAAAAGGCGATCGCCGAACCTACAGGAGCGCTGTTTCCAGCTTCTACTACAATATGTGCCATGTATCCTTCATAGAAGGATTCCACATCCATATCTGCTTTATCCGATTCAACCACTACAACCGTTTCGCCTTTCTCAACTTTGTCCCCAGGGGATTTCTCCCAAGAGACAATCTTACCTTCGGTCATTGTAGAACTCAGCGCGGGCATAAAAATTTCGTGAATACTCATAAGAAAAGAAAGCGAATTAATAATTTATGGACTTTAATAGTTTTTTCCAGATTGCATTGTATCGCGAGCGCGGACGCGACGAACTATTTTAGAACTACACTGATAGATCAATCTGTATTTATGCGTACTAAGCAATCTTTAAGTAGGTAATGGGTAATTGGTAATTGGGGATTGGGCATGGGGGATTGGGAGTAGAAAGTAGAAAGTAGAAAGTAGTGAGTAAAGAATGATGATGGAATAAAAGTTGTTTCCGGAGTCCTCTTAATCTCCTTGTCCCCTTGTCTCCCCCCTCTTCCCCCTCTCCTTACTCCCTACTCCCTACTCCCTACTCCCTACTCTCTACTAATTTCCTTATACTTAAACCTTTTTATCCTTTTTTTAAAAAAAAATTCGGAAATTCCACTTAAAGCATGAAGTAAGGAGTCATGTCTAGATTTAAAATTTATGATGGATAAATAAAAACAAACTCTTTAAATTTCTCTTAAAATGTTATGTCGGCAAAGTTGAAATTTTTTCTGGTATTTACACTGAGTACCTTTGCCACCGCTGTTGTCGCTGGAGTTTACAAGATTAAACAATGGCATTCAAATACGTCGTATACCCCCGAACAGCAACAGCAAATTCAAGCAAAGCACACCTCAAGTCAAAAGCTTGCAACAACACCATCGAGAAGTAAGTATAAGTCAATACCACTAACTCGATTTAGAACGGTACTTAGAGGGAGCGATCCTGCTGCCCTGGCAATAAATGCTTTTGATACAACTCAATCGAAGGGATCGAATCGTAAAGTGGAGGTAATTTATCCTCAACCAGATCGAGCAATGGTAATAATCACTCAAACTAACCTTGCATCATCAAAGCCAAAGCCAGTGAAATATAAAGTTGAACTTACAAGCTTTGGGCGTTCGTTATTTGTAACCTCGCCTCCTTTGTGGCAAATTGTATGGGCTGGTACTTACGAGCAATGTTTGAGAGGTACAACAGGTACGGCAACAACAAGCGCCACCTGTCGTTAATTTTTTTGTAGTAAGTGAGAAGCTTGCTTTTTCATAAAAATGAAGAATTCTCAATTCACAATTGTGAATTGAGAATTCTTCATGATGTTTTAAATGTCGCCGCGAATTTCTTCGATAACGCCATCGCGCAGAACAATTTCGACCTGCATTTTACTTATCAGGTTATCGCCTTGTTCTGCTCGAAAGAAGCCTTCCAATTGAAATTGATTAACTTCTTGATCCAATTCAAGCATTTGTACTTGTTGGAGATTTTGCAGGCTTTGGTTTTTCTGCTCTAGCATCTCGCTTTTTTTCTCATTTACCTGAACTTGGATGTTCTCAATTTGCTGTAGAGTTTGAGGTCCGGGGGGTTGCAAACCTTGCTTTTGAATTTCGGTAATTGCACGCTGCCCTTGGACATCAATTTGCTGTAGCTGCTGATCGGTTTGATTGATTTGCCCTTGTAGTTGCTGCGTTACTTCCTCTTTCCATAGAGATGTGACGATGGCTTTAACGTTAATAACGCGCTTTAGCAGCAATTGAGGATTTGAGATGTCCATAGAAATATCTTTTTTTTCCTTTTGAATTCAATAAACAAGTGAACTAGTTAGCGGCAAACATTCGCTCGATCGTATCGTGATAGCGCTCCATCACAATGTGTCTTTTGACTTTGAGAGTTCGTGTCATCATGCCATTTTCCATAGAAAACGGTTCTAGAATCAGTTGAAATGGTCCGATACGGTCATCCGGGCGATATCCCGGACGATTTCGTACTTCCCTAACCAATTCTTGCCGAAACAAATCCTGGATCATTTTACTCTCAAGATTGATTATTTGGCTGGTAGATGTCGTAACATTGTCTTCTTTAACACATAATTCCACGTTTTGCGCTTCTGCCCATTTTTCTAATGCTTCTAAATTCGGGACAATGAAAGCACCAAGGCTTTTTTTGTCTTGTCCTACAAGCATTATCTGGTCGATAAATTGGGACCTTAAACAAGCGTCTTCGATGGGAAGGGGTTCGATGTTTTCCCCGTTGGTTAATACGATAGTGTCTTTTGCTCGTCCGGTTAAAACTATATCCTGACGGGGAGTTACCCAACCCAAATCACCGCTATTAAACCAGCCTTCTGCATCAATGGCTTTTTCTGTGGCTTCTGGGTTTTTATAATAGCCCTGCATGATTTGCGGCCCTTTGAGCAATACTAAACCCTTTTCCCCAGTTGGTAATTCTTTACGAGTTTCTAAATCGACAATTTTCACTTGGGTACCCGGTATCCCCAACCCCGAAGAACCCCGTAAATTACTCCAATAACGACGTGCATGAGTAACCGGAGAAGTTTCCGTTAAGCCGTAACCAACCAAGATTTCTATCCCAATAATCTCGTAAAAATCATCTATATGCTTGGCTAATGCACCACCACCACAAATAAACTGTTTGATTCTTCCCCCCGTAGCTTCCTTCACTTTGCCATAAACTATTTTTCCAGCCAAAGCGTGTAGCGGTGAAAGGGCTTTTTCTTGAATACTGGCCGCGATTTGTTTTCCCATTGAGGGATTAATGTTTTCTAAGTCTAAATTTTGGCTAATTCGTCGGGCTTTAATATACTTGCCGCTAATACCCAAAAACCGATTAATCAAGTTTTGTTTAGAAGCAGGTTGTTCGCGAAACTGTTTTTGTACCCCTTCGTAAACTGATTCCAAAATACGCGGTACCGCCACCATGTAATGGGGTTTGTGCTTTTTCAAATCATTTTTTATCGAGCGCAAATTTGTATAAATTTGGGTGCAACCTTGAGAAAGCAGCAAATACTCACCAGTGCGTTCCAGTACGTGCCAGGTAGGAAGAATACTTAAAACAACGTCTCCTGGTTCCGGTTGAACAATAGCCCGTAAATTCGTGACTTGATGCAGCAAATTTCCGTGAGAAAGCATCACACCTTTGGGCTTTCCTGAAGTACCGGAAGTATAAAGTAAAGTAGCTAAAGTATCGCGCTTTGCTTTAACTGGTTCTAAATTATGTTTTGCACCAACTTCCATTAACTGCTTGAAATTCAACACCTCGATCCCTTCTTTACTGCGTGCTGATTCTTCAGTTAGCAAAATTACTAGTTCAATTGGTAAATCATCTAAACGAGGGCGCAATTTCTCAAAAGTTGCTAAATCTTGCGCTACCAATACCGTACTCTCGCTATTCGCCAGAATATACGCCAACTCATCAACATCCGATTGAGAACTGCGTACCGCATTGACAGCCCCAGCAGTCATGATACCTTGGTCGGCAATAAACCAGCGAGGACTATTGTCAGCAATTAGCGAAACACGTCCTTGCGGCTTGACTCCCAATGCCTGTAAACCAGCCGCAAACTGTTGAATTTGATTAAAAAGTTCTCTATAAGTAAATATTTCCTGCTTAGGTTTAGCATGGGGATTATGCAGAGCAGTTGTATCGCCGAAGTGACTTGCTGCGATCGCCCAAATTTCCGGTAGCGAATCCACCTTTGAGTAATCAACCGCGCTTTTTATATTTTCCTCGTCTTTTCGTGTAAGCTGAGGAAATTGATTATTTGTACTATAGGTTTTAGACATGATAGGCACACTTTATAGTCAATAATTTATATATGAAAGTATATTCCTTCATTTGGCAAAAAGAGACAACTATTATAGATACAACCGCCTCAATCTAAAGCCAGATTGATTTCCCGCATAAATGTAAATTTATATCTATAAAAATTGAGTTATATGAATGTAAATTGATGGAATATAATTTTTAATGCAGAAATTGATCCAAAAGCTATATTATATTTATTTTTCTGAAACAGGCAAACTAACCTTGGGAATAAAAGTATTTTAGATAAAAAACAAGTTATTGCCGCTTCCGTAGGTGATAATCGAAAAATAGAATCACCGTAGAGCATATAATTAACAAGTGTCGAATCCGAGATAAAGATTAAAAGCTAATTATATAAACCCGAAGATAATTAAAAGCCTGTACTGATTTAATTATTTGGATTTTGTCTCACAATAGAATATAGAAGTTTTTTCAGAAAACGGAGAGTTCAAGATGAGTTTAACAGATGGTCTTCTATTAACTGTTGTCAGTACTGTTATCTGCATTGTGTTTCCCAAAATAATATATAGCGTTTTTGCAGTTAAAAGCAAATCAAACAATCTTTCTGAAGCTACTATTCCTTTAAAAGAGGCAGAGTAAAAGTACTTCAAGAAAGCTCTGCACCTACCTCATTAATAATGGAGGTACCACAGCACTCTAAAATCATGCATAATCATTAATAAACCCGGTTTTTTGAAAAAGCCGGGTTTCTCAATGGCACAGCCTAAATTTTTAAAACTAATTCTTAAAACTCAAAATTCATCCCTTGGGTAAATCCAGAATCCAAAATCTAAAACTTAAAATAGATTAAACTTTAACCTTTAATCTTTAACCTAAAATAATGGTAGCATCAGCAGTAAATCCCTTTCTTGATAGTAATTTTGCCCCAGTGCGTGAAGAAATCGCCACTGATGAATTAAAAATAATTGGAGAATTACCCCCCGATTTATCAGGGATGTTCGTGCGAAATGGCCCCAATCCTCAATGGCAACCCAAAGGGCAGTATCATTGGTTTGATGGCGATGGAATGCTTCACGGTGTAAGGATTTCTAATGGTAAAGCCAGCTATCGCAATCGTTACGTGCGGACGAAAGGGTGGCAAATCGAACATCAAGAAGGTAAAGTCGTATGGAGTGGTTTATTAGAACCGCCGCAAATGGATAATCCCCACGGGCCATATAAAAACGTTGCGAATACCGCTCTTGTATGGCACGCAGGTAAATTTTTAGCGCTTTGGGAAGGAGGTGCGCCTCATGCTATTAAGCTTCCAGAATTAGACACTAACGGTGAATATACTTACAGCGGCAAGCTACAATCTGCCTTTACAGCACATCCGAAAGTCGATCCGGTAACGGGTGAAATGATGTTCTTCGGCTATTCATTCGCTCCACCATACTTGCACTACAGTACAGTTTCAGCAGAAGGCGAACTTTTGAAAACCGTACCCATTGAATTACCGATGGGAGTAATGATGCACGATTTCGCCATCACCGCAAACTATACAATATTTATGGATTTGCCGATGACATTCAATCCGATGCGGATGCAAAAAGGCGAACCCGCTATGATGTTTGAAAAAGATAGAGCCAGCCGTTTTGGGATTGTGCCCCGTCACGGTGAGAATAATGATGTACGCTGGTTTGAAACACCCGCTTGTTTTGTATGGCATACTTTGAATGCTTACGAAGATGGAGATGAAGTAGTACTTTTGGGTTGTCGGGTAAATTCCACGAACGTTTTTGCCACCGAAGATATTGAAAGTGATGCCGAAGATAGTATTCCCAGAATGCACCGTTGGAGATTTAACATGAAAGACGGTAGCGTGCGGGAAGAAAGGTTAGATGATACAGCATCAGAATTCCCTAGAGTCAACGACAACTTTTTAGGGCAACCAACCCGCTACGGTTACGCTGGAAAAATGGGACAAGGTGCGATGCCTAGTTTTGAAGGTGTAATTAAATATGAATTAAATAGCGGTAAATCCCAAACTCATGAATTCGGCAAAGGGCGTTATGGTGGCGAAGCTGTATTTGCACCTCGTGGGAATGGAGAAGATGAAGGTTGGGTAATGACTTTCGTGTATGACTCTAACGAAGATACATCGGAATTAGTTGTTGTTGATGCTCAGGATATGACATCCGAGCCAGTTGCGCGGGTATTGATACCGCAGCGAGTACCTTATGGTTTTCATGGCGATTGGGTTAGTGAAGAGAAATTGCAGAAGTCGAAGTGATAACTAAAACAGATAACTAATGTAGAGACGTAGCAGTGCTACGTC
This sequence comes from uncultured Rivularia sp., assembly GCA_963665115.1. GTDB lineage: Bacteria > Cyanobacteriota > Cyanobacteriia > Cyanobacteriales > Nostocaceae > Rivularia. The sequence goes on along the minus strand of OY762007.1, from coordinate 8,075,533 downwards.
TCTCTTTTATTTTGGGTTGTGATTATAGTTACAAGGCGGACAGGGATGTCCCAAAGTAGATATGTTCTGATTAGTAGTAGCGCTTCAGCCTCTCCGACAAGATGCGCTAAAGCGCTACTACAAACAATATTCCCCCACAAAAGAATAAAACACTTAAAAAAAATTAAATAACTTGCGTAAAAAAGCACTCCTCGGTCAGTAATCCTATCAGAAGGTAATTTCGGGGGGTGCGAGTTGAGTTTACACAAAAAGATTTCAGTTAAGTGTATTGACTGATATTAGCGTAGGTTATATGGTCAATTAAATTACCTTGCACAATAATCGCTTTTTATTCGGTATTAACCGCTGATGTAGAGTCTATGAAGTAAATGTAAAGTTATGATTAACAGTAAAATATCTCGATTAAGTGGCTTGACACTGTGTGTTTTATTTAACTTAATTGGTTTGGCATTTGTCGAACAAGTACTATCTAGTCGAGGCGATAAATTAGGGCATTCCAACAGTGCGATCGCGCAAACCGCAGAAGAACAAATTGCTCGCAGCGTGTATAAAAAAGCGAGTCCTGGTGTTGTGACGGTTAAAGATGGTAGAGGAGTCGGAAGTGGTTTCGTTGTCAGTCAAGATGGATTGATTATTACCAACGCTCATGTTGTAGAAGGAAGTCCGAGTGTAGTTACCGTTAAATTTGCAAATGGTAAACAACTTCCCGCTGACGTGCTTGGTTTTGCTAAAGGTGGATTAGATTTAGCAGTACTGAAAATTCACGGACAGAAGAACTTGCGGACGCTTGCATTGGCATCTAATGGTAGTGCGGAAGTTACTAACCGCGTTTTTGCCCTTGGTTCACCTCACGGTGTAAACGATACGTTTACCCAAGGAAGTATTACTAGGATTGACCGTAGTAGTGGAGATATTCAACATTCGGCAGGAATTCACGGTGGAAATTCTGGCGGACCTTTACTTAATACTAAAGGTGAAGTAGTGGGTGTTAATAAATCAGGAGTAGTAGGACCTGGAAAGACAAATACAGGAATGAATTTTGCAATTCCTGTTGACAAATTACGTTCATTTATAGCTGCTGCGAGGAAAGGTGATTTATCTGCGACTTCGACTTTACAAAAGTGGCAACCACCAACTATTCAAGCAATCTCCCTTAACGGTCAAATAATTAACGGTAGTTTAGCTCAAGGTGATTTTCCAGCTAATGATATTCGTAAATATTTTCCAGACATTAACTTAGCTGGCAGCTTTATTGACTCCTATCAATTTCAAGCTAGAAGAGGTCAAAAACTAGTCATTGAAATGACAAGTAAACAGATTAATCCATCTTTGACGTTGTATCAAATGATTGAAACAAACGAAGGAAAACAATTCAAAAAAGTCGCGGAGAACGACGACAGAGGAGCAGGCGATTTTAACGCTCAAATTACAGCAACTTTGTCAGCAGATGGAGTTTATTATTTATTCGCAAGTTCTCCGTATCAAGAAACTGGTGATTATAGTTTGCAAGCGGTTGTTGAGCCTTAAAAGGATTCTCGGGGTGTTTAGTAATCAACCACAATCGCCCTCACCCTCGAAGGGTGGGGCTACACAAACAAAGCCCACCTGCGTGGACTATGAATTTGAAGCCTGTGAAGACAGGCTTAGTAAATGTAGCGATACCCTTCTAGGGTATTGCGTGCAGCTTCTAATTTCTCAATATTTATTTAATTCAAAAACAAAGGAATCAAACCCATGCAGCGCAAAATAATTCTAAACATCGGACTCTCTGCATTAACCACAATTATCGCTTTAGCTAACAGCATCTCACCAACTTTTAGTCAGACGGCAGTTGAAAATACACCAGATACTTCAACCCAAGAAAAAGCCGAAAATACTAAATCCGATTCCGTTACCTTCCTGTGCAAAGAAATATTTGATTCAGCAGGTGAAAGAAACATTCCTGCAACAGTTGCTTGGGTTCCCAAACGAAATGGTCATGTACGTTTAATTGGCTGGAAATCTGAATATTTTTCAACTTGGAGTCCGGAGAAACGTTGTGAATCGGTAACGAAGAATTTTCAGAAATATTATGACGAAGGTAGATTAGATTATTTATCAACTGGAAAACGTAACGGGTATCCAGTAATTTGTGCGGCAAAACAAGGGGAAAGTTGTACTAAAGATAATCACTTATTTACCATCAAACACGGTCATGATCCTAAGTTCGTTTTACAAAGACTTCTAGGGATAATTGGAGGAGATACTTCAACTATTCTTTTACAAAGTTCAGGTAAGCAATTACACGTTGAAATGCAGAATGTTTTTGATAAAGCACCTTTGGTAGAGGTTGAGGATTAAAACCCGTTATTTCTCGCCACCACCCTCAGACTGGAAGTCTGGGGCTACACAAACGAAGCCCACCTGCGTGGGCTAAATAGTCCGCGAAGGCGGACTTTGTCTGTGTAGCCGCGATTTGAATCGCCAGGTATTTATACGCCATCCATTCACCTTTCACCCACCTCCTAAAATGAACCTTAACCATTACCTTCTCTCCTCCCTACTCCTCCTCCAAATTCCCACCGTTCCTATCAAAGCCGCACCCCCTTCCATAGCCCAAAATTCAACTTGCAAAATCGAACGAGAACAAGAAGAATATTCAACAAAAGAACTACAAACCCTAGCCAATCAAATAACAGTAAAAGTCATCGGCGATAACAACGGTGGCTCAGGAACGCTTATCGGTAAACAAGGTAATAATTATTTAGTTCTCACAAATTCTCATGTAATTCAAGGTGTGAATTCGATTAAACTGCAAACCGCTGACGGTAAAACTTATTCAGCAGAAATAGTCCCGCAAAACAACTTTAAAAATTCAGATATATCCTTACTAAAATTCCAAAGCAGTCAAAATTATTGTTTAGCAGAAATTTCTAAAGCAACACCCGATATTAATACAACTATTTTAGCTTCTGGTTTTTCTGGTTCTACGGGAAAAATTGCATTTAGTGAAGGAGAAGTTAAAAAGACTTCTAACTTAAAAGAAGGATACGAAATCGGTTATAGCAGCAACATCGAACAAGGAATGAGCGGTGGTGCAATTCTCAATTCTATGGGAGAACTTGTAGGAATAAATGGTAAAAGTGCTTATCCGATTTTGAATACAGGTTATGTTTATCAAAATGGTAAACGTCCGAGTGAAGCCGAAATTACAGAAATGAGAAAGTTGAGTTGGGGGATTCCAATTTCAACTGTTTTAACCTGGGTTGATAGAGATGTGTTGACTGCTTATAAATTGCCTTTACCAAAATCTTCTATTACTGTACCGCCAATAAAACCAACAGGATGGTTGGGAGATTTAGAACAAAAAGCAAAACAATTTACGGTGAGAATTGATAGTAGTAGTAATGCAAATGGTTCGGGAATAATTATTGCTAAAGAAGGTAATACTTACACAGTATTAACAGCGGCTCATGTGTTGTGTGAAAGACAAGATGCAACAAAGCCGTGTGGTGATTTTAATTATCAAATCTTAGCGTCAAATGGGAATAAATATGCTGTAGATGAAAGCAGTATCAAAATTGAAGAAGGGGTTGATTTAGCGGTAGTTAAGTTTGAGAGTTCCCAAAATTATCAAATAGCAACTCTTGCTAATTACAATCCTAATAAAGATGATTTTATATTTACTGCCGGATTTCCCAAATTAAAAAACAATTCACCTTGGAGATTTACAGTAGGACGAATTTTTGAAAAAGAAAGTGGATTATTACAAGCTAGACAATCCGATTTTCAAAGTGAGAATTCTGGTAAAGCACAAACAGCGAATTCATTAACAGGAGGGTATGAATTAGTTTACACCAGTATCACCTATGGTGGAATGAGTGGAGGTCCGGTTTTAGATTCCCAAGGAAGAGTAATTGGTATTCACGGACGTAGTGAAGGAGAAGAAACTGGAGATGTTCCAGTTCAAATTGGATTTAGTTTGGGTATTCCTGTAAGTACCTTTTTAGGGTTAGTTCCCCGATTGGATGTAAAACCGCAACAGCTACAAAATACCAGACCAATACAGCTAAATGCACAAAAAAAGAAGTCAATTGAAGAAGCAGTATTATCAATTGACGTTTCTGGAGGAAATGCGACTGCTTCCCAATGGTTAGAAAGAGGAAATCAATTATGGCGGTTGCGTCGTTATGATGAAGCAGTTAAAGCCTTTGATGAAGCGATTAACCAAAAACCATCTTTTGTTTATTTGGCTTTCTATGGTAAAGGTTTAACCTTAATACGACAGAAAGAATATAAAGAAGCTATTGCTGCATTAAATCAAGTTGTCAATTTAAAACCTAACTTTGTTGCTGCTTGGGAAACCTTAAGCTCAGCCCATAGAAAATTAAAAGAGTTTGACAAAGCATTAATAGCAACAAATAAAGCAATTAAGCTTCAGCCACAAAACCCAAATCTGTATAACGAAAAGCACGTAGTTTTGCGTGAATCAAAACAGTATAAAGAAGCAAAAATAGCAATTCAACAAGCAATTAAACTTAGTCCTCGTGCTGCGTTTTATTTAAATAGAGGAAATGTTTACTATGACCAAGAAAAATGGGATTTAGCGCTAGCTGATTTTAACAAAGCAATTCAAATGAACCCTGAATTTACTATGGCTTACTTTAATCGGGGAACTTTTTACGATGACCAGAAAAAACAGGATTTAGCGCTAGCTGATTTCAACAAAGCGATTCAAATTAATCCTGAATATGCTGATGCTTACTTAAATCGGGGATATGTTTACCATAACCAGAAAAAACAGGATCTAGCACTTGCTGATTATAACAAAGCGATTCAAATTAATCCTGAATACGCTCTAGCTTACTTAAATCGGGGAAATATTTACAATGAACAAAAAAAGTCGGATTTAGTGCTAGCTGATTTAAACAAAGCGATTCAAATCGATCCTGAATTTGCTATGGCTTACTATAATCGAGGAAATCTCTACAAAGACCAAAAAAAACTGGATTTAGCATTAGCTGATTACAATAAAGCGATTCAAATTAATCCTAATGATACTGATACTTACTTAAATCGAGGGAATCTTTACCATGACCAGAAAAAATGGGATTTAGCAGTTGCTGACTACAGCAAAGCAATTCAAACTAATCCTGAATATGCTAGTGGTTACTATAATCGAGGAAATCTCTATAAAGACCAGAAAAGATGGTATTTAGCATTAGCTGATTATAATAAAGCGATTCAAATTAATCCTAATTATGACAGTGCTTACAACAATCGGGGATATCTTTACAAAGACCAGAAAAAATGGGATTTAGCATTAGCTGATTACAACAAAGCGATTCAAATTAATCCTAAAAATGCTATAGCTTACTTAAATCGGGGAGTTCTTTACAAAGACCAGAAAAAAGAGGATTTAGCACTTGCTGATTACAACAAAGCGATTCAAATTAATCCTCAATTTTCTGAAGCTTACAACAATCGGGGAACTGTTTATGATGACCAGAAAAAATTAGATTTAGCGTTAGCTGATTACAACAAAGCGATTCAAATTAATCCCAAAAATGCTACAGCTTACTACAATCGGGGAAATTTTTACGATGACCAAAAAAAATGGGATTTAGCGCTAGCTGATTACGATAAAGCAATTCAAATTAATCCTGACTATGACATTGCTTACAGCAATCGAGGACTTGTTTACTATAGCCAGAAAAAATGGGATTTAGCGCTAGCTGATTACGATAAAGCAATTCAAATTAATCCTGACTATGACATTGCTTACAGCAATCGAGGACTTGTTTACTATAGCCAGAAAAAATGGGATTTAGCATTTGCTGATTACGATAAAGCAATTCAAATTAATCCTCAATTGTCTGAAATTTACAATAATCGGGGAAATCTTTATAATGACCAAAAAAAAAGGGATTTAGCACTTGCTGATTACAATAAAGCGATTCAAATTAATCCTGAATATGCTCAAGCTTACTACAATCGGGGAACTCTTTACTATGACCAGAAAAAATTAGGTTTAGCGCTAGATGATTACAGCAAAGTGATTCAAATTAATCCTGAAAATGATAGTGCTTACAATAATCGGGGAAATCTTTACTATAAGCAGAAAAAATTAGATTTAGCACTTGCTGATTACAACAAAGCAATTCAAATTAATCCTGAATATGCTCAAGCTTACTACAATCGAGGAAATTTTTACTCTGACCAGAAAAAACAGGATTTAGCACTTGCTGATTACAGCAAAGCGATTCAAATTAATCCTAAATACCTCGAAGCTTACTTGAATAGGGGAATTCTTTATAAAAGCCAGAAAAAACAGAATTTAGCACTGGCTGATTTTAGTAAAGTTATTCAAATTAATCCTAAATTAACTCAAGCTTACATTAATCGAGCATTCATTTTAGATGATCAAAACAAATTAGATTTAGCACTGGCTGATTTTAATAAAGCAATTCAAATTAATTATAATAATGGTAAGCTTTATGAATTTAGAGCAAGTATTTACTTCGAGCAGAAAAAATGGGATTTAGCAGCCGCTGAGTATAGCAAAGCCATTCAAATTAATCCCGATGATGCTGAACTTTACCAATTTAGAGGAAATCTTTATGCATTGCAGAAAAAATGGGAAAAAGCAGTGGCTGATTTTGACAAAGCGATCGAAATTAATCCTAAGAATGCTAAGTATTATCAATTTCGAGGGACAGCTTACTCTCAACATAAAAAATGGGAAAAAGCAGTAGCTGATTATAGCAAAGTAATCGAAATTAATCCTAATTACGTCGAAGCTTACTTGTATCGAGGATTTGCTTTCTATAACCAAAACAAATTGGATTTAGCACTGGCTGATTTGAATAAAGCCATTCAAATTAATCCTAATGATGCTAAGCTTTACCAATTTAGAGCAGGTATTTACATCAAGCAAAAAAAATGGAATTCAGCAGTAGCTGACTACAGCAAAGCAATCGAAATTAATCCTGAAGATGTTAGTAATTACTCCAAACGAGGAATATCGTATCATAGACAAGGGAATTATTCCGCAGCACTAAATGACTATAATCAAGCGCTAGCTAAAGATACAAAAAACTTTGTAGCTATCACTAATATCGGTTTGATTCAATACGATAAAGGAGTAATAGATGCTGCTATTAAACAATGGCGACAAGCTCTAAATGTCGATAATAAATCTGCTGAGATTCTCTTCGCTCTTGCAGTAGCTTTATATATTCAAGGAGAACAAGAGCAAGCCTATAAGTTAGCTGAAACTGCTTTACAAAGAGATAAAAGCTTTGCTGATATCAAAGTTCAGAAAGATAACCTTTGGGGTGAGCGTTTAATTAATGATGCTCAAAAATTACTAGCTAGTTCTAAAATTCAAACTTTACTATCGCAGCTTCGTTAATTTGGAGGCAAAGGATTATAGGGACTTACGCAATTGCAACGGTATGTTAGGCATTCCAGAAGTTTAGATCCCCCCAACCCCCGCTAATTTGGGGGGCTTTGCCTAAGTCCTAGATTAAAAGCAATTGGGAACGAGAGTCTTCATTAGTCTCTCTTTTCCTGTTCCTTTACCTCTTCTTCCCCTCAATCGCTGCAATAATCTGCTGCACTTCCCTATACTTCTTCCTATCGCTTCTTAACTTCCTCGCAGCCAACCTATACTTCCTCAAAGCAGTTTTCTTATCCGCTTTTCTCAAAGCCTCCCGCCCTTCAATCATTAACTGATAAGGCGATTTTTTCAATTCAGCAGACAATCCAGAAGAACCCGTAGGACGTTCTCTTATTCCCGCATCTGGATTTTCTTCTAAATACAATTGATCGATATCTTCTAAAACATTCGCTGCTGCTGAATAATTATTAAACTGCAAATAAGTTAAAGCTGCAAACTGCAAATCCTTTAACTTATCTCGTCGATTTTCTTGAATCAATCCCCTTTGATGATAGGCTGCTGCATACCGAGGACTAATTGCAATTACACGATTAAAATCTTTAATAGCTTGTTGTTGATTCTGCTTTTTCCAATTAGCAGTTACCTTAACTTCACAGCTAACACTATATTCATCAACTCTCACGCATCCGGGTAAAGTACCATCGGAGCGCAATATTTTACCGCGAGCATAATTAGCGTAAATTAAACCCCGTTGATAATAAGCTGATGCGTATCGGGGATTAATTTCAATTGCTTTTGTAAAATCCTCAATTGCACCTCGGTAATCTTTTTTGTTGGCTTTAATTATCCCTTGAGAAAACCAATCTCTCGCTTTTGTTTGAGCTTGTGTTTGTTTATTTGGCGGTTGGTTGGCTCCGGTTTTGAGTTGTGGGATGATTGTATTTATTGTGGTAATGGTGGCTATTGTTAGGGTTAGGGAAATTAGTTTTTTGTAAGACATAATAATAATTCGTAATTAACAATTCGCAATCCAATCGCCGACACCCTAGAAGGGTGCGGCTACACCTACAAAGCCCGCCTTCGCGGACTTAATTTAGCCCACGCAGGTGGGCTTTGTTCCTGTAGCCCCACCCTTCGAGGGTGAGGGCGATTTCGGGTGAGGGCGATTTCGGGTGAAGGCGATTTTGACATTAAAAAACACGCCCCAATCAATCGCAAACCTTGCGATCCAAATCAACATTCGTCCTCAAATAATCCTTTAACCAATCGCAACCCCGCTGTTGCAATTCATCAATATCCAAATTCCACAAAATCGCATTATTATCCATATCTACCGAAACAAAAATATTATTATTTCCACTAAATTCAACTTCCTTAATTCCTGCTTGATGTCCCTTGATGGTATTAAGTAACTTTCCATCCAAACTCCATAACTTCAAAGTTTTATCTTTACTTCCAGTCATCACAAATTGATTATCGGCACCAAAAGTAACGGCATAAACATTGTCTTTATGAGGTAAAGTTTGCAACAGCTTACCCGTATCCCGCTGCCAAAGTTTAACTGTTTTATCGTTACTAGCAGTGGCAATTATTCTGCCATCAGAATTAAAACTCAAGGCGGCAATATTATCATTATGACCCGTAATTATACGTAATAAGTTCCCTTGAAGGCTCCATAATGTTACATTTTTACCTTCAGCAATTGCTATTTCTCCATCTGGACTAAACTTAATACTTGTAACCAAATCATCATTTAATTGCCAGCTTTTAATTAACTTTCCTGACAAATTCCACAGCTTAACTTGCTTATCAACTCTGCTAACTGTGGCAATATTTTTACCATCCGAACTAATATCAATATCTTGAATTGCATCAAAGCCAAGATTATTATTAGTATTATCTATATCATGTCCCCGCCAATTTCGTAAAAGCTTTCCTTGAAGATTCCAAACTTTGACTTGATTCTCGCTATCAATCGTCAAAAAATACTTTCCCGTAGGACTAAATATTACCTTAATAATTTCAAATTCTTCCTCCCTATTACCTTTTCCTCTCTGCAAAACAACCGATAACTCCTCTACACCTCTTCCCTCCGCTCTCTCTGCGCCTCTGCGGTTTATCAATCCATAATTTCGTTGCAAACTAACAATATTCCCATTCGCGATCGCAATAGTTTCCCCATCGGAACTAATACTAATGCTACTACCCGCAATTGTTGGTAAAATGCCCTTGAGATAACTTAGCTTAACGGTTTTATCTGCACTTGCAGTAGCTAAAGTTTTACCAGTTGGACTAAACTTAACTTCAATTGCTTTGCTACTGTGCCTAATTTGCTGATATTTTTCTTTTAAAGCAACATCCCAAACTCGAACCGTATCATCTGCACTCGCTGAAGCAATCAATTTACCATCAGGGCTAAAACGCACGTCTAAAACTTCATCGGTATGACCTGCAAATGTATGCAATAATTTACCTATCAAATCCCAAAGTTTAACTGTTTCGTCTTCGCTTCCAGAAACAATAAATTTACTATCTGGACTAAAATTTACGCTTAAAACTTCTTTTTCATGACCTATTAAGGTTTTTAAAAACCTACCTTGGCTATTCCATGTCTTAATAGTATTATCGGCGCTGGCAGTAGCTAAATATTTTCCATTTGGACTAAAATTTAAACTCCAGATTTTTTTATTGTGAGCGGATATTGTTTTAATTAATTTTCCTTCCAGATTCCAAAATTTCACCTTACCATTTTCGTTTGCAGTCGCGATAATATTGTTATTTGGATTAAAGGCGATCGCCCATAATTTATCGGGTTCTGATATGGTTACAAAAGGACGATTTCCAAATAAACCCTTTGTGGAATTATATCGCCACAAACTAACGGTATTATCAAAACTTCCAGCGATGAGATATTGATTATCGGGACTAAAGATAACGCTAAAAACACCGTCTTTACGCTCTGTTAGCGTTTGCAGTAATTTTCCATCTCGTCGCCAAATCTTAATCGTATTATCCTGACTCCCGGAAGCCAAAAGCCTTCCATCATTACTAAAAGCAACGCTATTAACCGCAGCATCATGACTGGATAAAATATTATATTCGCGAATCGAGCTAACATTTTCTAACAGAGAACTAAACAACTTTGTCTTAGTTGCTATATCCAAATTATCTCTCAATTCAATCAGTTTATTATTCGCTTCCAAAGTAGAAACTGAGCGCTTCAACTTGATTCCCAGAATTCAACAAAGTTTTTGCAGTCAAACTCAAGGAATTAATTTGATTTATTTCACTCTTTTGACGTTGATATTCCGATTGATGCGATTGATATTCAGCAATCCCAGCTAATATTAAAGCAGCAATTAAACCACCAATTAACCAAACAATAACTCGTCTTCTCGCTTGCTTCTTTTCTCTTTTTTCTCGACTACGTAAATCTAAACTTAAACTAATAAATTCTTGCTCAACCGAACTAATTTGATTCAAACGTTGTGACAACCATTCTTTAGCATCAATTAACGGCTTTCCCCGCAACAAAGCTCCATCATCTCTATTGCTATTTTCCCACTGTCTAATAAAAACCCTTAACTGCTCTTGCCAATACCGAAATTCTCCATCTTCCCACATCCACTTTTGCAATCGTCGCCAATTTTTAATTAATGCTTCATGAACAATTTCAACGGTTTCCACTCCAGTAACTTGATTGCGATTTGTTACCACCAAACGCCCATCAGCCAGCTTACTTACTAAATCCCAATCTCCCACTTCTTCTCTAACAGCCAAACGGCGAATATCTGCGCTTCTTTCCGAAGGCTGCACCAATTGAATAAATATCTGTTGTACTCTTTCTTTATCCCTTTGAATTAATTCACTGTAAATTGCTTCGGCATGATTAGCCAAAGCGGTTTCCACACCACCAATTTCTTCATAAGCTTGGTGAGTTAACCAACCATCCTGCTGCTTTTCCCACAACTGAGTTAAAGTAAATTCCAACAAAGGTAAATGATTCGGAGATTCCAACACTTTATCAATTAAGCGTTGACTTAAACCTTCTTCCAAATTGACATTATAATTAGCCGCTGGCTTTTCAATAGCCGCTCGTAATTCCTCCTCATCCATCGCAACCAAATTTACCTGAGCATCCTGCAAAGCATCAGCTAAAGGACGATATGATAAAGCTTCCGCGTAAAAATCAGCACGCAAAGTAATAATTACACGACAGCCAGGAATATTAGTTAAATTGAGTAAATTATCAATAAAAAGATGGCGAGAATCTGTATCGGAGCATAAAGTAAAAAGTTCTTCAAATTGGTCTACAATTATTGCTAAATGTAATTTTTGATTACCAATAATAAAGGGTTCAATAATATTTTTTAAACTTTTATTACCACTTCTTAATTCAACTTCTAATTGCAACTCTGTAAAACGGTTTTGATTAGAATCCAATTCCCTCTCCTTAACAAGGAGAGGGCTAGGGTGAGGTTCCAATTCCAGTCCATTATCCTTAATAAGGAGAGGTTTTAAATGCGGTAATCCTTGTAATAAACCAATCGCCAGAGATTCAAAAGGATTATTACCTGGACGAAAATCAACAATCAACCAATCGCGTTTTTTATCCTGCTTCAATTGCGGAATCAAACCTGCAAAAATCAAACTTGACTTTCCACTTCCCGAAGCACCGACAACCGCAACAAATGGCTTTTTATTAACCACTGAAACCAACTGTCGCGTTACAAATTCTCTACCAAAAAAGTTAGCTGCATCTTCTTCCTTGAAAGCAGCCAAACCCAAATACGGACACTTATTAATAGCACCCAAATTTTGCCATGTCGGAGGTATTTCCAATAAATTCTGCACGATTACTGGCAACCAACTCGCACAGGGATATTTTTTCTCTAATCCCTGCAACTTTCTTCGAGCAACATTCACCGACTTATAAAAAGATTTTCCTTCAGTAAACTCTTGAAAAAAGTACTTTGAAAACTGGTTAGCAACCTTATCTGGAACTGGTTCCCGCATCACAATTACTTGCGGAATATGCAAATTTTCCAACTCAGCCGCAATTCCTAAACCATCGCAAGAATTGAAAAAAGCTAACTGTAAGCCACCCCTAACAGCCTTTTTTAAACTTTCCTTCAATTCTTCGATTTTTAAACCATCGACGCTATTTAGATAAATTATTCCTTGCTGTAATTCTGTACGACTATGCCCGGAAAAGAAAAGAATATCCCAGCCTTTCTCATCCCAAATATGTTCGTTTAATTCTAATATCGAAGGTTCCGTTAAAACAACTAATTCCGCATCTTTACAAAAATCTTTTATCAGCTGCTCATCTTCAGCAACATTAATTCCTTCGCTGTTTCCTAAAACAATTAAAATTCTGACTTTATTGCGATAACTTTTAGATAAACGACGACTAGAAAAACAACTCAAACCAATCTCAGCATCGGGATAACTATCAAACAAATCCCATAAATGCCAGGGAAGTTTTCTTAACTGAAATTCAGTAGCACGAATAATAAACCGAATTTCATCAGCAGGAGATAAATGTATTAAACATTCTTCCTTTATTCTGAGAAACGAATCAGCTTTTAACCAGTTTGTAAAATTCAGCTTAATCTCATCAGCTTTCGTTTGACAATCTTCTTTCAAAGACGAAATTTTAATATTAGATATATGACCTTTTTTTGCTTTAATTCGATATCCGTCTAAACTACGATAGCTCCTGCACCACTCTTGATAAATATCGGGTAGCTTAGGAATGGGAGGTAATTTTAATTTGTTGTCGCTTAACTCGACATCCGCTCGTTTACCATCCTCGCCGATTTCTAAACTAACCTTAAACCCTTGATTAAAATCACCATCCAGTTTGAGTACAACTAATTTTTTCATGTGTGTCACCGCAACTATCCAGAAGCTATATTCTGTTATCGGTAGTTTTGGCAATATTTTACGCAAAATTTATCTAAAAACATGATTTTGATCGATTCAGATATGAATCATAAATGTAGAGACGCGATATTATGCCCTCCGGGCACGCTCCGCTAAAGTGTCTCTACAAACTAACCAAAATGAAGCCAAAAAATTGTAAAAAAGATAATATAAAAAAAAGGATTTTAGATTAATGATGTATTAAAAATATATTTCCAAATCCAAAATCCAAAACTTAAATCAAACTTCAAATTCTTTCCTTACCTCCGAATCACCGTAAACAACACTAATATTAAATTTTTCCCCAGATTCAGCGGTAAAGTGCGATTGAATCCAATTATCATCTTCTCTAGAAACAGCTTCTAATGTTTCTCCGGTTTCATCCCCGATAATTAACTTAATTCCTTCCGGTAAAGCGACTTCTTCAACTGGATAAACTTGCGTTAATATATCAATTTCTTCTGTTTCATGTTCCGACATTACTTTGATTACCAGAGCGACGGAAATTTTATTCAAATTCATTCCCAAATCAATTTTTTGTCCTCTGATAACGCTCATCTTATTTTTAAAAGCCAACCCTAACTGTTGAGGCTTTAATATTTCATCAATTGTTTGCCAATTAACGTCAACAATTCCATCTAACCAATTTCTAAAATTAATAATATTAGATGTTTTTTCTGTTTGTTTGGATTCAACAACTTCAAGTTCAGTTAAATAGCCTAGAAAATCTTCCAAAGACTCTAACTTATTTAAATCAACTTGAGCTTTAGCTTCAGAGGTAAAACCTATAATTGTTGCTTGTTTAAGAGAATCATTTAACTCTACAAAAACATACCCAATTCTATCTTCCCAAACTTCTGGCGGAATTTCTACAACTTCTGTATCAGTTAAAACTGGAATACATTCTAATTTACCAATACCTTTAACAATTAAATCAGCAACATTCATTAACTGCACAGTTAAAAGATTTCGACTGTCACCTTCTAAGTAATCAGTCTCAAACTCCATACACTGCAAATAATTATTTACAGCATAAACGCTTAAACTATTTAAATAAATTTGCTGACGTTTTTCTTTATTCGATATTTTCGATACTAATTCTTGAGCAATTGAGTGAGCTTCAAAGGATAAGGTCACTGTAAAGCTGAGTTTTTGAGTAGTACTATTCATGATACAATTATTTGGGTGGTGCGGCTGAATTTACTTCTATATATACTTCTTTAGATAGTCGATTATTTTATGCATTCTACGTTGATAAAAACTAGAAGCCGTTGTCAAAGGAACACCCAGTTCTTGAGAAATTTCCTTCCATTTTTTGCCTTCTAACAGAAAAAGTAAAATTGCTTTTAAATTAGCTTGAGGATTACCCCTCAACTGTTGGCTAATTAAATACTTTTCCGGATCTTTATTAACAATTTCTTTAATCTGTTCTTCTGGAGATACCCCATCTATTGTAGGTAGCTTTCTATTAATATCATCCAAAGATAAAACGGGAGTTATTTTTTCTCCTTTAGGAACCTTAGTAAGTCCTTTTTTTCGTTCTTTATTAACAACATCAATAAATCGCCACTGAAAAATTTTATTTACCCAAGCCATTACAGGATATTGTGGATTATATTCTTCAATTTTGTCGCATATTTCCATAAAAGTTATCTGCAACGCTTCATTATGGTAATCTTCATAATTAGGCAATCCTAACCATTTAGTTTGCTTCCTTAATCGTCCAGAATTGCAAATAGCGTTGACAAACTTATTCAAAGTTATCCGTCGCTTAACTCGGATAATTACACTATCATCATTAGCCGAATATTGCTTTATCTCCTCGATTAACATAATTAATTGTTGATTAAGAGCATTATCCATCTGCTGAGAATCACTGTTCATCAATGAATTTGGTAAAGTCTATTGTGGTATCTTCCCTTACCAACAACTTTTACGCAAAAACAGTGATTTTTTTGATCTGTGGGTATGCCTTTATTAATTTTGTACAATAAATGAACGTCTAAGTACTTATGGGCAACAGGGAACCCCAGGAAAATATTTTGAATACTTCCTATATTGTTTAAAAACCCGGTTTTTTTTGAAAAACCGGGTTTATTAATTCTCTCGTTAAATAATTCTAAAAGAAACCAAGTCTCTAAGATTGGTGCAAGATGTGAACTGTATCTTACTTCCCACCATAATAAAAAGCGATTTCCTTTTCCTTCAAAGGCACAAAATCAGCTTCGGAGAGCATTTTATTGAGTTCATTTTGGGTTAGGTGTTTAGCCCCAATTCTAACAATGCGGGATCTCATCGTATTTTTTACACCACTACGCTGCCTATTTCCCTCCAAAGCCATTACTTTGTTATATAAATCCAGCTTTTCGGGTTCAATAGTAGAACCATCCAAATCAATACCTTTGGCAATAGCTTCGTCAACAGCATCTGCACCCTTAGTTGACGCATCCATTTGATTAGCTTCAGCAGTCATAGCAAATTATTTTTATTAACGTGATTGAATTTTACCAGTTAACAGTTATCAATTATCAATTACTCAGTTACCAGTTAAGCTGTTGCGTATTCAATTTGTATATGAGAAGCGGGCAAGATGCCCGCACTACAATCGTTCAAATTCTTTACCTTATACAATTTAGCTGCACGTCAGCTTATCAAGCTGAGCGTGTCAATCATCAATTAATATTTCTACTCCCTACTCCCTGTTCCCCATTCTCTATTCCCTAATTGAACATTTAGAAACAGTAATTTTGCGTATGCGCTTGTCACTCATAAAGCTTATAGTTTAATCTCGAAATAATGCTGTAGCAGTATGGTGAAGCTATGTCAGAGCATCGTATTCCCGATAAACAAAACCGTAAATTAGAAAGAGCTTTAAGTAATACAATTGTTGATAAATGTTTTGAAAACTCCGAAAGTTGGCTGCGAGCTATCTTACGAATGTGTATCTTCTCTTTAGGATATATAGATTCCGAGCCAGTGTTTGTTGTCGAATGTCCCAACCAAGCTGTAGCAAGACGCTTAAGTCGCAAAACCTATCCTTTTAGAGACATCGTATACTATTTTACCGACGACCTCTACGCCAGCGAACGTAGCTTATTCTGTTATCAAGAATCAAATAACGGTTCGTGGCAATGTTTTGATACTAATAGCAATTCTTGGCACAACTGGAATAGCTTACAAACCCCTCATCGGTTAGGTTAAAGAGATGGGGGAATGGGGAGATGGGGGGACAAGAGGAGACGGAGGGAAATTCAAACTTAATAACTCCGCGCCTCCTAACAGTTAACTGCTCACTGTTAACTGTTCAATCCTTCCGCGTTACTAAGCCTCCAAAAAAAGCTCCTAACACGCTTCCAGTCCAAATACCTGTAGTACTACCTTGCCACATAGCACCAGGCGCGATCGCAATTTTACAACCTGCTTTAAATAAGTCCCAGCGTTGATTCTGACAGTTTTGACTGTGGGCTTGCATACTGATTTGTCCGCCAATGTAACCGCCAAAAAAGCCTGATGCTAACGCTAGAAAAGTACAAATTAATAATCGCTTTTGTGAAGATTTTTTGCTCATTATTAAATGTGATAGGAGATGACGCGAGCTTCTCCCCCTGTTTTAGACAGTAATTGTAACGCGAAGTACTCCTAAATCCCGGAGCGACAATTAAAAAACTCGGTTTTTCTTAACAAACCAGGTTTCTTAGCACCTCAAGTTCCAAAAAATAAAGGTAAATCATCAAAAATTTTCTTGTGGTAAAGGCATCGCTACCCGTTTAATTCATATAAAAACTAAAAACTTAACAGATTTTTGCACAATCCGTACTTAAATGGCTATTATTATTAGCAACTTGTAAGCGCAGGATACAATTACCGTTTTTGGGATTCTAGTTCCTTCAACTAAGAAGTCCAAGGTTCTGGAAATATTATGTTCTGCTCGCTTCTGACTGATAACCGGTGTCTTCAAAATTTCAACATATAGCATTTGATGAAGTCGCGGTTAAAGGACAATTGGGAAAAGCAACAAACTAGCTTTGCCTGAAAAAGCGGTAATGCCTACCCAAACAACATAACAGTTGTAACTGTCTCCAGAACAATTAAAACAAGTACTACCATTATGGAAGCCCCAATGCAGGAACCTGAAACCGTGGAAACTCAAACCTCAGAAACAAAAGTGCCAGAAATGAACAGTCCTACTGGAACTATAACCAAAATTCAGCCTTCCACACAATCTCAAGAGCAATGGCTGAAATACGGAGAGCAACTTTCAAGCTACTTAAGTAATTTCACAGATTACGCAGGTACTTTCTTCAATAAGTACAAGCAGCTTTTTATCTACCTTGGTATAGGTATAGGTGCCTTAATAGCAGTTAGAGTAGTACTATCTATCTTGGATGCATTAAACGATGTTCCTTTAGTAGCACCAACCTTTGAATTGATTGGTATTGGCTATTCTGCCTGGTTTATCTACCGCTACTTACTCAAAGCCTCCACTCGTAATGAGTTGACTAGTGAAATCACAACCCTTAAAACACAAGTAGTTGGCAAAGATGCTTAAAAGCAAGTAATTAGCCATCTAATACGGCTGATACGATACAGAGCATTTTCATGTACGTAAATTTGTTGTGCAGACCAGACGGTCTGCATTTTGTTTAATTACTTAGTTAGTGATAAAAATGGGTTCGCACTAAGGAATGCCCGTCATAAATAGGAGCGCTAAAGCGCCGACTACGAACCTTTATTATTCAGCAAAACTTATGTAGTGAAATCATAATATTCAACCACATTAGTTTTGCGGGGTGTGCATTCAATCCGCTAGGGACTGCAAGTCCCTGTCTTATAGCTGGCATTCCTATAAATAGAACTGAGTATTACTCATCAAAATTAATGTGGTGAAGTACAACTAATCCTTCTCATTAGTTTTGATGGTTTGTATTTTAGTCCTATTTATAGGACTTCCGCTTTTAGCTCGGGGTTGCAAACCCCGAGCGGATGTGTAAGAAAACCCATCATATTTAATGAGATGGACTACTACTAGTACTCCACCACATTAATCTTGCGGGGTAATCAAAATGTAGTGGGAGCGTCTCGCTCCCTCGTGACAACCAGCGAGCTTTCCGGCTCGCACTCCTGCAACCCCGCAGAATTATCGTGGTTGGGCACTAGTAGTCCTTTTCATTAGTTTTAATGGGTTGTAGAGACGTAGCAGTGCTACGTCTCCCGACGTTAGGTCGAAAACGTACCCCTCAGAATTTATGCAATCAACTACTACTACTACGGCACATTAATTTTGCCTGGTAAAACATTCGTAGTGGGAGCGTCTCGCTCCCTCGTTACAATCAGCAAGCTTTCCGGCTCGCACTCCTGGATACCCCTCATAACTAATATGGTTAAGTACTACTGATTTATCACATACTGCGATTTGATCGGTTCGACTTTATCCATTTTTACTAAAGCTTGGTGAATCATTGCCGTTACCTCTTCACGTGTAGCTTCAGCATTAGGTTTGAACAAATTACGATCTGGATAATTCACAATTAAACCATTAACCGTAGCGATTGCAACTTGTTCTCTTGCCCATCCGGGAATTTGGTCGGCATCTTTATAGATGTTTAGAACTTTATCTGGGGAACCAGGAGGAGTTCTTAAAGTTTTATCAAGTCCGCTAACTAAGGCTGCTATAACTTGTACTCGCGGAATCCTCTGGTCTGGCTTAAACGTATTTGCGTCATAGCCTTTCATGAATTTTTTATCAACGGCATTTTTAATTTGCTTTTGTGCCCAAAAATTATTAGGTACATCCGCAAAAGTTCTATTGCTATTAGTAAGGTCAGTTTTAAATGCTTCGTCAATTATCGCCGCAAACTCGGCACGGGTTACAGGATTTTCCGGTCTAAAAGTATTATTTTCATACCCTGTGATGAAATTCCGGGATGACAGTGTGTCTATAAAAGGCTTTGCCCAAGAATTAGCATCTACATCATCAAAAGCTTTCGGCGGTGGAATAGTCGGTGGTTTTTCTGGGGTAGGTGTAAGTGTTGGTGTAGGAGTCTGTGTTGGTGTTGCAGCCTGTGTTGGAGTTGGTGTAACTGTGGGAGTAGGCTTATCAACTACTACTGGTGTTTCGATGGGCTTAAGCTTATCATTAGCTATTACCCCTGCATTATTAGAATTATCCCCAGTTACTTTGTCATAATCTGGTGGCACATTTCTCACAGGCGGTACCAGCAATGGCGGAATTACCGCGTTATCTGTTCTGCTCTCGAATAAAACTGGATTTCTTCGTCTTGGTTCAGCTTCAGTAACTGGTTGAGGATATTTCAGATTGTTATTAGGCTCTGAGGAAGGAACCAACAAAGCCGTTAGATCGTTCAAATTATTATCTTTATCGGATCTTAATGGTACCTTTTCTCCATCGGGAGCTATTGACGACAAGTTCGCAAAATTCCAGTTAGTCTCCTTTCGAGAAAGCGACCAAAAAAGAACCGTACCGATAGTTAAAAAAGCAACTAGTACACCTATAAAATCGTCAAAGCCCAAATCATCGTCTGAAGACGAACCGGGATTGGGAGGTGGCTGGTTAGTCATGGTGATAATTATGTTGTTGGTATTAGAATTAGCATCTAACAGAATTAAGCCATAGACTATCCCCTTACAGTACTTTTTTCAAGATTTATTGTTAATTCGACATTGGAATTGGGAATTGGGAATTGGGGAAGAGGGGGTAGAGGGGGTAGAGGGGGTAGAATTTTATTTCCCCACTCCCTACTCCCTACTCCCTACTCCTAACTCCCTACTCCCTACTCCTAACTCCCTACTCTTTAAGTACTCGCAATAAGCTAGGAATGCTATCAATCGCTTCTAAGTTGCGAATTTCGTCTAAGGCTTTGTGGAAACTGCCTTCGGTAACGTCGTGGGTAACAACTACTATTTCTGCTAGCTTTTCTTGAAAACCTGTTTGAACGACTGATTCTAAACTGACTCCACATTTTCCGAAGCAAGTACCTAGTTTCCCGATTACTCCTGGTTGATCTTTTGTTAGGAAACGCGCATAAAATCTTGTGACAAGTTCTTCTCTGCGAGCTAATTGACAATTTTCTTGATGAAAACTGGCCAATAATGGGTCTAAATTGGAAATTTTATATTTTGAATTCTGCTTGCTCGATTCAGGTAAACTTATAAGTTGAGATACAAGATTTAAAATATCTGATGACACGGCGGAAGCTGTAGCACCCGCACCCGCGCCGGGACCGAAAAACATGACCTGTCCGAGGGGTTCACCTTCTACAAAAATGGCGTTATTTACACCGTTGACACTTGCTAAAGGGTGTGACGATGGTACTAAAGTGGGATGAACTCTCACCGAAAGCGAGGAACGATCAATTTTTTCGGCGATCGCCAACAGCTTAATTACAAATCCCAGTTTTTGAGCGTACTCAATATCGGTTTTGCTAATCTGCCGAATTCCTTCGCAATACACATCTTCTCTATTAATGCCTCCATCAAAAGCTATAGATGCTAAAATCGCTATCTTATCACCAGCATCTAAACCTTCTACATCGGCTGTGGGGTCTGCTTCTGCATAACCTAATTGCTGTGCATCGGCTAATACATCATCGAAACTACTGCCTTCGTTCTGCATCCGGGTCAAGATGTAGTTAGTAGTGCCGTTAATAATCCCGGTTACGGCTTGAATCCGATTAACGCTCAAAGATTGTTTTAACGGCTGAATTACCGGAATTCCACCACCTACGGATGCTTCAACCATTACATACACTCCCGCTTGATTGGCGGCTGTATATAGTTCTTCTCCGAAGCGAGAGATTGCGGCTTTATTCGCAGTCACTACGTGCTTACCGTTACGAATGGCTTTGAGCATCAACTCTCTGGCTGGCTCTAATCCACCCATAACTTCTACAACAATATCTATCTCTGGGTCGGTGACAATTGCCTCTAAATCTGTTGTGATAACTTCTTTGGGCAATTCTACTCCACGTGGCTTATCAGGCGATCGCACTCCCACGCGATATATTTCAATCTCTTCTAATAAAGGATGGCGACCATCACTATCTGATAATAACTGCACCGTACCGCATCCGACGGTACCTAATCCCAGGATTCCCAGTTTAAAAGCCACGATTATAGCACCCTCCTAATTTGAATCACCTAACTCCACTAAATAATATAGGTAGGGCAATATACCCTACCTAAATGTTTTGTGTCAAAAGTCAGCAGTCAAAAGTAAACTAAATTAACTTTTCGACTAACAACTTTTTTTAATAAGTTTCTACGTTCCAGCGGTGTGCTTTCTTGAGTTGCTTCTGGTAAGAACTCCACTCTACACCTTCCTTAGCAGCAGCAGCAGAAAGTGCGGCATCAATACCGTCTTCCATACCCTTCAAACCGCAAATATAGACGTAAGTATTTTCGTCCTTAACCATTTTCCATAATTCCTCAGCGTACTCCTCACAACGGTGCTGGATGTACATTCTACCGCCGTCCCTTATTCTTCTGCTCGCGGCTGATAGCGTAGGTTAAACGGAAGTTATCGGGATACTTGGACTGTATTTCTTCTAGTTCTTCTTTATAAAGAATGTTAGGACTTGTAGGAATACCAAATATCAGCCAAGCAAAGCCTTTGAACTGATAATCTGTATTTACTTTCTTTTCTTCATCCTTGAACATCCGCCATAAATAAGCACGGAAAGGAGCAATACCCGTTCCGGTTCCCATCATAATGACTTTGGCTTCAGGGTTATCGGGTAAGAGCATTTCTTTACCCACCGGACCAGTAATATTAACATCTGCTCCTACCTCAAGTCCAGTCAAATGAGTTGAGCAAACACCGTATACTGTTTCGCCAGTTTCGGGGTGCTTGTATTCCAATTGGCGAACGCACAATGATACGGTTTTATCATCTACATCATCACCATGTTGAGTTGAAGCGATGGAATACAGTCTGAGTTTCTCAGGCTTACCATTCTTGTCTACTCCCGGTGGAATAATACCGATACTTTGCCCTTCGAGATAACGTAAATCTCCGCCGGAAATATCGAATTTTAGGTGACGCACGGTACCAATTCCGCCTTCGCCAACTAATTCTTCATTAGATAGACATTTACCGACATATGGATTCTTGGGACGGTAAATATTAACGGGAACGTCCTTCTTCTTGGCTTTCGCTTCAGTCATGGTGTTGCCTTTTTTATCCTTCTTTCTAGACTCTGATGTGGCTTCAACACCCCCTTTACTGCTAGCACCATTACTGCCATTTGAAGCAACTTTGCCGTTAACTTGCTCCAAAGTGTCGGCTGATTGAATGCTAACAATTTTGCCGCCTAGACGAGAGATACGCCGCATTTCTTGATTCATGCGGTTATAAGGCACTCTGATGAATACACTGCCACTTTTACGAATTGGGTAGTTTGTTTTGTCAGTTTCTTCGCTCTGACGTAAACCCACTACTTCATATAGAAAAACGCGGCTACCCGATTCCGTGTTCGCAGTACTTTCAACAGCGCCTTGATAATACATATTTTTTACCACTCCGATTGATTACTTAACCCTTTCCAAAAAATCTTTCCCTTTGATACAGTTCCACCTCGTAAATCCGATTTTCGGTATACCAAGCTCGACTGCCACAAGGGAAATGGCCGCAAATATAGCCATTAGTTTTACTGCTTACACTCGCCTACTTCTGGGGCAGGGTTAGTTAAAGACACACCTGTTCACCTTCTAAAGTAATTGATAAGTTGCTCGCAGAATGTTAATAATGAATCAATTTAATTTTTTCTTTGACAATTTCTACCTTCCGCGAAGGTCAGGTAGCTTGCATTTACCGAGTTGCTGGTAAACTATAACTGCCAATATATGTCAACTATATTGATAATAATTAACAGATATAATATTATACTGCTTCCGAGCGAGACTTCTTCCACCGATCTAAATTATGTTATTCGCAGATCTTAATACTTCCAAATGACGAAATCGGTCTTAATCTAAATTGAGTAAGAACGCTTACAACTACAATTTTTTCTGCTTTGGCTTTCACCGTAGCAATACTAAAATGCGATCGCGTTTTATCGACAACTAAAAGTTATATAAACAACTATAATCAGTTTTACGTGATGTGAAGCATCTGTCAACATTCACAAATATTATTGTTGACGGAGCTTAAAGGGAACTTTCAGAAACCAAAAATACAGGTATTTTTCTATTTCTGGCACCAATCGCTCTCAGAGTATGTTTTTTGACACTTCCCATCCATCCATAGATGGAAGGTAATTCTTAGTTCCCAGGTATTCCGACGAATTACCCTCATTAAGTATCGTATGTATGGTGAAAAACTTTTATAATTTCGTTGCGATATCTATATTAATAACTATGGCATAGTTAGCAAGTATAAGTAATCAAAATATGATACAGTTATCTATTATAGAAAAATTGGCACAATCAACCCGTAGATAGAAATGATAGATTTTATATCCATCAATAGAATAATTTTTTTGATTATTAAATGAATATTCGTAATTTGAGCAGCGGCTGGTAATAGCTATTGTGAAGTTGTAAAGCTTGTATATAATACGTCGATTCTGTTACAATCCGAAATATAGCTAGGATTAAATACTTACAGCAACAGATAGCGATTAACAAGACAGGGATCAAGTAATAAAATCATTACTTACCCGTTTTTGTCGTATATTGATGTTGTGTAGCAAGAACGCAGGGCAACCGTAATGGGGACTCCTGACTTGTAATAAATCTGTGTAAAAAAAATATTCATTCAGTCATCTTTAGAAACTAATTAGAGGGGATTTATGACAAATATGCCGGATCGCATTGTAATGATTGGAGTTGCTGGAGACTCCGGATGCGGTAAATCTACGTTTTTGCGTCGTTTAATTGATTTGTTCGGTGAAGAATTTATGACAGTCATCTGTTTAGATGATTATCATAGTTTGGATCGCAAGCAGCGTAAACAAACAGGTATTACGGCCTTAAATCCAAAAGCAAATAATTTTGACTTGATGTACGAGCAAATGAAAGCTCTAAAAGAAGGTCAAGCCATTGATAAACCTATTTACAACCATGAAACCGGCGAATTAGATCCCCCTGAGAGGATACAGCCAAATCATATTATTGTGATCGAAGGCTTGCATCCTTTATATGACGAACGAGTGCGTTCTTTAATTGATTTCAGCGTTTATTTAGACATTGGCGATGAAGTTAAGATTGCCTGGAAAATCCAGCGCGATATGGAAGAAAGAGGTCACGATTACGAAGATGTTTTGGCTGCAATCAATTCACGTAAACCTGATTTCCAAAACTATATTGAACCACAAAGAGAGTTTGCTGATGTGGTTCTTCAGGTGTTACCAACCAACCTGATTAAAGATGACAAAGAGCGTAAAGTACTGCGGGTACGTATGCTGCAACGGGAAGATAAAGAAGGTTTTGAACCCGTTTACTTGTTTGACGAAGGTTCAACAATTCAGTGGACTCCTTGCGGACGTAAGCTGACTTGTTCTTACCCTGGTATGCAGATGTACTACGGTTCCGATGTATACTACGGTCGCTATGTCTCCGTATTAGAGGTTGACGGTCAATTTGATAACCTCGATGAAGTCATTTATATTGAGACACATTTGAGTAAAACATCTACTAAGTATCAGGGAGAGATGACTCATTTGTTACTTCAGCACCGCGAATATCCAGGTTCTAATAATGGAACGGGTTTATTCCAAGTCTTAACTGGTTTGAAGATGCGTGCTGCTTACGAACGCTTGACACAGACAGAAGCGAAAATGGCTATTGAGGTTTAAAAACTGGATTTAAAAGGCCGATCAAATTTGTTGACAAGCTTTATTTTTTTGATTGGGGCATCCACATGATGTCCCTTTTTTAATGAAAATAATACAGGCTAAGATAAATTAAATTAAGTTAAATAAAAAATTCAAAAACCGAATATCCCTAAAAAATCAGCTAAGTAACAGAAAAACTATTTCTTTTCAAGTAATTTCGATAACTATTGATTTGAAAAAAAATAATCATTAACTCATTATTGATTTCCCAAATATTGATATAGTTTAATTTAATTAAAATCATAGTTATTTGTTGTCAAATATGCTCTATATTTGTTAAAGGAACCTGTCAGGCTATTAGTTAGTCTTGAACAAATGAAAGTCAGCCGCGCACAAGTGCTTAGGTACTTAAACTAATAGGCTTTGACGCGAACTTTCCTCAAATTAACAAGCAAATCAAAAAAAGATTTACAGGTTCAGCATTACCAATCTGCAAAAGTATTCCCAAATGCTTTTGTATTGAGGGGATGTAGGGGGCGTAGTTCTCCCATTAAGGATTAATCCTTAAAAATAAATTTTATTGTCAATGCAATATTTGACCATAAGATTTAAAATTATGATTATCGCTCGATTGAAGTGACTTAATAAAATGCTCGCATTAATTAAGTCTAAATACTCTTTTAGGAGGAATTGAATTTGACTCGTCGCTATCTATTTACCTCCGAGTCTGTAACCGAGGGTCATCCAGATAAAATCTGCGACCAAATTTCAGATACTATTCTGGATGCTTTACTCGAACAAGACCCCAAAAGCCGCGTTGCAGCAGAAGTTGTGGTCAATACAGGCTTGGTACTAATTACTGGTGAAATAACTAGTAAAGCAAATGTTAACTACATGAATCTCGCTAGAAAGAAAATAGCTGAGATTGGTTACACCGACGCTGTAAATGGTTTTTGTGCCAACAGCTGTTCGATTTTAGTAGCTTTAGACGAACAATCAGCGGATATCGCTCAAGGCGTTAACACCGCTCAGGAAAACCGTGAAGAATCCAGCGAAGAACAATTCGATAAGATTGGTGCTGGCGATCAAGGTATCATGTTCGGTTTCGCTTGTGACGAAACTCCCGAACTAATGCCCTTGCCCATCAGCTTAGCTCATCGCATTGCTCGCAGATTAGCAGCAGTTCGCAAGACAGGTGAATTAGCTTATTTACGTCCCGACGGCAAAACTCAGGTAAGTATTGCCTACGAAGATGGCAAACCCGTGGGTATTGACACCATCTTAGTTTCCACCCAGCACGCGCCCAACATCGGCGATATTAGCGATGAAGCCGCAGTAAGGGAAAAAATTAAGCAAGATTTGTGGTCTGCGGTAGTTGAACCTGTATTCGGCGACATTGAAATCAAGCCAGACGAGAACACTCGCTTTTTGGTTAACCCCACCGGCAAATTTGTAATTGGTGGACCTCAAGGAGACTCAGGTCTTACCGGACGCAAAATTATTGTCGATACCTATGGTGGTTATTCCCGACATGGTGGCGGAGCTTTTTCTGGCAAGGACCCCCACAAAAGTAGACCGTAGCGCAGCTTATGCTTGTCGTTATGTGGCTAAAAACATCGTTGCTGCTGGTTTAGCAGAAAAATGTGAAGTTCAACTGAGTTATGCCATTGGTGTTGCGCGACCAGTAAGCATAATGATAGAAACCTTCGGTACGGGTAAAGTTGAAGAGCAAACTTTGTTGGAATTAGTTGAAAAGCATTTTGAACTACGTCCTGCCGGTATTATTCATGCCTTCAACTTACACAAATTGTCAAATGAACGAGGCGGACGTTTTTATCAGGACGTCGCGGCTTACGGTCATTTCGGACGTACCGATTTAGACTTACCGTGGGAGCGTACCGATAAAGCTCAATTGCTGAAGAAAGAAACAAGCAACTTAAATGGAGTAGCAGTTCCAAACTCTACTAAAGCTTTAAGCCTTTCATAAAAAGTAGGTAGCCCCGTTTTTAGTGGACGGGTAGCTGTCTAGTAGTAAGAAAACAGTGAGTGAGGAGTAAATTTAAAGTTTACTACTCCTCACTTATTTAATTTATCAACCTATTTCCATTAAAATTTGTTAAATTTTTACTGCAAAATAACTAGGATATCGTAAACCTCGTGCAAAGTACCTAGTAATTGGGCTTTTATAACTGTTATAAAAGAAGATGATTCTTATTGACTACTATTTCGATCTTATTTCACCGCTTTAAATTTTAAATAATTATGTATAAATTATGGCGAGAGATAAAAACTTATCTATAGAAAATGGGGCAAAATTCTCGTTCTTAGTGTTTTACACTTAGAACACATAGACAAAGCCTTATAAGAGTTCTCTCGGGTAAGGAGATTTGAGAGATGCAAACTCAAAAGCCAACCGCTTTATACAGCAGTTCACAAAGAAAAGATGTGTCAGAAGATGTGCCCTTAAATGATGAACTGCCTACCTTAGAATTTCCTTCCAGTGGGAAACTTAAAGCTAGTTCTAAACGTATTCATCAAAAAATTGGTTACGGATATTTTGTGGCGATTGGCATTGGTTTTTTGGGTTCGCTGGTGGGATTGGTAATTGCCAACTACTACCGCGCAAGAGAAATCAGACAGTTTGAACACGCCCAATTTCAAACGCAAATGTTGGCAGATTACAAGGATGCTTTAGTAGAAGTACAATTGCACAGCTATAGTTTGGCTACAGTGGCAAAACTACCCCAAAAGCTTGCTGCCGAAAAATCTGGATTTGATGAAAGCATCCGTAAAGTCGAAGATGTCGAAGCTAAAATTGTAAAATTTCTTAGCGAAAAACCTGGAAGACTAGCGGCAGCAGAACCAGTTATTCAGGTGTTACTACGAGAGTACCAAGATAGCTTAGAGTCTTACACGCGAAAGCTAGATTCAATCTTGCAGCAAGCAGAAGGTAAATCCCAGCCACAGGAACTTTCTGATACACAGCAAGAATTACTCCAACTTACCCGTTCTCAAACAGCTATTAGTTTAGAGCAGCTAGGTAGAAGGTTAAATAGCATTCTTCAAAATGCTAAAAGCCAAGAAACTCGTAGAGCCAAAGACTTAGAATTTTCCAAAGGAATTGAAAGAACAATCGTTATTGCCAGTATGCTGCTTTCAGTTGCGATCGCAGTTGTGGTGGCTTGGCGAACTTCCCGCGCTATAGCAGAACCAGTAATAGTTGTAACTCAAGTAGCCGAACAAGTCGCTCGCAAATCAAATTTCGATTTACGCGCTCCAGTTACTACCGAAGATGAAATAGGTTTATTAGCCAAATCACTCAACCACTTAATAGAAAGAGTATCAAAAAGGACTAAACAATTAGAGCAGGCTAAAGAATTAGCAGAAGAAGCCAGCAAAGCAAAAAGTCAATTCTTAGCAAACGTCAGCCATGAATTACGCACGCCTCTAAACGCCATAATCGGCTTAAGCCAACTTTTACAAGAAGACGCTACGGATTTAGGTATAGAAGAAGATTTTACCTCCGATCTAGAAATAATTAATACATCAGGTAGACATTTATTAGAACTGATTAACGACATCCTCGACTTATCAAAAATTGAAGCCGGGAAAATGACTCTTTACCCGGAAACCTTTGAAGTGCTGCCATTGATAAAAAATCTTGTTTCCACCATCAAGCCAACCATAGAAAAAAATGGTAGTTCGTTAGAAATTGATTACGATGGAGAACTAGGCACCATGTATCAAGATCAAACAAGGGTACGACAGGTGCTGTTGAACTTATTAAGCAATGCCTCGAAATTTACCAGAAATGGTAAAATAACGCTGAAAATTAGACGGCAAAAAGAAGCTGTAGCGAGCATAGCAGGTGAAACAATTACCTTTGTTGTCAAAGATACCGGCATAGGAATGACCGAATATCAATTACAGCAGCTATTCAAACCATTTACACAAGGTGATGCTTCAACTACTAAAAAGTATGGTGGAACTGGATTAGGATTGGCTATTACTCGTCATTTTTGCCAAATGATGGGTGGTGATATTGACGTACAAAGTGAATTTGAAGTAGGTTCTACTTTCACCGTTTTATTACCAGTAATCAGCGAACAGTAATCAGTTAACAGTAAACAGTAAACAGTAAATAATAATGAGGCAAATTGGAATGTGGATTCTCCTCCCCCCAATATTGTCGTTGTGTTGTTGCGGAGCATAGCGCACTGTAATATCTGCTTTCACCTAAGTGAAATATAGTTTTTACTTACTATTTGATTATTCTTCCCTATGAATTTCTCATTGTTAACTGTTAACTGTTCAATCAATGCAATTATTTAACATTTATCGACCTACGGATAAACCATTACCTATAATCGCGAATATTCCTCATAGTGGCTTATTTGTACCTGAAGATATCGCTGCTCAATTTACAACCGAACATTTAAAATCTCTACCTAATAGTGATTGGCATCTTGATAAACTTTATGACTTTCTTCCCAATTTAGGAATTACGGTTTTACAAGCTACTCATAATAGATATGTTGTTGATTTAAATCGTCAAGCTAAAGAACCATTTTTTGGCTCTTTTTGGTCTTCAGTTATTCCAGAAAATACAGCTTTTAATAAACCGATCTATCAAAATAAACCCAGTCAAGAACAGATAGAAGCAAGAGTTGAAAAATACTATCTTCCCTACCACCATCAATTAAAATCGGTTCTTCAGGAAAAAATCGAAGAGTTTGGCCTCGTTTATCTTTTAGATTTACATAGTTTCTGCGGATTAATAAACGACGATGTTTGTTTGGGAAACGTAAATAATCAAACTTGCTCCGATCTGTTAATTTCTACTGTCGATAAATGCTTTGCCAGTCAAGGTTTACAAGTTGTGAGAAATAAAACTTTTACTGGAGGATATATTACAAGACATTACGGTGAGATGCCTAATGTAGAAAGTCTTCAGATTGAAGTCCGCTATCACGTTTATTTACGGGAAAATCAGTTAGATAAATTAGAGTCTCCCAGTTACGAAGTAATTGAGTTTGAAGCAGCTAAGAAGAAATTTAATGATATTTTCAAAATGATTGTGAGTAAGCTTTTTGATTGATTCAAGTCTTATAGAATCCCAATTAACATGAGGGCATAGTTGAATTAATGCTAAAACTGAAAATTATGCCACAATATAAACTACAATTTGCTGTAAATAGTGAGGAGTTTTGCTTGTGAGTCGTCGTCCTAATCTTGCCATTACCACTTTTTTATATGTTGCTGGTTCTTTATTAGTAGTTCTAGCTATAATTCTCTTATTACAAGCCTTTGGAGTATTACAATTTCCTCAAGAGGCAATTTGGGCTTTAGTGCTGTTAGCTATCGGCGCAGGTATTTTGGCTGCTGTTAATCGTAATTCGTAAATTATTTTATAGAATTTTACTTCTTTCCCAATATAAGATTGCTTAAAGCTGATGGTATGTATGGAGTAAGTAGGGAAATAATAGTTTGTTTCCAAATAGGAGCAGAATTGAATTATTTTAAATCTTAAAAACAGCAAATGGAAAGTAAAAATGGCAGTAATTTGTATTTTCTAGTTGCTGTTGTTTTTATGATAATTTTTTTATAAAAATAATACTGTTTAGAAAGCAAGTTTTAGCAAAAAACGGCATCAACTCTTACGCGACATGCATCATAGCTTAAAGCTAAGTGCGATATCTCTCTACAGCTTACTTACCCACAACAAAGCAAATTAGCAAATAATCTTAATTTTGATCGGCTAAATTTCGGTAAGATTATAAAGTTAGCAATATAAGACAGTTGTATTAATGTAACTACAAAAGCACATTGCTGCATTGCTACGACTTGTAATTTTTCCTGCTTACCCAAACTCCATGACAACTACTACCGACTCTCTAAGTCACCTCAATCCCCATCAACGTCGCGCTGTCGAACATTTTTGCGGTCCTTTGCTAGTTGTTGCTGGCGCGGGTTCGGGAAAAACACGAGCGTTGACTTATCGGATTGCGAATCTAATTACCGAAAATAAAGTAAATCCTGAAAATATCTTAGCGGTAACATTTACCAATAAAGCCGCACGAGAGATGAAGGAGCGTATTCAAAAACTATTTGCCGAGCAATTAGCACTTTCGGAGTACGGCGAACGTTACGATTTATTACCAGAATACGACCAGGTAAAGCTAAGATCGAAGGTTTATAAGACTGTTATTAAAGATTTGTGGTGCGGAACTTTTCATAGTTTACTTTCTCGGATTCTTCGGTTTGATATTGAGAAATATCAGGATGAAAATGGGCGCACCTGGAAGCGTAATTTTTCTATTTTTGATGAATCTGACGCTCAAAGTTTGGTCAAGGAAATTGTTACCAAGCAGTTAAATCTCAGCGATAAAAAATTTAATCCCCGTTCGGTTCGCTACACAATCAGCAATGCTAAAAATCAGGGTTTATCGCCGAAAGAATATGAGAAGGAAGAACCAAATTATAAAGGAAGGGTAATCGCAGAAGTTTATAATCTCTATCAAGATAAGTTAGCAGAAAATAATGCTCTAGATTTTGACGATTTAATTTTGGTTCCGGTAAGGTTATTTCAGCAAAACGAGCAGGTTTTAGGTTACTGGCATCATAAATTTCGTCATATCTTAGTAGATGAATATCAAGATACAAACCGCACTCAATACCAATTGATTAGCCTGCTATCGACTTATGGAGAACAGAAAAGTCAGTGGAATTGGCAAAATCGTTCTGTATTTGTGGTAGGGGATGCAGATCAATCAATTTATTCTTTTAGAATGGCTGACTTCACTATTTTGCTGGACTTTCAGCAAGATTTTGGTGATGGTTTAGAAGATGACGATACTCGTTCTATGGTTAAGTTAGAAGAAAACTATCGTTCCTGCGAAAATATTCTTCAAGCCGCCAACCATTTAATTGAAAACAACACCCAGCGGATTGATAAAGTTCTCAAACCGACAAGGGGTGAAGGCGAACAGATATTTTATTTTAAAGCAGAAGATGAAGTAGCAGAAGCTAACTTTGTCATTAATAAAATTCGTTCTTTAGAAGAAGAAAATCCTGATATAAATTGGGGAAGTTTTTCTATTCTTTATCGCACTAACGCTCAATCTCGTCCCTTTGAGGATATGTTGGTACGCAACGGAATTCCCTATACTGTAGTCGGGGGATTGAAATTTTATGACCGCAAAGAAATTAAAGATGCACTGGGTTACTTGAGGGCGATCGCCAACCCCGATGACACTGTAAGTTTATTGCGGGTAATTAATACACCCAGGCGCGGTATTGGTAAAGCCACCATCGAAAGCCTCACAAATGCCGCTAGGGAATTAGGCGTAAGTTTGTGGGAAATACTCAGCGATGAGACATCAGTTAATACCTTGGGTGGACGTTCGGCGAAATCGGTAAATAACTTTGCTCGGATGATTGGCCGGTTTCAGCAAGAAATTGAAAATATCAGTGCATCGGATATTTTACAGAGTGTTTTAGATGAATCCGGTTACGTCCAAGACTTGCAAAAACAAGGCAACGACGAAGCAGAAGATAGAATCCGCAACGTTGGAGAACTTTACAACGCAGTCCGTCAGTATGAAGAAGAAGCCGAACAAGACGCTTCTTTAGCAGGATTTCTTGCTAGCACTGCTCTAAGTTCCGATTTAGATAACGTCAAAGAAGGACAAAGCGCGGTATCTTTGATGACTTTGCATTCTTCCAAAGGATTGGAATTTCCTGTAGTTTTCTTGGTGGGGTTAGAACAAGGACTATTTCCCAACTACCGTTCCATGAACGACCCAGCCGCATTAGAAGAAGAACGTCGTTTATGTTACGTCGGTATTACCCGCGCTCAAGAAAGACTATTCATATCCCACGCACGAGAGCGCAGGCTGTATGGAACCCGCGAACCAGCAGTGCGATCGCAGTTTCTCGATGAGTTACCTAGAGAATTATTAGCGACACAACGACCTCGTAGCATTACTTATACAAATACTGGCGGTCGTACTTCGGCAACTTACGATAATGGTTTTGAGAATGCAAGTAGTGGCAGAGCAACTTCAAACGTAAATTGGCAAGTGGGCGATAGAGTAATGCATAAATCATTCGGAGCCGGTGAAATCACGCATATTTTTGGTGGAGGGAATAAAGTTTCCGTAGCCATCAGATTCCCCGGTTTAGGTCAAAAAATCATCGATCCTAGAGTTGCTCAATTGCAGAAAATGGAATAACAGTTATCAGTATTGTTAGTAGTAGCGCTTCAGCGCATCCAAATTCGGAACTCGGATGCGCTGAAGCGCTACTACGAACCCATCATATTTAATGAATTACTGCTCACTGATAACCGTTCACTGTTCCAAAATCAATCGATACCGAACTTTACCATTACGTAATTTATCAAGTGCTTCATTCACTTGCTCAAATTTAAATACTTCTACAACAGGTTTAATTTGATGCTTTGCGACAAAATCAAGCATTTGAGTAATAGTATTTGGGCTACCAACTGGACTTCCAGAAACGGATTTTTGTCCATCTAATAACAGCAAAACTGGAAATGAAATGGGATTCGGTACTCCTCCCACAAAATGCAGTCTTCCTAAAGGACGTAGAGCTTTAATATAAACTCTCCAATCCAGATCGGCGTTAACAGTTGAGACAATCAAATCAAAGGAATCTTCTACTGCTTGAATTGCTTCGCTATTGCGAGAATTAATAAAATGATCGGCTCCTAATTCTTTAGCATCGGCTTCCTTATTCGGGTTACTAGAAAAAGCCGTCACTTCACATCCCCAAGCATGAAAAAACTGAATTGCAAGATGTCCTAAACCACCAATTCCAATAATTCCCACGCGATGATTGGGTTTAATATCAAACTGAATTATAGGGTTAAAAACAGTAATTCCCCCGCAAAATAATGGGCCAGCAGATACAGAATCAACTCCATTGGGAAGAGGAAGCACCCAACTTTTATGAGCGCGAACCTTATCTGCAAAACCACCATGACGACCAACAATAGTTTGTTCTGCTTGGCGACAGAAATTGTGATTGCCACCTTGACACCATTCGCAATTCATGCATGAGCCGGAATACCAGCCCAAACCCACACGCTGAGACACCTTTAAATTATCAACATTATTTCCAACAGCGGAAATAGTACCAATAACTTCATGTCCCGGAACCAAAGGATATTCAGTTCCTCCCCGCTCGTTATCGAGCAACATTAAATCGCTGCGACAAACCCCGCAAAATTCGACGTTAATTTCAACTTCTTCCTCCCCTAAATCTCCTGGTTTGTACTCAAAAGACTTTAGTTTTCCACCAGGTTTGAAAGCAGCTAATGCATTAATCATATGAATTAAAGGTCAAAGGTCAAAGGTTAAAAGTTAGGAGTTAGGAGTTAGGAATTAGGAGTTAGGAATTAGAAGTTATGAATTAATTAATTCTCCCCCCTCCTCCCCCTCTTCCCCCTCTTCCCCCTCTACTCCCTACTCCCTACAAGAATATCTCTAGCTTCAATCAAAGCTTCTATCCCATCTTGATTGAATATATTGCTGGCTTCAATAGCTGGGTTTTGCTTGCTTGCTAATTGCCGTTTTAAAGGTTGTAAATAAATCTCTTCACCAAGTTTACGACGTTCTAAACCCAACTGTGCTAATTCCAACATTCGCCGAGCCATATCAGCTAAGGCAATTCCTTCAACTTCTCCATCTAATCCATCTCTCATCGCTGTTTGTCGCATTGACTTTAGAGTTGACCATTTAAATTGACTCAATTCTTCTTGAGCTTCTGGTAAAGCACCGAGTAAACCCAAACTCAGAGCAGCAGGAGAGGCTAAATTACCGGGAGCTTGTTGGTCGCATAATCGATTTTCGACGGTAAAGTAGCGGGAGATGCGAGCGGTAAACCAGTAAAAAGAATTGTGCAATTTAATATCTTTTGATTCGGGATAGATAGTTATTTCTTTCCCTGACAGATGCTTTCCTACAGCTGGAGAAGAATCGTAGTAGTCAGCAAAAGTTGCATAGTGGTTGATTAAAATTGGTGCTTGATTCCTCTCTACATAAAAAGGCCGTAACTTGGCGATCGCACTTCCATAGTCTTCTATATCGACAAAAGATTTGCTCGGAAGTCCGACTCTTGCTTCATCTGGCATCCACCAATCCCAAAACTTTTCTGCTACACATTGATAGTCTGGATCGACTTTTCCCTGCCAGACACTGGAGTTCCCCATCAGAGCAATTTGCGCTCCAGCAAAACCGTTCAAGACATTGGTTGCTCCTACGGCTTGTTCGGCAGAAGATACGCTCAAGTGTACGTGAGAGCCGGAATTTACTGTAAACAAATGCATTCCCGGACGAGGCTTGTTTTTCACCATTTCTCCTTCTGGAAATAGAGTATCCCAAGCCAATGTTCTTTGTTTAGCAATCACCAATTCGGGACTTGGTGCAGATACTGGATGAATTCCACAACCGAGGAAGCTAACCTGATGCTGGGCAGCAAAAGGGGTTAGTTCTACTAACAGCGCTTCAATTTGACGAGTCAGAGCGTGTAAATCTCCAACGTGAGCTAGAGAAAATTCTATTTTGCAAAATCCCGTTTCACAAGAAGCTAGCGTATCGTTATATTCTCCCGGCTTACTTGCTCCCACTACCTCATTCGTTATGGGGTCTATAATTGCTTCCCAACCGCGATTGCTCAGATACTTCCACAGAGCATTGACAGTTTCTAACCCTACCGCACATCCATTGTTCCGTTCCACTAAGGGAAATTTTAATTCCGTCCCAATCCGCTGTCCGGAAGATTTGGGTTTATCTAGTCCTTGCTGAAGATATTCGTATATTTTCGATGCAGCTACAGATTCCATTAATTATCCAATTACCTCGTTAAACCTTTTCAGATGTTGTAGCAGCAGAAGCAAGGAAATCGCCACCCATAGTATGTCCCGAACCTCGGACTACAAATTTGTAACTGGTTAATTCCTGTAATCCCATTGGTCCGCGAGCGTGGAATTTGCCTGTAGCAATCCCGATTTCAGCCCCCATACCCAAAGTATCTCCGTCGCAGAACATTGTCGAAGCGTTTACTAATACCACCGCAGAATCAACTAGATTGACAAATTGTTCGGCCCGACTTTGGCTATCGGTGACGATTGAATCGGTGTGATGCGAACCAAATTGATTAATATGGGAAATTGCTTCATCTACATTTTCTACTACCCGAATCGATACCTTAAGATCGAGGTACTCGGTTTGCCAATCTTGTTCTGTTGCTGCTTCAACTTCGGGGACAGCACGACGAACGCGATCGCAACCTTTGACTTCTACGTTATTATCTTGAAATGCTTTGACAATTGTATTTAGTTGAGATTCAAAAGAACGATGAACTAACAGAGTTTCCATCGCATTACAAACGGATGGCATTAAGCACTTTGAATCTAAGGCAATTTCTAATGCTTGATGTAAATCGGCTGCTTCATCAATATAGACATGACAAATTCCGTTATAGTGTTTTAATACCGGAATTTGAGAGTTTTTACTCACCGTTTCGATTAGCTTGGGGCCACCTCGGGGAATAACTAAATCAATAAAGGAATCAAGTTGTAGTAATTCGTTAATTTGTTCGTGGGAGCCAGTTAATACCTGTATCGTTTCAGTGGGTAAACCAACATCATTTAATGCAGTTTGCCACAATTCCCCTAATTTTTGATTACAGGTTTTTGCTTCCGAACCTCCCCGTAAAATCACAGCATTACCAGACTTTAAACAAAACGAGCCTGCATTAACGGTGACATGAGGACGAGCCTCGTAAATCATCAAAATCACTCCTAAAGGAACTCGCATCCGACAAGCTTTTAATCCGTTAGAACTGCTTATCGGCTCGAATAATTGTCCTACTGGATCTGGTAAATTAGCAATTTTATGAAGTGCTGCAATACTCGAATTAATTTTGGCATCAGACCATTGCAAGCGAGCTAATAAATTGTTTGGAAGATTGTTTTTCTTAGCTGCGGTTACATCTGCCTGGTTCGCTGCAACAATATCTTCGCGATAAGTCTCTAACAGCTTTGCCATTTGCAACAGAACTGCATTTTTTTGTTCTGTTGGAGTATTAGCAATAATAGATGCACATTTTTTTGCAGTTTGAGCGATGTTTTTAGTTATATTCATAGTTTTTAATCAGTTAATCTTGTGTTGAAACTGATTGGTTTTTTTCGCTTTCGATGATTTTAAAGGATGTTTGGAAAGTCTATAGGCAAATATCATATTTCCTATATGCCTTCTTTGTGGTAACGAACAGCATCTCCAATCATTAACCGCTATGTAAAGCATGAAATTAGACTTTCCGAATATCTTCTAAATATTCTGCATAAACCCTGTATATGGATGTTTTTTTGGTCGAACCCGCAGTTATACTTTATACAAAGGTTTGGTTTGTTTTTATAACATTTTTAAGCTTCGCACCGCAAAAGTGCTTCTGCTTTGTCCATTTTTCAAGTAAATACTACGAAATAGGTCGAAATACTCTTTGTATAATAATTGTAACATTTCGCTGTAGAAAAAGATAGGTTTGTCATTTGCAACAAGACCTAGTTATTGAAAATATTGCCTGATTTTTAGCTGAACAAATGATTCATTGTTCGTTGATAATTGTTTACTTAATATCTCTTCTTGCTCGTTCCCAATTTTTAGCTTCCTGAATTTGCTCTCGTGTGAAATTCTTGTTTTGGGAAAGGTCTACAATGTCTAAGTCAAACAATGAAAAATTACCATCATCTAAAGTTTGAGGCTTGAAGCAAGGAATATGATGAAAATCTGTTTATCCTTAAAAGAAGAGCCTTCTATCCTTAATTAAAAATTAAAAGTAATTATATTTTAATTTTTAATTTTGCATTTTTTATTTTTAATTAAAAAATGGTCAGCATCTTTTAAATTGCTTTCTTAAAGGTTTGCTCTAGAAAGGTTTGTTCCTGCTAAATGAGCGCTCTCTAAGCTGACTTATTTTAGGTTTGCAACTTCTAAATCCGTTTGATATAAATAGGCAAATTGTAGGTTTGCGGATGTAAAGGTTGCTAATTTTAAATCAGCTTTTACTAAATTAACTCCTACTAACTTTGCTGATTGAAGATTGGCTCTGTAGAGGTAAGCTACTTGTAAATTAGCTCGATGTAAATCCGCTCTGTAAAAGTTTGCTTTTCGTAAAAAAGCGACTCTAAGTTCGTATTAGTAAAATCTACACCTAGTAAATCTTCATAGTCAAAATTTACACCTGCTAAGTCTTGACCTTTGAAAGAGAAAGGTTGGGAATTTTCGCCTAACATATCTCAGTAATAAATTAGCTTACCTTCAAATTTTGATACAGAACATCAATAAAATCAGCGGGCTGCCAATACAAATAAGGAGTTAGGAGTAGGTAAATAGCTGTTCAAAAACAAAAATTGTCAACCCTAGTTGACTAAACGTAACAAAAACGTTTATTTTATTTACAAGGGTTAATAAAAGTTTATAGATGAGGCAGGTGACTTGCGGTTGATAATCGGCTGTTTTTTCAGTGTCTGCTAAGGTATCCAAGCTGAGGTTGGAAGTAGCTTTCCGATGTTTAGGTATTTAGCTCAGATTAGGAGCGCTTTATTCATGCGATAGCTTTCTGGTTTGGGAAGGGTTCTTCTTAAGAAGTCGTTAAGAAATGTTATTTTCCAGCAATCTCGTACAGATACTGTAATTAGTTAGTCTGCCTGTCCCGAATTATTTTTAGTGTGTTTTTTATGAATATTAATAAACTGATAGAGAGTTATTTCACAGGTAATAGAGATTTTGTAGAAGCAAATTTGCTGCAAGCAAATCTGAGTGAGGTTTCTTTGAATGGAATTAATTTAAATCGCGCAAACCTGACGAGTGCTAACTTAGAAGGAGCTTCGTTACGTAGAGCAACGCTAAATGAAGCCAATTTGGAAAGAGCAACTCTGTGGAGAAGCAATTTGAGCAAAACTTTCTTGATTTGGTCTTGTCTGAGAAAAGCCTGTTTAATTCGGGCAAATTTAGAAAGTGCGGATTTGCACAAAGCCGATTTGAGCAAAGCCGATATGCGTTTAGCTTCTTTACGCTATGCCGATCTCAGTAATACGAATTTAACAGGTGCGGATTTACGTTACGCCGATTTAACCGGTGCTAATTTGGCTAACTCCAACCTTGCAGGAGCTAATTTAACAGGAGCAATTTTAAATAAAGCAGATTTGTACAACGTTAATTTAAACAAAGCTATTTTAGCGAGAGTAGACATGAGAGATACTGACCTAAGTTGTGTCAGCTTGGATGAAGCAGAGTTATGCAATGCTAAAATAGGGGACAGAAAATTATCTCCTTTAATGCTTGAGGTTGCTTAAAACAATGTTCCGGAAGGTAATTAGATTCATCCCGTCGCGAATCAACTACCAACTTTCCTATTATTTATTATTTAAAATTGCTCATTAATTATTGCTGAAAATAGCATGATGGAGGTGAGTGTATGTATCGATTCAAGAAATGAATATTTCCCAGCAATCCCTATTACACAGTTTACTGCTTACCAATAAATCTTTACGCCCTCAAGTATATTTCAAAGCTTCCTTAACTGCACTTTCTCACGCAATGGAAGACTTGGTGATAGCAGGAAACGAGAAACCGCTTGTAATCGCTAACTTTCAACGAGAGCGTTTTTATCGTCAAGAAACTCGTCGCTATGCAAGAATCGCAAAACGCAGCGATCAGATTTATGTCATGGCTGCACCGGATTCTGACTTGGTAGCCACTTCAAATCCTTATACAGTAGTTCCCTTCGATCCAAACGATAATTTTTTAGCTCAGGAATGGCATTTAGTTATTGTTGCTAAAAAATACTCTGCCTGTATAGTTTGTCAAGAATTTTCTGCTCCAGTGGAAGGATTATCTTTTGACGAGTTGAGGCAATTTAAAGGCATTTGGACATTTGAACGGGAAGTAAGTAAAACAGCGGCTCTAATGTTATTAGATCGGATTTTAGATTATCAACCGCAATTAGCACAAAAAGTAAAAATAGCAAAGCAACGTTACAGTCTTGAATCCGATAATCAACCACAAATCGCAAACGACCAAGTTTTAGAAATTGATGCCCGACTTTTTACAGGTAGGTTGATAAATTATTTACAATCAAGTCAATATAAACAGTTAAAATCCTATCGCACAATTCTTCAAAAAGAAACCTTTGAAAGATTAATCAATAGGGTAACAGCTTTTGTTCGTAATTCTTTAAATTCGGAAGAAATTCTTACTAGTACGGTTAGAGAACTCGGTCGTGTTTTTAGTCCTTGCCGTAGTATATTCTATAGTTATCCAAACGAAGAAGATACCTCCATTAATTATGAATCGGTAGCCGATGTATTTGCTTCGATGGAAGGAGAAAAATGGACAATCGCAAATCATTCTTTATTTAAAAATGCTTTAGAAAAAAATAGAGTTATCGCCGTTAACGATACTACCCAAGACCTTGGTATTCAAGCAGATCCCGAATTGAGCGAACATTTTCAACGCTGGCAAATTCGTTCGCTACTATTAATACCAATTCGTTATCAAGAAACTTGGTTGGGCATTCTAGAAATTCATCACTGTGGCAATCAACCTTATATTTGGAATGATTCGGAACAAACCTTTGTAGAGGTGATTGCCACTCAAGTTGCAGTTGCTTTAATGCAAGCTCAGGCTTATCGTAACTTAGAAAATCTTAACCGCCGACTAGCAGATTTGGAACGTACCCAAAGTAATTTAATAGCTATTGTAGGACATGAATTGCGGACTCCCTTATCTACCATTCAGATTTGTTTGGAAACTTTAGCATTGGAGGAAAATATACCTTTAGATGTCCAGCAGACAATGTTAGATACTGCATTGGGAGATTCCGAACGTATGGGAAGATTAATTGGCGATTTTCTCACGCTTTCAAAGCTCGAAGCTAATACAGTGCGATCGCAACTCGAAGCAAGTTCGTTACAAGAAAGCTTGACTTTAGTTTTAGGTAGTCTTAAAAGGCGTAATTCATTTGATAATTTACCACAGATAATAGTAGATTTCCCATCCGATTTGCCTTTAGTGCAAGCAGAGAGAGAAGGGCTTATCGAAGTATTTTATAAACTTTTAGACAATGCTTGTAAATTCACCCCAACAGACGGAAAAATTACGATTAGCGCTCAAATATACGATCGAAATGATTCCGAAGACGAAGCAGAAAAACAACTTCTCCCGAATCAATTAGAAATAGTAGTTAAAGATACAGGTAGAGGAATAGAAGCCGTACAGTTAGAAAGAATTTTTCAACGTTTTTACCAAGAAGAAAACTTTTTACAACGTACAATAGGTGGAACCGGATTAGGTTTAGCGATTTGCCGTCAAATAATTCAAAAATTGGGCGGACAAATTTGGGCTATATCTAATGGAAAGAATCAAGGTAGCGAGTTTCATTTTACGCTACCGATTGCAGAAGAAATGGGGAATGGGGAATTGGTAATTGGGAATGGGGAATTGGGGATTGGTAATGGGTGGTAATGGGTAAGAAAATAATATCTATTGTTTAGCTGCTACGTTTATAAATT
Organism: uncultured Rivularia sp.; assembly: GCA_963665115.1. Classification (GTDB taxonomy): domain Bacteria; phylum Cyanobacteriota; class Cyanobacteriia; order Cyanobacteriales; family Nostocaceae; genus Rivularia. Next base: position 8,033,832 of record OY762007.1, on the reverse strand, counting down.
AATTTAAGCAGTATAAAAATCGCTAATAAATCATTAAATTGTTAATTTTCCGCTCGACGAAAATATCATCTTCATAAAATCGTACAGTCGCCGATAAACTTCTTCCTAGATTTTTGTTGGCAATGTCAGCCCTTGCACCGAAAAAATTAGTATCTGGATTCAAGTTTTTTCTATTCCCTATTCCCTACTCCCTATTCCCTACTCCCTATTCCCTATTCCCTACTCCCTCTTACGATAGCTACCAAAAGGTTGATGCGTAATTTCGTCACCTTAGATACAATTTGACTATTATTGGAGAGCCAAGGAGAAATTTGTGGTGCTATCGAAAGGTTTTGAGATTGAGATGTATACTGGAACGCCTCAAGGTGACATCGTTGGTCTCTCTGACAAAATCACCGCTGCTTTAGAAGGATTTATGCGGGAACCGGATAGCCGCAATGTTGAATATATCACCGATCCATTTTACGACTACGAACGGCTTTTATGTGGTTTAATATGTCCTCGCTTGAAGTTAAGAAAATATCTAGAACAATTGGGTAACTATACTTTAATTCCTGGAAGTACCTTATCTTTAGGAGGAAGCGAGAAGTTTTTACGTTCCGATCCAAATAATACTTATCACGATTACATCGAAAACACCTACGGTACTAAAGTTGTCACCGCTAGCGTTCATATTAATGTAGGTATCAGCGACCCCGAAGTGCTAATGCGGGCTTGTCGCATTGTACGCTTGGAAGCACCTTTGTATTTAGCTTTAAGCGCTTCATCGCCCTTTTTAGATGGTAAGGCTACGGGATACCATTCAACCCGTTGGGGTCTTTTTCCACAAACTCCCTCATCCGTCCCTTTATTTACAAGTCACGAACATCATATTCGTTGGACGGAAGAACAGTTGGCCAAAGGCACAATGCAAAATGTGCGACATTTATGGACATCGGTTCGACCAAATGGCGATCGCCGTCCCCACGATCTAAATCGTTTGGAGTTGCGAATTTGCGATTTAGTTACCGATCCAATTGCATTATTAGCGATTACAGCTTTGTTAGAAACGCGTTTGCTGCAAGTAATTAATAATCCGAATCTCGATCCGTTAGTTAAAAGTAGTTTCTCTCCCGAAGAATTAATCGCGATTACAGCCCAAAATGAAGCTGCTTGCGCCCGAAATAGCTTGGATGCTCAATTAATTCATTGGGTTGACGGAAGAACTATCACAGCAAGGGATTGGATAAACGAACTTTATGAACCAGCAGCAACTATAGCCAAACAGCATGGCTTTGGATGCTTCCTTTCACCGCTGCAAAAAATTCTTCGTGAAGGAAATCAAGCACAGCGATGGTTGCAACTTTACGGATTAGGTGTTAGCAGTCGGAACGTGATAGCTCAAGCGATTAATTCGATTAGAGAACGAGAATTAGAACTTGAGGATAAATTATGTTCCTTGTTGATGGCTTAACACCACTCTTGCTTGTTCTCAAAAGATGGTATATTTTGGCGGACACACAAAAATCTGTTATCCTCAACAATTTACTATCTTTTTACATTTCCTTTAATTACTCTTCATATAAGCATCATTGATGCTTTAATTTTTTTTATAGATTGTCACAGATTGATAATTATTAATAAAAACTATATGTGTGTTTTATCTTAAGATAGTTTTGAAAAAACGAACACATTGTTGTTTTTTATACAATTACTTGACTGCCAATGCCACAAATAGTTTTAGTTAATCCGCAAATCCCTCCTAATACAGGTAATATTGCTCGTACTTGTGCGGCTACAGGTACCGAATTGCACTTAGTCGGCCCTTTGGGTTTTGAAATTACCGACCGTTATCTAAAACGTGCAGGCTTGGATTACTGGCCCTATGTAAAACTGCATCATCACGAATCTCTAGAAGCATTCAAATCCCTGCATCAGCAGCGTGGAGGAAGAAAATTGGGATTTAGCGTCAGAGGTAATTTAAATTACGCTACTTTTGATTATCTCGCAAGCGACTGGCTTTTATTCGGTAGTGAAACCACGGGCTTACCAGCAAATGCATTGGATTGTTGCGATGAAACCCTTTACATTCCGATGAAAGAACCCAACGTTCGCAGCTTAAATCTTTCTGTAAGCGTTGCTGTGAGCCTATTTGAGGCACGTCGCCGATTGGGATATCTTTAGAGAGGTAAAGGTGTTAATAAGTAATAATGCTTTGGAGAGTCATAATATATTGATTTGAGTTATTTGTTGATAGAATAAATACTTATTAAAGTTTTTATTTATGTTCTAAAGAATACTTATTTTATCCGCAATGTGTGATAACTAATGAAAAATACTTACATATGAGAGTAATTTTATATAAGAAATTTGTATAGGTAATTTGATGTTTTTCTCAAATCGAATCATAGATTTTTGTTAATTGGAATTATCCCGATAACTGTATTTAGTCAGGGTAAAGTTTGGTAGGACAAGCAGTTGAGGCTCCATTAGAATCCCTGAGACTTTTTTGAAGAGTAAATTTACTTGCGAGTAAATACGGTTGTACTTTAGGGAAAAATCAACGTAAAGTCTCGGTTGGGAAGATGGAATATGGCACACCCTATGGTGTTATCTACAGCAAGAGATATGCCTATTTCGTAAATTGCGACCTATAAAGGTTGTAATTACCCAAGCATGAAGCTTCCCGTCTGATTTTTAGGCTTTTAAGTTTGATGTTTTCTTGAGGCAGATGTAAACGTTCTATATATCTGTATAAGGGAAAACAATATCTGGGTGTAGTTAATGTAATGGACAAGTAAGCACAAAAGTTTAATTTTTACTAGTACAGTGTTAACTTGTCTAAAACAGAGAACCGGGTTAATCTTGCCTAAGTATCTCCGGTAAATGTGATCTCGATCAGTTATTCCGAGTGATTCAAATCATTGAATGTTTTCTGAACAAAAGAATCGAGGTCGGTTAAGCGCTAGCGATCGTAGGAGGTTGTCTTTGAAACGAGCATTGAAGAAGAAAATGAAAGCTGTGTTAGTAGAAAGTACCATTAATAACGATGTTGCTTCGATAGAGCACAGTAGCTTAGTTACTCCGCTCTTTAAGCGTCGGATGCCAAAAGCCGCAATGATCGGCTTAGCAATCTCGATGGGAGCAACCAGCCTTTTCGTGACTCGACAAAGCGACCAAGCCCTAGCAGCAGAACCTGTAGGCAATCAAAATACTGCCTCTGCCATCCCTGCTGCATCTGATGAGGTCAAGTTTGCTCCCACACCAAAACGGTCTTTTAAAGCCATCTCCAACGAGATTAGGGCGACAATTCCTGCCGTGGTTGAGCCAACAGCAATCTCGCAAGTAAATGGGTTTGGAGCTAAGTTGCAGGTTGCCTCTAATCTAAAGTCTGCTCAGTTTGGGATACAAACGCCTGCGAAAAAAAGTGTAACTGCGGCAAACAATAATACAATTTACTCCGCACCGCAACTGGCCAAGGGACGGATTATTTCCCGAGCGATTACCACAGCGAAGCCAGCGCAGAGTCAAAATTTCACAATCACTCCACAAACTGTGGATGCTCAAGAGATTGCCACCGAAGGCAATACTCAGCTTGAAGCTCAACAAAAGTTTGCGCTCAACCGCTTGAAGCAAAAGTCGAACCGTTTAAAAGCAAGTCTTAACAAATTGCGTTCGACTCCCGTTGAAGGTGTCAAGCAAGCTGCGGTAACAAAGCAGTCGCCAAGTCAAGTTGAAGCAACATCAACTGTAAGTACTAACCAAACTGCTATCCAAAGCAAACTTGTATCCAGGTTAAAGCAGAATACTGCTGTGGAGCAGGTACAAAAAGCTGTAACAGTACCAACACCAGTTACCGCACAAATCACAGCACCAACTACAATAGCTGCGGCACATCTTGTTAAGTCTGGAGACACCTTAGCTGAAATTGCTGGCAACTACGGTACTTCAGTCTCCGACATGGTTAAGGCAAATAATTTGTCTAACCCCAATGAGCTAAAGGTTAATCAACAACTGATTGTTCCTGCGGCCCAAGATAGCAGCGATGTTATTGCAGCAACAAATAGTCCAACAGTTGAAACTGAGAATCAGTTTTCACCTACTGTTGAAGATTCCGAGCAAACTGTAAGTTCTTTCGGTGTAGGTGGCAACACCCCCGTACCTTCAGTATTTACGGAAATGCAGGTTGCTGACAGACGTAATGCTTTAGCGGTAAAAGTTTCTCGAAACGAGCGTCTTCGTAAATTAAAAGAAGAAATCGAAAGATTGCGGCAGAAATACCGCACTCAACAGTCTGGAGTAGTTGTACCAGAGACAAATACGAATAGACATTCAGTAGAAGTGCCCGTTAGCAGACCTGAAGCCTCTATTCCTATTCCTGTTACAAAGCCTATAACAGGAACTTCTTCGGTACCAATTCGTGTAGCTAGACCTAATACAGCAGCAGTACCGATTCCCGTTCCCACACCCGGTCAGGATATCAACCCCAGCTTCTCTCGTAGTAGAGGTATAAGAGTTGCAACACCTCCTGCAAATTTCAGCGGTCGTTCTCAATCTTCCTCGGTTGTAAAAACAACACTATCGACGGGGCTTCCTCCATTGGCAGCAGTTGATAGATACTTACCCAAACCAATTGACGAGTCAAAACCACCTGCAAAAGGTTTTGCATGGCCCGCTAAAGGTGTTTTCACCTCTGGTTACGGTCCTCGTTGGGGAAGAATGCACAAGGGAATTGACATCGCTGCTCCCACAGGTACTCCCATTCATGCAGCTGCTGATGGTGTAGTTGTATCTGCTGGTTGGAACCGTGGTGGTTACGGTAAGTTAGTTGATATTCGTCATCCTGATGGTACCTTGACTCGTTACGCTCATAACAGCAAGATTGTTGTGCGTAAAGGTCAGCAGGTGCAGCAAGGTCAGAGAATTTCTTTAATGGGTAGTACTGGTTTCAGTACTGGTCCTCACCTGCACTTTGAAATCCGCAAAGGTGGCAAAAAAGCGGTTAACCCCATAGCTTTCCTTCCGCCTCGTAAATAATTTTCCGAATTATTATTAGCATCTAGATAATTGCCGCAGGAAGGTTGAGGGAGAATGTCTCCCTCTTTTGCTTTTTATTGGTAATTAATAGATTTTGGTTTTCAATTATCTGCTTAAAAAAAAATCATTTCAGATGCTAGTCAAGACTTTATCTATATGATATATTGGTAAGTGAATAAAATTTGGCTCAGTAGCTCAGTTGGTTAGAGTAGGGGACTCATAAGCCCTTGGTCGTGCGTTCGAGTCGCACCTGAGCCATTTGATTAATTAGTTAAATTAAATTATGGGATTGGCAAGTATGTCAATCCCATAATTTTTATTTGGCTTGCGCCATCTGGGAGTGATGGGGACAAAGGGAACTTCTTGGAGTAGCGAGTAAAGAGTAAAAAGTAGAAAATGTATGGTTGAACATTTCTATAAAAATAAGATGGTAAAAAGTCATTTACCCACTACTCCCTACTCCCTACTCCTTACTCCTTACTCCTTACTCCCTACTCCTTACTCCTTACTCCTTACTCCCAACTCCCAACTCCCAACTCCCAACTCCCAACTCCCAACTCCCAACTCCCAACTCCCAACTCCCAACTCCCAACTCCCAACTCCCAACTCCCAACTCCCTCAACCTTGAAAATGTCTAATCGCCTCAGCAACCGACCAAGCTTGAGCAACCGCTCCTTTGGGGTTGTGCGGTTCATCGCCGTCAAAAATTTCCGAAATTGAGCCAAGACAACCATCTGATAAAAAATGCTGCATTAAGGGTTCCCAATCAAAAGGTAAGGCTTCATCTTTGTGAAAGCGCTGCCAAGCCCGGATAAAAGGACCTATTAGCCAACTCCAAACAGTACCTTGGTGATAAGCAGCGTCGCGAGTTGTAGCTGAACCCATATATTTGCCGATATATTCGGGATCTGAAGGTTCGAGAGAACGAAGCCCGTAGGGAGTAAGTAAGCTTTTTGAGGCTCGTTCGAGTATTTGATATCCTTGTTGAGCAGAAAAGCCGCAATGGCTCAATGAAAGCGCTAAAACTGCATTCGGTCTAATTTGAGAATTGCGACGGTCATCTGGTTCAATAGTGTCGTATAAATAGCAATCTTTGGGATTCCAGAATTTTTGCAGCGATCGCTTTACTTGTTGCGCTTGTTGAGTATATCTCCCTGCTTGATTAGCTAAACGCATTCCCTCTTCACCGAAATGCCGCTCGCTTAAGATTTCCGCCCATCGTGAAGCCCAACATAAAGCGGAATACCACAAAGCATTAATTTCCACTGGCTTACCGCGTCTCGGAGTTATGGGGACACCTTCAACAACCGCATCCATCCAAGTAAGAGCTACACCTTGAGCATCCCAACTTAATAAACCATCAGTAGAATCAACAATTATTTTGTAATTCGTACCACCAACTAGTGCTTTATAAATTTGCCGTACTACAGGATACTGTTCCGCTAAAAACTCCCAATCTTGGGTAGCTTCCAAATAAAGCCCCAGAGTCTCAATCCACCACAATGTTGCATCTATACTGTTATAGAAAGGTTCGCCACCGGCATCGGGAAAAGCATTGGGAATCAAACCTTGACGACAGTAATGTCCAAATGTTCGTAACAATCCTTTGGCTATTTCAAAGCGCTGCGGTACTATCGCCAAACCGGGTAAAGCAATCAAAGTATCGCGTCCCCAATCATTGAACCAGTGATACCCTGCAATTACCGTTGGGGCCGTCAATTGAAGCTCTGTGAACTATAAACTGGTCGCTCGCGCGTAGTAGTTTTTTCCTGATTACATCTTTTGGAGGGAGCCCTTCTTTTTGGGCGGAGGGAGAAAAATTTTTTTTAATTACCTCCTCTGCCTCCCCTGCCTCCTCTGCTTCATCTCCCCATCCAAAAATTCCCGATAACCTTTTTTCTTCTGCTGATACTTCTCGGCTAAAGCTTTCACAATTGAGAGCAATGTTTGATTCATCGCAAAAACCAAGTTGCGCTTCTACTGTTACTGTATCTCCCGATTCGAGAACAACACTTAAGTAACCGGGACTATAAAGGTCTTCTTTGTCGCCCAATCCTCGCCGCGTTTCTTCTGGTAAAGCATAATTCCAGTACCAAATTCCTTCGTTTTGATAGGTGCCTTTACTCCAGCGCAAATGCCAAGGTGTACCAAGTTCCCCTGCATTTTTTGATTGCAAACAAAGCTGTCCCTTTTGAAGCTGTTGGGAAAATTGTAATTGAGAACTTTCTTTTTGCTGATGATGAAAATCGCGATCGCCAATCAGCAACCTTAACCTCAAAACAGCAGTATCCCTACCTTGGTAACGATACTGAATTAATACGCGATCGCGTTTGGGGGTTTGATGAGTATTAACTATTGAGTCACCAAAATCTCCTGCCTTCTCTTCATCTCCATTTTCTTGCAATCCGTAGGGCATAAATATTTGTCTGCTTAATTGCCAGTCTTCCTCACCCCAAATCCATTTAGGAACTGGGTTAATATCAACATGGCGTAGCAACTTGTAGCCTTGCGGCTCTATTTTACCGCTAGCCCAGAAATTAGTCCCTAACGCGATCGCCCTTGATGGTAGTTCTAAACTAGCTTCTAGATGCGACATCAACAAAGTACGCCCAGAAGGTGGGCAAGTTGCAGCAAACAACCAACCGTGGTAAGCGCGAGTGCGGACATCGGAAACTGTACCGCTCGCAAAACTTCCCAAGCCATTCGTTAATAACCATTCACGAGTATCTAAATCCCCCATTTGCAAACGAGAAATCGTTATGAGTATGATATTATTTGTAACAGTTCGTAATCAAATAATCAAAGCGTGGAACCGTTTAAGGTTAAGAAAACCAGCGATATTTCCATGCCCAAAAAGTATAGTTTCGAGGAGAATAAATTATAATGCCCCTTACTTATTCATCAGAAGGATGCCTCCGTGTAGGTCAACAGGCTCCAGATTTTACAGCTACAGCAGTGGTTGACCAAGAATTCAAAACAGTTAAGCTTTCCGACTATCGCGGTAAGTACACCATTTTGTTTTTCTATCCTTTAGACTTTACCTTCGTTTGTCCCACTGAAATTACAGCTTTTAGCGACCGTTACGAAGAATTTAAAAAGCTTAACACTGAAGTACTTGGTGTTTCTGTTGACAGCGAATTTTCCCACTTAGCATGGATTCAGACAGACCGTAAGTCTGGTGGAGTGGGCGACCTTAATTATCCCTTGGTATCGGATATAAAAAAAGAAGTTAGCGCTGCTTACAACGTGCTAGACCCGGAAGCAGGCGTTGCTTTACGCGGTTTGTTCATTATAGACAAAGATGGTGTTATTCAGCACGCCACCATCAATAATTTGTCTTTTGGTCGTAACGTAGATGAAGCATTACGGACATTACAAGCTATTCAATACGTCCAATCTCACCCGGATGAAGTTTGTCCTGCGGGTTGGAAGCCTGGCGATAAAACCATGAATCCCGATCCAGAGAAGTCCAAAGTGTATTTCTCCGCAATTTAGATTTTCGTCATCAGATTAAGGTGTGGTTAATGGCAATAAAATTACTATTAACCACACTTTAATTATTAAATAGGGTGAGAAAATATGTAATTCAGATGAGCAAAAATTAAACCTAAGATATACAGCTATAAAAGCGAATAAATATTAAATAGAGTTATATTCCGCATTAAAGAGCGTGAATTATTATATTTTCAAAATATAAAGTATTTAAAATGTTAACTTCTACCGATTTTACTGGTTTATTTAACGAGCGTTTTGTACGTAATTTTTTACCTATTCCCGCAGATAATAATCTGCAATTAGGACAATTAACACCTCAATTTCAACTTCCTGATATCACAAATGGTAGCTTGGTGAAATTATCAGATTTTCAAAACCAGCAACCAGTAATTGTGGCATTAACTCGAATTTTCACCGAAAAGCAATATTGTCCCTTCTGTTTTCCCCATATTAAAGCTTTGAATGAAAACTACGACCAATTTAAGAATCGGGGTGTCGAAGTTTTAATGATTACAAGTACTGACGAGCGTCAAAGTCAAATAGTTGTAAAAGATTTGAGCTTAAAAATGCCCTTATTGAGCGACCCAAGCTGTAAAGTATTTCGTAACTATGGAGTTGGGCAAGCATTGGGTGCGCCGTTACCCGGACAATTTATTTTAGATAAACAAGGAAAACTGATTTATAAACATTTATTTTCTTTTTTAGACCATAATGCCAGTGTAGAAACATTGCTTTCTTATATTGATTTGAATTTAATGAATCGATAATAGGGAATGGGGAATCGGGTAAAATATAATTAATTTTATCTTCAAATTTTTGGTTATAGCCGTATTTAGTAGTCTGTCCCATTAGTTTTGATGGGTAGATTATTCGTAGTGGGAGCGTCTCGCTCCCTAGTGGAAGAAGGGCGAGCAAGATGCATATCCTGACGGACACACTATGTCCTAAGTCCCTCCGGGACAACATAAAGGTACGGGCACGCTTTGCTAACATTAATTCTGACGGGTGAACAGCAATTTTATTGGAAATCGAATAATTCTCTTTTCCCTCTTCCTCCGCGCTCTCTGCGCTCTAGTAAGGTTTTTTTAATCCGTTCATAACCCCGCAGAATTATTGTGGTGGAGTACTAGTAGTCCTTTGCATAAATTCTGAGGGGTTCGTTTTCGACCTAACGTCGGGAGACGTAGCACTGCTACGTCTCTACAACCCATTAAAACTAATGCAAAGGACTACTAGTGGTCGATTGCATAAATTATGAAGGGTTCGTTTTCGACCTAACGTCGGGAGACGTAGCACTGCTACGTCTCTACAACCCGTCAGAACAAATGAAATGAAGTACTACCTGCGGATTTTTCAACAATTGGAATGTTCCCTACAGAAAAACCCGATTTAAAAACCCGATTTATCAAATAAATCGGGTTTTTGTAAAATTAAAATTAATATTTACTGTTTTATTCTTCTTAAAAAAGAGCAAGTTTTGCCTACTCTTATTACTGATAAACAATAGTTATAATCTAAATTGCTGTAAATTACTGCGAGGATTGAAGGTACGAATATCTCGGATTTTTTGATAATATTCCCTTTCCTGCTCACCGATCTCTTTTGGTACAGCAATGGCAATCTTAACTAATTGGTCAGTGCGATCGCCTTTCGGATTTCGCCAACCTTTGCCGCGCAATCGTAAGGATTGGTTGGCACGTACTCCGGGTGGAATTTTGACATCAACCATACCGTCAGGTGTCGGTACTTTTATCGTTGCTCCTAATACAGCTTCGTCGGGAGTAATATCAACTTCACATAGCAAGTTATTCCCATCAAATTTAAAAAACGGGTGGTTTCCAAGCTCAACTACCAAATATAAATCGCCACGTCGTCTATTTAAAGGGCTAACTGGGGCCTTTACCTCTGACTCGTAAACGACTGCCAGGTTTTGCTCCGGCAGGTATGCGAACATCAATAGTTTCATTACCCAAATTAAACCGCTTTTGTACGCCATTAAAAGCTTCTGCATAACTTAGAGTAATAGTGGCTTCGCTATCTTGAGCAGCATTACCACCCATATCCTGGAAACCACCAAAGTCACTAAATCCACCTGCGCCACCTGGTGAAGTCCGGTAAGAATAGCTTTGTCCTCCTCCACGGTTCCCAGCACCAAAACGTCCTAATAATTCATTGATAAAATCATCAAAGCTGTTGTACTGACCGAAATCAAAACCATTCATATCTACCCCAGCACCAGCAGCACCACCGGGGAAACCTTGTCCGGCTTGCTTCCAATATTGACCAAATTGGTCGTACTTCTGACGCTTTTCAGGGTCTGATAATACTTCGTATGCTTCGTTAACTTCTTTAAAACGCGCCTCGGCTTCTTTGTTGCCTTGATTTACATCAGGATGATATTTGCGGGCTAATTTACGAAAAGCTTTTTTAATATCTTCTTGAGTCGCGCTTTTATTCACTCCTAAAATTTGATAATAATCTTTGAAGTCGGTTGCAGCCATCTACTAGCCTCCTGATTGTTGTATTTCCTTTATATTTTCTATGTATAAATTGAGCCAATATACCGCATAGAAAACAATTGCGGGTATTTGAACTCTGACTTTAAATTAACAAACATTAAATAATTACTAGGTGCGGTTCTTGCTAGTCGGGAGCAGTGAAATTTCCGTACTATTTAAGGTCAAAATATTTGCATCGGAAGGATAAATATATTGTCCGATAGAGGAGGGACATATTTTGACTCATAGAGCTTACAAAAGCCCCCCTTAAAAAAAAGGGGGGTTGACATCTTAATTAGATATTTGAGACTAAGGGGCCTTATATATTCCCTTGCGCCTGCCTTCTAAATAGATTTTAGAGTGCGTAAATACCGAAGTTTGAGCATCTCTTCTAGTTAGATTTTTACTAACTACTTTGATGCTATCCGAGTTTCAGTCTTGTAGATGACTACTAAATAATTGTTTTGTCTGCTATCACCGCATTTTTGAGTACTACTATAATACCGCTGCGGATATAGAAACCTTGTTCTTCACGGTCGGCTTCTTGAACGTTATCTTTATTGATAATCTGTACGTCGCAACCGATGCGAGCATTTTTGTCAATGATAGCGCGGCGAACTGTAGTGTTTGCTCCGATACCTAAACTAGTAGGACCATCGCTACAGTCGGATTGACGTTCTGCGTAAGGCTGGTAAAAATCCGACCCCATAATTAAGGTGTCTTCAATATTGCATCCAGATTCAACGCGCGTCCGCACTCCTAAAACCGAGTTTACAATCCGGCAATCTTTGATAATACAGCCTTCTCCAATCATTGATTGCGAAACTTGACAATTTAATAGTTTCGTGGGAGGTAGGTAACGAGAACGGGTGTAAATCGGTGCATCTTCATCGTAGAAGCTAAAGGGTGGGTGGGGTTGCTGAGTTAATGCCAGATTGGAATTATAAAACGCTTCAATGGTTCCAATATCTTCCCAGTAGTCATCGAATAAGAAAGCTTGAACGTTGTAATTACCTAATGCACTAGGAAGAATTTCCTTACCAAAATCGGTCTGCTCTTTTGATTGTTTCAGCAAGTCGAGTAAAACTTGTTTCTTAAAGACGTAAATCCCCATTGAGGCAATGTACGGCTTTTCTTTAGCCTGATCTGCATCTAAGCCAAGTACAGTTGTATCAACAGCCATTTGCTTCAAAGCTTCACCTTTAGGTTTTTCGCTGAAGCTTACAATCTTGCCATTATCATCAATTTTTATTAAGCCAAATGCGGAAGCACCACGTTCCGTCATCGGAACCACTGATAAAGTAACATCGGCTCCTGTTTCTCTATGACGTTCGACGAACTGACGGTAGTCCATACGATAAAGGTGGTCGCCGCTAAGAATCAAATACTCATCTATATCCCATTCTTCAAAAAGCCACTGATACTGACGCACCGCATCGGCAGTACCTTGGAACCAACTCGAACTGTTTGGGGTTTTCTGTGGGGCGAGGACTTCAACAAAACCCTCAGTAAAACCAGCAAAGCTGTAAGCGCGAGTCAGGTGCCGGTTTAGGGAAGCAGAGTTGAACTGCGTTAAGACATAAATTTTAAATATTTCGGAATTGATACAGTTACTAACCGGAATATCTATGAGGCGATATTTACCGGCTAAGGGTACTGCTGGTTTAGCACGGAACTTTGTTAGTGGATAGAGACGGGTACCCGCACCACCACCAAGAATGATACCTAAAACTTTTTTCATTTATATTTCTCCAGACTGCCTTGAAGCTCTCACTAATCAGTTTATGACTGTGTGTGACAGCTCGTACAGGGAAAATCAAAGATTAAGGTAAGTTAATGAAAACACTCGAAAACACTATCACCCTAGTGAGAATAAGACTTTCAATAATTATTTTAATAATTTCAGAATAGAAAAGAATGTATTAATTGACATTAAAAATTATCAAGCAACTACATTTTGACTATTTCTAATCCCCGCTCGCAAAACGCAATTTCTGAGAAAGCTTCAGATACTTCACCCAAGGTTGTTCTGAAAGTTGAGCAACTGCGTTGAGCGATAGTGTCGCTGTAAACACATCTTTTTGCGCCGTGATACCAGTGATACCAAAACCTTCTAAAACAGTAGTTGCTGTAGAGTCTATAGCTGATTGGGTATGAATAAAAACGACTAAACAAGGTATCGAGCGATCTTGAATTTTTTTTATAGCCAATATAAGAGCGGTATCTAGCTTAGTAAAGTTCATAAACTGTTTAATGAATTAAGGGCAGGTAATAGTGATCTTACTTGCCCCTTTTTAAGCCTATCAAGTATAAAGTCGATTCCAATCCATCTTTATGTAGACCTGAATTAAATTGATCGGCTTAAAAATATTTGAAGAATAGTTAGGAGTTAAGAGTTAGGAGTTAATTCTCCTAATTCCCAAAATTTAAAGATTTTCTGCATTAATCAACCCAAACCCCCATTTCTTATCAAATGCTCCTTTTTGTTTTCCTGGAATAGAGCTATTTTTGTAGAGCAGTTCTTTCAAGGCTTTTGGATTGAGTTTGGGGTTGCGCTGCAATAGTAGTGCTACTAAGCCAGTAACAAAAGGAGTTGCCATACTTGTACCTGCTAATGCCACAAACTTAGAATTAATAATCATCGACCTATCCAAGCTGGCATCGCTAGAAAGGGCTGAGACTATCATTGCTCCGGGTGCGGCAATATCCGGCTTTTGAGCATCATTTCGTAAAGGTCCTTCACTGCTAAATTCTGAAATAGTATCTAGCTCTAAGCCCATTTCCCGTTCTTTACCATCAATGTCAGTATACTTAGCCTTTGTAGTATAAGAACCAACTGTAACACCACTTTCGGCACATCCGGGAGAACCAATTTTCACCGAATCAGCAATACTTTTACCTGTAAAAAATACAGAACTTACATCATCTAGAGTCCAAACGTCCACACGGGTTTCTTTTGAAGATTTGTTGCGTAACCGTAACTGCCATACACCACCGGGTACGGGTTGATTGAATTGTTTGTCACCAGTACCGCGTATTTGCACGAAGAAATTGTAATCGCCGTTCATGGGGTCTTTGCCCGGTGTGACTATTTCTATTCGTGCATCTGATAAGTTATATTCTTGTGAAGGATTATCGTCAGTAATAACTGGTTGAAAAGGTGTAACAAAACCATTGGGACTCCGTAGCGAAACTTCTAATTCCGAATCTTTAGAATACCAACCGTTTAACCATACTATTCCTACTTGATTTAATGGTGCAGAAAAACGCATGGTACTCATTTCACCAGGGGTAACATTGGTTTGACCGTGAATATTGTCATTACCTTCGTTACCCGCAGCAGTGCAAACAATTCTTCCCGGACCAGTTTGGGCGTTGATAATTTTTGAGAGAGAATCGGTACCATCATGACCATCAGCGTGTCCGCCCAAGCTAAGATTCACTACTGCCGGAAGCCCCATTTCGCTAGCTACTCGAAAAACATAGCGAACTGCATCAGCAATGTGAGCATCCTGTAAGTCGGTTTTAACAATAATAAATTGCGCTTCTGGTGCAACCCCGCAAAACTCTTTATCGGAACCGCCAGCAATACCTGCCACATGAGTACCATGTCCGTCAGTATCGAGAGACATTGCTAAATATTTGTCTTCTAGTTCGGCACCGTAACCACCTTCTGCAACTCCTTTACCCGATAATGTTTGATCCCAAATACGTAAAATACGTCCGGCGAAAGCAGGATGTGCCGAATCGATACCGCTATCTATAACACCGATGACTACACCTTTACCGCTTAGTTTTGATTTTTTTTGCTGAAACTGCGGTAATTCTACTTTCTCCGGTGCAACATCCATGCGCCAATGTAATTTCCGCGATGGCTTAATACGCTCGATAGCTGGTTCTTCGGATAAACGACCTAAACTTTCAATAGGTACAAAAGCGGTTCTGACTCTACCACTATTTTGATTGATCTCAATACCGTATTCAGATAAATGACTCAAGTCTGCTTGTTCATCACAGTAGATAAAAACTACACTACGAATTGGCTTCAAAGTGCTTCTAGGAGAAACTATACCAAGCGAACGTTTGTGAGTTGTTAATGCCCTTGCTCCTTCTCTCTGATAGTTCTCGTAAGCTAACAATATTCCGGGAGAAAGTTTTTCGTGTCTCATATTAACCTCTATTTAACTTTAAGTTCTGCAAGATTTTACCAGGATAAGTCGTTTAAATTACATTCGACCCAAGTATTTTTTGTCTTGGATTATTGCATCGGAGTATAGTGATATTTTTCTACAATCAAAAAATTTAATTTGTACTAAAAATATGATTTCATGTTGAACAAGCTAATAACTCCGTATTACTTTTATCTATTTAAGAAATACACAAATTGACTTGATGATTACAGATAATCGAATAAAATAAGAAGAATAGCGGTAATGCGATTTTATATTTAGTGGGAGTTGAGTGTATAGATATTCTCTTGCGTTCATACGTGGAATACCCCTCCGTTCTTCTCATAAAGTAAGATAAAGCTGAGCTTAAGAAAACATTATCTCCCGCATAACTTCTCTTCCCGAGCTTTGTGCAAAATTTTCAATAGACAACTATTAATTTAAAGCGTGTCATCATGGCATGGGTTTAATAAACTTATAAGCATAGAAGGGATGTATTGCTAAGGCTCTAGTGGAGCAATATTTGTGTAGAGACAACTTCCCGTAAACACTTTTTTGGCAAGGCATAAATGTTGACTACTTTGAGCTATAGTTGCATCATCTTAATATCGTAATATTTTTAATCGGTCAAGGAAGGAAAGCTAATACGTTTTCAGGCAAACAAGCATAAAACCTTGAATAAAATGGTTACAAATATTACCGTTCCTTCTCAAAAAATATAATTATTACTTCAAAGCTATATTCACAGCAACTGCTTCTTTAACAGTTTGTTTAAAGCTATTTATTTAGGGCAAAGCATTATCTATCTAAAGTTATAGACTTCAGTATTTTCTCTCTATACACCAGTATAAGTTGTTTGGTATACTTTTTGTTGAAGATTGTAGTTAACTGATTCGAGCTTGGTATTGAATTTGATTCAAACATAATATAACAAGCAATTTTAGTTATGTCTGTCTAACATGACAAGTCATCCTTAATTATTTAATTACTTCAACACCTTATTTATATAACTACTTTTATAACGTGGGTAAATAAGTTTTTAGCCTATTTAATGGAAATGAAATAATTGTTATAAAAACTAAGGAGTAAGAAGTATTGCACTTAATTTCTTTATAGAGGTATAGTCAATAGCAGCTTGATTCAGTGGTAAAGTAATCGAATTCATAAAAACAAGCCCTAATTAGAAAGATATCTATCTTCGTATAAACTAAGGTTAAAAAATGAAATGGTTGCGAGTATGGTTGAACAAGAGATATAAAGTATAATAAGAAATAAAAAAATAGCGTTCGCCATCTATCTTTTTGGCATATAAAATTTTCTTTGGAGCGTAAATATGATATTTTAATAATTTTGAATACAATAACAACGCGAATTGTAAATGCTTCATAACATCGGATACAATTGCATAAAAATATAGATAATTTAATTATCTGTATATTAAGAAGTAGTAGCAAAAAAAGATCGTAGGCTAAAATTTAATTTTATTGTTTATTTTAATTTATTTAATTATAGATATATATAAAGTATTTACCGCTATCAGAAAGTACGATGATGCCACTAATAGTTGGTTAACTTAACTGCTTGTGAGCGAGACTGGTGTGTTCTTACATGACAAAACATAAATTACAAACACTACTCAAGCTGAGAAAGGCAAATCGACAGATTCCTTGTCGAGTTTCCCAAAATAATTTACTAGCAACTTGCAGCGATAAACTCGATCGGGTATCTCACATTGATAAAGAGATACTGTTTGAAACAGATAGTTCGGGAAGATGGACATTTCTTAGTTCAATCTGGAATGAATTAACTGGATTTACTGTTGCACAGAGTATTGGAAAGAATTTTCTTGATTACGTTCATCCTTGCGAGTATTTATACAATTTAGAATTATTTAAAATTCTGAAAGCACAACATATAGAAGAAAGCGTATACAAAACTCACTACAAAACTTTTTACGGCGATATTTGTGTTGTAAAAATTCGTATGCGAGCTTTATTAGATAACCAAGGAGAAATGATTGGGACTTCTGGTAATCTCGAATTTATTGATTTTGAAAGCCAGCCAGAGTCTCATGCAAACGAGCAAAGTCAAATCAGTAGTCAAGATGATGTAAAAGTGATTAGGGCAAATAATCAAGCTTACCTAGAAGCACTTATTAATGTAGAAACTGCTTTGCAAACTTTTGATGGTAGCGATGAATGCTATACAGAAATTCTGTCAATTTTAAGATTAGCTTATAAGCCTCATCGAATTTATATATGTGAAGCTCATCGATCTAAAAATGATGATTTATTAATAGATCAAAAAGCTGAGTGGTACGATACTGCGACTGTATCTCAAGCCGATAAAATGCCGCTGCGAAACAAACCAATTGCAGAAATTTTTCCTAATTTGGCACAGAGATTAGTCAGAGGCGATATTACTTGGAGCAATTTAACAGAAGTTAGTCCTGAAGAACAACGGTTTTTTGAAGCTAGAGGAATTGTTTCAATCTTACTTTTACCATTTATAGTTAATGGTGAGTTTTTCGGTTTTATCGGGTTGGAATACTGTTTAGAAGATCGAGTGTGGCAATCAACAGAAATTAAGTTTTTGCAAGCTACAGTTCTTGCTATTTCTCTTGCTTACAAAAACTTAATTACAAAACAGTGTTTATATAAAAGTATTAAAAAGTTTCAAAATATAAATTCAGAATTAGAAGAGAAAGTTAATTGCCGTACCGTTGAATTACACCAAGAGGTTGCTAAAAATAAGGACATACAGAAAGAATTAGAAAAATCCCTTTCTTTACAAAAAACAACATTAGAAACTACTGCTGACGGTATTTTATTAGTAGATAGTAAAGGTTGCATTTCTGGCTACAATCATAAGCTTGTGCAAATGTGGGGTATTCCTAAATCGTTAATGAAATCTGGGAACCATACACAAGTATTAGAATTCGCAACCAATCAGCTAAAAGACAAGAAAGAATATTTGATTTGTACTTCGCAGTTAGAAGCTTATCCCGCTGCTGAAATTTACGATTGGATTGAATTTAAGGATGGCAGAACATTCGAGCGTTATTCGCAACCGCAATACATTGGTAGTGAAATTGTAGGTAGGGTATGGAGTTTTCGGGATATCAGCGAACGTTTTCAAGCAGAGGCGAAAATACGACATCAAGCCAATCACGATCTTTTAACCAATTTACCCAATAAAATGCAGTTTTGCGAACGACTGCTGGAGTCTTTAATCAAAGCTAATTTGAGCAATAATAACGTTGCCGTATGTTTTTTGGATTTAGATAGATTTAAAACTATCAACGAAACATTAGGTCATAAAACAGGTGACAAACTGTTACAAAGCGTTGCTCAACGTTTGAATAGGTGTTTGAGTCCGATAGATACAATTGCTCGATGGGGGGGTGATGAATTCACTTTGCTTTTATCTGAGATCGGTGATGCGCGAGATGCTGCTCGTGTTGCCGAAGAAATTCTAGACGCTTTAAAACCAGCATTTTTGATTGACAATCATCTTTTACATATCAGTGCGAGCATTGGGATTGCTGTTTATCCCAACCATGCAAACGATGGAGAAACTTTAATTAAAAATGCGGATGCTGCATTAAATCGCGCAAAATTGGAAGGAAGAAACCACTATCAAATTTATAATTCGACTATTAATTCTCAAGCTTCAGAATTACTTAATTTAGAAAATAGCTTGTATTATGCTATGGAGCGAGATGAATTAAGGTTGTATTACCAACCTCAAGTTGATATCACTACAGGAGAAATTTGTAAATTCGAGGCTTTACTACGCTGGCAACATCCAAAATATGGATTAATTTCTCCTAGCAAGTTTATTCCTATTGCTGAAGAAACTGGACTTATTGTACCTATGAGCGAATGGGTTTTAAGAACTGCCTGTGCCCAAAACAAAATTTGGCAAAATATTTTGGGTAATCCATCTGTGGCAGTAGCGGTTAATTTGTCAGCAAGACAATTTCTGCAACCAGACTTAGTTGATACCGTGCGGCGTATATTAACTGAAACTCAATTATCTGCACAATATCTTGAGTTGGAAATAACTGAAAGTGCTGCGATGCAAAATGTTGATTTCAGTAAAGAGATTTTAACCGAGTTATATAATATGGGTGTTTCTATATCTATAGATGATTTTGGAACCGGGTATTGTTCGTTTAATTATCTCAAACAGTTTCCGATTCACTGCTTGAAAATTGATCGCTCTTTTGTGCAAGATTTAACTAATGAGACTAACGATGCTGCGATCGTTACAGCAATGATTGCTTTAGCACATGGACTAAATCTTTCTGTTGTTGCTGAAGGTGTAGAAACCGAACAACAACGCAATTTATTAAGAATTCTGGAATGCGAACTAATGCAGGGAAATCTTTTTAGTCCTGCTGTTTGCGCCCAAGAAGCTACAAAATTATTATTAAAATCTAAATCTCGATTGATTAGTAGCTCTGTTTTAGCAGCTTAAGAATAGTTAGGAGCGGAGGCAGCGGAGGTAGAAAATAAATAATTAACAAATAAAATTAATTGCTTCTCCTGCCTCCTTGGTTTCCTCAGCTTCCCCTGCTCTCCCCATCCCCTCTTAATCCTAAAAATACTGCACTCTGGCATCAAAACCGCGATCGCGCAAAAATTGAGATTGTCTTTGTGCTCGATCGCGCTCGTTATACTCTCCTGCGTTGACAAAATCTCCTAATTTGGATTTTCCAACTTGGGCTGAAGGTACGTATTGAAGTACTTGATTGTAAACATCTGGACTTCGCAAAGGTACAACTATTACATAACGTTTATTGCGAGAACTGTTAAACCCCAGTTTTTCCCAAGTTGGCTCGTTTACAAAGCCAGTTTCGGATAATCCTTGATATCGTTGGAATGCAAGCAAACCTTCTCTAGTAAAAGGACCGAAATAACCAGTGGGATTTGCTTTTAGTAATCCTAATTCCAGCAAACGCTCTTGCAGTTTTTCAACTCTTGGATTGTTATCACCGGGATAAATTGGCTCAAAGTCCGAACTCCCTCCCATGCCTCCTCTACTACTTCTCAATACTTGAATTATTGTTTGAGAAGTACGCGGATCTAGATTTCCAGTCATTGGTAAACCGTAACTTTGCTGGAATCGTACTACAGCTTCTTGAGTAGATTTATCGTAAAAGCCTGTAGGGTTTCCGTAAAAATAACCCAACTGCTTCAAATTTTGCTGTAAAGTTGTAACTTGAGGACCCCTGGTACCAATTGTGATAATACTAGGCGGTAAAATAGTTGTAGAAGTAGAAACTGTTTGGCTATTTACGATTCTGCCCCAAGTAACTGAATCTACTGTTCCAGTAGTAGGGAGGCGATTGTCTTGCTGAAATTTAACTACAGCATTTCTAGTGATTTGACCAAAATAGCCAGTAGGATTTCCACTAAAGTAATTTAAAGTCTTTAATCTTTGCTGTAACTGTCTTACCCAGTCACCTCTACAGCCGAAGCGAATAATTTCTCTTCTATAATCGCAAAAACGACCGGGAAGATTTGTATTAGAGGGTGGATTGACTTGTCGTCGTGGGTTTAACGCTAAACGTATTGCTCGTTGAGTTTGAGGCCCCGCAACACCAATGGGATTTATGCCATTCCGTCTTTGAAAATTAACAACTGCATTCCTAGTTAGTTCGCGAAATCGACCAGTGACTGGGCCATTATAAACGCCCAGAGTTCTTAAATTGCGTTGCAACTCTCTTACAGCAGTACCATCGCAACCGTTTCTAAGCCCGCGCTGACAATCGTTTGCAGAAACAGTTCTACCTCCACTACCACACCTGCGTTGCAATGCAGCTTGGGTTCTAGGGCCTACTTTTCCGATATCTGATATCCCATTAGCTCGCTGAAATTTTCTCACGGCAGTTTCTGTCATAGAAGCGAAATTACCGTTTACCGGACCATTAAAATAACCCAACCTTTTTAAACAACTCTGAACATTCTTAACTTGAGAATTATTATCTCCCCTTTGTAAAGCCAAAACTTCGCTTGAGCTTCCCAGTATCGTTAGAGTTGTTACAACAGATATCCAAGGTAGAGCAAGTCTGCTATTGTTAGACATTTTTTCACGAATATCGGCAAATAACTTGAAATCAACTTTGACGGAAACAACCTCATCATTGAAAGGTGCTTTCTCCGCTAAATTTTGGCGATCGGAACCGATTTTTTTCATCGTTTTTAAGTTAAAGAAATTCCCTGTTATAGTATTCACCTCACAGGAAGAATTTTTTTGCAATTTATATGAGTAGTTTTTGACAAACTACTACAGAAGGGCGATTCTTTACAAGATGCTGTCTTCTATTAGATTTACCTGACTTGATGTAATATGACTTCTACCGTTACTAACGATGACTTTCTAAGACATTAGCTTTACTATTAATCGCAACTGCGTTTAATTATTCGCAGCTTTACGATTTTAGAATCCTTAATACCGATGCAATGAACTATTGATATTTCTAGTTTTTTATGCACCCATACAAAATATACCAGATATTAAAGTAAATCACCTATACTTTAAGTAATCACGCGCGTACTTTTGTGTAATAGATGTTGGAATTATACATGAAATTATTTTTCAATGTTGGAGTAAATAATACTTTTTTAACTTTTATATACAATTAGATTAAGTCCTATTTAAGTACTGCTAAAAAAATTATGAAATTATAATACTATAATTTTCACTTAACTTTTAAACTTTAATCGTTAGCCCTTTCGAGTCGAGTCTCAACCTCGTCCAATGTATTTGTAGCCGGGATGCTTTGTATAAATAAAAAATCAGGAACTGAACTCCGTACAAAGCGAAGAGAATTTATTCCTCTACTTTCTTGGTATTACCCGCTTTTACCCAAGCTTCTTTCCCACTATCTTCGATACGAATCTTCTGCCAAACTTTATCATTGCTTAATTCTAAAACTACAACTTTTGCTTTAAACCCAATACCACCTAGACGTTCTGCATTAACTTCTGGTTCCGCTCTCAAAATTAAACCTTGAGGCCAAGTTACAGTTGCGGGATAAGCACCTGGAGGTAATGGCTTTTCTTGTTCTTCTGATGCCGATTTTGTCGGAGTAGGTTTTGGTTTTGGAGCAGTTTTCGTCTGAGAATTAGCAGTAGTTGCGCCAGGAGTAGGAGTTTTTGCAGCTTGCGCTTTCACCGCAGCTTTATCATTAGAAAAAACAGGTTTTGGAGGAGTAATAGAAGTTCGATTCATAAAATAAATCGCTAGTGCAGCACTACCACCCACTAAAATAGCTATCGCTAAGAAAACACCAAGTATTATTTTTAGTATGTTAGACAACATAGTATTTACCTGTTACAAAAAGTTAGACTAATAAACTTATGAGTGAAGAATTATAACCCTTAACTATTAAATTCTCAATCATAAACGAACAGTTGGGAATTGGGAATGGGGCATTGGGCATGGGGAATTGGGCATGGGGCATGGGGCATTGGTAATTGGTAATTGGGTATTTGAAAGAGCGATCGGGGAGCAAGATGCTCCCACTACAATTGTTTTGTAAAATGTTCTTCATCTCCTCATCTCCCCCTTCGGGTAAGGCTAACGCCTCGCTGCGCTAACGCCACTTCGCTCAATGGAGGGAACCGACCCCACGCGAGTGGACTCACCATCTCCCTATTCCCAATGCCCAATGCCCAATTCCCAATCCCCTTACTGCAACTGTTGTTGAATCCTGTCACTCAAAGGATTATGTTTGGATGCAAGACGCGCCCTTCCGGAAGCAGCCCATTGACGCAGTTGCTCGATTTTTTCTTGAGCGGTTCTGGCTAAAGGTATAATTTGACTCGCAGCTCCTAAAATATCGTCTGTAGTAAAATCGCGATTTTGGCTAAAACCAATGTGCATTGCTTCAATTAACGTTTGCTCAATTTCTGCACCGGAAAAATCGGGTGTTTCGTAGGCTAATCTATCAATATCGTATTCTTTGATATTGTGAGGACGCAATCGCGATAAGTGTACGTTGAAAATGGCTTTTCTTTCTTCTTGAATTGGTAAGCCGACGAAGAATATTTCATCGAATCTACCTTTACGCAATAATTCCGGTGGTAATTCTTGAATTTCATTCGCGGTAGCAACTACAAAAACGGGTGAAGTTTTTTCCGCCATCCAAGTAATAAATGTACCAAATACTCGGCTAGTGGTTCCACCGTCGCCTTTGCTACCGAGTCCGGAAAACGCTTTGTCTATTTCATCTATCCATAGGATACAAGGAGCCAGCGCTTCGGATACCTGTATCATTTGACGAGTACGCGATTCCGATTCACCTACTAAGCCGCCAAATAATCTTCCCACATCCAAGCGTAATAAAGGTAAATGCCAGTGATGAGCGATCGCCTTTGCGGTTAATGATTTACCAGTGCCTTGAATTCCTACCAACAGCAAACCCCTCGGATGTGGTAAACCGTATTGTCTGGCTTTTTCGCTGAAGCCACCACCTCTTCTTAATAACCAATCTTTGAGATTATCCAATCCGCCGATATCGGAAATTTGTTCTGTAGCCGGGATAAAATCGAGGATTTGAGTTTGACGGATGGTTTGACGCTTTTCCTGTAAAACTAACTCCACATCTTCCGCTTGTAATTCTCCACGTGCGGCGATCGCCCTTGACAAAACGCGGCGAATCCTTTCCATACTCAAGCCTTGAGCGGAACGAACTAATTCATTTAAAACTTGATTTGGCAGAGAATTATTAGTGTCGGCTAATAGTCTTTCAATTTCGGTTTGTATTTCTGTAGCGCTAGGTAAAGCGAACTCTACCACCGTCAACACTTCGGTTAAATCATCGGGAATAGCAACACGCGGTGAAAGTATGACAATATTTTTTGGTTGCGATTTTAATAAACGCGCTAAATTGCGGAGTTTGCGAGAAATTGCCACATCATCCAAAAATCTATGAAAATCCCGGAGAATTAATATAGCAGGTGCGGAAGCGTGTAATTTTTCTACAAATTCCAAAGCTTGTAGAGGATTGCGTCTGCCGAAACCGGCATCGTTAGGATTACCTTGATAACCGTCAACAAAATCCCAAGTGTATACCTGACGATTGCCTTGTTTAGTAGCTTCTTCCCGGATTACGGCTTCTAGACGCTCTTCTTCCTGAGTAGGAATATAAATTAAAGAATAGCGAGCGCGTAGTAGTAATTTAAACTCTTCGCGGAATGTCATAGTTGTTTTTTTAGTGGTTTATTTTATTGTTTAGGTTTTTATTGCGTTTGGTAAATAAGATTGATTAACTGCCGAGACGCGGAGGGCGCAGAGGAAGAGTTTTGATAAATTTGGGATTCTTGCGAAAATCTCAGCAATTATACTGAAGCTTTATAAAGATATGATTTAGATGCGGTTTTATGAACGAACAGCCACGGGATGCTTATTTCCAAGTTTTGATGGAAATTTTGCAAGCAATCTCAGAAAGCAACGGCAATGCGGAGGTTGTTTATCCGTTATTCGCAGCAAATACAGATAAGCTTAATAATAATTTGGCTAACGTATTGCGATATTGGCCGACAAGTGCATTGGAAGAAGTACCAGTAAATTTAAGAGATTGTATCGCAGCAAATATTGGAAATTTTGGCAATCGGATTCAGGAATTTCCTTTGGGTAGTAAAGCTAGCAACATAGAAATTGCAATCGCTTGTTATCAGATAGTTCTGCGAGTCTATACCCGTGAAACTTTCCCTCAAGATTGGGCACAGACACAAAATAATCTAGGTGGTGCTTACTATGACAGAATTGTGGGAGATAGAGCGGAGAATATCGAAAATGCGATCAATGCTTATCAAGCTGCTTTGCAAGTCAGAACCTATGAAGATTTTCCTTTAGATTGGGCAATGACGCAAAACAATTTAGGTAATGCTTATAGGGAAAGAATAAATGGAAATAAAGCTCACAATATTGAAAATGCGATAAAAGCCTATAAAGCTGCTTTGCTAGTCTACACATATCAAGCTTTTCGCCAATATTGGTCCGCTACGCAAAATAATTTAGGCAATGCTTACGGTGACAGAATAAACGGAAACAAAGCCGATAATATTGAAGAGGCTATAAAAGCCTATAAAGCCGCTTTGCAAGTTAGAATTTGCGATGATTTTCCTCAAGATTGGGCTATGACACAAAATAATTTAGGTACTGCTTATAGTAATAGGATCAAGGGAGATAAAGCCGACAATATTGAAAATGCCATTTCTTCATTCCAAGCTGCATTGCAAGTTAGAACCCGCGAAACTTTACCTCAAGATTGGGCACAAACGCAAAACAATTTAGGCATTGCTTATTATAAAAGAATCAAAGGAGAGAAATCTCAGAACATTGAAAAAGCCATTGATTGCTTTAATTATGCTTTAAAAGTTAGAACCTGCGAGGCTTTTCCGCAAAATCATATAGAAACATTAGACAATTTAGGGATGGTTTACCAAAACGAAGGTAGATTTAATTCTGCTTACAATACCTATGAATCAGCCATTGCGACGGTAGAGTTATTGCGATGTGAAATTATATCCGGTGAAGAAAGCAAGCGCAAGCAAGCGGAAAAGTGGAATGGACTTTATCGCAGTATGGTAGAAGTTTGTTTGGAATTGCAAGAAGATAGTCAAGCAGTTGAATATATCGAACGCAGTAAAACCCGTAATTTGGTTGAACTTATTCTTGATCGCGATTCTAAAGCCATTTTCCCTCCAGAAGTTTTTACGCAACTAGAACAACTCCGAGATGAAATAGCTACGGGACAATATAAAATTCAAAATGGTACTGCTGAAAATGCTACAGCTTTAGCTCAACATCTTCAGGAATTACGACAACAGAAAAAGAGTTTAGAAGATGAGTATTTACCAGTTGCTTCTGGTTTCAAAATTAATAAATTTCAAGCAACTTTAGACAAAAATACAGCCATTATTGAGTGGTATATTACTAAGGCAGGTTTAGAGACTTTTATTATTACCTCTGATAATCTTCAAAGATTTAACTCATCTACATCCACTGATAATTTAAAAGCTTTTACCAATTGGAATTTCAATTATTTGGATGCATATTACAGTAATAAAGCCGAGTGGATAAACAATCTCCCTTCTCGTCTTACTCAACTTGCTGAAATCTTACATATAGAAGAAATTATCAAGCTAATACCACAAACTTGTTCTCATCTAATTCTTATTCCCCATCGCTACCTACACTTATTCCCACTTCACGCATTACCTTTAGCTGATGGTGGTTTCTTATGTGATAAATTCTCAGACTGTGTAAGTTATGCTCCCAGTTGTCAACTTTTACAACAAGTAAACTTAAGACAACACTCTAATTTAAAATCCCTATTTGCTATTCAAAACCCTACAGAAGATTTACAATACACCGATTTAGAAGTAGAAACTATTTCATCGTTATTTACTGACAAAGAAGTATTATCTAAAAAACAAGCAACTCAAACCGCTTTATCTCAAGCTTCATCCCAAATTCAACAGACGAATTATCTCCATTTTTCCTGTCACGGTACATTTAACTTAAGCTCCCCTCAAGATTCTTGTTTACTCTTAGCAGGTGCAGTTAAGAATAAAAAATTAGATTTAAGTAAATGCCTAACTTTAGGTAATTTATTTGAACGAAATTTCAACCTCAATCAATGTCGTCTTGTCGTCCTTTCTGCTTGCGAAACTGGCTTAATTGATTTCCAAAATACCAGCGATGAATATATTGGTTTACCCAGCGGTTTCTTATATGCTGGTAGTTCTAGCGTAGTCAGTAGTTTATGGACGGTAAACGATTTATCAACGTCTTTTTTGATGATTAAATTTATTCAAATTCTAAAGGATGTAGAAGATATTTCCGTACCTGTTGCTTTAAATCAAGCGCAAACTTGGCTGAGAGATGCGACGAAGGAAGATTTACAGGAATGGGCGAGTAATTTACCTTTAGATAGTACAAAGAAAGGAAAAATACGTCGTCAGCTTAGAAATAAAACTGTAGAAAAACCATTTAACTCGCCTTTTCATTGGGCTGCATTTACCGCTGTTGGGAAATAGGAGAATTATGAATATTATGTCTGATTATGAAGTCACGGTTAACAATTTTATCCATTTGCTCAAAACTCAGCCTGAGTTATTTTCAAAAGAAGAAAAGACTGAATTAGTTCAATTAGTGAATTCTCAATCTGATGATATTCAATCTCTTTCTAATGCGATTTCAGATTGGTGTGAGAAACATCCGCAAGTCGATGATGCTTTAGCTGAGCTTGAAGGTAATGTCACAGAAAGAGCGCCTGGAAGCACTAAAGCTAATTCTAATATTCCTAAATATGAACACGATAAAAGAACTTTAATTAATGCTATTCAACAAAGTTCAGCTACTAAATCGGATGATGATAAGAAGAACGACAAAAGTTGATTTGTAAGCCCGTTAATCCACCTACGGTTGCAAACCGCAGGCTAATAGCAAAAGTCTTATAAATAAGACTGAAAAATTATTAGTCGATTTCAATTCACATCTTGCGCCAATCTCAACAAGCTCCCAAACTAGCCTTGAAATTAAAATCATCGGCTAATATACAAAGCACGTTAAAAACGCACCTTATGCCTTATTCAGTCTGATTTATCAGACTTTGTATATGAGCCTTGGAATAAATTCCCAGGCGGTTATTGCAATTGGTGCAAGATATCAGTTTCAATGGACTTCTGCTATTAGACTTGGAATTGCATACCAAGGCGGTTATGGTTAATAATAAAAAATTATTCTATAATGGATTATTCAACAGCAAAAGTAGATTATCCAAAACTCACGCTCTACGCTTTTCATTTACGCCATAATTTAGCTCAAGGTTCTGAAAAACCAGTCGAAGATGCCAATCATCTATGGCACAAATGTCAAGAAATTGGTAAAAAATTAGGTATTCCTAAACTGGAAAATTTATCAATACCTAAAGAGAAACAAATATTAGATCAAAATAATCTAGACTTTACAGCTATTAAGCATAAAAATAATCTCCATTTAAGCGGAGAAATTAACCGTTTACAAATTCACGATATTTTCGCTCTCGATCTAACTTTTCGTTATCCACATCCAAAAGTACAACTTACCGATCTAAAAGGATTAAATCAAGATAATTGCTTACTTCCAAATAATATAAATGCTTCCCTCGGACAAACTTTAGTATTCTTTGCTCAACCTGTAGAAAAAATTTATGATAAAAAAGCTTTTGCCGATAGTTGTGTAAAAGCTTTAATCTCTGAAGCCGAATTCAATAAATTAAATATTTCATTTCAGAGCAAAGGTAAATTATTAAATAGTCCGATATTTGAATATAACAACAATGCTGATTCTCCTGAAAATCAGTGTCATATTTTAATTTGGTTGAACGCAAATCAAGAAACTACCCATTTAGAAAATACTGGAGAATACTATTATCCTTTAAGTAAGTCGGCGTAAATAAACCAAACTATGTAAAGATAGGTAAATACGGATAATGCATCTATTTAGGTAACTTTTATATGGGCGCTCGTTTAAGGGTATTCCTCACTTCCTCGCAAGAGCGAAGTTTAGTGAGTTTGAAAACTGCGGATGTACCGCAGAAAGTAAAAGATAGAGCAGAAGCGATTAGATTAAATGCACATGGGTGGTATGTAGAAAAAATAGCAAATCATTTTAATTGGACTATACAAACAGTTAGAGATGTTTTACATAGATGGCGAAAAGAAGGATTGGAAGGGCTTTGGGAGTCAAAAGGTCGTGGTCTAAAACCGAAGTGGACTGAAGACGATATTGTGTTTTTGGCTATATTGTTTGAGAAATGAGCCACGTACATACAACAGTCATCAACTAGCCGAAAAATTAGAAAGCGATCGCCATGTGAAACTGAGTCCTGATAGATTAAGTCGGGTACTCAAAAAAAGGGGGTCATTTGGAAAAGAACAAGAAAAAGCCATAAAAACAAACAAGACTCGCAAATTCGCGAAATAAAGCAAGCAGACTTAGATATGCTGCAATTATCTGCGGCTTGCGGAGAAATAGATTTAAAGTATTTGGATGAGTCAGGGTTTTGTATGTGGAGTGAACCCGGCTATACTTACTACTTCAAAGGTGAGCAAAAACATTTAGAACAAACAAAACGTCGTGGACGCAGATTGAGCATTATTGGTTTTTTTCAACCTCTAATCAGCTTTGTCTACGGTTTGGTAATAGGCGGTGTTGACCGTAAAGCTTACATTCAAATGATGGAACATGAAGCTGCTAATGCCGAAAAAACTGGGCGTACTAAAGTAGTCGTACAAGACAACGGATCGATACATCGATGCCGAGAAGTACAGCAATTATGGTCAAAATGGGAAAAACAAGGCTTGTATATATTCTTTTTACCTAAGTACTGCTCAGAAATGAATCCAATTGAACTTGAGTGGCAGCATATCAAAAAGGATGAATTATCTGGTCAAATGTTTGATGATGAACTAGACCTTGCCTACGCTGTAATGAATGGGGTTGAAGCCAGAGGGGAGAAAGGAGCTTATAAAACAGAACGTGTTAAATTTTACTCAAATACTTCATCTTAACCTTTCGTTACATAGCTATATTTTTTTCCGCCGACTTACTTAATCGATCTTTTAAACTGTCGTAGTAAAATTATTTACGCTTATTCTCAATCTCGTCGGTGTTATCAACAAGCTAGAAAAAAGTACAGCCTTTTAGAAGATAAAGTAAATCAATTCAATCAAGTCAAAGATAAATCTGTTGATGATAAGCTGAAAGAATTTAATCAATGGCTAAATGAAATACCCGAAATTTCCTTTAACTATGCTAGCTATTTAAAAGATTTAGAATTACACAGAAATACTATTAAAGCTAATACAAGAAATTACAAGTTACATCTTGACAAAATCAAAGCAATTTGCATACAAGATGACTTAGAATTTTTATCAAGCTTCCTAGAATTAGCTAAAGATACCTATATCGAACAAATCAATACAGATTTAGCTTATCTTACACCCGCTTAAAGACTATTTGAGCAACTAATTGATTCAATTCGCGGTATTGTGGAAATCGAACAAACAAAACGCGATAGACGCAGCCTTGAGGCTGAACGCAATCTCAATAACACAATACAAATACTCGGTATCGGCTTTGGTGGTGGTGCAATTATTTCTGGTGTGGTTGTGCAGCATATCGATAAAATCAACCAACCTGTAGACTTCAATTTATCTTTAACTAAACCACCACATCCGTTTTACGCTTCTTTGGCTTTGAGCATTGCAGCAACCTTATTATTTATTGGTGTAGGTTTGCTGATAGCTAATAGGAAAAAATAGATAATCAAAATTCTTCTTCCGCTTCTTTTCAAATCCCTACTTTAAGACTGATTTATTTCACATTTTGCACCAATTGTAATAATCGGAGGCAGAACCTGTAAAAGCTAGTTCCCAGGCTCAACCTGGGAACCAGGTTAAGGGTTACTGCTCGCTTTGTTCCCTTTGCAAAACCCGCAACTCTTCAATTGATAACCCAGTTACTCTTGATATATCTTCTAAAGCCATACCAGTGCTAAGTAGATCAATCGCGACTTGTTGTAAAGTTTCTGTTCTACCTTCGGCTCTACCTTCGGCTTTACCTTCTGCTCTACCTTTTTCTTCTCCTTCTTGCAAGATTTCTTGATAAATTGGTGATTCGCGCATAATATCTGACCTCAAAATTCTTCTTATCAAGTCTTTCTTCAATACTAAACCAGCTAAAATCGCGGTGGATGCAGCAACGTTGCTTTGAGTGCGGTTGTCGGAAATTTCGTTTATCTCGCTGGCAACTTGGTTGAGTATCTGTTCGGGGTTTGGAGTACTGCTCAATACGGCGAATGGTAGTAAACCGGGGTTTTCTAGAAAAACTTCGGCTGGTTGTTCCCACAATCGAATGATTTCAAATTCATGACGGGTGCGAGTCAACGAAAATGTGTTTTGATAAACCAATTCTGAATTTGTGCGATTGAGGTAAATCACAACTTGATGCATTTCCTTTTGGGGAAAGCGGCGATAACCCCGGATACGGTAATCTATTGTTCGGAAAGGAATTTTGGGATCTGGTTGGGTTTGGAACTCTATGTGCAGGATTTTTTCATCAGACTGTAGCAGTATCAAGGCATCGGCTCGAATGGGTTCGAGTGAAAGCTCTTTCGGACTAAGTTCGGTTAAGGTTATGGGTTCTCCCAATAGCCAATTAGCAAAGTCTCTAGAAAAGTTTTCTGCTAAAAATTTACAGATATTGTCAAACATTCACCGATTTTATCAAGCTAGGTTGACTTATTTATTTAAAGATTTCTGAGTAAAAAAGCTACAAATATTTTTCATTTTATTACTCAATTATAGAAGTATTTATAAATACCTTGTATCCGGCAATGTATTGTCAAATTGATGCTGCTGAATTTTAGTTATAATTTCATATATATAAATTTTGAGCAGTTGTCATTACACTTTATATTCACCATAATAAGTGTATTTTACTATGTATTTAGACAATTAAATATTTTATAAAGTAGTTTAAATAACTCTTAATTATTAATTGTCAAGGTAATTTACTACTAAGCCAAAAAATGTAGCTTTTTTACTAGAAAATACTATAAATAACAGAATAAAATAATACATCTAAGCAAGAGTTAGGTTAGCGCTTATGTATCCAACCCCAGAACAACTTGCAGCTGACGAAACTACTCCACCGGATAAGCTGAGAATTCTTGCTTATGAAAGTATAGAACTTGCTTCATTAGTGGCGATGAATCCGAGTGCGGAACCGGAATTATTGCGGGAGTTGGCATCAAGTGAAGATAAGGCTACCCGCGAAAATGTAACTACAAATCCGAATACACCAACAGATGTACTGCTGAAATTAGCGGGGGATTTTCCTCGTCAATTTTTCTCAAATCCGGTTTTGTCTTTATTAATGTTAGAAAATCCGAATTTAGCAACAGATATATCATATTGGACTTTATTAAAACTGTTAAAACAGGATGATGCGCCGGAATGGTTTTTGGCTTGTGCCGCAATGCATCCCAATTCCTTGGTAATGGAAGCTGTAGCTAAACATAAACAAGCTTCGGAACATATTTTGGTTCAACTGGCAATTAAGAGTAGGTACGATCCAGAATTGGGTTTGTGTATTGCACAACGTAAAGATGTATCGCAAACAGTTTTAGAAAAGTTAGCCGAACATAGTGCGGGTTCAGTTCGCTTGCATCTGGCTACATACCTGAAAACTCCTGTTAAAGTTTTGCAAATTTTAGTCGAACATCCAGAGCCAAATTGGAATTTGAGGGTAGCTATTGAAACAAATATTGCCAAAAATCCCAACACACCGCTAAATGTTCTTGAAGCTTTGATAAAAGTTCCATATACCAAAGTTAAAAGTGCGATCGCTAAACGTTCCGATTTAACCAAGCATCTGATAATCGAATTGGCAATGGATTATCGGGTACATACGATGAATTTTTTGCCTCAAAATCCTCATATCCCTCTTCTTTGGTTAGAGGAAATGGCAGAGCATCCGAACAAACGGGTGCGTCAAATGGTGGCAAGGCATCCGAATACACCACCACATTTACTAGTAGAAGCGGCAAAAAACTTGGAATTGCGGCAGTTTGTTGCTGAAAATCCCGGTACGCCTCCAGAAGTTCTTGAAGAATTGGCAATGGATGCCCGAGGAGATATACAGGCTGCTGTAGCCAGGAATGTCAATACTCCCGGTTACGTCTTGGAAATATTAGGCAGTACTCCGTTTCACGACTTGTTATTAGCGCGTCATCCCAATACTCCAAGTTCTACCTTGCAAAAAATAATGTGGCGTTTGGCATTAGATGAACGTCTATCTGTTCGCAAATATGTAGCCCAGCACGATTGGGCACCAGTCTCAATTCTGATTCAGTGGGCAAAAAATTCCCCAGAATTACGTCCGTGGATTGCCTCAAACGTTCGCACACCATCCCGGATTTTACAAGAGCTTGCCAAAGATACATCCAAAGATGTGCGTTATGGCGTGGCAACAAATACCAACACTCCCCCCCACATATTGAAAAAACTAGCTGAAGATTGGCGGTTAGAAGTGCGTCAAGCTGTAGCCAAAAATCCTCAAACACCCGGAGATATTTTAGAGATTTTAATCAAAGATTGGCATTTGCGTTCATTTATTGCTCAAAACCCCAACACTCCAAGCACGGCGTTAGAGCAACTTACGCAATTTTTCCGATACGACTGGTATATAGTGCAGCATCCCAACACCCCACCCAAATTGCAGCAGAGATTATTAGAAGAATATTCTACCAGCGTTGTCGAAACCGAAAGACTATTTGTAGCGAGACATTCAGCCACCCCCGTAGAAATTTTAGAACATCTTGCCCAAGACGAAGACCCCGTTGTTTCCAAATCTGCAAAGCGCTCCTTGAGGAAGAGAGGAGAGAGGGGGTAGAAGGGGGAGAGGGGGGAGAGGGGGATGGGGAGATGGGGAGACAAGGAGAGAATTCTTAACTTCTAACTACTAACTACTAACTACTAACTACTAACTCCTAACTCCTAACTCCTAACCACTAACAACTAACAACTAACAACTAACAACTAACTACTAACTACTAACTAAAATTCTATGACTCCCAGCGAACTTAAAGTATTTTTAGACCAGATTCTAAGTAATAATATTCAAATCAGTACGATGATTTGGGGACCTCCCGGTATTGGTAAATCTAGTATTGTTGGTCAGTTAGCGCGGGAATGCGATATTGATTTTGTTGATGTTCGCTTGTCTCAATTGGCACCTACAGATTTGCGAGGTTTGCCTGTTGCTGAGAATGGTATTTCTAAATGGTTTCCGCCGGAATTTCTACCTCGTAAGGGTAAAGGTATATTGTTCCTTGATGAGTTGAATATGGCTCCTCCGGCAATGCAGGGAGTTGCACAACAGTTGATTTTAGACCGCTGCGTAGGCTCCTACGAAGTACCAGATGGTTGGTTTGTATGGGCAGCAGGAAACCGCAAAGAAGACCGCGCAGCCGTATTTGATATGCCTTCGCCTTTAGCAAATAGGTTTTTGCATCTGGAAGTACAGCCAGATTTTGAAAGCTTCAAAGCTTATGCCTTAGACAAAGGTATACACGAGCAGATAATTGCTTTTCTCTCCTTCCGCACCACTTTATTACACAAAATCGACCCCCAACAACCAGCTTGGCCTTCTCCTCGTTCCTGGGTAATGGCAAGTGCGTTACATTTTGCCGGATTAGACATTAATTCAGCAGTAGGAAGCGCTGCTGGAACTGAGTTTAATTCTTACATTTCAATGTACGATAATCTACCTAATCTGATTGCCATCTTAGAAGGAAAAGGCGAAAGTATTCAATTTCCTAAAGAACCCAGCGCTAGATATGCAACGGTAATTGGATTAACAGTACGCGCCGACAATGCCAACCAAGCACTCAACGCTTTCAACTGGCTAAATCAAGTTGCAGCAAACGAATGGGTAAGACTTTTTGCAGTTGACTTATCGCGAACTATGGAAAGTAAAGGTAAGCGAGGAGTCTTAGCTAATTTATTAAGTAAAGAACCCGAATTCAAGAAATTATTACAAGATTATCTCGAATCGCAGAAACCGTAAAAAGGTTAAAGGTGTAAAAATCCTAACTCTTAACTTAATAACAGACGTAGCATTGCTACGTCTCTACAATTATTAACTCATAACTCCTAACTCTTTATCATGACTGAAGATATTCAAAAAACTATCAGCGCGTCTTTGTTGCGCTTGCAAACAAAATCGCCTTTTTTTGCAACTTTAGCGATGTTTGCTCGTTTTGTTCCTACGGAAAAATTGCCAACTGCTGCTACTGATGGTAAAGATATTTTCTATAATGTTGAATTTTTATTATCTTTACCTGCAAAACAACTTGATGGCGTGTTGCTACACGAAGTTTTACACGCGGCGCTGCTTCACGTACCGCGTCGGGGTGTGCGGGATGCTCAGTTGTGGAATATTGCGGCCGATATTGCGATCAACGGCATGATTGCGGCTCACGGTTTTGAATTGCCTGAAGGAACTTTGAGAGAAGTTAATTTAGAACATTTAAGCGTGGAAGAAGTCTACGAAATATTGCTTCAAGATGCCGATAATGCACCAGAATTAACCAACCCCGATTTACTTGATAGCCCACCAGAAGATGCTGGAGGTTCCGAACAAGAAGGAAGTATTGGAGAAAGTCAGGAGGGGGAAGATAAGGAAGGAAAAGGTCCAAATTCACCAACTTCTCAAACTGGCGATAGTATGTCTCAAGCCAAAAAAGCGGCAATGGAAGCGCATTGGCGTAATGCGATGCAGCAAGCCGCTACTGTAGCTCGCACGCAAAATAAAGGTAGTTTGGGAGGGGGAATAGAACGAGAGTTAGGAACTTTAGATTCCGCTCAAATTGATTGGCGCTCTTACCTTTGGCGATATTTAGTCCAAACCCCTACTGATTTTTCTGGATTCGATCGCCGCTTTGTTGGGCGCGGGCTGTATCTGGAAAGTTTGCAGGGGGAATCGATTCGCGTTTATTTGGCTTTGGATACCAGCGGCTCAATCGATACAAAGTTACTGGGTTTATTTTTCTCGGAAGTGCAGGGTATTTTAAGTTCTTACCCTCATATTGAATGTGATTTTTATTACGTTGATGCCGAAGTTTACGGCCCTTATGAAATCAATGCCGATTCGATGCCGCCAAAACCCCAAGGTGGCGGCGGTACATCGTTTGTACCTTTCTTTGATAAAGTTGCTCAAAGATGGGACGGACATCAAGCGGGGGTATGCGTTTATTTAACAGATGGTTATGGTACTTTCCCGGATACAGCACCGGAATTACCAGTTTTATGGGTAGTTACTCCTGGTGGTTTGGCTTTAGAAGAGTTTCCCTTTGGAGAAGCAGTAAGGTTGTTATCTGTTTAAATTGGAATTGGGAATTGGGCATAGGGCATGGGGAATTGGTAATGGGTAATTGGGAAACCTAATTAAATATAAGATAAAAGCTCACTCAATCGACTCAACCTCACCCTCAATCCCTCTCCTTGATAAGGCTACGGTGTACACACAAGTCTTATTAAGTTGCTCCATAACGTTTTGATCCCCCCTAACCCCCCTTAAAAAAGGGGGGAATCGGAGTTAAAGTCCCCCTTTTTAAGGGGGATTTAGGGGGATCTAACGAGATGTGTGTACACAATAGCCTTGATAAGGAGGGTAAGGTTTCATATTTTATTTGACCTAGTTATTTAATTTGTAATTACCAATTCCCTCATAATTGTTGTGCAATCAATTCTCCAAGCAAACCGTCAACAACCATGTTTAAATTTAAGGTGTAATCTATATGTTTAAAAGTTTCTTCTAAAGGATGTAAAGTACTCTTCCATCCCAAACCATCGGTTATCCAAATAAATTGATGTCCTTGGCTGGATATAAAATCAAATAATCCTTTATATTCTCCTGCGGTAGCTTTTAATTTAGAACCAGTTCCACCGTAAAAGTTAGCTTCTATTAAATATAAATTATTTTTATTTTTAACCGCAAAATCAAAACATCGACTGGATTTATCTACCTCAACATCAATATTCCATTGTTTTTTTATCTTGTCAGAAGTCGCCTGTGGAATAAACACAAAATCGTTTTCCTCACATATTGCAGTAATCAAACTTTCTACAATAGTCTCCATCGCTGTTCCACCACGATTTTTTCTGCCGTTGCTGTCTAAACCTACTTCAATTCCCAGCACATAATCGGGAATACTTTTGATAGTTCTATTTTTAAATAGTTCTAATACCCCGGCATTTTTGGTAAATTCGACTATATCATCGATGTCTTGGGGAAATAAAAGACTTTGATTTCTAAAATTAAAAGATTTATATCTAAAATTATTGTTGGTGTAATCGGTCAATATCTGAAAATTAAAAGTGCGGCAGGCAATTAAAATAGGTATCGCGCTGACAATTTGAGGCATTTGTTGTAAAAGATAACGAAATTCATTTTCTATGTCTTCTTTGCCAACTAAATAATTCAATGCGTTCAAATAAATCTCGTTTTCTCTAAATCTAATTAGTACTTTTGGCCAATCGACAAAATAGTGCCATCCCGTGATTGAATCTGTTAATGTATCTTTTAAATATTGAAAAACTTCTGACTCGTTAGAGCAGTTAAAATATTTTTGAAATAAAAAGCTATATTTCACGTTCTATCTACTTCTATCTAATAATTCATAATTAACAGTTCATTAATCGAGTTACGTTTTAAAGAATTACTATTGATATGCCGGGTGGCTTTCACTCTTTCTATACGATAATCGGCATAAAGTTTTTCAAAAAAATCATCTTCGGAATTCTGATTTTTAGGATCGGAATTACTCAAAAGAAGTAATGCACCTTTTTTATCGAGTGTTGTGAAAAAATTACGTAACCTTAATTGTTCTGAATCATCAAATATTTGATGAGAATAAGATGTAAAATTGGATGTATTACTAATTGGTCTATAAGGAGGATCGAAATATACAAAAGTATCAGAATCAATGAATGATTCGCATTTAGTAAAATCTCCTTGCAAAATTTCTGTTCTTTGCAGAATTTTAGCCACCGATCTTAAATTTTCTGGGCTACATAAAGATGGTTTCTTATATTTGCCTATAGGAACATTAAATTCACCCTTAGAATTTACTCGAAACAATCCGTTAAAACAAGTTTTGTTTAAAAAAATAACTTGTGCAGTTCTTTCTAGCCATTCCGAATTATATTTAAGTAAATCTATCCGATTTTTTCTAGAATTAAATTGACTTCTAACTTGATAAAAATAGTCAGACCTTTGATTTAAGTTTAAAGATAAATATTTTTTTTCAATATCTAATAACAATTCTATCAGACCATCTACGTTATGCTGAATGGTTTTATATGTTAATACTAAATCAACATTGACATCAGATATAAAAATTTCTTTAATTGGATAATTGTAGCCGAACAAAAAAAATAAAGCCCCTCCTCCGATAAATGGCTCTACATATTTTTTGATAGAGCCGCTACTTAATTCCTGTGGCAAATATTTACTTATCTGTTTGATTAATTGAGTTTTGCCTCCAGCCCATTTCAAAAAAGGCTTCGGAGCTACTGTAACAGTTAATAATTGAGGATGGCTTGAAACCATTAATTAAACCTATACGAATACTACAAATATATTGTAGTTCATTAGTACCATATAGTTGTTTAAAATGACACAAATTTAATTTGTTTTTTTGAAAAAGTCAGGTTAAACGTTACTTATTATACACTAAAACTGAATAATTTTGATTAAATTTTGTGACTTTTGCAGGTGAAACATCTGTAGCGACTTTGTGGGTATGATGGCGGCGAATTAAGCCTTGCTCAATATCACAAACCCGGTTTCTTGTTTATTTCACAGCGAGATAGTCGTGCTTTCGTGAAGAGAAACCGGGTTTCTTTGGGCTTGTTGAGAATGGTACAAGATGTAAGTTGATAATTTAATTACTTGCGGTTAGAAGATTAATAAGAAAAAAAACCGCAGAGCGCGGAGGAAAGAAGTTTCATAGAGATAAGTCATTTTAGAATGAGATAGAAGTAATTAGTTGCACCACTAATTAGATGAATAGTAACAAAGTTAACACAAGAAAGCATTCTAAATCCGTAATCCTAGATTTGAAATTGAAGTATTTACTAGAATATAAAATAATTAATAATACACATAAAAAATAATGGATTATGTCGCTTACGTTCATACAAAAGATGCCGATTCTCTTACAGTTCGTAATGCACCATTGGGAGAAAAAATCGAATATATTGGGAATGGTACTCAAGTAAAAGTACAAGGAGAATCAATTCGTCAAGGAGACTGGGATTGGGTACAAATTGGTAAAAATCGTTGGGTAGCATCGAGCTTTTTGAAAGTAGTTAAAGGTGCTAAAGTAGTAGCTACTCGTACTAATGAAACTGTGGCTGGTGGTTTAAGAGTATATAAAACTATATTAGTCGATCGCAATGGTAATACTGTGAATACGGTAAGGCTTATTTCCGGTAGAATCGACAAGCAAACTCCTTCTCATATTGAAGATTCTCAAACTCCTCCGCCTTTTGGAATTTATACTTTTGATGCTCCCGGATGGGTATATAAAGGTGAAGATTTAAAAGCACAATTTGGGGGAGTTTGGTCGCCGATTACACCAACATTTAATACAAAGCGTTCGGAGATTGGTATTCATTACGATCCATCAACTTTTAGTGGAAATTATAAGGTTGGGACAGCAGGTTGTTTTGCAACACCAACTGTTAAAGAAAAAGATATTATGACTAAGTTTATTCAGACTCAAAAACCAAAGCACTTTATTTTTAATCAAGGATAAGGATGATTTTATGCAGCAGTTAGGGGAGAAGCATAATATATTTTACTATCGTAATCGTATATAAGTTGTAACAATTTTAAGTATTGAGAAACCCGGTTTATTTAAAAAGCTGGGTTTGTTTATTTGAATGAATAAATTAAGATTGCTATATTATATTTATTTTTTATGTATTTTAATTTATTTTTGATAAATTTAGTTGGTATCGTTACTGAAAGCAAATTGAATTAAAGAGAATATTTATATAATTCGATGTAGTTTATAACTAGCTATTTGTAATTTATATAACTTTTAATCAATGGTAAGTAACTGGGTCAAATTAACTATAAAACCTCACCCTCAATCCCTCTCCTTGCTAAGGAGAGGGAAGCCGGAGGCAGGGTGAGGTCTTATCTTGTATTTAATTACGTTTACCTACTTAACTGATAATTGATATTGCAATATTTACTCTTGACCAATTCTGTAGAAATACGAGAAGTTATGTAATAGTTAGCTTCAGAAAATATACATTTCATTCTATATTACTTACTAGTTATTCGCTATGGCTAATCGTTCCCCAGAACCGAATTTATCAGAACTTCGGCAAGAAGCAGCGAGCGAGGAATTTTCTCCACAGCGGCTAGAAGAGTTATCTAAAATTAATATTGAACTGGCAAGAATCGTAGCCAAGAATG
This sequence comes from uncultured Rivularia sp., assembly GCA_963665115.1. Classification (GTDB taxonomy): domain Bacteria; phylum Cyanobacteriota; class Cyanobacteriia; order Cyanobacteriales; family Nostocaceae; genus Rivularia. The sequence goes on along the minus strand of OY762007.1, from coordinate 7,993,589 downwards.
CAAATGCCGCTCCTGATTTGCTGCGGCATTTTAGCATTAATTCGGATAATATTATACGGAAAAACGTTGCTGGTAATCCCAATACGCCAACAGAAATCTTATTGGAATTAGGCGCAGAATTTCCCCAACGGTTGTTAGAAAATCCGGTATTTTCCTTACTGTTATTAGAGAATCCTAACTTTGTTGCGGACATCCCGCTTGTTACTTTGCTTTCTTTGCTGATACTTGATGAGGTACCACCCCAGTTTCTAGAATTGGCAACGAGTCATGATGATGTAGAAGTGCTGTTAACCATTGCGATGAATCTTAAAACGCCCCTATCAGCTTTGCTCGCATTAACTCAAATACAAAATATAGAAGTTGCTGAAGCTGCTCGGTTACACGTTACTTTAGCTGGGGAAATGCCTTCTGGATGGAATGAAGTTGCGATTGCGGCAATGCAGACTACAAATTTACCACGCGATCGCCAATCTGAAATGTATCTATGGGTTATTGGTGCGGTACCGGAATATCTGTTAAAAACGCTGGATGCTGAGGTGCGTTTGCATATTGCCGAAAGTTTAAATACTCACGAGCAAGTTTTGGAAATTTTGGCTACGGATAGTTACAGTAGAGTACGCGCTTATGTTGCTCAAAATCCTCGTACTCCGATAAATATTGTTGAAGATTTGATGGGAGATGTTAGCGATATTGTACGCGAAGCAGTTGCTTGTCATCCGTTTACACCCCTAACTTTACACCAGCAGTTTCAACTGCAATTGGAAGCAACTGAAAATCCAATCACATCTGTTGACATTCTCAGACAGCTTTCCACAAGTCAATGGATGCGGATTCGTTTGGGTATTGCGGCTCATTCCAACACTCCTGGGGATGTATTGTTACGCTTAGCCAGCGATGAAGACGTTATGGTACGCAAAGCTGTAGCGCTCAACGTAAATTCGAGTGCAGAAGCATTAAAGCAATTAGCCACAGAAAATGATGCTTGGATTGGTAAAATTATTGCGGCTCATCCCAATAATCTGGCAAAAATTGCTTTTGATAAGCAAAAAACTACAATACACGACTATATTAATACTGCCCGCGCTCAAGGCATCCCGATTATGCCAGCATACGCCGTTTATGACCCTCATATGTTAACGGCAATGGCAGAAAGTAGCAATTACGATACCCGTCAAAGAGTTGCACAGCATCCCAATACTCCGATTCACGTTTTAGAAAAACTTGTCAATCAAGAAAACAATTCGATTCTGGAAACTGCACTTAGCAACTTGTCTAGTAATTCCAAAACCCCCGATAGTACTTTGGAATGTTTAGCGCAAACTGGCGATTTGAAAATTTGTGCTGCTGTAGCTCGTCATCGAAACACTTCAAGCACGACACTTGCACAATTAGCAAAACATCATCGTTGGGAAGTACGCATCATAGTCGCGAAAAATCTCAAAACTCCTCGTGAAACTCTTGTAAAACTAATTCAAGATAAAAATACAACGGTTAGAGACGCAGCAATAAACAATCCTTACGCTCCACAAAGTATTTTAGAACAGCTTGATGTTCTTAAAAATCCCAATACATCTGCAAAACTCCTCGAACAACTTTCTCATAGCAAATGGGTAATTGTTCGTCAGGGGGTTGCACGTCATCCCAACATCGACAAAAACCTGCTCAAGCAGCTAGCAGAAGATAAGATTAGTATGGTGCGTTTGGGTGTAGCTGAAAATCCCAATACTCCTAGTAGTTTACTAGAGCTATTAGCAATAGACCAAGATAATGAAGTTGTCGTCGCCGTTGCAACTCATGCCAACACATCATTAAATATTCTCGAACAACTTGCGATTCTAGGAAAGCCAGATAATCAAATCAAGCAAGCAGCAGTCAAAGCTTTAGTAAATCGCTTTCCAGATAGAGTGAGTAAAGTGTTAGCAGATTGCATTACCTCTTTCACCCCCATATTTACCCGCTTACTGATCTTTTTGCATCCCTCAACACCAAGCGAAATATTAGCAAAAAATATTAATTCTACATCTTGGTTAGAAAGATATGCGATCGCACAAAATCCCAACACTCCCTCCGAGATTCGCGCCGCTCTAGCTCGCGATGGGAATCGAGTTGTGCGTGCGGCGGCTAAGGGAGAGAGGGGGTAGAGGGGGGAGAGGGGGGAGAGGGGGAGACAAGGGGAAGAGTATAAACTAATTCTCTACTTACTACTCATTACTTACTACTCACTACTCACTACTCATTACTCCTAACTCAAGGCTTTCAATTACCAATTACCAATTACCAATTACCAATTACCAATTACCAATTACCAATTCAAACATTCAGCCCCATGACATTTAATTGCGGTGGATGTTCGACGGTAAACTGATAATAAATTTCTTGTTTTTCTTGTGGTGCAAGAGTTGAATTCCATTCTAGAATTCCCATTTCACCGAGTTGAATTTGGGGGTTTGTACGATTGAGACGTACTTTTATTTGTTCGTTGCGGCTGACTGGTAGTTGTTCGATAAGTTCTAATTTTGCTTCTGTATCTAACAAATTGCTTATCTGCAATCGATATCCATAGGTGATTTTGCGAAGATTACCAATAAATCTTTTATCAACTTCACGCTCAACTAAATCGCGTTCGATTTTCAAACCTTCGTCAATTCCCAAATTTAATTTAAATTCTTCACCCGGTACGGTGTTTTCTAATTCGGATGTTCCTACAAAAATATTATCGCGAAAAATGTTGGCTTTTCCCGGTAACAAGGTTGCGCCGTTAGAACTATTTTTCACTTTTGCCTGTAAATAAGCAAAACTTACCAAACGAGGCATTGTTATATAGCTAAAACTACAGGGATAATCATCTTGAAAAATTGTAGTTTTGTGAGGTGCGCCGTCGCTGGGTATATTTCCATTACCATCTAAGTTAAATGTAACTACATTTCCTTCTTGGGATACTTCTGCTGTAATTACATCTGCTTCAATAATTTTGTTTTCTAATTCTTCGATTTCACCAGATAAATTATCTTCTTCAAATTCAAAGCTGCGAGATTTTGCAGCCATTGGCGCAGATGCAAACCGTCTTGCTCTTCTTTGCCTGATTTCCGGTTGGGGAATATCAATATACCAAGGTTGTGGCTTCGGTGGTAAAGTACCGCTACCTGGTTTGGCTGTAGAAAGAGTTAAATTTACATTTGTCCAATCTTCGCCGGTATTTTGAGTTATTTGCGCCAGGTATCCCAAATTAACGCTTTTAGCTTTACTATCAACTCGAATATCGTAAAGCGGTTTCCAACTAGCACGATTGACAACGTAAGAAACTTCTAACTCAAACTCCCCACTACCAGCGGTTTCAATTCCCACCGTTAAATTAAAACTTTCTTGGGGTGATGGCGATTCAGTTTGTTTTAAAGAAGCGTACAGCACCTCCAACTGCTTTTCTAATTCCCGCTGTTGATTTTTGTAATCTTCGGTAGAAATGGCATATTCTGTATATTGGCTGCCGAGAAAGTTGAGTAAATCCAAAGTTTCGCTCAAGCTAATGCTTTTACGTGCCAAACTAATTGAAAATTGATCTTCAGTCTTCTCTCGCAAACCTTCAATAAACCTAGACTGTAACGCCAAAGCATCCATTTGAGCTTGAAATTGCCGTTTCTGTGCTTCTAACTGCTCGATTTGTTGTTGTAACTGCGATACCCGCGCTACTACCGATTCAGTAGTGTAAATTTTTTCCACATTTACACCTTTCAAACGCACCGCCACATTACCTTTGCCGCTAACCCTTACCGACTCCGTGTCAAGAGTTACTGGCAGTTGGGAGACTATCAACTCCCGTTCCTGTCCGCTTAATTCGACTACACCACGGCGCGTCACCAATGCTTTATTTGTGTAAACAGCGACTGCGACAACATCTGTTTCTACGATTTTATGCGGAGATGGTATTTCCTGGTTAACCACTGCCAGCTTTTCCTTAATTGTGAACGCTTATGCTGGTTAATTGTTAATGCATTAAAGCATAACCGTCAATATAGTTCGTAATTCGTAATTATTAATTCAGGTAAGTATCGCACCGCATGATTAATATGGGTTGAATACAGCGGTAATCAATCCGATTTTACGATTGCTGGTTCTTCTGATAACTTTACCGTCAGCGGTTCGGGAATTGGTACCGATACTTTAATTGATATCGAATTTCTCAAGTTTGACGATGGTTTAGTCGCGGTGGATGATTCGCTTTTTGTTTGAAGAATAAAACTAAAGCATATTTTATTGGTATTTAAAAACTTTAGTTATTCAACACTACTGTACCCGAACACAGATTTATCGTCTCTACCTCACAATATGGAGACGTAGCACTGCTACGTCTCTACACAATATTTGGCATAAAAAACAATATTAAAACCAAATTTAATTTTTTTTAGATTTTAATTTGTATAAAATTTAATTGCTATTCAGTTGTCAGCAAGTATTGTGTTTTTGATACAACAATTCCAATTTTTTTTGTTCAATCAGCAGTGTACTTTGTTAATCTGGTTAGTTTTTAACAATAAGGGTTGGTCTTTATATACTTTGATTAATGATATATCTATCAATATACTGCGTAAATAAACAAGTTACTTATACAAATAAATGTTTGATTAAATACTAGTATTTACAAACAAGATAATTTTATTCACATAATACCTTTAATAACGAAGAATTTAATTATTTATAGATGTAGAATAACTGTTAAATAACCGCAGTTGCAAAAAACTGTATTCTCTTATCTCAAACTATAAAAAATGCAACCGATGTATAAATCGGCGTTGGATTTTACTTGTTAGTTAACTAGCAAGAAGATACTTTTTCATGATTTTTTGAAATTTAAAAAAGGAACAGTTATGGCTAACGATAAAAATTTGCAGCAAAATTCTAACAGCTTTAATTTCACCCCAGAATTAGTAAAAGATATTAATTCTATTAACGGTGGTTCCTTCCCTTCTGAACTTACCGTATTTGATGGAAAGCTGTTTTTTGATGCTCGTGACGGCATCAATGGCAGCGAACTGTGGGTGAGTGACGGTACTGAGAATGGTACTAAATTAGTTAAAGATATCAATACAAGTGAAAATTCTCCTCCGTTTGGTAGTTCCTTCCCATCTGGTTTCACTGTTTTCGATGGAAAGTTATTTTTTGGAGCTAATAATAATACCAATGGTAGGGAATTATGGGTGAGCGATGGTACTGAAAATGGTACCCAATTGGTTAAAGATATTAACCCAAAAACTACTGGTTTCTCTCCAAGAGATCAATTGTTTCCAGATAATTTGACTGTATTTGACGGAAAGCTATTTTTTCAAGCTGATGACGGAGCCGATAACGCAACCAATGGAGGTGAGTTGTGGGTGAGCGATGGTACTGAAGATGGCACTCGACAGTTAAAAGATATTAATCCTGGTAGCGCTGATTCTTTCCCAAATAATCTGACTATATTTAACGATTTACTGTTTTTCAGTGCCAGAAATGAAGCGAATGGTCGAGAATTGTGGGTGAGTGATGGTACCGAGAGTGGTACTCAACTGCTCAAAGATATTAATCCAAATAACGAGAATTTTTTGCCAAATAATAGTTCTTCTCCTTCAGGATTCACTGCCTTCGACGGAAAGCTGTTTTTCTCTGCTGACGATGGTACTAATGGAAGGGAAGTTTGGGTAACTGATGGAACTGAAAATGGTACTCAATTCTTCAAAGATATTAATCCAGGTAGTGAAAGTTCTGATTCAAATAATTTTATTGCATTAGGTGGAAAGCTGTTTTTCGGTGCTAATGATGGTAATAATGGTTCGGAACTTTGGGTAACTGATGGAACGGAAGATGGTACTCAACTATTCAAAGATATTAACCCAAGTAGTGAAAGTTCTAATCCAAGCGACTTTACCGCATCGGATGAAAAGCTGTTTTTCACTGCTGACGATGGTACTAATGGAAGGGAATTATGGGTAACTGATGGAACGGAAGATGGTACTCAACTACTTAAAGATATTAACTCTAATGGCGATACCTTCTTTAGGCAGAATTTTACTATTTTTGATAACAAGCTATTTTTCACTGCTAATGACGGTACTAATGGTAGGGAATTGTGGGTAAGTGACGGTACTGTAGAAGGTACTCAATTAGCTGCCGATATTAATCCTGGTGAAGGTGGTTCCAATCCAGGAGATTTTACTGTTTTTGACGGTAAACTATTTTTCAGTGCTGATGACGGTACCAATGGAAACGAACTATGGAAGCTGGATTTAGATAATACTAATTCAGTAAATTTAATCGAAGGTACAGCAAACGACGACAATATTCAAGGTACTTCCGGCAACGATAAAATTTTCGGTAAAAACGGTAACGATACTATCGAAGGTGGCAGAGGTGGCGATATTATTCGCGGCAATGCAGGTGATGATGTTCTAGCAGCAAACAGAATTGACCGTTTTGATGATTTTGATGGTGAAACCAGCGAACTTCGGGGAGATAACGGTAATGACACTATCTATGGTGGTAGTAAAGATGAATTAATTGGTGGCGGCAACGGTAATGATTTGCTGTTTGGTAAAGGCGGTAACGATCTAGTTCGCGGTGCTAGCGGTGACGATATTCTCAACGGTGGTTTGGGTAACGACACTTTACGCGGGCAAGCTGGTATTGATACCGCCGATTATTCCGATTTAACTTTCAATGGTGTATTTGAAAATATCGCTGGTTTAGACGTAAATCTGGATCGAAACAGCGCCAAACATTCTTCTGATAATAATGCTCTTACTTGGGAAGACACTTTAACCACAGTTGAAAACGTTACCGGAAACCATCCGTAACGACAGGTTTATTGGTAATTCAGACGATAATGTTTTTGATGGCAAAGAAGAAATTAATCAAGGCGATCGCCAAACCACTTTCACCGATCGAAATGGTGATGATTATCAGGTAATTGCGGATATGGTTGAGTATAATGGCGATCGATCTGATTTTACGATTGCTGGTTCTATTGATAACTTTACCGTTGGCGGTGCGGGTATCGGTACCGATACTTTGATTGATATCGAGTTTCTCAAATTTGATGATGGTTTAGTCGCGGTGAATGATTCTTTGTTTGTTTAAGTAATACGAATAGTTATTCAACGGTATTGTTCTTAAACAAAGAATTTTTGTTATTCCGCAAAATCAAAAGACGTAGCAATGCTACGTCTCTACACATCTTGTATTGCAAATCAGAAATATTACTTTCCATCTCCCCATCCCCCATCCCCTTGTCTCCCATCCCCCTATTTCGCTTTCTCATACAAAGAAGTGGACGAAGCAAATTGCTTGGCGGCTTCTAATAAATATTCAAAATAGGTACGTCCAACAATAGATAATTGTTTCCCATTGGGATAAACCATATACCAATTACGTTTTATGGGGAAATGTTCTACATCTAAAATAGTTAAATCCTCTGCATAAGGCATCAATGTATGACGAGATAAAACTGATATTCCTAAACCTCCAGCAATAGCTTGTTTTATCGCTTCATTACTACCCAATTCCAGTTTTACCTTTACTTGTACATCGTTTTCATCAAATAATTGTTGTACTGCTCTACGAGTTCCAGAACCGGGTTCCCGCATTATAAAAGCTTCATTTGTCAACTTTGATATGGGGATATTTTTTTCCGAGGCTAAAGGGTGATTAATTGGTGCTAAAACGACTAAAGGATTGTCTAAAAATGCTTCACAGTTAATATCAAGATGTTCTGGAATTTGACTCATAATATATAAGTCGTCTTGATTGCTTGTCATTCGATCCAGAATGCCTTCATGATTTGTAACTTGTAAAGAAATCTCAATTCCCGGATAAAGTTGACAAAATGAGCCTAATAAACGCGGAATAAAATATTTTGCTGTTGTAATAACTGCTAAACGTAATTGCCCTTGTTTTAAACCTTTTAAATCCGCTACTTTCATCTCAAACTGAGCAAAAGTATTGAAAATTTCTTGGCAAGTAGCAAATAATTCTCTTCCTGCTTCAGTAAGATACAAGCGCTTACCGACTTGTTCAAACAATGGAATTCCCACAGATTTTGTCAGTTGTTTTATCTGCATGGAAATGGTGGGTTGTGTGAGAAACAACTCTTCGGCAGCCCTAGTAAAACTACTGTGCCGTGCTGCTGCCTCAAACACTCTTAACTGGTGCAGCGTCGCCTGATTCAATGGTGATTATCCTCTTCTAATATTACATAAAGAAACATCTATACAAAAATGCTTTTCCATAGATGTTTCTATAAGTATTACTTAATAATCAGGTTAAAAACAGCTTTCGCTCATGAGAAAATCACGGGGCTTTCCATAGAGTAAACTCTATAGCCCCAATTCAAAAATCAGTATTTCCTTTATACTATTTAGAAGTTATTATCAAGAGTAACGGCATTTGGTTAGCTGTATTTGAATAAAAAATACAAGTGATAATCCAATGCCCTATCCCCAATGCCCAAATCCCCTACTTCCTACTTCCTACTCCCTACTCCCTAATCCCTACTCCAACTCACCCATTTCCAATCTTTCAACTTCCGGTACGATTGTTACTTCCTCAATGATTTTTTCAGGCAACTTGTTTAAATCTGGCAATTCTAATAATTCTGCTTCTCCAACTTGCTCTTTGATACTGACTGGTAAATTTACTGGTTGACGTTCTTCTATCCAACAACTTGCTACTGGTAGGGTTTGCTCTAATTCATCTAACGGACGAGGTATCACCATAACGGCATTTAAATCCCCAATACGTTCTGCTTCGTACATTCCTGCTTCTACTGCTACTGCAACATTTGCTACAGAGCCGCGAATGATAGCAGTACATAAACCCGCACCGATTTTTTCATAAGCTGCTAACTGAACTTCTGCTGATTTAAGCATGGCATCACAGGCTCCCACCATCGCCGGAAAACCAATTGTTTCGACCAAACCAACTGCTTGATTGCTTAATTTATTATAGCTGGCTCCATCGGCAAAACTACTTAGACGATTAGCAATGGGTAATACTAAATTTAAATTAGGATATGGACGAGGTATTACTAAACTAGACACAAACTGCCCGAATTGCTTTGCAGTTTGTTCGCCAGATTCTACTGCTAAACGTACATCAGCGACTCCACCGCGAATTACGGCAGTACAATGTCCTCCACCAATTTTCTCGTATCCGATTAAATGAACTCCAGCAGATTTGAGCATCATATCCGCCGTCCCCACTATTGCAGGAAAACTTATAGTAGATACCAATCCTAAAGCGGTATCTTTAATATCTCGATTTCGTGACGAATATTGATTATATGAGTGCATCTAAATTTTCCCCAAAACTCCAACTAACTGCGAAAAGTGAAGGATAAAAATTAAACATATGAATTTACGTCTTATCCTTTAATCCTAACTTCTATCAAATGTGAAGGATGGAGCATGGAAAATGTTTTTAGTGGGTAGACTTATATTGAATACAAAAGTGCTATTTATGGGGATATTGCTGCTAAGCGTAAATATAAATATCTATAAATATCGATTCGTGATGCAGCGTAAATTACAACAAAGAATACAAGCTTAATTCATAGATTAATTTATTTCATCCTTCTTCAGATTCATCATGAGGTGTATCTAAAGTTTGTCGGTGGGGAAATAATGTTGTCAGCAGGCTTTTGACGTTGCTTCTTCCATAGATATGATTTCCCGCACCGTTTGAATTCCCATTGGTAGGTTCTTCTGCTGTATCAACAGATTCAACTGTTTCCGGTGTTAAATCTGTTGAATCTTTAACGGGAGAAAAATACGAAATTGGAGATGGACTAACGTAAGGACGAGGTGAGGGAGTGACGGGAGGAGTAGTATAAATTGAAGGTTTGGTACCATCAGAAACATTAGAAGGAATTTCTTTTGCTTCCTCTGGTTGATTCGTTTGTTCAGTTTCCTGAGCTTCTACTTTCTCTGCTAAAGGTAGGTGCGGTTGTGGGACTTTACCATTCATTTCCTGGGGGGAAGGTTCGCTAAAAGACCTACTAGTATCTCCGATAACCGAACCAGCAGGAACTACTTTTCCCGGCTCTACAGAAGAACGAAATACAGTTGTAGCCGAACCTATACAAGCATTAGTGCCAATTTTACCCGCACCAACCATAAGCAAGCCCGCTCCTAAATTAGCACCCGGTTCTATCTCTAAAGTTCCTGTATCTACTTGGAGAATCGACCCCATACCAATACAAACTCCAGAACCGATAATTATTTTGCTATTAGGAGCCGCTTGCATTATCACCCCTGGTGCTATAACAGCACTTGCATGAATAATCACCTCGCCACTGTAAAAAGTCTCAAAATTGTTATACAGACGCAGTGGCGGCACGGACATGATATTTTTTACCTCGTGAGTGGAGGATGAGGGAGAGGGGCGAGATGGGGGACAAGGGGACAAGGAGAGTTGGGAGTTAGGAGTTAAGAATTGGGAGTTAGGAGTTAGGAATTGGGAGTTAGTTAATGATTTTAACTTCTTGCCTATTACCTATTACCCATTACCCATTACCCATTACCCATTACCCAATGCCCCATTCCCCAATTTCTTATGGACGTTGAATGATGTTTTCGACTACGCGACGCTTGAGTTTGGGTTCGACTCCAATTAAGCGGACGTATTCTCCTGAATATTCTGCTAAATAAGATTCTAAGATTCCTACTACTTCCCTTTCGGAGTTTGAATCTATCTGTCCGCAGCTTGCCCAAGTACCTGTACGGAAGCGGCGCTTGTCTACGTGTTCGGCACTGATTTTATAACCACCACGTAAAAGATTACGAACTTCTTCTATTGCTTCAGCGCTCAAACGAGTATTGGTAAGAGTTGCGGTGGAACCACTCTCGAAACCGACACCGTACCTTCTGACATCAGGAGTAAATGTAGCCTTAGAATCTGGTGGAACGTTAGTAGGGGGACGGTATGAACCACCGTTGCCGTTGGATGAACCGTTACTCGAACCCTCTGGACGTTGAATAATGGTTTCTAAAACTCTTCTTCTGGCTTTAGGATCGATACCGATCAAGCGCACGTATTCGCCTTCATGGCTTCTCATGCATTCTTCTAAAGCTGAAATTGCCTCGCTGGCATTTTTTGATTCAATTGGACTACAGCTTTGCCAAGAACCCGTGCGGAAGCGTCGTTTATCTACGTGTTCCATACCGATTCTGTAACCGCCAGACAGCAAGTTACGAACGTGATCTATAGTTTCGCTGCTCAGTTGAGAGCTACCGTTACTGTAGTTACCATTATTAGTGCTTCTGTAGCTACTATTGCTGTAACTACTATTGCTGTAACTACTATTGCTATGACTGCTACTATATCCACCATTGCTGGGTTTCGGAGGAGTGGTATATGTAGATGTTGTAGTTGGTTTTGTTGAACCATCGGGACGTTGAATAATTGTTTCCAATACCCGTTTTTTCTGCTTATCGTCAATACCAAATAAGCGGACGTATTCGCCTTGGTGTTCGGTCATGCAACCTTCTAAAGCCGATACAGCTTCACCAACACTTCTGGCTTCTATGGGATGACAGCTATTCCAAGTACCCGTGCGAAAACGTCTTCGATCTACGTGTTCGGTACCGATTTTATATCCTTGCTCCAACAGATAGCGCACTTGGTCTACTGTTTGATTGTCCAATCCACTGTTATACACTTCAATACTCCTTTGTGTTTGCGAACCGTTATCTACGTTTGTATTATATGTGTCTATTTTTTCACGTACTTTTGTAATACATTTACTATCTTCAGCACAAAGATAACCCGCTCTAAGTGCCTGATTTACTCCTACTACATGATGAGCAAATTCTTTATCCTGTGGATTTACATCTGGCAAGCGATCGGCTTGCTGTTGGCTGATAATTACGGCTCCGGAAGGTACATATTTACCGGGAGGAATCTCTACATCTTGGATTAATGCGTGCATCATCACGATACAGCCATCGCCGACTCTGGCATTAAATACCGTTGAACGAAAGCCGATAAAGCAGTTGTCACCGATATAACAAGGTCCGTGAATCAGAGCCATGTGGGTAATGCAACTGTCTTTACCTATCCATACTGAGTATTCTTTCCTGTTGTCTCCTAATACCCGACCTTGCTCCAAGCCGTGTATAACAACGCCATCTTGAATATTGGTATTTTCATCGATAAAAAACGGCGCTCCCTCATCCGCTCTTACCGAACTTCCTGGAGCAACAATTACATTAGGACTGATTTCAACATCGCCAATAATATGGGAAAAGGAATGTACGAAAGCAGTTTCATGAATTCGCGGTTCAGCTAAATTATTCGACCACGGGGTTGGGGGAGCCGCTGTCATGCTGCGGACTCTCATAGCGTTGATTCTCCTTAAATGCGATTAGTTGTTAGTTATTAGTTGTTAGTTATTAGTTATTAGTTATTAGTTATTAGTTATTAGAAAATCACTAACTACTAACAACTATCTTCTAACAACTAACTTAATATTGTTCTTTTTTGCTGTAGACTTGGCGATTTTCAACGTAAACCGTATCAATTATCGCTACTACTGCTGCGTCAATTGGACGCTGTTCGTTGCCATAAACTTGACGCGCAGCACTACCACGACTGATGAGTACCCACTCATCTACTCCCGCACCAACACTATCCGCTGCCACTTCGTATTCTGGCTGGACGCGCCCTTCTTCATCTATTAGCTGTAACAGCAGCAGTTTGACTCCTCTAAAACTTGGATCTTTCTGCGTGCTAGATACCGTACCGCGAACTTTAGCAATTTGCATTCCTTTTTATGGTATCAAGATTAAGGTCTTCCACCATAAGGACGAATTGCGTTTACGTTTTCCCGGAATTGCTCTACATCTTCGGTATATCTAATCGGTAGAACGTATTCGAGGTTTTCGTGGGGACGAGCAATGATGTGAGTAGACAACACTTGTCCGCCGTTTACTCGCTTGACTGAATCAATTCCCGCTCCAACTGAAGCTTGTACCTCAGATACGTCTCCTCGAACAATAACGGTAACGCGCCCAGTACCGATTTTTTCGTATCCTACCAAGGTTACGCGAGCAGCTTTCACCATCGCATCTGCTGCTTCTACAACCGCTGGAAATCCTAGCGTTTCAACCATTCCGACTGCAATTGACATTACTTTTAATCCTCAAAGAATTTCCTAAATATAAAACTGCATTTCTTGTTTAAGAAGGGAACCGCCTTCAAAAATCTGTACAAAATATTTGGACAGTAAAAACTTGGCGGTCTATATTTCATTACAAAAAGGCGATAATTGCATTTGCCGTTTCCAGCTTGACTAATAATCCCCGATTGCCGATCTTAGCTACTGACTACCACACTTTAAATGAATATAATCAACCCATCAGTTTTTACAGAAAAGATAGAGAGAAATAGTGGGCGTTTTTCTTATTTTTGTTCTTAAGAAAGCTCGCGCAGCAAGCTCGATTAAAAGCAGCGTTGGGGCATTTCACAAAAATTTAAACTAATTGAAAGCCGTTAAGTTCGGAATTGTTCCACTGCCTCGGTATACCTAATCGGCAATACGTATTCCAGGTTCTCGTGGGGACGCGCAATAATGTGAGTGGAAACAACTTCACCACCGTTTACTCGTCTGGCAGCTTCGATTCCTGCTGCAACCGAAGCCTGTACCTCAGAAACATCTCCCCGAACAATTACTGTTACGCGGGCGCTACCGATTTTTTCATAGCCCACCAAGGTCACGCGAGCGGCTTTCACCATCGCATCCGCAGCTTCCACGACTGCGGGGAAACCTTTGGTTTCAATCATTCCAACTGCTATAGGCATTTACTGACTCCAACAAGTTACTCGATTCGTACTCAGACGAAGGTTTTTTCTAACGTGTAACGCTCAATCTTGAGCTTAAAAAAAAGCCTTCCTAATTAAGCATATGAAAGCTTTGCACCCCTTGCAATATAAATTAGTATAATAGTTTGTAATAAAAGCATTTTAAAAAACTTAACATATCTTTGAGGGTTCGTTACAGCCGTCTAAAACTTTACAGTTTTTAGAGTGGTCGCTTCTGCTTTATAATTTCTTTATTACATTTGCCCAGACCGGCTTCGTAGCAGCATAAATCAAATAGTGGCGTATATTGACCGTTATCTCAAAGAGTTATAATTCGGTCTTTCTTTATGATATTGCTATTGGTGCAAAAGACATATAAAATAAATATAAAAAATATAAAATAAACTTATCAGACAGATAGTTATTAATTTTGAAATCAGGAAAAGTCACATTATAATTCAAGATTACTAATTAAAAAAAGTATTTTTGGATTAAGGTTTTTTGAGCATTTATACCAAAAAATCAGATATTTATCAAATACTAGAGAAGGTGAATACAGATTTAGATAGCACAAAGTATTGAATGTTTAGGAAAATGTATTAAAGGCTTTTATAGCGGTAAATTTATATGAATCAATTCTTATTTTCAACTACTTGGGCTTTGCCACTATATGGGTTAGTAGGTGCGCTGTTAACTTTACCCTGGACTATGGGATTGATTAAGCGTACCGGGCCAAGACCGGCAGCCTACTTAAATATATTGACAACTGCTTTAGCTCTAACTCATAGTTTGTTGGTATTTAAAGAGGTTGAGGGTAGCAAGCCACAAAGCTATATTATTAATTGGTTTTCGTGCCGAGATTTAAATTTATCTTTTGAATTAGATATATCGTCAGTAGGTATTGGTGCAACAATTTTAATTGCCGGATTGAGTTTGTTGGCACAAATTTACGCGCTGGGCTATTTAGAAAAGGACTGGGCAACGGCAAGATTTTTTGCTTTGATGGGTTTATTTGAAGCAGCTTTAAGTGCTTTAGCTATTAGCGATTCTTTGCTTTTAAGCTACATGGTATTGGAAGTTTTAACTCTTTCAACTTATCTTTTAGTAGGATTTTGGTACGCTCAACCTTTAGTAGTTACGGCAGCACGAGATGCATTTCTTACCAAACGGGTAGGAGATTTATTATTGCTAATGGGAGTAGTAACTATAGGTACGATGGCAGGTAGTTGGGATTTTTCCGACTTGTATGAATGGGCTAAAACGGCAGAGTTAAGCCCCCTAACATCAACTTTATTAGGATTAGCATTAATTGCCGGACCTGTTGGTAAATGCGCTCAGTTTCCCCTAAATTTGTGGTTGGATGAAGCAATGGAAGGACCAAATCCAGCTTCAGTACTGCGGAATTCGTTAGTAGTTGGTGGTGGTGCTTACGTACTTTACAAGTTAGAGCCGATTATAGCTTTATCACCAGTAGCTTTGGATGCTTTGTTAGTTATCGGTACCGTAACTGCTATAGGAGCAAGTTTAGTTTCCATAGCTCAGATAGATATCAAGCGAACCTTATCTCATTCCACCAGCGCATACATGGGTTTAGTGTTTGTCGCAGCAGGTATGGAACAAGGTCGTGTAGCGCTGCTTTTATTGCTTACCCACGGTATTGCCAAAGCTTTGTTATTTATGAGTGCTGGATCGGTGATTTACACCACTCACACCCAGGATATAACCGAGATGGGCGGATTGTGGTCGCGGATGCCTGCAACTACTACAGCTTTTATTGTCGGTTCGGCAGGTATGGTAACGCTGCTACCTTTAGGAAGTTTTTGGGCAATGCTGTCATGGGCTGATGGTTTTGTTGTAACTAGCCCCTGGGTAATTGGAATTCTGATAATAGTTAATGGTTTAACAGCCTTGAATTTAACCAGAGTATTTAGGTTAGCCTTTTGGGGAGAACCGCAACAAAAAACCCGTAGAACTCCGGAAGTACATTGGCCAATGGCATTACCAATGGTGTCGCTAACTATCATGACTTTGTTAGTGCCAATAATGCTTCAGCAATGGTACTTGTTGCCAACTTGGGAAAGTATTAATTGGTATGTATTAGCAGCATTAGTATCTTCAAGCTTGCTCGGAGTAATAATCGGTTCCACAATCTATCTGCATAAAGCTTGGTCAAGATCGAGAATCTTAACTTGGAGATTTATACAAGATTTATTAGGATACGACTTTTATATAGACCGGATTTATCGGGTAACAGTGATAGGTGCCGTCGCTTGGCTGTCAAAAATTTCCGCTTGGAGCGATCGCTATTTAGTAGATGGATTTGTAAACCTAGTTGGTTTTGCAGCTATTTTCAGCGGACAAGGTTTAAAGTATAGTATTTCCGGGCGTTCTCAAGGTTATTTGCTGACCATTATCTTCGGAGTCAGTGCAATCGGCTTATTTATTAGTTGGAGTTTAGGATTACTCAACGATCTACCGACCAATTTTAGATTTTAGATTGAAAAAGTTAGGAGTTGGGAGTTAAGAGTAGTGAGTAGCAAGTAGTAAGTAGCGAGTTAGGAACTAATTTGCCTTATTCCCTTGTCCCCTTGTCTCCTCCTCCCCTTGTCTCCCCCCTCTGCCCCATCTACCCCCTCCACCCCCTCTCCCCATCCTTCATATTCCCCATGCTTAGTATCTTAATTTTGCTACCGCTTTTAGGTGCGGCTTTAATTGCGTTTGTCCCCGGTATCACTGCGAAAGTTTCTCGTACAGTGGCTTTGATTGTTGCTGTAATTTCTTTTTTATGGACTTTGGTTTTAGCCAGTCAGTTTAATCTTGGTGAAGTTAATCAACAATTTAGCGAATTCATCCCTTGGATAGATGCGTTAGGTTTGAATTATCAGATTGGGATTGATGGTTTGTCTTTGCCTTTGTTGATATTAAATGCGTTACTGACGGGAATAGCTGTTTATAGTAGCGACACGGCTATACCGCGATCGCGTTTATATTATTCTTTATTATTGCTTCTCAACATAGGAGTTACGGGAGCTTTTTTATCGCAGGATTTACTATTATTTTTCCTGTTTTACGAATTAGAATTGATTCCCCTGTATTTGCTGATTGCTATATGGGGTGGGGAGCGTCGGGGTTATGCGGCAACTAAATTTTTGATTTATACTGCCGTTTCTGGAATTTTGGTTTTAGCAAGCTTTTTGGGTTTAGTTTGGCTGAGTGGTGCGTCTACTTTTGCTTTAGAAGGCATACAAACAAGCTCCATACCTTTGGCAACACAAATTTTGCTATTGGCAGGGATTTTAATCGGCTTCGGTATCAAAATGCCTTTGGTTCCCCTACATACCTGGCTGCCAGATGCCCACGTAGAAGCTTCCACACCAATTTCCGTACTGCTGGCTGGCGTACTGTTGAAGCTGGGAACTTACGGTATACTGCGCTTTGGAATGTATCTTTTACCAGAAGCTTGGACGTATTTAAGTCCTTGGCTGGCAACTTGGGCAGTAATCAGCGTACTTTACGGTGCATCTTGTGCGATCGCGCAAAAAGATATGAAGAAAATGGTGGCTTACAGTTCTGTAGCGCATATGGGCTACATACTTTTAGGTGCAGCGGCTGCGACACCTTTAAGCATATTAGGTACCGTAATGCAAATGATTAGCCACGGTTTAATTTCAGCGCTGCTATTTTTATTGGTAGGGATTATATATAAAAAAGCAGGTAGCCGCGATTTAGACGTTGTTCAGGGATTGCTAAATCCAGAGAGGGGTTTACCTTTGATTGGCAGCTTAATGGTTTTGGGAGTAATGGCAAGTGCGGGAATACCGGGAATGGTTGGCTTTATTTCGGAATTTGTTGTATTTCGCGCCAGCTACGAAGTTTTCCCCATACAAACTTTAATTTCTATGATTGGAACTGGTTTAACTGCTGCATACTTCTTGATACTGATGAGTAAAGCCTTCTTCGGACGCTTATCTGAACAAGCAACTAATTTACCCCGCGTTTATTGGTCTGATAGAATGCCAGCAATTGTTTTAGCAGTATTAATAGTAATTTTCGGCATCCAACCAAATTGGTTAGCGCGTTGGACGGAACCTACAACAAACGCCATGATGAACGGACAAAATCCGATTGTAAACGTGTCTTTTAATAAGTAAGAATGGGAATTGGGGATGGGGCATGGGGCATTGGTAATAGGTAATGGGTAATAGGTAATAGGTAATAGGTAATAGGTAAGAGCTTGAAATTATTAACTAACTCATAACTCTATAATTCTCCTTGTCTCCCCTTCTCCCCCCTCTCCCCCCTCTTCCCCCTCTCCCCCCTCTTCCCCCTCTCCCCCCTCTTCCCCCTCTCCCCCCTCTCCCCTCTCTCAACATTCGGGCATCCTCCATTCATAAATAATTACAGGAAAATCGCTATGGTTAAAACTACTACGAAAAAAATACCTCCCAAGCATCCTTTAGCTGAATATATTGAACGGTTATTAAGTGGAGATGCGTTACTTCCCGACACACCAGAAAATTTAATTGAAGTTGTGGGTGTTCTTCACAGTTACGGTGTAGTTTTGAATGCTTATTCAAACAATCTTATATACTTTGCTGAAAATCAATTTTTAGTGTTCTTTCCGTTTTTCAAATATTTTAACGGTGAAATCAACTTAAATAAATTACTGCGTCACTGGCAACATGACAGAATTAATTACGAATATGCCGAATATTGTATGAAATCAATGATGTGGCACGGTGGTGGTGGATTAGATGAATACTTAGATTCAAAAGAATTTAGAGAAAGAGCTTCTTCTGTTATTAAAGCAAAATTTAAAAATAACCCGTTAGTTTCGGGTGTTAACCAACTGTTTCCAGAATTTTTAATTGAACAGTTAAGGGTTTGCTCTTATTACAGCGGTTTAGGACAATTTTGGCGCGTTATGTCCGATGCGTTTATGAGTTTATCGGATCTCTACGATAAAGGGAAAATCATATCAATTGCCGATGTTGTAGATCATATCAAAGCGGGTTTGGTAGCGAATGCAAGTAACCCGATTACCTACAGCGTGAAAATTCGGGATGAAGTTTACGACATAATTCCCAAAAAAGTTGGTTTAACCTTTTTGATGGATACAGCAGTACCTTATGTAGAAGCAATTTTCTTTCGGGGAACACCTTTTCACGGTACGGTATCATACAACGCACAAGCTTATCAAATCCCCCCAGACCAAGCAAGATTTCAGTATGGCGCATTGTACGCAGATCCATTACCAATCGGTGGTGCGGGAATTCCTCCTACATTGTTAATGCACGATATGCGTCACTATTTACCCGAATATTTGCATGAAGTTTATCGTCAAACTCGTCGTGGAGAAGATGACTTGCTAGTACAAATTTGTAAAAGTTTCCAAAAATCCATGTATTGCGTTACCACATCTGCAATTTTAGGATTGATGCCTTATCCCGCAGATACCAAAGAAGCTTCCGAGCAAAAAGCCAATCGAGATTATTTGAAAAACTGGATGGATCGGTTTATCAATTCGCAGTTGCAAGTTGTGAACGAAATGCCCGTAGCTTGTGAAATCGCTTTACCGAAGTGGATGTAGGGAAGGTTAAAGGTTAAAATTCAAAATTTTTTGAAATTCGAGCCTGTGAAACCTGAATAACTCAACGACGATTTATTCTTGATTAAATATATCAACTAAAGTTTGTATTAAAGTGTTGCGCTGGGAGCGATTGAGACGTTTTATTGCAGTGCGATCGCCATTTATGGGATTTTCTCTCAAAGTGTCGGCACCTGGATATGAGGAATCATACATTATTTCGTTAGCACCAAGGTAATCGGCTAATGTTAATTTCCAGTCTAAGCGGGTGTTGGGCGCTCTCCCTTTGAGATAAACGTGATAGCGTATCAGACGACGAGCTAAAGTTTGATTTTCGGATACTTTGCCCGTCTGTTTACCGAAAATTTTGGGTTTAAAGCCCCGTCCCTTATAGGACGGCATATTTTTAATATATGAAACTTTATATTTCTGCGAAAGAATGTTGGGGTACATTATTAAAAGTAATAACTAGGTCGAAGTTGTGAAGACTTATAAATTTAAGCTATACGAGAATAGAAGAAACAGATATTTAAAGCGTAGCATCAATGCCTCAGCTTCTATCTACAATCACTGTATTGCAATTCATAAAAGATATTATTCAATGTACAAAAAACATTTGAATAAGTTTAGACTTATGAAACATATTGCCAAACTAAGAAACAGAATTGAATATTGGCAATTAGTAGGTTCTCAATCGGTACAGAACATTTGTGACAGAGTGGATAAAGCTTATCAGCTATTTTTTAAATATCATAAACGTGGTGTACGTCCTCCTTCTTTCTGTAAATCTAAAAAGTATAAGTCTTTCACTCTTAAGCAAGCAGGCTACAAGTTTTTAGGTTCCAATCAAATAAAAATAGGCAAATACATATATAAGTTTCATAAATCAAGAGACATTGAAGGTCATATTAAGACTTTAACAGTTAAACGATCTCCAACAGGAGATATGTACATTTATGTAGTAACTGATTTTAAACCAGAAACAGTTGGAATCGCGACGTGTAAAAACGCGGGTTTTGACTTCGGTTTGAAGGTGTTCTTAACTGACTCGATGGGTCAAGAATATCATGCGCCATTATTAATGCGTAAAGCTTCCAAGCTAATAAAAGCTTTAAGCAAGAAACTATCCTCTAAGAAAAAAGGTTCTAAAAACTGGAATAAAGCTAGAGTTAATTTAGCTAAATTGCATGAGAAAATAGTTCATAAAAGACGTGATTTCTTTTGGAAATTAGCACATCAGTTATGCAATACTTGTGACCATTTGTTTTTTGAAGACCTAAATATAGAAGGAATGAAAAGGTTGTGGGGTCATAAGGTTTCAGACCTAGCTTTTGCAACGTTTCTAGAAGTATTAAACTTTGTAGCTTCTAAAAAAGGAAAGTATGTAGGTTTTGTAAACAGATGGTATCCTAGTTCTAAAACTTGTAATAATTGTGGTTATGTTAATAAAGATTTAAAATTAGAAGATAGATGGTGGCGCTGTTCTCAATGTCATAAAGAACAGCATAGAGATATTGGAGCAGCGGTAAATATTTATAGAGAAGGGGCATCTTCTCTTGGTCTACTAGGCGATGTTAGTCAAGGTTTCGACTTTGCGATTGCTGATTGAATCCAGAATCCTCACGCCTTTAGGCTGAGGAGTATGTCAATAGCGTATTTGTTTTCTAAGGGAAATTCTGGCAATTGTTGATAGACTTTTCGCCAAGCATCTGATGAAGCTATTCTTTGAGCAACAGCAGGTTGAATTCCGACTATATTTTTATCTAAGTTTAGATAAGGCGAAGTTAAAATAACCGCGCTGGCTACAATGATGCCTATAAATAAATTGTATTTTAATTTCATTAAACGGGTTAACAGTTAACAGTGAGCAGTCAACAGCGAACAGTAATGAACCTTACCCTACCATTCGATAACACCTTACGGTGAACGGTTAATAACTGATAATTGTTCATTGATAACTGATAACTGTTCACTGATAACTGTATTACATTTCGCCGATGATTTCAGGCTGGGTTAATTCATCGGACATTTCAATAATTGAGCGTAATACGGGCTTCATCAATACATCTTCAGTATTGTCAAAATCTTCATAACGCCTACGTTTGGCGCGATTTGCCACTTGAACTGTAATCCGGTAACGGTTGGAAGCCGCACTGATTAAATCTTCTGCGCGGTGCATGATTTGAGATTGAGTTGTCTCGAATTTAGAACGCCTTAGCATAAATTACTAGTTCAAAGGATCAATTATTAGTTTAACAAGATAGATGGGGAGATGGGGAGATGGGGACAAGGGGAAATTAACTTAGCAGTTAGGAGTTATGAATTCATTTGCATATAGTGTTCGCTATCTTGCTTCCTTGCTATTTCCTAATGCCCAATTATCAATTACCAATTACCAATTACCAATTATCAATTATCAATTACCGTTTAAAAATTATCATTTCGGTGCCAACTACTGGATTGCGGGCTATTAATTTACCTTGTAAGTCGGTAATTTCTAGGTGAGTAAAATCTAGTTCTTGGGAACGTTGTAAGATTTCGGCAGCTAGCTTATTTTGTTGCTTTTTTTCTAAGCTGTACCAGTCGTTATTAATTTTAATTGTAAGATTACTGTTTAAAAAATTGGCTTGAATTGATTCTATGATTTCTGCAAAAGTGGGATTTTCGGAACTTGAATCTTTTAAGTTAAGGCTTATTTCGCCAACTTGATTTTGTATGGCTGCAATTAAGGTTTCTTCTGGTGTTAGCGGTATGGGTGGAGGTGTGATTTCTAATTCTTCTTTTTCTGGTGTTTCATCTGGCTTTGATACGATTTCTTCTTGAGGAGGAGTTTTTTCTGTAACTGGTGGAATCTCAACTTCTGGCTCAGATGCAGCTTCTTCTTCAGTTGGTAAAGGAGCTTTTTCTATAACTGCTGGAGTTTCAATTTCTGGCTTTGATACGATTTCTTCTTGAGGAGGAGTTTTTTCTATAACTGCTGGAGTTTCAATTTCTGGCTCAGATACTGTTTCTTCAGTTGATAAAGGAGTTTTTTCTGTAACTGCTGGAGTTTCAATTTCTGGCTTAGATACTGTTTCTTCTTCTGATACTATAGACTCTGGCTCAGTAGTAGATACTATTTGCGGAATTTCTATGTTTGGGGGAAGGGTTGCTACTTCTGATGGTTTGCGATCGAAGTTTGAAGTTATCAAAAATACCATTACGACTAATCCACCGATAATTCCTGTCAAAGCTGTATCTGACAACTTTGCTGAAAATTGTACTGGTATGATAAGCCGAATTTTTTCTAATATACCAACCCAAATCTGCTGAAGCTTTTGTAAAAAACCTGGTTTATCTTCGCTACCGGGTGTGGGTTCGGTTTCTAAATTGTCTGCTGTATTTTCTAATAATCCAATTGTTCCTCGTAAAGCTTTAACTAACAACGATTTCCAAAATGGCAGTTTTTCTGGAGAGGATGGTGGCTTAATATTTTGATTTTCTTGTGACATGGAATTATAAGATACGGCTTGTCTAGTTTAAATAAGGTATAAATTCGGATACAAATTATTAATTGCAGCTTTAATTTATCACTTGATTATATTTGTTCGAGTTTTTTCAGCTTACTTGTAACTTAAATACACTATTAGCTGATGTCGTGTTTTTTTGTTTTCTAAATAACAAACTATTGTCTGCTTTTAGCTATTGAATTGTTTTCTCTTAACCAAAATTATTTTACTTACTTTTTTAATTTTATATCGGTTCTATAGAACACGATTGTCGTGCCAATAGAAATAAATTCAGGTTATCTTTACTAATAACTACGTATTTATTTTAGTACATATTTCTAAGTATTTAAACTTAATTCTAAGCATGAAAATCAAGCGTATTGAAATGCAGTCTTTTCGTGGCATCGGCGATATGACGCTGGAATTCCAGGAGAAAGAACCAAATGTGATTATTGGTATTAATGGTGTAGGTAAATCCAGTATTCTCGAATGCATTGCGATTCTATTATCTCGCTATACAAAACCAGTTCAGTATCCCACAACTTCGGGAAGATTGTTTCAAGAAGCGGATATTTCTACCGGAAGTGAAGAAACTAGCAACGAAATTACAGTTTCAACTGGTGAAAGTGAGGTAACTTGGTGTCTTTCCAAGCAAAGAAAAAAGCGTAGTAAAACTGCTGGTAGCGATCTAAGCGAACTACGTCAATTAATTGAGGAAACTCACGAAAACTTAAATAATAATTCTGAATTCAATTTACCCGTTATCGTTCATTATGGCGTAAATCGTGCCGTACTTGAAATTCCTTTGAGAGGTCGTAAAAAGCATTCTAACGATAGGGCAAGCGCTTACGAACAATCGTTAGACAGCGTACAAATTAACTTTAATAGCTTCTTCCAATGGTTTAGAAAGCTGGAAGATTTAGAAAACGAACAAAGACTTGATGATTCTAATTTCGTCGATCATCAATTAGAAGCAGTCAGACAAGCAATTTATTCTTTAATTACAGGTTTATCTAACTTAAGAATACGTCGTTCGCCCTTAAGAATGACTGTAAAAAAACAAGATAGAGAACTGAATGTCAATCAGCTATCGGATGGAGAAAAATGTTTGCTGGCAATGGTGGGAGACTTAGCCAGAAGACTGGCGATCGCCAATCCTGGATTGGAAGATCCATCCCACGGTGATGGTGTAGTTTTAATCGATGAAATTGAATTACATTTACACCCAAGATGGCAAAGAGATATTATTTCAGCGTTGAAAAAAACGTTTCCTAATTGTCAGTTTATTATCACCACTCACTCTCCACAAGTAATCAGTCATGTTCATCCAGAAGGAGTATTTATCTTAGAAAGAGATGACGAACAAGGACTTTTTGTAATGAGTCCCGAAGGTTCCTATGGAAGAGACAGCAATAGCATTTTAGAAGACTTAATGGAAGTTCCCGAAAGACCTCAAAAAATAAAAGATAGCTTGCAACAACTATTTAGATTTATTGACGACGGAAATCTAGAAGGCGCTAAAGAATTACGCAAAGAATTAGCCGAAGAAATTGGCAACGACGAGCCGGAATTTGTGCGAGCGGATGTATTAATTCGACGTAAGGAAATTCTCAACAAATGAAACATATTGAAAAAGGTCAGGAGCCAAAAAGCTTAACTGCTTACAACAAAAAAGTTGGTAAAACTACTAAATGGAAATCCTTTAATCGTAGCGTTAAAAACGATGTCTACCAATCGATACTTTACGAACAAGGTTACATCTGTTGTTACTGCGGTATTCATATTAGTAGAAAAAGATGTCATATTGAACATTATCGACCAAAAAGTAAGTACACAGACTTAACTTTTACTTACAGTAATTTAATTTCATCCTGTCAGGGAGAAGACGAACAAAGACCAACAAAACCCGTACATTGCGGACATAAAAAAGGTGGTTGGTTTGACGAAGAATTGATGATTTCGCCTTTAGATCCCAATTGCAGTAAATACTTTAGATACACTGGTGCGGGGGAAATTTTACCGACAGAAAACCCCGAACATCAGGAAGCAGCCGAAACTACAATTAGAATGCTAGCGCTAGATATTAACAAGTTGAAAAAAATGCGTCGAAAAGTAGTTGATGGGGTGATGCAAGCGACTCAAGGCTTGACAGAGAAAGAAATTAAGCAGCTGGCTGAAGGTTATTTAGAGAGAGACGAAACAGAAAGTTATGCTCCCTTTTGGGCGACGATTGATTATGTGATGCGGCAGTTTTATTAGGTTCATTTCGCGTTTTTTTGGTAAATGTAGAGACGTAGCAGTGCTACGTCTCATTAATTTAGGTTAATAATAGATACCGTTGAAATCATCAGTATGCATTCAGCAAAATACGGGATACTTTTTTATCTAGCACAGGTTTGTGTTAGCAAATATCGCGTTATCACCATAAAGAAGGGAGACGTAGCACTGCTACGTCTCTACATTGTTAACTGGTAATTTTATAAATAACTACAATCCAAACTGCCGAAACACCTCACTCGCTGCCCGATGTAATAAGGAATGCCGCCACACCAAGGATTTCATATCATCCGCATAACCGCCGCCGATGACGCAAGCAACCGGATAACCAGCGGCTACACAAGTACTCAAAACCTGCATTTCCCGTCGATAAATTCCCGTATCTGTTAAAGCTAATTTACCTAATTTATCGCCGATGTGTGTATCAACTCCGGCATCATATAATACTAAATCTGGTCTGACGTTTGCGAGTAAATCCGGTAAGTATTTTGCTAAAGTTTGTAAATATTCGTCATCTTCCATTCCTTCGGGAAGAGGTACATCTAAATCGCTTTTTTGCTTTTTACCGGGAAAGTTAACTTCACAATGCATCGAGAAAGTAAAAACGCTGTCGTCATCTTGAAATACAAAAGCTGTGCCATCACCTTGATGCACGTCTAAATCGACGATGAGGATTTTTTGTGCGAGGTTGAGTTTTTGGATGACACGAGTTGCGATCGCGAAATCATTGAAAATACAAAAACCAGAGCCGTAACTGGGGAAAGCATGATGAGTTCCCCCTGCTGTATTGCAAGCTAAACCTTTACTTAATGCCAGTTTCGCCGCTAAAATTGTACCACCAACCGCCGTGCAGGTACGATTTACTAATTGCGGACTCCAAGGTAAACCGATGCGGCGTTGCGCTTTGGTATCGAGGGTTTCCTTTTAAGTAAGCTTCTACAAATTCCGGTGTATGAACTAATTCGATAGCTTCTTGATTTGGGCGTTGCGGTGCATGAAACTGCTGTAAATCCGCTACTCTATCGGATAAAAGCAATTCGTAAAGCAAGCGAAACTTTGGCATCGGGAAACGATGAGCATCCGGTAAAGGGGTAACGTAGTCAGGATGGTAGATGATTGGTAAAGACATGAAAAGAGTTATGAGTAGGAAGTAGCAAGTAGTGAGTAATTAAGAATTCTATAGTTGTTTTTGCTTTGAAAATCAAAAAGCCTGCAATTGTAGCATCTTGCTCCTTATTTTCATCTCCCATTACCAATTACCAATTACCAATTACCAATTCCCCATTTAACATTTCTCAAATTAAATATTTCGCATTACCCCATCGTGATAGTCTAATTCAAAATCGAGAATCCAAGATTGTTATGTCGATTGAATGGATTGAACCGTTTATTAAACCTCTTTTGTTTGTTCTAGCTGGCTTAATAGCTGGAATAATTGCGGAAAAAGTTGTTTTTAGTAGATTAAAAAGTGTTGTTGCTAGAAAGGATATACCGGGGAGCGATATTATATTTAGCTCTTTGCAACGCATTCCTTTTACCTGGTTTATGCTTGCTGGTTTTTTCGGAGCTATTCTAAGTTATTCGCTCAAAGATGATGTTAACACTGCTCTGCAAAAAATTGTCATTGCAATTTTTCTGTTTACGGTGACATTAGTTTTGGCGCGTCTTGCGGCTGGTTTTGTCAATTTATTTATGCAGCGAACGGAAGGTGTTTCTGTATCGCTTATTTCTAATATTATCAAAACTGTTGTTATGGTTTTGGGAGCGTTAATAATATTCCAAACCATAGGAATTGAAATTACCCCGATTATCACAACTTTAGGAATTAGCGGTTTAGCGGTTGGCTTAGCGCTTCAAGATACTTTAGCAAACTTATTTTCTGGATTTTACTTAATCCTTTCCAAACAAGTTAAAACAGGAGATTATATTAAATTAGACAGCGAAGAGGAAGGTTATATTACTGATATTACCTGGCGCAATATTACAATTGAAGAACTTTCCAAAAATACTATTATCGTACCAAATTTAAAATTAGCTTCAGCTAACTTTACTAACTATCATTTGCCAACAAAGCAACTTACATTAACTATGGATGTGGGTGTAAGTTATGATAGCGATTTGGAACAAGTTGAAAGAATTACCGTAGAAGTTGCTAAAGAAGTAATGCAAGAAATTGCCCCAGATTTAATTGAAAACGAACCTTTTATCAGATTCCACACTTTTAATGATTTCAGTATAGATTTTACTCTTTATATGCGAATCAGCGAGTTTTTCGATCAAAGAATCGCAAAACATTTGTTTGTTAAGAAACTGCATAAGCGTTACAACCAAGAAAATATTTCAATTCCATTTCCAATTCGAGATGTTTATGTGAAAGAGAATGTGAATGCAAATTCAAATGGGGTGATTCTAAGTCAGTAAATGTTTGCCTAAGAACGCTTTCGATAGCAATTTTTAGATAATTTTCTCGATTGTAAATGGGGATAACTATCGAAATAATAGGTTGTATAAATAGTATCGGTATTATCACGAGCAACTAGTTGTACTCGTCAAGCACTTAAGTATAAATACGTATCTTTTTTCCCTAGTTTATCTGATTTTGACATACAAAAGTAGCTTAGGTTACAACCGATGGGAAACCATTTTATTATTAAAACCTAAAGCTACTCGATATGGAAGATAATTTTTTAGAAATCAGGGAATTGCAAGCAGAAGAGGCTTTACAAATCATTCAGCCACCTACAGAAGTAACTATTGCAGTTGATTCTATAAGTGTCGCTGAAGATGATAGTAAAACGCTCAAATATACTTTTACTCGTACTGATGATGATATTAGTAATGCTTTGACAGTTAATTTTACTGTCAGTGGTACGGCGACTTTTAATACAGACTATCAACAAGCTGGTGCAGAAGAATTCACCACTACTCAAGGTAAAATTTCCATAGCTGCTGGAGAAACAACTGCTACCGTTAACATTACACCAATTGCAGATGCTGAAATTGAGTCGGATGAAACTGTAAAGCTGAGTTTAGCAATTGGAAGTAATTACATTTTTGATGCAGATTCGGTGATGGCAACAAGTGCGATCGCAAATAACGATCCAATGTTAAATGTAGATTGGGCAAAGCAATTTGGCATTAGTGATGGTAGCTATAGACGTTTTGCCTTAGATGATCGAGCAAATACTTACGCCACGGGATGGTTTAGAAGTCAAGTTACTTTTGGAAATCAAACTCTCACACCTAAAGGTGATTATGATGATTTTGTGACCAAGTTTGACAAAGATGGAAATGTCGAGTGGGCAAAGAACTTTGGTGGAAATACTTTTGAAAACACTGATGATATTGCGGTAGATGATGACGGTAACACTTACATTACCGGAACGTTTAGAGACGCAATCACCTTTGGCGATATCACTCTTGAAGGTGGTGAATCGGGTAATGTTTTCGTCACTAAACTTGACGGTAAAGGTGATACTTTATGGGCTAAAAAATTTAGCAATGATAAGCTATCTAATTACGATTCTGACATTAGCACAGACAATAAGGGCAACACATACATTACCGGAAGGTTTGAAGATACAATAACCTTTGGTAATACTACCCTTGAAAGTAGTGAAGGTCGTGATATTTTTGTCACCAAATTAGACAGCAAAGGTGATGTGTTATGGGCTAAAGATTTAGGTAGCGATAATGGGGATGAAAGAGCTAATGATATCGTTTTAGATGCTGAGGGCAATGCCTATATCGCCGGAAGATTTGAAGACACGGTAACTTTTGGTAATACTACCCTTGAAGGTGGCGAATCAGGTGATGCTTTCGTAGCTAAGCTTGATAGCAATGGTGATGTACTGTGGGCAAAAGACTTTGACGGCGAGCGTGGCGGGTATGACGATGCTACTAGTATTACTTTGGATTCTGAAGGCAATGCCTACATTACCGGAGCATTTAGGGAACTTAATGAATCAGGTGATGTATTTGTTGCCAAACTTGATAGCGAAGGTGATGTACAGTGGGAAGAAGTCTTTGATACTAACAAGAATAGAAATATTGTAGCCAAAGGTATTACTGTTGACGATACGGGCAATAGTTACGTCACCGGATATCATTTTGGTGAAAGCATAAGTGTTGGTAACTTTATGCTTTATACTCAAAATGACAAGTCTTCTTCAGGCAACGATGCTTTTATCGCCAAGCTAGACAGCGAGGGTGAAGTAAAATGGGCGCAAAACATAGGTGGTAATAACCCAGAAACTATCTCCGATATCGATATAAATGACGGTAAAATCTACATAGCTGGTGATTTTTACCAAGAAGCAGCTTTCGGAGATAAAACTTTTACCACTCAAAAGAATTTTGATAGCTTCCTTATCAAGTTAGAAGAAACCAAATTAGAATCACAAAAAGAAAAAGCATTAGTTACTTTATCTGTTAATTCCAACACTATTACCGAAGGTGATAACAATCAAATCACCTACACTTTCAATCGTACAGGTGATACCAGCGTAGAATTAACAGTTGATTTTACTGTTACTGGTAGTGCTACATTTAATGAAGATTATTCTTTAACGGGTGCAGAAGAATTTGACGGTAGTAAAGGTAAAGTTACTTTTAAAGCAGAAGAAGCAACCGCTAACGTTATTTTAAATATTACCGATGACGCGACTGTTGAGCAAGATGAAACAGTTGCTTTAAGTATAGCTGTAGGAAGCGATTACACCGTTTCTACAACAGATGTCGCTGCAAATACTATCACTATCACCAGTGAAGATAAAGAACCTATCATTGATGAAACACCAGATATTCCGATTGGTAATGATAAGGATGAGGAAAACAAAGATATTCCGATTGATGATAATGACAGTGAGAAACCAGACATTCCGATTGGTGATGATGATAACGACGATGACGAAGGAGAATTAAGCTTTACTTCTAACGGTAAAAGCACCTTCAAATTCAAAAGTAAAATCAAAGGTGGTAAATCTTCAATCAAGTTTTCTTTCAAGAGTAAAAATATAGAAGAAATCAAAGAAATTGGCTTCGTTACTGTTGATGATGATGAGGGAACCATTGATGGAATTTCTCCCGATGCTGAAGGATATATCGAAGCAGCTTTAAAACGCGCTCAAACCATATTTTCCGTATTAGGAAATGCACCTCAAGGTTTTGATTCAACAAGTCTTGAAAAGATTATAGAATTTAGCAGCGATAAAAGTTTCCGTTTCTTGTCGGTGAAAGAAGGTACTCTCGACGGAGCTAAAAAAGGTAAAATCAACTTATCTCAAGTCGCTTTTTCTTCTGAAGTATCCGAATTAGAAAAAAATGACTTTGATTTAGACTTTGGAGGTGTAAAAATCAAAATGCAACTGGATGGTAAAGCCAAGAAAGCCATCGGTAGCGGATTGCAAGACACAATTGAAGTACTTGATTTACGCGAAGTAACTAGCAAGCAAACTGCAACCTTTACCGTTAACCGCGAAGCAGAATTTGATAATGTTATCGGCTTCTACAAAGTTACTGATGAGAATGGCGGTATAGATACAGACGGTGACGGTACAGCAGATATACTGGTTGGAGATGCTGGTTATGCACAAGCAGCTGTACAAAATCGGATTGCGAGTATTGATTTAAGCGTTGAAAATCAATCTACAGCAACTTTTGAAGGCGAATTTGAAGCTGGTTCGATATTTGTACCTTTTTTAATCGTTGACGGTACCACTGATGTATTTGATGAGATTTTCTTTTCATTCCTTGATGCTAATTCAGACAGTGCAGATCACGTCATGATGCTTGGTGACAATATTTTCGGCTTTGAAGATTTAGCTGGAGGTGGAGATAGAGACTTTAACGACACTATTGTCAAGGTTGATTTTAATAGTGTAACTACATAAACGTAAAGCAGACGTAGCACTGCTACGTCTCTACACAAGTTATATGTATTTCTATTAATGTGGAATGAAACTATTTTATTAACGCTTCAATACCCACAAACCGCTACCATAATAAGAAAGACTTTATTAAACTTCACAAAAACCGTGACTACCACAACACAAACAACAACCTTTGAAAAACTCTTTTGGAACTGGAAGGGTAACAAAATTCAATATACCGTCATGGGTACCGGAAAACCTTTAGTATTAATCCACGGTTTTGGTGCATCTATCGGACATTGGAAGAAAAATATTCCCGTATTAGCAGACGCTGGCTATCAAGTGTTTGCTTTAGATTTATTAGGATTCGGTGGTTCCGATAAAGCACCAGTAGAGTACAGCGTTGATTTATGGGTTGAATTACTCAAAGACTTTTGGCAAGAGCATATCAAACAACCTGCCGTATTTATCGGTAACTCTGTAGGTGCATTAATAAGTTTGACAATAGCAGCAGAGCATCCCGAAATTACTAGTGGTGCAGTTTTAATCAACGCTGCGGGAGGTTTGAGCCATCGCTCCAACGAACTAAACCCACCGCTGCGCTTTGTGATGGGCAGTTTTAATAAATTGGTAAGTCATCCGATAACAGGTAAATTTGTATTTAACAATATTCGCAGAAAATCGCAAATTAAGCGCACCCTCTACCAAGTTTATCGCGATCGCAATGCCGTCACCGATGAACTAGTAGATATGCTTTACGAGCCATCCTGTGACGAAGGCGCACAGCAAGTATTTGCATCAATATTGACAGCACCTCCCGGTAAATCCCCAGAGGAATTATTACCTAAAGTAGAGCGTCCATTACTAGTAATTTGGGGAGCAGACGATCCTTGGACACCAATTACAGGCGCTAAAGTTTACGAACAAGCTAGGGATAACGGTAAAGATATTAAAATCGTTCCGATACCCGGAGCAGGGCACTGTCCCCATGATGAAGTTCCCGATTTGGTGAATCCAGAAATTTTGGAATGGATGGGGTGAGGGGGTGAGGGGGTAGATGGGGAGATGGGGAGACAAGGGGACATTATTAAAGTAGTGAGTAGTAAGTAGTGAGTAGTAAGTAATGAGTAATAAGTAATGAGTAATGAGTAACAAGTCGCGAGTAAAAATAGACGGGCAGAAGTACCGACATTTATGACAACAATAAAAAAGTGATTTACTTGCTACTCTCTACTCCCTACTCAATACTCCTAACTATTCCCAATGCCCTATGCTCAATTACCAATTACCAATTACCCATTCCCAATTACCAATTAATTAACTTTTAAAAGTATTACAAGCATCAACTTTGCCAGTTTGAATACCTGTTTTAAACCATTTAACGCGCTGTGCGGAACTTCCATGAGTAAAAGATTCAGGGACGACATATCCTTTTGCTTGTTTTTGCAATCTATCGTCTCCGATGCTTGCGGCTGCATTCATTGCTTCTTGAATGTCTCCTTGCTCGATAATTTGTCTCTGTCTTTGAGCGTGATGTGCCCAAATACCTGCGAAACAATCGGCTTGTAATTCTAGTCTGACGGAAAGTTGGTTTGCTTGTACTTGCCCAACTCGATTTTGTACGCTTCTAACTTCGTCAGATATTCCCATCAAATTTTGGACGTGATGTCCGACTTCATGAGCAATTACATATGCTTGAGCAAAGTCTCCGGGTGCGCCAAGTTTATTTTTTAAATCTCGGAAAAAGCCTAAATCTAAATATACTTTTTGGTCTGGGGGACAGTAAAAAGGACCGACGGCAGAACTAGCATAACCGCAAGCCGATCGTACTGAATTCTCAAAAAGAACTAATTTTGGTTCTCGATAGTTTCTCCCCATCTGCCGAAATAGTGGTTTCCAGGTATCTTCGGTATCGGCTAATACTACTGAAACAAATTGTCCCATTTCATCTCTAGGTTGAGAAGTTGTTTGAGTTGGAACTTTATAGCCGCCATCTCTGGGAGCAACCTGCTCAATAATGGCTGGATCTACACCTAAAAGAAGCGCAATTACTGTCAGAATCAAACCACCCAAACCACCACCAACTAAGCCTGGAGAAACACCTCCACCGCCGCGCCTGTCTTCAACATTGTCGCTTCTTCGACCAAATTCCCAACGCATAATAATTAGTAAATATTAATTTCTAGTTCGTAATTATTATACAGACGAGTTTTGATACCCATTCTTGATTAATTACGAATTCCGTTTGTCAGCAGTATGAACGATTAAAGCTAATTTTGAAAACTAACTTTAGTCTTGCTTCTGAATTTCGCTAGTTATAGCTAAAGAGAGAGATTGAAAATACGTGATAATAATTTTAGGGAGCGAAGGTTCGTAGTCAGGGCTTTAGCCCCTCTTCTCCAAGGGCTGAAGCACTTACTACAAACCTTATATTAATTAGTCAAACTAACCCCATTCCCTCTTTCAAAATATGACAGCAGAAAATACAAACAGACAATCTCTGAAAACACAGCTAATGCAGCGAGTCGAAGCTTTGTCATCGCAGCAAGCTATATTTCCACAACCAGAACCAGCTATAGATAATATTATCCGAGAATTAGAAGACTTAAACCCAATCCCTCAACCGTTAAACTTAGATAATCAAACTTTAATATCTGGTAGCTGGCAGTTGATATATGCTTCCAACGGAACAGTAGTTACCCGTCAAGTTGCCACAATTCCAGATTGGACGGGAATTAAAATCAAGCGAGTATATCAAAAATTGAATTGTAGTAACACCGAAATTGCAACTTCTAACTGTGCCGAAATCGAATTACCTTTATTAGGAGAATGGAAAATCCAGGCTAATGGTATTTGGAAGAGTCAGGAAGATCAAAAAACTGCTTTAGTCAGCTTTGATGCATTTGCGTTTCAAGCAACAAAAATTTTTAACTTACTATTTAATTTACCCGAATTAAAAATCCCAGTTATGGAAGCTCTCCGCAACGAAGCTGTATGGATAACATCTTATTTGGATGAGGAAATTCGAGTCGGAAGGGGGAAGACGGGGAATTTGTTTTTGTTTAAGCGAGAATGAACCTTAGAACTTTATAGAATCTATAGATTGCAACATCATAGCAGACCGTTCCATAGAACTTATATCAATTAATAAGTAACACGCTTCTTTTTTTCCTCTGCCGCACCATTTTGTAAGCGTACTCTGGATATGATGAAGCCTTGCACACTCATTGACACGCTTGCCAACATAACAGTTATTTATAGCAATGTCGGCTGTAGTCATAACTTTCATATACATAGATTGGTCATTAGAAGGGCGTTTTTGTGCTTTTACTTGAGTAGTCACAACAACGCTAGCGCTAGCAAATAAACCTGTGAGTAATAAAGAACAGTAGCGCATTAGATAAATTCCATTATACTAACCTATGTACTTATTACAATCTATACAATTGTTTTTTGCAATGCAGTTTTCTGAAATAAACTGTTTATCGTGGTGTTAGTCAAACAGTTAGCAAGAGCGACACAAATATATCGTAAGTAACAACCCGCAAAACCGGGTTAATAGAGTTACATTTTTTGCTAATAGAAGAATAAATTTAATACAAATACATAATTAAAGTATGGTGTTTCAGACAATAAGATCCCCCCAACCCCCATTTTTTAAGGGGGGCTTTATATATTGAAAACTCCTAACTCCCTATGCCCAATCCCCCATGCCCAATGCCCAATTCCCAAATTAAGTACGATTGTTCTACCATAACTACAGTAACGATAGTATTATTAAAGATTGTTCCTTGCCGCCCACCTTGCTGATATGTCAGAAACTAAGTTAGCTGCATCCTTAAATGGAAAACTCCCTAACTCTAACCAAAATACAATCCGCATTCGCGGTGCTAGGCAGCATAATTTAAAGAATGTCGATCTAGAAATTCCTTCGCGTCAACTGATTGTTTTTACCGGGGTTTCTGGTTCTGGTAAGTCTTCTTTGGCTTTTGATACCATCTTTGCTGAAGGGCAGCGCCGTTATGTTGAGTCCCTTAGTTCCTATGCGCGTCAGTTTTTGGGACAGATGGATAAGCCGGATGTGGAAGCGATTGAAGGTTTAAGCCCAGCGATTTCTATCGATCAAAAGTCTACTTCTCATAACCCGCGCTCGACTGTAGGAACGGTAACGGAAATTTACGATTATCTCCGTTTGTTGTTTGGTAGGGCTGGCGAACCCCATTGCCCGGTGTGCGATCGCTCTATTGCTCCCCAAACCATTGATGAAATGGTTGATAAAATCATGGAGTTGCCCGATCGCACTAAGTTTCAAATTCTGGCTCCGGTGGTTCGCGGTAAGAAGGGTACTCACGCCAAATTATTATCTAGTCTTGCTTCTCAAGGTTTTGTCCGAGTTCGCATTAATGGTGAGGTGCGAGAGCTTTCGGATTCTATCGAATTAAATAAAAAATATACACATACTGTAGAAGTTGTTATCGACCGTTTGATTAAGAAAGACGGCATTGAAGAGCGTTTGGTCGATTCTCTTTCTACGTGTTTAAAACAGTCTAACGGTATTGCAGTTATTTTATATACTCCTACCTCTCCTAACCCCTCCTTGGAAAAGGAGGGGAATAAAGAAGAAGATAAAGACCAAGAATTAGTATTTTCGGAAAACTTTGCTTGTCCGGAACATGGCGCGGTAATGGAAGAATTATCGCCGCGCTTATTTTCCTTTAATTCACCTTATGGTGCTTGTTCTAATTGTCACGGAATCGGCACATTAAAAAGATTTTCTCGCGATTTAGTTGTACCCGATCCACAAGTCCCTATTTACGCTGCGATCGCGCCTTGGTCTGAGAAAGATAATTCTTACTATCTAGAGCTACTTTACTCTCTGGGACAGGATTACGGCTTTGAGTTACAAACGCAGTGGCAAAATTTAACTCCGGAACAGCAGGAGATAGTTTTACATGGAGAAGAGAAAACTCCGGAATCGGAACGCACTAAGAAATTTAAAGGCGTGTTACCGATTTTACAGCGTCAATACGAGGGTGGTTCGGAGTTAATTAAGCATAAATTAGAGCAGTACATCATCGATCAACCTTGTCCGGTATGCAAAGGTAAAAAGTTGAAACCGGAAGCTTTAGCTGTCAGGTTGGGACAATATAAAATTTTAGATTTAACTGGGGTTTCGATTACCGACGCTCAGGAAAGAATCAATAATTTGCAGCTAAGTAAACGTCAAATGCAAATTGCAGATTTAGTCTTGCGCGAAATCAAAGCGCGTTTGCAGTTTCTTTTAGATGTGGGCTTAAATTATTTAACTTTAAATCGGACAGCAATGACGCTTTCGGGTGGGGAAGCTCAGCGAATTCGGTTAGCAACTCAAATCGGTTCTGGTTTAACTGGTGTATTATACGTACTGGACGAACCAAGTATCGGTTTGCACCAGCGCGACAATGCAAAATTGCTGCAAACTTTATTTAGATTGCGCGATTTGGGCAACACATTAATTGTGGTAGAACACGATGAAGAAACAATTCGCGCTGCCAACCACGTTGTTGACATTGGTCCAGGTGCGGGTATTCACGGAGGTCATATTGTAGCAGAAGGCGATTTACAAACGTTATTAGATGCCGAAGATTCCTTAACTGGTGCTTACTTATCAGGAAGAAGAGTAATTGCAACTCCCGCACAAAGAAGAGACGGAAACGGCATAAATTTAGTAATTGAAAATGCCCGTCGCAACAACCTACGAAATATAGATGTAGAAATTCCTTTAGGTAAATTAGTTACTGTTACAGGTGTTTCGGGTTCTGGTAAATCAACTTTAGTCAACGAGTTGCTTTATCCGGCACTAAAACACCACCTGCTCAAAAAAACTCCCATGCCCAAAGATATCGACGGCATGAAGGGATTGAAAGCAGTTGACAAAGCAATTGTCATCGATCAATCCCCCATCGGTAGAACCCCACGTTCCAACCCCGCGACTTATACGGGCATATTCGACGCGATTCGTGCGGTATTTTCGGAAACAATCGAAGCCAAAGCGCGGGGTTACAAACCGGGACAGTTTTCTTTCAACGTTAAAGGTGGACGTTGCGAAGCCTGCGCCGGACAAGGTGTCAACGTGATCGAAATGAATTTTTTACCGGATGTTTACGTACAGTGCGAAGTCTGCAAAGGTGCCAGATATAACCGCGAAACATTGCAGGTAAAATACAAAGACAAATCAATTTCCGATGTTCTCAACATGACAGTTGAAGAAGCAGTAGGATTTTTTGCTAACATTCCCAAAGCTGCGAATAAACTGCAAACTTTAGTAGATGTCGGTTTGGGATATGTAAAACTCGGACAACCAGCCACAACCTTATCGGGTGGTGAAGCGCAACGGGTGAAATTAGCCAGTGAATTATCGCGTCGAGCTACTGGGAAGACACTTTACTTAATTGACGAGCCGACAACGGGATTATCATTTTACGACGTACATAAATTATTAGATGTACTGCAAAGATTGGTAGATAAAGGTAACTCGATATTAGTTATTGAGCATAACTTAGACGTGATTCGCTGTGCCGATTGGGTAATAGATTTAGGTCCCGAAGGAGGGGATAAAGGAGGAGAAATTATTGCTGTGGGTACTCCAGAAGATGTGGCGAAGAATGAAAAGTCATATACCGGGAAATATTTGAAGCAGGTATTAAAGCAGTATCCGGCGAGTAAAGCGGGGTAAGTTTAATGCTTATATGTCGTATTGCAGTATGGGTGAGTTAACTGTGCATTTTCTAAAGTAGCATGACCACCATCTGCTCTTCTCTGGATATGGTCTATGGAGATAGAATGACTGTGAAGATAGCCACCACAGATTTTACATCGGGGCACACCAGATAAAGCATCTCTGATGAAAGCTGCTGTTTTAGTTTCTCTAGGAAATTTTTTACCTTGAGTGTCACTAGGGTTTGGTTTCGTTTTTCTTTTTAGGGTACCAAATTGCTTTTCATCTACTATCTCTTTCATAACTTTTTTCTTGTCCACACCATTTAACAATTTATTGATGACTTCTAAATAAAATTTGTTAATTTTGTCATGTGCCTCTACTGCACGACCCCTTTACAAATTGCGGAATCATATCATCTTGCCAAATAATCCATTCAAAGTCTTTTCTAACATCTGTAAACTTAGAAAAATACTCCATCTTGTCAAAATTTACGATGAGACTAATGACACCATAGAATGAACCAAGTTTAGGCTTGCCAAGACCAGTATAGAAGTAAACTATTGGGTGA
The DNA here is from genome assembly GCA_963665115.1 of uncultured Rivularia sp. Taxonomy (GTDB): domain Bacteria; phylum Cyanobacteriota; class Cyanobacteriia; order Cyanobacteriales; family Nostocaceae; genus Rivularia. The sequence continues at coordinate 7,955,275 of OY762007.1, read as the reverse complement.
AGACCTAAAGAAGAAGGATGATTACTATTTATTCTCTGTGCTATTTTTCTACAGTTCTTTAATAGCTTTATAGTTTTTTCTCCTGTAATATCTTCTCCTAATTGGTCATCTTGTTCTATACCATTAACAAGGTTAACAAACTCTAATATAACTTCCAGTTTTTCTGAAGTAGATAAGTTGCCAACAATTGGTACATCAAATGTTTTAATCGGATTTTTTAATTTAGGCTCAAAAATAAGTTGATGTATTTCCTTGGCAATCTCTTCAACCTCTTCTCGTTTTTCAGGTGAAAACTCCGACCAATACTTGTGTCCGTTGCCACTTCTTCTAATTGCACGAGCAGCTACACCATTAGGGGTTTTTCTAGCTTTTAATAAACGTATCTCTGTAGCACCAATTGGTGAAGCTTTTTGATTGATTTTGAAAAAAGACTCTTCTGCTTTGGATGAATCACCTTCCACCCATTGAAGTTGAATACCTAAAGCACCTAAATTCCTTGCTCTTTCAATAATTTTCGGATTTATCTTCTCTCCATTTTGTGCTAAAGATTGATAATCCTTGTAAGAACCTATCTTTGCTTTTACCATTTTTCTGGTTTCCTTAGCAGCAATTTTTTGTTCTTCTGAAAATTCACCGTCATAAAATTGCTTGGAAATTTTGCCATCACCATAATCATCATTTATCCAAGCTATTAAAGAACTAAGTCTATGGGAACCATCAATGACAAAATAATAACTACTAGTACTTCTCCAAAGAATAACCGCTGGGATTAAATCTCCATCTAAAAAACTTTCAATAAACTCACATATTTTCTGAGAATCCCATTCATTAGTTTCTCTTTGAAAATCAGGTTTTCTTAAAAAGGGATAGAAAAAAGAATTTTGTTCTAAATCCCGAACTGATATCATAGGAATATTTCTTCCTATATTTTTACTTTGCTCGTCTTGAATCTCAAACGCTTCTCTTGATATCAATGCATCTAAACTAACTTTTGAATTATCATTCGTTGCCATATTTACTGCCTATAAAGTTTCTTTAAATACATAAACCTAGGCAGTCTATCATGAATTAAGATAAAGGCAAAGTGATTTATGTCACACTTAAGTCGAATTATATTAAATTAACAAGCTGCTCTTATAGATTATCTATTTCTAAGTTTTCCATAATTGGCTTACTTCATCCGATATCAAATATCCTCACGAGGAAAGTTATTCCACGTTTCTTTTCTAGATCGGATCGATAAACAAAGCAAACATAATAGTAAATATAATGAATATAAATTTAAAAATGCTTGATTACCAACCCCAATCGATTGATACCAATCCTAAAATCGATCAATTTATGATGCAGGCTTTTCGCCAAATGCCATTATGGAAAAAAGCCCATTTAATTAACGAAGCAACTAAAGGTATTCAGCAATGTAATCTTATTGGTATTCGTAACCAATATCCGAATGCTAACTATAAAGAAATTCAATTTCATTTAGCAATTAGGTGGCTGGGTAAAGAAAAAGCAAATCTACTTTATAAAAATAATCAAAGACAAATAATGGATGCAGAATCAATTAAATTAGCATTGAAAGTTGCAGAAATTTTTGAAGCCTTAGCAATCAAATACTTAATTGGTGGATCTGTAGCTAGTTCCATTTTAGGCGAACCTCGCGCTACTTTAGATATAGATATGGTTGCAGATTTACAAATTTCTCAGGTACAGCCTTTAGTAGAAATAATGACGGGAGAATTTTATATTGACGATACGATGTTAACCCAGGCAATTAATACTAAATCATCTTTTAACATTATTCATCTAGACACCATGCAGAAAGTTGATATTTTTATCCTTTCTCAACAGCCATTAGCACAAATTGAAATGCAGCGAAGACAGCAATTAATTGTCAGCCAAAATCCTCCACGTACAGCTTGGTTTGCGACTTCAGAAGACATTATTTTACAAAAGTTGATTTGGTATCGCTTGGGTAATCAAATTTCAGATAGACAGTGGCGCGATGTATTGGGTGTAATGAAAGTACAGTCGGATCGATTAGATTTCAATTATTTGCAAGAATGGGCGGAAAGATTAAATTTAATCGATTTAATTACACAAGCATTACGAGAAGCTGGGTTAAGAGAATAAAATTAGTTTTACATTAAACTGCATCCGACATCAAATATCCTCACGCGGAAAGTTACTCCACATTTCTTTTCTAACTTCATTGATATGTGATTCAGTAATATTAGCACCCCGCCAAATACTTCTCAAAGATTGTCGTGGTTTGGGTTGAATATTTGTCAATTCCTTTTCAATTTGAGGTGCAATTTACTCAATTAAGCGCACTTTATCTACGATAGGACTTAGGCAACTGGCATAAAGCAGTCTCGGCACGGCTGGCTGGGTCGTGCCATCGATGAAAGGAAAGTCTATGAGTAAGGAATTCGCGGGTAGTTGTTTGTGCGGAATGGTTGAGTTTCGGATTTTAGGAGATTTCCAGAGTTTCTTTCTTTGCCACTGTAAGCGGTGTCGGAAAGACACCGGATCGGCTCATGCGGCTAACCTGTTTTCCACAACTGCCGTAATCAGCTGGGTGAAGGGGCAAGACAAAGTTAAGTCTTTTCGGCTTCCTGAGACGAGACATGAAAAAAGTTTTTGTCAGGAATGCGGTGCGGCAATTCCTGTGCTTCAGATGAATGGCGATCTTTTGGTTGTCCCAGCGGGGTGTCTGGATAGCCCAATAAAGAACGAGCCGAACGCGCATATTTGCTACTCAAACCGTGCTGAATGGGATAAAAATTTGGAGTGTGTGCAAAAGCTGGACGGTCTACCAGGTTAACTCCTCCTAAGAAACACATTCGGTGGGTGTTGAAATAGCAGTATAGCAACCTAATAAAGCTGGGAAAGAAGAATTAAACTGATTCTTTCCCCAACATTCTTTTTGAGTAAAATCCCTATTTGATTTAGAAAGACCAAACAAAGATGGTTTTGATTGATTTACATCCATGTTTCGCAATTCAGAGTTACGCAGATGCCCTTTTTCAAGGATAGGCAAGTTTTAACACTTACAACAATAAATTTATCGTTACGATTGCGGAAATATTATTTCAACTCGTGAAGATAAATCTATCCTGTATCTTAAATTACTTAGTAATTTTACTTCTTATTATAGATTCAGTCCCGATACAGAAAGTAGTAGAATGTAACTATATAAGCAAACAATTAATTGTTCGCATAAATTTAATTCTACCTAAAATAAAAAATAGATAAATAGTTAAATGCGATTCACATCTAAACTAAAAAAGATTTTATTAGCAATTGTTTTTATGAGTATATTTTACCTAATAATGGCGCTTGCTTTACAAACTATAGGTTTAGGGAATGCTCAACTATTTGTTAAACAAACAGGAGTATGGGCACCGATAGTATTTGTAGCTTTATGTGCGGCAAGTTTAATTATTGCACCTTTAAGTGGAAGTTCGTTATTTGTAGTTGGTGGAACGTTATTTGGTAAACATAATGCTTTCTTATTAAGTTATGTAGCTAGTATTATAGGATGCAGCGCTAATTTTTGGATATCCAGAAAATTAGGAAGAAAAATAGCTCAAAGGTTTATTGGCAAAGCTAATTTAGAAGAATTAGATAAGTTTATCAACAAGTTTAAAGGTAGCCGCAGTATCTTATATATGGTGATGGTAATGCCTTTTTCTCAGGATATAGTTAGCTATGCTATCGGTTTAACAAAAATAAAATATACTTACTTTTTAATTGCTTTAATATTAAGCAGTGCTATAGTTATTTCCGGATATGTATATATTGGTTCTAGTTTATTAGAATTATTTGTTCAATCTGAATAGTATATTAGGTTAAAGGTAAATTTAGTTTTAGATATTGAAGAGATTAAATCAATTCTGTCCAATTACCAATTACCAATTACCAATTACCAATTACCAATTACCAATTAAAATTACCACAGTTGGTATTAATATATTATCAATTTCTTTGGGGCTGCAAGCTTCCACTACAGTAGCAATGGTAGATAACAATAAAATCCGTAGAATATCTAATTCATTAGGTATAATCAGCCAAACAAAAAACGTACTTGCAGCAAAAGCAGCGAGCAACATTGATAAACTTCCTTCCACACTTTTACTACTAAGTACCTCATACTTCAATCTACCGTAGCGGGAGCCAACTATAGGAGCAATTCCATCTCCCCAACCGAGAGTTGCGATCGCCATTATCCCAGGGAAGGTTTTGTAAAATAAAATACCGCAAATCGTAGCTACAATTACGAAATATAAAGGTCCTTTGAGAAGTTCGCTTTTTTCACCGTTACGAGTCATAGTTTTAACAGCTTCATCGTCATCGTTAGCGAATAAGCCTTTTTGAATTAACAGTATTATCCAAACAACAAAAATCGTAACGTTAAGATATTTTGACCAGTGTAAATCATTATAAAGCGGCAAAAAAACAATCAAAGAACCCGCACCAATATGAGTAATTTTACGGCTGATATCTTGTGGTAAATTGAACTTGGTAACGCAGAAATTTAATATCGCTAAAAGTCCGAAAACGTAAATAAATGTTAGGGCTGTTACGATTAAATTTTGGATAAAAGGGTTGATCATAATTTTTTCACAATACCCTATAAGGGTATCGCTACATTTACAAAGCCTGCCTTCGCAGGCTGAAAAGCTACTAGCCTGCGAAGGCAGGCTTTGTTCCTATAGCCCCACTCTTCTAGAGTGCGGGTGATTTAGCGATTCTCTTTCTCAGGTAAAAACTGACGTAAAATCTCGCTGGGTTTCCTATCCCAAGTATCAAGATGTTCGTAGATCAAACTATCTTCATTTAACTTATAATTTGAATGGCCATTAAAGAAAATCTTTGCTTTCCAAGGAAGCCTTAACGTACCGCGTACAGTCCACTTTGCAAAAATTGTATATTCATTTGATTGATATACATCATGCAAATCAAAATGAATATCTGTAAAAAACAATCCTGCATGAAATCTTAAAGTCCAAAAAATAATTCTATAGTTGAATTTCCATTTAAACTTACTTATTGGGTCTTTAAATAAAATATCACCTGTATAGATATCATAGGAAATATCTTTCTCAAACAAAGTAGGTAAATCGTGCTTGAGAATTTGAATATTTTCTTCTACCTGCGATTTAGATTCTAATTGCATTTTCTCTATATCCTCCTTCTCTGCGCCCTCAGCGTCTAGTAAGGTTTTTTAATCTTTTATTTATCAAAACAAACTTTTCAAAAACCCAAATAAACCCTGCTTTTCATGAATAACCTCTTTCTTAATCTTACTGCCTTTCAAATCTCCTAAAGAAGGAAATGCCGCAGGTTGAGCATAACAACCTTTTCGTAACACATTAGCTAAAGCATTCTTATTATCTCGTAAACCTTCGTAAAAGAAAAATACCTCACCATTAATACCGCAAGCGCGATTATATTCAATTAGCTGTAACAAATAATCAGGACTTATATTATAAGAACCCAACTTCATTAACACTCCCGGTGCAAGTTTGACTCGGTTATTATCTGTAAACTGCTGTTTTACTAACCGATCGACAATACTTTTATAACTATTAAAATCACGGCGATAAATTTGCGGATTAATAATATCTACTAAACCCCTTTCCAACCATGTCTGCGAATCTTGTAAATACTCTTTCAATGCCCAATCGTGAATATTGGGAGCCATTGATACTAATAGATTATTATTAACAGCTTTGACTTCTTGATATAAACGCGCCAGAAAATCAGTTAGAATATTTGCACGCCACTGCAACCATTGACCATCTTTAGAGTTTTGCGGCGGATTTTTACCAAATTCTTGCTTATAGCGTTCTACAGTGCCATTGTCATAACCACCTTCAGACGGTAAAGCAGGTAAACGATCATCTCCTTGGATGCCATCAACATCATAATTATTAACAACTTCGAGTATTAAACTTAATAAAAAATCTTGTACTTCCGAATCTAAAGCATTAAGCCATTCAAAACCATTTTTATTGAGCAAATTACCTTTACAGTCTCGCGCAGCCCACTGTGGTTTTTTAGCTAGTAACATTCCTCCATTAGAATTGTAAGAACTAGCAAAACCATATTCAAACCAAGGAATTACTTTTAAACCCACCCGATGCGCTTCCGTAATTACTTCAGCTAAAACATCTCTTCCGCGATATCGGGGATTGATTTCCACACCAAAATTTTGCTGCATTACCTGAGAGGGAAACTGCGTTGCCGCTTTATTCCACACAACAGGAAACACCACATTAAATCCAGTTTCGGCAAGAAAGTTCATTGATTCAACAATATTTTCGCGAGAATCAAATACTTTACTAGCCGTAGTAGTTAACCAAACACCGCGTATTTCAGGAATTGACATTTTTGGAATAGTGAGCAGTTAACGGAAAAAAGTTAAATCGATATATTGAGATTTTTTAATTGAATTCTATGATTACCTCTAACCTTTAACCTTTAACCTTTAACCTTTGACCTTTAACCTCTTACCTCTTACCTTACATATTTGGATCGAGACGACGATACCGTGCTTGAACAATACAATAAACACCATAAGCAATCAAACCTAAAGCCACAACAGCTAATAGCAAAGGTCCGTAAGGCTGACCGGCTAAAGTTTCCAATGCTTGATCGAGTCCACCAACTTGACTTGCTTGAGCCATATATGCTGCTTCGATGAAAAACCAACCAATTAAAAAGAATACAATACTTCTTGCCGCTAAACCAAACCGACAAATAGCTATAACCCACTCGCGTTTGGTACTGCTTAATTCTGATAAATATAACTTTCTGCGAAACTTTGCACTAAAAGCTCGATATAAATAATAAAATCCGAAAGCAATTACACCCGCACCAATCATTCCTACCAACCACTGCCCGAAAGGTTGATTCAGTAAACGAGCAGTCCAATTCTGTTTGCTATCATCGCCACCACCGCTTGAACTTCCCATAATAATTTGTACCGCAGTCCAAGCCAAACCAGCATAAGTTAAGCCATTAGCTATATAACTTAATCTTGTGGCGATACCTTTAATATCTTTACCTTTATTTTCCGGATCGTTGATTGCTTCAACAAAACGCCACATTGCATAACTTATTAAACCGAACGCAATCAAACCTAGTAAAAATTGACCAAAAGGTTGCTGCACTAAAGTTTCCAAAGCTCCTTCCGTATCGGTCGTTTTGCCACCACCACCAAAAGCCGCCTGTACGGCCAACAATCCTACAAGAAAATAAACCGCTCCTTTAGAAGCATAACCAAACCTTGCCAGTCGCTCAATCCATGCAGCAGGATGATGTGATATCTGTTGTGCCATAGTTTTCATAAGCAATTACTATGTTTATCAACCCACATAAAACAAAAATATACATCTATCTCTAGAACAATCCAAAATGTAGATTTTTGCAGCGAACAGTTATCAGTGAGCAGTTGTCAGTTATCACTAATCAATAGAAAGTTACCTATTCTCCTTGTCACCTTGTCTCCCCATCTCCCCTCTCCCCATTCCTCTGTAAGATAAGCAATAGTATCTTCAGTAGTGTCTTCTAAATATTATGGAAACTTGGCAGCACGATTACATAACTACTAACGGGGTAAATCTACATTATGTAACTCAAGGAAGCGGTCCTTTGATGCTGATGCTACACGGATTTCCTGATTTTTGGTATTCTTGGCGACATCAAATTCCAGAATTTGCTTCAGATTTTAAGGTAGTTGCTCCAGATTTACGCGGTTACAACGATAGCGAAAAACCTGCATCGCAATCTGCTTATGTAATGACTGAATTAGTCAAAGATGTGGAAGGTATCGTTCGCGGATTGGGATACGAAAAGTGCGTACTAGTAGCGCATGATTGGGGAGGAGGAATTGCTTGGAGTTTTGCTTATGCAAATCCGGAAATGGTCGAGCGATTAATCATTATGAATTGTCCCCATTTTGCAAAGTTTTCTGAAGGTTTACGCACTCCTCAACAATTATTACGTAGCTGGTATATACTTTTTTTCCAACTTCCCGTGATTCCAGAATTATTTCTTCGAGCCGAAGATTATCAATTTATTGAAAATGCTTTTAAAGGCATGGCAATCAATAAAAGCGCTTTCAGTAAAGAAGATATTAACGCTTACAAAGATGCTATTGCTAAACGTGGAGCTTTAACAGCCACTATCAATTATTATCGAAATATTTTAGGTTCGCCAATCTTCAATCAAAATTGGAGTATTCTGGAAGTTGCAACTTTGATGATTTGGGGAGAAGAAGATACTGCATTAGGCAAAGAATTAACTTATGGTACCGAAGCTTATGTTGAAGATTTTCAAATTAGATATGTTCCTAACTGTAGCCACTGGGTACAGCAAGAACAGCCTGAGCTAGTAAATCAGTATATGCGAGAGTTTTTAACTGCTTGATTTTATCTAACTATGGGGATTAATTCTAAAAGTTTCTGACATTGGTGCGAAATGTAAATTTAATTGTACTTCAATTCTTATTAATACAGAAAAGATTAGATTGATTTCCTTCGGAAGGACTAAAAATAAAAACTATTGATAGAGCCATAATGCCGTACAAGATTTTAAAATTATTTAGCACAAAAATTTTGACTCTCATCCAATTAGATAGTTTTTTCTTTGGGTAATAATCTTATGAAATCCCACCTAAAATTTCTAACAGAACCATTTTTACAATTCCCGACTCAAACTTCTGCGCGTGTTGTCTGGTTTACCGAATTTATGGGTGATGGCCACGCCGTTTCATACGGTAGTAATTTACTAGCAACTGTGTTTACTAGAAAAGTTAGACCAGTTCATCTCAGAGAAGATCAACAGTCGCGAGTCGGAAATCAAACAGCAGACGGACAAGTTTATTCGCACCCTGTTTTACGGGAAATTTGGCGACATGAAGCTTGTTTAACCGATTTGGTTCCAGGCAAAAGAATTTCTTATCGAATATCGAGTATTGGAGAAAATAGCCAATTAATTAGCAGTAGAGCTTTCACTCTTGAACCTGCTCCACTTCCTGGTAAACCACTGAAAATTTTATTAACTTCCGACCATCAAATCAAGCCGATGGTAGCAGCAAACTTACAAAAAGTAAAAGAAACTTTTGGGCGGGTTGATGCAGTTTTTTTTGCTGGCGATTTAGTTAATATACCAGACCGTGCTAGTGAATGGTTTGATGATAATCGTGGCAACGCTTTTTTTCCTTGTTTTCAAGGACATGCTAAATACGTAATGAAATACGACGGTGTAGAAACAACTTATAAAGGAGGACAAATAATTCAAAATGCTCCCATATTTCCCTGTATTGGAAATCATGAAGTGATGGGACGGTTTAAAACTGGAAAAAGTTTGAATGAAGAATTCAACGATACTATTCCCCGTGATGTTGCTCAGAAGCTGTACGGAGAAAAATCATTAGAGAATCATTCTTTTAATACCGATACTTTCGATAAAATATTTAGCTTCCCGGAAACTGAAACAGGTGAAAAAGGTTACTATGCGGTAAGTTTCGGTGATATACGCCTGGTCGTTTTATATGTAACTAATATGTGGCGGCATTTCACTACAGAAAATTCTCATAAAGGGAAATATGCCGAGCCACAAAAAGAGTTAAATAATCCAGAAAATTGGGGATACGGACAGCATATTTACGAACCAATAGAAGCAGGTAGCACTCAATATAATTGGTTAGTCAAGGAACTCAACAGCGATGAATTTCAGCAAGCAAAATATAAAGTTGTGATGTTTCATCATCCTCCCCACACTTTAGGAGATAACATCGTACCTGCTTACACAGATCCAGTGCAGATAATAGAACGAGATAACAACGATAATATTACCTCGGTGCGATATGAATATCCCAAAGAACAGGATTATATTACCCGTGACTTGATACCTTTATTAGAAAAAGCAAGAGTACAGTTAGTATTTTACGGACATTCTCATTTATGGAATCGCTTTGTTAGTCCCAGTGGAATGCACTTTTTAGAAACATCTAATGTAGGTAATTCCTACGGTGCTGCATATGGAGATAGAAAGCGAAAAAATTTACCAAATAAGCACGATGATAATTATACAGAAATTGGCGACCCCTACGGCTTAGAACCAATAGTACCGACAATTGCCCCACTTTTAGACGAAAATGGCAAACCGTTACCTTATATTTCCAGCAATGAAATTACCGTATTTACCATATTTGACACCGAACAAGGTACTGTAAGTAGCTATCGTTTCGATACAAGTAAACCAGATTCTGAAGTTGTTAAATTTGACGAATTTAAGTTAGTTGTTAGTTATTAGTTGTTAGTGGTTAGTTGTTAGTTGTTATCAGTGAGCAGTGAGCAGTGATCAGGAAACAGGGAACAGTAAGAATTAGGAATTAGGAGTTAGGAATTAGGAGTTAGGAATTAGGAGTTAGGAATTAGGAGTTAGGAATTAGGAGTTAAGAATTATCTACCCCCTCTACCCCCTCTACCCCCTCTACCCCCTCTCCTCTTCCCAATGCCCAATCCCCAAATCTAAATCATCATCCTAATTTGAGAGCCATCCTGGGTTTTGTCTACTTCAATACGTGCGGCGAAGGCTTCTTTTAGATGGGGCATATGGGTTACGGTGAGGATGCAGGCAAAGTCGGGTGCGATCGCGTTGATTGCTGCAATTAATCTGTCGCATCCTTCGTTGTCTTGGGTGCCGAATCCTTCATCAACTATCAGTAATTGTAAGGCTGCTCCGGCTCGCTGCGCTAATAATTTGGCTAGTGCTAAACGAATTGCAAAGTTGATTCTAAAAGCTTCTCCACCTGAATAGGTTTCGTAGGCTCGGGTTCCTCTGGCATCGGCAATTACAATATCTAAGGTGTCTATTAATTTGGCATTTTTCTTTTTAGCTTTACTGCTTTTACCGGCTCTTTGAGTCACAAATTGTACGTGTAATTGATTTGCGCTCAATCGAGAAAGTAGTTGATTTGTCTCGGCTTCTAGCTGTGGTAAGACATTTTCAATCATCAATGCTTGGATACCATTTTTACCAAATGCCTGGGCTAATTCCTGATAAACTCGCTGCTGAGAGCGAACTTTTTTGAGTTGCTGCTGCTGCTCTTTATGCTGTACTTGCAGATTTTCTAAATACTGAGACTGTTGCTGCAATCGTCCTAAATAACCGAGTTTATCGTCGAGTTGACGGCGGCGGTTTGCTAATTTCTGTTCCAAATCCTGAATTTGAGCGGTGGGATTGGTGGTTTGTTCTAATTGCGCCACAATACCGTTAATTTGAGCAGCTAACTGCTGTTTTTCACTCAACCTAGCTTTTAATGCTTCCTGTAAAGATTGCGATCGCGCTTTCATTTCGGGATGCCGAGATTCTGCTGAGAGTAGTTGCTGATGCCGTAAATGCCAAGATTGGGCTTGTCTTACATCTATGCGGATTTGGTTATGACGTTGGTTATCGTAACCCATCTCAACAATTTTGTTTTCTAATTCTTTGATTTCTCTAGCAATCTCGCTGGCAGTTTGCTCTACTTTAATTTGATTCTCTAATTGACTAATCGATCCTTGAATTTCGGGCTTTCTTGCTGCTAATTGTGCTTGCCGCTTACGTGCATCTTTAATTTGCCCTTGCTTAATTTCTGCCCATCGCCATCTCTCAACTTCGCTGCGAGCTAAAGCATGATTCTGTTCGTTGTAATCAAGGGTAAGTAAATAGTCTTCTAATTCCTGCAATTCTTTTTGCTGTTGAGGCGCGTAATCACCTAAATGTAGAGTTTTTTCTAATCTCTCTTTTTCATCGGCGATTTTCTGTATCTGTATGTCAACTTCACTGGTTGCCTGCAATTGTGCGGCTAATTCTCCCTTTTGCTCGCGTAAAGATTCATAAGGAGACAATTTACCGTTTACGCTGCGATATTCCTGCCTGAAAAGCTGAATTTCTCGTTCTGAGACTGCCAGTTGTTCGCGAAATACCCATAATTGTCCCTCGGTATCTTTATATTCAACCTTAGTTTTATCAGCTACTCGATTCCAGTGATGCTCATCCAAAGGACGTTCGCATAAAGGACAAACAGCATCGGGATTTTGCAACATTTGCAATTTTTGTTCCAACTCCCCTAAAAGCCGCTCGTATTCCCGCTGCTGGGCGTGCAGGCGCTCCATAAAACTCCGCTTTTCTAGTCCTTTTTCCTGTAGTCTTTGCAGATAAACCTTATCTTTATCTAACTGTTCGATCCTTGTCTCTACTTCAATAACTGCTTGTTGAAGTTGCGGTTGCTTGCGAGATTGCAAACGCAATTGCATGAATGTAGTCTGCAATTGCTCGACTCGCGCTACTATACCGGCTTGAGTGCGATGCAACTCGGTTTGCAATTGTTGACGCTGCTGCAACAATGGAGTTACCTGCATTTGCAAATTATCCAAATTATTCAGACGTTGACGGGCTGCTTTTAATTTTTCTAAGGCAGTTTCCACATCACCCGTATTATTAAGAGTCCGCCCAATATCTTGCTCTTGCTGCACTAAAGCTTCTAATTGCGCTTGACTTTGTTGTAACTGTCGCTCAATTCCTTGAATATGCTTGCTCAACTGCTGCTGTCGTTGCTGACGCAATTGAGAAGCGCGGGTATATTCTGTTAGTATTGCCCCCATTGATTCTTCTTCAGATTGCAGAGTTTGATAATGGATATATCCGGCTTTAATCTCTGAAGACTGATTTAATAAACCTTCCAAAGACTCAAGCTGAATCTTCAAGCTGGATTGTTCGCTTTCCAAACGCTTGCTATCTTGAGTGAGATTATTATATTGCTGCCGCACAAAATGCAGTTGCTCTTCCCAACCTTGTCGCTGATGTTGAATAACCTGTAAATTTTGCAACTGAATATTGTCAAAACCCTGTAGCTTTTGTAGTTCGTTAAGTTCGGTTTCTAACTCAGTTCTTTGTTGAGCAATAGTTTCTTGTTGTTGCAGTTGAGATTTAATCGATCCCATCTGGCGCTCTAATTCTTCTCCCCTTGCTTTTAACTGACGCGATAATTCTTTGGCTTTGTCTTCAAGCTCATCATATTGATTTAATTTTAATAACTCAGCTAAAATCTCTTTACGCTCGCTCGGACGTTTGAGCATAAACTCATCAGCCCGCCCTTGACGTAAGTAAGCAGAATTTATAAAAGTATCGTAATCAAGTTTTATATGATTAATAACTTCCTCTTGAGTTGCCCTTAAACCTTTACTAGTAAGAGACTTGAACCCTTCTTCTGTTTCAATTTGAAACTCCAAAGCGCTACTAGTTCCCCGACGACGGGTACGAATTACTCGATAAATTTCTCCGTTAGCTTCAAAAGTGAAATCAACTCGGGCATCTTTGGCTCCAGTGTGAATAATATCATCCTCTGAAGCCGCTCTACTCTCACCCCAAACTACCCAAGTTATAGCTTCTAAAAGCGAAGATTTGCCTGCACCATTAGAGCCACAAATGCACGCCGTATGGAGTCCGCTAAAATCCAAACTTGCGTCTTGATAACTGAGAAAGTTTTTTAATGTTACTTGTACTGGAATCATTTAGGCTAATGGAAAGCGCTGACTTTTTATTAATAGCAGTACATATGCTGTTTCTGTAGTCTAACTATCTATAAATATTCTTTCTAGTTTTTAATCTCTCATTTTTACAAAACTTAATATTTATGCAAGTTTTTTGTTTCCTATTAAGCAAAATATTATTTCTTTGTCACGAAAAAAGAATAATCAACGATCGGTGAGCAGTGAGCAGTATTCACCCGTAGGATATGGATCGTCATTGAGCAGTAATCAGCGAGCAGTAAAAAGGTTGGAATTGGGGAATTGTATATTTTAGGGAAAGTTGGGAGTAGAAATTTCTTTCTCCCAAACTTTTTTTACTAGATTTTGATTCCAAAATCTTTTACTTTTATAAGATCGAAGTATCGATGCTTTGTAATGAATTTATTGTTCACTGCTCACTGCTCACTGCTTACTGCTCGCTACTCTTAGAGAATCGAATTTGATTACCTTGAGGTGTAGAAACTACTTCTCCGCCTAAAGCTTCGATTTCGCGAATTGCTCTTTGATAAGTTTTCTTATCGGTTCCACTACTTAATACCATACCCCAAGCAGAAATTTGAGCATTTTTACTATCAGGATTTTTTTGGATAAATTCTGCGGTTGTTCGGGAAATAGATGCCGATAGCTTGCTTTCTTCATCTGAATGTTCGCTAGCCCATTCAGAAGCACTCATAAAAGATTTTCTTGCAGCGCTATAATCGCCTAAAAATAGTAACTCATCAACTCCTTTGTAACGCCATATATAGTAAGAATTTTTCGGAACCCAAGGATTAAGTGACTCTAACCCTTCATTCATAATCTTTACAGACTTTTCCGGCATACCAGCATACATAGAAGCGCTTGTCGAAAGTGCCAAATAGGCATTTACAAACTTAGGGTCGCGCTTTAAAATTATTTCAAAGTATTGCGGACTTAATCTATAACCAGTTTTATCCCGATTTTCATCATCTCCAAAATATTGTAAAAAATTAAGATATATCCAATTTGCAATTAAGTTATCATAGCCAAATGTAGGAATTTTTTTGAGGAATTTAAGACGGACTTCTTCCGCGTTGATCTCTCTTTCCAAGGCTTCTACTGTATTTGTTGTTTTGTCAGAGAGCAATTTTTGCATTCGCGGAAATTGTAACGAACTAACTGCAAATAAGCATAAACAGGCTACACTTGACGAGGTAATGGCTTGACGAGATAGAGCTAACATTGTGAGGACAACTAAAAGGTATTGTATTACTACCTCATAGTTCCCTCATACTCGTAAGAAGTAACAGGCTCAATTCAAGAGACTCATCGTAGTTTGCTGCCTTGTCTGACCGTTTTCAAAACACAGGGAGCAATTTGAATTGTTACTTTGAAGCTTACTGGGGACATTAAAACTAAAATTTCCCAGTTCTTCGACTCAAGCCGAGCTATTAGTCTGTAAAAAACTATATATGACTAAAGTAGTCATATGTAGTTCTGTAGAAAATAGACAAATGTATTTTGTGCCATTCGCGATCGGTATCTTTCCCGGATAAGCAAAACCGCGAATAGAAAAATCAATATGCGTGGCCCGCAACTGCTGAGTCTATAAAATGTAAGCACACCATTCTGCTGTCGAATGACTATATTAGGACAAGATTTGAAAATTTGTAATCATGACAAGTAAGACAATTAACGTTAGAGAGTACACCGTCCGAGCGCACAAGCGTGAAATTCATACAAGGGTATTTTCGTTTGTATGTAAAGAGTGCAACAAGCCTACAGACCGAGAAACTTTTGGACCTCGCCCGCTTTATTGCGAGAAATGTCGTCCACCTCAACCGTCCTATCGGAAATCAAATACTAGGTCTAGTAAAGCGAAACCAAGGGCAATGAAATATAAAGGAGAGGCTGAAGTTAGTTGAATCAGAACGATATGAAACCAGAGTCGCAGCAGAACTTAGAAACACCACCTCAAGCTTTAATCGAACCATTACTAGGTTTGAGGAAATATTATGCTCGCTTAGTACAAGAGTACGAGTTAAAAGTCACTACCGCCAGAATTCAGCTTGCTCACGTTGAAGCCTTGCTGTCTAATTCTTCTGCTTTAATCAACGGTAAAAGCTTCCCTGGGCTTGAGATACTTGATGTGACTGCAATTACGCAAACATCCACACATCTATCTAGAGAAGCAATCGAATCTCAGCTTAAAGGTAGTAATACCCAAGAAACCGATTCAGTTGAGGAACTGGGCGAAGACACTGAGTCTGAACTAGAAACTTCGGACGAATCTACTTCAGAAGTTTCAGAAGAAGATACCGATCGAGAAAGTGAAGATGATGATGCCCTCGCTTCTTCCAGGCTCGAAAAAGCAACATCATCCAAGGGAAAATATAGTGCGAAAAGTGGCTCTGACATTCAGATGCTGCCCGAATTCCGGCATATTTCCCGAATAGAAGCCATAAAACAGCTTTTGGAAGAAAAAAGAGGCAAAGTCTGTCATATCGATTTGGTAGTGCGATCGCTTTATGGAGATTTAGAGTCAACTGCATTCAAAATTGTCAAAGGTAGAGTCCATTCTTCCCTTACCCACGGGAAAGAACAAATGTACTGGGAATCGGTTCCTGACGAGCCTGGTTGCTATACATTAGATTTGAGTTTGGTAACACCACCCGGCAGTAAATCTAAATCTAAAAAAGGCAAGTCAAAAGCGAGGAAGCAGCTGATACCTCAGCGAACCAAAAAAATACCAATGCTGCCTCAGTACGAAGGGTCAGTTTCTCATTGATGCCATTTCTTCGTTTTTAGAAGATAGCTCCGGAAAAATCTATTCTGTTAGTGAAATAATCGAACAGATTTATGGAGCGCTTGACGAAGAAGAGATTAGAGACATGAAAATTCGGAGCATGGTACTAGGTGAGCTTTCTCGCGGGTATCGTATTGGCAGATTTGCCAGAGTTCCCAACAAACTGGGCTATTACACCTGGGATTTAGATACTATGAATGCTCAAAAGACATCTTAAGCGATAGTTCAATGTAATATGTTTGACTCAGCAATGCTCGTCCTGTCTCTAAGGGCGGGCATTTGTTGAATGAGGGAGTAGGGAGTTGGGAGTAGGGAGTAGGGAGTAGGGAGTTGTAGAGAAGTGAGGATTTATTAATTACAAATAGATAGGATGAATGGAAATATCAATAATCGTATGTCTGCATCTAGATATTTATAATGCCTCTCATATTTTCTCAATTCCCAATGCCCAATGCCCAATCCCCAATTACCAATTACCAATTACTAATTACCAATTCCCAACTAGATGGTAACATTCACGAGCAATCTGCCAATCTTCTTGGGTATGAATGACTAATACCTTTACTGCTGAATCAGATGTAGAAATATTTTCGTCTACGGGTTTACTGGTATTTTTATCAAGATCAATTTTTATTCCTAAAAATTCAAAAGCTTCACAAGCTGCTTGGCGAACTTCAGGGGCATTTTCGCCAACACCAGCAGTAAATACTAAAGCATCTAATCCTCCCAAACTGCCAAGCATGGCACCAATATTGGAACGCAAGCGATGTATGTAGATATCGAAAGCAAGTTGAGCGCGGCGATCGCCATTTGTAATTGCTGCTTTTATTTGCCGCATATCGCCGGAGATTCCAGATATACCGCTTAATCCCGATGCTTTGTTAAGTAAGTCATCTAACTGCTCTACCGTATAATTGCCTTGTCGCAACAGGTAAATAAGAATTCCGGGATCGACGCTACCGGAACGATTGCCCATCATCAATCCGTCAAGGGGAGTAAAGCCCATCGTGGTATCTACGCTATGACCATTTTTAATCGCCGCTAAAGAACAACCATTGCCTAAATGACAGGTAATTAAACGTAACGATTGTAAATCTTTGCCAAGAATATCGGCAGCACGTTGGGAACAGTATTGATGGCTGATACCATGAAATCCATAACGAATAATATCCTGTTCTACCCAATTATAGGGGCCGGGATAAATAGCCGCAGCATCGGGTATATTGCCATGAAAGGCGGTATCAAAAACCGCAACTTGTTTGATTTCTCCTAAAACATTTTCTACTGCTTCGATACCAGCTAAATTGACTGGATTGTGTGCTGGAGCGAGATTTGCCAGTTGCGCGATCGCATCTTTTACTTTCTGTGTAATCACCGTACTTTCTCTGTATTCTCTACCACCATGCACAACTCGATGTCCAACTACATCAATTTGAGAAAGTTGACTAATAACTGAAGTCTCACCTTGGCATATAGTGTTAAGCAAACGAGCCATTACTTCAGATTGGGAATCCGTAGCAATTTCCTCCGTTAACTTCTCCCCGGAAGCTGTTTCAACCTCTATTTCTGCTACACCTTGATGATGGCTCCAATCTACTTTACCTTCCCACATGGGTACTGGTGGTGAAGAGGGAAGATTACCCGTGCTTAAATCGTACAAACAACTTTTTTGAGTACTGGAGCCTGCATTTAGTACAAGTATTTTCATTGGTATACATTGGCAACGCTGTATTTATCCATTATTATCTTCCCGTCTATTGATTTTAAAGACAATTAATTTGCTCAATGATAATTATCGTGCGGAAGAAGTGAGTCTTGATAATAAGAAAAATATCAAAAATATAAGTAGTCAAGCCCGTTTTTAGCAAGCAATTATGTATATCAAAATTTTATGCAAAAAGTATTATCATACACAAATTAAAATTATTGCTTCAGATTTATTGACTTTAATCAAGAAAAAAGATTAAAGTACCTAAGTATCTACCTAAAAAAATAATAGGTAGTAATTTACCAATTCTCTAAAAGATATCAAATTTGCGAATCAAAAAAAAGAGCCTCACTTTAGCGAAGCGAGGCTTGAAATAAATTCGGTTACTTGTAACGTTTTAAGGTTACATCGTGTATTGTTACTTTTATTCATGAATAAATGTACTACCCAAGGTAATAATTGCTTCAAAAAAAGTTGTTACTTTGGATATTTATTTTGTATAGGGTAATACTTGATTATTTTTGCGACTCTAGTACTTGTATTTGAGTTGTGAAAAATTATGATGTCTTGAAAACCTGCTTTATTGGTTCTCGTGCATAGCAATTTTCGATTATATAGAAGTTATTACATCACGTAGGTACTCATCAGTTTGGAGGTGACTACAGGCGACTTGCTCCAACATTTTTAAAAGCCCATGAGTAGCGACTATTTGTAAGCTGTTACGCACTTAATTTGTATAATACCCTTCGTGCAAGATGCATGTCCTGGCGGACACGCTGCGTTAGCGGAGCGAGACGATAGTCTTAGACAGCACTACAATACTTTCACTTTTATGTCCTTCGGACACGCTGCGCTAACACATTATATAATTTAGCTGCACATCAGCTTATTTAGAAAATGCCGATAATTTCTTGAAATCGGAAGGTATGAATAGTGAGGTCAAAAAACTTAACCCCCTACCCTACTAGCGAAAGGGGAAAATTAAGCCTCTCTTCTGCAAAGAGAGGTCTTTTTCCGAACCGGAGATGTCTATTCTATTTAATTGAAAACCGCTATAGTTTGTCATTCAGATCGTTGAGATTGTCTTACTCTAATATTGCCAGAAAAATTAATCTTGATTTCTCCTTAATTAAATCGCTCCTTTGTTTCTTTTAGCAATACTTCTCCATTATTTAACCATTTTCAGCACCAATATCCTTAAATAAGGATTCTATTTCTTCTCTATCGAAAACACCTTTTTCTACAGATTTTCTCAAAATTTCTGTCATAACTAATTTAAGCTTGCCATTTTCAGCTTTGAGTTTATCGATTTCATTTTTTAAATACGATTGTTCTCTATCATAAGATTTAAATTTTTGATCGATAGAGTATTCTAATTCTTCATAGAGTTCTTTAACAAAACCTCTATTAGCATTAGTAGTGTTACCAATAGCTTCCCAAATACTCATAATAATTTGATATATTTAATACATTTAATATCAATTATGGCTTATACGTACTTAGTGTGTCAAAAGAAAATTAGAAAAGAGAACAAAAGATACAGCATTTTTTGCGCTATATATAGCGATTCTAAATAGAAACCGATTGATTTGTAGTGCGAGCATCTTGCTCGCTCGGTACTAGCGAGCAAGATGCTCGCACTACGGAAATTAATTGGAATGACTATAAAAATAGAGACGTTGCATTGCAACGTCTCTACATTAAATTTAACTAAAAGATATTAGTCTTAAGCAGCCTTGGCTCCATCAAGGTTAGCTAATCTTTCAGTTAATAATTGCTCTAGATTTTCCAATGCTTTGGAGAAACCTTTGATTCCTTCGTCTAACTTGTCAGAAGCCATTTTATCTTCTGCGTGCATTTTCTCGAAGGTAGCTTTATCCATCGAGATTTTTTCGATGTCCATTTTGGCAGCTTTTTCTGGATCGAGTTTGCGAGGTAATTCGTCGGTGCTGTTTTGCAATTCAGCCAAGAATTTAGGAGCAATAGTTAATAAATCGCAACCAGCAAGTTCGGTTATTTCGCCTAAATTGCGGAAGCTAGCTCCCATAACTTCGGTTTTGTAGCCAAACTTTTTGTAGTAGTTGTAAATTTCGGTAACGGATAAAACACCTGGATCTTCATTAGCAGGATAGCTATCTTTTCCGGTATCTTTCTTGTACCAGTCAAGAATACGTCCCACGAAAGGAGAAATTAAGGTTACACCAGCTTCCGCACAAGCAATAGCCTGATGGATGCCGAATAATAACGTTAAATTACAGTGAATGCCTTCTTTCTCAAGAGTTTCCGCAGCTTTAATACCTTCCCAGGTGGAAGCAATTTTAATTAAAACACGTTCGCGGGAAACTCCTTTCTCTTCGTATTGCTTAATAATTTCTCGCGCAACCTTAACAGTAGCTTCTGTATCGTAAGAAAGACGTGCATCAACTTCAGTCGAAACTCTACCGGGGATGATTTTAAGAATCTTTAAACCAAAAGCCACAGCCAAACGTTCAAAAGCCAGTCTCGTGATATCAGTTGAGCTTGCATTCGCACCAGCATCTTTCTGCGCTTGGATTAAAGTATCGTCAACGACTCCTTGATATTCAGTCATTTGAGCCACTGTAGTAATCAAAGAAGGATTAGTAGTAGCGTCTTGGGGCTTGAACTTTTCAATTTGTTGGATATCACCAGTATCGGCAACCACAACAGTCATTGAGCGTAATTGTTCTAATAAATTTTTGGACATAATCTACTCCGTTAAATTAAATCGATGTGTCGAGGATTGACGCTTTTTTCTTTAATACTGCTACTGCTTGCCTGCATTTAGTAATCGGTAATTAATACATTTTTCAGATCCACTGTTCCCGATTACCGATTAAAGATTCCTTTTTATGCAGCAAATCCTATTCTATTTACGAATTCACAATATTGGCTGTCGGATTATATGCACTTTGATTAAATTGTTATTAAGAATTTATACTGTTTTAGGGGATTGGGGATGGGGGATACAAGAGGATGGGGAGAAAAAGAGAAAAAGATTAAAACATCTGTAGTGCTGCCTAAGACTATCGTCTCGCTCCGCTAACGCAGTGTGTCCGTCAGGATATGCATCTCGCTCGCTAGCAATTACCAACGAGCAAGATGCTCGCGCTACTAATTGTAATTTAAAGAATCATTTAGAATTGCTGTAACTCCCGTCCTACTATCAACTAACCACTAACTAATAACTACTTCAGTATCAACTTATTCGAGACGTTCCCTTGTTCGTCAACGTCGTATATTATCGGTTGTCCGGTTGCTAACTCTAAATTAGGAACTTTTTCTGATTCTAGCTTATCTAATTCCATGATAATTGAACGCAAAGAATTTCCGCGAGCAGCTACTAGGGTGTTATCACCCTGTTTGAGATGAGTTGAAATACGTTCTTTGAAAAACGGTAAAGTTCGATTCGTGGTAAGCTGTAACGCACTTAATTTGTATAGTACTAGCGGGCAAGATGCCCGCACTACAATAATTCCAAATTTTTTTTTAATACAACTTAGCTGCACATCAGCTTATCTTCCAAACTCTCACCTCCTGGGGGACGTACTGAAAACGAACGCCGCCATTTGATGCACTAGTTCTTTACCCAATTTTTCGGCTGTTTCGGCTTTATTTAATGCTTGTAAGTCTCCGTAATACCTTTCATCCAGAGCCATACTTGTAAATATGGGCAACTCTTGGGAAGCATCTCCTTCGTACTTATCCCATCCATGCCACTGCGGCTCATCCGAGTTATGTTTTATTACCGGACTTTTACCGTTACAAATTTCTTCGCTTTCAGTTAAACAGATAACTGCTGTTCACCTCAAGCCGAAATTGCCTCTCCAATTGTATGCACTTTAATTAAACTCGTGCTTCCTGGTTTTCCTACGGGGATACCAGATGTGATTACCACTTTGTCTCCTTCTTCGGCAATACCCATTTCGACAACGGTGTTAATAAGTTCGATCAACATTTCTTCTGTTTTAGAAGCTCCAGAGATAAGTAAGGGTTCAACTCCCCAGGAAAGCGCGAGTTGACGATATGAAATTTCTTCGGATGTAAGAGCAATAATCTTAGTTGTAGGACGATATTTAGAAACTAATTTTGCCGTACCTCCAGATGAAGTATGACATAATATTGCCTTTGCTCCGACTTCGTAAGCCATGCGACATACTGCTTCTGCTACAGATTCGGTAACGCTGAGACTACCGGCTTGATAACCGAAAGTTTTCTGGGTGCCGTCGGGTAATGACTTTTCTGTTTCTACGGCGATTTTATCCATCATCTGGACTGCGGCAATGGGATATTTACCAACTGCTGTTTCTCCAGACAACATAATTGCATCAGTACCATCAACTACAGAGTTTGCCACATCGGTTACTTCTGCTCTAGTGGGATCGGAAGCACTTATCATCGATTCCAACATCTGGGTAGCGGTAATAACAGGTTTTCCAGCTTGGTTGCAGCGACGAATAATATCTTTTTGAATTAATGGAACTTGTTCTAAGGGAACTTCTACCCCCAAATCGCCACGGGCTACCATTATTCCATCAACAACTTTTAAAATCTCATCAAAATTTTCAACAGCTTCGCGTCTTTCTATTTTGGCTATAATGCGAATCTTTTTACCTGCTGCCTCAATCATGCGTCGCGCTGGTTCCAAATCCGCAGGCGATCGCACAAAGGAAACTGCGACTAAATCTAAATTATTTTGAATACCGAAGCGTAAATCTAATAAATCTTTTTCAGTAATCGAACTAACCGGGAGATGAGTTTGAGGTAGATTTACCCCTTTACGAGAAGAAATTTTTCCCCCAATTTTGACAAGAGCGCGAATTTTATCGGCATCTCTATCGATAACAGTCAACTTAATCCGACCATCATTTATCATGATCGATTCGCCAACTCTTACCATTGCGAACAAAGTTGGTATTGGTAAAGGCAATTCATCAATATTATTACCTTTTTCTTGCTCGACAAAAGTAACTTCTTCCCCCTCATCCACCATCAAACCTTCATCTGGAAGCATACCCAAACGGATTTTTGGTCCGCATAAATCCTGCATTAAAGCCAAAGGTTTTCCTGGAGGAGTCGGTATACTTCTAAGAATTTCAATAGTTTTACCGTGGAATTGATAATCCCCGTGGGAAAAATTCAACCTCGCTACATTCATTCCCGCATCAACCAAAGCTTTTAGAGTCTCCGGTGTCGATGTAGCTGGCCCAACCGTACAGATGATTTTGGTTTTACGCATGAGATTTAGAGGAGGGAGGGGGAAGAGGGGGGAGAGGGGGGAGAGGGGGTAGAAAATTCTTAATTTCTAACTCTTAACTCTTCACTCCTAACTCCTCACTCTTAACCTTTGACCTTTGACCTTTGACCTTTGACCTTTAACCTTTTTAAACTACCGCCATTTCTGTATTTAGCAAAATACCTTCTTTCTCTGCCATCAATAGCATTAAGTCAACTACACGACATGAGTAACCCCATTCGTTGTCGTACCAGGAGATTACTTTGAAGAAGTTGGAATTTAGTTCTATTCCGGCACCTGCATCGAAAATGCTGGAATGAAAATTACCCTGAAAGTCAGTGGAAACTACAGCTTCATCTGTATAACCTAAAATACCTCTCATTTCACCTATGGCGGCTTCTTTCATGGCGTTACAGATTTCTTCGTAGCTGGTAGATTTTTCTGTCTTAAAGGTTAAATCTACTACGGAAACGTCGGGGGTGGGAACTCGTAATGCCATCCCGGTTAATTTACCTTTGAGTTCTGGTAATACCAAGGCTACGGCTTTTGCTGCACCTGTAGAAGCGGGAATAATATTTTGAGCAGCACCTCTACCTGCGCGTAAATCTTTCTTGGAAGGGCCGTCTACGGTGGGTTGAGTGGCTGTCATGGCATGAATGGTAGTCATCAATCCTTCTGCTAAACCAAAGTTGTCGTTAATCACTTTGGCGATCGGTGCCAAGCAGTTGGTGGTACAGCTAGCGTTGGAAACTACAGTATCTTTTTCTGGGTTAAATAATTGGTGATTTACACCCATCAATAAAGTTTTCACTTTTTCTGGATCTTTGGTAGGAGCAGAAATTATGACTCTTTTTGCTCCGGCTTTTAAATGATTTGACGCACTTTCATGAGTAGTAAAAAGTCCAGTTGATTCAACTACATAATCAGCACCCAATTTACCCCAAGGTAATTCTGCGGGGTTTCTAACAGAAATGCAAGGAATAAACTGTTCGTTGACAACAATACCGTCTTCTTTGGCTTCAACTTCTCCGTTGAATTTACCGTGGGTAGAATCGTATTTTAATAAGTAAGCCAGGTTTTCCGCCGGTACTAGATCGTTAATACCAACAAACTCGATATTAGGATTATCAATACCAGCACGGAATACCAATCTACCAATTCTACCGAATCCGTTTATAGCAACTTTTAATTTACTCATATTAGCTCTCGTATCAATTATCAATGAACAATTATCAATGAACAATTAACGGTTAACGATGTTAAGACATTGACGATTGCCGTCTTAAGGTTTAACAGTTAGTAATTAGTAAACAGCAAACAGTTATGAATAAACAGTAAATAGCAAACAATTAGTAAAAAATGCTGGTAATTTATAACTAATAATCTAGAAAAAAAAAAGAAAAATGGTTCGTAGTAGCGCTTTAGCGTATTCGATAAGATGCGCTAAAGCGCTACTACGAACCTTATATAAAAGATAATTTTGCAGTTGGTGTGTAAGGCTACAAATCACAATACTACTAATATTTCTTAATATGTAACATTCCCTACAATTTAATAATTGATAATTGATAATTGATAATTGATAATTGCTCACTGCTCACTGTTAACTGTATTCTCACATTCACCTGTTTTCTCGAATTCGGTGATGTTTGACAAGGTTGTTTGAGCGATATTTTGTAAGGCGTTTTTAGTAAAAAAGGCTTGATGGGCAGTAATGACTACATTGGGGAATGTCAGCAAACGTTCAAATATATCGTCTTGGATTACTTCGTCTGATAAGTCTTGAAAAAATAAATCCTCTTCTTGCTCGTATACGTCTAATCCTACATAACCTAATTTCTTGGATTTTAAAGCATCTATTACTGAAGAAGTATCGACAAGTGCGCCGCGACTGGTGTTGATCAACATTGCTCCCGATTTAAATTTATCTAAAGTTGTAGCGTTAATTAAATGATGGGATTCGGGAGTCAAAGGGACAGTGCAAGGAAACGATGTCCGATGCGGCAAGCAATTCTGATAATTCTACATATTTCACGCCCATTTCCAAACAAGCGGGGTTTTGATAAATATCGTATGCAAGTAAATTGCAGCCAAATCCTTTCATAATTTGAGCAAAACACATCCCGATTTTACCCGTACCCACTATACCGACGGTGGAACCGTGTAAGTCAAATCCTAATAAACCATTCAAAGAAAAATTCGATTCGCGGACTCGATTATAAGCGCGATGGTACTGACGGTTTAAAGTTAAAATTAATCCCGCTGCGTGTTCGGCTACTGCATAAGGAGAATAAGCCGGAACTCGTACTACGGTAATTCCTAACTCGGTGGCTGCTTGAATATCTACATTATTGAAACCCGCAGAGCGCAAGGCAATTAACTTAGTTCCTTGTTTGGCGATCGCCTTTATAGTTTCGGCATTTAACTGGTCGTTAATAAAAGCGCAAACTACTGGAAAACCTGAAGCTAATGCCGTAGTTTCACTGGTTAATTTTGGCTCAAAAAATACAAGCTCGTGACCGCCATTAGCATTTGCTTCAGAAAGAAAGTGGCGGTCGTATTTTTTGCTGCTGAATACTGCTACTTTCATGATAATTAGGGAGTGGGGAGTAGGGAGTGGGGAGAGGGGGTAGAGGGGGTAGAGGGGGTAGATAGGGTAGAAAATTCTTAATTTCTAATTATCATATATTACCTATTACCCATTACCCATTACCAATGCCCAATCCCCAATTCCCTTATAAACAATTACGACATTTTCAATCCGGCTTTATCGGCTGAATATTCGTCGAGTTTAATTTCACAGGGTTCTACGTTCCAGATTTCTTGACAATATTCCCAAATTGATCTGTCTGAGGAAAATTTACCCATGCGTGCGGAGTTGAGAATGGACATCCGAGTCCACTTTTCTGTATCCCGATAGGCAATGGAAACTTTGTCTTGGGTGTCTACGTAGGATTGGTAATCGGCAAATAGCATGAACCTATCGTGGTTAAACAGCGAGTCTAACAGCGGTTGGAACATACTGCGATCGCCATCGGAAAAGTGCCCGCACATTATCAAATCAATAACCTCTTTTAACTGGGCATTGGATTCGTAATATTTTCTGGGGTTATATCCTTTGGCTTTCAAGTCGTAAACTTCTGGGGTGGTTAAACCGCATAAGAAGAAGTTTTCTTCGCCGACTTCTTCGCGAATTTCGACGTTAGCACCATCAAGGGTTCCGATTGTCAAAGCACCGTTAAGGGCAAATTTCATGTTACCAGTTCCGGAAGCTTCTTTCCCGGCTGTGGAAATTTGCTCGGAAAGTTCGGCACCTGCGTAGATAAATTGACTTGAGGATACGTTGTAGTTGGGAATAAATGCGACTTTCAAACGCCCTGCAACATCAGCATCGCTATTAACTACGCTACCAACGGCGTTAATTAATTTAATGATTAGTTTAGCAATGAAGTAACCGGGGGCTGCTTTACCTGCAAAAATAAATGTGCGGGGCTGGATATCGGCTTTCGGGTTTTTCTTGATGCGATTGTAGAGGGTAATAATGTGGAAGGCGTTGAGTAACTGACGTTTGTATTCGTGCAGTCGTTTCACCTGTACGTCAAACAAGGAATTGGGATCGACTGTAATTCCGTTGGATTTTTGAATTAGTTTTGCTAAGTCTTCTTTGTTGGCTTGTTTGATTTCGCGCCAGGTTTGTCTGAACTCTTTATCATCTACGAATTTTTCTAACTTTTTGAGTTCATCGAGATTCTTAATCCAATCGGTGCCGATTTTGTCGGTAATTAAGCGAGAAAGTCGGGGATTACCCATTAACAACCAGCGACGCGGGGTAACACCGTTTGTTTTGTTGATAAATTTTTCGGGGAATAATTCGTAGAAGTCGTGGAGAACATCTTTTTTGAGTAGCTCGGTATGCAGCGCCGCTACACCGTTGATTTTATGGCTACCGACACAAGCTAAATGTGCCATGCGGACTTTCTTTTCGTCGCCTTCTTCAATCAAAGATAGCCGCGAAATCCGTTCCAAATCTCCAGGGAAACGTCTTCTAACTTCACTCAAAAAGCGGAAGTTGATTTCGTAAATAATTTCTAAGTGTCTGGGTAATAATCTACCAAACAATTCTACAGGCCAGCGTTCGAGAGCTTCCGGCAACAAGGTATGGTTGGTATAAGCAAAGGCATGTTCAGTAATACTCCAAGCTTTATCCCAAGGCATTTGATGCTCATCAATCAGCAACCGCATCAATTCGGCGATACCAACTGAAGGATGAGTATCGTTTAACTGAATTGCAGCTTTTTCAGATAGGTTATCTAAAGTGTTAAAAATTCGGTGGTGACGACGAAGAATATCTTGCAAGGAACAAGAAACAAAGAAATATTGTTGTTGCAAGCGCAATTCTTTACCCTGCATTGTATCGTCGTTAGGGTAAAGAACTTTCGAGATATTCTCCGAGAACATCTGACTACCTACCGCGCCGATATAATCACCAGCATTAAACGCTTGTAAGTCAAATTCGTCGGTAGCTTCAGCTTTCCACAACCGGAGAATATTTACCGTATCAACACCATAGCCAGGTACGGGAGTATCGTAAGGAACCCCAGATACTTTTTGCTGCGGTACCCAGCGTACTTGGAAGCGTCCGCTTCTATCGTTATATACTTCGGTATGACCGCCAAATTTAACTTCTACGCGGTATTCAGGAAGCGGAAGTTCCCAAGCGTTGCCAAAAAGCAACCATTTATCGGGGTTTTCAATTTGCCAACCGTTACGGATAACTTGCTCAAAAATCCCGAATTCATAACGAATTCCGTAACCAACAGCAGGAATTTCCAGAGTTGCCAAAGAATCGAGATAGCAAGCTGCAAGTCTTCCCAAGCCACCGTTACCCAATCCAGGCTCGCGCTCTTGCTCTAATAGATCGTCTAACTCTAACCCGGATTCTTTTAGAACAGTTTTGATTTTCTCGTAAAGTCCGAGGTTAATTAAACAATTACCCGTATAGCGCCCCATCAAGAACTCAGCCGACAGGTAGTAAACCGTTTTTACACCCTTCTCCGAGTGAGTTTTAGCCGTTTGAATCCGTCTTTGCAGAATGCGATCGCGAACGCTATGAGCAACAGCCATATAGTAATCGTGCAGGGTAGCAAAATACTCGCCTTTACCTTGAACGTAATACAGACTATCAGCAATAGCACGCTTGAGGGTTTCCTCACTCATACCAGTGCGATCGTCTTCTACTCTAACTTTAGCCGTGGTAGGAACCGAAACTTCTTGCGACGCTAACCGATTATATTTTTGCTCGGATGAACTACTAGTCATTATGGTGATGTTGGTAAGATATTCAATTTACAATTATTTCTAACCTATAGCTTTATAACATTCTTCCATTTACACTTGCTTATTTATCGGTAATTGGTAATTGGTAATTGGGAATTGGGAATTGGGGATTGGGAATTGGGAATTGGGCATTGGGAATTGGGAATTGGGGATTGGGAATTGGGAATTGGGCATTGGGCATTAGAGAGAGAGGGGAATGGGGAGAGCGAGATTTTTCCAGGGAGCGAGACGCTCCCACCACATCTTTAATACTTGCTACTCACTACTCACTACTCCCAACTCACTACTTGCTACTCACTACTCACTACTCACTACTCCCAACTCACTACTCACTACTCCTAACTATTCCCCATCACCCCATCCCCTACCGCTCCCACTTCCAATCGCGAATTTCGGGCATATCTTCGCCGTGTTGGCGGACGTATTGTTTGTGTTCGATTAATTTGTTGTGCAGCATTTGTTTGACGTGAGCCGCTTTGTATCTTAGATGGGGAACTCTGTCAATGGCATCATCTGCTAAGTTAAAACGATCTAATTCGTTCAATACCACCATATCAAAAGGTGTGGTTGTGGTTCCTTCTTCTTTGTAACCCCTGACGTGAAGGTTATTGTGATTTGTGCGACGATATGCTAAACGGTGAATTAACCAAGGATAACCGTGGAAGGCAAAAATCACTGGTTTATCGGTAGTGAAAATGCTGTCGAAGTCTTTGTCGCTTAAGCCGTGGGGATGTTCTGTTTCTGGCTGTAGCGTCATTAAGTCTACTACGTTTACTACCCTGATTTTTAAATCTGGAAAGTTATCGCGCAATATATCTACTGCTGCTAAGGTTTCTAAGGTTGGGACATCGCCACAGCAAGCCATGACTACATCTGGTTCGCTTCCTTGATCGTTTGAAGCCCAACCCCAAATACCGATCCCAGTGGTGCAGTGTTTGATGGCTTCGTCCATGTTTAAATACTGCAATGCTGGTTGTTTACCCGCGACTATTACGTTAACGTAATGACGACTTCTTAAACAATGGTCTGTCACAGATAGCAGACAATTGGCATCAGGTGGTAAATATACTCTGACAACCTCGGCTTTTTTATTTACAACATGATCGATAAAGCCGGGATCTTGATGGCTGAAGCCGTTATGATCTTGTCGCCATACGTGAGATGTTAATAAATATGTTAGGGAAGCAACTGGTCTGCGCCAAGGAATATGGCGAGTAGTTTTCAACCATTTAGCGTGCTGGTTGAACATTGAATCGATGATATGGATAAATGCTTCATAACAGGAAAATATTCCGTGACGACCTGTTAGTAAGTATCCTTCTAACCATCCCTGGCAAGTATTTTCGCTGAGTATTTCCATGACGCGACCGTCTGCGGCTAAATTGTCGTCGTATTCTAAGGTTTCGGCAACCCAAGTCCTCGAAGTGACATCTAATACGTCAGCAAGTCGGTTGGATGCGGTTTCATCTGGCCCAAATAAACGGAAGTTTTGAGTATCTTGATTGAGCTTCATTACATCCCGTAGCAGTTTACCCATAACGCGAGTTGCTTCGTCGATAGTTTTCCCCGCTTCGACTTCTATGGCATAATCGCGAAAATCGGGCATTTTCAAGTCTCTGAGTAAAACACCGCCGTTAGCATGGGGATTGTCACCCATACGTAGTTTTCCTGTTGGTGCGAGTTCGGCTAATTCGGCAATTAATTTACCGTTTTGATCAAATAATTCTTCTGGCTTGTAACTCTTCATCCAGTCTGAGAGCATTTTTACATGGGCTGGTTCCGAAGCCATATTTGATAGCGGTACTTGGTGCGATCGCCAATAATCTTCGGTCTTTTTCCCATCAACTTCTTTTGGTCCCGTCCAACCTTTAGGACTTCTAAGAATAATCATCGGCCATTGCGGACGCACTTTGAAGCCATTTTGACGCGCATCTTCCTGAATTTCGCGGATTTCATGCAGTGCGGTATCCATAGTTGCCGCCATCAATTGATGCATGGCTTCTGGATCGGAACCTTCAACAAAATAAGGTTTGTAACCGTAACCTTCAAATAGCTTTTGTAATTCCTCATGGCTCATTCTTGCTAGAAGAGTTGGGTTAGCAATTTTATAACCGTTGAGGTGCAAAATCGGCAATACCGCACCATCACGTACTGGATTCAAAAACTTATTAGAATGCCAACTTGCTGCTAATGAACCCGTTTCTGCTTCACCATCACCAACAACACAAGCAACAATCAAATCGGGATTATCAAAAGCCGCACCGAAAGCGTGGGACACACAATAACCGAGTTCTCCACCTTCATGAATGCTTCCTGGAGTTTCCGGTGCTACGTGGCTGGGAATTCCACCGGGGAAAGAAAACTGTTTGAACAGCTTTTGCATCCCTTGATAATCTTGAGAAATATTCGGATAATATTTGCTGTAAGTTCCTTCAAGATAGGTATTAGCGACCAAACCTGGACCACCATGTCCGGGACCAGCAATATAAATAATACTTAAATCATCTCTCTTAATTACTCGATTGAGATGAACGTAAACAAAGTTCAAACCAGGGGTAGTTCCCCAATGTCCTAAAAGTCTGGGTTTAACGTGTTCTAACTTCAGCGGTTCTTTGAGTAAAGGATTATCTAATAAATAGATTTGTCCAACCGAAAGATAATTTGCCGCACTCCAATAAGCATTAATCTTTCGTAATTCTTCATCCTGTAATGGCTTTGTTTGAGGAGGGCTAGAAACAGTCATAATCAACTCCTTGAAGTAATTCTTTTGATGCTTTTACATTTATTTAAACGTAAATATTTGATTTTTTTAATATTATATCTAAGTGAATATTTCTTGTATTCTTGCGTTAGCCTAATGTACCACTCGCAGCATAGCGAAACAGAATATTTATGATTTTAAATAATTTAAAGTTATCTCTTCTATCGTCAAATCAACGTTATTAAAAGATTAAATTGTGAAAAGCGAACTAAATAGCTAAACAATCTGTTTTGGAGTTTAGCATAATATATATTTAGTTGTTTAAATTTAACCGCAATTTAACCAAAGCTTGGATAACAAAATAGTATTGACTTATTTTCAATAATCAATAGTTTATATTTATTTTTCATAAAAGCTACTTCTTTAGATAGAAGATAATATAAATTATTTAATTACTTAACTACAGTTAATTAATATTTTTAAATAGACAGCATAAAAAACTAAATTAGTTATATAGCAATCTAATAATCATAATTTGATATGCCGATAAACCCAGTTTTTCCAAAAAACCAGGTTTCCAATCGATCGCAATGAGTAGTTGTCTAAAATCAATTAATCTCCAACAAACCAATTGGTGGCGTAATCTCAATTCTACCAGCCTCCAAATCAACCACCGGAACAATAGCTTTTACAAAAGGAATTAAAACATTCTTGGGATTTTGGATTTTCTCCCCATCACCTTGTCCCCTTGTCCCCTTATCCCCTTCTTCCTCACTTCCCAACCGTACCTCTAACAAATCGTTGCCAGCATTAATCAAATCAACAACCGTACCAATCAACTCACCACCATCCTGCATAAAAACAGGTAAACCCACCAAATCCATCAAATGATATTCATCTTCACCCAACTCTGGGCGATCGCATAAGGGCACAAGTAACTTACAACCCCGCAAATCCTCAGCTTGATCGCGATATTTCACACCCGCAAGCTGAATCACATAGAGATTTTTACCTTCAAGAAAACGTCCTTTAAGCAACTCCACCTCTTCCGGCTCCGTCGCATTCGCACGCAACAGCCAGCGCTTACCCGGCACCTCAAAGCGTTCGGGAAAATCCGTTTGCGGATAAACCCGTAACTCACCCTTCATACCTTGAGGCGAAACAATCTTACCAATTTCCAACCAGTCATCAATCATCAGTTATCAATTATCAATTATCAATTATCAATTGGGCATAGGGAATTGGTAAGAAGGGCATAGCTCACGGAGTTAGGAGTAGGGAGTAGCGAGTAGAGAGTAGAGAGTAGCGAGTAGCGAGTAGCGAGTAGAGAGTAGCAAGTAAATCACTTATTATTATTGTCATAAATGTTGCTCATAGCTGCCCGTCTATTTTTACTCGCTACTTATTACTTATTACTCATTACTCATTACTCACTACTCACTACTCACTACTTTAATAACGTCCCCTTGTCTCCCCATCCCCCATCTCCCCATCATCTCACGCGCTCACGGCTGCACTGCGATAAACTTCTTCGGCGACTTGTGCAAAACGCTGCATTCCGGTTTTAATTTCTTCGTCGCTACCTGTGAGGCTGACGCGGAAACATTCATGTTTGTGTTGCCACTCTTCGCGTAATCCGGGGAAGAAGGAGTTTCCGGGAACGACTATTACACCTACTTTCTTAAGCTGTTGATAAAAATCTGCATCGCTGATGGGTAGATCTTTGAGCCATATCCAAGCGAAAATTGCTCCTTCACCTCGATGTATAAACCAAGGTACATTATCGGGCATTGCTTCTTCTAAAGTACTTTCTAAAACTGTGAATTTGTTTTTATAAAAAGGACGAATTACGGTTTCGCTGATATGCGCTAATTTGCCAGACTTAATGGCGAGGGCGGCTATGGCTTGCCCGTATCGTGATGAATGCAAGCTCGCGTTTGCTTGGAAACATTCCAACGCATCAATTAACTTTTCGCTACCGATGGCAATACCAACTCTTTCTCCAGGTAATCCCGCTTTTGATAAACTCATGCAGTGCAAAATGTTTTCACCAAAAGTTGGTGTCATCTCTGTATAATTCAACGCGGGGAAAGGTGGCGCGTATGCCGAGTCAATTAAAACTGGTACATCTGATTGTGCGGCAAGTGCAGCGATTTTTTGAACTTCTTCGTCGGTGACAACATTACCCGTAGGATTGCAGGGACGAGAGAATAAAACACAACCAGTCTGTTCGGTAATCGATAACTTGCTAAAGTCGGGACGATATTTAAATCTATGTGCTGGTGCGTCAATATCTAAAGTTGGTTTGTAAGCAAATAAAGCTTCGGGAACCAAGCTAACTCCGCCGTAACCCG
Organism: uncultured Rivularia sp.; assembly: GCA_963665115.1. Lineage (GTDB taxonomy): Bacteria > Cyanobacteriota > Cyanobacteriia > Cyanobacteriales > Nostocaceae > Rivularia. The sequence goes on along the minus strand of OY762007.1, from coordinate 7,921,565 downwards.
TATAATCGGGACTTAAAGGAAGAACAATTTGTTTTAACTCTTCGTTATTGGTGTAGCCGCCGAAGACATTTGCAGCATAGAAATAAAGCGTTTGGCTGCCAGGAGTAATTAAAATATTACGTTCGGTAAGCTCTAAACCATAACGTTTATTAAAGTCTTTAGTAACAGCTTCGATTAACGGCGAGTAGCCCTTAGAATAACCATAGCGGCAAACTACTTCACCATACTCCGCGCTTGCCAAAAGTTCCGCAGTACAATCACGCCATAATTGTTCGACTTCAGGCAAAATCAACGGATTACCCGCACTCAAATTCATCAACTCCTGCCCTTCACCCGCGCGTAAAGTTTCGTTGATATCCTTCATAATCGCTCTCACGCCGGTAAGCTTGGACATTTGAGCGCCGAATTTAGTTAGGGCAGGTTTCATAAGCAATCGATAATAAATATAGATAGTTTAACTATAATATTCAATTGGCATTGGGAATTGGGGATTGGGGATTGGGCATGGGGGATTGGGGATTGGGGATTGGGGATTGGGTAATTGGTAATTGGTAATTGGGGATTGGGTAATTGGTAATTGGTAATCGGGGATTGGGTAATTGGTAATTGGTAATCGGGGATTGGGTAATTGGTAATTGGTAATTGGTAATCGGGGATTGGGTAATAGGGAATTGGTAATCGGGGATTGGGTAATTGGGAATTGGTAATCGGGGATTGGGTAATTGGTAATTGGAAAACTAATAGGGAGCAAGATGCTCCCACTACAATTTTTTTTAATCTTCCTTTTCCCATCTCCCCATCTACCCCCTCTCCCCCCTCTTCCCCCTCTCCCCCCTCTACCCCCTCTTCCCCCTCTACCCCCTCTTCCCCCTCTACCCCCTCTCCCATCCGCTATAAACTCAATAAAGAAGATTGTCTGAAAAAAAAGGGGTGAAAAGTGGAAGTTAAAGCAGCAGTAGCTTATGAAGCGGGTAAGCCGTTGAGTATTGAAACGGTTAATTTGGAGGGGCCCAAAATCTGGTGAGGTATTAATAGAAATTAAAGCCAGCGGAATTTGCCATACCGATGCTTACACGCTTTCGGGTAAAGATCCTGAAGGTTTATTTCCCGCTATTTTGGGACATGAAGGTGCGGGTGTTGTTGTAGATGTAGGGCAAGGTGTCACCAGCGTCAAAAAAGGCGATCGCGTTATTCCTCTTTACACCCCCGAATGCCGTCAGTGCGAATATTGTTTAAGCTTAAAAACTAACCTTTGTCAAGCAATTCGCAGTACTCAAGGTAAAGGTTTGATGCCCGATGGTAGCAGTCGTTTTTCGATTGGCGACAAGAAGCTTTATCACTATATGGGTACGTCAACTTTCGCTAACTATACGGTGTTACCAGAAATTGCTGTAGCTAAAATTCGTGAAGATGCTCCTTTTGAAAAAGTCTGTTACATCGGTTGCGGAGTTACTACCGGAATTGGTGCGGTTATTTACACAGCAAAAGTAGAAGCCGGTGCAAAAGTTATAGTTTTCGGATTGGGTGGTATTGGTTTAAACGTAATTCAAGGCGCAAGAATGGTAGGAGCCGATATGATTATCGGTGTAGATATTAATCCTGCAAAACGCGAATTAGCAGAAAAATTCGGAATGACGCACTTTGTTAATCCAAAGGAAGTTGAAGGTGATTTGGTTCCTTATTTAGTAGATTTAACCAAAGGTGGAGCAGACTATACATTTGAATGTATTGGTAACGTAAAAACAATGCGTCAAGCATTAGAATGCTGTCATAAAGGTTGGGGACAAAGTATTATAATTGGCGTTGCTGGTGCCGGAGAAGAAATAAGTACTCGTCCATTTCAATTAGTAACTGGAAGAGTTTGGAAAGGTTCGGCTTTTGGTGGTGCGAGGGGACGTACCGATGTTCCGAAAATTGTTGATTGGTACATGGATGGCAAGATAAATATCGACGATTTAATTACTCATGTGATGCCAATAGAAAAAATTAACGAAGGTTTTGAATTGATGCATAAAGGCGAATCAATTCGTAGTGTAGTTACATTTGATTGATAATAGGTAACTAATGTAGAGACGTAGCATTGCTACGTCTCCAGTATTTTGGTTATCAAACGAGTTAATTCAATATTACCTATAGTGTTGAACAATATAGTGATTACTAGCGAGCAAGATGCTGATTACTAGCGAGCAAGATGCTCGCACTACACATCTTTTTGAAAAATTGGATGTTTCCAACATAGACTACAAACAATCTATAAAACTGAGTTTTATTTACGATGTCAAATTCTTTCTTTGATTTTATGCCTTTCAATAACCCTACGTTGATGGGTGTATATATAGTTTTCTTTACTGTTATAACTAGTGCAATCATTAATTTATTAACGGCTAGAATTAATAATTATTTTCAAAAAGAAAGAGAGCAAATCAGTCAAATCCAAGACATTTATGCTGGTTGCATTAAAAACCTTGCTACAGTTTCAACTCTTTCAGGTGCGACTAAAGATAATTTAGATAATATAGAACAATCTTTAATTGAAGCAAAAAAATATTTGAGTCTTTTATTAATACGTACCAAAAACAAATGTCAGATTCATGAAATGGAAGAGGCAGCAGAATTATTTGCAACAGGAGATTATGAAAAACTTCTACAGATAGCCAGTCAAAATGGATTTAAATCTTCAAAATATAATTATCTATTAAATGAACCTCAAAAACAAGTTTTAAGTGCAGCAGATATAATGCTTCAGATAATGATTAAAAATGCACATAAAGATAAGAGATTGTTATTATAATTTTATTCTTATCTCGTTATCTCCTTGCAAGTCTTTTGCTGTGACACATTTGCAACCAATCCACTAACCCGCTTCAACACGCTCAAAACCTGCTGAAACTCATCATCTTTCTCAATCAACAAAGCATAAGAGCGAGCATATTTGTTTTGCTCTTCCTGCATTAATTTAACAAAAACAAATTCCCTACCATTAACAAGTAAACAAAAACTATGTTTTTCCCGATTGGGAGAATTTAACATACAAGCTAATGCTTGAGGTAGCGCTACCATCACATCAAATTTAGTACTTTTAGATTCAATAACAAGTATCCAAAAGTTTTTTTGCACTACCAAAACATCAATATTACCTTTCAGCTTAACTCCCTCTTCCTCCGCTACAATTTCTACAGAAGTTTCGGTTTCAATTTCAAAAGGTGGTTGATAGAAACCAGCTAAATCTAGTAAAGGAGACAGCACGACCATTTTTACTGCTTCTTCTGATATTAAACGTCGTCTAGTTAAATTAAAATAATTACTTTGAACTCGTTTTAAAGATTGCTTTTCTATCTCGGTCAGTGAAGGTAAATTATCCGTCCATTCAGTAAAAAAATCTTTATCCGTAGAAAGTTGCAAACCAAACTTTTCTTCTAATTCGTAAAGACTGATATCTCTAGCTTGAATTATTTGCACCATAGTTATAATAATTTTAGTTTTACTATATTTTTCTTCTCAACTAACCAAGAATTCATATTCAGATAAAAATTGTTGAAAACCAAGGCTTTTTGCCAAAGCAATTGATGCAATATTTTCATCCCAGGAACTCCACTCTACGATATAATCTCGCTGTAATGCCCATTCACAAATTGCAGAAACAACTGCTTTCCCAATATTTCTTCTACGGTATTCGGGATTAACCAATACTCCCCCAGCAGCAACTTTAAATTCTGAGGATTCAAATAAAAAATGACTTGCTATTCCGACAATTTTTTTGTCTAGCATATAACCATAAACTACTGCATGATCAATTTCTGAAAACCAACGCATTTTTTCTTCAACTGTTTCATGAAGACTTTCCACCATTGCAATATGCTCGGGATTATATGGAGATAATTGGATTACGTTTGAATCGGAAAATGCTTTAAAATCTTGAGGATTTAGATAAAAATAAGGTTCTTGATAACCATGTTGATTGACGGTTTCAAATTGTAAAAAATCTTTTGGTGAAAGTTTTTGACTGCTATCTATTTGTTCTAATATATTCTTAACTGCTTCGGTTTCTTGGGAATTTTTACGAACTATGGAACAATTTTCCATTTGAGTCAAGGAGATGATATTGGCTTCTCCCAGGGATGAAGGTTCCATAAAATCTTCATAAGCTTTCGGTTTTGCTGAAACAATAACATTACCAGAATTTTTTAAAGCATCAACATCACATCCTAAACGAATCGCTGTATAATGTTGAATTTCATTGAATCGAGGATGTTGAAATATATTTAAGTTTTGTGCAGTCATAAATGTATAACCAATTCACCAACCTACTTTAATACACTTCTAACTTGCTCAATTCTATTTCCGTTCTAAAATATTAAGATTTGTTAAATATCTCCAGGTTTTATAATTTATAAATCAGAATGTGTGCTTTAACATTCATAACTAAGTAACTCGTATAAACTATGAACTGGTGGCAAAGACTCAAGAAAAATCCTTTAGCGCAATTTGGGGCAGTTTTACTGATAATCTTCTATATAACGGTAATTTTTGCGGATTTTGTCGCGCCTTATGACCCATATTATTCGCAGCCAAATGGTTCTTTGCTGCCACCGACTCGCGTACATCTAAATAACCAAGAAGGAAAATTTATTGGTCCTCACGTTTATCCGACTACTCAAGGTGATACAAATTTAGATACGGGCGATCGCAAAATAATTGTAGATTACAGCAAACCTTCTCCTCTACGTTTGTTTGTCCAAGGTTCGGAATATAAGCTGTTTAAATTTAGTTTACCGCTACCGCCAAAATGGGAGGAAGTTACGATATTTCCCGGTATTCCATTAAATTTGCATTTATTTGGCACTACGAATGAAACAAGATTCAATCTTTTAGGTACCGACGATCAAGCACGGGATGAATTCAGCCGTTTGCTGTATGGTGGTCGCATAAGCTTATTTATCGGGATTTTTGGTGTTGCGATTTCTTTTCCTTTAGGTCTTTTCTTTGGCGGAATTTCCGGTTATTTCGGAGGTTGGGCTGACTCGATAATTATGCGCGTAGTGGAAGTAATGATGATATTCCCAAGCATATTTCTTCTGGTTACATTGGGGGCGGTTTTACCAGATGAGATAAGCAATACTCAACGCTTTTTACTCATTGTTTTAATTACTTCTTTTATTGGCTGGGCTGGTTTAGCGCGGGTAATTCGCGGACAAGTGTTATCAATTAAAGAAAGAGAATTTGTTCAAGCAGCAAGAGCAATGGGGGCTAAACCTTTATATATTATTATTCGCCACGTTTTACCCCAAACTGCAACCTATATTATTATCTCCGCAACTCTTTCTATACCCAGTTTCATCGGTGCGGAAGCGGTATTAAGTTTGATTGGTTTAGGGATTCAACAGCCAGATCCTTCTTGGGGTAATATGCTATCTTTAGCAACCAATGCTTCTATTTTGGTGCTGCAACCGTGGTTAATTTGGCCTCCCACAGTCGTAATTATTTTGACAGTATTAGCATTTAACTTGCTTGGTGATGGATTGAGAGATGCACTCGATCCGAGGAGTTTAGGACGGTAATGGGTAATAGGTAATAGGTAATAGGTAATAGGTAATTGGTAATAGGTAATCGGTAAGAACTAAAAAACCTTTTGTAGAGACGGCCATAGTATCGCCTCTCTACATTTTTTATTAAACATTTTGCAAGCTAGCATAACCAAAAGTTGCATTGAATTCTTCGCACCAAATTCCTACAGATTTATAATTAGCAAGGTTGATATTTTCAGGAATTGCATAACGTTGAGCGCCTTTGAAGCTTTTGATTGGAGCGAGTGTAAGATAATTTTCTTCTTTAATATTTAAAGGAATGCTGCTGTTGCGATGTAAAATGATTTTTACGTCTGGCCCTTCACCACTGCGAAATGCTTTATCAAACTCTAAATAACGTTTTCCGTTAATATTTACAATTCTTGCTTTACCCGTGGTGGCTTTTTCCTGTTTAACAAAGTTACCTGATGCCAAAATTGATTTCGCTTTATTTGCAACTCTTATGCTTCTATTTGTTCTAAATATGTGAGAAGCTTCAGCCACAGAGGAGTTAGCTATTACCGAACCAACGCTGCTGAATAATACTACAGATGCAATTCCTAAGCCAGCTAATTTGTTGAATTTCACGATTGATGTCTCCGAGATAAAAGTGTTTGGTGTTGTCGTTTCGCCGACATTACTAATATCGCGGATGACTCTGAGGCTTTGATGATGGGTAACTGAGCTTTTGGTAAGAGTTTTCTGAGAAAACTGAGAATGGTTGATGTCTGATAATTAACAATTGATAATTAATATACCCCCGCACCCGACAGCAAGTGATAATTGATAATTGAACATTGTTAATTGATAACTGAATGCCCACTTTAACAACCCTACCTGCTCTACCAGAAACTATTGACGGTTTACCAAATATTTCTGGCTCGGAAAAACAGGTTTTAGAAGTCGTAAATCAAAATTCCCCCGTCTTCCTTCCTAATACAAACCTTAAACTAGAAGATATCACCGCGACTTTCGCCGTAGCGCTCCATATGCACCAACCAACAATCCCCGCAGGTGCAAACGGCGAATACATCAGTCATCTGCAATATATGTTTGAGCATCAAGGTGAAGGTGACAATCACAATGCAGGCCCTTTTGCTAATTGTTACAGTCGCATGGGTGACATTATCCCCGAATTAGTCAATCAAGGTTGCAATCCTCGCGTAATGCTGGATTACTCCGGCAATCTTTTATGGGGATTTCAACAGATGGGGCGCAGAGATATCATAGACAATCTCAAACGTATCACCTGCGATTCGACATACCAACCTTATGTGGAATGGTTGGGTACGATGTGGGGTCATGCTGTGGTTCCTTCTACGCCAATACCCGATATAAAATTACACATTCAAGCATGGCAGCATTATTTTGCCGCAATTTTTGGTTGGGATGCATTGGCAAGAGTCAAAGGTTTTTCTCCTCCAGAAATGCACCTCCCCAACCATCCCGATACTTTATATGAATATGTCAAAGCGCTGAAAGAATGTGGTTACAAGTGGTTGATGGTGCAAGAGCATTCAGTACAAACACCTAACGGTGAAGAATTAACCAATAAACATACACCACATAGACTTGTAGCTAGAAATTCTCAAGGTGAAAGCGTAAGTATTACCGCTTTGATCAAAACTCAAGGCTCCGACACTAAATTAGTTGCTCAAATGCAGCCTTATTACGAAGCGAAATCTTTAAGCTCGCAAGGGAATGAGAGTTATCCACCGATAGTTACTCAAATAGGTGACGGTGAAAACGGTGGTGTAATGATGAACGAATTTCCCCCTGGATACAAGCAAGCTTGGCACGATATGAAGCAAAACGGTGGAGGAAAAACAGGTGTTGTCGGAGTTAACGGAACCGAATATTTAGAATTAATTGAAAATGCTGGTGCAAATCCAGAAGATTACCCAGTTTGTCAACCAGTGGGACAACATTTAATTTGGGAACGAGTATCGGATTCCCAGAGTGTGGAACAAGTTATCGAGCAATTAAAACAAGAAAATTCCAACTTTCATATGGATGGTGCTTCTTGGACAAATAGTATCAGTTGGGTTAAAGGATATGAAAATGTATTAAATCCGATGAATCAACTTAGTAGTTTGTTTCACCAGAAATTTGATTCTTTGTTGCAAGCTGATGAATCAATTACCCAACAAACCGAATACCGCAAGGCTTTATTAGATAATTTCTTATTGCAAACAAGCTGTTTTCGTTATTGGGGACAAGGTACCTGGACTGATTATGCAAGAGAAATTTATCAACGGGGGGAGAAAACAGTTAGGAGTTAGGACTTAGGAGTTAGGAGTTAGGAGTTATCATATTTTGGATTTTGGATTGAGAGAATTAGGAATTAATAATTAATAAATTCCCAATGCCCAATGCCCAATCCCCAATGCCCAATCCCCAATTATCAAACCAAAGGTAAAAGAATTTCAAATTCAGTACCTTTATTTGGTTGAGAAGAAAATTTTAGTTTACCACCATGTCTTGCTGTAATAATTCGATAACTTACAGTTAGACTTGTTTCCTTATTAGCCCTTTTATCTATAGAAAAAGAATCTTTTATTTGCTGTTGATATTCCTCAGACATTGCCGAACCATTATCAGAAATACGAATTGATACCCAGCGAGAATCAGGTACACCCGGTATATCTGCTTCTTGAGAAATAACTTCTGTAACTACTTCAATAGTAGGTTTTTTAGAAGAGTTGTTTTTCGCTTCTATCTCAAATTGGTGTCGAACTGCATCATCAAGTAAAATATCGACTGCTCTACTTAATATATTCATAAATACTTGGTTTAACTGTCCGACGAAACAATATACAGGAGGCAGATGACCGAATTTTTTGACAATATTAATTTCACCTTTCAAACGGCTGCCAATTAACAATATAGTGCTATCTAAATTAGCGTGTAAATCTACAGGTTTAGGATAAATTGCATCAATATGACAGAAATTTTGTAATCCAGTAACTAATTTTTTTAATCTCTCTGCACCAGTTCTAATACTTGCAAGTGCTTGTGATAAATCTGCTTCTAGAAAATCGAATTCAATATCTTGCTTTAAATAAAGTACATCATCTGGAATCTTTGATGTATTACTATCATAAATTTCGATCAACTTAATTAAGTCTTTGCTGTAATTAGAGACGTGAGTTACATTGCCCCAAATAAAGTTTACGGGATCTAAAATTTCGTGGGCTACACCATCAACTAAACGTCCCAAACTAGCCATCTTCTCATTTTGAATAATTTGCGCTTGACTGCGCTCGTACCTTACCTGAGTTTCAATTCCGCGAATTTGCCAAGAAGCAATATTTAATTCGTGCATATCCAACAACCTGTACTCATTCGATGCAGTTTTTACCACTATCGGTTCCGACAAAAATTCTGGCGATCGCCTTAACGTAAATTGCATTGCGTTCAAAATCGGTGTAGTATCTGCCAATTCCAAAATAGGCGTGCGACTATAGCTATACAATATATCCAGCGGTTGATGGAAAAATAAATCTTGTCCAAAAGGACGAATTAAAAATTCCAATAATTGCCTTCTCGAAAGCATCCCAGCATACCTACCCTTGTCCACCAAAATTGCTCCCGGTAACAACGGATATTTTTCAAACATCTCAGCTACTTCTTTACCAGTAAAGCTTATATCTATCGAAAACTCGTAGAGCGGTAACTCCAAAAGCTTCGACTCCAAACCGAGGTCGCTATTGCTACCCTCAATTAATAATGGTGGTGAAATTCGCTGACTAAATTCCTGTTGCACTACAAACCTTATTCCTAAAATACAGATACTAAATGGCCGTAATGTTAATTAAATAACATTCTCATCCGTTGTAACATTTTCATCTCAATCAGTCTCTTCTCAACGAATAACGATCGCCCAGACGGTGTGACTCGTAAATGAACAATGAACAATTATTAATTCAATAACCGATAATTGTTATATACCCGCACCGGGAGCAACCATGCACAACTCCGGGTGAGCAATTGATAATTGATAATTGATAATTGATAACTGATTATGCTATCTAACACTCAGCCTTTAAATCACGTTATATCCGCCGGAAGCCTGCGTAGAGTGCATCACATTGCACTTAACGTCCAAGATATGCAGGCATCTCGCCATTTTTATGGAAACATCTTAGGTTTGCACCAACTTACAGGTGATGAAGTTCCAGAAACTTTAATTGACTTAGTTAAAGCCGGAAAAGTAGCGAACTTTAGAACTCCCGACGATACTATATTAGATTTATTTTGGGAGCCAGAATTATCACCACCAGATCCGAATCCCGAACGTGGTTTTACACGAGCCAATCATCTGGCATTTGATATAGCTCCCGAATTATTCGATAATGCAGTCGAAGTACTCAGACACCATCAAATCAAAATAGCTCAAGAACCCGTCACCCGTCCAACGGGAAGAGGAGTTTACTTCTACGATCCAGATGGATTTATAGTTGAAATTCGCTGCAACCCGGAGTGATGAGGGGGAGATGAGGAGAGGGGGTAGAGGGGGGAGAGGGGGAGAGGGGGAGAGGGGGGGACAAGGGGACAAGGAGACAAGGGTAATTTTAACCTTTAACCTTTGACCTTTGACCTTTGACCTTTAACCTTTAACCTTTAACCTATTCTCCATTGATAATTGATAATTGATAATTGATTAAAAGAATGTCCGAAATATATCAAACTGTAGAACAAGCGTTTAAAAGACCGATGGTTTCCTACGATCCATCGAGACAATCATTGAAAGCCTGGGTAATGTTTTGTTTACGAGATAAAGGTTTTAAGGTGGTATATGCTCAAAATGCAGACTTTGCCATTGAAAGAAAAGGCGAAAAACTTTATTTCAAAGTGTCGGAGACATCTGAAAATTTAGACAAAGAATTCAACTGGGTTGTTTGGGATAGTAACGCGAAAACTGCGATCGCTATTCCCGCTGATTGAGGTAGAGGGGGTAGAGGGGGAAGAGGGGGAAGAGGGGGAGATGGGGAGACATTATTAAAGTCGTGAGTAGTAAGTAGTGAGTAATGAGTAATAAGTAATAAGTAATAAGTAGCGAGTAAAAGAGTAAAAATAGACGGGCAGCTATGAGCAACATTTATGACAATAATAATAAGTGATTTACTTGCTACTCTCTACTCTCTACTCTCTACTTGCTACTCCCTACTCCTAACTCCGTGAGCCATGCCCAATTACCAATTACCAATTACCAATTCCATAACTAACCACTAACTCCTTTTTCAAATATCATCAAATGCTGTTGGGGAAGCAATTCTTTGGTTTCTTTCCAAGTTAATCCTACGGCTTTCATTTCTTTTTTTACTTGCTTTTGAGTCATTTTATGCAAGCGCTTGATGGCAATAAAAGGATTTTCACCACGATATTCAACCAGCACTGCTTTTCCACCAGGTTTGAGCGATTTAACAACCCCTTCCATAACTTCTTTGGGATATTCAAATTCGTGATAAGCATCTACCATTAATGCAAAATCGACGCTTTTGGGTGGTAAATTCGGATTTGTAACAGTTGCTAAAACGGGTTCTACGTTATTAATTTTGGTTCGTTTTTTATAAAAATCAATAATATCCAACATTTCCGGCTGAATATCTACAGCAAACACCTTTCCATCTGATACTTTGGGAGCGACGCGAAAACTCATGTAGCCAGTACCAGCACCGATATCGGCTACCACATCAGTATCTTTTAAGTCAAGAGCGTCAATTATTTTACTGGGTTGTTCTTGGGATTCACGAGTAGGTCTTTCCAACCACATCGCACCTTTATGTCCCATTACTTGGGAAATTTCTCTACCCATGTAAACTTTACCAATGCCATCCGAACTAGCAGCGGATTTTTGTTGGTAATCAGTAGATGTATTTGCAAATGCTGTATTCAAAGGATAAAACAGCAATCCGAATAGCATTATAAAAAGAATGGATGTAAAGCGTAAAAAATCTAATTTATGATTGCGATTCATGTTATTAAAAATGGGGATTGGGCATGGGGCATTGGGCATTGGAAATTATTATTAATCCTAACTTCTAAAATATAACCTTTAACCTTTGACCTTTAACCTCTAACCTATTACAAACGGTTCCATCTCAGGATAATTCCATCGTTGCCCAAAACGTTCGGCGACAAATGGTTTGACAACAAACTTAACAGGTAATCCAGGTTTGACATCAATTCGTATTCCGGAATAGGGAGAGCGTTGCAATGATTCGTAACCTGTGCGACCGACAAACAGTAAAGAATCCGCAACTTTACGGTTAGGGCTACCGGGAAGATAATCGAAAGTTTCCGTTAATTCTGGCCCGATGTCTCGCTGACGACGGGGATAATGACCGCTTCCTCCGCTGACGATGCAGTTTATATGTGAGTCTGCGTGTCCGGTGTCGGTGGTGACAAGATGTTCTAAACAGTGAGCGTGTCCGTTTAAAATTAAGTTTACAATGGGGCGATTATCTTTTAAATTACCAATAGTTTGAGCAACTTCATCAAATACCCCGCGCAAACGACGACGCACGGCTAAAGTTTGTGCTTGATTCCACTTATTCGCCTCTGTAACGTAGGGTGGATGGTGAAAAAAAACGATGCGAGCGCGAACTTCTGAATTATTCCAAGATTCAATCAGCCTTTGTTTCAACCATTCAAGTTGTTCAAAATCAACGCTGGGATGATGGGATGCAAGTTGTTTTTCGATATCAACTTTGATTTCGTTAATTTGGCTTAATATTGCTTCGAGGGTATCGCCTTTTTCGGCATCTTTAGGATTATCAAGATTGAGTTTATTGTATTCTTCTAAAATCTGCTGTTCTTCAATATCTATCTCCGAGCGGCGCTGAGTTAAAGCTTTTCTGCGAATATCTCCTTGTGGTGTTGCCGGTATCGGTGAAGGGTCGTTAATAGTATTTGAATCAAGAGCAAAAAAGTCAATACCGCCGTAACGAAACGTATAATAACGGTTTGGTAAACGAGTAAAATGTCCCGGCTCGTAACGCAAACAGCGTCCGTTGTCGGTTTTGGCGGTGTAATGTTCGTCTAAATGAGACTCTAATTGTTTTTGATTAAACTCCGCTAAATAATCAAGAAATGCCTTTGCATAAGCATCGCCTTGTTCGGAACCATGCCAGCCAATTTCAAAATCTTTGTAGCGAAACATCCGACGTAGCTTGAGCGTGGGACCTGTAAAAACACGATATCGTAAAGGTACATCGTAATAATCGTGATTCCCCAAAGTTGTCAGAATCGGAGTATCAAAAACCATATTGTCATAAACAATATTTTGGGGATTTTCACCACCTTTTAAAAACTCGCGATAGGGTTCGATAAAATTTGTTGGGTAATATTCGCGAGAACCCACAGTATAAATTACATCGCCAGTGTGCAAAACAAAACGGCATTCAGGCCGGTGTTTAAGCATCAATTTAGCAACTTCTCGCTGGGGATGATATCCATATTGGCAAGTTGTACCAGTGTCACCGATAACCATAAAAGAGAATTCTTCACTATTCTCCTTACCGTCATCAAGAACCATGCTAGTTTGATCGATTCCCCTTTGCACAATACTTTGATGCTGCCATCGTACCCGTTGCTTCATTTTCTCGATTTTTACAGGAATAGCTGGTTCCAAGATCAAATCCATCGCTTATTACTCCGGGTAACGCAGGCATCAGTATTGTAACTAATTGTTACGCTGTGGGGAAGTTGGAGTTACCGAAACCTACTTCTGTATTGAATCAAATTTTTTCGTTACATAGCTAAAACCTTGGTGAAACGTTGCATTGTACGCGCCGTCTCTACATGAATTGAATGACGATTATCCGCTGACTTTAACATTTTCTTCCCAACGCTTGGCACCTTTTTCGCGGCGAATATCACGCCAAATTTGAGTTGCAGCCATAGCACCATCGGATGCTGCAACTACCACTTGATTCAATCCAACTTTCAAGTCACCTATAGCAAAAATTCGGGGATGGGAAGTACGCGCCATCTTATCTGTGACTAAATTCTCACTCTGCTTTTCTAATTCAATTCCATCTAAATAAGTAGCGTGATATTTTGAACCCATCGAGATTAATCCCGCGTCTAACTCCACTACAGCATCATCTTCAAGTTTTACACCATTCATGATATGGTTTTCACCCAAAAATTCGGCAACGGGTGTTTCTACTATCTGATATCCATGTTCGTTCAGTTTCTGACGCAACTCGTCTTCTATTTCAAATGAAACCTTGGGTAAATAAAGTAATATACGGCGTAAACCAACCGAGGGGAAATACAACTTGAGCGTTACTGTTACTATTCGCAAACACGCCAATTCTTTGATCTGCCATTTCATAGCCATCGCAAATCAAGCAAACGTGCAAATTATAACCCGCGTAATCAAAGACATTACGCATATTTTCTAAATTTGGTAAATAGTCGATAATACCACTTGCCGCGATTATATATTTAGAACGGAAAGTTTCGTAAACGCTGTTTTGCCTACCAACTTTAACCTTTATCGTAAAAGTATCTCCTTCATCTAAAACCTCTTCTACGTAACCATCAAGAAAATCACCATTTAGAGATAAGTATTCGTCTTTACCTTGTCTGAGTACATTCCTTCCTGGTGTATCTGACGGTAAGCCGACGTAATTGTGCAATTCTTGCATCCACAAAGAACGAGCTTTACCTTTATCTATAATTAAACTCGAAAGTAAATAACGTTGTAGATAAATTCCAGCAGATAAACCTCCGACACCCCCACCAATAACGATTGCATCGTAAACTTGTTGGGTTTTTTCTGTCAAATTTTGTTTTGTGAGTTTCATAGTTAAATCCTCAATCAAAAATTAATAATGTACAGATATTACATTAGACATCGAGGGAATTTAAATCACCATCACTCCCTATCCCCCAATCTCCCCAATTACCTATTACCTATTACCAATTACCCATCAACGATACCCCTGCGCTTGCAATGAAAACAGCGTCGCATATCTCCCATTCGCTTGCAATAATTCTTCGTGAGTTCCCGTCTCCAAAACTTCACCCTGCTCTATAACTACAATTTTGTCAGCCATCCGCACTGTTGAAAAACGGTGAGATATCAAAACCACCATTTTATCTTTAGTTAAGTTACGAAAACGGTCAAAAATTTCGTATTCTGCTTGAGAATCTATTGCCGACGTAGGCTCATCTAAAACTAGTATATCGGCGCTATTTCGCATAAAAGCCCGAGAAAGGGCGATTTTCTGCCATTGTCCGCCGGAAAGTTCTTGTCCTGATTTAAACCAGCGTCCTAATTGTGTTGTAAAACCTTCTGGTAATCGTTCGATGAAAGGTTGTGCCATTCCCTTCTCTGCGGCGACTTCCCATGCTGTTTCATCTTCCAGTTTTTCTACGTCACCAACGCCGATATTTTCACCTACGGTAAATTGATAGCGAACGAAATTTTGGAAAATTACCCCAATTCTTCGTCGCAATTCATCTAAATCCCATTCTTCCAAATTCAATCCATCTAATAAAATTCTTCCCGATTCTGGCGTATAAAGTCGGGTAAGCAATTTAATTAAAGTTGTTTTCCCCGAACCATTTTCACCAACAATTGCCAGTTTTTCACCCGGTTTCAAATGCAGTGAAATATCTTTCAAAGCCGGTTTTGTACTTCCGGGATAGGTAAAAGAAACGTTTTCAAAACGAATTCCATCTTGAGGATTTGTACCTTTAATAGCTCTACCATATCTTGTCGGAACTTCTTCTTCTAAAAATTCGTAAAGATTGGAAAGATAGAGGTTATCCTCATACATTCCACCGATGGAAGTTAACGCACTCGAAAAAGTAGTTTGTCCCTGACGAAATACAGTAAGATACATCGTCATATCTCCCAGAGAAATTCTTCCCACAACTGTTTCTACTACAATCCATGCATAGGCAACGTAGAAAGTTGCAGTACTCAACAAACCTAATAAATAACTCCAAAAACCACGTTTGATTGTTAAATCTCTATCTTCACCGTAAAGTTGATGAAATAGATTGCGATAACGTCCTAACAGCATTTCACCAAGTTGATAAAGTTTAACCTCCTTGGCAAAGTCTTCCCTAGCAACCAGCGTTTCTAAATACCGTTGTTGACGGGTTTCCGGCGCTCGCCAGCGAAATAAACGAAAAGCTTGTCCGGCAAAGCGCGTCTCCGCAACAAACGCAGGTATGGCGGCTACAATTAATACCACCACAGCCCACAAAGAAAAGTTGATCAGCAAAGCACCATAAGTCAGCAGCGATAAAGCATTTTGTACCAAACCAAAAGTACGATTAACTAAAGAAAGCGGACGACTAGAAGCTTCGCGTCGCGCATTGGTCATTTTGTCGTAGAATTCTGAATCCTCAAATTGACTTAATTCTAAGGTTAGCGCCTTTTCGATAATCAGTACATTTACTCTTTGTCCTAGTAATACTCGCAACAGAGACTGAGCAATACTAAGTCCGCGTTGACTACCTGCAAGTAAAGCCACAGCAACAGCTTCAAATCCCACATACATTAAAGGAAGAGAAGTATTTAGATTATCTTGTAAAGTTAAACTTCGCGTTTCAACAACAGCATCGACAATTAACTTACCAATATAGGCAACAGCAGCCGGTAAAAGCCCCGCAACTAAAGTTAAAATTGCCAGAATAATGGTAAGAGTGCGGTTAGTAGTCCAAACTAAATTTACAGCTCGTCCGCTGTAGCGAAATACAGCGAAAGATTGGCGTAAGTTGTTACGTATTTTGCTAATTCTCATTATTCTGAATATAGCGCGGATTTAGTGCAAATTGCTGCTATAAAATTAAGAGTTAAGATTTATTAACCGCAGAGACGCACAGAAAGAGTAGCCTTCACCCTCGAAGGGTAGGGCTACAATTACAAAGCCCACCTGCGTGGGCTGGTTATAGATGAATAATTAATGTAGAGACGTAGCACTGCTACGTCTCCCAGGAGTTGGGGTTGTCTTAAATAGTAAAGTCAAAGTAAACGATTATGGATTGTAAATTAAATATTAGTTTGCCTGAAGAGACGATTCGGATGATTGATATGGTGATTCAAGATGACGAATCTCCAGCATAGACACATCGCGATCGCAGTGGTTTTATAAATGAAGCCGTGCAATATTACATCAAGCAAAAAACCTTAACTAATCTCAAAGAACAGTTGAAACAAAAAGCGATTCAAAGAGCGCAACGCGATTTAAAGTTAGCTGAAGAATATTTGTAATGAGCTGTTACGTACTTAATTTGTATAATACCCTTCGTGCAAGATGCTCGCACTACAATACTTTCACTTTTATGTCCTTCGGACACGCTGCGCTAACACATTATATAATTTAGCTGCACATCAGCTTATTACATCAAGCAAAAACCTTAACTAATCTCAAAGAACAGTTGAAAGAAGGGGCGATTCAAAGAGCGCAACGCGATTTGGAAATAGTAGAAGAATGTCTAAAAAGTCATTTCTCTAACTACATTTAGGAAAGACGGTAAAACTGGATTAGTAGTATTAGTATTCCAGGCAACAGCCGTTTCTAATTCTGGAGTTGGCTCTTACTGGAGCGCTACCATATCTATCGTCTGTGTCACCTGTATCTGCAACTGAAGCGAAACTGGCTGTGACATCACCTCAAGCCGAGAGAGCCGTCCTCTTCTACTTCGACGGCTTGCATCCCGATGCTATCGAACGTCTTGACTTGCCCAACCTGAAACGCTTACAGGCTCAAGGAACAACGGTCGAAACCGCGATTATGACATTCCCTTGGCATCCTACCACGGGAGCTTACGGAGAAATGCATACTACATCTTTACCCAACCCAATTACGATGACAGGCAACTTATTCTTGCAACCGAGTCAATCAATGCTACAAAATCAGTTTCCCCGCAAAATAGACACTGCGATCGCAACTGGGAGTAAAGCTTATGACTCTATATCTCCTGGCTTTGAAATAGTTAATCTACTTGATACATCTGATGCCGAACTGACGGATATTATACTAGAAACCCTAGAGCGACACGACCCAAAATTTTATCGCATCCAACTTCAAGATGTTGGTCGTGCCGGGTTTAAAACTATTAACGCTCCGGATGGTACGCCTTGGCAAGCCGATATTTGGCATCCAGAATCACCCTACGCTCAAGCAGCGCGTGAAGCCGACAAACAGCTTGGTCGCTTTATCGCCAAAATGGAAGAACTTGGACGCTGGGACAATACCTTTTTCGTATTTATGGCAGATGGACAATCCCGCCACGGTTGGCACGTACCAATGGACGAAGAAAGTTGGCAAACACCGATGATTTTTCACGGATCGGGTGTAAAGGCAGGACATACCATTTCCTACGCAGAGATTATTGATGTCGTACCGACAATAGCAAGCGCAATCGGTGTCGAGCCACCGAACCCAGGAGCCGGTTCTGGTCGCGTGCTGTCCTCCATTTTTGTTAATGCACCCGAAGCAGCAGATGCACCGCGCCGAATGCTGCAATTTAACAAGCAAAATAAGGAATACTTGCTCCTAACGGCAGAGTTTCGGCTTTTGTCAGTTAAAGATCCGCGTGCCGATAACATTTTGATGCGGGAGCGAAATGCTCGTATAGATGGTCATCTACCGTTTCTCGGCATCGAGCAGATTGACCGATGGCACGAAGCCGGTTCTTTTGATGGGTTGCTCGAACGCAATGAAGCAGCGCTTAAGTATCTTCGCGAGCAGTTAGCCCGGTTTAAAGCCAACCCGCTTTCGACAAGAAACAGCAGAAATTAGTATTCCACCAGATTAATTCTGATGAATAAGACATTGGTAGTGGGAGCGTCTCGCTCCCCGGTAGTAACTAGCGAGCAAGTACGGGCATCCCTGCCCGTATCCCCAAAACTTAAACCCCAACCTTAACTTTCACATCCCTTTTCCCTTTCATCACTAACCACTTACCTCCAGAAGGTGCTAAAGTACCACCGCGACGAGTTGGTTTAACCTCATGATTATTTACTATACTCAAATCTAAGTTTTTCAAAACTGTTGTTAACACAAGTTTCATTTCAAACAAGGCAAATGCCATACCTATACAGCGCCGATTTCCACCACCAAAGGGTAAATATTCATATGGTGAATACTGTTTGTCAATGAATCTTTCTGGTTTAAACTGTTTCGGCTCTGGATACAAATCCTCGCGATGATGTGTTAAATAAATGCATGGCATCAACTGTGTTTCTGCGGGATATTCGCAGTCCATTATCTTAATTGGTGCTTTATTAATTCGCGGGAAAGCTATTAACGCAATGGGATATATCCGTAATGTTTCGGCACAAACTCCGTTTAAATAAGGTAACTTGGAAATTGTAGTTAAATCTTGACTGTCAACTGTATCTATTTCTGCTAATAGTTTTGCTTTGACTTCGGGAAGATGATGAATCCAGTAAAACGCCCAAGTTAAGGATGAGGCGGTGGTTTCGTGCCCTGCAACTAATAAAGTCATTAACTCGTCGCGCATTTCTTTATCTGTCATGGGCTGCCCTTGTTCGTCTGTTGCAGCCATCATTAAGGATAAAATATCTTCACGTGATGCATCGGGATTATCTCTGCGTTCCTGAATTTCGACGTATAATAAGTCATCAAGCCGTTTTTGCTGGCGTAAAAAGTTTCCCCAGGGACTCCAAGCACCTAAATCTTTTTGCAACAAAGGTACAAATACCAGCATTGCTTTTAAAGGGGAACCGGATATTTCTAAGATTGAACCAATTAGCTGTTTTATTTCTTCGTAACGTTCCCCTTCATTTAGTCCGAATACTGCTTGTAAAATCACTCTAAGAGAAATTTCCTGCATGGATTTACGAACATCGAAGGGTTCGCTAATTTTCCATTCACTAATAACTTTTTCGGTAATTTCACAGATTAAATCGCCATAGGATTTCATTCTGTCTCCATGAAATGGCGGCGTTAATAATTTGCGCTGACGTTGATGTTGTGCCCCATCGAGTAAAACTAAAGATTGTTCGCCTAATAAAGATGCTACTAACTCATTTCCTCTCCCCGAATCAAATTTATCGAGACTTGCGGTAAAAATTTCTTTGATGGCTTGGGGATGGCTGACAAACACCATCGGATTATCACTAACCAGAAATAATTTAAAAGTGTCTCCATAAGCTTTTGCCGATTTTTCCATTAATTGCAAGGGATTGAAAACCCACTCAATCAATTGAGCAAATCTGGGAGTTTTTGGTCCTTTTACCTGTATCATTATCGCTACTAAAAAATGTATATCTTATTAGCCTAACTACTTTTAACTGCTTTTGGTTGGATTTTATTTACTCAACTGGTACAGAAAACTGTTTGATTAAATCTACCTGCGGGTGATACAGAATTATTGACGCTGCTCTTAAACTAACAGAATTATGTCGTTATAGGAGGAGTAAAAAAGTCCATGAATCTACTTGTTCTTGATGATATTTATATTCTGAATCTACTTGTTATTGGTTTACTCTTACTGTTTGTAACTTTAGGTTCGGGTGTAATTGCGCGATCGCCTTTTTCTTACGCGATTATCTATCTAATAGTAGGTATTACTATCGGACCCTTACGGTTTTAGTTTAGTTGAACTGCGTCGCGACGATATATTTAATGCTGAATTGCTCAAACGGTTAACGGAATTTGTAGTAATTGTTTCTGTATTTGGTTGCGGTTTAAAAATTTCTCGTCCTTTTAAGTTGGCAGCCTGGGATACAACTTTGCGGCTAATAGGAATTTTGATGCCGTTTTCAATTATTGCGATTGCTGCTGTCGGCAAGTTTCTTTTAGGAATGGATTGGGCTGGAGCTATTTTGTTAGGAGCAATTTTAGCACCAACTGACCCCGTATTGGCTTCTTCAATTCAGTTAAAAGATACAAATGATAATGATGAATTGCGTTTTGGTTTAACCAGTGAAGGCGGATTAAATGATGCGCTGGCTTTTCCTTTCGTTTATTTCGGGCTTTATGGTATAAAAGATGATAATTGGAATAACTGGATTAAATCTTGGGTGGGAATTGATTTAATTTGGGCAATTGGCTCTGCAATTATTATGGGATTTCTTGTTGCCAAAGCTATTGTCTGGTTTGGTGAAAAAATTGAAAAACATCATCCCGTCGATGATTTAATGGGAGATTTTGTTGCTCTTAGTACCATTTTACTAACTTATGCTTTGACAGAAGTTGTTAATGGTTATGGATTTCTAGCTGTATTTGTTGCTGGTTTAATAATGCAGAGAAATCATTATGACCAAGAAGAACCGTTAGCGCAACTGGAATTTATCGAACAAGTTGAAAAGCTACTTGAAATAGGAACAATTTTACTGTTGGGTACAATCTTACTATATGAACCAATAGCTAAATTTGCACCACAATCATTTCTAGTAATCTTTTTACTGTTTTTCTTAATTAGACCTTTAGGAGTTTTTCTAAGCACAATTGGCAAAAAAACTATATACCCGCATCGCCAAAAATTTTATCCTCAAAAGCGTTGGATATTTGGTTGGTTTGGCATTCGCGGAGTAGGTTCTTTATATTATCTTGCCTATGCTCTTAGTAACGGTTTAAAAGGAGAATTAGGCGAACAGATTTCTTGGATAACTTACAGTACTGTTGTTGTTTCAGTACTTTTACATGGCATTACTGCAACACCGTCAATGAATTGGTATAACAAAAATATTGCAAGTAAAATTAAAACTAGCACTTCAAAAAGTTAATTCGCCTTTTTTAATCTATTTTTGATAGCCCAGAGTGGTAGTAGGTAAAAATAGAAGTTGCTTGATTGCAGTTTCCAAATATTCTATTTGAAAAGGTTTTTCAATATATCCATTACAGCCTGCCATCAAAGCTTCGTCTCGAAACAGATCGCCAGGTAAACTAGTAAGAGCAATAACAGGAACTAAATTTTTATTCTTTCGTAAATACTTAGCAACATTAATACCGTCTATTTCTGGCAACATTACTTCCAACAATACCAGCGCAGGTTGGTATTGTTCGATCATTTTCAAAGCACTTTCACCATCTTTAGCAGTAATGGCATGAAAGCCTAATAGCTTAACTACTTGTTGAGTTAAAAGCAAGTTATCAGCATCATTGTCAACAATTAAAACAACCGAATTTTCAGCAAACAAAGATAAACGCTTTTTCCAATAATTATTAAAGTTTGTCGAAAACAACCTCGAAATGCAGTTTGTATGCCTCTGTTGAACACAACCAGAATAAAACATAAGACACCCAGACAGTAAGTTAATGGTATGTACGAGGCAAGTACAAGCGGATAAAAACAACCGCATACTGGCTCTATTACAATGTACTGTTTACTGCAATCTAATTCAACCGTGAAGAAAACGCAGCAAGCAGATATTTTAATTTTCTCTCTCTCAAGAGAGATTACTTTTATCAATCTTCTTGATAATATCTCTCTTTTTCTGAATTTGTAAGCGTATAAACCGAATCATTATATTTAATTATGTAATAAAAATTTATAAATTTAAAATACTTATGATAAGCGATGAATGATAGCTGTCTATAGTCATTTATTACCTATAAGCTTATATTAGTTAAGAATTAAAACAAGTACTAATGCTCTATCATATTCATTTGAAAAGGTTTGTAGTAAGGGTTTTAGCCCTTTTAAATTCCGAAGAATGAGGGAGCTAAAGCCCTTACTACGAACTTTAACTAATGCAAAGGACTACTACTTTCCTGTCACATTTTCAACCAATTCTTCGGCTTTTTCGACTAAAGCTGGTTTAATATTCTCATCCCTATAAACCTTGGTATTTTTTTCGTAAGCTTTTTCAGGATTTTCTGATTCCTCTATTGCTTCTTCATAAGATTCTTGTTTTATTTTTTCTCTACGTCCAGCACCTTCACTAAAAGTATAAGCCCGGTCAATTTTTTCTTGGGAAGTTAATTTTGTATTTTCCGAAGCTGGATAAGCGTAACTAGGCTGTTGTGCAAAAACAAACAATGTCGATATAACCAGTAAAAGCATTAAGCTTAAAACAACACTGCGACGCAATATTTGTTTAAAAGATGATACAAACCCTTTCATATATTTTCCTCCGATTTTGAACTTTTGTCTTTATACTATTTAGTTAGAAGCAAATTATTGCAAAATTCTCTAACTAAAATGTATCCTACGTTTATTCATGAAAAAGTTCCTTCTATCGGAAGATGCATCTATGTAATCAACCTAAGAATGATTCTAAATGATTCTATAACCATTGACGATTAATCTCAATACCTCTATTTAGCATCGTTTCTTCAAATAGATCGGTTGATAAAGCTTCTTCTACAGGGTATACTCCCGGCTTTCTCAATTTCCCTTCGAGTAATAACTGAGCTATACTACCCGTACCATAACCAGCGGCTACTGAAGTATTTTCATGAGCTAAAGTCGAACAGTAACTTTTTGTTTGACTATCTTTTATTCCCGTAACTTCCGAGCGAATTGCTACACCAATACCGCTAAAATTATCGGTAACGTCGGTCATTTTATGACTAACTTGAGCTAAAAATTCTACACCACCAGAATTCTGAATCCACGATTTAGGAAACACGTTTGCGGCTATCCAGGTTAAATAGTTGTAAAAATCGGGAACCGAACCAAATTTAGTAATTACGCTTTTAACTGTAGGAAAAGCTTTCGGTAAAGTGAATGTTTCCGGCATATCAAACCAGTAAACCCCATTTTCTGCAACGGGTTCGGGAAAATTAACAGTTTCTCTCTCCGTGTAGGCTTTAACCGTTTCCCATTTACCATTTATCCAAGCTTGAAAGGGATTTTGCAGCCCTAAAAAAGTAGTTCGCATTACCGTAACACCAGCCCCACCGGAACCCGCTACAACATAACTTAAGTGTATTTTTTGTGCTTCATCAAATTGTTCGACGCACTGACGCACCATACTATTAGAAATACCGGGAAAAATACCTGTATTAATTACTGCTGTCACACCTTTTTCAACAGCTTGTTCGTGAAGCGTTAACACTTTACTTGTATATGAACGATGGTCGCTAACATCTATATAATTAACACCACATTCAATGCAGATTTGTAAAACGTTAGTATCTCGGTAGTGAAAAGGACCGGCACAATGAACCACAATATCGGAATTAGAAATAGCTTCGCGTAGTTTTTCAGTTTCCGCTAAATCCAAAACAAGATATACAAAAGAGGTTTCATGCTGCTTTTCTACAGCCCTACGCCCGGTAACAGCAATTTCCGCTTGCGTATGCTTGGCAATATCTTGAGCAACACTACTACCGATGCGTCCCCTTCCCCCTAAAATTAAAACCCGTTGTGTCATGTTCTTGCATTGGCTACGCTACCTTACATTGCATCAGCTTTATATATACTTTGTCATCTGTAGTGAGGATGACATTATCTAGCCAATAGGAGGATGCCAACCGCTAATCGTCCATCGTCTTCTAGCGACAATAATTACAGGGTTATTCATTCTAAGAGCAACAATTGTCGCTCTGCCAATCGCTGTTAAACCTTCAACCTTTGTACTATCTGGACTCCATGTAAAATGATTTGACCATGTTTGTATGCGAGGATTAAATATTTGTACAGTTTCTTCTGTTAAAGGGTCTATAGCTTCGGTAGAATCCGACTTAAATTCATTACATGAACGACAAGCTAAACAAAGATTTTCAAAGTTTGTTTTTCCACCTTTTGAAAGCGGTTGAATATGGTCATAAGTCATAGGGATTCCGCTATTGCCTTCAGTTGTTAAGCAATAGCAACAACGTCTTTTATCACTATCTAAAATTATATTTTTTAAAGTTTCAGGAATATATGTAGACATTAAAAATCAAGGATTTGGCACAAAATTTCCTCTCCATCTTAACAATACTGCTGCTTGAGCTTTTTTTAGCATAAAAAGGTCAGCTTGATGACGTAAATTCATAAGTTCTAATCGTTGAGATTGTGTAATTGTACCGTTAGAATTTGCCTCAAGAAGAACATTATATCTTTCCATGTCTGTTACTGTTTTACGACTATGGAATAATTGCCAAAGCATATTATCATCAAGTTTATCTAATGCAGCAATTTCAGCTTGAAACTCTTCAGGTACATCATCCCAGGATGGTGGGCTACCAACTTGTAATGCACGAAGCATGATTTCTTCAACTGGACGTTGAGTGGCACGAGCTGTATTTACTAAACGTTGATAAAGTATTTCTGGTATTTTTAGGGTAACGGTTTCAGAAGTCATGTTTTTTGTTTAGTTAAACCTATAAGTTGATTGTAGCTCTATTATTACTTAAGTTTGTACTGCAAAATCTTCTGGTTCTACTCCCCAATTTATCCAAATAATTGCTTCTCTTGCAGAAGTTATGTTGTGTGGAACTCGTAAAACATGAATATGTCCCGTGCTAGGACAAGTCATTTTTAATAAATGAATGGGTTCAATGTCTATATCTTTTTTTATTTTTAATAATCTATATTCTTGCCAAGAATCTATTTGTATGGCTTGTAGTTCTTCTATAATTCGACTGTAACCAATTCCTTGTATCAAAACTCTCCGCAATTCGGCGTTATTTTCTGTTAAAAGCCATTGGGGGTTCCATTTTTTAGGATGAATTTTGCCGTATTTTTCTGGTAATCTCACACCGTTATAAGCATAGACTATGAAACCATCAGCAAATTCTAGCGCTGGTTCGGCTTCTGCATGGAGACGATAAGATTCATCTAAGGAAAATTTTATTGGACGAGGAGCTATTAAACAAACTTCTTGAAATGGGAAAATCCAGCCACAGTTTTTTGCTAAGGATTTGTATGATTTCCATATTTTTGCATCATATTGTAAATTCAATTCTGAGATGTAAAAATCTATTTGATAACCATAAATGTTCCAAGTCTGCCAAAGCCAAAACATACTTTCATTCTTTATATAATTGTTGTAGTTAAAATTTCTTATTTTTCTATGTATTTCTTGATCTAAAATTTGATTATTTCTATAATTTATCCATTCAAACCATATTTCACACCATAATCCTTCTTGTTGCTTCCATATAGTAAAATAAGTTTCTACTATCTTACTATCTAATGATATGGATAAGTTTGTGGATAATTGTTCATTTAAATAGTCTATGTTATGATGTTTTACAACTTCAATTTGATAGATAATTCCCAAAATATCATCCAAATCAACATCAAGAAATGACTTCATGTCGAAATTTTTTAAAAATATAATTTTAGGTTCTGGTAAACCAACGAAGTTATAAATTGATTTGACTGTCTCAACAGCTATATTTTTATCAATTGTTTCTGTCGAAGTTAATAATTTACGCCATTTATTTTGGTAATCTGGAATTAATGCTTTTTGTTCGGGTGTTAGCTGATTAATTCTGTCTGGGTTAAACATAAGTTATTATTTTTAGGGTGTAGGAAAGAAAATATATCTATTTTCTGTTGGATATAATGCAAATTTAACCTCACCTCATCCTATCGGACACCCCTCTCCAAAACATCGGAGAGGGGAAGGGGAGCCACTGCTGCACCAGGTTCCCTGGATGTGCAAGTGGCTTGGTGAGGTATTGAATGTATTAGAATCAATCGAAAACCGCTATAGTTATATAAAAATTATTTGCAGAATTGACTTTGAATAAAGCTAGATAAAGAAATTATTTATATTTTATTGGTTTGTCTTTACAACAATTGGTGCGTTAGACTGAAGTCATAACGCACCCTACATCTATTGCTTACCTTTGACCTCTAACCTTTAACCTTTTTAGATTACTTACTTCTTAAACATCGACTCAAAAGTAGAGGAAATCGCTTCTCTGGCATCCTTCAAACTCTGTTGCATTGGTTGTTTATTCTGCAACAATACCCTAGCGCAATTACGCCCCGGCATTCCGGAAATTGAACCACCTGGGTGAGTTCCAGCACCTGTTAAATACAGGTCTTCAATGGGGGTTTTATAGTTAGCAATTTCTGGTAAAGGACGGAAGAAAATCATCTGATCCAATGTCATATCAACGTGATAGTAATTCCCCTTATAAGCACCTAATCTTTCACCTAATTCGGCGGGACTTTCTACAGCACGAGCGATAGTTGCATTTTTTACGTTTGGCGCGTAATCTGCTAGCTTATCTATGACTCTATCTGCTACTTTATTTTTCAATTCATCAGTCCAACCAGTACCATTTAAACCAGTACCGTTAGCGTCTTTTATTTGGTAGGGAGCAAAGAATTCAATCCATAGAGTATGCTTTCCTGGAGGTGCCAAACTTGGATCTAAATAACTTGGCAAAACCGCATACATTGAGGGATTTTCATCGGGGATTTGACCCAAAGTACACAAGCTATGGGCTTGTTCTACATGATGAACTGAATCGGCAATTAAGATTGAACCAACTAAGTATTCGTCTTTGTGTTCGTGGTGTTCAAAGCGTAGCGGTTCGTTTAATGCTAGGTCAATTTTGAGGATGGTTTCGTTATTATTAACAATGCGACGTTTTAATCTTTCATGCAATTCTGGATCGGCTGCATCTGAATCGCTTTTATCTACCATTTGCATGAATACTCGTTTCGCATCAATGTTAGAAATTACCGCTTCTTTAGCACGATATTCTTTACCACCCGCAACGCGAACACCCACAGCTTTACCGTTGTCAATCAAGATTTTTTCTACGTGTTGATCGGTAAAAATTACCCCGCCTTTACTTGTGACACAATTTACTAAAGCTTGGGTTAATGCACCAGTTCCACCACGAGGTCTAGCCATTCCGGGATTGTGACGCATCGCCATCATTATCGCACCGATCGCCAATGTTTTTTGTGAAGGTGGCGCACCTAATTCGGCGCAAAGTCTGGCTAATGGTGCTTTGAGAAATTCAGAATCAAACCATTCGTTAAGAATATCTTCGCCGCTGGTTAACATATTGCGGATAAAATCCAGCGTTTTGTCTACCGAACCAATTACTGAAAATAAATCTTTTATCTTCGTAATATCGTAATTACCAGCAATATCTAAAATTGATTTAGGTGGTGCGTTGAACATGGGAATCATTGCACCCAAAGCACGCTGCCAATATTCTGTAAATTCCTTATACTTTACAGCATCGCGTTGAGAATAACGAGCGATTTCCGCACAGGTTTTATCTAAAGACTTATGTCCTAAGAAATACTTTCCATCTGGATGGGGACAAAATACAACTGGGTCGCAATATAAATATTCTAATCCATATTTTTTCAGTTCTAATTCTTCTTCAACAGGCCCAAGGTGAATAAATTCGTGGTCGATCGCACACAAATTAAATTTAAATCCTGGTGCTTCTTTGGGTAAAATTTCCTCTGTAGTTGCTGCTCCACCAGGCACCGAGCGCTTTTCTAATAATGCTACGGTATAGCCAGCTTTTAATAAATAAGCAGCACAAACTAAACCGTTATGTCCCGCACCGATGATTACAACATCATACTGTTGCATAGTTAATAGTTCTAGATATGGAATATATTGATTAGTTTATATTAGTGATTCCCGCAAAAAGTTACATCATACCCCAGTCATATAACCGTGCAATTAAATTTATTCCGCAAAGGGTATGTTTTCGGGAATTTTTTCTAAATTAGCTTGCGCTTGCAAAATTATACTACCCTGTTGCACATCCAGAGTATTAATTCGTAAAGCTGCATCTTTTAATTCAAAATAAGGCGATTTTCTCAGCTTATGGATTTTGTCTATTAATGCAACCATAATTTCTAACTCAATTCCTTCTGGGGTATTACATTTAAAGCCATCAAGTACAATCGGCTTGTCTAAAGATTCCAAGCGTACATCAGCCCTTAAACCCAAAGGTTTCTTTTCGGAACCTGAATCTAAAATTATTTCCCCTTCAATTACAATTTTGCTATTTCCAGGTAAAATAAATTGGATATTTTTAGGATAAATGCTAACAATTGATTTTTCAGTATGGAATGTCAAAAACTCATACAGTACATTGCGAACTAAATCTAATTTTAAAGCTTGGTTGAGATCGGCTTCTTTTAAAACAATCCGAGTTTCTGCGTTTACTGGGTGATCTAATTCAACTTCGCCAAATAAAACCTTGAGCGGGTTAATATCAATATCATCGGTTTTGAACTTAATTTCAGAAAGGCGAATATCTTTTAACTTTAATCCTTTACCTTCAAATGAAATACCGTCAGCGTGTCCTTGAATTGCTTTGAGCAAATCCGTATTTACGTCAATATTTAATTTATCCATTTTTCAGTTACCAGGAATCAGTGTTAGCGTTAGCGGAGCGTGTCCCATTAGCGGCTAGCGAAGCGTACCTATTTGTATTGCGTGCCCGGAGGGCATAGGGACATACAGTTGTCAGTTATCAGTTCTACATTTCATAACTGCTTGATGATTTCATCTCACTGACTGTTACTTTATACTTTTATGCTTAAAAATAAATCTATAGTACGAAGGAGAAAAATCATAAATTACTGTTATATAATAAATCATAATCCAACACAAATAAAAGCAAAGCTATTCGTTTTCTTCAACTTCTTGCAACAAATGCTTTTCTAAAATGTTTAGTACCGCTTGTTCTACCGGACGTAATTTTAGTTTATTTTTGGAATTTTCTTTTAAATCTTCTTTTTCGATTTCTGCAAATAACGAACCGTCTTGATATGCCACTAAAATTCCTGGATGAACGTAATATTTACGGCAGGTTGCAGGACGATTTCCTAATTCTTCAGCTACATTTTTAATTGCTTGAACAATATTTTTCTTGGCTTGTTTTTCCGATTCAGATTCGCCCAATTCGTATAATTCTTCTGCTGCTAATACGGTTCCAAACCAGGTACGAAAATCTTTGGCAGTAAAATCTAAATCGGTAATTTCTTTGAGATAATCATTAACATCGCCAGAATCAATTGACTGACGTTTATCGTTATCATCTATAAATTGAAACAACTCTTGCCCTGGTAATTCTTGAATTCGCTTAACAATCTTTGCTAAACGGCGATCGCACAATTCAATATCGTGATCTACACCACTTTTACCACGAAACTTAAATCGCAACCGCGAACCGGAAATATCAACATGACGCTGTTTCATTGTCGTTAAGCCAAAAGACTTATTCCTTTGGGCATACTGCTCGTTACCGACGCGAATTTTAGTAGTTTCTAAAAGTTTTACAGTAGCTGCCAAAACTTTCTCTTTAGGTAAACCGTGTTTTCTTAAATCTTTTTGTACCTGTTCCCGAATTTTAGGTAAAGCCAAACCGAAAGCAATTGTGCGATTAAACTTAGTTTGAGAACGAATTTTCCGCCAATGTGCGTGATATCTATACTGCTTGCGTCCCTTTTCATCTCTTCCCGTAGCCTGTAAATGCCCGCAAGTATCTGCACAAATCCAGACTTCATCCCAAGCTGGAGGTATAACGAGGGCTTTGATTCTATTTAATTCATCTTCGCAACAGATTTTATTACCTTCCGCATCGTAATAACAAAATCCCTTACCCTTGCGTTGACGCTTGATACCCGGAGTCGCATCTGTTACATAAAGCAAACCAACAATCTCGGCAGATTCCGCAGGCTCAACAGCTAGAGCGGCTTTAACCTCCTGTTTTACAAGTTCATTTTTCAGTTGTAACTGCATATCATCAAGATGAAAATATTAATAATATTTGTAAATTTAGCTTGTAGAAATAAATGATAAATCTACTTAGAGAAATAAAAGAGAATTATCTGAAGTGAGGGATTGTGGGATTTTAAGTATTTCTTGCTGCGATGCCGTAATTGGTATTTTCAAGAAAGATATTTGTAGAATTTGTCAGAGCATTAAAATTGATTAAAATATATAAGCTTTTACAACCCCAAAATTGAAAGTTATGATTCCAGTCAATAAAGCTCAGCAGCAGTTGCAGAATTTGATTGATTCGGTGAGCCAGTCGCATCAGCCCATCATTATCGCAGGAGAGCATAGCAATGCAGTGTTGTTATCTGAAGCTGATTGGGCATCGGTGCAGGAAACATTATATCTTCTTTCAGTTCCAGGAATGCGAGAATCGATTCGGGAGGGACTAGCAACACCGATTGAGGAGTGCGATCGCGCATTGGAATGGTGAGTTGGGATTTAGTTTATACAAAACAGGCGCAGAAAGATGCCAAAAAGCTAGCTTCTAGTAATTTACGAGATAAAGCGCAAGCTCTACTAGACATTATTCAAATCAATCCATTTGAGAATCCACCACCCTACGAAAAATTAGTGGGAGATTTGGAAGGTGCATATTCGCGGCGAATTAATATTCAGCATCGTCTCGTGTACGAGGTGATTGAGTCTGAAAATACAGTGAAAATTTTGCGGATGTGGACTCATTATGA
This sequence comes from uncultured Rivularia sp., assembly GCA_963665115.1. Taxonomy (GTDB): domain Bacteria; phylum Cyanobacteriota; class Cyanobacteriia; order Cyanobacteriales; family Nostocaceae; genus Rivularia. Next base: position 7,890,651 of record OY762007.1, on the reverse strand, counting down.
ATAGCGTTTAGCAAGTTGAGTACTAACGTTCTCGCTCCTCGCTAATATAAACAGATATTCTCCAACTCGTAATTGGTAATTGTTAACTGATAACTGCTAACTGCTAACTGCCAACCCCTCCCGCTTGAAATACTTTCCCAATTACTTCCTCTACAGGTGGTTCTGTAACAGTCAAATCGACTACTTCTAATTCATTTAAAATACGCGACACCGTACTGGTAAGTTTCTCTTGAGGAATCATAAAACCAGCCATTCTGCCGTCATGCGCTTTAACTTCACCAAATGTCTCTAATTTAACTAAGTCTACAGTTTGCGCTAGCTCCACATTAACCACTCGATAAGGCGCAAATCTTTCTAAAAGTCCATCTAAACTACCGTCATACATTAATTGCCCTTGATGAATCAACAGCACCCGCTTGCACAAAGCTGTGATATCCGCCATGTAGTGACTGGTTAACAAAACTGTTGCTTGATAGCGCTGATTGTATTCCCGCAAAAAATCCCGGACATTAACTTGAGCGTTGACATCCAATCCTAAAGTCGGTTCATCCAAAAATAATACCTGGGGACGATGTAAAAGTGCCGCTAATAGTTCAGCCTTCATGCGCTCACCCAAAGACATTTTTCGCACGGGTTGAGTTAATTTATCTTCGAGTGAAAGCATTTCCGTTAACTCTCCCACTCGACGACGAAATTCTTTATCGGGAATACTGTAAACAGCAGCGTTAATTTTTAAAGAATCCAGAGCCGGTAAATCCCATAACAACTGCTGTTTTTGTCCCATTACCAACGTAATTTGCTGCAAAAAAGCTTCTTTACGACTAAACGGAATGTTTCCTGCAACTCGTACATTACCGCTACTCGGATGGATTAACCCAGTCAGCATTTTGAGAGTAGTAGTTTTCCCCGCACCGTTTGCCCCCAAAAAACCCACCACCTCACCGGGTGCAATTTCAAAAGATACATTATTAACAGCTTTAATTTCCCGGTACTTGCGGCGAAAGAAATGAGAAACTGTACCTTTAATACCCGGTTTCTTAATAGCGACTGGATAAACTTTGCTCAAATCCTGAGCAATTATGATAGACATATATCTTATTTCAAACGGTGCATTATATCTAACATTAAAGGTTTAAGGGAAAAATGGGAATTGGTAATTGGTAATTGGTAATTGGTAATTGGTAATTGGTAATTGGGCATTGGGGATGGGGGATTGGGCATTGGGAATTAGGTATCATGCATTTTTCCCGTTTAGAAACAGCAAGGGAGCAAGATGCTCCCACTACTCCTAACTCCTAACTCTAAACTTATTTTCACCCCATCACCTTGTCCCCTTGTCCCCCCATCTCCCCTCCTAGCGCAATCTCCCGGAGCGTATAATACTGACAATTAACCACAGCCCTAATAAACTCGCGGCAGCAAACAGGATATTACTAATTAAAGATAACTGGGCGGTTTGTGCATTGGTGGATATAATTGCTGCACCCATTATCAGGGAACCTACTAGGACGCTAAAAGATAGTCTATTGGCTGCTGCGTCTGTGGTGCGGCGCAATCCTTCTAAACCTTTTACTGTTAAGTTCCACTGTAAGGTTTCTGTTGTTACCTTCTCTAACAAGTATTCGATTTGACGGGGGAATTGTAGGGAAAGACTTTTTAAATCTAATGCTGTTCTCAAAAGGGAACGAACTGGTGAATCCCCAACTAGCTGTTTGCGGAATAAGTCTGTTAAAAAAGGTTTGATTTCTTCGAGGAAATTGATTTCTGGGTTAAATCCTCTAGCTAATCCTTCTAAATTGGCGATGGTTTTAGCGTATAGTCCCATGTTGCTGGGTAAGCGGATATTGTTGTTGCGAGCAACTTGAAAAACTTCGTAAACTATCTCAGAAAAATTAAGTTGAGCTAAGCTGAGATTGAAGTATTTTCGCAGCATCCTGTCAAAATCACCTTCCAGACGTGACATATCCACTGCCTCAGATGCACCCGATAACTGCAAAGTCAACTGAGCGCACCTGGGAGCATCTAAATCCACAATAGCGAGCAGCATTTCTATCAATATTTGCTGGGTGCGGGGGTCGAGTCTTCCTACCATACCGCAGTCTAACAAGGCTACGCGACCATCATTAAGATAAAATATGTTGCCGGGATGGGGATCTGCATGAAAGAAACCATCTACATATAGTTGCTGACAAAAAACAGCAAATAACAAACTGGTAACTCTTTGACGTTCTGTTTCCTGATTCGTTTCTTTATTATTCTCGTTGGGTATAGTTGCCGATAAAATTGGCGCACCATCGAGCCATTCCATCACCATTAATTTTGGCGAAGTTAACTCCCAGTAGATTTCGGCAACTACTATATCTTTAGGATCGAACCAGCTACCTTCGGATAAATTGCGTCGTAGCTGATCGGTAAAACCAGCTTCCCGCGTAAAATCTAATTCTGCTTGTAATGCTGTACAAAATTCATCGGCGATCGCCTTTATATCATTAGCTTGTCCAAAATCAGTACGAGCGACTAATTCGGCGATACCTTGAATTAAAGCAATATCTTGGTCAACAATCAAACCAATTCCCGGACGCTGCACCTTCATCGCCACTTCTTGCCCGCTTGCAAGAATAGCTTTATGTGTTTGAGCAATAGAACCCGCAGCTACAGGTACCGGATTAATTGTAGAAAAACTTTCTTCTAAAGGGCCCCTTCAACTGCTTGCGAATGAGTATTTCGACATCAGCCCAAGGTACGGGTGGTACATCATCTTGTAAAGTCGAAAGTTCGTCAATATAAGAAGCACTCAGCAAATCCGGACGAGTAGAAAGTAATTGGCCCAGCTTAATATAAACCGGACCCAAATCTACCAAAATATTTTTTAAAACCGCAGGAGGAGGTAACTGGGGTTCATCGGCTTTACCAAGAGTAATCAGCCTTCGCATATAATCCCAGCCATTGCGGAATAAAACTTCAATAATTTCTCTTTGGCGAGGAACGGTTTGGGTTAGAAACATTTTTTAATAGTAATTAATAGGAATTGGGAATAGTTAGGAGTAGAGAGTAGGGAGTAGCAAGTAATGAGTAGCGAATTGGGAGTAAATTATTCTTAACCTTGCCCTATGCCCAATCCCCCTGAAAACTGACTGAATAGTTATACTAGTAGGAAAAATAGGCTTTGCGCTTCTGTCAAGGGTTTGAGGTTTTATTTTTCATGAAGGACTTTAGGTATTAGGTTTTAAATATGGGCGATTGGGTAGGGTGGATTTTTGTATTTCACCGCTACCCAATCCCTAATAAATAATCCTTAAGACATAGTTACTTTATAGTTACGTTAAAGTAGTTCGGTAAAGCGGGAATCCGACTGTAGATTTTTAAGTACCTGCTTGATTTCTTGGGTGCGTTCTTTTTTGACGATTAGGGTGACATTCTGGTCGCGAACGACGACTACATCTTCCAAGCCAATAGTAACAATTACATCATCATCATTGCTGGCGTAGAGAATGGCTCCTTTGGTGTCCAATCCTACATGAGTAGCTAATTCGACATTTGCGTCTGTTTCTTTTTTGAGCAGTCTTTCAATGGCGTTCCAGTCTCCTAGATCGTCCCAGCCAAATTCTACTGGTAGGACGTATGCTAGCTTGGTCTTTTCCATCAAGGCATAGTCTACACTTAGTTTGGGGAGTTCGGGATAAATAGAAGGACCGTTTTTTTCGATAGGTTCGATTATTTCTGGAGCATAATTATATAATTCTTTGATAACAACCCCTGCTCGAAAAAAGAACATTCCGCTGTTCCAGCTAAAGCGTCCCGTTTGTAAAAAAGTTTCCGCCGTGTCGCGGTCGGGCTTTTCAGTAAAGCGGTTAACGTGGTAGGCTGGCAAGTTGTTAAAGCTACCAAACTTTTCACCTTGTTCTATGTAGCCGTAGCCTGTTGATGGAAATGTTGGTTTGATCCCCAAAGTTACAATCGCCGGATTATTTGCCGCTAATTCTGCTGCTGCACTTAATGTACTTGCAAATGCCTCCTGGTCGGCAATCCAGTGATCGGCAGGGAAAAAACCAATAATCGCGTCTTCACCATAACGCTTTTTAATTTCCAAACTAGCCCAGGCAACTGCTGCTGCTGTATCTCTTCCTTGTGGTTCTACAAGCAAGTTAGCTTCAGGCAATTCTGGTAATTGCTCTTTCACGCCTTCTGCGATGAGACTAGAAGTTATCACCCATAAGGAATCCCAACCATCAGTTAGCGGTAGCAGCCGGTCAGCAGTGGCTTGCATTAAGCTTCGAGAGGTGCCATCAAGATTTAAAAATTGCTTCGGTCGGGTTCGTCGAGAAAGAGGCCAAAAACGTTCGCCTTTACCACCTGCAAGAATTACGGGGAAAAATCGACTAGTCATGTTGTCTTACCAACCTAATTTACGACACTTCAAGTGTACAGTGGGCTTTTAAAGTGGCAACATTTTTGGCTTGAATTAACATAACGTTTAGGGATTGGTTAGTGGGGAGTGAGTTGTGGTTAAACAAGTAGAAAGTTGGGAAAATCAGGATATTTACGAACGGGAGCAAGAATTACAGAGTCAAGCTCCTGTAGACGGTGATTTAATCAATATTGAGCCTAAAACAACCAAAAAAACGGGTTCTATTCCCAGTCAGCTTTATTATCGGCTGGGCTTGTCAATGCCCAGATGGCTGTTCTGGATTCTCACAGTTGTAATGGGGATTACTTTATCGGGGTTACTGGTATCAAGTTTGGCGCTTTGGACTCCGTTATGGAGCGGCATCGAAAAAAGTGATTCGGAGTTGGGATGGTCGCCAATAGATGCTGATGATGCGCCGTTACCTGGAACTTTGTGGAGTGATATTTCGCAATACCAGCTTAAAAAACCAATGAATATTTTGGTTTTGGGAATCGAACCCGTACCCGGTACGGTTGAAGGTTCGCCAGAAAGTTTTGCTGGAACTAGCGATACCATGCTGCTGGTAAGAGTTAATCCTCAAAATAAAAGCATTCGGGTACTTTCGATTCCCAAGGGTACGATGATTTCAATTCCTGAAGAGGGATTAAATAAGGTATCCCAAGCCAACGCATTTGGTGGCCCAGTTTTAGCAGTGCGAGTCGTCAGTCGTAGTTTGAGTAATGCGCCAATTCATCGCTACATTCGTATTTCTACCGCTGGAATGCAGCAGTTAGTAGACCAGTTGGGAGGAGTAGAAGTATTTGTACCTAAAACCATGCAGTACAGAGATTCGGCTCAAAACCTATCGATTGATTTAGTCGGTGGTTGGCAAACTTTAAACGGGGAACAAGCAGAACAATACGTCCGTTACCGTGAAGAAGCTTCCGGCGATTTGGAAAGAGTCCAGCGACAGCAAACAATGTTGTTAGCTTTGCGCGAACGTCTTTGGAGTCCGAAAGTATTACCTCGCTTACCGCAGTTAACTCGCGTAATGCGGAAGTACTTTGACACCAACTTAAAGCTGGAAGAAATGATGGCTTTAGTCAACTTCACTTTAAAAGTGGAGAAAGACGATTTTCAAATGACCATGTTACCGGGAATATTCAGCCGTTTGAGTGCAGATCCTGACAGTTACTGGTTAAATTTGACCGGACAAGGTAACTTACTTTCCGATTACACCGGAGTAAACCTAGCTAGTCTCAGGCAAAGTAACAAACCGCTTACCAGCTTAAGAATTGCCGTTCAAAATACAGATAATCGCCCCGAACAAACTCAAAAACTTATCGAAACCCTTAAAAAACAAGGCTTTACAAAAGTTTACGCCGTGCCCAACTGGCCGGATAAACGAGCAAAACCCGAAATCATAGTCCAAAAAGGAAATATAGCAGCAGCACAAGAATTACAGCAAATTTTAGGGATCAATCATATTGATGTATCCGCCACTGGCGATATAGAATCTGACCTAACAATACGTATTGGGAAAGATTGGGAGTAGTTGTTAGTTGTTAGTTGTTGGTTGTTGGTTTTTCTACTAACCACTATCCACTAACCGCTATCTACTATCCAAATTTAAAGATTATGAAAAAAATCCTTTTTCGCTTTTTAAGTTTGCTGTTCGTTTTATGTTTGGCTTGGTTGTGGGTACTACTAGATGCTCATCCAGCTTTTGCTCAAATAGACACGATTAATTACAGCAGTACAAATTTAGAAAACCGCGATTTCTCTAATAAAGAGTTAGTCGGAGTCAATTTTATTGCCGCCGAAATGCGGGGAACGAATTTTCAAGGTTCTGATTTAACAAATGCGATGTTTACCAAAGGCAATTTGTTAGGAGCTAATTTAGAAGGGGCAAATTTTACAAATGCTTTGGTAGATCAAGTAACGCTGGATAACGCCAATCTGAAAAATGCCAACTTTACACAAGCAACAATGAGCCGCACTCGCTTTTTTGACGCTGATATTACCGGAGCCGATTTTACAGATGCCATCATCGATCGCTATCAGGTGAAATTAATGTGCGATCGCGCTTCGGGGGTGAACCCGGAAACTGGTGTGGAGACGCGGTATAGCTTGGGTTGTCGGTAGGGAGATGAGGAGAGGGGGTAGAGGGGGAAGAGGGGGTAGAGGGGGTAGAAAATAACTCTTAACTCCTAATTCCTAATTCCTAACTCCTAACTCTTCAACCTTTTTTTATCAAATTTTCCCTGACTACTAACTTAATTTCTGGTTAAATACTTTCAGCTATGTTTAATGAGAATATTGTCGGGTAATATTTGTGACAAAACAACAGGATAAACCTTCTCGTTCGTTTGCTGGTATTGCTGGCATTATTGCCGCTGCCACTTTAATTAGTAAAATTTTTGGTTTGGTGCGGCAGCTGGTTATATCTGCCGCTTTTGGTTTGGGGCCTGCTGCTGCTGCTTTCCAATACGCTTATACGATACCGGGATTTTTGCTGATTTTGCTTGGCGGTATCAACGGCCCTTTTTATAGCGCTGTAGTTAGCGTTTTAGCTAAGCGCAAAAAGGAGGAAGCAGCGCCGTTGCTGGAAACGATTACGACGCTGATTGGTGGAATACTATTTGTTGTCTCAATCGTTATAGTCATCACCGCACCTTTGTTTGTCGATCTTTTTACAATGCCTGTTGAAGACGGCCCAGGTAAGCAGTTAGTTCAAGAAATTGCTATCCGTCAATTGCGAATTATGGCTCCAATGGCGGTTTTAGCGGGTTTGATTGGTATTGGTTTTGGGGCGTTGAATACTGCGAACGTATATTGGCTTCCTTCTATCAGCCCTTTGTTTTCTAGTACTGCACTTGTAGCGGCTGTGGGCATTCTTTATCTGCAAGTTGGTAATGAAATTAGTACTCCCGAATATGCAATGTTGGGAGGAACCTTTTTAGCTGTAGGAACTTTGGTAGGAGCTATTTTGCAATGGTTTATGCAGATAGCAGCCCAAACAAAAGCGGGTATGGGCAGAATTCGATTGCGATTCGACTTTAATCAACCAGCAGTAAAGGAAGTCCTGAAAATAATGGGGGCCCTGCAACTTTTTCTTCTGGGATGCTGCAATTTAATCTTTACACCGATTTGTATTTCGCTGGATTTATTGGTACTGAAGTTGCACCTGCTCTCGCAAATGCTGGATTGTTAGTACAAACTCCTTTGGGTATTATTTCTAATGTAATTTTGGTGCGTTTGCTACCAGTGTTTGCACGACTCGCAGATCCACAAAATTGGGAAGAATTAAAATTACGCATTCGTGAGGGTTTATTGCTTTCGGCTTTTACAATGTTGCCTTTGGGTGCTTTGATGGTGGCTTTAGCAAACCCGATTGTAAAAATAGTCTACGAGCGCGGTGCTTTTAACCCAGAAGCTACAAAATTGGTTGCTTCTTTGCTGGTTGTGAATGGCATCGGTATGTTTATTTATTTAGGGCGCGATGTTTTAGTCAGAGTTTTTTACGCTTTGGGTGATGGAAACACACCATTTCGTATCAGTATGATAAACATTTTTCTTAATGGTTTATTTGATTATCTATTTATTAAAGTTTTTGATTTTGGCGCACCGGGTTTAGTATTAGCAACTGTGGGAGTTAATTGTAGCTCAACGTTAATGCTGTTATTCCTACTCAACCGTAAATTAAATGGTTTACCTCTTGTTGAATGGGTTTTACCAATATTAGGGTTAACTGCGGGTAGCGTAGTAGCAGGTGCGGCAAGTTATGCGACTTCTTTAGGTATCCAACAAATTTTAAGCTCGGACAATTTCTTAATTCAGCTTTTGCAATTATCAATATCAGGTTTTGTCGGATTAGCAATTTTTGGAATTATAGTTTCAACAATGGATTTACCAGAAGTTAATCTTTTTGTTAGTCGGATGCGGCAGAAGTTTTTGAAAAGGTAGGAGTTGGGAATTGCGAGTTGGGAATTGCGAGTTGGGAATTGCGAGTTGGGAGTTGGGAATTGCGAGTTGAGAATTGGGAATTGGGAATTGCGAGTTGCGAGTTGCGAGTTGCGAGTTGCGAGTTGAGAATTGGGAATTGGGAGTTGGGAGTTGGGAATTGGGAGTTATGAGTTGGGAATTGGGAGTTTTTTAATAAAGTAGGGAGCAAGATGCTCCCACTACCATTTTTTTATTGAAATTTCCTATTATTGATTAGATAACTTTAAAATCGTTTATTTAGGAAGCAAAATTTTAGTTAAGACTTGGTAATACAGCCTTTTTTCATTAAAGTAGTTTATAAATTCATGCTCAATCAACCAAGCCCGCTACAGCTTATCCAAGATGAATTATTAACAAAACGCGGAATACGTCTATTTGTTAAACGCGATGATTTGATTCACCCACAAGTTTCTGGGAATAAATGGCGTAAATTAAAATATAATCTGCAAGCAGCAAAACAGCAACAACAAAAACGCTTGCTTACTTTCGGTGGAGCTTATTCCAATCATATTGCAGCGACGGCAGCAGCAGGTAATATGTTTGGTTTTGAGACGATTGGTGTGATTCGAGGAGAATTGGTAAAGCCATTAAATCCTACTTTGCATTTAGCACAACAGCAAGGAATGCAGTTGGTGTTTGTAGGAAGAAAAGAGTATCGGCAAGAAAAAGAATTAATAGCCACAGGTTTACAAAATGAATTGGGAAGGTGTTATGTGATACCAGAAGGTGGAAGCAATACTTTAGCGGTTAAAGGTTGTGCAGAGATAGTTGCAGAAGTACGCGAACAACTTGATGGTGTACCGGATTATTTTTGTGTAAGTAGCGGTACTGGTGGTACGGCTGCTGGCTTAGTTGTTGGTTTAGCTGGGATGTGTATTTTGAAAGTTTTTCCAGCGCTGAAGGGTGATTTTATTAAAGATGAAATTAATAGTTTGATATGGGAATCTGTAGAGAAAAAGTATGAAAATTGGCAGTTGGTGACAGATTATCATTTTGGTGGTTATACAAAATGGAATCAAGAATTAATTGGTTTTATTAATGATTTTTGTGGGAAATTTCGGCTTCAACTTGACCCAATTTATACAGGCAAACTATTTTATGGAATATGGAATGAAATTGAAAAAGGTAATTTTAAAGATAATAGTACGATTGTGGTAATTCATACAGGTGGTTTGCAGGGAATTTTAGGATTTAATCAAAGGTTTGGAGATTTATTAAATAATAATGTAGAGACGTAGCAGTGCTACGTCTCCCAAAATTGTGAATATAAACGAACAAATTATAACAACGTAATATAATTGAGTCATCAATCGCTACTAACTGCATAAAGCTAGGTAATTCCCATGTCTTACAGTCAATTTACCATTGACAAAGTTAAACAAGATTTTGGTTTAAAAACTGTTGAAGGAGTGCGTTTTTTACCAGATTCGCTTGAACTGATCCCTCCTAGCTCAAGATTACAAGGTATTTTAGAAGATTTACCTTGGGCTATTGCAGTAGATACAGAAAAAGCGCGTTCGGAAGTTATTATAAATCCGGTACTTTTGGAAGTACGACGAATTTTAAATAAAGAAATTAGCGTTTTTTCGGGTGAAGAATTTAATATAGATGCGAGCGTTGGTTTAAATGGAGTATGTGATTTCTTAATTAGTCGTTCCCCCGAACAATTAACTGTAGAAGCACCTGCAATTGTAATTGTAGAAGCAAAAAAATCAGACTTAAAATCTGGAATTGGACAATGTATTTCAGAAATGGTAGCCGCACAACGATTTAATGAAGCGAGAGGAAAATTAATTGATACTATTTACGGTTGTGTAAGTAGTGGAACACAATGGCGATTTTTGAAGTTGGAAGGGCAAACCGTAACTATTGATTTGATGGATTATTCGCTTCCTCCGGTTGAGCAAATTGTTAGTTTTTTGGTGTGGATGGTTAAGGAAGGTTGATTAATTTAGAGAATAGGGGCTTACCTTGGAAAAATTTTGACCGCATTGTAGATTGAATTGAACAATATAAAATTTTAGTATTTTGTATATTTGAAAACTTTTAGATTCATCTTATATATTTTTTTATCCTAGTCGTTTTAAAATTAAATATGACATTTAAGGCAGACTATGCTTTTATCTAATTTTTCTATTGTTGTTACTATACATTATTTCTTATTCGTATAAAATATTTTAAATCTGTAAGGTAGGTTAATCCGTACATCCTGTAGTAATATTTGTAGTATAAATATATGCGTTTGATAATTATACTTGGCAAGGTAATATTTAAAACAAAAAAAGATGGGTAGTAAATTCAAAATAAAGTTCAAGGTAGAAAAATTAGAATTAGAAATTGAAGGTAATCGTGAAGATGTACCGTTAATAACTCAAGCATTAGGACAACAGGTATCTGGTTTACTTGCTCCAGCGTCAGATATTGTTCAAGGTGAAATAACTGAAAACTATGATTTACCTCAACTTTCATCTGAGGAAAAACCTAAAACTAGGAGGAAAAGCTCTATTCGGCAACCTTCTCAAAAATCGACTAGTTCAATTTCTAATGTAAAATCAAAGGAAACAGCAGTTGATTGGAAGCACAACTCATCAAAATGGGGAAATCCTCAGCAGAGTTGGTCTACTATTAAAAAGTCAATTTGGCTTCTTTATGTAGTTTTGAAGGAAACCGCAATTTCTGAAATATCAGGAAGAATGATTTCGGCAACTTTTAATAAACACTTTCGACAATCAGGAGAAATTAGAACAGGTCAAATTAATCGCGATCTAGGTAAAGCAAAAGGTGAAAAGCCAGCTCTAATTTCAGAAAATACAATAAAAACTCCTTCAGCATGGTATTTAACAATAGAAGGAGAGAAACGTGCTAAAGCCTTAATTTCTGAAGCACTTGGTAAAATACAAAGTAATTAAAGAAGAAAGAATAGTTTGCTTTTACTATCGTTCTATTTAATCTACCTACTATTCTCAGAAATGGCTCAAAATATCATGTAGTCCTCAGACGAGTTTAGCTGAGAGACGGGGAATTACATTTCCTTCAAATAACAATTACTCAAACATTTGCATAATAGTGGACAGCGGCAAAAACATTTCTAAAAACGCATCTTCCAGACTGACAAAACCATAACGTGAATAATAAGTTTTTGCTGCTTCGTCTTTTGCGTCTACAAATAAACCAATTCCCCCTGCATTCTCTGCAACTATCAAAGCACGCTGCATTGCCTCAATCATCATTATCTCACCAATACCTTGTCGTTGATATAGCTCATTAACAGCAAGTCTTGCCAGCTTAACACCGGGAACTTTGGATGGATATTTTTTCGCAAAATTGGATGGGAGTTTTTCTACACGTACTTCACACAAAGTTAAGGTAAAAAAACTCATAATTATCTCTGCTTTATCTGTATCAACAAGGACAAAAGTACGGGAAATACCTTTTTGAATATGTTGTCTCGCTGTTTGCTTAAGAAATTTATTAAGCGCTTCATTACCACAGTCAAAGCTGTTGCGATTATGACTTTTATCTAATAACTCAACTATTTTCACTAAAGAATTCCTCGTGTTTCTTTCTTGCTGCTTTTAAATTTCCGTTGGGTGCAGGAGGATTTTCAATCAAATTAAATACCTTATCAGCATCAATTTCCGATAAAACGATCAATCCTTCATCTTCAATAATTTTTTTTGCTTCTTTCAATGCTGCCTGAATCATAAACTGATTCAAAGTAGCACCTGATAATTCTGCTGCTTTTTGTAGAGTTTGTTGAATGCTCTCAGGAATTCTTGCTGTTACTCGTACTGTATTTTCTTGGCTGTTAGGCATATATAGAAGGAATATGATGTTGTTTTATTTTAGCTTAATGGTGCCATTTTGACACCGCTTAACTTGCCGACACCCTATAAGGGTGCGGGCAATTGTGACAACGATTCATAATTTAGTATCAAACCCCAAAATCCATCTTAATAATCGCATCGTTATAATCAAAATCCCCACCAATCCCCGAATCTTCAAACCCAAAGATGTTATCACCCAACAATTTAACGCTATCTAGACTATCAGGGTTTGCTCCTAATTGCGAGAAGTAAACATCTGCTTCACCGTTGATTGCTTCGTTTAAGGTTGCATCGACAATCATGAAGGAAGATATCAAACTTCCACCATTCAAAATTCCGTCGTAGGATGCTGTTTGCTGATTCTCGGTTTTAAGTAAATCGATAGTTGTAATCCGGTTTAAGAGAAAAGACGAAAAAGCTTCCTTGATGACAAATGTGATTTTTTTTATCCGTGTTTACTCTCAGTTTTTATCGATATTACCAGATAGAGGTTTATTGAGTTTTTTGTTAGGATAAATTGAATTTTCACGAGCTAAAAGTAAGGGAATACTTAATATCCCAAGCAGCATTATAATAATACTTAAAAACCAAATAAATATACGGCTTGGTCGGTAATATGCTCGTTCAATTTGCCGAAATACCCGATTGTAACGCCAAGCTGCTAAAGCAATAACTATAATACCAACAATCACCAAACTTAATCCTAAATTTTCGGAATTAAAAACAGAATTATTTTCTACTGTTTGACGAGCAGTATCAGTTTGTAATTGAGTTAAAAACAAGCTAAATCTAGCAATTGCTAAACCAAAGCCAATTAAAGAAATTGATGTTCGCAACCACGCTAGAAAGGTGCGTTCGTTTGCTAGATGTTCGCGGAGGCGACTGTCTCTATTTTGATTCGCCATTAATAAGTGTAATTTACTAGATGTTACGATTAAATATTGATCGTAGTAGATTAAATAGAGAAAAATTAATTAAATGTTATTAAATTAGTGTCTATTGTAAAATAAAGTGATTGGATTTAAGAAATAAAATTTTTAACGATGACAGACAAACTGCATATAAGAGTACCTCGCGGTAAAAGAATATTTGAAGTACTCGAAGAGCATGGAAAATATAAGCGCCCGCAGCTTAGTGAAGAGGAGAAAGCCAGACATAATGCCCAGAAAGAAGCATTCTCTCGGCGCTGTAAAGAGATTTTTGAACGAGTTAGCCCCGATTTAATTAAAAATCATTACAATTGGGCGATTATGATTGAGCCAAAAAGTGGAGAATATGTTATAGATTCTGATGCCGAAACTGCTTTTCAAAAAATTCGGGAAAAACATCCCGATGCCAGAATTATGGAAATGCGTCTAAATGAAACCGGGGCTGTCGGCAGAATATGATTCAAGGTATTTTTGGTAAAAATGGAGAATTGTTTTTTGAAATTAGTTTAATAGCTGCCGATGGTTCCGATTTAATAGAAAATGCTTTACTTGATACTGGATGTACTGACTGGTTGGTAATGAACGTTCAAGATATAGAATGTTTAGAATGGACATTTATTCGAGAACAAAAAAGGCAGACGGCAAAAGGATTAGGAGATTTTTATTTTTACCAAGGTACTGTGGTATTTGATAATCAAGAATTAACAATTCCTGCATTAGGTGGAGAAGAAATTAGCGAAATATTAATTGGTTTACCTTGGTTAGAAACTCGGCGTATGGTAGTAGATAGAAAAGAAAATTTATTATCAATGAACAATAATTAACCAACGAATAACTGATAATTGATCGTTGATAACTGATAACTGATAATTGACTATGTTTGCTCGTAAAACTTTATCTTTACCCGATATTCAACTTTCTTACTTAGAATGGAATCAAGGGAAAGAACCTTTATTATTACTCCACGGTTTAGCTGACAATGCGCTTGTTTGGTCGAGTTTGGGCGATCGCCTAGCAGCAGATTACCATATAATTGCTCCAGATATGCGCGGTCATGGTGAAAGTAGTAAACCAGATTCGGACTATACTTTTACTAGCACCATCAGAGATTTAGAAGCTTTGATGGATAATTTGGGATGGGAAAGTACTCATGTTATCGGACATTCTTGGAGTGGTAAATTAGCCTGTATTTGGGCAACCAAAAATCCGCAACGTTTGAAAAGTATGGTGTTGGTAGATCCGATTTTTATCTGGAAAATGCCCAATTTTTTCAAGTTTAGTTTTCCTCTTTTATACCGCGTCTTACCGTTTCTTAAGGGAATGGGGCCATTTGAAAATTACGAATCAGCCGAAAAACAAGCACGTCAGTTAAATCAATATCAAGACTGGACGCTTTTACAACAACAAGTTTTTCAAGCCAGTATAGAACAAAAAGGCGATCGCACTTGGGGAAGTAAATTTACAATAGCTGCACGAGACGGTATTTTCGATGAAGTTATGCAGGTACCCGGTTTAACAGAGTCAGTGGATATTCCTACACTCTTCGTACAGCCAGAAAAAGGAGTTAATCGTCAAAATTGGCAATTAAAGCCTTATAAAACCTATTTGAAAAACTTGCAAATATCTCAACTACCTGGAAATCATTGGTGTTTTATGACGCAACCGGAAGCGTTTAATCAGAAGGTTGGGGAATTTTTGAATCAGTGAGGAGTAAATAAGGTTAAAGGTTAAAGGTTAAAGGTTAAAGGTGTAATAAAATAACTGCTCACTGTTCACGCTCCCATTCCGGAATACTTTTTCAATCCTTGTCTCCACATAATTCTATTAATTCCTAGAAATAAGATAAACCAGCCTGCGGTTGTTAAAAATCCTCTGGGAATATCGGCTGTTAAACCGACTAAAATACTGACAGGAAAGTTAATTAAGTAAGGGAATGGTGTTAGTAATACTATCTGTCTTACCTGTTCGGGAAATACTTCTAATGGTGCAATTGTTCCCGATAGAAATAGATAGAATAAAAACCAAAAATCATGTAAAGCATATGCTCTTTCCGTCCAAAATGCGAACATGGCAAAGGTATACTGAATAATGAAGCGGAGAGCAAATGCCATTGCTGAAGCTAGGAAAAATAATATTATTTGAGTGAAACTTGGTATCCAAAAAGCTTGGGGATAAAGTGCAAAAAATAAAATTATCAAAAATATTGCAAAGGGTATCCGAGCAACTCTTTCTGAAAGATGAGAAGAGACATGATACCATACTGGATCTAAAGGCTGTAACAAACGCGGTGAAAGTTTTCCTTCTACAACTTCTCTTTCAAATTCCCAAATTACCCAAACAACTGTTAACTGTCTAACTAAAAATACAGCAAGAAAATAACGAGCGAATTGTGTTGGAGATAAACCAAATTGTCCTCCTTCTGCTGCTTCAGTCCAAACTCCCATCATGATTATAGGTAACGAACCAGTCAACACCCATAATATTAGTTCGGCGCGATATTCTACCATGTAGGCGTAGTATACCGTGAGTAGGGTAACAGCTTTTCTAATAATGCTTTTCATGAATTTGTTGCTAATTAAGGAGCTTAATACTGCACAATAATTAAATTACCTTTACCTTTAAACAAAGCTATATCGGTGTAGAGACGTAGCAGTGCTACGTCTCCCGACTTTTGAAAGAAAACAAATCACTCAAAATTTATGCAATTGATCGGTAACTAATCTGCGGGGAGACTACATTTTCACTCCTCTTATCGCATAATCCAACAATTCCATCGGATGCATCACCTTCATTTCCTTACCCTGCTTCTCCAAATGCTTGCTAATCTGCAAACTACATCCAGGATTCGGCGAAGCAATCATCGAAGCACCAGTATTTAACAAATTCCTAGCTTTTTGCTCTCCCAATTCCTCGGCTACTTCCGGTTGCAGCATATTGTAAACCCCCGCACTACCGCAACACAAAGCCGCATCTAAAGGTTCGCGTAATTTAATGTTGGGAATCTGCTTTAATAATTGACGGGGTTGGACGCTGATTTTTTGTCCGTGCAATAAATGACACGCATCTTGATAAACCATTGTCAGCGGTTCTTCTGTTAAAGGCGACAATTTCGCGGTTAAACCTACCATTGCTAAAAATTCTTGTGAATCTTTGACTTTATTGGCAAATTCTATTGCTTTATCCTTATATTCCGGGTCATTCTCTAAAATATGACCGTATTCCTTCAAAGTATGACCGCAACCAGCAGCATTAATGATTACATATTCAACATCCATATCTGCAAAACTATCAATCATCTGCTTCGCCAAAGCTTGCGCTTGTGCGGCTTGCCCCTGATGTTCGGGAAGTGCAGCACAACAACCTTGAGATTTGGGAATTACAACTTCGCAACCATTTGCGGTTAAGACTCGCACGGTGGCTTCATTCACGGGTGAGAAAAATAACCGCTGCACGCATCCTAATATTACTCCCACGCGGTAACGTTTTTCATTTTGCGCCGGAATCACCGTAGGGTAATTATCTCGAAAAGATTTGCCAGTAACTTCTGGAAGAATAGATTCCATTGCAGCCAAGCGGGGAGATATCTTTTCAAGTAAGCCAGTAGCACGAATTAACTTTGGTAAACCTAACTTTTGATAGATAAGTAATGGCACTAATAGAAAACGCAATCTTTGGGGATAAGGAAATAGCGAAAAAATTAATTGCCGAAATAACTTATCTGGTAAACTGCGGGAATAATTACGAGCAACTTGGTGACGAGTCGCGTTAATTAACTTGTCGTATTCCACCCCAGAAGGGCAAGTAGTCACACAAGCCAAACAGCCCAAGCAACTATCAAAATGTTCGGTAGTCGCCGTATTTAAATCAATTTGACCTTCATTAATAGCATCCATCAAATAAATTCTTCCTCGTGGAGAATCCATTTCCTTACCGATTACCCTGTAACTCGGACAAGTAGAAAGACAAAAACCACAATGCACGCAGCTATCAATTAACTTTGCCTCCGGCGGATGATTCCCATCAAAACCATTTATATTTTCCAAAGAAGCAATCTTGTTTTCGTTGTTTTCTGAAATCTGCATAATAAGTATTGGTAATTGGTAATTGGTAATTGGTAATTGGTAATTGGGGATTGGGCATTGGGCATTGGTAATTGGTAGTGGGAGCATCTTGCTCCCTACCTTCCCCTTGTCCCCTTGTCTCCCCCTCTGCCCATCTCTCCTCAAATCCCTACCTTCCCCTTGTCTCCCCCTCTTCCCATCTCTCCTCAAATTCCTCCCACAAATCTCCCTGGGCTTAAAATATTCTCGGCATCAAATTGTTTTTTAATTGCTCGCATTAACTCCAATCCATTACCGCTGTAACCCCAAACATCTAATTTTTGTTTAACTTCTATTGGTGCTGATAATATAGATAGAAAACCACTGTATTGTTGGCATAAATTCCGCATTTCTAACACCTTTTTTTCATCTTCAAATCGCAATATTCCCAAGCCGCTAGATATGTTAATCAAACCTAACTCGGCTCGATCTAAAACTTCTACGGCAGCGTTTGGTAATACTCCTATTTTGCAAGTAATTTCCGATCCTTGTTCGGGTAAATGTATTTGTTCTGGCAATAATAGCCATAAGTTTTGTTCTTCTGTGTCGGAATACTGTACGCCAGTTAATCCTAATTTTTCTCCTACTTGCAAAACTTGGTTTAATTGTTCTTCGACGCTTTCGGGGATACTCTCGAAGCGCACAATTAACCCCAATCCTTTACCCAATCCCATACTTGATACTAGTTGGGAGGAAAGTAAATCGGCTTGGGTAGGTGTTAAAGCGGAACCACGAATGGTGTCGGCTGCTTGGGATATAGCTTCTTTGCTACCTGTCAAAATTGCGCTTCCCGAAGTTGACTGCATGGGATATAGCCGAAATGTTGCTTCAGTGATGATACTTAAGGTTCCGTAGGAGCCAGTAAATAATTTCATCAAGTCGTAACCGGCAACATTTTTGACTACTTTGCCACCAGCGCGAGCAATTTGACCGTCAGCACGCACGAAAGTAACGCCTAACAGTTGGTCGCGGACGCTACCATAACGCTGTCGTAAGGAACCCGTATCGCCAGTAGCAATGATACCGCCGATGGTTGCTAAATCGGGTGATGTCGGGTTAAGAGCAAGTATTTGATTGTGTTTCGCTAAAGTTGCTTGAATATCGGCGAATTTAACTCCTGCTTCTACGGTAATAGTTAAGTCACCTACAGCATGAGTAATAATTTTGTTGAGACGCTGCGTACTAACAACTACATCGATGTGTTTTGATAAACTACCCCATTTGAGTTTACTACTGTTACCGCAAGGTAAAATTCGCCACTTGTTGCGGTAAGCTGCGGCTATAACTTCAGCAAGCTGCTCTTGAGTTTGAGGATGTACGATGCAACCGGGGAGATTTTCCGGTGATATTGCTTTTTTTATCTGCTTGTTATCTGAATCATAAATAAAATTTTCTTCTCCAACGATAGATGCAAGACTAGAATGGTAGACGGCAAGCGTACCCTGTTCGCTAGACATCGGTTTCCCCGGTATATTTTTGATTGCTTAATACCAATTTACTGTTTTATACAGTTAAAAGCGATGAATATTTTTTTGCAATTGCTAAAAAGTAGTTTAAAAAGCATTCGATATCTCTTCATTCCTTTTTATTTATAATTACTTGATAAACAAATTAGGCAAATGCCTAATCAGTGTTAACCACGATGCTATAGCTTTATTTATCACTTAAGCTAGCAGCTGGAGAGAGTATATTTTTATCGGGGTAGCAATGTTGATCGTTTTTGAAAAAAATCTAAAAAATAATTTTAAATTCAGAACTAAACGGCATTTCAGCCAATATAAATATGCCAATTCAAACAGCACTGCTTAGCCAGCATTTTAAAGTTTCAAATTACCAAATTATCAATACCTGTATAGCAATTTATATTATCTCACCATCTCGAATTCGAGGTAAAATTTTGTTGTAGATATTCATTAAAGGATTTTTTCTCAACCCATGATGCTTTAAAATATGTAAAATGCTTTGATTGTAAAGCCTCCTTTTATATAGCTTTTGCATAAAAAATATAAGAATGTGTAAAAATTATTTGCTACACCATTGATGTAGTTTTCATAAATTCTCGCTATGCTTTTAGTCGCAGATGTTATTAAAGACTCCAATCTGACAGTTTCGCCTGAAACTCTTTTGACGGAAATTGTCGGTTTAATAAAACAATTTAAAGAAAAAGATATAGTAATTCAAGAGTTATTTGTTGTCGATAATTCACAAATTGTAGGTATATTAAAACTTTTTGATTTAGTTCATTTGATTACTTCTGGTACCAACTTAGAACAAATGAAAGTAGCTGAAGTAATGAAACCAGCAATTACTTTACAGCTTAATTACGATTATCAGCAGGCACTATCTTTTATGCAAGATAATAATATCAGGTCTTTGCCAATTGTGAATCGTTCGGGAGAATTAAAAGAAATAGTTACTCCAATAATTATTGCTCAAAGATTGCAGGTAGAGCTTTCAAATACTATAAAAAAAATACAAAAAAAAGTACAAAAAAATAACAATTTAGTCAGCCAGATAAAAGAAAAAATACATAATAATAATAAAATAAGAACCGAGCTTGATAATTTAAAGGACACTAATAAATTATTGCAACATAAAATATGCGACAGTCTGGCAACTGAAGCACAACTTTTACAGACAACGAATGAGTTACAAGAGTTATTCCAGGCTTTTCCCGATATCTACTTTCGTTTGAAAAGTGACGGCACTATCCTTAGCTGTCATACAAAAGAATTTTCTGATTTATATTTACCACCTGAAAAGTTTTTAGGCAAAAAATTACAAGAAATTGTACCGTATACTATTGCCGATAAATTTCAGGAAGCTATCTCCCAAGTGCTGGAAACTGATTCCCTAATTGCAATTGAATACTCTTTATCGGTACCATCTGGAGAAAAAAGTTTTGAAGCAAGATTGCAAAGCACAATTGGAAATCATATTATCGTCATTGTGCGCGATATAACCGAACGCAAGCAGGCAGAAATAGAGTTGCAAAACGCTAAAGATAAATTGGAAATCAGAGTTGAAGAACGTACTTACGAATTAAGAAAGACAAATTATCGCTTGCGACAAGAAATTATCGAAAGGGAGCGAATTGAAGAAGAACTTCGTTTTCGAGTCGATTTTGAAAAGTTAATTACTACTATATCGGCTGATTTTATTAATCTTGCTGCCGGTGAAATAGATAATGGTATTAATAAAGCACTACAGACTATTAGTAAATTTGTTGGTGTAGATCGTAGCTATGTGTTTTTATTGACAGAACATTATAAGACGATTAATAATACCCATGAGTGGTGTGCTTCGGAAATTCCATCTCGTATTGATGAGTTAAAAGATATCTACGTTAAAGATTTGACTTTGTTTATAGAAAAGCTTCACCGTGGTGAAACTTTGCAATTACAGGATATACAGAATTTACTTTTACAAAAAACAGTTGAAAAACAGGTTTTTAAAACCCAAGATATAAAATCTCTGATTATTTTACCAATTGCTTGTAGCGGGAACCTAATTGGTTTCTTAGGTTTTGAATCCTTGAGTACTACTTCGTGGACGGAAAACAGCATTTTCTTACTCAAAATAGTAGCAGAAATATTAGGAAATGTTCTAGGGCGTAAACGAGTAGAACAAGCTTTAAGGGTAAGTGAAGAAAGATACGCACGAGCTATAAGTGCGGGAAAAGTTGGAGTTTGGGAATGGAATATTCAAACCAATGAAGTTTATATTGACTCTAATTTGAAAGCGATGCTTGGCTACAAGGATGAAGAAATAGCTAATCAATTTAGTAACTGGTTGCGATTCGTGCATTCTGAGGATGTGGGTTTTGTCAAAGCCGAAATTAATGCTTATTTAGAAGAGTTAATTCCTAAATACGAAATTGAGCATCGAATGCTGCACAAAAATGGAAATGCTTATTCATTTTTAACTCGCGGTAATGTAGTTCGCGATCGAGATGGTATACCGGCTTTTATGGCTGGTTCAAGTACTGACATTACAGTTCGCAAGCAGGTAGAAAATAAATTAAAGGCTTCTTTAAAAGAAAAAGAAGTATTGCTCAAAGAAATCCATCATCGCGTTAAAAATAACTTACAGATAATTTCTAGTTTGTTACGCTTGCAGTCTGGCTATATCAAAGACAAACAAGCGCTAGAAATTTTTAAGGATAGTCTGAATCGCGTCCGAGCAATGGCTTTGATTCACGAAAATTTATATCAAACTAATAATTTAGAAAAAATAGAATTTTCAGAGTATATTCGTAAGTTAACAAATAATTTAATTCGCTGTTATAACATTACCAATATTAAGGTGAACGCTAATATTGAAAAACTAAATTTAAAAATTGATCTGGCAATTCCTTGTGGTTTAATTATCAACGAGCTTATTTCCAATTCAATGAAGCACGCTTTTAAAAATAGTGAGAAAGGAGAAATATATGTAGAATTTATAACTTTGCAAACTGGTAAATACTCGTTATCGGTTAGCGATAACGGTGTGGGAGTAGGAGAAAATATTGATTCATTAAAAAAGCAATCCCTCGGTTTAGAACTAGTCTGGAATTTAGTCGAGCAATTAGAAGGGGCAATAGTATATAGTTCCAAACTTGGTACTTCATTTAGAATTACATTTACCGATAACAGCAATACATAATATAAAAATGAAAGACAAAATCTTGATTGTGGAAGACGAAAGAATTATTGCCTGCGATATAAAATGTTGTTTGGAAAATTCGGGTTATATTGTTCCCGCTGTTATCGCTTATGGAGAAAAGGCAATTACCCAAGTAGAAGAATTGCAGCCAGATTTAGTTTTAATGGATATGGTGCTTAAAGGTGATATGAATGGAATTAAAGCTGCCGAAATAATTATGAATACTTTTAATATTCCGGTAGTTTTCCTCACTGCTCACTCTGATGAAAGCACTATCAAAAAAGCTAAAGCAACCCAACCTTTTGGTTACGTACTTAAACCTTTTGAAGAAACTCAATTAATTACTACCATCGAGATAGCTTTAAGCAAGCATCAACAAGAAACTGTAATGCGAGATGAATTACAAAAAGAGAAAGAAATGAGTGAGCTGAAATCTCGTTTCGTTTCAATGGTAAGTCATGAATTTCGCAATCCATTAAGTACAATTTTAAATTCGACTGAATTACTCGCAAATCACAGTCAAGAAATAACGGAAAATAAAAAAGAAGAATATTTATATCATATACAAAATGCGGTTAAAAATCTCAATCAATTATTGAGTGATGTATTATTAGTTGGTAAAGCAGAAGTTCATCAAACTCAATTAAATCCTGCACCTTTAGATATAGAAAAATTTTGTCAAGATTTAGTAGCAGAAATCAAGCTGATAGCAACAGAAGAACATCAAATTATTTTCAAAGCTCAAGGATGCTGTACTCAGCAGAAAGAAGATAGCGCACCTACCACCGATGTTAGTCTACTTCGTTTAGACGAAAAGCTACTTCGACACATATTGACTAACTTGCTATCTAATGCAATTAAATATTCACCCCAAGGTGGAGAAATACGCTTCGATTTATTCTGCTTACAGGGAGAAGCTATTTTTCGCATTCAAGATAAAGGTATCGGTATTCCAGAAATAGAACAAGATAATTTGTTTACTTCTTTTCAAAGAGCTAGCAATGTCGGGCAAATTCCAGGGCATGGTTTAGGATTATCAATTGTCAAGCAATATGTAGAATTGCACCAAGGAGAAATTAGCTTAATTAGTAAAGAAGGTGTAGGAACTACTTTTATTGTGACGATACCGTTGGAGTGAAGGGGAAGGGGGAGAGGGGAGATGGGGAGATGGGGTGATGGGGAGATGGGGTGATGGGGTGATGGGGAAGATAGGGAGCAAGATGCTCCCACTACTAATTACCAATTACCAATTACCAATTACCAATTCCCTATTACCCATTACCAATGCCCCATGCCCAATTCCCTATTCCCTATTTCTTAAACATTAACAGCTTTTTTCTCATCAACTGGCGGATAATAATCTACTTTGCTATTAACTTCAACAGGTGCTGGTAAGTCTGTCGCTGTAATTAATCTTGCTCCACGATTGCGGGTGAAATAGTTCCAAATCCACTGAGTCATGACGACTAATTTGTTATCAAATTCAACTAAATAATAAATGTGAATTAATAACCAGAATAGCCAAGCCACGAAACCTGTTAGTTTCATAAAGCCTAAATCTACAACAGCAGAATGTTGTCCGATTACCGCTAAATTCCCGTAATCAACGTAGTTAAATGGTGCTAAAGTATTGCCTTTTATCTGTTGTTTAATGGATTTTGCTACATATTGCCCTTCCTGCATTGCAACAGGTGCAACACCGGGCAATGGTTTACCAGTTTGGTGAGCGAAATGTGCTAAATCGCCAATTACATATATATTTGGATAACCCTTCAAACTTAAATCTGGCTCGACGATTACTCTTCCGGCTCTATCGCATTCTGCACCAGTTTTTTCTGCTATTTTCTTACCTAATGCTGAAGCTTTTACACCTGCTGCCCATAATACGGTGTTAGCTCCAAACTTATTGATTTCGTCACCTTGCTTGACGGTAACTATATCTCCTTCGATACCCGTTACCAAAGTTTTTGTGACTACAGTAACACCCAAATGTTCTAATGATTTTTGAGCTTTTGCAGATAATTCCGGTGCAAAGGGTGGCAAAATTCGATCCATACCTTCTAGAAGCAATACCTGTGTTTCTGAAGTATCGATGTTGCGAAAATCTTCTTTGAGAATACCGTAAGCTAACTCGGCGATCGCACCAGCTAATTCTACACCAGTCGGGCCACCACCAACCACCACAAAGGTCAATAAAGCACGACGTTTTTCTTCATCTTTTTCCTGCTCAGCCGCTTCAAATGCTATAAATATGCGACGACGCATTTCAATCGCATCTTCTACAGTTTTTAAACCAGGTGCGAATTCTTCCCACTCATCCTTACCAAAATACGAATGCTTGGCACCAGTAGCAATAATCAAGCTGTCATAAGGGATTTCTTCACCCCTCATCACCACATTTTTCTTCTCTGGATCGATCTCGCTAACCTCTCCCAACAGCACTTTAGTATTTTTGCTTTTTTTGAGTACCGATCGCAATGGCGATGAAATATCAGCCGGTGATAAAGTACCCGTAGCTACCTGATACAGAAGCGGTTGAAACAGGTGGAAATTTCTTTTGTCTATTAAAGTTACGTTTATATCTTTGCTATTTAGTGCTTTCGCTGTATATAATCCCCCAAAACCCCCACCAACGATAACCACGTGATGTGGTGGTTTAGTCCCAGTTTTATTATCCATAATATGAAAGTTACTCCCGTTAACAGTCCTGTCACCATTCTTAACAAATTTTTACCATTTTTAACAGAGCCTTCTGTTTCGTATTTACATCTTATTTTTATTAAAAGTATTTAATGATACATATATTTAGACATCTTTAGTACAATTAAATATTTTCTTAATAAATATTGTACTCGTAAAGTGGCTTGAAATACTACTATTGAGGATAATTAATATCTTGAAAGAAAATTTAGCTCTTTCTCTAAGTAAGTATATTCACGCTAATATAAAAGTTTTAAAATACACTTAGAATGTCATATTTTATTGATTAGACATACATCTGGCTCGCTGGCGCTCCCGAGCAAGCTGCTTGTCCTTACGGACACGCTGCGCTAACGCACTACAAAATGAAAAACTTGGGATGCTCTTGCTAAAACCTTGTTCCAAAAAGATAAAATGTTTACGATACAAAGATTATCGGCTTTAAAAAAATAAGCACATAAACTAATATCAATGGACAAAGACTTAATTATTTTTATTCTTAGCGTTTCCCTGCTAATTATCTATCTCATCTTCTCAGCCTTAACAGAAATGGGAACTAAATTACCCTGGAAAAAATAGGTATAAGGTTAAAGGTCAAAGGTTATAATTCCTAACTGCTCACTGGTAATTGATAATTGATAATTGCTAACTGTTCATTGACTCTTAGATCCACGAATTACAAGACGCTCACCTTGAATATTTATACTTTCAAGTTTAATTGGTAGCTTTTTTAGTTCTTGAGAAAGAAGTTGATTAATACTGTTTTGAGGAATACCTATATTTTGCGAAACTTCAGCAATCGGAAAGCTAAAATAACCTAGAGAAACGCGAGTAGTGTCATCAAAGCTAAATTCTTGATCGCGAACGCTGGGTTTTCCCTCAATTCCAATGTAAACTTGTTTCTGTTTGCCCGGTAAACGCTGTAATAATTGAATAATTTTAGTTTGTTTTTGTGCAGATAATTCTTCTACGGGAATAGATGCAGTTTCAACAACAGCACCTACAGAAATTTTACCATTTTCAATTGTAGTATTTGTACCTTTAATTGCAGAAGCGAATTGTTTAGCATTTCCCTTTTTTCCAATAGAAGAAGCAATTAATGAGTTTACTTCTTCTGCATTAAGTTCTACCTCTCCTATAGTTGTGGCTGTCAAACTATCGGAGACTTTACGCAATACTGCTTCAGGATATCTTAAATTATTAGCTTGTTTACTGGAAGAAATTATCTTTTCATTTGAGGAAGATTGAATATACCAGGAAGGTAACTGCATCGCTTGTTGCCAAACAAAAAATGCAGCAATACCCATACCACTTAACATCAAGCTAAATATCAGCAAAAGTCGCTTGTACATAATAGAAAGGTAATTGGTAATTGGTAATTGGTAATTGGGAATTGGTAAAAGATTTAATATCAATCAATAATATATAATTGTTATTTCTTCAATATCAACAGTATTTCCTGAAAATAAAAATATTCTTAAGGTTATTTTTTTCTTTTATTAGGCATAATCGTCCGCTTATAATTCCCAATGCCCAATTCCCAATGCCCAGTTTCCATCAAATCATACAATAAAAAACCCCAGTCAGGGGACTAGGGCTTAATTTATTGACTAGATTAATTGTTTCAATCATTATTTGGGAAATTGGATTCTAACGATTGCAAAGAATTTTCAAATGCCATGCGCTGTTCGGCATTACGTAATAGATAACCATTAAGCATCGCAGAAGCTAGAAGTCTTCCTAAGTTTTCGCGATTGGTACTAATCATTACATTGAAATCATCTGAAGGTAAACCGCCCAACATAGCTACGATGGTACGTTCAATTGCTTCTGAAACGTCGGAAGAACCAGGTCGAGAAAGTTGAGTAACTGTTTCAGGACTCAAAGATTTAATATAGTGTAATAAAGAATTGCCACCTGTTGTTTGATTATCAAAAAATTCTGGATTCCGTTGGTCTATATTATTCACGGTTTTTTCTGTAATATTAATTTCAACCTACATAAATAAATGTAACAGCTTTTCAATCTACAGGCAGTCAGTTAAACCGTACTTCAATGTGGGGGGTTTCTTCTACTTTGGGCAAAACTACGGAGGGGAAGAGGGGGAGATGGGGAGACAAGGGGAGAAGGAGACAAGGGGACATTTTTAGAGTAACGAGTAACAAGTAGCAAGTAATGATTAGAGAATGGATGCTTGAAGAACTGATAATAAGAACCAATTAGTATTTTACTTACTACTTACTACTTGCGACTCATAACTCCTAACCTTTGACCTTTGACCTTTAACCTTTAACCTTTAACCTTTTTACTTGATCTTCTTCTTCAATACTTCCAGAAGTTTGTCTACATTTTCTTTGCGGCTGTTGTAACCCATTAGTCCGATGCGCCAAACTTTGCCACCTAATTCGCCAAGCCCGCCTCCCACTTCAAGGTTGTCTTCTAGTAGCATTTCTCGCGCAACTGTTTTACCATCAATGCCTTCGGGAATCCGAACAGTTGTCAGGGTTGGTAGTCTGTACTGTTTCTCAACGTGCAAAGTCATTCCTAAATCTTCTAAACCTTGCCACAAATATTCTGCATTTTTTTGATGCCTTTGCCAACTATTTTCTACGCCTTCTTCTGCAATTAAACGTAGAGATTCCCGCAAAGCATAATATAAGTTGATGGGGGCTGTATGATGATATGTGCGTTCTTTACCCCAATATTTGCTTAACAGGTTCATGTCCAAGTACCAGTTTGCAACCTTTGTTTGACGCTTTTGCAATTTTTCCACTGCACGAGAACTCATGGTAAAGGGTGAAGCTCCGGGAGGACAACCCAATCCTTTTTGACTACAGCTATAAGCCAAATCAACTCCCCATTCATCCAAGTAAAGAGGAACACCACCCATACTTGTGACTGAATCCACCAGCAGCAAACTACCATGTTCGCGACATAGTTCGCTGACTCCTTCCAACGGTTGACGTGCCCCAGTGGAAGTTTCCGCGTGAACCAAGGCTACTATAGCAGGACGATGAGTTGCGATCGCCGTTTTCAATTCATCTAACGAAAATACCTGTCCCCAAGGCTTGGTGATGGTTCGCACATCTGCACCGTAACGCCCGGCCATATCAACCAAACGATTGCCAAAGTATCCAACGACACCAACTAATACCACATCACCGGGTTCTACTGCATTAGCAATTGTGGCTTCCATTGCCGCGCTTCCCGTACCGCTAACTGCTATTGTGAGTTGGTTTTCCGTTTGCCATACGTAACGTAACAGCGATTGAATCTCATCCATGAGCGTGAGGAAAGCCGGATCGAGATGCCCCACGGGAGGAGTATTCATCGCTTTGAGTATATCGGGATGAATATTTGATGGGCCGGGGCCGAGAAGCAAACGGTTAGGTATATTTAAGGCTGATAGTTGTGGCTTTTGAGTATTATTTATAGACAGTGTTTGGGTCATGATTTTTCGTTTGGTAGATACAACTGGTTACAAAAGGGAATGCAGGATTTTAATTACTTATAAAAAATATGTTCGTAGTAGCGCTTTAGCGCATCTTATCTAAGGTTCTAAAGCGCTACTATAAACCCTATATATTTTAAGCTGTCAGTAGTATAATGCCGAAAAGTTTGCGACCGATAGAAATAACTTTTAAGGAATTGCTTGAGCGATATGCTGCTGGGGAAAGAAAGTTTTCTGGAATTAATTTGGTTTTAGATACTCCCTACACGGAACTCGATGAGTGGGAACTTCAAGGAGTTAATCTCAGCGGAGCTATTTTGAAGGGTGCTGATTTGCACAAAATCACTCTTTGGATGCATGGAATTAATTTGAGTGGAGCCGATTTGAGAAATGTTGACTTGAATTATGCCCGTTTCATTGAAGCCGATTTGAGTGGGGCTAATTTGAGCAGAGCTTGTTTGTGGCGAGCGAGTCTTGATAGAGCCAATTTGACTGGAGCTAATTTGACTGGATCTGACTTGCAAGAGACTAATTTCCACGAGACTAATTTGAGCGGAGTCAATTTGAGTAATATTAAAGCTATCGATACCAATTTCGGTGGTGCCAATTTGACTAATGTTGATTTTAGAAACGTTAAATTGCGGGAGAAGACTTATTTCACTGGAGCCAACTTGACTAGAACTAACTTCTTCGGAGTTAATTTGGATAACGCTATTTTTAGAAATGCCTATTTCTGTGAAACTATCATGCCAGATGGAAGTGTAAAGAATAGTGAAATTTGATTCTTGTTTATCCTGACATTTTGCACCACTATATTTAAGCGTGAAATCCCGTCTTCAAATCAATCAATAAAATACTAATAAAAAAGATGTTGGGTTACGCCGCAATATTAATTTATAGTTAAAACCTAATTTCATAGTGCGCCGTGAAGCCAAGCTACTAAATAGTTAGTATTCCACAGGTTTAGATCCCCCCAACCCCCCTTGGAAAGGGGGGCTTTTTGTCAAACTCTTTCTAGCCCACGCAGGTGGGCTTCGTAATTGTAGCCCCACCCTTCAAGGGTGAGGGCTAATTCCATGAGATAACGTAAAAACTCTTAATTACAAACCAACACCCATTAATTTCCTCTGGGGTTTAGCAACAACTTGATAAAGCTTCAACTCAAATTTTTCCATACACGCAGACCAATCAAATTCCAAAATCGAAGGACGAGCATTTGCTGTCATTTTCTCTTTTAATTCAGCATTTTCGAGAATTTGAATGATTTTATCGGCGAAATCTTCTGAATTATTTGATTCTGCCCAAAAGCCGTTATAACCTGGTGTAACTTGCTCTGCTGTGGAGGTTGCAACTGCGGCAATAACTGGAGTCCCGGAAGCTAAAGCTTCGGTGTTTGTTGTACAAAAATTTTCGGTAGTCGATGGGTTAACAAATATATCTGCACGAGCAAACCATCCTAAAAGTTCTGTGCCGTGAGATTCTCCCCAAAATGTTACACCGGAACCGAATTCTTGAGCGCGTTGTTTAATTTGTTCTTCTATGGGGGCCCGCTACCAATAATTACTAAATGAACGTCTTTAATTTTCTCAGCAATTATCGGATATATTTCTAAAAGTTGATTAACATTCTTTTCGGCTGTGATGCGTCCTACAAATAATAAAGTTGGTCTATGGTCGTTGGGGATGGGATTGTAAATAATATTTTCGGGATTAAATTTTGTACAATCAACTCCTTGAAAAGGAAAGTACTCACTACGCTGACATTTCATTTTTTCGTATTTAACAAGTTGTCCTTTGGAAGGGAATAGACTTAGATAGTAAGATTCGCTAAATTGTTTAATTAAGTTGGGAATAATCGGACGAATCAAATTGAATAATTGATTGCCTAAATAATATTGGATATAGGCAACGATATCGGTATGAAATAAAGAAATTGTTGGAGTGCCGGTTTTTTTAGCATATTCTACTGCAACAGGACGACCATAACCTTGTAAAAAAAGCGAATACAGCCCCCTCATTTGTGCAGCTTCTTCAACTAATATTACATCGGGGTTGAAATCTTCTAATAGTTTAGTATCGCTCCAGTGCCTATGGTTTAGCGGTTGAGGAAGAGAGTTGTAAAATATCAGTGGTTCCGTAGGAAATGCATAGGAACTAAAATTTGGATATTGCTGGAGTTCATCCAATCCTGACATCGGACGTTTGCCAACATTTGCCGGATAGCGATCGTTAATTTGCGGGTGAATCAAAAATACTTCATGTCCCTGTTGCAAAAACCAACGAGCGCGTTGATGTACTGCAACAGAAACACCTGTTAAAAATGGAGCATATAATCCAGTAGCGATCGCCAGACGAAGAGGTTGTTTTAACATGATTAAAAATAGTTATTTGGAGACTTATTTTTTTGAGTAGGAAATTTTAGATTTTGGATCGGTATATAAAGGCTAATTGCATGAGATAACGCAAAAACTTTTAACTACAAACCACCACCCGTCAATTTATTCTGCGATTCTGCAACAACTTGATAAAGCTTCAATTCAAATTTTTCCATACAGGCAGACCAATCAAATTCTAAAATTGAAGGACGAGCATTTGCTGTCATTTTCTCTTTTAATTCAGCATTGTCCAGAATTTGAATGATTTTCTCAGCGAAATCTTCTGGATTATTCGGTTCTGCTAAAAAGCCGTTATGACCTGGTGTTACTTGTTCTGCTGTGGAAGGTGCTACCGCAGCAACTACGGGAGTTCCGGAAGCCAAAGCTTCGTTGTTTGTGGTGCAGAAGTTTTCGGTGATGGAAGGATTAACAAATACATCTGCACGAGCAAACCATCCTAAAAGTTCTTCTCGGTGAGATTCACCCCAAACTGTTACGCCGGAACCAAATTGTTGGGCACGTTGTTTAATTTCTTCTTCTATGGGGCCGCTACCAATAATTACTAAGTGAACGTCTTTAATTTTCTCGGCAATTTTAGGATATATATCTAGTAATTGATTAACATTTTTTTCCGCTGTAATGCGTCCTACGAATAATAAAGTTGGTCTATTGTCGTTAGGAATGGGATTAAAGATAATATTTTCGGGATTGAATTTTTTACAGTCAACTCCTTGATAGGGAAAGTATTCGCTATTCTGACATTTCATAGCTTGATATTTAGCAAGTTGTTCTTTTGAGGAAAATAAACTCAGGTAGTAAGACTCGCTAAATTGTTTAATTAAGCTAGGAACAATCGGACTAATTAAGTTGAATAGTCTGTTTCCTAAATAATATTGAATATAGGCGACTATATCAGTATGAAATAGAGATATTGTAGGAGTGCCGGTCTTTTTCGCGTATTCAACTGCAACAGGACGACCATAGCCTTGTAAAAAAAGCGAATATAGTCCTCTCATTTGCGCTGCTTCTTCTACTAATACAACATCGGGATTAAAGCTTTCTAATAATTTAGTATCGCTCCAATGCCGATAGCTTAATGGTTGAGGAAGAGAGTTATAAAATATTAATGGCTGTGTAGGAAATGCGAAGGAAGTAAAGTTGGGATACTGCTGTAGTTCATCCAATCCAGCCATCGGACGTTTACCAACATTAGGAGGATACCGATTGTTAATTTGCGGATGAATCAGAAATACTTCATGCCCTTGCTGCAAAAACCAGCGTACCCGTTGATGTACTGCAACAGAAACTCCGGTTAAAAATGGAGCATATAATCCAGTGGCGATCGCCAGACGAAGAGGTTGTTTTAACATGATTAAATATATAGAATTTATTCTGAAGGGGGACCCACATTCCGGAGCTACGAACATGAAAGGGTAACAAAGTTTGTAGTAAGCGATTTATCGCTCTGGGGGACTAAAGTCCTTACTACAAACCTCTCAGAGTTAATGATACAAATCACTACTCTCTGATGATGATTTTCCTAAAGAGAAACTTGATTATCAGTTGGTTGCTTATCTGATTGATAGGGATGATATTTGGTTAACTGAATATTAAAGGGACTTTTTATCCGGTAGACTATCTTACGCCAATAGACTTTTGACATCCACATTGATGATACTAAAGTGTATCCATAGAACCAATGTGTTAAAGGAATTTCTATCAGTTTTTTGATTAATGTTGTAAATGATATATTCGGCATCAACCATCGATAGTTTATTACTTTTCTCACTTCTATTTCTACAGCGGTTGTTATCAAAACTAGAGAAAATATGTAGAGACTATAGCAAGTAAATAGAATTAGCGAAACATCCCATTTAGCTAATAATATATTTACAAAAACTAACACAAATATCAAATTTGGTAACAGTGTGGAAAACACCGCTTCTACAACTACCAACCACCATTGAGAATGATATAGTCGAGAAATTAATAATTGGCGTTTCATCCAATTCATTAAGTTTGCTAAAGTGCATTCTTCGCGATTAAATATTAACAAAGAAGGCACAAATTTTACTTTTAAATCGTATTCAGCGAGGATACCTTTAAGCATCGTATCTTCGCTTAAACCCCTTGCCCATCTTTCAAGCATTCCGGTTTCATGAATCACTTGTGTTTTAATCGCTAAAGTTCCTCCCCAACAGATACCGTAAAGATACATTTGTATTACTGCCGAGACATTCCAGATATATCTGATTAGAGTTCCCCAGTAGCTGCCTTGGGCTAGATACCAGCGGTTCCCTGTAGTGGCTCCTACTTTTGGATGCATTAAAGGTGTAACTAATTCGCGCAACCAACTAGAATGAACTACAGCATCTGCATCGACTAAAGCAACTACCTTGTAAGAACTATCTAATTCAGAGACAGCTTGTATTAACGAACTGCATTTCAAGCTACAGACGGTACTAGCTATCTTTAAAGGACTGATTTGCACATTAGTAGCATTGCACTCAGCAACAGTATCGCTAGCTACTTGCCATGCTGGATCTTCCTGACTATCAACTACGATTTTCAAATCGTATTGGGGGTAGTCTTGTTCCAATAAAGCTTTTAAACAGTTGGCGAGAAAAGGATCTACCCCTCGCAAGCATAGAATAACTGCCGTCTTAGGAAGTTGGCTATCGGAAAGTGAATTAACGCTATTTGAACGTAAATAATAGATAAAGATCGACGTTAAAGCTATCTGAATTACCAGCCAACCTAGCAAAGTTTGCAGCAGTGCGATCGCCCAAAATTTCATTTCTAGAAACCTTTACACATTTGAGAAAAGCTAACATTCAATCATGTCGTGGTGATATTTTTTGCAGATTTACTTGTGATTCATCGATTGCAATTTTGTTTAAATCGAAGTTCTGCAATAAGTTGTTGTCTCTTATATAGGCTGGAGGTAAAAACTTGTAAAATGAGAGTGTTTTAATCTCCGAGACATTTTTTGAAAAAGGTAAGCTATGGGATTTATCCAGCTTAAAAACAGAATTTTTATTGATACTGTCAAAAGATTGGCTTTCAAATTGACGATGGACAATAATAATTTTGTTGTTTTGCTGCGGTTTACGTCGTGAAAAACGGTGTATTGTCACAGAAACCCCCGTGAATAATGGAACATATAGTCCCATAAAAATCGCCATACCTAAAGCTTGTTTATCCATAATTTAGGTGTAATTTAAGGATCGAGAGAATATTTCATTTCAATCTCAACCATTTTATTTTGATCTAATGAAAACCTTGCTTTCTCAAAATTAGGAGTCCCAGTTTTTATGGATACGGTAGGATTATTGGAAATACCGAATCCTTCTTCAGGGATACCAAAAAAATCTCGATCTAGTTTGTTATTACCATTTTGGTCATCAATAACCGCAATAGCATAAGTGCCTTTTTTTAAGCCTGCAAAATTTTGTTCGAGAGAATTACCAGTAATTTTCGTGCATTGACTTTTCAGTTCGCTGCTATTACCAAGAGGAAACCCACGTTCGCTTTCAAAGATTCTCAGACAAACCTGACCTTTTTGGTTCTTAATACCTTTAATCGCAACAGTCAAATTCGCAGAATCTTCTACAGCATTAGCTTTTATAACTAATCCGATACTTGCTAAAGTGGAAAATAACAAGCAACAAAAAAAAGACTTTTTCATTTTCTTAGTTGATAGTTGATAGTTGATATATAATTGTCGGGGTTAGGGAGTAAGAGTTAGGAGTAGTAAGTAGTAAGTAGTGAGTAGTGAGTTGAGAATTAGGAGTTAGGAATTACGAGTTAAGAGTTTTAAATTTCCCCTTGTCCCCTTGTCTCCCCATCTACCCCCTCTTCCCCCTCTCCCCCCTCTCCCCCTTCCCGCTTAAACCTGATTACTCTTGATTATTCAGCGATTCTTTAATACGACTCATTCCTTCATCTAAAGAAACAGCTGGTTTGTAATTCAAGATTCTACGTGCTTTATCAATAGAAAAAGCATAAGGGCGGCTCATAAAATCTACCGCTTCGGGATAAATATCTGGCTGTTTGCGTAAAAGTTTTTGTCCTTGACAGCGCAATTTCAAAAAGATTCTAATTTCTTCTTTTCCTAAAGATGAAGGGGCGCTATGACCTGCTGTTTCTGCTAAACGAGTAAAATATTCTTGGGGAGAAGTTTCTTTTCCGTCGGTAATATTAAATATTTCACCATGTTGCTCTTTTTCTATAGCTAGAAAAATGGCATCAATTAAATTATCTACATATACATGATTAATTATTTTTCCTTCGTTAGTATAAGCAAATAACTTTTGCTGCATAAACGATATTGGTCGCACCGTCCAAGGAATAGAACCGGGACCATAAACATCGCCAGCACGGATGATAATAATACCAAAATCTTGCGAACTATTTAGTTGCTGTAAAGCTTTTTCTGCTTCTATTTTTGTTTGGCAATAAGGATTTTTTTCTTTTACAAGTTTTTCGCTCTCAGTAACACCATTCTTGTAATCAAAACCATAAACTAAAGCAGTAGAAAGATGAACAAAAGTTTTAATTCCAGTATCGCGAGCAGCTTTACCGATATTTATAGTTCCGTCAATATTAACCTGACTAAATTCTTTAGTTGAACCTCCTTCTTTTGCCATTTCTTCAGTATGTAAAACTATATCCACATCCTGACAAGCTTTTTGAGTAATAGGTAAATCGGTAACACTGCCGAGAATAACTTCAGCACCGAGTTTTTGAGCTTTTTTAGCCAAATCGGGATCTTTTTCCAATCCACGGACTTTTAAGCCTTTAGCTATAGCTATTTCTGCCGCACGTAAACCAATAAATCCACCAATTCCGGTGATTAGTAATGTTTTATCTGTAAGGTTCATATTTTTTCGCTTATAGAATTGTTTGAATATTTTTGGTAATGGGTAATAGGTAATAGGTAATTGGTAATTGGTAATTGGTAATTGGTAATGGGTAATTGGTAATTGGTAATGGGTAAAAAACACTAACTCCCAACTCCCTACTCTCTACTCCCAACTCCCAACTCCCTACTCCCAACTCCCTACTCCCAACTCCCAACTCCCAACTCCCTACTCCCTACTCTAAAAAATATCTGCGGGATCTGCGGAGCGGAGTTGATTTATGGTTAATGCACCGGAAGTCATACACATTAATGCTGTTGCAATTAAAACTATTAATGCATTGCTGAAGCTCATACTTATAGGTAGTTTTGTGGCTTTCATTGCGAATTCATACAGGTATTTGGAGGTAATCCAACCTGGGATATAACCTAACACTGCTAAAATGAAAGCTTGTTTAAAAACTACTCTTAATAAATAATTATTGGCATAACCTATGGCTTTTAAAGTCGCGTATGCTACTAATTGACTGGCAATGTTGCTAAATAATATTTGGTAAACGATGACTATGCCAACTACAGAACCCATTGTTAGCATCAGATTTAAAATAAAACCAATTGGTGTTCTATTAGCCCAATATTCTTTTTCAAAGTTAATAAATTCTTCGTGGGTAAATATCAGGACATCGTTAGGTAATTTCTCTCTTAGTTGTTGTGTAATTTTTTCGGCATTTACTCCGGGTTTAAGGGCGATCGCTCCTACATCTATTTTGTCGGTAGGGCGAGCATTCTGAAATACCCGCAGGAATGTTGTATCGCTAACAATTAAGTTCCCATCTACCCCGAAGGAAGGACCTAAACTAAATAATCCACCGACTCTAAGTCTTAATCCTGATAATGAATCAAAGGGAAATATTTCGATGTTTGGTTGGGACTCTCCCCGTTCAAATCTGAGAGCAACATCCCCAAATTCCGGTCGAGAATCTTTATCAAATAATACGACATCGGATAATTTCAATTTATCTATATTTTCTTGGATTCCTGGTAAGTTAATGATGGCTTTACTAGGTTCAAAACCCATTACGTATATTGAGTATTTTTCACCATTATCGGGATTTTTAAATTTAGCAAATCCTAAATAAATTGGAGTAACTGATTCTACACCTTCAAATCCTAAAGCTTGATATAAACGAGTCCGAGAAAAGCTTTGGGTTGCGGTTAATGCTTTATATTGAGAACTAACTAAAAATAAGTCTCCTTGGAGACTGCGATGTACCTGAGTTGCACTGCTGTAAAGAGCATCTTGAAATCCAAGTTGCATAAACATCAGCATAACAATAAAAGCGATACCAGCCACAGCTATACAAGAACGAAGCTTGTTTCTAATTAGCTGTAACCATGCTAAAGGAATTTTTGAAGCCATGATTATCAAGTATTGAATTTAGAATGAATCAAGTAAGTACCTGTGCCTTCATTAAATTAAACATTTTTTCTAGGTAAGGAATAGGGTTGGGGGGAACGGTTATATAACACAGCAGAATTATATAAATAGTGCGATAAGTAGTGCGAGCTTAACTACTTATGAAGAATGAAGGTAAGCTGATGTGCAGCGGGCATTGTATAAGACTAAAACGTAAATACATTGTGGTGCGGGCATCTTGCCCGCTAGTAAAATACAGATCAAATGCGTGGCAGCTTCGTTTATATAGCTATTATTGTCCGTAGGTAAAAATCATTACCCTTGTTTATTCCGATCAATTCTTTCAACTGAAAAATATCCCAATGACTCATTACCTAATACCAATTTTTAAATTCACCCTTCAAATTGGTTCTTGCTTATATAGGATTTACGCACTTAGATATTTAAAATCGCTGTAATTAAAAGTTCCCCGTTTCCTTTTCCCTATAGCCTAAAACCTTTATTTTTGGTTTCACTCCCTAAGTCCTATTATATTTGAATGGCCACATCTACCTGTAAATTTGTTAAACCCATAATTAGCTTGTTGTCTTCTAGTTCGTCAATGCGAATTTTTACTTCCACAATTCTTCTGTCGGTATCTGCTCCTGGATTAATATTGAGAATTTTTTGTCTATCAACTAATAACCCAATCTCGGTAACGGTTCCTTTTAATTCCCGAGGTAATGCTGTACTGGAAATGATAACTTTTTGACCCAGACGCACTTTCTGAATATCTGTCTGATAAACTTCCGCTATCACATACATCTGATTTGTTCTACCTATCTCCATTATTCCTTCAGAGGAAACTATTTCTCCTGGTTTAGTATTAATTTTTAATACTGTCCCGGTAATAGAAGATTTAAGAACGCTTAATTCCTGTTCTGCTTTGGCTTGTTCTACAGCACTGGTTGCACTTTTGACTTCAGCTTGTGCAAGTTGAAGATCTTGAGGACGAACTTCCTGGATGCTGTTTAATTTTGCTTTAGCTTCTCTGATTTGGTCTTGCAGAGTATTAACACTACGATTGAGGGTTGCTTGAGCTTCATTAAGTTGCTGCTGTAATGTGCTTACTTGCAGACTTTTAGTATCTGCTATCGAAGTCGAAACCGCTCCCTGTTTGTACAGCTTTTGGTAGCGATTATATTCAGTTTGAGCATTATCTAACTCTGCTTGCAACCGTGCAACAGTAGCATTTCCCGTAGCAATTTCTCCTTGTAGTTGAGACTGTAATCTATCAGCTGCTGCTTGAGCCGCGTCTATGTCTCCTCTTTTTGCTCCAGCTTTTACTTGTGCTAATTTGGCTTGAGCAACTCTGACTTTATCTAAAGCTTGTTGTACGTTGACTGTAGCTTTCTCGTAGCCGTCAAGCAATGCTACTACTTGTCCGGTTTTTACTTTACTTCCTTGATTTACAAATAGTTTCTCTACCCGCGAGCCACTCACTGAATTAGGAGCGGATAATTGAATCACCTTACCTTCGGGTTCTATACGTCCCTAAAGCTGTGATTGCTACCCTCGCAGGAGTTGTATTTACAGGGGTAGGAGATTCGGTTTGAATGCTAGGGCGAAATCGTATATAGCTGAAGAAACTAACGATCGCTGTAGCTAAAGCAATGGAAGTCGCTAAAATTAATCGTCTCTTTGGGGGGGTTTTTTCAAGAAACTTCCTTTCCTTATCTGCTGACATATTTTGATTCCAGTTGTGAAGAGCCAAGTTTTGTATTACGGTGATGATCTTATAATAGTTACTTAAGAAAACCGATTTACTCTGTCCGAAACCCGTTATTAATACAAAGACGGATTTTACGCAAAGACAGCAGATAATAATGTGCTGAAAAATTTTCTAGTTATCTTAATACTCAACAAACCCTTTTATTACACCTGGTGAGGGTGGAGAGTAGGGAGTAGGTATAGGTAAAAATCTTCCTTCGCTCCCGCAGATAGACTACTAGTAACCGCGTGCATAAACAATTAAAAATGTGTGTGGAATATTCAACTTTACCTAACACGATGTAGGAATTTTGAACGATACTTTACTTGAAAAATAAACCGGGGCAATTTGAGATTTTAAATTGCGGGTTAATAATTTGCGATTTTTAATTTAGCTACCTCGTTAACCTGCGTCGGAGTGGAAGTTTAATCTAAATTCTAAAATAGGCTGGTCTAAAATTTAACCTCTCATCTTTAATCTGTAATATTTCGCCGATCGCTAATATCCTGTAGAAAAAAATTAATGAATTACTAGCGAAATATTTACTAATTTTTATTCTATATTATTAATAAGGCATTGTTCTAGGAAATAGCAGTAACACTCTTCACAAAAATTAAATTTTAATTACAGCTAAATATAAATGAAGCGCCTAGTTAATAGCCCAAAAAAACTTGTCTTCAAGTATGTCAAACAAGTTTGATATTGTCAACCTGCTAAAGGGGCATAGTTTTTTCCTTACATACATATGTTTCTTAGTACAAATAATAGCTACGGAACTAATTAATTTGCAGCTTTAAGACCTGACGTTTCATTTTAGATTGTAGATGCTCAAAGGGTTATGTCGTAGTACTCTCCAAAATATACTTGTCGTATTTATTTGAAAATACTGGTATTAAAATTAGCCTTATAATAATACGATAATTATTTTTTACAGCATTTTGGTGGCAACAAATACATTCTAAAAATTTTATTATTTAAATTCGTCACACAAGGGAGCAAATAGCCCTGAGATAACGTCCATAAACATCAAGCATGAAAATGCTTATCTCAATAGTTTAGTTTATAAAGTTTAGTTTTAGCTATGATATTTTTGCTATCAAGTAGATTGATTTAATCCAATATAAGAGGAATAATTTTATCACGTTCGGGCTTTCATGAAATTTTATGATTATGGAAATTTAGTTTATATCAAGCTATTATCAGTTTTATGACATAACATTATTTTCTGAGATTTTAAAGTAATTTAAAAGGCATCCAACAATCAATCAAATATCAGTCGGTATATCGTTATGAAAGAACAGTAATTATGTCTGGAATATCTAAAGTATCGATAGAAAAAATCAAATACGGTAACAATCGTCGTCCTATTAATGATGAAAAAGTCGAGCAGTTAAAAAAATCTATAGAGTTGAATGGTTTGCTCAATCCGATCACGGTAGACCACAATTTTAATTTGATTGCTGGATTGCATCGGTTAACAGCCCTGATTTTGCTAGGTTTTAAACAAGTTGAATGCAATATAGTTACTTATGATTCCGACGAAAACGCCAGATTAGCCGAAATCGACGAAAATTTAATTCGTAACGAGCTTGAACCCCTTGAAAGAGGCAGGCTGGTATTAGAACGAGAAAAAATTCTTGTTAAATTAGGAATGAGAGCAAAAGCAGGAGATAATCAATACACTCTCAAAGCTTCTGAAAATGGTAGTGAAATTATTTCACCACCTCCCAAAACCACCCAGGAATTAGCAAAACAAGCTGGTTATAGCGAACGCAGTTGGCAACATGATAAGCAGATAGCCAGAGATATAGCCCCAAACATTCAGAAAATTATTCAGAAAACCCCTATAGCGGACAAAAAAACCACGTTACTTTTGATTGCTAGAACTGGTAGAAAAGAACGAATTTTAGTAGAAAAAGCTTTAAAAGCTTATGAAGTCGCGAAAAATAAAGGCAATTATCAAGAAGCTGAACGAGAAGCCAAAATTGCTGCAAAATTACGCGCTCAACAAGAAGAATTGCAGCTACAAGCCTTTCACAGCGCAATGGCAGAACTTCAGGCAAAGTCCGGAACTAAGAAGGAACAACAAAGAGTGGAACAGCCAAAAATTCTCAACACGTTAATTTTTAATCAAGAGTCGCCTTCATTAATTGGAGATAAATGGACTTTAGGCAATCGCCATCTTGTATACTACGGTGATACTGCTCAAAAAGACTTTATTCGACTCTTGCCCTCAAACGCGGCTTTAGCGATTGCCACTTTTTCAGATACATGGAATCACGATTATTTGGTAGATGAAGCTGCCGTCGTAGCTGTATTGCGTTCGGAAAACAATATTTATCAATTTTGCAGCACCACCCGGATGAATTTTCAGTACGAGTTGTTACTGGGCAAAATATACATTGGTATTTTTTCGCGAGAAGCAATATCCAAGCCACAGATACCAATCAACTTGGACAACGTGGAAGGGATAATACAGTATTTGATCAATATGTTTACAACTCAAAACAATTATGTAATTGCACCATTTATGGGTAACGGCGAAATTTTAATAACTTGCGAAAAAATGCGACGGGTTTGTTTTATCGGCGACGAAAATCTTTCTGCAATTAGTAGCGGAATATCCCGTTGGGGAAGATGGACGGAAAGACAACCCGAGAAGATAGCCCGTTCTAATTATTTGTATTTTTGAGAGGGGAGAATGTGGGTTGAAAATACCTGGCGGTTGAAACCACACGCCAGTTGCCGTACTGTCGGGAAACCCCTCCGGGTTCAACACTTTGCTTATGCCGGGGAACC
The DNA here is from genome assembly GCA_963665115.1 of uncultured Rivularia sp. Taxonomy (GTDB): domain Bacteria; phylum Cyanobacteriota; class Cyanobacteriia; order Cyanobacteriales; family Nostocaceae; genus Rivularia. The sequence goes on along the minus strand of OY762007.1, from coordinate 7,849,404 downwards.
CTTCCACCGCAAGTGTTTCACCGCCCAACGCACTCGCTCGGCTACGCAAACAAAACCCGCGCAGGCGGGTTTAATAAATTACCAATTACCAATTACCCATTCCCAATTCCCAATCCCCAATCCCCAATCTTTATCTAACTGCTCAAAGCGAACTATGCGTTAATTTGGCTTAGTTTTTATCTGTTCTTTCTTCTAATAATGAAAGTATCTGAATTGGCAATTTTTCATTGCAAGCAATTCGTAAAACTTAAAATAATCAATAGTAACTATTTTTGTTTATGTAAATTGATATATTAGAAATTGATATATTAACTTGATTTTTAACCATTAATGATTACGGATATTTTTTTTTGATTATCATGTTCCCTTGAATAAATACGCTTTGTAGAGAATCAATATTAAACTGTACCTGAGAATTACCGATATTCCTTTACAACAAACTTACAGCTACTTCATAGTAAACAAGAGCTTATGTTTTTTAGGCTTTTTGTTCAATTACCCTTAGAGATGTGAAGTTTTTTTTGATACGGTAAATGCGATAATTTTGTTCTAATTAACAGTTTGAAAATTATAGATTTATTTCCTAATTGCTCAAAACGGTATCATCTGCTTTATTTAAGCTGTGCTACTGTTGGTATTAATTCTAATTATCTCAGGTAGTTGGATTTTTAATGATTAGTTCATTCGTAACGGATAACTAAAAATTAAATTCAGTCTAATTACTATGTTTTTTAGCTGTAATGATTTGTCAATTTATGACTATAAAATCATTGTTTAACTGGTGCAAGTAAATAAAGTATTATAATAATGCTTTTTAATATTTTAGATGGTGTGATTTTGTAACTTACTTGTCAAACATTATTGTTTACAGTTCATAAAATTATCTTCCAAGGCGTTTAAATTAGCTATGGCATTTATTAAAATACAGAACGTTGTCATTAATACGGATTACATAGCCGCAGTGAGGTTTAATAATCAAAATGGCTCCGATAAGAATAGCGTTTCTGTTTTAGTAGCTACTCCCAAACCTGCCCCTTTTGAATGGGAAACCGTGTATTACAATAACCATCCAGAAGAATGGATGGAATTCACTGGGCAAGCTGCAAAGGCATTAGAAGATTATTTTTCTAGCTTCAATAATGTAATTGACCTTTTGCCCGAATGTCACGAAACAACTGTTATTTAGTTTGTTTCCTCTAACCTAAGATAGACGCGCAATGGGGATAAAATATTGGAAAGTATAGGTAGGGGAAATTATCTAAACATTTTTAAAACAACAAATTAATCGGGGTTGCACTTATTCTCACATTTTTGTTGGAGAAAAAGTATTTATAATTTACTTATCCAAGTTTATTATCCAATTTTGAATTAATTGGGCAGCTATGCTATCTATTTCTCGTGATAGGTATAGCTGAATTTTATAGTCGTTACTAGTACTTCACCTTCCCCAAAATTGCCGGGTAAAGGTAGGGAGTAGAAATCGATCGCTCCGCAAAATTACTACTTGTGGACTAATCGCAACCACCTGTTTTTTCCGCAGAAATGACTATATAGTCGCTACAGTTTCGATTAAATCGCTTTTTGGAAGCAACAATACAAATTATTTTATGTCCTATGTCGGCTCAATCCATCGATAAGGCATTGGCGCAATTGGAAGAACAAATTAACAATTGCGAAAAGGCTGTGAAGAGGTTTATTAACGTCAACAAAGAAAAAATGCCCTCAAAAGATTCTATGTCAATGAATAAAGTTAACAGACAATTGCAACATAATCCTATAGCCATTGTTGGGATGGCATCAATTTTTCCTCAAGCTAGAAATATACAAGAATATTGGCAGAATATTGTCTCGGAAATAGACTGTATAACCGATATTCCCGAAACTCATTGGAATGTAGAAGATTATTACGATAGTAATCCTAGAACAAAAGAAGATAAAACTTATTGTAACAAGGGTGGATTTATTCCCCAGGTTGACTTTAACCCGATGGAATTTGGTATTCCCCCGAATATTTTAGAAGTTACCGATGTTTCGCAACTATTAAGTTTGGTAGTTGCGAAGGAAGCGATGGAAGATGCTGGCTACAGTGAAAAGCGCGAATTCAACCGCGATAATGTAGGAGTAGTCTTGGGTTCAGCGTCTTTGAAGTTGGGTGTACCGCTTAGTTCGAGGTTGCAGTATCCCATATGGAGAAAAGCTTTAAAAAGCAGCGGTTTATCTGACGAAGATACACAAAAAATTATTGAAAAAATTCAAAGTGCTTACGTTGAGTGGGATGAGAATGCATTCCCCGGAATGTTATCGAATGTCATTTCTGGACGTATCGCCAACCGCTTTAACTTGGGCGGGCTTAACTGTACGGTGGATGCTGCTTGCGCTAGTTTCTTTGGCTGCTTTAAAAATGGCGATCGCCGAATTGGTAGAGTATCGCAGCGATATGATGCTTACTGGAGGTGTTGATACAGATAATTCGGTTTCAGCATATATCAGTTTTAGTAAAACACCTGCGGTTTCTCCTGGCGACAAAGTTAAACCTTTTGATGCAAAATCCGACGGGATGATGTTAGGTGAAGGTTTGGGAATGATAGTTCTCAAGCGTTTGTCGGATGCCCAAAGAGATAACGATAAAATCTATGCAGTTATCAAGGGTATTGGTACTTCTAGCGACGGCAGATTTAAGAGTATTTACGCACCCCGTAAAGAAGGACAAATCAAAGCTTTGCAACGCGCTTATGAAGATGCAGGGTTCGATCCTCTGACTGTAGATTTAGTAGAAGCCCACGGTACCGGGACTATGGCGGGCGACCCCACCGAGTTTGCATCTTTGCGGGAATATTTCAGCCAAGACAATTCCAAAGGACAGCACATTGCATTGGGTAGCGTTAAATCGCAAATTGGACACACTAAAGCTGCGGCTGGTGCGGCTAGCTTGATTAAAACAGCTTTGGCGCTGCATCACAAGGTATTGCCACCGAGCATCAACGTTACGGTGCCCAATCCTAAACTGAATATCAAGAATTCTCCCTTTTACTTAAATACAGAAACTCGTCCTTGGATTTCACCTAGCTCTGAAGCCCCCAGACGTGCTGGTGTAAGCTCTTTTGGCTTTGGTGGAACCAATTATCATGTAGTCTTAGAAGAATATAACAGCGACCACAATAGTGCATATCGCTTGCATAATGCACCCGCTCAAGTGCTGTTGTTTGAAGACGATCGCACTCAATTATTAAAAACTTGCGAACAGACTTTAGAAAAGTTGCAATCTACCGCAGCAAATAAACATTATTCCGAACTGGTAGAAGCGAGCAAATTCAAAGAAATTCCTCAATCTAGCGCAAGAATTGGGTTTGTTGCATCCTCTTTATCGGAGACTTGTAAAAGACTCCAAGTAACCATCGACTTACTGAAAAACAAACCATCGGCAACCGAATGGGAACATCCTACCGGAATACATTACCGTTCCGAAGGTATGGATTTAAAGGGGAAAGTAGTTGCATTGTTCTCCGGGCAAGGTTCGCAATATCTCAACATGGGTAAAGAAGTATTAATGAACTTCCCCCAGTTGCGCCAACTATACGGCTACATGGACAGCTTGTTGCTTAAAGATAATTTGCAACCGCTTTCTGAAATTGTTTTTCCCCACCCAGTATTTGGAGAAAACGATAAAAACGCTCAAATCGCGGCATTGCAACGCACCGAATACGCCCAGCCAGCTATCGGAATGTTGAGCGCGGGATACTATAAAGTACTGCAACAAGCCGGATTTCAACCTGATTTTGTTGCCGGACATAGTTTCGGAGAACTAACAGCACTGTGGGCAAGTCAAGCTTTGAGCGACGCAGATTATTGCGCCTTAGTCAAAGCTAGAGGCCAAGCAATGGCAGCACCCGAAGATCCTAACTACGATACCGGCGCAATGTTGGCGGTAAAAGAAGACATAGGAAAAATCGAATCAGTACTCAAGCAGTATCCCGAAATCCAAATTGCCAACTTGAACTCACCCCGTCAAGTTGTATTAGCTGGCCCCACACCGGAAATTCATCAACTGCAAAAGATTCTGCACGACTCCGGATGTGCCGCTGTAGTGTTACCAGTAGCCGCAGCATTCCACACACCATTGATAGCCTTCGCTCAGAAATCATTCGCGATCGCAACCAAAAGCGTTACCTTTAAATCTCCCACAATCCCCGTCTACACCAACGTTACAGGGAAACAGCATTCAACAGAACCCGCAGAAGTCCAAAAAACCCTTGAATCACAACTATCCAATTCAGTATTATTTAAACAGGAAATCGAAAACATCTATGCAGACGGCGGTTACTGCTTCGTAGAATTCGGCCCTAGAAAAATTCTCACCAATTTAGTCAAAGATATATTAGGCGATCGCCCCCACATGGCAATTGCTTTAAATTCAAGTCCCAGAAAGGACAGCGACTACTGTTTAAGAGAAGCTGTAATCCAGTTACGAGTTGCCGGGATAACTTTGAAAAATCTCGATCCCTATCAATTAGTACCAGTAAAACCTGCTGAAACTAAAAAAGGATTGAATATCAAATTAAACGGTAGCAACTATGTATCCGAGAAAACAAAGCAGAGATGGGAAAAAGCTATTAGCGAACCTCATCAAGTAGAGATTTCTACCTTATCCGACACAGCAACTGTTTCAGTAACTCCGAGTGCTTCTGTTAACAGCAACGGTAACGGAGATAAGGAGAAAAAGGGACAAGGAGAGAATATAGAAAATTTCACTTCTTCTCATGACTCCATCCCTAATCACAACAACGGAAACGGACATAACAAAGCAGTAGCAATCGAAGAGGACAAGGAAACAAGGGAACAAGGAAACAAGATAGAAAATTCTACCCCCTCTCCCTCCTCCACCCCCTCCACCCCCTCTCCCTCCCCCGCTTCGCATTCAACTTCTAAATTAAATATGCATATGCAAAGTAAGCCTAACGAACTAATAAATTACGAACAAGTTTTAGAAAGCTTGGAATACGTCTTAACTCAATTTGGACAAAATCAAAGCGAGAATTTGCAAGTTCACGCTCAATACCTCAACCATCAAGTGGAATATATTAAAACATTTTTCCAATTGATGGGGCAGCAGAATTCTTTGTTTGCTAAAACTGAATCCGCCGAAACACTCAAGCCAAAAATTATCGAAAGCTTAGAGCGCGGTATGGTTCAGTTCCACAGCCATCAAGGAGATACCCTCAAAGTTCACGAACAGTATCTACAAAATCAAGTAGAATACACCAAAAACTTCTTCCAACACATCCAGCAAGAATACGAACAGGTAATTCAAAACGAAGATATTACCCAGGCAGAAGTTAAAACAAGCTTGAGTGTACCCGTTACCAATAAAGCTTCACAACCAACCGTACTAAATACCGTCACCCAAGAAACTCCAGCTAATGGTAATACGCCAATAGTTGAAACCAAACCAGAACCAAAACCAGAACCTGTAGTCGCTGCCACAAAAAAAGTTACACAACCAACTTTAGAAAATACAGTAACAGAAGAAATCCCAACGAATGGTTCCACTCTCCCCATCTCCCCTTCCTCCCATCTCGCCACCTCTCCATCCGTAGACTTATCAGGTTTAGATACAAACCTCCTAGCTATCACCAGTGAAAAAACGGGTTATCCGGTAGAAATGCTAGAGATGGATATGGATATGGAAGCCGATCTGGGCATCGATTCCATCAAACGGGTAGAAATCATGGGTGCATTGCAAGAGATGTATCCTGACTTACCCAAGTCCGATAACGTAGAAGAACTAAGCGAACTGCGTACTATTGGTCAAATCGTAGAATATCTACAATCTCTTGGTTCTTCTAATAGCAGCACCGTTGAAATACAAACTGCTGAAATTGAAGTTAGTCAACCTATAGTTGATATTTCCCTTCCCGAAACAGTTGTAGAACCCGAAGAAGTCGAAACCGTAGAAAGCAATAGTGATATTGAACTAAGCACAGAAATCGTTTCAACCAGCGTTGATACGAGCAACCTCGGTCAAACCATGCTAGAAATAACCAGCGAAAAGACGGGTTATCCTGTCGAAATGCTGGAAATGGAAATGGATATGGAAGCCGACTTGGGTATTGATTCCATTAAACGGGTAGAAATCATGGGTGCATTACAAGAAGCATACCCGGATTTACCCAAACCCGATAACTTAGAAGAAGTAAGCGAACTAAGGACAATCGGACAAATAGTTGAGTATCTCCAGACATTATCTGGAGGTGAAAAAAAAAAGCTACATTCTGACATCAGCCAACCATTAAATGAAATCGGGGGAGTTGCAAGACATCCCGCAAAATTGCAATTCCTTCCCGAACCCGATTTTTTAGAATTTGCACTACCAGAGGGAAGCATCACTATTATTACCGATGATGGCTCCCTCACCACCTCCGCTTTAGCCGAATCATTAACAAAAAAGGGTTTGAAAGTCGTAGTTTTAAGCTTTCCCCAATCGATAGTTCCCGGACGTTCGGTACTATCGAGCAATATCAAAAACATAATTTTAGAAGACATCAGCGAAAAGCATCTACAGCAACAGCTAGAAGCAATTGCAGATAATTGCGGTTCCATAGGAGCTTTCATCCATATTCATCCCATATTTAACGCTGCTCCCAACCATATAAACTACTCCCCAGAAGAAAAGGCGATCGCCAAACTTGTGTTCTTCATTGCCAAGCATCTCAAAAAATCCCTCAATGCAGCAGCAGAAAGTGGATATAGCTGCTTCTGTACGGTAACTCGACTCGATGGCGCATTTGGATTAGAACAAAAAGTCAACTTTGGTCCTATTGCTGGTGGATTATTCGGATTAACCAAAACACTTACTTGGGAATGGGGACAAGTCTTTTGTAGAGCAATTGACATACACCCCCAAATCGACCCCCAAAACTGCGTTAACCACATCCAAGCCGAACTACACGATCCTAATCGTTTAATCACTGAGGTTGGCTACGGTACCCAAGGAAGAATGACTATTACAGTTAGTGGTTAGTGGTTAGTGGTTAGTGGTTAGTTGTTAGTGGTTGGGAACTAGGGCACTGGATTTTAGATTTTGGATTGAAAAGAAGAGTTAGGAGTAATTAAGGTTAAAGGTTAAAGGCTAAAATTCCCCTTCTCTCCCATGCCCAATGCCCAATCCCCAATGCCCAATGCCCAATGCCCCATTACCCATTACCCATTACCCATTACCCATTACCCAAAAAGCAATAGAGACTTCGCAATTGCGAAGTCTCTACTGGGAACTAGGAGTTGGGGGTTGGGGGTTGGGAAAAGGAGTCCTTATAAGCCAAAGAAGGTAAATGTTTACAACTTCCTTAAACTACTCGGAACTCCGTCTTCAAAGTTAGGAGTTTTGAATTACAAACTAATATACCATGTCTGGAAATCAAAAAGCTAATTATATTGGTCGTGTTGTTGATTGGAGCAAACAAGCGCCTATTAGCGCGGCAAAGGTCACATTTGATGGAAATGAGGGTAATTCTGTGGCTTCCTATAGCGATATCGAAGGAATTTACCGATTTACAGCAATTACCGATAGCAAAGGAGTTCTCCAGGGACAGATAACAGTAGAAGCGAACGGTTATCAAACCCACAAATCAAAAATTAATTCACCTGGAGATAAGCATGATTTAGGCGATATTACACTGGTTGGCAGTACAAGTAGCGTAACTCCTCAACCGACTGCAAGGCATACACCTAATACATCTAGTACTTCCGATCGGAACAATACATCTAGTACTTCTGATAGAAATAATACTAGCAATAGGAATAACACGAACAATAGCGATACCGACCAATTGATTCCAATACTAATAGCATTGATGGTAACTTTTTTCACGTTTACTACATTCGCGGTTGTATCTGCTATTAGAAAAGAACGTTTCAACGATAGACGCGATAATTACATTAATTTTCGACAATTACCGATTGAACAAGTTGAACAGTTTAAAGGTTAAAGGTTAATTTTTAATAAGTTCGTAGTAAGTGTTGTTTTCGCTGAAAAAAGTTTAAATGACGCGCATTCTTTACTACAAACAAACATCAGTTATCATATTTTGTTACATAAAAACTCATGAAAACAGCAACTTCAATTCGTCCCGAATCGGTTTTCCTTGTTAGTGGTGGAGCTAAAGGAATTACTGCAAAATGTGCGATTGAATTGGCAAGGCAATATCCGTGTAAGTTTATTTTACTAGGTCGTTCGCAACTTTTAGAGTCCGAACCTTTATTTGCAAATAATTGCTTTGATGAAGCAGTTTTAAAAAAACGGATTATGGAATATTTGCTCGAACGGGGAGAAAAACCTACTCCCATACAGGTGAAAAAGATTTATAATCAAATTATTTCTGACCGCGAAATAAAACAAACTTTAGAAACAATTAAACAAGTAGGAGGTGAGGCTAAATATATTAGCGTTGATGTTACAAATACTCACGATTTACAACAGCAACTAACCGCTGTTACCGAAAGTATGGGTGAAATAACTGGTATTATTCATGGTGCGGGTAATTTAGCTGATAAGTTAATTGAAAAGAAAACTGAAGAAGACTTTGAAAAAGTTTACAGTGCTAAAATTCAAGGTTTAGAAAATCTTCTTAGCTGCGTCAATCTTCCTCAATTGGAACATTTAGTTTTATACTCTTCTATTGCCGGGTTTTACGGCAATGTCGGTCAATCAGATTACGCTTTAGCTAATGAAATTCTGAATAAATCGGCTCATCTGCTCAAACAACAGTATCCCCAATGTCATGTAGTGGCTATCAATTGGGGTGGCTGGGATAGCGGTATGGTAACACCGGAATTAAAAAAGGAATTTGCCCGTAGAGGAATTGAAATTATTCCGGTAGAAGCGGGAGCGAAAATGTTAGTCAACGAACTTCATGATTCTTACCGAGATTCGACACAAGTTGTAATTGGTAGTCCAATTTCTCCACCTCCGCCCAAATTAAATTCTCAGTTAAGAAGTTATCGCATTCATCGACGATTAACGGAAGCAGCCAATCCTTTTATACAAGATCATATAGTCGGTGGAAAGCCAGTTTTACCTGCTACTTGTGGAACGCAATGGATGATTAATGCTTGCGAACAACTTTATCCAGGATATAGGTTTTATTACTACAACAATTTTAAGGTATTGAAGGGAATACCTTTTGATGAAAAACTGGCAGACGAATATATCCTAGATATTGAAGAAATTGCTAAACACGAGCATCAAGAAATAGTTTTTAAAGCGAAAATATGGAGTAGGAATAAAAACGGAAAAGTTAACTATCATTTCAGTATTAATGATATTCATTTATTACCGCAACATACCCCAAGTCCGACTTACGAAAAATTGAATATGACAGAAGATAATATCATTACCATTAAGGGGAATGAGTTTTATCAAGAAAATCCAGCAATATTTCCTTTGTTCCACGGGGAATCTTTTAAAGGGCTAACAAAAGTAATAAATATTAGTCCAGAAAAAATTACTACCGAATGCGTTTGGAACGAAATCGATAGAAAACAACAAGGACAATTTCCTGTTTTCTGGGTAAATCCTTTCTCCGTTGATTTGAGTACTCATCCTTTATGGATTTGGTTACAGCACTATCATCAAGAAATTTGTTTGCCAGCAGAAATTCACAAACACGAACAATTTGCAGCAACACCCTACAATAAACCCTTTTACGTTTCTTGCGAAATTGTAAGTAAAACAGCCACCAGCGTTGCCGCCGATTTTACAATACATGATAATCAAGGCAAAATTTATTCCCGCTTATTAGGTGGTAAAGGAATTATTATTCCGACTAAATCTTTAAAGAGTTAGTGGTTAGTTGATAGTTGATAGTTGGGGATTGGGAATTGGGCATTGGGCATTGGGCATTGGGCATGGGGGATTGGTAATTGGTAATTGGTAATTATTCTTCTCCCCATCTCCTTGTCTCCTTGTCTCCTTGTCTCCCCATCTCCTTGTCTCCTTGTCTCCCCATCCCCCCGTTCCTTTAATTAATTGATAACTGTTCACTGATAACTGATAACTGAATAACAGTATGGAAAAAATCGCGATCGTTGGGTTCTCATGTTTATTCCCCGATGCTAAAAACGCTGAAGAGTTTTGGCATAATTTAATTGAACAAAAGGATTCTACTTCCGAATTGAGTATTGATGAGATTGGTATAGAGCCAACAATATTTTACGATCCGGTAAAAGGAAAACCAGATAAAGTTTACTCCTTGCAAGGAGGATTTGTACGTAATTTTAAGTTTGATGCATCGGGATACAATCTTCCCTCTTCGTTGCTACAAAATCTAGATGACACCTTTAAATGGTCGCTTTATGCTGCAAAGCAAGCATTACAAAATAGTGGTTATTTGGAAGACAAGTCTGTTCTTTCCAAATGTGGAGTACTGTTGGGCACACTCTCGCTACCTACGAAATCATCAAACCAATTATTTGAACCGCTCTATCAACAGGTGTTAAATCCTGCAATTGGTGAACTTTTGCAGCAAGAGGATTTTGCTGCCGCAAGTTTACCCAATTCCGAGGAGACATCATTTTATAACGGTATGATATCGGGTTTACCTGCCGCTATTATTTCTCAAGCTTTATCTTTATCTCACATCCATTTTTGCCTGGATGCTGCTTGTTCTTCACCTTTATACGCTGCTAGATTAGCGTCTCATTACCTATGGACGCACAAAGCTGACTTGATGTTGGCGGGTGGTATCAGTTGTGCCGATCCGATTTTTATCAGGATGCTTTTTTCCGGGATTCAAGGTTATCCAGAAAACAACGATATTAGCCGTCCCTTAGATAAATCCTCCAGGGGATTAGTTACCTCCGAAGGCGTGGGAATGCTTGTTCTCAAACGCTATAGCGATGCTGTTAAAGATGGCGATCGCATTTACGCTTCAATAACTGGTAATGGACTTTCCAATGATGGCAGGGGTAAACATTTACTCAGCCCCAACCCCAAAGGACAAACTTTAGCTTTTGAAAAGGCTTATTCGGAAGCTGATATTAATCCGAAAGTTCTCGACTATATGGAGTGTCATGCTACAGGGACTTTATTAGGAGACAGTACCGAGTTTAATTCTATCGAAACTTTCTTTGGTAAATATCAAGCAACTCCCTTTACGGGTTCGGTAAAATCTAATATCGGACATTTGCTGACTGGTGCTGCTAGCGCTAGTCTGATTAAAGTACTCTTGAGCATGAGCAAGGGTATTATTCCTACGACTATTAATATTACAGACCCCATTGGTTCGGAAGATAACGTAATTTCACCGAGCAGAATTGTAACTAGTCCTACCAACTGGCACTCAAAAAGCGGTTCTATAAAACGCGCCGGAGTTAGTGCTTTTGGCTTGGGTGGAACCAACGCTCATTTAATTTTAGAACAAAATAAAAACACCACATCTGAAGAATCTAGCCAACCTTTCAAACTCGCTAAAATGGCGATTGTGGGAATGGATGCCTTTTTCGGCGGTTGTGATGGATTGGATGCTTTTGAAAGCAGTATTTATCAAGGTAAACAACATTTTATTCCCTTACCCGAACAAAGATGGCACGGTGTAGAAAATAAAACAGAATTGCTAGAAAAATATAATTTACCCGACGGAAAAGCACCTACGGGAGCTTATATCAGCGACTTTATCATTGATACCGTATCGAGTAAAATTCCTCCCAATGAGTTAGAAAATCTCAACAAACAACAACTGTTGATGCTCAAAGTAGCCGAACGCGCTTTGAAAGATGCAGATGTAAAAGAAGGGGATAATGTAGCAGTTTTAATCGCTACAGAAGCCGAGTTTTCCGTTCATCAACTTCAGCAAAGATGGAATTTGGACTGGGAAATTAAAGAAGGATTAAATGCTAGCGCAATATCTTTATCTTCCGATCAACTGTCGAAGTTAGAAACAATAGTTAAAGACGGAATTCATCCCAAACCAGCCGATAGCAGCGAGTTTGTCAGCTACATCACTAATATTATGGCGAGTCGTATTTCCTCGCTGTGGAATTTTACTGCTCCCGCATTGACAATTTCCGCTGGCGAAAACTCCACATTTAAAGTGTTAGAAGTAGCGCAACATTTATTAACTACTGGGGAAGCAGATGCCGTATTAGTGGGTGCCGTGGATTTAGCTGGCGGTATGGAAAACGTTTTATTAAGAAACGAATTATCAACAGTTAATACAGGTGTAAATACTCTTTCCTATGACCAAGAAGCTAATGGCTGGGCGATTGGGGAAGGTGCGGGTGCAGTAGTATTAAAGCGACATCAACTAGCAAAACAGGAAAACGAGTGCATCTACGCGGTAATTGATGCAGTTAGTTTCAAGCAAAAAAATGCTGCCAGTAATGATTTGCAAAGTCGTTTGGGTTCCACGGATGCCAACACCGTTGAAGATGCTTGTCAGCAAGCTTTCGAGACGGCAGAAATCAAACATAAAGATATTAGTTATCTGGAAGTTTTTGGTAGTGGCATTTCCCAAGAAGACGAAGCAGAAATTGACGGATTACTTCGGGCTTATCCAAGCGGTGCAAACAAATTAAGCTGTGCGATCGGCAGCGTTAAAGCTAATATTGGTCACACCTATGTTGCTTCGGGAATTGCTAGTTTAATTAAAACAGCTTTGTGTCTTTATTATAGATATCTTCCTGCAACTCCAAAATGGACTGGTGTGAAAGATATTCAAAAGTGGGAAAACAGTTCTTTTTATGTTGTTCCGGAATCGAGGCCTTGGTTTCTTAATCCAGACACCGAGAAAAGAACGGCAGCCATCAACAGTATGGGTATAGATGGAACTTACGCTCACTTAATAATATCTGAAGAACCAAACAAACAAGACCGCAGCAGCAGATTTTTGCAGCAAATGCCTCTCCAACTGTTTGCGATCGCCGGTAATAATCGCGAAGGTTTACTACAGCAAGTTGACAACTTACAAAATGTAGTAAATGAGGGAACTTCTCTTCCCGCAGCTGCTAAAATGACTTTTGCCGATTACCAAAAACGCAGTCAACAAGACTATACTTTAGTAATTTTGGCGCGTAATCCCAAAGAATTAGCTAGAGAAATAAAAGCAGCCATCAAAGGTGTTAATAACGCATTTGATCGAGGTGAAGAGTGGCAAACTCCACTAGGCAGTTATTTTACAGCAAAACCGTTGGGTAAAAAAGGAGAAGTTGCATTTATCTATCCTGCTGCGGTTAATTCCTATCTCGGTATCGGTAAAAATCTCTTCCGTCTATTTCCCCAAGTTCACGACGATATCATCCTGCAAAACTTAGATAGTCGTGTCAGTCACGTCGAGAAATTAGTATATCCTCGCAGCTTGAATAAACTATCCTCCAGACAGTTAGAAGGATTAGAAAAGCAACTGCTAGATGATTCATCGGCAATGTTTGAAAACGAAATAGTCGTTGCCAGACTGTTGTCTAAAGTACTTCAAGATAACTTCCAAGTAAAACCCAAATTTGCTTTTGGTTACAGCTTGGGTGAAGTTAGTATGATGTCTGCTATCGGGATATGGAATCAATTTGGTCAGATGAGCAACGCTTTAAACACCAGTACCTTATTCGGAGACAGATTATCGGGTGCGAAAAACTGCGTCAGAGAATTTTGGCAGCTACCATCAGAAGAGCGATCGCCCGACAATAATTTCTGGTGTAATTACGTTCTTATAGCCACACCATCCCAAGTTAGGGAAAGTATAGCAGCAGAGAACCGCGTTTACCTGACTCAAATCAATACACCAGAAGAAGTAGTAATTGCCGGTGAGCCAGCAGCCTGCGAACAAGTTATAAAAAAAATAGGTTGTAATGCATTCCGTGCCCCTTTCGATCATGTAATTCACTGCGAAGCGATGGCTTCCGAACATGAAGAAATTGCCAACGTCAACACTTTACCAATTCAAGAAAATCAGCAAAATCTAATACTTTATTCCGCTGCAAAATATGCGCCAATAGAATTAGAAAGTAAAGCCATTGCTGAAGGTATCGCTACAGGGCTTTGTAAAGAACTTGATTTTCCTCGACTGGTTAACCAAGTTTATAGCGATGGTGCGAAAATATTTATTGAAACAGGTGCTGGAAACGTTTGTTCTCGATGGATTGATAAAAATTTAAGCGATAAAGAACACATGACAATTTCTCTTAATCGTAGAGGCTTAGACGACCATAGTAGCATTATCAAAGCATTAGCAAAACTAACGAGTCACCAAGTTTCCTTAGATTTATCGCCGCTGTATTCGACAGTTGAAGAAACCAGTAAAAAAGCCAAACTTAGTCAGAGAAAAGTTACATTAGGCGGTCATAATTTTACTGCAAGTATTTTAACAGCAGAGAATAGAAAGCTGTTCCAAGAAACAGAAGTTAGTCAAAAGCCAATTGAAAAGATAAAACCAGCACAAAAAGAACCGTCAAAACCTCAACCTGTAAAAGTAAAAGCAGCGGCGAAAACTACTCCTACATCTCAACCACAAACAAAACCAAACATCCCCGCAACAGCATCGAAAAAACCAGAAGTAAGTCCTATGAAAATCGCCGTACCCAATATCAATATAGAAAAAACAGCGTCATCAAATCCGGCGAAAACTACTTCATATATTGCATCTACCACAACCAAAAAATTAGCATCAACTCAAAACGTGACTAATTATAGAAAACCTCAATATCAACAAGTCAACACCAACAATTTAATGGTTCATAAAACCCACTCCACATTCTTGAAATCGCGCCAAGATTTTAGCCAACAGCTAAGCGAAATTATTCAATTGCAAATCGCTTGCGCCGAAAATTTGTTCGACAATTAACAATTATATTCGTAGTCAGGACTTTATATTTTATGTTAAGGGCTAAAGCCCTGACTACGAACCTTTGTCAAGCTAATAATTAAAACTGTTCGCTGCTCACTGTTAACTGCTCATCAATAATTGTTCATTGATAATTGAAAAAACGTGCTAAATAAAGAAAACAACGGACTTCTATTTCATGGGGCTATTGCGACTAAAAATCGAACTTGGAAAGGTTCAGTAAGCTGTATTTCCTTCGATCCAGAAGGAATCAAAGAACAATTGCTCGAAACTGATAAACCTTGCTATATAGTTAAAGTCGGAGACAGAATTGGAGCAACTAATTACGGCTATTGTCCCCTGGATAACAGTCAACCAGCCGAAATAGAATTATTAATTGCAGCTCCACCTGTTTTTACTCAAAGCTTCGGCGACCCCAATTTCCTCAATTTTCATAATGTTAAATATGCTTATACAACTGGTGCAATGGCTGGGGGTATAGCCTCCGAAGAAATGATAATAGCCCTGGGTAAAGAGAATATTTTGAGTTCTTTTGGTGCGGGCGGTTTGAGTTTAACTCGTTTAGAAGAAGCGATTAAAGTAATTCAAACATCTTTGCCTAATGGTCCTTATGCATTTAATTTAATTCATAGTCCTAACGACCCCGAAATAGAAAGAGGCGCTGTAGATTTATATCTAAAATATGGAGTAGAAACTGTAGAAGCTTCGGCATTTTTAGATTTAACTCCTAATATTGTTTACTATCGTGCGGCTGGATTGAGTTTAAATTCAGCTAACCAAATTCAAATTAATAATAAGGTCATTGCTAAAATTTCTCGTCGGGAAGTTGCGAGTAAATTTATGCAGCCAGCCCCCTTAAAAATGCTTAAGGAACTGGTTGAAAAAGGGTTAATTACCGAATTACAAGCAACCCTTGCAGCACAAATTCCGATCGCAGATGATATTACCGTAGAAGCAGATTCTGGCGGTCATACAGATAATCGTCCTTTGGTTTGCGTGCTACCTTCTATAATTGCTTTAAAAGACGAAATACAGTCTAAATATAATTACGAAAAACCCATCCGAGTTGGAGTAGCAGGAGGAATTGCAACTCCTCAATCAGCTTTAGCAGCCTTTATGATGGGTGCTGCATATGTAGTTACTGGTTCAATAAATCAATCTTGTATAGAAGCAGGAACTTCTATACATACTAAAAAGCTATTAGCACAAGCTGACATGGCCGACGTGATGATGGCACCAGCCGCTGATATGTTTGAAATGGGAGTAAAACTACAGGTTCTCAAACGCGGAACTATGTTTCCCCTGAAAGCACAAAAACTATACGAAATCTACCGAAATTATAACTCTCTCGACGAACTTCCACCAGCAGAAAAAACAAAGTTAGAAAAACAGGTCTTTCGTCAAAGTATCGAAGAAGTTTGGCAAGAAACCGTTGCTTATCAAACCAAAAGTAATCCTCAGAAACTTACCAAAGCCGCTAACAATCCAAAATATAAAATGGCGCTGATTTTCCGCTGGTATTTAGGATTATCTTCCAGGTGGTCTAATTCCGGTGAAAAAGGTAGAGAAGTTGATTATCAAGTATGGTGCGGCCCCGCGATGGGCAGCTTCAACGATTGGGTACGCGGTTCTTATTTATCAGAACCAAATAATCGTCAGGTAGTTGATGTTGCAAACCAAATAATGAAGGGAACTTCTTATTTATACCGCATTCAAAGTTTAAAAATGCAAGGTTTGCAAATAGATAATTTCTATTCTCAATATCAGCCAATTAAAATTACATCTTAGAATTTTAGATTTTGGATTGAAAATAAATCTTACTCTTATTTCTCTCCAGAATCTCCTATCTATCTTCATTTCTTTCCTCTGCGCTCTCTGCGCTCTCTGCGGTTTTTTTCTCCAAATCTCTTCAAAACAAACTGCATAATCGTAAATCCAAATATATCTAAATTAAATGACTACAAAACAAACTATGAACGCTACAGAAATTCAAACTTGGTTTTTAACTAATTTGGCTGAAATCCTCAACATGGAAGCCGAAGAAATCGACGTAACTCAACCTTTAGATACTTACGGTTTAGACTCTACTCAAGCAATGGTAATTGTTACCAAAGCACAGAAAATGTTGGGATTTGAATTGTCCCCAATGTTGCTTTGGCACTATCCGACAATTGAAGCACTTTCGGCACGTTTAGCCGAGGAAGCGCAAGAATCTCAACAGGATAAATCGCTTGTTGATACTACCAATACTCCTAACTTAGCAGCAGAAGCCGTTCTAGATGAAACCATCCGCCCTGCTTCAACCTCTTATAAATTCAATCCCAATCCTCAAAATATCTTCTTAACTGGGGGTAGCGGCTTTTTAGGAGCATTTGTAATTCACGAACTTTTACAGCAAACCGATGCAGATATTTACTGCTTGGTACGTGCAGCAGATGCGGAAGCAGGTAAAGAAAAGCTGAAAAAGAACTTAGAATCTTATGGGATTTGGGATGAAGAATCCAGTCCCTCGAATTATCCCAATAGTTGGCGATCTATCTCAACCGCAATTAGGTATAAGCACTGAAGCATTTGATATGTTGGCAACTAATATAGATGCCATTTATCACAGTGCTGCAATGCTCAATTACGTATTTCCCTACTCAGCGTTAAAAACAGCTAACGTATTAGGAACCCAAGAAATCATCCGTTTAGCTTGTAAAATCAAAGTTAAACCCTTAAATTACGTCTCCAGCGTCGCGGTATTTGAATCACCTGAATACGCAGGAAAAGTAGTCAAAGAAGATGATAGTTTTGACCGTTGGGAAGGGATTTTTCTCGGGTATTCTCAAACCAAATGGGTAGCAGAAAAACTAGTTAAAATCGCCGGACAAAGAGGACTTCCCATCACCATTTACAGACCACCTTTAATTTCCGGACACAGCCAAACTGGGGTAGGCAACACCGACGATTTTGTAAACTTAATGACCAAAGGCTGTTTGCAAATGGGAGCTTTTCCCGACGTGGATTATATGTTAGATATGTCACCAGTTGACTATGTAAGTCAAGCTATTGTACATCTATCAAAACAAGAAGAATCCCTCGGTAAGGCTTTCCATCTCCAGCATCCAGAACCCGCACCTTTAAGCACATTAGTTGACTGGTTGAGTTCTTTCGGATTTCCCATCAAGATGATTCCTTACGAAGAATGGCAAGATAAGTTAATTAACGATGTCACATCAGAGGAAAATCCTTTATACACTCTGCGTCCATTTTTACTCGAACGTTGGTCAGAAAGACAACTTACCATTCCCGACTTATACCTAACAGAAAATAGACCAATTATTAGCTGTGACGAGACTTTAAATGCACTTGCAGGAAGCGGTGTATCTTGTGCGCCAATTGATGCAGAATTATATACCACTTATGCAACTTATTTGATTGCAAATGGTTTTCTTAACTTAGAGTCAGTTCTTAGTAATTAGTCATTTGTAATCGAAAAATTGTGTTAATAGGTTCGTAGTTGCGCTTTAGCGCTCAATAAAGGACTAAAGTCCTTACTACGAGCCTAATTTTTGTATTACATAATCATAAGCTTGATTCCAAGCAGAATTAAAATTATCCGAAGTATCGAAATATGGAATCTCCGCTTGCTGGCATTTCAACTGTTGCTCTCGGCTAATTTCAGCAAAATGTTTAATATGTAAAATCAAAGATTCATCATCGTGTTGATTAGTCCAACATTCAGAATGCTTTGCTCCATATTCTCGTAATTCTTGAAGTTTTTTCTCAACGTTTACTTGAGGATATCCTAAAAATAAAAAAATATAGCTGGGATAATTTAATTTACTTTTAGCAACAATTGGGTCAATATGACAAGATTCAAATATTCTCGTATAGTTAAACTCCTTACCCATATTTCTTATCAGCTTTATTAATACTTTCGGAAACTTACCTTTAACCGAATCCGAAAAATTATTGTATAAAATATTCATCAAATGGTCGCCATGAAACACCGTTGCTTTAGTGTTTTGAAAAACTTTATTTGCTAACCTTGATTTCCCAGTTCTGCAAACTCCGCCAATTACAACTGTTTTCATGAGTTTTTAATTTTAATTATTAAATAACTAATATCATAAACAAAAATCCGGTGGAGTTATAATCAACCCTCACCCGATTACTGTTAAAATTTATTTAATCCAAAATAATAAGCGAGCAAGTTGAACGATCGGTATTAAATCCCTGATTCTACATTCTTCTTAGCTCGCTTTTTCTTGATTGCAATTCCCATTCCCCCTGCTAAAACAGTACCCATAATAGTCAAAGGTTCGGGTACTTTTTCAGTTTCTACCGTACCTACGAACGTACCTGCATTGACTAATCTTGCAGGAAATACAGGTGTAGAACAATTCATCCCAAAACAAGTTGCCTCAAAACTTGTGTTAGGAGCATATGAAACTATTCCTCCTGCATTAGTCAACGGAGAATCGAAGGCTAATTGGAAAAATCTATTGTTAGATCTGAAATTTCGTAAACTAAAACCAGTGCCATTAAACCCACCAAATAATCCAGCAAGTTGATAATCAAAACTTGAGAATGTACTTCCATCAGTAACAAAAATATCGAAGTTTCCTATTTCCTTGGTGTCAGCATCATACTGAAAGCTTCCACTAACTATTCCCCCATCATCGTAGGTGACACCATTCAGACTCCAATTCACTACTACTGCTTTTGCAGGAAAAGATGCAGTAAACATTGCGATCGCAGTTGCGCTAGTAATTGTCAGAGCTTTGATAAACTTGTTCATTATTTTCCTACCAATAATCAATAAATCACTTTAGTTTGAGATTGCTTGATAGATGGTTTCCCCGATTGCAATAACTCAAAACAGCACAGTTTTACTACGATTCGTAATAAATCCTTGCACTAAATATCATTTTATGTACGGAATGATACTTATGCTACCGTAGTACGCCTGATGTTTTGTTCCGACAAGTCAAACTGTTAATGCGGAAAATCATTGATAGAAAAATAATTAGTGTTAATTCAGATTTTGAAAGATTATAACCTGGCATCTTGCACTAAGCTGTTACGCACTTAATTTGTATAGTACTAGCGGGCTGTTCGGCCCGCACTACAATAATTCCAATTTTTTTTAAATACAACTTAGCTGCACATCAGCTTATTCCCAACAAGTCTAAAGAAACCGGGTTTCTGACACTGCTGCAAGATGTGAATAATTCAATTTTTCTGACTCCCGACGGAAGACAAAGCAATCTTGAGGTAACAAACTGAAGGAATATTCGAGAAATTTTCCTGTATTCGCTCAAATGGAACTTATAAAAAAGAACAAAGAACTTTTAAGGGTTATCCTTTCCGTAGCCTTAATAATTGTGGGAATTTTGCACTTTGCGATTCCTCAACCTTTTGTAAAAATTATGCCACCGCAACTTCCCTATCCTTTGGGTTTAGTTTATTTAAGTGGCTTTTATGAAATACTAGGTGGTATCGGTTTATTAGTTCCCCCTTTAAGTCAACCTACTGCATGGGGAATAATTGCATTATTTATCGCGGTTTATCCAGCTAACATCAATATGGCAATTAATCATATTGAAATCGATAGTATACCATATTCTGGTTCGCCTTTATTTCAAGCTATTAGACTTCCCCTCCAAGGAGTTTTGATTGCTTGGGCTTACTGGTATACAAAACCTAGCGATAAAGAAAAACAAGCTTCTATTATTCCTAAATCAATGATTCCGAAAGAGTTGGAATTGTAAACAGTGAACAGTGAACAGTTATCAGTTAGAGGAATTTTATATATGACTAATACAAAAACAGTAAAACAATTATTGGCGCAAGCTATAACCTTGGAAAACTTTCAACCTTACGGACAGGTTATTTTTCCTAGCAAAGATGGTAAATTATTTGATAGAGAAGATGCTCAATTAGTCCTTGACAACGGCATCCCTAGATTTTATATTATGCAATTGCATGGTAGGGGAAACAAGTTTCACAATATTACCCGTCACGCAGAATGTACTCAATGCTTGGGTTCTTTAGCTGATAAAGATTGGTTAATGGCGGTTTGTCCGGCTAATAATAAAAATGAACCGGAGTTACAAAATATTGCAGCCTTTCGCATCCCCGGAAATTGTTTTATTAAATTAAATGTCGGAACATGGCACGCAGGACCTTATTTTGAACATGACAAAGTAGACTTTTACAACTTAGAATTAAGCAATACAAATGAAGTTGACCATTTCACTCATAGTTTTTTGAAAAGTCATCAGTTGGAATTTGAGATTGTTTGAGTTATTGAAAAATTACAACTTCCTGGGGAAAGTTGGTAAATGGTATATTTTTTATTTAAAATAATTAACTATTTACTTGTAGTTGAATTATCTTTAATATCTATTATAGGAAGTTTACGTAATTTCTTGCGGCGATTTCCTATCCTCTCATGATTTTCATACAGATACTTTTCTAAGTCTTCCATACTTACTTCTAAAGTCTCTTCTTCTTTTAAATAGGCAGTAGACATTCTATTCACCCCAGCTTAATGTAAATTTTCTAAAGTATTTTTAGTTACCTACTAGTCATAGTCTTGTAACAGCGACTAGTAATTATTACATATTAGACTTTTATATCACTCATTTGTCAACAGTTGCGCTACTATCGTATGAAAGCTCAACATTTGCACTGGTTGACTTTTTTTATTTGTCCAACTTGCATCGAAAGGCATTATTTTTAATGGCAATTTGGAATTGTAATGGTTTTAATTCTGCTCGGGTAAGGCGAACTTTGAATCTGTCGCTTATTCCGGCGATCGCCGTGACATTCGCACTTATAATCTTGTTCTCTAACATATCCGCAACGAACGCTCAGGTAAATATCCCCACAAAGCCGATAGAAGTAGATTTATTTGTGGACGGTTTAAATTTACTTCGTCCTGAAGCCTTATTGGAGCAAAGCTTAAAAAGTGGTGGCAAAACCACCCTAACAATTGACAATAAACCTTCAGGTCAAATGACGATAAAATCTGTCAAGCAGTTACCCGTCACCATAAATGTGACTCAACCAGATGGTTCGGTAAAAGAATTACCAGATCCCAGCGCTAAGTTTGAAACAAATTTATCAATCGCATTGACGGGTAAAGCCCAAATGCAAAATGCTGGTGCAGTAGTAGGTGAAAGCTTAGTTAAAATCGGTAGCCCTGCTAAAATAGAAGGCTTCGATTATGATATCAATGCCACTGTTGCTGATGTCAAAGAGATACAGTGAGCAGTGAACAGTGAACAGTGAACAGTTATCAAAAACGAACAACTAACCACTAACAACTAACAACTAACTCTTAATCCCTAACTCTTGCCAAACTCTTTCGGGTGTCATTGGTAATTGTCGCAATCTTGCACCTGTAGCATGAGTAATGGCATTTGCAATCGCTGGCGCGGTACAGTTGGTTGTGATTTCTCCTACACCTTTAGCTCCAAATGGGCCGTAGGGGTCGGTTTTTTCTATTAGAAATACTTCCATTGGTGGCATATCTGCCGCTGTGGGGATGCGATATTCCCGCAGTTTAGGATTAATAATTCTTCCTTGTTCGTCAAATAATAATTCTTCGGTTAATGCATAACCAATACCCATCGCAATTCCCCCGGTTGCTTGTCCTTCACAAATTTTAGGATTGATTGCTTTACCAATATCAATTGCTTGTACGCACCTCAAAACCTCTACTTTCCCCGTTTCAATATCAACTTCCACTTCTACACCTTGAACTGCAAAAGTTAAAGTTGCTTCATCAGCTGTATAACTTTCTTCTACTTCTATTCTCTCTTGTGAAGTTATCTCACCTGCTATTTTATCTTTCAATTTCTCCGCTGCTAACTTAACAGCTTGTCCGGAAATATACATGGTTGCAGAAGCATAAGAACCTGCATCAAAAGGAGTTAATTGGGTATCTCCAGAAATAATATCGATGTCGGCAATCGTTACCCCTAAAACTTCCGCCGCAATTTGTCGTAAAGTGGTATCGGAACCAGTACCAACATCAACCGAACCCGTTCTTAACTCATATTTCCCATCAGCTAACCGTGATAACTTAACGCAAGCAGTATGGATTTTACATAAACCGCTTCCCTGCATTGAAACAGCAAAACCGACACCACGGCGGCGATTTCCATTAATAACAGGAGGTTTACCAGGAACGTAATTTAATGCATGAATAACTTTAGCAAAACATTCTTCAACCGCATAACTACCAATTAAATTAAAATGCTCGCCATCATTCCCTAAACTAACTAAATCCCCAGGACGAATCAAATTTTTCTGCCTAATTTCTATAACATCAATACCTAATTTATCGGCAATTTCATCAATTTGAGATTCCATTGCAAAAGTGCCTTGAGTTGCACCATAACCGCGAAATGCACCTCCAGGCATGGTATTAGTATAAACAGCATATGCTTGAAATCTTTTATTATCGCAACGATATAAACCTAAAGGAATATAGCCAGATAAAAATACCACCGTCTTACCATGATTACCATAAGCGCCAGTATTTGCAATGATTTCTAAATCTTGAGCGACAATCATACCATCTGTTTTCACTCCAGTTTTTAACTTAATTGTCATTGCATGACGGCTATTTGTAGCGGTAAATTCTTCATTTCTCGTCATCTCCCACTGTACGGGTTTACCAGTACGTAAAGTTGCTAAAGCACATAAATCTTCTGTTAAAATTTCTTGCTTATTGCCAAAACCACCGCCGAGTTGTGGTTTATAAACCCGAATTTTCTCTTTAGGAATATCAAAAAGTTGCGATAATAATCTTTGACAGTGAAACGGTACTTGGGTACTGCTGCGAACAACCAAAGTACCATCCGATTCCAAATGAGTTACGGTTACATGAGGCTCTAAGTGGACGTGTTGTACTGCTGGTAAATGATAAGTATTTTCTACAATTAAATCTGCTTCATTAAAAGCTTCTTCTACATTCCCCGATTCCAGAAATATTTCACCTGCAATATTGCGATTTCTATCGGGAATTTGCTGAGATTCCGGTTCATCATGAATAACAACGCTACCATCTGCCATTGCTTCCACCGGATTGGTAACGTAAGGTAAAATTTCGTAATCAACCTCAATTAACTCGCAGGCTTTTGTGGCAATATTAACCGACTCAGCCACTACAGCAGCAACTCTATCCCCCACAAAACGCACTATTATATCCAGCAAATAATGGTCTAAAGGATCGGGAACTGGTTCTGCGTGTCCCCTGCGGTTGTGTAGGGTACCCTTTTTACGTCTTTATAAGTAAAGATATCTACTACCCCTTCGAGTGCTTTAGCCTTGTCAACATTAATATTGCGGATTTTTGCATGAGAAAAAGGCGATCGCAAAATTTTTAAATGTAATAATCCGGATTGCAAATTATCAGCAGTGTAGTATGCTTTACCTGTAACGATTGCGGTTCCATCTTGTTTAGGAACGCTTTCTCCGACGGAGTGTGGTGTGAGAATTGCGGGTGTGGCAACGATGTCACGCCCATTTGAATTTTGAAAAAGTAAAATACTTTCAATAATTGCTTGGTAGCCAGTGCAGCGACAGAGGTTTCCTTTCATATTAGTATGTGAGTCTTGTACTGATGAGAAAGGAAACTTAGCTGCACTCATAATCATTCCTGGAGTACAAAACCCGCATTGAAACCCTTGAGCTTGTAAAAATGCTTGCTGTATCGGTGCAAGTTGGTTATTTTGCGATAACCCTTCAATGGTAGTTACAGATTGTTCGTTAATTCGCATCGCAGGAAAAATGCAGCTATGCACCGGTGTATCATTTAGCCAAACAGTACAAGCACCACAATCGCCAGTTTCACAAGCGCGATGTACTCCGAAGTAATTAAGTTGACGAAGTAGCGAAAGCAGACTGCTTCCAGGATGACAAGTTGCGCTGTGATGTTGGTTATTAACCTTGAAATTTAGAGATTGCATATATTAGAAGGGTAATTGGTAATTGGTAATTGGTAATTGATAATTGGTAATTGGTAATTGGTAATTGGTAACTCCTAACTCTTAACTCCTAACTGTACAGACGTAGCAGTGCTACGTCTCTACACTCCTAACTCTTTTAAACATCGCTTAATCAAAATCTGTGTTATTTCTCGACGATAAACAGCACTAGCTCTTGCATCTTCAATAAAATCTATATTTTCTAAAGATGTAATATAATTCAAA
Organism: uncultured Rivularia sp.; assembly: GCA_963665115.1. GTDB lineage: Bacteria > Cyanobacteriota > Cyanobacteriia > Cyanobacteriales > Nostocaceae > Rivularia. The sequence goes on along the minus strand of OY762007.1, from coordinate 7,824,365 downwards.
TCATCAAGTAAATCACTTTCAAATTCTAATAACACGGGTGCGGCAATACTTGCACTGATAACCAACCGCAATTTAGCCACCGAATCATAAGCACCTACAACAATTGCTAAAGCAGAATCGCTTGCTGCAATACCAAAACGTTGATAATCAACTTGCCACTTCATATTTTCTACAGGAATTAAAACTCGTCGTAATAATTCCCCTGATTTCAAAACTGTTTGACGAAAGCCGATTTGAAAATCTTTCCCAGCAACTATCCGCGATTTTCCCTTAAGATTCCAAATCTCATAACTTGCATCCAAAGCCATCATAATAGGTGCAAGAGTTCCTACCGATAACGCAAGACAAATATTACCCCCCACGGTAGCTACATTAACTACTTTCAAAGAAGCAGAAAGCGCTGATATCGCACCTTTAAAACCCTCCACAGCTTTGTATTCAGGCAACCAAGGATACTGCAATAACTTAATTAAAGGACAAGTTGCACCAATAGCCAAAAGCCCCCCTTTATGGGAATTAGAATTAACAAATTCAATTTCGTCCCATCCCAAAGACTGTATATCTACCAAATTTTTAATCTCGGGTTGTGGTTCGGAAAATAACCAAGTACCTCCAGCCAACCAACTCCAACCTTCACCCCAATCGGTAACTTTATTAATATCTGTAGGGCGTAAATAATTATCTATATTGTGCAAATCCATTATATTTACTTAAGACAACCGATTATATATCTAGTATCTTAAGAGACAAATCCAATTATGTCCTATTCAACTTTTTTGGTTCGCAGCCACTTCTTAAGTGAAACATAATTGCTCCCGATAAACTATCCCATAGAGGAGTGTTAATATCGGCTTTTCTCAAAGCATCCCCAGTCCCATGCATTACAAGTTTTTAATATCGAGTAATTTCCTTTTGCAGCATAAAAACCCGCAGAAGAAGTATAACCATTACCGATACGAATTTTATTGCTGTTTCTATCTGATTTAAAACTTGCTTCGATAAACTCGATTAATCGCAAATAATTAGCTTTATTTGTGTAAATACATTTTACTTCTATATTTTGCGGTAACGATTGATAACCTCTTACATAGATTACCGAAGAAGTAGGCAGAAATGCAGCTTTAAAAATAGTATTAAAATTAAAATCTGAAATTGAGCTAATCGTCATATAAAAATCTTTATCTCCCCAACCAAAACTCAGATATTTATAATTATTAACATTATCAATACCAATTTTTTCTATAGATAGATAATTATGCCAGTCATGAGCATTATTCTTAGTTGGGACTAAAATATTGGAATGAATCCCCATATTCGCAACACAAATTTGATAATTACAATTTTGCTTTGAATAATTTCCCCACTTTCTAGGAATAAAAGCACCGATTAAAAATAAACTGATAATTACTAAAAAACCGCCAAATAGATAGCGATTATATTTAAAAAGAGATTTTAATATCATGAATAAAATAATCGGTTAATTTAATTACGATTATTCTAAATGCATATATGGAAGTTAAGTTAGATAATTTTGTCAACTAATTTTCCTTTCGCACTCCTTTCCAACTGCCAATCTCAATTCTGCTGACACAAACGTCAAAATTGTTCGTCTGCTAGTTCCACAGTATCCAAGCTGAGAATTACGGGCATCATTGTCATTTCCTCCACATCATGCATGTATAATACAGCATATTTCATCTTTGTGAGGTACATTCAGACGGGCAGGGATGCCCATCCCACAAGAGTTTTGTAATATGAGGCTGTAACTTATTTGCAAAGTGCTGTACCATTTTGACAAAGGATTTTTATGTTGAGGAGTCCAAAGAGAGAGTAAAGAAAGATTATTTATTGAAGTGCGTTTTTTTGTAAAATAGTAGAAATATAAGATTAAAAATTAATTCAAAATCCGTCGATGGTTAGTTTGGGGACGAAAACCGACACCCCCAACCTTCCGTAAAATCCAAAATCTAAAATCCAAAATCCAGATGACTTTCCAAATAGTAAATACCACCGAAGAAATAATCGCTAAATTGCAAAATTTGCCACCACAGCAGCAACAACAGGTAGTAGATTTTATTGAATTTTTAGGACAGAAATACGTTCAACCCCAGCCAGTTAAAAAGCGGATACTTGGCTTAAATAAAGGAAAAGTTTGGATGAGTGATGATTTTAATGAACCTTTACCTGATGAATTTTGGATGGGCGAACAGTGAATATATTATTAGATACTCATGTATTAATTTGGTCGGCTGGAGATCCAGATAGGTTGCCGACTAAAGTTGTAAACTTATTAACTGATACTAGCAATACTTTAATATTCAGCCTTGCCAGTATTTGGGAAATGCAAATCAAACTGCAATTGGGTAAATTAACCCTCGATTTACCGTTGCCTGAATTGGTTATTGTCAATGTCAAACCAATGGCTTACAATTATTATCCATTGAAACCTCTCATATCTACGCTTTAACAAACTTACCCGATCGTCATCGCGATCCTTTTGACAGAATTTTAATTGCTCAAGCAATAGTTGAGCAAATGCCAATTGTAAGTATAGATGCTGTTTTCGATAATTATCCGATTCAGAAATTGTGGTAATTGGCAATGCCCAATGCCCAATTCTCAATTATTATTTAGCTTGCAAGTCAGATGCACCTCAATACAACTTATTTACACTAATACGCGACTTATTGAATTATTCTTCTTAGCTTCCTTTTGCATCTCCCAAGTTAAAGTTGTCGTAATTATTGTATCTAGCTGGTTATATTTAGGTTGCCAGTTAAGCACTTTACGAATTTTCTCAGACTCAGCCATTACACAAGCTGGATCTCCCAGACGACGTTTAGTTTCAATAACTGGAAAATCAGTTTCAGAAATTGTTTTTACTCGTTCGACTACTTCGCGAACGCTATATCCTTGTCCGTAACCGCAGTTCAAAACTTCGCTTTGATTGCCTTTTTCTAAGTAACGCAAAGCATCTAGATGTGCTGATGCTAAATCTTCAACATGGATGTAATCTCGAATTGCAGTACCATCGGGAGTATGAAAATCAGTACCAAAAATTTTAATTTCTGGTCTGCGTCTTAAAGCTGCATCGCAGGCAACTTTTATTAGATGAGTTGCGTTAGGTGATATCTGCCCTAATCTACCGCTAGGCTCGGCTCCTGCTACATTAAAATAGCGTAAAATTACATAGTTTAAATCGGAAACTGCGGCGTAATCCTGAATTAACCATTCGCTCATCAATTTTGAGCGTCCGTAAGGATTTATTGGCTGTGTTGGCGTTGACTCCGTTACCGGAATTTTCTCCGGCTCGCCGTAAACCGCTGCCGTACTGGAAAAAATTATTTTATTTATACCCGTAAGGCTACAGCATTGAAGTAAATTCAGAGTGTTACGAGTATTGTTGCTGTAATAGTCTAAAGGACGAGCAACGGATTCGGGTACTATCAGACTAGCAGCAAAATGAAGTACCGCACTAAATTGATTTCGAGAGAGAACTTTATATAGAAGTTCAGTATCGGCTAAATCCCCGATAACTAACTCACCATAAAGTATAGAGTCAGCAGAACCTGTCGAACAATTGTCGTAAACAATCACATCGTAGCCAGCTTCACCAAGGTGACGTACAACGTGAGAGCCGATATACCCCGCGCCTCCAGTTACCAAAATTTTTTTGTTCATTTACCTATTTTTATTTGTTAGATACACTTCACACGCAGACATATAGCAATTTCTGATAGATAAAATCGCTAGGTTTTTCGGTTTCAGATGAACGATACACGCGACTACAGCACGACGGAATCAGAGAATTCGCAATTGAATAAATATACAGATATCGGTCGGACAGCTTTATCTACCCTTACCTAACAAAACAACTCGGATAGTTTTGAAAAATATAGCTATATCCAGCCAAATAGAATAGTTCTTGATATAATAAAGGTCGTAAGATAGCTTTTCATAAGCATCCTCAATTGATGCACCGTAAGGATAAAGCACCTGTGCCCATCCCGTAATTCCCGGTTTAACTAAATAGCGAATGTCGTAATAAGGAATCGCTTCTTTTAACTGAGTATCAAACTGCGGTCTTTCGGGACGCGGCCCAATTAAACTCATCTCTCCTTTTACTACATTCCACACCTGCGGAAGTTCGTCGATTCGCATTAAACGCAACCAATAGCCTACTCTTGTAATTCGGGGGGTCCCGCTCCTGCGCCCATTGTGCGCCCCGCTTTTCTGCATCTTGATACATCGAGCGGAATTTGTGAACTTTGAATGTTTTACCGTTTAGTCCTGTACGTTCTTGAGAATAAAAAATCGGACCTGGACTGTCTAATTTGATTGCTAAGGCTACCAAAAGCATTAACGGAGATAGAACCAACATTAGTAATGCTGAAGCAATTGTATCGAATACTCGCTTCACCCTTGAATTAAAACCACCAGACATTAGGTTAAAACCCGTGCTGAAAGTAAACCAAGCATCTTGCAGCAAAGATGAAGGAAGTTTGTACCATAAATTTTCATAGATATCTGGCAGTTTGTAAACTGGAATTCCCTGCAATCGCATTGCCATCAATTGCGGCACCATTCGATCGGATAATTCGATTTGGCTTCCTAACAACACACCTGTCCAACGCTGTAAACTCAATCCTGGTAAATCTGTAATTGTACCTACTGTATATTGTCGTGTTAAAGAAGCTGAGTATTCAGATAAATCAGAATTGTCGGAGTTATCACTTAAAATGACCAAACATCCCAGAGAATTCTGTGCTTGAAAATTTTGAGCAAATTGAATCGTATTCTTATTTGCACCCAAAATTAGCCAACGACTTTGTTGTGCGTATTGACGAATTAATCTAGCCATCCAAATTCGTAATATTGCCGCCCAAACAGTAAAAATTGCCAAAGTGGGAAGCAAAACGCTCCGCCATAATAGAGGATTATTTCTCCAAGCACCAGATATGTAAATAAGTGCAGCACTAACACCAGCAACAAATATATTGCTCAGGATAATGCGTGCTGGCGCTCTTAAACCGGCAATCTGCCTATCGGGTTTGTAAGTATCCGCTAAATATAACGTTCCTAAAACCAAAAGTATAAATCCATAGCAAGTTGGATTTAAGAAATCAACCGAACGATTAAAACGCAACCAAAAAATAAAACATAGAGAAGAAACTAAGCCAGTAATATCTGCTAGCAAAAGCAATTTAGGGATGCTTTTAATAATTTCCTGTGACTCCGAAGTCACCGATTCTTTATAAGATATAGTCTCCTGCATTAATAGGTATTATTCCTCTGTTTTTTGTTTTTTGAGAAGTTATACGAAGCTTTGAATTGCAGAACAATTAGTATAACCATCTGTTGAAATATTTTGTATGCACACCGTATAGATAAACTAAACAAAGATTATTTGTAAATTGATTGGTATTACTAAGTATAGAAAGTATGACTTCTGGAAGAAAATATCAAGATTAGATAGAATACATTTAGTCAAATCAATATCTTTGTAGTTGTAAGCGCATTCTTTATAAATCCTATAGATTAAGAAAATGATGTATATAGCTGGTTTCAGTTGAATCGAGGACAGGGTGAAGTTATATTGTGTACCTTACTCAACCGAAAAAGGCTATATATAATTTGCCAATATAATATCAATGCAATTATTTATTGAATGACGATTTTATACAAATTGATTACATAAAACTGAAAAAGAAACTAAGTCTTGTTTAAGAATTATTTAAAAAAGACAATTTATAAACCCGATTATTTCTATTTATCAAAATAAAATATAACTAGGACTTACGCAGCAATCGTGGGAAATATAGTGTTCTAGATATTGTAATTTCTCTTGCCTAAGTTGTAATAACTTAAGAATACATCGCCATAGGCGTTCGATACCGTCAAATACGATTTAGTATGCTCCTATACACGGCGAGCGTGCGAGCAGAACGGCATCTCGCATTCAGAATAGTAGTTAGGAACAACACATTTTTTTAACCTTTTTTGAAACAAATTTAAAGCTTAACTTATAAGTATAGCTCCAGACTTTTCAAATCAAAAAAATACTGTTAAATAATTAATGCAAGCTGTAGGTATAAAAATAGTATGCCTAACTAGGAATAGTCATCTAACTTTATAAAAAGACTAAAAGATAAACCATCTGCCACAGAAAAATAGATCGGGCACAATACACATTAAATTGATCGAAAGTTAAAAGTTAGCGTAAGTCGATAGCGTGAGTGATATGTTCTATGACAAATGAGATGCAAGTGAACCAAGAAGAGCAAGACTATATTGATTTAGGACAATACTGGCTGATTCTCAAAAGACGCTGGTTGCCTGCACTGCTTGTAACTAGCTCCGTTCTTGGATTAGCTGCTTTCGTCACCTTTCGACAAAAACCAGTTTATCAAGCAGAAGGTAAATTACGTTTTAATAAAAATAATAATGTTTCTTCTCTTTCAGGTTTAGGAGGACAAATTGGAGAAACTTAGCGGTATAGCAAACTCAAACCCCCTTGACACCGAAGCTGAGGTGATCCAATCTTATCCTCTGATTAAAGAAACTATAACCAAACTCGATCTCAAAAATGAGGAAGGCGAACCCCTCAGCCATGAAACTGTTCTTGCAAAACTCAAGGTTAATAGTATCCGGGGTACTGATATCTTACAGCTTTCTTATAAAAGTACCGACCCCCAAGAAGCGGCAAATGTGATAAATTCCTTGATGAGGGATTATCTAGACAATAACGTTGAAAACAACACTGCTGAAGTCAGAGCGGCACGGGAATTTCTGCAAAAAGAAGTACCACAAGTTGAGGCAAGAGTAATACAGGCAGAAGCAGCTTTGCGTCAATTCAAAGAGCAAAACGGCGTAGTGGCTTTGGAAGAAGAAGCCAAACTTGGGGTAGGAAGTCTTAACAGTTTATCAGAGAATATTACCCAAGCTCAAGCGAAATTAGTGGAAGCAATGACTCGCTCTGAGGCTTTGCAAAATCAGTTAAAATTACAGACACAGCAAGCGGTAGCGCTATCAAGTTTGAGTCAATCGCCAGGGGTACAGCAGGTACTTACAGAATTTCAGAAGACGCAAGATGAGTTAGCAGTAGCGCGAACTAAGTTAACTGACAAACACCCAACAGTAATTAATCTTTCTCAGAAATTGCAAGCTTTGAGAAATCAGCTTGAAGGGCGAGTCGGACAAATTGTCGGTAATGGAGTATCTGTAAGAGAACCAGATTTGCAAATTGGTGAATTAAAGCAATCTCTGACAGCGGAACTAGTAAGATCGGAGGTTGAACGGTTAGCAGCAACCAATCGAGTCGGTTTATTGAGAAAAGCTTTTATATCAAACCAAGCAAGATTAAGAATTTTACCTAAATTAGAGCAACAACAGCGACAGTTACAGCGAAGATTGCAGGTAGCACAATCAACTTACGAACAATTATTAAAGCAATTACAAGAAGCGCAGGTAGTTGAAAAGCAGAATGTTGGTAATGCCAGGGTAATTGCTTCGGCTTTAGTTCCCAATAATCCAATTTCACCCAAAATTTCTCTAAACTTAGCTTTAGGTGGCTTTTTAGGAATTCTGCTAGGTGTGGGAACGGCATTGATACTCGAAGCAATGGATAAATCCCTCAAAACCCTTGATGAAGCTAAGAAACTCCTGGGTTATCCCTTGCTGGGTACTATTCCTCGCGTGGATGAAAAAGATAAAGAGAGACAAGAACTACCCGTACTCAATAATCCTTATTCACCCGCGACTAATGCTTTTGAGATTCTTCAGACAAATCTTAGTTTCACTGCATCCGATCAAGCATTAAAGGTAATTGTAGTCAGCAGTTCAATACCGGGTGAAGGTAAATCCTTTGTTTCAGCGAACTTAGCTGTTGCGATCGCCCAATTAGGAAAACGAGTATTGCTAATTGATGCAGATATGCGTCGTCCTACCCAACAAAATATTTGGGATTTACCCAACATGATAGGCTTAAGCAATGTCTTGGTGGGACAAGCAGCTTTACACGGTAGTACAGCAGAAGCACTGGTAACATTAGACGTGCTTACCTGTGGAAAAATTCCCCCAAATCCCTTAGCTTTGTTAGAATCTCAGCGCATGGCTAATTTAGTCAAAGATGCTAGTAAAGATTATGACTTTGTAATTATTGATGCTCCACCTTTGACAGCCGTTGCCGATGCTCTAAATATAGGTAAACTAGCAGATGGAATGTTGTTAGTTGTACGTCCCGGCGTTGCTAATACTGGCTCAGTGAATGCTGCGAAGTCGTTGTTAGAACAATCTGGTCAGCGAGTTTTGGGCATGGTAGTTAATGGTGTCACTGCTGATAATAGTTACGGCGGGTACTATTACTCTAAGGGTTATTACGGAATGAATCCGGGTGAGATGAATGGGAAAGTTGATACGGAGGAGATTACTAAGGTTGAGATTGGGTAAGAGTTTGGCAACGGATGGAGTTATTTTCCCCTTGTCTCCTTGTCTCCCCATCACCGTATCTCCCAATGCCCCATGCCCGAATGGCCCAATTTTAACTATGCTGTTCGAGCCGCTCGGCAATCCAGACTTTTATAATTGATTGTCGAGTTACACCGATTCGTGCAGCTTCTTTATCGAGCGCTTCTATTATCCATCTAGGAAAATCTACGTTTACTCGTCGTTGCTCGTAACCCGGACGACGAATTGTATTTATGTCTAAATAAGCGGTTATATCCTCCTGTGCGGAATCGAATTTTTTATCAAACTCTTCAGCTTTCATATAATTTTCTCTCCTCGTCTCTTGCTCGTCGTACTGATATGATTCGCACCATATATAGTTTAAAAGAATGTTGCTTAGAAGAGCGGCTTTGTGGCGATCGCTATCTTATCTCTTATCCCCTGCGGCCATTTCGATCCAATGCCCAATTTCCAATTCCCAATAAAATAGTAATATTAATCTATAATCGCTAACTTGAAGGGAAACATGACTTCCCAGACATTGAATATAACCGAAGCATTAGTTGCCAAACTGCAAAACTTACCACCAGAGCAACAACAAACAGTGCTGGATTTTGCAGTCCGTAGGTTGGGTTTCATGACCTTCAACCCAACCTACAAATACTTGATATTAGGACTAAAGTCCCAACTACGAACGAATCTTCCTTTATCCTAAGTGTGTAGGTTGGGTTAAGCGTTAGCGTTACCCAATAAAATAGTAATATTAATCTATAATCGCTAACTTGGAGGGAAACATGACTTCCCAAACAATTAATATAACTGAAGGATTAGTTTCCAGACTGCAAAATTTACCACCAGAGCAACAACAGCAGGTAGCAGATTTTATCGAGTTCTTAGAACAGAAATACATTCAACACCAATCAAATCAAGGACAACCAAAACGTCGTATATTTGGTTTGCATGAAGGGTCAAGGCTGGATGAGCGAAGATTTTAATGAGCCTTTGCCTGATGAATTTTGGATGGGTGAAGAATGAATGTTTTGTTAGACACTCATGTATTAATTTGGTGGTCAATCAGTCCTGGTAATTTATCAGAAACGGTATATCAGTTATTGGATGACCAAAGTAATAGTTTATTTTTCAGTCTTGCTAGTATCTGGGAAATGCAAATTAAATTACAAATTGGTAAATTAACTTTAAATTTGCCTTTACCTGAATTAATCGAAAGCCAATGTCAAACTAATGGATTGCAACTGTTATCTATTGAAACTTCTCATATTTACGCTTTAAATAATTTACCACCACATCATAAAGACCCTTTTGATAGAATTTTAATAGCTCAAGCGATTGTAGAGGCAATACCGATTGTGAGTATTGATAGGATTTTTGATAATTATCCTATTCAGAGGTTATGGTAGCTGTAAATATCCTCCCATCCGCGAAATATGGGGAGACGTTGCAAAACAATCCCGTCTCTACACTGTCTCTTTTTGTAGTACGCTTGGACTATACAAGTGAGTGCATTTAAATGGGCAGAACTCCTTTTGACCAATTCGCTAAGCAGTTTTTTGAATCTTTTTTAGCTCCCTTGGGGGAGGTGCAAACAAATTTTGAAGTTCCCGGAGAGCCAAAATTTATCGATATTTGGTTTTCTCCAACAAATCAACCAAACGTAAATTCACAAGATATAGGAATTCTGGCTGAAATTGCCACTCTCCCGTGTTTAATCGAACCCTTTCGCAATCAACCAAAGCCTTCACCCCCCTCTTTCCCGCCTTATTAAGGGGGGATGAAAGGGGGGTTGTTTATCTAAATTATTTCATGTAATTGCCGATTTTGAACGCAAAGCCAAGCGTGAGGAAGAAACTGTTAAAGAAGATGAACTTCCACGGTTATGGATTATTACTCCTTCTGCGTCTGATGATTTGCTTTCAAGTGCTTGTGCTTTTCAAAGTGAAGACTGGTTAACGGGTATTTATTTTTTACCAAAAGTTTTAAGAACAGCAGTCATTGCTATTAATAAATTACCTAGAACACCAGAAACTCTGTGGTTGAGAATATTCGGTAAGGGAGTAATTCTACAGCAAGCTATTGATGAAGTAATTGGTTTTAATGAAGACGATCCAAGACGCTCTACTATTTTACAACTATTCGCGACTTGGAAGATTAGCATAGAAGCAAGTAATTTAATTGAACAAGAAGATAGGGAGTTCATCATGACATTATCACAAGCTCCTAACCGAATGGGAACAAAAAACCGAACTTCGAGGAATGCAGCAAGGGCAGCGTCAAGTTGTGGAAAATTTGCTCAAAGCGCGGTTTGGGGAGTTAGATGAGCAGTTGGCGGGGATTATTGAGCCGATGTTGCAGTTACCTCCTCAAGAGTATGCTTCTTTGTTGTTGCAGTTGCCAAATCTACAGCGTGAGGAGTTGTTAACACGGTTTGGTAGTTAACTGTTTCAAAACCTCACCTGATTTCTAACATTCTCAATAAACCGTCAAAATCGCCTCGGAATCAATTCCGAGGCTAATAGTTCAAGTCTACTTAAGTAGACTCATGATACATATAGTAATCCGGTTAGAATCTTGAGGAAGTTGGATGCTCTAGGCGCGATCGCCACATTATCAATGCCCCAGGCCCCATTCTTCCAATAAATAATAATACTTTTTGCTTAAGTATAAACTAGGAGACATATTTATTGAATTTGCTCTGTTATATTATTTTCGTGTCAAGAGATGAGTATGAATTCTGCTCCTTTCAAATAATTGGAAACCTTTGTAAATTGAGTTTTATGGTTTGAAGATAAGTATTTGTTTTAAGCAAGATTATGTGTACTCAACTGACAAAAAGAATATACTTTTCTGAATTTTTCAGAAAAGATTAAGCATCAATATTATGTTCATCAAAAGACTCATTCTAAAATTAAAGCCATCTAATCGAAGTCAAAGCCGCTTGATAAAAGCAGGCTTAACTGGTTCATCTAGTTTGGCAATTAAATTGATATCAATGGGAATGAATTTAATTTCAATTCCATTAACGGCAAAATATTTGGGTGCAGAACGTTTTGGTTTATGGTTAATGTTGAGTACATTCCTCAGTTGGGTTAGTATGGCAGATTTTGGTCTAGCCAATAGCTTAAAGAATGCTTTAGCAACTGCTGATGGAAAGGAAGAGCGAGAGAAAGCTAAAATAGCTGTATCAAGTGTCTTTTGGTTGACAGTCAATATTTCTTTAATTTTAGGAATATTATTTTACATTTCATATCCGTTTATTCCTTGGGCAAGAATATTTAATATCACATCAGATGTTGCCAAATCTGAGGCAGGTTTAGCTGTTATAGTGGTTGCAATTTTATTTTTATCTAGATTAATTCTATCCATTCCATCAAATATTTATCATGCTTATCAAGAAGGATATTTATATAATAGCTGGGAAGTCATTTCAAGCATTTTATCTATCATTGGATTAATTATCGCAATTATTTATAAAGCAAGTTTGCCAGTCTTGGTCGCTGTTGGTTTTGGAACCTCTCTTTTAGGAAGTTTGCTTTCTGCAATTCATCTTTTTATATGGAGGCGACCTTGGCTAAAACCAAGTTTAGTCTACTTTAGATGGAATGAGGCATTTTCATTACTCAAGATTGGATTTAATTTTTGGCTGGCTCAAATTTCAGCGATTCTTTTACTTCAAACAGATTTGATTCTAGTCGCTCAATTTTTTGGCGCAGTTGAGGTCGCTAAGTATGGTGTAACTCTCAAGTTATTTGGATTAATTAATCTAGTTCAAATGTCATTTTTATCTCCATTTTGGACAGCATATACGGAAGCAATTGCCCGACAGGATTATCAATGGGTAATTAAAACATTTAAGTATTCTATTTGGATCGGTACGGTCTGGTTGATTCCAACAAGTGGCTTTTTAGTAATCTTCGGGCAAAACACTATAAAAATACTAGTTAATCAGGATATTATTCCTGGAATAGGTTTATTATGGGCTATGTGCTTAACCACAATTATCACAGGATTTATGCAGCCATTAGCTATACTTTTAAACGGATTAGGAGAAGTAAGAATACAAGCTATTCTAGGGCTACCTTCGGGCATTTTTAATTTGATAATCTCAATTTTATTAGCTCATTATTTAGGTACTGCTGGTATATGTTTAGGTACTGCTGTGACAATTGCACTAACTTTATTTATATTTGTAATTCGTGTATTTAAAAGGATGAGAAGCTTTAAATTGGCAACTAATAATTGAACGTTTTTTGAATTATGTCAATAAAATAATGAGACTTATTCATACAATTTATAGAAAGATTAAAAATCCTATAAGCTTATATTTTAAAATTTAAAATACAATATACACTTTTTTTATTCTTGGTTATTAAATAAAAATTACATACAAGCATTCAAAATAAAGTATGAATATATGAATTATCCAACTAAAATTTTATCATCGCTGACCAAAAAAATAGTTAATCTCGGTTCGATGCAACTTACCAAAATAATTAATTTAATCTTAAACTTTGAAAGACGTAATGCATTTGAAAAACATTCTTTAATGGATGAATCTGTTAAAATACTAGCAAATGCTACTATAGATAACCTAGCTAAAAATCCTAACTTAATATCTATAGAAAAAGACTCTGTTATTAAAGGTCAATTACTAGTTTTCCCTCATGGAGGTAAAATACAAATTGGTAATGATTGCTATATAGGAGATGGCACACGTATATGGTCTAGTGATTCAATAAAAATTGGCGATCGCGTTTTTATTTCGCATAATGTCAACGTTCATGATACGAACTCACATTCAATCGATCCCGTTTTAAGATATCAGCATTTTATTGCGATTATGTCTAGTGGACATCCTACTGTTAATAACTTTGATATAGAGTCTAAGCCAGTTGTAATAGAAGATGATGTATGGATAGGTTTTAATTCTACAGTTCTTAAAGGAGTTAAAATAGGCAAAGGTTCTATCATTGCTGCCTGTTCCGTTGTCACCAAAGATATTCCTGAAAGGGTAATCGTGGCTGGTAATCCAAGTAAGATTGTCAAGAAATTATGAACAATGAAGCTTTTTTAAATACTTAATAGCCTTGTAAATATCTTTCTATTCATGAGGCTTTAATGACAAAAAGAATAGTAGGTATAAGTAAATATTATGGCTTGTTTAAATGATTAATATCTTAAACTAAATAGCAATATTTTATTGGTTTTGTTGAATATTTTATTAATTAAATATGTAAATAGAGATGATAAGACTTATTCCTAAAATTTATAAAAAACTTAAATGTTTTCCACTTTACCTAACTAGGCTACCTTCCACTGTCAAAGTTCACCCTAATTCAGAATTTGCAGTTACTAAATTGATTTTTAAACCCGGTTGTTCGGTAACTATTGACGAACATAGCCAAGTGCCAGGATCTCTAATTTTTGATAAAGAAAATGCTTCTATTTCTATTGGCAAACGAGTATTTATGAATGCTAATCTAATTACAGCTAAAAGTATCGAGATTGGTGATGATGTAATGATATCCTGGAATGTAACAATTGTAGACCATAATTCTCACTCGACATCTTTTTCACTTCGTTCAGAAGATGTTGTCAATTGGCGATTAGGAAAGAAAGATTGGACTAATGTGAAAATTGCCCCTGTCAAAATATCTAACAAAGTATGGATTGGATTCAATTCCATTATTCTCAAAGGTGTCACAATTGGCGAGGGTGCAATAGTTGGAGCAGGTTCAGTAGTCACAAAAGATGTACCAGCATGGGCAATTGTTGCTGGTAATCCAGCTCGTATAATACGGGAGATACCAGAAAATGAACGATAAGTTAACTTGGGAAGAAGCGGTACAATGGTTACGAGAACAACCAGAAAAACAAGAAATTGTACGTCATTGTTATTACGATGATCCATTGGAGTCAGCTGCCCAAAGATTTAGTAACAGTGAAGAATGGCTAGCAGTTAAGCATCTATTGAAAAAAAACATCCCAGGTGTAGTGTTAGATATTGGCGCTGGTAGAGGAATTTCAAGTTATGCATTTGCTAAAGCAGGATGTTCGGTGACAGCTTTAGAGCCTGATCCTAGTTATTTAGTTGGTACCAAAGCAATTCAATCTTTAATTGATACTACTAAACTGCCAATTAAAGTAGTTGAAAAATACGGTGAAACATTACCCTTTGAAAACAATACTTTTGATATTGTTTATGCAAGAGCTTTACTTCATCACGCTCATAATTTGAAGAAACTGACTCAAGAAGCAGCAAGAGTGTTGAAACCTGGGGGAGTATTTATCGCTACTCGCGAACACGTTATCTCAAGAAAAGAGGATTTAACTCAATTTCTGGAATCTCACTCTCTACATTTTTTATACGGAGGGGAAAATGCGTACTTACTGCAAGAATATAAATATGCTATTACTACAGCAGGACTTAAGCTAAAGAATGTACTTGCTCCTTACGAAAGCGTAATTAATTACGCACCTCAAACTCAAAAAGAATTCCAAGACAAAATTGCATCAAAATTAGCTTCGACTATGAGTCAAAAACTAGCTAATGAAGTTGCTTTCAATCAAAATACACAAAAGTTGTTTGGCTGGTTAGCTTCCCGTATGTCAAATACTCCTGGTCGTCTATACACATTTCTAGCAATTAAACAGCGATGACAAAACAAAAATCAATCCTAGTAACAGGAGTCGCTGGCTTCATTGGTCGCTATGTTGCCCGCTATTTCTCAGAGCAAGGTTGGTCTGTTATCGGGATTGACAACTCTCCTCCTGAAAATGCGCCCCTTGCCAACTTATCTACTTACCAGCGTCTTCAACTGCCAGATGCAGCATTGAATAGCTTACTGCAAGAATATACTCCCGATGTTTGCATTCATTGCGTTGGTCGTGCCTCTGTCGGTCTATCAGTTACCGATCCTTTACCTGATTTTTACGCTAATACAGCCATTACTTTTGAAATTCTCAACGCTTTACGTCTGAGCGCCCCTAATTGCAGGTTTATTTACTTATCTAGTGCAGCAGTTTACGGCAATCCAGAATCATTACCAGTAAGTGAAATGCAGTCTTTAGCTCCTCTTTCTCCTTATGGCTTTCATAAATTACAGAGCGAGCAGTTGTGTCAAGAATTCACCAAAGTTTATGGTTTACCCACAGCCAGTATGCGGATTTTTTCTGCTTATGGTCCTGGTTTACGTCGTCAGGTTCTCTGGGATATTTGCCAAAAAGCCATTACTCAAAAAACTGTAACTTTGAAAGGGACTGGACAAGAAAGTCGTGATTTTATCCATGCACTTGATATTGCTAAAGCATTAATGGTGGTAGCGAATTCTGCTTCGATGCAAGGAGAAGTTTATAACTTAGCTTCTGGCAGTGAAGTCACGATTTTGGAATTAGCGAATATGATTCTGAATGTTCTAGAATACGATGCCATTCCTGAATTTGATGGTATTGTTCCAGTTGGTACACCCCTTAACTGGCAAGCTGATGTATCAAAATTAGCCACTTTAGGATTTAGTGCTACTGTGCCTTTAGAACAAGGTATAAAAACATTTGCAAACTGGTGTCGAGCGGAGCTTGTAGGAGTATGAAGAAAAAAATCAGAATCGGTTTAGTTATGCAAGGTGGTCTTGCCTGGATGGGTGGTACTGAATACATCAAAAATATAGTATTTGCATTAGCAAGTTTAGCTCCAGAAGTAAAGTCAACCTTTGAAATTTGCTTGATTTGTAACAAATCACTCGATAAAAATTTATACGAGTCAATTCAGCCACATTTAGAAAATATATATTACAAAGAAGAGGCACTTAAACCATTAAATGTTAATCAAACTATTAATTGGCATATATTCAAAAGTATTTTTTATTTGAAGAACAAAATTGATTTTGTATACCCAGACATGAACTACTTACCTCTAAAAAAGCTTTATTCTTCAGCGTCTTGGATTCCTGATTTTCAATATAAACATTTACCACAATTATTTACAAAGCAAACAATAAATAATTTTGAAAAAGCATATAGACGTGCTGCAAAATACTCTTCTACAGTTATTTTGAGTAGTAAAACAGCCGAATCAGATTTCCATAAATATTTTCCGGAATATGCATATAAGTCTCGGGTATTATCTTTTAGAACATTTCCAATGTCTACATGGTATGGTGCAGAACCAGAAAAAACTCAAGCAGAATATTTTCTCCCTAAAAAGTTTTTCTTAATCAGTAACCAGTTTTGGCAACATAAAAATCATTTGATTATATTTAAAGCTTTAAAATTATTACAAGAAAAATCAGTTTATCCTGTTATCGTCTGTACTGGTAGCATCAACGACCCTCTTGAACCTAACTACTCAAATATAGTTTTACAAACTATAAATCAACTAAATTTAACTAAGCAAGTCTATTTATTAGGACTGATTCCTCGTTTAAAGCAAATTCAGTTAATGCGATGTTCGCTTGGGGTTATTCAACCTTCACTTTTTGAAGGATGGAGTACTGTTGTTGAAGATGCTAGATGCTTAGGTAAACCTATTATTATTTCTGATATTTCCGTTCATAGAGAGCAGAATCCTCCAGATAGCATTTTCTTTAAACCTAATTCTCCTGAAAATTTAGCTGCTATCTTAGAACAATGGTGGGTAAATCTTACACCAGGACCAGATGTAAATCAGGAAGCAATAGCTAGAAAAAATAATTTAGCGGATACTCAAATTTATGGATATAGCTTTCTTGATATTGTTAAAAATTGTTTAAGTGAAAAATAAAAAGTAATTTGAATTTTATATTTACTATTTTTGTTACAGTTAGTTACTATACTCCTAATCAGACTACGTGGATGAATCGATTCAAAACAGGTTTTAGTAAATAGTATTACGTTCTGGGACGGTTTTACTGATGGTAATTACAAATTTCGCTAGCTTATAATGTATCGACTTAAAATAGTTCTGTAAATTAAGTAGAGAATATATGACACTGGATACAAATATTAATCCAATACTCAGTGATTACTCTTTGGATGACATTGAAAAAATGAAGATAGCTTTTTACCATTATTTTCCTCTAGGAATGTGGACGCAAACTGGTGATATGAGATTTTTGGAGAAACTTAAAGAACATCTAGAATATCTAAATGTGAAAGTAGAATTATTTGATATTTGGTCAAAGCAACACGACCATAATATTATTCACCTGTTTGGATATACCCATGAACTCGCCTCATTTGCCGAAATAGCAAAAAAATTTGGTATTAAAGTTGTTTGGTCTACCATCGCAACGAATTCTACGCCAGCTTGGATGTGGAAATCTTGGGGACTTTTAGATAATAATATTCCCGTCGCTACAACTTATCGCAATCTTCAACGTCTCTTTAAGGTTTGTGATGTAATTTTACCAGGCTCAAATACTGAATTACTATATTTGCATGATGCTTTTGGTGTCAACAAAGATAAAATGAGTGTGATAAATTATGCTGTTGAGAAAAAACTTGCTTCTGTCTCTGCGGATGCTTTTATCGAGCAATATAAAATTACAGACTTTGTTTTGATGGTTGGTCGCATTAGTAAACGTAAGGGACAATTAAAAGTTATAAAAGCATTGGAAAATCTTGACATTCAACTTGTGTTTATTGGTTACCCCGCACCTTATGAGCCAGATTATTGCGACGAGTTTTTTAAAGAGTGTGAAAAGAGATCGTGGGTTCACTATTTAGGAGTAATTCCGGATGAAATATTATATTCTGCTTATACAGCAGCTAAAGTTCACGTTCTTCCCAGTAAAAATGAATGTCCTGGTATAACAAGTCTAGAAGCTGGAATGGCTGGTGCTGAAGTAGTCGCAGTAAAAGATCCTGCGATTTATGATTATTTAGCTGATGAGGCTTACTATTGTAATCCTGATTCTGTAGAGTCAATACGAAAAGCAATATTAAATGCATATAGATCAACTTCAAATAAAAATCTACAGTCTCGACTAATTAATGAATTTTCTTGGGAAGTAACAGGGATGGAAGTATTAAATATCTATCAAAATTTACTTAAGGATTCTTGAATAAAAATTATCATGATTTTACTTATTTCATATAAAAGATTATTCTTTACACAAACAGCGATTCTACAAATCATACTAATATTATCATTGGTAGCTGTTGTACTAATTGAGGTATCCAAATGAATGTTCTTCACTTAATCGCTCCTATCTCCTTTGGAGGTGGAGAATCACTTTTAATTAATCTTTTATCTGAAAGACAACCAGGATTAAACGAATCAGTTGCTTTAATCTACAGTTCAGAACCTTTTGAAGCAAAGCTAAAACAAATAAATATTCCTTACTGGAAACTTCGCACTAAAAATATCGGCTATGGTATTCCTAAATGGAAAGTTATTCTAGACACTTTTGTTAATCTATTAACGGTACAACAACTTTCAAGAATAGTTAATGAAAATGATATAGATTTAATTCACGTCCAAGGATATCCAGCATGTTTACTCTTCTATCTCCTCAATAAAAAAATAGGGATTTATACGCATCAATTTTATCGTAAACCTGCTCCTTGGTTTGAAAAATTGATTTTGACTAAGGTTTACTCATCATTTGAATTTTGTACTACCTGTTCAAATTTAGTTAGTCAATCGATGAATCAAGCTTTTCCTGGGGTTAAGTCGAATTTTCAGACAATATATAACTGTGTAGGTAATAGATTTTATCTTAATCCTTCGCCAGAAAAAGATTACCTAAGTAAATTTCCTAAGAATAAGAAGATATTTGTGCAGATTGCTCGGTTTATGAAGTTCAAAAACCAAATGCTAGTTGTTGAAGCTTTGAATAAACTATCTCCCCAGGAAAGAGACCAGATATTTGTGGTATTTGCAGGAGAAGGACCTGAAAGAACTAATGTTATGGAGTTTGTTAAATTTCATAACCTAGAAGATCATGTTTGTTTTCTAGGTGCAGTTCCTTATGAGAAAGTTCCCGGACTATTAGCAATTGCGGATTTTGGACTTTTTCCTTCAGAAAACGAAGGATTTGGTATTGGTGCAGCTGAATGTTTAGCCGTTGGATTACCTGTTCTCTCGCTTGATACAGAATTAATGCAAGAAGTTATCGGTTCTGCTGGTTTACAAGTTCCCCGTTCTGAACTTCACAATGGTTTTAAGCAAATAATTGAAAAATTTTCAAATTCATCAGAGTTGGCTCAGGAAAGAGCAGAGACTTTTAGACCTAGCATTATCAAAAAGCATTATTACGATTTATACCTAAACCTTTTTGGGAGGGTAAACAAGTGAAAATTGCGCTGGTAGCTCTTTCCGTCAAAGGAGCAATGGGTCAATACCTTGAGGCTTTAACACAACCTCTTAGTGAGTTGGTAGAAATTCACCTTTTCGTTCCACAACACTATGATGGAAAACATGGAAAAGCAACTGTACATTTTTTTCAAACTGGATTGAATAAACGTGAAGCTTTTTTTCGTTTAATGAATCCATATCTTGGTTGGCGTTTGTGGACACAGATTGAAAAAGTAAAACCTGATTTAGTACATCTTGTTAATGGCGATCCTTACCCTTGGACTTTATTTGGAGTTCACTGGGCAAAATTCAAAAAACTGCCAATATTGATGACTATTCACGACCCAGAGCCTCATCCTGGTAGTTTTATTGATGCAGCAATGGCATTTACCCGCAAATATACTATGCGGCAAGTCTCGGGAGTGCATATCCATTCCAAGTGTTTCTCAGAAACAGTTATTCAACAGGGTGTAGCATCGGAACAAATTGTTATTATTCCACACGGAAGTTTAGCCCAACGTTTTACATTTTATCGTCAAAAAGAAGTTGCCCGAGAACCCATTGCCTTATTTTTTGGTAGGTTAGAAGCCTATAAAGGTTTAGATAATTTGGTAGAAGCTGGTTTACTTCTTAAAGGAGAACAGCGAGTAATCATTGCTGGGCCTGGACAACTTCCGGATTCTCTTCTCCAAACTATAAAAGCTAATCCAGAAGTTTTTGAGTTACACAATCGTTACTTACAAGAAGCGGAAGTAGCTTTACTTTTTCAGAGAGCATCTGTTTGTGTTTTACCTTATCACCAAGCGACACAATCAAGCTTACCACTATTATCTGCTGCATTCGGAACTCCAGTGGTTGCTACTGCTGTTGGTGGTTTTGTAGAAGATGTACCATCAGTAAATGGGTTACTTGTACCTCCAGCAAATCCTCAAGCACTAGCACAAGGTATTCAAGAGGCTGTAGGGAGGATAAGTTATTATCCAAAAGAATATGACTTTGATGTTATAGCTAAAAAATTTGTAGATGTTTACGGTAAGATTTGCTCTAATGTATTAAAGTAATCTTGACTCAACTCTTTTATGTGATTTATAGAGCGGATATGAATATTGATTTTTTAAGTTTATCGTTAAGTTTAATAATTACTTTAATACTATTTATTTGGGCAAGGATATTTTATAAAAATTATTTTACTGCAATCGTTATTGGTTTTACCGTAAGAATATGTTTAATCATTATTAATGAGCAAACATTCCTGTTTGGGACGGGTGATATTAGCGATTACCTTCCTTATTTAAATGCATTTAATCAGATTGGTTTTACGGGATTTATAGAAGATATTAAACCACATGCTCCCTTTTACACAGTTCTCTATCCAGGCTGGATATTCAATGCTATTGGGGAGCAAGGATTGTGGGTAATAAGAGTTGCTAACGCTGCTCTTGGTGTCGCGATTATTGCACCATTATCATGGCTGAATAAAATTGTCTTTAAGAAAAAACTTACTCAGTCTCAAGTACTTTTAATTATGTTCTGGCCAAGTTGGCTGCGCTACACTATTGAACTAGGACGAACTTCACCTACGGTTTTAATGATTATCCTAGGTATGGCTGGTTTACTAGGAATTGTTAGTTCAGTTAAATTGCGCTTCGATCCAAAGGTTCAGATTTTTACTATTTTAGGTATTGTATTTGGATGCTTTTTAAGAACACATTACATCGTTTATTTTATACCGATAGTATCATTTACTTTACTCAGCGAGATAAAGAAATCAAAGATTCCTTTGTATCTACGGAACTTTCTTTACTTAATTTCTATTTTTATGACAGTGGTGATAGTCATAGCAATGTTAAATGTCTATCAAAGAATTGGTGCATATAGTACCAGTACTAATTTGATGGATTTGCAGGATGAAGTGCTAAGACTTGCAGAATCGGCAGAAAATGAAGGAGGTAGGTCAAATTATCTTGAAGGTATCTACCCTAGCAATCCTGTAGATTGGGTTTGGTATTTACCTCTTCAAGCTATATATTTTACCTTCTCGCCCATGCTGTGGGATGTTCGTAGTGGCTTCGCATTAGGTAGTTCAATTCAAGCTTTATTTTTATTGATATTATGTTTTAGAACATGGAAAAAAATGAAAAAAAATATTATCAAAAGTCAGGAATTAAAAATTATATTTATAACATTAATATTCACATCTCTTGCATTAGGGGCGGGAGTTAAAAATGCTGGTTCTGCTGAACGTTGGAGGTTTCCTTCAACACTAATTTTAATAACTACAACAACAAGTGTTTTAGAGTATGCAAGAAAAGAAAAGAAAAATCTAGTAAGTTCTAGCAAAGCCTAATTATTTAGAGTTGATTACATTTTTTTTTCAGAAAAAAAACGTATATTAAAGTCATATATTTTTGTTGTGTATATAAAATATTATGTTCTGGAGTGATTGAAAATGTCTACAAAAATTTCCGTTGTGACTTCTGTATATAATGGTCAAAAATATTTTGATAAAGTGATACCTAGTATTTTAAATCAAACTTACACTGATTTTGAATGGGTTATTGTAGATGATGGTTCTACAGATGAAACCCCTGAAATGCTAGCGGAAATTGCAAGTCAAGATAAGCGAGTAAAGTTTTTCCGCTGTGGAAGATTAGGACGCATTAAGGCTTTTAATTACGCCATTGAAAAAGCGCAAGGTGAGTATATTGCTAATCAGGATTTTGATGATATCAGTTATCCAGAACGTCTCAAGTTACAGGTTGAATTTCTAGATACTCATCCCGAGGTTGGTATTGTTGGATGTAATTTCGTTTTAGAAGACGAAAATCGTAAGGAACGCTATATAAGAATCCCAGCTACAGAACATCAACAAATCATACGAACAATGGCAAAGTGTGTTCCTTTTGCTAATACACTAGTTACTTACAGAAAAAAAGCTTGGGAACAAACTGGAGGATATGTTGATATGTATGGTATCGAAGACCTCCATCTTTGGATTAAATTTGCCAAGCTTGGTTGGCGTTTTGCAAGCGTACCTGAAACATTAGGGGAACATTGGGTTCATTCAACAAGTTTTTGGCATCAAACTTTTAAATATTCTCAGCGTCAAAGAAAGTTAGCAAGCGTTCAGTGGCAAGCTATTAGAGAACTTAATCTTCCATTATGGATGGGAGTCTACCCCCTTGGTAGATACGCTTATGGCTATTTACCCAAAGAGTCAAAGTCTTTCCTACGCCGTTTTTTAGCTGGTTCAAAAGAACAAGATGTATAATATATGAATTCTTCAGGCAAGAAAGTATTACTCTATATAATTACAAAATCTGAATTGGGTGGCGCTCAACGAAATGTTTACGACCTAATTTCAAACTTTCAGAAAGATTATGAAGTTCACTTAGCAACAGCCATCAATGGCCAGCTTACAGAGAAAGCAATTGCTTTAGGAGTGAGAGTACATCTGATTCCTAACTTGACTCGTAGTATTAACTTATTTAGCGACTTCTTAGCAGTTAAACAATGCATTTCATTAATCAACATAATTAAACCAGATATTATCCACGCACACAGCAGTAAAGCTGGCGTAGTGGCTCGTCTGGCTGGAGCAATTTGCAGGATTCCCACAGTATTTACAGCCCACGGTTGGGGGTTTACTCCCGGAACACCGAAACTACGTAGAAACATTGCGCTAGTATCAGAAAAATTATTGGCAACCTTAGCAACTAAAATAATTTGTGTATGTGAGAGCGATCACCAACTAGCTTTAAAATTTGGTGTTGGCACTCAAAAGTCATTAGTTACTATTTATAATGGTGTTAGTGACATTTCTGTGCCTATTATTAATGCTTCGCTACAATCACCACGACTAATAATGGTGGCACGTTTAAACGAACAAAAAGACCAAACTACTTTATTAAAATCTATTGCAAAACTTAAAAAACTCGATTTCCATTTGGATTTTGTAGGTAGTGGTACATCGATGGAAGAATGTAAAGGTTTGGCGCAGTCTTTGGAGATTACAAATAAAGTTTCCTTTTTAGGTGATAGGACTGATGTTCCAAGTTTATTAGCCCAATCTCAAATCTTTATCCTCAGCACTCATTACGAAGGATTTCCTATCAGTATTCTTGAAGCGATGCGGGCTGGTTTACCTGTCGTTGCAACTAGAGTAAATGGTATTCCTGAACAAATAGAAAACGAAAAAACAGGTTTACTAGTACCCCATGAAGATGTAGAAGCATTGTCTAATGCACTCTCTAAATTGATTGACTCTCCTCAAATGCGTCAGCAGATGGGTGAAGCTGGTAGGCAAAAATTTGTACAGGAATTTATAGTTGAGCGAATGGTAACTGAAGTTCAAGCTGTATATAAGGAAATACTTGATAATAGAATCAATAAATCTTAGCTATTTCAAATCCGGATTCAAACTAGCCCCCGTTCTCCCACTCAAAAGCCACAACAAACTACGCCCAAAATCCCTCACCACCCGCACCAAAGACTCATCCTCATCCCTCCCCGAATCCACCGCAATCGGAGAAACCACAACTCCCCGACTACCTAAAACTACCGTTGCGATCACCCTCGCTCTCCGCATATGATAATCCGAAGTAATCAAATAAATATGCTGTAAATTATCATCAGCAAAATCATCAACCAAACTTGTAAAATTAGTCACCGTATCCGTCGCTTCACCATCCAAATGAAAACGCTCTTCAGACACACCAAACTTTTTCAAAATCTGTTTATGTCTATCTAAATACTGCGGAAAATCAGAAACCCAAACATCCAAATCCCTACGAGACTGCCAAAACTCACCAGCAAACTTTGTCCGCTCAAAATCACCCCCCAACACAAAAATAGCCTGGGGAGTTGGCGCTTGGCGAAAAGCAATATTTATCCTCACGGGAATAAACCCAATCAACACAATTAGTAAACTTAATCCGAACCACCAGAAAAATCGGCACTTGTAAAAATTACTTTTCATTAATTTTATATTGGCAGGTTTTCAAACTCTAAACTTCTATCAGCCTCAACATAGAGAACCCGATTAATCATATCTCTACCGGCTTCTAGTTCAGCTAAAATTGCAACTACAGCAATATTTACCATTTCAATCTGTTCTGTACGTAGTAAAGTACCATCGCAAATCAACACAATAGCAGCATGAACTTCACGAATATTTGCGAAGCGCTCGAAATCTTTGACATTAGCAGTTATTAAAATGCGCTCTTCTTGAAAAGCATATTCTAAAATCTCATAATCTGGTGTATTAAGTAAATTGCGATCTCTTACAGCTACAGCATCAACCAGCATTTCTTCGCATAAGTAACGTGCAATTGATGGTGATAAGTCCTCATCGACTAGAAACTTCATTACTTTTTTGGTCTGCCAATAGCTGGATAAGCTCTTGTATAAATAAGAGCAAATTCCATATCTTCCTCTGATAAGTAAGGATAATCCTCTCGAATCACTTCTTTAGACTCGCCACGTTCGAGCATTGTACCAATATGCCGTACAGTAAGGCGAGAATTGGAAAACACTGTTTCACCCCCCATAATCGCTTGATTTATTACTAACCCTTCCTTCCAACGATTGAAACGATTAATTAATTCTGATAGTTCATTTGAAATCGCATCAAGTTGCAATATAAAATAGCGTGCGATTTCTAAAGAAGTACTGTTATGAGCGATAGCATCTACGAGACGTTTATATAAAACAGTTCGGAAATCAACAGAAAATGTAAAATCAACTTCTTTTAATGCTCGGAGGTATACTAAAGCCTCAAAAGGAAGTCGTGGGGGGTTACTAGAAGGAACAATCGCATACTCTAACTCTTTATAAACTCTTTTAGTTGGAATTTGAACAATTGCAGCCGCTTCAGTGGGAGTAAAGATATTATTCATTGTTTCTAATAAAGTATTCCCTATGTAGGGAACATTTTATCATGATTAAGTAACAGATGTGTAGCTTTCGCTCTTCAAACACACCTTCATACTCATCTTCATCGCTCCTCAAAGCCACCTAAATTGGAGTTGCTACAACAGAAAGACTACCTAAAATAAAAGATTATTTGTCTATCGCGATATTGCAGTTTCGCTATATTGATTTTCCTGATGACGAGGGCGAATATGTAAAATTACTTTCGCATCAAGTAGCTTAAAGAACACCAAGAGTTTACCTTCACTAAAGCGTTGAAACTCTCCTTTCATTAAACGAGATACTTCCGGTTGAGGAATCTTCAGATATCCAAAAACGCATCGAAACTAAGATTAAAGATTTAACAATAGAACCTCGTCCTAATGTCGTGAAAAAAATACAAGCTGAAGAGAATTTATATCGTGTCCGAGTCGGAGATTATCGAGTAGTATACGATATTTTTGATGATATCTTATTGGTGTAACCGTAATTACGGTAAAACATCGAAGTCAAGTTTATCAGGATAACAGTTAACAAACAATCTACCACGTACTCTAGGAAGAAACCCACCAAATCCCCTCTTCATCCGCTAACCTATAGTTAATAGGTAACAGAAGGCGCATATGTACCAAACAGATCCACCTCGTCCTCCCAAAGAAGTACTTCCCACGATGTACGATCTTCCTAGCGAATATGTGGGGGAACCTGGTTTGCCTGATGAATTTCATATTTTTCAGCCTCGTCTGTTAGCAGATACCTTTCAACCACCAAGCTATGAGACTGACGAAGTTTTTATCGGCAGTGACTTAAACTTATATTACGACCCTCGCCATACTTTATGGTACAAGCGTCCAGATTGGTTTGCTGTTCTAGGAATTTCTCGTCTTTACCAACAACGAGAAATGAGATTAAGCTATGTAGTTTGGCAAGAAGGAATAGATCCAACAGTTGTAGTCGAATTACTTTCTCCCGGTACGGAAAAAGAAGATTTAGGACAAACCCTACGAGAAGTTAATCAGCCTCCAACCAAATGGGAAGTCTACGAACGAATCCTGCGAATCCCTTACTACATAATATTCGACCGCTATACCGATAACTTACAGCTATTTCAAAACATCGCAGGTCGCTATCAAGAAATAACTTTTACAAAAACTCCCGTTTGGCTACCTTCTATAGAATTAAGTATTGGATTGTGGCAAGGTACTTTTCAAGGTATCGAACGGCTGTGGTTGAGATGGTACGATTCTCAAGGAGATTTAATTCCAACTGCTGCGGAAAAAGAACGCACAAAAGCCGAACGTTTAGCTGCTAAATTGCGAGAGTTGGGAGTAAATCCGGAAGAGGTGTAAGGTCAAAGGTTAAAGGTTAAAGGTTAAAGGTGAAGAGTAATAAAAACTTTTAACTCCTAATATCTTCCCATGCCCAATCCCCAATCCCCCATGCCCAATCCCCAATCCCCCATGCCCAATCCCCACTTTCTTAACTCATCTCTTGCAACACCTCGCGAATCACTTCCGAAGGAACTTCATCGGTAATTATCACTTCACCAATCCGCGTTGGCAATATAAACCGCACTTTACCGGCTTTCACTTTTTTATCCAACTGTAACGACTTAATTATCTCTCCTATATCCAAACCTGATGGTAATTTAGTAAGTAAACCTGCTTTTTCAATCAAAGCATTTTGTCTTTGCACTTCTTCTGCTTTCCACATTCCCAATTTCGCGGCAATTTCTCCGGCTGCTACCATCCCAATCCCAACCGCTTCACCGTGATTAACTACGCTATAACCAGTTAAGCTTTCCACTGCATGAGCAATGGTGTGTCCGTAATTAAGAATTGCTCGCAATCCTGCTTCTTTCTCATCTTTACTAACTACATCAGCTTTTGCTTGACAAGAGCGCGTTAATATGTAGTCAATTAAAGACTGCTTTCCATTAGACAAATCAGCCATTAAATATTTCATTTGGTCGAGATTTTCGCATTTTTCCATCTCTGCAAACAAATCTGCATCCCAAATTACGCCGTATTTTATCACTTCTGCCATTCCGGCGCGTAATTCTCTTTCTGGTAAGGTTTTCAGCACTTCCGGATCGATTAAGACCAATTGCGGTTGATGAAAAGCACCAATCAAGTTTTTTCCTTGGGGATGATTAACACCAGTTTTACCACCCACCGAAGCATCCACCATTGCTAAAAGCGAAGTCGGCACCTGCACGAATTTAATTCCTCGCAGCCAAGTAGCCGCAGCAAAACCCGTCATATCGCCAATTACGCCGCCACCCAAAGCCACCATCGTAGAAGATCGTTCTACGCGATTTTGCAGAGCCGTATCGTATATTTTTTGTAGAGAATCTAAATTTTTATATTTTTCGCCATCGGGCAAAATGCATTTACATACATCAAAACCAGCAGCTTCAAGGCAACTTAACGCCCTTTCCCCATAATGTTCAAAAACCGTCGAGTTAGAAACCAATAACACCTTCTTCCCCAACTGCAAATTATTCATATAATCACCCAGTTTATCCAAACCGGATGGCACAATTGGAATTTCATAAGAAGACAGCGGCAGATTTACTTTAATTGCAGAAGACATACCTTAAACCCCATAACAAGCCCCCGTGGTGTATTGTATCGTAATTTTAAGGATGGGGGGATGGGGAGAGGGGGAAGAGGGGGAAGAGGGGGGAGAGGGATTCTTTAAGTAGCGAGTAACGAGTAGCGAGTAGCAAGTAAGAATGAATGGTTGAGCAGCCCGGTTGATAATAAGAATTATTTGTAATTTACTCACTACTCACTACTTGCTACTTATAACTCATGAAGCACAATGCCCCATTCCCAATGCCCCATAACAAATGCTTCAATATATTTATAGATAATTGAACGATTGTGGAGAAAAGTAAATGCTAGCTATAGTTTCGTATATTGGATTCTTGGTTTTGTTTATCGGCATCGCTGCTGGTTTACTCTTCGGCTTACGTGCAGCTAAGATACTTTAATAATTTGGGCATGGGGGATTGGGCATGGGGGATTGGGAATAGTTAGGAGTTTTTCCCCTTGTCTCCTCTTCCCCCTCCCCCCTCTCCCTACCTGCTAGCGGACAATTCTTTCCGATTCACTGGCTCTCGCGGCTCTAAGCCGAGCAAGTCTAACATTTGTTTATCGGTATCATATCCTGGACAAGGTGTGGTGATGGTTAGCATCTTTCCGTCGTCGCTGGAAAAGATGGAGTTTGCACCTGCCATGAAGCACATTGCTTGTTCCATTTGAGAAAGTCTCGATCTACCTGCACTCAAGCGCACGTCGGAGCTTGGCATGACAATACGAGCGGTGGCGATCGCCCGGATTATTTCCCAGACGGGGACATCGGGCTGGTTTTCTAATGGGGTACCTTCAACTTGAGAAAGTATGTTGATTGGTACGGATTCGGGATGGGGTTGCAGGTTGGATAAAGTTTTTAACATGGAAACTCTATCGTCAACACTTTCGCCTAAACCGAGAATACCACCGGAACATACAGTTACGTTGGTTTGTCGAACATTGTCGATGGTTTTGAGGCGATCGCCATAAGTTTCGAGTGGTAATAATGGTGCTGTAATAGTCTTGTGAAGTATCGAGGTTATGGTTATAAGCGTAAAGCCCCGCATCTTCCAAACGCTTAGCCTGCGATTCGTTGAGCATTCCTAAAGTGCAGCATACTTCTAAATCTAGTGCTGTCACATCTTTTACCATATCCAAGACTTGCTCGAATTGGGAGTTATCCCGTACTTCGCGCCAAGCAGCACCCATACAAACTCGGCTGACACCGCTTTCTTTAGCTTGTTTTGCAATGTCAACTACTGTTTGTTTATCTAAAAGAGATTCCGGCTTAACTTCTGTTTTGTAACGGGAAGATTGAGCGCAGTAGCTGCAATCTTCTGGACAAGCACCAGTTTTAATTGATACCAGCTTACAAACCTGTATCTTTCTTGAATCGTGATGCTGACGATGTATGCTAGCAGCTTGATAGATCAACTCCAGCAAAGGCATATCGTATATTGCGCGTATTTCTGCTTCTTGCCAATCGTAGCGTATTCCCATTTTATAGTTATCAATGAACAATTATCAATTATCAGTTATTACTTGCCCCAAGGCGCAGATGTATCTCAATTATTAACTATTGCTGCGAACAGGGAGCAGCGAGCAGTGAAATACTAGTACAGTACGGCGTAAATAAAGCACCCATTTAAAAAGTTTGAAAGCCTTATCACATAATACTTTTTACTTCTTACTTTTGACTTTTTACTTCCGCGCAGCGGTACTAGGTTCTATTAATTACCAGATCTCCCGATCTATCTTCATAACTCATCCTACTTTTTTTTATCCTCTTATAAATTATTAAAGGTAAACAATTAACTCGACATAAAAAGTAAAATGGACTACATTTTTGATGTTACTTAATTCATCAGCACACAATAAACGGTAACGATCGAATTAGATGAAATATATAGCACAACCGAATAATTTAAATGAGGTAGCTATTTTCCCCCACGGTTGAAAATTAAAAATTTATAATTCATTTGGTTGAATCTGCTCAAAATACTGATAAATATTTATTTTTATTGATAACAGCTTGTATTATATTATTGACAATCAAAATTATTATTTTTATCAAAGGATTTGATAATTCGGTAGATCAATTAACCGTAGGAAAAGGATCTAATGCAATTGCAAAAACCGCACATTGTTACCAAACGTCTATTATTACGATTGGCTATTCAGGATGATGTAGCTGATATTCTCAAATATTATACAGACAATAAAGCTTATCTTACTCCTTTTTATCCTGCATGGTCAGAAACTTTTTTTACCGCAAAATATTGGCATAGTGAAGTAGAAGTCGCAACGAGCGAATTTATCAAAGGACAATCATTAAGGCTACTGATTTTTTCTGAAAACGAATCTACAATAATTGGAATAATTAATTTCCGTAACTTTATCCGGGGTGTGGCACAATTCTGTACTGTAGGTTACAGTTTGGCAGAAAAAGAACAAGGTAAAGGTTATATGACAGAAGCCTTAGAAGCGAGCATTGATTATGTGTTTGAAGAATTAAAAATGCATCGCATAATGGCAAATTATATGCCTCACAATCAAAGTAGCGGTAATCTGCTCAAGAGGTTAGGATTTGTAGTTGAAGGTTATGCTAGGGATTATTTATTAATTAATAATCAATGGCAAGACCATATTTTGACAAGTTTGACAAATCATAAGTTGACAAATCCAAAATCCACAATCTAAAATCCAAAATTAATTAAGGGGTTTTTCTCAATGTTTAGTAAATCCGCCAAGCGTCTGTCAGTTTTTTTTAGTGCTGCCATGATTAGCATATCCTTAACTGGAATTTCCGCTAAAAAAGCTGAAGCAATAATACCTAGATTTATTTTAATTCCGCTGACAATACAAGCAGCAGGATATACATTACCGCGTGTTTATAAAAGACTTACTCCGCAACAGAAGAAAAAAGTAGATGCTGTTCAAGATGAAGCATTTACACAAATTACCAATGTGTTAACTAGAGCGCAGCGCAGTGATATTATGCAATCTTTAAAAACTCGTCAGGGAAGAACAAAGCTACTCAGATCTATGAGATTAACGCCAAGTCAAAAATCTCGCATTCAATCAATAGTTAAAACTTCTCGGCAGAGAATTAATGCTATTGTTGGGAATTAATTCATCGGCTAATTTATATTATGAATAATTAATTATGTAGAGACGTTGCAGTGCAACGTCTTTTTCTTTATCTAATAAAAAGGTTTGTAGTAAGCACTTTAATACCTTTTTCAGATTAAAGGAATAAATTCCTTACTACGAACCTATCAAAATTT
Organism: uncultured Rivularia sp.; assembly: GCA_963665115.1. Lineage (GTDB taxonomy): Bacteria > Cyanobacteriota > Cyanobacteriia > Cyanobacteriales > Nostocaceae > Rivularia. Next base: position 7,792,854 of record OY762007.1, on the reverse strand, counting down.
AATCTTTCGCCTCTAATACAAAATCATTTTATAAATATCTCCTCATCCCCCCATCTCCCCATCCCCCTTCCCCCAATCTTCCTCTCAGATGTACCATTAAGGGAATGGCAAACTTACCCGTACTGGTAATGACTCTGGCTGAAACTACCAACCCCTTACTTAACCTCAACTACGAACCTGCTTTTGAATCTTTAGGTTCGGACTATTCCGATGAAGTTGCTGCGGAGGAATTTTCCCTTCATAAACTCCGCTTCCGCAATAATGCGCTGCTTACGCTTTTAGGGTTGAATCCCCAAGAGGTAACTGACGGAGATTTTATTCAAGCTTTTGGTAAATTTGAGCAGCGTAACCCTCTTCTGGCAATGCGCTACCACGGCTATCAATTTGGTGAATATAACCCCAGATTGGGCGATGGTAGAGGTTTTCTTTACGGACAAGTACGTGGAATCGATGGCGAACTTTATGATTTCGGTACTAAAGGTTCCGGTAGAACACCTTATTCCCGTGGTGGGGATGGAATGCTTACTCTTAAAGGTGGAATGAGAGAAGTATTAGCGGGGGAAATGCTGCATCGTATGGGTGTACGCACTTCCAGGTGTATGAGCTTGATTGAAACGGGAGTGCAGTTGTGGCGGGGTGATGAGCCTTCCCCAACTCGTTCATCGGTAATGGTAAGGATGAACCGTTCTCATATTCGCTTTGGTACTTTTGAACGTTTAAATTATTTAAAGCGTCCGGATTTAACTAAAAAGCTGTTAGACCATGTAATAGAGGTTTACTACCCGCATTTACTTAGCGAGCAAGAAAAATATGCTTTATTTTATGCGGAATTAGTAGAAAGAGTCGCAAAATTAGCCGCACAATGGATGGCGGCTGGTTTTTGTCATGCGGTGTTAAATACTGATAATATGTCGATTACTGGGGAAAGTTTTGATTACGGTCCCTATGCATTTATTCCTACTTACGATCCGCATTTTACCGCAGCGTACTTCGATCATTACAGCCGCTACTCTTACATCCACCAGCCGGATATTTGTATGTGGAATTTGGAGATGCTTCAAGAAGCATTAAAGGCTGTAATTGATAAATCTGATATGGATGCTGGATTGATAAAATTCGGTAAATATTTCTTGGGCAATTACCGCTTATTAATGTTGAAAAAATTGGGATTCAACCAAGAATTACCGCAACAAGAAACCGACGAAATCTTAAAAGCAACAATTGATTTCCTTAAACATTATCCCATCAGCTACCACCATTTTTATGCTGACATGGCCGCAACTTTTTCTCACAAATGGCAAGATGATGCTAGCTATATCTTAGAAGGTTCCGAGATCAAGCAATCTTTAGGTTCATCGGAATTATTCTTTAATTGGGCAGGAGTTTATCACAGAATATTGAATACTATGGCAACCGATGATATGGATAATATTGCTAAAATCTTAAAAGACTCTAACCCTCAAACAGTCATATTAAGACCTGTTATTGAATCAGTTTGGCAATCAATTGCTCAAGAAGATAACTGGCAACCTTTTAACGATCTATTGAAAGAGATTCGGGAATAGGGAATTGGGGATGGGAAATTGGGGATGGGGAATTGGGCATTGAATGGGAGCATCCCAATTTTGAATAAATACTTTATCCGACACCCTTACAGGGTGCGGCTACAAAAACAAAGCCCACGAAGGTGGGCTACGATACGAGACGAGAGTTATTAGCCCACGAAGGTGGGCTTCGTAGTATTAGCCCCAGGCTTCTAGCCTGTAGGCTTTTTGCGAAATTGGGATGCTCCCCATTGAATAATTTATAACTCCTAACTCCTAACTTCCAATTCCTAACTCCTAACTCCTAACTACATTTATAAACTTTTCCATAGCTATGATTAGGATTAATTTCAATTACTAAATCAACTGATGAAGATTTTATTAATGGTTTGATGAATAATTCTGGGTGCAGTGTTTTCCAAAAGTAATTTACGAATTCTTCTATTTGTAAGTCTGTCATTCCAGTTTTTCCGCTGGCTTTCATCTGATGTTCTGCTTGTTTGCGCCATTCTAAGGAAAAACGGTAATCTTGGGGATACAGCACGATTAAGCTATCCAAACGTTGCCACAATGGGAGATAGTCATGGAGTTTATCGTTCATATCTTTGGCAAATGCTTTATCCGCTGTCGTAACAATCGGTAATGGTGGAGTATTAAATGCTGCTGAATCTATTGGACAAACTCCTACAAACCAACCTTCAAATAACACAACGTCAATATTCTCTGCCGTTTCTGGTAAAGTGCGATCGCCATTTCCAGAATGTAGCGATTTATTGAAGCGAGGTACTGTTATAGTAGTTTCTCGCTGAAGAATATTGTCCAAAACATTTAACCCCAAATCAACATCGTGAGTTCCCGGTGGCCCCCGCCAAATCAAACGGGGGTCTTGTTGTTGTAAAATTAAACGTGCTTGATATGTTTTATATAAGTCATCTATAGACAAACTCAAGGTACGGTATTTTAAATGCGACAAAATTAAACTAATAATTTTACAAGTTGTGGTTTTGCCAGTTCCTTGTCCACCTAAAATTCCCTGTATAAAAGGACGTTGAAGTTGTTGATGTCGCGATGCAATTTTTATTGCTAAAGGTAGCCATAAATCCCATAATATTGGCAATACGGCATTAGAAGATATTTGTAAATCAGTTTGACACAATTCTTTAAAAGCCGGATAAATAGACTTTAGCAACTTCCAGCGTTTGTATATAGTTTCTTCTACATTTTCAGGTGTTATGTCAAAAGCTTTTGCTCGCGATTTATCTGCAAGCGCTTCTGATATCAAACTCTGTTCTGGGATGTCGTTTTCTATTAATTGTTCGGTAAGTATAGGCATTAGATCGAAGGTTAGAGATTAAAAGTATAATAACTCTTAATTTTGAACTAAATTCGAGAACAGGTAGTTTATCGAAGAGTAATTTATAAAAGTAAACTTCCAATTATTTTTTGTAGTCGGAGCCGAACAGTTCGCTTGAGACTAGAAAGATGATTTTACCACCACCATCTCTTCTTTAGATAAAAGGTGTAGATACTTTGTAATTGCAAAGTCTTTATTTAATATTCAGTTAAGCAGAATTACCCCGATTAATTTCTTCACAACTTATTCAATAAAGGTTTACTTTATTAAAGATTAAATTGTTGCTTTTTTAAAGTTTTGAAATAAAAATAATTAGCTTTGCACAGATTAATTTACTAATATTGTGTTTACGATCTATACATTGTCGAAAAAGTAATTTACTGGCTCAAGCCATCACATTATTTACCTTTGCCACTTAAAAAATGCATTACTTTCCTCCTGCTAAAAGATTAACTTTCTAACTTGGAAAAACGAACTTATTCGGTGCAGAATATATGTACTATATTCTTTTTTTAGCAAATATTTAGTAAATTTATGATTTGTAGAATAATTAGTAAAAAGCTAGCTTTGCTATTTTTGGTAGATTTGGGAAGGTATTAAAACCTAATGATGATTCCACCCTTGTTGCTACGTGGAGTTATCTTTACTACTCGGAATGAAGGTTTGCCGTTTGCCTCTGTCTAACATCAACTAAGCTGCATACTCCAGAAGCGTAAAAACTAGTTCTATTTTTTTGATTAGATAAAATTAAATTATACTAGTATTTCTTCGCAATTAATAAAAATTTACATCAAGGAATCAAGACTTTCCGGATACAAAAATGATTGAAAACCTTGCTATTATGTAGTTTGGTCAACCATTTTCTTACTTATAAGCTAAGGTGAAAATGATTCTCACTATGAAGCTTTGGCGTTAATCCTTATACTCCGGTAATTTAGTGAGATAATAGACTCGTGAGGAAATGAACGGAAGATATTCGACTGCAAAGGGGAAATTTTATGATTAAGAAACTTTTGGCCGCTTTAACAATAGTAGCTCCCCTGTTTTTCGCTAGCTTGGTAAAAGCTGAAAATCCACAGCACGTACAAAAGCTACTAAAAACTGGGGAATGTGTCGCTTGTGATTTGTCAGGAGCAAATCTACGCGGCTCGCATCTGATTGGTGCTGATTTAAGAGGAGCGAATCTTCAAGGAGCAAATCTCGAACACGCCAACCTTGAAGGTGCTGACTTGACTCGTGCGAATTTAAAAGATGCTAAATTAACTTCGGCATTCTTGACTAACGTTAATTTCAAGCAAGCTAATTTGAACGATGCCAATTTAGCCAGCGCTAAAATTTACGATTCCAACGTATATGAAGCATCAATGGAAGATATGAATATCGCTGATGCCGAAATATTCCATACCGGAATTGGTGTTGGTGGAGAAGATTTGAATATTCCAGATTGGGATTAAACTTACCTAACGAGGGAATTTGAGAAAAACCCGTAAGTAATCAATTTGTGAAAAGTAATAGCTTAGCTATTAAACAACCAAATAAACGAGTAAAAAAGAATAGTTTGTAATACTCCGATTTCTAGCCTAATTGATCTAGAAGTCGGAGTTTTTGGTATTTGGGAAATTCTTTGAGTAGTGAGTAGTGAGTAAGGAATTAATGATTGAGCAGTTGGGTTGATAATAAAAAGCGATGGTTGGTAACTTACTCGCTACTCGCTACTTATAACTCATGAAACCCCATGCCCAATGCCCAATTCCCAATCAACCAGTATTTCTCATTCCAGCAGCGATTCCGTTGATAGTTAAAAGCGCTCCTCTGAGCAATTCTCCTTTGCTGTAACGGGAGTGAATTACTCCAGAAGTAGCATTGCTCTTACTGGCACGCAAGCGTTTGAGTAAGGAAACTTGAATAAATCCTAGAGGTACGATAGTCCCATTTCTCAACTGTACGGAACGCTGTAAAACTAAATCTCCATCTAAGAGCTTTTCATGCCCGGTGATTTGCAAAACTAAATTTTTCGTCAGATAGTATTCGCTGGAAATTTGGTTATAAACTCCATTAAATCGTTGCTTATCTTCGGCTTTAGATAGTTCGTCTACATAATGTCTTCCCATCTGTAAATCAACTTTTGCCAAGGTCATTTCTACTTTGGAAATCACCATTTTGAAAAATGGCCACTTTCTGTAAAAGCACTGTAGTAACTGTATGTGATCTTCAGGGGCTTCATTGAGAAACTCCTGCAAAGCTGTACCAACTCCATACCAAGCAGGTAGCAAAAATCTAGTTTGCGTCCAGCTAAATACCCAAGGGATTGCCCGCAAACTACTCAAGCCTTTTTTACCAGAAGGGCGACGAGCGGGGACGAGAACTGATTTGTAACTGACTAATTTCTTCTATGGGGGTAACTTCATTGAAAAAGTCAATAAAATCGGGTTGCTCGTAGATCAAATCTCGATAATGGGAACGCGATCGCGCTGCTAATTCTTCCATAATTTCGTTCCAAGGTTCGATATCGTCAAACCCGGCGCGTAATAAGCTGGCTTGAATTACTGCGGTGGTAATTGTTTCGAGATTGTATAACGCTAAATCTGGCAAGGAGTATTTAGAAGCTAAAACTTCTCCTTGTTCGGTAATTTTGATTCGCCCATTGATACTTTTACCGGGTTGAGCCAAAATCGCTTCGTAAGCGGGGCCGCCGCCACGTCCTACCGAACCACCTCGACCGTGAAATATTCGCACGCCTAAGCCGTATTCTTCTGCAATTTGCTGCAATGATTTCTGGGCTTTATGAATCTCCCAATTACTGCTGAGGAAACCCGAGTCTTTATTACTATCGGAATACCCCAACATTATTTCCTGCAAGTTGGGATTTAAAGTGGAAGCTGAGGAAGAAGCTTTTAAAATTGCCTCCTCTGTCTCTTCAGCTTGCTCTGCTTTAGAAACAGCTTCATACCCACCCGCGAGTAAAGCGCGATACAAAGGAAGCGAAAACAAGTCTCCCATAACTTGCCTTGAACGCTGTAAATCTTCTACGGTTTCAAATAAGGGGATGACTCGGATTGTACCTATGGCCGTTCCAGGATCGTAAAGTCCTGCTTCTTTGGCTAACAGCAATACTTCCAGTACATCGCTGACAGAGCGGCACATACTAATAATGTAAGTTTGGCAAATGTTGCAGCCAAATTCTTGTTGCAGCGATCGCACTAAGCGTATCGTTTCAACAAGTTCGTTAGTTTTGTCTGTAAACGGTAGCTGTGCGGGAATTAGAGGTCTTCTGGTTTGTAATTCTGTAGTTAACCAAGCAATTTTTTCTGCTTCCGGCAATTCGTCATATTTTGTCTCCAAAATTCCTAAATATTCGAGAATTTCGCCGATTGCATCGCTGTGACGAGTTGATTCTTGCCGAATATCTAATTGAGTCAGATTAAAGCCAAAAATTTCAACTTGAGTGAGGAGAGTTTCTAACTGCTGACACTTTAAACCCGTTTCTGACAAGTTACGTTGAATTAACCTCAAATCGGCTAAAAACTCGGAAGTAGAACGGTAGATTGGAGCAATGTCCTCTTTAATAATTTCGCGCTTCTGCAATGCTGAATTGCGTTCTTGCGTGTTTTCCAGTCGCTTGACTACATAAGCAAGCTTTAAGCGATAAGGTTCTTGACGATAGCGTAAAGCTAACGCATCGTAAACCTCGCTCATTTGCGACTGTTCCACTTCTAAGGATTCTAATAGATCCGGTAGAACATCGCTCCAATGTAGCGATATGCTTAATAATTCAATTAATCCCCTAGCAGATTCGATATATTTTTCCAACACCATATGGCGTTGATAGCAAGCAGTCTGCCAGGTGATTTCCGGCGTTACCGATGGGTTGCCGTCTCGATCCGAACCCACCCAAGAACCAAATTGACAAAAGCTTTTGCTGGGAGGTTCAAGTCTGGCAAAGGTTGAATTTAAAGCGTGCTTCAAACGCTCGTACAGTTGAGGAGTCGCATCAAACAATACTTCTTGGAAGTAGTGCAGTGCGTAATCAACTTCATCAAGTACGCTGGGTTTGAACTGATGTAGCTCATCGGTACGCCACCACAAACGAATCTCTTCAAGTAATTGAGAGCGAAGTTGGGTTGTTTCCCAAGAATATACTCCTGCTGCCGCATTGCCAGGGCGCTTTTCGGATGAATCAAGTTTTTGCAATAAATCCACTACTCGCCGCTGTTTGTCACGGATGGTAGGACGGACAATTTCGGTAGGATGAGCCGTAAACACTAAACGCACGTCTAATTGTGCAATTAAACGTTGAATTTGTGCTGGCGGCACGTTTAGTTTAAATAGCTTGGGAAATAGTTCGGCAAACGTTCCTTTATCTTTGATATTGGGTTTAGCTTGCCAACTTTTAACTAGTAAATCTGCATTAACCCCATTGTTAAGATGAGCATCTTCGAGATGTTGATTGCTCGAATAAATAATATCGGGTAAAGTTTCCTTATCTCCCGATTCCTCATCTTCTTCATAGCGAGTTAATTGCTGTTTTTGTTCGTAATCCTGTTCTACGATATTTATTAACTGGAAATACAGCGCAAATCCACGAGCTGCCCTGATTGCTTCGTTAATGCTCAATTTTTCAATTAAGCTAAATACGGAGGAAGCTGGATTATCAGTTGCTTGTCCTTCTGGAGAACATAAATCGCGTAACTGTTTGAGGAGATCCACCATTTGTTGTCCGCATTCTTCGCGGAGAACCAATTCCCACACTTCCTCTACGATTTGTAGGCGATGGCGCAAAAACAAATCTGATGCGGGGTAGATATTTACAGCCTGAGCGTGAGGGTATAAAACGGTACTCATATCCTAATAGGTAATAGAGCAGATTACTGTATATGATTTTTTCGTCTGTTGCAGCACCTACATAGAAATTAAATTTCCACCCCAAAACGGGTTAAATCAACTTAAACTGGGTTTTGGTCTTTTGTTTGGGTTGAAGTCGGAAAATCAAGTATGGGTAGGCGCTCGCCTCGAAATAGTTCTTCGCTGGCTTGTCCTACGGCTATGAGTGCTTCGCTTGTAGCTTTTTCTGCTAACACTAATGTTAAGACAGAAACGGTACCGGAAAGCAATATGACAGACTGGGGAATTGAGAATAAACCCAAATTTAAGCCGCCTGATAGTGATTTAGAATTAACTGCTTGAGATGACATAGATATTTTTTACTGCTGTAAGATAAGTTAGATCGAACACAAAACTTCATATGAAAGACAAATTATCTTTTTTACGAAGTTAATATGGGCTAATTAAATCAACGACATCAAACTAATAGATTAAGTTATGGAGATAATAAAGCATTGTAAAAAATACTTGCCCCGCTTAACCCCGATCGATAGTTCTAGTCTACTAGCTCTTGCCAGCTAACTGCGTCCGCTCAATCCCTTTTCGTCAACTTCCGATGAAAACAGCCTTTTTAGAAACTCAACAATCATTAGCACAGTGGGTAAGCCAAGCAACAGGAATAAACTCTATAGGGGTAAAAGTCCGGTTGCGAGGAAACGACCTGCACATTCTTTGCGAATCATCTGAGTGTCCTCCTCGTTGGAACACTTTATCCGATTTGCTTAAAGCTTTACAGCAAACCGATTTAGATGCTTTAACAAAAAGCGAACAACCTTCAATATACCAAGTTTTCGTTTACGGAAAGAAAAAAACCGAAAAACGCCCAGAATGGTGTCACAAGGTTTACTTAAATCAACTTGAAAAGCACTTAGAAGAAGTAAAACAAGCACAACTTGCGGCGGATGCACCTCCCGGAGCGCTAATCTTATCGAATGAGAGTTTAGCCCGTCAGGGAGATCCAAACGCGATTGCTCGCTATCTCAGCGAAACCCTGAGTACCTTGGGTGTAGCCGTTCAAGTCAAAGTTAAAAGGCAAAAAATAAAGCCGAGCGCTCCTAACAATAAAGGTCGTTTGTGGGTTTTTTGTCAGTCAAATTATACGCCAGACCCATCTTTAATTGCCGAGCCTGTAGCAGCTAAGTTACGAAATCTTAAGCTGTTGAATTATCAAGATGCAGTGATTTCGACGCAAGTAGTGGGCGAAACTCAGCCGGATTGGCTGTTGTTAATTGATTTGACACCCCCAGAAGTAATGCTCAAAGAATGGGCGCGATGGGGAGATGTGCAGGCAATTGTCAGGCTGTTAAATATTGGATTTAATAATTCCAAGGTAGAGATACAGGCTTCTTTGCAAGATTCAACGCTACATATATTTTGTATGCCCGGTACTGAATCTCCAGAAGATGCGGCGATTCCGGCTCAAAAATTCTGCTTGGATAAAATTGTTCCGAGCTTAGAAGCATTAGCTCCTCAAGGAATACTATCGGCAGCCATTTACGGACAAAAGACAGTAACTTCTTCTCAACCTGAGTGGATTGATTGGCAGTCTTTACCAGCTTCATATCATACAGCTTTAGCAACATCGCCGATAGAATTAGCCAATAATGGCGACATGGAAGCAATCACTTTTTTACTTCAACGATTGCTTAATCCCAATTTAGATAAGCGCTTGCAAACCGGCGGAATTCGCGTAATATTGGCAGAAAAAGCAGATTTATTACACATCATGTGCGATGCCCCGGTATGTCCCGCACGTAAAAAAATAGCTGCCAAAATTATTAATTTAATTAAACATTTACAGTTATCAGAGCTTGCAGGCGTGCGCGTTTACGGAAGGCGTGCCGGGAATAAAAAACCATTTTGGCAATCCGGAGTGGATTTCAAGCAGCGCGAGCGGGTAGTACCCGAAGCAACTCCAGAATTTGCCGCTACTTCTGCCTACGTGCAGGAACTGTTACCCAATGACGAAGAACCCGTATTGCGTCCCGATTTAACCGCAGAAGAAGTTCAGAACTTCGTTGCGAACGTAGCGCGGGATTGGGGCGGAACCATCAAAAACTGGTTTTTAGGTACCCAGCTATTTGTTGAAAAACAGCAGCCATCCGAGACTTCAGAAGGAGTCGGTCGTGTAGCATTAATTTGGGGTGCCGTAGGATTACTGTTAACTCTACAAACTGATTGGCTAACGGGTAAAATTTTGACTTCCCTTGCACCTCCGACTCCACAAGTCGCTCAATCTCCCATAACACCCGAAGAACCACCAACAGCATTTCTCGCCAACAGCACCGAAGAACAATCCAAGCCCAGATCGACCTTTAACAATTCCGGCTTCACCAGTAAAAATGATTCATCGCGAGGTAAAGCAACAGCAACAGCCATTCTCCTAGCAGCGCGATCGCAACTTCCCAGTTTTAATGCTCGCCAGTTAGACGAACAGCTAGCGCTATACAAACAGCGCGTAGCAAAAAACGGTGTACCACCCGATGTTTTAATTATTGGCTCCTCTCGTGCTTTACGAGGTGTAGATCCAGATGCACTTTCTAAAGGTTTAGCAACGCAGGGTTATCCAGATGTTGATGTATTTAACTTTGGTATTAACGGAGCAACAGCCCAAGTAGTAGACTTTATAATTCGTCGCGTACTCCAGCCAGCAGAACTGCCAAAAACAATTATTTGGGCAGATGGTTCGCGTGCTTTTAATAGCGGTAGAACAGATAATACCTTTGATTCTATTTTAAAATCTCCTGGTTATCAGTATGCTTTAAAAACATCCTTAGCAAGAATTGATTCCACAGATACGCCAATAACCGCCAAAGAAGCAGAAATTGCCAAACAAAAAACCAATGGCAATCAAGTTATCAACGATAAATTAAACGAAGGATTTTCTACGGTTTCGAGTTCCTATAAAAAACGCGACAAACTAAAAGGTCAGATTGTCAAAATATATAAATCTTTACCCATTATTAGCGCTCTTAAAAAAGTAGATACTTCAGATGACTTAACAGATCCTTCAGAAGACATTTCCAATTACGCAGTAGACTTTGATGGATTTCTGCCATTATCTATCCGTTTTAACCCCAGCACTTATTATAAAAAACACGCCAAAGTAGCGGGTAATTACGATCGAGACTATCAAGACTTTGAATTACTAGGCGAACAAAACGAAGCCCTGCAAGCAGTACTTAACTACACAGAAAAACGAAATATAAACGTAGTGTTTGTAAATATGCCCCTAACAGCAGAATATTTAGATAACTCTCGGACAAAATACGAACAAGAATTTGAGAAATATATGTTGGATTTAGCAACAAGCGGTTCCAACTTCGTTTACCGAGACTTGAGTCAAACGTGGTTAAAAGCCAACGACTACTTTTCCGATCCCAGTCACCTCAACCGTTACGGTGCATATGAAGTATCCAAGAAACTCGCCAAAGATCCGATGATTCCCTGGGGTGGGAAGTAGGAGATGGGCATTGAGCATTGGGCATTGGGCATTGGGGATGGGAAATAAAAAAGTTAGGAATTAAGAGTTAGGAGTTATGAATAAAAAATTTTTAATTTAAATTCTTTTATTCAAGAATTGTTCAATCTAAAGTTTAAAAGTTCAATTTTTACCTTGTCTTCCAATTCACCATGCCCAATCCCTATTGATAATTGATAATTGATAATTGAAAAATGAATTTCATCTCGTTCGGATACGGACTATTTTTAATCGCTGCGTTGGTAATTTATTGGTCTTTAGAACAACAAAGGTTGCGTCTGTGGACTTTATTTATTGCCAGCTTAATTTTTTATGCGTCTAACCAGTTTTATTATTTACCGCTGTTGGTGACGCTGACTTTTATCAATTTTCGTTTGGGTTTGGCTCTCGGACAAAATACTTCCCCCGGAAAGCATACTCTTGATTGGCGAATTTCTAATGAAGAATGGCAATTTGCTCAAGCTGATTGGAATCGTCGCCGTTTGAAGGTTTTATGGCTGGGAATTGGTTTAAATATTTTGCTGCTGTTTGGGTTTAAGTATCTACCGCCTTTATTTGGCTTTTTTAATTCAAGCAGTACTAATTCTGAAACTGTGAGTGCTTTGAAAGCACTTGCACCTTTGGGAATTTCATATTTTACTTTTGAATGCATTGCTTATTTAGTCGATATTTATCGCGGTGCCCCTGCTTCTGGACAATTTATTGAATTTGCAACTTATAAATCTTTCTTTACTAAACTAATTTCCGGCCCAATTACTCGCTACCACAATCTGGCAAGTCAATTTAATCATCTCAAATTTCCTAATGCCGATACGATAACTGAGGGATTATGGTTAATTGCTAGGGGTGCGGTGAAAAAAGCTCTTTTAGCAGACCATTTGGGAATTTATGTCGATCTCGCTTTCAGCAGTTTGCAACGAGCCGGTAGCATCGATTTGTGGTTAGCTACTTTTGCTTACGGCTTACAACTGTATTTAGATTTTAGCGGTTATGTAGATATTGCTCGCGGTAGTGCTTTACTCTTCGGTTTAGTATTGCCAGAAAACTTCAATCATCCTTACTTTAGCACCAGCATTGCTGACTTTTGGCGGCGCTGGCACATGAGTTTGGGTGACTGGCTGCGTAATTACCTTTACTTTCCCCTGGGTGGTTCGCGTAAGGGTTTAGCTCGCACCTGCTTGAACTTATTTATTGTCATGGTTGTTGCCGGGATTTGGCACGATGCAGCATTAGGGTGGGTGATTTGGGGTGCTTATCACGGTTTAGCGTTAGTGGTGCATCGTTTAACCGATGTTGTTAGCGACAAATATGAGCCTTTAGAAAACTTCTGGCAAAATCCAGCGGGAATAGTTATAGCTTGGCTGCTAACTCAACTAATGGTTTTCACTTCATGGATATGGTTCCGCTTACCTAACGTACAAGACTCCTGGTTAGTAATTACTCATTTATTTGGTCGTAGTGCCGACGCGCAATTTGCCCAAAAAGTCTATGTAGAAGCTATAGGCATTAGTCAGTATCAACTAGCTGCTCTATTAATCGCGATCGCCTCCATCATGGCTATTTCTTACGCCCTCAACAATCGCCTCAAATTAAAACTTAATTGGCATTTGAAACTTTTATTTATACCCTTATGTCTTTGGGCAGTTTGGGTTTTAGCTCCCGAAGGAAGATTACCGTATATCTACTTTGATTTTTAAATTTGGGGAATGGGGGATAGGGCATAGTTAGGGAGTTAGGAGTTAGGAATTTTTCTACCCAATTACCAATCCCCAATGCCCAATTCACGATATAAGCTATAATTATATTTTAAATAAGTAATAATAATCTGAGTAAATGATCCTAAGTGGATAAACTAATGTAAAGTAGTTATTAACGGGGAAGAGAAATCGAACCCGATTATATGACAAACAAAAACGCAATTATCCGAACCATGACAACCACATTACAAAGACGCGAGAGCGCCAGTGCGTGGGAACAGTTCTGCGGATGGATCACCAGCACCAATAACCGTTTATACATCGGTTGGTTTGGTATGTTGATGATTCCTACCCTCTTAGCTGCTACCACCTGTTTCATCATCGCTTTTGTCGCAGCACCTCCTGTTGACATCGATGGTATCCGCGAGCCTGTTGCAGGTTCGTTGATCTACGGAAACAACATCATCTCCGGTGCAGTTGTTCCTTCTTCTAACGCTATTGGTTTGCACTTCTACCCAATCTGGGAAGCAGCTTCTCTAGATGAGTGGTTGTACAACGGTGGTCCTTACCAGTTGGTATGTTTCCACTTCCTAATTGGCGTATTTTGCTACTTAGGTCGTGAGTGGGAATTATCTTACCGCTTGGGTATGCGTCCTTGGATCTGTGTTGCATTCTCTGCTCCAGTAGCAGCAGCAACCGCAGTATTCTTGATTTACCCAATTGGACAAGGTTCTTTCTCTGACGGTATGCCTTTGGGAATCTCGGGTACCTTCAACTTCATGTTCGTGTTCCAAGCTGAGCACAACATTTTGATGCACCCCTTCCACCAGTTAGGTGTTGCAGGTGTATTTGGCGGAAGCTTGTTCAGTGCAATGCACGGTTCTTTGGTAACTTCGAGCTTGGTACGTGAAACAACCGAAACCGAGTCTCAGAACTACGGTTACAAATTCGGTCAAGAAGAAGAAACTTACAACATCGTAGCTGCACACGGTTACTTTGGTCGTTTGATCTTCCAATACGCTTCCTTCAACAACAGCCGTAGCTTGCACTTCTTCTTAGCAGCATGGCCTGTAGTAGGAATCTGGTTCACCGCTTTGGGAATCAGCACAATGGCGTTCAACTTGAACGGTTTCAACTTCAACCAGTCTGTAATCGATTCTAGCGGTAGAGTTGTAAATACCTGGGCTGATGTATTGAACAGAGCTAACTTGGGTATGGAAGTAATGCACGAAAGAAATGCACACAACTTCCCACTTGATTTGGCAGCTGGCGAAACCGCTCCTGTAGCAGTTAGCGCTCCCGCAATCAACGGTTAAAAATTTAATAATTCCAGACGTGGAGACGTAATGTATTACGTCTCTACATTATAAAAACGCCTTCCGAGCAATCGGGAGGCGTTTTTTGCTGTGCAATTTTTCATGGGTTTGTAGTAAGCGATTTATCGCCTTCTCCTTCGGCAAATTTTCGATACAAACGAAAATCTGGGGAGACGTAGCACTGCTACGTCTCTACATTTATATTATTAAACTAAACTTTTCTCAAAACATTGGACGCAATATTCCATTCCCCGCCACATATTATGAGAGTTTTTAAAAAAAGCAAAACCCATTTTATGATATAGATTCAATGCTGCCGAATTATCTGATTCAACCATAATAGTTAAACGCTGATAATTACGCCGTGTTGCTTCAAATTCGACTGCTTTAATTAATCGATTACCGATACCTTGTCTTCTATAATTTATATCAACTAAAAGTGATTGTAAGTAAGCAGTGGAGATTCCATCAGCCAATTCAATGTCATAATGTTTGGGAACAAATTGTACTGTTCCTACGATATTGAGATTAATTAAAGCAATGAAGATAATGCGCTTTCCTTCTTCATGTTCCATTACCTCTCGTCGCAGGATATTATGAATATAAATATCTGGATCTCGCCATAAAAAAAACTGGTGGATATCTTCAGGATTTAGTTTTATGATTGAAATCATTCCTGCTCCTGTTACCTTACCAGCAGATTTATAGTCGTTCCAATTAATTTCGTAGTAAGCTGCTACGCATTTAATTTGTATAGTAATAGCGAGCAAGATGCTTGTCCTGGCGGACACGCTGCGAAGGCAGCACTACAACCTTTTCAAATTTTCACATTTAGCATCAGCTTAGGAGCATATTGCGGACACTGCTACGAGGGAGCAAGATGCTCCCACTACCATCTGTTTTTTATTTAAAACGACTATTATAGCGGTGAAATATTATAAATTAGTTAAAGCTAGTATAGATATTTTTTGAAAAAACTCTTACCAATTGAGGCGATCGCCATAGATAAGCCGAGTTATTCTCGCAAACTCGAAATGCAGCAGTTGTTGCTGAAACTCAAGCCGAGAAACTCAGCCAAGCTTTGCAAAAAATAAGGTGGGGAAGATAGGGAGCAAGATGTATATTTTTGCCGACACGCTGGAAAGATAGCGAACAAGATGCTTTCAATACGATATAACTCATAACTCTTCAATACAAAATCTAAAATCTAAAATCCAAAATCCTTTAACCTTAATTTGATAAGCTAATATTCGTCATCTACCGATTACAATGCCAGACTTAACACCCAATTCTAGTTTTAGTTTGACTCTACGTTTGGAAATTCCCAATCGTATCGGAATGTTCGCTAGCGTTACCAATGCGATCGCATCAATTGGAGGTAATCTCGGTCAAATTGATTTGATTGAGCAAAGCAGACAGGTTTCGATTCGCGATATTACTGTTGATGCTGCGAGTACGGAACACGCTGACAATATTATCCAAGCGGTTAAGGCGTTGCCAGTTATTAAGGTTATAGATGTCTATGACCGCACTTTTGATTTACATCGCGGCGGTAAAATTAGTATTACCAGCAGAATTCAACTCAAGAGTATATCCGATTTGGCAATGGCTTACACTCCCGGTGTAGGACGCATTTGTAGCGCCATCGCTCAAAATCCCGAGGAAGTTTACAACTTAACTATTAAGCAAAATACTGTTGCTATTGTTACCGATGGCAGTGCTGTTCTCGGGTTAGGTAATTTAGGCCCGGAAGCTGCTTTACCAGTCATGGAAGGGAAAGCAATGCTATTTAAAGAGTTTGCCGGTATCGATGCTTTCCCCATCTGCCTTGCAACTCAAGATACAGACGAAATTGTTAACATAGTGAAAAATATTGCTCCGGTATTTGGGGGTGTAAATCTAGAAGATATTGCCGCACCTCGTTGCTTTGAAATTGAAGCAAGATTGAGGGAAGAATTGGATATTCCGGTGTTTCACGACGATCAACATGGTACGGCTATCGTCACCTTAGCTGCATTATTCAACGCCTTGAAATTGGTACAAAAACCTATCGAAGAAATCCGCATTGTTATTAACGGTGCCGGGGCTGCTGGAGTGGCGATCGCCAAGTTACTCCGCAAAGCCAAAGCCAAGGAAATTTGGATGTGTGATTCCAAAGGGATTATTTCTACGAGTCGGAATAACCTAAATCCAGAAAAGCGCGAATTTGCCGTCAAAACATCCGGAAAGTTAGCCGATGCGGTAAAAGATGCGGATGTATTTATCGGTGTCAGCGCTCCGGGAGTATTGACACCAGAAATGGTGAAGACAATGGCAAAGGATGCAATTGTATTTGCGATGGCGAATCCGGTGCCAGAAGTGCAGCCGGAATTAGTTAAAGATGATGTTGCCGTAATTGCTACCGGGCGCAGCGACTACCCGAATCAAATTAATAACGTACTTGCTTTCCCCGGAGTATTTCGCGGTGCCTTAGATTGTCGCGCAGCAACAATTACCACCACAATGTATCTCGAAGCAGCCAGTGCGATCGCCTCTTTAATTAAACCATCAGATTTAAGCAAAGAGAACATCATACCGTCAGTCTTCGACGAACGAGTATCAAGCGTAGTAGCAGGTGCAGTACAGCGTGCAGCCCGTGAGGGGGATATTGCACAACGGTAGATGAGGATGGGGAGACGGGGAGACGGGGGGATGGGGTGATGGGGAGACAAGGGGACAAGGAGAAAAATCATTTGTAGTGGGAGCATCTTGCTCCCTAATTGTTTCCTAAACGTAAAAATGCCCAATCCCCAATGCCCCATGCCCCATTACCCATGCCCCATGCCCAATCCCCAATCCCCAATCCCCAATTACCAATTACCAATTACCAATTACCAATTACCAATTACCAATTACCAATTACCACTTCCGCTCATTCACTCAAAAACTTGAGATAATCATTACTTAACTCTTTGACTGCTGCATCGTAAAATTGCTTACCGTGTTCTGGTGTTGCTAGTGCGGGATTTGAACCCATTCTGCCGTCGGGATAATTTTTACGAAAGTCGGCGGCACTATAAATTCTGTGTCCTTTTGCTACTTCTTGTGATAGCTCGGCTTGTTTTATCGATTCTGGATAAACGTACTGCGTTAAGGCAACTTCAGAAGGGGTGGCGTGAGAACCTTCTTCGTCACCGTATAATTCTTTAGCTAATTTGTATACGGTACTGCACATAAACCAGTTACCGACTTTGCACTTCACTTTGTCAGCGTTGGGAATCTGCAAATCTGCTAAATCAAAATATGTTTCGGAAAAAGCGGCTTTGAGAGTTGCCATGTTACCGCCGTGTCCGTTGATAAAATAAAACTTGGTGAAACCAGCTTTCGCTAAACAAGTTATATATTCTTTGACAACTTGAATCATCGTACTGGGGCGTAAGCTAATAGTGCCGGGAAAGGCGGTGTGATGCAGTGCCATTCCTATATTTATTGTTGGTGCTACTATTGCTTGGGTTGATTCGCCGACACCATGAGCTAAGGATTCTGCACATATTGCATCGGTACCAATTAATCCGGTTGGGCCATGTTGTTCGGTAGAGCCTATAGGAAAAATAATACCCTGAGATTGCTGTAGATAAATTTCAACTTCTTGCCATGTACTTAGATGTAATAACATTTTTTGATGATTTTGTGTGAGATGTGAATACTATCTATTTTGAGTGAAACTGCGATTTAAGGGGTTGTAAATATAAAATTCTCTATTTATTAGAACTCCATCACATAAGTGCAGGGTAAAACATTCGTGGTGGGAGCGTCTCGCTCCCTCGTTACAACCAGCAAGCTAGAATCTCTACAAATTAGATCCGCACAACCGCCTTTTTTTATGATAATTTTTATTGATGATAAAAATATAACTACGCACTCAAGTATTCGCGTTTTATTTAAGGTAAAATAAGCTACTCAGCACATAACTGTAAATTGAAATTATCAAGTTTTTTGCGGCTTCACGCCAATAGTATTGACAACAAGTATTTCAGGATTTTTCTTTCATATTTTTTCTTCTCGGAGCGCATTCAAATTTTGAAGTAGAAATTCTTAATAGCAGTAAGTATGCATGATTGTTCTATTCTGATATAGTTTATTTCCTTACTTATGTAATAGTACTATTTCAAAGTTACAAAGAATACTTAAAGAACTTGTTCGTTAACAGGCAATACAGTTGTATTTTATACGCTTGCTTGCTCAAAAACAGTTTATTTGACTAGGTATTAAGTATTAGATAATCCTTCAAAACACGCTTTTAATTACAGCTACAAAAAAAATGTGCGATAAATAACTTGACAGTTGCTGATTTTTGATTATATTAGTATCTATAGAGACAAATTGTTATAGGTTGATGTTTCTACCAGAGTAAGTCTATTTTTGTGCCAGAAAATAGCGTCTTGTAATAAAGATTTTGCATTTCACTTCCCATCGCACTTAGACGTAAGCGCATGGTGTTTTTTTTGAGTATCGAACTATATCATCTAAAACTATTTTAACCTCCATGCCAGGGGTTAATTCTGAGAACAGAAATATTGATTCCGTTTGTGTTTCCCAATATTAGTTAAGTAATCAAGATCACTATATTGTTTGGTATATTTAGCGTTTGAAAATGCGTTATTTCGTGCCAAAGCAAGATTTTAATTAGCGATCGATTGCTGAGTTTCGTTTGCATTTACTAAAGGTACACGATAAATTTCTCATGCATTTTTGTTGATGAAATTGTTTTGTATCGGCTGCTTAAACCTATTTATAGGTAACTACAAATGAAAAATTTTCATTCTCGGCTAGTAGAGTCTCAAATTGATGATGATAAGGTTCGATCCGAAAATACAAGCGGTGAAACGATAGATATTACAAAACAAAAAGTAACAGCTTTAAGCGTGTATTTGTTAGGGCGGCGAATTGATTGCATGAATATCCCTTCAATTGTAGAAGCCGTTCGGAAGGCTTGTATCGAAGGCAAACAAATAACCGTAGCACATTACAATATTCACGGCTTTAATTTATCACTACAATTCCCTTGGTATCATCAGTTTTTGCAAAGTGCAGATATTACTAACTGTGATGGGATGGGAATATTAAAGGCAATCGGTTTTATGGGGTTAGATTTACCCTTGGATTATCGAGTTTCCTATACCTTGTTAATGCCTAAAATATTGGAAAGTTGCGATCGCAATGAATTTTCAGTATTTTTGTTGGGTGGAAAGTCCGAAAATTTACAAGCTGCGATTGATAATTTAAAACTGAAGTACCCAAAGGTTCGTTTTGGGGGACATCACGGATATTTTGATAAAGAAGATCCACAAGCAAATCAAGCTGCCGTACAGCAAATCAATCAGTTTAAACCCAATATTTTGATCGTAGGTATGGGTATGCCAATTCAAGAATATTGGGTACAGAAGCATGGTCATGAGTTACAGGCGAACACTATCATGGTTGGTGGGGCGATTATCGATCGCATGGCTGGAATAGTTCCTGATTGTCCGCATTTCATCTCTAATTCTGGTTTTGAGTGGCTCTATCGTCTTGTGCGCGAACCTAAACGTCTAGCTGCTCGGTATCTGTTAGGAAATTCGGCTTTTGCGCTACAAATTGCGTTGGCAATTTTTAATCAGTCGCTGTTAAGAGTGGAAACTTACCCCAAAGGTAGAAAGCATTAATTTGAATTAGTAGTCTGGTTTGAAAATACTGGATAGGTTAAAGGTCAAAGGTTAGAGGTTAGAGGTATTTAATTTCCTCATAACAAATGGACTGACACATTTTTATTAAATCATCAAATCCTTATGAGGCAAGGGTTTTAGAATGTGCTAGTTAAGAGATAAACCTAATTTAGGTTATTCCCCATTCCCTATTCCCCATCCCCTGAATTTCAAAATAAGGAGGACATTTTTTGAAACCCTTAGTTAGTGTAGTTATCCCCACTTTTCATAGAGCGCAATTGGTAAAGCGTGCTGTCATGAGTGCATTGGCGCAAAGTTTGCAGGAAATAGAAGTTATAGTCGTCATCGATGGAATAGACAAAGCCACAAGTTCAACGCTTTGTGAAATAGATGATTTGCGACTGCAAGTAATTGAATTATCTACAAACCAAGGAGCTTGTTTTGCTCGCGATTTTGGAGTTAAATCTGCTATTGCAGAATGGATTGCTTTTTTGGATGACGATGATGAATGGATGCCGCGAAAGTTGGAATTACAGCTTCAGGCAGCAAAGGCTTCTAATTATAAATTTCCGATTGTCAGCAGTTATTTAATTGCTAAAACACCACAAGGAGAATCTATTTGGCCGCGTCGGCTTCCTAACAAAACAGAGCCTCTATGCGAATATTTATTTGTCCGCAATAGCCTATTTATGGGAGAAGGATTAATTCAAACCTCAACCATATTTACCAAAAAGGAGTTATTGCAAAAAGTATCTTTCGATAATCCTCTCAAAAAGCATCAGGATTGGGATTGGATTTTACGGGCAATTTCCATTAAAGATGCAGGATTGGAATTTGCACCTCAAATACTCTCAATCTGGAACTTAGAAGGAACTCGCCAAAGTTTGAGTAAAAGCTTTTCTTGGCAATCTTCACTCAACTGGATTCAGAGCAGACGTAATTTAATCACCCCTCGTGCTTATTCATCTTTTATCCTGGCAGAAGTCAGTGCGCGGGCTGCGAAGGATGGCGATCGCCAAGCATTTTTACTTCTGTTGCGCGAAGCTTTTCGATTTGGGAAACCCCAACTAATGGATATTTGCTTGTATTTGGGAATGTGGATATTTCCTCGAAGTATTAGAGGCAAGTTACGAAATATTTTGAAACGAAAATCCAGAGTAATTGCCGTAGATATGAAGTCAGAAGGAGCAATTTTTAATGTTTGAGAAACCAAAAGTTAGTGTTATCGTTCCAGCTTATAACGTCAGCGGTTATATCCAAGACGCTTTGAGTTCCTTGGAACAGCAAACATTTGCGGATTTTGAAGCACTAGTAATTGATGATGGTTCAACTGATGATACTGCGGCTGTTGTGCAAAAATTCTGTCAGCGCGATACTCGTTTTCGGCTATTAAAGAAACAAAACGGAGGTTTATCGTCAGCACGCAACTACGGTATTCGTCATGCACGAGGTGAATATATTGCTTTACTTGATGGTGATGATATTTACCATCGAGATAAAATAGCAACCCATGTAGCTCGACTGTATAGCAGACCGGATGTTGGGGTAGTTTATAGCGCTTCGCGGACGATTCGCGATGATGGAAAACCGACATTTATTAGTTTGAGCGGTAAGCCAGTACATTCAAATCCTCTATTAGCCTTACTTTGCAAAAACTTTGTTGGACATGGTTCTAATGCAGTGTTTCGCCGTTGCTTGATAGATGAAGTGGGAGCATTTGATGAAGATTTATGTAGTTGGGAAGATGTGGATTTATGGTTGCGAATAGCTGCAATGCAAAAATGGCGTTTTTTCCGAGAAAAGCGGGTTTTATGCTACTATCGCGTGCGTCCATCCGGATTATCTTTTAATCTGGTACAAATGCGGAATTCTGGGGCAATTGTGATTGAAACTGCTTATCAGCGTTCGCCAGAGTTGATTAAGCCAATGTTACCGACTGTTTACGCCTATATGTATCGCTATCTATCGAGGTTGTGTCTTCAGGGTGGCGATATGCGAACAGCACGTGATTTTATCGACCAAGCTTTGGTTTGTGACAAGTCTATTTTTTATCGCGATATGCGTTCTTTACTAACTTTAGTATCGGTGCGTTTGTCTCCTGTTGCCAAATTCGCAATAGGGCGATCGCTCGGTTAAGTTATTTCTATTCGTTCTGCGTGCCGACTTTAGTCCTCAAATCATCTTCAAATAAAGGACTAAAGTCCTGACTACGAACCTTTATTGAGATAACAATTGTAATTAAGGAGAAAAAATGCGAGTTGCTGTATGCATAATCACTTGTCAACGTGCTGAAGGCTTGAAACGTCTACTTAATGGTCTAAATAAACTCGAATTTAAGCTTTGTGAAACACCTTATTTAGAAATTTTTGTTGTTGATAACGATGAATATGGTTCTGCTGGTAAAGTTTGCGAACAAATTGGTTTGCAACTTCAATGGAAATTAGAATACTGCGTTGAGTCGCGGCGGGGAATTCCTTTTGCTAGGAATAAAGCTATTAGCTCTGCTGGAGAAAGTTTTGATTTTGTTGCTTTTATTGATGATGATGAAGTTCCCCAAAAATCGTGGTTAGATCAACTTTTGCACGTTCAAAGTTTATACAGTGCAGATGTAGTTGCAGGGCCAGTATTACCTTTGTTTAATCAATCCGTTCCTGATTGGATTTTCAAAGGGAAATTTTTTGAACGTCCCCGTTATTCTACAGGTAAACTTCTCGAAGGAGCGGCTACTAATAACGTGCTGATTCGTACAGAAATATTGCAAAAAATGAAGCCATGTTTTGATGAGCGTTTAGCATTATCTGGTGGTTCGGATTGGCATTTTTTCCGGCGCGTATTTTTTGCAGGCTATAAAATGGTATGGGCAAACGATGCTTTAGTTTCGGAATGGATACCAGCCACTCGTGCTAATTTAGTATGGCTGCTGAAGCGGAATTACCGATTAGGAATTACTGAAAGTTTCTGCGAAGTAGATTTAGATTCTTCACTTTTAGTTCGAGCTATATGTATTTTTAAAGGAATTAGAAGAATTATCAAAGGAACTCTATTTATTCCTCTATCTTTGATTTGGGGAAAACATGAATTATTTAAAACTTTGCGATATATCTACCATAGTGTGGGAATGCTTGTAGGTGTGACGGGAAGGAAATATCAAGAGTATAAACAAATTCACCAAGTCTAAGTATTCTTGTAGCGCGATCAGATTACCTATGCTTTGGAGAGGGGGAAGAGGGGGAAGAGGGGGGAGAGGGGGAGACAAGGAGAAAGATAAATAGTAGTGCGAGCATCTTGCTCGCTCGATACTTGCGAGCATCTTGCTCGCACTACTTCTAACTCCCAACTCCCAATTCCCAATTCCCAGTTCCCAATTCCCAATTCCCAATTCCCAATTCCCAATTCCCAATTCCCTACTTTAATGAACAATCTCAAAGAAAAGGCAATCAAAGGGGTAATTTGGACTGCAATGGAAAAATGGGGCAGCCAATGCATTTCCTTTGCTGTTTTTCTTATTCTTGCACGTTTATTAGAACCCGAAATTTTTGGTTTAGTAGCTTTAGCCAACATATTCTTTGCTTTGATGCAGGTTTTCCTCGATCAAGGATTTAGTAAAGCTATAATTCAACGTGAAGAAATAGAGCGCGAACATTTAGATACGGCTTTTTGGACTAACATCAGTATTGCTATATTACTATTAGGAATTAGTCTTGCTGGGGCTGGATTGATAGCTAATTTGTTCAAACAACCTTCACTTACACCAATTATCCGTTGCTTGTCATTTAATTTTGTATTTGCTGCACTTAATAGCGTACAAAGCGCACTTTTATATCGGCAATTAGCTTTCAAGACTTTAACTACTCGTACACTTTTGGCAACCTTTATAGGTGGTACGGTTGGTGTAGTCATGGCATTTTCAGGATTTGGTGTTTGGAGTCTCGTCGGACAACAATTAACTAATGGTTTTGTTGGGGTTTTAGTTCTGTGGTGGAGTACTGATTGGAAACCGGGATTTCAAGTTTGTAGGAAGCATTTTAAGGAATTGTTTTCTTTTGGAATTAATGTAGTTGGTATCCAAATACTCGACTTTTTTAACCGTCGCTCTGACGATTTATTAATTGGTTATTATCTGGGTTCTGTTGCTTTAGGTTATTATACGGTTGCTTACCGTTGGCTGCTGATTATGACGCAGTTATTGACGAGCGTCACCAATCAAGTGGCAATGCCTGTCTTTTCTAAACTACAAAAAGAACCTGAACTATTAAAACGTGGATTTTACACCACTACGCAATTAACAAGCCTGATTAGCTTTCCTGTATTTACAGGTATGGCAGTATTGGCACCCGAAATAGTCAGGAGCTTATTCGGAGAAAAATGGATGCCTAGCGTACCAGTCATGCAAGTTTTGGCTTTTATTGGCATTCTTCATTCTCTGCAATACTTCAACGGCAGCATCATTATGGCGATGGGAAAGCCTTTGTGGAAGCTGAAACTTAATTGCTTGCACGCTACAGCTAATGTAATTGCTTTTGCCTTAGTTGTGCGCTGGGGAATTCTAGCAGTTGCAGCAGCTTACGTGATTCGCGGTTATCTGCTTTCACCAATAGAACTATTTATCATCCGCAAATTAATTCCGATTAATATCGGTACATATCTTCGCCAATATATTGCTCCACTAACAGGAACAATCGCAATGGCAACTGCGATACTAGGATTCAAATATTTATTCGGGAATTACTTAATACCTCATGCATTGTTAGTTATTTCTATTATTTTAGGAATAGTAACTTATACAGTCATGATTACATTGATGGCACCTAAGCTAGCACGACAAATATTTAATACCCTTCACCTAGCTATGCCCGTAAAGCTGAGAAATATCGTCAACAAATAAATCTTTCAACTCTTGCAAACAATCTCAAAATAAAAAGTAAAAATGAAAATGAAACAGTTTATTTTGTTAGCTATGCTCGCTTTGTACGCTAATCTGCTACGTTTAAAACGAGCTTTTAAATGGAATAAAGAACAGACTGATTCAGTCCTTTTGCTTCCTCCAGCCAGGTTTGGTAGCCTCGGCGATGAAGCAATGATGACTGCTGTAATTGAACATTTTAAAAGTGAAGGAGCAAAACGAGTCGGCTTTATTTCCTACAGCTTAGCCCGTAACTGGGATAATTTTAATCCAGCAGTTACAGATATCAATATTGTTTGTCATTCATTAAGTAACTCTTGGAAAGAAAATTTTCATCTTATGACTGTAGCTAGTCGTTACAATAAATTTTATTGTTTGGGAGCAGATGTAATGGATGGCTTCTACGATGAGAAATCGTCTCTAAGAAGATTGAAATACGTTTCATTAGCCGAGCAAACAGGAGCGGAAGCAGCCATTCTTGGCTTTAGCTTCAACGAAAAACCAGCACCCAAAGTTATTGAAGCTTTTCGTAATTTATCTTCCGACATCAAACTATATTCGCGAGATCCTGTTTCACATAAACGCTTAATTGATTACCTGCAACGATCTGTTGCTCTTGTTGCAGATTTGGCATTTCTCTTACCACCTGCTGAAAATCCAGGAGTGTTGTTTGAGATTTTACAATGGATTAAAACCCAGCAGGAGAAACCAGCAGATATTGATTGGCATCAATGCAAATTCACAGTCATTCTCCAATATAGATAAAGAATCAGTCCATGAAATAGTCAAAATTTACGTCGATACTTTAGTTGAAATTCACTCGAAATATCAAAAATGTAGTTTTGTGCTGATTCCTCATGATTTCCGTCACACTGACAAGCAGTCTAGTGATGTTGGGTTATCCGAAGCTATACTAAACGCCCTTCCGAAAGGAATTCGATCTAATTGCGTGAAAGTACCAACACCTTTTAGTGCAGCGGAAATTAAGTCTGTATGTAAACATTTAGACATAGTTTTGACCGGGAGAATGCATCTTTGCATCGCCTGTTTAAGCCAGGGTACTCCTGTAGGCTGCATAACTTATCAAGGTAAATTCCAAGGGTTATTTCAGCATATTGAATTAGATGGAATGTTGATCGATCCAGAGCAGGCTTGCCAACCCGGATATCTCAGCAATTTCTTTATTCCTCTCATACAGCATAGAGAATATAATCGTCAGCGCATCCAAAAAATTATTCCTAAAGTTCAGCAGTTAGCATTAGCCAACTTTAGATAGTAGATTTCATCTCGTTTCCGAAAGGTATCGGAATGATTTCAATTTTCTCTCTCTCTTCTTCTTCCTCTGCGCTCTTTGCGCTCTCTGCGGTTTTTTAATCATTCCGGTGCAACCGGAATTGCTCCATTCTTATTAAGCCTCTCCCCTTCGAGGTAATTACCGATTTTAAAATAACCGCAGAGTACGCAGAGAGCCTAGAGGTAAGAGGTTTCATAGAGATAGCTAGTAGCGAGAAGGGAAAAATACAGAATTATGTATATTAACTTTCACATTGAATAAAAAAGATGAACAAATTACAAACACCCACAGAAACGAATTTAGACAAATCCCAATTTTTTGAACTTAGCCGCACTAATAATTTAAAAGCAACATTTCTACCAGTATTCGATCAAATAAATCCTTACCAAGAACAATTAATTAAACATTTAGTTGCCTTGGGTATGCAAATAGAAAAAGGTAACACTAGCAATTACTTGATTCCAACTATAATCGAGGAAGGTAAGCCAAATATTTTACATTTACATTGGCTACATCCTTTATTTGTTAGAAGCAATTGGCTCAAATCTCTCATTAGGTTAACCATATTAATTGCCGAACTCTATATTCTACGACTGATGGGTGTCAAAATAATTTGGACTGCCCACAATCTCAAGAATCATGATAGCTTGTACTTGAAATTTGACCAAATATGTACCACATCTATAGCTAAGATTAGTCATGGGATAATTGCCCATTCTCAAACTGCTAAAGACGAAATTACTAAAACATTAGATATAAAAGATCGGGACAAAATATTTGTAGTACCCCACGGTAATTATATTGGCTATTATGATAATAATATTGATAGAGCAGAGGCACGAAAAAAACTAAATATTATCAATCAAAATGTTGTAATACTATTGCTCGGTTCGATTCGGAGCAATAAGGGAGTACTAGAATTAATTGAAGATTTTAAACGATTAAACCAGGAAAAAGTAGAACTGATAGTTGCTGGCAAACCTGCGAATAAACAATTAGAACAACTCATAAAGCAGAAAATATCAGAACATGAGAATATCCAGCTAAAATCTGGATTTGTACCCGATGAAGAAATTCAAACATACATGAATGCTTGCGATGTGGTTGTATTTCCTTACCAAGAAATTCTGACATCAGGTGCAGTATTCTTAGCTATGTCATTTAGTAAACCATGTATTGCTCCCCGTAACTGCTGTTTGGGTGAAGTGTTAGATGATGATGGAGCTTTTTTATATAATTCAGACTGTGTTAATGGTTTATTGCAAGCTATGGAATATGCAATAAATAATCAGTCAAAACTAATAAGAATGGGCGAACACAATCTTCACTTAGCAGAACAATTCAATTGGAATAAAGTTGCCGAGATGACGCTCAAAGTTTATCAAGATTGTTTAGTTAAAGGCATCTAAGCAGGTGGACAGAAACGAATACGGCTATCTCAAAAAATGTAAATAAGCCCAAAAGCTTTACCCCTACTGCCTACTCCCTATTTCCTACTCCCTTGTTTTAACCAAATATTTAATGTTAAACATCATATCTAGCAAGCAAAAAACTAAAAAATTTGAATTTAAGTTGGGTAAATTATCATTTGCTGAAAAAGTTATTTACTGGACGATTGTCCTCACACCTTTATGGTGGATATTAGGAATTCAAACTATTTTATACCCGGCAGTGGCTGCTTTTTTGCTAGTGCTTGGATTTGAACTTGACAAGATTATCAAAAATTCGCTGCCGATATGTAATTTGACGTGGTTGGGAATGATTTTAGCTGCACTTTGGACTAACATTATTGGTTTAGAATCAATCGGGTTTCAAACTTTAAAAACAGCAGCCACATTGTTTACTTTATTCAAAGGCTACTTTTTAATCTTTGCTTGTCTAACATTACCATTTTGGCATCGCATCAGGGTACAGGTAATCACAAAAGCAGTTGCTTGGCTAAGTGCAGGTTATTTAGTCATTCTTACGATTCAATTTCTGATACTTTTTGCAATAGGGCCTCAAAAATCTTTTTTACCTCCATTAGCTCGTTTAATACCAGGAGATAAACTGAGTTTGATGATTAAATTTGCAGTTATTCAGCCTTTTTTCGGTATTCCTTTACCTAGAACAGATTTATATACAGCAGATCCTCCGATTTTAGGAGTTTGTGCCCTTTTATCCTTTTTTATCTGTTTGGCGGAACAAAATAGCAAGCTGCGTAAAGTTTCTTTATTTGGTTGTTTGGCTGCACTATTAGTTTCTCAAAGTCGTCTTGCTTGGGTATGTTTTCCGTTAGTTTGTTTGATTATATATTGCTTTCGTAGCGGGTTAGCTCGACAAGCTTATTTATGGGTAATATCTCTGCTAACTTTATTTACTGCTGTATTAAGTTTGAGTCTTAAAGATTTAATTGCTTTACCTCTAACAACTTTCAATAGCGCTCGCGCTGACTCGTCTAAAGACAGAGAATATGTTGTTAATGCAACTATCGATGCTTGGAAAGAATCACCATTGGTAGGTTGGGGATTCATGGAAAAAACAGTAAGTTGGGGAAATGGAGCTTTTGAAATGCCCTTGGGGACGTTTTCTTCATATGCAAAAGTGCTTTACATACATGGCATTTGTGGTTTTCTAATGTTTATTTTGGCCCTCGTTTCAACTTTGTGCAGCTTTTGGCAACCTGCGATGTTTGGAAACACATTTTGTCAGCGAGCATTTGCTTGTTTAGTAGCTTTATCTCTGTTACTTCACGCCACAAATTTAACTTGGATGGCGATTTATTTTTGGTTCTTTTTTATTTGGTTGGGAGCGATTCTTTGTGAAGTGCAACAGTTTAACGTTACGGAATGGGAAGAGTTGTTAGGTCAAAGGTTAAAGGTTAAAGGTAATTGGTAATTGGTAATTGGTAATTGGTAATTGGTAATTGATAACTGTTCACTGTTGACTGATTAATATTATGAATAAAATAAGTGCGATCGCCTTCCGACATTGGAAACCTGTAATCCTTTGGAACCTGTTGGTTTTAGGTTTAACTGGTTACATCGCTACAGTTACACCCCGCGTGTGGAATGCAACAACACAGTTAACTGTTCCTGGAACTAATGGTAATTTAGATGCTAACTTGGGTATTTTAGGTTCTTTGAGAAATAATGCTCCTAATATTTCTGCTGGAAACAGTCAATTAGAAATGCAGCAAAGAATTCTCACCAGCGATACTTTGATGGAAAGCGTACTTAGTATAGATCCAGTTCGAGATGATTTTGGTAGTTTATCTGCTTACAAATCGCTATTCGAGGTTATCGTTGATGAAGATTCACCTATTTTAACTGTTAACGTCAGCAGTTCAACTCCTGAATTAGCAAAAATCCGAGCAAAAAATCTCATCAATTCCTATCAAAAGCGACTAAACCAACTCCGCAAACAAAACCGTTTATCCAAAAGACAATTTAGCGCGAGCGAATTAAAAGATGCTCAAAATAATTTGATTTTGAGACAACAAGCTCTAGCACAGTTTAAACGGAAGAGTGCATTAGTTGATGCTCCAGAACAAACAAAAGCAATTGTGACTACGATTGATAGTTTAACTAAAGCTCAACTAGAGGCATTATCTCAAGCCGAATACAATCAAAATCGCGTCAATACTTTATCAAATCTTTTAAGTATGTCCTCTAACCAAGCAATTCGTTCTCTAAGCTTGGGTGAAAATAAAGATTATCAATTTATTAGAAACAGGCTATCAGAATTAAAAGCCGAAATAGCAAGTAAGCGTACTAAATATACCGACAATCATCCCGTACTCAGAGAACTTTTTCAAGAGCAGCAAGTATTATTAAATCGGATGCAGAGCCAAGTAGAAAAAACTGCCAATGGTATTGCTTTTGATACTACCGTTAGCACTGAAGGAAAAGGACGTGCTGGTTTAATTGAAGAATTAGTTTTGGCAGAAACTGAAGCCTCCGGTCAACAAAAACGCGCTCAACTGATAAAAAGTCAAATAGATCGGCTAAAAAATAATTTAGATTCTATTCCTAATCAACAGAAAAGATTAATAGAACTTCAACGCAATGTTGATGTTGCAGAAGGGGTTTATAAAGGTTTAGTTGCTCAAGTACAGCAAACTAATATTGATGTTTTTGATGTTTATCCTAATGTTGAAATATTAGATTCACCTAGAGTTAATAATAATCCGATTTCTCCCAAAAAATCATTAATGATTTTAAATGCTTTGTTAGCGGGAATCATTGGTAGTGTTGCCTTAATATTATTATTAGAAAGACGCAATCCATTATTAACTCCTAAAGACTTACAAGATATGCAATTCCCAATGGTTGTTTCTATTCCCCGCTTTAAAGATGCAGAATTAATATCGGATGATGACAAACAGGTAAAATTTCAACGTCTTGCTTCAGCGCTTAGTTTACAACCTTTAAATAACCGTCGTCTATTAATTACCAGCGCTATGTCAGGTGAAGGTAAAACAACTGTAACTTTGGGGTTAGCAAAAGCATTAGTTGATTTGGGTTTTCGAGTACTGGTAGTCGATGGAGATTTTATCCGAGCAAAACTAACTCAAAATTTGGGTTTTACTCAAGAATTAAACATTACAAATGCAGTTATTCCTATAGAAGTCAATTTGGATTTTCTACCTGCAACACCACGCGACAACATCGTAAAAATGGTATCCCAGGGACAGTTTCGCCAAACATTAGTAGATGCTGAATCTCACCATAAATATGATTATGTTTTAGTTGATACTGCTCCAGTCAGCGCTACAACTGCCACAGCATTGATGACTGCTCAAATTCCCAATGTATTGTTTGTCGTCAAACCGGGTATGAGTTTTAGTAATTTAGTTCGCAATAGCTTACAACACTTAATGGAACATCAGGCTCAAGTATTAGGTTTAGTTGTCAATGGTGTGGAAACGGATGCTAAAAGTTATAACCAACGGTTTGTTAGCGAACAATTAACCATAAGTGGTTAACCTATTGGAACCACAAAGCTAGTGTTACATAGATTAATACACTCTCAAACCCCTATTTTGAGAGGTTTTTTTTAAGTGTTATTGATTAAGCATTCCACTGATGCTCTATCCCAGAAAATCATTTTCTCTGTACGTAATTCCCGATATTCGGAAATTTCATACATTTATTTTGCTTCAACTCGATCGAATAATCTTGTATTTTTAGCAAAATAGACTTTTATTGGAGATTTTAGTGGAAATTTGAACGTTTTAAGCACTAATTTTTATACCGTAAAATAAAAAAAGACGAGTATTATTGCTTACTTGACATTGGATTTTTTTTTATATAATGTGATAAGTACTTATAAAATTTAACTGAATAATAAGTGCTTTTACTACAACGATGATGTTCAACTTCTCTTGAAAAATAGTATATTGCGACTAAATGAGTAAGGAATTCTATTGTCATTAAATCAAAATATAAAGTTTTTGTAAAGTTGGGAGGGCTGGGTGAATCGTTTAAATTTATAATTAAGTGCAAAAAAAGCAAGACATTCGGTTTTTAGTAGGTTGCTGTATTTGTGAGTTGGATGATAATTAGCTTTGCTGAGTGTTTTCCTTAAGGCACTGATGATTATCTATTCTGTTTTTTTGAGATTAATTAAGCAATAGACGAGACTATATTGCTGAATTAAATTGATTTTTGGAAGTTTCTTCGTTTTTGATAAGGCTAGATTTTAATTATTTATAAATAGCTGATTTTCGTTTACTTGTATGACAAAGTTAGCGTTCATTTTGCTATGCGTGTTTGCAAGCTTCTTTTATCGGCTGCTTAAATCTACCAATGGGTTAATAATTACCAATGACTAACACTCTTTATAAATATATAGAGCCTGAATTTGAACAGAATAGCGTTGAATCGGTAAATATAAACGATGAAGCGATACAAGTTAATGATAAAGCACAGAAAGTAACGGCTTTAAGCGTGTACTTATTAGGACGACGAATTGATTGCATGAGCATTCCTTCGATTGTCGAAGCCGTTCGCAAAGCTTGTCTAGAAGACAAGAAAATAATTTTAGCAAATTATAATATTCACGGCTTTAATTTATCGATGCAATTGCCTTGGTATTACCAGTTCCTCGAAAGTGCAGATATTGCCAACTGTGACGGTATGGGAATATTAAAAGCAATTGGTTTTATGGGGTTAGATTTACCCTTGGATTATAGAGTTTCTTATACCCTGTTAATGCCTAAGATATTGGAGAATTGCAACCAGTATGGGTTTTCGGTATTTTTGTTAGGTGGAAAAAATCAACATTTAGAAACTGCAATTGAAAACTTAAAATTGAAGTATCCTTGTGTTAATTTTGCCGGACATCATGGATATTTTGATAAAGAAGATCCAGAAGTTAATCAAGCTATAGTAGCGAAAATAAATCAGCAAAAACCGAATATTCTGATTGTAGGTATGGGTATGCCCATTCAAGAATATTGGGTACAAAAGCATCGCGATAGTCTGCAAGTAAATACAGTCATGCTTGGTGGAGCAGTAATCGATCGCATGGCTGGAATAGTTCCCGATTGTCCGGGTATTATATCCAATGCTGGTTTTGAGTGGATCTATCGTCTTGTACGCGAACCTAAAAGATTAGCCGCTCGTTACTTATTGGGAAATTTGGCTTTTGCGTTCCATATTGCTTTGGCAATTTTTAATAAATCCCTCTTGCGAGTAGAGCTGACACCGAAAGTAGAAAAGGTTGAGTTGATTTGAATTATTTTTACACTACATATTTTATAAAAAAGAAGGAGGATATTTTTGAAACCCCTAGTTAGTGTAGTTATCCCAACCTTTCGCAGAGCGCAGTTAGTTAAGCGTGCTGCTATTAGTGCTTTGGCACAAACTCTTAAGGAGATTGAGGTTATCGTCGTGATTGATGGCCCTCATTCAGAAACTGTTGCAGCACTCAAAGATATTGAAGACACCAGATTAAAAGTCTTGGAATTACCAACGAATCAGGGCTGCTTTGCGGCTCGAAGCGCTGGAGTTCAAGCAGCTAGTGCTGAGTGGGTGGCTCATTTAGATGATGATGATGAATGGATGCCCCGAAAACTAGAATTACAGCTAGCAGTAGCAAAAGATTCTCGCCATCAATATCCAATTGTCAGTTGTTATTTAATTGCTCGAACTCTTCAGGGAGATACAATTTGGCCGAGGAGAAAACCAGAAGAATCAGAGTCTTTGAGTGAATATTTGTTTGTTCGGAATACTTTCTTTCAAGGTGAAGGATTGATCCAGGCTTCGACTATTTTCACCAAGAGAGAATTGTTGCTGAAAATTCTCCCTGAAGAGATAAAAACAAACAGACACGAAGATTGGGACTGGATTTTGCAAGCAACTAAAAAACAAGGTGTTGGAGTAGAGTTTGCAGAAGAAGTTCTATCTATTTGGCACTTAGAACAAAACCATCAAACTTTGAGTAAAAGCGGTACTTGGCAGGTTTCTTTTGACTGGATTAAAAGCAAGCGTGATTTAGTTACTCCCCGTGCTTACTCATCCTTTATTCTGGCTGAAGTGAGTGCGCGGGCTGCTGCTACTGGCGATGTATCGGTACTTTTAATTTTGCTACGGGAAGCTTTTGTGTTTGGTAAGCCCCAACCAATGGATATTTGTTTGTGTTTCGGAATGTGGATATTTCCTCCTGGAGTCAGGGGTAAGCTGCGAAATATTCTCAAGCGAAATCGTAAGGTATTAGCTGTAGATATGAAATCGGAAGGAGCTTATTAATGCTTGAGGAACCAAAAGTTAGTGTTGTAATTCCAGCCTATAACGTCAAAAAGTACATTTTAGATGCTTTAATTTCATTGGAGCAGCAAACGTTTGTAAATTTTGAAGCGTTGATAGTTGATGATGGTTCGACTGATGACACTGCGGCTATAGTACAAAAATTTTGTCAGCGCGATGCTCGCTTTAAGTTGTTACAAAAACAAAACGGAGGCTTATCATCTGCACGCAATTACGGTATTCACCATGCAAAATGTGAATATATTGCTCTACTCGATGGAGATGATATTTACCACAGAGATAAACTAGCAACTCATGTGGCTCGACTGTATAGTAAACCTAATGTTGGGCTTGTTTACAGCGCTTCGCGGACGATTCGCGATGACGGAAAACATACATTTATTAGTTTGAGCGGTAAACCAGTTCATACAAACCCAATGCTCGCTTTACTGTGTAAAAACTTTGTTGGGCATGGTTCTAATGCTGTGTTTCGCCGTTGTTTGATTTCGGAAGTAGGCGGGTTTAATGAAAGATTGCGTAGTTGGGAAGATGTTGATTTGTGGTTGCGGATAGCTGCTAAACAAAAATGGCATTTTTATAGAGAGCCGCGAATTTTATCTTACTACCGCGTTCGTCCTTCCGGACTATCATTTAATGTTGCACAAATGCAGGCTTGTGGCGAACAAGTGATTAAAGATGCTTATCAACGTTCGCCAGAATTAATCAAGCCGATGTTACCAACTGCTTATGCCTATATGTATCGCTATTTGGCGCGATTGTCCGCGCAAGGTGGTGATATGGAAACAGCGCGTAAATTTATTGGACAAGCTTTAACTTACGATAGCTCAATTTTTTATCGCGATATACGTTCTTTAGTTACTCTCATATCGGTGGGTTTGTCGCCATTGACGAAACTAGTTATTGGACGTTCTCTTGGGGAAAGTAAAATCACTAGTAATGGCAGCAGAGTACCACAAGGTAAAGTTTAGATTTAGTCAGAATACGCCAAACAGAGCTAATAATAATATTGCTCGGAGCGAAAAGCCATAAGTAATGTTCAATGTCATAAAAATAATGATTTCAATAAGAGTTATTTAATGAAGCTAAATTCAAATTCAGTAGTCAAAAATAGTTTTTGGGCAACTTATGGTGCGATCGCAACACGAATATTGGCTTTATTAAGTAATCTGTTCTTAGCACGGTTACTTTTGCCATCAGAATTTGGGGTAATTGGAGTTGCCTATATTTTTTGGAGTTTCGTAAATCTATTTGCCCAAAATGCTTCAAATTCTTTTATTGTTTATAAAGGTCTGGAAGATAGACGTTATGTAGATACAGCTTACACCGTTAGTATTGGCATCGGTTTATTTTTGGCTTTGGGGCTGGTAGCAATATCACCTTTAGCAGCTAATTATTTTGGTGTACCCAGTTTAGTCTGGATTTTGATGGTATTTGCCTTCAACTTTTTTCTTTCTTCGTTGAATTCCGTTTATGAAGGGGTACTTAGAAGGCGGATGCAGTACAAAGAACTTGCTAACTCAAACCTGATAGCATCATTGATGAGAGTTTTCTCTACAGTTGGATGTGCTTTGATGGGTTTGAGTTATTGGTCATTTGTAATCGGAGATGCAGTCCCACTGGCTATCAGCAAATTTTCTCTTACGTCGTCATACCAACTATGATTTCCGCTTGCGTATCGATCCAGAAGTAAGAAGAGAAGTTTTATCTTACAATCTCGGCAGTACTGGCTTTAGTTTGGGATATTATGTCAATGCTAACTGCGATAACTTCGCCGTTGGTAAGATTTTAGGCACTACCAGTCTTGGTTACTACAACTTTGCCTACCAGTTAACTATGGCACTAAGTGTTATTTTTGGTCAGGTGATGGAGCAGGTTGGGATGTCAGTATTTGCTCAAATGTCAGATGATGATCGTCGGGAAAAGGCTTTAGCTAAAGTAGTTGAACAAGTGGCATTTTTAGCGACTCCCGTATATGCCTTATTTTTTCTAGTAGTTGACGAGCAACTAATTTCATTTGTATTTGGTGCTAAATGGCTACCTTCGCTTACAGTTATTCCTTGGTTGTTAATCTTTGCCTATTTTCGACTTATTAATAGTCAATTATTTTCTATGCTCTCAGCAATAGGAAAAACAGGCTTAAATGCAAGAACAACTATTGCAATTGCTCCGATTGCTGTAGTTGCCTTTATTATTGGTGCAAATCAAGGACAGATTATTGGAGTTGGAATTGCAGTTGCGATAGTTTTAGGAATTATATGGACAATTTACTCGTGGTGGAGTAGCTGTCGCGTAATGAATTGGTCTTGGAAAAAGTTTTTGTATATTATCTTTAAACCGCCTTTTATTGCATTAATACCAATTTTAGTATCTGTAAATACACCTGAACTTATCCAACCAATAGCATTTACCATCATGTATTTAATTTCTGTAAGAATATTTGCAGCCAAACAGTTTTTAAATTATCGATCTTTGATTAGTGAATTAAAGCAACGTTTAGAAAAAAAGTGGAATAGTAAATATAGGTAAAGAGGTTAAAGGTTAAAGGTAAATAAATAGGGCTAATTATGTTCGCATCACAAGTCCTCAACAATAAAAAAAATATTTCAAACTCTGATTTTAAACTAGGTAAACTCTCATTTGCAGAGCAGGTAATTTATTGGACAATTGTATTAACGCCTCTATGGTGGATATTAGGAATACAAACTTTGTTGTACCCAATAGTTGCAGCTTTTTTACTAGTTATTGGGTTTGATTGGAATAAATTAATCAAAGAGTCATTGCCAATTTGCAATTGGGCTTGGCTAGGAATGACTTTAGCTGCGCTTTGGACGAATCTTTTAGGTTTAGAATCAATTGGTTTTCCTGCTTTAAAAACAGCAGCAACATTATTTACTTTATTCAAAGGCTACTTTTTAATATTTTCCTGTATGACATTGCCTTTTTGGCATCGTATTAGGATAGCGGTAATTACAAGAGCTGTTAGCTGGGTGAGTGCAGGTTATTTAGTTATTTTAACCATTCAATTTCTCATACTCTTTGCAGTGGGGCCTCAAGAATCTTTGTTACCTCCTTTAGCTCGTTTAATACCGGGAGATAAACTTAGTTTGATGATTAAATTTGCAGTCATCCAGCCTTTTTTCGGGATTCCTTTACCTAGAACAGATTTGTATACAGCAGATCCGCCTATTTTAGGAGTTTGTGCCCTTTTATCCTTCTTTATCTGTTTGAACGAAGCAAACGGCAGACTGCGTAAATTTTCTTTGTTTGGTTGTTTGAGCGGACTAATAGTTTCCCAAAGTCGTCTTGCTTGGGTATGTTTTCCCTTAGTTTGGCTAATAATATATTGTTTTCGTAGCGGGTTAGCTCGACAAGCTTATTTATGGATAATATCTTTAATTTCTTTATTTGCGGCTGTATTAAGTTTGACTGTAAAAGATTTAATAGCTTCACCAATGGCCACTTTTAATAGCGCTCGCGCTGATTCATCTAAAGATAGAGAATACGTTGTAAACGCAACGATTGATGCTTGGAAAGAATCACCGTGGGTAGGATGGGGATTTATGGAAAAAACGGTAAGTTGGGGAAATGGAGCATTTGAACTACCATTAGGAACGTTTTCTTCTTATGCCAAAGTGCTTTATATACATGGTATTTTAGGGTTTATAACATTCATTTTTGCTCTTGTTTCAACGTTGTCCAGTTTTTGGCAACCAGCCATGCGAGGAAATCATATTTGTCAACGTGCATTTGCTTGTTTAGTAGCTTTATATTTATTACTTCATGCCACCAATTTAACTTGGATGGCGATTTATTTTTGGTTTTTCTTTATTTGGTTGGGAGCAATTCTTTCGGAAGTAAGGCAGCAAGAATTACATATTACAGAATGGGAAGAGTTATTAGATCAAAGGTCAAAGGTCAAAGGTTAAAGGTAAGAGGTAATTGTTAATTGGTAATTGATAATTGATAATTGATAACTGCTCACTGCTCACTGTTAACTAATAACTGATTAATATTATGAATAAAATAACTGCGATCGCCATTAGACATTGGAAACCTGTACTACTTTGGAACCTATTAGTTTTAGGCTTAGTTAGTTATATTGCTGCGGTTACACCCCGCGTGTGGAATGCAACAACACAATTGACAATGCCCGGAACAAATGGCAATTTAGATGCTAGTTTGGGAATTTTGGGTTCTTTAAAAAAAGGAGATTCTGGCATTTCTGCAAATAGCGATAGTCAATTGCAAATGCAGCAAAGTATTCTAACTAGCGATACTTTAATCGAAAAGGTACTAAGTATAGATCCACAAAAAAAGAAATTTAAAGGATTATCTAGTTATAAATCGCTGTTCCAAGTTAACGTTGACGAAAGTTCGCGTATTCTTTATGTAGATGTAAAGGGTTCTACTCCAGAATTAGCAGAATTACGAGCAAATAATCACATTACTTTGTTTCAGCAGCGACTCAAACAACTTCGCAAACAAAACCGTTTATCAAAAAGAGAATTTAGTGCTGACGAATTAGAAATTGCTAAAAATAATTTGATTTTGGCACAACAAACATTAGCAAAATTTAAACAAGCTAGTGCTTTAGTTGATTCTCCGGAACAAACAAAAGCAATTGTAACTACCATTGACAGTTTAACAAAAGCTCAGTTAGAAGCATTATCACAAGCCGAATACAATCAGAATCGCGTTAATACTTTATCAATTCGTTTACAAATGTCGCCGAACCAAGCAATTCGTTCTTTAAGCTTGGGTGAAAACAAAGACTATCAATTTATTAGAGATAAACTATCACAAATTAAAACCGATCTAGCCCGTCTACGTACTAAATATACAGATAATCATCCCGTTGTTCAAGAACTGTTACAAGAGCAGCAAGTATTATTCAGTCGGATGCAAAACCAAATTCAAACTGCGGCTGCTGGAGCTTCTATCGATACTACAGTAAGCAGTCAAGGAGAAGGACGCGCTGGTTTGATTGAACAATTAATTTTGGCAGAAACTGAAGCATCCGGTCAGCAAAAACGCGCTCAACTGATACAAAATCAAATAAATCAACTAACAACGAATTTAAATTCAATTCCCGAACAACAAAAAAGATTATCAGAACTTCAGCGCAACGTTGACGTTGCAGAGGGGGTTTATAAAGGTTTAGTCGCTCAGGTACAGCAAACTAATATCGATGTTTTTGATGTTTATCCTAATGTTGAAATATTAGATGCACCCAGAGCTGAGAACAAACCTGTTTCTCCTAAGAAGTCCTTAATGATTTTAAATGCTTTGTTGGCGGGAATCATTGGTAGTGTTGCCTTAATCTTATTATTAGAAAGACGCAACCCATTATTAAGTCCCAAAGACTTACAAGATATGCAATTCCCAATGGTTGTTTCTATTCCCCGCATCAAAGATGCAGAATTAACAGATGATGATAAAGAAGTAAAATTTCAACGTCTTGCTTCAGCGCTGAGTTTACAACCTTTAAATAATCCTCATCTATTAATTACCAGCGCGATGGAAGGTGAAGGTAAAACAACTATAACTTTAGGATTAGCAAAAGCATTAGTAGATTTGGGTTTTCGAGTGCTGGTAGTTGATGGCGATTTTATCCGAGCAGAATTGACTCAAAATTTGGGTTTCGCTAAATTACCCCATATAACAACGGTTATTCCTATCGAACCGAATTTGGATTTATTGCCTGCAACACCACAAAACGGCAACATTGTAAAAATGGTATCCCAGGGAAAATTTAAACAAGCGCTAGCAGATGCTGAATCTGACGATAAATACGACTATGTTTTAGTTGATACCGCTCCCGTAAGTGCCACATCCGCGACACCATTAATGACGGCTCAAATCAAGAATGTATTGTTTATTGTCAAACCGGGTATGAGTTTTAGTAACTCAGTTTCGCGATAGTTTGCAGCAATTAATGGAACATCAGGCTCAAGTATTAGGTTTAGTAGTAAATGGTGTCGAAACTTCTGCGAAACCTTATAAGCAACGTTTACAAGAAGTGTCTAACTAACAATTATCAGCGATCGCCGTGGTGGGGGTGTGTATTAATTATCAATGAAGAATTGGCAATTTCGTTCTTCAGGTAATTGGGGGTTTCGAGTATAAAGATTTGCTTGAGGAATATCCTCTGAAAGCAAAATACAAGTATAATTAGTTCAAAACAGTGTTGAAAAAATTATATATGTATTGAATCAAAGGAGAAAACATGACTTTACAAATTGATTCCTCAAACTATTTTTTATCTTTATTTAAGTCTTTAGTTAAGCTATTTATTATTCCTCATAAATGGAAGTTTCAATTATCACAGATTAACTTGAAGCTCAAATTATTAAAGCTAGCGTTGACTCCAAGATATACAGAAACATCGATCGATTTATTTGGGAAAATATTTAAGTTAGTTGATTCTGCTTCATTTTTGTGGACATATTATGAAATTTTTGACTCAGAGATTTATAATTTTAACTCCAAAACTAATAATCCTTTAATTATCGATTGTGGAGCTAATATTGGTCTGAGTATTTTATATTTAAAGAGATTGTATCCTGGAAGCCGTATCATAGCATTTGAACCAGACTTAAATGTTTTCAATACTTTAGAGGAAAACATCAAAAACTTTAATATTTCTGATATAGAACTAAATAGAAAAGCCGTTTGGAAGTCGGAAGGATTTCTAGAATTTACATCGGAAGGTTCAGATGCCGGAAGATTATCTGAGGAACAATCGGACTTGAAGAAATATCAAGTTCCCACAGTTCGCCTAAGCGATTATTTAAAACAACCTGTAGACTTTCTAAAAATAGATATTGAAGGTGCTGAAACTGAAGTTTTAAAAGACTGTCAATCAGAACTTGTTAATGTTAAAAATATATTTGTTGAGTATCACTCATTTGCCGATAAACCTCAATCCTTAGATGTTTTAATTAATATTTTAAGTAAGGCAGGTTTTAGAATTTATGTTCAAACATTATGTCAATCTCCGCAACCTTTGCATACTATTGATGTATTAAATGGTATGGATATGCAGTTAAACATTTTTGGTTTACGTGAATCCTGATAATAAAAATGCCTAACAAGCGCCTAAAATGGATTGTTGCAACCTCAAATGTTTGGCAGATGCTCGTAAGAAAGCGACATTCACAGCCAAATATAAACATCTGGGTACAGCAAATGCAAAAATCTACAATTAAAGGCTATGGCAATCGAAAATGCGGTGGGTGAAGCCGTCGGTATCGAACAAAATCTCAAACAATTTCTCTTAGTACTGTCTGTATCTCTAAGTGTGGCGACATTACCGCAAGTTTTTAGCTGGTTTCGCCAAATACCTTACACTTTATTGTTGGTAATCGCCGGTTTAGGTTTGGCGTTCGTTGATGTACGCTTAGTAAATCTTTCACCCGAATTAATCCTGGCAATTTTCCTGCCTCCTTTATTATTTGAGGCAGCATGGAATTTAAAGTGGTCGAATTTGAAACGAGATTTCTTTCCTATAACTCTTTATGCTGTTGTCGGAGTAGTAATTTCTATTATTGGCGTGGCGTTTGGTTTAAATCAAGTTGCCGGATTGCCTATAACCACAGCTTTACTAGTTGGTGCAAGCCTTTCTGCTACAGATCCGGTTTCCGTAACTGCTTTGTTTCGCGAATTAGGAGTTGACAAACGCCTTAGTACTTTAATGGAAGGGGAAAGTTTGTTCAATGACGGTATGGCCGTTGTTGCTTTTAGTTTCTTAGTTGCGCTACCTTTGGGAACCGCAAAACTAGGAGTATCAGAAGTAGTTTTAGAATTAATTAGCGTTGTTGGTATCGGGCTGGCAGTTGGTGGTTTAATTGGTTTTGGTATCTCTTATCTAACTCAAAGATTCGATTTACCTTT
Organism: uncultured Rivularia sp.; assembly: GCA_963665115.1. Lineage (GTDB taxonomy): Bacteria > Cyanobacteriota > Cyanobacteriia > Cyanobacteriales > Nostocaceae > Rivularia. The sequence continues at coordinate 7,751,056 of OY762007.1, read as the reverse complement.
GGTAGAACAATCTTTAACATTGGTGTCAGCTTACGGTACCTATATCATTGCTGAAGAATTTGGCGGATCTGGTGTAATTGGTGTTGTAACTTGTGGTTTAATTTTAGGTAACTTTGGTTCCCGAATCGGCATGAACCCGCGCACGAGAGTAATTGTTAGCGAATTTTGGGAATTTGTAGCTTTCTTTGTTAACTCAATTGTTTTCTTATTAATCGGCGATCAAATACGATTCTCAAATTTAGCAGATAACTTATTAATTATCGGCGTAACAATTGCGGGAATGATTTTATCGAGATTAATCTCCGTTTACGCTTTAGGTTTCTTCAGCAATCGCGTAGCTAATTCCAATATTAGTTTAGCGGAACAAACAATACTTTGGTGGGGAGGTTTGCGGGGTTCGGTTTCTATTGCTCTAGCGTTGAGCGTACCGACTATTTTAGGAAACGAAAGAGAAGACATTATTTCTACAGTATTTGGCGTAGTTTTATTTACTTTATTAGTACAAGGATTAACTACAAAACCTTTACTAAAACAACTAAATCTTCTTGGCGATCAACCTTTACGTCAAGAATATATGCAGTTCGTAGCGCGTGAAAATGCCCTACAACGAGTTCTCAAATACTTAGATGAAGTAGACGACGAACGCCCCGGACTTGATATGGAATTTTGTCGCTACCAGGAAGCATTAATAAAAGGAGAACTGAGTAATATATCAGAAAAAATCAATAAATTACAGATTGAGCATCCCAGCTTACGAGAATTTGCCAGCGAACAACTGCGGAATGAACTATTAGCAGTAGAAGCTGATACTTATGCCGAATTTGTCCGAAATGGTCGATTAAATCAAGAGCTTGCACCTTTATTGCAGGATGTTTTAGAAGAAGGTTAGAGGTCAAAGGTTAAAGGTTTGATTTTGTAGGGTGTGTTGTCGCGACAGCGCAACGCACCATAAAGCATCTTTTATCTTAGTGAGGTACATTCGGACGGGCAGGGATGCCCATCCCACAAGAGTTTTATAATATAAGCCAAGATTGATGAAAAGTACACGCTTTCGTAGATAAAAGGAAAATGTTGTAAGCATCATTGCACTTTTATTAATATGCCTTATCAAGACATTAAAGACTTACCTGATAGCGTCAAGAATCATTTACCCAAACACGCGAATGAAATATTTTTAGCTGCGTTTAACAATGCGATTGAAGAATACGACGAAGAAGAAACGGCATTTAAACTTGCTTGGGCAGCAGTAAAGCGCGATTATGTAAAAGGTGAAGATGGCAACTGGCATCCCAAGTCAGATTAACTGACAATCTAACTAAATTTTTAAACTGGGGGAATAGCGATCGCCTTCCCCCATGCGATTATTCGCAGCGCCAGTTAATAGGGCGATCGCTTTAACTACAGGTATAATATAATTTGTTTAATGAAACGAATCAGCTGCTATAATTACCGTTGAATTTTTAGATTTTATTTGAGTAGTTCAATTAAAGGAATTTTTGTTATTTTCTGCTTCTCGTCTAAGTTCTTCCATAAAACGCTGTCTATATTCATGGTCTTCTTTAATTTTACTCATTCTATCTTGAAATTCTCGTTGCTGTTGTAAAAGTAGTTCAGTTGATATTTTCATATCATTTGCTCCCCCTTGTATATCTCCTAATTTAGTACGAGCAACACTTCGGTTGCTATAAGCATCAGCATCTAACGGATTAATTTTAATAGCTTGGTTTAAGTCATTGATTGCACTTTGGTAATCCTTTAATTTAATGCGAGCATTACCCCTTCCCAAAAATGCTTCAGCATATTGAGGATTAAGGTTGATAGCTTGCGTAAAATCAGCAATTGCTCCAGTATGGTTCCCATACAGATTTTTATTAACACCTCTTGCAAGTAAATCCTCAGCTTTGACTGAGGAAGTTGCAACTACAGGGGATGCAGTTACTCCGGTATTTACGGCTACTTGGGTTGAAAGTCTTACAAATGTGTTGATAGGAATACCTAAATTCAAACCGCTTTTTTGAATGGTATCGGTTTGTTCATCGTAACTGATATCTCCTCTACCATGAATACCGATTAGCTTACCCGCATCGTTTAATACCGCACCGCCACTCATCCCCCCTTTGGTAGTAATATCGTAAACCAAAGCATAACCATTTTTTAGATTGGAATTAGCAGCTATCTTGCCTTCAGTAAAGGTAAGAATTGATTCGTTGATAACTGCATTTTTCTCTGGAAAGCCGCTTATATAGGCTACCGTGCCCCTTTCGCTGGTGTCGGAGTTACCAATAGATGCGACTTTGTAATTGTTGTTGCTAGTAAATGTAACAACAGCTAAATCTATTTGATTGGGTAGCACTTTAACGGTGCTGTGATTTAGAGAATAACGCTTCTTATCAGGAGTAACAATTTCATATTTTCGGTTTGGGTTTTCTACCACATGAGCGGCAGTCAAAATAGTATAAGTGTTCCCCTCTTTCTGAATAATTACGCCGGAACCATTATGAGGATTATCTTTGTAATCAATTAATACAGTAATCCCTTGAGCAATCTTCGCCACTTCTTGCGACGATAAAGCGTTTGCCGTTTCACATTGTAAAATAACCAGCGATGTTCCTACTATCGCGGGTATTACCGCTTGATAATATTTCATCTGTAGAGACTAAATATATAGTTTGTGTTTATCATATATCATAAATACGCCGTGTTTTTTCTTATATATTTTGTGAAGAAACCTATACTTACAAAACTATCTCAAAACCTCTTTTAGTCATCTCCAATTCAAGTTATTGTAGATTGCATATTAGCCCAACTTCCTGATAATATGCCTGAATTTATCGGACAACTCCCCATTTCTGAACCTGCTTGGAATTCTATATCCTCAGTACAAAGTTTCCAACGCAATGACAAAGAAATATATTTCGACTGCGGTGATAATTCTCCTCTTACTTTAACTATTCTTGCAAATAATTTGATTCGAGTCCGCTTTTCTCCTACGGGGGAGTTGACACCGAGACGCTCTTGGGCTGTAAATTTACCAGATGAAGAATGGAATGTTGTTAATTTCGATATTCAAGAAACTAACGAACAAATAATTATCGAAACTGAAAAAATTAAGGTTCACGTCCCTACGAAATCCCTGTCGGATAAAGTGTTTTGATAAATCGGGGAATCCTTTCGCGCACGATACAGATTTGGGAATTGGTTATCGTAAAGGTGAAATTTCTAATTGGAAAGAAATTACCACAGAGGAAAAATTTTACGGTTTCGGCGAACGTTCGGGATTGTTGAATCAGCGTGGTAAGCTTTTAACAAATTGGACGACAGACAGTTTGGATTACACGATGCTGACGGATGAGATGTACCAAGCGATTCCGTTTTTTATGTCTTTGCGTCCAAATGTTGGTTATGGTTTGTTTTTCAATACTACTTTTCGGAGTCAGTTTGATGTCGGTGCTAGCGAAGTAAATACTTTGCAATTAAAAACCCAAGACAACGAACTCGATTACTATATTATTTATGGCCCCGAACCCGCAACAATCCTTGAAACCTATACCCAGCTTACCGGAAGAATGCCCTTACCACCACGATGGGCTTTGGGTTATCATCAATGCCGTTGGAGTTACAATTCGGAAGCGGAAGTAAGGGAATTAGTCAAACAGTTGCGCGATCGCCATATTCCCTGCGATGTCATCCACTTAGATATCGATTATATGCAGGGTTTCCGGGTATTTACTTGGAATAAACAGCGGTTTCCCAATCCTAAAAAGTTAATAGAAGAGTTATCACAGCAGGGTATCAAAGTTGTTAATATTATCGATCCAGGAGTAAAATTTGACCCAGAGGCAGATTATCAAGTTTGCGATGAAGGTTTAGAAAAAGATTATTTCATCCGTAGGGCAGATGGCAAAGTGTTCCACGGTTATGTATGGCCCGATAGAGCAGTTTTCCCAGATTTTATGCGTGCTGAGGTGCGGGAATGGTGGGGAAAATTACAGCATAATCTTACCGATGTGGGTGTGGCTGGTATTTGGAATGATATGAACGAACCAGCTTTAAATAATCAACCTTTCGGAGATTTGGAAGGAATTAAAATTACCTTTCCGATGGATGCATCTTCCGGTGATGGGGAAGATAAAACAACTTGGAAGGAAACCCATAATTTATACGGAATGAATATGGCGCGTGCTTCCTATGAAGGGTTGCAGAAATTGCGTTCGGATAAACGTTCATTTGTGTTGACTCGTTCCGGTTTTGCGGGAGTGCAGCATTATTCGGCGGTTTGGACTGGTGATAATCATTCCAAGTGGGAATATCTAGAAATATCCTTACCGATGCTGTGTAATTTAGGATTATCCGGTGTTGCTTTTGTTGGTGCAGATATCGGTGGATTTGCGGGAGATGCCACACAAGAATTATTCGCTCGCTGGATGCAGGTAGGAATGCTTTACCCATTGATGCGTGCCCATTCAATGATTTATACCAAGCGTCACGAACCTTGGGAATTTGGTCAAGAAGTTGAAGATATTTGTCGTAAATATATCGAATTACGCTACCAATTATTAGCTTATTTCTATACTTTATTTTGGCAAGCAGCGACAAAAGGCGAACCTGTTTTACGTCCTTTACTTTATCATTATCCTAACGATTCTAAAACCTACGAACTATACGACCAAGTATTAATAGGTTCTTCGATAATGGCAGCACCAATCTATCGTCCAGGGGTAGAAAATCGCATGGTATATTTACCTGAAGGTACCTGGTATGACTGGTGGAGTAGAAAATCCTATCAAGGTTTGCAACACATCTTGATTGATGCACCTTTAGAAAAAATGCCTTTATTTATTAAAGAAGGTGCGATTATTCCTTTAATTCCAGTAATGCAATACGCTGAAGAATTACCAGTAAATGAAATGCGGTTGTTAGTTGCACCGGGTAAAGGAGAATTTACCTTGTATGAAGACGACGGAAATACATTTGCATATCGCGACGGTGAAATTTGTACTACACAATATAAAGTTGATTTAGAAGCAGATCGGGTAGTAGTTGAAATTGGAGAAAGGAAAGGGGATTGGAATCCCGACGAACGAAAAATAATTGTTGAAGTGATAGGTAAGGGAGAACAAGAATTTATAGATGATGGGAAAGCAAGACGGTTGGTTTATCAGTAATCAATTATCAATTACAGCACTTTGCAAACAAGTGAGGTACAGCCTCATATTACAAAACTCTTGTGGGATGGGCATCCCTGCCCGTCCGAATGTACCACACAAAGATGAAATATGCTGTATCAATAAACAATTAATAATAATTTGTAGGTTGGGTTAGACACGTTAGCGAAGCGTGTCCGGAGGACATAAAGCAATTTGAATTTGTAATAAGAATTTATCTTAATCGTGTCGTAACCCAACATCAGAATTCTGGATGAATAATATTATTTTTGCTCAGATGTAAAATATTATAGAATACCGATAATTGTTGCTTCTTCAAAGTTAATCCAAAATATTAATCACGCTGGTTTATTAATTAACAATTATTAATAAGACGGTAGGTTAGTTAGACACGTTAGCGAAGCGTGTTCGGAGGACATAAAGTAATTTGAATTTGTAACGAAAATGTATTTTCTAAGTGTCGTAAACCAACATCAGAATTCTGGATGAATAGTAAAATACTAATAAGACAATGTTGGGTTACTAAAGAAAAATAAATTAGAATAAAGTATCTAACTTTAAATATTCGCGCAGGGTTAATACCTATGGTACTGACACCAGAAACCCCAACCAATATCATCTACCCCGATAGTGACGGACAACCAATGGCTGATAACACCAAGCAATTCCAATGGATAGTCACTATTAAGGAAAATCTGGAAATATTGTTTGCGTCGCAACCTGATGTTTTCGTCGCTGGTGATTTGCTATGGTATCCGGTATCGGGGGAATTAACCCGTCAAGCTCCCGATATTTTGGTTGTTTTTGGTAGACCTAAAGGAGATAGAGGTTCTTATAAACAATGGGAAGAGGAAGATATCCCCGTACAAGTAGTATTTGAAATTCTGTCTCCTGGTAATACTCTCAAGGAAATGGCAAAAAAATTAAAATTTTACGAACGCTATGGAGTTGAGGAATATTACATTTACGATCCTAACAAAATTGACTTAAATGGCTGGTTAAAAATTAAAGAAGCAGAGGAAAATAGGTTAGAAGTGATTGAAGAGATGGACGGTTGGGTGAGTCCTCTTTTAGGTATAAAGTTTCAGTTAACACCTCAAACCTTAGAAATTTATCGTCCTGATGGAGAAAAATTTCTGACTTCCGTTGAACTTGCACAACAACGAGAACAAGAGCGTCAGCGTGCGGATGCTGCACTTTCGCAATTAGAAGTAGAAAAACAACGCTATCAGGATTTATTGAAAAAGTTACAGGAAAAAGGTATCGATCCGGAGCAGTTATAAAGCCCTATTTATTCCTAAGAGATGCTGTAACTTAATGAAATGGGAAATTACTAGATTTTGTTAGTAGGTTGGGTTAGACACGAAAAGCAAAGCGTGTCCGGAGGACATAAAGCAAATTGAATTTTTCATAAGAATTTATCTTAATCGTGTCGTAAACCAACATTATAATTGTGGATGAATAATATCATTTGGCTCGGATGTAAAAGTTCAAATCTATGTCAAAAAATTTGCTATGACACAGCACAAACAGAATATTGAATCTCTACTTGTGGATCTTAGAAACGCCAGTAAATTATTGGATGGAGTCGCGAGGAAAGCTCAATCATTCGAGACTTCTTTGTATAGGTCAAATTTTGTACGAAACGTGGCGGAAACAATTGTTCATATTTCCGATATTGAAGCCGATCTTTTCGATCTTGAGCCAACTTTGACCTACGATTTTCTTATACCATCATTAGACGCGATTGACCTTGATGCCGCTTTAGAACGTCTCTTGTCTGAGAATCCAGCAATCCGAGAAAGCACAATTCGAGAATTTAAAAGCCATATGCTCTCGAAGGTGGCATCCCAATTTGCAATATCTTATGAAGATAACACGGGATATAATTTTGCTCAAACGTGGTGGAATCAACAACAGAAACCGTTTTTACCCGTCGTAAGTGTTTACAAACAATTGAGACACGAGAGACGATTTATGCGATATCAGAGTGCAAAGGTTTTGGAGGAGAAGTTTGGAGTCAAAATATGGGATAGCGATCGCGGCGATCTGTCATTGGAGATTGCAGACAGTTGGTTTAATGATTTCATTGCATAATTAATTTACGAATTTTGAAAATACAATTAAAATCACAGCCATATTTATTTCCGTATTTAGTCTTAAAAGATGTAATGGTAAAAGATCGCTTTCATTACGCAGTTAGAACAGCTTTAGAAAAAGAAGGTTATTTATAATTCATTTTTCCAACGTCGTTTTACACGTTCGGTAGTTGAACGCACTCAAATAAACTTAGTAATTTATTACGATCAAAAACAGGAGGAAATTGTCCAATGCCTGTAGAGAATTATCGTCAAATTGTCCAAAAATTAATATTAGAAAAAGCGCAGTGTAAATCATACCCCGAGGAAATCGAGAAGCAAGCAGTTTTAGATACCGAACGCGACCATTATTTGTTGCTCCATACTGGTTGGCACGATAATCGTCGCACTCACGGATGTAGTGTTCACATCGATATAAAAGACGGTAAAATCTGGATTCAACATGATGGAACAGAAGACGGAATTGCTACACAACTATTAGAATTAGGCGTACCGAAAGAGAATATTGTATTAGCTTTTCACTCGCCTTATACACGGGAATTTACCGAATTTACCACACATTAACAGTGACCAGTAACAAGTAACCAGTTAGTAGTTAGTAGGTTGGGTTAGACACGTTAGCAAAGCGTGTCCGGAGGACATAAAGAAATTTGAATTTGTAACGAAAATCTATTTCCCAAGTGTCGTAACCCAACATCACAGTTTTGAATAAACCCCAATTACCTATTACTCATGCCCAATCCCCAATCCCAATTCCCAAATATCTATTTAGAAACTTGGACTTTATTAATATCTACCGTCAAATCATCGAGTTGCTTTTTAACTTCAGGAGAAACTGCTTGTTGATATCTTCCTTGAAGATGCTGTGCAAAAAACTTTTCTAAGGCTGCTGCTACAGCTAATTTATTAGTTTCTTCTCTAAAACCGTGCCCTTCATCTGGTGCTAAAAGATAATCTACATCTATTTCTTTATTTCTCAGGGCTGCTACTATTTGATCTGATTCTGCCTGCTTAACTCTTGGATCGTTAGCTCCTTGAATTACCATTAACGGGGCTTTGATTTTATCAGCGGAAAATAGAGGAGATTGTTGTTCTAATTGTTTTTTCCCTTGGGGAGTGTCTGGATTCCCCATTCTTAATTTCAATTCAGCTTTGAAACTTTCCCAGTAAGGAGGGACGGATTTAAATAAAGTTATCAGGTTGGAAGGGCCAACATAAGAAACACCTGCTGCATAAAGTTCGGGAGTAAATGCCAAACCTGCTAAGGTGGCGTAACCTCCATAGGAACCACCAAAAATACCCACACGAAGAGGATCGGCAATTCCTTTACTAATCAGATATTTCACCCCATCGGTGATATCGTGCTGCATTGCTCCGGTTCCCCACTGGTTGTTTCCAGCATTGAGGAACTTTTTACCGTAGCCTGTAGATGCTCTAAAGTTTGGCTGCAATACTGCATAACCGCGATTGGCTAAAAATTGAGTGTAAGGATTGTAACCCCAAGTATCTCTCGCCCAAGGTCCGCCGTGAGGCATTACTATTACAGGTAGGTTACGGGCTGGTTTGCCTACAGGTAACGTTAAGTATGCTGGTATTTCTAATCCGTCTCTAGCGGTGTAGCGAATTGGGGTCATCTTCGCTAAATTTTCTCGCTTTAATTCTGGAAGTATTTGGTAAAGTAGGGAGAGTTTTTTCGTTTCTCGGTTGAATAGATAAGCCGAACCCGGATCTACATCGCTACTTACAGTAACAATCATTTTTTGTCCGTCATCTGTCATCGAACTAAGTCCCAATTCTCCATCGGGCAATTTTTCTTTGACATATGCTAAATCTGCGGCGAATTTTTTATCTTTAGGATAGATTCTTTGTTTATCTCCTATATATACCGTCCCAATTAATTCTTCTGTTTGCTCAGAGAAAATCGGTGAACCAAAATCAACTTGTTTTTCTGGATCGGAATCTACAACTTCAAGCTTTTTTGTCTGGGGGTTAAATAAAACTAAGCGACTCAAATCGACATCGTTACCTTTATTTGTTGCCATGTAAACTTGTTTACCATTCTTGTGAAACCGAACTGGCGAACAAGCTTCCCCAAATTGACATTTATAAACTTCTTCTAAACTATCGCCTTCAATGCGATTTATTTGAGTGCTACCGTCTGGTAAATTTATTACTGCTAAACGTAAATTACCTTCTAAATCAGTTACCCAATTAGAAACATTGCTATCGTTTTTGTAGAGTAATTTTCTGTCCCCTGTAGCGATATTTATACTATACACATCGTGAAATTTAGGATCGCGATTGTTTAATCCCACAATAATAGTATTAGGACTTTTTTCTGGTACGGCGTAAATTCTCGCTTGTACTTTATCTTCGGGAGTTAAGTCTTTGGCTTTTGGTATTTGCCCCTTTGCTACCTTATCTGTAGGTGATACGGCATAAATCCGAAAGTTTTCGTTACCTTCTTTGTCTTGTACAAATAGAATATATTTACTATCCTGACTCCAAAAATAAGCTGGAATCGGTCTATTTTTGTCTTCGGTTATCGGACTTGCAGCACTCATCGGCTCGTTTATTCCTTTAACCCAGATATTAATTACTCCATTTAGCGGTTTGCGAAAAGCAAGATATTTACCATCGGGAGAAAGTTGTGCCCCAGAAATTTCTGGATCTCCAAAAAATATTTTGCGATCGATTAAAGTCGGTTGCTTTTGGTTATTCTGATTCTGAACTTGTATAATGTTTTCATTTTCAGGATTTTTTTTAAATCTCTCAGACGATTGCGCCCTAGCTGGTTCAATGGAACTAACAGCAATTATTCCTAAGAAAAAGCCGCATATTTTTAGTTTCATTTATTACTCTGGGAACTATTTTTTGTTTACACTCATATTCTATTGATATTTTGTTTATTCTGCGGTTACGATTATTTATATTAGGAAAAAAGTCATCTAAAATCTAAAGTTCAAATGATATACATACGATAAAGATGCGTTATGGTTAAAACCGATAACGCATCCTACAAACGACAAATTGGCAACTGATGATCCACACCCTCCGGGTGAACAACTAATTTAATTTTCTTTACCCGTTGCAAATGGTTCGTTAGTATTAGTTTCCAAAACTCTTATTCTATTTTGTAATTGCTGGACGTTTTGAAGATTAGAACGCTCTAAAGAATAACCGAACCAAATAGCACTACCACCAAATACAGCAATTAGAGCAACTACAATACTTGCCAGCATTTTGACTTGCGATCGCAAATATTTAACTTCGCTATTTCGGCTTTCTAATTGTACGAGAGAAGTAGAGTATTGATGTTTATTAGGTTCGGGTTCTAATCCTGCTTCTATTTCTGCTGCTTGCTTGAGTGTAGTGACAGGTTCAAAAGCAACCTGCGTGCGAAGCCAATCAGCAATTAATTTAGGACAATTGCTTTTATACCATTTCCATGCAATTACTTTAAATGCTGGTTTTGATGCCCTAGCAATCAATTTCAAGCTACCGTTGAGGGTACGAGAACGAAACTTTTGGTTTATCAGATTAACGTAACCAATATCATAAAGACAATCTATAATGAGTTTTATCGAAGCTTCTTCTCTACAGCTTAAATTTTCCAGCAACAGAAGAACATCATGCATTTTTTGTTCTTCTTTCTTTTTAAGCGCTGACACCTTTGTTAAATCATCCAAATCTTCTATCTGAGTATGCATGGTATTTTTGCTGGTAGCAAGTGCCTTTTCTTTAGCTGTAATATGATAATTTTTTCACAAACAAACCCGATTGGGCAAGTTCAATTTTTAGAAATTAGGATATTTATCTCACAAACGTAAATAGTAAATAGTTTCTATAGAACTTCTTTTTATCCTTTTTTGCTTAACTTTAAACAAAAAACTAAAAATTAAGTAAAACTACAATCTTTTAAAATACTGATTTGTCCGCAAATTTATTACATACAGAAATGTACATTTATAATCCTAAAATAATTATTTATTACTTTAATACTTTATAAGATTATTTTAAAAGCAACAAGTGTTTAAAGGCGATCGCCCGTAGAATGATTTTGCTTTATCTTCAGAGGTATTTATGGTAATTGCTCGGAAAATGGGAACGGGGGAGAGGCAGAGGAGCATAAGGGGAAATTTTTAGAGTAGCGAGTAGTAGTCCTTTTCATTTGTTTTGACGGGTTCGTTTTTCCGTAAACGTCGGTAGACGTAGCACTGCTACGTCTCTACAACCCATAGGAATTAATGAAATCTACTATTAATACTCCGCCACATTAATTATGAGGGGTAGCACATTTGTAGTGGGAGCGTCTCGCTCCCTGGTGGCAACGAGCGAGCAAGATGCATGTCCCTTGCGGACACGCTGCGCTAACGCACTCCCCGAACCCCTTATAGCTTATGTGGCGAAGACTACTACCCCTAACTTATAACTCCTAACTCCTAACTATCCTCTACTTATTCACCAACAAAGCGACGGGAAAATCTTGAAGAATATCGCGTACCCAAAGTGCATCTTCACCTTCTACTTGTTTTCCGGTAAAGACATCTTGCCAAACATTAGTCGAATCAGTAGGGGGAACAATGCGAGTTTCTTGCCAAACTTGTTCACCAAAGGGATATTCGCCTATTTCTACTAAAGAACTAAAGAAACGAGGTGCAATTACAATTATTTTTTGTTCTCCCAATTCTCTACTGAATCCTACAACATGAGTTTTTAAGCTTCCGACTACCGTCAGTTTTTCGTAAGTACCTCGCTGAAATAAATCCAAGTACTCTCGACGTGTTTGTAAGGTTTTGTAAATTAAAAATAGCTTGATTCTTGCATCTTCGGGAGTTTCAAGCAACTGAGGAATATAGTCGAGTAAATCAGATCGTGTTTTAGATTTGATTTCTTCAAGGTACTTTTGTCTTTTATCAAAGTCTACCGGACGACGGTTGTCTGGATCTACTAAACTCAAGTCCCAAAATTCGGTTCCTTGATAAATATCTGGAAGTCCAGGTGCGGTAAGCTTTAGTAATGATTGAGAAAGAGAACTTAAGATGCCGCAATGCTGAATTTTGTTTTGGAAAGGACGAAAAGCTTGTAAAAATTGATTGTCTGGACTATCTTTTAAAACTCTTTCGGCAAAATTAGTAAAGCCATCTTCGTAATCGCTATCATTTTTTAGCCATGCGGTATGCACTTTTGCTTCTCGAATTGCTTTGATAATATACTCTTTGATTCGTTCTACGAAAGCGGGATACTCTTCTTGACTAAAAGGAAAAGCACCAATAAGAGTTTGATAAAACAAATACTCATCGTTAGAAGTCGGTATATCTCGTCCACCGACGCAATCTTTATGAGAAGCGTTAATTTCGCGCCACTGCTTTAAATTTTGCTCCCATTCTTCGGGAATTTCCGATAAAACATTAATTCTAGTTCTGACATCTTCACCACGTTTGGTATCGTGGGTGGATGTAGTGTTCATCGTATGCGGCCAATTTGCAGTGGTATTGGAATTGTAAGTGTGAAAATCTTCCAAAGATATGCCAAAACTACCTGGATGCGAACCAACTTCATTGAGCGAAACCAATCTGTTATACACGTAGAGTACGGTATCTTCCACCCCTTTTGCCATTAAAGGGCCGGTAAACTGCTGCAATCTCATCAAGAAACGCAACCATTCTTCTCTATTTTCTTCTGGTAGGGTGTCGTCATACTCTAAGAGTAGGAATTTTTCAATAAAATTGAGTTCGTTGAGGAAGTTAGGAATATTCTTTTTAGCTTGAGTCATTACCCGCTCAATATATTCTCTATCCGCCGAACTTGCCCCCGCACTATTAATATAGGTGCGATAAACCGGGAATAATGCCAAAATTTCCACTAAAGCCGATTTTAAACCGTACATTGTGAAATCACTAGCATAACGGTATCCACCGGATATTTTTTTGAAAAGGTGAGCTAAATTATCAATATCTCCCGCTAAATGTTTTTCAATAATTAATCTTTTATTCTTATCAATTAATTCTTCACAGGAAACAGCTTTCCCAATAAAACGATAGTATATTTCGTCAAATTCTTGTTCGTTTGATTGGTCGCAGAATAGACCATTTAGCTGATTAAGAAAGTCGTATCCTGTAGTTCCTTGAATGGGCCAAGTTATCGGCAATTCTTCTTCAGGTTCAAGAATTTTTTCTACAATTAAGTAAACTTCCGGTGCTTTTTCCCGCAGTCGATTCAAATACTGTGCTGGATCGTATAAACCATCTATATGGTCAATTCGCAATCCATCAAATTTACCTTCTTCAACTAATTGTAAAATGAACGAATGAGTAGTTTCAAAAACGTTTTCATCTTCAACCCGCATCGAGATTAAATCGTTAACTGTAAAAAAGCGCCTGTAATTAAGTTCTTCATTACCAACTTTCCAGTAAGCAAGACGGAAAAATTGCTCTGTTAATAAATTTTCTAATAAATCAAAGCTTTCTGCACGACCTACTTCTCCGTTAAAAGTAGCAATATTTTCTTCAATATATTCTTTTACCTCTTCAGAATCACTCCAAAGTTCCCATAGCATCCTTTTAATAAAGCTGATTTGGTCGTCTCTTTCTCTTCCTTCTTCACTAGAAGGAATATACTTCAATGTATATAGAACACCTAAGAGTTTGACAAAAGCAGGATTGTCTCTACCAAGTTTTTCCTGCAAGCGTCCTAAATCGTATGTCAGAACTTGGCTATAGGATTCAATCCGGATCGGAAATTTATTGTCGTAATAGTTAATGCTTAAACCACTTTGCTCGTATTGAATTTGTAATTCACCATTTTCGAGACAGTCACCGCAGAAACTTCCTAAAAAAGGCGCTAATACCTTACAGCTATTTTCCGGGTAATGATGATTCCAATCAATATCAAAAAAGTCTCTATACTTAGAATCAGCACCATTTTCCAAAACATCCATCAGCATCTCATTTTGACTACTAAAAGCCATATGATTGGGCACAATATCTTGAACCCAATTGATATTAAGATTTTGAAGCTGTTCAACTAATTCATCAAATTTTTCCGCGCCTCCCAACTCAGGATCGATCTCACGAGGATTTACTGCATCATAACCGTGAGTACTGCCTTTTCTAGAAGTAAGAATTGGAGAAGCATATAAATGAGAAACACCTAACTGTTCTAAATAAGTAGCAATAGCTTTTGCAGAATCAAAACCAAAGCTAGGAGTAAACTGAATCCGATAAGTTGCTAATGGTATTTGCATCATAGGAATTTTGGATTTTAGATTTAAAAATAGGTAATTGGTAATTGGTAATTGGTAATTGGTAATTGAAAGGGGGAGATGGGGAAACAATTAAATTATTTTTTCTTCTTCCGCGTACCGAAGCTTTCTTTAACTCCTAACTTCTAACTATTACCCATTACCTACTACCAATTACCGATTTAATTCTCGTAAACAACGGCACTGTAGGGATTTATAATCAATTCAGAGTTATTAGATTCATCCAGTTTTTCTGGCAACTGTGAACCCGTTCCTCCCCAGGTTTGTTCGCCCGAATCAAGTATTTTTTTCCAACTTCCACTATTTTTGTTATCTGTAATTTTAACAGCTTCCGAGCCAAAGTTAAGCCAGCAAAGTATTTGACTGTTTTGGTGGTGTCTTTTTATGCATAAAACTTGTTCTGGTTTGAGTACTGTTGCTTCTAATTGATTTTTATCTAAGTTCCTTAATGCTGGAACATCTCTTCGCAATTGCAGTAATTTCTGATGAAACAACCACAGCTTTTCATGCTCCCCGGTTTTACGCTTGTCCCAATTTAACTGCGATTTCTTGAATGTTTCTTCGGCTTGAGGATCTGGTGCTTCTTGCCCGTCAATTTCGTGGAATGCTGCAAATTCGGCTTTTCTACCTTTTCTGACTGCTTCGATTAAATCGCGATCGCCATGACTAACAAAATAAAGAAATGGGGCTTTTTCACCATATTCTTCACCCATAAATAACATGGGAATATAAGGTGAAAGTAAAAGTGCTGCTGCTGTCAACTTCAAAGATTCAAAGGAAATCAAATTAGATAGTCGATCGCCTAACATTCGATTTCCTACTTGATCGTGGTTTTGGGCGCACACGACAAACTGACTCGAAGCACAATCCTTGGGATTTTCACCATGATATCGATGGCGATGGGGAGAGTAATCCCAAGTATAAACAAATCCCTGGCGATAAATCTTTGCTAATTGTTCTAAACTGCCAAAATCCTCGTAATATCCGTTCTTTTCCCCAGTTAACACCGTATGTAAAGCATGGTGAAAATCATCGCTCCATTGAGCATCAATACCGTATCCACCCACTTCTTGAGAACGAATAATCCGTGGATCGTTCAGATCGCTTTCAGCGATTAAATAAAATTGGCGATTCTTCTTCTGCTCTAACTCAGCCACAGCTTCAGACATTTCCGCCAAAATATGCTTTGCACCAAAATCGTAAATAGCATGAACGGCATCCAAGCGCAATCCATCTAAATGGTAATTGTCCAACCAATACAAAACGTTTTGGACAAAGTATTCGCGCACCCCATCGCTATAGGAATCATCAAAATTAACGGCACTACCCCAAGGAGTCTTGTATTTTTCCGTAAAGTAAGTTCCGTAACCCCAAAGGTAATTTCCTTCCGGCCCGAGGTGGTTGTAAACTACATCTAGAATTACCGACATACCTTGCTGATGGCAAGCATCAACTAGTTTCTTCAAACCATCAACGCCACCATAGGAATTTTGTACCGCATATGGAAACACACCATCATAGCCCCAGTTTCGACTTCCAGGGAACTGAGCTACAGGCATGATTTCAATAGCATTCACACCTAACTCTTTTAACTCCGATATCCGGGGAATCATTGACTCAAATGTCCCTTCTTCGGTAAAAGTTCCTACGTGCAACTCGTAGATAACCATTTCTTCTAAAGGAACGCCTTGCCACCCGTTATCATTCCACTTAAAGCTGTCGTGGTCAATGACTTCCGAAGCACCATGAACACCATTCGGTTGAGAATGAGCTGCGGGATCGGCTCTATCCGTTTCACCATCAAGTTGATAATAATAAAGACTGCCTGGTTTTATATCTGCAATAGAACCGCGCCAATAACCCCGTTCGTCTTTTTCCAGAGGTACAATTTTATCTTGGGGATCGATTAAATGAACGGCAGCTTGTTTTACTAAAGGTGCCCAAAGAGTAAAGTTGCAAGTATTGTTTGAATATTCAGAACCGATATGCATTTTTTTAATTGGTAGGTGCGTTTTTGGTACAGAGGAGATGGGGCATGGAGCATGGGGAATTGGGAATGGAATAATTTAGGTAGAAAGGCTAAAAAGTTCGGAGTTCGGGGTTAAGAGCATTCAATTGTATTTCTACCTCTCCTTGTCCCCTTGTCCCCTTGTCTCCCTATCCCCAATGCCCAATTCCCAATGCCCAATTCTCCAGTTATTTATTCATCATCATATTCTTGGCTTATTTGTCCAAGCCTCTGAAGTATGAGTATAGAACGCGGTTCTACGTTGATCGGTTTATCTTCGATGTAGCGTTTACCGCGCTGAACAAATCTGGGCTTGGTGGTGTCAACAATAGTTACCCACTCCCATTCCTGTATTTCTGGAGGAATGATAAATTCCAACACTTCGTAATGGGCGTTAAATAAAATAAAGAAGTTTTCATCAATGATGCGTTCCCCTCTAGGTCCTGGTGAGGCTATTCCTTCACCGTTGAGGAAAATTCCAATGGCTTTAGCAAAACCGCTATTCCATTGTTCTTCGGTCATTTTAGTGCCATCGGGGTTAAACCAAGAAATATCGGTTACTTCAACACCGCGAATTGCTCTTCCTTGGAACCACTTACGCCTTCTAAATACTGGATGTCGCCGACGAAAGTCGATTAATTGACGGGTAAAGTCGAGTAAATTCTCGTTTTCTTCTTGTAAATCCCAATCTAACCAGGAAATTTCGTTATCTTGACAGTAAGGATTGTTGTTTCCTCCTTGAGTTCTTCCCATTTCGTCTCCCATAACTATCATGGGTATTCCTTGGGAAAGTATTAACGTCACTAAAAAGTTTCGTCGCTGCTTTTTACGAAGTTTCTCGATTGCGAAATCATCTGTTTCACCTTCTGCACCGCAATTCCAAGAACGGTTGTGACTTTCTCCATCGCGGTTATCTTCATTGTTGGCTTCGTTATGCTTTTCGTTGTAGCTAACTAAGTCATTCAACGTAAAACCATCATGAGCGGTAATAAAGTTAATACTAGCGCTGGGGCTGCGTCCGTTAAGCTCGTACAGATCGGAGCTACCCGTAAATCGATAGGCAAATTCTGCTAAACTACTATCCTCTCCGCGCCAGAAGTCTCGTGCCGTATCTCGGTATTTTCCGTTCCATTCCGACCATAACAAAGGAAATTCACCTACTTGGTATCCTCCTTCACCTACATCCCAAGGCTCCGCGATTAATTTTACATCCGCTAAAACCGGGTCTTGGTGGATAATATCAAAGAATGCCGCTAGCTTATCTACTGCATATAATTCCCTAGCCAAAGCAGAAGCTAAGTCAAAACGGAAACCATCTACATGGCATTCCAACACCCAATACCGCAAACTATCCATAATCAGCTTGAGTACTTGGGGATGGCGCACGTTGAGGGAATTACCGCAACCAGTAAAGTCCATGTAGTAGCGCAAATCGCCGTCTACCAAACGATAGTAGGAAGCATTATCAATACCGCGTAATGATATTGTCGGCCCCATGTGATTGCCTTCACCTGTATGGTTGTAAACCACATCAAGAATGACTTCTATCCCCGCTTGATGCAGCCGCTTGACCATATGCTTAAACTCTTTAAGCTGCTGTCCCAAACTACCGCTAGCGCTATAACCGGAATAAGGAGCCAGATAAGAAATTGAATCATAGCCCCAATAGTTCTTCAAACCACTACCAACTAAGTGTCCCGGTTGCGATAAGAAGTGATGTATCGGCATCAATTCCACAGCCGTTATACCCAAGGACTGGAGATGAGAAATCGCGGCAGGGTGGGCTAATCCGGCATAAGTCCCCCTTAATCTTGGAGGGATTTCTTCATGTAATTTAGTAAAACCTTTGACATGAGTTTCGTAAATTATGGTTTCGTGCCAAGGAGTTTGTAAAAGTTCATCTCCTTCCCAATCAAAACTTTTATCTACAACCACCGACTTAGGAATTAAATGAGCATCATTCAATTCTGAAAATCCCAAATCATCTTTTGGATCGTCCCAACGATAACCAAAAATTTCTTCACCGAAACCGATTTCCCCATCAATCGCATAAGCGTAGGGATCGATTAGTAATTTATTCGGGTTAAACCTGTGCCCTTCCTGGGGAGCAAACGCACCGTGTACTCTAAACCCATAACGCTGCCCCGGACCAATCGAAGGAACGTAAGCGTGCCACGTAAAGTTACTAACTTCTCGTAAAGCTAATCGAGTTTCTCGCCCTTCTTTGTCGAATAAGCATAACTCTACCGCCGTAGCGTTTTCTGAGAATAATGCGAAATTAGTACCCTTGCCATCCCAGTTAGCACCCAAAGGATAAGGTTTACCGGGCCATAGTGAGAGGTACATACCCTAAATGCTCCTAATCGAAACGAATAATCCTGCAATACTGGTAAACATTAAATACTAAATATCAAATATTAAATAAAATATTAAATCTTCTCAGATTATTTTAAGTCAGTTTGGAGTAGTAATTGTGTTTTACATCTATAGAGAGATGGGAGATGGGGATTGGGGACTGGGGATTGGGGATTGGGGATTGGGGATTGGGGATTGGGGATTGGGCATAGAGTAATTAAAAACTCCCTACTTTCTACTCCCTACTTTCTACTCCCTACTTTCTACTCCCTACTTTCTACTCCCTACTTTCTACTCCCTACTCCCCACTCCCTACTCCCTACTCCCTACTTTCTACTTTCTACTCCCTACTTTCTACTCCCTACTCCCTACTCCTAAGCCGTTTCCAGAAGTTCTAAAATCCGATACATTGGCACTTCTATCCAGTTAGGACGGTTTTTCAGTTCGTGTTCCAGTTCGATGATGGCTTTTTCTAATATGAATCCATCTAAAAGTAGTTGTAGTTCTGATGGTTCGGATGGTATGAAGGATGCGCTTTTCGCTGTACTTAAGTAGGATTTCAAGAAAGCTACACTTGACCAAGTGTAGAAAAATTGCGCCCATTGTTCCATTAATGGCTGGTCGTCTGGAAGAATAATTCCGCTTTCTTTTTCATTACGTAAACCGATGCGGCTGGAGTAGTAGAAGGATTCTAGCATTCCGGCAACATCTCGCAAGGGCGATCGCTTCATGCGTCGTTCGCTCAATGGGCGGGTTTGGTCGCCTTCAAAGTCAATGATGATAAAGTCTTTGCCCGTATACAGCACTTCGTTGAGGCACAAGTTACCGTGAGTGCGGGTTCGCATGGCGTTAATTTTTTGGTTAAGTATTGATTTTAGTCGAGCTAAGATCATTTCTCGATTGTTCAATACTAACTGTGCCACGGGTTGCAGGTCGTTTGGTAGCTGTATCAAATGCTTTTTCAACAGCAGCAATGCTTGTCCGGCTTGATTCCGCATATATTGGTAAATC
The DNA here is from genome assembly GCA_963665115.1 of uncultured Rivularia sp. GTDB lineage: Bacteria > Cyanobacteriota > Cyanobacteriia > Cyanobacteriales > Nostocaceae > Rivularia. The sequence goes on along the minus strand of OY762007.1, from coordinate 7,731,154 downwards.
GAGCGCTGGTAAAACGAGGTAAATGCTTCTGGGGCAAAGTTTGGGTCTTCGGTGTCAGATGCTAATGCTAGGTGCATTTCGGCGGTACGTTCGCCTAATAGTTGAGCATTCCGCAAATAGGAGCCAATCATTTCCTGAGCTATTTCAGGGATTTCAGTTTCTAATGCAGCCGATAATAAGGAAGTAGGTAAATCGATATCGGCAACAGCGTCTATTTGCGTTACCTGTACTTGCTCAAAAAAGTCCCGTAAGCTATCAAGGCTATAGTCCCAACCATCTCTGATATCAGGAATGTATTTTTGTACCATTCCCAAGGTCATAGTCTCAAAGCCTTTACGACTGTAATTCAAGCTACCAGCAACGGGAGCAAAGTTTTCTGCCCTTGGTAGTCCTTTTGTTACCGAACTGTGGGTGAAAAATTGACCTACTTCTAAATCGGGGTTAATGCCTTCTCCTACTACCTTGCGGAATAGTTTGCACATCAGGCGATCGCCATATATTACGCAGGTGTTGTTATGTTCTCCACGTAACAGATGCGCTTCAAGATTGGCTTTGAGTCCGAAGTTAGAACCAGCACCAGCTAACTCTGTAAAATCTTTGCTAGATTCTGCAACTAATTCGCCTGCCATGCCTTTGTAAGTATTTTTGTTGGCGATGGCTTCGAGGGGGAAGTTAAGAAATTCTTTGTCTGCTAAGGCATCAAATAATACTCCAACTTCTTTATTGCTGCGTATTTCAATGTTGGCTACAACTTCTTCGCGGTAGGAGCTAAAGCGCTCGTTATTAATACCGTCAGCTTCGTAAGCTAAAGGTAATACGTAGGTTTCGGGGTCGCCTTCGGTGTAATCTAGCTGTATTAAAACGATTGCCGCTTCCAAAGAACGGAAGGTGATGGGAATTGCTTCAATTATGTGAGAAGACTGAATTACCCGACTTTTACTGTCAAACCAGCTACAGGCACACATATAATCTGGCAACATTTCTTCTAATGCTGCTTTTGTTTCAGATTTGGTAAAGATATTCCGCCAATTGTCGCTGACTACTATTGTTGGGATTTGGTTCTGAGGCCTTACCGGACAGGTAATATTTGTTTGAACGTCTAAAGTAAACCAATAAAACGCATGGGGCGCTAAACTCATGAAATAAGGTGAATCGTTAATTGCGGGGAATGTAGTTCTTCCGAAGATTTCCACCGGAATCATGCCGTCAAATGCCGTCAAGTCCAACTCTACTGTCTGGACGAAGCGGGACAAGTTGGTGACAACCAGAATGTGTTCGCCGTTGAAAGTACGAGTAAACGCTAAAACCTTACGATTTTCTGGATAAAGTAACTCAAAAGTACCCCTACCAAAAGCCTGAAAGCGTCTGCGAGTTGCGATCAAACGTTTCATCCACCACCATAGCGAATTGCGGTTTTCTCGCTGGGCTTCAACGTTTACTGCCTCAAAATGGTATTCTGGGTCGATAATTACCGGAGCATAAAGCTTGTGAGGATTGCAACGGCTAAAACCACCATTGCGATCGGCGCTCCACTGCATCGGAGTTCTTACCCCGTTTCTGTCTCCCAAATAAATATTGTCCCCCATCCCAATTTCATCGCCGTAGTAAAGCACTGGGGTTCCGGGTAAAGACATCAGCAAAGCATTCATCACTTCTATTCGTCGTCGGTTACTGCCCATCAAAGGAGCTAAACGACGGCGAATACCCAAATTTAATCTTGCCTGCTGTTCTTGAGCGTAGACGCGGTACATATAATCGCGGTCTTCATCGCTGACCATTTCCAAAGTCAATTCATCGTGGTTGCGTAAAAATAACGCCCACTGACAGTTTCCCGGAATCGGCGGCGTTTGCTGCAAAATATCGATAATCGGGAAACTATCTTCCATTTGCAGCCCCATGAATAAACGCGGCATCAAAGGGAAATGGAAATTCATGTGACATTCATCCCCACCGCTGTAATACTCTACAGCATCTTCGGGCCACTGGTTTGCTTCAGCCAGCATCATCCGATTGGGGAACTTTTCATCCATGTGGCTGCGTACCTTCTTCAGAAAAACGTGAGTTTCCTCAAGGTTTTCACAGTTGGTTCCTTCACGCTCGTATAGATACGGTACGGCATCCAACCGCAACCCATCAACACCCATCTCCAACCAAAAATCCACCACATCAAACAGTGCTTGCTGCATTTGAGGATTTTCAAAATTCAAATCCGGCTGGTGGGAATAAAAGCGATGCCAATAATAAGCTTTTGCAACGGGGGTCCCAAGTCCAGTTAGAAGTTTCAAAATCCTTAAAGATAATTCTTGCTTCTTGATACTTTTCTGGAGTATCGCTCCACACATAAAAGTCTCGTTCCGGACTGCCTACAGGTGCCTTACGCGCCCGCTGAAACCAAGGATGCTGGTCGGAAGTATGATTGACAATCAACTCAATGATTACCCGAATGCCTCTTTGATGGGCAGCATTCAAGCAATTCTTAAAATCTTCTAAATTACCGTATATGGGATTAACGCTATGATAATCAGCGATATCGTAGCCATCATCTCGCAAGGGAGAAGGGAAAAAAGGTAGCACCCAAATAGCCGTTACTCCCAAGTCTTGGAGATAATCTAACTTATTGGTTAGTCCACCAAAATCGCCTATACCATCACCATCGCTATCAGCAAAAGCCCGTACTGGCACTTCATAGATAACTGCATCTTTAAACCACAGCGGATCGTCTTTCAACAATGGATTTTGCATAATTTTTTTTACTGCCCTTATTTCCCATAAGCTATCTTACTAATATATAAATCAAGCTACTGGTGAAATCTTGACAGTTTGTTATTGTTTTAGTTTATTGGGGTCATTACATGAGTTTTGAAAGAGCAAGTGGAGTTTTGCTCCATCCTACTAGTTTGCCAAGTAAATTTGGCATCGGCGACTTAGGTGAATCGGCTTATAAATTCGTTGATTTCCTTGTTTCTAGCGGTCAAAAATTGTGGCAAATTCTACCTTTAGGACCCACGGGTTACGAACATTCACCCTACACAATGAATTTTAGCGCCTTCGCTGGAAATCCCTTAATGATTTCTCTAGAACAGTTGTTAGAAGAGGGTTTGTTGACAAAAGAAGAATTAACTCCGCTACAAAACGTAAAAACCAGTCCTAATAGAGTTGACTTTGATGCAGTCATTCCTCACAAAACAAAAATTCTCCAACAAGCCTATCAACGCTTCCAAAAATCTTTAGAAGAAACACGATTAACAGAGTTTGAAAAATTTTGTAAAGAACAAGCTTCTTGGTTGGATGATTATGTACTGTTTATGGCACTACTAGAAGCCAACGATTATAAAGCTTGGAATTTTTGGGATAGTGCTGTAGCTCGTCGCGAAAAAGATGCGCTCAAAGCAGAGGAAGAAAAATTAAAAGACAAGGTATCTTACCATAAATTCTTGCAATTTAAATTCTTCCAACAGTGGAAAAAGATACGCGATTACGCCAACAATAAGGACATCAAAATAGTTGGTGATATTTCAATTTATGTTTGTCATAACAGTTCCGATGTTTGGGCAAATCCAGAAATATTTCAGCTTAATCCCGAGACCCTTGAGTCCGCATACATTGCCGGAGTTCCACCAGATTACTTCAGCGCTACCGGACAGCTTTGGGGTAATCCCGTTTACGACTGGGATAAATTGGAACAAAGCGATTATGCTTGGTGGATAGAACGTTTTCGGGCAACATTGCAGTATGTAGACATCGTTCGGATTGACCATTTCCGAGGATTTGAAGCATATTGGCGAGTACCCGCAGGAGAAGAAACAGCCATCAACGGCGAATGGGTAAAAGGGCCAGATGCCAAATTCTTTGAAACTTTGAATTCTGCTTTAGGTAGTTTACCCGTAATGGCGGAAGACTTAGGAATCATCACCCCCGAAGTAGAAGAATTGCGAGATAAATTTGATTTTCCCGGAATGCGTATCCTGCAATTCGGCTTCGGTGGCGAAGACGATAACCCTTACTTACCCCATAACTACATTTCTAACTGCGTTGTATATCCCGGTACTCACGACAACGACACAACCATTGGATGGTGGGATCAAACAGGAGATGCAGAAAAACAGCACGTAGCCAGATACTTAGAATATTCTTCACCCGAAGAAATCAAAGAAATCAACTGGGAATTTATGCGTCTGGCGCTATCTTCAGTAGGAGACTTAGCCATTCTTTCAGTTCAAGACTTATTAGGCTTAGACAGCAGCGGTAGAATGAACGACCCCAGTGTTAGCGCCGGAAACTGGCGCTGGCGCTACGAAAGCGACGATCAACTCACCTCCGAATTGAGTCAGCGGTTGTTAGAAATGACCAAGCGTTATAAGAGGTAATAGGTAATAGGGAATGGGGAATGGGTGATGGGTGATGGGGAATAGGTAGAGGGGGTAGAGGGGGTAGAGGGGGAGAAAAAATACTAACTCTCTACTCACAACTTCTAACTCCTAACTCCTAACGATGCCCAATCCCCAATCCCCAATTACCAATTACCAATCCCCAATTACCAATTACCAATTCTCTATTCCCCATTCCCTATTGCTCATTGAACTATCGGCTGATGAGAGATAGATAAAATTAAGCCGCAAGCAGGAAGAAAAGGTATAAGTTTTTTTTTTACACTGAAGTTCAGATGTAAACCTTCTTAGAAATAACTTCTATGACATTATATAAACTGCAAGATTTCGACCCCAATTATAAAGAAGTTTTTGGTGGTGAAGATATTAAGGAAATGTCTCTTTATACTCAGGGAGGAGACAAAATTGGTTCCGTTCATGATGCTTTAGTAGATCATGAAGGTCGTTTCAGATATTTAGTTATTGATACTGGCCCGATATTTTTAGGTAAGAAAGTTTTATTACCAATCGGTCTTTCACGTCTTGATTACAGCCAAAAACGTGTTTATGTAGATGGATTGAGTAAAGAGCAAGTAGAAAACTTGCCTCAATATGATGAGAGTATGACCGTCGATTACGATTACGAAGAGAAAGTTCGCGGTGCTTATCGTGCCCCTGAAGCGAAAAATGTAGCTTATAACAAAGATACTTACAATTATCAAAACGATGCTTCATTGTATGATTTGAACGACCGCGACCACTCCAACATTAAACTTTACGAAGAGCGTTTAGTTACTAGTAAAACCCGCACAAAAACTGGTGAAGTATCTGTTGGTAAACATATCGAAACAGAAACCGCTAGAGTTTCAGTACCAGTTGAAAAAGAGCGAGTTGTAATTGAAAGAACTACACCTACAGGAGAAGCATCTGTAGTAGATCCCGGTCAGGTTAACTTTGCTGAAGGTGAAGTTGCACGAGTTGAACTCTACGAAGAACAGGCTCAAATTAATAAAGAAGCATACGTGCGTGAAGAAGTTAAAGTTAAGAAAGTTGTAGAACAAGATACAGTTGAAGCAAAAGAGACTATTCGTAGAGAAGAGTTAGATATCGATACTCAAGGCGATTTGCGCGTCAATGATACCAATCCTGGTGCGAACAAGCCTGTTTAATAATTAAGTTTTACATACTTATGATTAACGAATAATAATTGATATTGCAATATTATATTTTAAATTATTCGTCAGTGTTAAAAAACTCGGCTTTTTGAAAAAGTCGAGTTTTTTAGTGTATATTTTATTTTGATGTACTTACTTATATAAATAAGACTTACGCAAAAGCAACGTAGTTCTGTCATTACGAGCGATAGCGACGTAATCGCAAAGTTCGGGAGATTGCTTCCCTACACTCCGTTCCAGTCGCAATGACAAGTCTTCGTTGCGTAAGTCCTGATAAAGTACAATGCAGAAGAAACGTTAATATTTAGATATGAATTTATTGAAGTAAAAACTAATAGATTGCAATGTAACTCTCTAAAGTAAGAGATCAACATCTATCTCTAGAATGCTTTTGTTAAAGAATCGTGATGGTGCGTTGTGATGAAGCAATAAAGCACTTTAGACGGCTCAATATTTCCTTCGCAATTATTAACTCATTATTATCGAAATATAAAATATAAAGTTTATCAACAGCGAAAATTATAATATCTTATGTATTAATTGACTAGAAACAATCGTTTACGATCTAATAGAACATAATATACTACTTCTGACTGTGCGTCACAAACTTGAAGTCAGTCGGGGGGAAGATGAATGTTAGAAAATATTTTTTTAACCTAGTTAATAACGAAGAACAGAAATAGGAGATAAGAAATTATATGGCTCTTTATAAAGTTGCAGATTACGACCCTAACTATCGTGATGTTTTTCAAGGTCAAGACATCAAAGATATGACTGTCTATGCTGAAGGTAGCGATGATAAAGTTGGTACTGTGAGCGATATTTTAGTTGACGATGAAGGTCGTTTTCGCTATTTAATAGTTGATTTGGGTTTTTGGATTTTTGGTAAGAAAGTATTAATGCCTGTCGGACGTACTCGTATTGATTACAATACAAGCCGCATTTATGCTCTTGGTGTGACTAGAGAGCAAGCTGAAAACTTGCCCGAATACGACGAAAACCAAGTTGTAGATTACGACTATGAAGAAAGTGTACGCGGCGTATATCGCACCCAACCTGTAGAGAGATCCGCAGCTCTCGAAGATTCCGCTCCCCTCGATGCACCAGCATATAGCGCGGCTAGCTACAATCGCGAAACTTATAAATACGACAACGAACCCAATCTGTACAACGTTAATGATACAGATCATCAAAATATCAAACTCTACGAAGAGCGTTTAGTTGCTAATAAACAGCGTCGTAAAGCTGGTGAAGTAGCAATTGGTAAGCACGTTGAGACTGAGACTGCGCGAGTTTCTGTACCTGTTGAAAAAGAGCGTGTAGTTGTAGAAAGAGTAACTCCAACAGATGCTGGTAGAGCAGTTGCTCCCGGTGAAGCAACCTTTAACGAAGGTGAAGTAGCTCACGTGGAAGTTTACGAAGAAAATGCTGATGTCCGTAAGGAAGCATTCGTTCGCGAGGAAGTTAAAGTTAAGAAAGAAGTAGAACGCGACACCGTTGAATCTCAAGAAACAATTCGTCGCGAAGAGTTAGATATAGATAGCGGCAATTTGCCTACAGATAGACGATAGACGTTAATATCTGGCGATCAAACTGCTTATTAGTTATTAGTTATTAGTTCTTGGCTGATAGCTAATAGCTAATTTTGCTCTTTTTTTATAAATTGAAGTGCAAGCTATGCTAATAAAAATCAGATAATAGTCTTAAATATCTTATATAATTGATGCCTTGCAGTCTTTTCAGCGAGTCTCTTAGACCACTTTGGAATAAATTACAAGCCTCATATACAAAGTCTTGTAAATCAGACTGAGCAAGGATTTTCGTGTGTTTAGAGGTATTTAATTTATTGCCCGATGATTTTGATTTCAAGGCGAGAATTTGTATTTAAAAAGATGAACCGTACCACAGCGTAAATATTACAGGGTATGAAATATAAATAACCATATAAATTAGAACTTAGGCAACCAAGAAAATAAATTAAGTATCCCCGCTAAAAAATAGAGCTTGCGTAAGCCTTCTTAATTACTTTTAATAATAATTACCTCTTTAAAAGCTTACTATGCAAAGGTAAGTATGAAAGCACCATTAACAATATTTATTAATATTACTTTTCTTAACTTTTCCCTGCTCCCCTTTCTAGACTGTTAAAGCCCGTATAGCAAGTACTGCTAATATTAATATGAATAATCAAACAGCTGATAATAGCAATAGTAATTCTAGTCAAAAGTCTAGAAGAGTAGTTAATTTAATTGATAGACTTAAACATAAAGTCACTAATTTTGAGGTAATTGACAGACAAGGTAGATTGATAGGTAGAGTTCAAGATTTAATGGTTAACGCTAATCGTCAGCTTAACTTTGTGATACAAAGATTGTCTCAAGACAATGAGACTAATCCTTTTTTACTATTGAATGGCAAGTTAGTTAGTAAAATTGAACCAAAGATTCAACGTATTTTCACAAGTATTGATGAATCGCAATTAACACAATTACCTGAATATGAGGTAAAGGAAAATAAAGTAAGTAATATGACAGATAATCTAAATTACGAGCAACCTATTGACTATAAAGCAGATTCAGCTACTTCAGAAATTGCTAAAGATAACCATCAGTCAGAATTAGAATTTGTAGAGGAAATAGAAGAAGATATAATTCGTTTGTTAGGGGAACGTTTGGTTGTCGAACGTAGCAAGCGTAAAATCGGTGAGGTTATTATCCGTAAAGAAGTGGAAACTCGGATGATACAAATTCCTGTAAGACGTGAAAAACTAATTATTGAAGAAACCCGGTATTGAACCCAAGCAGCTTGCAGAAATTGATTTAGGTGAAGAAGAGATTTCACAAAATGAATTTCAGCAAAATCAATCGATGGTTAGTAGCGATTTTGAAGGGGGTTTAACCGTCACTGGTGAATTCGACTCACCTAAAATTGCTTCTTTGATTCTTAACGCTATTCAATTAGAACAAAATCACGGATGCAAGAAAGTACGAGTCAGTATTCTTGTAGAAGATGAGGAAAAGCAGCAGAAATATCAAGAATGGTTTCAACGTACTTCTAAGCCTTAACAAAAGGGGAGCATCCCAATTTTGAATAAATATTTTATCCGACACCCTGTAAGGGTGCGGCTACAAAAACAAAGCCCACGAAGGTGGGCTTCGTAGTATTAGCCCCAGGCTTCTAGCCTGTAGGCTTTTCGCGAAATTGGGATGTTCCCTAACAAAAGTAGTTAAAAAATTTAAGTTTACGACGAAAAACGTCAAAAAGAATAAATAATTTGTGGGCTTGCTATAGCAAGTCTTTTTTATTAGGCTGATTTGTATTCTTTCCCGCGATATTCAATGATTTTGCAGCAATTAAAACGGTATCTTCTGTAACCAAAATCTCTAAATTGTTGGGGATCGTTGTTATTTCAGAACAACTATTAAATAAAACTTATCTGAAAAAAGATTGTTCATATATACTATGTGTAAAGAAGTATTAAGAAATTCTTATTAAAATTTGTTGCAATAGCTTGATTAAGTTGTTAGAGTGTGGTGCATAAGAACGGCGATCTAAATTCACGTCTGGGGGATATGAAATCGATCGGCTATATCTGCAACTGAGGGTTGTAAGAACATTAGTATTACAACCACGATCTGAGAAATCTGAACATCACTATAAGTATTTTAATTTAGCTAGAGAAATTAACTATAGACACAACCTGTCTGTATTTCAATTCTATTAATTTTTCTTCCCTTGTATTAAATCTGAGTCGATATTAAAGCAAACATCATCAGACATATCGACGAAAAGAAAAATTGCACTAATCAAAGCATGGAGAACAATCATGAATATTCAAGGATATACAGCCTTAATTACTGGCGCTTCCCGTGGAATTGGAAGGGCGATCGCCATAGAATTAGCTCGGCAAAAAGTGAAACGATTGATATTAGTGGCACGCTCCCGCAATAAATTAGCCGAAGTCGCCAAACTTGTTGAAGGGATGGGTGTCGAAGCGGTAATGATGCCGTTAGATTTGACAAAACCAATGTTTGTTAAGGTTGCAGTGGCTCAACTTTGGCGCAGCTATGGTTCAATCGATATGCTGGTAAATTGTGCCGGTGTAGCTCACCAAAATTCGTTTTTGCAAACTAAGTTACCTCAAATAGAAGAAGAATTATCTTTAAATTTGCTGGGAACTTACACCATGACACACATGGTGGCACGACGGATGGTAAAACGAAATCAGGGCACGATTGTCAACGTATCGAGCTTAATGGGGAAAGTAGCGGCTCCCACAATGGCGACTTATTCAGCAACTAAGTTTGCAATCTTGGGATTTACCGAAGCCTTACGTCGCGAGTTAGCACCTCACAACATCAAAGTAGTCTCATTATTGCCAACATTGACAGACACAGAGATGGTAAAAGACTTGCAACTATATCGCGGAGTGATCCCCATGTCACCCGAAGAAGTAGCGCAAGCATTTGTCAAAGGATTGCGAAAAGACTCACCAGAGATTTTAGTTGGTTGGCAGAGTCATTTAGCAATATGGTGTCAGCGTCTAGCACCCTGGTTATTAGAAGCAGTCTTGAAACTCGCATCACCACAAACAAAAGCACCAAACATACAGGAGTATTATCAGAGGTTGGTAGGTAGTTGGTAGTTATTGTAGAGACGTAGCACTGCTACGTCTCCCCGTATTTTGGGTTGTACTCACAATCTTGTGAAATAAGCTTAGGGCGATGATTTTCCTTAATATTGGCTTTGTACGTCAACTGTTGAAGACGTAGCAGTGCTACGTCTCTACATCAATATTCATGCTTTTAGAAATTTTTTATTTCCTAATTTGCATTGCTTTCTTAAAAGGATTAAATGATTCTTCAGTACTCAGTAAGGTATTAAATCTAACTTTTAAATCCTCTTAAACGTAAAAATGATAATTGTTCATTGATAATTGATAATTGATAACTGATTATCGTAGATAAAACCGAAAATATCCAAATAAATAAACCACATTCACCGATATCATTAAACCTCTAACCCAATAAGAACGAAATCCTGAAAATAAATAAACACTAGAAGCTAAAACCAGCGACATTTCCACGAAAGCCACTATTGCTCCATAATGATTGGCATCCCAATAAGAAAAAGGGCTAATAAAACGGTAATTGCTAAAAGGATAAAAGTGGCGGTGAGCGTCGTCATTGTGAACTGGTAAATCCAATAAAGAATGCATCACCATACTAATAAATCCGATTTCTACAACTCTCCATTTTGCAAAATGGCAAATCAAAACCCCTATTAAAGCTAGAGGTATCGAATGAAAGATGCTGACAATATTTTGCCAAAAAGGTTGAAAGTATATTTCACCCCAAATTTTACTACTTGGATAACGGTAAACAAATTTCATCAAAAAGTAGAAGATAAAAATTGGTACATCTGGTAAAACAGCACCGATAAAAATTGCCAAACTAGCTTTGGCTCTGAGCTTTTCGCTGAAAACAACCAAATTGAGAATAGCGTGAGATGGGGTGTTCATGATTTAATTTAGGAATAGGGCATTGGGCATTCAAAGTTAGGAGTTATGAGTAGAGAGTAGTGAGTTAGAAATTAAGAATTTACTCTACCCCCTCTAATTCGACGCTGGTAATTTTATAGCAGCACAGGAGTAATGTATCTTTTCTTTATAAAAAAAGTTTGTCTTCTTTCAACAATTTACTCGCATTATCGCTATCTAATGGCTTCGAGAATAAATAACCTTGTCCGTACTCGGAAACCTAGCTCAATAAGTTTTAGGTGCTGCGATTTTGTCTCTATACCTTCAGCAACTACATCCATTCCCAAGTTATCGCTAAGCATGATGATAGTTTTAACAATCGCTGCATCTTCATCAGCATCAGTCATGTGATTAACAAAGGAACGATCAATTTTTAAAGTATTAATTGGAAAGCGATGTAAATAACTTAAAGAAGAATATCCCGTACCAAAATCATCAATGCTTAGCTGTAGGTTTAAACTCCTCAGTTGGAGCAGTATGGATATCGCAGCTTCCACATCTTGCATGGCTACACTTTCAGTAATCTCTAATTTTATAGTTTGTGGATCTATCCCGGTTGTGTTGAGCAGTTGTTGAATTACTTCAACTAAATTTTCTTGAGCTAACTGATTTCCCGAAAGATTGATGCTCATCATCAGTGGCGGGTTTGAAGGGAATTGTGTTTGCCAAACTGATAACTGATGAAAAGCTGACTCTAAAATCCATTGCCCCAAGGGAATGATTAGCTCCGTCTCTTCTGCAATTGGGATAAATTCTACAGGAGAAACAAATCCTCTTTGGGGATGATTCCAGCGTACAAGTGCCTCAAAACCAGCAATTTGATTGGTTTTTAGACAAACAATGGGTTGATAGTTTAAATAAAATTCTTCTTTGTCTATATTGTTTATAGCCCGACGTAATTCTGTTTCTAGCTGCAAACGGTTTATTACTTGGGTATGCATACCAGTAGCAAAAACTTCGTGACGGGATTTACCCAAGTCTTTAGCCCGATACATAGCTGTATGGGCATCTCTCAGCAAATCTACTGATTGATGCTCGAGTTCCTTTTGATTGAAAGCGATACCAACACTGAGACTGGTAAATATTTCTTGCTGATTAATTTTAAAGGGCAAACTCATTTCTTTTTGCAGGAAATCAGCTAATTGAATTGCTTGGTTGCTTTCTGAAATTTTTTCTATCAAAATAGCAAACTCATCTCCTCCAAGCCTTGCTAGAGTTCCTTTACCTCCCAAAGAGGCTTTTAATTTATGGGTAAAATCAACTAAGAATTGATCGCCAAGATGATGACCAAAACTTTCATTTATCAGTTTGAAACTATCAATATTTATAAACAGTACGGCAAAGAGGTTATTTTGGGAAACTTTCACATCGGCAATCGCCCATTCCAAATGCTGTAAGAAAAGTTGCCGATTGGGTAGTCCTGTTAAAACATCATAATAATTGTTGTAAACTGCCCTATGAGCAAGAATAGTTATATTTGTAGCCAAAAATGCTACTGCTGGTGGAATGAAGGGTATCCAGCCTGCTTGGATAAAAAAGCTAAAACAACAACCAAATAGTATTCCCAACGAAACTATTGTTACTAAGACTTGGAACAATGGATGCCCCTGCCGCCATGCCAAACAACCTGCAATAAAAGCCCAACTCCATACCCATAATACTTCCGACCATTCAGCCCAATACCAAATCAGCGGTTTTTGGTCTAAGATAGTGCCCAGCAGTTGGCTAACAAGCTGAGCGTGTAGCACTACCCCGGACATACTGTGATTTGCTGACTGACTGGCACTGTAGGGAGTTAAGAAAAAGTCGTTGGCGCTAGGGGCTGTAGTACCAATCAGCACTACCTTATCCTTAACCCATTCTGGATCGACTTTACCATTCAAAACTTCTCCAAGCGATACCACCCTTGCTACAGACTGCTCTGAGCGATAGGAAATCATTATTTGACGACCGGCATTGTCAACATTTTTATACCCACCTGCATGGGAATCTAACCGAGTAAATACGGTGTTGCCTAAGTGCAGAGCATCAGGTGTCACTTTTAGAGAAATATCTTTTTCTTCTAGGTATTTAAGAGCTAATTGTAAAGAGAAAGAATAATGCTTCTTTTCTCCTTCGTAGCCAAAAAGAAAATTCCGTCGGACTACATTATCATCATCAATAATAACGTCGTTAAAACCGAGTTTGTCTACAGCAATACCAGGAATAGGAGACACACCTCCTACAGCAGTATCGCCGATGTAATAAATACCAATAATATTATCAGCCTCAAGTTGTTTGAGGAATTCCTCACGCCCTGGTAGTTTTGGGACATTGCGGTACATATCTAAACCAATAACCTTTGGCTGAGACTGTTGTAGTTTTTGCAACACTGTCGCAAGAGTGCGATCGCTAATCGGCCATTGGTTCTCATTTTTAATATCTTCTTCGGTGATTGCTACCACCAACAGCCGGGAATCCTTGCCAGCATCGGGTTGCAAGCGCACCATATAATCAAAGCTAACTAATTCAAGAAACTGCAACCAGCCAATTTGTTTCACACCCCATACTAATCCCGTCATGATAATACTGGCAGCAACTACCGATTGCTTCCAGTTGAGTGCGATAAGCGATATTTTGACTTGACGCTTGCTACGACTATTAATTGCAGATATTAGGGATGAAAATCGTTGAGAAAGTTGAGTAAACACACTTAAGGGTTAGGATTATTTTCGTTCTTGAGACAACAGCAATTAGTAGTCCTTTTCATTAATTCTGACGGGTTTTATATTTCGTAGTGGGAGCTAGAAGCTCCCACTACAAATGCATTACCCCTCAAAATTAATGTGGCAGAGTATTAGTAGTTCATTTCATAAATTCTGAAGGGTTCGTTTTCGACCTAACGTCGGGAGACGTAGCACTGCTACGTCTCTACAACCCATTAAAACTAATGAAAAGGACTATTAGTACTCCACCACATTAATTTTGCGGGGTTAATAATTGTTCGTAGTTGCGCTTCAGCGCCTCCGGATACCGGAATATGAGGCGCTGAAGCGCAACTACGTACCCCGCAGAATTATCGTGGTTGGGTATTAGTAGTCCAAATCATTAATTTTGACTGGTTCGTTTTCTCGGTAAACCTTGGGAGACGTGATGTATAACGTCTCTACAACCCGTCAGAACTAATGAAATAGACTATTAGTGGTCGATTGCATAAATTATGAAGGGTTCGTTTTCGACCTAACGTCGGGAGACGTAGCACTGCTACGTCTCTACAACCCATCAAAACAAATGAAAAGGACTATTAGTAGTTGATTGCATTAATTTTAAAGGGTTCGTAGTGAGGATTTTAATCCTCTAATCAAGGACTAAAGTCCTTACTACAAACCTTTTTTACCCACCAGAATTAATGTGGCAGTGTACTAAATGTTGATATTTAAAAGCGGCTCCTGGGCGATCGCACCTAAGTTTTCCTGCTCCAACAATTCTTTCCATTTAGCAGTTAACTGGGAATCATGGGGATGCTGACGGCGAAGCTCTGCTAGTTTGGCTAATGCATCTTGCCAGTAATTAGCATTAACTTCTCCTCGTTTCATCCACCCATCTACAACGATGTCATAAGCTCGACTTTGAGAATTACACACGATTGATAAATACCAACGAATTTTCCCGTCTTTCTTAAGATCGATCGATTCAGGTACACTCACAGTAATAATTCCCGCAGAATCACTAGTCTGAAATTTCTTTTCATATAGTGGATTATGTTTTGCATCCGCTATGACAAATTCCACATCCATAGGAGCAGAAGTTTTGGGTAAGTGGAACAACAATTTTGGATCGTTTGATTTTGTTAATACCTGTTTATTTTCTGGTACCAAAGCCATTAAGTGCCCAGCAGTATGCTTATCGCATCCCCGCGAGCCAGCCCCTCGTCTACGATTGGCATTTGGCAAGCCTTCTTTTTGTTGAGAACTAGATTTCTGTGAGGAGTTTGCCATTACTTGAGAGGGCAAAGCGTAGGAACAGGTAAGTAAAGTTGTCAAAAATATTGTGGTAAATGCTCTTTTATTAAATTTCATTGTTATTTTTATGCCCGATCTGATACTTTCATTTGCATCAATTGTCTTATCTCTATGAATAGCCCATATATCAATAAAATGCTAGAGCAAAACTCCTAATTTAGCTCTCGTTTCGCAGCATCAATATTATATATGAATCTAATTTTATAGTGTTATTACTTAAGTATTAACCATGACAGAATAGTTCTATTAACTGATTTTTGTTGCTTGATTTCTTGCTTAAAATCGGCGTGCTTGTTAGAGCAAGATGACAGCTTTGCTTAAATATTGGCATAATGTGAGTTTAAGGCTAAATTTTGGGCAATATGAGAAGTGTCAGTTCTATTATTTTCTCTACCAATTGTCTTGTTTATGCTACAAAACTGGGTAAAACATATGTTGCAGCCTTGATTTTTTTTAAGTAACCTTGCCGAGCCGTAAGCTTAATACTTGGCAATTTAATTACACATGAAGCAAATAAGTTATCAAAAGCTTTATCCTCTCAAATTTTGCGGTGCAACATTTCTACAGAATCGATAATTAGTAGATTTATATTTTAATTTTTAAACGCTATTTCGATCGGAAAACAGGGAGCTACCAATTTATGCATAAGAAGCCAGATATAAAATTAAAAATACCGTGTTTTTACTATATTGCAATAGCTGCTGGAATTACTTGTTATTTAAGTAGAATCCCTGTAGGTAAAGCACAAATTTCAGGCGATAGCACTCTTCCGACATCTACGGAAGTTTCATCAGGGACAAAACAAGGGCTTGATTTTTTAATTCGAGGGGGAACAAGAACAGGCAATAATCTCTTCCATAGCTTTAAAGAATTTTCTGTTCCTCAAAACGGCTCTGTTATTTTCAAAAATGATTCAAATCTTGCAAATATCATCAACCGCGTCACGGGTAGTTTGGAATCGAACATCAACGGTTTAATTCAAACTCAAGGTAGCGCTAACTTTTTTCTAATTAATCCCAACGGTATTATCTTCGGTTCAAATGCTTCCTTGGATATTGGTGGTTCTTTTCTTAGCAGTACGGCTAGCAGCATCAAATTTTCTAATGGGGATGATTTTAGCACCATTAATCCTCAAAAATCCTTACTTACTATTGCCGTTCCTTTAGGTTTGCAATTTGGCAACAAGGCTGAAGCGATTGTAAATCAATCTACGGGACTCCAGGGGCTAGCAAATACTACCTTGGCACTTATAGGGGGTGAAATCAAAGGAGATGGTGCTAATATCAGCGTTCCCGACGGTAGGATCGAGTTAGGTGCCGTTAAAAATAATAGTTTCGTTAGCTTGATTCCAAACTCTCAAGGATTTGCTTTGGGATATACAGATAACCAAAATTTTAAAAATATTCAACTCGATAAATCTTCGCTTGATGTTGGTGGTGGCAATATTCAGCTTCAAGGTAAGGCAGTGACTTTGAATCAATCCCGTCTTTTTACACAAACATCATCTGGGATTAAAAATGATGGTGGAATTAGTATTAAAGGCGATCGCCTGAATATAAATGACTCTTCGATTCGGGCGATCTCACTTGATGCCGAAAGAAGTGGGGATGTCATTCTTAAAGCCAAGAATATCATCAACATTCAAGGAGCGCAGACAATCGTTTCCGCAGAAACCCAGGGCACGGGAAATGTGGGTAAATTAATTATTAGTGCCTCGAATTTGAAATTAGACGATTTGAGTCTTTTAGTCGCGGAAACCACAGGCTCGGGGAATGCTGGTGATGTGTTAATAGAAGCTCGAAAGTTAACTATCGGGGATGGGGCACGTGTAGGAATCAAAGTTATAGCAGAGGAATCTGGCGAACAATTACCAGTTAAACCTGTTGATTCTATCGAACCTATAGAACCTATAGAACCTATAGAAAATGAAAAATTACTTAGCAATCGACTAACTAAATTCAGCGATTTTACAGATGGTTCTAGTAACATCAATAATTTTGCAAAAATCAACTCCATCGAAGTTGATGCCTCTAATGTATTAGTGCAACTACCCCAAAGAGTGACAGATAATTCAAAATTGATTGCCCAAACCTGCGAAGCTCCATCAACAGAGGGTAGCAAATTCTTTATTACTGGACGAAGTGGTTTACCGCCAAGCCCCGATGAGATCTTAGGTGACAGTAAAATTCTGCCAGATTTAGCAACCACTCCAATTATCAGTAAAAATAGTACAAATAATTTATACAGATATAGAGCCGCTGCATCACCCCAAACAATTTCTCATTCTTCCGATGCGATAGTAGAAGCCCAAGGAATAATGGTGAATGATAAAGGGGAGATATTTCTGGCAGCACAAGTTCCGAATCTAACTTTCCACAGTTCTTTACCTTCGAGGAATTGTCAAAACAATTAAAAGTTCAAAATTAAAAATTAGCGACTCAGCTAAGTTTGAGGCTTGAAGCAGCGTGTGGAATGCTTTTATATTTTTCTCTTTAATTAAACAATTAAAAATTAAATATAATTAATCTTTCATTTGACATTTTTAATCTTGAATTCAAAAAATGGTTATGGAAATTCAAAAAAGTTTTTTATACTTCGCAAGTAAAAACCCTTTCAAATATCTATACAATCGCTGGTTTCGTTTTTCTTTGGGGATTTTACTAGGAATAGCTTTAACCCTTTTATTAACTGTTGGAGGTGTATTTTCAACTTTTGTACAAGCTTCAACACCACAATCGGCGGCAACATTATCTAATGCAGCGCAACAAGAACAACTTGGCAGAGAATATTATCAAGCAGATCAATTTTCTGCTGCATTAAAAATTTGGCAACAAACTTTGCGAGTATATCAATCGCAAGGAGATCGACTCAACCAAGCCAGGGTTTTAAGCAATCTTTGCTTAACTTATCAACAGTTAGGGCAATGGAATAAAGCAACCCAAGCAATTACCGATAGCTTGAAATTAGTACAGGTAGAAGGTAGTCTCTCTGTAGAACAGTTAACTGTATTAGCACAAGCCCTAAATACTGAAGGAACTCTCCAGTTAGCCACGGGAAAACCGGAAGTAGCTCTAGAAACCTGGCAACAAGCAGCAAAGACTTATAAAAAAGCAAAAAGTGAGACTGGAGTTATTCGCAGTCTAATCAATCAATCCCAAGCTTTAAAGTCTTTAGGATTATATCGCAAAGCCCTATCGAGCTTAGAAGAAGTAAATAAAATTCTGCATTCGCTTGCAGATTCTCCAACCAAAGCCGCTGGGACTGCGTAACTTAGGTAATAGTTTACGCTTAGTAGGAGATTTAGAAAAAGCCGAAGAAGTTTTGAATGCAAGTTTGATACTAGCTCAAAAATTGCAGCTACCATCAGATATTAGTTCTGCTTTACTGGTTTTGGGTAACATTGCCTATACAAATCAACAGCCCGAATCCGCTTTAATTTTTTATCAACAAGCTGCAAATATTGCTCCCTCGCAATCCGATCGGATTAACGCCCAATTGAATCAATTGAGCCTGTTAATCGACTTGGAAAAATGGGTAAATGCACGGTTACTTGTAAGTAAAATACAACCATCATTAACTAAACTTCCCCCAAACCGGACAACAATTTACGCTCAGTTGAACCTAGCGCAAAGCTTAACTCGCTTGCATCAAGCAAATGTTTCCCAAACCGCCGACATGGCAACGATTGCAGAATTAATCGCCACCAGTCATAAACAAGCGAAAAAATTAGGAGATAAACGCTTAGAAGCATATGCACTGGGTAAACTGGGTAGGCTCTACGAACAAACTCAGCAATTAGAAAATGCTCAAAAATTGACCGAAAAAGCCCTAATGCTAGCCCAAGCAATGAATAGCCCAGAGATATCATACCGTTGGCAATGGCAGCTAGGAAGAATTCTCAAAAAACGGAGAGATATCAAAAGTGCGATCGCGGCTTATCAACAATCAGTCAGCACTCTGCAATCTTTACGTAGCGATTTGCTAGCAGTGGAATCCGATATTCAGTTTTCGTTTCGGGATAGTGTAGAACCAGTTTACCGAGAACTTGTTGCTTTGCTTGTGCATAGCGAATCATCAGAATCCAGTCAAGAACATTTGTTGCAAGCCCGTGAAGTTGTTGAATCCCTACAACTTGCAGAGCTAGAGAACTTCTTTCGTGAAGCTTGTTTGGATATCAAACCCGCAGAAATTGACCGCATTGATACTCAAGCCGCAGTTATTTATCCTATAATCCTTAAAAATAATTTAGAAGTAATTCTCAGCTTGCCACAGCAGCCACTACACCACTACACAATTGCAGTGTCTCAACAAAAGCTAGAAACCACTGTAGAAAAACTACGCCAGAATTTAGTCATTCGTACCAGATACAGTTTTATGCCTTTTTCTAAACAACTGTACGACTGGTTAATTCGTCCCTTAGAAAAAGAATTAGCTAGTAGTGGAGTGAAAACTTTAGTATTAGTACCAGATGGAGTATTACGAAATATTCCCATAGGAGTACTCCATGATGGCGATCAATATTTACTCGAAAAATACAGCATTGCCTTCACACCAAGCTTAAAACTACTACCACCACACAAGCTACAACAGAATAACTTTAAAGTACTGGGGGCTGGGCTAAGTGAAGCCAGACAAGGATTTTCACCTTTGGAATTTGTCGAAGAAGAATTCAAAAAAATTAAATTAGGAGTACCAAGTACAGTTTTATTAAACGAGGAATTCACCCGTAAAAATGTAGAGAGTAATTTGCGATCGGACTTTTACCCCATCGTTCATATTGCGACTCACGGACAATTTAGTTCCAAAGCAATAGAAACATTTATTTTAACTTGGAATGACCGCATTCGGATTAACGACTTAGATAATTTACTTTATCAGAGTAAATTGCCCAAGCACCAAGCAATTGAGCTTTTGGTGCTTAGTGCCTGTGAAACTGCCGTCGGCGATAATCATGCAGCCTTGGGGTTAGCAGGGATGGCAGTAAAAGCAGGGGCACGCAGTACTCTCGCAACATTATGGCCAGTTAATGATGAGTCAACAGCTAATTTAATGGGTCAATTTTACCAACAGTTAAGTAATACCAAACAAAACAAAGCTGAGGCATTACGCAAATCCCAATTATTTTTATTAAAAGACCCAAATTACGAGCATCCACTCTACTGGGCACCTTATGTTCTAGTAGGGAATTGGTTATAACTCCTAACTAACACATTCTAAAACCCTTACCTCACAAAATTTGAGGATTTGATAAAAATTTGTTAGTTCCATTTGTTGCGAGGAAATTAAATACCTTTAACCTCCTCATAAGCTAGTAGGTTGGGTTAGACACGACAACCAATTTTAATCGTGTTGTAACCCAACATCTTCTAAGAAACTACATCAAAATAGATTATAAGTTAACTCTCATTGATTCGTTAAAAATCTATTTCTGTATTGAGAGATTTACCAAGCAAAAATATCTAATCAATACATTAAATTAGCTATTACCCATAACCCAACGAGTGATGTAAAAGCTCCTGCCCAAAGCATCCAAGGTTGCATAAATGATTATCTCCCAAAATTTGGTTTACATATTAGTTATCTAAATCAATTTTAAAATATTAACTTATTTAATTGGCTCTATCTTTAGTTAAGTACAAGTGTATCCTAAATGGTATATAGCTAATCTTTATTATAATTTTTTAGCCGCTTATCTAATTCTTGTTTTTGAGCTTCACTCAAGGGAAATTCTTCTTGCTGCTCTAAAATGCTGTTCCATAAATATAAAGGCAAGTTGGATGCGTTTTGCAACGCTAATTTAAAAATAAAATATAAATTCATTCGTATATAGAAGATTCAATGTTCAGAGATATCAGACGCAAGTACGGGGGTAATCCCGATTATTTTTAAATCTAACGTAACTAAAAATTCCTGTGCATAGAATATTGATCGCTCGATGCGATTCAAATTTTTGTAACCTTTTTTCGACTTGAATTAATGAATGTGATACACCTGATTTTTGCGTATAGTAAATAATTGTGGCTATAGCTAAGTACGGTGCATTATGAAAATCTCGATTGTAAATCCGCCACATCCGTCAATAGGTAGCCGCATTCCTCGCGAACAATTACCACCATTGGGGCTTCTATGTGTTGGGGGTTACTTGTGTTGGATCTTCTTGACGCGGTAAGGATTAATATGTCGAGAACCCCGCAATCCCTGAGTTAAGGCTTTATTAGGCAGCCAAAAACCTTCTGTAGGAATGGTATCTGTCAGCTTTAATCTAACTGTAGCGTTTTTTGGATATTCTTCAGCAAGCGTTTCCCAATCAAACACGTTTAGAACTAGAGTGGGAATTAGATTTAGTAGTAGCATTATTAGTCCGTACCTTAAATCAAATCGGTCAGTCGGGAAAGCTGATAACGGGGGACTTCACCAGAAGAAATAGAAAATGCGATTGCTCGTCTCGTTAAATTTGCTGCGGGAGGGATGAAAGCTTAGGTAAAAAGGAATGGAAGAAAGCGAAAATTTATCATTTCCTAATAAAAAATTTTCAGATCAAATTCTGATTTTTGGTTTTCACCCGCTCATACAATTCTTCCATAGCTTCAATAAAGGAATTATCCTTATCCCAAAAGGGTGGATAATCCCCTTGCTTTTTAATCAAAATTGCCGAAACTCCACTTTGACTGGCTACTTCAATTGTTTGAGGTAATCTTTTTTTACCCAACCAAAATTCTTTAATATTCGGCTTTTGAGTAATTTGTTTTTTTTCTAACTTAGAATAAAAAGAGGTACAAACTTCTATGGGAATTTCTTGGAGATTTAGTTCGGAAGATAAAGCTTTACCTAATGGTGATGTTGCTAATTTATTTTGTAACTCTGTTTTAGATAATCCCCGCAGTTCAAATAATAAAAAGGGATTTTGGTCTAGCTGGGATGCAACCAGGTAATAGACTCCTGCTATATGCTTGCAGGGATTGGCATAATCGGGACAAGAACAGCTAGTTTTAAAATCTTCTCTACTACCGGGTAATAAATTTAATCCTAATTCGGAAAATGTATCTTCAATGTTTTCTGGGACTTCGTTTAATAACAATCGAGAAACAGCACTAGCTTTGGACGATAGTTTATCAATAGCTTGCTTCCATTTTGTCTTAGCAATTGATTTAATTTCTATTTCAATCTTATATGTCGGTTCCTTGTAAACTCCAAAGTAAGGATTCACCGAGCCTCTTACCTTAGCACTAATATGATTTTCTTGAATGTTAAAACTTTTCACCTTACCACCACGAGCGTAAGAGCGTCCGCGTTTTAACCGATTATCATCAGTAAATTCTTCTAATGCTTGAATAAAACGATCGCCCCACCAAGTTCTGCTAAACTTTGCCATATTATCTACCTCCCTTACAATATTGCGGTTTTGTTCAATGCAATTAGCTGTTTAAAAGCATTATTGTCTAACTCTGTCAACCAAGATTCATCACTACCTACCACCGCAGAAGAAAGCTTTTTCTTGTCCTCAATCATCCGATCAATTTTTTCTTCTAAAGTGCCAATAGAAACAAATTTGTGTACGAAAACATTCTTTTTTTGACCAATCCGAAAAGCTCTGTCTGTAGCCTGGTTTTCTACTGCGGGATTCCACCAACGGTCAAAATGAAACACGTGATTAGCTTTAGTTAGCGTAATACCGACACCACCTGCTTTTAGGGAAAGTATAAAAACTGATGGTTCTGTTTCCCGGTGTTGAAATTCTGCAATCATATTCTCACGACGTTTGCGATTAGTGCCGCCATGTAAATAGTAGGTATTACAATATAAATTTTGTTTGATATATTTTTCTATGCCCACGCATACTTCGGTAAATTGGCTGAATATAAGCATACTTTCCCCGGAAGAAATCGCTTCTTCGACCATTTCTGCTAAACGGCTCAGTTTGTGCGATCGCTCTGGGGAAAATTCGCTATTATCTTGAAGAAATTGGGCGGGGTGGTTACAAATCTGCTTTAATTTCATCAAGGTGGAAAGTATCAATCCTTTACGTTGAATCCCTTGTGCATCTTGAAGTTGCTTTTCTACGTCTTTGACGACTACTTCATATAAGGATGCTTGCTCTTTGGTTAAATTAGTATATAGTTTTTGCTCAACTTTATCGGGCAAATCGCTGATGATAGATTGGTCAGTTTTTACACGACGTAAAATCAAAGGTTCAACCAATTTTTTCAAGGTAATTGACTTAACTTTATTATTATCTTTTTGAATGGGAATCTCAAAAGACTTGCGAAATTGCGTTTCTTTACCCAAATAACCGGGATTGAGAAAGTTAAAAATCGACCATAAATCTAATAAACGGTTTTCTACCGGAGTTCCCGTTAAAGCTAGTCGATGTTTAGCTGAAAGCTTCAGGATTGCTTTTGTTTGCGCGGATTTAGGATTTTTAATATTTTGAGCTTCATCTAAAACTACCCGCTGCCATTTAATACTATTAAATAACTTTTCATCCTTACGGGCTAAGGTAAAGGAACTAATTATCACATCATATTGCTCGCAAGCAGCTTTAAATTCTGCGGTTGTTTGAAGGCGGCTTCCACCGTGGTGTACCATCGTTTTGAGATGAGGTGCAAATTTAACAATCTCTTTCTGCCAGTTTCCGACAACCGAAGTCGGTGCAATTAACAAGGTAGTTAAATTATTCTCTTGATTGATTTGTTCTTTTTCCTGTACCAATCGCGCAATTACCTGTACGGATTTCCCTAAACCCATATCGTCTGCCAAACAACCGTTTAATCCCAACCGTTTCCAAATAATTCAGCCACGATACACCTCGCTTTTGATATTCTCTTAAAGTTCCTTGTAAATTTGTTAATTGTGCAACTGGTTCTAACTGGCTTTTATCTTGCAGCTTTGCCATCATTGCTGACAACGCTTCATCATGTTCAATTTCCCAATCATCCCCGGCTTCGGCGCTTTTTTGTAAAAATTCCAACAGCGTCATCTCTGGCTGTTCATCTGCATTTTGCTGCCAGAATTCCAGTAATTGCTGCATTTTATCGCGATCGAGTTCCATCCACTGTCCGCGAAAGTTAACTAAGGAAGATTTTGCATTAACTAATTGTTCCCATTCAGAAGATGTAACAACCTGCTCCCCGATGGCTAATTCGTATTGGTATTGCACCAAAGAATCTAAATTAAAATAGCTTTTTGTTTTACTTTTACTTGCTCCATTCTTCTTAGAAGAAGCTTTGAGGCGAATTTTGGCACGATGGCGACCTGTGGGGGTATACCATGCAGGTACAATTACCTTAAAACCAGAATCTTCCAACACCCAAGCACTTTCTTTGAGAAAACCAAATGCTTCATCCAAAGTTAATTGCAATCCGGTAGGGCGATCGCACTCTAAACCTTTCCATAAGTTGGGATACATCCGCGCTGCATAACCCAAATTTAACAACAGATTCTTTTCAAAATCCTTGCCAAAGTCTTTATGTATATTCGTTTTCGCTTTTGCACTTTGAGTCCAGTAATCAGCCAACAATAACTTCAAAGAAGGGTCTTTTTTACTGGATACCAAGAAATGCATTTGCCAATTATCGATAAAATCTGCTGTTGCAGAGTCTAATTGAAAACATAGATGGAAGGAAGAATCGGCAGTTGTACGGGTAATCTTATTTTTCCACACCAACCATTGTTGATATTCTTCTGCTTTATTATTGGTTGTGAGGGGATTATGCTTTTTAGAATGAAGGCAATGGTGAACTAAGGAATCTGTAATTTTTTTATCGAAAGCTGCCGTAGATTGCGTGTGGGTTACTAAGTTATTTAGTAAGTATTCCGAAAAATGGCGTAACAAGGGTTCTGGGTCAAAAAACTCTACCGTATCGCTGAATA
Organism: uncultured Rivularia sp.; assembly: GCA_963665115.1. Lineage (GTDB taxonomy): Bacteria > Cyanobacteriota > Cyanobacteriia > Cyanobacteriales > Nostocaceae > Rivularia. The sequence goes on along the minus strand of OY762007.1, from coordinate 7,706,202 downwards.
TAAATGAACCTGCCATACAAATAGATGGCATATATTCAACGTATTTTTTAATATTGGATTCGTATTGCTCGGAAATAATTTCCCAGCTAGGATAAATTTCAAAATTATTGTTTTTATGTGACTTTTGCTTTACTTTATTGATGGTTGGAGTATTTTCTAATAGTTGATATTTGAGTGCTGGAATATACTGGTCTTTAAGAATTATTGGTTTAAAAGCTTGGGTGTAATGATACCAGAACAATAAATCAGAACCCAGTTGAAATTCACCCAAATTGTACAGTGCTAAAAAGTGAATATCGTTAATAAATTTGATTATATTAACAGCAGTTGCAATGTGAGAAGAATCTGTTTTAGTACAAGCTACTGTTTTGTAACAATCTATTTGCCAATACTGAAATCCTTCATATTCTGTAATTGCTTCCGTTTCCAAGTATTTAGTTAATTCTGGTGAAGGGAGAGGTTGATTCTCAAACGTAGGAAGAGCAAAGTATTTAGGGGATATGCGTTCTTTTAGCTGCAAGGCATTTTCCTTAAGCCCTAATTCTTGAGTTAAAAAAGTTACTAATTCATCTTTTTTTAGATGTCTGGGGTGAACTTGTTCCTTGCTGGGTTTTCCCGCACCCGAAGGTACTTCTACCCACAAACAAAAAGAACCTGCTTGAATAAAATTAAACTCGGCATTTGGTATCCATGTACCATGAATGATTTTCATTAATCAATGCCTCGATAAAGATAATTCTAAAAGCTTTAGAAATAAGCTACCTTTTTATGAGTTCTGAAATATCTTTTACGCAATATTTCTTAACAATAATTAAACAATTAAAATTTTAATTTTGCATTTTTAATTCAAAAAAGGTTCGATTTGCTTTGTGCTAAGTTTCGTTATTTTTTGGACTACAATGCCCTTAATGAAAAATCGCGACAAGTTATTACAGTATATTTTTACTCAAATTAACTCATCAACGATAGCTAATGTTTGCATTAGCTGTTTAGATTCCTTGAAAATTTGACTATTGGATAAAAGTTGATATCATAGCCGTAACTGTTGTCGAGCCACAGCGCAGTGTGGGCGATCGCCATTTATGAATTGAAAAGAAAAAAAAGGAATGCCCGTGTTGTATGAGGCACCCCTTCCACGGAAGATGAGAGAAGCACTACCAACTCTCGTACTACCGTTATGGATGTTTTTGCTTGGATATATCAAAGTAATGAATCAAAAATTACAAAAAAAAACTGGAATATAAGAGATTCTAAGCATAATGGTTTTTTAGTTTGGCAGTTACAATACTGTCAAACTATTTGTCGTTAATTATATTAATTAAGGGGGTAACTTATCTGAAGTTGTAAACTCTTATTTTGAAGTTAAATCTGCTGTATTTTATTAGTTCTAGATGTAACAAAAGTTAAGTAACGAGTAACTTAAAATTGTGCGAATCACTCCGAATATTCTAAGGAGTAGATTTAGAGATGAATTGTTTAACCACTTTATTATCAGTGTAGGTTTATTTGTATAATTTTTCCCCATTGTCCTCTCTGTATCAGCATCAAAACTTCAATTTGCTTAGTAATACCTTAAAACTAGTTTAATTTTAATTAACCATTAACTATAATGTTTAAACCTCAAACTCAGCCTCGAAAAACTGCTTTAATTACCGGAGCCTGTAGCGGAATTGGCTACGAATTCACCTGTATTTTCGCTAGCCATAACTACAATCTTGTATTAGTAGATATAAACGAACAAAAGCTTATCGAAATTTCCGATCGGTTTACTCAAGAATATAATATTTGTGTCACCAGTATTGCCAAAGATTTATCTATTCCAACATCTCCAGAAGCTATTTATCTAGAATTACAGCAAGCATCGATTCACATTGATGTATTAGTTAATAATGCCGGATTCGGTATCTATGGATTATTTCACGAAACTAATTTGAATTCCGAATTAGAAATGATCCAGGTAAACTTAGTGTGTTTGACGCACTTAACAAAATTGTTCCTCAAACACATGGTAGAGAAAGGCGAGGGCAAAATCTTGAATGTCAGTTCTACAGCCGCTTTTCAACCAGGACCGTTAATGTCAGTTTATTTTGCTACCAAAGCTTATATTTTGTCTTTTTCAGAGGCGATCGCCAACGAACTTGAAGATACTGGAGTAAGCGTAACTGTACTTTGTCCCGGACCAACACAATCCGCTTTTCATAAGAGAACGGGAACCGAAGATTCCCAGCGAATGAAGGATATGAAGATGATGGATGCAAAAACTGTAGCCGAAATTGGTTTTCGCGGCTTAATGAAGGGGAAAACCATCGTCATTCCCGGCGCAAAAAATCGAATTTTAGCTGAGGCAGTGAGATTTTTACCAAGAAAACAAGTAACAAAGATGTCTAAACTCGTACAGGGAAATTGATCGATTTGTAGAGACGCAAGGGTATCGCGTCTCAAAGCAGTTTTGGGGGTAAGCGAACTGTTCACCGCAGGTGCGGCTCATCAAAATTAATCAAAATTACCACGCACTATTAGTCAATTGCATTAAATTTAACGGGTTCGTTTTTCCGGAAATGCCAGGAGACGTAGCACTGCTACGTCTCTACACGCCGCAAAATTATTCGTAGCAATCCGCAGCAGCGGCCATCCCAACTACACTGCTTTGAAGAAACTCTAAGATGTAGAAAAATTAAGGAATGTTGCATTTCAATTAAATCCTGGGGGTAAAGAGGAAAAAGGGTCAAAAGTCCGTGATACGATGCTTCGAGGTAATGTCAAGTATGGGAGAAACAATGCCGACACTTAGGGTTGCTGTTGTAGGCTCGGGTCCTGCGGGTTCATCTGCTGCTGAAACTTTAGCGAAAGCGGGGATTGAAACCTATTTATTTGAACGTAAGTTAGATAATGCCAAGCCTTGCGGTGGTGCGATACCGCTGTGTATGGTTGATGAATTCGACCTTCCAGCAGATATCATCGACCGTCGAGTGCGGAAAATGAAGATGATTTCACCCTCGAATCGTGAGGTTGATATCAATTTAGTAAATGAAGATGAATATATAGGAATGTGTCGTCGTGAAGTTTTAGACGGCTTCATGCGAGATCGAGCAGCTAAATTAGGCGCTCATTTAATTAATGCTACAGTTCATAAATTAGATTTTCCCAGAAATAATACAGACCCTTATACAATCCACTATGTTGACCATACAGAAGGTGGCGCAAAAGGTATTGCAAAAACCCTAAAAGTTGATTTAATTATTGGTGCTGACGGAGCAAATTCCCGTATTGCCAAGGAAATGGATGCTGGCGATTATAACTATGCCATTGCTTTCCAAGAACGCATCCGTCTTCCCGAAGACAAAATGGCATATTATAACGACTTAGCAGAAATGTATGTCGGTAATGATGTTTCCACCGATTTCTACGCTTGGGTTTTCCCCAAATACGACCACGTAGCGGTTGGTACGGGTACCATGCAGGTTAATAAAGCTAGCATCAAACAATTGCAAGCTGGTATCCGCGCTCGCGCAGCCAGAAAACTTGATGGCGGTAAAATTATTAAAGTTGAAGCGCACCCCATCCCCGAACATCCCCGCCCCCGTCGTGTAGTCGGACGCATTGCATTAGTTGGAGATGCGGCTGGTTACGTTACCAAATCTTCCGGAGAAGGAATTTACTTCGCTGCAAAATCCGGACGGATGTGTGCTGAAACCATCGTAGAACTCTCCAACAGCGGACAGTCTATCCCCACCGAAGCAGATTTAAAAGTTTATCTGAAGCGTTGGGATAAAAAATACGGGCTTACCTACAAGGTACTCGACATCTTACAGAACGTATTCTACCGTTCCGACGCTACCCGCGAAGCATTCGTCGAAATGTGTGGCGATCTTGATGTTCAGCGGTTGACTTTTGACAGCTATCTATATAAAACAGTTGTCCCAGCCAACCCTATCACTCAAATGAAAATTACTGCCAAAACCATTGGTAGCTTAATTCGCGGTAACGCTCTTGCGCCCTAGTTGAAAGAGATTGGGAGACAAGGGGACAAGGGGACAAGGGGAAGTTGAAATTATTCTAAATTATTAACTCCCAACTCCCAACTCCTAACTCCTAACTTTAAAATCTAAAAATACATTGTTAAAATCCAGAATTTTTTAAAGTGTGTCAGAGTAACATCATCTGGCACGCTTGTTTGTTTTTATACCAAGCAACTACAACTTTTAAATAAATTTCTTTACTCACTACTCTCTACTCCCAACTCCCTACTCCCTACTCCCCATTCCCCCACTCATTGATAATGAGAATCAAAGTTGACAAAGGCTTAAAATCTCGCATATTATCATTAAGTGTAAATACATAAGTATTAATTCTCTGACATAGTATTAAAAGTATAATTAGTTACAAAAACAGTATCTGTATCCCTCTATTGCAGTTAAAGATATAAATATTATCTGCATAAGTAAAAGACTTATTAAAAAAAGTTCCGCAATTAAAAATATTTACAAGTTTCTCCTGTCAAATATAAAGTTTCTGTGAAAACTGTAGTAAATATTGGCGAAATATGCGTATTTTTACTAATCTAGACTGGTTGTTTGTATGTTGAATGCTCCTTTATGGGAGTTGGTACTTATATATGAAAATAAATTTGTTTTTTAATAGAGCTGTGTTTCCGTTTGCAGTTGCAGCATTGAGTGTAATTGGCTTTTCTAGTCAAGCTAAAGCTACTACTTTTTCTGGTAGCGTTAATGGTAGCTGGGGAATACCGACTCGTGGAAGCATAAATAGTGAATCTGTTTATACCGGGGTAGACACTAACGTATTTACTTGGGGAGATCCAAGTCTTTTTGAAGGTGCCTCTGCCAATCAGCTTGTATTTGAAGGAAGTTCTTTTTCTACCGATGCGGGTTCTTTATTTAAGATCGGGGATTTAACTTATCGCAACGGCACGGTACTTTTAGGCACAAGTGTAGAATCGGTACCTTTAAATCTTAGTTTATCTTTTAGCGAACCACCTGAGATTAACGAAGTTCTTGACTATGGATTTTCTCTACAAAATACTCCCAATCTTTCAGACGATCCAGAATTAAACGCAGATTTTTTATTCGTTGTTGAAAATAACGCCAAGCGTAGTTTTACATACAATGACAATAAATATACTTTATCTTTAGCTGGATTTAGTCAAGATAACGGTAAAACACGGGTTAATCAATTCCGAGCGCTTGAAGGTGGGAAAACAACAGCTTCTGTTTTTGCTAAAATCGACAAAGTTACTTTTTCTAAACAAGAAATTCCCGAACCGGGTTTTGGAGTTGGTTTATCTGTGCTTGGTTTTTACTTGATTTCTCGAAGAAAAGCGAAGAAAATCAATTGAAATGATTTTGGATTTTGGATTTTGGATTGAAAATCTTCCAAAATACATCCTAAACTTCCTGCTTGAACTCTTAGTACATAAATATTCTAAGTGTTATTTTAATTACGTAACTATTAACATAGATATTGTTAAATGCTTTAGAAACTGCTCTGTAAAAGATGGACAATTTGTGACGCTTAAACTTTTACTTGCTGTTTCTACCAGAGCGTGGGAGCAGCTATCCATCCACAGGCTTAGAAGGTTTGAGCCGACCTACATTTTTTCTATTTATTTTGAGGTTAGTAGTTGATTGCATAAATTCTGAAGGGTTCGTTTTTCCCGTAACCTTCGGGAGACGTTATGTATAACGTCTCTACAACCCGTCAAAACAAATGAAAAGGACTACTAGTTTTGCGAGATTTAATGATGCGTTTAAATCTCTATCTATCTCCAAACCGCAGTTTGAGCATTTATAAACTCTGTCTTTAAGAATTAAGGTATTGGTCAGCTTCTTTTGTTCCAATCATAATTCACCCTGAAAACTATGCCGCTATAGTTTTAAAAATGTCAGATTGCCAAATTATTCGCAACTATGAATGTAATATCTGAAGCCGGAAAATTGTAAATAAATATTAAATAAATAAAATCCCTTTTCCACCGTGAATGCAGCTAACTCACTATGACGGGTATCTATCTAAAATTTATAGTATTACGTACAAGTTACGAGTTTCCGTAAACAGATACTTATAACTTGGTAGATATAGAAAGTAATACTATTGATTAAAAAAAATTTATGATTTCCAGCAACAATACGTTAAAACCCAGATTTGAAGGCTTTTTTATCGAGATGGTGATGCCTGAGTTGCAAGATAGGTGTCGCGAGGTTGTTTCTGAGATACTTGGTGAAGATTGGGATATTAAAGCGATTGGTGACAACTTTACCGAATTTGAAATTTTCCTTCATGATGATGCGCTATCGGTAAAGCAAGCTTGGGATAAGACTTATGAATTGCGATCGCAACCTGGTGTAGTTGATGTAGAGCCGTTATTTGCCGTTCCGGTAAGGGAAGTTAAGCAGGTAGAAAGGGAGCAGAAAGCAGATAGGGGAGAATCTAAATCTCTTTGGGATGTGATTTTTTCATTTTTAAACAGTTTGTTAGATATATTTTCCGGTGGAAAGGGTGTTGAAACTGGACTTTCAACTGATGATGTCGATTGGGTTTTGCAGGAATTAAAAGTTTTTCAAGCTTGGCAGAAGTATTTCCCCGATGCGAATAAGTTACCGGGAAATGGAGTAATTATTGCTCATCCCGATACTGGATATACGACACATCCGGAAATTGCCGATAATTTGCTGCTTTCCGAAGGTTATGATTTTGTTGATTGTGACGAAGATGAAACCGATCCTTTGGAAAAGTCGGATGCTGAATTAGTAAATAATCCTGGGCACGGTACTTTAGCTGCAAGCGTGATGGTAAGTCCGCCAAAAGCGCAAGGTAATTATCGGGATGGCAAGTACGTTACAGGTATAGCTCCCGGTGCAAAGTTGGTGCCGTTGCGAGTATCTTATTCGGTGATACTTTTGAGCAATCGTAATTTAGCCAAAGCAATTGAGTATGCGACTGATAAAGGTTTTCATATAATTTCTATTTCGTTAGGAGCGGGTTTTTATAATAAGCGACTGCGGACTGCAATCCTTTACGCTCAAAAGCGGGGTGTAATAATCATTGCTGCATCTGGTACCTGGACTCCATTTGTGGTATTTCCCGCTGCTTACGATGAAGTCATAGCGGTCGGGGGTAGTACGGTTAACCGTAAGATTTGGTTCGGTTCTCCGCGTGGTAGAAAAGTTGATGTTTTAGCACCGGGGAAAGGGGTATGGTATGCGAGAACTGTGAAGGAAGAAGGCGAATTAAAATATAAGATTAAGCAGGGTTCTGGAACTTCGTTGTCTACACCATTAGTCACGGGTGTGGCAGCATTATGGTTGTCGTATCACGGTAGAGATAATTTAGTTCGTCGTTATGGTGCGGAGAAGATTCCGTTTATTTTCAATCAGTTGCTGCGAGAGACTTGTGATGTTCCTCCCAATTGGAAGCCGAGAAGATATGGTGCGGGGATTGTGAATGCTGCAAAGTTGTTAGATGCACCTTTACCAGATAACGTAAATCGGTCGGTAATTCCGCCAGCTTTTGCATTACAGCAACATACCTTAGTAGAAAGTGGGGAATTGGATACGTTTGCTCATATGTTTGAGTCGGAAGTAGAAGAAGATGTAAATTCCTTAAACTCGAATCTTGCCGAGTTATTGCAAACTAATCAAACGGAATTACCAAAGAAATTACAAGAAGTTGGACAAGAATTAGCCTTTTGCTTTGCTGCTAATGGGGAGTTGTACGATAAATTTGCAGCATCTTTGAATCGGGACAAGGATACTAACGGTAGCTTGGATAGTCAGCGATCGCCAAGTAGGGAATTTCAAAGTTTAACAACTCAAAATGCCGATTCTAAAGGTGAAATGCGCGGAATGTTGTTGAATCTTGGGATTTCGGAAACCTTGGGTAAGAAATTGGGGAAGTAGGGAGAGAGGGGGTAGAATTTTGATTAACTTTAATGCAAAACTATTCCCGACAAATTTAAACCTAGCAGCTACCGGAATGGTAATAAGATAAATTCCGGTAGGTAGAGACGTAAAATTTTACGTCTTTTATTTTGGGTTGTAACGGAAATTGGTAAGTAACTAGGTCAAATTAAATATCTCTCCTCACCTCTTCCCTCAAGGAACGAGCGCGTCTCTACGGTTTTCTTTCTTAACCTTCCACTACAAGAAAAAATATTGCATAAAAGAGAATTTACCGACTTCAGAACTATCTGATATTGTTTACTAAGCAATATCCACGGTATATAAACAATTCATGCGTAAATTCAAACTTTTACTTTTATCCTTACCCGTTTTACTTTCCATATCTTCCTGCGTTGCGGAACCCTCGGCAGAAAATAACAACGCCCGTTTAAGTACAGTCAACAACCGCAAACAGCTAATTTGTGGTGTCAGCGGACAACTACCGGGATTCAGTTTTGTAGATAGTAGCGGTGAATATAGCGGACTTGATGTAGATGTATGTCGCGCCGTTGCAGCTGCATTGTTCGACGATCCAAATGCTGTAGAATTCCGTCAACTCAACGCTAAAGAACGATTTACCGCAGTTCAAACTGGAGAAGTCGATCTACTCAGCCGTAACACCACCTGGACGATGAGTCGCGATACTTCCGTGGGTTTAAACTTCGCACCCGTAGTATTTTACGACGGTCAAGGGATGATGGTACGCAAAGATAGTAATATAAAATCTTTAGAAGACTTAAAAGAAAAAGCAATCTGCACCCAAACCGGAACCACCAACGAACAAAACTTAGCAGACCAAATGCGAAAACGTGGTATTACGTATAAACCTGTAGTGTTTGAAGACGTTAATACTACATACGCTACCTATCAACAGGGACGTTGCGCTGCGATTACATCCGACAAATCCCAATTAATTTCTCGACGTACCACTTTACCAAAACCAGAAGACCACATAATTTTAGAAGAAGCCTTATCGCAAGAACCCCTCACACCAGCAGTCGCAGACGGAGATGCAAAATGGGGTGATACCGTGAGATGGGTAGTAAATGCAGTTATTAAAGCTGAAGAATTAGGAGTGAATTCTCAGAATGTAGAACAGTTGAAAACGACTAGTAAAGATCCAGAAGTTAAGCGCCTATTAGGAGTTGAAGGAGATTTAGGAGAAGGAATCGGTTTACCAAAAGACTTCGGAGCCAGAATAATTAAACACGTTGGAAACTACGGCGAAATCTATGAAAGAAATCTCGGCCCCAAAACCAAATTGAATCTACCCCGCGACAATCGCAATCAACCTTGGACAAAAGGTGGATTATTGTATTCTCCACCATTCCGGTAATGGAAAAATTATTGAATCATTGTACGTATAATCGATAGCAATATTACCAATCCCAAACCTACTAAAAACCACGTGAAGCAAGCTCGACAATAATTAACTACACTCGGATTACCAACTCCACAAGCACACACGATCATAGTAATCAGATTTACCCCAGGGATAGCAAAAAGTAGAATCAGCCAAAACCACTCCCATAAGCTTACTGGTTCCATGAAAATATCCTATATTTTTAAGGTTCTTATTATAGTTACAGTACGTATTTCCAAATTTATGAATTCGATGAACGTTTGTTTTCATAACTTTATAAAAATAAAACCTCTTAGACCTAACTTAATTGCGTTCATGTATTGAAATGTAAATCTCTGTAACTGATAAATGACTTTTTCAAAACCGCCATTTTGGCGAGATACCCGTTTTTGGCGCATTGCAACACAAGTGATTGCTGTAATCTTAGCGATAACGATTGTCAGTATTTTATTTGTTAACGTTAGTCGTAATTTACAGCAATTAGGGATTCAATTCGGATTTGATTTTTTGCAACAGGAAGCATCTTTTGATATTGGTGAAACTCCGATTAATTATCAACCTACCGATGCTTATAGCCGTGCTTTATGGGTGGGTTTAATAAATACTTTACGAGTTGCTGTAGCGGGAATTATTCTTACTACTATTGTGGGAATAAGTGCGGGAATCGCCAGACTTTCCGATAACTGGTTGGTACGGAATATAGCTTTAGTTTATGTAGAGATATTTCGCAATACACCACTACTTTTACAATTACTATTTTGGTATTCTGCGGTTTTTCTCAGTTTTCCCAATGTAAATAATAAAATCTCCCTGGGAGGATTAATTTATCTCAGTCAAGGTGGTTTAGAAATTCTTGGAATTAAATTTTCTTCAGAATTCGCAGCTTTATTAATTGGTTTAGTATTTTATACGGGTTCATTCATAGCCGAAATAGTTCGCGGTGGAATTCAATCGGTATCAAAAGGACAATGGGAAGCAGCGCGTTCGTTGGGCTTGAAACCCGGTTTAATTATGCGATTGGTGATATTCCCTCAAGCATTACGGGTAATTATTCCACCTTTAACAAGTCAGTATTTAAACTTAACGAAAAACTCAAGCTTAGCGATCGCCATTGGTTATCCCGATATTTATTTTGTTGCTTCCACTACCTTTAACCAAACCGGGAAAGCAGTAGAGGTAATGTTGTTAATCATGCTTACCTATTTAACTTTTAGTTTAACTATTTCGGCTGTGATGAACTTGTTTAATAGAGCAGTTCAAATTAAAGAAAGATAGGGAGGTAAGGTTAAAGGTTAGAGGTCAAAGGTCAAAGGTATAATAACTCATGAAGGTCAAAGGTATAATAATTCCTAATTCCTAATTCTTAACTCCTAATTCTTAACTCCTAATTCCTAATTCCTAACTCCTAACTAAATTATGATTTGGCTTCGTAAGAATTTATTTAGCACTTGGTACAACAGTTTATTTACGATAATTTGTTTAGCGATTATCTTTTTCTTTGGATGGAATTTAATTGACTGGATATTTACTCAAGCACAATGGGAAGTTGTTGAAGCTAATTTACGTATATTTATGGTTGGTAGATATCCACAATCTTCGTATTGGCGAGTTTGGATTTCAGCTTTAATTGCTTCTATACTGACTTGTTTAACTTTGGGTGTATTCTCAACAAAAGAAAATTTACCAAAAATAACTCTAATAACTACAGCTTTTTTATTCAGTTTTTTATTAATTGTCTTACCTGTCGATTTAAGCTCTCGTTTATTATTACTGGGTATCGGATTTTCAGGATTTATTAGTTTTTGGCTGGGGAAAAAATTATCTAAATTAATATCACCATATTTAGCTTTTGCATGGCTATTATCTTTCCCGATTATTTTATGGCTAATTGGTGGTGGATTGGGGTTGCGATCGGTATCTAGTTCTGATTGGAATGGTTTGCTTTTGACTTTGTTAATGGCAGCAATCAGTATTGTACTATCCTTCCCCATCGGAATTTTACTAGCTTTAGGACGCACCAGCGATTTACCTGTAGTTAAATGGTTTTCGATCCTTTATATTGAAATAATCCGGGGATTACCATTAATTGGAATTTTGTTTTTAGCTCAAGTAATGCTGCCGTTATTTTTACCAATTCGTTTAGATAGAGTATTGCGTGGTGTGGCTGGATTAATATTATTTAGTGCTGCTTACATGGCAGAAAATGTTAGAGGAGGATTGCAATCGGTACCAAGGGGACAAGTTGAAGCAGCCAAAGTTTTGGGATTAAATCCAGCTTTAGTCTTATTGTTAATTGTATTGCCGCAAGCCTTACGTGCAGTGATTCCGACAATTGTCGGTCAATTTATCGGACTTTTCAAAGATACTTCCTTACTATCTTTAGTAGGATTGCTCGAATTAACCGGAATTGCCAGAACGATATTAGCTCAACCGCAATTTTTAGGGTCGTTATGCAGAAGTTTATTTATTTATCGGTTTAATTTACTGGGTATTTTGTTATTCAATGTCCCTCGCATCGAGGAAATTTGAAACAGTGAGCAGTGAACAGTGAGCAGTGAGCAGTTAAGAGTTAATATTTGTAGATACAACATTAAAATCTCGATAGAAAACACGCCAATTATCTTGAGCCTGTAGCTGTTCCCACACTTGTTCTAAATGCTTACCTTGCCATTGCACAACAGGTTTCTCTGGATTGGGATTTAGCCAAGGTAAATTTAAAGCTTTATCGATGACAATTCCGATATATTCTTCTTTGCCAACCGTATCAAAGACAATATCATCGCACATTGCATCTTGTAAAGGTATCAAAGTACTTTTCTGAGTGAATTGATAATTAGGAGCAAAAGCTTGAGAAGGTATAACTAAATTTTTGGTTGCATTACTTTGAATATCTAATCCCCGATTGAATAATAGTAGATAACTTCCCGAATTATCAAGATTTATTTTTAAGCTCAATGGAGTATTAATAGGAAGACTTTCTTTAGGTAAAGGTTGGGGAATTTTCATTCCTTTGCAAGCATATTCAGAAGGGCGATAAGCCTCCGGCTTGATGCTTTGCATATCGCAAAATTCCATCCAAAGCAGATTAGTTTGCGCTCTTTGCTGCCAATCGTTCCATATATAGTCTTGCAACCAAGAATCATATTTATCCCACAACCATTGATAAGCAATTTGCCAGGGAGTTTTCATGTCGGATGTATATCTACCCCTACCTGAGTCTCCTTTGTTACCCAAGCCAAGCTGTTGTTCGGTAATGCCATCCCGAGCTAGTTGCTCTCGAAATACGCGGTTTATTTTTTTAATTATTTCTTTAATATGCTGATTAATTCCTGATACGTAATTTTTATCTAGTTCTTTGTGCATCTGCTCTAATCCTTTGGCTATATCAATACTTTTGAGTTCGTAATTATTAGGATCAAACCGTTGGATAAAAGTCAAATACTGAATATGAGGACGTACATTGCCGGTAAAAATTTGTTCGCTGATGTACTCCAAGTATTCTTTTTCTAATAATGACATTTTTAGGATTAGTGAGTATTTGATTTTTATTCTAAAGCAACTATAGAAAATATTTGCCGTTGATTTAAATTTATTCTTATTTATGTTAATTTATTTTATCTCGATGAAATCATCGGGGAATTATAATAATATAGTCAGTTACAGAAATAATTAAATTCTTTTTAAACAGAAAAATAATGTTTATATTTTTTGTAAAGTGAAGATAAATGAATTGAATCTTTGAAACTGTTTTGGTTTGGAGAATAGGACAGGTACTTCAAAAATATTAACAGGGAATCTTAATTTGTATTGCAAGAAACATTTAATTAAAACTTAATTATTGAAGGTTTTATATGTCAGCAACAGCAAGTAATCCTAGCACGCAACAGTTAGAACAAGGAAAGGCTAAACTCTGGATAGTTTTAGTCGGAGTAAACCATTATCAAGATAGTCGGATTCCCAACCTTAGATACTGCGCTAATGACTGTCAGGAATTAGCAGAAGCTTTAGCAATAGCAACTCAACGGTTTCAGGAAACAGAAATTATTGCTCTTCATGATGGTGGGGAAAAACCTCCTGACAAATCAGAAATTATTAACAGTATCGAAAAGTTTAGTTTGGCTAAACCAGAAGATACGGTTTTATTCTATTTTTCTGGACATGGTTATTTAGACTTTAATAATCGACCAATTTTTTGTGTTGCAGATACGAATTTAGAAGATTTAGCAGTAACGGGATTAAAGTTAGATATTCTGTTAAATGAACTCAGGCAATGTAAAGCGCAACGTCAACTTGTTTGGTTAGATGCTTGTCAAGAACGAGAAGAACAGCTTCATAACAGAATTAAACAAAATCCTACTGGTAAACTGTTAGCAGTTTTGGAACAGCAAGCACAACAAAGTCAAGATTTTTATGCAATGCTTTCCTGCAATACAGATGAACGTTCTTGGGAAATTCCTGAATTAAAACATGGTTTATTTACTTACTGTCTCATAGAGGGTTTACGGGGGAAAGCTGCGAATAATCAAGGAAATATTGATGCTGACAGTTTGTTTAAGTATGTAGAGCGCAGTAGTAGTAAATTTATTAAATATAAGAAAAACCCTTTAAATGAAGATAGCTTTTCTAAGGGGATGGGTGGAACATTAAAAAAATCATCTACTAAATTAAGAGTTAAGCGACTTCCTTTAAATGCTTCTCAAACTCCCCAAAGGATTGTTAAAGGTAGTGGAGAATTAATTATTGGGTTGGCTATCTCTTGTACTCAGAGAAAAGCTTTGATTGTCGATAAGTTATCTTGTTCTGAAGCTGATATTAGTTTATGTAGAATACTGCAAGGTAAAGGAAATTTTCAAGTTGACTACTATTTTATTGCAAATAAGCATCAGCCAAATATTCAGCAGATTATTGGAAGTGCTTTACAGAACAAAAATAATCAAACTGTTCTGTTGTATTTAGCAGGAAGTATTGAATCTACCAATCCAGAAACATACGAATTAGTTTGTAGTAGCGATACTAGAATAAATTTTAATTGGCTTCGTCAGCAGTTACAGGATTCTCCCGTTCAAGAAATTATTATTATTGCCGATATTTTAGATACAAGCGGGGATAGTAAAAGTTTAATTAAAATCTTGCAACCGTCGTCAGATAAATCTCTGTGTTTGATTACAGCAAGTACTTCTATACCTAATAGTAAAAAGTTTCTTCGTCAATTAGTAACTATATTAGAAACAGCAGGAGAATCGTCAAGAGAATTTTGGGTTTCTGAATTAATTACTCAATTAAAGGAATGGCCAAATTCTCAACCTGAGATTAATTTTAAAATTTGGTTATCGGGTTCTACTGAAGTGATGGAAATGTTATCAGTAGAAGTACAACGTTCCTATAATGAAATATTTGACATTGATGTTTGTCCTTATAAGAGTTTAAAAGCTTTTACCCAAGATGATGCTTACTTTTTTCACGGTAGAGAAGAATTAATTGCAGAAATTATCGAGAAATTACAATCTACTTCTTTCTTACCTGTAGTAGGTGCTTCCGGTAGCGGTAAATCTTCTGTAGTTAAAGCGGGAGTTATACCTCAATTATTAACCGAAGGGTTTTTTGATTTGGAATCGGAACAATTTAAACCCTGTCAAACTTGGGTGATGCTTCCAGGGGATAATCCTATAGCTGCTTTAGCCAATACATTAGCACCAGATAATCCAGATTTTTTAGAAGGGGTTTTACATTTAGGAGTTGATTCTTTAGTGGAATGGTTGAATCAACAATCTAAATCAATATCGGTGTTAGCGATCGATCAATTTGAGGAATTATTTACCTTAACAGCAGAAACAGATCGTGTTAATTTCCTCAATCTTGTTTTAGATGCAATTGAAAAAACTAAGAATACTTTCAAAGTAATTATTACTCTTAGAAGTGATTTTCTGAATGAATGCTTGGGAATGAGCGAATTAGCTGCTTTAATTACAAAATCTCAAGTTTTAGTTGCATCTTGTCGTCTTGAAGATAAACAATACCGTCAAATTATTGCTCAACCAGCACGAAAAGTTGGTTTAGAAGTAGAAGATGGTTTAATAGCTATTCTATTGGGAGAATTAAAAGAAGGAAGTTTACCTTTATTACAGTATGCTTTAGAAGAATTATGGCAGAAGCGCAGCCGAGGAAAATTAACTGTTAAAGATTATCAGCAACATATTGGTAAATTGGGTAAATTTCTCAGCAGTAAAGCCCAGGAAACCTACGATAACCTGAGTGAAGCTGAAAAAGAATGCGCTCAGTCAATTTTTCTGTCATTAGTCTTTTTAGTTAAAGAGCAAGAAGATAGTAATAAAGATACCCGTCGTCGCTTACCGATATCGGATTTATTAGTTGATAAGTATAAAAATGTTTTAGATTCTACTTTGCAAGCTTTGATTGAAGCAAGATTGATTGTAGTTAGTGGGGAAGAAAATAATTTATCTTTAGTTAATGATAAGGAAAATCAGCAAAAAAGCGATTTAGCTGTAGCTGCTGTTGAAGAAGAAACTGTTAGCAATCAAAGCAAAGATAAAGTAACAGTAGAAATAGCTCACGAAATTTTATTACGAGATTGGGAAGCACTGAAATGGTGGTTGGAGAAGAATCGGGAGAAATATCGCTTAATTAAAGAAATTAATCAAAAAGCAGATGATTGGGAGGAAAATGGGAAGCGAGATGGTTTTTTGTTGTCGAAGGGTGCTTTAGGAAAATATGAAGAGTTTTATGTTAATTATGCTGATGAACTTTCTGTAAATAGTAATCAGTTTATCAATGTTAGTATTCAAGCAAGAGATAAGGGTGAAAAATTAGCTAAACGTCGTCAGCGTCAGATTATTGGTGGTTTAACTGGGGGGATAGTCGCAATTTCAATGGTAGCTGGTGCTGCCTTGTGGCAATTGCGTCGAGCAACTATTAATGAAATCAATGCTCTGAATAATTCTTCTGAGATGTTGATAAATTCAAATCGGCTTTTTGACTCTATAGTTACTGGTGTCAAAGCAGCTAGTAAGATGAGAAAAGTTTGGCTTGGAGTTGATCTAGAAACCAGAATTAGTGTTTTAGGTAATCTACAAAACGCATTTTATAGAGTAAATGGAGTAAACGAGTTCAATCGTTTAGAATGTCATAATTGCGAGATAAATGGAATGTTTTTTAGTCCCGACGATCAAATAATTGCTACTGCTAGTAACGATAATACTGTCAAACTATTGAATTTAGATGGTCAGTTACTCCATACCTTAGAAGGTCATAATGGCAAGATAAATGGAATATTTTTTAGTCCCGATGGTCAAATAATTGCTACTGCTAGTGACGACAATAGTGTTAATTTATGGAACTTAAATGGTCAATTACTTCATACCTTAGAAAGTCATAATGGTAAGATAAATGGAATATTTTTTAGTCCCGATGGTCAAATAATTGCTACTGCTAGTGGCGACAATAGTGTTAAATTGTGGAACTTAAATGGTCAATTACTCCATACCTTAGAAGGACATCTTGATTCGGTCAATGAAATAATCTTTAGTCCCGATGGTCAAATAATTGCTACTGCTAGTGGAGACAATAGTGTTAAATTGTGGAACTTAAATGGTCAATTACTCCATACCCTAGAAAGCATCTATTTTTCTAAGTTTAATTATATAAATCTTTTTGAATTATCTGATAGAAGTGATAGAACGAGAATGGTCTTTACTCCTGATAGTCAAATGCTTGCTTTTAATGTTAATTATAATACAGTAAAGTTATGGAATTTAAAAGACCAACAGTTACAAAATGTTGAGATAGTAGGTGAGAGATTCCTTATCCTTAGTCCTGATGGTCGGACTATTGCTTCTATAAGTGAAGACAAGACAGTTAAATTATGGAATTTAGAAGGTCAATTACTAAAGGAATTTGACGGTCTTAGCAGTGAGATAGATGATATAAATGAAATAATCTTTAGTCCTGATGGTCAAAAAATTGCTGCTATTAGTACTAGAGATAATATAGTACAAGTATGGGACTTTAACGGTCAAGTATTAAATGTGATACGCAATACTTATATCAATCAGATAGCTTTTAGTCCTGATAGTCAAATAATGATTTCTAGTGAGGACGTTGAGTACAGAACGGTAAAATTATGGACTTTAAAAGGTGAATTACTTTATACTCTACAAGATGCCAATCTGAATAATATAGTCAAGAATATAGCTTTTAGTAATAATGGTCAAATTATTGCTTTTCATAGTAATGAGATATCTAATGCCATAAGATTATTGCGGACAAAAAGTCAATTACTCTCTACCTTTAAGTTAGTACGTGATATTGCTTTTAGTCCAGATAGTCAGACTATTGCAACTGCTACTAGTTTTACTGAGAGTCATAGATTGAAAGACTATAGTGTCAAACTATGGAATTTAAAAGGTAAGTTACTTCATACTTTAAAAGGTCATGTAAATTTGGTAACAGATATAACCTTTAGTCCTGATGGTCAGATTATTGCTACTGCCAGCTACGATAATACTGTCAAATTATGGAATCTAGAAGGTCAATTACTCCACACTTTAAAAGGTCATCTGAATTCGGTCAATGACATAATTTTTAGTCCTGATGGTCAAATTATTGCTACTGCTATTGACGACAATAGTGTTAAGTTGTGGAATCTAGAAGGTAAATTACTACATACCCTAGAAGGTATTAGTGGTAGGATAAAGAAGTTAGTTTTTAGTCCCGATAGTCAAACAATTGCTGCTAGTTTGTGGGATAATACTGTCAAATTATGGAATTTAAAAGGTCAATCACTTCATGAGCTCAATGATCGCGTTAATCCAGCAAGAGATATAACCTTTAGTCCCAATGGTCAAATTATTGCTACTGCTAGTGACGACAATAGTGTTAAGTTGTGGAATTTAGATGGTCAATTACTCCACACTTTAAAAGGTCATCTTGATTCGGTCAATGAAATAATCTTTAGTCCTGATGGTCAGATTATTGCTACTGCTAGTGACGACAATAGTGTTAAGTTGTGGAACTTAAATGGTCAATTACTACATAATTTAGATCAACATACTCGTCCTGTTGTTGATATAACCTTTAGTCCCGATGGTCAGATTATTGCTTCTGCTAGTTGGGATGATACTATCAAATTATGGAATTTAAAAGGTCGATTACTACAGACTCTAATTCATCAAGAAAAATTTCCAGAGTATTCTGTTGAACATATAGTATTTAGTCCTGATGGTCAAACAATTGCTTCCATAAGTGGTTTTTTTCCGAATGAGGGTTCGGAGGATACGATTAAATTGTGGAGTTTAAACTTAAACGAAACAATGAAACGCGGTTGCAACTGGGCACGAGGTTACATAACTAATAACCCCAACGTCAGCGAAGAAGACCGCAAAATCTGCGATGGTATTGGTGACGAGTAAACAATACTGCCTTTAACAACATTTATTATTATTTATTTAGCTCCAGTTTACCTTTATTTTGGAACGGTTTTACCATGCCTTCAGTTAAATTAACTGAAGGTAAAACCGATGAAATTCCAAAAGCAATTAAATCAATTAATCAACTCCGATGACATAATCACAAATCTACCCCAAATTAAAATATTCTCTTGTGCAAAAGATCGCAATCACTTCAACCGACGCTTGCAACAAAGAGCAATTAATTGGGACATGATTAAACTGGCGATCGCTTATGGAAAATTTGAATATCATTCCCACGCCAAAACCTGGACGCTATTAGATAAAAGTTTGCAATATACTCTCTACGAAAAATTTATCGATAGATTAAGAGGATTACGAATTATCGCTGTTAACTACTATGAAGATGGAACTCTCAAACTTAGTACAGCTTACTGGGCATACGATTTAAGAAGATAATTACTCCAATTTATTTTAATTTATTTTCATCCTATTTTCTTTGATTTAGCACCCACATATCATGCAGGTATTGAAAGATTAAACAGTGAAATGAATAAATTACTTGCAGGTATCGCAGCATTAAGTTTATCGATTACTTCTCCAACAATTGCTAATGCAAAGCAAATTGTTACCCCAATTATTACGGAAGATACTAATAATATCTCCGAAACTTCTTTATCTTATGGTTTAAAAGATAAGCAATTAATAGCTCAGACTGTTGCACGTTTAGATTTCAATTGGAATATCGCACCTTTAGAGCTTGCCGGGGCAGCAACACGATTCATTTTTAACGCCAATGGCCCCGAAGTAGCTGCATATGTGCTACTCCTACTTTCAGGACACGATGTTTATGTTGTCAGAGCTAAACTACATAATACGGGTAACGTTCCTTTGAGAGTTTATCCTCAAAGAATCAAAGTTTATTATGGCAACAAATCCACCAGTGTGATACCCATAGCAGATAATCGTTTTTTGCAACCTGATATACTAAGACCGAATTACTACATAAATAAACCTGTTATTTTTATAGCACCATCAAATTTAAATCTTCTAAGGGATGTCAAAATGGGGTATAGAGATAACTCTATTCAAGTACGGTAACGTGGGTATTGTTTCTTGTGCTAATCGGCTTTCAAAGAAGCAGTAATCAGTAACCAGTTAGAAGTTGATAATTAATAATTTTCTCCCTATCTCCCCATCTCCCCCCTCTTCCCCACGCCACTTTGCTCAACGGGGGGAACCCCCGCACGCAAGTGGCCCCTCTTCCCCCTCTCTCTTAAATTAAAATGTCACAACAAAACCCAATAATAATCGCCGAAGAAGTTCATAAATGGTACGGTAAATTCCACGTTCTCCAAGGTGTGAGTTTAACAGTAAATCGTGGGGAAGTTGTGGTATTAATGGGGCCATCTGGTTCTGGGAAATCAACTTTTATTCGTACTTTTAATGCTTTGGAAGAATATCAAAAAGGCAAAATCGAAATTGATGGTGTTACCCTGAGCCACGATTTAAAAAATATTGAAACCATTCGTCGTGAAGTGGGAATGGTGTTTCAACAATTCAATTTATTTCCTCATCTGAGCGTCATCAAAAATATTACTTTAGCTCCAACTTGGGTACGTAAATTAGCCAAACCTAAAGCCGAAGAATTGGCAATGCAGTTATTAGAAAGAGTTGGAATTTTAGAACAAGCGCAGAAATATCCAGGACAACTTTCGGGGGGGGACAACAACAACGAGTAGCGATCGCCCGTGCTTTAGCAATGCAGCCTAAAATAATGTTGTTCGATGAACCCACTTCAGCTTTAGATCCAGAAATGGTGCGAGAAGTACTTGACGTGATGCGAAACCTTGCTGATGAAGGGATGACAATGGTAGTAGTTACCCATGAAGTGGGATTTGCTCGCGAAGTTGCCGATAGAGTAGTTTTGATGGATGGGGGAACTCTCGTAGAAGCAGCTACACCCGATAACTTTTTCTCTAATCCTCAAGAAGAACGAACTCGTAAATTTTTATCGCAAATTATTTAGAAAAACAGCTAAAAACACTGGCTTCTTACATCCTATGATTAGAACATGGGTACCATCTACTAATTAACTCATGGATGAAGAAGAATTAGAAAGAGCCGATAATGATTCGCCGTGGAAAGAAATTCTAGAAGCATATTTTCCCCAAGCGATGCAGTTTTTCTTTCCCCAAACAGCAGCATTGATAGACTGGAAACGTCCGCACGAGTTTCTCGATAAGGAATTTCAACAAATTGCTCGTGATGCCGAGCAGGGTAGGAGATATGCGGATAAATTAGTAAAAGTTTGGCAAACTAATGGAGAAGAAACTTGGTTATTAATTCATGCAGAAATTCAAGCCAAACCGGAAGATATCTTTCCCCAAAGGATGTTTACCTATAACCTGCGAATTTTTGATAAATTCTCCAAACCAACAATTAGCCTAGCAATATTATGCGACACCGACGCAAACTGGCGACCAAATCAATACAGCTATGATTTTCCCGATTGCAGCCTGCACTTTAGATTTGGAAGCGTGAAACTTCTCGATTATCAAAGCCGTTGGGCGGAATTAGAAGCCAGCGATAATCCATTTGCAACGGTGGTAATGGCACATTTAAAAACACAGCAAACCAGTAAAAAACTAAAAGAGCGAAAAACTTGGAAATTTAGTTTGATTCGGCGATTGTACGAACAGGGATTGCAAGAAAAGGATATTCGTAACCTTTACCGATTTATCGATTGGGTTATGATTTTACCAAAAGCATTGGAAGCAGAATTTTGGCAAGAATTTAAAGAATTTGAACAGGAGCGAACTATGAGTTACATTACCACTGGCGAGCGCATTGGTTACGAGCGGGGGAAAGAAGAAGGGAAAGAAGAAGGTGAGCAAAATCTTGTTATACGACTACTACAAAGACGTGTGGGAGAGTTACCGCAAGAGGTAATCGAAGAAATTCAAGCTCTTTCCTTAGAGCGATTAGAAGCACTTGGTGAGGCTTTATTAGATTTTACAGCGATGGATGATTTGCTTAACTGGCTGCGTTAAAACTGTTTAATTTAAAAGTCATTCCCTGTTATAAAAGCCGGGTTGATTATTTCATTTTTATGAATACAAACCCGGTTTATTATATCTTTATTTATCTAAATTTAAACTAATAAAAAAATGATAGTCGCAGTACAGAGAAAAGCAACTACCATTACATTTACCTTTTACTAAAACAACCTAATAACTGACTTATAAAGTAAGGAGTGACTGTTTTTGTATGAATCTAAAATTACATATTTTCACTACTATTGTCATTACTTTCTACCAGTCTTTATCAAAATAAAATACTCAATAATACGGTTGTCGATAGTTAAATTTATATCAAACCCGTACATATACTAGTTTCTAGCTTAAGCAAGTAGTGAAAAATTAAATTAAATCTTGTTAAAGATAAATCCTTATGAGAAAAGGTTCGTAGTAAGGGCTTAAGCCCTTTTATCAGAGGACTAAAGTCCTTACTACAAACCTACTTAATATTGCCGAACCAAGTAACAATTGTTAACCTCTACATTAGTTACACTATCGGCATACAAAAGCACTCAAAATATGCACAAGCGTAAATTATCGAGAAGCGGGAGGTTTAGTCAAAAAATACTCGTAATTATACTTACTATTTGTATAAGCCTTACTTTCATACAACAACTTGTAGCTAGCCAACAAAGTAATTATTCAATCCACTCCCAACAAAGCTTCAATCAACCAAATTATTATCCTTTAACTCAAACCGTTAATCCAAAATTTTATCAACCAGTTGGTAATTGGGTGGGAAGATTAATTTTACCTAAAAAGCAAGAAATCAATAGCGATTCCAGTAATCCCGACTGGGTATGGTTTGAAGTTCAACACGCACCACCTGAAGCAGAAAATCCGATCGGAAAAGTAGTCCGTTTAGAATGGCAAAATCAACCGCAGTTAAAATCCTACGTCAAAGCAGTTACTAGAGACGTTAACTTCACACCTGCAACTTTCGAGAGCCAAAAACAAGGAAACATTCATCCCCAACGATTAAATAATTCCCTAGTTACACCATTGCGATCGCTTGCGGGTACCAGACCAAATGATGATGTAATTGTTACTTTAGATGATGCTGAATTTGTAGAAGTTAATAACCAAGAAATTTTACAAATTAACGAGGAACCAGTTTTAGCCACTGGACGCTTTTATGCTTTAGTACAAATTGATTCGCATAACAAACAACTCTTCAAAGTTCTTCATTACAACCCTGATATAGATGCATTCAATATAGAAGAAACGGTTTATATACCCCAACAAGTTGCAGATACAAGAAATATCCCTCCATCAACAACCAATAAATTAGCAGGACCGATGGTAAATAAAAGATGGTATATTTACGGAGCTAAAAATAAAGAAGGTATATTTACCGTCCAAGCATTAGCGCCATATTCTTTATTTCAACTGCAACCCGATAATCTAATTTTAAAACCGCAAACCGCACAAAATTATCTTAAAAGATATTGGGAAATTACACCTGAAGATAAAGGTAAATTAACAAGAGTATTAATCGATCCCACCTCAACCGAATTTGAATATCCCGTTTCTAAATGGCAAGAAGGAGACAAAGCCATAGTATTAAACGTTTTCGGCGGCATCGGTGGTGAAAAAGCCGAAGCTTTGGGTGTACCGAAAACAATTACCGGACACTTTGCATTTGGTATCGCCGAAGTAATCCGCAGCCCCTTTACCAAAGAATTAGAATTTAACGTTAAATACCATCAAATTTACGCTCATAACTCCGATGGAATCATTTCCGGTACGCATACTTGGGCAAACTACATGGGTAACTTGCAGCGAGGATGGCTTCATACTCGTCCAGTTGTTGATATTCTCGTCAAATTTGCCCCAGTTACTCAAGATTACAATTTTGATAACATCACCATTTCACCATTAACCGAATTTGAGCGTCAGCTAAAAATTATGATGGCACGCTACCGAGTCGGAGACGGTACCGGAAGTGCCACCGTCACGCCAGCAACTTCCTGCATTCAAGACTCTTCCCAGGCACTTTACACTGCTATCCAAACTATCAAACAAAAAATTAAATCAAGCCCTAAAATTCAAAACTGGCTGCAAACACATCCCAATCATCTCCAAACCTTACGCTTCCAAAAATTAGTTAAATTAAGCTCAGCCTTAGAAAAACAATTACTTCCCTTGGGAATAGTACGAGCCGATTGGGAAAGTGGCGTAGATATTTTAGCGGGGATCGGTGACACCAAAGAAACTTTCAGAGATTCAAGTATATGGGCTGCATTAACAAGCTGGCGAACAATGATGCCCAGACAAGCACAAGATGAGCTAGCCGCTTTATTCTGGAAACAAAAAGCAAAACTATGGTTTCTAAAAACTAATCAAGTCGGAGGATGGAACCCAGAAATTGCACCTTTGGCACCCACACCCCTACTCGGTGAAATAAAACTTCCTTTTACCAACGTGTCTATAATTTCAATTCTTCTCAACCGCATCTTAGCTTCCGCATTCATCCCAACCTTGCATGATTGGGCGATCGCAGCTTTGGCACTTTTAATCTACACAGTCATAGCAATACCTTTAGGCTTCTCCACCGGATTTTTGCAGTTACAAATTTTATCGGCGAAACCCATCGAATACTTTTTCTTAATATTGCGTTGCTTAATTACACCCGCCATTACAGAAGAATTATTTTTCCGAGTTTTATTTCTTCCCCATCCCACCGCAGCAGTCAACTGGCAATGGAGTCTGTGGGCAGGATTAAGTTTACTCATATTCGTTATTTACCATCCCCTCAACGCCAAAACTTTTTACAAAGATGGATACCCCACCTTTTTTGATCCTCAGTTCCTACTTTTAGCAACCCTCTTAGGGACTTACCTGCACCATCACCTACGCCCTAACAGGTTCAGCATGGATAATCATCTTCATCCACTGGCTCGTAGTAGTACTTTGGCTGGCTTACTTCGGAGGAATGGGTAAATTAAGTAAATCAGGGATTAATAGTTAGGAGTTAGGAGTTAGGAGTTAGTAGTAGATTTCATTAATTCCTATGGGTTGTAGAGACGTAGCAGTGCTACGTCTACCGACGTTTCCCGCAAAAACGAACCCGTCAAAATTAATGTAGCAGACTACTAATATTTAACAATCAGTTATTCTTCCCCTTGTCCCCTTGCCCCCTCTTCCCCCTCTTCCCCCTCTTCCCCCTCTTCCCCCTCTACCCTCTCCCCCAATTATTATTTGCAAACAGAAAAATAATATTGAATGACGTTTATTCCCTAAATCAACACATAGTTATTAAAAAATTATTAATAATATTAAAATTTGTAAAATGCATGACAATTCGAGAAATAGGTAATAGACTAAAATCGTAGTAAAAAGGCAGATGGATTGGAGTGTAATTTCGTTATAATTACAGTAAGAAAGCAAATGATATTAGAGAAATTCCATCTTAAGGTACTACAGGCAAAGAAAAGGGTTAGTGTAGACTAAGTACATGAAATATTTTTTGAATTTCTTGCCATTTCTTTATTAAAAAATCGGGAACTTTATCTAATCTTTGTGTTTCTGTAGTAAGTAGTACAGTTTTTAGCTGTATGGTGAAGTTAAATAATTAATAGCGAAAGTATTATCAAGAAGAAAACTTCTGAATACTTTTGTTGAGTTATAGTCGGATTATTAGGAACAATCTGAGGGGAAACTGACAATAGTTATGTTACAAGTAATCAATAATTTTACAGAATTAAGTAACCAGTTAAAAAGCCAAAAGCAATTAATTAAACCTAAATTCGACTTTTTACAGCCTTTGCGTAAATGGTTAGATTCTTTAGAAATTCACAATCGTAAATTTGCACATTTTATTGCAAAACTTATTCCAGCCGATTGTCCATTTGAACGAGATATCGTATTGCTTGGACGTAAACTGCTTCATATTCCGCCTTTATGCAAAATCAACCCACTTTACGAGCAATTCGTGAGCTTGCGTTTTAAGGCTTTATGTTATTTAGTAGACCAGTGCGGTGAAGATATCCAATCTTACTGTTAAAAGCTACTTTGAGTAATATCGAATAGCAGTGTCAAATATCGGTAATAGAAATTGAGCGTCAACCTTTTTAACAACGTCTTAATTGATTAGATGTTCTTAAATAGGAGATTTAGCGAAAAGCAGCATTGAAATGTCCTTATGGTTATGACGCTCAAGTAATTTGAGATAATAGTTGGTAGTTAGTAGTTAATGATTCGTCGCTAGAAATTAAGATTTTAGAAAATACTCTTCATATATTCGCAGATTTTTGAATTCCTGTATTTACTTTTTAGAAAGATTTATAAAATATATTTACGAAGATAAATATTTTATCGATAATACTTCACCAGTTTATAAATAGTAGGAAAATCGCTTCAAAATAGCTGAGTCTCAAAGTAATCTTTTATTGAAAGTTGAGCATCGGAATTTTTATAAAATTGAATTTAAATTAAATCAGAAAGCTTTACTATCGTTTTTGTAGTGGGAGCGTCTCGCTCCCTGATGGTAATGAGCGAGCTTTCCAAATCACACCTAAAAGTACGCGGGAAAATGGTAGCCCCGCATATTTATATCGGGGTGGAAATTTGACACTACTTCTATCTATCAAAATTAAGATCGTGAAGTTGACGGGTTTGTTTTTGCGGGAAACGTCGCTAGACGTAGCAATGCTACGTCTCTACATTCCGTCGGAACTAATGAAATGTACTAAGTTGTTACGCACTTAATTTGTATAGTACTAGCGGGCAAGATGCCCGCACTACAATAATTACCAAATTTTGTTTTATACAATTTAGCTGCACATCAGCTTACTGCGCTATTGACTAACTAATTACCTGCTCGTGCAACCGCTGCTTGTAAGGTTTAGCATCAATTTCCACGCCATTGACAACTAAACCTAATACTTGAGCTTGATGTTCCATTAACTGCTGTAAGCTATCGCGAAACTGAGTTACTAAAACTCATACCTGGTTTAACAACGAACAATACATTGGGAATTTGAGCAGTCATTAATGCTGTAGCAGTTGTAGCGCTTACCGGGGCGGTATCAACCAAAACATAATCGTACTTACTATGAGATTCGGCATCTGCTAGCGCTTGTTGGAATCTTCCTTCGGATACCATTTTTACGATTTTGCCGCTTCGTGGTGTTGTAGGTAATAAATCTAAGTTGGGAGCTATGGAGATAACCTCGTTGGTAATGTTTAATTCTTGAGTGAAACCCAAGTTTTGAGTAAGCTCTGCTCGGATAAAATCTCCATCAACTACCAGCACTCGGAAGCCTAAATCTACTAATGCTTTTGCTAGCCCTAGAGTTACAGTTGTCTTACCTTCGCTTTCCATCGCGCTGGTAATTAAAAGATGACGATTATTTAAAGGTTGTAAGCTAAGTGCTGAAGCAAGACGTTGGAATTTTACCTGTTTCTCATCATCATCATCATCAGATGTTAGCTCCGCATTCTGAAGTCGGGGGATAGAAACAACCATCGGGAATTTCATATCTTTTAAATCTTGAGGACTTAATAATGGATTCCGTCTTTCTAAAAGTAATATTAAAGCAAGGCTGCCAGTGATTCCTGCCAATAAAGCATTTAAAATCATCAAGGACTTTTTGGGCGAAATCGGGCTGTTATTAGCTCTAGGTGAATCTAATATTTCTACGTTTGGATAAACATCAAAAACATCAATATTAGTTTGCTGTACTTGAGCAACTAAACCTTTATAAACTCCCTCCGCAACATCAACGCTGCGTTGAAGTTCTAGTAATCTTTTTTGCTGTTGCGGAATCGAATTTAAATTATTTTTTAGTTGGTTTATTTGATTTTGTATCAGTTGAGCGCGTTTATGTTGACCGGAGGCTTCAGTTTCTGCCAAAATTAATTGTTCAATTAAACCAGCGCGTCCTTCTCCTTCACCGCTTACGGTAGTATCGATAGGAGTACCACCACCAGTTTGTTTGACTTGCTTTTGTATCCGATTTGATAATACTTGTTCTTGTTGTAAAAGTTCTCGAACAGCGGGATGATTATCGGTATACTTAGCACGCAAACTAGATAAATTAGCTTTTATTTCTGCTAACTTTCCTCTCATAAATTGATAATCTCTATTTTCGCCCAAGCTTAAAGAACGAATCGCTTGGTTTGAGGACATACTCAGCAGATTTGACAAAGTATTAACGCGATTCTGATTGTATTCAACTTGAGATAATGCCTCCAATTGAGCCTTAGTTAAATTATCAATCGTCGTAACAATTGCCTTTGTTTGTTCTTCGGCATCAACCAAAGCACTAGATTGTTTAAATTCCGCCAAATCTTGTTGTGCCGACATCAAATTATTGCGAGCATCTTCTAATTCAACCGCACTAAATTCTCTTTTTGATAAACGGTTTTGCTGCCGCAGTTCTTTAAGCCGTTGTTGATAAAGAATGATAAAATTATTGGTTCGCAGTTTTGCAGATTCGGGTGAAAAACCTTTAGTATTTACGGTAATAATGCGCGAGTTTTCATCGATGGAAATTTCAAATAGCGATTTGTATTCGGGTAGGCTATCAAATTCATTATTTTGTGAGTCAGCACCAAATACTTTTTCCATTAAAGTATCGCTAGTTAGAATACTTTTCTGCATTTGTAATTGACTGTCGCTAATTGCAGAAATACCACTAGCATCTTTTCTAAAAGAACCCAAAATGCCCAAACTAGCATCCAAATTGCCATTTGTCGCAGGAATCGTCAATTGTGCTGTAGCATTCCACATCCGTGGCGTAACTGTAGCAATATAAGCAGTAAGACTTACAACTAAAAGGTTCCAGAGTATTACAGGCTTCCAATGTCTAATCGCGATCGCAGTTATTTTATTCATAATATTAGTCAGTTATCAATTATCAATTGTCAATTATCAATTATCAGTTACCTTTAACCTTTGATCTAATAACTCTTCCCATTCGGTAACATCTAATCGTTGTTGTTGTACTTCCGAAAGAATCGCTCCCAACCAAATGAAAAAGAACCAGAAATGAATTGCCATCCAGGTTAAATTAGTGGCATGAATTAGTAAATATAAGGCGATTAAACTGCCGAATGCACGCTGACAAAGCTGGTTTCCCTTGATAGCAGGTTGCCAAAAACTACACAATGTTGAAATAAGCGCGTTTATAAAGAAAATAAATCCGAAAATACCGTGTATATAAAGCACTTGGGCATAAGAAGAAAACGTTCCTAAAGGCAGTACAAAAGCTCCATTTCCCCAGCTTGCGGTTTCCTGCATAAAACCCCATCCCAGCCACGGGGATTCTTTCCATGCATCTATAGTTGCATTCACAATATATTCTCGATCTTTTGATGAGTCAGCACGAGCGCTGTTAAAAGTGGCCATTGGTGAAGCGATTAAATCTTTTATCGTCAAACTCAATGCAGCAGCAAATAAAGAAATAATAGATATTACCCATAAATAAGCTTGGCGAGCCAACCCACTTCGGAAACAATATAGAATTAGCCAAACTAACGGAAAACATAGCCAAGCAAGACGACTTTGAGAAATTATTAGACTAATAAAACTCCCAGTTAAAGCTAATTTTCGCCAGTTTTTATTAGTTTCGCTCAAGCATATGAAGAAACATAAAAGACTGCAAACTCCTAAAATTGGAGGATCTGCCGTATAAAGATCTGTCCTTGGTAAAGGTATACCGAAAAACGGTTGAATTTCAGCAAACTTAACCATCAAACTGGTTTTTTCACCTGGAATTAAACGAGCTAAAGGTGGTAAAAAATGTTCTTGTGGCCCTAAACCAAAAAGTATTAGTAGTTGAATTGCTAAAAGTATTGAATAGCTACTTGCCATCAACGATACAGCCCGTGTAATGGTTTGTACCCTAATGCGATGCCAAAAGGGTAAAGTCATACAGGCAAATATCATAAAATAGCCTTTAAATAAAGTGAATAATGTCGCTGCTGTTTTTAAAGTCTCAAAACCAATTGTTTCTAACCCGACAATATTTGTCCAAAGTGCAGCAAAAGTTATTCCCAACCATGCCCAATTACAAAATGGCAAAGAGTTTTTAATCAGCTTATCTACTCGCAAACCAGCTATTAGTAAAAACCCGCTGACAACTGGATAAACAATAGTTTGTAATCCCAAAAGCCACCAAAGAGGTGTCAAAATAATTGTCCAGTAAATTACCCGTTCGGCTTCGGATTTGGCTTCGGATTTTGAATTAATTTGATTGCGGGTTTTAGCTGGTGGGTTAAATGCGAACATTTTTAAGAGAAGGGAGAGGGGGTGGAGGGGGGAGAAAAAATATTAACTGCTCACTGCTAATACTTTTAAGTACTTTTCGGCGCAAGTTTCTAATTTAAATTGATTTAGCCAGTCCGGATCTACTTGCTTGATATTGCCTGCGAGTATGCTTAAAATAGCTTCTGCCATAGCTTTTGCATCGCCGACTGGGGTTAATTCACCATATTTTCCGTTTGCTAAAATCTCGGCTGGGCCGCTTTCGCAATTTGTTGATACTACTGGTGTTCCGACTGCTAAGGCTTCTGCAATTACGTTACCAAAACCTTCCCAAGCAGAGGATAATACGAAAGCTGCACTATGAGCCATATAAGCATAAGGATTATCCACAAAACCCAACATTGCAACATCTGCTTGTAAGTCCAATTCATAAATTAAATTGTTTAAATTTTCTTTTTCAGGCCCTTCCCCTAAGATTACTAACCGACATCTACGCAATTGTCGGACTTTGAGAAATGCACGTAATAAAGTAGGGTAGTCTTTTTGCTGATGCAATCTTCCTACTGCTAGGATAACTGGCGGTTCTCCTGGTTGAAACCACGGATTATTTAGTTTGTCTTGTGCTTTAATAAACAGTTCGGGAGTAATAACTGGATTGTAAATTAGATCGATGCGCTTCTTAGGTAGCTTAGTCACCTTGGCTAAATCTTCCGCGACTCCTTGAGAAACGCTGACAATTCCATCAGCCCACGGGTACAAAAGTCTCGCCGCAATTGGTGTCAAACGTACTGAAAATTGCGGAATGCGTTTGGCTTCTAGCGAAAGATGATTGTGTTCGGATATGACTATTCGGGTTGGTACCCCAGCAATGCGTTTTGCTAAGAGGGCTATTTCGCAAGGATAATGCAAAGCTGCCAGCATACTTGCAGGATTTTCTGCTCGCAAGTATTTGATTAATTTAGGTAGAATACTAATCTTAGATTCTGCTTTTAAATCTATCAATCGAATTTCTGATGGCAATTGTTCTAATAAAGAACCACAGGCTTTTGCAAGTATCATGTCAACTTTCAGCCCTTGCTCTACAAAACCCCGAGCTAAATTCAACACTACTCTTTCCGCACCACCGCTATAAAGACAGCGAAGAAAGATGGCAATATCGGGGGGCGATTTAGACATGGAAAAGATTCCCCGCTTTATATTGCGACCCAGATTTTTGGGATATGCTTTTCATTAAGTTGAGAATCTCACCATAATTGCGTTGAGCATCAAAACGCTTTTCGGCTATCCGACGACTAGCAGCAGCCATAGCCCTTATTTTTTCTGGATTATTTTTGAGAGTTTGCAGGGCGATCGCCAAGGCAGCAGCATCTGAAGGTGGCACAATTAAGCCGTTAACTCCATGTTCTACTTGCTCGCATACAGCACCAACATTAGTAGCAATAACTGGTAAACCTGCGGCCATCGCTTCGGAAATTGCACTGGGTAAGCAATCTGCTTGTGTAGGGAAGACAAAAATATCTGCTTGGGCGTAAAGTTGTTTTAAACGCTCGCTATTAGCAGTTAAATCGTAATGTAGCTGGAGGTTGTTGATTCCGGTTAATTCTTGCTTGAGGCTGGTATCTTTGGTAACTATATCTAAAGTAAAATCCCGATCTAAACCGTTAAGAAAAGCTTCGAGAAGTGTATAACCACCTTTACGAGCAAAATCTCCTCCTACAAACAATAATCGTAAGGGATTTTTAGCAACAGGTTCTATATGTTCGCGTCTAAAATCCCACTGTTTTAAATCTACACCTGGTGGAATTACTGCGATTTTCTCGGCAGGTATGCCATAGTTATCAACCAACGAATTTTTAGCCCATTCGCACCATGTCACAATTGCAGTAGCAGCATTATACGTACTTTTATTCCATTGATATTTACCATATTCAGCAAAATAATTACCGCCTACTTTATGGTTGTAGCCAGTAGCAATACTATCAAGGTTAAAAGGAGTCGCATCGGTAGAAATTATCGTTGGGATGCGATGCATTAAAGGAATAGCAAACAGCGCTAATGTCTGAGTATGCAGAAATAATGCGTCTGGTTTTTGTAATTCCATCGCTGCTTTTATCGCTTTACGAGTACGCAGACTAACTTGCAGCGACCAATTATTCCGAATAACTGGCAATTTCTCCCAAACATCATTTGTGCTTGCTCCCACAGGCATCCAACTTGGTTTGATATTAGTATCTTTATCTACCCAGTATCTTAAGTTTTGATAGTGGGTAATATGTCCTAATGCCTGCTCTACAATAAAACCGAAATTAAACATTTATCAATTAGTTGTTAGTAGTTAGTAGTTAGTGGTTAGTGGTTAGTAGTTAGGAGTTAGTGATTAGTAGTTAGGAATTAAGAATTAAGAATAATTACCCATTACCTATGCCCAATCCCCAATGCCCTATGCCCAATCCCCAATTACCCATCACCCCATCACTGGGTTTCTTTTCACAAAAAATCTCTTAAGTTTAATTTTCAATGTTTTATATTGTTGGGGTGGGAGAAGAAGCACCATCAAAATTTTGAATAATACTTTAGAGATGGTTTGCCATTGCATAATCGCAGATAAATCATTCTGAATTACATTTCCGAAAAATCGCATGGCAATAAAAGCGTTTTTTTGTCCCGAAGGAGATTCTAATGATTTAAAAGTTAGATAATGATAAAGGTTTGCAAGGGATTTTCTTTTTAAATATTGCAGCGATACGGGAGCGCGATTAAAAGCTTGTTCGATAAATTTCAAACAGGATTTTTCCATTTGCAAAACATTAGTAGATACCGAACGCGAAGAAGTCCGATATAAAACATGAGGATAAGGTACGGTAACAAAATCATAACGCTTTGCTAAACGCAGCCACATATCCCAATCTTCAGCTAGTGTTAATGACTGGTTAAAAGTACCAATATTAATCAATGCTTGCCTACGAATTAAGGGATTGGAGCCATTTTCTAAAACGTTTTGGATCAACATTTTTTCGTAAGCATTACCATTAATAGTTATATGATTACCATGACGGAAAAATTCACCGTATTCATCTATGTAGTCAACCCAGCTATAAGCAACTGAGGCTTGAGGATTTGCTTGCAAAGCTTTTAATTGCGCTTCAAGTTTATCTGGAGTCCAAATATCGTCAGCATCTAAAAAGGAAATAAACTGACCGGAAGCTCGTTCAATTCCACGATTGCGACTCATACAAACACCGGCATTTTTATAGGAAAATACCTGCAAACGATTATCTTTGATACTAGCAATTATATTTAATGTCAAATCCAGAGAACCATCATTAATTACAATTAGTTCTAGATTTTGATAAGTTTGATTCAATACCGAATAAATTGTTTCACCAATTGTTTTTTCTCCATTGTATACGGGAATAATTACAGATATTAGTGGTGTATAGTTGTTAATCATTTTTACTATTTTAAGGGAATAGGGAATGGGCAACGAGCAACAGTGAGAAGACGATGCATTCTTATTTCTTCTAGGATGGACATACCTGCCCGTCCTTTGCGACTAATCATAAATTTTGCCGAATCGTCTAATCAATTGATTTAATCGTCTTTTGTATTGTAAAAATATTTGAGGCTGAAAAATACGTATGGCAATTAAGTAAATTGAAATAAACGCGATCGGTCGAATAAAGAGAGGTAAATTAACTGAAAGTACTAAACCTGGGATTATTAACAAAATCGGGATAAAACAAGGAGTAATGAATTTAGGAAATGACCAGTGTAAGTTTCGACAAGCTGCCCACCACCAGTAAAGAGTCCAGCCAATTCCTAATACTATT
This sequence comes from uncultured Rivularia sp., assembly GCA_963665115.1. Taxonomy (GTDB): domain Bacteria; phylum Cyanobacteriota; class Cyanobacteriia; order Cyanobacteriales; family Nostocaceae; genus Rivularia. Next base: position 7,672,340 of record OY762007.1, on the reverse strand, counting down.
GCTACAGCCAAACTGACTCCCACTATTCCACCTAGATTTGCACCAAGTATGAAACTACCTACTGCAATCGGAGCAATTTGTAAGTTTACTTTAGCATTGATATCGGGACGACCTTTAGCAACTAACATCGAAAAAAGTGAAGAATTAATGATACGGAAGTAAGAAAAAATCAGTAAACCGGGAATTACTTGGACAATCGGCAGCCACTTTTCTCCAAAAACGAAAGTAACTACCTGCGAATCTGCTATCAAGAAAATTAAAGTGCAAATCGCAGCCGTTAAAATTGCCGTTTGCTCTACTACTTTTAATAAAGTATTTTGTTGTTGTGTATCATCCGATAACTGAGCAAAAACTGGCATTCCTAATTGATTAAATACAGCATTAGCAATGCTTGAGAATGCATTTGTTAATTGATAGGCAAGATTGTAGTAACCGAGACTTGCACTACCTAATAGTTTTCCTACAGCAAAATTATCAATGTTGAAATTGGTATACAAACCAAAGCTAGAAGCAACAGTACCAAAATAGAAAGATTGAACTTCCGATCTAACTTCTGGATCAATTTGCAAGCGAAATTTATATCCGGAATAATATCGAGTTAGAACGCAATTCACAATCCAAGATGCAGTATCACCAATTACAAAAGACCAGTAACTAAATCCTAAAAATGCAGCACCCGTAGTGCAAAGCAATCGCGTAATTGAGTTAGCTAAAGTAATATTTGCAATTCCTCGATACTTCATCTGTCGAGTCATCACGCTCGAATAAACGTAGCTAGCGGAAGACAGTATCAGATTGAACGCAAAAGCTATTAGTATCCATGTTAAGGCTGGTTCTTGAAAGAAACTAGCAATCAAAGGGGATGTAGCCGCTACTCCTAATGCTAAAGCTAATCCAACTAACAAACTGATAGTATAAGCGGTGTTTACATATTTAGGATGTTCTATTCCCTTATAAATAATGAAAGCACCCGCAGTGTCTTGGATAAATAACGAGAAAAAAGACCAGAAAACATAGGCAATACCGATGATTCCGAAATCAGATGGTTGTAATAGTCTTGCTAAAACTAAACTACTAAGGAACGCGAAGATACGGGTGATAAATGTAGCATAGGAAATCCATAGACCATTTTTAAAAATTGCAATTGCTTTCACTATCAGTGCTTACCTTTTGCTGTTTTTGCAAAACCAAGGGAATTTCCGATGGCTAGTTTTGCTAATGGTGACAAACGTACTGATATCAGAGTCACTAAAGAACGGATATCACGGTAAAAAATCGACTTGTCAGAAATCAAAGCTTGTCTAATAAACTTACGTGCTGCTTCCATATCTCCACCCTGAAGAGACAAGCGAGTCAGATAGCGATACATATAAGCGTAAGCAGTCGGTAACATCGGTTTAATTTCTGGAGAACGTTGATAAGCATCTTTGATAACCCGTTCGCCACAATCCTCCATTTGGGCGATATTAAAAGATAATCCAGAGGGACGCACGCGATAGTAGCATAGAACCCGTTTTTCGCGATAAAACCCCCATTTTTGCGTTGCAGCGATTCGCAACCACAAATCAACATCTTCCCAACTACGCAAGCTTTCATTAAACCCACCGACTTCGGAAATTAAACAACGACGAAACACCGCATTAGAACCATGCCCGACAAAGTTTTTGCACAGTAAAGCTAGTAGAGGATTTGGATAGACTGGTTTACCGCTCAAAGTAATAAACGTTGATTTACCATCATCGCGAATTGTCCGCGAAGCGCTATAAACTACCCCAACATCCGCTCGACTATACAATCGAGCTACATGAGTTGCTAACTTATCTTTATGGTAAACATCATCGCCATCGAGTAAAGCAATATATTCACCTTGTGCATGACTGATACCGTAATTGCGGGCTGAAGATAAACCTCCGTTCGCTTTCTGTAATAACTTAAATCTAGAATCTCTCCGAGTAAATTTTTGCACTACAGCCGCAGTATCATCAGTTGAACCGTCGTCAACTATTAATACTTCAAAGTCTGAAAATGTTTGCTTTTCTAAAGAAATTAGAGCCTCTTGAATATACTTGCTGACGTTATAAGCTGGGACTATAACGCTGACTTTTGGTATTTTGAGCATGATTGGTAGTTGGGAATTGGTAATGGGTAATTGGTGATGGGGAGTTGGAAATTTTGTCTTCGCTGTTCCCTCTTCTACAACTATTTAATGCCGGATAACAAGTGCGGAAGAACCATAATTTTTTCGTCTAAAATATCTAAAATTATTTGGTCTTCAACCATATCAAACTTTCTTGCAAAATGAGCATCGCTTTGCAATATTGAATTATAATCACTTATACTTAAAACTTTGGGTCGCCCATTCTGAGTTTTAGAGAAATCAAAGTATAGCTTATTATCATTACATAAATTAAATTTTCTACTGTTGACTAAAATTGTTTGTAGAAAAGATTCATCCGATACGCATACTTCCTGATAATATTCGATCGCTTCCGGATGTTTTTGACAAAAAGTATGCAAATACTCGACACATTTTCTGGATAAAGTCGTAAAAAAAGAACCGCCATAGCAAAGAAAATCTTGATTAAATAACGATTTCCTTCGTATACCAAACATTTCATACGCCAAATTTATTCTAAAGAAAGGCTGTAAATAATTGATAATTTTTATTGGTGTAAATAACTGTTTTAACCAATTTGGAATTCTTTTCAGAAAATTTACCGAGCGGTATCTAAATAAATAACGGCTTTGACCTTCTTGTATACTCCAATGACTTAGTAATGAAAAAACATTAAAGTATTCCATAAAGCCATCATAATCGGTTTTTGATAAAAAATTCTCAATTTCTGCGATTGGTTTAATCGGATAATCTTGACCGGAAAGGTAAATTAACCAATCATATTCGATCCGATTTTCAACTAACCAGTTTATCGCATTTAAATAAGATTGAACTGACGAAAAATTTCCACGTCCTCCCTTTCCGTTTAAAACTTTAACGCTATTCTTTTCTAAACTATTTGTATCTAAATTGCAACTAGAAAAATCATGACTGATAATGACTTGATTGTCAGTTTTGGATGTTTGAATTGTCTTGATTAAACGATAAATTTGCTCTGAATTTTGATGACTTTGTATTAAATAACAAATTTTCATTATTTTACCAATCGAAGTAATAATCTTGTTAACTTTTAGAAAAATTAAAAATAGGGAGTAGGAAATAGACAAGAGTTAAAACTCTGACTACAAACTTTTATTAACCCGTAAAATTAATGCAATCGACTAGTAGTCCTTTTCATTAATTCCGATGGGATGTAGTCTCCCAAAATTTCCGGAAAAACGAACCCGTTAAATTTAATGCAATCGACTAGTAGTCCTTTTCATTTGTTTTAATGGGTAAAGATGGGGAGGGGGAAGAGGGGGAAGAGGGGGAAGAGAGGGTAGAGGGGGTAGAATAATCTTTTATTTTTTCTATACACCCATCAGAATTTATGCAATCAACTACTAGTACTCCACCACATTAATTCCGATGGGATGTAGAGACGTAGCAGTGCTACGTCTCCCAAAGTTTCCGGAAAAACGAACCCGTTAAATTTAATGCAATCGACTAGTAGTACTTCACCACATAAGTTATGAGGGTTATCCGGGAGTGCGTTAACGTTCACGAAGTGCGGCTCAGTGTGGAATATGCATCTTGCTCGCTAGTCGCGTCGTAACGAGGGAGCGAGACGCTCCCACTACAAACCTTTATTGCTATAAATCTAAATTTTCTAATTTCGGTGTTAATTCAACTCGTAAAGACATTTTATGAAACATTGCTAAAGCTATATGCAGTGCAAAAGCCGGATTTCCTAGCAAATAACGAGCTGCTAAACGTTTCGGTTCGCGACAAAAGCGATAAAACCACTCAAAACCTGCGTCAGATATCATGTGCGGACAGTCTGGTACTACTCCAGCCATCCGATCGATAATTGCTCCACCCAGCATGATGACATTTACTTGCAAAGAATGACGATGCTGATGTACCCAATATTCCTGAATCGGCATTCCCATACCCACAATTAAAACATTTGGTCTAAACTGATTGATTTTCTCAATAGCCGATTGATTTGCTTGCGGATCTTGTTTATCAAAATATCCATGATGCCCGGCAAAACTAACTCTAGGATACTTAAGCTGTAAATTATTGATCGCAGTTTCTAGATATTGGGGCTTTCCACCCAATAAAAACACCGAATACTTTTTGCGATCGCAGCTTTCTAAGACTTTAGGCATTAAAAGCGTATAGGAAGTTCGGTAATCTAAGGGTAAATCTAATCCCATATACCCGATTGCTTTTAATATTCCTACACTATCACAATTAGCAATCTCTGCACTTTGGAGAAATTCGTAATACCAAGGCAGTTGCATGGATAAATTGAAACTGTGAATATTATAATTCGCCACAGTTATTTTCTTGTTTTCTCTGCAAGCTTGATGAATTGCTTCCACAATCGAGGAAATAGACATACAGTCTATTCTTCGCTCCAATAAATAGACGCTTAAAGCCGTTGGTTTGTCTATTTGACTATCATTTACTGTTTGATTACGTGTATTCTCTACTTGAAAATCGGAATGAAGATCTAAAGGTGTTGTTAAAAAGGAAAAAGAGCTTGCCATACACAATAATTGTCCTGCAAACGGGAATAAGCAGACCTTACGAGACTATGTAGATTACCAAAAAAAACTGACAAGGAATCGCACAGTTTATTTAATAACAATAAAAAGTACAACCCCCACAATGTTTACAGATTGTGCGGTCAGAAGTCTTATTGTCAAAGCGATTGAATCGCTTCGGTAGAAACACCCGTTCAACTTTATTTTTCTGCGGTCAGTATAATTAACGAATTTAAAAATAAAAGTATGTCTAGATACAATTTTCAAGTAATAAAATTGTAGAACAATGAATTCTAAACCTTTTGTACATCAAGAAAAGTGAGGGAAAACAAGGAAGAATGAAGAAAATGTAAGTTAATATGTCAACTAATTAATTCTATCTATAGGAATAGCCCGAAAGTTAGAACATATCAAACGGCTGCATTAACAATTGACTAATAAAAAAATTATGGATAAAAAAGAATTATCTGAAAACCTATATATTATTGGATGATGACAATTGACTTAAAATAACTTGAAATAATATAATTCTCGTGCTTTAATGTATTTTTCAACCTCTTGCCTCAAGGCTTCTTACCCATTTTTGGTTGGTTTTATAGGTTGGCGTTCGTAGCGCCAGCTACGCGGACAATCGCCTTTTTTTAATAATTATAAAAAGCTGGGAATAAGTTAGAACCAGATATTTTTTATTGAATCGGAGTACCTAAAAATTTAGATGCATATATTAGAACTTTACTGTCGCACTAGCACTATTGGTAATAAATAAATATCGCTATGTATAATTTTAAATCTAAAATATATTTTAGACTTTTTCAAAATAAAATAGGGTTGAGATACATCTAAATGTTTACTGTGTAAAAACTATCTTTTATATTAGGGAACTATGACTTATTGCAAAGTGATTTTTATAAACTGAGAGTGAGCGAAATATCGATCGAGCTATTATGCGAATAATGAGTATAATAAAAAACTTTGTATGCTTAATAAATAAGTAATTTTTAGACTGAGAAAATCAGGAGAAAGAAACATCTTATTTCCAATTTCTAACTCCCGATCTCCGTTATCTTCTATGATATTGCGCGGTCTTCGATTTGCATTTCTGATAGAGAAAGTTTTTACATCGAATTAGCACCAGTCGCAATCAAACGTCTGAATAAACCTTCAGTCCAACCAGTTTCTCTCAAAACAGCTTCTGAAGATACTTCCACGTAAGCCTGTTCAATAAAAGCTAAGTCAATCATGCAAATACGTCCTAAAGCGTCCTTGATTTCTTCGCTTTTACCGTCTGTTTTAGCACGCTGACCTGCTTCTCTAATTACGGTCGCCATTGCAGGCACAACGTGCTGAGGACCGATACCGATACGAACGTGAACTAGACCTATCTTCCAGCGGCGATCGGCATAATCTTGACCCCAGTCATCCATGCCTGTAAACATTTCGTAAAACCACTCAACAAATGTTTCTCTCAGACGATGAATGCGTCCTTCGGTGGCAGTTAAAATGGAATTCATTTCTTCATCACGTCCTAAATAAGCATAAAAATGTTCTGCCATTTCCGGAGCAATTTCTTTTCCCCAATCTATTTCAGATTGAAGTAAGGCTTTATCTTCTGCCGTTAAGCAAACGCGCTTTTCTAAAGTAGACATAAACGCTCGTGGTTCTATAGACATTCTAGGAAGCTCCTGTTATGTATCAAAAAAATCAATCTTAGTATAAGTCAAGCCAAATGTGCCACCTTTTGTCATAAATCATACAAAGCAATCCTGCTTTTACAAAAATGATTTTTCAAAAGCCAACTATGAAACTTGACTTTTACCGCGCTGGGGATCTGTTGTTGTTAGTGCGATATGGAAGTATATGACGCTTTGTCCATCGCGGTTGGTTTTTTGCTCAATGCATCTTCGATTCTTAAAATTGCTGCTTTCATTATGAACGCAGATGCTAAAATCTCCTAATGCTTTATACCGAAAAGGTTTCAGGTGGTTGTAAATTGGATTATTTACGGAAAATAGTATTAAAGTAACCCAGAAAAGTTTGGACTGGAATTAAATGAAATCCCCAATCCAAACATCGTCATAAGGATTACTTAAATCTAGTCAAGCTACTAAGGGCGCGATTTTAGCGACAATTCTTTTAACTTCTAAAAATAATAAGCCTTGCTTGACACCAGCACCAGCTAAAACTAATAAAACAGCATCAGCGCCACAGCCAACTAATACACCGTAGCCTTTTTCACCTTCTACAACAATTCTATCGATGCTTCCACGGGCTAATTCTCTACCGATACGTTCGCCTAACGAAAGCATGGATGCAGACATAGCAGCAGTACGTTCTTCGTCCATTCCTCCAGGTAAAACCGAAGCCAAAGCTAAGCCATCAGGACTTACTAAAGCTGCGCCTTGAACATCGGAACCAGCACTGACAAAGTTTTGCAGTTCATCTTGCAGCATGGAAACATTGATCACTTTTTTTTCCTCCAGAATTATTGGTAAAGATGTTTGAGAAGTTTCCGTAATAGACTGAGCCATTGTAACTTCACTTACATTTTTTGGCGACAAAACAGTATTTTCCGTAGTTTCCCTTAGTGGATTATTTTCCGTCTCGGGCAATTCCGAAGAATCTACTGACTCAGCAGGAAGCTTTTGAAATACTCCCTTTAAAAAATTGATAATTTTACCCAGAGGCATTTATTCTTGATTCCTGAGTTTTATCTTGGGTTTTAATTACAATAAAGCGTAACTAAAAAATGGTAATACTCAAGACTTGGTAAATTTTAAAACGAAACAGGTTAATTATTGAATAAGAAAAGATTATTTATACTTTATGTTTTACAAATTTTTTAGGAGTTAGGCAACGGATGGAGTTGGGAGTTAGGAGTTAGTTGTATCGCCGTCTCCTTCTTCTCCCCCTCCCTCCTTGTCTCACCTTCTCTTACTCCCTAACTCATTCCGTCTGACGAGTGGATTCTAATTGTTCGACAATTTTAATTAATGCTTCAAATACGGATTCGCGTTCGTTAGGGTTGACATTGATTATAGGTGGTAAATTGGTTTCGTCTTGAAATCCTAAAGCTAAGGCTATATCTTCTATTTCCCATGCATCGGCACAATCAGTGTGGGTTATTCCTATTAATTCCGGAATAGACGCATTTTGATTCATGTAGTTCAAAAGTTTGCGTGCATGACGGAATTGATTCGGACGATGTGCATCTACTAAAAGAATGTAAGCGTGGGCTTTTTCAATCAAAATGTCCCACATAAAATCAAATCGTTCTTGTCCGGGAGTACCGTACAAATGTAATGATTGATTGGATGCGATTGTTAGTTTTCCAAAGTCTAAAGCGACTGTGGTTTTTTCCTTTAATTCGGCTAGCTCATCGGTTGCTCTTTTATCGGTATCAACTACATCAATTTCACTGATTGTCTGAATAAATGTAGTTTTTCCCGCTCCTACACCTCCTGTAACTACAATGCGGAAAATTTCTGATGACATTAAGCTTTACTCCTTAAATACCCTACAAGATTTTGCAACAACGAGCTACTGACTGTGGGTGCTTGCGATTCTCGATATTTTTTAGCTGCTCGCGAACCGTACTTGCTTACCCACGTCAAATCCATATCATAATGGGACTCATGGCAATTTGATGTTATCTGGGGTACTTCTTCGATCAAACCTACAAGCATTAATCGGAAAGCTGCTTGCTGAATCTTGATGGTTGGTTGATTCAGTTGAACTGCAATATCTTTTATGGAAATATCCCCCGAAGCAAATTCCCACAATTGCCATTCAAAGGGATTTAAGCGAATTTGCGGTTTAGAATCGGTAATATTTCTTATACCCGACTCTTCATTGGGAAGCGCATCTTCTAAAACTTGCCAATTTTTCAATACTCTTAAAGCCATTAAAGTGACTTCCGTAGCTCTCAAGCTTAATCCTGTCATTTCAGACATTGGTAAAGCGGCTTTGCAATCTAATTTAAATACACCTTTTTGAATTTCAAATAATTGGCGCACTTGCTGTAGTTGATTGGCAAATAATAAATTTAATTGTTCTGCACTTAAAATATCTTGAGTTTTGAACTGCAAACCTAAAGGTGTAGTTGTAGATGCATTACTATAAATGGTTTCTATAACCTGCGGTTCGGCCCCAACTTCTTTGTGCAATTTTAGAAACTAAACCTTTACCACCTAAACGATGTGTTGCTGCAACAATACGTCCGCTTCTAAACCAAATATAAAAGTATTTTGCTTTGGATTGGGCAGAATTAATATCTGGCAAAGTACATACACTTAAACAACCCGATTTGCGTCCTCGATCGATTAGTTGAAACAATTCAGCTAAGGAAAAATCTGTAAATGAACTACTAAGACTCATAATCGTTTAACTGTTAATTTTAATAATGTTTAATTTCTTACTGAGTTTGCACCCGAGCAATATTTCAATTTAGGTATTTGTTGCGACTCAACCTATCGTAATTATTACGCAATCGTATCGGTTCAAAAACATATTACTAGTTTTGCGCCTTAAATATCAGCGTATAAAAGTTCAATGCAATTTTACTAACTTAACTGGTTTACGTAATAACCCATGTAGACCGGTATTTAAAAGTATTATTTAGAATCGATATACAATGTATTCAAGGTTACTTTTAATTATTTTCCGATTGATAATTGCTAGAACTTATACTCACGATATTTATGAAATTTTACTCTAAGCCTTATGAGTCTTGACTATTTAATATTAAAAATTCATGGCATTTTCTTAATTACAATTGTTTATTTCATTACCTCTATATAAAGCCATGTTTATGTATACATTCTTGAGTATAAAGTTAATTTTGGTGAAAAAACGCAACATTTATTTTGATTAGATGTTCTATTAATTAGATAATTATTGATATATTTTGAAAACAAATACTATGAAGCTAATTTGGGTTCTTTGCTTGATTTTTTTATCAGTTTTGTGTAGCGATAATGCTAATGCCGGAGAGTTAAATAGCAGATTAGAAAACTGGACGCAGTGGGAGAAATTAACTGAGGTACAACCTGCCGTAGGAGACTTAATTTATCCTGAATGGATCGAGGGAGAGTGGGAAGTAAAAAGTACCTTAGTTGATTTAGTTGCCCCTTTAGCACCAGATATTGTTACACCGGGGTTTGAAAGTAATCGTCAGTATCTCGATCGACCAGTTAGTTTTAAGGTAAGATTTGTCAATCAATCGAAGAGGGAAAACCTCACCCCGTCCTATCAGACACCCCTCTCATTATTAAAGAGAAGGGAAGTAAGTAAGGTAACATCTCAGACACCCCTCTCCTTGAAAAGGAGTGAGGTTATTATTGCCGATCGCGCATATAACGGATTGAACTTAGCAAGAGCAGTTTTAGGTAATAATGCAGTTAAAGCGGTTAAAGTAGATCCCGATTCTCCCAACCGTCAGATTACATTTTTGCAGAGCCGATGTGCTGAGGAAATTATTTGCGATCGTCAACTAATTTCCATTGTCAAAAATCGCGCAACAGAAAACGCTACAGACGGAAGATTTATTGCAACGGAAGTATTTAAACAGCTATTTAAAGGCGGTTCGCGTCCCTACATCAATTCAGTAGAATCAACTACGGCATATAGACCATTATCCACATCATCCCCAGCAGAACCAGCAATTGAAGCGAATCAAGTAACAGCCGTATACCTTTCATCCCAAGACTCAGATTACTTTAAGGCAGCTAATAAGCCAGTTGCTTTATATAAATATCGGTTGGAATTTTTTTCTATTAGATAACTGGGGATTGGGCGTTGGGGATTGGGAATTGGGGATTGGTAAGCTGTTGCGTATTCAATTTGTATATGAGAAGCGGGCAAGATGCCCGCACTACAATCGTTCAAATTCTTTACCTTATACAATTTAGCTGCACGTCAGCTTAATGGGTAATGGGTAATAGGAAATGGGGACAAATTAAATTCTCAACTCCTAACTCCGCGCCTCCTAACTCCTAATTTCTAACCTATAAATATTTTAAAAATCTAAAATCTAAAATCTAAAATTCCATAAGGAATATTTCCCAAGTTTTCAGCAAAAAGAATTGACGTGGGAGAAATTTGTAATTAATTTATTTCGACAACTAAAACTTAAGTGGGAGTGGTTCCGACTTCTGTTGTTGACAGTTCTTCGGTTGATGGAGGATTACTGGGTAATTCCAAACAATATCCCGCACCATATACCGTCTTTATATAGCGGGGATGGCGAGGATCTGGTTCGAGCTTGGTTCTCAAATGTCTGACGTGAACGCGAATGGTTTCAATATCATCATCTGGATCGTAACCCCAAACTTCTCGGAGTATTTCGCTGGGAGAAACGGTTTGTCCGTGTCGTTGCAGCAAACAATGAAGTAGTTCAAATTCTAGGTGAGTTAATTTCACCGTTTGAGTAAACCATATGGCCTCAAATCTTTCGGGAACTAAAGTCAAAGGGCCGTAATTAAGAATTTCGCTGTGCTTGGCTGCTTGGGGTATGCGATCGGTACGTCGGAGTAAGGCTCTTACCCGTGCGAGCATTTCTTCTACTTCAAAAGGTTTGGTGAGATAATCGTCGGCACCAGCATTAAAACCTTCAACTTTATCCTGAGTTTGGCTTAAAGCAGTTAGCATTAAAACCGGAATATCAGAAGTACGCTCATCTCTCCGCAAGCGTTGACATACGGTGAATCCATCGACTTTGGGCAACATCAAATCCAACATAATCAAGTCGGGCTGTAGCTGGAGAGCTAAAGCCTGCCCCTTGATACCGTCTTCAGCTTGGCTAACATCATAACCAGCCATTTCTAAATTAACAGCCACTAACTCAGAAATCGCTGGATCGTCATCTATGACAAGAATTCTCGGCATTATGAAATAATTGTTACTAGGCGTTAAGGTAAGTTAAGAATCTTTGGAAAATACAAAGATTGCTTTAATGATTATAAAAAAAATTTGAAATTTAACATAAAGCTTAAAATTAAAATATTCTTAAACAAACTACTTTTTAGACAGAATATCTTATACAATGCTTTCTTCAACCTACAATCCACCTTGGTTTTTACGAAACGGCGTGTCAATGACTGTTGGTGCCGCATTGTGGGGAAAAAACAATTGGGATGCTCTCAACTTGCCAGAACCTAATTATCAAGAGCAAGTATTTACAGGGGCGCAAGGAGTACCTATATTCGGCTTAGTCGCCATTCCAGAAAACCCACGCGGTACAATTGTGGGCACTTACGGCATTATCGGCGATTTAGAAGAAGAATGGTTTCTGAAAATTTTAGGACGTAAAGCCTACGCTCAAGGTTACGCAGTAGTATTATTTGATTGGCGTGCCCACGGCAAAACAGCAGAACTATCACCCACTTTAACCAGCGATGGCTTGTACGAAGGAGAAGATTTCGTTCGCATCGCAGCAAAAGCTTTATCAATGGGATGTCCCCCGAAATTTTGGTTTACAGGATTTTCATTGGGAGGGCAGTTAGCTTTATGGGCAATTAAAGCAGCAGTTGAATCAACCAAAGATTCGGAAATTGGCATAAAAGAAAGCGATATAGGGGGTGGTGCGGTAATTTGTCCTAGCTTAGATTCCAATCCTTCCCTTAAATATTTAACAAGTTATCCAGTAGGTAGATTTTTAGAACAAAGAATTGCCAAAGCATTGAAAAAACTGGCATGGAAAATTCACGATGCTCATCCAGGGAGTTTAGATCCAGCAGCAATCGAAAGAGCAAACACCATATGGGGATTTGACAACGAATTAGTCATAGAAAAATTAGGTTTTCCCTCAGTAGAAGCATATTATCAAGCAAGTAGCGCCTTACATCTTTTACCAAACCTTTCTAAACCAACCTTAATTATTTACGCAGCAGACGACCCATTTTTTGCACCAGCCATCATCCCAGAATTACAAGCAGCCAGCGTCCAAAACCCATCTATAGACTTAATGCTTACTCCCCACGGCGGCCATGTCGGTTATTTAAGCAGCAAACAGTGTCAGCAAGAATGCGGAGACAATGACCCGTGGTGGGCGTGGAATCGCGTGTTGGAATGGGTAATTGGTAATGGGTAATTGGTAATGGGTAATTGATAATGGGGAGACAAAGAAAGTAGAGGGGGTAGAGTTAGGAGTTAGGAGTTAGGAGTTATGAATAATGATCTGATAACTGTTCACTGTAAAATGTGGTTAAAAGCGCCGACGGATATTACTGGTATTAAATTATTGCCTAACGAAGTTCATGTTTGGCGAGAAAATCTTGACAATGTAATGCCGTTGTTGGAAGATTTGACGCGAATTCTTTCGGAAGATGAGTTAGTTAGAGCGAAACGATTTCATTTCAAGCAACATCGGCAACGTTTTATTGCGGCTCGGGGTATTCTCAGAAATATATTGGGTGGCTATTTGAATATTGAACCTTCTAAAATTAGGTTTGGTTACGAGCAACGCGGTAAACCGTTTTTAGATGAAAGCTGTAATAAAAATAATCTCAGCTTTAATGTGTCTCACTCAGAAGATTTTGCTTTGTATGCAGTAAGTTTGAATAATTCTATCGGTGTCGATTTAGAATTCATTAGCTCTACTACCGATGTGGTTTCCTTGGCTCAAAGATTTTTTTCACCAAGTGAATTCGCTGTAATCGAATCGGCTCCTCAAGAGCAACAGCAACAGCTATTTTTCCGTTATTGGACTTGCAAAGAAGCTTATTTAAAAGCAACGGGAACGGGATTAAAAGATTTACAGAAAGTCGAAATTTCTCTAACTCCAGAGCAACCTGCTAAATTAAATATTGTAAATTCTGGTGAATGGAGTTTGTTAGAAATGCAGCCTTTTTCAAATTGCGCTAGTGCGATCGCAGTTAAGGGGAGAGATTTGCAGTTTAAATATTGGGATTATTGTTCGTAGTTGTCTATCCGATCAATTTTGATTGGTTTGTTTTCTTCGGAACGTTGGGAGACGTAAAATTTTACGTCTCTACATCCCCATATATAAGCTTCGTAGCTGGCTTGTTCGAGTCATTTTTGAAGATTGCTGTTTGTCATTACTCGCTTGAAAAAGATGGAGTGGTTTTCGTTTTAAGTTGTATTTCAACATTTTTTGTGGGTTTATGCCGAGGCAGAATACTTAAAGGAATTTCCCGATCTTCCTGCGACTCTCCCCAGAATTGTTTTAATTTCGGCCCGTTTTTGATTCGGCGATCGCTAAACCAAAAGTTCCACCACTCATGTAATAAAACGCGCTTTCCCATATGGGTAAACCAGCGCATACCGTGACGAGCAGCGCTATCTGGTTGCAAAAATGCTCGCCATAATGCTTTAGGTCGAGCTTGCAGTATAATTTCAATAAATTTCACCCATAGAAAAATACGCCAAGGTGGCATATTAACTGTCTCAAGAACCTGATGTTTATAATCCCATAAACGCTGGTCGAGTTGGATAACGCGCCGTTCGGATGCAATGCTATAATAACCAGTCCATCTATGAGGCGTGACATACAAAGTCATTATCTGGTCTGGATCGTACAAAAGCAACTGTCGTAGGGAGCGTACAAAATCCCAATCGGTAACTTCTTCAAAGTCAGTTACCCATGTAGCCAATGAAAGAATGCCATGCTGTCGCAGCAAACGGATGGCTTCGCGATCGGTTTTTGTCGCACCACCTTTACGAATTTTTTTCAGCGTAGCTTCGTCGGTGTTTTCCATACCCATTAAAAACCGCTCAATACCAGCCTTGCGATAAAGGTGCAGAATATCCGCATCTCGGACAATATCATCCGCACGGGTTGAGCCGATAATAGTTATGTTAATATTCTCGGCAATAATCGCTTCGCACAGTTCGCGCCAAATAGCTTTATTTACTGTAGGATTTTCATCGGCTAAGTTAATTAGTTCCACACCGTGAGTGCGATGTAGCCAAGCAATTTCCTTGGCAAATTTTTGCGGATTGCGATGTCGCCAACGTGCCCAGAAACCGCGCTGCCCGCAGTAATTACACAGATGCGGACATCCACGAGAGAACTGCATTACAACGGCTCGCTTGCCACCGTAGTAACTATACCGTTTATGGTCGATTAATTCCCAACCGACGCGGTAAACATCTAGGTCTTGGATCATAGTGGCTGGAGGTGTTTCGACTATTTCACCATCGCAACGAAATGCAATACCCTCTACATTAATAAGGCGATTACCTTCGGTAGAGCTTCGCTTAACGCCGCTTTCAATCGCAGCTATAAGTTTAGGTACGGTAGCTTCACCTTCACCGCGAACTATTACATCTATTTGCGGTTCATGAGCGAGAATGTCGCGGAAATGATAAGTCGGGAATACACCACCATAAATAATCTTTGTATCTGGTAACTCAGCACGGAAGCGGCGAGTTAATTCGACGACAATCGGGTGTGCCGATGTCGAGCCAGAGTGACCGATTAAAAGAACTTGCGGCTGATGCGTGACAAGTTTTTTGACAATTTCATCATGTGAAAGCGGCCCAAGTTCGGCATCAAGCAGAGAAACCGCGCTTTATTTTACCCCTGCCGCTTATTTACTATTGAAAAAACGTCAGAAGAAGCCCCTTAGAGCAAAACGACAGTTCTTGCTTCCTCAATCAACCAAGCATAAGTTGATTTGTAATCTCAAAATCTCCCACTTCGAGTTCGCTTGCCTCAACTCCAATGAGAGAAGCTAACTGTTCGCCAGTGCTAGTAATCGAGATTGTACTACCACTACCATCAGCCGAACCAGTAATTTCAAGTTGGTCAAATTCAAAATTTTCGATAAATTGAGTTAAAACCAAGGAATCCTCACCTTTTACAAAGTCAAGGATAGTGTCAGTTCCTTCTTCGGGTGAGATCACAAAGCGATCGCTTCCTTCACCACCAGTTAAGATATCGGTACCCAAACCACCGGCGAGCAAATCATCACCTTCACCACCGTTGAGGATGTCATTACCCGCATTACCAAACAGGTTATCAGCGTCTTCACCACCATTAAGGATATCGTCACCCTCACCACCATTGAGGAGATCCTCACCTTCTTCACCGTTGAGGATATCCGAGCCAAATAAGCCGCTGAGTTGGTCGTCGCCTGAACCACCATTTAGGTTATCGTTACCCTCACCACCGTTGAGGATGTCTTCTCCGCTGTCACCATTGAGAACGTCATTACCAGCTTCGCCTAAAAGCTCGTCATTTCCATTACCGCCATTTAGGTTGTCGTTACCGTCACCGCCAAAGCCAGATCCACCGAGAAGGAAATCGTCACCATCACCGCCATTAAGGACATCGTTGCCAATACCACCGTCGAGGAAATTGTCACCTTCGTCACCTTCAAGCAAGTCGTCTCCCAAACCACCTATAAGATTATTGGTATCTTCATTACCGGAGCTGAGGTTATTGCCGACATTATCCGTTTGATTGTCGTCGCTATTAACTTCATCTCCTATGCCATCCATAGGATTGGTACTTTCGTCAGCTTCGGTAGGATTATCGCCGACATCATCCATTTGATTGTCTATAGTCTGTTGATAATCGTCTAAAGCATCGTTAAAAGAGTTCCTGACATAAGCGACGAAATCATTCCAAAAATCCATGAAATCCATAATTGTATCCTTACAAAATTAATGCAATAGCCGCACGCGACTCCCTATAGGGGTACCGCTTTTAAGATCAAAAAACAGGGAAATAAAATTCCATAACCCACATAAGGGCGCGTTAATGGAAAGATTATCCCGACTTCAAACATCACAAAGATTTAAGAATTAACCAAGCCTAGCTCTATGCCTACTTAGTTGAGCTACTTTCTGCCACGGACCCCAAACAGCAAAGGTAATACCGGGGTCTTGGATATTGAAAAACATTGTCTGACCGTCTGGGGAGAAAGTTACACCAGCAAGCTCATTATTGTTTATGTTGTTCTGAATAAATTCGTAGAGCAACCCGTCGGGAGTAATACCAACGAGCCGGTCAGTTCCTGAGCCATCTTCGCAGGTGAATAAATCTCCGAAAGGAGACACGGTAATGTTATCGGGCGCATCTAACAGTTCTTGGTCGTTAGGTTCAACGAAGAGTTCGATGGTACCACCAGTTTCATTAGTTTCATCAGGGACGTAGCGCCAAATCTGACCGAGTTTTTTTTCACCACCATTCGTACAGCAGAAAAATACTTCCCCATTTACAGGATCGAAAGTCATTCCTTCTCCACGAGTAAATATTGCTGCTCCTTTGTCGGCAGCTTGTTTGCGAAGATCGTCTTCAGGAGATTCTACATCCTCAAGCGGAATCCATACCACGGGAAATGGAGTGTTTAGCGGAAAACCAACAGCGGTTTCGATTCCCGGTTTTCCTTGAATTCCCAGAGCTTCAAGCGAACCACCAGCAAGTAAATTACCTGGTTCGTTGGGAACATAGCGGTAAAAGACGCTATCGCCTCTATCTTCAGTCTGATAAACAATACCTGTTCTAGAGTCAACGGCGATCGCCTCGTGGTTAAAACGACCCATCGCTTTGATTGGTTCGGCTTTAACTAAACCTTTTTTCGGGTCTACTTCAAAGTTGTAACCGTGAGCTACGGAAACTATATCTTGGTCCGGAAGCCTGACGCTATTCACACCATCGGTATCATCTCCTGATACAGCTTCAGGTTCTACATCCCCTGGCTTAGAGGTATTTTCTTCGCAAGTAATATAGGTATTCCAAGGAGTTGGTCCGCCAGAACAGTTACGATAGGTACCACCCAAGGAAACCATATCTTTAATTAGTCGGCGATCGCGTCCGATAACTAGGGTTGTAGTACCGCCGTTAGCAAAAGGATCGTAACCATATCCTGCGGGTACAACTGTGGGAAACTCGTCTTCATTCGGGCTAAGTTCGTGGTTGCGGACTAAATATACTAATCCTCCCGGTCCTGGAAAAGCCTCCATCCCATCGTGATCGCCGGGAACCAAATTGCCGTCAGTCATTGACTGACCTTTAATCGAAAAGGCAGTGTATTGAAATTGTGGGGGAAGCGCAATCAAAGGCTTCTGATATTCCCCTGGCAATTCTCTGACGTTCTGTGGTAATTGAGGTTGCAGCGAACCATAGCCCTTTCCTTTAACCGATTGTCCGCGAGCAGCTCTAGCATAAAAAGCTTCTAAAGGTGACAATAGTGCCGTTCCAGCAGCACTGGTTGCTGCCAAGGTAAAAAATTTCCGTCGTGATAAATGCATAATTCTTCCCCGATTCCGTACAGGATTTCACGTAGTTCTTTAGTTGTCAAAACTATTAATTTAACTGGAATTTAATCTTCTCTAAAACAAACACATTTTGTTTTATCTGTTTATCAGATTACTACTAAATCAATTTTTTATTCAACTTATTTTGTGTTTTTATTTGAGTCTAATTTTATTCAAAGAGTGAAATTTAATTTTTGTAATACAAATTTTTTTTGTAATTTCTGAAAGCCATGTTTTATCGTATATGATAATGCATCCTTAACTTTACAACCCTTTTTTCTTAACCTAAGATTATTGTTTTGTTAACTATCGCTGATTTTATTTTAGTAGACCGTTGACAATTTTACGATTGACCGTATGATGAAACTTTTAACAACTGTTTGTCTCGATCGCAAACAGTATTGATATTATTTAATCTTACATTAACCTTTCCTAAACAAATAATTAAACTAAAGTTGATAGTCTTTAAAACAACAAAGTTATAAATGCAACAATATATGGGGCTTGTATAGCAATATCCCTTAATTATTTTTTATTTTGAAAAGATAAGTAAACCAAGTTGAAAATAATCGTAGCGATCAAACAATAGAAAAGCCGGAAAAAGCTTCTAAGTAAATTTGTACTTTGTTTCGTGTTTTATTTATTTCTACCGGCCACTTCTTGATTGGGAGCGAGTTTTAACAATGTATTCAAGCAAGCTAAGAATTGTTTTTTTACCTATTTTAGTTATTTTCAGTTTATTAGGTTCATTCACACTTATTAAAAATTCTACTGCTGGAGAAAATCGTGTCAGACGTAGAGGGAAGTTTGAATTTGCTCTAATCGGAGATGTTCCTTATGGCGACAATAATATTGGCAAATTTGATAATTTAATTGAAGATGTTAATGCAGAAAGAAAACTAAGCTTTGTCCTCCATGCTGGTGATATTAAAGCTGGCAGTAGTGAATGTTCTAATGAGCGTTTTCAAGCACGACTTGAGCAATATCAGAAGTTTAGATTGCCTTTTATTTTGACTCTTGGGGATAACGAATGGACTGACTGTCATCGCACTGCTGCCGGTCAGTATAATCCCATCGAGCGACTCGAAAAATTACGAGAAATCTTCTATCCCAGACCTGGTTTCTCAACTATTGGTAGAATGGAGCGCGTGCTGACTCAAGCAAAGCTAAAAGGCTATGAAGACTATGTTGAAAATCAACTCTGGATTCAGAAAAGAGTCGTTTTCTCCACAATTCATGTAGTAGGTAGCAATAATAATTTAGCACTTTGGTCGGGTATTGGTGAGACAGACACAGACGGTGTTCTAGCTACTTCTCCAGAAGAGTGTGCAGGCGAAACAGCTAGTAATAGAGTCCTTTGCGAACAACGTACTGGTGAATTTGTCAAGCGTTTAGCTGCTGCCGTGAACTGGTTAGAAACAACTTTTGATGCTGCCGAGAAAGCTGACAGTCCCGGCATTTTTATTATGATTCATGCTAATCCTAGATTCGATTTAGCACAAGACGACCCAGAACGGGCAGGTTTCAATCGTTTTCTGAAGCTACTGTCAGAAAAAGTTCAAGAATTTGGACGACCTGTAATTTTGGCTCATGGGGATTTTCACTTTTATTTGCTAGATCGACCATTACCTGGTATTAACAACTTTACTCGCGTTCAAACTTTTGGCGCTGATGAAGTTAATTGGATTCGTGTGACTGTCGATCCTAAGAGTGCAGAAGTTTTCAAAATCGAACCTGTTGTTGTTGAAGAAAATCTATAAATCTTAATACTTTAAACAATAGATGGATTTGATTACATATAATGAGTTTTCTGTCAACACCTTATTACTAATTTGTTGTTGTAAATCAGGTTTAAAAAGTTTGTAGTATAATTTGATTAAATAATTTTGCCATCTTCAGTACCCCGAATGCCAAATTATTAGTTAGAAATCATGCTGAGTACTTTTTGACGTGGGTTTGACGAGAAAAAAAGCGAAAACTTGTAGGGTCAAATATCTGGATTTATTTGCATAGCAGTACTTTGAATACTTCTACGATCATTTTTTGTATAGTTGAACAATGAAGAATCAGAACTTTAAGACATAAGCATTTTAAAGTTGATGATGAAAAATTAGGCAAATTGGTGTTAAATTGAGATAGCGATGAATTAAATCTTTGCTGAATGCAGTTTAAGATAAATCTGTTAAATAATGTTGACGGGAATAAAGCAAATGGGTGCAATTATTTTTTTGCTCGCAAAACGTTTTTTCAAAGCTTTAGTTAACAAGTTAAGAAAAGCGTCTTATAACCTGTTTGGGGTAGCTAAGAATTGCCGCGCTATTTTAACAGAATCCGTACCATTTTTAATTACCTGGGCGGTTTTTTTAAGCGTTATCAGTTTACACAGTCCAATATTATTGTTTTGCTTGATTTTCGGCAGTTTAATTGCTGTGACAATACAGCAAATTTCTTGGCGGTTTAATTTACCAAAACGTCAAACGATCGGACTGCAAATTTTGGCGATCGCACTTCTTCTGACAGTGTTTTGGTTGGATTATTTTGCAGCGCCAGCGCAAGCGCAATTTTTCGGTAAAGCTGAAGATTTTTTCAAAAATACTTTAACTGAAGGTTCCAATGATTCGGGTACTAATACCGCTGTCAGTTTAGTATTTAACGTTTTACGGGCGCTTTTCCTACTTTACATTGCGATTTCTTTAATTAGTGTAGTGAATGCAGTTCGTAAAGACGAAGATTGGCAAAGTATTGTTAGAACTCCTTTATTAGTAGTTATCGCCGTCATAGTTGCCGATGTATTAACTGGATTTATTATTGGCAGTTAGGTCAATTATCAATGAACAATGAACAATTATCAATGAATACTACTGATAACTTTAAATTCAAGAACAGGGAACAGTGAATAATTATCACCGAGCAATATGTAAGTATAATTGATAATTGATAATTGATCGTTGATAATTGATAATTGATTTATGGATAAAGACTTTAGACCAGTAAATCAAATTTTAGGAACACAACCTTCATTAGGGACCACTTCCAGCAGACCAAATATTTCCTTGGACGGTAATTGCTTTGGCTGCTTACTTTATTGTGAATGGAATTTTTGGTGGTTTTTTTGATGATGATTTTCAAAAGTGGTTGTGGACAGTTTTAATTGCTGGTTGGGGAATGGGGACTTGGTGGATATTAACGGGTGGTAGAAGTTGGCGCTTTTTAAGCAAGTTTATTGGTGTCCCCAGGTGGACGAGGGGAATTGCACGTTATCAAAGCTTTTTAGAAGTAACCCATGAAGCCAAAAATCGGCAAAAAAAGCGTAGCAAACGTCGCAGGTAGTTCGGTTCGATTAACTCCTTTTGAGGATGCTTTACATCTGGCGACGATGTTAAGGATATCTCTTGATGGTCGAGATGTTGGTGGCTATATTTTAAATAAGGCTAATAAAAAAGACAGTTTTTGTTTTGTTTTCGGTTTCGATTGTCGGGGCATTCATACGACTTTAAGACCGGAACAAATTGATACTATTTGTAATAATATTGAAGCTGGTTTAAAAGATATTCCTGGTGGTGAAAAGCTAACGTTTCATTTAGGTTCCTTCACTTCGGAAACTCGAAGACAGCAAGAATTAGCAAGTTTAGTTAAACAAGCTGCTTCCCCAAATATCAAATATTTATTGATGGCGGAACGTGCTAGAGTCAAAGAATTAACTCAAAGCGGGATTCGCAAGCCTAAATTTTTAAAAATTTACGTTACCTATACCGTCGAACCTGATAGCACCAATACCGAAGATTGGATAGAAAGGCTGCTAGTAAAGGGTGAAAAATTGTGGTCTAATTTTAAAGGTAATTTAAGTGCTAGCCAGCATCAGCGGATCGAAACTGTAGTTAGAAGCGCTTATAAACAAGGTTTTCGTCGTTGGGAGCAAATTTTATCTAACAAGATGGGTTTGGATATTAAGCCCATGAATGCAAATCAGCTTTGGGGTGAAATTTGGCGCAGGTTTAACGATACTTTACCTATAGATATTCCTCAATTGGTAACTTTGGATGATAATGGATTGCACGAGCAGGTTTATTCTGACTTAGCCAGTACAAAGTTGTTAATTGATAATCTCCACAGCACAACTTTGCTGATGGAAAAAGATGTACCCTGTGCGGATAGAAGTTGGGTTAACGTTAACAATCGATACGTGGGTGCGTTGACTTTTCTGGAAAAACCCGGAGGCTGGCAAAATAAATCATCTCAATTACGCTACCTTTGGGAATTGATTGCCAGGGAAACTGTTGTCGATACGGAGATATTTTGTCAGTTGACTGCGGCAAATCCGGCAATTGTGAAAACTACTCTGCAAAGGGTTTTGAAGCAATCTAATATGACAGCAAGGTTAGCAGAAGAGAAAAGTAAAACCATTGATGTCGGCGCTCAGTTAAAGTTAAGAAAATCGGTAGCGGCGCAAGAACAGATTTATGAGGGTGCCGTACCAATTTACACGAGTAATGTCATATTGGTGCATCGCGACAGCGTTGAGAAATTGGATGAAGCTGCCAGATATATCGAAAACAGTTTTCAACGCCCAGCGCAAGTAATAAGAGAAACCGAATATGCTTGGAAAATTTGGCTGCAAACTCTACCAATTGTCTGGGAAGGTTTACTCGCAAAACCTTTTAATCGTCGTCAGCTTTATTTAACTAACGAGGTGCCTGGTTTAATTCCCTTAGTAAAAACTAGGGAAGGTGACGGCAGAGGTTTTGAATTAATCGCCGAAGAAGGGGGAACACCGATACAGTTGGATTTATTTAACCAGCATAAAAATTTAGCTTTATTCGCCACGACTCGCGCCGGTAAATCGGTATTGGTTTCGGGAATATTGACTCAAGCTTTGGCTCATAATATTCCCGTAATAGCCTTGGATTTCCCCAAACCAGACGGTACTTCCACCTTCACCGACTACACCGAATTTATGGAAGATTGGGGAGCTTACTTCGATATTTCCAAACAATCGAACAATTTATTTGAACAGCCAGATTTAAGGGCTTTGAGTTATGAGGAGCAGAAAGATAGATTTGGAGATTACGTTGCTTTCTTAGAGTCAGCTTTGATGACGATGATATTGGGTTCTTCTAGTGAAAGTCAACTTTTAACTCAGACAGTGCGCTCTGTAATTAACTTAGCGTTAAATGCATTCTTCAGCGATGACGGAATTAGGAAGAGATATCAGGATGCGATAAATGACGGATTTGGTTCTACAGCTTGGCAGAAAACCCCCACCTTAAAAGATTTTCTCACATTTTGTGCGCCAGAGCATTTAAATTTAGAAACTCAGGGTGGCAGAATAGAAGATGCATTGAGCCAGATTGATTTACGGTTGAGATTTTGGTTATCCAGTAGAGTTGGACAAGCAATTTCCGCGCCATCAAGTTTTCCCACCGATGCACAACTTTTAGTATTTGCATTAAGGAATTTATCAGATAGTGAAGATGCTGCGGTATTATCTTTGAGTGCATATTCGGCAGCATTGAGAAGAGCTTTGAGTAGCCCAGCATCGATATTTTTCATCGATGAAGCGCCGATTTTATTTGAATTCGACCAAATTGCCGATTTAGTAGGCAGAATTTGCGCGAATGGTGCCAAAGCAGGAATCAGAGTTATTCTATCAGCCCAAGACCCCGATACCATAGCCAAATCCAAAGCAGCATCAAAGATTTTACAAAATTTAACTACTAGATTAATAGGAAGAATTCAGCCAGTTGCAGTAGATAGTTTTGAAAGCATTTTAAAATATCCTCGCGACATAATAAGTAGAAATGCATCAGAAAGTTTCTTCCCGCGAAAAGAAGGAGTTTACAGTCAATGGTTATTAGACGACAACGGAATTTACAGCTTTTGTCGCTACTATCCCGGTTACGAGCAATTAGCAGTGGTAGCCAATAATCCCAACGAGCAAACAGCCAGAAATCAATTTATGGAAAGTCATGAAGATAAATATGAAGCAATTTCCGCATTTGCACGTCAACTGGTAGCTTCTTTGAAGAATCAGTGAAAAATTATCAATTACCAATTATCAATTACCAATTATCAATTACCAATTATCAATTACCAATTATCAATTACCAATTATCAATTACCAATTACCAATTATCAATGAAAAAAACAATTTTAATAACGCTTTCACTTGCATTAATAGCAATGCCAGCAATCGCTCAAATAGGAAATGTTTGGGTTGACTTTCAGAATTATGCAATAGATTTACAAAATTATTTAAAAGATAATATCTCAGAAACCTTGCAACCAGTAGAATCGGAAACTCAAACGGCGATCGCCAGTTTTAATGGAGAATTAAATATCCCCAATCCAGTAGCCGTAAGGAGAAGTTTAAACGACGATTTAATAATTAATTCGCAATCAAGTAGTTTTGAGAATAATCCAGTCGTAAACGCTGTTGCAGTTGGGAATGAAATTGATAGAACACTTACTCGTGGAATTGCTGTAGGTATTTTAGGCGAAGAAGCACAAATACGCTCAAGAAACAAACTTGAAAATATAGAAAATTCTCTTGATAATACAACTAAAATAGCTCAAGATGCGCGAGAAAGATCGAGCAATTTATTAGATGAAATTATAGAATTAGGTAGCAATCTTAATCCAGCAGGTTCTGTATTAAATCAAAGCCAATCAGAATTAATTAGATTGCAATTACAAAGCATTCAAATAGAAAGCGAACAATCAAACATGATTGGAGCGAATTTAGCTCAAACAATGCAATTACATCAAACCTTACAATATTCTAATTTGAATTTAGCCAATATTTCCCAAGAAATTGAAGAATCAAATCGTGCTAGAAGAGTCAACGCATCCGCAGAAGCAGCAAGACTTTTAAGAACAACTTCTCAAGTTGATTTAATCGGAAGAAGGAAGTAGTTAGGAATTAGGAGTGAGGAGTTTTAACTCGTTTCCAGGCTCTGCCTGGAAATGCATATAAGGAGGCTCTGCCTCCAGGATTGACAGAAGGCAGAGCCTTCTTAAATGCATTACAAGGTAGAACCTTGTAACGAGAAAACGAGAAATTACAAGGTAGAACCTTGTAACGAGAAAAAAATCTAAAATTCAAAATATCGAAATGCTATTAGCACAACTTGGTATCAACGAAATTTTAAATGACGGTGCGACGACTGCCCAAAGTATTGCCGAAGGCTGGGATAAGCAATGGGTAGATTTGTTGCAAAATAACACCGATAATAATTTATATGGAGCCTTAACAAATTTCGGTGTCTTTTTTGCCGTTGGTACTCTATTAATTTTTATGATGCAATGGTTAAAAGATACTATAAACAATGATTATTCGCGTCCGATATCGGGTTTGATTTGGCCTTTTATTGTAGTGTTATTTTTAGCCAATACCGGAAATGGAACCGTATTATCAAATTTAACTTTAGGGGTACGAAATTTTGTTAATAGCATCAACGAACAAGTTGTAGAATCAGCAGATGTGAATCAAACTTACCAGCAAGCAATTAATATGAGTATTGCCGAAGACGTGGTAGGTTCTTTTTTACGTCCCTGTCAATCTCTGAATGGAGAACAACAAAGACAGTGTTTTGTCAAAGCAACAGAAAAAATTGATATCTTATGGGAAGAATATCGAAACTTATATGGCGATCGCCCTTGGATAAATCGATTAGAAAACCAGGTAAATCAAATTACTTTAGGAACTGGTGTTTTATCGGAGGAAGCTTTTAATTCATTAATTGGTTCCACCGCTCAAATTACTATAAAAAACTTTTTAATTTCCCTGCAATCAGCTTTTCAGAACTTGATAGAAGCTACAATGTTACTGATAGCAGCTTTAGGACCATTAGCGGTAGGTGGTTCGTTGTTACCAGTAGCAGGTAAACCTGTTTTTGCATGGTTGACAGGGTTTTTCTCGTTAGGAATTGCCAAAATTTCCTTCAATATTATTGCCATATTAACAGCAGCAGTAATCGTTAATGGTCCAGCGCAAAATCCCAACACCAACCCCGATTTAATGTGGTTTATTATCTTCCTGGGAATTCTAGCCCCAATTTTATCCTTAATAACAGCAGGAGCAGGAGGATTTGCAGTATTTAACGCCATCAGCAATACCGCTTCTTGGGTGAAATCAGTGAGCAGTTAACAGTTAGGAGTTAGGAGTTAGGAGTTAGGAGTTATGAATTGATTAGATCGTTGTAACTTGATGAAAAACAATTTTTAAAATAAACATTGCTCTTCAAATTTATAACTCTTAACTCAACAATAGACGTAGCAGTGCTACGTCTCTACAATTTTTAATCCAAAATCAAAAATTCCGCTCATGGTACGTTTACTAGAAAAACGAAAACGAAAAGGAAATCTGTTTGTTACCTTAGCTGTTGCGACTTTCGGTTTACATTTATTAACTTTACTAATATTAATTATCCAAGGGTTGACAATTCGGCAATTAAGTGTGACAAAACCTCCTACTTTCGTGCAGTTAGTTGATGGAAAACCTGTAAGTAACAGAGATGAATTACAGCGAAAACCCGAAGCGATTGAGAAATTCGTGAGTAAAACAATGATATCAATGTTTAACTGGTCGGGGAAATTACCAGCGCAAAATATAAATCAAGCTACTAACCCAGAAAAAGATTTAGGAATATCAATTAAAACACCTCGGAGTGGAAGTAAAAAAGTTACTACAAGTAGTTGGATATCAAGCTTTGGCTTGTCGGAAGATTTTCGCAAGAGTTTTTTAAGTACGGTAGCAGAATTAACGCCACCAGAGGTATTTTCAGCTAATTCCGAGCGAGCAATTTTAGCAGAATTAAATATTACTAGAATCTATCCCCCGCAACAGATTGAACCTGGCAAATGGAAAGTAGGAATAGTCGCAAATCTGGTTCAAAAGCGTGGTGAGAATAATAAAATAATTATACCTTTTAATAAAGATATTTTCGTACAAGCCGTAGATAGTTTTGACTACCCTATTACACAAAATCTTACAGACTTACAAAACGCAATTTATACAACCCGTAGCGATGAATTAGAAATTTACGAAATCCGAGAATTATGTTTAACCGATAAATACGATAATCTAGCTACAGACGGATTTAATCGCTGTCAAAATCGGCGATGATCCAATGGTTTTTCAAATTAACTCATAAAATAAATTTTAATTTTTGCCAACTACCAATTACCCATTACCCATTCCCAAATCCCTAAAATATAAATGCAAACCTTCAACACCGATAAAAATCAGACTAATATCGTTCCTTTGTTTGCAATCGGGACATTTAGCCTGCATTTGTTGACTTTGCTTTTGCTGATGTTTCACGGTGGAATGTTGCAGCAAGTTAAGCGTAAATCGGTACCCCAAATTTTGGTCCAGTTAGAAAATGGACGAGTTATAACCGCCGATGCTAAAAGTAGTTTAGAGCGCGATCGCGAAACAATTCGCCGTTTTGTCGGTGAAACGATGACTTTGATGTTTACTTGGTCGGAGAAACAATCATCAACAGTAGTATGGGATATTAGTTCCGATCTATTAAGAAATGATTTTAAACGCGAATTTGCTGAGAAATTCAATAACTTTGAGTTAGAAAGCCCCGAACAAAACGTTTTAGTAATTCAAAGGATTTCTCAACCAGAAGTTATCAAAGATGGAAAATGGAAAGTTGAAATTTTAGCTCATCGTCTAATTTTTAGTCGCGGTGACAGTTTAGGAAAATCAATTCTCTTTAACAAGCAAATTTTAGTAGAAGCAAAAGATGAAATAATTCCTCTACCCCCAGTTCCAACTGCTTTAAACTTAGCAGCTTACCGATTAGGAGAAGCAAGAATGCAAATTTACAACATTTGTGAGGTAGAAGATAAAAGTTGTTTTGAAAATAAAAATATCTGAATGAAGGTGATTTTATAAAACAATTTATAGCTGTATCGTTTTTTCGTATCGTTATAGAGATGCAGTTGAGCGTTTCTGAAAAAATATTTTTTTGAATTTATATTATGACTAACCAAAATAACCAAACTGGACTCACCGAATGGGAAACACGGATGGCAAAACTGGTGGGTTTGGATGAATCTACTTCCGCAGATATAGAAAATGCATCCACTACAGATTTTAATCATCAACCGCAACCAGATGAATTGACTTCCAACGTTACCCAACAACCGCTTTCCGCAAATCCCTTTGCTAAAGCAGGTTTAGTCGGTGCTGGAACCTTAGCTGTAGTCATGTTTGCTGGTGGGTTTTTATCTCAAATAATGAGCAACGACAAGCCACAACTCACGCAAAATGCTATCCGTAGCACCCCAGCGCAACCGCAAACCAAACCCCAACTGCAACAATTGCAAGAAGAAGTTGAAGGATTAAAAACCAAACTCGCACTTTCCGAACAACTTGAAGCGGTAAAAGTCGCACAGCAAAAGCTGAGAATGGTTAAACCTACACCCTCAACATCCCGCATCGCAGCGAAACCGAATCCCCAACCAAAACCAAGAGCGATTCCTCGTGACATATCTATATCAAGGATTCGTCCCCAACCTCAACCACCACAAATACGCATTGTTGAGGTACCCAAAATAGTCAAAGTCGATCGCGTTATTAACGTAGCGCAACCCAAACCACAACCCAAACCACAGCCAAAAAAAGTTGCAAAACCAGCACCGACAATACCAGTACTACCTCAAATCGTACCACCTTCCGAACTACCCGTACCCATACCTCAACAACCGTTAGTAGAAATCGCACCACCACCCGAACCCAATCCCATGCAAGAATGGGCAAGATTAGCTAAATTAGGTAGTTACGGACAGGTTTCTTTTGGTGAAAATCGGACAGTTAGCAATCGAACATCACCTCAAAGAGCCGAAGTCGCTAGAAAAGTGGAAGAGAAAGAAAGAGCAACCAAGCCAGACACAGAGATACCAACCCGTACAGCCCGTCAATCAACTAGAAGAAATCCTAAAACAATACCCGTAGGGAGCAATGCAAAAGCCGTATTAGCTACGCCCGTATATGGTGAAACTACTAGGTCAAGTAGAGGACGCAGGGAAGAGAATGAAGACAATAACGTTTATGTAGTGCGTTTAAAAGAATCATTAAAAGCCGCAGATGGTACCACAGCATTACCTGTAGGAAGTCAAATATATGCAAAAATAGGCTCCATTTCCGAAAACGGATTAACACAGTTAGAAATAGTCAAAATAACAATGCGAGAAAACGGTGAAATCGCAGAAAAAACCGTACCTCAAGATGCATTAATGATTCGCGGTAAAAAAGGTAAACCATTAATAGCCAAGCAATATCGTAATAACGCTTCATCAATAGCTCGAAGAGATGCAGCATTGTTTGCTTTAGGTGGACTTGGTAAAGCCGCAGAATTAATTAACCGTACCGAATCCGAAGTAGTCACCGGCGAAAACGGGACAGTAGCCGTCACCAATGTCAACCGCGACCCCAGCTTAGCAGCCGGTATATTTGAAGGCGGAATGAAAGCCGTAGTTCCGCAAATATCCCGTCGCAATCAACGAGCCGTTTCTCAAATGTCCCGCAGAACAAACATTTGGTATCTACCCGAAGGTAAAGAAGTAGAAGTATTTGTGAATCAAGAAACGCAGCTTTAAGTAGTTAGGAGTTAGGAGTTAGGAGTTAGGAGTTAGGAGTAGTAAGTAAAGAGTAGCGAGTAAAGAATAGTTATTTTCTCCTTGTCCCCTTGTCCCCTTTTCTCCCCCTCTCCCCCCTCTCCCCCCTCTCCCCATCCCCATCCCCTTTCATGAAAAACCCCCTCAACATCCTCCCTCTCACTTCTTTAATTTTCTCCGCAACAAGTATATTAATGGCAGGTACTGTTTTCGCCAATAATGCCGTTTTGCGTTCAATCTTTTCCTGTCAAGCCCAGGGTTTGGGAGGTGCAATTCCTACTATTAAAGTCTGGTACCAACAAGGTACAAATTTAAGTTTTATTCCTGCGGGAGAAACAATCAAAAAAGTTTGGTTAGACGATCCATCACAAGTTACTTTAGATTTTGATGGCCCAATGTGCGTGCAATTTGGTGAAGAAGGCAATACTGGAGATTGTGAAGATTCCGCAGCCAACGTAATCCACCTTAGAAGAATCCAAAAACTTGATATTCCCGGACTTCCCGATACTAATAGCACGCTTTTAACGGTAATTACAGAAGGAAACGGTAGAAAAAGACTCTACGCATTCAGAGTACTTTATCAACAAGGTAGTCCCGAATATAACACCTTAGCAGTATTTGAAGACCCCCCCGAATTTCGGAGAAACACCCTGCGTGAGAGTGGAGCAGTGAACAATTATCAATTATCAATTATCAATTATTAATTCAAATTCTCCCCTTGCCCCCCCAACTCCTAACTCCTAACTCCTAACTTTCTCCCATCCCCAAAGCCCAATTCCCAATCCCAAAAATACCCAACACAACCAATCGCCCCAACGCACATATAAAGTTTGCGCTTGTCGTCGATAAATGGTTTCGGCATGAGTTTCATAGGTATCGTGTCCCGATATCCACAATGTTTTTCCGTGAGAATTTACAAATGCGGAATATCCGGTATTCGTTGCTCTTACTGCCCATCGATCGTTTTCAATGGCTCGCATGATATCTTGAGCATGATGCTGAAACTGCATTGCTGCACTGTAGGGGTCATTATTGGAAGCTGTAAGAATAAATTCCCCACCTTTCTGTGTTTGATTGCGGAATTGTTCGGCAAAGGCTGAACCATAACAAATCCCAACTACAGCATTACCAAAAGGTGTTTTAACAACTTGATTGGATTTCCCCGGTATTTGTCTTGCTTTTACTGGAGATAATCTGTTAATAATACCGCCTAAAATCTTTTCAAAGGGAATATATTCTCCCAAAGGTACTAGTTTCTCTTTATCGTAATGACTAACAACTTCACCTTCACCTGTAAAAGTAAATAAACTATTGGTATACCTATTTTCCCCCTGACGCTTATAACCCCCAACCCAAGCTAAAACGCCTTTTTCTCGCACTGCTGCAATCAAAGGGCTACGAATAATTTCATTTTCAAAAAACGGTAATGCTCCTTCTGGGGTTAAAACTGCTTGTACACCTTGATTTACTAAATTCACATAACCTTCGGTATAATTTTTGATGATGCGTTGATTTGCTTTAGCTTTAAATTTGATGCGATTCGGGATATTTCCCTGCACAATTCCGACTTTCAAAGCATCTGGCGGCGATTGAGAAAGGGGACGAGAATACAAACCGAAACCGATTAAATGACAGGAAATAAATAATACAATTGCAATTATTCCCAATCGTTGAGAAGCTTGTAAAACCTTACCCTGTCCTTGCTCCCATCCCTCTCCTTGGTAAGGAGAAGGAAAAAGGGTGAGGTCAAATTTATATTGCATCCGCGTGACAAACGCTGCATTCAAGGCTTCTGCTAACAACCCATTAACTGCAACAATCGCCGCAGTTACTGCTGTAGGTCCCGAAATTTGACCCAAGTGTAAAATTACCAAATTATGCGGTGATTGAGTGTAAGAAAGCGAACTCCACCACAAAGGACCCGCACTCCAAATTCTTTCTAAAGCACACCAAAAAGCCGTACCAATAAGAACGCGAAGCAAAGGATTTTGAGTTGAAAATATCCCGATCAACTTAGCCCAAAGCATAACTAATATGCCTCCCCAAAAGGAGATAAAGAACCAGGCAAATAATGCGATCGCAATACTTCCCAACCAAGGTACACCCAGCCAAGTTAGTGGATGAAGTCCGGTAATCCAATACAGTGCTGTTCCGTGATAACCCAAAGCCCATAGAAGAGAGGGGGGAAGAGATTTGTTTTTTTGTTTTGGGTATTTTTGGGAATTTATAACTATTAGCCATAGGGGAATCATTGCAAACCAGGCTAAAAACCAAGCACCAACGGGAGCTACGGTTAAACCCATTGTGATTCCGCTGGCTAAAGCGATTATCGGTTTTGAGTTGCGAGCGATCGGTTTGATAAAAATATTTGATTTCATAATCACTTACATAAAGCCACCTTTAATTAAGGTTTGACAGGTTTGTAGTTGGGCTTTAGCCCTTCCGAATTCTGTAAAATGATGCGCTACACAACTACAAGCCTTTATAAAAACAGATTTGCTGTGACACTATTTCACTAAATTCTGAATACAAATCAAAATACATAAAGACGTTGCATTGCAACGTCTCTACATAAATAAGGTTAATACATTACCAAAATTTGATTTTATTCTTCTGTTTCTACATCATCTGCTGTTTCTTCTGTTTCTACAGAATCATTTGCCGGCTCTATAACAATTGTTTCTATTGTTTCCACTGCATCATCTGCTGCTTCCACTGCATCATCTTCGTCTAATGACTCATCTGATTCTTCACCACTATCGCCGGGAACTATTGCTACTCCGTTCAGAAAATCTTCTTGATCGAGACGCTGTACCCGTACTCCAGTCGCAGAACGAGATTGGATGGAAATGGCGTTAACTGCCTGCCGGATAATGATACCGCGATTTGTGACCATCATAATCTCATTGTCTTCACTAACAATATGTAAACTTGCTAATGAATCTTGAGTCTTGAGGTTTTTGAACTTGGTTGCCATCAAACCTTGTCCCGCACGGTTTTGCAAGCGGAATTGTCCGACTGGTACCCGTTTACCGTATCCTCCGGTGGTAATAACTAACACCCAAAGTCCAGCATTACTTTCATCGGCAACTTCTACAGTTTCCGCATTCTCTGCATTCTCTACATCTTCAGTTTCAACAACTTCAGCTTCAACTGCTTCGGCTTCAACAACTTCAGTTTCAACAACTTCAGTTTCAGCTTCCGCAACTGGGGTTATATTATTCAGAATATGGGCGGGAAGAATGTCCATTCCGACCAATTCGTCACCACCTTTACGCAATTTCATGGCTCTTACCCCACGAGTTGCTCTACCCAAAGGACGTAATTGCGAGTGAGTGCAGCGGAAATGAATCGCCATACCCATCCGAGAACCAATAATTACGCTATCTTCGGCTCTGGCTCGACGTACCCAACGTAATTCGTCTCCTTCTTCTAAGGAAATTGCTATCAAACCGTTGGCGCGAATATTGCTAAATGCAGCTAATGCAGTTTTCTTGATATAGCCACCTTTAGTAAGCATTACCAAGTATTCGTCTTGGCTAAATTCGCTTACGGGTACAATCGAGGTAATTTTTTCTTCTCTAGGAATCGGTAGCATTTGTACGATGGGCGTACCCCGACTGGTGCGGGAACCGAGAGGTAATTGATAAGCCCTCAAGCAATAAACTACACCGCGTTCGCTAAAGAATAGAACGCTATCATGGTCGCAGCAGGTTAAGAAATGCTCGATATTGTCATCGTCTTTTACCTTGGCTGCGGCTTTTCCTCTGGTAGCACGGCTTTGTGCTTCAAAGG
The DNA here is from genome assembly GCA_963665115.1 of uncultured Rivularia sp. GTDB lineage: Bacteria > Cyanobacteriota > Cyanobacteriia > Cyanobacteriales > Nostocaceae > Rivularia. The sequence goes on along the minus strand of OY762007.1, from coordinate 7,639,043 downwards.
TATTAACCGGCATTCTCTTCATATAACCTTGCTGAGTCAGCAAAATTATGACTTTTTCATTAGCAATTAAGTCTATATCATCTAATTCCCCTTCCTTCAGAGTGATTACTGTACGACGGGGTGTAGCGTGTTTTTCTCTTAATTGCCTAACTTCAGTTTCAATAATTTCTAATATTCGTTCTCTACGAGCCAGAATATCTTGTAAATCGGTGATTTGAACCTGTAACTGGTCGTGTTCCAAACGAATTTTATCAGCTTCCAAAGCCGTTAATCGTCGCAACTGCATCTGCAAAATTGCATCAGCTTGAGCTTCCGACAACCCATAATTACTAATTAATTCTCCCTTAGCCGTCGGTGCATCCGCAGCATGACGAATCAAGGCAATAATTTCATCTAAATGCGACTGCGCGATTAATAAACCTTGTAAGATATGATCTCTTTCCTCAGCCTTCCGCAATTCGTAGCGGGTGCGTCTGGTAATCGATTCAATGCGGAAATCCAAGAAAACTTGTAAAAACCGCTTTAAATTTAGTAAAATGGGTTCTCCATTTACCAACGCAAGCATATTCGCGCCAAAATTAGCTTGTAGCGGAGTTAACTTGTATAAATTATTCAGCACAACGCGGGGATAAGCATCGCGCTTGAGTTCGATAACTACCCGCATACCATCGCGATCGCTCTCGTCGCGAATATCGGAAATACCGTCAATGCGCTTGTCGTTAACCAGTTCGGCAATTTTCTCAATTAAGGCTGCCTTATTAGTTTGATAAGGTAACTCGGTGATAATTATTGCTTCTTTGTCCGGTCTTCCGCGCTGCTGGAGAGTCTCAATATTAGCTACCCCACGCATGGTAATCGAACCGCGCCCGGTAGTATAAGCTTCTTTAATCCCGGAAGTACCGAGAATTTGACCGCCTGTAGGAAAATCGGGACCGTGGATATACTGAGTAGTTAATTCCATATCCGTGATTTCCGGATTCTGAATCAGCGCCACCAACCCATCAATCAATTCTCCCAAATTATGCGGCGGGATATTAGTCGCCATCCCCACCGCAATACCAGAAGAACCGTTTAAAAGTAGCTGCGGAAGTCTTGCCGGTAAAACCGTAGGTTCTTGTTGCGAACCATCAAAGTTATCAGCAAAATCAACAGTTTCCGATTCGATATCTTGTAATAAAGCGTCACTAGTTAAAGATTCCAGGCGGCATTCAGTGTAACGCATAGCCGCCGGAGGGTCATTATCGACACTTCCGAAATTACCATGCCCTGAGATCAAAGGCGACCTCATCGAAAAACTTTGCGCCATCCGCACCAAAGCATCGTAAACAGCCGTATCGCCGTGGGGGTGGTACTTACCTAATACCTCCCCTACAACACGAGCGCATTTACGAAAGGGACGGTCAGCCGTCAACCCCAATTCGTGCATAGCGTAGAGAATGCGACGATGCACAGGTTTCAGACCATCCCTGGCATCTGGCAAAGCGCGACCGACAATCACGCTCATCGCATATTCCAGATAAGACCTGGACATCTCGTTTCGCAGATCCGTCGGGATTATCCGCTCCTGAGAGGTTGTCATAACCTAAAAAACTCCAAAAATCGCAAATTTTAGGGCTTAAATCAGAAAAAAAGCCAAATTATTCCAAATGATGCTTGAATAATCGCCATTATTTGGTACAATTTTAGCACATTTTGCGTATTTTTGCAGGGAATGGGCACGGGGAATTGGGTATGGGGAATTGGGGTTAGGGATTGGTAATTGGTAATTGGTAATTGGTAATTGATAATTTAACCTTCAGTCTTAGTCACTCCTAACTCTTCCTCCGTTGCAACAATCAACGCTTCCGCTTCCACGTCGTTGCAAGGAATCATATTTGCAATAGCCAAACTCAAACTTATATCGGCAATTTTCAGCTTTTGGAATTCAATCCCTATCAATCGAGAAACATAAAACGCCCCGTCAGCATCGGTATTAAGTAAGATCGCCGCAAATTGCTTTTCTCGATAACACGCTACTAAATCAATTGCTCGCTTGGCACAGTTGTTAATGACTCCAGCAACTTTGATTAAACATTCATCAGCCTTATAAAATAAATATTATCTTTTGATTTTTTTTGGATAATTTATTTCTTGCAAGTCCCTTAAATAAAGTAAGTTCGTAGGTCAAATCATATATCAGGCTTTACTATTAATATGTATTGGGTAATCTCATATAAAACCAAAATGTAGATGTTGGGTTACGGCGCATTTTTACGCTTTAATAACTATCAAAAATATTAGTGCGTCTAACCCAACCTACAAATAAGATATTCTTCTATAAATAAAAACCAAAAAAATAACCCACGTGGGTGGGCTTTGCTTGTGTAGACGAGCCATTGCGTTGCGGGGGTTCCCCCCGTTGTAGCAAATGGCGTGCGGTTTCAACCGCCAGTTATTCTATTAATTCTGAACTCCTAACTTCCTGCTGGTAACTGCTTCCTTTCAACTTCTTCAGTCACCAACAATTCTCTCAACACTCTTGCTGCTGCTTTCTGCGCGACTTGAGAGGCAATTTTTTGTCCTATAGTTTGTACGTTGGGATTAACTACAAGTTTACTAATTTGATCAATGGTTTTCGATAAATCAAAATTACCGCCTTCTTGCAGAATTTTAATGATATTTTTGATATGTTCCAAGGTTTGTTGTTCTTCACTAGATGCACCGGGAACTTCGGTAATCGCAGTAACACCAACTCTTTCTCGTAATAAATGAGTAAAGTTGTGCATCACGCTTCTACCTAATGCATCCACTCCTTTAAATAGCTCATCTACCAATTTAGTACGAATAAAAGCACCGCGCTCTGATGCTAAAAATTCTAATCCTTGATTCAATGCATCGCTAGAATCATAATCATATGAATTCCGAGCATTTTTCAACAAGTTTTCTAAACGATTCCAGCGGAAACTACCATCTTTAAATAGTAAGTCTTTTAATGAAGCTCTTAATTCTGGCGATGGATCGGTTAATAATCTTTTGGAAACATAGGGATATGCTTCGCTGAGAACTTTAAAATTAGGATCGATATATATCGCCACACCTTCTAATGTTACCAAGGAACGAATAATCAAAGCGTAATAAGGTGGTACGCGGAAGGGATATTCGTACATCAAATTCGATAAATCATCGGTGATAGTTTTGATGTTTAAATCGGCAACGGAAGCACCTTGAGCGTCGGCGAATACGTTCGCAAATGCTGGAATAATTGGTGTTAAATCGACATCTGGTGTTAAAAAGTCTAATTTAACGTAGTCGTGGGCTAAAGAGTCGAAATCGCGGTTAACTACGTGAACGATCGCCTCAATTAAACCGTAACGTTGCGGTGGTTTAATCTCGCTCATCATCCCGAAGTCGAGATAAGCTAATTTTCCATCTGGGGTAGCTAATAAGTTACCGGGGTGCGGATCTGCGTGGAAAAATCCGTGTTCTAATAACTGACGTAAGGAACATTGAACCCCTACTTCTACTAAATAACGAGCATCTATTCCTAAAGCGGCAATTTCTTTTACTTGAGTTAATTTAAGTCCGTTAATCCACTCCATCGTCAATACGCGACGGTTGGTATATTCCCAGTATATTTTAGGAACGTATACGTCTTTTAAATGACCGTAAAGCTGGAAAAAACGCTCGGCATTTTCGCCTTCATTAACGTAATCCATCTCCTCAAAGATACGCTCGCCTAATTCATCGAGAATACCTACTAAATCGCTGCGTACTTGCTTGATGGCTTTTTGCCCCCAAGCTGCCAATATACGTAGGATATATAAGTCAATGGTTATACGTTCGCGTAAGTCGGGACGTTGAACTTTAACGGCGACTTCTTCACCAGTACTTTTTAACTTGCCTCTGTAAACTTGTCCTAAAGAAGCTGCGGCGATTGGGGTCTGGTGTCAGGTCGGTATAAATTTCTTCTGGACGCGCTCCGATTTCTTCTTCAATAAACTGATAAGCTAACTCGTTAGGAAAAGGTGGTAATTTATCTTGCAGCTGAGTAAATTCTTCTAAATACACCGGAGGAACTAAATCCGGTCTTGTGGACAATGCCTGTCCGATTTTAATATATGCTGGCCCCAACCTTGTCAATAATTCTCGCAATTGAACTGCGCGACGACGGTCAGTTTTGACTTTTTTACCAAGTTTTCTATCAAACCACACGCCAAAAGCAAAGCTAATAGCAGGAGCTAAAACCGTGAATATGCGCCCCCAAACCTGCAAACGTCTTTTTCGATAATGCGCTGCGATTCCCGAAGCATCGTAACGCAATCCTAAATGCTCGCTTGTTGTCTCTTCTAACAAACTACTCTTTCGGCGTTCTATTGAACTTGGGAATTCAACAGTAGTGGTATCTACTCTATTTTCTGCAAGCACTAAATTTGTCTCTGTTGGTGTGGATTTTGGAGGAACTGTCTTCATATTCATGAATTTACGGCACGGCAGTTCAAAAGTTAAGTATTGTAACAATCGCTTTCATAAGTGTAACCCATCAGGTCAAAGGTTAGGAGTGAGGAGTGATGTGAATAAAAATGCCTCTTTTTCTATAACGGTTTTGAAGCCTACTTAAATCTCAATTTTGAAATTATCAATGTGATAATAGTGGTTTGGGCACTTGATTCACATTGAACGTGAGTTATTACCTTTAACCTTTGACATGCAGACCTCTAACCTTTTAAACTAAGTTTGGTACACTTGTTCGGGGATTACATTGCTTTCAATTCCTAGTATCTCAAACTGTAGAACTATCCCGCGTCTGCCTTAACGGAGAATTTGGCTGAATGTTGCTCTCCCTTTATATAGAGAACTTTGCTTTAATTGACAAATTAGATTTAGAATTCGGTGCTGGGTTAAATGTACTTACGGGTGAAACCGGCGCTGGTAAATCGATTATTCTTGATGCTATCGATGCTGTTTTAGGTGGAAAAGTCTCTAGTCGCGTAATTCGCACTGGCAGCAAACGAGCCACGATCGAAGGTACTTTTAGTTCTAATTCTGCTTTGGCTGCTTGGTTAACCGAACAGGAAATAGATTTACTTGATGAAAATTCAGTAGTAATCAGTCGTGAAGTTACCGCAAATACTAGTAGTGTCCGCAGTCGTTCGCGGGTGAATGGTGTTTTGGTAAATCGCCAGTTAATGAACAGTTTGCGGGAACGCTTGGTGGAAATTACCGCTCAAGGACAAAACGCACTGGTAGGACAATCTACACAGGTTCGCAACTGGTTGGATTCTTACGGTGGCGATGGGATAACAAAGCAGCGTTCTATTGTGGCTGCTGCTTTCAGTCGCTATCATGAAGCGCATTTGTTGTTAGAACGTCGTCGTACTTCGGAACGGGAAAGGTTACAAAAACTCGATTTACTGACTTATCAAGCGAAAGAATTGGGAGAGGCAAATCTTGACGAACCCAACGAATTAGACAAGCTTTTACAAGAGCAAGAACGTCTCAATCATGTTGTTGAATTGCAACAGATGAGTTACAAAGTTTACCAGGATTTATATCAAAGCGATGGCGGAGGTTCCACAGCTACGGACTTGCTGGGAAACAGCGAAGGTACCTTAATGAATATGGTAGAGTTCGACACCGAGGAACTTGAGCCACTGTTGGAATTAATTAGAGATGCTGTGGCAGGAGTTACGGAAGTAGCGCGACAAATTAATGCTTATGGAGACGCTTTGGAGGCAGATCCCCAAAGATTGGATGAGGTAGAAGAAAGAATTCGGGAATTAAAGCACATTTGCCGTAAATATGGGGCCGTCGCTGGCTGAAGTTATCGAACATTATAACGGTATACAAGCGCAATTAAACGAACTTAACGATGGTGAAAAAACCATTGAAAGTTTAGAAAAACAAGAACAAGAATGTTTGGATAAACTGACTTGTGAATGCAACAAATTAACTAAATTGCGTAGCGCCATAGCAGCTTTATTGGAAGCAGAAATTATTAGTCAACTTAAACCCTTAGCAATGGACAAAGTGCAATTTAAAGTTGAGTTAGCACCCATTGCTCCCACTGCAAACGGCAGCGATAAAGTCAGCTTTTTGTTTAGCCCGAATCCAGGTGAACCGCTGCAACCCTTGTCGGAAACTGCCTCTGGTGGTGAAATGAGCCGCTTTTTACTCGCGTTGAAAGCTACTTTCTCAGCTTCAGATAGTCCGGGAACAATGGTTTTTGACGAAATCGATGTTGGTGTTTCCGGTAGAGTCGCGCAAACCATCGCCGAAAAACTGCATCAATTAAGTTTGCAGCTTCAGGTATTATGCGTTACTCACCAACCATTAGTAGCGGCAATGGCTGACAGGCATTTCCACGTTAATAAACAAGTTATTAATCATTTAAAAGGTGAAAAAGAAAATAACGGACATGGCGAAGAACGTACCGTGGTAAGGATTACGGCTTTAGATAACTTGACTAAACGACGGGATGAACTAGCGCAGTTAGCTGGTGGAAAATCAGCAAACGATGCTGTGGCTTTTGCAGATTCTTTGTTAGCGAAAGCAGCGACTCATCGAGAGGGGAAAGGGAAAGGGAGAGGGAGGAAGAAGAAATCGTAATATAATATCAAACGTCCTTATTTACCCACGAATTTACCTGTAGAGACGCGTTAGCTCAGCGTGCCCGGAGGGCATAATATCACGTCTCTACATTTATTGAAACAATTAATCATGCAGAGAAATATATTTTATAGTCTATGTCTTATAGAGAATTTAATATTTCAAAAGTAAAGCAAAGGTTCAATCTTACATTGGTAGAAGGTAAACGTTTTCTTCCCGAAGTTGAACCTGTTTCACCAAATCCTTATTTACTAGAGTATTTAAAAGATAGTATTCCTCTTGCAATTGCAATGGGTTCAGAAAAAGCCCGTTCGGAACTAATTATTAGTCCAATTTTATTTGAAGTCAGAAAGCTTTTTAATGAAGAAATTAGCTTTTTTTCCGGTGAAGAGTTTAACGTTGATGCTACCGTCGGACTAACAGGATTTTGTGATTTTTTGATAAGTCGTTCTCCAGAACAACTATTTATTGAAGCACCAGCCATTGTAATCATAGAAGCTAAAAAAGAAAATCTCAAAGGTGGTTTAGGACAGTGCATTGCTGAAATGGTTGCAGCGCAGAAATTTAATATAGAAAACAATAAGTCGATACCAACTGTATATGGAAGCGTTACTAGCGGAAACTTATGGAGTTTTTTGAAATTAGAAGATACCACCGTAACAATTGATTTGATGGAATATTTGATTCCTCCAGTGGAAAAGTTGCTAGGAATTTTAGTGTGGATGGTGCGAGATGGATTAAATTAATGTCAATTGTGTTTTTTCCTATCAGTTTCTATCTATTATATTAATTATATTTGCAATTCATGCCCTACAAAGATTTTACTATTTCCGAAGTAACACAAAAATTTGATTTAACATTAGTTGGAGATGAAAAATTTCTTCCAGAAATTAAACCTGTTACCCCAAATCCTTACATAGCAGAATATTTAGAAGAAAGTATTCCTTTAGCAATTGCGATGGGTTCGGGAAAAGCACGTTCGGAACTTATTATTAGTCCGATTTTATTTGAAGTCAGAAAGATTTTGAATAAAGAAATCAGCTTTTTTTCGGGGGAAGATTTCGACGTTGATAAAAACTTAGGATTAACGGGCTGTTGCGATTTTATTCTTAGCCTTTCTCCCGAACAGTTATTTATTGAAGCACCAGCATTTGTAATTATAGAAGCGAAAAAAGAAAACTTCAAATATGCTTTAGGACAGTGTATAGCTCAAATGGTTGCTGCACAGAAATTTAATGCGAAAAATGATGAATCTGTATCGATTATTTATGGAAGCGTTACTAATGGAAATATATGGAATTTTTTGAAATTAGAAGAAGATATTGTCACGATTGATTTTACAGAATATAGAATTTTGCCAGTAGAACAATTATTAGGAACTTTGGTATGGATAGTGCAGGATGGGTTGGATTAATATGAATTATGAATTAAGACAATGGTGCGTTACGCTGCGCGAAAAAAGCCTCTCCTAAACCTCTTCCCTCTGCGCTCTTCGTGCCCTCTGCGGTTAATAATAAAATATTAATTATTCCAAGCTACCAATAAAAATGACATCAACCCTCACCAAAACCTCCAATAAAAACGATAAATTACCCGCTGGTGGTACAAATCCAAATCAATTTGATGTACTTGAAGCTTGGTATCCCATTCATTATATTGACGACTTAGATAAATCCAAACTTACCCGTTTTACCATCCTTAATAAAGACATTGTAATTTGGTGGGATAAACAAACTTCTTCCTGGCGAGTTTTTGAAGATAAATGTCCTCATCGTCTCGTACCTTTATCCGAAGGAAGAATTGCCGAAGATGGACTTTTAGAATGTCCCTATCATGGTTGGGCTTTTTCTGGTAATGGTAATTGCGAACGCATTCCCCAGCAGCCCGAAGGTACAAAAGCTGAAACTTCCCAAAGAGCCTGTGTTAAATCTTTTCCGATAACCGTAAAACAAGGATTATTATTTATCTTCCCCGGAAACCCGGAAAATGCAGAAAATATTCAAGTTCCGATTATTGAAGCTATTGAAGAAACACCTGATGAATGGGTTGTGTTAAATACCTTTCGAGATTTACCTTATGATGCTTTAACTTTGTTAGAAAATGTTATCGATTCCAGTCATATTCCTTTTACCCATCACGCTACCGTCGGTAATAGAGATAGCGTCTCACCCGTAGAATTAGAAGTAGTTGAATCTGGTAAAAATGGTTTTACCGGAGTTTGGCAAGATGGGCCAAGAAAAGGTACTTTAGGAAAACAGGATACAGCTTTTGTCGCACCGGGATTAGTATGTCACGATTTAACATCGAAGAAATTTGGTAGAACTTTGACGGTTGTTTACGCAACACCGATCCGTAAAGGCGAATGTCGTTTATTTGCGCTTTTCCCCTTCAAATTCTCTGCAAAACTACCCGCTTTCTTTATTAAGCTAACTCCAAGGTGGTATTCTCACATCAGTAATAATCGGATTTTGGAAGACGATCAAATTTTCCTCCACTATCAAGAGCGTTTCCTAGAAGAATCTGGTGGAAGTGCCAATTTTAATAAAGCATTTTATCTACCCACTAAAGCAGACACCTATGTATCAAAATTGCGAGAATGGGTGAATAAATATAACGCAAATCCATTTCCGGGAGAAACTTTACCACCAAGATTATCAAACGAAGAACTTTTAGATAGATATCATTCCCATACCAAACATTGTGGAAGCTGTAGTAAAGCACTCGCGAATATTCAGAAATTAAGAATGGCGATTGCACTTCTCGCAGCGGCAACTTGGGCAATGATACCCTTAATAAATTTATTACAATCTAATACAGTAATTTTACCCTTATTGTTTTCTGCGGCATTTCTTTTATTAGGCGGCGCATGGTTTGGTTTGGGGAGATTAGAAAAGCGGATGTATCAAGGAGAGGAAACACCTCCGCGTAATTTACCGAAAAAATCTTAAGTTCGTAGTAAGGGTTTTAACCCTCTCATCAAAGGGCTAAAGCCCTTACTACAAACAAATAATCGAAACTTTTATATCTTATTTAAATTCTAATTAAATAGCACTATAAAAATCTCTACAATGTCCGAAATATCCCGCAGAAAGTTTATCAAACAAGGTACAACCGCTATAGCCAGTCTTTCTTCTGTTAGCTTACTTAAATTACTCGCCGATTCTGTTTCCGCAGCAGAAACTGTAACTGGTAATATAGAAGCGCAAATTCCCAAGTTAATGCAAAATTCTGGAATTCCCGGAATTTCTGTGGCAATGATTCGGGATGGGGAATTATTTTGGAATAAAAGCTTTGGAATAAAACACAAATATAGAAAAACATCGGTTAATAACGAAACTATCTTTGCTGCTGCATCCTTGACTAAACCATTGTTTGGTTATGCAGTCTTAAAAATGGCTGAAAGAGGAGAAATTGATTTAGATGCACCTTTAACAAAATACACGAATAAACCTTTAATTTCCGATCTTAGAATTAACAAAGTAACTGCTCGTAGAGTATTGTCTCATACTACTGGTTTTCCTAATTGGAGCGGTAGTAAACCTGTATGGTTTAAGAATAATCCGGGAACAAAGTTTGGTTATTCTGGAGAGGGTTTTTTATATTTACAAAACGTAGTTGAAAAAATTACCCAACAACCTTTAGAAGCATATTTACAACAGCAAATTTTAAAGCCTTGGGGGATGAATAGTAGTAGTTTAATTTGGCAACCTGAATATGCAGGAATTGCCAGTTACGGACATAATCGTCAAGCTAAACCCAGAGCAATGAGTAAACCGAAAGCTGCAAGCTCAGCCGGAAGTTTACGTACCACTGCTGATGAATACGCTAAATTTGCGATCGCGATGATGAATCCGGGAACTGTTGATAGTAATTATTTGACGGAAGCAAGTTTAGTGCAGATGCTAACTCCCCAAATAAAATTGAGCTATTCTCTCGATTGGGGTTTGGGTTGGGGATTAGAAAAAACAAATAAAGGTAACTTTTTTTGGCATTGGGGTGATTTAGTGACTTTTAAAAGTTTTATTGTCGCTTCCAAAGATTTAAAAACGGGAATCGTAATTTTAACTAACAGCCAAAACGGGTTGAAAATCTGTGAAAGAATTGTAAATGAGGCAATCGGTGGAAAACATCCAGCATTTAAATATTGGGCGATCGATTATTAATAATATTTTGTCGTAACCAATAACCAATGTAGAGACGTAGCAGTGCTACGTCTCCATCAATTAGGGTTGATATTAATTATTTCGTCTTAGCTAACATCAAATTTGACTGATTCACGTTAAATTTATAGCCAATACCAAAATCTAAAGGCTGAATATCATTCTTATTTGCATAAACCCGTTTCAAATCGGATTGATAGCGATTGCTAAATAAACCGATAGGACGAGTATAATTACCGTAGAATTCTAAATCCCATTTAGCATTATCAAAAGATTTTAAAGGCATTCCAGAATCATCTTGCAATACGTGACTGCTGGTTGCCAAAATTGTATCTCTAATACCCGAGAAGCTATTGTTATACATTAAGTAAGAAGCAGCTTTTAGATAAGTTACGGGTTCGTTGAGTTGACTTATAAACTGCGTTAATTCGGGATGTTTTGTTAAACCTGAATTCGATAAATCTGTAGAAAAATAATACAAAGTACGAGGTTCTGATTCTCCTTGGGGGACAAAAGCAATTTTGACTCCCGGAACCATTCCTTTTTCAAATTGCTTGACTTTAGCATTTTTATCCAAGCCAATATATTGTAAATCGAGGATGCGATTATTAGTGCGTGCCATAAACACGTACAAAATTGGTAAAACTCCTTGCTTTTGCAAATCAACTCTCATGTCATTAGTACGAAAGAAGCTGAATTGTAAAATCTCTGATAAAGAACTTCTGGCTTTACTTAATGCTCTATTACTTTCGTTAGCAGAAAGTTTAGCAAAATCTGGAACGCTACCTACTGGCTCTAAGCCAACTAAAATCAATTCTTTAGCTTGAGGAAATAAAGAGAAAGAGTAAAGAAAATCTGGTCCGCTGAAAGGATAGAAAACTGTTGGAGTTTTCGCATTAATTGCTTGTAATTCCTTGTTTCTCCATTCTCTTACCTTTGCTAACTGCTGATTTTCTAATTTACTCCAGGCATTTTTATAGTAATTCTGATGGGAATTCCAACCTTTAACTTGCTGTACTTTAGCTAAAGTACTTTGACTATCAACTTCCATTCCCGCGAGCAATTTTGCTGTATCGGTTAATTTAGCAGATTTTGCTTTGTCAAATTTCGCTAAAGGATCCACAGGTTTAGTTGATTCAGCTTTTTTAATCGCGTTACTGGTAATATTGCTATTAATATTGTCGCTACCACAGCCTTGCAGTAATAATAATGCACCAATACCAGCACTAAAAAAAGCAGAAAATAATTTATTGTTTTTCATGATTGTGGGGTAATAATTTGATTTTTTTCAGTCCGATTCCTAGAAAAATATTCTAAATAATAATTATTTATCATTGAACCGGGTTTGTTTTTGGTCGGTTTTGGATGCAGAGACATAGCTTGCTTCTTCCTCAACCGAAGACCAGCCCAATTTGTTTTTTGAAGCAACAAAATAAACAATCAAACCAATTAATAGCGTTGCCATTCCTGTTAAAGATTCCACTGGTTTATCCATCAAAAGATAAACTAACATCCACGAACTTATTCCTAAGAAGATCAGCGGTGTAAAAGGATAACCCCAAGTTTGATAAGGGCGAGGTGCTTCGGGATATCGAAAGCGATAAACAAAAACCCCTAAAACTGTAATAAATGAAGATAAAGTTAGGGTAAATCCTAAATAAATGAGTACTGCTTTAAAACTAGATGTCAGTATTAAAACAGTAACAATGAATAGCTGTAACAGAATTGCAAGATATGGAATGCCACTAGTATTTTTTCTCGCCAGCAGTTTAAATAAAGGGATATCTTCACCAATTGCTTGAGTAACTCTGGGGCCAGCTAAAACCATTGAACTAATTGAACTTATTAGTCCAAATGAAATTAAGGTACCCATTATTTTTGCACCGAAAGAACCAAAGATATTATTGGCAGCTATAATCCCAATTTCTTCTTTATTAGCTAATTCATTAATTGGCGTAGTATATAAAAATATAAAGTTTAATAGTAGATACAAACCCATTACAATCAAAGTTCCACCAATTAAAGAACGAGGTAGATTTTTTTCCGGTTTTTCTACTTCACTAGCTAAATAAACGGCTGCATTCCAACCTGAATATGAATAGGTTACATAAACTAACGAAATTGCAAAGGGAGAACTGAAGATTAAATTAACATCTTCTGTAGAAGGTAAAAATCCTAATTGTTGAGGTTCAGCCAAACAGAAACCGCAGACAATTAAAACTACAATTAGTACAACTTTCAGAATCGTAAATATTTGTTGAAAATTGCTACCAAATGCTTTGTTTGTTCCATGAATCAAAGAAACACCGATAACAACAGCTAAAGCAATAGCTGTTGAAGAAATTAACGGAAACACACCTTTAAAATATGCTCCTAAAGCCATAGCTGCGGCTGCTATCGGTGCAGCAAAACCCACAGTTACAGATACCCATCCAGATAAAAAACCTACTACTGGATGATATATTCGAGATAAATAATAGTATTCACCGCCAGAATAAGGCATTGCCGCCCCTAATTCGCCATAGCTTAAAGCACCGCATAATGCGAAAATTCCACCTACCATCCATAAAAATAGCAGCGTGAAACCAGATTTGATATCTACTACTTGAAAGCCTAAGCTAGTGAATACTCCCGTACCGATCATGTTCGCTACGACAATACAGGTTGCAGTAAACAAGCCGATCGCTTTTGGTTTTTGTTGCTGACTTGAAGACATTCTTCTTTCTCAGCAATATCACTGAGCTATTATTGTTACATATAAATCATTTTGTAACTCAATCAATTAATCTATAGCATCCTGAAAAATGCCGATATTTATACAGAGTAAATTTATATTTCCAACAAAAACTCTTCTTTACTAAGAATTAGTACTATAAATAAAAGTCTTTTTTAATACATCTATTTGTTAGCAACAAGCCGAAAGCTTTTATATCAGGCTAAAACCTAGTATTATTACAGTCTAAATTGGATACTCAGTAATAAAACGTAAAAGCTCGGTAGAGTGATAAATAATTAACGTTTTTTTGAGATAACCCGATCGATGGTTTTATGCTGTATTCCAAACTCAGAATCAATGTAGTTCATTAGAACTATATTTGTTTGACAAAAGTCAATAAGAAGCTTAATACGAGTTGGAAAGCTGCTCCGTATTCTTGTTCGTATTAAATATGTCGATTTATAAAAGTTATTTTATAGAACTTATTTATTAAGTCATTCGTGCAATTTTTTACCTTATACCTGTTAATTTTGAAAAAAATTTGGGAATAATATCAACATAGTCGTGTAGAAAATACAACTTTACTATTCAATACCCAGTGTTGCCGATCTCTTAGCAGCAAACAGTTTTAAATGAACGGGATAGTGGAACATAATTTTTTTTTACAAGGCTGAGAACGTGAAACTTTGAAAAGCAGTTAAGTAGCTGTTAATCTCCTACTTATAAGTATATTCACGTGAATTTTGTAGCGATTAAATTAACGTGTTTTTTTCATAGTTAATTAAAAATGAAATTGGGAGTTATACAATTTCTTGATTATGAGCAAGTACGAAAATATCTATATTCACGTACTTACCGTTCATCAAACGAGTATGTTTTTCTTGTTTTATTGTCTACGTATCTTCGTCAATGACATTTTATCTGATGAAAGATTAGACTGTGAATAATTCTCTTATTCAATAAGACAAGATATGTAAAAATCATTTTTTCTTTCTTAGTTAAAGGTTAAACAAAGAGGGGTAATACGGCCGAAACGCATCTATTTATTTATTTTAATTAAGCCGATTTATGCAAAAAAAACCGAATTGCTTTCTTCGGCAAAATTAATTTAGAGCTATCGGCAGATTTATCGCCCATAAAGAATCAATTAATAAAACAAATCTTATATCAGAAGGCAGCTATGTCAGTCTACCAACGTAGTCGCAATGAACCCACCGATTTAATGATTGGTGGAAACAGTCAGGGTGAGCGCGACTTTATTCAGAATTCTACTCGATTAGATGCTCTTGCGAGTCAAGAGGAAGGAACTATCTCGAATTTCCTTGCTCCTTTAACTCAAGATACTTTTAAACAAGTTGTTAAAGATGTAGAGCATAAGTTAGAGATTGTTAATCAAACCCTTTCAATGTTGGATTCTAAAGGGTTTGAAGCAATTTTACAAGAAATGTTGCAATCTATTACTCTAAAAACTGGGGAGCTATTAGGTGCAGATAGAACAACAATATTTCTGTTAGATGAAGAGAAACAAGAACTATATACAATTGTTGCGGAAGGGGAGGGAAAGCGTTCTTTAGAAATTCGTATCCCGGCAAATAAAGGTATTGCTGGTGAAGTTGCGACTGATAAAAAAGTAGTTAATATTCCCTTTGATTTTTACAACGATACTCGTTCTTCTTTTGCGCGGGAGCATGAAAAAAGAACCGATTACCGAACCTATACCATGTTGGCTTTACCTTTGCTCAACGAACAAGGTAAATTGGTCGCGGTAGTGCAATTGTTAAATAAATTAAAACCGGATAACAACAGTGAAGCCCCTTTATGCGAACGTATTGATATTAAGGGTTTTACTGATGCCGACGAGCAATTATTCCAAGAATTTGCGCCTTCTATCCGATTAATTTTAGAATCATCACGTTCCTTTTACATCGCAACTCAAAAGCAACGAGCTGCTGAAGCGTTGATGAAAGCTATAAAATCACTTTCGCAAAGCAGTCTCGATCTAGAAGAGACGCTTAAGCGGGTGATGGATGAAGCCAAACAACTGATGAACGCCGATCGTTCTACTTTATGGTTAATAGAACGCGATCGCCAAGAGTTGTGGACAAAAATTACCATTGCTGATGGTTCGACAAAAGAGTTGCGAGTACCTATGGGTAAAGGTTTTGTGGGGCAAGTTGCATCAACGGGCAAAATTTTAAATATCCCCTTCGATTTGTACGACAATCCCGACTCCGATACAGCCAAGCAAATAGACAATTCAAACGGTTATCGTACCTGTAGTTTGCTCTGTATGCCAGTATTCAACGGTGACAGGGAATTAATTGGTGTGACTCAACTCGTAAATAAGAAGAATAAAAACCAATGTCCTCCTTATAATCCCGAAGATTGGCCCCCAAGCCCCCGAATGCTTCCAAGCTAGTTTCGATCGTAATGACGAACAGTTTATGGAAGCTTTTAACATTCAGGCAGGTGTAGCGCTGCAAAACGCTCAATTGTTTGCCACTATCAAGCAGCAAGAACAAATGCAGCGCGATATTCTTCGCAGTCTTTCCAATGGGGTAATTTCTACCGATAAAAAAGGCTACATTGTTGCAGCCAACGAAAGCGCTTTGCGTTTGTTGGGATTAGAAGAAGAAGAACGTTTAGAAGGCAAATTAATCAACGACATAATTAATATCAAAGAAAACGACTTTGATAAATGGTGTCACGATGCTTTAAATGTTGCCGATGAGAAATTACGCGAACAATATTATCCCGATCGCACCCTTCTTACCCATGAATCTTTAGAAAACAGCATTAACTTGTCGATTAATACCATCGCTGACGCAAGCGACGATGGACAAGTTAGGGGTGCGCTGGTAGTAATGGACGACATCAGCGACGAAAAGCGGCTCAAGAGTACCATGTATCGCTACATGACTCAGGAATTAGCCGAAGAATTGCTCAAATTAGACGACGCAAAACTAGGTGGCGACAGAAAAGAAGTTTCGATTCTATTTTCCGATATTCGCGGCTACACTACTTTAACGGAAAACTTGGAAGCCGAAGAAGTTGTAGGTATGCTCAACGAATACTTCGAGTCAATGGTTGAAGCGGTTTTCAAACATAAAGGCACCTTAGATAAATACATCGGTGATGCCATCATGGCCGTATATGGTTCGCCTTTACCTTTACAAAACCATGCTTGGATGGCCGTACAAACATCCTTAGAAATGCGCCGCCGTTTGGAAGACTTTAATACCCGTCGTCATGCAGATGATAAACCACAAATTAAAATTGGTATCGGTATCAACTCCGACGTTGTAATCAGTGGAAACATTGGTTCGAGCAAACGGATGGAATTTACCGCAATCGGTGACGGCGTAAACCTCGGTTCTCGTTTGGAAAGCGTCAGCAAACAGTACGGTTGCGATATTATTATCAGCGACAATACTTACGAACCTTGCAAACACCTGGTATGGGCAAGAGAATTAGATTACATTCGAGTCAAAGGACGTAACGAGCCAGTATCAATATACGAATTAATCGGTATGCGTGGCGACGAGATAAGCGGCGATAAGCTAACCGCAATTGAATACTATCATAAAGGACGCGAATACTACGTCAACCGTCAATTTAGCTTAGCCAAAAACCAATTTGCCAAAGTCTTGGAAATCGAAGAACATGACAAAGGCGCGATATCGCATCTCAAGCGCTGTCACTATTGGTTAGATAATCCCCATGCTCATGATGACTGGGATGATGGTGTTTGGACGTATAAAGAAAAGTAGATTGTTAGTACTTAGTAGTTAGTAGTTAATTGTTTTAAAAGTATCCGGTGGTTTCAATCGTCGGATACTTTTGATATTTCACGGAAGTTGTTAAGTTGTTACGCACTTAATTTGTATATTACCGTTCGTGCAAGATGGATGTCCTAACGGACACGCTGCGTTAGCGGAGGGAGACGATAGTCTTAGGCAGCACTACAATAGTTACAATTTTATGTCCTTCGGACACGCTGCGTTAGCGGAGGGAGACGATAGTCTTAGGCAGCATTATACAATTTAGCTGCACAAACAAGTTATTGAAATTACAGCCCTACTTCCTACTCCCTTATCATGATTATGATTTTCAACGCCAACCTACTAATGATAATTCCATCAAAAAGAATTTAAAAAAATTAATAAGCAACTGCGGTACCCACATTATGTGATAATAACCAAGCCTTTCGCTTTCTCTAAAGGAACCATTATCACCGTGCAGTCAACCGATAACATCAACGAACTGGTTGAAGCCTTACAACAGCCAGCAGATTTAGCCTTCGAGCTACCAGATCCCGAAGATGAAGCGATTCCTGAAATAGAGTTTCTCGAACAGCTAGATGTAGCTTGGCAGGTATGCGATAAATTTGATTTACAAACTGATATTTGGCGAGGAAGAATTTTACGCGCAGTTCGCGATCGCGAAAAAAAAGGAGGGGATGGACGCGGTACTGGCTTTCTAAAATGGCTTAAGGAACGGGAAATCAGTAAAAGTAATGCTTATGCTTTGATTGAGTTAGCCAATAGCGCCGATACCCTGCTACAATCCGGCAAGCTTGAAGTAAAATCTATCAACAACTTTAGTAAACGAGCCTTTGTAGAAACCGCAAAAGCTTCACCCGAAGTCCAGATAATGGTAAGTGAAGCCGCACAAAATGGAGACAAAATTACCAGAAGAGAAGTCAAGCAACTCTCAGAAGAGTGGACGGCAATGTCCTCGGATTTATTACCGGAACCAGTGAAGCAGAAAGTAGCCGATAACACCCTTCCTCCTCGTTATCTCGCACCTTTAGTCAAAGAGATGGAGAAATTGCCACAACCCCATCAAGCAGTAATTCAAGATGAAATTACCGCTAATCCAGACGTTGATACCCTCAAAAATGCTACTTCCGAAGCGCGTTATCTAGCAAAATATTTGAAAGCAGCAGTACAGGTGCAGGCTTTATCTAATGAAGAAATTGATATTGAAACAGCTTTAGAAGAAGCTCAAAGAGTAGGATGCATGAACATAGCCGCCGATTTAGTCAATCAAGCATCTCAAATCGAACAAACCATAGCCAAGCTATACATGACTTGGAAACGCATCGCTAACTTATCAGATAGACTTTACGTAGATACAGGTGCTTCCACACCACATTTAAGATCGTTACTTGATTGCTTAGAACCCCTCGGTGGAGAAGTCATGCAATTACAAATTAGCGGTACAACCGAACGCACGGTACGCTTGCAAATCCAAGAAACAGAGTAATCAATTAACAATTATCAATTATCAATGAACAATTATAAGCTGATGTGCAGCTAAATTGTATAATGCATTAGCGTAGCGTGTCCGAAGGACATAAAATTGAAAATACTGTAGTACTGCTTAAGACTATCGTCTCGCTCCGCTAACGCAGCTTGTCCGTTAGGACATGCATCTTGCACGAAGGGTAGTATACAAATTAAGTGCGTAACAGCTTAGGCGACTAGTAAAGTACGGCGTAAATAAAGCACCCATTTAAAAAGTTTGAAAGCCTTATCATATAATACTTTTTACTTTTTACTTCTTACTTTTGACTTTTTACTTCCGCGCAGCGGTACTAGTAACTGATTTAAGACTTAAATTGATGCACAAAAAAACTAATTTCCCTCTATAGATTATTAACCACCAATGAACCTCAATATCCAACTAAACACTGATAATTGATAACTGACTAAAGTTCGCTGTCAATTATAAATATTGCTCCCCGTAGCTGTAAGTCAAGCTTTACAGACTTAGAAATTCCTTTGTTGTATCCAAATAAAGCATTCTCTACGTTTGCACTATTAAGGTCAGCATGGCTTAAATTGGCACCAACTAAATAAGCGTTACTTAGGTTTGCTGCCGCAAGAAATGCATTCCTGAAATTCGTATAGCTTAAATTAGAATTCGCCAGGTTAGCGTAGCGTAAGTCAGCACCACACAAATTGACACAGGCAAGATTAGTATTGCTAATATCAGCACCGCGCAAATCGGCTGTTTTCATCACAGCATCGCGAAAATCAGCACCAGATAATTCAGCTTCACTCAAATTTGAAATGCTCAAATTTGCATCTCGTAAATCGGCACCTACTAATTGAACGCCGTTAAGCAAGGCTTGGCTAAGATTAGTACCTTTAAGCTTGGCACCTGCTAAGTAAGCATATTGCAGATGAACTCGACTCAAATCGGCACCACTAAGATCGGCGCGAGTCAGATTAGCATCATTCAGTCTGCTGCCAGGAAAATCCCTTTCTCCTACTGCATAACGTTGAAGTAGTTCGCTTGAACTTGATGCCATTAATACAGCAGGTAGTTTCTTATCATCCAATGAATTCATATTGTAATAGATGCGCTTATTTCAATTTAAAGCTTAAGCCAAAAGCCTTTGCTTCATGCTCTTTATCAATGACACTTTATTTTACTGTCTAAAAATCATAACCTTTAAGTGCAATTGTCCTTACACCGAGTTATTACGGATGTGTGACACTTTATGTAGTGGCATAGATGCTGGATGGGGGACAAGGGGATGGGGAGATGGGGGGAGGGGGTAGTAAAATTTTTAACTCTTATAGCGATTCTAAATAGGAACCGATTGATTTGTAGTGCGTTAGCGAAGCGTGTCTGAAAGACACGCTTCGCTAACGCACTACGGAAATTAATTGGAATGACTATAACTCCTCATTCCCAACTATCTCCAATGCCCAATGCCCAATTACCCATTACCAATTACCCATTCCCAAATTAATTCTTAATTCCAGTTGTTGCGATACCGCGAATGAACTGCCGTTGACCGATGAGGAATAGCAACATTACGGGTACGGTGGCTATTGTGACTGCTGCCATTAATAAGGGCCAATTATTAGTAAATTGCTCTTGAAACTCTGCTAAAGCAAGCTGCACCGTTCTTAATTCGGGGCGGGTTGTAAATACTAAGGGTTTAAATAAATCGTTCCACTCGCCAATAAAAGTAAATAAAAATAACGTGACTAATGCCGGACGGGCTAAGGGTAACATTACTTGCCATAATATTTGTAGCCTGTTTGCCCCATCTATGGCTGCTGCTTCTTCTAACTCAACGGGAATACTTTGAAAATACTGCCGCAGTAAGAAAATACCAAACCCATTGGCAGCAGTAGGTAAAATCAGTGCCCAATAGGTATTTATTAAATTTCCCCATTTAAGTACTAAAAATACGGGAATTACCAGCAACTGAAATGGGATTACCAACGTCGCTAATACTATCAACAGTAATAATTCACGTCCTCTAAACTTTAACCTTGCTAATGCGTAACCGGCCAATGCCGAAGTTATAATTTGAAAAGAGGTAACACAAACAGCTACTAAGGTAGAGTTAACAAACGCTAATAAAAATTTACCTCGGCTCCATGCATCGTGGTAATTAGATAAAGTGAGGCCATTCCTCGGTAACACGCTTTGAACTGCCCCCTTGGGTGCGAATGAGGTTAAAAAGACTACAAGTAGCGGCAATAGGACAATAGCTGCTAATACAAGCAATAGTCCCAGGGTTAAAAAGTTACCGTATTTTCGCGTCCGGCTTGGTTTGAACATAAATAAAGCTTTATCCAAGCGCATTAGTTTTTTCTGTTACTAGAGCAATCGCCCCCAGCAACAGCTAATCTATAACATAGTGGGTTGTTAAGTAAAATTAAACCACGTATATTCTGTGTATATTCTGTAGAGAATCGGGTTGCAGCAAAATTAAATCGATCGATACTGGTTCCACAAAGATACGTAATTTACACCAAGACTTTAGACTATTAATAGGTTTGATGTGTGTGGTAAATATATCGCTTTCTTTCTATTCGATCGATTTAGCTCAACTTCATTCCAATTTCATCACTTGTCGAGTATTAAATACTTTCATATCGGGAGGGAATCCAAGATGCAGGAGCTTATAGCCCCATCTGAGCTTGATTATCGCAGCGAAACATACAAAGATGCTTTCAGCCGCATTAATGCAATTGTGGTCGAGGGAGAACAAGAAGCATACGACAATTATTTATCTCTAGGGCAATTGCTACCAGATAAAAAAGATGATTTAGTTCGTCTTTCTAAAATGGAGATGCGTCATAAGAAAGGTTTTCAAGCTTGCGCTAAAAATCTTGAAGTAACGGCGGATATGGATTTTGCAAAGGAGTTTTTCTCTCAATTGCATCAAAATTTCCAAGATGCAGCCGCACAAGACAAGGTTGTTACTTGCTTGTTAATTCAGTCTTTAATTATCGAATGCTTTGCGATCGCCGCTTACCACATTTTTATTCCCGTAGCAGATGATTTCTCTCGCAAGATTACTGAAGGTGTTGTTAAAGATGAATATACTCACCTCAACTTCGGAGAAGTTTGGCTAAAAGAACATTTTGAAGAATCTAAAGCTGAATTAGAAGAAGCAAACGCCCAAAACCTTCCTATTGTCTGGAAAATGCTCAATGAAGTAGAAAAAGACGCTGAAGTGATGGCAATGCCCAAAGATGCTTTGGTAGAAGACTTTATGATTCAATACGGAGATGCTTTGAATAATATCGGCTTCACAACTCGCGATATCATGCGTCTTTCTGCATACGGACTTAGAGCCGCTTAAATCGTAACAGCCTTTCTTATAAAGGCTAATTACGTAATGCATGACAATAGAATTAGCCATGTTTGTTGCTCCTCGCCCGCTCACAATCGGGTACCATTTATGGTTTTTCAGAGGAGCAGTTCTTATGGTGTCTATTTATATTCCACGCCTTTAATCCTTTCACAAAGCATAAGCCGAAATTAATAGTTCATGTTTGGTCTAATAGGACATCTTACAAGTTTAGAACACGCGCAAAGAGTAGCCTCAGAATTAGGCTACCCAGAATATGCCGACCAGGGGTTAGATTTTTGGTGTAGTGCGCCACCCCAAATAGTAGATAATATTACGGTTACAAGTGTAACTGGACAAAAAATCGAAGGGCGGTATGTAGAATCTTGCTTTTTACCGGAAATGCTGGCAACTCGCCGCATGAAGGCTGCTACTCGCAAAATTCTGAACGCAATGGCTCACGCCCAAAAACACGGTATAAATATTACCGCTTTGGGTGGTTTTTCCTCAATTATATTTGAGACATTTAAGTTAGAACAAATTCCTCAAATTCGCAATATCAAGCTTGAGTTTGAACGGTTTACTACAGGAAATACTCATACTGCTTACATTATTTGTCAGCAAGTAGAGCAAGCCTCGAAAAAACTTGGTATAGAGCTTGGTAAAGCAACAGTTGCCGTATGTGGTGCTACGGGAGATATTGGTAGCGCCGTCTGTCGCTGGCTGGATGCAAAGACGGATGTCAAGGAATTATTGTTGATTGCGCGTAACACCGAACGCCTTTCATCCTTGCAATCTGACCTGGGGCGTGGAAAAATAATGGGTTTAGAGGAAGCGTTACCCCAAGCAGATATTATTGTTTGGGTTGCCAGTATGCCTAAAGGTGTGGAAATTGACCCTAACACCTTGAAGAAACCTTGCTTGCTAATCGATGGTGGCTATCCCAAAAATTTAGGAAACAAAGTTCAGCATCCAGAGGTATACGTACTCAACGGTGGAATTGTAGAGCATTCTCTCGATATTGACTGGAAAATCATGAATATTGTCAACATGGATGTTCCTGGTCGTCAATTATTTGCTTGTTTTGCCGAGTCAATGCTGCTTGAATTTGAAAAGTTGTACACTAACTTTTCTTGGGGACGCAATCAGATTACCGTAGAAAAAATGGAGCAGATTGGTAAAGTATCCGTTAAGCACGGATTTCGACCGCTGCTAGTGTGACAGTTAACAGTTAACAAAGGGGCTTACAAAAAATTATCCTAAATTTGGGATATTTTTGAGAAAACAGTTCTTTAGTAGTTAACGGTTAACGATTAATTGTTATGAGTTAAGGGTAGGAAATTGTTTACGCAGTTTCTCAACTCATGACTCATAACACTCGTAACTCGTAACTCACAATCATTATTCAAACAATGGCTACACAACAAGGGCGTAAACCGCTACTTTTGGACTTTGAAAAGCCCCTAGCAGAACTGGCAAATCGAATTGAGCAGATTCGTAAACTTGCGGAAGAAAATGGTGTTGATGTAACTAACCAGATACATCAATTAGAAGCACGCGCCATGCAGTTACGTGAAGAGATTTTCAGCAGTTTATCGCCGACTCAGCGGCTGCAAGTGGCCCCGTCATCCCCGTCGTCCTAGCACTTTAGACTACATTCAAGCAATTACAGATGAATGGATAGAACTACACGGAGATAGATGTGGTTCGGACGATCCGGCTTTAGTTGGTGGGCTAGCCCGTTTGGGAAATCAACCCGTAGTCATTTTAGGTCATCAAAAAGGACGAGATACTAAAGATAATATTGCTCGTAATTTTGGTATGGCTTCCCCTGGTGGATATCGCAAAGCTTTGCGACTGATGGAACACGCTAACAAGTTTGGAATGCCCATCGTCACTTTTATCGATACTCCCGGCGCTTTACCAACCGTGATAGCCGAACAACAAGGGCAAGGTGAAGCGATTGCTTATAACTTGCGGGAAATGTTTTCCTATGATGTCCCCATCATCTGCACCGTAATTGGTGAAGGAGGTTCGGGTGGCGCACTCGGAATTGGAATTGGCGATCGCGTCATGATGTTTGAACACGCCGTATACACTGTTGCAACTCCCGAAGCTTGTGCGGCGATTTTATGGAAAGACGCAGGTAAAGCTCCGCAAGCAACATCCGCTTTAAAAATTATTTCTCACGATCTGAAGAATTTGGGTATCATCGACCAAATATTGACAGAACCAGTTGGTGGCGCTCACTCCGATCCCCTACAAGCCGCGAACAGTCTTAAAGGAGCGCTATTAGAAAATTTGGAAGTACTTAACAATTTGACAGCCAAAGAAAGAAAAGAACTGCGCTATCAAAGATTCCGCAAAATGGGAGTTTTTACCGAAGCTACCCGCTCCTAGCTTTCGTTCCTAAATATTATAGTCGCTCGGTAATGTTATAATTACCTATGGCACTTAATAGTTCTTAATAGTTGTTTATAACAATTATTATTGTTGCCATAGGTATTTATAACTGATGACTAATAATTAGTTATTGGAAAATACATTTATTAATTGGTTCTTGATTAACCAGTTTTTTGCATTTAGTCCTTGAAAATGAAGTACTAAATCCTGCTTGTTGTTTATAAAAAATTGCTGCAAGGATATTTAGTAAAAATTAGTAAAAAACTCAACGTTGGAAGTCAAATATAGCACTTGTGCAAGATTATGACTGCATCTTTTGATTTGTTTGAGATTCTCAAGATGTTTTAGGCTGGAGTAGCTTAAACCACCTATTTTAAAATAACAGTATGGCCGAACTTAAAAAACGTGCTTTGATTACGGGTGCAAGTAGCGGTATCGGCAGAGAAACAGCTTTGGCATTTGCATCTTCAGGAATAGATGTTGCCTTAATAGGTCGTTCTGCCGAAAAATTAGCAGCAGTAGAAAACGCTGTTATAAAAACAGGAGTCAAGGCTAAAACTTATGTTGTAGATTTGGCAAAGGTATCTGATGTAAAAGAAAACATCCGTCGAATAGTCCTCGATGGTAACATAGATATTCTTGTTAACAATGCTGGCATGGGTTATACCGGCACATTGAGCGAAACACCTTTATCCGACTGGCAGCAAGTAATCGATTTGAACCTTACAAGCGTATTTGAGTGTATTAAGGGAATTTTACCCTCAATGCGCGAGCAAAATAGAGGCACAATTATTAACGTAGCTTCTATTGCGGGTAAACAAGCATTTGCCAACTGGGGCGCTTACAGTGTTAGCAAAGCAGGCGTAATTGCTCTTTCTCAAGCCCTTGCTCAAGAAGAACGCGCCAACGGAATTCGTGTAACAGCTATTTGTCCCGGTGCGGTAAATACAGAAATCTGGGATACAGAAACCGTAAACGCGGACTTCAATCGTTCAAATATGCTTACACCTGAAATTGTTGCTCAGTCAATTCTCCACACCGCATTGTTACCAAAACAAGCAGTTGTAGATGAATTAACTTTGATGCCCAGCGCGGGAGTTCTATAAATCAGTTATCAGTTTATCAGTTAACAGTTATCAGTTAACAGTTACCTAGTTATTAACTACCTTTTTCTCAGTTATTAATTAACAACCGATTAGTAATTTGTAGTAAATTGGCACTTACACAAAGCCCCCCTTCTTAGCGAAGGGTTGGGGGTTAATTAATGTCTGAATCCCGTGGCTAAAAGCCGATGGGAGTAGCCAAAAACTAGAGAGGTAACTGCTAAATGCTAAATGTTAACTACCTTCAAAAAATCACTCATTTGTTGAATTTTCATTCAGACTGAAATCATGACTATTGCTAGTTCTAACGGTTCCGATCGTTCTCAATCTCCTCTGATTCCCAACTTAGAAGATGCTGTAAATCCCAGGCCAGACAGAAATACTAAAGATGGTTCCCAACCCAATTTAGATCCTCCCTCAGAGGAGCAGATGGAGCAGATGAAGGATGCCGTAAGAACAATGCTTTTAGGAGTTGGAGAAGATCCAGAAAGAGAAGGATTACTCAAAACACCCAAGCGCGTAGCAGAATCAATGCGGTTTCTGACTAGCGGCTACAGTCAATCATTGGAAGACTTAGTTAACGGTGCCATATTTGACGAAGGGCACAACGAAATGGTGTTAGTTCGCGATATCAACTTCTTTAGTTTGTGCGAACATCATATGTTGCCATTCATGGGTAAAGCCCACGTCGCTTATATCCCCAATCAAAAAGTTGTAGGGCTGAGCAAACTAGCTCGAGTTGTAGAAATGTACTCTCGTCGATTGCAAGTACAAGAAAGATTAAACCGCCAAATAGCCGAAGCCATTCAAGAAATTCTCGATCCACAGGGCGTTGCCGTTGTCATGGAAGCTACACACACGTGCATGACAATGCGGGGAGTACAGAAACCAGGCTCTTGGACTGTAACTAGCGCCATGCTAGGAGTATTTGAGCAAGAACAGAAAACCCGTGAAGAATTCTTCAGTTTAATTCGTCACCAACCAGCGTTCTTTTAAGGAGTAGGGAGTAGGGAGTAGGGAGTAGGGAGTTAGGAGTTGGGAGTAGGGAGTTAGGAGTTGGGAGTAGGGAGTAGGGAGTAGGGAGTTGGGAGTTGGGAGTTGGGAGTTAGGAGTAGGGAGTTAGGAGTAGGGAGTAGGGAGCTATTAAGGTTAAAGGTTAAATTTCCTTTGTCTCCCCTTGTCTCCTTGTCCCCTTGTCTCCCCATCCCCCATCCCTTACTTCTTCAGTTTCTCAAACAACTCACCAACCTTACCCAAATCCTTATCCCCAGGGGCTGTTTCAACTCCGCTTGATAAATCAATGCCGCTGGGGTTTACTTTGTTTAGGGCTTCTAAAACGTTTTGGGGGGTTAATCCTCCAGCCAAAAACCAAGGACAATCGGGACTGAATTGCCCCAATGTATCCCAATTCAAAGTTTTACCCGTACCTCCCAATTGTTGGGGATGATAAGCATCAAGTAATAAGGTATCTACATATTTCGTATAGGTTTTTGCTTTTTCAAAATCATCAGCATCCTTGATTCGTAAGGCTTTGATGATTTCTACATTTGGTAAAGATTGACGCAGTTGTTGACAAAACTCAAGCGATTCATCTCCGTGGAGTTGTACGCCTGTCAATCCAGTTTCCGCAACAGTTTGAGCGATTTCTTCTTTGCTAGAGTTGGCAAAAACGCCGATTTTATCGGTTTGTTGCGGTAACTGCTCGATTACCGCCTTAATTTGCTCTGAAGTTACGTACCTTGGTGATGAAGGTACGCAAATAAACCCTAATGCTGTCGCACCAAGAGAAGCAATGGTTTTACCCTGAATAGGTTGAGTGATTCCGCAGATTTTTACTCGCATAGAATTATTGAAATTATTAATATTTGTAGCGAAACTTCAAAAAATTGTAAATTCTTAAGACATCTTTAGATTATTGTCTCAGCAATTTTTATAATTTTGATGGTTTAGATTATTTGTCTCTTCATTCAGGAGAATAAAGTTTTGATTTCATCAATTTCATCAATATTATTTGCAGTTCAACCAACAGTTCCCCCTACACCTAGTTGGAATCCTGCTGTAGGAATCATTATTAGCGTTTCTTGTCTAGTAATGGTTTTATTAGCTCCCAAGATTATTAGCTATCCCCAAGTAGGGCCTAAATTTCCAGGACCTTTGCCTCTAAGCGCACCAGCATTTGTTGGCGCTATGTGCTTTGGTCACGTTATCGGTATAGGTATTGTGTTGGGATTGACTAATATCGGTCGCCTGTAGAAGCTTAGGGGATTGGGAGAGGGGGAGATAGGGAGATGGGGGAAGAATAAATGACTCTTAACTCCTAACTATTCCCAATCCCCAATGCCCAATGCCCCATACCCGATCCCCAATCCCCAATTCCTAACTCTTTAAACCGAACCATAAAAGTGAAGTTTACCGAATAAGAAATCCAATATTGCATTTGATTAATTGTTTATCCTAGAAGATAGAGTGGTTCAAAAGCATTTTCTGTAATTTGTGTTTTAAGTAAAAGATTAAATTTTATTAAAAATAATTGCATTTTGAACTGAGTTTAAGAAAATCTGGTTTAGGACAAATTTTATGCAAACAAGTTCAAATTGGCGAATAGGCTCCTTATTTGGAATTCCACTATATTTAGATCCTTTATGGTTTTTGATTCTAGGTTTAGCTACGCTGAATTTTGGAGCATCTTATCAGGAGTTGGGAACCGTTCAAGGTTGGAGTGCTGGAATCATAATGGCACTGCTGCTGTTTGGTTCGGTAATTTTACATGAATTGGGTCATAGTTTGGTAGCACAAAAGCAGGGGATTAAAGTTAATTCAATTACTCTATTTTTGTTTGGCGGAATCGCTGCTATAGAAGAAGAATCGAAGACTCCTGGACAAGCATTTCAAGTGGCGATCGCCGGTCCTTTAGTAAGTATCGGATTGTTTGTTTTACTCAGTTTGATGTCAGCAGCTATACCCGATACCATTGCCCTACATACGATGTTAGGGGATTTAGCAAGAATTAATTTGGTATTAGCGTTATTTAATTTAATTCCCGGCTTACCTCTCGATGGCGGACAAGTTTTAAAAGCAGCATTCTGGAAAGCGACGGGAAACCGTTATAAGGCAGTACGTTTAGCAGCTAGAGCGGGACAAATTTTAGGTTATGCTGCGATCGCGTTGGGTTTGGTAGTAGATTACCAGACAGGTGAATTAATAACGGGTTTGTGGATTGCTCTGTTGGGTTGGTTTGGTATCCGCAACGCTACTAGTTATCTGCGCGTCAGTCAGTTACAGGAAACCTTATTGGAAATGGTTGCTAGCGATGCGATGACTAGGGAATTTCGTGTCGTTGATGCAGATAAAAGTTTGCGTTGTTTTGCAGATGAATATTTGTTAGCAAGCAATCAACCGCAAGTCTTTTTCGCGGATAGAGATGGGCGTTATCAAGGAATGGTTTGTGTAGATGATTTGCGAATTATAGAAAGAAGTTTGTGGGAAACTCAAACCGTGCAAAGCATAGTAAGTCCTTTGAATGAAATTCCCTCCGTGGAAGAATCGACAAGTTTAGTGGAAGTCATTACTAAATTAGAAAAGGATAAATTGCAGCGCCTTACCGTGCTTTCACCAGCAGGGGCAATCGCGGGTTTAATAGATAGAGGTGATATTTTACGCTCATTGGGACAAAAATTAAATTTACGCATTGCCGATGCTGATATTAAGAGAGTTAAAGAAGAAGGGAGCTATCCACCTGGATTTCAATTGGGAATGATAGCGAAATCGACTTTAGAGGTTAAAGGTTAGAGGTTAAAGGTTAGAGGTAAGTCACGCATCAATTGTCAGTTGTAAAAATCCCGAAGTTAAGAAACCCGGTATCTTCGAGATAACGGGTTTCTGTATTTTTCAATATTCTCAATTAATCTATAAAAATTTTCAATTAAGGATTTTAAAGATAAAGTCTTGCAGTTGGCACAAATGATGTTAATCTATGAGGTCACGGTAGAAGAATGCTTTTATAGAAATTTATAGATACGATAAAAATGACAAATCAACACACAATTTTAGTTTGCTCTAGCTGTGCTAGTACTTGGCAAGACGGAAAGCGTATAGGTACCAGCGGTGGTGAAAAACTATTAAAAGAACTCGAAGAAAAACACCAAGATTGGACGCTATCAGAAGAATTTACAGTTAAATCTGTAGAATGCATGAGTGCTTGCAGTCATTCTTGCGCGGTAGCTTTTACCGCACCAGGTAAAATGACATACTTATTTGGCGATCTAGATCGTGATTCAGAAGCACTTTCCGACACATCAGCCGCAGTCTTAGAATGTGCAAGTTTATATTATCAGAAACCAGATGGTCAAATGCCTTGGTCTGAACGCCCGCAAGCATTGAAAAAAGGTGTTTTAGCAAGAATACCAAATGTTTAAAGTTGGGAATGGGGCATGGGGCATTGGGCATTGAAAAATTTAAAACTAATAATTCCTAACTCCTAACTTAATAACAGACGTAGCAGTGCTACGTCTCTACACTCCTAATTCTTAACTCATAACTTTATCCCCTTGTCTCCCCAATCTCCCCTTCCCGGTTACACTTTACCCGTCTTCGCGGTAGCTGCTGCGAAGGCTGCTTTGATTAACTTAAAAAGTCATTTAGAAAAAAGTCCAGAAAAAATATCGTCGGTTTCTCTTGATTTACTTGATGAAAATGCAGAAATTCCGATAGAGCAAGTTGCTGTTTTGGATAGTAATGCTGCTTTGGCGATCGCCCTGAGCAATCCCGGTGATAATTTAGATTTAACTAGAAATACTCCTATTTGGGCGTTGGTAAAATTATCGCCGCGAAAAGGAGAAATTAAAGAAGAAACACAAGAACAAATATTGAACCTGGAAGCTGGGGAAGGTTTGGGGAAAACTGCTGCGGGGGAAGCTGCGATTTACAGTTTTGCGCGTCGTTTATTTGAGACGAATTTATTACCTTTAATACCTGAAGATAAAATCGCTACTGTCAAAATTATTCTTCCTCAAGGCAGGGAATTAGCAAAACGTACTTCTAATGAAGCTTTTGGAATTTTGGAAGGTTTGGCTTTGTTGGGAACTAGCGGTATTTCTAAGCCGCTTTCCGCTGCGGAGCATTTGGAAGAGTTTCGCGGTATTTTGCGAGAGAAGGTTAAAAGTAATCCCAATTTAGTTTTTTGCATAGGTGCGAATGGCTACTCTGTGGCGGAAAAATTATCTATTCCGGAATCGGCGATAGTTCCTACAGGTAATTGGTTAGGAGCTTTGCTGGTGGAAGCGGGATTGTATAAAGCTGAATCAGTATTGTTGTTGGGCTATCAGGGAAAGTTAATTAAGTTAGCAGGTGGAATTTTCAATACTTCGAGTCATATTGCTGATGCGAAGTTGGAAATTATTGCTGCTGCGGTGGTGGAAGTTGGGGGAGATATTGAAACTGTGCGGGCTGTTTTGCAGGTGAAGACGGCTGATGAAGCGCATAAAAAGTTGATTGAATCGGGTTTAGCGGATGCGGTGTTTGGTAATTTGGCAGAAAAGATAAGTCGGAAAGCGGAAGGTTATGTGAAAAAGTATGCGGATGTGGAAATGAAAGTTGGAGTGATTTTGTTTGACAGAAAAGGGGAGGTGATTTGTCGGGAGCAATTCTAGAATAAAAGTAAGACAATCGGCGAGGTTGAAAATGACTGCACAATTACCAATCGCAACAGAAGTTATTCCAATGGTGTTGAAATTTCATCCCGTTATTAGCATGACGGATGAGCAATTATTTAATTTTTGTCAGCTAAATAAGAATTTCCGCATCGAAAGAAAAGCTAATGGAGAAATTATTATTGCTTCCCCTACAAATTCAGAAAATGACCAACGAAATTTTGAATTAATTGGACAATTAGGTATATGGAAAAAGCAAGACGGTACGGGTGTAGGTTTTGGTTCGAGTGGTGGTTTTACATTACCCAACGGTGCTGTACGTTCCCCCGATGCTGCTTGGATTAAAAAAACAGATTGGGAAGCAATTCCTGTAGATAAACGTAAAAAATTCGCTCCTCTAACTCCTGAATTTGTAGTTGAATTGCGTTCGGAAAGCGATAGTTTAAAAGTTTTGCAAGACAAGATGGTCGAATATATTAATAACGGTGCAAAATTGGGATGGTTAATTGATAGAAAAGAACGTAAAGTTTATATTTATCGTCCAAATACTGCGGTTGAGGAATTAGATAATCCTTCAACGTTGAGTGGTGAAGATATTTTATCTGGTTTTGTGTTGGATTTGAGTAGTATTTGGTAGAGATTTTACTTGCGATGTAATTATAGAAGTTTTTGTAAAAAATATTTTTGGAAAGATTTAGTAGTTTTTGAATTAGCTCTTTACCCAAAAATAATCGCCCTCAGAATGGAATTGTGGGGCTACACAAACGAAGCCCACCTGCGTGGGCTAATAGGTTAGTTAATCTCCAAGTAATTCTCGTCTGCGTCGTTCTTTTTCCTGTTGCTCAACTCTTTTAAGGTGCTTGCGTGCAGTTACTCTTCTTCAAATTCATCTAGTGTTCTAAATTTTCTCACGACTGAGGTACTCCTTCCAATAAGCTTTTGCGTAATTTATTATTAATACTGCGAATCAACAACACCCAAAATCATATCTTTTTATAGAGTTTCTTAATTCACATATTCTTTCCCACGATATAAGACATAGATTAGTAATTAATGCAAATATATTAATTATGGATACTGCAAAAAAACTCGCTACTCTTAACCGAATTCGTAAATTCAGTCGGCTGATGGATACTGCCATCGGTATTCCCGGTACGAAATTTCGCATTGGTTTAGATCCAATTCTCGGTTTAGTTCCCGGTGCTGGAGATATTATCAGTACGATAATTTCTGGTTACATTATTTATATGGCAACTCGCGTTGGTGTATCGAATGATAACCTCAAGAAGATGATTTTTAATGTTGGTTTGGAATTTGTTGTTGGTACGGTACCTTTACTCGGTGACGTATTTGATGCTTTTTATAAATCCAATATTCGCAATTTAGCAATTTTAGAAGAGCATATTGTGGCAACTGAACCGGAACTTGAAAAAGCTGATGCGGAGTTGACTGCTAAAACGCCAGTAGCATCTGTTTAGACGATGTTTGTTAGTTGAATTATTGCACTAAAAATATTTTTATACATTTGTAGAGACGTGATATATCGCGTCTCTACATTGTTTATGGTTTACCGTACTGAAGTTTTTACTGTTAACCGAACATAATCTTATCTACTTGAAATTGGTCGGTTTTCTTCATTTAATTTGTCATATAAACCGAATCTACACTACCTTTTACTTTCATTAATATAGTAATCAAGACAGGCAACTAAGACACACAACTCGAAATTAATTTGTTTTATAGAGGTTAATCAACATGGCTTTAATTCGTTACAATCCTTGGCACGAAATGAACGCTTTACAAAGAAGCTTCAATCGTTTATTTGACGACATGATTGCTCCAGAGAGTTCCGATTTTGGTACTATTTCTAAAGTCCCTGCGGCTGAATTATCGGAAACCGACGACGCTGTTAACTTGAAGTTAGAAGTTCCAGGTATGAATGCAAAAGACTTGGATATTCAAGTTACCGAACAAGCGGTTTCTATTCGAGGGGAGCGCAAGGAAGAAACTACCACCGAAGAAAACGGTACTAAAAGAAGTGAGTTCCGTTATGGTAAGTTTGAGCGCGTCATTCCTTTACCAGCCCGCATCCAAAATGCCGATGTCAAGGCTGATTATAAAGACGGTATTTTGAATTTACATTTACCTAAAGCTCAAGAAGAAAAGAATAAAGTAGTAAAAGTTAACCTTGAGCAAACCAACGCATAATGTAAGCGTGGTAACAAAGTGTTCTGGATAGTTGAATGAATTTGCCCGGTTGTGTGAAAGCAACTGGGTTTTTTTATGTTTTTTATTTTGTAATATATTGAAATATTTGAATTTGAGATTTAACTTATAACTGCTATAGTAAGATATTTCTCATTTAAAGTAGTCTTTAATATGAAATTAAATTTTAACCCATTAATAATTATTCTAGAATATGTTTAATAAATATCTCATCTGTTTAACTTGTTTGACTTTTTCTTGCTTTCTTATATCTTGTCAAGAAAATGCTAATAACTTTACTAGAAAGGATTGTCAAAACGGCATTGGGTATAATGCTTATCTAAAGGGATACTATATCGCTAAAAACTATTTACAAAAAACAGCCGTAAATAAAAATGAAATATATGGTTATTGTTATATGCAAGGATATTTTGATGCTTTAGGATAGAACTTGTTAAAAATATTAATTCTCGGTGGAACTCAGGAAGCTTCGGAATTAGCAAAAAAGGCTGCTAATCTAACAAGTATAGAAGTAAAAATATCTTTGGCAGGCCGCACTAGTCAAGCTGCTGCATCCAAAAATTTGCGTATCGGTGGTTTTGGTGGTGTTACAGGATTAATTGAATATTTGGAATCAGAAAAGATTGATTTGCTCATCGATGCTACACATCCTTTTGCAGCGAAAATATCCCAGAATGCAGCTATAGCAGCAGAAAATTTAGGAATACCGCGATTGATGTTAATTCGTCAGCAATGGGAAGCTATTCAAGGTGATGAGT
This sequence comes from uncultured Rivularia sp., assembly GCA_963665115.1. GTDB lineage: Bacteria > Cyanobacteriota > Cyanobacteriia > Cyanobacteriales > Nostocaceae > Rivularia. The sequence goes on along the minus strand of OY762007.1, from coordinate 7,604,836 downwards.
GGATAGAAGTGGAAAATATAAAATCAGCAGTAGAAATTTTACCCAGTTTGTCAAAGCGAGTATTTTTAACAATTGGTAGGCAAGAAGTAACTGCTTTTTCACAACTTGAAAATATTTGGTTTTTGATGCGATCGATCGAGAAACCATCATCAGATATTGTATTACCAAAAGGATTACTTTTACTCGAACGGGGACCTTTTGATAAGGATTTAGAAAAGCAATTATTAGATAAACATAATATTGATACTGTTGTCAGTAAAAATAGTGGTGGTGATGCAACTTATGCAAAAATCATTGCTGCGCGAGAGTTGGGAATAAAAGTGGTGATGGTGAAACGCCCGATGCTTCCACAAGGAGAATGGGTGGAAGATGTTGAGAGTGCTTTGGAGTGGATTAAAAGAGTTATGAGTTAGGAGTTAAGAGTTGGGAGTCAATTATTTTTCAAATAAAACTATTTTTACATTTTCATGTTTTAATTCTTCAGCAATAATAGATTCAATAATATTCCAATCTCCTTTTGCTAATCCGGCACCTATTTTTGGTAAACCAATTTTTTTATCTGAGTAATTCTCTTTTAACCAACGCATACAGCTACGAATTTCATCATAATCAACTAAAACTCCTTTTCCGCGCCAATGATATTGTGTATAGGCATTAACTACATCGCAAACGCCATTTTCAATTTTACAAGTCGCAAAAGTACAGGTTCCTAATTTACTTTTATCGCCTTTTTTTGTCGCACAATCTGCTTTATATGCTTGTGGAAATTCTAGTTTTATTGTTTTAGCAATACCCGCACCCATTTGACACATACAGTTACAGCCGTGAGCTATAACTTCAAAATTTCCCGCCAGCGCAAGTTTGATTAAATCACCTTTTATATATTCCATTTGTAAAGTCGTCGCAGGTTGATATTGATAGTTGACTGTAAAATAAAGTTATCAACTTCCTAAACTCTATTACCAATTATGTCCCTAGCTGAAGAATTAGAGACTACTCAAGATGTAACACAAAATGTTATTGTTCTTCCAAATGATTTATTCAGCGATGAACCACCCTTGGAAAGCGAACTGCATTTACGGCAAATTATTTTACTTCTAAATTGTCTCGAATGGTTATGGCAAGATAAAAATGATTTTTATGCTGCTGGGGATTTAAAAATTTACTATGGTAAGAAACAGGATGAATTACTTTACTTTCGCAGACCTGATTTCTTTGTCGTATTAGACACCGAACGTAAAACTCGTAAAAGTTGGGTTATGTGGGATGAAGATGGTAAATATCCTCATGTAATTCTAGAAATTCTCTCAGAATTAACCGTTAATCTTGATAAAGAAGTAAAGAAAAAATTTTATCAAAATACCTTTCGCACACCTAATTATTTTTGGTTCGATCCTTATACTTTAGAGTTTGCAGGGTTTGATTTATTAGTTGGTGAATATCAACCAATACAACCTAACGATCGAGGACATTTATGGAGTCAGCAGTTAAATTTATATTTGGGTATTCATCAAGGATTATTAAGACTTTTTACAGCAGAAGGTGAGTTAGTTCCTACACCCGAAGAACAAGCCGACTCCGAGCGAGAACAAAAAGAATACGAGCGAGAACAAAAAGAAATTGCTCTGCAAAAAGCAGAAAGATTAGCCGCTAAATTGCGAGAATTAAATATCGATCCAGATGCGATTTAAGAAATTGGGCATTGGGCATTGGGTATGGGAAAGAGGAAACGCTTTTTACTGCTTGCTACTCCTAACTCACTCCTTCACCACAACCCACTGCGTCACGGGTACCATCGCTTTCCATGCCAAAAATTTACCTACGGGTTGCGCTCTTTGGATGGCTATCCTTGTTAAACTTCCGCCAACTTGACTGTGCCATTCGAGTAATTTCTGTTCGCTTTCTACTGTCACTGCATTGGCTACCAAACGTCCTCCAGTACGAAGTGCTTGCCAACAGGTATCAAATATTCCTTCTGCTGTTACGCCACCGCCAATAAAAATTGCGTCTGGTGGCTGCAATCCGTTTAATGCTGCTGGTGAATCACCGTGAATTATACGCAGATTTGGTGTGCCTAAACTTGCGGCATTGTCGGCAATGTAATTAAGCCTGGGATAATTTTTTTCGATGGCGATCGCCCAACATCGGGGATGGGTTCGCATCCATTCGATGCTGATAGAACCGCAACCAGCGCCGATATCCCACAACATTTGTCCGGGGATGGGTGCAAGTGCGGCTAATGTTATTGCTCTAACTTCGCGTTTGGTAAGTTGCCCGTCGTGGTGAAAAGCTATATCTGGTAAACCAGCGATTCTGGGAAGCTGCAATATATCTGCATCGGCGATACATTCGACTGCAATTGTATTTAAGCTGGCGATTTTGGTGGTTTCCCATTGGGCAGCAATACCTTCAATTATACGCTCGCGTTCTCCCCCCATATATTCCAACACTGTAATTTTACTGTTGCCGAAACCTCTGTCTAAAAGGGTTTGCGCGACAATCGACGGTGTATTTCTGCCTTCACTGAGAATAAGTAATCGCGCACCAGGATAAATTACCGGATGCAGCAGAGATATCGGACGAGCTGCTAAAGTTAAAATTTCTACCTCTTGTAAAGCCCATCCCAAACGCGCACAAGCAAGACTAAAAGATGAAGGTGCGGGAATAATAGTTATTTCACAAATGGGTATGCGACGGGTAAGAGTAACGCCGATACCGAAACACATCGGATCGCCACTTGCTAAAATGCAAACTGATTGCCCGCGACGCTGAATAATATCTTCTACAGAAGTGGCAATAGGAGAACTCCAAATTAACTTTTCCCTGGTATCGCCTTCTGGAAGCATCGATAAATGACGCGAGCCTCCCACCAAAACTTCGGCTTTTTCCACGAGCGAACAAGCTACCTGACTTAATCCAGGTAAACCATCCTCACCAATACCCACCACCGATAACCATTTGTGCATCAATATGCGTTTGTTTATTTTGATTACATTATTATATTCTGGGTGGGGAATGGGGAGTAGAAAGTAGAAAGTAGGAAGTAGTGAGTAGGGAGTAGGGAGTAGCAAGTAGAGAGTAGTGAGTAGAGAGTAGGGAATGGGGAACATACAGGCAAACCATTACTTGCGTTCGTGATATTCTAGGCTTGAAAATCATTAATTTTTTTAAATTCTTAACAGACGTAGCACTGCTACGTCTCTACACTCCTAACTCCTCACTATTCTCAATGGACTACATCCGCAATCCTAAAGAAATCTACAACCGTTCCTTTTCTATCATTCGTGAGGAAGCGAATTTAGAAAACTTACCTGCCGATTTAATACCGTTGGCAGTGCGTATCATTCATAGTTGCGGCATGACTGATATTGTTACCGATTTAGAAGCATCGCCCAACTCTATAACTGTTGCTAAAAGAGCGCTTGCGGCGGGTGAAGCTATTTTATGCGACGCTGAAATGGTAGCAAAAGGCATTATTCAACGGCGTTTACCTGCGAAGAATCCCGTAATTTGTACGCTGAATTATCCAGAGGTACCGGAATTAGCTTGGAAAATGGGTAATACTCGTTCTGCGGCTGCGATAGAGTTATGGGAATCCGAGATTGAAGGGGCAATTGTGGCGATTGGTAATGCTCCTACTGGTTTATTTCACCTTTTAGAATTATTTGATGCCGGATTTCCTAAGCCTGCGGTTATTTTAGGTTTTCCCGTGGGTTTTGTAGGTGCGGCAGAATCGAAAGCGGCTCTGGCTGCGAATAGTCGAGGAGTGCCATTTGTAACTTTGCATGGCAGAAGAGGAGGAAGCGCGATCGCATCGGCTGCTGTAAATGCTCTATGTCAGGAGGAGCAGTAACTTGAGTTGTCTGTACGGTGTAGGTGTAGGTACGGGAAATCCCGAGTTAATTACTTTGAAGGCGTTACGAATTTTACAGTCTATTCCTGTAATCGCTTATCCTGCTTCGGAAGAAGGTAACAGTTTTGCTCGTTCGATTGTTGCTGAATTTATCAAAGGCAATCAAATAGAGATTCCCATAGTATTACCTTTTAAATTAGAACAATCCGCTCAACCCTTTTATGACAAGGCTGCCGAGCAATTAGCAGAACATTTAAATAACGGACGAGATGTTGCCGTACTCTGTGAAGGCGACCCGTTTTTTTACGGAAGTTTTATGTATATTTTCAATCGACTCTCACCTAAATATGCAACGGAAATAGTTCCGGGAATATCTTCGGTAATGGCTAGCGCTGCTACGATAGGGATGCCTTTGACTTACCGAAATGATGTTTTCATGGTGCTTTCGGGGATACTTTCGAGAGAAGTTTTGCAAGAAAAATTGCAGCTTGCAGATGCTGCGGTAATTATCAAATTAGGAAGAAATTTTACTAAGGTAAAGCAGGTTTTGCAAGAGTTGGGGTTAGTTGAAAGAGCAAAGTATATTGAAAATGCGACTTTAGAAAATCAGCAGATATTATCTATCAATGAAGTTGAAGCGGAAACTGTACCTTATTTTTCGTTGATTGTTGTGCCAAGCGAATCGGAGTAGGGAATTGGGCATTGGGCATTGGGAATAGTTAGGAGTAGGGAGTAGAGAGTAGCAAGTAAATCACTTTTTTATTATTGTCATAAATGTCGGTACTTCTGCCCATCTATTTTTACTCATTACTCATTACTCATTACTCATTACTCACTACTTTAATAATGTCTCCTTGTCTCCCTCTCTCCCCCTCTACTCCCTCTCCTTATCGTAGCTACCAATAAAAATTAAATAGTCATCGGCTGCAAGTTCATAATCAGGAGGTGGATTAGAAATGGTTTCTCCTTCATTACCATTTTGTATTGCAATAACAGTACTTTGAGAATCTTTCTTCATTTTGATGAAAACATCTATGAAAAGATGTCCAACTTCAGATTCTGGAACAGCTATTTTAAATAGTTGAGAACCATATTCATAAGTGACAATATCAGAAATAACGTTACTGATACCGTGATTGATAGCAGCGCTAGAAATCAGATTGCTAGATAATTTACTGCTAACAATTATTTCGTCAGCACAAGCTCGCTTGCAAGTTTCAATATTATTTTCATTTATTAGTTCGACAATTGTATAAACTTGTTTATTAATACTTTTTATTGTCAAAGTTGATAAAATAACTCTTGCATCGCGTTGTTTATAGTCTAAATTTTCGTCACCGAGAATAATTGCGGTTTTGGCTTTGTCTAAATTTGCTTGGTGCAGAATTTCATCACATACCTCACCTTTGACAAAGAACAAATGTTTATCTTTTACTGGTTTTTTATCTATATCAGAGATTAAAACTATAGGACTTTTTTCTGTTTCCGGCTCTAAACGCAACTCTTTAATAATTATTTCAGCCCGATAATTCCACTCACACAAAATAATGTGGTTTTCAAAATTATAAGAATGCATTCCTAAATCTTTACTAATTTTTCTTTCTACTAAAATACTGGCAACTGTAGCGGTAAGTAGAGTCAAAACTCCAATTCCCACAAGCATATCAATAAAAGCAATAAAACGTCCGGCAAAAGTTTTAGGAGTAACGTCACCATAGCCAACTGTAGTTAAGGTGACAATAGCCCACCATAAGCTATCAAATAAAGATAAATTTGGTTCAACTATAGACAAACTTATCGAACTTATTGCAACAATTACAAGAATTATTAAAAGCGGACGAAGAAAATTCTCTGTTTCTAAAAATTCCCAAACTGTATCAATCCAATTCCTAATTTGGGTTAAAATTGATTCCATTAAAATAAATTATCAATTACCAATTATCAATTATCAATTATTTTCTTAACATCCCTTTATAAATTCCTGGTGACGAATCCTCGATAACCGTTGCACCTACAGTTTTGCGATAAAAATCCGCTACACCATCGCTTGCACCACCGATAACTGCATAACCATATCCTTGCACCCGCATATCGTGCAAGCAAGCTAATAACAATGCTTTACCAACTTTTTTCCCTCTTGCTGCTTCGCCAACACCAATGGGGCCCAAAAAAATTCTTACAAGTGCATTCATAACAAGCGAAACCGAGAATTTGCTGGTTTTCCACAGCAATCCAACAGCTAGGAGGCGAATTTTTAAAAGAAACGTCACATTCACTCATCCAGCGTGTATTAAATTGCTCCTCAACCCAAGCCAGAATCGTCTTTTTTTCCGGCGCGATCGCACGTCTAATAACTATACCCTGCTTCTCTTGCGCGGTAATCTCTACTTCGAAGGATGGCAAAGTATAGAGTTTAACTAACATATCAGCCATAATTAATTTTGGATTATAAATATATTGATGATCTTATTTCACCTTAATGATGATACAAATTAATCATGTAGAGACGTTGCAGTGCAACGTCTCCCTCTATTTTTGGTTGTATCAATAACTTTACAAGCAAACCGAAGTTTACAGTATTTACTACTAAAAATGCAACCAAATCGACTCAAACAACAATTACAATTCATCATCGAAATTGACAAATTAAAAAATGTATTGCGGCAAACATTATTAATAGATGGTTCCCGTCGAGAAAATAGCGGCGAACATTCTTGGCATTTAGCAATAATGACAATGATTTTAGCCGAATACGCAACCGAAGGAACCGATTTATTTCGCGCCATGAAAATGTCATTAATTCACGATTTAGTAGAAATTGATGCTGGCGATACCTTTTGTTATGACGTGCGAGGGAATGAAAGTAAAGCCGAAAGAGAATTAGAAGCAGCAACCCGAATATTTGGATTATTACCAGAAGAACAAGCAAAAGAATTACGATTACTTTGGGATGAATTTGAAGCCAGAGTTACACCGACGGCTAAATTTGCAGCAGCTTTAGATAGAATACAGCCTTTTCTCCACAATCAACAAACTGAAGGCGGAACTTGGAAAATACATAATATTAACCGCAGTCAAGTTATGAAAAGAATGGCACCTGTAGAAGAAGGTACGCCAGAACTTTGGGATTTTATATTAGCAGAAATTGAAAATTGTATTGCTAAGGGGTATTTGAAAAGTTCGTAGTAAGGACTTTAGTCCTTTTATATAGCATCGTAAACCGCCTTGGAATAAATTCCCAGGCTCAAAAACAAAGTCTGATAAATCAGACTGACTATAAAAGTTGATAATTGATAACTGTTAATTGTTAACAGCCCAAGCAATAAACCTCTCAGTATAATACAAAGCTAATTGATTGCTGACACCGTTGAAAAGGCTATCAAAAGAGTGTTCTGCCCAAGGTATTTCTAAGAAAACCGCAGTATTATTATCCCGCAATTTTTTATACATTTGTCTGCCAAATCTAGCTTCTACCACATGATCTCGACTTCCGTAAATGAGTAAATTAGGTGGTAAATCGGGCACAACGTAATTTATTGGTGAAGCAGTTTCATACAGCATCGGTAACTGTTGAGGAGAACCCCCTAAAAATGCTTTTAAAACAGCACGAGCATTAATTGGATCGGGATAGGGAGGTTCGTTATACCCTTGAGTTAAGTTTACCGGGCCATAATAGTTAACCACAGCGCGAATTTTTGGTGCATCCTGGTAAGCTGCCAGCATCGCTAAATGAGCGCCAGCAGAGCGCCCTAATAACACCATTTTGTCGGTATCGGCTTCATATTCAGCAGCATGAGTACGAATAAAATCTAAAGCAGTACGTACATCATCTAATTGAACGGGAAACTTGTATTCTGGTGCATGACGGTAATCGATAGAAAATACCGTATATCCACGAGCCGCCATGTATCTGTTAAACGCAGGTTTCACGGACGGATTACCACTTTGCCAAGCTCCACCGTAAATAACTACAATCGCTGGATATTTACCAACTTTTTCTGGTTGATAAACTTCCATATTTAAAGGTACTCCGGCGGGAGTTGCAAAATTAATATTGGTAATATGACGGGTTTTCTGCAAGCTAATTCCTCGAAAAACATCAGCTAGAATAAAAGGCTGCTTCCGCATATTTGCTTTGACTTCAACTGGAATTCTTTGTTGATAATCTGTACCTAATGATTGAGCTATAGCTTTATTAAACTGTATTTCAGTTGGTGTAATGCTTGCTAATTGCAAACTACAAACCATCAATCCAATCAAACTTAAAATACAGACTGTCTGTTGAATTTGTAGTTGACGAATAAATATTAAAGAGAGAAATAAAGTAATTATGTTTAAAACGAATAACCAGGGAGATATCTCCGGTGCTATGACTCCAAACTTGAGAAGGAAAAAATTTGGTGCTGGAAGTATAATCCAAGAAGTTAAGAAAAAGCTGACAAAACTAAATAATAAAATAGGAATAAGCGTAATGAGCGGAAAAAGCTGCTTATTATTTAACATAGTTAGAATAGGGAATAGAACAAAATATCTATATTAAGTTAATTAGAGAATATTTGAATTACACTACGGTAATTACTCAAGACGAATTAGTTATTTTGAGCTACTGATTAAAAAGATATAAATTTTTTAAATTAGTTACTTATGTTAGAACCAAAACAAATATTCCAACAACACTACCAATTAAAACAAAAGTTAGCACAAAATGCAGGTCGTCAGACTTGGTTAGCCGAAGATATCTCAATTCAACCAGCAGAAACAGTAATTCTCAAATTTTTGGCATTTGGAGAACAGTTTCAATGGCAAGATTTAAAGCTTTTTGAACGAGAAGCCGATATTCTCAAACAGCTTTCTCATCCTCGTATCCCCAAATACCGAGATTATTTTTCAATCGAAGATAAAAATAGCTGGTTTGCTTTAGTTCAAGAACATATTCCCGGTTCATCGTTAAAGCAATTAATCGAAAGTAAACAGAGATTTACCGAAGAAGAATTACGAAGAATCGCTACAGACGTATTAGAAATACTTTGCTATTTACATACACTAAATCCCCAAGTTATTCACCGCGACATTAAACCAAGTAACTTAATGTTAGGTGGAGATAAAAAAGTTTATTTAATTGACTTTGGAGCAGTACAAGATAACGCAGCAGCCCAAGGAACAACATTTACAGTCGTTGGAACTTACGGTTACGCACCAATAGAACAATTTGGTGGTAGAACAGTTCCCGCTTCGGATTTATATGCTTTAGGAGCAACATTAATTCATTTAGCAACGGGGATAATACCAGCAAATTTACCGCAGAATAATATGCGGATTCAGTTTGAAGATAAAGTTAGTTTGAGCAATGGTTTTATCCGCTGGATTGAAAAGCTAACCGAGCCAAATATTAACGATAGATATAGTAGTGCTTCTCTTGCTTTAAATTCTTTGACAACTGGTATTGTAACTAATTCATCTTCTCACATTTCTAAACCCCACGCTAGCCGAATTGAGCTAGAAAAATCTGAAGATCGATTAGAAATAAAAATTCCGTCTCGAAAAAACATCCTATGGTTAATAACTGCAATATTATTAATACCTTTAGATATTCTTATATTTTTATTTGCAATTGCAGCCATTTTTTCACAATCAATTCCAGTATTACTCTTCTGCATATTCTTTTTCGCTATTCGATTAATTATTATTAATATGAGTGCAGGGTGTTATATTCAATTTGACCGAAATAAATTTGAGATAAAATGGAAGCTATTTGGTTTTACCTATCGTAATAAAAGAGGTACAACTTCAGCCATTCATAATGTTGCTTTAAAAACTATTAATATGTCAGCTAATAATGAACCAGTTGAAAAGATTTCAATAGAAGTCGGTGCAAACAAATATGATTTTGCTGCATTAAGCCCTCAATTAGTTGATATTGAGAAAGCGTGGTTGGTTCAAGAAATTAATGATTGGTTGGGTATTTCACAATTACCCGAAAATAAGCAAAAGCAGGATGAAGATGCATTAAAAATCTTACCTCCTGTTATGCGTAACTGGATTGAAAAAGCAGTCGAAGCTGATATTGAAGATAGATTCACAGCTTCTAAACCATCTAGAAGTAAAATTGAATTAAATCAATCTTACGAACAGTTAGAAATTAAATTACCACCGCTAGGTATACAGTTAGGTCACTTGCCTTTGATATTTCCCTGCATGATGATATTTAGTATTGCTGGACCAATAATTATTTCAAATCCAGAAGTTGCAATATTTTTCTTTATACCGGGATTATTATTTTTAAGTCTGCCTTTATTGAATGCTTTCGGAAGACTTGATATAAGATTTAACCGAAATGATTTTACTCTTCAAAGGAAGCTGTTTGGTTTTACTTACAAAACAAAGATAGAGAAAACTTCGACGATTCACGACGTTACTAAAGATGAATCTAGTACGAAAGTAAATGGTAAACACTTACTAATGGTGACGGTAAAATGCGGTGTAAGAAAATATAGTTTCGGCGCATTTGCTCCTCGATTAACTTCTGGGGAAATTAATTGGTTAGTTAAGGAGATGAAAGCTTGGCTGGGAATTCAATAATTATTGATTAGTAATTAGGAATATCTGTCTTCTGTTTTGAAGTATTACAGGTAGTGATAAACCTATAAGCAACCGGGCGAATTGTTTATTTTTATACATTTTTTTTAATAGTTCCTTATGTTAGAACCAAAACTGATATTCCAACAGCGCTACCAATTAAAACAAAAGTTAGCACAAAATGCAGGTCGTCAAACCTGGTTAGCTGAAGATATCTCAATTCAGCCAGCAGAAACAGTAATCCTCAAATTTTTATCCTTTGGGGATAATTTCCAATGGCAAGATTTAAAACTTTTTGAACGGGAAGCCGATATTCTTAAGCAGCTTTCTCATCCGAGAATCCCTAAATATCGCGATTATTTTTCTCTAGAAGATAAGAATCATTGGTTTGCTTTAGTCCAAGAATATATTCCCGGCTCTTCGTTTAAACAATTGATAGAAAGCAAACAGAGATTTAGTGAAGAAGAATTACGAACAATTGCTACAGAAGTATTAGAAATTCTTTGTTATCTACATACACTAAACCCACAAGTAATTCACCGCGACATTAAACCAAGTAACTTAATGTTGGGTGGAGAAAAACAAGTTTATTTAATTGACTTCGGAGCAGTACAAGACAGCGCAGCAGCCAAAGGTACAACCTTTACAGTAGTTGGAACTTACGGTTACGCACCAATTGAACAATTCGGTGGTAGAACAGTTCCCGCTTCCGATTTATATGCTTTAGGAGCAACATTAATTCATCTGGCGACGGGGAGAATACCAGCCGATTTACCGCAAAAACAAATGCGTATTCAGTTTCAAGATAAAGTCAGTTTGAGCAATAGTTTTATTCGCTGGATTGAAAAATTAACGGAGCCAGATATTGAGCAAAGATTCAGTACTGCACCTCAAGCATTAAAAGCTTTAAATAGTCGCATTATTCAGGGAGCATCTGCTAACCCAGAACGAGTATACAGTAGCCGAATTAAATTAAAAAAATCCGAAAATCACTTTGAGATAATAATTCCACCAAGAGAAATCACAACTAAAAGCTTAGGTGGAATGTTTATTTTGATGTTGTTTTTGAGCCTACTTTCTATCATTATTTACTTTCTAATTTATTCTAAAGAATTTCACCTCCAATTAAATCAGGATGAATTTATATTGAGATGGAAAATATTTGGTTTTACTTACCGTAAAATAATTGGAAATGTTGCAGAAATTAAATCTATCGAGATTGACAAAATAGAATATATTGAGAATAAATTCAAAAAGATTATCTTAAAAGCTGGTTCTAAAAAATATCGTTTTGGCGGAGTGATGACTAATGCTGAAAGAGAATGGTTAATTGGAGAGACTAAATATTGGCTGGGGATTTAATAGTTTTTAGTTTGTAGCGAGTATTTAGAAAAGTAATAATATAAGTTGATTTGGATTAGTCTACCATGCTAGAAGCAGAACAAATATTACAAGAACGTTATCAGTTAAAACAAAAATTAGGGCAACATTCAGGTCGTCAGACTTGGTTGGCTGAAGATATATCAATAAAGCCAGCCGAAACAGTAATTCTCAAATTTCTAGCATCTTCCGAACAGATGCAGTGGCAGGATTTAAAACTTTTTGAACGAGAAGCCGATATTTTAAAACAACTTTCTCATGCTGGAATTCCCGATTATCTTGATTATTTTACTATAGTTGATGATAATAGCTTTTTTGCTTTAGTAGAAGAAAATATCCGTGGTGACTCGTTAAAACAATTAATCGAAAGAAAACAGAGATTCACTGAAAAAGAATTACAACATATTGCCATAGATATACTAGAGATACTTTGTTATCTACATACACTCAATCCACTAGTTATTCACCGCGATATTAAACCAAGTAATTTAATTTTAGGTGAAGATAAACGAGTTTATTTAATTGATTTTGGAGCGGTACAAGATAGAGCTGTAGCACAAGGTGCAACATTTACGGTAGTTGGAACTTACGGTTATGCACCCGTAGAACAATTTGGAGGTAGAACCGTTCCCGCTTCTGATTTATATGCTTTAGGGGCAACATTAATTCATCTTGCTACAGGAACGATACCAGCCGATTTACCGCAGAAACATATGCGGATTCAGTTTCAAGAACAAGTTAGTTTGAGTGCTAGTTTTATTCGCTGGATTGAAAAGTTAACGGAACCAGATATTGAACAAAGATTTAGTACTGCTGAAGAAGCATTAGAAGCTTTAAACGGTCGTCTTAGTCTTACTGTTAATTCACTTGCTGAAATTACGAAAACGCAAGGTAGTCCAATTAAATTAAATAAATCTGAAAATCACTTAGAAATAGAAATACCACCACGAGGATTTAAATTTGATGATGTATTTTTTCTAATATTTTGCATTATATGGCTTATCTTATTTATTTCTATGATAATTCCATTCAGTAGAATATTATTTTGGATATTTAGTTTATATATTGTAAATCTTTATTTATTTGCCAATTACGGAAAATTATTTCTCCAATTTAATCAAGACGATTTTCTTATTAAGTGGAAACTGTTTAATTTCAGTTATGAAAGAACAGGTAAGACTTCAACTATCAATAATATTGGCAGCAGCCCTAGTTCTTTTGAAATAAATGGTCAAAAATTAAAAAATATTTCTATCCAAGCGAAGGCAGAAGAGTATAATTTTGGTGCATTTTTAACTGATGTTGAAAGAAAATGGTTGATTAAAGAAATTAAAGATTGGTTAGATATTTAATTAAATTACTCATAAAGTTGCTAATTACATTGCTAAAATCTCTTCCCACTCACCATCACTCAAAACTTTTTCCTCAAACTCAACCCCAAAACAATCTTTAGCAGCATCAACTAAAACACTAATTATTCTTTCAATTTCCAAATCTTCCCCAATTACAACTCTATCTAATAACTCTTCACCAAAAATCTTTTTAAACAACTCCGCATCCGGTTTCAATCGCATCGAGCCATGTTGCAAAATTGCATCACCACGTCTTAACTGAGCGCTACCAATCAACTTATTACCATCAACAGTTACCAAATCCGCACCCGTTGCCGTACCGAAACAATTAGGATTATTAATATAACCCCTTCCAGCAGTACCATAATCCAACTCAATACCTAGATTACGCCATCCTTGAATCAAAAACTCGCATATATTTTTATACGCTTCCATCCGACTACCAGAAAACCCAGAAGTCACCACAGCGTAAGTTAAATCGCCGTGATGCAACACCGCACGTCCGCCAGTCGGACGGCGTACCAAGTCTATTTGCTCGTTTTCCCAGATTAAATTTTGCCAATCTTCTGGATACTTACGTTGATGATAACCAAGAGAAATTGCCGAAGGCGACCAAGTATAAAAACGCAGGCTCGGCGGATGTCCCGACAGATGCTGTTTCAACAACCATTCATCGATCGCCATCTGTAATTTACCGTTGCATTCTAAAAGCGGAATTAATCGCCAAGTTTTCAAAATGTTGATAGTGGTTAGTGGTTAGTTGATAGAAACCTATCGAGAGCATTATTCACAAAAGCAACCAGCTACCTCAAAACTGATAACTGGTTACTGCTCACTGTTAACTGTTAAGCGCCAAATTTAGATTGTAAATCTTCGTCATTGTCGTCAGCGATAGTCGCGACGATGGTAATTAAACGAGAGGCTTCGGCAGGAGATAAATCTTCTAAAATGCGCGTAGATATAACTACTACCTGGTTTTCAACAATACCAAATCGCGCTTCTAAAGTACTCGAACAGTTCATTTGCAAAAGCTGCCGCATCATTGTAGGTTCGTCTTTTGCAGGCAACTTTAAAACAGAAGACCAAATTGTGATTGTATCTTCATCGCTTGTCCCCGTTAATTGGACAAACACTTCAACGCTACCGTACTTAAACTTCCATAAATAAGCACCATCAGAAGGATGATTAACCATTGCGCTATCGTTTTCATCCAGCGTATCGATAACGTTTTCAATCACCTCAACATGGTTGATGCTTTCCTTTTCTGCCATTACATCAGTCATAACTTCGTCGCCTTCCGAATCAGCTTGGTAAGATGTCATACAAATTGTGCCTTAAGATGATGATTATTCACACCTACTTTATACACAATTAAATGGAGTTAGGAGCGAGGAATTAAGAGTTAGGAGTTAGGAGTTAGGAGTTAGGAGTTATAAATTATAAGTTAAAAATTTTATTTCCCCTTGTCTCCCTCTCCCTTGATAAGGAGAGGGCTGGGGTGAGGTAAAACAGGAATTATAGTTAGCAACAAGCAAATCAAGGGAATATTAAGTACATACCTTATATATTTTCACAGTATGAGTTATTGCCTAAACCCTGATTGTGAACAACCCGAAAATCAAAAGAATGCTCAAGTTTGCTTAAATTGCGGTACTAAATTGCTTTTGAAACAACGCTATCGTGCTATTAAACCAATTGGGCAAGGTGGTTTTGGCAGAACTTTTTTGGCTGTGGATGAAGACAAGCCCTCGAAGCCAGCTTGCGTAATTAAACAGTTTCTTCCCCAAGCACAGGGTACTAATAACATTCAAAAAGCTGCCGAATTATTTGGACAAGAAGTTTTAAGACTGAATAATTTAGGTAAACACAATCAAATACCCAATTTATTAGAATACTTAACTCAAGAAAAGCATCAATATTTAGTACAAGATTACATTGATGGACATAATTTAGTTCAGATACTAACCGAACAAGGTTGTTTTAACGAAGCTAAAATTTACGAATTATTAAATAGCTTGTTGCCCGTACTTGAATTTATTCATCAAAACGAAGTTATCCATCGAGATGTTAAGCCAGAAAATATTATCCGCAGTCGAAGCGGACAGTTATTTTTAGTAGATTTTGGTGCTGCGAAAGTTATAAAGAAAACTGCAATGCTACAAACGGGAACTAGCATCGGTACTCCGGAATTTGTTGCACCTGAACAATCGAGAGGAAAAGCTACTTATGGCAGCGATTTATATAGTTTAGGAACAACCTGTATTTATTTATTAACTGGGATTTCTCCTTTTGATTTATTTGATATTTCTGAATGTACTTGGGTGTGGCGACAGTATTTAGTTGATAATCCTGTTAGCGAGAAATTAGGTAATATTTTAGATAAACTAATTGAATATGCTACGAGTCGCCGCTATCAATCTGCGGGTGAGGTTTTAAGAGATATTAATAAAAATGATTCTTTAGTTATAACAAATATTTTATCAAATGCATCAAAACATGGTTGGCAATGTATTAACACTTTATATAGCCATACAAAGAAAATTGATTCTATTGCTATTAGCCCGGATGGAATGATACTTGCTAGTGGCAGCCATGATTATCAAGTAAAACTATGGGAAATAAACACCGGAAAGCAACTAGGGACTCTCGAACATGAAAAATCAATTTACGCTGTTGCTTTTAGCTCAAAATACATTCTTGCTAGTGGAGATTCCCAAAATAATATCCATCTTTGGGATATAAATTCAGCTAAAAAGACTCGTAGATTAATCGGACATAAAGGTTTTTTTGCAGGAGTTAATTGCTTAAGTTTCAGTCCAGATGGTGGAATTCTTGCTAGTGCTGGTGGTGATACAACAGTAAAATTGTGGGATGTTATTACAGGTGAGGAAATTCAAACTCTAAAAGGTCATAACAGATGGGTTAGCAGTGTTGCAATCAGCCCAAATGGAAATATTCTTGTTAGTGCTAGTGCCGATAAAACAGCCATACTTTGGGAGTTAAACACGGGTGAAATACTTAATACTATCGATAGTATAAATAGGAAAAATAAGGAAGTTCGTTCAGTAGCTTTTAGCCCCGATGGAAAAATGATTGTTACTTGTAGCGATGATTACAATCGTGCGATTAAGCTTTGGAAAGTGACTAGTGGAGAACTAATTTGTACTTTTCCAGGTCATAATAACTGGATTAGATACATTACCTTTAGCCCGAATGGGAAAATACTTGCTAGTAGCAGCTATGGCAATGATATCAAGTTGTGGGATATAAATACAAAGCAGGAAATATGTATTCTTACCGGACATTCAGAACGAGTAAATTCTCTAGTTTTTAGTCCCAATGGGGAAACTTTGTTCAGTGGTAGCGATGATAATACGATTAAAGTTTGGCGATGTGAATAATTTTGGTCAAAGATTTTATGATTCTAGAAAAGCCTAATATAAAAATAGTGCGTTAGCTGCAAGTTATATTTTTTGTAATAATTATACTTATGTATAGCATCATAAAACACCACTAAATATACTTGTAAGAACATTGAAGTTAGCTTAAAGAAAAATTGGGAATATTAAGTGTAGATTGTATATGTATTTTTCAGTATGAGTTATTGCCTTAATCCCCGTTGCCAAAAACCCCAAAATAATCCGCACGATAAAGTTTGCTTGACTTGCGGTACAAATCTACTATTGAAAGAACGTTACCGCGCTATAAAGCCAGTCGGGCAAGGCAATTTTGGCAGAACTTTGTTAGCTGTAGATGAAAGCAACTCTTCTAAAGAATTTTGCATCATCAAACAGTTTATTCTCCAAGCAGAAGGTACGAAAAATATTGAAAAAGCGGCAGAATTATTTAAACAGGAAGCATTAAGATTAGATAATTTAGGCAAACACAATCAAATTCCCAAGTTATTAGATTATTTAACTCAAGAAGAACATCAATATTTAGTTCAAGAATATATTGATGGACAAAATTTAGAACAAGTATTAGCGTCAGAAGGGATTTTTAACGAGCAACAAATTTGGCAATTATTAAATGCGATTATACCCGTACTCGAATATATTCACAATCAAGAGGTAATTCATCGAGATATTAAGCCACAGAATATCATTCGCAATCGTAACGGAGAAATATTTTTAGTAGATTTTGGTGCTGCGAAAGTTGTTACGGGAACCGCAATGTTGCAAACGGGAACTAGCATCGGTACTCCTGAATTTGTTGCACCAGAACAAACTATGGGTAAAGCTATTTACAGCAGCGATTTATATAGTTTAGGAGTTACCTGCATTTATTTATTAACAGGAACTTCTCCTTTTGATTTATTTGATATTTCAGAATATAGCTGGGTGTGGCAACAATATTTAGTTGACAATCCGGTTAGCGAAAAACTTAGCAATATTTTAGATAAATTAATTGAAAGTGCCACCAGTCGCCGCTATCAGTTGGCAAGTGAAGTTTTAAGTAATACAACTCCGGGAACAATATCAACATCCACGAATAATCATAATTGGAAAGAATTCGATAGTTTTGAGGTACATCTCTATGATGTGAATTCTAATTTTATTAGTGAAGACGGAACGATGATTGCTAGTGCTGGTTCTTATTATATATATATAAATAATAAGCAGAAAGCAAGAAAATATCAGATACAGCTATGGAAAACTAATCCGCGTAAACAACTTTTGAATATCGATAATGGGGTCTATAGTTAATACTGTTGCGATTAGCCCCAATAAACAAATTTTAGCAAGTGGCGATCGCGATAACAGTATCACACTTAAGGATGTAAATTCGGGTAAAACAATACATTTTTTAAGAGGCTGGTATGGCGCAATAAATTGCGTTCGTTTTAGTCCCGATAGTCAATTTATTGCTAGTGGTGGTTCTGACGAAACAGTAAAGTTATGGGATGTAAAGACGGGTGCGGAAATTCGGACTTTAAAAGGTCATAATAAATCGGTTAAAAGTATTACTTTCGCTCCAGGTGGACAAATTATTGCTAGCTGTTGTGATGATGGAAAAATGGTACTTTGGGATTTAAATACTGGTAGAATACTTCATACTCTAGATAGTACTAATACTCCCGGTGGAATTAGCTGTGTTGCTTTTAGTGCCGATGGAAAAATTATTGCTGCTGCTAATAAAAAAAAATGTATTATCAAACTTTGGGAAGTAGCCACTGCAAGGAAAATTTGTACTCTTACATCTAATAGCTTACCTGCTACCAATATTACTTTTAATTTTGATGGAACAATTCTTGCTTGTGGGGATAAAAATGGTTCTATCAAGTTATGGAATCTAAATACAAAACAGGAAATATGTACTCTATCGGCACATTTAATTGAAGCTAACTTTTTTATTTTTAGTTGGGAAGGACAAAACCAAATCTTATTAAGTGGTAGCCAAGATAGGAGAATATTAAAGTTCAGGGATGTGAATAAATCCTATAACTATATAGATGAAAAATACTATTGGCAATGCGTTGCTAATTATAGCTCTCATACTGGTTCTATTGATTCTATTGCTATTAGTTCCGATGGAAAAATTCTTGCTAGCGGTAGCCATGATAATACAATCAAACTCTGGGATATCGCTTCGGGTAAAGAACGAATAAATATTAATACCAAACATTCCATTTATGCTATTGCTTATAGCCCCGATGGATTAACTATTGCAAGTGGAGATTCAAAAAATCATATTCATCTTTGGGACGTAAATTCTGGGGCTAAAATTCTCACATTTACGGGACATAAAGGTTTATTTTCTGGAATTAATTGTTTAGCTTTTAGTCCTGACGGTAGAATGATTGCTAGTGCTGGAGGTGATAAAACAGTAAAATTATGGAATGTAAATACTGGTTTAGAAATTCGTACTCTTGAAGGTCATAAAAGATGGGTTAGCAGCCTTGCATTTAATCCCCAAGGAACAATTGTAGTTAGCGGTAGTGCTGACAAAAAAGCCATACTTTGGGACTTAAATACTGGTGAAATACTTAATACTTACAAGCATACCGATGGAATACGTTCAGTTGCTTTTAGCCCCGACGGAAAAATCATTGCAACTGGTAGTGAAGACAATAATATCAAGCTTTGGCAAGCAGTTCACAGAAAAGAAATATGTACTTTTGCAGGTCATAAAAAATCTATTAGATACATTACTTTTAACCCCAATGGAAACATACTTGCGAGTAGCAGTTATGATAATAGTATCAAGTTATGGGATATAGCTACAAAGCAAGCAATATTTTCTTTAGAAGGGTATTCAGGTAAAGTTAATTCGATTATTTTTAGTCCAGATGGAAAAACTTTATTTAGCGGTAGCGACGATAAGACGATTAAAGTTTGGCAATGTGAATAAAATTTTGTAAAAATTTAAGTAATAAACCGAATTCGATTCAGAATATTAAGTATAGAGTTAATCTACTATTTTTAGTATGAGTTACTGTCTAAATCCGCATTGTCAAAAACCCCAAAATAAAAAAAATGATAATTTTTGCGTGAATTGCGGTACTCAATTGCTCTTAAAACAACGTTATCGGGCAATAAAACCAATTGGGCAAGGTGGTTTTGGCAGAACTTTACTGGCTGTCGATCAAAGCAAACCTTTGAAACCGGTTTGCGTTATCAAACAGTTTCTTCTGCAAACACAAGGTACTAATAATACTCAAAAAGCTGCTGAATTATTTGAACAGGAAGCCTCAAGGCTTGGTAGTTTAGGCAAACACGATCGAATACCTGGTTTGTTAGATTATCTAACTCAAGAAAAACATCAATATTTAGTACAGGAGTATATTGATGGATATGACTTAGCAGAGTTATTAAAAGAACAAGGCACTTTTAAGGAAGCCCAAATTTGGGAATTATTAAATAGTTTGTTGCCCGTGCTTGAGTTTATTCATCAAAATGACATTATCCATAGAGATATTAAACCAGAAAATATTATCCGCAGGCGAGATGGAAAGCTATTTTTAGTAGACTTTGGTGCTGCAAAACTTGTTACGGGAACCGCAATTTTACAAACCGGAACTAGCATTGGAACTCCGGAATTTGTCGCACCAGAA
The DNA here is from genome assembly GCA_963665115.1 of uncultured Rivularia sp. Taxonomy (GTDB): domain Bacteria; phylum Cyanobacteriota; class Cyanobacteriia; order Cyanobacteriales; family Nostocaceae; genus Rivularia. Next base: position 7,584,621 of record OY762007.1, on the reverse strand, counting down.
CAATCGAGGGGTAAAGCTAATTACAGCAGCGATTTATATAGTTTGGGAGCAACCTGTATTTATTTATTAACTGGAGTTTCCCCGTTTGAATTATTTGATATTTCCGAATATATCTGGGTATGGCGACAATATTTAGTTAATAATTCGGTTAGCGATAAACTTGGGAATATTTTAGACAAACTGATTGAAAATGCTACCAGTCGCCGCTATCAATCGGTAACTGAAGTATTAAAAGATATTAATTCCGATCGTAACCAGTTGGCAATAACATCTTTTTCAGAAAGTACTCAGAAAGAACTAATTGCTGCTGAACGCAATCAATATTCACATAATACAGATACTAAAAAAATCGTAAATCTTTCAACTCTTCAGCAATTTAGAGATTTGAAATATAATGATTTAAATTATGCTTGGAAATGTATTGACACGCTCGATAGTTACTCTTCTCCGATAAATTCTATGGCTATTAGCCCAGAAGGGAGAATTCTTGTTAGTGGCAGCGATTACTACTATCCGATAAAACTATGGAACATCAAGACTCGTATATTACTTCGGACTTTTAACTATAACTACTCAATTAATACTGTTGCTATTAGTCCAGATGGGTTAATTATTGCCGCTGGTGATTCGGCAAACAATATCCAACTTTGGGATGTAAATTCACGTAGTAAAATCGGTCTTCTTAAAGAATATACAAGTTTTTTAGCTGGGGTTAATTGTTTGAGTTTTAGTCCCGACAGTAAGTATCTTGCCAGTGCTGGTAGCGATGAAACAGTAAGATTGTGGAATGTAAGTACGGGACAAGAAATTCGTACTCTCAAAGGTCATAAACAATCGGTTAGCAGTGTTTCTATCAGTCCAAATGGACAAATTATTGCTAGCGGTAGTGCTGACAGAACAGTTATAATTTGGAACTTAAGTACAGGACAAATACTCCATAAATTACATCATCATGGTATGTTTTCCGGGGTTAATTCAGTTGCTTTTAGCCCGGATGGAAACATTATTGCTACTGGTAACGACGACGATACTATCAAGTTTTGGAAAGCAAGTACCGGAGAAGAAATTTATTTCCTTGAACATCATAACGGCGGCGTTCGGTGCGTTACTTTTAGTGTTAATGGAGAGATTATTGCTAGTAGTAGTGTACGAACTATCAAGCTATGGAATATAAATACACAACAAGAGATATGCACTTTAACCGGACATTCAGCTAAAGTTAATTCTCTTGTTTTTAGTCCAGATGGACAAACTTTATATAGTGGTAGCGACGATAAGACTATTAAAGTTTGGCGATGCGAATGAATTAGTGTGAATATTTTCGTAATAAATTGAATAATCTTGGGAATACTTAGTATATATATCCTAAATGTTTCTCAGTATGAGTTATTGTCTAAACCCCCACTGCCAAAAACCCCAAAATCAAAAGAATGCTCAAGTTTGCTTAACTTGCGGTACCAAATTACTATTAAAACAACGCTATCGTGCGATAAAACCAATCGGACAAGGCGGTTTTGGTAGAACGTTATTAGCGGTAGATGAAAGCAAACCTCTGAAACCACCTTGCGTTATCAAACAGTTTCTTCTAATGGCGCAAGGTACTGATAACACCCAAAAAGCTACTGAATTATTTGAACAAGAAGCTTTAAGACTGAATGATTTAGGCAAACACAATCAAATACCCAACTTATTAGAATATCTGACTCAAGACGAAAACCAATTTTTAGTACAAGAATATGTTGATGGATACGATTTAGCAGAGATATTGAAAGAGCAAAACACTTTTAAAGAACCTCAAATTTGGGAATTATTAAATAGTTTATTACCCGTACTTGAGTTTATTCATAAAAATGACGTTATTCACAGAGATATTAAACCGCAAAATATAATTCGTAGTAAAAATGGTCAATTAAATTTAGTAGATTTTGGCGCTGCTAAAGTTGTCACCGGAACCGCAATATTACAAACGGGAACTAGCATCGGAACCCCCGAATTTGTTGCGCCAGAGCAATCAAGAGGAAAAGCAAATTACAGCAGCGATTTATATAGTTTAGGAACCACCTGTATTTATTTATTAACTGGGGTTTCTCCTTTTGATTTATTTGATATTTATGAAAATACTTGGGTATGGCAGCAGTATTTAGTGGAGAATCCAATTAGCGATAAGTTAAGTAATATTTTAGATAAACTGATTGAAAATGCAATTAGTCGCCGCTATCAATCCGTGAGTGAGGTATTAGAAGATATTAATTCACAAAAGACGTTAAATTACGAGAACAAACTTGTCAGTTATACAAATATTAGAAAAGCTTCAAAGTCTGCTGTTTGGCAATGTATAAATAGTTTTACCGCTCATTCTGACTCTGTTAATTCTATTGCTGTTAGTCCCGATGGAATGTATCTGACGAGTGGAAGCAATGACTGCACAATAAAATTGTGGGACATAAATACCAATAAATTAGTTTTGACTCTTCAAAATCATGGAATAATTGTTAGTTCTGTTGCTTTCAATCCCGTGATAGCTAACGTTGTTGCCAGAAGTGATGATAACAACATTATTAAACTGTCCCAAGTTAATTCCAATAAAAAAAACCGCATACTAAAAGGACATACAGGTTTGTTTGCTGGAGTTAGTTGCGTCACTTTTAGCCCTGACGGTCAAATTCTTGTTAGTGCTGGTGGTGACAAAACGGTAAAAGTATGGGATGTAAATTCAGAAAAGATAATTAAGACTCTTCGAGGTCATGATAGCCGGGTGTGTAGCGTTGCTATTAGCCCCAATGGAAAATTGATTGTTAGCAGTAGCACTGATACAAGAGCTATACTTTGGGATTTAAATACAGGTAAAATACTCAATATCCTTTATCATACTGGTATATTCGCTGCGGTTAGATCCGTTGCTTTTAGCCCCGACGGACAAATTATTGCCACTGCTAGCGAAGATTCTACTATCAAGTTTTGGAAAGTAAATACCGGACAAGAAATTTGTACTTTCAATGGGCACTCATCAGGTTTGAGATGCGTTACTTTTAACCCAAAGCAAGACATTTTTGCTAGCAGTAGTGATGATAACGATATCAAGTTATGGGATATAAATGCAAAACAAGGAATATGCACTTTAACCGGGCATTCAGCTAAAGTTAATTCTCTTGTTTTTAGCCCCGATGGACAAACTTTATATAGCGGTAGCGAGGATACTACTATTAAAGTTTGGCGATGTGAATAAATTATTATAAATATTTCGCTAACGTGCAATGCACCACTAAATTTAATATAATAACGGTGCATTAAGCACGAAATATATATTTTATGCAATAATCATAATTATCTATAATCCCATAACACACCCTAAAATCTATTAATAAAAATATTTGAAGAATAGCCAGTTAGGATTAAATAATTTGAAGCCAATTACCAATTACCAATTACCAATTACCAATTACCAATTACCAATTACCAATTACCAATTAACAATTACCAATTTAATCTCCCCAAGAAAGCCACTCCCGCGCAGCTTTTTCCGCAGCTTCGGGAGTATAGTAAAGTTTCCTTTCACCGAAAACTTCCCCACCAGAACTGATAATTCTAAATTGCCATTCCGTTGCTTCAGTGTAATAAACTAATAATGTTAGATTTTCAATGCCAACAACTAGATGAACGGTTGCTTGAATCATGGTATAGCTGCTGAAAACGGTGGGGTTTTGCAATTACAGACTTGTTATATATCCCAGAGTAATCAATTATCAAGTTTTTTCTATACTTTGTATCAATAAACAATTACTAATCTTTTCTCCAATAACTGCTCATTGAATTTCCTTAACATTTTCCATAACCTGCTTGTATAGCTGCTGGTTATTTTGTTCTTGAAAAATCTCTGCTGCTCGCTGTAAGTCTGCTAAACCAGCATCTTTATCTCCTAATTCTACGCGAGCATTTCCTCGATTATTATAAGCAGCACCAAAATTAGGATTGAGGCGAATTGCTTCGTTGTAATCAGAAAGCGCACCCTCTTTGTCTCCTTGGGCGGCGCGAGCATTTCCCCGATTATTATAAGCAACGGCGTAGTTAGAATTGATGCGAATTGCTTCGGTGTAATCCGCTATAGCTTCGTTTCTATCTCCGTCTGCGGCGCGGGCATTTCCCCGATTATTATACGCCTCAGCATAATTGGAATTCAACTCAATCGCTTGGTCGTAGTCTTTGATAGCACCGCTTAAATCGCCTTGCGCTGCACGAGCATTACCACGGTTATTATAAGCTTGGGCATTGTTGGGACTAATGCGTAACGCTTGATTATAATCGGCGATCGCACCTTGTCTGTCTCCGGTGTCAAACTGTACCAATCCACGTCCGTTGTAAGCCTGAACGTATTGTTGATCCAGACTTATAGCTTTTGTATATGAGGCGATCGCACCTTGGGTATCACCTTGAATATGCTTATACTGTCCCTGAGCGAAAAAATCCTTTGCAGTCGTTGGATTAGCTGCTGGGCTTGCTACAGGGCTAACTCCTATTTCCGTTACCAATACATCTTTATCGTTGCTGCAAGAAACAGTTACAGTTGCGATAAATCCACTCAACAAGGCTACACCAAATCTTTTAGAAACTCCTGTCAAATTTTGCTCAAACAACCACTGTTTCATAATTTACTTTTTATCAATACACCCACAATTTTGACATTCCTCCACCAATAAATTCATTTTTCTTAACTTTTTATAGGTTGTTACTCCCTTTTCCCTATATTGACTATATTTACACGGTTATTGTGCCAAATTTGTTTACATTTTACCTTTTATTCTTCACCTTCTCCTTGTTTAGAAATCAATCGTAAACTGCTAGTTTTAGATACATCTACAGCAAGTTGCTGTAGGTTGTCACCTAAGTTCTTTTGAATATCCTTAGTCAAGGTGATATCAAAATCTAAATCTACATTTTTAGTTTCTATCAAACGTACCAGCTCGGAAAATGGCACTTTAGTTGTTGTGCGTTCGTAGCTGTTAAGTTTAAAATGCGGAGTTTCAGATAAATCTTGAGCCTGCATTGCTAGTTTTATCCGTTCTTGCAAATGCTCAAACTCGGATTTCAATAACTTCCACTGTTGTTCTAATTCAACATATTTTGCACCAAGCAAACTTAAATCTTCTGTTGCCGCATTAAAGCCTGCCTTTTGTGCTATTTCTAACAAACGTAAATGAACTTGAGCCAGAATAATACAGTCAAGGTAAGCATATTCGATTTGTTCTTCACTTAAAGGGCGAATTCCCCAATCGCTGCTTTGTTGCTGCTTATCAATATTTTGAAAATGACAAAGTTCCATAGCTAAAGTCTTCAACTGATAATTAGGTAAAGGTAAAATATAGTAAGGTATTTGTTTAGCCATTTCCAAAGTACAGGTGACATTTTGGGCTTTCTTTTTACCTAAAAATCTTAAATCGTACTTAGAATTATGAAACACTTTTTCTACCGAAGAATTGATCATAATTTCGTCTATAAACTCAGTAACAATTTCAGGTTGTTCGAGTACATCCAAAATATAGACACTTTCTCCTGTTAAATCCGTACCATCATCCAAAACTTGAATCAGCGATAGTCGAGGATTACGAGTATCATAATCAGCAACTTCTGTATCTAACCAAAGAGTTTTTGCAGTAGTATACTTAGCAACAAGAGAACGAATTTCGTTTTTCGATTTTAGGTAAGGCATTGAGCAATATTCCCTAAAAAAATTGGGTAAAAGTAACCAAGCTACAATTTCCCAACTTAACATTTTGTATGTAATTTATTTGTAGTGCCGTATCTCTTTATTCTCAGTAATTAGTATAATTTTAATTTTTTCAACTAAACTATACAAAAATATCTGTCTTCAACAAAGAATTGTAATATAACCTGCTAATTACACAACTTATAAGATTTTCATCCGCGAGGTTCATTTAACCGATCGAAATCCGCCTTTACCAAAAACCCAGCGACTTATTAATCGTACAAAAATAAAATAGATTTATTTATAGATGTAGAGAATCGCGGCATTTATAATCAAAAATCAAATCGATTATTATTTATCGCTCCCAATGCCCAATTCTCAATGCCCAATGCCCAATTACCAAATATCTAAGAATTACGAATAGAATTTGACAGAGCTAAATTTTCAGTTTCAGTTTGCATCATTCTAATATCTGATGGAGTCCATAAACGGGGCTTTTGACAATGATGAGCTATTAATAAACCCCATAAACCCTTAGCATTTAAAATAGGTGCAACTAAATTAGCGCGAACCTGCAAATTACGTAAAAAATTGCGGTGACAATCAGCAATAGGTTCTGACTCTATATCTGGAATTGCCCGTATTCTTCCTTGTAAATACAATTCGGCATATCCATCATTAAAACAGTTATCGGGGCCAGTAGAACCAAGAATAGACCATTTATCGGAACTCAAAGACTCAAAAGTGACTTGCCCATCCCACCGAGAATAAAAGTGATATAAAACAACGCGATCGACATCAAATGTATTCCGCAAACGAGATGTAGTTTCCGTAATTAAACTGTCCCGTTCCATTGTTTCTGTTAATCGATTAAGTACCCTTTTTAGACCACCGTCAAAATTTTGATTAGAATTTTGTGTCACCTTTCAAATATTACAATTGAGTAATAATTATATTGAATAATAATATGCTATCAACCACTTTCTTAAATCCATTTTTAACTAATACTCTTTTAAACTTAGAATCACATCGAATTGAATTGGGATTGGGAATTGGGGATTGGGCATTGGTAATTGGTAATTGGGAATTGGTAATTGGTAATTGGTAATTGGTAATTGGTAATTGGGGATTGATCGTTGGGAGCATTAAGTTTAAGTAGTGCGAGCATCTTGCTCGCTCGATACAAGCGAGCAAGATGCTCGCACTACTAACCCCCCTCTCCCCATCACCCCTCCCTTCGAGGTAATAGAATAAACAAGGAACGTTGCATCTATACTCCTTGAAGGTACTTAAGAAATGAAAACTTCTGAAATCCGCTTTTTGATGTGTGCCCCGGAACATTATGATGTAGATTATGTGATTAATCCTTGGATGGAAGGGAATATTCACAAGTCATCTCAAGAGCGTGCGGTGCAACAGTGGCAAAAACTTTATCACGTGCTTAAGCAACACGCGATTGTTGATTTGGTACAACCCCATAAAGGTGTTCCCGATATGGTTTTTACCGCTAATGCTGGTTTGGTTTTGGGTAATAATGTGGTTTTAAGCCGCTTTTTACATAAAGAGCGTCAAAAAGAGGAGCCTTATTTCAAGGCATGGTTTGAAGAAAATGGCTTTACTGTTCATGAATTGCCCAAAGATTTACCTTTTGAAGGTGCGGGTGATGCACTTTTAGATCGAGAAGGGCGCTGGTTATGGGCTGGTTACGGTTTTCGTTCGGAGTTAGATTCTCATCCTTTTCTGGCAAAATGGTTGGATATTGAGGTATTATCTTTACGACTAACTGACGAACGTTTTTATCATCTCGATACCTGCTTTTGTCCTTTGGCTAACGGCTATTTACTTTATTACCCCGCCGCTTTTGACTCCTATTCCAACCGCTTAATTGAAATGCGCGTCGCTGAGGAAAAGCGCATTGCGATAGAAGAAGCAGATGCGGTGAATTTCGCTTGCAATACGGTGAATGTGGAAAGCATTGTGGTAATGAATAAAGCTTCCGATTCACTAAAAAAACGTTTAGCGAAAGTTGGTTTTGAGGTGATTGAAACCCCACTAACCGAATTTCTGAAAGCGGGTGGTGCGGCAAAATGTTTAACATTGCGCGTTACCGAAACCCGTACTAGAAGATGTACACGCCAATTCTTGGGTAGAAAGTAAAGTTGTCCGCATGGAAGGACATTTACTCGATGCTGGTTTAATTAACCGCGCTTTGGATTTAATTATAGATAATGGCGGAAGTTTCAAAGTCCAAAATTTCCTTTTGGGGGAACAGCGTCAAAGTACTTCTGCTGCTGAAGTGAAAGTTTCTGCACCTTCTCACGAAGTTATGGAAAGCATTGTATCCCATCTAATTGACTTGGGTGCGATGAACTTACCAGAAGACGAGCGAGATGCTAAACTCGAACCCGTAATTCAAAATGGAGTCGCACCAGATGACTTCTACGTTAGTACTATTTATCCTACCGAAGTTCGGATTAATGGCAGGTGGGTAAAAGTAGATGCCCAGCGTATGGATGGCGCGATCGCAATTACCGAAACTTCCGAAGGAACTATCGCTCGGTGTAAAATACTGCGCGATTTAGAAGCAGGGGAAAAGGTAGTTGTTGATGTACAAGGTATCCGCACCATTCGTAAAACCGAATCGCGAGAAAAACGCAATACCGAAGAATTCAGCTTCATGTCTGCTGGTGTTTCTAGCGAACGTCGCGTAGAATTAATTGTCGAACAAGTTGCTTGGGAATTACGTAAAATCCGCGATACTGGTGGTAAAGTTATTGTCACGGCAGGTCCGGTTGTAATACATACTGGTGGCGGCGAACATTTATCACAGTTAGTAAGAGAAGGTTACGTACAGGGATTGCTTGGTGGAAACGCGATCGCAGTTCATGACATCGAGCAATCAATCATGGGAACATCTTTGGGTGTAGACATGAAGCGAGGTGTTTCAGTACGCGGAGGACATCGGCATCACCTCAAAGCCATTAATAGCGTTCGTCGTCACGGAAGCATTGCCAAAGCCGTACAGGCAGGAATGATTCAAAAAGGTGTGATGTACGAATGCGTTAAAAATCATGTACCCTTCGCTCTTGCCGGTTCGATTCGAGATGACGGTCCTTTACCCGATACTCAAATGGATTTAGTAAAAGCACAGGAAGAATACGCGGAACTACTTAAAGGAGCAGACATGATATTGATGCTGTCAACCATGCTGCATTCCATAGGCGTAGGTAATATGACACCTGCGGGAGTAAAAATGGTCTGCGTCGATATAAATCCAGCAGTAGTAACAAAATTGAGCGATCGAGGCTCAGTAGAATCAGTTGGTGTAGTCACAGATGTAGGATTATTCCTCAGTTTGTTAGTACAGCAACTGGATAAATTAACAAGCCCCTATACCGTACAAGCTGGCTAACTAATCATTACCCAATCCCAATGTAGAGACGTAGCAGTGCTACGTCTCTATAACCTACCAACGGGAGCATCAAGAAGCCAAAAATACTAGTTTTGTGTTATAACCCAAATCCTACCTTATTCAATAGTTTCCTTAAACTTCTATTGGTGAACTGCAAGAAAATTAAAAGCTTGAAATGGATATTCCATTGATTTTATAAATCGTTCGTAATTAAGTGGTTCATTTTGTGCAAGCCAGTCTTTGATTAAAAACAAAGAATAACCATGAGCATGGAAGAAGTCGTAAATCTCCGATTGAGAAACGTTATGAGCTTTTAAACCAGATTGAGCGCATTCAAAAAGAATAGTTGGATGATAGCGATTCAATATAGTCTCACCACCTTTGAGTGCAGCTAATTCACCACCTTCTACATCAATTTTGATAAATCCTATAGGTAAATCTGATGGAACAATATCATCAAGTCTGACACAATTCACTTTCAGAACTTCAACTTCTCCATCGGCACTGTTAGAGCCATGAAGCTTTAATCCACTAAAACCCGAATGCTGAGACTGTAAATAGAAGTCTACTTCACCATTAGTGTCACTTAGAGCAACTTGAAATATTTCTGCATTAGGAAACTTACGCTTCAACCATTCGTATTTGTAGGGAATAGGCTCAATCGCAGTATGTTTTCCATTTGGTGAGAGTTCATTGATGAGATTAAGTACCGAACCCAAATGCGCTCCAATATCAATACAGTTCATTGAACTATTGATAATTCGAGTCATAGCCAATTCGGATCGTTCCGATTCAACATATATCTCATGCAGTTCGGGATGTTTCCTACGTTCTAAAGTTTTCGTAAAATCACGCAATTTAGATGCTGTTTTTTCTAAAGAGGTGCCAATTAACTGATGAGCAATGTATTCTTTAATTAGCATACTTAAACCCTGAATCTAATTTAATTTCTGAGTGTTGCAACCTTGATCTTTAAGATTTTATCAACAGACAAGCCAATATGTTTACCAAATTCAGCACTAATAAATTGAGAATTTACAAGTAAGTCATAATATAATTTTATGATGCGGTTAGAGACGCAAAAACTCATGACGGTTGCAAGCATCACCTATTAAAATGTTATATAAGTGTGACTACAGTTATTGACTAACATTATTCGCACTCTTGTGTTTTCCGCTGTTCCCTATTCCTCCCGACCTGTTTTTAATTAGCATCCCTTTGTGCGGAAGAACCATAGAAACAAGCTTTTACCAAATGCAACTAACAACTTTCAACAGACAACTACAAATTAACCCCGTAAGTTTTATTACTGATTTCCTACTTACAGGAATGGTAATCGGGCCAATTATTGCTCCTTTTCTGGCTGCATCTGGGTTGCCTATTTTACCTCAAATAGCAAATATCATTTATTTTATGGGTCATCACGTTTGTCCTCAACCTCATATGGGGATTGAGTTTGCATCCCCCTTCCTCATGGCTGTATGTATGCGTTGTTACGGTACCGTGATGGGTTTATTCGCTACTCGTTTACTGTACATTACGGACAAAGGGAAAGCTTTTTACTGGCTGCATCAATACGGTTGGAATGGTGCGGCGATCGCTACTGTATTAATGATGGCTTATCCTTTAGAAATGGCAGCGCAAATATTAGGCTGGTGGAGTTTTCAAAATATTATAGTTACGCCATTTGGCTTAATTACAGGTTTAGCATGGGGATTGTTTGCTATGCCAATTTTACACCGTTCGCAAGCTACAAAATAAAATTCTTGTAGGATGGAGAGCAGCGCGTTGCGGTGAAGCATTACGATCTTGGGGGTTTCCCCCATGAGCAAATGCTGAACCCGAAGGGGGGTTCCCCCCGTTGTAGCGACTGCGGGGCATCCTGCCCGTCCAAATTATTCTTTTTATAACTATAGGATTACGGGAGCAGAATTTTGTTCGCGTAGCGTGGGCTTTGCGCTTAAAAGACTCAGTACATTTTCTATTCCCTGCTTCCTATTCCCTAGCCCCTACGAGTTATATGGCTCCGCCACGCTTGCGCTAACAGAAATAAAAACGGATTCTTATATCAGCATCTTCCTTATAAATGTTAAAAATTATTTCTTGAAAATCTCTTCTAAATCTTGAAGCAAATATGACGATGCAACCCTGAATATGCGTGTAGTCTAAAAGCAAAATATCTATTCTCAAAGATTAAATATTGGTCAATTGCTCAACCAAAGCTTTGACATAGGCGTGGTGATTGTAACGTTCGTGTACCAGCCGATAACCGTTATCGGCTAAATCCTCTCTCTGTTTAAAACTTATTAACAGGCTGTTAATTGCTTGATTCAAACCCTCCGAATCACCAGGATTTACCCCCCATACTGCTTTAGCATCGATTAATTCTTGGATAATTCCTGGCGAGCGAGTTATGATAACCGGCTTGCGACAGGCAAGAGCCTCAAACAAAGTAGATAAACCCGCTTGAAAATTATTTTCACAAAGTGCGATCGCAATAATGTCAGCCTCGCTATAAAGCTGCACCAAAGAATTCCAATCATAATAGCGATGCGACATATTCTCCGGAATAACTTCGGGGAAAGTCTGCGAATTGACAGTTTTGATTGGAGAAGCAGCGCTAATTTTGACATCAACATCAAGACATTCTATTGCTCGTGCCAAAGTTCGATAGTCTCGTTGTTCCAAACCTCCACTAACAACTAACGGACGCGATTTCCTTGATGGAGCAAGTTTCGGAGTAAAGAATGATGTATCTGTAGGTTGATAAGGAAACAGACAAACCCGATGTTCTGGTAAATTCAGATAGTCGCGTAGAAAATCGACTTGTTCTAGATTAGCTGTCATAAACAAATCAACTCTTTTCCTGATGTCAAATAGCTTCAAGGCTAAACGTCCCCGCAGTCTGTTGAGATTATGGATAAACACAGCAACTTTAGGCCCCTTCTTTCTTCCTCCACAGAGTGCTGCAACAGGTAATCCTACGTTTTCATCAGCGCAAAATATTACATCATCTGCGGTAAGTATCGATGAGAGATTACGTGCTAAAAGCCAATCATGTCTGCATCCTATGATGTTTTCGCATATAAAATGAGTTGGTAACAAAAAACCTTTACTTGGTTGATGTATTTTTGCATTCAAATGCTGACTAATATCGAATATCACATGAGCGGGACGTTTACCAATTTGAGCATCTTGTTTTATCTCCTTCAAATCAACAAAACTACTGAGCGCTAAATGATATGCCATCACCAATTATCAATTCAACTTTTTGAGTGAATCTATAAACGAATGACATTTGCATTGTTTTGTTCCCCTACTTAACAAAACAATATTTACGACGGACGAAGAATGAGTAAGCGATTTTTAATTATTTCCGTTCTGCTTTAAGATTTCCTATAAGATTTCTCCCCCCTCTACCCACTCTTCCCCCTCGCTCAATTAGGTAATCTTCCACCGGGAAAGGAGTAAGATCCTACATGATGATTAATTGCTAAATTAAAATGTATCGGCTTTACTAGGTGCAACATCGGAATGTTCTTTTTCAATTAACTTTATAACTTCTTGAGCGATTTTTTGATTAGCCTCTGGAGTAAAATGACCATCTGATATAAAGTTCGTCATATTGCTAGCTGGAACAATATCATGAGTACTTATGTAAGGAATTGACTCTTTGCTGAGGGTTGGTTCAATCGCTGTAAACAAATGATCGTCATAGCCTACATTATTAATTACAAGAATAATGGGAAGTTTACCATCAGCTTTAGCTGTTTTAGCAAATTGTTTTATCATTTCATTTAAGACAGCGATTCCTTCCCACTTATTATCAAAACCTTCAGGGCTGTGAATTTGACTAAGTTTTTGACTTTTAAATTTTTGCGTCCAAGCTCGACGAATCATGCGGACAATAGCCGAGTTATCTAAAATATTCTGTTCAAAAGAGAATGTATTGTAAAAATTGTCATTCTTTTGCAACTGAGTTACAAAAGTTTGCCATTTGCTTTCATCCTGTTTGGCTAGACGTAAACTTTCCAAAGAGTCAATAGAAGGCCAAACAGCTTTTAAATTACCTTGTTCGAGATAATACTTCGGGAAAGTAAAAGGTGCTGGGACTTCAGCACCCCAAGTCATTCCAGTCATAGCATTCATTCCTTGAACGCTCGATGCTAAAATTCCCCAAATAACAACATCAGCATCATGATTTTCCCGATCGATAGAATAAGCAGCAAAAGAATGGTTCGGAGGTGCTGTCGGCCCCGTCAATTCTTCTGATTGTAATTTGCGGTTCTATCTTATTTATGGCTTTACTAACATCATTGGTAAAGGACATACCATAAATAGCAACCAGTGTGTCTTGTTTTGTATTAGGTTTGCTCGGTAGTGTCTGCCAATTTTGAGGATCTAACCAACCAGCTTGAGCAATGGGCGCACTGTTCTCCTTACTCGTCCCTAATTGTCGCCGAACTTTACCTTCAATAGATTTACCATAATCGAAATACAGTGGTAATGTTCCCGGATTTGTATTTTGAGGGTCTTGAGGATAAGGGAACAAGAGATTGACAATAATTTCAAATAATATTATAAATCCTAAAAAACCACCCGTAATTTTGAGGATGTCTCGCGTTATTGGTCTGGAGGTAATTTTTTTTTGGTAAGCCAATTTCATAGTTATTTATGGGTAAAATTATTTGACAACTACTTAATAATTGATAAAAACAATTAGGATTTAAAATTGAAAATAAATAAATTGTTCTGGTTCATTACTCATACCCATAATCATTATTGTTGTTAATAAAGCATAAAAAATACCCCGAACTATAGCAGGAATTTTTAGATAAAACGTAGCACTTTGGTTATTATATTCAATTAGTTCATAAAAAAATAGCAAAGGAAGACCAAATACACCAGCAAGTGTAGGTTTTGATATTGAAATACTAAAATTCCCTATATCTGTGAATAATATCTGGGTAAAGCTCGCAATTTGTTCAAAAGAATTAGCTCTAAATAGTAACCAACCATAACAAGTAAATATGAAAAAGATTACAGTTGTTATTAAAGAGTTAACCGTTGACCAAGAGTTTGGTAGTAGTCTGATGGATGAAAAAGCTTTTTTTCCGAATCGATAAATACATAATAAAGTTCCTTGATAAAATCCCCACAAAACGAAGTTCCATCCAGCCCCATGCCATAGCCCTCCTAAGACCATAGTTATCATTAAATTTCGATAAACATTTCCTCGACGATTACCCCCTAATGGAATATATAAATAATCTCGTAGCCAACTTGAAAGACTGATATGCCATCTTTGCCAAAACTCACTAGGATTCCGAGAAAAATAAGGAAGATTGAAGTTACGCATTAATTCAATTCCAAATAATTTGGAAACTCCTCTAGCAATATCAGAATAGCCAGAAAAATCACAATAAATTTGGATTGCAAAAAGGAAAGTTGCTAAAACAACATCCAACCAAGATACCTGTTGTCCGCTGATTTCATAAATAGAATTGACTGATTTAGCAATACTGTCTGCAATAGCAATTTTTTTAAATAATCCGAATAAAATTAAGTACAAACCTCTAGTTGATTGTTTAAAACTTAATTCTCTAGGAGCAAGTATGCGGGGGAGTAATTCAGATGCACGTTCAATTGGACCAGCAACTAATTGTGGGAAAAAAGATACAAATAAGGCAAAATCTAAGAAACGATTCGTTGCTTTTAGTTCCCCTCTATAAATATCAATGGTATAACTCATTGTTTGAAAAGTATAGAAAGAGATACCTATAGGAAGAATAATATTTAAGCTGGAAATATTTGTTGGAACTCCCACAGTTGCAAAAATGCTTTCTGCACTGTCAACAAAGAAATTAAAATACTTAAATATACCCAATATTCCTAGATTTGCAAGGATACTAACAGATAAAAATATTTTCTTCTGTTTATTTTTGGCTAAACGACTTAAAGGAAAGTAGGCTAAATTAGCGAGAATGATTAAGACTAATAAAGCTAGAAAAACAGCCCATCCCGATAAGCTATCAACAAATATTTCTGACCACTTTTTTGAAAAACTTAGAGAATAAGGATTGAAAATAACATTTTCCCAACTTAATGTAATAAAAAATATATTAGCTAACATTAAATAGACAGAAGGGAGACATCTTTCCCATAAAGTTAGTCTTCCTTTATCAATCATTAAACCGCAGCAAAAATCAATAGTTGTTGATAAAACAATCAGAAATAAAAATCTCTCATCCCACCATCCGTAAAAAATATAACTAGCGATTAACAATAAAAGATTTTGTCCTCTAAAAGGAAGAATCCGATAGCCGATATAGGTAATAGCCAGAAAAAGAGGAAATTCAATTGAGTTGAATAGCATTTAATTATGCCTTTTACTGTTTGGGTCAAGAATTTTAAAATATGTTCTATGAAAATTAACTAATTTAGGCAGAGATCGATTCTGACTTTAGAAGAAATAAATCTATGATTCACTCAGATTTTTTACCCCCGCTTTAAGATAGAGAAAATAAACAATAGTCAACTCTTGGAAATGTAATTTTTATTTAAAGTATGGCTTGGATTGGAAACCCAAAACCTAAATAATTACGGACGAAAATAAATAAAGTTAGGATTGCGATAAACATAGCAGTCATCTGGATATCTTGACTAATACAAGAAAGTTTTTCTTGCCAAAGTCCATACAAATTAACTATATACAAAGGTAAGTCACTAAAGGCAATTGTAATAATTGCTCCCAAAATACCAAAACGGAAATACGCTAGAGGTAGTACTACGCCAATCATCACAAATCGAGCTAAATTGCTTTGGGCAGAATACAAAGGTTTGCTAATTGCTAAAAGAGCCGGACTAAGAGTATAAAACAACAACGAAAACCAAATACCGCAGCATAAAATTGGCATCATCCATGTTGCTTCCACGTATCTGCTGTCATAAAGTGTGGCAATTATTAAATCGCCAACGGTTATCAACGCAGCTAAAGCTACAGCAAATCCCATCAGCATTAATCTACGTTGAGGCAATATTTTAGCCCGTAAACTTGAACGCGGTAAATCAACTTGACTGGAGATAGCAGGAAATATAACTCTATAACTAAGTTTTTTAATAACTTCTTTGGGTATGTTCGCCAAAGCATAGGCTATTGTATATATGCCTAATACTTCAAGTTCAGAGCTTAATAACTTACCCAGAATTAAACGATCGGATTGTTCAGCCATAAACATTAATGCTGATGAGACAAACATCCATTTACCAAAGGATAGAATTTCTTTAAGTGCTTCCCGATTCCAAGCAAAACGATTGACCCTTTTAGGTATTAACCAATGACTACCTATTGTTCTGTATAAGGCACCTGCAAGACTTCCTAAAGCCAATGACCATATAGTAGGACTCAACCAAGCGAGTAAAACCAAGGTCGCTACAGTTAATATTTGTACAATGAAATCAAATACAGTAAAGCGAGCTAAATCTAATCTCCGCTGACAAGTATATATATTAGTCGAACTAAATCCATCGATAACAGAAGAAAATCCGACAATCGGAATTAACCATAGCAGTCGTTCGTCTTCATAAAAATTTGCTATTTGCTGAGTAACAAGTAAAGCAAAAAACCAAATAACTATCCCACGTACCAGCTGTAACGTCCAAGCTGTGTTACAGAAATCGGGTTCATCACCTCTTTTATTATTAATAATACTTGGAGAGATACCCACGTCCGAGAATAGTTCGATACCCATTCTTAATACGTTAACTATAGCCATCAGACCAAAAAACTCTGGTACTAACAGACGAGTTAAAATTAAGTTACTGCCAAAACGTATTATCTGACTTGCACCATAACCACCAATTGTCCAAATTGCACCTAAAACAGCAAGCCTTTTTACAGATGCCATATTTTTTCCGAATAAATATTTATAATCTTGTCAAGATCGGCTAATTAATTGAGGTCTTCTATACTTACTTACTATGCCTTGATTATTCTCTAAATTTCTAAACTTGATATTATCGTTGGCAAAATTCGGGAAGTATAGTCACTATATAAAACCAACTCTTTTTAGGAGATTTATCTAAAATTATTTATGCCTGATAAATAATTTTTAGCGTAATAATTAGGATTAGAGCGAATTTTTAAGATAGAAATCATGCTCATCAAATATAAAATACTACTTCAAGAAATCGCATTTTACTATCTATTTCATACTTTACAAGCAACAGGAAAAATTATTATTTAATATGCAGGTAAATTTGATAACTATTTTTCCTTGATTTAAAATCCTTCGATACAATAACATATTTTGTTTACAAAGTAAATTTTTTAATTACCTGAAAAATATAAAATTTAGATGTAGAAAACAATCAGTGTTTAAAGTTTTTGTAAAGATTGCTTTGTTTGCTTCTAGTAAATAGCATCCAGAACAATCAACCATAAAAACTAGGAAAATAAAAGTTTTTAGCCGTAAAATCTTATCAGTGTCATAAAGACGAGTTTTTTGTAACTGTCCCTTGAATGGTTCAAATATTGTTCTGTTACTGAAAACGAGGTTTAAGTTAATTGTAAAAACTACAATTTTAAAAATAGACGCAGTTTGTGCTATCAATTTGTAAAGTACAACATAGTAATGCTTAAATCTCAAACAAGTATATTTCGGCTTGAAAATGATGTCGTACTTATAAATAAGTATGTTGCTGTAAATTCTTTAAGAAGCGACATAATTTATACCCAACATGGACGTTTCCGATTAGCTGATTGTTTGTCTTTATATCAATGACACTAAAGCAGCAGTTGTCTTTTAAAGCTTAAACCTAATTACAAATAACTGCGAGAGAATTAACAAGATGGTATTATCGAATACTACAGTTGCAAAGCCTAAAATTCACTTCCTATTTATTGATGGATTGCGAGGTGTGGGAGCTTTTTGGGTAGTCTTATATCATGCCGATCCAGATGGACGTATTTCTCAATTAACTAGCTCTCTGCCTGAATGGTTTGTGGATATAGCGTTTAGATGGGGAAGTAGGGGTGTTGCGATCTTTTTTGTTCTGAGTGGTTTCGTGATGGCATATTCATTACGTAACGCCAAAATTGACTTTAACTATTTCAAAAATTTTGCTATCAAACGGTTTGTAAGGCTTAGTCCACCTTACTATGTATCAATCCTTGTCACTTTAGCCTTTGCTTTCTTCGCATCAACTGCCAAAGGTGTAGCTTTTGAGCCGATGGGACAGCCCTTATCTTTTCAAAGGTTTTTTGCACATCTATTTTATGTACAAGACATTTTTAAGCTCCAACATATAGATGATGTATATTGGACATTATGTTTAGAAGTGCAGTTCTATTTAGTATTCTTAGCTTTAGTAGGTTTAGTACAGTGGCTCGATAATTCATGGAAATTAAGTTTGAGTCGAGTTGCTGTATTCGTTCCGGTTGCGATGTTAACAGCTCTATTTCCTTTGGGTGCGTTCGGAACTGATAATCCCAGACCGATAATAATTTTACCCTTACTGTATAGCTTTTTGCTGGGAGTATTTGCCTACTGGACATGGCGCGAGAATTTAAAACCTTTGTGGTTTTATTTATATTGCGGGATATTATTACCGGCAGGAATAATTAATTTTTCAGGTTTTGCAATTACCAGCGTAATTGTTGCCATACTACTATTAGAAGTCGCACGAGCCAATCGGATACAAGGTTGGTTAAGTTGGGGATGGTTGCAATTTTTAGGTAAAATATCGTATAGCTTGTATTTAAACCATGTTTTTATCATAGGCGCAGCTTATTTCGTAGGATTTAAATTGCTTGGTCGTAATATTTGGAGCGAATTTATTTGCTTAATAGCAGGAATTTCTATCAGTATTGCCTTTGCGACATTAATGTGGCATTTGGTAGAAAAACCTTCAATCAAGTGGAGTAAAAATATCAAAATCGTAAATACTAATCAAGCTGTTGAAAAATGAAATTACTAGTTACAGGAGCATCTGGATTTTTAGGAAAATACGTAGTTGCTGAAGCATTGCAACGCGGTTTTCAAGTTCGTGCGGTAATTAGACATACTAGTAATGAAAAACGTTTACCTTGGCGCAATTCTTCAAATTTAGAATTGATACGTATAGATTTAACGCGATCGCAAGGACTTGAAGAAGCTATAAGAGGTACAGACTCTATAGTGCATTTAGCAGCAGCCAAACAGGGTAACTATGAAACGCAGTATTCAAATACTGTAGTCGCTACCGAAAATTTACTGAAAGCGATGGCAGCTGTGAATATCAAACGCTTAGTGGCAGTAAGTACATTTAGTGTGTTTGATTATCTGCGTATACCTGATGGTGAAGTTATCAACGAAGATTCGCCTATCGAAAGTCAGCCTTTACATAGAGACGTTTACGCCCAAACTAAATTAATTCAAGAAAGTCTGTTTCGAGATTTTGAGCAGAAAAATAAGGGAGAAGTCACCATTATCCGTCCAGGGATAGTTTACGGAAGGAATAACTTGTGGAACGCTCATTTGGGAGTAAATTTAAAGAATCGTTTGTGGATTCGCATTGGTGGTAATTCCCAATTACCCCTTACTTATGTAGAAAACTGCGCCCAAGCCATAGTTAGTGCTTGTATGCGTCAAGAAGCCATTGGTAAAACTTTGAATATTGTTGACTCGGATTTACCAACCCAAAAAGTTTACGCCGATAAAATTTTACAACTGCTATCGCGTCACCCTTCCACAATTGGCATAAATTGGGGATTGATGCGTTTATTATCGCGTAGCGCTTGGTTTTCTAATAAAGTGCTTTTTTCCGGAAAAATGAAGCTACCCGGTATCTTTATCCCAGCAAGATTAGAAGCCCGTTTTAAATCATTTCACTACAGTAACGAAAAAGCCCAAAATATATTGGATTGGCAACCCTCATACTCTCTAGATCGAGCTTTAAAACGTAGCTGTAGCGATATAGATTTATTTTCAGATGCAGCCAGTAAGACGGGTGTTGCTTCCTAATGAGAGAGGGGGTGATGGGGAGACAAGGAGAGCTTGTTGAAGTAGTGAGTAGCAAGTAATGAGTAATAAGTATAAAATGTTCAGCCGTACATTTATACAACAATAAGATGCTAAAGAGTCATTTACTCACTACTCACTACTCACTACTTATTACTCACTCCTCATTCCCAACTCCTAACTCCTAACCTTTAAACTTTAACCTTTAACCTAATTTATGCGTATTGCTTATTTAACTGGAGAATATCCCAGAGCTACAGATACTTTTATTCAACGTGAGGTTGCAGCTCTCCGCGAGCAAGGGGCACAAGTAGAGACATTTTCCGTGCGCCCTACTGGTGAAGAAACATATGGTGGGAGAAGAACAAAAACAAGAACGAAATCAAACTTTTTATATTCTTCCCCCAAATGCGATAAAGGTGTTGCGAGCGCATCTAAATTTATTACTCGCTTCTCCAAAAAGATATTTCGCTGGATTAAAATTAGCCCGAGCAACTAGATTGCATGGATTGCGCGGAAATCTCTATCAATTATTCTATTTTTTAGAAGCCGGTATTCTTGCTCACGAAATAAAACGAAGACAAATCCCACATTTACATAACCATTTCGGAGATTCTAGCTGTAGCGTTGCGATGTTAGCAGCAGAATTAGGGGGTTTTAGCTATAGCTTTACATTGCATGGCCCCTATATTTTCTTTGAACCGTATCATTGGAGACTAGACGAAAAAATAAACAGAGCCTTGTTTGTAAGCTGTATTAGTAACTATTGTCGCAGTCAGGGAATGATATTTTCACCGATAGAAAAATGGAACCAACTGCAAATCATTCACTGCGGTATCGACCCGGCATTATTTAATATTGTATCTCATCAAGGTAAAGGAAAACGCTTGCTTTTTGTCGCTAGACTCTCCGCTGTCAAAGGTTTACCGATACTATTGCAAAGCTTAGTTTCACTCAAGCAACAACATCCAGATGTTACATTAACTGTGGTTGGTGATGGTAGCGATCGCACTTATCTGGAACAGATGACGGTCGATTTAGGTTTAAGCAGCAATGTAAATTTTGTTGGCTATAAGTCGCAAACAGAAGTACGTAAATACTTTGAAGAAGCAGACGTGTTTGTTTCATCTAGCTTCGCCGAAGGAGTACCCGTAGTCTTAATGGAAGCAATGGCAGCAGGAGTACCTGTAGTTGCTCCACAAATTGCCGGAGTCAGCGAATTAGTAGAAAATGGAGTTAGCGGTTATATAGTGCCTCCTGGCGATACAATTTCCTTGGCTCAAAGCATTGAAAAGCTACTTAATAATGCCGAATTAAGAACTAAATTCGGCATCGCAGGAAGAAATAAAGTAGAAAAAGAATTTAATATAAATATCGAAGCTCAAAAACTCTATCAAGTAATGAGCAAAGCAATAAACAATGAACAATTATCAGTTAACAATGAACAATTGGCAACGAACGATAAACAATTGATAACTGATAATTGATAATTGTCCTCTACTTCGCCCAATCCATAGGCTCCATAGGTTCAAAAGAAGTTTTCATCCTATAGGGGGAAGACGTTTCTAAAGAGTTTTGGATTGCTAATACAAGTTCGTTATTATGTAGAGAAAATTCAGGTGAGAGTCTACAAGGGCGGTTTTCTATGATTGCATCAGCCATTTCTGCAACACCCCGACAGAAATCCATTTGTTGTGCGCCTCTATATGGAAATTTAGGTGCTTTCTTGACTAAAGGATAATTTTTCTTCCAAATACCTTCGAGTCTTTTTCGTCCTATAGTTAGACTGCGGCGAATATAAACGGGTGTTCCATAATACCAG
The DNA here is from genome assembly GCA_963665115.1 of uncultured Rivularia sp. Taxonomy (GTDB): domain Bacteria; phylum Cyanobacteriota; class Cyanobacteriia; order Cyanobacteriales; family Nostocaceae; genus Rivularia. Next base: position 7,562,686 of record OY762007.1, on the reverse strand, counting down.
CAATCCTCAATGCCAAGTATACCGTCATCGCCAATAATTTTTAAAGAATGGTCGTGGGGAGCAACGATACTACAGGTTAATCTGGCAACTACTCCAGAAGCAAATTTAATACAGGCTACTGAGAAGTCTGGAGCATCGACATCTAAGGCTATATCAGTATGTTTATCTGGAACTACACAGGATGAGAAGGCAGAAACAGTCTCGGCGGGACCGAAGAACGCAGTAAGCCAGTTTACATAATAGCCTGCGTGTTCCAACGTACAGCCGACTTCAAATTCATCTTTATAAGGCCAAGGTGTACCGGATTCACTCAACCACTTTTCATAGGGCATTTGATGGACTAATCCATCATCCATTTCGGCATAGACTAACCGAACTTTTCCCACTTTATCTTCTCGCAATGCTTTCCATACGGTTTGTGCAGTTTCGCTTAACAAGCTGCATGGTGCAGAAGAGAGATATAAACCTTTTGCTCTAGCAATATCTACAAGCTCGGAAGCTTGAGTCATTTCCATCGCGAAAGGTTTTTCAGAATAAACGTGTTTACCTGCTTCCAAACAAGCTTTAGAAACTTCGTAATGACTGCGAGGGTTAGTTAAATTTAAGACTATATCGACCGTATTATCCTCAAGTACATCGTCGAGAGAATTGTAAACATGGGAAACATTATGGTATTGGGCAAACTTAGTAGCGCGATCGCCAATTTTATCCATTACTCCCACAAGCTTTAATTGCGGATGCATTGAGAGAGTTTTTAGGTAATAGTCAGCTACAAAACCGCAACCAACAATAGCAATAGATTTGTAGGATAAATTATTTTTCTTGCCATTTCGGTTAGCCGAAGATGTTGAGCCTTCAAAAGACAATAAATCGGACTTTCTAACTAAATTAGAAATCTTAAACATATTTTTTAGCAGCATAGACTTTTCTTGTTCTCTTACTGATTCTTATTCAATATCAACTCCTAACCCCGCGACTTCCTATGCCTAATACCTCATTCCCAACTATTATTAACTAATAACTGCACCTTTATATTCAACAATAGTGCGTTTCCTTCTTAATAAGCGGGATAAATGAAACTGAATCTGACCTATAAATCCAGGAAATTTATCTACTACACAAAACAGACCGTAAAGCAATGCATCAGAGGAAGTAATTCCTTTTGTTTTCGCATATTTATAGACGCGAGAAGCTAATAGAGCATAAGCCCCTAAAAGTAAAACGATGCTTATTCCTTTAGTCAGCCAAGCGCTAGCAACCGCCAAAAACGGTAATACTAAACCCCAAACCCAAATTCTACGACTTTCTTTAGCCCAATGTTTTTCTGGCGATCGCCCGTGCAGCCAAGCACCTTCAGCATAAGCGTGTCCGTTGCGAACGGAACGCTTCCACCACTGCCCAAAATGCATAATTTGAGCATCATGTAAAGTCATTTCGGCATCTATACGCATAATTTGACCGCCAGCTTGACGCAAGCGCACGCATAGTTCTGGTTCTTCTCCAGCAATTAAAGTCGGATTAAAACCTTCAACCTGCTTCAAAGCTCTGACGCGCATCATCGCATCACCACCGCAGGCTTTTGTTTCCCCTACAGGAGTATCCCATTCAATATCGCATAAGCGATTATAAACAGAGTTTGTAGGGAATTCTTCACGCCTTCGACCGCAAACAACAACAACCTCGGGTTTAGCATTCAATGTTTTAATTGCTTGTTCAAACCATCCGTTTACTACTAAACAGTCTCCATCAACAAATTGAACGAAATCAACTTTATGTTCTATTTGTAATAGATATTCAAAACCCGCATTTCTCGCGCGTGCAGCAGTAAAAGGAATTGATAAATCTAATTCAACAACGCTAACACCCAAGCTAAGAGCTAATTCTACGCTTCCATCGCTAGAACCAGAATCAACGTAAATAACCGTTCTTCCTTCGCCAATAACTGATGATAAACACGATTCAAGACGGTTTCCTTCATTTCTTCCAATTACAACTACTCCAATTGAAGTCACTCATCTCCTCCCGCAATCCATTTTTAATCAAAATAGAAAATCAAAAAAATCTTTCAATTATTGGACAGGGATTATACCTGTATTATTCCAAAAAACTAATCAGCTTGAAAAGGTTTGTAAGCAGCATAGGACTTTTCTAGTAAAGCCTTTCGCTCTACATAAAACTTACTGTCAGAGAAAAGTTCGCGCATCCGATTTTTAGAAAGCACTCTCGTACCTCTAACCATCTCCGTCCAAACTGGTAATTCCTTTTCCCATGACTTGTGTAAATTTTGTCGGATAAATTCCGGTAATAACCAATAACCGATTACACCACTATGCGGCTCAATAGGCCAGTAATTACTTGGTGTCTGTACCCAATAACCTTTAGCTAGACGAATCACTTCTGATGCAAAGTCAGCCTGCTTTGACTCATCACCTACGTGTTCGATGACCGAATTACTGAATACTATATCAAAAGATTTATCCGCGAAGCTATCGGATAAATTAGTCGCATCTCCTTCAACTAAAATATATTTTCCAAACTTTCCAGTATTTTTATAAGAACCGGCTAAATTAACTAACGTTACTTCAAAATCATGATCGAACCATTGCCACATCGGCAGATGTCCTCCCAAGTCAATAATTTTCGCATTCGATGGTGGCTTTACCAAAACAAGAAATTGTTTCATCCGCTCTAATCGCCAAGCTTTACCAAAGGAATTATGTTTTGCCCATTCCGAAACTTTTGCATAAGCTACGTGCATGTTAGCTATCCCCTGATAAACTTAAATTTTTTGTTAACATCTCGTCCGAATTACCATCTCTTCTAAAAACTTACCCATAGTTAGTTTTTGTCAGACAATTGGTAATCCCGTGTTCTAATAGCTTTATATCTGTTTCGTGGCGTTAGGAATCATGTCATTCGCAGCCTTTCCCATCACCTTAAGAATGCATTTTGAGAATGGCGACGGGAAAATCTAGTTAATTTTGGCGTTTCTTTATGTTGTCCCTTAACGCTGACTGTTTTTCTAACCTTAACGGACAAAGCAGTAGCTACGTACAAAACCCAATATACGTTAGCAAGACGTAGCAAATAACTTTCCATCATATTATTTAATGTTAAAAATAACAGAAAAGCTAAAGGCCAAATATCCTCTGCATTATCAGATGCGTAAGCCAATTTCAACGACCTCAAGTAGGCTATGACAAAACTAATTAGAAATAATGCAAAGCCAACAAAACCAACATCAAGCATTATATCAACGAACCCATTATGAGCATGAGGTGGAATAAAACCTTGAGAAACTGCATAACCTGCATCTATTGCATATTTGCTTTTTTCTGCCCAAAATGCTCCTCTTCCAAAACCTAACCACGGTCTGTGCATAAGTTCTGTAAATGCTACATTCCACATGGGTGTTCGTCCTGTTAAAGTAGCATCTTTTCCCATAGCACCTAATATCTCCACCCATAAACCAATTACTATCGTGGCAGCCGAACCAACAAAAAGCAATAAAGCATCGACATAAAATACGCTAATTTTTCCTTTCCATCTAAATTTCTGATAAAACAAAACAATTACGATAGTTAGAAAGGAAACAACTAATGAAGTTTTTGAAGTTGAAAAATATATCATCAGCAGAGATATCGCAAAAAAACCCCATTTGTATATTCTATGTTTAGCCTTATCAATAGGTATTAGTAAAAAAGCTATTGAGTTTAGAACCATTAGGCTACCAAAAGTATTTTTATAATCATAAATTCCTTTCCATGAACCTGGATGGTCATTCCAGTGTAAGCCAGCAGCAGGCAAACGCCAGACAACTAAAATACTTGCAATCGCTCCAATAGCAAAAGTCCAAGCGACAAATCTTAGCTGTTGTTTTAAGCTAAATCGTGTTGCCAGATATATACCAAATGTAGTCATTTGTAAAACTTCTGGCATGAATCTTTCGGTAAATCCAGGATTCACAGACCATATAGATGATGAATAAACTATTAATATAAAGATGAAAACAAAGATGTCTCTACTAAGTACGTACAAAGCTCTTTTATAACTAGCGCAAATTAACACAATAGCGGTAAACCAAACAAAATACCTTATCATTGATACTATTGATGGTGGAATTAACCCTGGTGAATTTATCGAAGCACCAGCTAGAAAGCCTCCAGAATAAAAAGTTAACCCGATAATGGCAAATATTTTTTCAGCAGTTTCTAAATGTTTTATTTTCACGGTAGTGATTTATTAACTGTTTTCTCAGAATTTATTTTTATAGCTATACTTAATATTTATTTGTGGAAAGTATTCGATATTGTTTTAATGACTTTTTTTTTACATCCTTAATGGTTTTATCATTAATGTTAAAAATTACCGACTACTTCATTACTAGTTGATTGAATCCGTTTTTTATTCCCCGATAGAACAATAGATTTTAAAGCAGTTCCCCAACTTTTGCTAGTGTCATAAAATTGTTCTTGAAGCAGCGAGCAACCTTGCTTCTTTTGTTCGTAAAATAGTTTATTGCTGTATAATTTCAGCAATGCATCACCATAAGCTTTTATATCATCCGGTGGAACCTCGATTACAGCATCTTGTACGTAAGATAAAGCAGGACAAACTGAAGAAGTCACAACCGGACGACCTGACAAAATACTTTCACAAACAACTCTATTAAAACCTTCACTAAATTCTTTTCTTGTAGGCACTATTACAACATGAGATCGACCAAATATTTCTCTCATATGGTTTTTAGAACAATGTCCATGACAAATAAAATTGTCCTCTATAGCAGCTTGCTTCACTTCTAAACGTAAAGATTCTAAAGCCGAACCAGAGCCACAAATATCAAACACTATATCTTCCATTCCCTCGCTGACAAAACGCTTCATAATCGATAATAAATCGAATACACCTTTATTTTCCTCAATCCGACCTGCAAATAAAACTCTAAATGGCGATATGCCCTGAGATGGTTCGGGAATGTTCGCAAAATCTTTTCTCCGGAAACTGGGAAAGAATTCTAAAACAGGTTGATGTTCTCCATCAGTTAATTGAGCAATCTGCTCGGTGATATCGTGAGAAACAGCTAACATTGCCTCGCATTTAGAAGCAAACAGATTCCGACTCAACTTTAAACTGAGTTTATCAGCTAAACGTATGGGAAGATATTTCGCCCAAAGAACGCAATGTATTGAAGGAATAATTTTTATTCCCATTAAAGAGAACAAATACAAGACGAACCAATGAGTTGTACCGCTAGATACGATCGCAAAATCTGCTTTAAACCGTATGGCATCGAACAGTAAAATTAGTCCGCACCAAATCTGTCTAAAATGGTACATTAATCCTGTAGCTGATGCTAAAGGAATTGGACGACGCTCAATAGTAAAGCGCTCATCTCGGATAAATTCACTCTCGTTTGATTGAGCAATTACGTAACCGTTTGCATCTAATGCCTGACAAACTTCGTAAAATTGGCTTGAATAAGGAACCGATACCTGGGAAGGAGCATCCTGATTCTTAACCCAGTATTTATAAGCTTCAATAACATCTTCAGGTCCCACTGCATAAAGAATACGAAGTTTTTCGGACATTTTATGACTTCTCCGTTTTGATATTTGTTGCTAAATCATAAACTTCTAAAATGCTATCTATTTTGCGCTCCCAGTCAAAATGCTGCCGCACTCGCTCTTTTCCAGCTTCACCTAATTGCGATCGCAGTTGAGGATTTTGGGCAAGTTTATGCATCGCTTCTATGAATCCTTTGAGCAAAGCTTCTCTAGAAGTTGGCTCTATCAAAATGCCGCAACTGTCATTTAAATAATCTACGGGGCCACCCCATTTAGTTGCGATCGCAGGTATCCCCACAGCCATTGCTTCTAAAACTACTGCTCCTCCGCATTCTAAGAGACTTGGAAGAACTAACGCATCAGCATTTTCTAATTTGACAGCACATTCCTCCTGAGAAAGCCAGCCAGAAAAAGTTACTTGTTGGCTTAAACCTAATTGCGCGGTTAAAGCTTCGAGTTGCTGTCTTCGATCGCCATCACCAATAATTTCCAAATAGACATTGGATTTAGCTGTAACTGCACTAAAAGCTTCTAAAAGTAAATCAACAGCTTTCCAATCTACCAATCTGCCAATAAAAACAAAACGAGTTTCTTGTTGATTTGCGGGCAATTTAGCTACCCGATCGCGCTGCCATACAGACAAATCTACGCCGTTTTCTACCAGTTTTAAAACGGTGCCCTTACTTCCCCGAGGTAAAGCTTGCTTGGTACGCTCGTTAGCAACAAGCAAAACCTTTGCCTGAAGTTTTCCCGGCATCAGACGATTACCAAACTCCGACAAATTACGTCCCACAGAGAGCATCAAATCAACAAACCAATTTTGACAAGAAGCAAAACCCGGAGGATATGACATATCACCATTCATCGGACCAATTACAACAGGTGCCGCAACATCAAACATTAAAGAAGGAAATTTTGGCGATACTGGAATAGGTTCGTGAACAACATCTATATTATTGCTCCGCACTATTTGACGGACAACATTTCGCTGAATGACCTGGGTATACAAATGACTGATTAAGCCAGTAGTAATTAAAGCCAATCTCTTAGGAAAAAACTCTCCCAAATTCCATAAAAACCGATGTATCCATGTATCTTTTATAAATTGGATGCGGTCGCAATCTTGAGGAAAAAGCGATTCAAGTTCGGCTTGGGTACGTTGATGTACTACCAACCAAGTATCGATTTGACGTTCTCTAAGCAATCTAAAGTAGTTTAGCGGTAAAAATGCTTCACCGCCAAATTTCGCAGAAGCATGTTCGGCAACAATTAAAACTCGCATTTTTCTGATATCCTTTGATTAAATTTAAGTAAACTCAATTTCTAAGGATTAACCGAGTCTCTTTCAGTGCGAACCCAAGTTTTAACCGGCTTAAATAGAAACCGAAAGTAAACGGGTATTTTATTAAATATGTACGCAGGAATGGACAGAAGTTGCAGTAAAGTCAAATCTTTTCGTCCAAAATTGACCCAGGCCGTACAAACTGCAACCATTAGCAGCCATCCGATTATACCTGTAAATATTGCTGCATAAGCTATTCCGATAAATGCGACTAACAGCGAAGCACTCATCAGCAAAAACCAAAGAGCAACTAATAAAGATAAAGGCGGAACGGATAAATCGAGAGCAGTTCCTAACAAGTCGATTCGTCTTTGCTTTATTGATGCCCCTATTAACCTAGGAACGTAGGTAAGCAAAGTTTGTAGATGACCGTGTTCCCATCGGGTTCTTTGGGTTTTGGCTGCTTGTGTCTGTTGCGGTAAACATCCAGTCACAACAGCAGAAGGGCAAAATAACGGTGGATGTCCGGCAATATTCAGGTCTAAACCCAACTTCATGTCTTCAACAATGTCACCGTTAGCCAGGTTTACCGAACTAATTGCAGACCAAGGAAAAGCCATACCAGTACCAACAAGGGTGCAAGGTAATCCAAATCGCTTTAATCCCAGTAAACGAACCTGATTTTTAACCTTAAAAGCAAATGCAGATAATGCATCTTTAGTTGTAGAACGGGGAGGTTTCGACATCAAATAGGTAGCTTGAATGGGTCGCTTGGTGGTAATAGCGAGCTGCGTCAGTTTTTCCAAAGTCCCTTCTCGAACAAAACAGTCAGCATCAATAAATATGACCACATCTGGTGGTTGCTGCTCCATATACCGTAAACCGTAATCCAAAGCGTATCCCTTGCCAAGATGAGTTTCATCGTTACGCTCGATTACTGTAGCGCCAAGTTGCCGAGCAATATCTGCTGTAGTATCAGTACAATTATCGGCAACAACAATCAAATCATGTTCTTTTGGTAACTTAATTTTTAAGTCTTTGAGCGTGGAATTGATAATTAATTCCTCATTATGAGCGGGAACCAAAACAGCAACTTTTGTGTTTTCAACTTGTTCCCCATCCCTAATCTTTTCCTCAGAAAAAGGAATTAAAGCAGCAACGCATTCTGCAAGAAGAACTGCACATGGAACTAGTAATCCAAATCCACATACTAATAAAAAAACATCAAAGTAAAACAATAAAACCTGAGTCATAAACATTATTTGCACCTTGACAATCTCTAGAGAAACCCAAAATAATCTTATCGTGTAGCGTCCTGTATAATATTACAGGGAAGAATTAATTGATAACTTTAGCAGGTATACCCACAGAGGTTTTTCCTGACGGTACATCGCATAAAACAACAGCATTAGCTCCTATCGAAGCTCCATCTCCAATCGAAACATCGCCAAAAATCTTTGCTCCTGCTCCTACATTTACTCTTTTACCTAACTTAGGAGCTTGCATTGGACGCTCTAAATAGCGATTTCCTAAAGTTACACCCTGACGGATTATGGATTCATCCCCAATCGTGCAGCACCCATGAATCACTATTCCACTTTGATGCTCGATAACGACTCGTCGCCCCAGTTTGACTGTATAAGGAATTTCAATCCCGTAATTATTACGCACCTTACGATACATCATGTTGTATAAAATACTGTAAGGCGCACGCAATAACTTAGATTGTATTTTCATTCGCCAAACTCCAAAGCGATGAACTGCAACTGCCCTAAATCCAGGCTTAGTCCAATCTCGTCCGTGAGCAATCCAGTCTTCCTTTAACTGCTCCCAAAGATTTAAATGCTCCGTTTCTACTTGGCTAGAATTAATTATTTGCTTCAGTTGGGCACTCATGATTCAATTTAAATGTTTGAATGGAGAGTAGATAGCTAGACTTCAACACATTCATTTTGCACGGTAATAAAAATGTAGTGGGAGCGTCTCGCTTCCTGGAGATAACGAGCGAGCTTTTAACTCACACTACTATTCCGATTTAAAAGATTAAGCGAAATAGCGATATACACTAATAAAAAGATAGACCAAAACAGCTTCAAACCCTAGCTTTCTCGATTCTCTCCACACTGGATTCAGGCTGAGGACTGTTGTAATAGAAGAAATTATTAGGCTCGTGCTTAATATTTACACTATTAGCGACAATTCCTAAAACATTCGCCTCCGACCTTTCTAGCAAGGACTTCGCCGCATTCGCACTAGCTGAATCAACTGAACCAGGTCTGACTACAAGCAAAACACCATCCACCATTTGGGATAACACTGCTGATTCAGCAGCTCCTACTAAGGGTGGAGTATCAAAAATTATGCAGTCATAATTAAGAGATAGCATTTCGATAAAATGTGTCATTCGCTCTGAATCTACTAATGCCAAAGGATTCGGAGGCATAACACCAGATGTGAGTATAGATAAGTTTTCAGTCATATTTTGTACTGCACTTTCCAGTTTGTTCTCTCCAACTGTGACGTTACTCAAACCAATAGAATTAATTAAACCCCAAAGGTGATGTTGAGATGGGTTTCGCATATCAGCATCAATTAGCAGCACTCGTCTTCCTACTTGAGCCATAACTGCTGCTAAATTAGCCGCAACTTCCGTCTTCCCCTCACCTGTAATTGAACTTGTGACTGCAATAGAGCGGATTTTCTTATCCAAACTAATAAATTTCAAATTCGCTTGAAGCATTTGATATGCTTCATGAATTACTGTGCGAGGAGAAGTAGCAACAATAACTCTTTCAGATACACCAGTAATTTTATCCTCAACAACAGAAATGCTATTATTATCGAATTTAGGGATTAGCCCCAATAAGGTATAGCCAAAAAGTGCCTCTGCTTCCTTAGCAGTTTTTAATCTTCTATCAATCAAATCAACGAAATAAGCTGAACCGATACTCAGTAATGAACCAACAAAGAGGCTACCAAAAGAAATCAGAAACCTTTTTTTCTGAGCTTGGGGACTGGGGTGTACTTTTTTCGCTTTTTCTACGATGCTAGCGTTCCCAACAGTTTGATTTTCCGCTAGTTTGATTTCTTCTAATCTTGCTTTAAGGTTTTCGTAACTTTTCTGGGCTATTGATAATCTTTGTTCTAACTCATTTTGCTGTCTCTCTAAATTTGGAATATTTTCAGTCCTCTGCTTGTACATATTCCTTAATTCAGACAAAGATTCTATCTTTTGTGCCAAACCTAAGCGCTGTGAATGTAATTCAACAAACTCGGAAGCCAAGTCTTGCTTTACTCTTCCTATCTGTAAACTGCTTGGAGAAATCTGCGCTTTATATCCTAAAGACTGAACTATTCGTCTCTGCAATAAATTATTTAAAGCAGCTTCTTTTTCTTCAAGATCCACAATAGATGGATGGAGTTGAGTCCGTGTAGTTCTTAAAGTTGTTAATTCTGTTTGTACTTTTTGTAGTTCGTCTAATACTTCCTGTACGCCTTTTACCTGGCTTAAAGAAGTTATATCGATAGCTTGATTTAAAGGCAAATTTAGTTGACGACTTACTTCATTTTCTCTCGCCCTTATCTCGGCAAAATTCGATTGAGCATCGGCTAATTCTTTATCTATTTCATGAATAATTTGAACTGCTTTAACTGTCTCTTCTCTTAACTCAATAACTTTATTTTCTTGCTTAAAATTTCGTAAATCTTTTGTTGCATTTCTTAATTCTGTTACTGCCGCTGGTAATTGCTTTTCAATAAAGGAACCTGCTGCTATGGCTTCAGAACGATTGGTATAAATATTTTCTTTTATATAAGCTTCCATCACACTATTAACTACTTTTATAGCTAATTCTGGATTACCAGATGTATAAGAAACCCTTAGTACGTCAGTACCTACAATTGAGCTAGTACCAATAGATATTGAATCTGGATTTAAAGGTTCACCATTATTTCCTTTAAGATCCAGAGACTTTACAACTTCCTTTAGTATGGGTTCGGACTGCAAAATTATCGCTTGCGTATCTAAAGGGTTAGCTTCGCGCTTGATTGACTCTAAATGACCAATCTCTTTTCCAGCACCCGTTAGAGATGAGGTATTATTTGCCCGAAAAAGCAGTTTTCCTGTTGCTTCAAAAGCGGGTTTTTGAGTAATCCAATTAAAACCTGCAAAAGCTGCAAAACCTGTAAAAACAATTGATGCTATCAGCCAGCGACGTTTCAAAACCAGCAAATATTTCTGAATATCTATCTCTTCATGATAGTTTTGATTTTCCATAGTTCGTTTCCAATGGTGTATGTTGAATTCAATTGAAAAAGAGATACCTTCAATATCAAATGTTATTATTTGCTATATTCCTTATTCCAAAAGAAGTAAAATCATTTTCACATTCTCTTAAAACCTCTAAATACAGAAATTATATTAGCTTGATTGGGTTTAACTTTCGACCACGGATTTTTGTACAGTTGAAAGCGTTGTTTGCAAACCAACACTAGGAATGGAAGTGCATCAACTAAATATCTTTTCCAAAGCCGTTTAGGTTCGCTTAAAAGTCTATATAGCCATTCTAGACCGACTTCGCTCATCCATTTAGGGGAACGTTTGATATTTCCTGCCTCAAAGTTAATTGTTGCGCCAATTGCCAAGAATATTTTGACTTTATGTAAATACTTTCTATGTTTCGCAATCCACATTTCCTGTTTGGGAGCGCCTACTCCAATTGCTAAAACAGTTGCATCTGAAGAATTAATTAGCTTGATAATTTTTTGGCATTCTTTTTGATCTTTTTCAAAACCAAAGGGAGGTGAGTAAGTATCAATAATCATATTTCTACCTACCTTAGAATTGATGTTTCTTCGAGCAATTTCAGCAATTCCTTCTTCAGCTCCAAGTAAAAATATTTTTATCTTTTGGTCATTTCTGTAATAGTTATAAAAAGCTGGAAACAAATCCGAACCTGAAATTTTCTCTTGTATGGGCGTTCCCAAAAAGCGAGATACATACATTAGTATTTTGCTGTCGCAAACCGTATATTCTGCTTGTTGGTAAACTCCATAAAAATCGGGATCTCTCTGCAATTTCATTAGGTGGTCTACGTTGGGGGTTACTACGAGACCACCACCTTGCAACTTATCTAGCAAGTCGCTCATAGCGACATTGTTAATATTTACGTTCAGCAACTGCACCTGTGTCATCACCTATATCCAAACAGCACTACTACGTTTCAAATAAAGTATCTATCAATGACTAGCCAGGGAAGACCAATAATTAGGGAAACTCAAATAACACTATAGAATAAGCCTCTTTGACGAAAATCCGGCTTGAGCAAGCTTATAATCTGAGTATTTTATTCAAGGGCGCTTCTATACGCCGATAAGCCTTACTGCTTGACGCTTAGCGTATGGCACTAATTAAATGACAGCCCCTCAAATGAAATACTCCATATCTTCCAAGTAAGGCTAAAGCTATTCATCAGCGTTAAGCAATATCCTACTAAAGGGGTATCTAAACAAGGGGAATTCCATATTCCATTTTTATACGCAATAGGTATAAGTCTTCTAAAATACATATGCGTAAACAATCTTTTAGTTTTTTAGTAGATACGCCGTAGCAATATTGCATAGCTTTTACCCATCATCTGTTTAAGGATCTTATTACCGTACTTTGAGTGCGGTATTGTAACTGTCTCAAAATCTTTGTCTAGCAATCATCTAAAAGCATTTAAACCAAAAGCATTTTTTGAAAAACGATTCAAATCGAGACAAAGTATAACGGTTTATTTCGATTTATTCATTTTTTTGCGAACAAACTTTAATATAGCTTCAATTGGAATAATTTAAACCAATTACTGTAAAGTTAATATGTAGAAGCCATCCTTTATAGTAAAGAAATTGTAAAGCTACCGTGAAAGCTCGTAAAAAAATCGCGGTATTCGGAATCAATAAGGCTTATTATTCAAGGTTTTCATGGTATTTCCCCTTATACTTAAGTGAAATCCACATCGGTACGATCCAAGCTGGATATATAGACTGAAGCACGATGAAATTGCATAAATCGATTCAAAATACTATAGGCTATCGATTCATATTAGAAATATATTCATAATAGAAATTCTTCAGAGTTTTATTGATTTCTAATAGCTGTAGGACGATTGACTGCATGAGTATCTTTTTCGGAATATTTAGGTTGAGCTATCGCGGTCGCAATGTATAGTAATCAAGAAAAAACAAAATAATTAAACTGTAATGCCTACAAAATCACTTTATAAATTTACCGTTTGTAATAAACTAAGTAAATCCACCTATAGTTAGACATCTTTGGATAATTCAAACTCGACAATATTACTTAACTTGATTCTCAACGGTTAGGAAAACAAAGTATGGACTTTTACTACATTCTTGCGAACAAAGTAAAAGCCCACACCTCAAAAAATCCTGCAATCAATTAATCGTTTTCAATTACAATCAAACTTTTACCGATTAGTTCTCAACCACTTCACAATACCGTCAGCAAGAGTTCGCGCTAACTTTTTCTGCTGCTTAGGATTGCTTACCCATTCAAATTCCTCCGGGTTACTCATGAAACCCAACTCTAATAATAGTGATGGTGCTGCTTCCGGACGAGTTAGCGCTAAGTTATTCCAAAATACTCCATAGGAAGGTCTATCTAGCTTTTCAACCAAGTAGTTATGTAGATATATTGCCAAACTATGAGCTTGTGGATGATACCAAAACATTCCTATGCCCTTAGTATTTTCCGCATCCCCGTAATCGGGGAGAGCGTTGTAATGAACTGACAGCGATAAAACGGGTTCTTCTTCAGCAATTATCTTCTGGCGATCGCCCAAAGATACAAATTTATCAACTTCGCGCGTCATCACCACCGTAGCCCCTTTTTTGACCAATTCTTCCCGCAACAGCTTGGATACAGTTAAATTTACATCTTTTTCTGGTAAACCTGTAGGCCCAACTGCTCCCGATTCTTTGCCACCATGTCCGGGATCTATTAAAATCTTGATTCCAGATAAAGGTTTGCGTCTGCTACGAGGTAATTCGGGAGCGTGACGTAACTTTAATTTTAAAGTCGTGCCTTCATATCCGAGTTTGTATCCCCACTGTTGATTTTTCTTCAGATTAAAAATATATTCCACTGCCGTTGAACTTCCTCCTGGGGAGGGAGGTATTTGCTGCCAATCCATGCGCGATACAAATGGATTGTCATTAAATGGAATAGTGTCCGTTTGGGCGGTGGTATTGTGCAACGTCAAAGTAAATTTGTCCGACTCCTGCTTGACGGTCACGGGTACAGGAGTTTGTAAAGGAAAACTGACCAAAGTTGCATCTTTGGATTGGCTAGAAGCAACACTGCGAATAATTGTGTTAGGAACAATTGCATTAGGCAAAGCAACCGTTTCCGAACTTTTAATCCAAGCTCCATAGTCCAAACGCAACCACTCGCCAGTTATTCCCGTTACAGCCGAACGTGTACCCTTGGGCAATGGGGTTAGTCTAGAATAATTAGTAGAGGGGCCAGTGCGAGCCACACCAAACTCAGCACTTACTTCTACAACCGGCAAATGCGAAGGTTCTAGAAAGGCAATTTTTCCAGGGGCTTTTTGAGTTATTGTTTCGCCGTTAAGCGTTAGTTGATATTCTGGTGTTGCTTCCATCGTAGCTTTTGCTATGGTGCAACCCGAATATTCGCCCCTTGTAGCATTTTGGGGTTGATTGGTTCCTGTTAAAGCCGCTAAGTTACTAGGTAACTGGCTGAGCGGTGGTTGCAGGAGAAGAGGAATCCGTTTATTTTCACCCAAATTCACGGATACTGTAGCGCTTGGAGGTGCGATCGCGCTAAAACATATAAGTTCTCCTGGAAGTCGAGTAATATCAACTTTTGGAATTAGAGAATCTTTCGCAAAGGCTAACCCTTGGGGCACGCTTAGAGAGTTATTGGTTCTGATAACAATAAGCTCAATTTGTTGGTCTTTATGGCGTATTGTAAATGTGTTCTCTCCTATTCGTAGGGGAAGACTAGGTGCAAAATGACCGGATTGGGATCTATTAATTGGCTTACCATTTATTGAAACCTGTCCGGTTGGTGGAGCTGTACCGATGAAAAAGATTTTATCTGAGGTTGTTTTGTGGTTTGTCGGGGGATAAACCACTTTCAAGGGTTGTTCTTGTGCCCAAGCTAAGTTGGGAGTTGCGACTGAAGCTAATACTACTAATCCTAACAGTGGTTTCACGTCTGTGGTTTACAACAAAATTCTCAACATTTACTGTGGCACAATGACGGGATGTAATTTTTAGAAGTTGCTTGAAACTGAAAAATCGTATGACGAAGTTCGTATTTGTTACTGGTGGCGTAGTTTCTAGTATCGGTAAAGGAATTGTAGCAGCAAGTCTAGGACGATTGCTAAAATCGCGTGATTATTCGGTATCGATTCTAAAACTAGACCCATATATTAATGTTGACCCAGGAACCATGAGTCCTTTTCAACATGGTGAAGTTTTCGTTACTCATGATGGCGCTGAAACCGATTTGGATTTGGGACATTACGAACGTTTCACCGACACTTCTATGTCCCGTCTCAACAGCGTTACAACTGGTTCGATTTACCAGTCCGTGATTAACCGAGAGCGGCGTGGCGATTATAACGGCGGTACCGTACAGGTAATTCCCCATATTACCAACGAAATTAAAGACCGCATTACTCGCGTTGCTCAAAATACCAATCCCGACGTAGTAATCACCGAAATTGGCGGAACGGTAGGCGATATTGAATCTCTACCATTTTTAGAAGCAATTCGTCAGTTCCGTAAAGAAGTAGGACGGCAAAATGTGCTGTATATGCACGTGACTTTGATCCCGTGGATTGCTTCCGCTGGGGAAATGAAAACCAAACCAACCCAGCATTCAGTTAAAGAATTAAGGTCTATTGGCATTCAACCAGATATACTGGTTTGTCGATGCGACCGTCAACTACCAGAAGGAATAAAAGAAAAACTCTCGGCATTTTGCGACGTACCAGTTGAATGCGTAATTCCTTGCATCGACGCTAAAAGTATTTACGAAGTACCGTTGATTTTAGAACAAGAAGGATTGGCAACTCAAACGCTTTCCTTACTGCACATGACAAAACAGCCACCAGATTTACAACAGTGGCAGACCTTAGTTAAACGGATGTACAATCCCCAGCATCGCATCGAAATAGCCATAGTAGGTAAATACGTCCAGTTGAGCGATGCTTACCTTTCGGTAGTCGAAGCACTTCGTCACGCGGCGATCGCCACTCGCGGTGAGTTACATATACGCTGGATAAATTCGGAAGAATTAGAAAGCGAACCACCTGAAATGCACCTCAAGGGAGTAGACGCGATCGTCGTACCTGGAGGTTTTGGTTCTCGTGGAGTGGATGGTAAAATAGCCGCCATCAAATACGCTCGCGAACGGCAAGTACCATTCTTAGGTTTATGTTTGGGAATGCAATGCAGCGTGATTGAATGGGCAAGAAACGTCGCAAAACTTAAAAATGCTCATAGCGCCGAATTTGACGAAGACAGCGTTAATCCAGTAATTAACCTGCTGCCAGAACAACAGGATGTAGTTGATTTGGGTGGCACAATGCGCTTAGGTGTATATCCTTGTCATATTGTCCCCAACACCCTTGCCTTCAAGCTATACCGCGAAGACGTTACCTACGAAAGACACCGCCATCGTTATGAATTCAATAACGCCTACCGGAACTTGTTCTTAGAATCTGGCTATTTAATTGGCGGAACTTCTCCCGACGGAAAATTAGTAGAAATAATCGAACTACCCGAACATCCCTTCTTTATTGCTTGTCAATTTCATCCAGAATTCTTATCGCGTCCCAGCGGACCACATCCTCTATTTGAAGGTTTAGTAGAAGCAGCTATTGCTCATTCTTGCGAACCTGATGGGTTAGCAGCATCCGTTCAAGTGTTGTGATTCCAGAGTATTTACTCACAACGAGAAGGCGGTGAAGGCTTTATACTCTGAAACAGGAGTGTTGCTAAAAATGTGTCGTCTAAATTCCGGGAAGGTAGAGAGGAGAAACTGTGGCGTATTGGGTAAAAATCTACTACGAAAAAAAAGAATATGTAGTTGATTTTGAGCGCGTCACAGCTTTCTGCTGCGAACCAAACGGTCGGGTGACATTTTGGTTGCCAAATAGTGCCATACCTATCGTGATTATTCCCCACAACAACCAAGAAGACTACCAAAAAATCTTGGAATACATCGAACGAGTCAACAATTCGGAACCAGAAGGTACTTACTGGGTAAGAATCTTTTACGAAAGAAACGAATACGTGATCAACCTCAAATGTATTTCATCATTTTGTCACGAAACGAACGGTAGGATAACCTTTTGGTTGCCCGACAGCAGCATACCCATAATTATCAACCCCACAAGCAATCCCGAATCCTATAATAAAGTCCTGCACTACATTCATCAGACAACGGGATATACGTTGTCGGAAAGTTAAGAATTGGGTATAGGGCATGGGGCATTGGGTTGAAAATGAAAAGTTATAAGCTATGAGTTAGGAGTTATAATTAGTAAGTTAATAGTTGATTTAATCATTAATTATTCTTACCCACTCCCCATCTTCCCACTCTTCCTCCTCTTTCCCATCCCCAATGCCCCATGCCCCATGCCCTATTCCCTACTCTTAACAAATTTCTCAATCGCTAACTTCGCAGCTCCCAACATTCCTGCATCATTACCCAACTGCGCTTTTATTATTTGCAAATTTTCGCGGGATGTGGGCATTACTCGCCGTTCAATTTCTGCTTTGATTGATGGTAGAAAAAACTCGAAACTCGCACTAACGCCACCCCCAATTACAACCGCTTCAGGGGTTAGTACGTAAATTAAACTTGTTATTCCAATTCCTAAATCCTTTCCATATTCTTGCCAAAACTTTAATGCTTCTTCATCCCCAGTTTTGGCTAAAGCACCTAATTCCAGAGGTTCTTTACCAGTGCGGCGACGAATTGCGATTATCGAGGTATGTTGTTCTAAAGAACCTTGATTGCCGCTTTTACATTGCGGGCCGTCGGGAATTAAACTAATTAAGCCCAATTCCCCAGCAGAACCAAATCTTCCTGTAAACAACTTATCGTCAATAAAAATCGCTCCACCAACACCAGTACCTAAAGTTAATAAAATAAAATTTTGATAATAACGACCTGCACCCAGCCAAGCTTCACCCAAGCCAGCGCAGTTTGCATCATTTTCAATAATCGTAGGTTTACCGATTTTCGCTTCCAAAATATCTGCTAAAAAAACATTCCGCCATTGAGGAAGATTAATCGCAATTTTGGCAATGCGTCCTTTCTCATCCGCAGGACCAGGAGTTCCAACACCGATCGCAACAGCATTTCCTTGTGGATCGACTTTAGCAACAGCATCAACAATAGCCGCCACTACTGCTTCTGGAGTCGCTGGTTGGGGAGTACGCACAGTTAATGACTTTAAACAAGAACCATCAGACGTAAATCGTCCTAACTTTATTGCCGTTCCTCCCAAATCGATACCAATTACTTGAGTTAGCACTTTTTTCAGTTAACAGTGAGCAGTTATCAGTTATAGGGTGTGTTGTCGCCACAGCACAACGCACCAACAAACTCGGCATCGGTTTTCAATCTGCAATCGTGAAGGAATTGACAAAAGCTTAAAAATATTTTTAAGCTTTACGAGAAGCAGCTTGTTTTTATTCAGTGCGCTTTGACGAATAGCTTTATCTTCGTACTTTTTTTGGGCTTTGCTGTATAGCGTTTATTGCTTCATCCGGGTAAACTTTTTGCAACTGCAAATCGGCAGCTTTAATCGAATCAAAACTATGCTGTGCCTGTAAAGCTGTTACAGGTGCTCCCTGTAGAATACCACTCAGAGCCATAAACAACATAAAACCACCAGCGGCAGCAGCAACCAACGAAATTTTATCTTTAACCATAATCTTTATTAATATTGGGAATGGGGCAAAGGGCATTGGAGATGGGGGAGAGGGGGTAGAAGGAGACAAGGAGGGAGGGGGTAGAGGGGGTAGAGGGGGTAGAAATTTATTAAGTAGGGAGCGAGACCTGCCACTACATAGATTTATAAATCCTAACCTTTAACCTTTAACCTTTAACCTTTGACCTTTGACCTTTAACCTTTGACCTATTTTCGTTTCCTTAAACGCGGATTGACAAACTCATTCAATCCTTCACCAAGTAGTGATAACCCTACTACCATTGTTGTCATCGCTAATCCGGGGAAAAGTGTAGTCCACCAAATCCCTGTGGGTAAGGCAGCCAAGGCTTGTTTTAAATCGTGTCCCCATTCTGGTACTTCTTCGGGAAGCCCCAATCCTAAAAATCCTAAACCACCTAATACTAAGATGGCATCGGCGGCGTTTAAGGTGAATAACACAGGTACGCTTTGAATTACGTTCAAAAATAAATACCGCGAAAGCACTTGCCAAGTATTGGCACCAATTGCTTGTGCTGCTTCTACAAATACTTCTGTCTTAACGCTTACTGTATGGTTGCGAACAACTCGGTAATATTGCGGGACGTAAGCAATACTAATTGCCAGCGCCGCATTGATTATTCCACGCCCGACAACAAACGCCAGCGTCACCGAAAGCAGCAGACCGGGCAAGGTATAAATGCTATCCATAATAAACAGCAATACCTTATCCAACCTACCGCCAATATAGCCGCTCAACATACCCAAAGGCACGCCAACCAGCATACTTAATGCAGTAGCTAATAGAACCACCTGCAATGCGGCTTGAGCGCCAAAAACAGTACGAGAAAATATGTCATAGCCCAAACGACTCGTACCAAACCAGTGTTTTAATGAAGGTGGTGTATGAATCGGATTATCAAGAAACTCAGTTGGATCTTGCAGCAATCCCAAAGCTTGAAGTAAAGGAGAAAATAATGCTAGAAAAACAAACACTAAAGTAATGGCTAACCCAACCAACATTAATTGTTGAGAAAGAGTACGTTTTTTATTTATAAAAGGTAAAAATCTTGGCAAGAAACCTTTAGCAACGGTCATAGCTTGATTTTTTAATTATAGAGTTATGAGTTATGAGTTTTAATGCCTTCTGGTCACTTTGTCAACTCAAAACTCAAAAATTAATATTTTAGAATGGGGGATTGGGGATTGGGCATGGGGCATGGGGAATTTAGCGGAAATGCCGAAATGCCCTCACCCGCTTATGGGTGGGGCTGCAAGAGCAAAGCCCACGAAGGTGGGCTAAGAATGTTATATCCAGAACTTGGTGAAATTCTACAAATCCTAACTTCTAACGATTTATAACCAATTACCAATTACCGATTACCAATCCCCAATGCCCAATCCCCAATCCCCAAATTTTTAAAGAGTGCTTTCCAACAACTGCCGATACTGACTCTTCTGCTTCACGCCTTTTAATTCTTGTAATAATTCTTTGTGTTTGAAGATTTGTACTGTAGGGGTTCCGGTTACATTTGCTTGTTCGGCAATTTCTCTATCTTTATCGATGTCGATTTCTACGAAGTGAATTTTACCGTCAAATTCATCCACTACTTTATTTAATATGGGTTTGAGCGTATGGCAAGGACCGCAACCGGGAGAAATGTACTTCACCATTAAAGGGCGATCGCCCTCGTGAAATATTTTTCTCAGGGCGTAACCTCCTATATGACGGGTATTGTTAATATCAAAATCATCTTCTGTATCGGCAGCGGTTTTTTCTTCTTCTTGGGGTTTTAAGTCGTTGTTTTCTGGCTTTTGACTAAATTCTTGCAGCAATCCTTCTGCGGATAACCAACGCTCGGCTAACATTGCTCCCATACAGCCAGAACCCGCTGCGGTGATTGCTTGACGAAATTCATGGTCTTGTACGTCACCAACAGCATAAACACCTTCTACGCTGGTTTCTACTGAGTTGCCTTTGGTAACAACGTAACCAACATCATCGAGTTCTAACTGTTCTTTAAATAATGATGTATTGGGGGTGTGTCCGATGGCGTAGAATAATCCTTTAGCCTGTAACTCGCTTTCTTCGCCAGTTTGATTATTGCGGACTTTTATTCCCTGCATATGATTTTCGTCGCCGAATATGTCTACAGCTTCGGTATTCCAATGCACTTTAATTTTAGGATTATTTAAAACCCTATCTTGCATGGCTTTACTAGCTCGCATAGTATCGCTACGAACTAACAAATTCACCGTATCACCATACTTAGTTAAGTAAATTGCTTCTTCCGCAGCCGAATCACCAGCGCCGATTACAGCTAATTCCGCACTGTGAAAAATCGGAGTCGCGCCGTCACAAATCGCACAGGCTGAAATACCGCGACTCCAAAATTCTTGCTCGCTGGGTAAACCTAAACGCTTCGCAGTCGCCCCAGTTGCAATCACAATACTATTTGTTTTAAACTCCCGTTCAGAAGAACGCACGGTAAACGGACGCTGACTTAAATCGACCGAAATCACATCCTCAGTATATAGCTCAGCCCCCCAACGTTCTGCTTGAGCCTTCATTTTATCCATCAATTGCGGGCCAGTAATACCAGCAGGGAAACCAGGAAAGTTTTCTACTTCAGTAGTTGTCATCAACTGACCACCAGGTAAACCCCCAGCTTCAAACCCTTCAAACACAACAGGTTTAAGGTTTGCACGTCCCGCATAAATAGCAGCAGTATAACCCGCAGGACCAGAACCGATAATTACTAAATTTTCTACAGTTGGATTTGTCATAATATTTTTAAGTAAACTCATAACCACTACGTTTTATTTAGCATAGCAAATTTTTGAGAACCCTCACAATGGGATTGTGGGGCTATACATACAAAGCCCGGCGACCTGGGCTATAAAATCCTCATTTTTTTATTCGCCTTGTAGGGTGTATTACAGCGCGAAACGTATTCGATTTTACAGATATCTTTGATAATGCTGTAACGCACCATCGAATTTAGTTCTCAAACGGATTGATTTAGAGTTTACAGCCCCACGGGGAATGGAGTAAATAGTGTTATAGCAAAAGTCTTTATTTTACACCATTGGCAATTGGGCTTCACAACCGGCTTGGAATAAATTTCCAGGCTCAAAATAAAAGTCTGATAAATCAGACTAGGCAAAGATTTGAGTGCTTTTTAACACAGTTAGTATATGCAGCCCTGAAATTGATTTCAAGCCGGTTTGAGGGAGTTTCTCCATTTTCGCAAGTGCGGTTTAACCCATCAGCTTCTCAAATTTGCTCTCTCACCCAAGCCCGAAAAGCGCGAGTTGTCGCCATTTCCCCATTAATTCGAGTCTCTTGAATAAACCGAGGAATTTCCTTTACAGACACCTGAGCAAAAGTAGGGCTTTGTTCAACTTCTATATATTGCCCATCATTAAGTACATAAATTTGTAAAACGCTGCCGTTAAAGCGCCAAAACTCAGGAACACCAATTGCAGCGTAGATTTTAAACTTATCTACTTTAGGTTTGGAATATTCGACTTCTAAAACTAAATCCGGCGGTGGATCGATATTTAAATCTATTTTCTCCTTATTTCTCACGCGGTATTCGTTTTGTATATAGTAGCTGCTGTCTGGTTCCCCACCACGTTCCAAGTCATCTCGCGTCAAAGTTAAAGAACCAGAGCGTTTGATTTCTAATTGCAATTCCTCACACATGACTCCCGTAAATACTTCAATAACGCGATTTGAGTTTTCATGTGGCATATCTGGAGCCATGATTTCTAATACTCCATTTTCGTAAGCTAATCTGGTGTTTCTTGAGGAACCCATCTCAGCTAGCATCGCTTTGAAGGTTTGCCAGCTAATGTTCTCAAGTAAAGTCCTGGTTTCTGCTGGTGTTGAGATTGCCACCATGTTGAAAATACCTCGTTTGAACTAGTATTCCACCATATTAATTATGAGAGGTATATAGATTGTAGGTTGGGTTGAGGAACGAAACCCAACATTATCGAGTGTTTGTTGGGTTATGTCCTATCGGACACGCTTCGCTAACACTTCGTTCAACCCAACCTACGTCATAGGAAAACTTTTACTGATGATTCTTTGCGGCTTTGACTTTCTCAAGCATTGCATAATAGGCACAAGTTGATAAAAAGGCTTTTAAACATCCATCAAAGAATATTACTCAATGTTAGAAATCGAAAAAACTGGGAATACTAATGCTTGAGTAACCCATTTGCTTAGGGTGCTAAATCCAAAAGTCTCTGGAAATAATTAGTATCAGGAGAAAAATCCATGCAAGCTCAAGCATCAGATTTAGTAGAAAAAATTCGTCAGCAATTTGACAGTGCGCCTTATCCAAGAATTCCTGTTGATGAATCTCCTAAAGATAACTCTAGTTCGCTCTACATTCATAATTTAGTAACAGCTTATTATTTGAGAAATCAAAAAGTTATAGATACTAAAGGAAAAGCAATTTTAGATGCTGGATGTGGCAGTGGTTATAAATCTCTTGTACTGGCAGAAGCTAATCCGGGTGCAAAAATTATTGGTGTTGATATTTCGGAAGCATCTGTTAAGTTAGCTCAACAGCGTTTAGAATATCACGGTTTTGATAATGCAGAATTTCATGTTTTAGGAATAGAGGATTTACCCAAATATGATTGGGAATTCGACTATATAAATTGTGATGAACTGCTTTATCTTTTTGATGATATAGATAAAGCCTTACAAGCGATGAAGGCAGTTTTAAAGCCAGAAGGAATTATTCGTAGTAATTTACATAGTTCAATACAACGATTCAACCATTTTCGCGCCCAAAAAATATTTACCATGATGGGTTTGATGGATGGAAATCCAGAAGACTTAGAAATGGGAATTGTTGTAGAAATCATGAAAGCTTTGAAAGATAAAGTCAATCTAAAAGCATTAACTTGGAACTCTCGTTATGAAGGAGAGGATGGCAAACAAAGTATTTTAATGAATTATTTGTTCCAGGGAGATAAAGGTTACACCATTAACGATATGTTCGATGGTTTTAGAACGGCAAACTTAGAGTTTATCAGTATGGTGAATTGGCGAGAATGGAATTTGGTAAATTTGTTCAAAGAGCCAGATAATTTACCTGCTTTTATCGCCATGAGTTTACCCGAAGCTTCTGTAGAGGAGCAGCTACAGCTATTTGAACTAATGCATCCCGTACATAGACTACTTGATTTTTGGTGCGGACATCCAAACCAGAGGCAGTCCTTTGTACCAGTCGAAGAATGGAATGATGCTGATTGGCAAAAAGCCAAGGTGCATTTACATCCCCAGTTAAGAACTCCCGATGTCCGAGAAGAGCTAATAGAATGTATTACAGAAATAAGACCTTTTGCGATCGCCAAACACTTACCAATAACTGAAGATTCAATCAGTATAGATAGTTCAATGGCATTTTGTTTTGTTCCCCTGTTAGACGAGCCTCAATCTATGATGTCTTTGGTCGAGCGCTGGAAGCAAGTTAGACCTTTGAACCCAGTGACTTTAGAGCCTACTGATGAAAGTCAAGCTTTTTATATGTTGCAACAGCTATTTTTACAGATTGAAAGCCTTGGTTATGTAATGTTAGAGGCTTAATCGTACTTTTAAGGTTAACCAACTTATATAGCTGTAGTCCGAAAGCATCTGCGATGAAAACTCTAGTCATTCAGGGTTTTCTAATCTTCCCAAAAAAATTTTGCAGAAAATGATAGTAAAGCTGTCGAAATGGGTAAGTTATACCTAGAACCGAATAACTCATCCCCACCTAAAGGAAACACTAATGAAAACCGAACTTAAAGCAAAGTTTTTACAAAACATCCTCCGCAACAAAAAAGAAAACGAAGGTTTTACCTTAATTGAATTGTTGGTTGTAATTATCATTATCGGTATTCTCTCAGCTATTGCGCTTCCTTCTTTCCTGAACCAAGCAACTAAAGCTAGACAAAGTGAAGCGAAAAACTATATTGGTTCTATGAACCGAGCGCAGCAAGCTTACTATTTAGAGAATAACAATGCATTTACAACTTCTGTTGTAGTGCTAGCTTTAGGTATTAAGACACAGACTGAAAATTATTTGTATGAGATTACAGCCAAAGCTACTACTGGTTCATTTGTCACAAATAAAGCCAGAGCAACAAAGAAAGCATTGAAGTCTTACGCTGGGGTTACTTATACTAGTACCCAAACTGTAAATGGTGTTGATGACGCAATCACCCTTGCAAACTTGTATGAGACTATTGCTCCAGCAAAAGCAGATAATGCGAAAGGCATTGCAATTGCTGATTGTAAGGCTACGGGTGTATGCGACGCTACAGTCTATAAACTTATCAAGTAATTAATTGCGAGAGCAATTCGATTCAAAATAAATCGCAGTCAATTTATATTGATTGTTTACAACGGAGTGAGTAGTAAAAGCTACTCACTCTATTTAATTTAAAACTAATGGTGCAATGATTTCTGATTTCGCTTTAACTAATTCTGCCAGCAGTTGGCAAATACAAGCATACGAATGTGTTCTTCAAGGTGATTATTATAAAGCCGCTAGTTTTTATGAACAAGCAATTGAAGTAGAACCCGAGATTAAATCCCACTACTGGTATTTAGGATTAATATTCCTGCTACAGGGTAAAGAAGTAGAAGCACAGACAACTTGGGCTTTAGTGATGATGGAAGGTGAGCCAGAGCAAGTTGAACTTTGGTGTGACGAATTAACAAAAGTGCTGGAAGCTGAAGCACAAAGACGTGTGAGACAGGAAGATAATTATTCCACTACTTATTTATTGAGACAGCATATACGAGAAATTCAGCCAGCGAATATCAATAATTTATTATATCTAATTGACATTGCTATCAAGCTAGAAACATTTACTGAAGACGATTTAGCTGATTGGGAAGTCATTGAGCTTTTAAATTCACAGAAATTAGAAGCAGTAGATATTAATCTATTAATGCAAACACTACAGAAAATTCTAGATTACTATTCACAAAACGACTCATCGCTAGAATTTGCTAAAGTTTGCTTGCCTTATCTAGGTCATTCGTATAAATATTTTGCCGTTATATTAGTTGCAGCAATCAATTTAGCTTATTCCCAAGGGAAATCTATACTAGCAATAAAACTTGCACAAATATGCTGCCAAATAAATGCTGAAGATACAGAATTATTGCGACATTTAACTGCCTTCTATGACAAGTCTGGTGATTATACTAAAGCTATAGAAACTGCTAAGAAATGCTACTCGTTATTAGAAAATGAGACAGTGGCAGGTAAAGTATATGGCAATCATTTAATTTTAAAAACTCTCATAAATGCTGGAGCATACTGGCAAGAAGCAAATAAGTTTTTACAACGACAAGAAAGTTTTCTTGATTCACTAATCGAAGAACAGCCAATTTTAGATGATGGTGCAGAAATTTCGCGGGTATTACTGTCAACATTCTTTTTTCCCTACTTTCAAGATTGTCCCCAAACATATCGCAAAATCCAAAATAAATTGGCAGCTTTATGCCAAAAGAATCTTCAAAATTATGCGGAAGAAGCAGAATGGTATCAACAGCGGCAAAAATTAATCCTCAAAAAAGAAAATTCTAGTAGACGCTTAAAGATTGGCTACATTTCTCACTGTTTTAGACAACATTCGGTTGGTTGGTTAGCACGATGGTTATTTGAGTACCATAATCGCGAATCGTTTGAATTGCATGGCTATCTAATCAGTTCACAACAGCAAGGAGATCCGTTGCAAGAATGGTATGCTAGTCAGTTTGAAACTGTCCGTAGGATGGGTACAGAAACCCAAGAAATTGCCGAAAAAATAGATCAAGACGAAATTGATATTTTAATTGATTTAGATAGCTTAACTTTGGATATTAGCTGTGAAGTCATGGCATTAAAACCTGCAAAAATTCAAGCTACTTGGTTGGGTTGGGATGCATCAGGAATTCCAGCAATCGATTATTTCATAGCCGATCCTTATGTACTGCCAGATGATGCGGATAATTATTACTCCGAGAAAATCTGGCGTTTACCTCAAACCTATATAGCTGTAGATGGTTTTGAAGTAGGAATACCAACTTTACGTCGGAAAGACCTTGACATTCCTAATGATGCCATAGTTTATCTTAGCGCTCAAAGCGGTTGCAAACGGCATCCCGATACAGTAAGGCTACAAATGAGGGTTTTGAAAAATGTTCCAAATAGCTATCTATTAATAAAAGGGTTAGCTGAGGAAGAAGCCATTCAAAGCTTTTTTAATCAAATTGCAGTTGAAGAAGGAATAGATCCTAGTAATTTACGATTTCTTCCTATGGTTCCTTTAGAAGCAATACATCGCGCTAATCTTGGAATAGCTGATGTTGTGTTAGATACCTATCCTTATAATGGTGCAACAACAACTTTAGAAACTCTGTGGATGGGGATTCCTTTGGTTACAAAAGTCGGCGAACAATTTGCTGCACGTAACAGCTACACCATGATGATGAATGCGGGTATAACTGAAGGCATTGCTTGGACGGATGAAGAATATATAGAATGGGGAATTCGTTTAGGCAAAGATGCCAAATTGAGACAAGAAATTTCTTGGAAGCTCAAACAGTCTCGTCAAACTGCACCATTGTGGAATGCTAAACAGTTTACCCGCGAAATGGAAAAAGCTTACGAACAAATGTGGGCAAATTATATTTGCGCTAAATAATAATTTAAGAAACCCGGTTGATAAAAATACCGGGTTTGTAACGAATAAATATTATTAAAATGTATTAATAGCAGTTATTAAATATTCTCTTTGTGAAAGCTTCCCCACATTTCACGACGCGCTTCTGTAATATCTTCTTCTGTAATGTGAACGTCCAAGTCTGAACACATTCCTCTAATTTTACGAGAAGCTGTTAATAGTTTTTTAGCTTTAAGAAATTCGACAAAGTCTAACACTTCCTGCTGCTTATCTTCAGGTAAAACTCGCAGGTTTTCAATTATGGCTGCTTCGATATTCATCGCTTTCATTTACAAATTATTGAATAAATTAAACCATTATTAAGCATTTTATTATTTTAGAACAATAGCATCAAGTATCACATATCGACTAAATTACTAAATAATTATAATATCATTAATAATAAAGTCAAATGTATTTGTCTATCCACACTTTAATAAATTTGGGTTAAGATGTTGCCTGGCGTGCTAATTTCTGTGCTGCTAATGTAGTACTTGACACTTACCCCTATAACGGTGCTACAACACTAGAAACTCTCTGGATGTGTATTCCAGTAACAAGAGTAGGCGAATAATTTGCCGCACGTAATAGCTACACCATGATGATGAATGCGGGTATAAATAAAGGCATTGCTTGGACGGATGAAGAATATATAGAATGGGGAATTCGTTTAGGTAAAGATGCCAAACTAAGACAAGAAATTTCTTAGAAACTGCGTCAGTCTCGTCAAACAGCACCATTGTGGAATGCTAAACAATTTACTCGCGAAATGGGGAAAGCTTACGAACAAATGTGGGCAAATTATATTGAAACAAAATAAATAAAGGGTCAATCTTGGATAAACTTAGAATTTTAATAGTTACAAATTTATATCCTCCGCAAGTTATTGGGGGATATGAAAGAGCTATAGCAGACTCTGCAAGACTCTTACATAGTAATGGTCATTCTGTACTTGTGCTGACAAGCAATACAGAAGAATATACTTCAAACGGCACAAATGTAGAGCAAGAGCCTGACATTCAGCGTAGTTTTAACCTATGTGGAGTTTGGACAAATGGAGGTACTCAGTGGCATTCTATCGATAGAGTAGCTGTAAATACCTTTAAAAATCGTGAAACTTTGGCTTTGGAATTACAGAATTTTAAGCCAGATGTCTGCCTTATAGGTAACATTGATTTTTTAGGAATAGAACTTTTAGAGAAGATTCTGGCAGATGGTATACCAGCAATTCATTATGTAATGAATAAACAACCTGGCTATGCTGCCGAGTTTGCCCCTAAAACTTCTTTGCATCAGTATATTACCTGTAGCGATTGGAATAGAGACGTTTTGCAAGAACAGGGCTATCCGGTTGATACTGCTCAAACTATCTACCCAGGTGCTGCTGTTGAAGAATTTTATCAAGCCGAACTTCCACAACGCGATCGCCTACGTATTGCCTATGCTAGTTTAGTGATGCCCTATAAAGGAGCCGATGTACTTATAGAAGCTCTTTCTTTACTGAATGCTAGTGGTATCGAGTTTTCCGCTACCATTGCTGGAGCAACATTAATGCCAGATTTTGTACGCGCACTTCAGGATTTTATAGAGTCAGAAGGTATGCAAGACAAGGTAAAAATCCCAGGTGTTTTGTCACGCGAAGAACTAAAACAACTTTATAAAACTCACAACGTATTAGTATTTCCGTCTCGCTTTGAAGAACCTTTCGGTATTAGCCAAATAGAAGCTATGGCTGCGGGATTAACCTTAGTTACTAGTGGTACAGGAGGGGCTGGAGAAATAGTTGAACATGGTAAAGATGGGCTTAAATTTGAAAGTGAAAACCCTTTGGATTTAGCTGATATATTATCTTATTTACCTAACCATCTCGAACAGTGGAAATCTATTACTGAAGAAGGGCAGAAAAAAGCAATGTCTAATTTCAGCCAAGCTTTTTCTATCAAGAAAATTGAAAAAGCTTTATCAAAAGTTGCAGCAAAAAGAATATAATTTGATTTCCTCGTCCCCTAATTTTACTAGGGGATGTATTTATATTGTTTTTAACTCTAGTGTGCAGCTTTAATAGACTTTATAACTTAACAAAGTTTATCGATCGCCATTTCCCAATTCCTTCTTCAAATTCTCCAATCCCAACCGATAATCTGCCCTTTCAGGATTTAGCTTCACCAACTTTTCCAAAGTTTCAATCGCACCTGGAATATCGTTCAACTCTAGCCGCACCTTCAACAAACCGTCTAGAGCTACTTGATTATTTGGTTCTCGTTGCAGCACCAATTCAAAACCTTGTTCTTGCTGTTTTAATGCCGGTTTCCGCAGATGCAGTTTGTGGCGCACTATCTTGTCGAGCCATTTCTTGAATAGCAGGAATTGCAGCCATAACGGTAGAACCGAAAAAAGATACCATCGATATTAAAATGATTAACTTTTGCCGCTTTTTAGCTTTCTCGCGGTTTTGAACTACGTATTCTTCCTTTGAGCCATCCATATTTTATTAGTAGCTGTGGTAAATACTTAGGTTAAAAAACCCTTTCCGTACTCAGGATACCCAGCACCCCAGCAAAACTATCATGCTCGGCTATATATTTTTTGGTATTGCGATTGTTTCAAAATAATATCTTGCATAATTCTCAATTATCCTCAAAACCGTCTCGGTTGGGAATTGAAGATTATCTATGCCCGTTAGCGAAGCGTGTCCGATAAGGACATAAGGGCTATTAATCATTATTGTCACAGCTCGTTGGTGCGTGACGCTATAAGTCTTCTTACTACGTTCAAATTAATTCGATGCGTCACACACCCTACAGAAAAATTATGTCAAAAAATAACATTTAAACGAAGTAAACTTTTTAGTCCATTTCAATAGACTTATGCTATTAGGCTCGGACTTGCAATCCCAAACGGGTTATTTATTTTGATGAAACTTTTTGATCGCAAAAGATTTAAATTACCCAAATCTTCTAAAAATAATCCGTAAAGCTTACCGATTCGTGCCATAAAGCCCCTGACTTCAGGCATGGGAATATAAGGCACGGCAAGCACTTGCTTGATTTATGCTCGTATGATAGCATAAATTTATGTTAGTTCTAGAAATTAAGGTACGAGCACGCGCAACTCAATACCGTGCGATGGACGAAGCCATAAGAACGGCACAATTCATACGCAACAAAGCACTGCGCTATTGGATGGATAATACCGAAGTTGGAAAATATCAGTTATCGGCATACACCAAAGTATTAGCCTCTGAATTTCCTTTTGCCGATAAGCTAAATTCAATGGCAAGACAAAGTAGTGCAGATAGAGCTTGGGCTGCCATATCTCGTTTTTATACTAATTGTAAGAATCAAGTCAAAGGAAAAAAGGGTTTTCCTAAGTTCAAGAAACATTCTCGTTCGGTAGAGTATAAAACTACAGGTTGGAAGCTTTCACAAAACAGAAAACAAATAACTTTCACTGATAAAAATAATATAGGACGAGTCAAGCTAAAAGGCACGAGAGATTTGAATTGGTACGATATCAAACAATTCAAGCGTGTACGAATAGTTAGGCGTGCTGATGGTTATTATTGTCAGTTTTTAGTTGATGTTGATAACCGTGAAAGAGTAGAACCAACATCTAACGAGATTGGCTTAGATGTTGGTTTAAATCACTTTTATACGGACGACAAAGGGAATCAAATCGAAAACCCTCGGTTTTATCGACAAGGTGAAAAAGCACTTAATAGATTGAATCGAAGTAAGTCTAGGAAGTATAGAAAGAATAAGAAGCCACAGTCGAATAACTATCACAAGGCTAGAAAAAAATATGCTATAGCGCATCTTAAGATAAGTAGGCAGCGTAAAGATCATGCCGTGAAACTGGCACGATGCGTAATTACATCTAACGATGTAGTCGCCTATGAAGATTTAAGAATTGCCAATATGGTAAAAAATCATAATCTAGCAAAATCAATAACTGATGCTGGATGGTATCAGTTTAGAACCTGGTTAGAGTATTTTGGTTATAAGTTCGGCAAGATCACAATTGCCGTACCACCTCAATACACTTCTATTAATTGTTCTAGTTGTGGAGCAAAGGTTCAAAAGGCTTTGAGTACCAGAACTCATAAATGTAAATGTGGTTGCATCTTAAATAGGGATGAGAATGCAGCCCGTAATATATTGTCTTTAGGATTAAGTACCGTAGGGCATACGGGATCTAAAGCTTGGGGAGACGAAACCTCTATCAATGGCAGGTGAAAACCTGACTAGGTAAGTTTTTTCTGTGAGCCAAGAATCCCCCGCATTTATGCGTGGGGAGTGTCAACCAAAGATAGCAGAATATCTTTTGTCAGTTGACCATCCTTGCATACCTACTTTAGAGGATGTTTTAAAAGTATCAGGCGGTTGGAACCGCTACTACACCGCTCGTTGTCCACCTGCGTGGACTAGTTAATTTATAACCCACGCAGGTGGGTTTTGCTTGTCTAGCCGCGACTTACAGTCGCCGGGAAAGGTATTAAATCCGACTTTTAAAACATCCTCTTAAATCGAAAGTAAACCCGTATCACAATATATGAAATTTAACCTCTCACTATGGAAAAGATAATAGTAGGATTATTTCGTGAATTTCATAAATATCATATAATTCACTTTACTATTCACGGTCTAAAGATTTTTTCCTTAAAACAACAAGTTTTATCCAATACAGTCATCTTAACCATCAAAGTTTAAATTCTTGTCCAAAGTAAAATAATGCACAATTGTCCTGTTGATTAAAATTTGAGAAATTAATCTAAGTCATTAACTATTTTTAATTCCATAATATCGAACAAAGACACCAAAAACCTTGAATCAACCTCTTGGCTTTAACTACAACTCATCTTGTGTTATCTCTGAGATACTGCCTGAGAGAAACAATTGTTAAGATAATATAAAAAAAATCTTTAGATCGTATCAATATCTGGATGTTTGCGATAATGTAAATAACGATTAACAGAAAACGGCGAATATTCGTAGCTCGCTATTCTATATCATTGTTGTGCAAAATCATATAGCGAATTGCTTTTCTTATATAGGATTTGTTATGATTTGTACATATTTTGTTGAATTAAGCATCTGAAGATCGGAATTTATCGGATTGCTCTAAATCTGCTAGATCGCTGAAAAATTAGTTTGTTTGGTAAATAACCAATTGTAAATTTTGCTGAGTTCCAAAATTTATTAGTGGTGATTACCGAACAAAACCGAAATTAACAGTAACCATGTAGAATTAGTTATGCTATATTCAAGAATAGTGAGACTTGCTTTGCGTGCATTACCGAACTCTACGCAGAGACTATTAATTGCAAAACGGAAAGCATTTTTGCCACCAGCATTTACCCAAATTTTCATTAGATTTTAATTGAGGTTATGACTCAACAAGTAATTCACCCAATGGTGAAATTGCAACGCAATGTTCAATCGCTCGTAGATTCTCAGATCATAAAGCCTACAGATAGTATCTGGAAGATTGCTTTACTTTACGGCGACGAATGGCAACACTGGAAACGCGAACTGGTTGATTTCGGCTTTACTATGCAAGACCCTGTAAAGGAGTTGCTTGTAGTTGAGGGATGGGATGAAGAATAAGAACTAAATTTCACGCTCATTTCACAAGGATGTATGTCTAGTAAACGGTGAATAGAATATGTCCTTCTCGAAGGGGCGATTACTTTCGGTAGAGTTCTGCTTAACGCCGCACGTTTAAAGCGCTAATGCAGCTACATAATTGAATCTGCTTGAGTGGATTATAAATCCGTATTCGCACAAGTTGACTTTGCTCGTGTAGCAGCCTACATTCGCCAGTTCAAAAGTAATTCTTCGCTTCATCCTACCTTTTTTAATTAACCAATATCATACGCTCATTTGCAGGCTGCTAACGCTTCTGCAACTTCCTTCGCGGTTTGATATCTATCTCTTGGTAAAGGTTCTGTAACTTTGTCTATTAGTTCTTTTAACTGAGGGGTAATGGTAGGAACTTTCGTGACATCAAACCGAAAGTTTCGTCCTTGTTGACGATAAAACTTAAATGGGTTTTCACCTGTTAGTAGAAAGATTAAAGTTGGTCCAATAGCGTATAAATCTGACTGAGTTAATGGCTGTCCTCGTTCTTGTTCGGGGGCACAATATCCTTCTGCACCGATACGAGTCCCTGGTGCAGTGCCAATTTCTTTAACTGCTCCGAAATCCAGTACAACTATACGATTATTGGAATTTCGCACCATTAGATTCGCCGGTTTGATATCGCGGTGAATCAATGGTGGGCTTTGACCATGCAGATAATCAAGAATCTCGCAGGTTTGCATCATCCATTCCATGGCTTGATTTACTGTTATGGGTCCTTTGCGATAAACAAATTTTTCTAAATCTTGGCCGTGGATTAATTCCATTGCCAAATACTTTTTCTTTTCTTCTATGAAAAAGTCGTAATACTTGGGGATTCCAGGATGGTTAAGTAATCCCAAAGTATGCGCTTCTCGCTGAAACAATTCTCGCGCTTTAGCAATTTTTGCCATATCGGCATTCATTTGTTTAAGCACTAATAGTTTCGGATGGCTAGTAGCTACACCAGCAGGGGTCCCATGCTAAATAAGTAGTGCCCATGCCCCCCTGTCCCAAGGTTCGCAACACCTGATAATGCCGAATTGTTAGCTGTATCGAGAGAGGTTTGCCGCAATAAATGCAAAACAAGTTATCGGGTGAATTGCCTTCATGGGTGCAATTTTCCGATTCAGCCACAGGAATTTGTGCAGATGTTGGTTCAATAGGGTGCAGTTCGCATTTAAAAATAGGACCACCCCGAGCCAATTGCAGAAAACAGTTATTAGGTAGCGGAGCATGAGTTACTAAAACACCGTTGAGGAAAGTACCGTTGGTACCTTTGCTAATAATTTCCCAAGAATCAGCCTTGTTCTTAGAAATTGTATTTCTCAGTTCTAAATGATATCGAGAAACTAAATTACTATCCAAAACAATATCATTATCTGCCGCTCGCCCAACTCGAATCACCGGGGATTCATCAAAGCGCCAATTTTCTAACGGTGTTTTGTTTTGCGCTTCTAGTAGGGTTAAAGTAATCACTATACTTAGGAACTATAAATAATGAAGGATAAATCATTAAGTATGAGAACAGTCTTTAAATCCATATTCCCCCCATACTTATCTTAATATTCGGTTAATTAACTCTTTATTTACTTAATAAAAATGAGCTTGAACGTAATTTAGGGATAATTATCTAAAAAGCTGACGATTGATGTGTCTCTTAAAACATTCAAATCTGATTGTAACAATATTTTTGCTTTATTATCCGGATAATTTTTTGGCGGAGCATCTGAGAGATTAGTTAGAAGGTAACGGGCGGAATTTTCATTCTTTTTGGGAAAACTTATGCTGTTAGAAGAGGAATTGCAAACAAGTGGCAGATAAGTTTGAAGGAGTACGAACCCAAAATCGCTAACTGCCTCCGAAGAGCGCTCCCACTAAGAATATTTTTTCAATTCCCATTCCCTAATGCCCCATCCCCAATTCCCCATTCCCTTTTATAAAATATTACTTTCTAAATTTGGACGTACCTTTGCTCGCATAAGTACGGCCGTAATGTTGTCATGGCCGTTATATTTATTTGCTAAATCAATTAAATCTCTTACACCTTTTTCTAAATTGGCTTCCGAACTAATTAAATTAAGTAAATTAGTCCGCCAGTGTTTTTCTAATAGATCGTTATCCGATAAACCATCAGAAGTTAAAACAAACAGCGCATCTTCGTTAATTTCTAAAAACTGTACCTCTGGAGCAATAAAGTTATTGTCTCTAGGCCCCAAAGCTTGCGTTAACTGATAAGCATCCGGGCGAGAATAAGCTACGCTCGGCTCAACTCCACGAGAAATTTCCCTTTGCCCTACTTCATGATCTACAGTAACTTGTTCCAAACCTCCTTTACGAGTAACTCGATAAAGACGACTATCACCCACATGAGCCACCGCTACGCGAGTATCCTGTATCAAAACTAGCACTAAAGTAGTACCCATACGACCGACACCAGAACGAGCATCCTGCTGGTTGATATCGTGAATAGCTTTGTTAGCTCGAAAAACCCCTTCGCGGATAATTTCCTCATTAGGAAGCCCATCAGATTTCCAATTTTCTAGAAAATATTGCCGTAAAGTACTTACTGCTAACTCGCTGGCGACTTCACCACCTGCGTGCCCACCCATTCCATCGCAAAGAATATATAAGCCTTTTGCTCCTGCAACTTTACTTTTGGGCAACTCAACTTTATTAACTTTTGTTTCAATGCCAAAATAATCTTCGTTGTGGTCCCGTTGTTTTCCGACATCGGTAAGTCCAGCATTTTCTAAGCTAGCTAGCTGCATTGGCAAGACTACCGTAGGTGTGTCATCAATTTTAGTTGGACTTTGCTCTAATTCATCTAACTGCAAAATTGTAGGACTTGAAGCGTCTTTGTCAGAAGCAACAATTAAATTATCTGGTGAATTATCTTCACTTTGATTCGACTCACCTTCCAACTCCGTAGAAATAAATTGCAATCGCGATCGTAATTCTTCAGATGTTGCAATTTCATCCCTATCTAAATTTCCCAAAAGTTCTAGCAATAAGCCAAATTGAGTACGCTGGGACTTTCTAAATAATTCATGCCAAACTTCTCCTAAAGCTTTAACTGTATTGTTATCCTGTGGAGAAGAAACCTCCGTTTTTTTACGTATATCTGGGTACAACCGTTGTAAAGCTAGAGACTGGTCTTCATCCACTCGTAAGTTATTCAAATCTAAAAGACTTTGACGACAGTCGAGGGGTTCTAACAAATCCCACAACTGAGTCATCTGATAAAAATAATGTATAATTTGCAACGACGTAGTTGCATCATTCTGCCATAATTCAGATAAATATAACCAATCCGAACGATCTTCAACTAAAATGACCTGCAT
The DNA here is from genome assembly GCA_963665115.1 of uncultured Rivularia sp. Taxonomy (GTDB): domain Bacteria; phylum Cyanobacteriota; class Cyanobacteriia; order Cyanobacteriales; family Nostocaceae; genus Rivularia. The sequence continues at coordinate 7,526,173 of OY762007.1, read as the reverse complement.
ATTCGAGCTTTGCCATGCATCATGGATAGGAGGAATTCCTAAATTACAATGTGGCTGTAAAGCGATATAGGTTTTAGCGAGACTGGGAATATTATTTCCCCCCGTTGAAGTATTTGTAGATTGCTCTAATTGTGGATTTGCCAACATCGCATCTATTGGCGACACTTGATAGGGCTGGCAATCGATAACTTTTACACAGGCTTCAGCTTTAACGGTATTTTCAAAAAAAGTTGGTAGTGATTCGAGCATTTTATAGCGCCCTTCAGAATCTAAAAAAGAACCGGCTTCAAATGAACTAAAAATGTTTTCAGAAGTATCGTCTTTATTCTTTTGCTCTAATTTATCTGCTGAATCAACCTTTTCTTCTTCATTCTCAGTCTCAACAGTTTCTCTGGGATTTTCTTTAATTGCGATCGCTAACCAAATCTCCGAGCAAGTTGCATCACAGCTATGACACTCCACTGCATTTAGAGGGATATTGACTCCGCACTGCTGACATTCCTTTTCAGTTAAAGATGCACCGCAGTTTTGACAAAACTTGTTGCTGTTAGGGTTTTCAAAATTGCACTGAGGGCAAATCAGCATTATATCCGCGTCCCTTAATTCCCGCGATGAGGGTGCTAGCCATTGAAATTATTTATTACTGGTAGTTTAGCCTCTGCTTGCAGCAGAACAATAAAATATTTATGCTTTGACCAGAAAATATATATGACTGTTTTAATTGTGACTTATATTATCTCTAACTTTGAAATATCAGGGAGTTTTTAATTCTCTAATCCCTCTCAAAAGGTAATTCAACAGAAAAACAAGTACGTAATAAACCGCTTTCAACCTTAATTACACCTCCCAAATGCTTCGTAAGTTTTTGTACCAATGCTAAACCTAAGCCCGTACCTCCTTGTTTCCAAGGATCGTTGCTAGGAATCCGATAAAACTTATCAAAAATACGCGGTAATTCAACGGAAGGAATTTCCACTCCAGTATTTATCACTTGAAACTGAATATTATCGGATTTCATTTTAACGTTAACAATTATTTGTTCGTCAAGGGGACTAAATTTACAAGCATTAGTCAGCAACTCTACCAAAATTCGTTCTAAGCTAAATGGATCGCAAACCATAGCCGGTAAATTCGGTTCTATCGTTAAAATTAACTTTTGCTTGCAGCAGTTACGGTTGCGTGCGTTGAATAACTCGAGTACTCGCTCTAACCAACGGTTAACTTCGATTTTTTCTAACACTAATGGTTTGGCAATAGTATCGAGTCGCTGTAAATCAAGAAAATTATTAATCAAACTAATTTCTCGTTCGCACTCATTATTTAAGATTTGGAAATAACGAGATATTTTAGATTTTTTTGTAGAATCATTCACTGCTTCGTATGTCTCGGAAGCTTGCTGCTCTTTTTTAAGCTTTATTCCCAACATTTGAATTGCCATTTTCATATTAGTTAATGGCGTGCGTAACTCGTGGGATACCGTACTTAAAAATTCATCTTTAAGACGGTTAAGAGATTCCATCTCTTCTAATTGAGCTTTTACTGCTTTTCTACTCTCGCTGACAGCTATTTCCGCTTTTTTACACTCAGTGATATCAATGCAGCAACCAACGTAACCTTCTAAATTACCGTTGGATGCAAATCGAGGAACACCAGTTTCGGAAACCCAACGATAATCGCCTCCGGCATTTTTTAAACGGTATTGAATTTGAAATTGTTCTTTTTCTTTAAGTGTTTGATAATAGGTTGCTAAATATAATTCTCGATCGTTTTCATGTAAATTATTTAACCATCCCAAGCCCAATTCTTGCTCAATTTTACGTCCGGTAAACTTTAACCAAGAACAGTTAAAAAAGTTATGTACTCCATTTTCATCCGTCATCCACAACATAACTGGAGCGCTATCAGCTAATTCACGGAAACTTTGTTCGCTTTGTTTTGAAGCTTGAGAAAGTTTGTAAGCAGTAATATCTTCACAAACCATTAAAATGGTTGAATTTTGCTCTGCATCAATTAACATTCGCGCTTTGACTTTTACCCACACAATTTTACTATCGGGACAATTTAAATAAAATTCTCGATTTTTAACTTCTTCAGACGAGTTTTTTAATAATTCTGTCAATACATTAGATAGTCTTTCGCATTCAAAAGAAGCAAATAAACTAAAAATAGATTTTTGAGTCAAATCACAAGGTGCATAACCCAAACAGTTTGCACCGAATTGATTTACAGACAGAATTTTCCCAGTAGCATCTAAAGTAAAAAATATGCCAGGAGTTTTGTCGTACAAAGTACGATACCAATTTAGTTCTTCTTGAGTACGACGTAACGTTTCTGCCGTATATTTATCTAAGTCAGATGTTGTTTTAGGCACAAGTTCCAAGCTTGCAGATTTTGCAGATACAAGATTTTGTTTTCGGCGAGTTTCATGCCAGTTAAACGACCGCTCTAAGCTCATAATAACAATGGACCCTAGTGTTAATAATAAGTTGATTCATAATAAAAAAAGAGTATTGTACAGCTTCTAGTAGCATTTTTGTCAATTTTTTTGGTTCCGAATTATGTAATAGAAAGAACATAGCAACTCAATAAGCTCGTAATATATCTAATACCTTAATCCGGTTAATTATTTTTTTTTAGTAATTAACTTACTTATTACGAATTTTAATAAAATATTGACTTTAGGGGGTGATGGTTGTTATACCCCTTTCTGTCGTCCGTGAATCAGCTAACAAAAGCCAGCTTGTGCAACAATTTCACTTCTTCAGGAGTTAAATCGCGCCATTCTCCGACTTGCAAAGTATCTAGTTGAAGGTGAGCTATCTGAATTCGCACCAATCGCAAAGTAGGAAATCCCACAGATGCAGTCATCCGGCGAACTTGACGATTTTTTCCCTCACTCAAAGTCATTTCCAGCCATGAGGTAGGTACATTTTTGCGGAATCTTATCGGTGGAATACGTTCGGGTAAAAGTGGTTCTTGCGACAATAATTTTACCTTTGCCGGTTGAGTACGATAATTTTTAATTACCACACCTTGTTCTAATTTATCTAAAGCATCTGTATGCGGAACTCGTTCCACTTGTACCCAGTAAGTACGATGATGCCCAAAGCGAGGATGGCAAAGTCGATGTTGTAATTGTCCGTGGTTTGTTAGCAGTAATAACCCTTCACTATCAGAATCTAAACGTCCCACGGGATAAACATCGGGAACAGAAATATAGTCTTGAAGAGTACTTTGATTTGGCGCGTCTTTAGAAAACTGACTAAGCACACCATAAGGCTTGTAAAAAATAATATAGCGATGTTTGTTTTTAGGCATGAAAACAGGTTAAAGGTTAAAGGTAATGTAATATCATCACGAAATTCAAAACGAAATTCAAATTATCGTGGTCTTAACTCTTTATTGCCCCAATGCCCAATCAGCCATTACCAATTCCCCAAATAGAGAAATGTTAACCTATTTATTTTGTCAGCAAAAAAATGGTAGTATATTTACTCAATGCTAGGGGTGTCTGTTTTTAACGGGCTGAGATTAGACCCTTTGCACCTGAGTCCGGATAATACCGGCGGAGGGAAGCTGTTTATTTAGGAAACCGAATATGCGTACACAATGGGTTGTTAAGCGACGCGGACAAGATAATGTTTCTCAAATGCATTATGCTCGTCAGGGTGTTATTACAGAAGAAATGCACCATGTCGCTACACGGGAAAACCTCCCTGTGGAACTAATTCGTGACGAAGTGGCGCGGGGAAGAATGATTATCCCAGCAAATATTAATCATACTAATTTGGAACCAATGGCTATTGGGATTGCTTCCAAATGTAAGGTAAATGCGAATATTGGCGCTTCCCCTAACTCTAGCGATCTAAATGAAGAAGTAGATAAGTTAAAATTAGCGGTTAAGTATGGCGCTGATACCGTAATGGATTTATCTACAGGTGGTGGAAATTTAGATACAATTCGCACCGCTATTATCAACGCTTCACCCGTTCCCATCGGAAACCGTACCAATTTATCAAGCTTTGGAAAGCGTCCACGGCAACATTGAAGATCTGACTGCTGATGATTTTCTCAACATTATTGAGAAACACGCTCAACAGGGTGTGGATTATATGACGATCCATGCCGGAATTTTAATTGAACATTTACCTTTGGTGAGAAACCGGATTACAGGTATTGTTTCTCGCGGTGGCGGTATTATTGCTCGGTGGATGCTGCATCATCACAAGCAAAATCCGCTTTACACTCACTTTGAAGATATTATCGAGATTTTCAAAAAACACGATGTTTCCTTCAGCTTAGGAGATTCTTTGCGTCCCGGTTGCACCCACGATGCTTCCGATGAAGCGCAATTAGCCGAACTCAAAACCCTCGGACAGCTAACCCGTAAAGCTTGGGAACACGACGTACAGGTAATGGTAGAAGGTCCCGGACACGTACCGATGGATCAAATCGAGTTTAACGTCAGAAAGCAGATGGAAGAATGTTCCGAAGCTCCTTTCTACGTTCTTGGGCCTTTAGTTACCGACATTGCACCCGGTTACGACCACATTACCTCAGCAATTGGTGCAGCGATGGCTGGTTGGTACGGAACTGCAATGCTCTGTTACGTAACACCAAAAGAACATTTGGGTTTACCAAACGCCGAAGATGTACGTAATGGTTTAATTGCTTACAAAATAGCAGCCCATGCAGCAGATATCGCTAGACATCGCCCTGGTGCCAGAGATAGAGACGATCAACTTTCCGAAGCTCGTTATAACTTCGACTGGAACCGTCAGTTTGAATTGTCGCTCGATCCCGAAAGAGCCAAGGAATATCACGACGAAACCTTACCAGCCGATATTTATAAAACCGCAGAATTTTGCTCAATGTGCGGCCCTAAATTCTGTCCCATGCAAACAAAAGTTGATGCTGAGGCATTAACCGAGCTAGAGAAGTTTTTGGCGAAAACCGATAAGGAAGCTGTAGCGCAAAGTTAATTTGTCACAAAAATAATGTAGAGACGTAGCAGTGCTACGTCTCATTGCACTACGTCTCATTGCACTACGTCTCATTTAAACATTGCGTGCCAATGAATCTATCGCTAATAGTTTTTTGACGTTTTGTCAATGAACCAAGAATCCCCTGCATTATATGCGTGGGGAGTGTCAAAAAATTCTTGACGTAAATGACTCGATATAACTCTGAATATGAGGAGACGTAGCACTGCTACGTCTCTACACAAATTAGGGATATAACCACAATCAATTAGAAATCTGCTGATATCGCTCCTGAAGGTCGGTAATTGAAAAAACAGTCTGAAACTGTAAATCTACTGACTTATAATATTCTTCCCCACCTTGCTTTCGATCTATCAGTGAAATTACTCGATTAACTGTATAACCAGCATCTCTAAGTCTGGTAACAGCTTTCATCGCCGATCGCCCAGTTGTAACAACGTCTTCGAGAACTATAACCTTAGCCGCTTCCGGTAAATTCGGACCTTCTACATAAGCTTTCGTTCCATGACCTTTGGCTTCCTTACGTACAATCAAAGCCGGTATAGGTCTGTTTTCTAATGCCGAAATAACGCTTACAGCACTAACGATGGGGTCAGCCCCCAAAGTTAAACCAGCTACGGCTTGAGTATCTGAGGGAAGCATATTCAAAAGAAGACGACCGATCGCCAAAGCACCTTGAGGATGAAGCGTTACCTCTTTACCATTAATGTAATAACTGCTACGCGCTCCAGAAGAAAGAACAAAATCACCTTCCTGATAAGCAAGCTGACAAAATAAGTCTAGTAACCGTTGACGAATAATATCCAAATCGGTATTAGTAGCCCATAAATCTTTGTGGGTAGAGCTTTCAGTATGATAAACCATTACAAATCAATAAATTTTATGTTACACAGGACTTGTCGAACTTACGCGAGTTCTGACATTTAGAATAAGTCAAAATTCGCACTAAAATACAGGAGTTGTTAATATGCCCTTAAACTTGAAACTGATTAGCGGTTTACTGGTTCTTGCTGCTACCATTGGAACCTCATCTATTGCGGCAGCAGAAACAGAAACGTCTAATTATCAAACGCCAAATGAAGTATTTGAAAAAGCTTTCTACGAGAACTATCCTAACTTTTATAATAATGGCGGCTTATTTAGGGAAATAGATTGGATATTTGGAACTGGTTCTTTGTTCAAAAATTCTTTTCCAGAAAACGAAATTGAACGAGATGCCGAGTTGTTAAATGTTCTTTATCAAGATATGCTCGAACAGCAGACCACCAGTGACCCATATATTCGGACACCAGATTTACCAAGTCCTTATAACACCTCTTTGCTGGCTTCTCCCCGTTTAAGAGCAAATCAGTTACAAGTTGGAACTGAATTCCGCTTTGATAGCTTACCACAAAGATACTGAATTTCACTTTGATAGCTTACCATCCCGCTCTTAATTTTGGATTGCTAGGAAAATTATAGATTTCTCAGATTGCTAAATATCTAGGACAAGAAAATTTTCTGCCAAATCCATCTGAAATATTTATTTTTCCTTATCGATATAGGAATACACAATTAGTTATTAGTTCTTGGTGAATGACAAAGAACTAATGATTAATTGTGTAAAATCATATATATTTTGAAATCCAGGGTGCAGGAGTTGAACCTGCCTAACACGAATTATGAGTTCGTTGCCTCAACCGCTCGGCCAACCCTGGCTGATTAGTAATTATATCGCAAGTTTACCTTTTTGTGTAATCTAGCTAATTAATTACCAGATTTTATGTTACATCATTTGATAACAAAATAGTGCAAACTAATATTTATTAAGTTCGACACGAATATCCTTTCCTTTATCTTTACGCCCCTCCAGCTATATTTATTCAGCGATGAAACTAAATTCCACTGTACTTCTAACGTTAATTCTGCTAACCCTGATGTTAGGGGCTGGTTCCGTAAGTGCCTTTTGGGGGTTTACTTTAGGAAGTGCGGCTCTTAAAGGTGTCACGGCACCAGATGCCCGTCCCACCACCAAATTTGCTAGAAAAGGGACAAGTGGTGGTCAAGACAAAGAAGGAGTAACCTTTGTCAAAGAATCAGAAGTGCTTAAACTTGTTAAAGCACGCATTGAAGGTAAAACTAAAGCGGCTAAATCAAAAAAAGTCGATGACTTAGAAGAAGGGAAAAAAGATACTAAACGCAAACGAGAACAGAAGCCACCTGAAGCCGAAGAAAAACTCCAAGCAGGATTTCCTGTGAAAGCCGAAAGCGAAGGTGTAACACTTTCAGTGCAGTCAGCCCGGTATTCGGGAGGTGCTTTATTGCTGAAAGTAAAAATGGATAACAAAAGTGATAATTCAGTACGCTTCCTTTACAGTTTCCTAGATGTTACCGATGATAAAGGAAGAACTTTAAGTGCTTCCACAGAAGGTTTACCATCGGAATTAGCTTCCAATGGCTCAACACATTACGGTACCGTCAGTATTCCCACAGCTTTACTTGATGATGTCAAACGGATTTCCTTAGCCCTTACAGATTATCCGGCACAGAAATTACGCTTGGAAGTATCAAATATTCCTGTAGAAAAGTAGACAAGGGGAATATTGAATGTGAGATTCTGTTTCGGTTAAATATTGGAATTCAAATTGAAATCAAGATGAATCCCCTTAATCTAAAATTTCAGTATCAAGGAATTAGCCATGACGACGGGGTTTGTGTTTTACATGAGAAAAGGCGGTGGATGGTCTTCATAATTTAAATTGGACGGAAGTAGGGCTGAGATTGTTATCAGTCGTACTTCTTATTGCCATCAATGCCTTTTTTGTCACCGCAGAATTTTCAATGGTGACAGTACGGCGATCGCGCATTCATCAGTTGGTTCAAGCTGGGGATATTCAGGCGATCGCAGTCGAGGTACTGCAACGAAGCATTGATAGACTGCTGTCCACAACCCAGTTGGGCATTACTCTTTCAAGTTTGGCACTGGGATGGATTGGAGAAAATACGATTGTTGAACTGATTAATGTATGGCTTATTTCTTTACCCGTACCGGAGGGAATAAATCTTTTCCTCGCTCATTCCCTATCAATTCCAATCAGTTTTTTCTTGATAGCTTATTTACAAATAGTTCTAGGTGAATTATGTCCGAAATCCGTAGCCATGCTTTACTCGGAAGAGTTAGCAAGGTTTTTGGGACCTTCAGTTACAGCTATTGTCAGATTTTTTAGCCCCTTTATTTGGATTCTTAATCAATCAACTCGTTTCCTATTACGGCTATTCGGTATTGAATACACTGGTAAAAGCTGGAGGCCACCAGTTACTCCAGAAGAATTATTGTTAATTATTTCTACAGAAAGAGAATCCACAGGGTTAAGAGCAAGAGAGCGAGAACTACTAAAAAATATTTTTGAGTTTGGGGAAGTGACGGTTCAAGCCGTGATGGTTCCTCGCAGCACTATAGTAGCCCTATCTAAAAACACAACTTTACAAATTTTCCTCGAAGAAATGGCAGATGCTGGTCATTCTTGCTACCCAATATTTGGGGAATCTTTAGATGATATTCGCGGTGTTGTCTACTTTAAAGATTTGACACAGCCTTTAGCATTAGGGCAACTGACCTTAGATACACAAATTCATTCCTATATGCGTCCTGCAAGGTTTGTACCAGAACATACACCTTTAAACGAACTATTGCCTATGATGCAGCAAGAAAAGCTTGCTATGGTCGTAGTCGTAGATGAATTTGGCGGTACGGTAGGATTAGTAACGATTCAGGATATAGTTGCTCAAATCATTGGTGACATAGGCGAAACACAAAACAGCAATGACCTACTGATCAAGATGTTAGACGAGCAGACTTTTCTAGTACAAGCACAAATAAACTTGGAAGACCTCAACGAAGTGTTAGAACTCAATTTACCTTTAACAAAAGAATATCAAACACTCGGAGGCTTCATGCTGTATCAGCTACAAAAAATTCCTATTATTGGCGAAAGTTTCCGCTATAAAAACTTAGAATTTACAGTCGCCTCAGTAACAGGGGCCTCGCTTACAGCAGATTCAAATAAGAAGGCTGTGAGGAGTTAGGAGTAGTAAGTAGCGAGTTAGGAGTTAGGAGTAGTAAGTAGCGAGTTAGGAGTTAGGAGTTATGAGTGGTCAGTAGTGAGTAGTGAGTTAGGAACTAATTTCCCCTTGTCTCCCCCTCTCCCCCTCTCCCTTTCTCCCCCTCTCCCCTCAGACCTTTAACCTTTGACCTTTAACCTTTGACCTTTAACCTTTGACCTTTAACCTTTGACCTTTAACCTTTGACCTTTAACCTTTGACCTTTAACCTTTGACCTTTAACCTTTAACCTTTGACCTTTAACCTTTGACCTTTAACCTTTAACCTCTAACCTCATACTCCAACGGGTCGCTTAATCCTAATTCGTCGAAGGCAGCCAGACGTAAGCGACAAGAATCGCAGACACCGCAGGCTACCTCACCACCGCTATAGCAAGACCAAGTTAGCTCCCAGGGAACTCCTAATTTATTACCTAATTCAATAATTTCAGTTTTTTTCAAATCGATTAGAGGTGTGATGATATTGATGGGATTTCCTTCACGCCCTTGTTTGGTTCCTAAGCGAAATACCTCTTGCATCGCTTGAATATAATCGGGACGACAATCGGGGTATCCAGAATAATCTAAAGCATTTACGCCAATGTAAACTTTTTCTGCGGCGATAGTTTCGGCATATGCTGAAGCAAAGCTCAAAAATATAGTATTTCTTGCAGGAACATAAGTTACGGGAATATTTCGAGACATTTCCTTCAAGGAACGCTCTTGAGGTAAATCAATAGAATTATCTGTAAGTGCCGAACCACCCCATTGCGTTAAATCAAATTTGATCGTCTGATGCTCGGCAACACCAGCTTTTTCCGCTATGGAAAGTGCTGATTGCAGTTCCTTTCTATGTCTTTGTTGATAATCAAAGCTTATAGCGTAACATTCATATCCATCAGCTAGGGCTTGATATAAAACCGTGGAAGAATCAAGCCCTCCAGATAATAAAATAATAGCTTTCATTTTTATTACTAGTTTTTCGCACTACTCTACCTTAAAATATCTGATTTTAAATATTTTACCGATCAAAAAAACTGAAATTATAATAGTTGTTTATATTCGCTCTAAATTCATTATTATTAATTGTAGAGATTTGCAAAAACTGTCTTACATTTCGCAAAGTGGCTTTTTATATGCGGACTTTTTAAATCTTAGTTTAATATTTAGGAGTATTAAAAACATTGCTGTGAAAGATGTTTGAGATTCTCTACAATCAATTATTTTGATAAATATTTGTTATACTTTAATGATTTGAAACCCATAAGATATTTTTACTAAATACTTAAACTTAAATTTAAATTTAAGTTTAAATTTGTTCTATAATCGGTCATATATTCACTATTTCGTCTTATCTACGTTATTGTTCTGACATCCAAATAATTATCCTTAAGCTAAAATATCTGTATAAAATAATCGTAATATTCCCTATTATTGCTTATTCATGACATTGCCAACAGCTTAAAAATATTATCGCAAATTTGAAGCTAATGGGAAGAGATTATATTTTTTTTGTGAAGAATTAAAAAAATCATCGAGAAAAACGGACTATACAAAATAAAAACAGATATCGGGAACTCATAGCAAACTTTGAAATTCTTCATAAATAGAGCCTCTATGTTACCATCTGGATGGTTTTAGGTGGCTACTTTTTTGGCAATAAAGTATAAAAGTCAACGATTGTAGCGTTTTTAAGTTGGTGGTTGAGGAGAGAAAATTAGAGTGCAAGATAGCAGCATGTCAGCGCGAGAACAAAATGGATACGTACAGCGTCATCAACCGCGCCCACTTCGTGTAGGTGTGATTGGTGTTGGCAACATGGGACAACATCATACCCGTGTACTAAGTTCGATGAAAGATGTGGAACTAGTTGGTGTATCCGATGTGAATGTTGAACGAGGGTTAGAAACCGCCAGTAATTTCAAAATTAAGTTTTTTGAGGATTACTGCGAGTTGTTACCTCATGTAGATGCGGTTTGTATTGCCGTTCCTACTCGTCTACATTATGCCGTCGGTATAAATTGTCTACTAGCAGGAATCCACGTTCTGATTGAAAAGCCAATCGCTGCTAATATTTCTGAAGCAGAATCTTTAGTCAATGCCGCAGCAGAATCTGGCTGTATCTTACAAGTAGGTCATATAGAGCGCTTCAAGCCAGCTTTTGGAGAACTAACTAAAGTTCTTAAAAACGAGGAATTACTGGCGCTAGAAGCTCATAGAATGAGTCCTTATTCCAATCGGGCGAATGATGTCTCAGTCGTTCTAGATTTGATGATTCATGACATTGATTTGCTTTTAGAATTAGCTGCCGCACCAGTGGTTAAGCTATCAGCTAGTGGAACTCGTACTCCGAACTCTACCTATTTAGATTATGTAACTGCTACTTTGGGGTTTGCTAATGGTATTGTTGCTACCTTGACTGCTAGTAAAATCACTCACCGTAAAATACGCAGAATAGTAGCTCACTGCAAAAGTTCATTTACCGAGGCTGATTTCCTCAAAAATGAAATTTGGATTCACCGATATCCTACATCTAACTCGGCAACAGATTTTCAACAATCCTATAGGCAAGATGGTTCGATCGAAAAAGTCTACACTTCAAATGTAGAAGCATTAAGGGCCGAGCTTGAACACTTTGTCAATTGCGTGCGGGGTGGCAATCAACCTTCTGTTGGCGGCGAACAAGCTCTCAAAGCTCTTAGATTAGCCAGCTTAATCGAACAAATGGCTGTATCTGACAAAGTTTGGAACCCATTAGATAGTCAATCTGAGCCAATAATGCAGTCTTTCAGTCCTACTATCTAAGTAGTGCTGCGTTTGATGAATTTTTACAGTTAACATTCTCGGCTCCGTAGTCTCACATCTTACCCGGAATGGGAAGTGTGAGATGAAAGCCGAGTCAAGATTTATGGTATTATTCAAAGGTAGGTGTAATCCAATTAAATGCAGAAATGCAGCCTACAACTTCAAAAAACAATTTGACAAAAAGTCCCTAGGGCGTAGGGCTTAAAAGCTCGGTCAATGTTCTCTCAGAGGAGTCGCCGAGAAGCCTACATCGTATTCTTTGAATCAATGTAGGTACGTCACGCCATTTGTAGTGTTCGCCGGAAGGCTTTCTGATTTTCAAGCATCAAACAAGATGCATATCAAAGGCGGACAGGCTTCGCACTACGAATCTTTATTATTTATCGGGATTAATGCGGTTAACTGAAGCGGGAATTTTAATCTTCCTAGCGCGTTCCGTTTAGCCTCAACTTCTTCGCAGGAGTTGGGGCTATCTTGATGTTTAGAACATTAGACTTGAAGTATCGCTTGCTTTCATGAGTAAGTACATCTGGCTTGTGACTTTTTTCGTCTTGACAACAAACCCCGAGAGCGGATAATAAAAAAATTTCTATAGTTGTAGTCAATTGAACTTGATTCTTGACACTAAAATAATGCACTTTTTATGGAATATGCATTCAGTTAATTTCTAAGGAATACTGTCACAATTTAAAATATAGTATTGAAGTTGAGTGTATCGAATATTTCATCGATTAATATTTGTGGAGAAATAGATTTATGGTCAAAAAGCAACAAAGCAGAGCCTAAAAAATGTCCCAGAAGGTTAACGCTTTGTTAATGAGAATAGGCATAGCTATAAGGCAATCATTTTAAGCAATATTCAAACCAGTCAAAAGTTTGTGAAAACAATGGCTTGGTACTTTTAATGATATTGATATGTAGCTTACGGATAATCTGTGTGATTTAAAATTCATAAGTACATCAGCAATACACCGAAAACAACTTACCTGTTTTACACATACATGGTGGCGATACATGGGTAGGTTTGCTAATATACTCAGAAAAAGCAACAAGACAGTAGTCAGTTATAGAGTAGTTTGTTAAGTCACTTGCCACCCGTCTCAACAATTCTACAAAGATAATGTGGCTATGTCGCTTAGGATTAAAGCGATAAAACAGAAGTCGAGACGAAAGTAAGAGAAGACAAAAAAATTGCCTTCAAAGGGCGTTTTAGGTAAACTTACTGCCCTCTAAAACGGGCTTCAAATAACTTTGTTATCATTTGTTTTTTGTTAACTCATTCCAGAACAGCGACAATAGCCCTAAGTGAGGTACTTAAGTAAATTTTGCTTAAGCTTCAATTAGAGTTGACACCTGTCAGTGAATGGATGATAAATAAATGCAAGTGAGATTAGCATGGTAACTTGTTTAGAGCTAAGTAGAAACTAGGAATTTCCATGACAGACCAACCTTCCGCTGCTACCCCGATGAATGCCGCTGCTATACCAATGAATAGAGTAACGGCATCTACTCCGATTAATACAACTCCCAAACTTACTAATACTAGTAGTGGTGGGAGTAAAAATATTCTTAGTGTAGACCTTGGTCGAACTTCCACCAAAACCACCGTGAGTCGCGAGCCTTCGAGCGTGGTTTTTGTATCTTCCAATGTCAAGCAAATGACAATGGAACAAGTACGAGGAGGAGTTTTTGAAGCTCGTGCAACAGACCCCTTTGATGGATCTTTGGCTGGAATACCAAGGTAATGGTTATGCTGTAGGTCAACTAGCAGCAGACTTTGGAGCCGATTTAGGAGTAGGTCAATCTAAGGTTGAAGCTGCACTGATCAAAGTGTTGGCAAGTGCTGGATACTTCAAACTCAAAGATGAAATTTCAGTAATTCTGGGTCTTCCTTACCTTTCTCAAGAACAATTTGAAAAGGAAAAAGCACAACTGATATCTCAAGTTACTGGCCCCCATGTCATGAACTTTCGTGGCGAAGAAGTTACAATTAATGTGACTAAAGTTTGGGTGATGCCAGAGGGCTACGGTAGCTTACTATGGTGTGAATCCCAGCCGAAGAAAGCACCTGGAGCAGCGGACTTTACTAAAGTTTCTGCGGCTATTGTAGACATTGGACACCAAACTACAGATTGCTTAATGGTAGATAACTTCCGTTTTGCAAGAGGTGCTTCTAAGAGTGAAGACTTTGGCATGAGTAAGTTTTACGAATTAGTAGCCGCCGAAATTGAAGGTGCTGATAGTCAGTCTTTATCCTTGATTGCTGCGGTAAATAAGCCCAAAGGCGAACGCTTCTATCGTCCTAGAGGTTCGAGCAAGCCTACTAATTTAGATGATTTTCTTCCCAATTTAATCGAAATGTTTTCGCGGGAAATCTGCACTCGTGTTTTAGCATGGCTGCCAGAACGTGTTACTGATGTAATTCTCACCGGGGGTGGTGGTGAATTTTTCTGGGAAGACGTTCAACGTTTACTTAAAGAAGCAAAAATTAATGCTCATTTAGCTGCACCTTCCCGGCAAGCTAACGCCTTGGGGCAGTATATTTATGGAGAGGCACAATTATCGGCCAGTCGCTCTTCTAGGTCTTAAAACTAATGTTCCAATGGTCAAAAAAAGTAGTTAAATCGGTTACGTTCAATCCAGGGGTAGCGGATGAAAGCTTGCTAGATGTAGTTGAAAGGCACTTAGAAAAAGAGCCTGATAAGACTTTCAGCGACCTCTGTAAAGAAGCTTTATGGCAAGCTTTGTGCGTGCCGGAATCTGTGCGACCAGATCCGCAACCAACAGCAGCACCAACACCAAAACCGAAGCCACCGTCTGAGGTGGGAGAATATATTTCTGACCTGGAAAGAAAAATAGCTGACCTTGAGGAACGTTTCTTTACTAGGGAATCAAATCGCTTGGCGACGATGGAACAACACTTGACACAGCTTAGTCAGCAAGTGGCTCAGTTGGCGATGATGGTCAATCAAGGTTCAGTCGTTCAGCCTGCAAATCAATCAACTGTACCGGAAGTATTGAATAATACTCCTGTACAAGCTTACGACATAAAAACTCCTCATGAAGAGGAAGACCCTTTAATCAGACGCATGAGCGAGCTTGTGGACGATTTTTAAGGGAAAACAGGGTGTGTATATTTTGTGTTGCTGTCAAACATCCTTTCACGGCGGTTGGTTGCTTTATTTAAGTGTTTCTCTACCGTCTTGCTACTTGGATAATGATGTTTGACAGCTATACTTTTACGTTTATTTTTAGAAGTTGAAGTTAAAAGGGATCTAGGATAATTTCTACCAAGTAAATAGGTAAAAATTGATATAGCCAGCATATTGTAAGCTATCGTTTTTAATTAGGAATTGTATCATAACTAACGTTTTGGATAGACAATTAATAAAAATCTTTACTTAGGTTTTACAATTTTACGTAAAACTTTTTTAACCCTTGTATAAAGTAAATGCTAGAATCCATCGAGTAGAAATTAAATATAGGATAATCAAATGCCTGTTGCCAGTAAATCCATTAAGTTTGGTACCGACGGATGGCGCGGCGTTATTGGCGATGAGTTCACTTTTGAACGTTTAGCCTTAGTTGCACCAGTCGCCGCGCAAGTATTATTAAATACATACGGAAAGATGGTAGGTAATCGTACCATTATTATTGGTCACGATCGCCGATTTATGGCGGAAGATTTTGCTCGGTTTTTAGCCGATATTGTCATGGATGCTGGGTTCGATGTTGTTTTGACTGAAGATTTTGCTCCAACTCCAGCTTTTAGCTGGGCAGCAAAAGCTCAAAATGCTTTAGGAGCATTAGTTATTACAGCTTCTCACAATCCAGGGAAGTATTTAGGATTAAAGGTTAAAAGTTGTTTCGGTGGTTCGGTACCGTCGGAAGTAACTAAGGAAATTGAAAGTTTGCTCACACAAGAAGTATCTTTAAATAGAGAAAAAGGCAAGCTAGAAACTTTCGATCCTTGGCACAGCTATACTCAAGGGTTAGAAGGCAAAGTTAATATTGCTAAAATTCGAGATGCCATAAGTTCGGGAAAGCTGACTTTATTTACTGATGCAATGCATGGTGCATCCGCAGGTGGATTGGGAATGCTTTTAGGGGATAAAGTCCAAGAAATAAACAGCGATCGCGATCCGTTATTTGAAGGTGGTGCCCCCGAACCTTTACCGAAGTATATTTCTAAGTTTATAAATGTAATTAAAAATCATCGTCAAGCTAACCCCGAAGGTTTATCAGTGGGATTAGTATTTGATGGTGATTGTGACAGAATTGCGGCTGTAGATGGGAACGGTAACTTCCTCAGTTCGCAAATCTTGATTCCCATATTAATTGACCATTTGACTCAAAGACGCGGATTCACCGGCGAAATCGTTAAAACAGTCAGCGGCTCTGACTTAATTCCTTTAGTAGCAAAACTGCATAACTTGTCGCTGTACGAAACCCCCGTAGGTTATAAGTACATTGCCGATAGAATGTTGGATGCAGAAGTTTTGTTAGGTGGTGAAGAGTCGGGTGGAATTGGTTATGGAAGCCATATTCCCGAACGCGATGCATTGCTTAGTGCATTATATGTATTAGAAGCCATCGTAGAATCGGGAATGGATTTAGGTGACTATTACAGTCATCTACAAAAACAAGTTAATTTTAATTCAGCATACGATCGCATCGACTTACCTCTTTCAGGGATGGAAGCAAGAGAGCGGCTTTTGCAGCAATTGCAAAAAGAACCACTAAAAGAAATTGCCGGAAAGCAAGTAGTTGATTGTAAAACAATTGACGGTTACAAATTCCGTCTTGATGACGACAGCTGGTTAATGATTCGCTTCAGCGGAACCGAACCAGTTTTACGCTTATACTGCGAAGCATCTACCCTCCAGGAGGTACATAAAACCTTGGCTTGGGCTAAAAGTTGGGCGGACTGATTTGATGGGATGATGGGGGGAGGGGGAGACAAGGGGACAAGGAGATGGGGAGATAAGAAAATTAGAAGTTAGGAGTTAAGAGTTAGGAGTTAGGAGTTAAGAGTTAAGAGCTAGGATTTTCTATATAAATAACTATTTACTTCGAGCTATCCAATTCCTAATGCCCCATGCCCAATGCCCAATTCCCCATGTCCCCCATGCCCTATGCCCAATCTAAAATCGAATTGATTTATGCAACTAGTCGTAGCCACATCAAATCCCGGTAAATTAAAAGAATTGCAAAAATATCTTGCGGATTTAAATTGGGAATTAGTTCTTAAGCCGCAAGAATTAGAAGTTGAAGAAACTGGCGATACTTTTGCAGCTAATGCTCGCCTAAAAGCTTCTGAAATTGCAATTGCTACTAATAATTGGGCTATAGCTGATGATTCTGGGTTGCAAGTAGATGCATTAAATGGCGCACCAGGGGTTTATTCAGCACGCTACGGTGCCAATGATTCCCAACGTATTGCTAGGTTATTGAAAGAATTAGGAAACGAAACCAATAGAGGCGCACAATTTGCTTGTGCGATCGCCATTGCCCGCCCTGATGGCACCATTGCTTTGGAGTCTGAAGGTATTTGTCGCGGTGAGATTCTTCATGAAACTCGCGGTGATAATGGTTTCGGCTACGATCCAGTTTTTTACGTACCAGATTCGCAATTAACTTTTGCCGAGATGACTTCAGAGGTGAAGCGCTCAATTAGTCATCGAGGTAAAGCTCTCACGGGTTTACTTCCCCAGTTAGAAAAATTAGAACCATAAATCAAAATGAAGTTTAAAGAATGAAGAATGATTCAGCCCAAAGAAACCCGGTTTCTATTCGTGAAAACATTCGATATGTCGTTATCTAACCAAAAAGAAACCGGGTTTCTGATACTGGCGCAAGATATGAGTTCCTTCAGACTTCAGACTTCAAACTTCATTACTTAGTTACACGGCTTCGGTATTCTTTTCTCCGGTACGAATCCGTACAACTTGCTGTACCGGCGATATAAAAATCTTACCATCGCCTATTTCGCCAGTACGGGCAGCGGCAATAATTTTATCTACCACCATATCAACTTGAGCGTCTTCTACAACGATTTCTACTTTGAGTTTTTGCAGAAATTCAACGGTGTACTCAGAACCACGATAACGTTCGGTTTGTCCCTTTTGCCGCCCGAATCCGCGTACTTCAGAAACTGTCATACCAACTATACCGGCATTGACTAAAGCGATTTTTACTTCATCCAGCTTAAAAGGACGAATAATCGCTTCTACTTTCTTCATTTGACTTTCTCCTTACAAATATTTCGCTTTATCTATCTAACCAGATCCCCAGTCTCATAAGGTAACTGGCAAACTCAATTCAATTAATTTGTATCATTTGCTGTTTTTCAAAAAGCGATCTTCCAAGCGATAGCAACTTAGGCTATCTGCTACTTTGTTCAGAAAATTAGAGCAGATTTTTTAATACAATTGCGTAAGCTTAATAATAAACTGACACATACCTTATTTTATCTGACTGTAGAAAATTATATACAATTATTTTAATATTAAAGAAATAATTTTTCTGCCTTAATTTATCGTTTTATGACCAATATCAATATATTGTTTTTGATACTTTAGCCTGCCGATTAATTGGCTTATTCTATAGGTTTTAGAATCAACTTTTCAACTATAAATAAAAATCTAAAATCTTGAATTCAACAACTAGTTGCGAGTGTGATTTTCTAAAAGAGGACGTACAACTACATAACCCGCACCAAAACCCATAACAATAATAAAGACAATTGCAAAAATCAGCCACCAGCCGCTGACTTGTGAATTTTTTGATTCATCATCGTAATAATAGCTTACTTGTTCTTCTTCTATAAATATTGGTTCTGGTAAGGGTTCAATATATTCAGTTACTTGAGGAGCAACTGGCGATCTATGCGAATGACGTTTTACTGGCTTTGGAGCTACCTGTTGACGTGGATGTTGTCGTTTCTGTGGTGCATATTGCTTCTGGTTTATTTCTACTGCTCCTCGATCGAAAGAAGGCAACGGACTGCTATTGTAGGCAACATTCGCAGAAGAATTAGCTGCATTTTGTAAATGTAGAACAGCATTAATGGTTTTAGCGATTTCTTGACGAAGTACGTTGTTTTCTTGTGCTAAATGTTCGTTTTGTTGATTAAGCTGATGTATTGTCACTTGTGTCGCTTGTAACTCTGCGGCTAATTCACGGTACACACTCAACGGTACCGAAGCTGAATAAGCTTGGTTTGCTGGTGTTGGTGATTGATTGTAGGCAGAATCTGTAATTGTTCGCATGGGTACTTAGTGTCAAAAATAAACGCTATTCCGGTTTACTATAACTATTGTCTGCAAATATTCAAAAGTAAAAATTAAAATTTAAAAATTTCTGATATACCTGACAATAATATCAATAATATAAGGAAGCATTAAAACAAAAAAATCATCTTTGCTGACTTGTATGGCAAAGCATACCAATAAACTTATCATTAAAACTCATATTTTCAGATATCAAGGTGACAAATGTCACCTTACAACTAATCGTGCAAAATAATTTTGGGGATAATAGGAATTATTTTTTTAGCAAAGGAAAAAAGTGTCCTACAGGTCCTTGTCCTTTACCAATATCTAAAGAATTACTTAATGCATGAGAAACATATTCCTTTGCTTGACGTGCTGCTTTAAATAGACTATCTCCTCGTGCTAAATTAGCGGCGATCGCAGCGGATAAAGTACAGCCAGTTCCGTGAGTATTTTTGGTGGCTACTAATTGTATAAGTAGAGTTTCGAGGTTTTTACCATCAAACCAAATATCTATCCCGCGTAAACTTCCCTGCATTCCACCACCTTTAACCAAAACAGCTTTGACTTTCAATTTTTCGTGAATGGTTTGCGCTGCTGCTTTCATGTCATCGAGGGATTTAATTTCTAAGCCGCTAAGAATTTGTGCTTCGTATCGGTTAGGAGTCAAAACTGTGGCCAAAGGTATGAGAGAATCGCGGAGGGTTTTCACGGCTTCATCGTCAATTAATTGCGCTCCCGTGCGCGACACCATCACCGGGTCTACCACTAAATTTGGAATTTGTAAAGTTTCGATTTGTTTGACAACGGTGGTAATAATTTCCTGGTTCAGCAGCATTCCAGTTTTGGCTGCTTGCACCCCGATGTCATCGCATACAGCCTTAATTTGTTGCTCGACAGCTAATGACGGCATTGCATCAACCCGCGTTACACCCAAAGTGTTTTGTGCGGTAACGCAAGTAATAGCGCTGGTACCGTGAACGCAATGAAAAGCGAAGGTGCGTAGATCGGCTTGAATTCCCGCACCACCACCGCTATCGGAACCAGCAATAGTCAAAGCAACGGGAACCTTGGATGTTGATTTGGTGTTCATCAATCTATGAGCGGAATACGCATTACGAACTATGACCTTAAAATACAGGATTTTCCGCAATTTAATCCCGCCCAAGGTGTAACAATTTCCAATTGCATATTCTTCAATTATTTTATTTCTTTGCTTGCTGCTCAATTCTTCGCAGTTCCTTTTGTAAAAACTTACCCCATTCTCCTGCCAAGGGAATTTCTGTAAAAGGTACGCGAATAGAGTCAGAAGCTTCGGAGAGTACAAATTCTAATTCAATTTTTTTAGCTTTTCTAGGTAATTCATCTATATTAATAGGTTTGTCATCTATCAAAAGATTTATCTTGTCAACATCGTTTAAAGAAAAAGTTTTTAAATCTACGATACCTTTGACAGTAGGTTTGCCCCAAGTCATGTCATTTTCTTTCTGAGCTAAAACTGCGTAAATATCGTATTTCGCTCTGTCAAAGTTTTCTGCCCAAATACGATAAGCTTCAACCTTCTGATATTCTCTAGAACCTTGCCAAGCCAACCAAAAAAACGCTACTAGCAAAGGTAGCCATAAAAGTCCGCGTTCCATAAAATAACCTTGATTTTTGCTGACAATAAAATAGAATTACGCCACAATAAAAAAGAATGTAGTATACCAGGTGCTACAATCTTCTTCCTGACAAAGAGGAGTTTTAGCAAGTCTTGTCAAGAATGCATAACTCGTAAACTTTGTAAATATCTTTCAGTCTTCAGGTAAAGAAGGTTGCGTGTAAGCTATGGTAGTGTTCAAACTGACAAATAACGATTGTTAGATTCACATGAAAAAACTTATATTATTCTGCTTGTTTGTCATCGGGTTGAGTTTTGCCCTGTTAACTTTTTTTAATGTTAGGGGACTCGCATCTCGCGGTGAATTTGAGACGATTGTACTAGATTTCCGGGAAGATATTCCCCAGGAAGAATTGCAGCAAGATTTGCAAGCAATAGCTCAAAAGTACAATGTAACTCCTCGATTAGATAATCAATTTTCCAAAAAGGATAATGTTTATATTATCGAAGGGGATAAGCAGCGCATCAAAAAACTGCGTAAGTCAGAACTTGCTAGAGACACGGAATTTATCGAGCCAAACTATATATATAAAATTCCAGAATCGGGCAATCCCGAAGAAAATAATATTGCGCGGGAGGCTGAATATTTACAGTCATCCGACGACGGTATCTTAGAAGAAGTAAAGCCAAGCCTAAAAGGTGCTAACGACCCCCTCTACAGCCAACAGTGGCACTTAAATAGTATCAACATTGAAGGGGCGTGGGATAAAACTAAAGGTAAAGGGGTGACGGTAGCCGTGATTGACACCGGCGTTACCAAGGTGCGCGATTTAGTTGAAACCGAATTTGTTAAAGGTTACGACTTTGTTAACGATAGAGAAAACGCTTCAGATGACAACGGACATGGTACTCACGTTGCCGGTACGATTGCCCAAGCTACTAATAATAGTTGGGGTGTAGCTGGAGTTGCTTACGAAGCCAATTTGATGCCTTTGAAGGTACTTAGTGCTTATGGCGGCGGAACGGTAGCTGATATTGCCGAAGCGATTAAATTTGCTGCCGATAATGGCGCAGATGTGATTAATATGAGCTTGGGTGGTGGCGGTGAAAGCCAGTTGATGAAAGATGCAATTAACTACGCTCACGGCAAAGGGGTAGTAATAATTGCGGCTGCTGGAAATGAAAATGAGAATGCTGCTTCCTATCCCGCACGCTATCCTAATGTGTTCGCAGTTTCCGCTTTAGGTCCCGATGGCTTAAAAGCGCCTTATTCTAACTATGGTGCTGGAGTCGATATTTCTGCTCCCGGCGGTAGCGATGCTGGCAAAGTTTTGCAAGCTACCGTTGATATGGACAGCAAAGGCGAAGAAGTTTTTATTGGCTTGCAGGGTACAAGCATGGCTTCACCTCATGTTGCTGGTGTTGCTGCATTAGTTAAAGCTAGTGGAATAGAAGAGCCAGACGAAATCGTTAAAGTTCTGGCACAATCAGCAAGAGTTATCCAAGATGACGGCTTGAACTATTACGGTGCCGGACAATTAAATGCTGAAGCAGCAGTAACCCTTGCCGAACAAGGAACAATAAGCTTTCAAGACTTCTTCCGCTGGTTGCGCGATAGTGGCTATCTCAATCCCGGTTTCTGGATTGACGGCGGTATGGTAGCACTTCTACCAAAGATTTTAATGGTGGTAGGTTCTTACTTACTAGCTTGGTTTTTACGAGTTTATTTTCCCTTCGCATGGACTTGGAGTTTAGCCAGCGGTTTAGTTGCAGGTAGTTCTGGGTTGTTTTTCCTTAAAGGATTTTACATCTTCGATCTTCCTCAATGGCCTTTGCGTTTACTTGGTAGTTCAATTCCCGAATTAGGTAATACCTTGCAGGGAACCAACCCCTTCAACCCATTATTTGCCAGCGTTTTAGCTCCTATTGTCTTAATGGCACTGCTACTCGGAAATTCAAAGTGGAAGTGGTTTGCTATTGGTTCGAGTTTGGGAGTTGCAGCTTGTTTAGCCGTAAGTTCTGTAACAGATCCAGCAGTTTGGGGGTTAGGAGATGGTATGTTAGCTCGTGGATTCTTAATTGCTAACGCTATACTTTGCTTCATGCTGGCTCGTTTTACAGTGAAAAACGACGAGCAAACAGCTTAATTTATAGTGGTTAGTTGATAGTTGTTAGTTGATAGTTGTTAGTTGTTAGTTGAAATTATTTAGGACTAGGAGCAGCAATCAGGGAAAATATAGTGTTCCAGACATTCCAGATCCCCCCAAGTGCTTACCTAAGTCCTGTTATTAAAAAAATAACTAACTACTAATTTCGTTTTATTAACTAGCAACCACTAACCACTAACTACTAACCACTAACTACTAACTAATATGAGCATTAAAGTTAAAGGAACTGTTGAACGCCGCGATATTGGCATGGGCGCTTGGGCATTTGTTGGTGAAGATGGAAAAACCTATGAAATAATGAGAGGAGCAGATAAAGGTCTACTTCAAGCAGGGCAAAAAGCAGAAGTCACTGGAGATGTACGCGAAGATGTGATGACTGCTGCTATGATTGGTCCTGTGCTAGAAGTAAAATCTTTTGATATTACCAATTAAGCGTTGAAAAGATTCTTACAACCAATTTTCAAAGTTTAATAAACCGGGTTTCTATGGGTGGGAGTAAAATATTCTCTTACTCGATCGAGAAGAAACCCGGTTTCTGTATTACTATCTCCAGCTAATTGCTGCTTTCATCAAGAACCGATTGCAGACGAGTTCTAAATTCTCCTTTGGGATGTCCTCCTTTCACTTCACCTAGAATAGAAGGCTCTTCTTCTGGAGAATCGCAGACAATATAAGTAGGCCATCCCATTTCTGATTTATCAGGATACTGGGTTAATAAAACTTTACGATACTTGCGGTAGGTAGCGGTATCCTGCATTTTGACATCAATAAATTCTAAACCGAGTTCTTCAGCCACCTTTTTGTCGTAAAAAGACATTTTGTGACAAATACCGCAGTCTTCGCTAGAAAATTTGATTACAGATAAAGGCATAATTTTAAATTTGAGCTATTTCATAGTTTCTAAAATACAATACGAGTTCCTCGCATACAAAACAATTTCAATCCTGGGAACTTTTTATCCTTCGGAATCGACTGGTGATATCAAGTAAGGTATGCGGCTTTATACGATTAAATACCTAGAAGAAACAACCTGCTTCAGTCATAGGTTATCCGGATAAGTAGTTTTCAGTCGCCTATCGCAATTATTTTAGGGCGCTATTTACCAACCATACCATCGGCTTTGTTGTTGGCAGTAAAGAATTAATTATTGTTTTGTCAACTTGGTTTAGGTAAATACAGGGAAATATTTAAAAATAAGAAACACATTACTTGTCTTCTACCTAAGTGAAACTGAAATCAGTCGTAATGTGTAGAAAGCTTGATAATAGGGAAAGTTTGAAATAATCGCTTTCAGCTGGCAATAGATAGATTGCTTCTACCAAAAATAGTCATATCAAAGCTTACAGCAATTAATTAAAGAAATCTAAAAGGTTTTGACACAATGCAATTTATCTCAGAAAGTATGTTAGATTAAATACACTACTTAAATGTATTTAACTACTTAGTAGTTCTTAGAGGTTATTCTCAAAGAACCCCTAAGTGAAAACAAGAAAATTGAGTTGTACTACTTAAGAAAAGATACTTAGTGGTTATTGATTTTCTTAGGGTGAGTTAGTTATCAAGCTGTATCTAACAATTTCAACAATTTGGTTTATTCGGGCAAGATTTAAATCTCTGGAGAGATTTGTCAATAAGCTTTATTTTGATCCGAATAAAAACCCCCAGCGTGCTTGTAGGCTTACTAGGGGAGACAGTTATCAGGGTGCATCTACCAATTCTATGTACTGTATTTAACAGCCACTTTCCGGATAAAACTGTATAAATATGTTTGGGTGTAGAAATTAAGCATACAAAAATCCCCCAACTAGCTTGTAGGCTTACCGGGGGAGACAGTTATCAGGGTGCATCTACCAGTTCTATGTACTTTAGATAACGGGCACTTTCCGGATAAAACTGTATAAATATGTTTGGGTGTAGAAATTAAGCATACAAAAATCCCCCAACTAGCTTGTAGGCTTACCGGGGGAGACAGTTATCAGGGTGCATCTACCAGTTCTATGTACTTTAGATAACGGGCACTTTCCGGATAAAACTGTATAAATATGTTTGGGTGTAGAAATTAAGCATACAAAAATCCCCCAACTAGCTTGTAGGCTTACCGGGGGAGACAGTTATCAGGGTGCATCTACCAATTCTATGTACTTTAGATAACGGGCACTTTCCGGATAAAACTGTATAAATATGTTTGGGTGTAGAAATTAAACATATAAAAATCCCCCAGCTAGCTTGTAGGCTTACCGGGGGAGACAGTTATCAGGGTGCATCTACCAATTCTATGTACTTTAGATAACGGGCACTTTCCGGATAAAACTGTATAAATATGTTTGGGTGTAGAAATTAAACATATAAAAATCCCCCAGCTAGCTTGTAGGCTTACCAGGGGAGACAGTTATCAGGGTGCATCTACCAATTCTATGTACTTTAGATAATCGGCACTTTCCGGATAAAACTGTATAAATATGTTTGGGTGTAGAAATTAAACATATAAAAATCCCCCAGCTAGCTTGTAGGCTTACCGGGGGAGACAGTTATCAGGGTGTATCTACCAATTCTATGTACTTTAGATAACAGGGTGTTTCCGGACAAAACTTTAATTAAAAATAAAAACCCTCAGCTTGCTTGTAGGCTTGCTAAGGGAGTAAGTTATCAGGGTGCATCTACCAATTCTATGTACTTTAGATAACGAGTACTTTCCGGATAAAATTGTATAAATATGTTTGGGTGTAGAAATTAAGCATACAAAAATCCCCCAGCTAGCTTGTAGGCTTACCGGGGGAGACAGTTATCAGGGTGCATCTACCAATTCTATGTACTTCAGTTAACAGGCACTTTCCGGATAAAACTTTAATTAAATACAAAAAGCAGCTTATTTGTAAGCTTACCAAGGTAGACGTATGTCAGTATGTATCTACCAATCAGATGTACCGCACGTGACAGTTAATTGCTGAACTAAATTACAATTGAATATAAAAACCCCCAGCGTGCTTGTAGGCTTGCCGGGGGAGTTAGTTATCAGGGTGCATCTACCAATTAAATGTACTTTAGATAACAAAGTATTTCCGGATAAAATTGTATGAATATTTTTGAGTACCGATCTTAAATATAAAAAACCAGATCGCATATAGCTAAAACGGGTAAGTGAGCGATCCGAATGCATTTACCAGTTAAATGTTTTAAAATTAACCAGTATCTCGCGGTTAAAATATAAAAATGAGTGACTATGGTCGTGAAAACCATAAAAAACCCCTAGTGGAAGGCAGTCAACTAGGGGAATGAGTTATCAGGGTGCATCTACCAATTAAATGTTCTAAAGTTAACCAGTATCTTCCGGATAAAATCATCAAAATGCTGATAAAAGTTGTATAGCAAGCAACTTGTATCGATGTGTTTTGTATATGCCCGGACATTTTCCTTCTTATTTCTTAGTGTTTAACTATAAAGAAGAGTTAACAACAAAAAATCAAATAAAAATATTAGTTTTACTGAGGAATTAAAGTACAAAGCGCATATATAACTAAGTTAGTTCTAGGCGCATTTAATTGAATCCGGATAAAGTTGTAAAAGTCGATAAATCAAAAAACCACTTTAAAATCAGAAACATGGAAGCAGGTAGATGCATCTAATGTATCAGGAAGAGCGAAACATAGACTTGAAACAAAAGCGTTTCCAACCAGATAAGTTAGGTAAACAGGAGAAGTTGTGACCCAGGAATTTCACATTTCCGTAACCCCAGTAGGGCAAAACGACTACTTGGTGCGGACGGAACAAGTCGCCCCTGGGGTACCCTTAGCAGAAGAACTGGTAAGGTGGCCGGTGGCTGATTGGTTAGCGGCTGCTGGGAGTTTAATGAACGACCCATTGCAGTCAGTATTGCAGGGTGATGCGATGGCGCTCTCTGCCTGTCTTGAAGAGACAAATGCAAGAAACTCAGTCAACTTGGTGGCACTGGGTCAACAACTTTATAATGCCCTGTTTCAAGGTACTCTCAGGGACAGTTGGATTACGGCACAAGGTATTGCCCAAAATCACCAACAGGTATTGCGTCTACGCTTGGGGTTAAAAGACACTAAGCTAGCTCGTCTTCCTTGGGAAGTAATGCACCAAGGCGATCGCCCCATCGCGACTGGCCCTTATATTGCTTTTTCTCGCTATCAAAGCGGAATGAGCGGAACATCTCGTATACCGTCGAGAAACATACCACAGTTATCTACGGATGGTGGTATTAAAGTCTTGATGGTAATCGCTTCCCCTGCGGATCAAGTGCGTCTGAACCTGTTAAAGCAGGAAGCGATCAGGTTGCAAGCGGAACTCGAACGTAAAATCCAAGGTGGGGATCATCTTCCAGAAATTGAGCTATCGGTACTCGAACAACCAGGAAGAGAAGAGTTAACCCAAGCTTTAGAACAAGGAAATTACCACGTACTGCACTACTCCGGTCATAGTAACTTCGGTGCAAATGGCGGCGAAATTTATTTAGTCAGCGGTAGAACGGGTTTAACCGAAACTCTTTACGGTGATGATTTGGCTGGCTTGCTGGTTAATAATAATATCCAGATGGCAGTGTTTAACTCTTGTTTGGGTACCTACGCCGCGACTTCAGATAGTAATTTAGATACGGGACAGCGTAATCTAACTGAAACTCTAGTTAAGCGAGGCATAAAAAGCGTTTTGGCGATGTCAGAACGTATTCCTGACGAAGTAGCGCTGACATTAACGCAGTTATTTTACCGCAATCTATCTCAGGGATATGCTGTAGATTTGTGCGTGAGTCGGATGCGCCAGGGATTAATTTCTGCTTATAGTTCCCATCAACTGTATTGGGCGCTACCAATTTTATATCTCCAGCCAGAATTTGATGGTTATTTAGACCCAGAAGTTTACTTACCTCAAAGCGGAGAATTATTTAACGAGTACGACCCCAACAGCACAATATCACCACTTTACACAAATAAATCCTCGTCAAGTTCCGATATGGTTCCAATGGTAGGAGCAGTAAGTGCTTATGGAACGGAACATTCTTCGGACTTAGATTTGCTAGGCGAAGATATGTGGGGGGATCTTGTTGATGAAATCGAATACGATGACCCAAGCTATTCAGAAGATTCTGCAATTGTTTCAGATATATTCCGTCAGATAGATGACGAAAGTTCTTTAACAGAACCTCCGATGAATGCTGAATTAGTTGGGCAGCTTGAAGATGATTACGGACAAAATCAACTGTCCCCAGATCTAAATTATCAGTCTGAGGATACTTTGATATGGGGCGAAAGCGAATATCCATTGCCAGTTAGTTCCGAACAAAGCGTAGTAACTAACCAAAATTCTTCTCAAGAAAGCTTTAGTCAAGTTACTACTGCATCCGCAAGAGCCGCAGCCAAAAAGCAAAAACAAAACCAGCGTTTAGCGCTTCTTGGTGTCTTGGGAATAAGCGCGATCGCATTTGTCGGAGGTATTGATTATTGGCGTAGTCAGCAAAAGCCTTTGCTTCCTCAACAAGTTGTTCAAAGACAATCGCCATTTGATTTACAAACTGCCCCAACGGAAGATTTGACTGCACGCGCTAGCCAAAAGTTGGCGCAAGGTGAAATTAAGGAAGGCCTCAAAGCTGTAGAACAACTGCTTAACCGTAGTGCGTTGAGTAATGCTGAAACCGCATTAGAAAATGTAGATCGAGAACAAATTAACAATCCATATGTAAACTTTGTTAAAGGGCGTTTGGCTTGGCAATTTATTCAAAAAGGTGATACTAAATACAGTGTTGATGATGCTCGTCGTTACTGGGAAGTTGCTACTCAAAATGACCCAGATTCATTTTTGTATAAAAATGCTTTAGGCTTCGCTTATTATGCAGAAGGTAACTTAAATCGCGCTAACGATTCTTGGTTCAAAGCTGTAGAATTATCTTTTAAAAAGAATGCCGCGCAAAATGTTTCTAACTCAAACAGTTTAATGTCAGTTTCTCAAGTAGTTGATAAAGAAGCTCTAACTGCTTATGCTGGACTGGCTTTAAGTTTATACCAATCTTCCCAGGAGCAGCCTTCTGAGAAAAAAGTGAAATATATAAGTGAAGCAGTAAAACTTCGCAGCAAGGTAATGAAAGATGATTCAAAAAGTTTTCAAACAAGTAGCTTAGCTCAAAATTGGCTGTGGACGGAAAAAGCGATTGGAGATTGGCAATCTTTACTTAAGCTAGATTCGAGAGATTAAAAGCAAAGGTAATCGACCGCACAAATTTGTTTTTAACCTGTCAATTCTTGTCCGAATATATATCATTTTATTGCGTACAGTAATTAATTTATTAAAATAAATTCGGATGAGAAGCTACTCAAATTAAATCATTATGTTTAGGAACTGTCACAATTTACTTCTTTGAGAAACCCGGCTTATTGGATAAGCCGGGTTTCTTATATAGCGGTTTTATTAAAAGTAAGTTAAATAACAAATAATCGACGTAAAAATGTAGCGATTAGTTATAAAAGAATCAACTCAATCGTAAATGTCTGATTTTGTACTGGATATTTTGAATAAATAACACTGATAATAGATTGAATACTTATTGAAGCGGTATTAACGGTCATATACTATTTTTGAATGTATCTATTAATAGCTAATTAACAGTTATCTTTCATATTCAAAGCTGATAACCGACCAATAGCACCTTCCGGGGAATAATGCTTGTCTATGAAGCACACCCTACCGATGAAAATTATTAACTGTTAAACGTATGTCGAGAAAGAATAATACGTCCCAAAAGCAAAGCAAACCCTTTGTTTTCCGTTGTCGCGTGCAAATAGATTCGGGATGCTTAACAAGAGAAATAGCGGAAAGACTAACTCCGTTTCTAGATGAATCCCAGACAAAATATGCTATCGGCGATTATTTACGCAAACAGAAAAAAGCTGGTGAGGCATCGATAAATTTTAGAACTGAGATGGGTGTTTGGCAAGTAGAATTCAGTGGAAGAAAAGGTGGATGTTATTTATGGGATTTATATTTTGTTTCACCTTATTGTATCGCTTTCTGAATAATTTATTGGCTAAAGCCGTATTTGCTGTGTTACTTAAAAAGTTTACAAAAGTAACTGGAAAAAGCAAAAGACAATACTAATAAATTATGAAATATATCCTTTTAGTCCATAGATAGCGACAAAAAAAGGATATTTTGGAATACAATTTGCTCAATTAATTATAAATTTGAAAAAGGGAACGGGGAATAGGGAACAGATAAAGAATATTTTTTATCAAATTAGATAAAATTATTTAATTCCTTCAAAAGGACCTAAATAAGTTGGTTGGGGGCGAGTTATATGAACTTGCCACAATGCTTTAATAGTAGAAATATATTCTCTGAAGGTGTAACGCATTATTGTATCTCGTTGATAGCTTTCCCAGTCTGGAGTACCCAATCCGACAGCATCTACACCTAATTGATTACAAAGATAAACTGCACGGGGTAAATGAAAATTTTGGGTAACAACAACTGCTTGCGTGACTCCAAAAATAGCATTTGCACGATAACAACTTTGATAAGTTTTGAACCCGGCATAATCTAAAGTAATATCTTTTTTTGGAACGCCCATTTTTATCGCATAACGCTGCATTACAGTGACTTCATCGTAATCTTCACTGCTGTTGTCACCACTCATTAACAGCTTTTTTACTCGTCCGAGTTTATAAAGTTCTACAGCAGCAGATATTCTGTCTGCAAGCATCGGCGAGGGTTGATCGTTGTAAATTCCCGCACCTAAGACAATCGCAACACGCTGCGGAGAAATTTGATTTGGGTTATTGTAGCGGCGACTGCTAGTAACAGTTTTTACGTATAAATTGAGTGCCAAAGTCGTTACAGCAGCACTCAAAAGCAGCACTCCACATAATAACCGCCAGTGCTGCAAGAACCATTTAGGTAACATTTATATTGTGTGTGTTGTGAGGACTATTCTGTTTTAGCAGACGTAAGATGAATATTGATGTTTCGGGGAATTAATTGTTGAGATACAAAATAGCAAGGGTTACAAACCTGCTTGCAATAGCCAAAGTTCTACAAATTTTATATTATATTCTGCATTCAGATATCGAGATTCCCCTAACCCCCCGCTAATTTGGGGGGCTTTGTAAAAATCCTATTTTTGTAACTTGCCTTAAACCTTCGCAACCTCACCCGCAGCAACATCTACATTCAACCGCTTCAACATAGCTTCGCGCCCTTGCATAGCTAAAGTATCATCCAAGGGAGTCAAAGAAACGGGTTCTTGATATTTGTTTCGCAGTGCAGTTTGAATTAACCAATCGGCAACAACGGGATTTTTCGGTAATAATGGCCCGTGGGAATAAGTTGCGATCGCGTTTTGATGAAAAGCTCCCTCGGTTCCGTCTTCGCCGTTATTTCCCAAGCCATAAACTACTTTACCTAAAGCTTCGGTTTCTCCTAATTTAGTACGTCCGCCATGATTTTCAAAACCGACTAAATAAGGTGTAGCTCCACCCAACATTTCTTTTAAATCTTTCGCCAATTTAGAAGCGGTAACTTCTATAACTAAATTACCGATGCAGCGGCGGGTATTTTCACCAGGATGAACTGAAACTAAATCTAATATTCCCAAACCTTCAATTCTTTGTCCCAAACCGGGTTCGTAATAATGTCCCAATAGTTGGGGGGAACCGCAGGTAAATACGCCAGGGGTACCATTATCAAGCTTTTCGCGCATCGCATCAGCCTTTGCACCTTGCAAATCGCGCATCACGATTTCCTGCTGCCTATCTTGTGCCCCACCACCAACGATAACATCCACAGATTTAATCTCATCGGCGGTAGAATTTTGGTCTAAAGGTACAACTTTTACGTCATATCCCCGCCACTGAGTGCGACGTTCGATCACAATGACATTACCCCTGTCTCCATAAGTACTCATTAAAGTCGGGTAAAGCCAGCCTATAGTTAATTCAAATTTTTTGCTATTCATAGTAATTCAATATGGGGAATGGGGGATGGGGAGAGGGGGAATGGGGAGAGGGGGAGAGGGGGTAGAGGGGGTAGAGGGGGTAGAGGGGGTAGAATTTTAACTCTTAACTCCTAGTTCCTAACTATGCCCCATGCCCCATTCCCCATGCCCATTATCGAATTTTTTTACCTGTCAACGCTTCTCGCACGTCTAACATGGCTGTGTATGTGGGTAAGATATGTAAGGTTTCGTTTTCGGGAGTATTTTCTAAGGCAGTGGTAATTGCTTGTTGTAAATCTTCTTCGACAATCAGGTTCAAATTGTTATTAGTGGACTTTTGGCTGTAGCGCAGACGTAAAGCCATATCGTAAACGCGATCGCCGCTAACAATCAAAGTACCTCCGCGCTGTACTAATTCTTCGGTATCAACGTCCCAAATCCAGGATACATCTTCGCCATCCTGTACCCGATCGTTCAAAACCAGCAAAGTTGTTTTGTTGCTGCTTTCGGTAACTACCCGAATGGTTTCGTTGGTTCCTACCGGGTTTTTTGATAGCAAGATACGTACTTTTTTACCATCTATAATTAATTCTTCGGCACGTCCAAAAGCGGGTTTAAATTTCGGAATTGCTTTACGGATGTTGGTTTGATCAATTCCTAATTCTTTGGCAGCAGTGGCAGCAGCTAAAGTATTGTATTTGTTATAAAGTCCTACTAAAACTTGTTCCCATTCGCGACTCTTAAGAGCGGGTTCGCTTTTTTCAAAGCCGCATTGAGGACAAGTGTAATCTCCTAAATGCGATAGATAAACTCCTTCGTAATCCAAAGAATGTCCGCATCTAGGACAATAAATCGAATCAACTGCGTGAGGAATTGCTTCTAAATACTTTTCTGGTTCGGTTAAACCAAAGAATACAACTTTTTGAGATAATTCTTGACCTAAATAAGATAAAGTCGGATCGTCAGCGTTGGGAATCACCACCGTATCTGGTGCGAGAGTAGAAATTGCTTTTGTCCACCGTTTGCTAATAGAATCTACTTCACCGTATCGATCGAGTTGATCGCGAAATAGATTTAGACAAAGAATAATTTTTGGTTGAATCGGTTGCAGTACCTTCGCAACAATATTTTCATCAACTTCCAAAATGGCATAATCTACATTTAGATTACCAACAGAATTAGCACTTTCCATCAAAGCCGTTACCAGCCCATTTTCCAGATTAGCACCAGTAGAATTAAGAGCGACCCGGTACCCCTGCTCCTCCAACATCGTGCGTAAAAGCAAAGATGTGGTAGTTTTACCATTGGTACCAGCAATTAAAATAATACCTTTTTTAACTTGTTGACTCAAAGATTGCAAAAGCTTGGGTTCAATACGTCGCGCAATCGAACCGGGTAATACAGAAGCAGCACCCAAACCAAAAGTGCGGACACCAAAAGTGACGCTTTTTGCAACAGAGACAGCCAAACCGAGCCGTAGTTTATCTATAAATTGAATTCCCACAAACGTACCCTAGAAAGATATAAGTTTTAAATTTAATAAGCGTGAGTTTAGCGAATCCTCGGAGAAAAAGCCAGCTTTGAGGTAACAAATTGCGGAGATGGGGAGATTGGGAGAGGGGGATTGGGCATAGGGAAAAGAGGGGGAGACAAGGGGATGGGGGGATGAGGAGTTAAGAGTTAGGAGTTATAAAACCATTAGTAGTGTTCGCATCTTGCTCCATAAATGTTTTTAATGCCAAATCTCCAATACCCATTATCAATTACCAATTAGCAATTACCAATTACCAATGCCCCATGCCCAATGCCCAATTCCCAATGCCCAATCTAAAATCCCTTTGCTCTTTTGCACGTTCTGCGTTCAGAATATTTATATATCCATATGTCGAAGCTGAATTCAGCATAAAGTTAAAACAATATCTAGGTTAAAAGGTTGCTCGGTATGAATAAATTAAAATTGCATATTTTACATATTTTCTCTTATGGTTGGCAGCGTTGTTTGTCTTTACTAATGCTGGTTAGCTGCATATTACTTACGAGTATGCAACCGGCATTAGCGGCTATCAATGACGATAGTTATGAAGGCAATATTTTTATGGTTTACGCTGGCAATGGCTCGATGGTTCCGGCACACGCGACTTTAGCCCAAGCTCTGGGAGAACATAAACCCACGATGCTAGCCTTCTATGTGGATGATAGCCGTGATTGCAAACAGTATGCTGTAGTTATTTCCCGTATCCAGTCATCTTACGGTAGCGTAGCAGAAATTATCGCCGTTGATGTAGATAGAATGTCACTCGAAGCAAAGGGTTCTCCTACAGAACCAAATTATTACTATTCCGGTGGGGTTCCTCAAGTAGTAGTATTTAATCAGGCGGGAGATGTGATTTTAAACAAAAAAGGACAAGTACCTTTTGAGGAAATAGATGACAAATTCCGGGAAGTGTTTGATTTATTACCGCGTTCTGAGTCGGTAGAATTAAAGCGGCGTTCCTTTAATGAATTCAGTAGTGAGTTATCTGAATAACTTAAAGTGCCGAAAAATTTGTTCGGCACTTGGTTTTTAGTGATATCTAATACTGCAATCTCCAAAATGAAGGGATAATATCTAAAGGTCAGCGGTAAAACATTTGTAAATTACTGCTAACCAATAAACATAATTATTATTAGAGTGTATTCTGATGTCAGAAGTTTACACTACCGAGGAATTGATCCAAATTTTAACCGACGAGCGCCAAGCTTGTCTAACGGGAAAACGTTTGAAATTAGAGGTAAAGGTATCTGGTAATCCTGTAATTGACCAGTTTATCAAAACAGAAGGCTTGCAAAAGTTTACTGCCTATCAAGATTTTAAATCCGCCATTCACGAATATCAAAGAGAGCATCAAATCTCTGGTATTGTGTGGCGAGAGATAAATGTTAAAGGTGAAAGTTTACGTTATCCGGAAGTTGATGGACAGTTAATTGCGCTACAAAATGACTTGAAAATATTAGAGTCTGCCAAAAGTTCAATTTTAGAATTTTGGTACAAAGTAACTGTTGGAATGGACTTTTATTTAAGTCTTAGTAACGGCAAACTGTATCAACAAATTAAGATAGAAGATATTAAGAGAATCGATCGAAGAATGCAATGGTCTGGTTTGTGGAAATGGGAAAATTCTAACTTTTTAGAAATAATCTTGCAGTTGGGATGGGGAAAACCAGAAGAAGCTTGTTATAAAAGAGGATTTCCTGCATCTGGTAGCGAATTTATTCATGCCGTTAATCCAGGGAAGCAACCGATTGGATGATCGAGTTTGTAGTAAGGGCTTTAGCCCTTGTATGAGAGGGCTAAAGCCCTTACTACGAACCTTAATTAGCAATTTATGCTTTTTGATAAATAACTTTTCTTTCTGTAGCTAGATGTATTTATTACATAAGCTACTATTTAATAGTAAAAATTGTATTTCGGAAATGTTTTCACAAGAAATAAATTCCGAATATTTTATTTGATATTTAATCTTTTATATAGACAATGATTGCATCAATTCTGTTGCGGCTGTTTATTGCATTATTAATACTCAGCTTGATTGTTACGATCGGTTTTTATTTCCGGGGAGCCTTTCGCGATCGCGTAAAATATCGAGTTAAAAACGCGCTCAAGCCAGACGATCCAGAATTTCCCTTTGTCTTAGCTAGTACCACTAACTCTTTTATGAGTACTGGCGTAGTCACCGATTTCTGGAATCAAGCTGCCGACATTCAACAAGCTCGTCTGGATGCAATTGGGCAAGCACAACACACGATTGACTTTGAAACGTTCTTTATGACTCCTGGTAAGAGAGCGGATGATTTTGCGATCGCCCTTGCCGAAAGAGCAGGAGCCGGTGTTGAAGTACGCTTGATTGTCGATCAATATGGCACAAAGGATATATCCAAACAATATTGGCAGCGTTTGCGAGCAACGGGGGTGAAAATATCTTTTTTCAATTCCTTTAATTGGAAAGCTCCTTTAGATTATGCTGGACGTACTCACCGCAAGCTATTGTTGATTGATAGCAAGTTTGGTTTAGTCGGTGGTGCGGGTATTTCCGATCTTTGGGATGGTAAGCAAAAAAAGGATGACACGCAGCCCTGGTTAGATGTAGAAATGCGTCTAGAAGGGGAAATTATTCGGATTTTAGAAGGAATATTTTCGCAACATTGGACTTTTGCAGACTGTACGGCAAATTTCGCTAGAGAAAAATTCCAACCCGCCGCTGACGATAAAGATAATAAGCATTTAATGATAGTAGTGCCCGGAGCAAACCCCAGAATCCGTTTTTCACCGATTCAAAACTTTAAATACAACAGTATTATTTGTGCCAGAAAACGAATTTGGTTGGCTAGCCCTTATTTTCTACCTGACGACAACTCGATCAATTTATTAGTAGAAGCAAAACAAAAAGGTGTAGACGTTCGCATTCTTACTACTAGTAAGCGTAGCGATAAAAAGCCCGTTCACTATGCTTCCTTCGAGCATTACGGGAAGTTGCTTGAAGGTGGTGTAGAAATTTATGAATTTCAGCCCAGTATGACTCATGCAAAATTGCTGTTAATCGACGATTTGTGGGCAACGACGGGGAGTGCTAATTTTGACCCTCGCAGCTTTTGTCATAACGAAGAATTAGATATTTGTAGCGCACAACCTGAGTTAGTGAAGGGAATTAAAGATACTTTTGAAAAAGGTTTTGCCCAAAGTAAGCAGATTACCTATGATGATTGGAAAAAGCGTTCTTTAATTAAACATAGAATATTGGGAAATGTTGTTGATTTCTTTCAATGGCAATTGTAAGAGGGGATTGGGCATAGGGCATAGGGAATTGGAGAAGGAGTTATTTTTTCGTAAGCGTATTTAGGAGGCGGATGATGTCACAATCTAGTTGGTTCTTCATTCTAATTTTCTCCCCAGTTTCTTTTGTAAGTATACTAGTAAGGCAAATGCTGAAAAGGTATTCTATAACGGAAGCTTTAAAAATAGCATTATTAAGTACCTTCTCTATTAATGTTGGCGCTATTGTAGGCACGCTACTCGTGAATTCAGTATTTTGTAGAGTGTATTAGGCATTCTTTGATTTATTCTTAAGGCTATACGTTAATTAATGTCCTAACCTACCATAATCGTTATGATCTAAATGATCTAACTGTCACTTGTACTTAAAGCTATTAACCTGCGATTCTATCTATAACGGAAATTTTACCTATACAGTAGAACAGTAGTATGAAAGTAAGTGAAGTTATCAAACGATTAGAAAATGATGGCTGGTATCTTGCTAGAAACTAAAGGGAGTCATAGACAATTTAAACATTTTGATAAACCCGGTACCGTTACAGTAGCCGGTAAATTAAGTATTGATGTGCCTATCGGTACACTTAAAAGTATATGGAAACAGGCACAATTGGAGGAAGAATAATGCGTTATGTTGTGGTTATTGAAAAAGCAGAAACTAGCTATGGTGCTTATGTTCCTGATTTACCTGGATGTGTTGCAGTGGCTGAAAGTGTAGAAGAAGTTAAAACGTTAATTTCAGAAGCTGTTGAATTTCATTTAGAAGGAATGCAAGAAGATGGATTGGAAATACCTGAACCGAAAATTATTGTTCACGAAGTAGAAGTTTTAAGTTAATCGGGTATTAATGAAATTTTGCAAATATTATTTTGGGCTGTAGGTTGATTAATGACGTTATGTACAATCATAAATACGGTGCTTTATCAAAAATAATTAGAAACTTATACTTATTTATCTTGATATTTAAAGTCAATTATAGATAAATAAGTCAGTATACATGAAAAAATGAAGATGTTCGCTATCATATGTCCAAAAGCTAAAAGTTAATTCAATGTATTATTTAGCTTTTTTTGTCAATTATCATTATTTATTTCAAGAAAAACTGAAATCTTGGCTTAAGAATCGTAAAACACACACTTGTATTTCAATTAATGATAAAAAACATAATGTTACACCTACTAATTCTCTATTAGAGCCTTATGGTCGATATTATGACAAACTTTGGTATATTCATCATAAGCAAAATTGGTATATTCATGGTTGAGGTTTAAGGAAGATAAATATTTATGATTTTCCTGGTTTATTAGAAACAATAGGTGGTCAATTTAGCCAAATATCTATAGAAAAAATAGATATCATTTTTGATTGGTTTGCAAAGAATTATGATTGGTCTATTTTACCTTGGGCTAATGCACCACGTTTTGAAAGCTTTGTATTTATTTCACCAGAGCAAAAAATTCGGAACAGATTTATAGAATGTTCTTCTAATAAGTGGAGAATGCCGATAGATGATAGTTTATGTGATTTATTAATCAGTTCATATAATGTATCTCATAATTTTAGCGATATTACCAAAGCTATCTTATTTGAAGAAAATATTGATACAGTGGGTGAAGTTTGGGAAGCCTGCAACTGCAATATTTATTCTCCTTACTTCCTGACAAATATCGATGCAAAACAAAATTCACTATTGAATGAATATTTAGAAAAACATAAAGTCATTCAGAGATTAGATATTCCTGAATATTGCCGTAAGTGGAATGTATACGAACTACAAACAGAAGAAAAATTATTTTTTGAATTGATATCTAGTGAATTGATTTCTAAATTAGGAAGGTTCTCATCAAGTGACAGAGCCTACTGGATATCCCAAAATACTGATTTAAAAAAACTTGTAAATATATTAATTCATACGGAAAATGAACAGTCAAACTATTCTGATTTGATTTATCTTCAAAGTTTTCTTGATGTCACTGAATGGTTATATAGCGTTTCTCAATCTGGTGAAGTACAGCTTTCTTTATCTCCCCTCTCCTTAATAAGGAGAGGGGTTGGGGGTGAGGTTTTAAGATGTACCTCGATAGACCGGGAAGCGCTATATACGTTTAGAAGAGATTTTTGTGTGTCATACGATCATAATTTTTCTTTATTTATTTCTAGAAATAGCAAGATTATTCAAGAAATTGATATTTTTAGACAACAAAAAATTATCAATTCTTATGATTCATATTTATTAGGTTTAAATTCACATTATGATTTACTCGCTTGTTTTTAACTTTTAGGCTGCATTGTTCTATTTTTGATTAATGCCGTAAAGCAGTGGATTTATCGATGGTGCGTTACGGCAGGATTTATATATTAATTTACCTTCAATATTCTACGCGCCGTAACACACTCTACAATTAGAATCAGGTGGGCATAAAAACAATGCCCACCCTTTTATTTAAGTAAGCTTAGAAAGTATTAATGCAAACCATTGATTCTCGTCAGTCCACACTTTTTGTGTAACTAAACCTTTGGTTTGAAGTAATTCTTGAATACCATTAATATCAAATTTACGAGAAATCTCGGTATGAATAGTCTCGCCTTTTTCAAAGTTAAGCTTGAGGTTGAGATCCTTTAATTCTGCGGTTTGAGGTTCTAAAGAACGCAAATAGGTTTCAATTTGATGTTTTGTCTCGTTATAAAATGTCCAATGCTCAAACTTAGTTCGCTCAAAGTTACCGTTAAAGCGGCGATTTAAATGGTCTAACACATTAAGATTGAAATCAGCAGTTACTCCCGCAGAATCATTGTAAGCAGCTTCTAAAATATCTTTGGGCTTTTGTAAATCTACGCCTAATAAGAAATACTCTCCCAACTGCAAACCGGCAGTGATATGAGAAAGAAAATCTTCGCACTGCTTAGGAGTCAAATTACCCAAACTGCTACCGATAAAGCCAATCATGCGGGTGGGTAATTCGCTTCGTTCCAACTCTCCTAGCGCTTGTTCGTAAGTTCCAGCTAATGCGTGAACTTTTAACGAAGGATAATCTACCAAAAGTTGTCTGGCGCTTGCTTCCAAAATACCGGCACTTACATCAATTGGTAAATAATGTAAGGGAAGTCCGAGTTTTTGGTAAGCATCTAATAAAACGCGAGTTTTAGTAGAGCTACCGCTACCAAGTTCAACGAACTCACAAGCACCAGTTATTTGAGCTATTTCTTCAGCACAGGCTTGTAAAATCGCAGCTTCGGTTCTGGTAACGTAATATTCTGGTAATTCACAAATCTCTTCAAACAACTCAGAACCACGATCGTCATACAAATAGTGCGGAGAAAGATATTTAGGTGTCTGAGTCAACCCTTTAACCACATCGCTTCCGGCAGAAGAGGCCGCTTTAGGCTTGTATTGAGGCAAATGTTGTACTTGTAACCTACTTTCAACGCTTTTAGAGTAACCAACGCTGTCGCTAATAGTTTTAGAAAATGTCATTGAGTCTCCGATTGCTTGGTTTGAGGGGTAATTTTTTTTAGCAAACCTCAAACCCAACCTAGATTATCAGCAATTTGTTACCTGTGAACAGTTATTAGTTAGGAGTTATGAGTAATAAAGGTCAAAGGTCAAAGGTTAAAGCTCAAAGGTAAAAATTTTCATCTCCCCATCAAGCGGCGCAGCGAAATCCGGCGAATATCTGGCGCACTCCGGGATGGTACCAATTACGAAAGCTACTACGTAATGCCCAGGGGACGAGTTGCCCAACTTCCGCCTTTGAGAACTTTATGCTGGTTGTCGAAATAAACTTGGGAGAAGCCTTTGTAAGGATAATGTTGAAAGCCTTCATAGCCATCAAACCAGCTTGCTGTCCATTCCCATACGTTTCCTAAAGCGTCGTATAAACCGTAAGCGCTTTGTCCAGATGGGTAAGCGTTTACTGCTGTTGTTTGACTGTGAATATTATTGTGGTTGCAGTTTTCGGTTGTGGGTTTTTTGTTTCCCCAAGGATAAATGCGCCGACATTTTGATCTTTCATCCCAACTGGCGGCTTTTTCCCACTCTGCTTCTGTGGGTAAGCGCTTACCCACAAACTTTGCGTAAGCTTCTGCTTCATACCAACTTACACCCCAAACCGGATTATTGTACCAAGCTGGGTTATCTTCCCAATAAAGCGGCTTTGTAGCTTTTTCTGATTGCAACCATTTCCAGCCTGCTTTCGACCACCACTGAGGATTTTTATAACCTCTAGCTTCCATAAATGTTCGATATTGCTTGCAAGTTATGGGATATCGGTCAATTGAGTATGTATCTAAATAAACTTTATGGGCTGAATATTCGTTATCAAGTGCATCTAATGAATTGCTACCCATTTCAAATTCTCCGGCTGGAATTTGAATCATTTCGTTCAGAGGATTGCTAAGTAAGGGAGAAGAAGAGTAAGAAAGATGCCAAGAATTTTCCTTCTCCGTATCCGACTTCTGATTTCTCATCAACTCCAACACAAAACTAATCGTCTCGCTATGCTGGCTTTCATGTTGCAGTAAAAAGCGCCATAAACGTTCTTGCTGTTCTAAATTAGTTTTTTCCATGTGATACAGAACTTTTTCTCGAACTGTATCTAGGTAATGGCGAGTTTCTTCTAAAGAAGGTAATTTAACGCGCTGATTTTTAGGTAAACCGTCTGCTGCATACAGTTTGCGGTATTGCGGAAACGGACAAGGTAAAGCAGCAGTGCGCTCTAATATCCATAAAGATTCAGTGTAGGCGATATGTCCCAAATGCCAGCCTACAGGACTAAAATCGGGATGAGCTTGACTACAAAAAGTAGTCTCATCCATATCTTGAAATAAAAGGAGAGTTTTAGCGCGACATTCAATGAAAGCGCGAATAATACTCTCTTTTGTTCTAGATTCTTTTAAATTAGATTTGCTCAATTCTAATATCACAATCTTCTCCCACACTGAGAATGCTATTTTCTGGAAACGAATTCCAATTACCTTTAAACAGCGGTTCGGAAGCGATGATTACGGAGTTGGGAAAAGTTGGATCGTTTTGCAGCCAATAAAGAGAAGCAGATGGAGTTTTTGTGCTAAAGCGAGAAGCTACAAGACGATTTCCGTCACTTACAACCAAGTTAGCTAAAGTGTAAGTCTCATGGTGTTCCACTAAATCTTTCAGCTTCAGCAAAGTCAGATGCATGGCTTGTTCTAAACTTTTACCGGGGTTACTTTGCAACTCGTTAAGCATGA
The DNA here is from genome assembly GCA_963665115.1 of uncultured Rivularia sp. Taxonomy (GTDB): domain Bacteria; phylum Cyanobacteriota; class Cyanobacteriia; order Cyanobacteriales; family Nostocaceae; genus Rivularia. The sequence continues at coordinate 7,484,271 of OY762007.1, read as the reverse complement.
GAGCAAAAATGTGTTCCGAATCTGTAGTTCCATTCACCCACTGATAAATTTCATCGCTTAATTGACTACGTATAAGTCTGTATAGTGTCTGACGAAACTTATCAATTTTACCATTATGAATAAATAATAAACGCTCTCTTTGGAATGGTTGACAATTACTTAAATCAAGTGCTTGACCCGCAGTCGCGCTACGAACATAAGAAACTACGCACTCAGATTCTACATAACGGCTGAGACTTGGTAAATTAGTATCATTCCAAATAGGTAGCGTACTTCTATAAGTAAAGGGTTCAGTATCTTTTTGAGCATGATACCAACCCACACCAAAGCCATCAGCATTCACAGTTCCTGAATTCATTTCCTGGGGTTGATAGCTTTGAGTTATCAGTGAATGTTCGTGGTTGTACAGTAAACTTTCTAAATAAACAGGCGAACCAAGATAAGCAAGTAATCGGCACATAAAATCAGTTATCAGTTATCAGTTATCAGTGAACAGTGAACAGTTACTTGTTATCAGTTAATTAACTCCTAACTTTTAACTCCTAACTCTCATTTCTTCCTTCCCCACCACAATTAGTTACTTGTAGCGGAAATAGTACAAAATGTCTAACTCAATTACGATCGTCTTTACTATAGCGATTCAATGAAACTTGGGTGTTTGTTCGCTCCCAAACAAGGTCTGAAAAAAACAAGAATCGTTAGTAAGGCAGGGTTGAAGATTTATCGTAGAGCAGAAAAAGTTTAGATGGGGGGGATGGGAGAGCAAGATTTTTCTAGGGAGCGAGACGCTCCCACTACACTCCTAATTTATAGCCATTCCCTGCTCACTAATAACTGATAACTGCTCACTGATAACTGAATGCAGCGATCGCCAATGCACCCCAACCGGCGATAAATGCTGCACCACCTAATGGTGTTATTGCTCCTAAGATTTTTATGTCGCTAATCGCTAGTGCGTATAGGCTTCCGGAAAAAATAAATGTACCGATGATGAATAACCAGCCACTGGCGATTAAGGCTGTTGACGGTGATTTGCTTTGAATTAACAAGATTGCAACTAGTAACAGCGCTAGAGCATGATACATCTGATAGCGAGCGCCGACTTCAAAAATTTGCAATGCGCGATCGCTAAGTTTTTCTTTCAAAGCGTGAGAAGCGAAAGCCCCAGCAGCTACGGATAAACCACCGAATACAGATGCTAAGCTGATGAATATTTTCGTCATGTTACTGAATTGATGATATGAGATGGGGTGATGGGGAGACAAGGGGACAAGGGGACAATTTATAAGCAATTTGTAGTGGGAGCATCTTGCTCCCTAGCTGTTTAAAATTACCAATTACCAATTACCAATTACCAATTACCAATTACCAATTACCAATTACCGATTACCAATTACCAATTACCAATTACCAATTACCAATTACCAATTACCAATTACCAATTACCAATTACCAATTACCGATGTCCAATCCCCAATTCTTTTAAATATCAAAGTGATAAGAAACGGCACCGTCTTCACTTACTTTGAAGTTAGCATTAAATTGTTTGGCTTGGTCGTCTAGGAATTCTCTTGCGGTGGCTGCTGGTAGCTGGGATTGCATGGCGAAGCCTAAAACTGTGATGCGTCCTTGGTTTTCAGCTATCATGCGATAAAACATTGATTGCAAATGCAAGTCTATTTGTTGCGCGATCGCGTTTTCTTCTTTCTTTCCCCGACGGCGCATTCCCAAGGCTAACCACCCGCCAAGGGCTAAGCTGGGTAAACCAAAAATAATCCCATTTACTGCTGTGGTATCTAGCTCTGCTACTGCGTAATGATTGGGATAATCATATTCATCGTAAGTACCAGGTGGTATCTGTTTAAACATTAGATGTTTATTTATCATTGCCTGTGCTGATATTGTTGTCAGCATAAACCCTAATGTAATTAACCAACCAGCAGCTAGCTTTTCAGCAGTTTTCATAATCTTTTTAAAGTTTTAACTTTAAGATTGATTCTAACCTCACTTTCATTGAAGATTCCAGTCATTAATCATCAAATGATGGCTATTTGTAAGGCGCGGAACCAGATCGACTTGCAATTTTTCTCTATAATCTCGTTTTATCTACTCAATTTTACGTAATTCTACGTCTAGATTAAAACTTCATATTTCTTAAATATATGTTTTTCTTTACCAAGCAGAGGGGAAGGGGTAAGATTCTTTGTCAATATAAAAGTTTTGTATTTTCATGCGTTATTTCACAGAATAATAAAAAATATTAATTACATATAAAAATAATTCAAAAATTAGGTATTTTATGTAGAAACGCGCTTGTTGCAACGTTTCTACAATTTAATTAAAACAAAACAGTATTAAAATAAATACTTTTGACTACAAATGGAAGTGATAATAAACACCACCATTATTACTGTGATCGAAAGTCGCGTTGAATTCATGAGCCTTTGAATCTAAGAATAATTTGGCTTCTTCTCCTGTTATTTCGGCTTCTTTAGCAAAGCGTAATAAGGAAATTTCTCCTCTTTGTTCTTCAACAAGGCGATAAAAAGTAGATTGCAGATGGCTTGTTAGCTGTCTTTGATGTTGTTTTTTCAAACCCAATATCAGCGACGAACCCAAGCCTACACCGGATAAGCCTAAAGCTAAACCAGCAAAGGCTTTATCTGCCATTTCTTGTTTTTGTTCTTGAGTTGCTTTACGATCATTTTTTGTCGATAATGCCTCCACGGTTACGTGCATGAGAAGAATGGAACTGAATGAGAGTAGCAAACCAGCTGAAACTTTTGTGAGAAACTTCATAGAAACACGACAAGATATGATATCTTGCCGCGATCTTAACCTTACTTACGTGTAGCTTCCAGTATGCGGGAGAAGTAAAAGCGCGTGCGCGTCATTGCTTGACGTTGGATGCTAAAGCCGTTTTTTTGCAGAAAATCAACGATATCGGCTTCACGATGTAGATATGCACGGGTGGTTTTACTGGGGCCCTGGAAAGAAACCTCCGATTTTCTTTAATATACTCAGAGCAAAGGTTTTGGGCGCAAAACTAATTATTATCCGCGATTCTGCGGTGCTGCATAAATGAGATATCATCTCGGCAGCTTTTTCTTGGGGATAGTGGATCAGAACATCCAAGCAAACAACCGTATGATAGTTACCACTCAAGCCTTCCAAGTCTTGTACCGCGAAAGTTGGATTATCAGCGTTTCCTAAAATTTGTTCGGCTCTTTCTCTACCTTCTTGAACCATTTTTTCAGAAATATCGCTGGCGTAAACCTTTGCTCCGGCTTCGGCTAAAGGTATGCTGAGACTACCTACACCACATCCAGCATCGCATATTGATATTTCTGACAAGCTATCATCAGCTTTAAACCAGCTAAGTACTGTATCTACAGTCTTTTGATGCCCTTTACGGATATCAAGCTGCACCTTATTTACTTCACCATTGCCATAAATGCGTCTCCAACGGTCAAAGCCCGTCGAATTGAAATAATCCTTAACAATGGTTTTGTCGTCTGTTGCGTTCATAAAAATTAATAATTAACAGTACTAAATCGAAAAAAGCGCTTATTATCGGTAGAATACATCAATTGAGGACGAGAAAACTTAATCAAAAAGCAGAAAACCACAAAATTAGCGCCGCACATTTGTGGTTTTTGAGAAAAATATTTGATTGTATGGAAATCCTTTTTAGGACAACAAACGCTTCCAAGTTAATTCATGGCTTGATTCATCGTAATTCCAGCGCAATAGGTTGCTCGCATGAGCGCCTTCAATTCCAGGAAAACCAATTGCTTTTCGCGGTGCGGTGGTTGCTAGATTAATTGCCGTTTCTAGGCTACATATTCCCCATTTAACCAAATTTTGTACTCCTGCAAGCAATGGTAAAGTCGTTCCAGACAAAGTTCCATCTGGTAAACGTGCGGTACCGTTCGTTACTGTAATTTCCCGACTATCCCAAGGATAAGTTCCATCAGGTAATCCTAAAGGAGCTAGAGCATCGCTGACTAAGAAAAGTCCTCTATCGTAATTGCTTGCTCGCAATAGTAAATCTATGATCATTGGCGAGACGTGTTTTCCGTCAGCAATAAAACCGCACATGACATTTTCGTGGGTAATCGCCGCAGCTAATAATCCGGGCTCGCGGTGATGTAATGGTGGCATTGCATTAAAAGCGTGAGTCACCATAGTCGCGCCCATTTCAAATGCTTTTTGGGCTTGTTCTGCGGTTGCTTGGGAATGCCCTAAGCTAACGATAATACCTTGCTGGCGTAAATAAGGTATTACTTCGTTGTGTGAGTCCAATTCTGGCGCTAAAGTTACTACTTTTACAACTTCGGTAAATCCTAATACCCGCTTTACTTCCCCAAGCGATAGAGGTAAAAGATACTCTTGTGGATGTGCGCCGCGCTTTTGAGGATTCAAAAATGGTCCTTCTAAATGCACTCCCAAAACTTTCGCTCCCGAAGTTTGATTTTGCATAAAATTAGCAACTACTCCAAGGGAACGATGGATGTTTTCCACAGAAGTTGTCACCACGGTGGGTAAAAATGCATCAACACCGCTATCCCAAAGATAATCGCAAATTTTTTGCAAACTATCGGCATTTTCCGTATTTAATTCTGGAAAAGCAGTTCCCAAACCACCGTTAATTTGTAAATCGACACCACCCAAAGAAATGCGATCGCCTTCTGCATCCAATATTTGTAAATCTTTTAGGGGAACTCGTTTGATAATGTTGTCCATCGGCACAATTTGTTCAACAATGCCTTGGTGGTTGATAAATAGCATTTGTTTATCTTCGTAGCCGGGAACAAGTGCATTAATAATGTTTAAAGGAGTAGTAAAATTGCTTAGTTTTTTTGGAGTCATGGGATAAACGCGAGATTTTAGTTATAACTGAGTTGATTTTCATAGGAGCAATAGCTATAAATCAAGAATAAAAATGAATAAATTGGGAATTGGGCATGGGGGATTGGGAAAGAAATTTGTATTACCGTTTTTGTGAAATGCTCTAAAAGTGAGATGATTGTTAGTACTTTATTAACAATATTTATTTATAGGGAGTAGTAGTTCATTTCATTTGTTCTAATGGCTTGTAGAGACGTTATGTATAACGTCTGCCAAAGTTTACCGAGAAAACAAACCCATCAAAATTAATGAAAAGGAGTACTAACTCTTCTCCAATCCCCAATGCCCAATCCAAAATCACTATGACTGTAGGAATTATTATGGGTAGCGACTCTGATTTACCCACCATGCAAGATGCGATTAAAGTTTGTGAAGAATTCGGCGTTTCTACCGAAGTCGCAATTATTAGTGCCCATCGTACCCCGCAACTAATGGTGGAATACGCCACCGAAGCATCTGCTCGCGGTATTAAAGTTATTATTGCTGGAGCAGGTGGTGCGGCACATCTTCCCGGTATGGTGGCTGCTTTAACTCCTATAACGGTAATTGGCGTTCCTGTTGCTAGCCGTCATTTAAAAGGTGTGGATTCTTTACATTCAATCGTACAAATGCCCGCTGGTATACCTGTAGCAACTGTAGCTATCGGCAATGCGAAAAATGCCGGACTTTTAGCAGTACAAATACTTGCTATTCATCAACCGGATTTACTAGAAAAAGTTGTTCTATATCGTCAAAATCTTCGCGATTCCGTGATAACGAAGCAAGAAAAACTGGAAAAATTAGGCTACCAAAATTATCTAAATCAAATGTAAATTTTGATAATTGCTACAGGCAATACGAATGAATCTAAATGTCTTTAGATTAACTTACCTTCAAAGTAGTTTTACTGCTTCTAAAAATAAAAATCAGAGTTAAAAATATCTCATCAAATAATTTTGATCTAAATACTTATTTACATTACTTATAGAAAAGTAACATTTTTCTACGTAAGTAAAAAAACAGTTTGTTTGTATGAAAAGTTAATAATTGGCTGTTTTTTTGCAGTCATAAAGTTATGAGATATTGACAAAAAGCTGTTATTAGCGGCTATTTGCAGCTTAAAATGCCATCGATGATAATTAAAAACACTAAAAAATAGTAGCAACAGTTACAGAATTCACAAACAGCGTACTGTAATTATTATCTTCTAACCGTTGTAGCTTTTTAAATGGGTCAAATGATGTAATAGAAAGCCTTGTAGACAAAAATCTAAATATTAAAGAATTGATGAGGCTACTTGAGAGGTTTCCAAAAATACATAATAATAATCTTTTAAGAAAAACTAGTTACAGCAGCAGATGTATCATTGCTTTGTTGACTGACAGCTAGATTATTTGGTTTCCTAATTGTTTAATAGGCTTTTTGAACAACATCTCTCATAGGTATAAGAGTCAAAGATGAATTTCCAAACAGTAATTTATTGTATTTGGAATAATTCTGCATTTGATATCTAATCCTAATTAAAAAGCTTAGAGATAAATCGCTAGTTCCGGCTTAAAACGGTGTTACGCCAAGAAAGCGGTGTTTTTTCCAGTTAAGGAAATTTTGGAGTGAAAATGCAAAAAGTGATGCGAAAAAAAAATAATAGAAAAGGTAAGCGGAGCAATTCAGAACGTTCTACTAGCGCTACACGTAATAGCTCATTTCTCAGTCAAGTAGCACAGGGAATTAAAGGCTTAAATCCTAGCTTGCGTGCCTGTCTGCCTATTGCAGGTTTTATTGTATTGGCTTCGGGTTATGCGGCAGTTGCTCAAGCTCCTACCGCAGACGCAGGACCAACAACAGCGGAACAGGTTGCAGGGCTAAAAGTTGGATTAGATACGCTTTGGGTTGTAATTGCCGCGTTTTTGGTAATCTTCATGAACGCTGGTTTCGGAATGTTGGAAACCGGAATGTGCCGTCAAAAGAACGCTGTCAACATTCTTTCTAAGAACTTGATTGTGTTTGCTTTGGCTACATTGGCGTTTTACGTCATTGGCTTTGGCATCATGTTCGGCGATGGAACCCCATTCTTTGGTTTAAATGGTTTCTTGCTCTCAGGTGCAGATAATAGCCCTGCGACAGGAGATGCTTATCAAGGCGTTTTCGGTTCTCTTAACTGGGCTGGCGTTCCCTTATCTGCTAAATTCTTATTTCAATTAGCATTCGCTGGAACTGCTGCCACAATCGTATCTGGAGCAGTAGCCGAGAGAATTAAGTTTGTAGATTTCTTAATTTTCAGCTTGTTATTAGTTGGTATCGTTTACCCAATTACCGGACATTGGATTTGGGGTGGTGGCTGGTTGTACAAAGCAGGTTTCTGGGATTTTGCTGGTTCCACAGTTGTACACTCCGTTGGTGGTTGGGCAGCTTTGATGGGCGCGGCGATTCTTGGTCCGCGTATTGGTAAATATAGCGAAGGTAGAACCAATGCAATACCTCCTCATAACTTAAGCATTGCTACCTTGGGCTGTTTGATTTTATGGTTGGGCTGGTTTGGTTTCAACCCCGGTTCTACAATGGCTGCTGATGCAAACGCAATTGCTCACATCGCTTTAACCACTAACTTAGCTGCTGCTGCTGGTGCGGTAACTGCTTGTTTCGTAGCTTGGGGTTACTTGGGTAAGCCAGACTTATCAATGATTATCAACGGTACCTTAGCTGGCTTGGTAGGTATCACCGCAGGTTGTGCTTGGGTAAACTTGCCTAGTGCCATAATTATTGGTGCGATCGCCGGAGCTTTGGTCGTATTTGCTGTTACCTTCTTCGATAAAATTAGAATTGATGACCCAGTAGGAGCGATTTCCGTTCACTTGGTTTGTGGTTTTTGGGGTACTTTGGCAGTAGGTTTGTTTGCAGTTGGGGGAAGTGCTGACGGTTTATATGCTGTAGACGGAGGACCAGCAGCAGGCTTATTGTTTGGTGGTGGAATTGCTCCCCTATTCACTCAATTAATGGGTGCTTTGGCTGTAGGCGGTATGACAGTACTACTTAGCACCATCTTCTGGGTTGCATTGAAAGCAACATTGGGTATCCGTGTAACCCGCGAAGAAGAATTGGGAGGTTTGGATATTGGCGAACACGGAATGGAAGCTTACAGTGGTTTCGCTAAAGAAGCTGACACTATTGGATATGCCGAATTAGATAGACCTGGAGTGTCTACACAAGGAGATATGCCTACAAGTTTGTAAGTTGTTCGATCTAGGGCTTCTATCTGTTGAATAAGTGAGTTAATTGACCCTACTTCCTTTGAGGAAGTAGGGTTTTTATTGGATAAGGAGCTTTCCAATTTTTATCAGCTAAAAATCTTTTAATTTGTATATTGGAATTTTTGAAAGTTTTGTAGTGCGGGCATCTTGCCCGCTACGATAATACAAATTAGATGTGCAGCAGCTTAACATACATCTAGCAAATTTTCTCAATGAGGATATCAAGATTCTACGGGTAATTGTAATTTTTTACAGGGGGTTTGGGTATACTAAATTCGCAAGCATTAAGTACGAAGGTAGTATGGTCACTATTGCTGGATATTCGATTAAAGAAGAACTCTATAACGGTTCTAGAACCCTTGTCTATCGCGCTATTCGAGAGAATGACCAAAAACCCGTAGTAATTAAATCACTGAAGAATTCTTATCCGAATTTCAACGAATTACTCCAATTTCGCAACCAGTACACCATTAGCAAAAATTTAGATATTCCTGGAATCATTCGTCCTTTCAGTCTCGAACCTTACCAAAATGGTTATGCTCTGGTAATGGAAGATTTTGGCGGGGTTTCATTGCAAGAGTATATGCAGACAGGAAATATGGGTTCTGTTGAAGATATATTATCAATTGCGTTGCAAGTTACCGATATTCTCCAGAGTCTACATCAACATCGCGTTATTCATAAAGATATTAAACCAGCCAATATTTTAATTCATCCTGAAACTAAGCAAATTAAATTAATTGATTTCAGTATTGCTTCATTGCTACCTAAAGAAACTCAAGAAATTAAAAATCCCAATGGTTTAGAAGGAACCCTTGCTTATATATCACCAGAACAAACTGGAAGAATGAATCGGGGAATAGATTATCGGACTGATTTTTATACTTTTGGTGTTAGCTTTTATGAATTATTAACTGGGGAATTGCCTTTTAAATCTGACGATGCGATGGAGTTGATACATTGTCATATTGCAAAAACACCTCCAGCGATGAGAAAAATTCATCCTAACCTTCTCCTCAGTGCAAAACCTCACCCTAACCCTCTCCTTGGTAAGGAGAGGGAACAAGAGATTCCTCAAGTTTTATCCGATATCGTCATGAAATTGATGGCGAAAAATGCCGAAGATAGATATCAAAGTGCTTTGGGATTAAACCACGATCTAGAAATTTGTTTAAAACAGCTTAAAGAAACTGGCAATATAGAAAATTTTGAAATTGCTCAACGGGATATCTGTGACAGATTTATTATTCCTGAAAAATTATATGGAAGAGAAAATGAAGTTAAAGAATTATTAGCAACATTTGAGAGAGTATCGCAGGGAAACAGTGAATTAATGTTAGTAGCGGGTTTTTCTGGAATTGGAAAAACTGCGGTAGTTAATGAAGTTCATAAACCAATAGTCAAACAGCGCGGTTACTTTATTAAAGGTAAGTTTGACCAATTTAATCGCAATATTCCTTTCTCGGCTTTTGTACAAGCTTTCCGAAGCTTAATGGGACAATTACTGAGCGAGACAAATGCTCAATTGTCAAGTTGGAAGAGGCAAATTTTACAAGCTTTAGGGGATGATGCACAGGTAATAATTGAAGTTATTCCCGAATTAGAAAGAATTATTGGTAAGCAACCACCAGCATCGAAATTGTCAGGTACTGCGGCTCAGAATAGATTCAACTTATTATTTCAAAAATTTATTAAAATATTTGCAGTTGAAGAACATCCTTTAGTCATATTTTTAGATGACTTACAGTGGGCTGATTCGGCATCTTTCAATTTAATGAAATTATTGATGAGCGAATCTGAAAATGGTTATTTATTTTTAATTGGCGCTTATCGCGATAATGAAGTATTTCCGGCTCATCCGTTGATGTTAACTCTAGAGGAGATTAGGAAAGCAGAGGCAATAGTTAACACAATTACCTTATCACCTTTATGTCAAGTTGATATTAACTGTTTGGTTGCGGATGCGTTTATTTGTAGTGCAGATATTGCCCAACCTTTGACCGATTTGTTGTATCAGAAAACTAAGGGTAATCCATTTTTTACCACTCAGTTTCTTCTGGGTTTGTACGAGGAAGGATTGATTGCATTTAATTTGGAAATTGGATATTGGCAATGCGATATTGCCCAAATTAGACAACTTTCTCTAACAGATGATGTAGTTGAATTTATGGTAGGAAGGTTGCAAAAACTGCCTGTTGAAACACTAGAGGTTTTGAAACTGGCAGCTTGTATTGGCAACCGTTTTGATTTAGCAACTTTGGCAGTAGTATGCGATCGCACTCCAGAAAATGTTGCAGCGGACTTATGGACTGGATTACAAGAAAGTTTTGTGATTCCCGAAACCGAAGCCTACAAGTTTTTTCAAGCAGAAGATGCAGAGGATAAGCGAAGCGATGAGATTTCTGTTGGATACCGCTTTCTGCACGATCGCGTTCAACAAGCAGCTTATTATTTGATTCCAGATGAGCAAAAAACAACGACTCACTATCAGATTGGAAAACTATTACTCAAGCATATCTCGCTAGAAGAACGGGAAGAACGGATTTTTGAAATTGTTAACCATTTGAATTTGGGTACGATTTTAATTGAGACATTTAAAGGAAAAATCGAATTAGCTGAGTTTAATCTTTGTGCGGCTCGTAAAGCAAAAACAGCAACAGCTTATGAAGCAGCTATTGATTATTTAGGTATTGGAACCGAACTGCTACCGGCGGATATGTGGCAAACCCAATATAAACTGGCATTGGAATACCACAATATGCTTGCAGAAGCAAACTATTTAAGTGGCAATTTTGAAGCCATGCAGCATTGGGCAGATATTTTGCTGCAACAAGTTGAAGACTTATTAGACAAAATAGAAGTTTACAAAACACAGATTTATGCAAAACTTGCTCAGAAAAAGCCATTAGAAGGGATTCAAGTAGGCATAAAAGCACTCAATCAGTTAGGAGTAGACTTTCCAACAGAGCCAACACCTGAAGATATTCAGCAAGCTTTGAAGGAAACAAACGCTTTGATTCAAGCTACGGGAATTTCTTCATTGTCATCTCTTCCCCAGATGAATGATGCTAAATCTTTAGCTAAGATGCAGATTTATTTCACCTTGGCTCCTGCGGCATATGTATTAAGTTCTAAACTATTTTTATTCATAGCTTTAGCAGAGATTCGCTTATCTATAAAACATGGTAATTCCCTTACCTCCCCTGCTGCTTATGTCCACTACAGTATTCCCTTGTGCGGTGTACTTAATGATATAAATTCTGGTTATAAATTTGGAAACCTTGCTTTGAAATTAGCAGAGGAATCTGGTAACAAAGGAATTCAGGCGAAAATTGGTTTGCTTACAGGGGCACTAGTTTTACCCTGGAAAAAACACCCCAATCAAACTTTACCGCTTTTAAAAACTAGCTATCAAACTGCTTTGGAATCGGGAGCTTTAGAAATATGCGCCTTTTGTCGCTTTTATGATGGACAATTTTCCTATGCTATCGGACAAGAATTATCAGAATTAGAAACCAAGGTTATTATTTACAGCCAGCAACTTCGTCAAATTAATCAGCAATTACACTTGAATTTGAACGAGATGTTGTATCAAGTAGTTCTCAATCTGCGCGGAAAATCTGAAATTCCTTATCAATTAGTAGGAGATGCGATTGATGAAGAGCAAATGCTGGCACAATATCAGGCAACTAAAAACAATTTGGGGTCTTTATAACCTACACCTACATAAACTGATCTTGTGCTATTGGTTCGAGCAAAATATCGATGCTTTGTCCCATGCTGAATCTGCTGTTCGTTATATCGGTGGGGTGACAGCACAGGTTGTAATACCATTGCTGTATTTTTATGATGCGCTGGTGCGTTTGCGAATTTACCACGAGCTAACAGAAGCAGAACAAACCCGAACCTTGACTATTGTGGTCGAAAATCTGGAGAAACTGCACCGATGGGCATCTTATGCACCGATGAACTTTCAACATAAATTCCTGTTAATTAAAGCAGAACAATCTCGAATTTTGGACAAAAAATTAGAAGCAATTGAACTTTACGATAGATCTATCTCTGGAGCGAAAGAAAACGAATACATTCAAGAAGAGGCACTCGCTAACGAACTTGCAGCCAAATTCTACCTCGATTGGGGTAAAGAAAAAATCGCCGCAACCTATATGCAAGAAGCATACTACTGTTATGCCCGTTGGGGAGCTAAAGCCAAAACCGACGACTTAGAAATACGCTATCCCAATATACTCCGTCCAATCCTACAGCAAGTAGAACAAGCCTTAAATCCCTTAGAGACGTTAGCCACAATTGCTGCTCCGAATATCTCAATTCATAGTTCGACAACTAGAAATACTTCTTCTAGCACCAGCATTAATAATGTTTTAGACTTTGCTGCGATCGTCAAAGCTTCGCAAGCACTTTCTAGCACAATTCAACTTTCAGAATTGCTGTGTAAACTCACAGAAATTATTCTGCAAAATTCTGGTGGGGATAGCTGTGCCTTAATTCTCCTCCATAGCGATGGAGAATTGTATGTTGAAGCCATTCACACACTGGAGCAAACAGAACTTTGTTCGCAACCGTTAGTAAATAATCCCAATCTACCAACTAAATTAATACATTATGTCAAAAATACTCAAGAAGTAGTGATTATTGACAATTTCAACACCGATTTACCAGTATTTGATGAATATTTTCTTCAACAACAACCTAAGAGTGTGATATGTCTACCAATCCTTAACCAAGGAAATTTAATTGGTATTGTCTATCTACAAAACAAATTAACCAGAAAAACATTTACAAGTGACCGTATTGTAATACTTAATTTTCTTTGTAATCAAGCCGCAATTTCCCTGGAAAATGCCCGTCTTTACAAAGCTCAGCAAGATACTAATTCGTTGCTTAACTCACTCTTGCAGACGATACCGGATTTCTTTTTTGCAAAAGATTTACAAGGACGACACATTGCTGTAAATACTAATATTGCTAAATTTTTTGGTAAATCTATTGCGGAAGTTATTGGTAAAACCGATGCGGAATTGCTTCCTCCAGAAGTTGCCGAACCAATTATGGCTAAAGATAGAGAAATCATGACTAAAGAAATGACTGAAAGCTTTGAAGAAGTAGTACCAACTAACGGAGAAAACTGCACTTATTTAACGATAAAAGAACCGTTACGAGATTCTCAAGGTACTACGATGGGCTTAATTGGTATTACTAGAAATATTACCGATAGAAAACAAGCGGAATCGGCGGTAATTGAGAAATCAAAAGAGTTAGAAAAAGCTGTAAAAGAGTTAAAGCAAGCCCAATTGCAAATGGTGCAAAATGAAAAAATGGCAACTTTGGGTAATTTAGTTGCCGGGGTAGCACACGAAGTTAATAACCCGATTGGATTTCTCAAAGGTAGTATCAGCAATGCCGAAGAATATATTAAAGATTTATTTACTCACATAGAATGCTATCAAGAAAATTATCCGAATCCAGAAGAAGAAGTGATAGAAAATGCCGAAGATATTGATTTAGAGTACCTCATAGAAGATTTACCAAAGTTGTTAAATTCGATGAGATTGGCTACAGAAAGAATTAAAGATATTAGTACCAGTTTACGAACTTTTTCTAGAGCAGATACTTCTGAAAAAGTTGCTTGTAATATTCATGAAGGTATTGATAGCACAATTTTAATTTTAAAGTATCGTCTCAAAGCTAATGAGAAACGTCCAGCAATTGAAATTATCAAAAAATACGGTGATTTACCGCCAATTAAATGTTTTTTAGGGCAATTAAATCAAGTGTTTATGAACATTGTTGCCAATGCGATCGATGCTTTGGATACAGTTAGTGAAGGAAAAACATTTGCCGAAATACAAGCAAATCCTCACAAAATAACTATTCAAACTGAACTTATTACTGACGAAAATACAGTGTTAATTCGGATCAAAGATAATGGTTCGGGGATGCCTGAATCAGTTCGAGAACGTATATTTGATAATCTTTTTACTACCAAAGGAGTTGGTAAAGGTACGGGATTGGGTTTGGCGATCGCCCAACAAATCATTGAAGAAACTCACGATGGAAAAATAATTTGTAATTCTGTAGTTGGGGAAGGAACAGAATTTGCGATTGAGTTACCTATATGTTGATATAGACATCCGATCTGATGATTGTGGAATTCAAATCTTATTATTTCTGTATAGAATATAACATTATCTCTTTTTTTGGGAATAATATATTCAGAAATTTAGAGATATAATTAGTATGACTTTTATTCAGGGATATCACTTAGATGAAGAACTTTATAACGGTTCAAGAACTCTGGTATATCGTGGTTTCCGAGAAAATGACCAGAAACCTGTAGTTATTAAGCTGCTGAAAAATAGCTATCCTAGCTTCAAAGAACTGTTAGAATTTCGCAATCAGTATACTATTACAAAGAGTTTAAATATTCCCGGTATTGTTCGTCCTTACAGTTTAGAAGCTTATCAAAATAGTTCTGCTTTGGTGATGGAAGATTTTGGTGGGATTTCGCTACGCGAATATATAAAGACAACAGATATTATATCTACAGTAGACATATTGACGATTGCGATGCAAATTACTGATACTCTCCATCAATTGCACCAAAATCGCGTTATTCATAAAGATATCAAACCTGACAATATTTTAATCAACCAGGAAACTAAGCAAATTAAGCTAATTGATTTTAGTATTGCTTCACTACTTCCCAAAGAAACTCAAGAAATTAAAAATCCTACTAGTTTGGAAGGAAACCCTCGCTTATATATCACCAGAGCAAACAGGAAGAATGAATCGGGGGATTGATTACCGCAGTGATTTTTACGCTTTGGGTGTGACTTTTTATGAACTATTAACGGGGGAATTACCTTTTAAATCTGAGGATGCTATGGAGTTGGTGCATTGTCATATTGCGAAAACTCCTCCAGCGATGAGGAAACCTCACCCTAACCCTCTCCTTGTCAAAGAGAGGGAATGTTTAGAAGAAATTCCTGAAGTTTTGTCAGATATCGTCATGAAATTAATGGCGAAAAATGCCGAAGATAGATATCAAAGTGCTTTGGGATTAAAGCACGATTTAGACATTTGTTTAAAACAGTTTAAAGAAACTGGGAAGATAGAAAATTTTCAAATTGCTCGACAGGATATTTGTGAAAAATTTATTATTCCTGAGAAACTTTATGGTAGAGAAACTGAAGTTGAAGAATTATTAGCTGCGTTTAAGCGAGTTTCAAATGGGAACAGCGAATTAATCTTAGTTGCTGGTTTTTCTGGGATTGGAAAAACTGCAATTGTAAACGAAGTTCATAAACCTATTGTTAAACAACGCGGTTATTTTATTAAGGGTAAATTTGACCAGTTCAATCGCAATATTCCTTTCTCAGCTTTTGTCCAAGCATTTCGAGATTTAATCGGACAATTATTAAGTGAAAGCGATACTCAATTATCAAATTGGAAAAAGAAAATTTTACAAGCTTTAGGAGATAACGCACGGGTAATAATTGAAGTGATTCCCGAATTAGAAATAATTATTGGTGAACAACCACTAGTACCGGAATTATCGGGAACTGCTGCCCAAAATAGATTTAATTTATTATTTCAAAAATTTATCAAAGTTTTTACCACAAAAGAACATCCTTTAGTCATCTTTTTAGATGATTTACAATGGGCAGATTCGGCTTCACTGAAGTTGATGCAGTTTTTAATGAGTGGAAATGAAAAAGATTCTTTATTGTTAATTGGTGCTTACCGGGATAATGAAGTATTTCCGGTTCATCCTTTATTTTTGGCTTTAGAAGAAATAAGTAAAGCAGAAACAATAGTTAATACTATTACTTTGGAGCCATTAAATCAAGATAGCTTAAATCAATTAGTTGCTGATACTCTTAATTGTCTGTTGAAAATTTCACAGCCTTTAACACAACTTATACATCAAAAAACTAAAGGCAATCCATTTTTCAGCACGCAATTTTTGAAGTCGCTTTATGAAGATGGGTTGATAAAATTTGATTTTAAGATCAATTCGTGGCTATGCGATATTTCTGAAGTTAAGGCATTAGCTTTAACTGATGATGTGGTTGAATTTATGGCATTGCAACTGCAAAAGTTGCCAGAAACAACTCAGAATGTATTGAAATTAGCAGCTTGTATTGGCAATCAATTTGATTTAGCAACTTTGGCGATAGTTTGTCAAAAGTCAGAAGTTGAAACTGCTGCTGACTTGTGGAAAGCATTACAGGAAGGGTTGATTTTACCCAAAACTGAAGTTTACAAATTTTACCTTCCATCAGAACTACAGAATCGGGAGTTGGAAGATGAACAAATTGTCAGCTATAAATTTTTGCATGACAGAGTACAACAAGCAGCTTACAAACTTCAAGAAGAAGGGACAAACCAAGTTATTCATTTGAAAATTGCTAGAGCTTTAAAAAAGCAAATGTCTCTAGATTTATTAGATGAAAGAATTTTTGACATAGCGAACCATTACAACCAAGGTCTGTATGCCATATCCGATCAACAGGAATGTTGGCAATTAGTAGAAATAAATATATTAGCAGGGAAACGGGCTAAAGTTGCAACAGCATTTGATGCTGCTAGCCAATATTTTGAAATCGCTAGAACACAAATACAAGCTAATGATAATAATGCTTGGGAAAATCAATACGACTTATTAATTGAACTTTATGTTGACAGTATTCAAGTAGAAATTTATCGTGCTGATTGGGAAAAAAGTCAAGAGTTAGCTACTACTGCTATTCTAAAAACAAAGAATAATTACGACTTAGCAACAATTATACAATTGCAAGCAGAAGAAAGTACTCAAAAAGGTGAATTTACTCAAGCAATTGAATATGGACTTAAGGCGCTTAATCTATTAGAAGAGAATATACCAATAACAAACTTAGCAGATAGATTGGATAGACTAATCAATGATATTTGCCAACAAACAGACCTGATAATAGAATTGAGTACGCATCCAAAAATTCTTACAGACAAACGCTTAAAAAAGATTATTTCAATTCTTGTAACTCTTGATGCTGCATGTTACATGACCCGTCCCGATCTATGGAAATTTATTCACGCTAGAAATACTCAAATTTCTTTGAATTGCGGAATTACTCCTGAAAGTCTAGTTGGCTTTGTTAATTTTGGACAAATTTTATGCGATTCTTCTAATAGTAGTTATCAACAAGGCTTTGCTTTTGGTAAAAATGCAATGAAACTTAGCGATGATGACCCAGAACAACAATGTATTATCTGTTTTATAATGGGTTTAGCTATTAACCATTGGATAGAACCACTTAGTAAAAGTATTGATTATTTGCAGCAAGGATTTGAGTTAGCTCTTCAATCAGGTTGTTTATTACATGCTGGCTATAATTCAATGTTTGAACCTTATTATCTTCACTATTGTGGGCAACAGGTATCAACTATTCTGAATAAAATTGGTAATTATCTAGAATTTGCTAATAAGAATAATAATATTCTAGCTCAGACATTATTAGAAGGAATTTGGATTCCCTTACAACAATTAGATGGGCAAGTTGATATAAGTAGAACACTACAGGAATCAGAAGATTTTATAGATAGAGCCGAACAAAACCAAAATTTCATGGCTTCAGCTATGCACAAAATTACATTTGGGCAAGTACTTTTTATTTTAGAAGACTATGAAAAATCAGAAGAATTATTTACAAGCTCATCTAATTCTCTTTTTACCCTAATAGGATATTCTACTTTAGTAGAACATAACTTTTATAGTTCTCTATTAACATTCAAATCTAATTTATTTGATGAGGTAAAAAAACTAGATACCGTTAAACTTAATCAAAATCAACTTAAAGTTTGGGCAAATAACGCTCCCATGAACTTTCAGCATAAATTTGATTTAGTAGAAGCAGAAAAATATCGCATTTTAGATGACAAAATAAAAGCAATCGAGCTATACGATAAAGCGATATCTGGAGCGAAAGACAACGGCTACGTTCAAGAAGAAGCATTAGCCAACGAACTCGCAGCTAAATTCTATCTTGAGTGGGGAAGAGAAACAATCGCCGCAACCTATATGCAGGAAGCTTACTATTGCTATGCTCGTTGGGAAGCAAAAGCCAAAACCGACCACTTAGAAAAAAGCTACCCACAACTACTCCAACCAATATTGCAGCAAGCCTCACAAGCTGCAAATTTTGGAGAAAGCTTAGCCAAAATTGCCACACCAAATATCTCGATTCACAGTTCTAAATCGACAACTAACTCTTCAAGTACAAATATCAATACCTTTTTAGATTTTGCTAGTATTCTCAAAACGTCTCAAACCCTTTCAAGAACTATCGAACTAAATCAATTACTAACTAAATTCACCCAGATTATTTTGCAAAATTCCGGTGCATCACGCTGCGCTTTAATCTTACCTAATAGTCATGAAGAATGGTATGTTGAAGCTATTGCCACAGCGGAAGAAACCGAGCTTTGTTACCAAGCTTTGGAAAATAATCCCAATTTACCAACTACCTTGATACAGTATGTCAAAAATACTCAAGAGATGGCGTTAATTGAGGATTTAGATACAGATTTGCCAGTCATCGAGGAATATTTACTCGAACAGGAACCGAAAAGCATCCTGTGTTTACCACTTCTCAACCAGGGAAACTTAATCGGTATTTTGTACTTGCAAAATAAATTAACCAGTGGTGTGTTTACAAAAGACAGGATTGTTATGCTTGAGTTTCTTTGTACTCAAGCAGCAATTTCTTTAGAAAATGCACGTTTGTATAACAATTTAGAGCAAAAAGTACAACAGCGAACCAAAGAACTTTCCCAAACCTTAGAACAACTAAAAGCAACTCAGAACAAGCTAGTTGAATCAGAAAAAATGGCAGCCTTGGGTGGTTTAGTTGCAGGAGTAGCTCATGAAATTAATACTCCCGTAGGGACGAGTATTACTGTGGCTTCTAATTTAGCTGCTAGAAACCGAAGATTTTGCCAACAATATTGCTCAAGGACAATTAAAACGTTCTATCTTAAATAGTTATCTCAAAACTGCTCAAGAAAGTAGCAATTTACTGGTACAGAATTTGAACAGAGCAGGGGAATTAGTTCATAGTTTCAAGCAAGTTGCAGTAGACCAAATTAACTTAGAACTACGTGAGTTTGGCATTAAAGAATATATTCAAGAAGTTTTACTCAGCCTTGGTACCGAACTCAAACAATCTACCCATAAAATAACAGTTGATGGAGAAAATATAACTATCAAAACTTATGCTGGTAGTTTAGCTCAAGTAGTAACTAATTTAGTGATGAATTCCTTGATTCATGCTTATTCAGAAAAACAAGGAGGACAATTGCATTTTGAAATTATCTCAGAAGCAGAAAATATCAAACTTATCTACAGCGATGATGGTTGTGGTATACCTGAAGAAAATTTAAGTAAGATTTTTGAACCTTTCTTTACCACAAAAAGAAATCAAGGTGGAACAGGTTTAGGTTTGCATATTGTTTATAATTTGATTATCCACAAATTACAGGGAAGTCTAGATATCGATTCCCAGGTTGGAAAAGGTACTAAATTTACTTTCATACTTCCTTCAATAGCCGATTAAAAGGGAGTATCCTAATTTTGCAAAAAAAATGTAGTGGGAGCATCTTGCTCCCTAATATCCGAGAAGTGGGTCTTTATCCCGCACTAAAAAAATAAAATTGCAGATTTAGGATGCTGCCGATAAAAACATTTTTTCATGTTTATCCCTATTAATAATTATCTTGATTTATGACTTTGAATAACAACAGCGTAGAATTAGAAGAAGATACAATAATCTTACTTGAAGAAGACGAAGACATTGTATTTATCGAAGATGGAATAAACTCATCTTTAGAGATAATAAACAATGAATCTTGGAAAGTAATGATTGTAGATGATGAACATACCGTTCACCAAGCTACTCAATTAGTATTACAAGATTTCACCTTTGATGATAAACCAGTTAACCTAATTTCTGCTTATTCGGGTAAAGAAGCTATTGAGTTAATCAAGCAACATCCGGATACGGCTTTTATTCTTCTAGATGTAGTTATGGAAAGTAATGACGCTGGTTTAAAGGTAGTTAAATATATTCGTGATGAACTGAAAAATAAACTAGTGAGAATAATTTTACGTACCGGACAACCGGGGGAAGCACCAGAAGAATCTATCATCGTTAACTATGATATTAATGACTATAAACTCAAAGTTGATCTCAATCGTCATAGATTAATTACTACGACTATTACAGCTTTAAGAGCTTATAGAGATGTAATGACTTTAGAACAGCGAACTTCAGAATTAAACGAAATATTAAATAAATTGCAACAAGCCCAATTACAAATGGTACAAAATGAAAAAATGGCAACTTTGGGTAATTTGGTTGCAGGGGTCGCACACGAGGTAAATAATCCAATCGGGTTTCTTAAAGGAAGTGTTATAAATGCAGAAGAATATGTTCAAGATTTATTCGCTCACATCAAATGCTATCAAGAAAATTATCTCGACCCAAAAGAGGAAGTTAGCGAACATGCCGAAGATATTGATTTAGAATATCTCAGTGGAGATTTACCAAAGTTGTTAAATTCTATGAGGTTAGCAACAGAACGTATTAAAGATATTAGTACAAGTTTACGTACTTTTTCCAGAGCAGATACTTCAGAAAAACTTGCTTGTAATATTCATGAAGGCATTGATAGCACAATTTTGATTTTAAAATATCGTCTCAAAGCAAACGAGAAACGTCCGGAAATTGAAATTATTAAAGAATATGGAAATCTACCGTCAGTAAAGTGCTTTTTGGGACAATTAAATCAAGTATTTATGAACATTATTGCTAATGCTATAGATGCTTCAGATGCAGTTGGAGAAGGAAAATCATTTGCTGAAATACAAGAAAATCCTCATAAAATAACTATTAAGACTGAGCCTATTTCTGAAGAAAATACAGTATTCATTCGTATCAAAGATAATGGTTTAGGAATGCCTTTAGCAGTTCGAGAACGTATATTTGATAATCTTTTTACTACAAAAGAAGTTGGTAAAGGTACGGGGTTAGGACTTGCTATTGCCAAACAAATTGTTGAAGAAACTCACGGTGGTAAATTAAGCTGTAATTCCACAGTTGGGGAAGGAACTGAATTTATAATCGAGCTACCTATTTTTTAAAGTTAAAAGTTTGTAATAAGCGATTTATCGCTAGGATTTAGGGCTAAAGCCCTTACTACGAAACCTTATCGCTCAACTAAGATTACAGGAATCGAACTCGATTCTAATACAGCTTGCGATACAGAACCCACCAGAATTTCATCCATTGCTTGGTGTCCCCGTTTACCTATAACAATATCTGTAGCTTGATAATCCCCAGCAATGCTAATAATTTCTTCTGGAATTGAACCCGTAGCGGTAATGAACTGATGGCGAATATCTGCTAGAAGCCTTTGAGATGTTGATTTTAGAAACTCTATTTCTGGAAGATTATTTGTTTGGATGACGTGCAATACGATTACAGATGCATCGCTACGACGGGCTACATCGGCAGCTTTAGTTAACACTTGAGTCGCTATAGAAGAAGTATCAACGGCAGCCAGCAGAATAATAGAAACGGTTAACTTCTACCTTGGTGGGATCTACTTCACCTTTCTCCAACAATCTTGGTGCAAAAGTGGGAATTGCCCAAGCTCCCAGAGGTGCTGTTACCAAGATAGACAAAGCGGCGATCGCCAATATTGTTTCTCCACCTTCAATTCCTTGTGTTAACGGAATCGCTCCAATTGCTGCTTGAACGGTGGCTTTTGCAGAATTACCCGGTAGTAAAAACAACCGCTCTCGCCATTTCCAATTACTTCCCAATGTAGACAGATACCATCCAAAAGCTCTTCCTACTAAGGTTCCAACTGCCAGAATAATTAATCCAGGGACTAAAGTTGTTTCCAAAACTTGTATCTGAATGCTTGCACCTAGTAAAACAAACAAAATAATTTGTGCTACTACCCATAGACTATCGAAACCCGAACGCAATTTTCGAGCTAGGGGAGCATCAAATTCAATTAAGAAAAAACCCGTTACCATAACTGCTAAATAACCTGAGAAAACAGGTAACTTCTCTGCCAGCACCACCAGCAATAAAGCCAAACTCGCTGTAACTAAAGTGTCTTGTACAGTACTTTGAGTCCAGTTTTGTTTAGCTAACAATAAAACCAGTAGTTTTGCAGTTACTAAACCTATGACTGCTCCCAGAACAATTTGACAAATAATTTGAATAGGTAGCAGTAGAAACGCATTCAAAGTTAAACCGAAAGGTAATGTTAATCCCGAAGTTGTTCCCTGCCCCAAAAAATTCAGTAATAAACTAAAGACTAATAGTAATAGCACATCTGATAAAGCACTCCCGGTAAGTATGGCATCGGGAATTCCTTTATTAACTCCCCAACCCAGGCTTTTGAGTCGTAGCATTCCCGGTACAATCACCGCTGGAGATTCGGCTCCGATGATGCAGCCTAATAATAATCCCGTAAGAAAATCAAACTTTAAAATCCACATTGCAGCTAAAGCAATAATTAAAGCTTCGCAACTAGCAGGCAGAAATCCCAATCGCAGCGCTACGGTTCCTTGCTGTAACAGTTTTTCTCGATCCAACCCCAACCCAGCCTTCATCAAAATTACCATTACAGCTATAGTTCGCAAAGGAGCAGACGCTGCAAGTACGGCAGGATCTATCAAATCAGCAACTTGAGGGCTGAGAATAATTCCCACCAAAATCATGCCCACAAGTGCAGGGATTTTCAGTCGTTGAGCAACTTGTCCGACAAAAAAGCCGATAAGGAGGATTAAGATAAAACTTTGTAACATTAGTCTTTAAGGAGAGAGGGGGAAGACATTATTTAAGTAGTGAGTAGTGAGTAACAAGTAATAAGTAGTGAGTAGTGAGTAACAAGTAATAAGTAATAAGTAATGAGTAAGCTGCTACGCATTTAATTTGTATAGTACCCTTCGTGCAAGATGCTTATCCTGGCGGACACGCTACGCTAACGCACTACTATCTTTTCAGATTTATGTCCTACGGACACGCTGAGCCGCACGCGGAGCGTGAACGCTAACGGATTATTCAATTTAGCTGCACATCAGCTTAGTCACATTCATAACAATAAGAATAAGAAATGATTTACTCCCTACTTCCTACTCCCTACTTCCTACTCCCTACTTCCTACTCCCTACTCCCTACTTCCTACTCCCTACTCCCTACTCCCTACTCCCTACTCCCTACTCCCTACTCCTACTCCCTACTCCCTACTTCCTACTCCCTACTCCCTACTCCCTAATTATTTACCATGCCCAATGCCTAATCCCCAATTGCCAATTATTCTGTAAATTTCAAGCAAAAGCCATTTTATCAAAAGCTTAAAAACCACATCTTGTTTTTTTCTTCACAATTAAAATCGGGTTAACTTTAGATAATTTTTGGTAATCTTTTCTAACTCTACAGAAGGCGAATTATCTCAAAGCTTTGAGGTGAAAATTTTCTAATTATTACTCTCTGCGTCCTATTTTCTGCCTTTCGATTACAAGTTAACTTCTTGATTATTGAAGTAATCGCATCTATTTACAAACACAAAGATAGTCGGCGCACAAGGACAATAAAAAGTGTTGAAAAAAATTACATTGATAGTAGCTATAACTCTGCTTTTCTTAAGTGGGAGGATAGATAATGCCTTCGCTCAAACCCGATCGCCAAGCTTTCCACCTGTTCTTAATGGTGGCTCCAATAGTGGTTCTATCGCATTTGTATTAATCTGCTCTGCCCTGGTATTGCTGATGACACCGGGACTTGCTTTTTTCTATGGTGGATTTGTCCGCACCCGCAATGTCCTTAATACCCTGATGATGAGCTTTGTCGCGATGGCTATTATCGGTGTCACTTGGATTCTGTGGGGCTATAGCTTCGCTTTTGCACCCGGTAACGCATTTGTTGGTGGGTTTGAATGGTTCGGCTTAAACGATGTTGGTTTGCAACCAAGCGAATACGCACCACAAATTCCCCACTTGGCATTCATGGCTTATCAGGGAATGTTTGCCATTATTGCCCCAGCCCTAATTTCCGGCGCGATCGCAGAACGAATGAGTTTCACCGGATACTCTGTATTTATCGTTTTGTGGTCATTTTTTATCTATTCCCCCATCGCGCATATGATATGGGGTGTAGGTGGATTATTAAGTTTATCTGGTGGTTGGGGTGCGTTAGATTTTGCTGGTGGTACTGTCATACATATTAGTTCTGGGGTATCCGCTTTCGTTGCAGCCATGTACCTCAAGCCTCGAAAAAGTTTTCCCGATAAATTGAGTCCACCGCACAACGTACCCTTCATTTTGTTAGGTGCTGGTTTATTATGGTTTGGCTGGTTTGGATTTAATGCAGGTAGCGCTTTAGAAGCAAATAATTTAGCAGTAATAGCCTTTGTAAATACCAATACCAGTGCAGCAGCAGGAACTTTAACTTGGTTGATTTTAGAAAGAGTATTGCGCGGTAAATCTACAGCAGTAGGTGCAGCCACAGGAGCCGTTGCAGGCTTAGTCGGTATTACTCCAGCAGCAGGATTTGTTTCACCAATCGCAGCAATATTGATTGGTAGTATTACCGGTTTTATTTGCTTCTATGCCGTCAGTATCAAGCATAAGATGCAGGTTGATGATGCTTTGGATACATTCCCCATTCATGGCATAGGCGGTACTGTAGGCGCGATTTTGACAGGTATCTTTGCCAGCAGAGCCGTTAATCCAGCCGGGAGAAATGGTTTATTATTCGGCAATCCCGACGAATTACTTTTAGAACTTGCAGCAATTGCAGTGACTTATTTTGTTGCCGGATTTGGTACGTGGATAATTCTGAAAGTAGTTGAAAGTACCGTTGGACTGCGAGTACACGAAAACGCCGAATTACAAGGAATGGACATCAGCGAACACGGCGAAGAAGCTTACAATTCCGAATACACAGACAAAGTTAATTTCGGTAGAAAGTGATTTAAGGTCAAAGGTTATGAGTTAGGAGTAGTGAGTTAAAAGCTCTATATAGATAAGTAGTGGAGCATCTTGCTCCCTATCTTCCCCATCTTCTCAATCTCTTTGGTAAGTAGATGAATGCTGTAGGTATGGTAAGGTTTCTCGAAGTGTATTCCACTCAGACGAAAAGCACTATATTGGACTTTAAGTTTATTTCTTATTTGATGGTTCGGGAAATAAACGCGGCAGTAAAATACCCGTACAAGCTGCAAGAAATGCCAAAATAGAATTAGTTGCTTCTTGAGAAAAATGTTTAGACAACCAGCTTAATTCAATTTTTTGTAATGGAAATTCTGGATATAAACCAACAGCAATACCTTTGCTTTCTCCAAAAAATAAAGTATTTAAACCTTGAGGTGATTGAGTTTGAATTTGGATATTTCGTAATTTTTTAATTCCTGGCGTTTTTGATAGAATAATCAAAAATTGATTTGGCTGTAGCTCTATTTTTTGGCTACCCATTCTAACTTGACCTTCTAAAATTGTAGAATTTTTAATTTCATCTGTTACGTTATTTGTAATGTCATATTGTGAGAAGCTAACATTACTAACTTCAATATCCCCCCTCAACCATTGTGTTTCTGTAACCGCATTTTCGCTTTGATTATTTTCTGGTAAATTAATAAATAAATGTGTTGGTGATATAATTGGCAGAAATAATTCATCTACTTGAGGAACAAATTGCAAAGATATTTCTTCATCATCTGCAATATTTAACTCAGGTATATTAGCCACTGATAAACTAACAGTTAATGGCTTTTGTCCAATATATAGTTTTAAATTACCAACAGCTTTTTGCTTTTTGTTTAAGTCACTCAAAGGTAAACTGTCTGGAAAAAGACAAGCTTTTGCATCCACGCTAGCTCCTTTAAGGCAAAAAGAAAGCTGGTTCTGTTTAGGATTGTAAGTAAGTTGGTTGACTTGAATTTCTGGATATAAACGCAGTTCTAAAATAGAAATATCACTATCTGAAGAATTTACAGGAGTAAAAATTAAATTACTTGTAGTATTCTTTAACTCAATTGTAAGTTCAGTCAAATTAGACAATTTTTTATTTAATTGAGGTTCTGAGCTAGAAAAGCTTCCTGTTAAAGTTATAGGTTGAAGGATAATTCCTTGAAGGTCTAATTTTTTAATGTTATCAATGGATTGCAAAAATAGTTTTTCTGTCTGCCCAGTATAGTTAAAGCTCATTTCTTTGACAATCAGATTCCCTTCAAAAACGTAACTACCAGGAAAGAAAAAATAACCGATAATAATTACTATCCAAAAAATCATCAAAAATATTACTATAATTTTATCCCATCGCTGCTGACGACGTAACAACGCAACAATTTTTTTCGAGCTTCTTAATGACCATCTGCATAAAAGTTTTAACAGCTTAATTAATGTTTTCAAAACTGTTTTACACCAATGCAATTTCTGTGTTTTACGTTTGCTATTGTTGTAACTTCTTTGCTTGGGTTTGTTAGACATATAAAAGCCGAATATATAGAGATTGAATCACAGCCATTTTGGATTATGTCTGAATCGAAAAGTACGTCTTTTCCCTCTACCATTTACAACGTAGAGTTCATAGAGTCCAGCAGGAGCATTACCGTATTTCCAAGTCAATGGAATATGTCCTTTTCGAGGAATATTACGGGGTTTACTGAGTACCGTTTTACCATTACGGCGAATCTTAAAAATTGGAAAAGTATTGCGTCGGGGACTATTAATAATAAATTCGTATTTGTCAGAAGATTTTTCTAGAATCACGGGAAAATAAATACGATTTGAATTTTGATTAATGTACGCTAAAGAGCGTAGATTTTTCCAAGGAATGACTGCACGTCTGAGAATATCTGTTTTGAGGGGAAAGCTAAAACCCAAAGTAGTAAAACCAGCCTTTACCCGATCTAAACGATAGTTTCTGTAGAAAGATTGTACTTCAATGGTTGGACGTGTTTTACCAGTCCCGCGAACGCGAATATTAAGAGTTTGAGGATAGCGATTAATATTACTAGTAGAAAAAGAAATTAAATCAAATGTACTACTACTAACATTCCGTCTTTGCAGTCCTTCACAACGATTATTATCTCGACGCACGTAAGCTAGAGAGCGAGGGTTACTTGTTCTTGGACAAGCTTGAGCAACCTTGGGATTGAAGAAAAAAAGTAATAAACCGATGAATAAAAGTTTGTAGTTAAACGATCTTCGATTGTCAATCATTGCAATTTTTAGCTAATTAGACCAAGATTAGAGATTATTCATGGATATTACATAGTGATTACCAAACATACAAGTGATTTAGATTACATTTTTGGTATATCTATTTGAATTTATTTGAATTTACTTGAATTTCATTTTTAATTTAAAATACGCCAAGAACGCAGCTTTTCGACGATAATATCAATTCGATAAGCAAATCCAACCCCTCTAGTTGCCGGTTGAATATCTGTAAGGTCTTCAATTCGATTAGTATCAACATCTTCTTGGGAACGGATACTTACCATCATCGCAATAACTTGTCCCTGTTCATCGATCACCGGACCACCAGAATTACCTTCAGCAACATTGGCATCTAAGGGAATAGTGCTTTCGTAGCGAGAATAATTCATAACTTTACCATCAGCAGTATTCCAAGGGTTGTTTGTAGTTATTGGATGTCCAATGATTTTGACATTAGTGCTGCGTTTCACTCTCCCGGTAAGGAATTTTAGGGGTTGAATATCTGGAGGTACACCTTTTACCTTGAGTACTGCTAAATCTGGTTCTTCGTTATGCTTCTCAATAGTTGCTTGATAGCGAGGACGTTGGGAATTTGGAAGTTCGCTGAAAAAAGCTACCTCAATCTTTTTACCCAATTGTTTAGAACGTCTATCTGCTAAAACATGACGATTAGTCACAATCCAAACAGTATCACCCTCGCGTTTGATTACCCAACCACTACCGATAAAATTATTATCATCTTGAAGAACAGTACGTATCCAGGCTGTAGAACGCAAAATTTTTACCAAAGGTTCGTCGTTTTCATCAGGTACGTAATTGCGATCGTCAGTAATGGGGGATTTTGGATCGCGTTGTTGTTGTAATAACCTTTTTGCTTCATTGAGATTATTTTTAGCAGTGGTAAAATCAGCATCAAAAGTAATGGCAAGCTCAAATTCAGATATCGCTTTTGTTAGTTTCCCTTGTTCTTGTAATGCTAAACCTAAACCATTATGAGCGACTGCATGGGAATTGGTAATTATCCATTTGATATTTCCTTCTCTTGTGGTTGAAATTTCATCTGGCAATTTTAAAGCTTCACGGTAAGCAATAATTGATTCATCCAGTTTATTTTGTTTTCTTAATACTTCACCCAGCTTTGCATAGGCAAAAGCGCTAGGTTCGAGCTTAAGCGATTTGCGAAGAGCTAACGCTGATTCATCTAGCTTTCCTAAATAATAGAGTGCTTCACCTAAATTCGCGATAGAACTTGGATCGAGGGGGTCGATTTCAAGTGCTTTTTTATAGTATATAATTGCTTGTTCAAATTTATTTTGAAAGCTGAAGACCGATCCTAAACTGTTGTAAGCATCGGTAAGATTTTGATCTAGCTTAATAGCTTGACGAGAGGCTTTTTCCGCTTCTTCGTATTTTCTATCCAAACTTAATCCGTAACTTAGTATAGTCCAAGACAAAGCAATTTTAGGTTCGATATCGACCGCTTTTCTAAAATATTTAACAGCTTCTTCTGTCTTGTTTTGTTGAATAAGTTCTACACCTAAACCAAGATAACCAAGGATTGATTTCGGATTAATTTTTATTATTTTTTGATAAAGAGCAATTGCCTTATCACGTTTCTTTTGTTCGCTAAAAAGTGTCCCTAAGCTAAAGTAAGCATCAGTATATTGCGGGTCGATTTCAATTGCTTTACGATAAGCAGCAATCGCTTCATCTACTTTCTTTTGTTCCCTCAGAACATCTCCTAAACTTACGTAAGCATCAGTATATTGCGGGTCGATTTCAATTGCTTTACGATAAGTAGCAATCGCCTCCTCTAATTTTTTATGTTCGCTATAAGCATCTCCTAATCCTTTGTAAGCATGAGCATATTTAGGGTTAATTTCAAATGCTTTCTGATAAGCAGCAATCGCTTCATCTAACTTCTTTTGCTTAGTCAGAGCATTTCCCAATGCTACGTAAGCAGGAGCATATTTAGGGTTCATTTCAATTGCTTTCTGATAAACGGCAATTGCTTCATCTAACTTCTTTTGATGACTCAGAGTCAATCCTAATACTACGTAAGCAATATCATATTTAGGGTCAATTTGAATTGCTTGACGATAAGCAGCTATTGCTTCATTTAATTTCTTTTGTTCGCTTAGAGCATTTCCTAATCTTAGGTAGGCATAAGCATATTTAGGATCGATTTGAATAGCATTACGATAAGCAGCAATCGCTTCATCAAATTTCTTTTGTTCGCTCAGAGCATTTCCTAATCCTACGTAAGCAGAATCATATTTAGTATCGATTTGAATAGCATTACGATAAGCAGCTATTGCTTCATCAAATTTCTTTTGTTCGCTCAGAGCATCTCCTAACTTTACATAAGCAATATCGTATTTAGGGTCAATTTGAATAGCATTACGATAAGCATCGATTGCTTCATCAAATTTCTTTTGTTCGCTCAGAGCATCTCCTAATTTTGCGTAAGCATAAGCATATTTGGGGTCAATTTGGATTGCTTTACGATAAGCAGCAATCGCTTCATCTAGTTTCTTTTGCTTGCTCAGAGCATCTCCCAATCTTGCATAAGCATAATCATATTTAGGATTAATCTGGATTGCTTTATGATAAGCAGCTATTGCTTCATCTAATTTCTTTTGCTTGCTCAGAGTATGTCCCAATTCTGCATAAGCATAAGCATATTTAGGATCAATTTGAATAGCATTACGATAAGCAGCTATTGCTTGATCTAATTTCTTTTGTTTACTAAGAGCATCTCCCAATCCTGCGTAAGCAACCTTGGATTTAGGATTAATTTGAATTGCTTTACTATAAGCAGAAATTGCTTCATCTAGTTTCTTTTGTTCACTCAGAGCGTCTCCTAATTTTCTGTAAGCATAAGCGTATTTAGGGTAAATTTGAATAGCATTACGATAAGCAGCTATTGCTTCATCAAATTTCTTTTGTTCGCTCAGAGCATCTCCCAATGCTGCGTAAGCAACATCATATTCAGGGTTAATTTGAATAGCTTCACGATAAGCAGTAGCTGCTTCATCTAATTTCTTTTGTTCACTCAGAGCATCTCCTAATCCTACCTGAGCATAAGCATATTTGGGGTTAATTATGATTGCTTTACGATAAGCAGCAATTGCTTCATCTAAATTCTTCTGCTTGCTTAGAGCGTCCCCTAATTTTGCGTAAGCATAATCGAATTTGGGATCAATTTGAATTGCTTTACGATAAGCAAAAACAGCTTCATCAAGTTTATTCTGCTTACTCAGAGCATCTCCTAATCCTGCGTAGGCATAAGCATATTTAGAGTTAAATTGAATTGCATTACGATAAGCAAAAATCGCTTCATCAAGTTTATTTTGCTTACTCAGAGCATCTCCTAATCCTGCGTAGGCATAATCATTTTTGGGGTTAATTTGGATTACTTTACGATAAGCAAAAATCGCTTCATCAAGTTTATTTTGCTTACTCAGAGCATCTCCTAATCCTGCGTAGGCATAAGCATATTTAGGGTTAAATTGAATTGCATTACGATAAGCAAAAATCGCTTCATCTAATTTCTTTTGTTCATAAAGAACATTTCCCAACCCTGCGTAGGCAATATGGTACTCAGGACTAATTTGGATTGCTTGACGATAAGCAGCAATCGCTTCATCTAATTTCTTTTGCTTGCTCAGAGCATCTCCCAATTTTCTGTAAGCGTAAGCATTTCCAGGTTGCGATCGCAAAACTTCTTGCCAAATAGCTTCTGCTTGCGGATATCTACCAGCGTCTAATGCTTTATCCCCTTGTTCCATTAACTCTTTAATAGATTGAGCTAATGTAATTTGGGCTGTTACAACTAAAGATAAAATCGAAACAATAAAAATAGATATATTCTTTTTCATAATTACTTTGGCATATATGTATATACTTCAGATGAATCTAAGCAAAATAAATTATAAATAAGCAGTAATGGTTTTAGATACACCTGAATTAATCGTTTAAATCTAATTTTTTTTAGATAAGTATCCTATGAAACATATGTAACTATAGATTTAATTATACATATATTTGATAAATATCAAATTAGTTTAAATACAATTAAAAACAAATATTAAAATGTAGACGAAAGACATATAATCAATGTTAAAAACACCTTTTCTCAAGCAGTTAAAATGTTTATACTAATTGAGGATCAACCTGAATATAGTAGAATTTATAGCAAATTTTATGATTTATAGGCATTAATAAGTATAGTAAAATGTATATTAAGACACAAGATGTGGGGCGGAATTTCTTTATTACCGCGTCTCCTACTCATAAAGTAGACTATCATATCCAAATAGATAATTGATGTACTTCGCTACCCGTGTCTAGTTCTATTAAAACTTTTCCTGCTTGGGCATTTTTCTCTTTATTAAGTAATGTCATACTTTTACTAGCGGTAATCTTGCTGATTGGCAAACAGCAGGATGTTACTGCTTTTTTGGCTAATGTTCTTTCTCCAACTGCTGAACCTACTCCTAAGACTCAAACACAGCAAGCCGTTGCCCCTCAACTGGGTAAGCGTCATAAATTTGACTATCAAAAGTGGGTGAATATTCTCAAACAGGAGGCTGAGGTTACGGCAGAGAATAAACCTCGGAATTTAACCGTGATGGCTGGAGATTCTCTGAGTTTATGGTTTCCCTCGGAGTTATTACCGGATAATAAGACGTGGTTAAATCAAGGAATTTCTGGGGAAAAAACTGCTGGTTTATTAAAAAGATTAAATTTATTTGACAAAACGACACCGGAAACCATTTTTGTGATGATAGGCATCAACGATCTAATCGCTGGTGTGAACGATCGAACAATTTTAGAAAATCAACAACAAATATTGGTTTATTTGCGTAAAAAGCATCCCAAAGCGCAAATAGTAGTCCAGTCAATTTTGCCGCATCAAGGTGAACAAGCAACTTGGGAAGGAAAAGATAAGCTCTTAGCTATTCCGAATAGTCGCATTCGCAACTTAAATCAACAATTGCGAACCATAGCAGCGAAAGAAAGCGTAAAATACTTAAACCTATATCCTTTGTTTGCCGATAAACAAGGAAATCTCAGATCGAACTTTACGACTGATGGATTACACCTTAATTCAAATGGTTATTTAGTCTGGAGTTCTGCTTTACAGTTAACAATGAACAGCGAACAGTGAGCAATAAAGAACTGGTAACTGATAATTGATAATTGATAATTGATAAGTGATAATTGATAATTGAAATTATGGATACAAAAGCTTTTAAACGTTCATTACAACATTCTCCAAATTACCATCGTCGGGGATTTGGACATAAGGAAGAGGTAGCAACTCAGCTACATTCGGAATATCAAAGTAGTTTAATTCAAGAAATTAGAGATAAAAATTACACTTTAACTAGTGGCGATGTTACTATTCGCTTAGCGGAAGCTTTTGGCTTCTGTTGGGGTGTGGAACGTGCTGTGGCAATGGCTTATGAAACTCGCAAGCATTTTCCTTCGGAAAAAATTTGGATTACTAATGAGATTATTCACAACCCATCTGTAAATCAACGTTTGCGAGAAATGCAGGTTGGGTTTATTTCTGTAGAAGCCGATCAAAAAGACTTTTCCGTGGTTGGTTTCTGGAGATGTGGTAATTTTACCTGCTTTCGGCGCAAGCGTTCAAGAAATGCAGGTGTTGTCGGATAAGGGCTGTAAAATCGTTGATACGACTTGCCCTTGGGTTTCTAAAGTTTGGAATACGGTTGAAAAACATAAAAAAGTTGATTGTACTTCTATTATTCATGGTAAGTACAAACATGAAGAAACTATTGCAACTAGCTCCTTTGCTGGTAAATATCTAATTGTTCTCAATTTGCAAGAAGCTGAATATGTTACCAATTATATTTTGAATGGTGGTAATAAAGAAGAGTTTTTAAGTAAATTCAGTAAAGCTTGTTCGGAAGGATTTGATCCCGATACCGATTTAGAAAAAGTTGGGATTGCTAATCAAACTACAATGCTCAAAGGTGAAACCGAACATATTGGTAAGCTATTTGAGCGTACCATGATGAAAAAATATGACCCAACTGAATTAAATCAGCACTTTCAAAGCTTCAATACCATTTGCGACGCTACCCAAGAAAGACAAGATGCAATGTTGGAGTTAGTGGAAGAAAAACTTGATTTTATGGTAGTTATTGGTGGTTTTAATTCATCAAATACTGCTCATTTACAGGAAATTTCAGAGGAAAGAGAAATTCCTTCTTACCATGTTGATAGCGTTGAAAGAATTTTATCCGAAAATAGCATCGAACATCGTCAGCTAAATGGCGATATCGAAACATCTGAGAAATGGCTGCCAGATGGGAAAATTATTGTAGGAATTACTTCTGGTGCCTCTACACCGGATAAGGTAGTAGAAGATGTAATCAAGAAGATTTTTGAATTAAAGCAAGCAGCAGTTGTCGTTTAAATCGATTCACAATAAACTTTCTCAAAATTAAGCAACCCGGTTTTTCCAAAAAACCGGGTTTTTAAGCGTTTTAAATTCTGACAGTTAACTATCAAGTTATTTTCTCCCCCCTCTCCCCCCTTCACCCGATTTAAAGTTTTTTATATTTTGTAAGGGAACATACCTGTGCTAATATCTGTCACCGACTCAAACAAGCTTTACAAAAGTATGTTATCGAAGAATTTCACCCTTCACTATCTACTTAGTTTTCCATAAATACTTGCGGAAATTTTGAATATAAAAGTGAAGACTTTTAAAGGAATCAACATTCAAATTTCCCATTTTGTCCCATATCACCTACAGGGTTAAAAAGATACCATCTATGAATGTAAAAACTACGCAATTAGTTAAGTCTTTTTTTAAGAAGCATATTTCTTTCGATAGTTGCATAGTCGATGCAAGAATTAGCCAATTATTGACATAATTTTCGATAAATAAGCCAAAATTAAATTCTCTCCAGAGAAATTAAGAAAATTTATCGATCGGGTTAAGTACCACTAATGCTGTATGATAATTAACACTAATAGCAAAGTTACTTTTAAAGATAAACATTTAATTGTAGCATAAAGTTATTGATTTATAACCGTAATATCTAGTAATTTTCTAGAAGATAACTGCTATTCCTGGCCAAAATTTAGCTATGTAAAGACTATTCCTCTCTCAATTAATTTCGATGTCAGAGTGAGGGGTTATTCTCGTATGTCTAAATATCTACTCAAATTAAAAGGGTTAAGGATTATGATGAGGAACGCTCAAAAATTAGCACTTGCTACTGCTTGTCTCACGATATTTTCTGCTGTAGCTGTGAAACCAGTCAGTGCTATCGACAATAACTTATCAGGGCAATTGATCGCACAGTCTTTCAATGATGAATCATTCACTGAAGAAACGCCCCCTGAGTCTGAAACTAGCCAAAATGATGTACCACTATCCAGTACACAAAGTTCTGATGAGTCTTGGATAATGCCTATTTTATGGGGATTAGGTGGATACCTGATTGGCAGTCTTGTAGGAACAAATAAAACTTATACCAAGATGAACAAAGGTCGTTAATCTGCATCTATGTGACTTGAACAATATATGTCTAACCTCTAACAGTGTATTTCCCTTCAAATTAACTCGGCTCGAAATCTAAATAAGTAGCTTCTATAACGATTTAATGGTGGACAATTATTAGTCTGTCCACCTTCGTTTGGATTAGGGAAATAGGGAATAGGTAATAGGGAACAGAAAATAGATATGCTAACCTTTGACCTTTAAGCTGATGTGCAGCTAAATTGTATAAAACAAAATTTTGGAATTATTGTAGTGCGGGCATCTTGCCCGCTAGTACTATACAAATTAAGTGCGTAACAGCTTAACCTACTTCTAACTCTTAATCTCTTTGTTAAATAATGTTAGGTACATCAAACTATAAATGTCTGTGTTATCTACAGTAGTAGGTAACTCCGATGCATTTAAACCGTGTGTTTTAGCAACAATCGAACCAGTAAAATCATTGAATCCTCCCCAGGCGATCGCAAAGGGATGATTTTTTCCTTGTTTATCTGGCCCAGATACAAAAGGTAGTGTAGCTGTGCCATCTTTACCATCCCAGGGTGCGCCGTTATCACCTTTTTCTGGTACGGGTTTATCTAGAGGAAATTTTTCAGTGGTGCCTCCAATTACTTCTAAGCCGCCTGCATCGCTATCGGCAGCAGTAACTAATAATGTATTAGGATTTTTTTTGTCAATAAATTCCATTGCTACACCAACCGCATCATCGGCGCGTTTGATTGCTTCTATACAGCCTTTAGCGTTGTTGTAATTACAAAAGTTGTCGCTTCCTTCTTCTTCTAAAACAATAAAAAAACCATTTGAATTTTGGGATACAACTTTTAAAGTTGCTTGCAACATTTGCGAAACTGTCGGCGTGTCTGAAACGTATAAAGGTAAATTTTTCTCTTTTAAATCTTCTTCGGATTCATCATTATAAGTATCTGTTGCAGCAAATATTCCCAACACTTTTTTAGTGTCTGCGGGCAAATCTAAAAGTTCGTCGCGGGTATAAACTACGGTATAGCCCTTTTTTTTGGCTTCTTCTATTAAATTTAATCCGTCTTCTCGCTGACTTTCTTCGGCTTTGGCGTATCTCCCTGCCGTACCTTTGGGCAGATAAAATACTTCACCGCCACCTAAAATTACATCAACACCAGATTCAACTATTTGCTTGGTAATTTCTGTAAACTCGCGGCGAGTCTTGGTTTTAGCGACAAATGCCCCCGTTCCCGGCTCCGGTATAATCCCAGAATTGATAATTGCCGTGGCTTTACCCGCTTCAACAGCTTCTTCCATAATAGTTTGTGGTTTACCCGAAGCTGCAACTATAGGTTGTTCGTTTTCATCTAATCCAAAAGAATCGTCATTTACTTTAACTCCCGTAGCGTGAATTACCGCACCTGCATTAGAAGTCGCAGTAAGTTGATTTTTCAGATGTCCTAAATAAACACCCGAATTTGACATTTTATCCCAATTTAATTTACCATCCGGCCCATAATTGAGCATTCGCGCCGCACCCCAATGAGATGCACTGGTACCATCTGGATGGATAAATATTACGTTTCCTTGGCTACTTGGATTCGCGGTAGTTTGATTGGATGTTGAGTTAGTACATCCAGCTAAAGCCACCATCGCCAAGGCTGTTAAACCAATAATTTTTCTGTTAATTTGCAGCACAGTTTTTTAGAGACTCTATATATCTGTTTCTAATTGAATCATGGCTTTTATGATGTCAAGCCTGCGCTAGATATAGCAATCTGTTTGGATTTTGTAAATGTGTTTTTAGGAAATTTTTGGCTGTGGAGGTAAACTAAATTATTTTTTGTATGATTGCGGGTTGATTTGGGGATATTAACGCTCTCAATGGGAGAGAAAGATTAGTTTTTAAATAAGTCGATGGTTGGAAATTAGTTCTAAATTACTTCTTACTCTTCACAAGTAATCTGGCATTTCTCATTTTCTTAGATCTTATTTTACCGATTTATTCCAATCATATTATTCTCTAACCAGATAAAAAACAGTGTGTTTTGAGCTACTATTAAAATAGTAAATATCAGTTTTATTACGGAGTTTCTTATTTCATCGAATAAAAAAATATAGATGAAATAATCGTAATTTAAAACAAATATATACGATAAACAATTAAGCTTTACATTGTTCGTAACGGGAAAGAAGGTGATTGATGCGATTTGAATGGACGAATATTTTTGCAGATATTGACCCGAGATTGCAAAGACTTATACAACGTCGTCGCAGAGGACTATCTACTCCACCCACAGCTTCAACAGAGGTGGGAGAAGTTGCTGCGATCGCGAAGGTGAACGATCTAAAAGCATGGCTTTCAATGACGGAAGTCCGAGAAGGCGCAGAACTCGGAAGTACGCCAAATGGAAATATTATTGTCACTGCAAGAGTTCCCGTGTCGCGGTTGCAGTCTGTACGTACTTCCCCTTGTGTTGTCAGTTTGCAAGCATCGCAAAGTTTGCAACTAGCTACGGAAGACCTAACCCCCCAACCCCCTTCCCTGCAAGGGAATGGGGAGAATTTAAAGCCTCTCTCCTTGCAAGAGAGAGGTTTGGAGAGAGCTTCCTTAACGGAACAGCAGGGAGAGAATGTAGTTGTAGGAATTATTGATGTGGGTTGCGATTTTGCTCACCAGAATTTTCGTCACCCAGATGGTTCTACCAGAATACTCGCTTTATGGGATCAAGATGGTTCTTCAGATCCCGATAGTCCTTTTGGTTATGGAAAAGTTTATCGCAGCGCAGAAATAAATCAAGCTTTGCAATCGGAAAATCCTTATTTAGCTTTGGGCTACTCTCCCGGAGAACTCGCTCACGGTACCCATGTTATGGATATTGCTGCGGGTAATGGAAACGGTACCGGAAATCCGGGTATTTCTCCCAAGGCTGATATCATATTTGTCCACTTCTCTAATGGTGCTGTAGAAGCGGTTTTAGCTGATGGTGTTTACGCTGTAGATAAGTCTTTGGGGGATACTACCGAACTGGTGGAAGCCGTGGATTATATCTTTGAAATGGCTGGCGATCGCCCTTGTGCGATAAATATCAGTCTAGCGTTACATGGTGGACCTCATGATGGTACTGCTTTGGTTGAACAAAGTATAGATGCTTTGGTAGGCAATAAATCAAATAGAGCGGTAGTTATTGCTTCGGGAAATTCATATTACAAAGGAATTCATGCTTCGGGAAAAGTACCGCAAGATGGTTTCACCGATCTGCACTGGGATATTCCTAGAGGACATTGGCAGTACAAAGCGATGGAACTTTGGTATAATGGCGCGGATAAATTCCGTTTAGAAATTATTCCTCCGGATGGCCAACCTTTGGTAAGTCTGCAATTAGGGGAGAATGGAGAAATTGTAGACGAAGATGATAACACCGTGATTTACTTATCCCACCGTTTTTGCGACCCCAACAACGGCGATAATATGATTGGTGTTTTTATGGAATCCCGACTTCCAGGAGGAGTTTGGACGTTACGACTGCATGGAGTTGAAGTGGATAACGGTGATTTTCACGCTTGGATAGAACGTGAAGATGGTTCTCAAACGAGTTTTATTCCGCCTCACGACAATACTCATACCGTTAACTCCATCGGCTGCGGACATAATATCATTATGGTTGGTTCTTACGATCCGACAAAACCCAGCCAACCTTTATCATATTTTTCTAGTTCTGGCCCAACTCGTGACGAACGCAAAAAGCCCGATTTTATCGCTCCCGGACAAAATATATGGGCAGCAGCTTCACTTACTGAAACTAAATCTTACCGAAAATCCGGTACTAGTATGGCCGCACCCGTTGTCACCGGAATTATAGCCTTGATCTTAAGTGAAGCGAATAGTCGCAATATTGAATTAGATATTAACCAAATTCGCGATATTTTAATCCAAAGCGCTGAAAAGAACTTCCCAGAAGATCCTTTAGAGAAAGCGCGTTATGGTTATGGTCCGATAGATGTTAATATTGCCCTTTCCCTCATTAGAGCGATGTGATAACATTGAGTGATAGAATATAATATTATTCGACCACAAAAATAAGCTTTTGAACAAGGAATAGTTACCTATGCTTTATGTAGCAGGTAAACCAGTGCGCGTAAAAAAAAGTATGATGCACGGCTGTCACAAAAAAGAACACGGATCTGAAATAGCTCAATCGCAACAACCAAATAGCGATGATATTTTTGGCGTAACTATAAAAGTCGCTGAACCAGGTTACGTTCCCGCAGGCGTGAAATTAAGAGGTCATATTTCAGATAATTTGATTACAGCAACTGTAACCCCAGAAGATATGGAAAATTTAGAAACTGATTCTAAGGTAGTTTCAATTAGTGCGCCAAGAAAACTACATTCTGCTGGAAATAATTCTGTTGCCTAAATATCTTTCACATCAAACCGATAAATTGTAGTTGACAATGTAGCCATTGTGTGCATATGTATGTATCATAGCGTAAATTAATAACAATTGTGAAGTTTTTCTTTTTGATCTTGATAAAAAAATGCGAATTTAATAAGAATACGATTGAGAAGGCGGCTAGTTAACTAGTCGCCTTTTATTGTTGGAGTTCGTAGTTGCGCTTTAGCGCCTCATGATTCGGGATTCGGAGGCGCTGAAGCGCTACTACGAACCTTAATTTGATTTTTATTATTTTATCGGTAAACTCTTCCCCGCTTCTTCAACCTGGGCATTTAAACGATAACCAATACCATAAACAGTTTCAATAATATTGCTAGAGGCACCCACAGCTTTTAATTTCATTCGCAATCCTTTGATATGAGTACGCACTGCTTCTTCTGTGGGAGCGTCTTCGTAAGACCATAGATGATCTAAAATCATACTGCAACTAAATACGTGATGAGTATTTCGTAAAAAAAGCTCTAATAAAGCGTATTCTTTAGGAGTTAAGGCTAAGAGTTGTTTATTGTAAGTAACTTCGTAACGTTTGGGGTCAAGTTGTAGAGAAACCACACTTTAAAATAGGTAAAGATTTAATTTTTCCTCGACGCAACAGTGCCCGTATACGAGCGGTTAATTCTTCTTCGTCAAAAGGTTTAACCATGTAGTCATCTGCACCAGCATCCAAACCTACAGCTTTTTCATGAGGACAACTTAATCCCGTTAACAGCATAATAGGTGTTTGTAAACTCTCAGAACGCATTTGTCGGCATAGGCTAATACCATCTATTTTAGGTAATGTGATATCAAGGATAATTAAATCGTAATCAAAAAGTTTGATAAATCCCCAAGCCTCTTCTCCATCGGAGGCAACTTCAACCACATAATTTCGATCGGCGAGAATCAGATTCAGCGCTTTTGCAACATATAGGTCATCTTCTACAATTAATATTTTCATCCCTATAGCTATTTTTGCATCAAAGTGGGAAAGAATTTATATTAAATGACTTAATTTTAATCTTAGAATATAAAATAAATTATGCTTTGCTTTACTTAACAAATGTCAATTATTATTTAGATTTATTCAAATTTAAAATATAAGCCACGCCCTAAAAGATGAAGGAGTGGCTAATCGTAAAACTGAATAATTTTTGAATGTAACTTTACTTTAACTATTAAACATGGGTAATAGCAAGTTGGGAAGAATTAATACTAGGAACGCGAGAGTTTAAACTTGATTTTTCAATTTTTTGATGCATTGTAGATAGTTTTCCCGATATTGCTTCTGTCAATGAATGAGAAGCTGCTAAATCGCATACAGGCATTTCTTGCCAACAACTTGGGCAAAACCAGTAAATATGATTGTGGCTAATGTGACATAAGAGTGTGTCTTTACAACAAGGGCAGTAGTTCATGATGGTTTTTTAACCTCTATTAATTATTTGCAATTATCGAAAGTCGGATAAAAAGTTTTTACTAAAAAAGCAGATGTAAATTTAATGCTTTCAGAATAGAAAATAAATGTGAGTAACTTGTGAGGTTTTTAGCTAAATAAAACTTAATACTCACAAAATCCTCATACTTTTTGTCTATAAGGTAATAGACAAGGCGGTTAGTAGTTAAGTGGGTAATCTATATGTTGAATAGAATTCTTGTCGCGATCGATAATTCATCATCGAGCCAGCGGGTATTTGATGAAGCTGTATCTTTAGCAAAAGCAACTGATGGAAACTTAATGCTTTTACACGTTTTATCTCCCCTCGATGAGCAGTACATCGATCCTTTGTTTTTACAGCCCACTATTGTTTATCCACAATTGCAAGGAAATAATAGTAAATATGCGAATGATTGGAACAATCTGAAAGAAAATAGATACAATTGGTTGCGTAAGCTGTGCGAACAAGCTACGAAATTAGGAGTTAAAACGGAATTTTCTCAAAATATTGGCGAACCATCTCGAATGATTTGCGATATAGCTCGAAATTGGGAGGCTGATGTAATTGTAATTGGTCGTCGGGGTCGTCGGGGAATAAGCGAATTTTTAATGGGTAGTGTTAGTAATTATGTACTTCACCATGCCCACTGTTCGGTGTTTACAGTACAAGGCATAATTCTGGACGCTGAGAAAGAACCTCAAACACTAAAGGTAGAAATTGTAGGTAAAGTTTGAATAATATAGATCGTAGAGATTAACTGTAGAGAGACTTTTTATATCGTTTCCCTACAGTTAATTGTTCATTTATTGAAAATCGCTACAATATTAATGTGACTTATTTTTTTAAGATACTTTTATCCCAATTGGTTATTTTTCGCACAATTTGTATGAAATTAGCCACTTTAATTACCTGTATTAATTAGTAATATTTCTTTACTATGTCATCTATTACCAATTCAAATGATTTATTTGCTTTAAATCGGGTTATTGAAACTTATTGTTTGACAGTAACACCCGATACTTTGGTAAATGATGCAATTACTTTAATGCTGAATATAAGTTATGCCTCGGATGAAAAAGCAAATTGTGTTTTAGTAACTGAAGACTGTCGTTTGGTAGGAATCTTGACTCAGGCTGATGCTCTGAGACTTGCTGCTTCTGGTAAAATATCGTCTGTGAAAGTAGCTGACGTGATGAAACGAGAAGTAATCAGCTTGAAGAAATCGTCAAATCAAGATGTTTTTACAGCTTTACAGGTAATGCATCAGCATGGAATTTCCCATTTACCAGTAGTGGATGATAATGGTAATTTGCAGGGAATTATCGAAGAGAAAAGTTTGTTGCTATTTTTTGTGAATGAAGATGATGGTATTATTAACAAGTTAAAAAATACTAATTCTGACTGCAAACAAGAAATTAATAGTATTTCGGCAGCAGAAACTCAAATTAAATTTGATGCAAATATTTTAGCTCACGTTAGCGATGCAGTTATTGCGATCGATAACGAACATAAAATTATTTATTTAAACAAACGAGCCGAGCAGCAATACAATATTAAGGCTGCGGAGTTTGTTGGACGTAGTTTAGCAGAAGTATATGAATATCGCTGGCCCAATCCAGATGATCGAGAGGTTGCGAAAGAAAGTTTATCGAAAAATGGTTGGTGGCAGGGAGAAAATATTCATCTTAAAAAGAATGGTGAAGTAATTTATGTTGAGCTATCAGTTAGTTATTTAAATAATAATAGCGGCGAAAAAATTGGTTTGCTGGCTGTGGTTCGAGATATTACTCAACGCAAGCAAGCTGAAGAGAAGTTACGTCAAACTGAAGCTTTGCTGCAAGAAGCGCAGAGAATTGCTAAAATCGGTAGTTGGTCTTGGGATTTGACTACAGATGAAGCTTGGTGGTCAAAACAATTTTATCAGTTTGCTAATCGCGACAATGATAATTCTACGCCTAATATTGAAACTATCACTCAGCTGATTCATCCAGAAGATAGAGAGCGAGTAAATCGGCTGACTCTAAATGCGATAGAAAAAGGTATTCCCTACGAGACGGAATTTAGATTTATACGCTCCGATGGTTCGATTGGTTATGCATTTTCTTGTGGAAAAATAGAACGGGATTTTAACAATAAAATTGTCCGTTTTTACGGAATTTCTAAAGATATCAGCAAATATAAGCAGGCGGAGTCAGCGTTGCGGGAAAGTGAAGCAAGATTTCGCAATATGGCAGATACAGCCCCGGTGCTGATTTGGATGGCTGGATGCGACAAGCTTTGCAATTATTTTAATGCGGTGTGGTTGGAATTTACTGGAAGAAGTTTAGAGGAAGAAATCGGTAATGGTTGGGCTGAAGGAGTTCATCCAGACGATCGAGATAGATGTGTTGAAATTTACGTTAATGCTTTCGATGCCCGTCAAGCATTTTCGATGGAATACCGTTTGCAGAATCGGAATGGCAAATATCGCTGGATTTTGGATAAGGGCACTCCTAGATTTAATTCAGATGGAAATTTTGAAGGCTATATTGGCTCTTGTATAGATATAACCGAGCGTAAACAAGCAGAAAAGAAAATTGCCGAACAGGCAGTTTTGCTCGATGTCGCTACAGATGCAATTTTGTTAAGGGATTTATCAGGAATAATTTTATACTGCAATCAAAGTGCAGAAAATATGTATGGTTGGACGGCAGAAGAATTTTTAGGTAAGCCTGCTAACAAGATTTTATTCAAGGAATTCACTCCAGAGTTGGCGGAAGCAATGCAACAAGTTACGCAGAATGGTGCGTGGCAGGGTGAGCTAGAAAAAGTTACTAAGCAGGGTAGAGATATTACTGTAGCCAGTCGCTGGACTTTGGTACGCGACGAAGCCGGAAACCCCAAATCAATTTTGACAGTAGATACCGACATCACCGAGAAAAAACAGCTTGAAAGTCAGTTTCTCCGCGCTCAACGTCTGGAAAGCCTGGGTACATTAGCAAGCGGCATCGCTCATGATTTAAATAATATGCTCACACCAATATTGGCAATATCGCAATTGTTGCCGCTCAAACTTGGTGATGTTGATAAGACTTCGAGTGAAATGTTGGTAATGCTCGAAGCTACTGCCAAACGAGGCGCTAATTTAGTGAAACAAGTTCTTTCGTTTGCTCGTGGCAACGAAGGTAAGCGCACGGTGCTGCAAGTCAAGCATCTTTTGAAAGATATTGAGCAGTTTGCTAAAGGTACATTTCCTAAAAGCATCACAATTGAAAGAGATTTACCCAGAGACTTATGGACAGTTTCAGCAGATGCTACTCAACTGCATCAGGTATTTATGAATTTAGTAGTGAATGCCCGCGATGCAATGCCCGACGGAGGAATTT
Source organism: uncultured Rivularia sp. (assembly GCA_963665115.1). GTDB lineage: Bacteria > Cyanobacteriota > Cyanobacteriia > Cyanobacteriales > Nostocaceae > Rivularia. The sequence continues at coordinate 7,440,086 of OY762007.1, read as the reverse complement.
TAAGCATTGAAGCTGAAAATAAGTTTATCGATGAAAGTTACGCCAAAATGAACATTGAGGCAAAAGTTGGTCACTATATTGTAGTTACTATTACTGATAGTGGAATTGGTATTTCTGCACGAATTATAGATAGAATTTTTGACCCATTTTTTACTACTAAAGAAGTAGGAAAAGGCACGGGGTTGGGCTTATCGACGGTATTAGGTATTGTCAAAAATCACGGTGGTTTTATTGAAGTATCGAGCCAAATCACAAAAGGTAGTCAATTTAAAGTTTATTTGCCAAGTATAGAAGGAGAAGTTTCCTCGATTTCGGAACGGGAACAGCTACCTATAGGAAATGAAGAGTTAATTTTAATCGTAGATGATGAAGTAGCAATTTGTGAAATTATCAAAACCACGCTTGAAACCTATAATTATCGCGTCATGATAGCTAGAGATGGTATTGAAGCAATTGCAGTTTACGTGCAGCACAAAAAGGAAATTAATATCGTTTTAATAGATATAATGATGCCATCAATGGATGGAGCAACAGCCATCCGCACCATACAACAAATAAATCCACAAGTAAAAATTATTGCAATGAGTGGATTAGTTTCTAATGAGGCTTTAACACAATTGAGCAACAACAGTATTCAAGCATTTCTTACTAAACCTTTTAGCGCAGGTGACTTATTGAATACTTTGGGAAGGATTAAAAGGTAGGAGTTGAGAGTTGAGTTGAAGCGATGAAGTACCCTATAAAATACTTTCAAAGTTGAAAAAGGTAAATATACAAAAATATATAACTTTATAATCTATCTAAAGACGTGGTTAAAATTATTTATTTGTATCCTTGACAAATATGCATTAGCAGTGCTCTAAAGAATAATTCTTGGTTAAGTTTTTGTTAAATTGAGTTTTTCAGGATTTATATGAAATTAAAATTAAAGAATAAAATTATTTTCTAAATACCAATATTATCTCCGCGTTTTGCCTCTTTCTTAAGATAGAAGCCAATTAAGCTCTTATGTTTTATTCTTGACAGAGTTAAATGTCTGAAATGTTGCGAAACATTGCCGACCTAAAATAAGATAGTAATTTTTATATAGCTGCAAATCTATAAATAATTAACGATAGCAGTGTGAGGAGGATAGGAAAATTTTAAAGAATAATCGCTAACCCCCATTTTAGGTAATGCATTTCAGCCTTAACTGATAACTGCAATCATTAAATAAAAACATTGAGAGGAAAATTTTCATGATTAACAGATTTCGTTCAAAAGCTTTAGCTTTAGCTTTGACTGCGATGATTCTTCCTGCTTGTGCGGAGACAGCAGATAACACAACACAACAAGAACAAGAAAACGTTACAGCTGAAGAAGTTGCGGATAAAACCAATAAACTGATAGGGCAAAGCGTAACTATTAGAAGCAACGCTATAAATAAGATTAGCGACAGCACATTTGCTGTTACCGATGATGACTTTTTTGGTGGGGATACTATTCTAGTTGTGAATGCAACCGGAGATACTCAACCACTTCCTGAAGATGTAGAATTGCAAATCACGGGTGAAGTGAAAAAGTACGGCACTGATAATTTTAACAAAGATTATAAGTTGAACCTTGACTCCAAAGAGTACGAAAAGTTTGAAGGTAAAGCAGCAATCGTTGCTCAGTCGATTGCATTAGCGCCAAAACCAGGTCAAATTACATCAAGCCCTGATGAATATTACGATAAAGTGATTGCAGTGCCGGGTAAAATTGAAGATGTAACTGGCGAAGATGTATTCACTCTTGATGATAAATTAATCGGTGCTGATGATTTATTAGTTTTGGTACCAAATAATAAAGATGTGGTTTCCATACAAGAAAAATGTTAAAGCGGGTGAAACTGTTGTTGCTACAGGTACTTTAGAAAAGTTTGTAGTTGCTGATTTAGAGAAAGAATACGGATTTAGTTGGGATGCTGGAATTAAAACTAAGTTAGAAACAGACTATAAAGAGAAGCCCGTATTAGTCGTTAAAACTATTTATCCTTCTGCATTGCCTAACTCTCTCGAAAAATAAGTTGATGTTTACACATCGCGGGGATTAAATAGATTGCTAAAGATAGGGGTTTTCATGTAATATGAAAGCCCCTATTTCGCATAAATATTTTACATGAGACAGAGAAGGCTATCTACCTTTTGAAAGAAGAATTTTATAGATAGCAAAAGATAAACTGATAATACATCTAATTTTTTATTTCACAGAAAATTCTGCGATTACATTTATTTCTATAAAAATCATCAAGGAGAAAACATCAATGCAGTCTAAAACATCTTCATCACCAAGTAAACGAGAATTTGCTGGAACTTTTCGTTTACTGGGTAGAATCAGCTTTTGGGTTCATTTACTTTTGGGTGTCGTTGCTGGAATTATGTTGCTATTAGTAATGTTTAGCCGTAATTTTAGCGATATTAATAGTGCTTTTATCGGATTTGGAATATTTTTAGCAGTATGTGGTGTTGTTGCAGTGGGTTTCCGAATATTTTGGGCTTATCGTTATACACGTTTAGCCAAGCGTTTGCAGCTACCCGATAGTAATTTACATCCTAAAAAAGAAGAAGTTATTCAGGTTTTACGTGTTGGTTTGATTATTAGTTTACTTGGAATCGGCTTAGGATTTTTAGCATCTGAAGTAGCAGCGATTGCAGTTTTAGGAAAAACTCTTGCTCAACCTCAAGGAGTAGCGGTTTATAATCCAGAAACGGTAGTACGCTCGATCGATTTACTTCTGATACTTGCCGATGTAACTGTTATTGGCGCTCATTTTTTAGGTAGCGTTAATTCTTTAGGATTACTTGAGTGGTTGGATCAATAATTTTGATTATTTAGTACAAAGGGATGCTAAATATTTTGGCAAAAACCTATTTCCTATTCCCAGAATTGAAACATAATTTGTAAATTCACATCTTGCACCAATGCCTCTATTCCCGGTTTCTTGCTGATTTCACCAGAAAATAATCATGCCTTGATGTAGCTCATCATGGTTTTACGAGTATTACCGGGTTTTTTTATGCTCGCCATCCAATGGTGCAAGATGTCAGTAAATAAATAATGGAGGTTAAACGTGCGCTTCGGGAAATTAATTAGCTTCCTGTTATTTGCAGTTTTTCTATATATTTTATGGCAGATAAGACAAGTTTTACTGTTGGGATTTACAGCAGTAGCTTTTGCGACGGTTATTAATAGGTTGGTAAAAATAATTCAGTCTCGTCTTCATATGAAGCGGGGGTTTGCTGTTGCTATCTCAGTTTGTTTGATATTAGCAGGTTTTGTTGCAATTGCTGCAATCGTTGTACCGTCTGTTATTGATAAAATACCCCAGTCAAATGATTTATTTAATCGAGGATTGGAGCAAATAAAAGATAGTTACAGTTGGCTACAAAATATAATTCCCGGACAAATACTTACCGATATTGGTAGTTTAGAAAATTTTTGGCAACGATTACTCACTTCAGATTCTAATTGGTTTGGAGGCTTTTTCAAAGTATTTTCCGACTCCCTTGATTTTGTACTAAATTTACTATTAGTGATTGTTGTCACCATCATGCTTTTAGCCAATCCTTCGGCTTACAGACAGGTTTTTTTATTGTTATTTCCAAGGTTTTATCGTTCCCGTGCCTCGGAAATTCTTTCGCAATGCGAAGAATCTTTAGTAGGTTGGTTTATTGGCATTGTATTTAACATGACGGTAATAACAACGCTAAGTTTTATCTGATTATTTTTTTCGGGAGTTCCCTTACCTTTTGTAAATGCAGTATTAGCAGGTTTTTTAACATTTATTCCTAATTTAGGACCAACTTTGAGCGTAATTCCTCCTGCTGCGATGGCTTTGACTGTCGCACCTTGGAAAGCTTTGGCTGTAGTTGTTCTTTACATAATTATTCAGCAAACTGAAAGTAATATTCTGACACCTTTGGTAATGAAGCGGGAAGTGTCTTTATTACCAGCTATTACCTTATTATCGCAGGTAGCTTTTGCCGTCTTTTTCGGGTTATTCGGTTTATTTTTAGCTTTACCTTTAGTAGTAGTTTCTCAAGTTTGGTTGAGAGAACTTTTGGTAAAAGATATATTGAATGATTGGAAACCAAAGAATAATCGTAGAATAACTATTCGTAGCAATTGAAAAGTTAGTTAGTAGGGTGCGTTAGACGCATTGAGATAACGCACCAGTTTCGCAAGATGCGTTAATTTTATAGGTTTAATTAAGATACATCAACGTCAATAATTTCCCTTTCTTCGTCTGAAGATGTTGGTATATGTGCCCGCATTTTAATTTCAGCTATGCCGACAATTTTTAAATTGACTTCTAAAGAGACATTTTCAGCAGTAACTTGTTTTTCTTTGACTCTCTGGCTGGCAATTTCAATTATATTAATTGCTTTATCAACCGCTGTAACGATAGCTTCTTCAGTAATATCTTCAGCTTTATTCTTAGTTACTTCAGAAACATTATCTACCATTTCTTGTCCTTTCTTTTTTACATTATCTACTAAATCTTCAGCGGCTTTTTTACTTTGTTGAGGAATTTTATTTAAGTCCATAATTATTTAAGTTGTAGCGTAGATATTTATAATTCTATACTAAAAAGATAATCTGAATAGATTAATATTAGTCGGGTGTGTTAGACGCATGAGTATTTATAATTAATAATAAAATCAAAATTGCGTCGTAAAGCAGAAATTGCTGCTGGTGCGTTACGGCATTTTCATCATTACTCAAGCTATCCAATTATTTTGTAGCCGTAACACAACGGCAATATTATGGGAAGAGAATCTACACCACAATTTGCCTCCCCTACAAATTAAAAATTAAAACCTAAAAGATTCCAATAGGCTAGGAAGGGAACGAATATTAACGCAGCTAAAGTAATTAAAGAATAATGCAATCGTCCAAATATCGACCAATATTTATACTTCCAAATTACTATAGAAAAGATCAATAATGCCAAAATCAAAACAGTTGTGATTAATGGAAGTATAAATAAAGCAACTACTATTGTTGGCACACCATAAACTAACTTCCAGAAACCGATAAGCCACAAAGATAAGGGCAAGCCAATTAAAAATATCAAGTTTAAAGTACCTACCAAACCAGCTATTACCCAAGCAGCGTTCAATTGACGTTCAATTTGACCATATTTTCCCCGCAAACTCCGAATAATTGGAACAATGGGGTACATAATAAATGCTGACAAAAACACAATTGTACAGAAAGCTGCAATCCCAAGCTGTACCCAAATACTTTCATACCAAGTAATTTTTTGATAAGCTCCTATTTTTGCAAAAAGCGGATTAAATGCAAGCTCTATTTGCCCATTTTTATCTTTACCAAAGGCTGTGAAAGCATTATCTGATGGTCGTCTAAATAACAGCTTATCAATTGGGATTAATTCTTTATCGGGTATTTTGTTTACAAAAAACAGTTTTGGAGTATCTATAATTAAGTTACCTCGATCGCCTTCTTTAATATTAATATCTTTGAAAGGCGCAGTTACTTTTGCAAAAGTATTGCGGGGATATTCAACATCGCGATAATTACCTGTAAATTTTTGTAGTTGCTCTTGACTTAAAGGAAGAGTTTTAGCGTATACAGGTGGTTTTGTAACTGGAAAATATCTGTCAAAAAATTGGTTTAGGAATGAACTGCTCAAGCCAGTAAAGCTGTTATTAGCAATAAAAATACCAATATTTTTTTCTGGCATTAAAGTAAGAGAAGCTGAATATCCTCGCAAACTTCCTAAATGTCCCCAAGTGCGAATATTATTTACCCAACGTTCGCGGAAACTGTAACCAGTTTCCTGGTAACAATGGATGATGGGTGAAATGTCTTGTGAGCATTTCGCGTGCGGTTTTTTCTTTAAGAATGCGCTTATCTTGATAGCGCCCATACTGCAAATATGCATTCATAAAGTGAGTCATATCTGTAGCTGTTGTACTTATCGCTGCTGCTGGTGCAATATTCAAATACAGATAAGGAACGGCTTGATATTTACCTTTTTTATACTGATATCCCGTAGCTAAATTATCTGCTAAATCTGGTGGTGGGGGTTGCAAAAAAGTAGTGTGGCGCATCGACAGCGGTTGCAAAATATTTTTGTCAATGTATTCAACAAAAGGAGTTTGAGAAATTGTTTCTACTAAATAACCTAATAAAGCAGTACTATGACTCGAATAACTGTAAAGCGTACCGGGTTGCCACTCAATTGCGGGCATATACTTAGCTAAATAATCGCCCAAAGGTAGCATTTTTTCGGGTGTTTCTGCGGCAAGTCCGATGCGTCGTTTGGTAGTACCATCGGTATGCATCATCATTTGGGCTGCGGTTACGGGTTGGGGAAAAGGATTTTTGATTTTAAATTTTTTCAAATATTGATTTGCATTACTCTTTATATCCAATTTTCCTCCCTCAGATAGCTGCATTGCTGCTGTTGCTGTAAATAATTTGGAGAGAGAAGCAACACGAAATAAAGTTTTATCCGCATCTACCGGAATTTTTTTCTCTACATTTGCATAGCCATAACCTTTAGTAAAAAATACTTTACCGTCTTTAACTATAGAAATAACTGTCCCAGGAATATGAGACTTTGACATCTCATCATCCATAAATTTATCCACCCATGCAGTAAATTCTTGCGGTTTACTTAAACCTGGTGCGGAGTCAGATGGTGTTACAGGTGGTTGCGATGGTGTAGGCTGCTGTTGCTGAGAATTTATCGGTGGAGGAGATTGAGGTGGGATATCTCTAGCAAAATTGGTTAAGCCAGAAAGAGATAAGAATAAAATAAATCCGATAAGCCCAATGCACGAGCGCTTCATCCACTTTACAAATATCATGATTCTATAAATGGTATTTTAGTTTTCCAATAAGCACAATCATCTTGTGGAGAAAATCAAAACTATTAGTAGTTAATTAGCTTATTACTTCAGATTACTTCGTAAAACAGCTATTTTGGTCTTTCTAAAGAAGGATATTGCTTATTTCCGTACCTATTACAGATGAAATGTTACTTACTTGCGGAGGAAGACACGAACCATTGAAGCGGATATTCTACATATACATTGGTTTAAACTGGGAAAATACGGAGGCATTTTGTGCGTATAGGAAAATGGATTGGTTTCTTTGTTTTCGTTGTATCAATATATATCTTGTGGCAAATTAGACAAGTTTTATTGATCGTCTTTGCTGCCATTGTGTTAGCAACTGCTTTAAATCAAGTTGTTAAAGTATTACAAAAACTTAAGATTCCGCGAGGGTTTGCAGTTGGAATATCAGTACTTTTACTACTTACAATTGTGTCGGGTTTTTTCGCCCTAATTGCTCCAAAAATTATTGAACAGTTACGCGAATTTACTTTTTTGGTACCGAAACTTTTAGACCAAGTACGGGTATGGAATGACTGGCTTTTAAAAGTAATTCCCGAAGCAGTTTTAGAGGAAATTCAAGGTTTAAGATATTTGACTCAAGGTTTACAAACTTGGTTAGATGCAGTTTTAGGAAACGTTTTTGGAGTTATAAGTCAATCGTTTAATATTGTTTTAAACTCACTACTCTTCTTAGTTTTAACTATAATGCTTTTGATAGATCCAAAACCCTATCGAAGCGGCTTTATATTGCTTTTCCCAGCCTTTTATCGTCGGCGCATGGACGAAATTATTCAAAAATGCGAAGACTCTTTAGTCGGTTGGATAAAAGGTACTCTACTTACGATGTTTCTTATCGGTGGTTTGAGCTATATTAGTTTATTAATTTTAGGGGTGCGACTACCTTTAATTAATGCAATTATAGCTGGATTCTTAGAATTTATTCCTAATGTTGGCCCTACCTTAAGTTTGATTCCACCCTTGTTATTAGCGCTACTTGATGCACCTTGGAAAGCACTTGCTGTAATTGCCATATATATCGGTATTCAACAGGTTGAAAGTTTAATTGTTGTACCTTTGGTAATGAAGTCACAAGTCTCTTTATTGCCAGTGCTAACTTTATTAGCTGTGGTAGTTTTTGCAAATTTCTTTGGTTTTCTGGGTTTATTTCTGGCAATTCCTTTAGTGCTTATATTACAAACTTTTATTCAAGAAATCTTAGTCAAAGATGTTCTTAATAACTGGCACTTGAACGGTAAAAGCGAACCAGAGACTAATCTGGCTTTTGTAGATGTTAGTCCGACAAATCCAGTAATTGAAGATGATTCGATAATAAATGAAGAGTAAATCAATGAACAATTAACAATTAACAATTATTTTTCGGATTTATCGGAGCGTGAAGAAAAGCCTGTTAAGCTATTTTCGGTTTTTAAAACTACGTCTTCAACTAATCTTTCACTGAACCCAGCGAGAAAGGCTATTGTCATATAAAGATAAACGGTGCTATCCTCATCTTGAGTTATTTTGAAAACACCGGAAAATATACCAGATTCAATTACTGCTACCGCGAAAATAGCAAAAGACATACCGACAATCGGACGAAAAAAGCCGGTAAAAAATAAGTCCGATTGTCCTTCTTTGCCTTGTTCGATAAATTTATTAGCACGTACAATAACGCTGACTGCACTTCCTAAAGCCCCCATCGAAACTGCTACAAATATAGAGAAAATAGGAGATTTATAAATTAAGTTTGTCAGAGTTATTAATTGATTTTCATCAATTTTTAGGGCTTGATTCTCTTGAGAAGTATTTTCTTCTTCTTTAATAGAGATAGATTTTAATTCTTGTTCAATATTGCTATTAAGATTACCAACTTTACTTGTAATTTCTTTCATATCCGTAGATAAATTATTATTCTGGTTGATTTTTTTAATTTCCCCGTTTACCTTTTCTAGTCTAACTTGAAGAGAATTGCGAATTTCGTTAGTTGTTTGAAGTTGCTCTTCTTTATTCTTAAGTTCCTTTTTAAGCAATTCAATATTTTTACTCTGCTCAACTTGTTTTATTGCACCAATAGTATTTAAAGCAACGAATGTTAACCCGCTTGCGAATATCGGACAAATCACAAATATGATTAAAAACCAACTCAAACCGGAAAGCAATCGATTGTAAGCACCCCCAGTACCTTTGATAATTGCGTTGAAAGGATGTGGATATTCTCGCGTTTGAATTGCTATTTGTCGTCTTGCTTCTTGGATAAAAACTAGATTTCGAGAACTTTTATTGGATACTTTATTCGGTAAATTTGAATTTGTTTTGTTTTGAATTATATCTTCTTTATTTTCCAACAGAATAGAAATAGCTAAATCTAAAATATCAACGTGTTGAGAATTGCGATAATTTAATGTAGATATTAAAGTTAACAATCTAGCAAGCTCTCGCTGTATTTCGATACTTAATTGTTGTTGTTGCAGACTCGTTTTAATCTGAGCCAACAAGCTTTGTATCTTGGCTTGCATCTCGCTGTCAATCGCTATATTACTAGCAATGTTAGAAAGGTTATCAACTTCCTCTCGTAATTCAGTAGAGGATTCGCTGTTGGAAGCTCGATTTGATGACGGTAGTTGCATGACGTTTACTATTATTATTTAGTTAGTATATATAGTATTAATGAATACACTATAGTTCGGAACGATTACGTGAAGTTTGTGAAAAACTAATATTTAGCAATTAACTAGCCAAGTAATTACTTTTATCTCTTTCCTTAGCGCTCTCCGCACGCCACTTGCCCCGCGCCCAACGCAGTGGCTTGTCTCTGCGGTTTTTTTTATCTGCATTTTTATCGCGAGAAGGATTAATGGATATGCAATACAGCTAAAAGCAACTTTGCATCTCGACATCTATAGCAACGGGTAATAAAATTCCCCACCTAATAGCGAAAAAATGATTGCTCCCATCTAGAAAGTGGGAACAATATTTAAAGATAATTTTAAATAATTGAAATACTGTAAATAAACATGGCGCAGATATCGCTTTTACTCGCAGTTGGGTTGCGGGTACTGCCGAGGAAGTTACTTTAACTAAGCTTTCTACAAGTTATGCAATTACAAATAATCTACGTTTGTCTACTGAATTGGAACAGCAAAAAGCGAGTCGAAGAAAAGAAAGGCAGATAGGTTTTTTGCTGGAATGGATGCCGTAGAAAAGTTAGTATTTCAGAGCGAATAATACATAGTGCACGCCGTCTCGATATATTGTAATATTTCTCAAAAATTTAACGAAACATTTATTTTTTTTGAAATAAGGCACTTTTTTTTCAAATTATAGTCTTACTTAAGTAAGTAAAACTATATCTGATTGGCAACAAATAAAAACAATCTTCATTTGAGAAATAAAAGTATAATTTTGACTTTAAATTTTCTATTGAATTCCGGAAAATAAACATCAATTCTGGTGGTTTAAATTATTCCCTAATAAATTAGAAATGAATTTTAAAATGCTAAAGATTATTTATGGAAAGCTATCATTTCTGCTCTTATTTGGCTTATTAGCTAATGGCTTACCGGCTTCTGCTTCTGAATTCGATACCATGTTGTGTCTGGAGAAGTCGGGAAAAATAGCAAGAGACTATCGACGAGACAATAATTATAGAAGGTATGGCGAGGGCGATGGCTCGGATGGCAGCGATGGGCGCAGTGGTAGAAGTGGGCGCAGCGGTAGAGACGCTACAGTATTTGCCGATGGCTCTCCTGTAAACCTCGATTTGTCTGGGTTAGATGGTGAAGATGGGGAAGACGGTGAAGATGGCGATCGCCCTTATTGTCGTCGTAGATATCGTGATGGTAAGCGTAATCTAAAACGCGATATCCACGCAAGAGATGGTGGTAAAGGAGGCGATGCTGGTAGTGGTGGTAACGGTGGTAGTGGCGGTAATTTAAGTGTTTATTACAGTAATATTGCCGATTTAAGAAGTATTTTAGTACGCAGTCAAGGAGGAGAAGCAGGGCGCGGAGGGCGCGGTGGAGATGGTGCGAGAGGTTGCAGATGTCGTCGCCGCAGTTGGACTGTTAAATCCTGTAGTGGTAAAAAAGGCACCGATAGTTATAAGTGTAAAAATCGCACATATCGATGTTACAGCGGCAGCGATGGGCGTGATGGTTACGACGGTAAGGATGGCAAAAGAGGACGTTTGGGGTATTTGAGATTAGTTAAGGGTAAAACACAGCTTGCAGCAGATAATCCCAAAGCACTATTAAATTTTTCAGAGTTGCAGGATAAATCAATTCGTTTATCAAAAAATCGTTGGATTGTCCGTAGTGGTGCCGTTTCTTTACTCGCTCCAGGCTCGGTAATTGCGGATAAATATAGCGAATTCGATCGGCGGATAGAAAGAGATTTTCAAGTAGTTTGGCTAGAATTGCAGCCAATAAGTAATTTTAGTAAACTTAATCTTAAATTAAATTTAAACAACGATGGTAAAATCGAAGTTGATTTTCCGAAAAAGCTGTGGCTTGATATTAGTAAAAAGCAAGAAGGAAATTTAACAAAATTAGTAGTTAATAACGCAATTCCGGAAAAAGAAGTTACCGAATTAGCAGTAGCCGACTTTGTAGGTAGCGGAGAAAATTTGCAACTAAGTTTAGTAGATTTAGCTCGCAAATCGGATATTATCAAAACTCGGTTTCGGGTAGAGTATGAAATAAGAGGCGATAACGGAAGCGAATACGAAGCCGACATTCCCCCCGAATTAGTTACCCAAGACTACAACCGTTTTATTCTAGCTTTAGGAAAACTACCAATTCCCCAAGAAGGATTAGAAATTGGAACAAAAGTCCGTATCAAAGTAACAGCAATTCGCTCCTTGGGCAAACGCTCCAAAAAGCAAACAATTAATTATAAAGGCAGAGTACGACAGTTGAGGTCAAAGGTTAAAGGTTAAAGGTTAAAGGTATTTTGGGTTAAGAGTGATAAAACCATCTGTAGTGGGAGCATCTTGCTTCCTGATAATTCCCCTCTTCCCTCTCTTCCCCCTCTTCCCCCTCTTCCCCCTCTCCCCCCTCTCCCCCCTCTTCCCCCTCTTCCCCCTCTCCCCCCTCTCTCGTCTTCTCAATGCCTAATCCCCAGTGCCCAATTACCAATTACCAATTACCAATTACCAATTACCAATTAGAAAAAATCCATCATCCAGGGAGAGGTACCCGCAAATATCTGCGTAGCGCTGGAAAGTAACTTATCTGTTGCGTCGAGTTTTTCTGCAAGCTGCAATTGCTGTGGTGAGAATAATCCTGTATACAACGGTGCCAAACCTCGGATATCTAACTTTAATTTACCTTTACCACCTTTTACGACATTTCCACATCCGTTAGCGATTGATAATATAAATTTACCGTTGTTTTCTACTATTAAATCATCTGCTATTTCTAAATGCAATTCGGTTTCCAAGCCCGAAGGATAACCACGTGCTGATAATGCTTTTTGTACATTTATGATTCGTAAAAACCAGCGTTGGGTGAGTCTATTTTTAGCTGTTTGCTCTGGTAAGTTTAATGTTAAATTATCAATTATAGAAGCTCTCCAGCGTATTTTATCTATTTGAGAGCGATGATTGCTTAGAAATGACCAAAAGGTTTTTGCAGCAGCACTTGTTAAAATTACCCAATCAACCACACTTAAAATATTGTCGCCATCTTGTGAATACTGGCTGATTATAATATAACCTTCAGGTTTTGCTATAGAACCAAAAATATAACCATAGAAAGTCTCTTTATCACCTGGTTTTCTGATTCGATTCCAGATGGTTTGATTCCGGTTTAAATATCCATTTATATTTTTTGCCTGCTTTGAATATAGTTCGTAAAAGATATTTGAGTCTAAGGGAACAGATTTTACAGACAAAGGTTGTTCCTTCATTTGAATACTAGAAGCTGGAATTTCCCAACTACAAAAACTACCACCTTGCTCGTATCCAACTTTCCGATAAAGCCGTTGAGTTGCTGGATAAAGTACCGAAATCGCTACATCACTTTCGTAAAGCTCTTTAACAGCCTGCTCCATTAAACTCAACGCCGCACCACTACCGCGAGCCTCCGGAGCAACACCAACCCCAGCGATACCCGTCATCGGAACACTTGCACCATTCCACCATTGCCCCATCGGAATATTTACCAATCCACCGACAAGTTCTTTTTCCTGACGAATTATGCGAGCATTTTCCACCTCCATCCGCTTCAGCCAAGCTTCTTCATCGCTTGAGGAAGCTAAAAAACATTGCCTTAAAATACTTCCAAATCTTTGAATATCTTCTGAATTGGTAATGCCACTGTATTCAAATCCCGAATTCATAACATCCACTGCTATTTTTTGACACTACAAGCATACTACAAAGCGTTGGGAATGGGAGAGAGGGGGTAGAAATTACCAATTACCAATTACCAATTATCAATTACCAATTATCAATGCCCAATCCCCAATGCCCAATCCCCAACACATTGTTATCTCATTCGCCAAAACATAATGGTGCCACCAACTGTACCGATAATCATTCCGCTAGTAATAACGGCGCAAGTAAATATTATGGGAATGCCTACAAAGTTAAAGCCGAAGATAAAGGAGCTACCGTCAAATAAAGCTAGAAACCAGCCAACGGTGACGAGGGAAATATTAATCCAGTCATTTAATAGTTGATGATGCTGTAATAGTAAAGCCGTAAAAAAACCGCCCAGAGTGCCACCTATAGTCATGCCAACAATCATACCTCTGCTAAAAATTTCACTCTTAGCATCCAGTAGAAAGAATTGCCAACCTATAGTCAAACCGCTGAAGAAACTGGCTCCCCAAATAAACGTTAAAAGAGCAACATGAGATGGCTTAATTACTTTTGTAGTCCACATCAGCACTATACCGATAGTCAATCCTCCGATAGAACCAATAGTCGCACCATAGCGGGTAAACTCTGACATAACATCTTTAAGATTCAGATGATTTGATAGATTTGATAAAAACAGGAAAAAAGTACCAATACTAAGAGCAACAGCCCAGCCAAAGGCTATGAGGAGTATTTTCATATTTTTTAAATCGTGAATGTGAAAATGTGAGGAGAGGGGGAGATGGGGAAGAGGGGGGAGACAAGGAGACAAGGGGGACAAGGAGACAAGGAGACAAGGGGAAAGATTTATAAATAAATAATTTGTAGTGGGAGCATCTTGCTCCCTAATTGTTTCCAATTCCCAATGCTCAATTACCAATTACCAATGCCCAATTACCAATTACCAATTACCAATTACCAATTACCAATCTCCAATGCCCAATTACCAATGCCCAATTACCAATTACCAATTACCAATGCCCAATGTCCAATTACCAATTACCAATTACCAATTACCAATTACCAATTACCAATTACCAATTACCAATTACCAATTACCAATGCCCAATTACCAATTACCAATTACCAATGCCCAACAACTAACAACTAACAACTAACAACTAACTACTAACAACTAACAACTAACTACTAAATTTTTATTTATGAAACAACGATTAACTGAAGGCAATGTCGGCTCTAGCTTAGTAAAACTCACCATACCGATGATATGGGGTGTATTTGCGATTATTGCTTTCAATTTGGTAGATACTTACTTTGTCGGGCAGTTGGGAACGAAGCCTTTGGCGGCGATGAGTTTTACGTTTCCGGTGGTGATGACTCTCGGTAGTTTGTCGATGGGATTGGGTGTGGGGGCTTCTTCGGTGATTTCCCGCGCTATTGGAGAGGGCGATCGCCAACGTGTGAAAAAGTTTACTACTAATAGTTTGACTTTGGCGATAACTGCGGTTGTAATTTTTGTGATTATAGGTTTATTAACTATCGATCCTTTATTTACCGCTTTGGGTGCGACTCCCGATATACTACCGTTGGTGCGAGACTATATGCAGATTTGGTACGTTGGTATGGTGTTTCTGGTAGTGCCGATGGTGGGTAATAGTGCAATTCGCGCTTCTGGAAATACGGTAACACCCAGTTTAATTATGATATTTGCAGCAGCTGTAAATATTGCTTTAGATCCTTTGTTAATTTTGGGAATAGGCGTTTTTCCTCGTATGGAATTGCAAGGTGCGGCTTTAGCAACGGTAATTTCAAGAGGTACTACTTTAATTGCTGCTTTAGTTGTACTGCACTTCAAGGAAAAAATGCTGTATTTAAAGCTGCCAACTATTAAAGATACGCTGTGGTGCTGGAAAGATATTTTGTATGTTGGTTTGCCTGCTGCCGCTAGCAGTATGATTAATCCGATTTCGATTGGTGTAATTACAAGTCTTTTAGCAGGTTTTGGTGCTGAAGCTGTTGCTGCTTTTGGGGTTGCATCCCGGATAGAATCTTTTGCATTGATTGCCGTGATGGCGTTATCTTCTTCTATTGCGCCTTTCGTAGGACAAAATTGGGGCGCGAAGAAGTATGCAAGGGTTGGTAAAGCTTTGCAGTTAAGTTTTGTATTTTGTTTATTTTGGGGTTTGATGGCAACAGCGGTTTTAGCTGTCACCGCGCCGACTTTAGTTGCTTTCTTCAATCCAAATCCAGATATCGTTGCAATTGCTTCTCAATATTTATGGATTGTACCAATTAGCTATGCCGGTGCGGGAATTATTTATGTAGCAAGTTCCGCTTTTAATGCTTTGGGTAAACCAATTCCTTCCGTGGTGATGACAGTAACGCGAATGTTCGTACTGTATATTCCCTTAGCGTATTTTGGCGGACAACTTTACGGAGTTAACGGAATATTTGGTGCGGCTTGTATTTCTAATTTTATTGTGGGAATTGGCGCTTATTTATGGAATCAAAAAACTTGTAGTGCTAAAGCTATAGATAATGCTGAAGTAATTAGTAATTAGTTAGTAGTAGGGGCTTTAGCCCTTCTTTTTTATAATCTAAGATGCAACCCGAAACAGTAAAAATAATCGCAATTTTATTACTCATAAATTAACTGATTTGCTCCGAGTCAGAATCCGTGTTATTTGGTCCCGGCAACCATTTGGGAGTAAAAACAGGCGATTTTGCTTCGACTCTACCGACAATTGATGCTGCTGCACCGCAAACAATTACTACTATTTGAGCAGCATCTTGACCGTAGTTTACAGGTTCTTTTTTCTCTTGTAAAATTATATCGACATTATTTCCGACAATAGGGGCGATAGCTGCGGTTGATGTGAAAAGAATTCCCCAAAAAGTTTTGCTGCCAAATAAGCTTTTTTTATCCTTATTCATATCTTTTGTTTGTGATTGCTGTTGATATTGTTCTTGTGGGTTATTGAAAGCAGTCATGGTTTTATTTTTTCACTCCAAATGCGGGTTAGATAGTTGTAAAAGTTTTGTAATTTAAACTTCACCGTATAAATCCTGGTTTCGGAAAGATTTTTGAAAATAATTTTAAAGTTTAGGTGAAACTACTCGGTAGATGCTCTCGCTATAAGGTTTCATAGGGTTTGTTTAGCTGACTTATACAGTGGGATGTTATTGTTAATAGATTCGTAATAATTACAGAAATCTCTGGAGACGTTGCAGTGCAACGTCTCTACATTTTTGCATTACTAGTATCAAAAATATTTTTTCAAAACCCCTTGCACCTCACCTTACGTGAGGGTTTAGATTCAAGATGTCGTTCATAAAAGACTTCAAACAGGGATAAATAGCTAAAATAATAGATTATTAGATGATTGGTAACAATAAAACCGCTAACTTATCTGAGAAACCCGGTTTTTTAAAAAAACCGGGTTTCTGGTTGATAGTGTGTCCGATAGGAGATGCATCTTGCTCGCTCTATACTAACGGGAATGATGTATGTCCTTCAAACACAAAACATAATTCCCTATTAATTGATAATTGTTCATTGTTCATTGATCATTGATAAAAATTGCTGTTCGCTCAATTGAGCAATCCCCAATTTCTCGGCTTTTGTCAATTTAGAACCCGCGTTTTCTCCTACTACTAAATAATCAGTGCTTTTACTAATTGAATTAGATACTTTTCCAGCAAATTTCTTAATCAATTCTTTGGCTTCATCTCGCGATAAACTTGGTAGTGTTCCCGTAACTACAAAGGTTTTACCAGCTAATTTCTGATTAACTTGAGAAGCTGCTGCTGTTTGCGTTTCTACAAATTGCAATCCCGCATTTTGCAAGCGTTCAATTAATGTTTGATTGGCTCCTATACGGAACCATTTATGAATACTTTCGGCAATTTCTACACCTATTCCATAAATGGCTTCAATATCTGTAACTTTGGCTGTTGCTAATTTTTCTACGCTGTTAAATTTCTCGGTAACTGTTTGAGCGATGGTGCTTCCTACATGACGGATTCCTAAACCATATAATACCCGCGCCCAAGGTTTACTTTTCGATTTTTCGATGGCATCTATCAACTTCTGAGCAGATTTTTGCCCCATTCTTTCTAAATTAGCTAAAGTAGCTTCCGTCAATTCGTATAAATCGGCTACGGAATTAACTACTTTTTTATCTACTAATTGATGCACTACTTTCTCACCCATGCCGCGAATATCTAAAGCGTTGCGACTTACCCAATGTTCAATTGAGCCTTTAAGAATTGCTGCACAATTGGTATTAACGCATCTCGTCACCGCTTCACCTTTTTCTCTCACCACGGGTTGCCCGCAAACGGGACAATTTGTCGGCATTTCAAAGGGTACGGTGTTTTCAGGGCGTAATTCTGTGAGTACTCGTACCACTTCCGGAATGATTTCCCCCGCTTTACGCACGATAACGGTATCGCCGATGCGGATATCTAATTGGGAGATGCGATCGCCATTATGTAGTGTAGCTCTCGATACTGTAGTTCCCGCTAGCTGGACGGGCTGCATTTCCGCTAAAGGTGTCAGTGCGCCGGTTCTACCAACATTCACCGAAATATTCTCCACGCGAGTTGGTGCTTCTTCTGCTGCGTATTTGAGAGCAACAGCCCAGCGAGGGAATTTGTTTGTAAAGCCTAATTCTTGCTGTAGCGGGAAAGAGTTGAGCTTTACGACAACGCCATCAGTCATGTAAGGTAAATTTAATCTTTCGGTATCCCAATGCTGATAATATTTAGCAACTTCATCTAAGGAATGACAAAGTTGTTTATTTGGGTTTACCTTAAAGCCTATTTTTTGCAATAATTCTAAAGCTTCCGATTGATTATTTGCAAAACTCGCATCATCCATACCGGGAATTTGCAAAGTATAAGCAAAGAAATCCAAACGTCTTTTATCTACTTTGCGGGAATCTAACTGTCTCAAAGTACCAGCAGTAGCATTCCGGGGGTTTGCAAATTGACTTTCACCTGATGATATTCTTTCTTGATTAATTTTTTCAAATACATCTAAAGGTAAAAACGTTTCACCACGTACTTCTATAGTTTGTAAAACATCGCGATTTTCGATTTCAATCTCATCCAAATTTAATCTTAAAGGAATCGAACGAATTGTCCGTACGTTTTGCGTAATATCTTCCCCGCTCACCCCATCACCGCGAGTTACACCTCTTACCAAAATTCCGTTTTCATAAGTTAACGCTAAAGCATTACCATCAATCTTTAATTCGCAGACATAATCTACATCTTCTTGCGGAGGTGCATTTCTTCGCCATCTTTCATCCCAAGCTTTTAATTCATCAACATCAAAAGCATTTTCCAAACTGTACATCGGAATATTGTGACTTACCGAAGTAAAGCCAGTTGCAGGTTTTTCACCAACTCGCTGCGTTGGGCTATCGGGAGTTATTAATTCGGGGTATTGTGTTTCTAAATCCTGTAATTCGCGATACAATTTATCGTAAATCGCGTCTTCTATGGTGGGAGCGTCGAGGACGTAGTAAGCGTAACTTGCTTGGATTAAAAGTTTTCGCAGTTCTTCGATTCGTTGTATGGTTTCTGGTTGGGTGGATTGCACTAATTACTCCTCCTTTTAAGAGTTTGAGAATATTGAGTTTAATATAATAAGTCTTTAGTGCATTTGTACTAAATATTTTGGTGGATGTCAATTGGATTTTGGATTTTGGATTGTTTTTTAGGTCATAATATATTTTTTAACGCAGAGTCAGGCGCGAAGGAGCGCGGAGTATTCTAGAAATTATAGGTTTGGTTAAGGAAAAATGCAGAAGGGTGAAGCGGCAATTCAAGAATACTGTAAACAACAGAGGTATGCTAAACATGTAATTGAAGGAGGGCTGGAATACTTAATTCCAAGATGGGAAAAAATAGTTATTGAAATCCAAAATGGATACACCCAAACAATTTACGAATACCTTAATGATATGAGTTGTCGTCATATCATTCATGAGGTTTGGTCATTAGCGTCAGAACAACAGATAAAAAAATATAAAATTCGTCTAAAAATTGCGGACAAGGAGTATTTTACTGCTACGTTTCCGGTTATAGATTGTGTTTGGGGCAGTCAAACAGCAAAATTAAAATATAATTCAGAAGTGCATTGGTGGTACTATCGTATTCCGAAAGTAAGTCATATAAAAGAATTTTTACCGAGCTTTGAACGTAATTAAGATCCAATTAAAATAATTTATGCCAAGAGTCTATAAAGTTACAAAATCCAGTTTTTAGAGTATGTTAGGCATTATCATAACGCACCATAATTAACCTGACTCGCAGTTATTATTCAGTAAATCTTCTATAAATGTCGTATAAATCACTATAAGAGTTAAAATAAATAAGTAACATTAACAGTACCAAGGCAGCATTATTTTGATATTGAAAGTGGGGAAAATCTACTTTTACCGAATATCAGCAGTTATACTTAATGTCAAAGCTGCTTTATTAATGTCAAATAAATATTTCAATTTAAGGCTACATTTCTACGTACCCTAATTACTCTGCTAGCTACACGAAGCATTTTCACATTCGACTCTGAATATTATGCTACGTCTAATAGGATATTTTAATTTGAGATTTTTATCTGAATCAAAAATCAAAAATCAAAAATCGAATGACGTAAATATTATTTAATTAATACGATGGATAAATTAGAAAATCCCATAACAAGTTTTGACAATATTGACCTTTTAACAGTTGATAACTCGTTAAATCCAGATATTATACCTACTGATGATAATCTTTCAGGAAGTTTTCAAGACCCTATTTTAACTGAATCTTCTCAAATCACTCCTCTGCCACAAACTGCTTTAAATTCAAATTCAAGTTTAGAAAATGGCATATTTACTGTAGATTCAACGGGTGAATTTACTATTGATTTCTTATTTGATGCGGGTGGTTATCAAAGCGAACTGGGGATTTTTAATCTTACGGGAATGGAAAGTTTAAATCCCGATTCCGATGAATTTATTCAAGAAGCCACTCGTCGTGTTTTAAGTAATTCGACGAACGGTTATATTGTGGTGAATGATGATTCGGAAGGTGCTAGATTTACGGGAGAATTGGGGGAAAGGGATCGGAATGAAGGAGATTACGAGGGAGCTAAAACCTTTAGCATGAATCCTGGGGATAACTTTGCTTTGATGTTAGTTCCCCAAGGTAAAGTTGCAGAAGCATTGGATAATCCAGCAGTTGATAATAATAAGCGTCCTTTATTTTCCCTGAATTTAGCTAATCCCGACAACGCAATTCAAATGATGCAGTTGGTTGAGGGAACGGGTGTATTCGGAATGGAGGATTTACGTTTAGATCAAGATTCCGATACCGATTACAACGATATTATTTTTCAAATTAAAGGTGCAGCAGGAAAAGCCACTCCTTTTAAAGAAGTAAGTTCTATTAATTGGAATGAAACAGAAGCAGGAAAGCAGTTAATTGAATTTGCTCGCAATAATAACGTTAATCCAAATGAAAAACCCGGTAAATTAGAGTTTGAAAAAGCTGAATTTAATACTTTTGAATCGGGAATCCCAACTTTATCGGCTAAGGTGATTCGTACTAGTGGTGATTTAGGAAATGTTAGCGCAACAGTTAATTTAACAAACGGTAGTGCTACCGCTGGTGAGGATTTTGATAATACTCCTATTGTGCTTAACTTCAACGATGGAGAAATCGAGAAAAATGTAACCATTCCTATCTTCAGCGACGATTTAAAAGAAGGTAGCGAAACTGTTAATTTATCTTTGGAAAACTTGACAGGTGGTGCAACTTTAGGAAATCAAAATACCGCCATTCTTAATATCGGTGATGAAGATACAAGTAATATTATCTCCCAAAGTAGCAGCGAAGATTCTGCATTATCTTTAGATACGGTAAACGTCTTTTTGAAACCAGAAGAAGAGATAAGTTTCGATCTTACCGTTACCGTACCTGAAGTATCTAATCAATCTAATCTTGCATCCAATTCACTAATTCCCCAGAATGCAAATAATAACCAAATAAATATTACTCCCGTTGGTGATAATGCTGGTTACGTCAAAGAAATTACACCAACCTCTTTAGAAGGAAACAAACAAACCTATAACGTCAAACTTGCATCCGATGGTACTGGTGGTAATCAAACCATGAGCTTGCAAGCTGGGGATTATGGAAGTACAACAGTTAATGCGATTACAGGTGTAAGCGATCCTTCTACTCTTCCACCAAATCCCCTAGAAGGTACTTTACCAATTTCAGGATTTGTTACCGGGGGAAGTGAAGAAGGGGTTTTATTTAACCAACAAGTAGAAAACAATCCTAGCCTGCGTAAAGTTGGCTTTTTAGAAGTTAATAATCCCACAGAGGCAGAACAAACCTGGCTGATAATTCACGGTTGGAATGACGCTCCCGAAGGAAAAATTGCCGATGTAGCACAAGAAATCGCCAATACAAAACCCGGCGATCGCGTTTTATTATTAGACTGGAGAGAAGCGGCTTACAACAACTCGGAAAGTTTAGGAGTTGAGTTTGGTGTTCCAGGTAGAGGAAATTTCCGCGCAGCGACTTGGATTAGCCCAGTTGCAGAATTTGCAGTCAAAGCTTTAAATGATTTTTATGGAATTGACATTCAAGAAGCTTCCCAAAGTTTAAACTTAATCGGCCACAGTTTGGGTTCTTTGGTAAATGCCGAAATGGGAAGAATTTACCGAGACGGACTTTTGTTAGAAAATAATAACTTTTTATCGGGTAATACTCAAGGTGCCAGAACAATTACCGCTCTCGATCCACCAAGCGCAAGAAATCGCGATGAAAATCCATTGTTTAACGATCCAGATGAAGATATCTACGACGTAGATGGTAGGATAGAAGGTACTCAATCACCCGAAAAATTCGCTGATGTTTCAGTATTTTCCAGAGCGTTTGTAGGAGAAAAAAGCATTGCTGGAAATCCAGAATTAGCAATAACAGCCGACGAAGCTTTTCAAATGGATTTCGGAACAATATCTGAATTTGCTACCGATTTTGGCAGCGAACACGGTAGAGTAGTTAGAGCTTTTACTAATACAATCGATCAACCAGGTTTAATCGGAGATTTGTTGGGAATTAGGGCTTATGATTCCATAAATGAATTACCAATCGAAGATTTTGACAAACTAAGAATCCGTCGAGAAGACAACGGAGCTTATCACGGAATTATCGACGTTAATAAAGATAACCTCGCAACTTTATTAATAGGCAAAGCAAAAACCGGCAACAAAGACGATATAGTTATCGGTAGTTTTGTAAATCAAGAAATCAACGGTGCTGAATTCTTAAGTTTTGGTGGAGATGGACGTTATACCGGAGACGGAAACGATACTTTCTTCGGTGAATCTGGTAACGATACTCTTATCGGTAATGATGACGACGATATTCTTTTTGGTGGAAAAGGTAAAGATAAATTAGATGGTGGCTCCGGAAAAGACACATTTATTTTACAACTTGGTGACGGTGGTGCTAGTAAAGATGAAGCCGATACAATCGAAGATTTTCAACCCGGAACCGATAAAATTGGTTTAATAAATCTCGATTATGGACAATTAACCTTCCAAGAATTCCGTCGTCGTAGTGGATTATTTAGTCGTACCACAGACACAGCTATCATTGCTAACTCCGAATTTCTGGCATTAGTTGAAGATACAAAAATAGAAGAAATTCAAAAGCCCGAATATTTTGTAACTGTGGATGAAGAGGAATTAAGAATTGGGTAATTGGTAATTGGTAATTGAGAATTGGTAATTGGTAATTGGTAATTGGTAATTGATAATTGATAATTGATAATTGATAATTGATAATTGATAATTGATAATTGCCAAATATCCACAATCTAGCTGTTGGGTTACGACGCAATCTTAATTTCGGGTAAATAACTATTATTTGCCCTTCGTCTAACCCAACCTACTACTAAGAATTCAAATACCTTACAGAGCAGAATCAAAAATTTGTTGTGCTGTCAGATGTAAATCGGGAAATAAGGGAGACACTATTGACTGATTACCTTGAAATTGAGTAGTTTGATATTCACCATCTACCAATTCGCAAATCGTGATAGTTTGTTGTTTGGGGTTGCCAATAAACCGTTTACCACCCAAAGCGGCGTAATCTATAATCCAGTATTCAGGGATACCCATTTCTTCGTAATCCCCAAATTTGTCGTGATAATCATCTCTCCAATTAGTACTTACAACCTCAACTACCAGAGGAATTGATTCAGGTTGAATGAGTGTAGATTGTTTCTTCCATAAAGGTTCATTGACGAGATTATCATGATTAACCAACACAATATCTGGGGAATAGGTTGAATCATTGTCGGGAGTTTTAACAAGTCCAGTTTTGGGGATACGGTAAGGTAATCCTAAACGGACATATTGTATAGTAATTTTTTCAGCTAAAAAGCCAATAACATTTTCATGTTCGCCATTAGGTGGTGGCATTTCAACAATTACCCCTTTGTGCAATTCGTAGCGTATCCCGTTATTAGGATACCATTCAATGAATTCCTCAAAGGTTGTTAGTTTATTTATTGCTTGAGCCATACAATTTTATATTTTAACAATAGATGTATTTAACAACGGATGCGTTTTATTTATTTTAAATTAAGTCTATGTCTAAAGTAGGCAGGTTGACTTCACGGCGCATCAAAGAAATTAATTAGTAATTACGATTTAGACACGCGCCGTAACCCGACATAATTTATGGTTGAAAGCAAACAGTTATATATCAATCAAAATCCAAATATTGGCTTACGGTTCAAATATAGATTATTTGTTTACAACCAATTTCCAGTGAACCTAATCCAACCTACAAACTGGTAAAGGGATCTTTTTTCCTGTTTGATTTTTCTAATAAATTACTAAGTATTCTCTGTTTATTTGTATCATCATTATTACAAATAAACGTAGGAAGCCAATATACCGCTTTTTCTATAAGCCTATTACTTTGATTATTCAATGTTTCAATTAAATAAACTGTTGATTTAAACCCAAGTTTAGGAGTTGCAAAATCTAACCATTTTTTAATAGATTGAGCATCAGAATTGATAACTCCATATTCAAAAAAACTTTTTACATGAATTTTAGAACGTAAAACTTTTTTAGCAAATACAGTAGAAATAAGACTTTTTTGGTCAACCATATATTTTAGGACTTCAACCGCTTTCTCTTCACTGATTGATTTTAGATACTCCAGAACAACTTTTTCCTCATCAGAACATAATCCTCTATACCTACTAACTTCTATGATTTTTCTGACATCACTTTCCATTACTATCTCTCTTTATCTTTTTCCTTCGCTTCCTCTGCGTCCTCTGGGGTTTTTTAAATCATTAATCCTTTGATAGAAAACCAATCATCCAAACTTCTTAACCACCTCAATTAAACCAACTATATTACAATTAAATTCCAACAAATCACCCGCAGGAATCCAATATTCCTGATGTCGCGAAGCACCAACAACCTGCACTGAATAATTACTCAAAAACTCAGCTTTAACTTCAAACTTGGTCACATAACCAATATTATTATCTACAGCATTCCAATCGCGAGCAATTTCTATCGCATACTCTTCATTTAATACCGGATAAAAAATAGGTTGCTCTGGCAATCTTGGTGGAAATTCTCGATAACCACTTTCCTGAATTAAAACTAATTCTTTCTCTCCCACGGGACGATATAAAATTACCGTTTCCTTTTCCAACTCTTCCCGATCTAAATCGATCCACCTTGGTAAAGCCTCTCGCGCTGCCAACCATATATCCGGAATACTTTCTACACCCGCATACAAAGCCACAATACCACCGGCGATCGCACAAGTAGTATCTCTATCTCCCAAACCGCTAACCGTTAACCACAGCGCTTCTTGGTAATTATCTAAATGTTGAGCGGCACACCACAAAGCAAAAGCTACCGTATCCTGCGCTGAAACTTTGGTGCCATTTCCTAAAATTGCAGCAGCCGAATTTACTGCTATATCATCCCGTAAATTTCTGGCTTGACGAACTTTTGCAGCTACTTCACTTTCTGGAATATAAGGTAGAATCAAATCCAAAAATTCCGTTTTATTCGGTTTATTTGAATCCTTTAATTTAGAAGCAAAAGCCGCAGCCACAGCAACCGCAACTGCACCAGCAATACCTTCAGAGTGAGCGTGAGTAACTTCCGCACTTTTAGCAGCTTGCTCAACGACTAAATCCAAATCATCAGCAAAAAAAGCCCCCAAAGGAGCAACCCGCATCGCCGCACCATTACCATAAGAGCCTTGTCCATTAAACGAATTACAACTTAAATCCTGCCATTTTTGACCTTTGCTTATACTTAATAGCAGCCTTTGCATACCCGCACCATAACCCCTTTCCTCGTCATACCTGCGAGCAAAACTTTTCGCTAATTCATCTTGCTTAATTTCGCCGTATTCTCGCAAAATCCAATAAATTGATAATGCCATTTGGGTATCGTCGGTATAGTACCAAGGCACTGCCGGAATAGCGCGAGCTGCAATAATATTTTCAGCCACATCAGAATGTAGAAAAAACTTTTCCCCAAAAGCATCACCCACAGATAAACCTTGCAAGGAATTAAAAGCGCGAACTAGACGAATATCCTTTGTATTTAACATGAATAAAAAATAAATATTTCTTCTATTCAACAGCAAATAAATGGTGGGTTACGGCAATTTTAATTTGCAACCTCTTTGAATATATTAAAATGCCTAACCCACCCTACCACGTAGAATTAATAAACCCACGCAGGTGGGTTTTGCCTATGTAGCAGCGGTTTCAACCGCCAGGTACTTTTAATTCCCAATCCCCAATTCCCTAAATTTTAAGTCCCTTTCCGATTGCGAATATCCTGGGGCATATGATAGCGATCGCCCAAAACTTCCAACAAAGGGCCATGAACATCAAACTTAACCATACTCACCGACGCAACTAAAATATTAATCCGGTAACGGTAACGCCCCAAATCAATACCTAATAGACTACAAAGCATAATCCGAATCGTTGCCTTATGAGAAACCACCAAAACATTGCCTTGAGGATGTTTCTTCTGAATCTCAGCAATTACAGGCATCGCACGGTTAGCTATATCCTCCGCAGTTTCTCCACCCTTCGGTGCATTCCAAGCGGGTTCAGTTAACCAATTAATATAATTTTCGGCGTAATTTTCTTGAGCAAATTCCTTACTCTTACCTTCCCATTCACCATAACTACCTTCCCTAAGCCCATCGCGTAGCTGCATATCAATTCCCGTAGCATCGCAAAACGGTTTCGCAGTCGCCACAGTACGCTTCATCGGACTAGCATAAACAGCTTCCCACTTCAGCTTCTTATAAGCATCAGCAAAACCCTCCGCCATATGCACCCCTTCTGACGTTAACTCCGCATTAGTTTCACCGCAAAAATCACCACTTTGGCTAAAAGTAGTTTCTCCATGTCGCAGAAAATATAAATTAAGAGTCATAAATCGTATCGCAATTAAAGCAAAGAATAATGTACCTAGCAATTTTATCGAATACGATCGAAAATAGAAGTTAATTAAAGGTCAAAGGTCAAAAATTAAAGGTTAGGAGTGCGTTAGCGTAGCGTGTCCGTAAGGACATACGTCTCGCTCGCTATTCATCACCCCATCACCAATCCCCAATTCCCAATCCCCAATTCCCAATCCCCTACTTAAAAAGAGTCGTCGGCGCTACAGGTGCAATATTATCGTCAAAACCTCCTACCTGATTGCTTCTTAAAACCCATGCCATAGCATTTTGCTTGAGAAAAATTTTAGTGGTTTCGTCTTGCGCTCTCTTGGGAAATACGGTTCGCCAACTTTTGAGCATATTTATCGCAATTGTAATAATATTGCTGTTTTTACTATTAGTTCCAAATAAATCTTTTGCATTTTGTCGCCAGTCTCGCCGCACAACTCCCATAGGAACTAACTGTTTTTCTAAAATGTTTCCTAAAGATATTAATTCGTTAAAATACTGAGTTTGCTTATCTTTGGGATGTTTTTCTAACCATTGGTTGATTGTTGGATTTAACTTAACGAGTTTTTGTATATCGTAAATTGTGGCGTAAAGTGCTTGGTTGGAATCTTGAACGCAGGAAGCTGTTGGTGTTATTAATGATGCACCAGTTCCATCTCCGACGCGGTAACGGGCTGTAATTTCTCTAAGTTCTTCAATAAACTCATTTAAAGGAGATAATTTAACTCCGTCAAAATCATAATTGCTAATTATCGGCTCGTATTTTATTAGAATATCGCATACCGGACGAGTTCCCAACCAACCCTGCCACAAAGAACCCATATAAGTAGCCCAAGTTACACTTCCCGAAATGATTCCGTCTGCATTATGACCATAAACTTGATAGTAAACGATATCAAAACGTAATTCCGACGTAATGCGATCGCGTACAACTTCTGCAATCCCGTAGGAAAAGTGACCTGCAACCGGAAGCCAAGCGGGTGCTTCTGCTTTTTTACCGCCGATACCGCCAAATAAATGCATTGTCAAAGCTTTATCGCCTAAATGCCACTCAGATACGGCGCTTTTTGCATCTTTTTTATTTGGTGCTAATAAAACTGTCTGGCACTTTCCTTTTTGCGATTTAATTTTTGCCCATATTCCTCGTTTTATATATCTAAATACTTCCTCAGATTTTGTAATTACTTTTTGGGGTTCTAACTTAACTAAAACGCGGGGTTCAATAGCCTGTACGACAAAAGTACCATTGGCATCGGGTGCGCCGTAAATATACCAACCTTGAAAATTCAGTGGCGATTTTTCAATATCTTTATTACTCGAACGAGAAATGCCCTTTATGTCTTTTGGTACTTGCGGTATGCAAATTATTTCTTCAATTCCCTTGTAAAAGTTTTTAGTTGCTTTGTTGTAGTGACAAACTTTAAATAAATCGCTATGTGATTCTATTCTTGCTAAAATTTTTACCAAACCCACTAAACGCCCGGTAATTTGAATGGGTTCTTCTTTAATAATTAATTGCGTTTCTCCTGCTGCATTTATTTCCACTTCCGGTTGCAATAGCATAACGCAGACATCATCCATCGTCCTTGCACCTGCTAAAGATTCTAAAGGATCGACCTGAGAACGTCCATCCAATCTTACGGGATGAACAAAACCTCTTTGATGACTTTTCTTAGCTTGCTTAGAAAAATTAACGTCAAAGCTTACCCGTTTCACATATTCTTGCACTAAGGTATCGTTACTCCACTTCAACTTCACAACCTTACCGAGCAGATGCATATATAAATCGGGAGCATTTTGAACTTCAAATTCGACAAAACACTCGTTTTGAGGTTTGACTGGTAAAATTAAACGGCCGCTCCATTCTGCAACAGGTTGATATTGTCGATTAACTGTTTGATCGATCGGATAATAATCACTATGGAATAAGGGCGAGTTACTGTTGATTTTATAGTTCGATGATTTGCTTTTTACAGACTTTTTAGAAAGAAACCAATAAACAGTAAAGCCAATTGTGACCCATACTACAAATATGATTATATTTTCCATAGTTTTGAATAAATTATTACCTTGTATTTTATTTATTTTTATTTAATCGATGTAAAAATATAAAAAATTGTGACTTGTATCATCTTAACTTGTAATCTTACAGGGTAATTACTGTATTTTTAACCTACGTGGAAATTTAAAAGTCAACCCTGGTGGTACGAGGAGTGAGGATGTCTAAAAAAATTGCAATTGCAGCAATAAGTTCTTTGATGCTATTAACAGCAGCGCTACCCAGTGTTGCTTCCGCAGAAACTGTGATGGAAAAGGTAAAACGCACGGGTGTACTGACAGCAGGAACAAGTAAAGATGCTTTCCCTTTTGCTTATAAAGATAGAGAAGGGCAATTGATTGGTTATTCTGTGGATATGCTCAAACTTATCCAGCAGCAATTAGAAAAAGAATTGGGTAAAAAAGTGCAACTTAAATTAGTTGCACTCCCCCCATCTGGACGCATTCCTAATATAGTTAATAGAAAAGTTGATATCGTTTGCGATGCCAGCAGCTTTACCTGGGAGCGGAATAAAAATGTGGATTTTTCCTTTAGCTATGGTGCTACTGGTACTAAATTATTAGTTAAGAAAGGAAGTAATTTGAGTTCTCCAAAAAGCTTAATTGGTAAGAGAATCGGAGTTTTAGCAAAAACCACGAACGAAAAGGCTATTGAGCAGGCGCAACCACAAGCCAAATTGGTATATCTCAAAGATAGATGGCAAGGATATACAGCTTTGCAGCAAGGAAAAATAGATGCTTTTGCTGACGATGGTATTCTTTTAGAAGCTTGGTTGGGTCAAAAACAAAATTTTAATACTTATCAAGTAGTACCAGATCGTCCCTACTCTAGAGAAGGTATTGCCTGTATGGTTCCCGAAAATAATTCCGATTTTCTCGATACCGTAAACTTTACCTTCTACGGGTTTATGCAAGGTTTTGTAAATAATGAAAGTAAATATGTAACCATATTCGATCGCTGGTTTGGGGAGAGGGGAGCAATTCCTTTGAATCGGGATTTACGGGAACTCACTGTGGAAACTATGCGATTAGTTATAGACTCCCATCAAGATATTCGCGAAAAGTAATTAAATACAGGGAGTAGGGAACAGGGAACAGAGATTAGGAGGAGAAGAAATTAATTTAACTAACATCTTGCACCAATAACTCCATTCCCGGTTTCTTTAACCTTATTAAGAATGCTGTAAGATATCATATTTAATCTATTCCTCGCGAGGTATTAAGTATAATTTCAAAACAACATTAATAATTTTTATACCGCCAGATTACTTGGAGTAATCTGGCGGTATATAGGGAACACATTTAACACATTGATAGTCTTCCAGGGAAGAAAACTATTCGGTTTGCTAGTAAATTGGGTATTTGATTGAATCTTTATTTTGGCATATACAAATAATCGCCTTCAATAGCAGTTAAGCCAGTTAAGAATTCATTGAAGATATTTATTGTTTTGAAGCATAAAGCCTCATTCCTTAAGAAACCATACAACCATTTGATAATTTGGTAGTACTAAAGCAGTCAAGCGCTAGCTAATACGTTAATATTTTTGGTGCAAGCTGCGAAAGGTGTTTACCGAAATGGAGGCTACAAGACAGAGGCGAAGGCGAGGTATAGTACTGACTACAACGGGATTGAAACGACTGCAAGCAGCGATACAGGCAGCCCAGTTGCAAGAAAATGATGGTAGACGTTTTACTCAAGAAGAATTAAGCAACCGCATCGGTGTTTCCACTAATACACTATCGCGATTGTGGTCTTTGAAAACGGGATTAGATTCGCGATCGGTGAAACTATGCTTTACCGCTTTTGATTTGGAATTAATCGATTCTGATTACAACATTTGGGAAGAAGTAGAACAAATTAAGGATATAGAATATCTCAGCGGACCAGTATCGCTCTATTCCAAATTGTATATTCCCCGTCCCCCGATTGAGGAATTAATGAATCGGGAAATCTCCCGTGCCGGATGTATGATTCGCATCAAAGCTCCCAAAGGAATGGGAAAAACTTCTTTAAAATTTAGAGCTTTAGATTATGCAAAATCATTAAGTTACTATACAGTACATATAGATTTAAATTTAGTAGATGCCGACAAGTTTCTAGATTTAGATATTTTTTTACGCTGGTTGTGCAGTATTATTTCAAAAAGTTTGGATCTCGAACCTCAGCTTGATGAATGTTGGGATGAAGAAATTGGTAGTAAATTAAGCTGCAATCTTTATTTCCAGGCTTATATATTAGAAGCTCTCAATAGCCCCTTGGTTTTATCATTCGACGAACTCAATCTTGTTTTTGAATATCGAAAATTAGCTCAAGAATTCTTATCATTATTACGTTCTTGGCATGAAAATGCACAGTACAACCCCGTTTGGCACAAATTGCGCTTAATCCTAGATTATTCTACCGATATTTATGTCCCTTTAGACTTGAATCATTCGCCATTTAATATTGGATTACCCATCCAAATACCCGATTTTACGCTTGAGCAAATAGAAGAATTAGCAGCACGTTACGGGTTAGATTGGCAACAAAATAATCAAGCTATAAAATTAATGGAAGTAATAGGTGGACAACCGAATTTAATTAATATTGCACTTTACAATTTAAGTCAACAAGAATTAAATTTAGAGCAGTTATTAGAACAAGCAAGTACGGAAAGAGGCATTTTTCGGCATCATTTACGAGAAAAGTTGGATTGTTTACAAAAAAATCCCGATTTAGCAGCAACATTCACCGAAATGCTGACAGGGCAAACAACCGTAAATCTTCCACCTACAGTTGCCTATAAATTAGAAAGTATTGGATTAGTTAAATTAACTGCCGATGGTGCAATTGTGAGTAGAGAATTATATCGCTCGTATTTTTATCAAAATTTGGATAGCATTCTTTAGTAAAAACTTTCTATTAAAACATCGTTTGTATTTTTCCATTTTACTGATTTTAATATTGTTATAAATTACCAGCAGCAATATTTAAATCTCCTGCATTACCTGTTGAGTTTTCCTTTGCCAAAACAGCCAAGTGACTAGTACCGCTGCGCGGAAGTAAAAAGTATTATATGATAAGGCTTTCAAACTTTTTAAATGGGTGCTTTATTTACGCCGTACTGTACTAGGAGTATAACCATTTACTTAACAATTACGGAACAATCAAATTAAACCATCTTCATCAAATAGGAATTGCAATTACAAACTCAGTTCCTTTACCCAATTCCGAATTTACTTCTAAATTACCGCCATGCTTTTCTACAAGAATTTGGCGAGCTATAGATAATCCCAATCCCGTACCTTTTCCAACTTCCTTAGTCGTAAATAAATGGTCGAATATCTTATGTTTTATCTCTTCAGGCATTCCTTTACCGTTATCAGCAATACTAATTTTAATGTAATTATTCTCTAAATAAGTTTTTATAATAATTCTGTTGGGATTAAGTTCTATTTCTTTAAAACTTAATCCTTTATTTGACTCTTCTAATGCATCAATAGCATTTGCTAAAATATTCATAAATACTTGATTTAATTGCCCTGGGAAATATTTAATTTCAGGTAGAACGTCATACTCGGTTGTAACCTCAATTGCTGGACGCTTGTCATTTGCTTTAAGACGATATTTTAAAATTAAAATAGTGCTATCAATTCCTTCATGTAAGTTAGCGCTGACTTTGCACTGAGTATCACCTCTGGAGAAAGTACGCAGACTATTACTAATACTTTGAATGCGATTTGTGGCTTTCTGCATCGCATCAAAAATTTGCGGTAAATCTTCCTTAATATATTCTAAATCAATCTCTTCAGCGTGTTTGGTAATTTTATCTGTAGGACTTGAGCATTCCTGCTGATATAGCTGTATATGTTCAAATAGATCTTTTACGTTGTCTGTAGCATTGCGGATACTGCCATTGAGAAAACCCAAAGGATTATTGATTTCGTGAGCAACTCCGGCCACTAAGTTTCCTAAAGCAGACATTTTCTCGCTTTGAATTAATTGTGTTTGCATTTGTTGCATAGAAGCAAGAGTTTGTCTGAGTTCGACTTCTGTTTTTTTGCGTTCGACTACTTCCTGCTGAACTTGGAGTTGAACATTTCGTAAATTCAAATGTACGTTTACTCTTGCTAAAACTTCCTCAACTTGAATCGGTTTCGTGATATAGTCAATTGCACCTATTTGTAAGCCACCTACTTTATGTTCGGTGTCGGAAAGAGCCGTCATAAAAATGATCGGTATTTCCCGCGTTTCGGGATTAGACTTGATACGACGACAAGTTTCAAAACCGTCGATTCCTGGCATCATTACATCAAGCAGAATTAAATCCGGTTGAATATGATGCAGTTTTTCTAAAGCTGTTTCGCCATTTCTAACGACAGAAATATCAAATCCGGCGCTGTCCAAAACATCGAACAAAAGGCGGATATTATTAGGTGTATCGTCAACGATGAGAATTGAATTGGAAGGCATAATTCGATTTTAGATTTTGGATTGATAATCAAATATACGAGAACAGCTGTCGATCAATGTTTGGCAGCACCACCATCGTAATTAACAATGTGCGGTTGAATTTAACAGGTAGATCGTGAATTGCCTTGGATGGTGACATTAAAAATTTGAATAAACAGCAGGCTGTAAAAATTAGATTTTAATTAACTTGTAAATATTGTTCCCATATTCATCTTTTTAATAACACTCCCATCAAAAATGTAGAGATGTAGCAGTGCTACGTCTGTCAATAATCTGGTTTCCCAACCAATAACTAATACAAATATTTTCGACTGGTTATACTATTTAACTAAAATCTCTCAATACCAACCAAAATATGTGAAGACGTAGCAGTGCAACGTCTCTACACAATTTTCGATTTTTATCGCAAAAAAAGAAGGACGCGATGATATCGCATCCCCTTGTTTTTTTACTCTTCAACTTTTATCAACCAATCTTCTCAAATGTGAGAAACTGAATTAAAAAATATTACAAAGATGGAATATATTGTGGTTTTTCTGGTACTTCGGCGTACTCAGCCACAATTTGACGAAACTCATCACCATCAATGGTTTCTTTTTCAATTAGTAAATCGACTAATCTATCCATCAAGCTGCGATTTTCGCGCATCATTTGTAAAGTAGCTTGATACTGTTCTTCAACAATTGAACGAACTTGAGAATCAATACGAGCTGCAATTGATTCAGAATATTCGGAGCGTGTAGTCCAGTCGCGACCAAGGAATACTTCTCCCTGCTGACTTTCTAATGACAATGGTCCCAAATTGGACATCCCGAATCTTGTTACCATTTGTCGTGCCATACCAGTTACCTGTTGCAGGTCATTTCCGGCACCAGTAGTAATTTCACCTCTGCCAAAAATTACTTGTTCGGCAGCACGCCCGCCTAAAGCTCCAGCAATTCTCGCTTTCAACTGAGAGCGGCTAATTAAACCCTGGTCTTCACTAGGAGTAAACCAAGTTAAACCCTGTGCCTGTCCGCGAGGAATCAAGGTAACTTTTTGTACTGGGTCGTGGTCTTTGATTAAAGTTCCAACTAAAGCATGACCAACTTCATGGTAAGCAATCAAGCGCTTGCTCTTACTGTCTACCAAAGGTGTGCCTTCCATACCGGCAACTACCCGATCTACAGCGTCATCAATTTCTGTTAGGGTAATACCTTCTTTACGCCGTCTGGCAGTAAGAATCGCTGCTTCGTTAAGCAAGTTAGCTAAATCCGCACCAGTGAAACCGGGAGTACGGCGAGCGATCGCTTCTAAAGATACGTCTGGGCTTAATTTCTTGTTGCGTGCGTGGACTTCCAAGATTTCCAAACGTCCTTTGATATCAGGTGCATCAACCATCACCTGTCTGTCAAAGCGTCCGGGACGTAATAATGCTGCGTCTAATACGTCGGGACGGTTGGTAGCAGCAATAATAATGATGCCGGTGTTACCTTCAAAACCATCCATCTCAGTTAGTAACTGGTTGAGGGTTTGTTCGCGCTCATCGTTACCACCACCGATACCCGCACCACGCTGTCTTCCCACGGCATCAATTTCATCAATAAAGATGATGCAAGGAGCGTTATCTTTAGCCTTCTTAAACAAATCGCGAACGCGGGAAGCACCCACACCCACAAACATTTCCACGAACTCGGAACCAGAAATACTGAAGAAAGGTACGCCAGCTTCACCAGCAATTGCTTTTGCTAGTAAGGTTTTACCAGTTCCCGGAGGTCCTACTAACAATACACCTTTGGGAATGCGTGCGCCTACAGCAGTAAACTTCTCAGGCTGCTTAAGGAAGGTAACAACTTCACCAAGTTCTTCCTTAGCTTCTTCAATTCCGGCTACATCATCAAACATCACCCCAGTTTTCGCTTCCATTTGGAAACGTGCCCGAGATTTACCAAAATTCATGGCTTGTCCTGGACCACCTGGAAGATTGCTGGAACGACGGAACAAAAGGAACAGTCCGCCAATCAATAAGATTGGAAAAACTAAATTGCCTAATAATCCCCAGATAGCTCCATCATTTCTTGCCGGATGGGCATCAAAGCTGACGTTTTCTTCCTTGAGCTTAGTAATCAATTCTGGAGCGCTAGCAGGTAAATCAACGCGGACGCGCTGAATCCGGCCATCAAGGTCAGGATCAACAGCTTCTACAATCGCCGTTCTACCACCTTCATACAAATCCACCATCGTCACTCGACCAGCGTCTAAGTATTCCAGAAAACGACCGTAGGTCATGCGAGTGCTAGCTGCATTTTTACCCATATCAGCAGGAGTATTCGCAAACGCTCCTTGCCAAAAGAAAAAGCCTATCACTAAAGCAGGCAAGGTCCAAAGAACTAGGACTCTCCAAGAGAATTTCATTTTAATTTGCCTCTAGATACCAATGGGATGCATCACCCCGTTAACATGATTAATGTGAAACGGATGTATATAAATCCCGAGAAAGTTTAATTTTCTTGTTTATGTATGACTTGTCATCTTGACCCGATCGGGCTATACGACATTTGCCAAAACATTATTATTATTCTTAATTAAATGTAACTTAATTTTAAGACTTTTTACCATATCAGTTACCAGCGAGCAGTGAACAGTGAGCAGCGAACAGTGGGCAGTGAGCAGTTACCAGCAAGCAGCAAGCAATTTAAATTTCTTAAGCGATCGCCTCTCATATAACTAATTTTTCAGCTATTTTCACCGCGATCGCCTTTCAATCCCCCGAAATATCAAAGCCTCTCTAATGTTACAAGAGAGGCCGTGAGGAATCATAAAGACAGTTTTGTTTTATTTACCCCAAAAAAATCGAGAGAGAGCTGTTCGCTGCTCACTGTCATTTAACTTCCGTAATTTTCAAAGTATAGGGAAAATATTCTTCTTTTTTATAAGAACCTACCCAAACTTGGTAGGGACCTTCAAGCCATTCGCCCGCAATACCGGGGTTTTTGCCTTCAAATTCGTCATTACACCACGTACCACCGGGACCTTTAATTATTAAAGTGGTATCTTCAGGACTTTCTATTACCAGTTTCATGTAATCAAATTTATTTTTTAACCGCAGGGTGTGATCTGGTTCTCTATCCATGTAACCAGTACAGGCTCCCGTTGGCGTATCTTTTCGATTGGAAATATTTTTTCCTTCTATAGTGCCACCGCTCATTCCGCGAACTGTTAGGGGATCTTTTGATAAAGGACGCTTTATGGTTATATCCCCAAATATTGGTGGAGGAGTATCAGCCGCCTTCACAGAGGTATTTATTCCGGATACCACACTTAGCGATAAGAATACAAATGATAGCTTTATTACTCTACTTAACAATTTATTAGACATTTTAATTACATTTTTTCTAAGTGTTTGAGATGACAATAAAAATACACATATTGTTCCCTTACCTAAGAGTAATTACTATTTTTTAGGGAAATGAAAATTACATACAGCATCTGATCGGATGGGTTAGAAATGAACAAAAAACGGCAAGCATAAAACTGTCCGCTCGCTTTCGATCGGCGCTGCTGTTTTCTTTAAGATTAGTTTTTGAAAGTTAATAATTTTTACAGTGAAGTATCTCCTTTTCCGAAAATAAATTGGGGCACATCAAATGTGCCCCAAAGTAATTATTCAATCTTTTTGACTTACTTCACCCGATCGCAATGCTTTTATTCATGGAAATTTAATCAACCGCTACAGCAATAGCCTTTTCCAAGCGAAGTTTATCTAAGCCAGTATTATTCAGCAGTACCCAGGAATCTACAATGTCTGGGCCATTCATTTCTCCAGTAAAAGCAGCCCGTAAGCTCCGCATCAACAAGCCTTTTTTAACGTTTTGCTCTTTAACTACCCGTTTTATAATGTCTTTGGCGTTTGAGGCATTAATTTCGCTATCTAAAGCCGCCACAACTCCTTGAAGGGCACTTTTAACACCTTCTTTTTGCAATTGTTCTTGGGCTTCTGAATCAAAATCAACTGTCTCGGTAGAAAATATTTTGGCAACGTCTACAGCTTCAGTCAAGCGAGATATACCGGGTTGAATTAAAGCAACTAATTTTTCAATCCAAGCACGTTCTTTGGTTTGGGAAAAGTTATACCCAGCTTCTTCCCAGAAAGGTATCAGCATATCGGTAAGTTTATCTACCGGCATACTGTGAATATATTGACTGTTAACCCAATCTAATTTTGCCCAATCGAATTTTGCACCGGCTTTATTGACGCGCTCAAAAGTAAACTCCTTGGCAGCTTCTTCTAAGGTAAAGATTTCCTGCGTAGAATCCGGTGCCGACCATCCGAGCAAGGTCATATAGTTGACCAAACCTTCCGCAGTAAAACCCATTTTCTTAAAGTCAGAAATCGAGGTCACACCATCTCGTTTGGAAAGTTTACGGCCTTCCTCGTTCAAAATTAAAGGAGTATGAGAAAATTCTGGAACCTTTGCACCAAATGCTTCGTAAAGTAAAATTTGTTTAGCAGTATTAGCAATATGGTCTTCTCCTCGAATCACATGGCTAATTTGCATATCCATGTCATCCACCACCACGGCAAAATTATACAGCGGTTGACCTATACCATCTTCAGTAGCACGAGCGATAACCATATCACCACCCAAATCGCTACCCTGCCAACTCATCTCTCCCCGCACCAAATCATTCCATTTAATCTCGCGGCTGTCATCAATTTTAAAGCGAATTACAAAACTGCGTCCTTCAGCTTTTAACTCCGCTTCTTGTTCCGATGTTAAGTCTCGGTGACGATTATCATAGCGGGGTGCTTGATTTCTAGCTTTTTGAGATACTCGTAAAGCTTCCAATTCTTCAGAAGTGGTGTAACAGCGATAAGCCAATCCCTTATCCAGTAAACCCTGCACCGCTTCCTTATACATTTCTAAGCGTTCGGTTTGAAAAAATGGGCCTTCATCCCAATCCAACCCCAACCAACGCAATCCTTCAAGAATACTATCCGTATATTCGGGGCGCGAACGTTCGGTATCGGTATCTTCGATTCGTAAAATGAATTTACCGTCATGATGATGAGCAAACAACCAGTTAAATACAGCAGTTCTCGCCGTACCAATATGTAAATTCCCAGTTGGACTAGGAGCAATACGCACTCTGAAAGTCATATATTTCGTAATATTTGAGATGTTAGAACCACAAGCAATTTCGAGAAAACTGTCCGTTGAGACTTACTCGATTTTCCAAGTGGCAAGATTTTAGATTTTGATTTATCTAATTAACAATTGCAATAGACAAACAAATTCAAACCTCCACCATCTTAGAAAATGATAAAGGTTAACTTAGCGCTATTTAGCTTTACCGCTTAAATGACCAAAAAAGCATTTTCATTATGCTTCTAACGGCTTACCAAATAAAAATATTTAACATGAGAACGGGACCGACGGGATTCGAACCCGCAACTTCCGCCGTGACAGGGCGGTGCTCTAACCAGTTGAACTACGGTCCCATGTATTTGCGACTTTAGTAAGTATGTCTCTTTTACTCTAATTTGTCAAGGGGGAATTTTGATTAATTTTGGGAGAGATGCGGGAGATGGGGAGATAGGGAGGAGAAGAATACTTAATAACTCCTAATTCCTAACTATTCTCAATGCCCAATGCCCAATGCCCAAATTATTTAAACAGCTTGTGGAATAACTTAGATATCCAAGCCTTCATATCTGGTTTTTTGTATTGATTTTGTACTAACTTGTGCAGGATTTTAGGTTTAATTTTTTCGTATTGGGCTTTTAGAATAGTTTTGCTTTGATTCGGTGAAATAAAAGTTTTGGAATTTTGAGATGCTTCCAACCAATTGAACAATTGTTCGCGCTGATGTGGTGTAATCGCGATCGTTGTTACATGAGCGCATTTTCTTGGTTCTTCTAATGCAAAAAAGAGTAAATGATAGTAGCCTTTTTCTGCTAGCTGCCTAATCATTCTTTCTCCTCCTTTGTCTTTTATATCTAAGAAGCAAGAAAGCCAACGTGTTAAAGAGGAATTCTGATCGTGCAAAACCGTTACCCACATAATCATTGGGTAAACATTGATTTTTTGAATAAATTCTGTAGTATTTTTTTGCTCTAAAAACTTGGATATTTCTGAAGCAGGTAACATTGCCCAAAAAGTAGGGATTTTGGCTTGTACCGTGTAGAGTAGGTGAGGAAAAACAATCGGTGCTATCGGTTTACCAACTGGCCAAGTTTTTTGTAGGCAAATATGTTTGGATATTAATGTTGATGGAGTTAAATCTACCTCAGACGTATTTGCGACAAATTTATCGTCTTTTTCTGGATATTTATTAGATTGACGCTGAACTAATTCTAATTTGTCTAATATTTCTGTAATATTTTGAGGTCGATTATTTGCTTCTTTGGCTAAACAAGCTATTATAAGTTTTTCCAAATCAAGAGGAATTTTAGCTTCTGGAATTACCTCATTTAATAAAGCTGGTGTTTCAAAACGATGAGCTTGATACCATTCACCAAAGGAGTAACTTTTAAGCTGAAAGGGATGCTTTCCATACAGCATCTGATACATGAGAATTCCCAAGCTGTAAATATCCGAGCGTATATCTAATAGCTTACGTCCTTCCATATGTTCTGGAGAACAATAAGGTAGACTGCTCATAAAAGATTGAGAAAGTGTTGCTCCCGCCCTTTCTTTTAAAAATTTGGCAATACCAAAGTCTAATATCTTGACTATTTTACCTTTTTTTCCGTCTTCAATTATAAATATATTTTCTGGCTTTATATCGCGGTGAATAACTGGGCAAGTTTCTCCTTTAATGCTGATACCTCTGTGGGCGCATTGCAAGCCCAAACAAATTTGATAGGAAATATCGAAAAATTGCTCTAAAGATAAAGGCTGATTATTAATTACTTCTAATAAATTTTGACCTTGAAGATATTCCATTACGTAAAATGGAGTTTTATCATCAGTAATACCGTAGCCTAATACTCGTACAATATGTTGGCTTTTACGTCCTAATTGCGTGCCAATAAAAATTTCTCTAGCAAAGCGTTGAGATATAGTTTTATTATCCAATTTCAAAGACAGAATCTTTACCGCTACTGGCATTCCGCCATTGGTACAGTCTTCTGCTAAATATACTTTACCTCCTCCCCCTTTACCAATTAAATCCCTGATTAGGTAACGGTGATTTACAAATTTACCAATATAAGGATCTAATTCTGTTTTATGTTTTTGAGTAAACATCTTATGAATTTCTTGTTGCAACATAAATCAATGAATTAATCAATTTTCAAGTTCTAGAAAGGGAACAGGAGGTTTACTAAGTATTACTGAAAATTTAAATCATATTTTTACAGAAATTTAGCTTTCCTTTAGGAATATATAAAGTTTCGATAGAATATACCGAGATTACTAGGAAACGCACTAAATATTATGTAACACAGGCAATAAGCAAAGCCTATGAGAAATTTTACTGAAACGCCTACGAGTACTCCGTGGAGTTGAAGAAACACTCTCAGTGAATACACTGCGATAACTAAGACGATAAATTATTTTATAAAGCCCGAAAGCTTTGTGGATTAAGGCTTTTTGATGTATGTCGAATCTTTTAGCTATTTAAAATTATTTTATGGCTTCAGGCACCTATTCTTTAGATATTAAGGGAAATATACGCAGTTTAAGCCCAGTTTAAGTACGGGGTAATGCTAAGTATTTATAATTACAGTGAAAGTTCGCCACATGATTTTTAAAAGGTATCGGGTAGGTAGTGCGAGCCGGAAAGCTCGCTGGTTGCAACGAGGGAGCGAGACGCTCCCACTATGAATGTGTTAACCAGCAATATTAATATGTTGAAGTACTATTAGGGAGCGAGACGCTCCCATTTCAAGTAATTTACCCGGTAAGTTGTGAGGGGGAAAAGGTTCGTGGTAGCGCTTTATTTTCATATTGCGGAATTCGGATGGGCTAAAGCCCTTACTACAAACCTTGATTACCTTTTAAAATTTGTATTCACGAAAAACGTTCGCGGATTAAACGTAGGAATCTTTCAAGACGTGATTCTATCTTGAGTTGGAATGCTAAAAACTGAGTCCGTTGCAGGTTATTAAAGTTATTGTCGCTGACTAAAATTAATGATGGTTGTCCGTTTGGTAGAGTTGCACCAATGGTTAAGCCTTCGGTGTTATCTAAGGCAACATCTAATTTTCCTAAGCTTAATAGCAATTCTTTTTTAACTGGTTTGATTGTTTGGGTATCTACTTGTTTAAGACTTTCAATATTCTTAATATCGGAAGCACCTGATAAATAAACTTTGAATAATGAATTGACAAAACCAAAACCTGTAAAAGTTCTTTCTATACTTAAAAAATGTCCTTGATTGTCCAATGCGATCAAATCGGTTAAACCGCTAGAAAATCTACCAGTAAGTCTAAAAAAAGGTTTTACTAGTTTGGTAGGATAGAGAAATTCTTTTTCTAACTTTTGAGTAAGTAAGTTATATTTCAAAATTCTAGACATACTGCTCTGGTTAGGTTTAGCTTTATCTCCATCTTGAATCAATGCATTTTCGGTAGCTGAAAATAAATACTTTTGATCGGGTGTGATAGTCAAACTTTCAAAAGCTAAGTTATTACGAATACCTTGTTTTTTATCTGGAGATGGTAAAAATTTATTAGGTATAGGTAAACTGGAAATTTCTTGTCCAGAATCCAGTGAAAACTCTTTAATAAATGGATTAATTCCTTTATCTGCATCACCTTCAGATGAAACGAATATAGATGCATTACTTAGTGCAATTCCTTCTGGATCTATAGTTCCATTAAGAAAAGTTTTGCCATTTTTATCTTTTAAAGTTATTACCGCAACAGGCTCAATATCGCTTTTCTGAAAAGAATTGCCATTGAGATTAATCTTAAAAGTGTAGAATCTAGCTGGTGATTTCGCAGAGCGATCGTCGGAGATAGCATAATAAACCTGGCGACGAGCATCATAAGTGATTCCCGACAACCCTCCTAATTCGGTATTTTCAAAATCGGTACCCGTAGGTAAAGTTACTTCCCCGATAAAATCGATAGCCGTTACCTCTACAGTAGTAGGGGTAAAATTTGTGAAAATAAGCGTGACAACTGTAATCGTCAGAAAAAATACAATAATTAACGGTAATTTCAATAGTTTTTTAATTCGCACGGCAGATTATTTATTATCTGTGAAAAGCCACAAATACGATATCACAGGAGCGGAGGGATGGGGGATGGGGAGAGGGGGTGACAAGGAGACAAGGAGAGGTAAAAAGATCAATCGTTATTTATTTAAGATATTTAGCCATTACCTATTAAGCTGACGTGCAGCTAAATTGTATAAGGTAAAGAATTTGAACGATTGTAGTGCGGGCATCTTGCCCGCTTCTCATATACAAATTGAATATGCAACAGCTTACAACTCCTAACTCCTACTGCTCACTATTCATCATATTGACTTTCAAAAAAGTTGACGAGCCAGTCTTTTAGGCTGTGGGTAGCGCGACAGTCATCTTCGTTGTAACGTTTGATGATTTCTAATAGAGTGCGATCGCCCTTTTTCAACCATTTGTCATACCAGTAAATACATTTAGCACCACTGGCTTCTTTATCACGCCATTCAAATCCCAACCACTTAGCAATTGATTTTAAAGCGTAACTTTCTAATGGTAGTACTAATGTCTGAGTAAGTTGTTCGTAAATATCTACGAATCTATCTAAGACTGGTAATACTCTTTTGGAGGGGGTACGGTAAAGTTTTGCTAGCCGTTGAACTGTATCGAACTCATAAACGCAAAAGTGATAAATTGGTGCGTCGGGGTATTGCCAAACTAATTCTAGAAAT
The DNA here is from genome assembly GCA_963665115.1 of uncultured Rivularia sp. Lineage (GTDB taxonomy): Bacteria > Cyanobacteriota > Cyanobacteriia > Cyanobacteriales > Nostocaceae > Rivularia. Next base: position 7,396,977 of record OY762007.1, on the reverse strand, counting down.
TGCTGCCAAATTAATTCTTCTTCCGATGGTTTTTCTGCCAAAAAAGAATAAAATTGCTCGGTGTCGTTTTCTCTGTCAACAACTAAAACCCCTAACAAATAATTTAAATTCAAGTCTGGCTGGGCTTCGATGTCAAAGTAGAGTTCTATAGGGGCTGTATAAGTAATTGTTTCATATACTACGGGATCGACTTCTACAGTTGTTGGATATTCTATTATTGCTTTGTCGCTTGTTTGTGGTAAAGTCAGCAAAGATTCTCGATGTGAGAACAACTCTTCATTAATTGTTGGTTCAATTAGAGCTTCGGGTAAGATCAGCGGGCTATTTTTCAGTAAAGATTTTGCCTGTAAAACAAGATTAATCGCTACTTCAAGACCAAAACCGGGTAAATCTTCTAATTCTGACGGTAAGGTTTGAGCAAGTGATTCTAAAGTCGTAATATCAATAATTTTTAATTGATTGTAACGTCCTGGGGTTACTCCCGGTACCAGCGAAAGATGTTTTTGTTCGGATGCGGTTTGATGACAGCTGCTGTACCAATTACAGAGACTGCACTTTTGACGCGAAATAAATACTTCGGGTGCTGTTGGTGAGTGCAATGTTTGGACGCATTCATCTAAAATTTCTAGCATCCGAGGAATCCATTTGATTAAATCGACGTTATATTTAGTTTCTTTTCCCCGCAGCATTAACCAAGCAGATTCCGGTTCAACTTGCTGCACTGCTGCTAAAACAAAAGCATAAAATGCAGCGATAACTTGGTATTCTTGTTTGGGACGCTTACCTAGCTCAACCCTGGCAGGAACATACATCCAGTCTCCGAATCTTGAATTTCCTTGTTGTTTGATAAGCAAATCCGGACGAGCTAACAAAGTATGATTGTCCTCGTAACCTGTTACGATTAACCCTCTGTAAATGCAGTCAACTCCCTGCTGCATCAATTCTAAAGTTGCCGCTTCCCCAGCTTGGGATTCTCCCTTGAGAAACTTCGGGACGCTGATAATCAAGCTTTTCTAAAATCTTTTTCTTATGAACGTATTTATCCTGATACAGCTTCAACAACAAGTCGTTAGGCGCATCTTGCTGAGTTTTATCACCGCGAACATTCAAAAAAGGTCGGCGTTTACATTTTTGATATTGCAGCAGTAGTTCGGCATTAATTAACATTCTTTTAAATTAACAATAATTAGCGCAGTCTGGTAGTAATAAAGGTAACTAAACTTGACGTTGTATAAAAAACATGGCTTTCAACACTGCTTCCAAAAATTTATTTGTTGATAGAAGCATATGTATTAGAGGATATGAATATGCACGGGAATATTTAAAAGTTGAATATCTATAAAACCAGTAATACAGCTATTTTATCAAGCTTTACAAAGTCAAAAAATCCTAACTTTTAAGTTGTTTTCTAATCCCAAATACGTTCTGTTAAAAGTAAATCTATATATGGTAAATGCCTTTTCTGCACCATTATCCATATACTTAATCTTGTTCTTCAAATCTCACGTCTAAAATTTGTCGAAGATGTGTTGGGAGAAAGATGTTCTTCCTCTAAACTTTGTGCAAAATCCAAAATCCAAAATCCAAAATTTATATGACGAGTATATCTGCTACACAAACCGATTTGCATCAGTACCGACAACAATTTCCAGCTTTAGCTAATAAAGCTTATTTTAATTTTGGAGGTCAAGGTCCAATGCCTTCTTCGGCTATGAATGCTGTAATTCAAGCCCAAAATGATATTCAGAGAATAGGTCCTTTTGGTAATGAAATTAACACTTGGCTAATTCAACAAACTAAAGCCACAAGAGTAGCAATTGCAACTGAGTTAAATGTACCATCAGAAACCATCACTCTTACCGAAGATGTAACAGTCGGTTGTAATATAGCCATGTGGGGCATCGAGTGGAAAGCAGGCGACCATATACTGCTTACGGACTGCGAACATCCAGGAATTATTGCCACAGCCCAGGAAATAGCACGCAGGTTTTCCGTAGAAGTTAGCACCTGTCCAATAATGGCAACTTTAAATGATGGCAACCCGGTAGCAATTATTGCTCAGCATTTGCGACCAAGTACCCGTATGGTAGTGTTAAGTCACGTACTGTGGAATACAGGACAGGTTTTACCTTTGGAAAAAATAGCACAAGCCTGTAGAAGCAATAATACAAAGTTAATGGTAGACGCAGCACAATCGGTAGGATTATTACCGTTAAATCTTACCGAATCAGGAGTGGATTTTTACGCTTTTACAGGTCATAAATGGTTGTGCGGTCCTCCCGGTGTAGGCGGTTTGTACGTGCGTCCCCAAGCAAGAGAAAGTCTTTACCCTACCTTTGTAGGTTGGCGTAGCGTAGTCATTGATAGTCAAGCTCAACCAGTAAAATGGCAGGAAAGTGGAGAAAGATATGAAATCGCAACTTCCGCTTATCCCTTTTATATTGCTTTAACCGAGGCAATTTCAGTGCATCAGAAATGGGGAACACCGCAAAAGCGTTACGAACAAATTTGTCGTAATAGCGAGTACCTGTGGCAGAAATTGATGGCAGTGCCAGGGATAAAATGCTTGAAAAATTCTCCCCCCGAATCCGGTTTAGTCTCCTTTCAACTAGAAAGCAGTCAATCTAAAACCAGCATAGAATTAGTCAAATATTTAGAATCAAAAGCAATATTTACCCGTACAATCGCCGATCCTGATTGCGTCCGCGCCTGCGTGCATTATTTCACTTTAGAATCGGAAATCGATCGGTTGGTTGAAGAAATTCGCGATTTTGGGTAATAGGGAATAGGGGATTGGGGATTGGGGATTGGGGATTGGGGATTGGGCATTGGGGCATTGAGAGGACAATTGGTATTATTATGATTCCTGCGGAAAAAACACATAGTAAGTAGTGCGAGCATCTTGCTCGCTAGTATCTTATTAGTTAATATCGAGCAAGCAAGATGGTTGTTAATATCGAGCAAGCAAGATGGTTGTTAATATCGAGCAAGCAAGATGGTTGTTAATATCGAGCAAGCAAGATGGTTGTTAATATCGAGCGAGCAAGATGGTTGTTAATATCGAGCGAGCAAGATGGTTGTTAATATCGAGCGAGCAAGATGCTCGCACTACAAACAATCTCACATAAATTGATAGGCGCAATTATCCGAACCATATAAAGTGTTAAAGGGAAAAAGGGACAGTTGAAAGAATAAATTATTCAATCTATGCCCTATGCCCCATCCCCAATGCCCAATCCCCAAAATGAAACGTCCTATTATATATATTGCGATTACTAATCATGGTTTCGGACACGCAACTCGCACTGCTGCGGTGGCGGCGACTATTCAGGATTTGTGTCCGGAAGCGTTGTTGATTATGGTGACAACTGCACCGCGTTGGTTGTTGGAATGTTATATCAGAGGTGATTTTATTCATCGTCCCCCGTGCTTACGATTTGGGGGTGGTGCAAGCTGATAGTTTTAAGATGGATAAATCGGCTACTTTAGAAAAATTATTAGAAATTAAGAAAAATCAAGCTTCTATTATCGCTTCGGAAGTTGATTTTATTCGTCAAAATCGCGTTGATTTGATTTTGGCAGATATTCCTTTCTTAGCCGCAGAAATTGGTAAAGCTGCTAATATTCCTTGTTGGATGATTAGTAATTTTGGTTGGGATTTTATTTACCGAAATTGGGGTGGTAATTTTGTTGACGTTGCCGATTGGATTGGCGAATGCTACTCCAAGTGCGATCGCCTTTTTAAACTTCCTTTCCACGAACCGATGCAGGCATTCGATAATATCAAAAATATTACCGATGTCGGTTTAACTGGTGGCTATCCTTTTATTGATGCCGACGAAATCAAATCCAAGTATGAAATAAACACACCTCGCGAAAAAACCATACTGCTTACCTTTGGCGGGTTGGGTTTACAACAAATACCCTACGATAACCTACAAAAATATCCAGATTGGCAATTCATTACCTTCGATAAATCGGCACCAGATTTACCAAACTTAATCAAAATCCAAGATGTAAAAACCCGTCCCGTTGATTTTATGCCAATTTGCGGAAGAGTTGTTTCTAAACCAGGCTTCGGTACTTTTGCTGAAGCTACTAAATTAGGTGTGCCGATTGTTTCAGTTACCAGAGACAATTTTGCAGAAGCAGCTTATCTGATAAAAGGAATATCCGATTACAACTATCATCAAATTCTTACTCCTGCGGAATTATTTGAAAGTTCCTGGGAATTTCTCAAGCAACCATTAGAAGCACCGCTTTGCAAAGAACCCATTGCGATTGATGGAAATGAAGCGATCGCGAAAACAGTTATCAGTTATCAGTGAGCAGTGAGCAGTTATATCATGTCCGGATAATCGCTTTTTCAAGGGAGAAAATTATCCGGTAGAATTTTTTGGGGAAGAGGAAAAGAGGATGGGGAAATGTGATAGAGGAGGTAGAAAAGAACTTTTATATTTTCGACCCTGACGGGGAACAATAGATAATAAAAATTTCCCGAAAAAGCAGATGTCAGAAAATCAACAGCCAAAAGCCTACGATGCAGTACTCGGAGGTCAAAGTCCACCATCCGAAGGTGCAGCAGTACTTGGTGGTATTGAAGGAGCAAAGCTGCGATTGAGTAATTCAAATGCACAAGTGAGGATTACAGCGCTTCATCAAGCATTAAATTATGGAGAAGCGGGTTTGGATTTGGTTCTCAAAGCTTTGGAAGATAAATCAGCAGAAGTTCAAATTCAAGCTTATTACTTATTAGCTCCCTTATCGGAACAAAAAGTTAAACGAGTATTACAGGGTTTAAATCCTCAAGGTTTGAAATATGAGCCAATTGAGGTAGTCACAGTTAACCGTCGTGGTGAAATAACTCAACGTCAACAGCGTTTCGCAAAATATTTTGTTGAAGATTTGGGTAATAGAATTAATTTGGAAATGGCTGCGATTCCTGGAGGGACTTTTATAATGGGTACTCCGGAAGCAGAAAAACTTGATGGTATCGTGCGAGATAAATCACAACCACAACATCAGGTTTCAGTGAAACCTTTCTACATAGGAAAATTTACGGTTACTCAAGCACAGTGGAAAGCTGTAGCTAAGTTACCAAAAATCGAGCAAGATTTAGATCCAGACCCTTCTTATTTCAAAGGATATAATAATCCCGTAGACAAAGTTTCCTGGTACGATGCAGTAGAATTTTGCACCAGATTATTAAGAGCCACAGGAAAAGAGTATAGATTGCCTAGTGAAGCTGAATGGGAATACGCTTGCAGAGCTAGAACTACTACACCATTCTATTACGGGGAAACAATTACCAGCGATTTAGCTAATTATAAAGCAACTAATTCCTATGCAGATGAGCCTCTTGGAGAATATCGTGAAAAAAACACACCAGTCGGATTATTTCCACCTAATGTGTTTGGATTATACGATATGCATGGAAATGTTTTGGAATGGTGCCAAGATAGCTGGCATGAGAATTATAACGGAGCGCCTACAGACGGCACTGCATGGATTGATAATAATGATTATTATATTAATTACTATCATCGGCATCATAATGCTATGCGAAGCCTTTATGATTCCAGAATTCTGCGCGGCGGCTCACGGAGGCATAATCCTTACACCTGCCGCTCAGCTAACCGTTTCGCAGGCGTTCGCGGTGAAAGCGCCAGCAGCAGGGGTTTCCGTATTGCCTGCGATATTTTTTAGCTTAGTATTTTCTTAGAATTGGAAAACGGGTGAAAGCGGAGTGAAGTATATGTCCTATCTACTATGTTCTTCGGACACGCTTCATAACGCAAGATGTTGCGATTGCTTCGTTTCACTTTTTTCCATCCGCAATGGCATATCGTATCTAATTTACCGGACATAATATTATCAGCGAACAGTGAACAGTTTTTGATTTTTCTAGTAGTGGTGCTTAATTAATCACAGATGAGTCGTATTTCAGTCCTATTTATAGGACTTTAGCTATTAGACGGGGAATTGCATTCCCCGTCGGGCTGTTAACTACAACTAATCACTACTCACTACTCACTGTTAACTGTTCCCTAAATTATTGTTCCATCACCTTAGCAGTTTTATCTTTATCCAATTTCAAAACTAATACTCCTAAAGGTGGTAGACATAAATCCAAGGAGTGTTCTTGATTGTGCATTGACCAGCTATCAGTCCATTTACCGCCTAAATTACCCATGTTGCTACCGCCATATTCTCGGGCATCGCTATTGAATAATTCGGTATAAAATCCGGGTTCCGGTACGCCAATACGATAATGAGAATGAGGTTGTGGAGTGAAATTACAAACAGCAACGACAAAACCATCTGAATCTTTATCGCGACGGATAAATGAAACTACGCTGTGACGGTTGTCGCTACAGTCAATCCATTGAAACCCCTGTTCTTCAAAATCTTGAGTATATAAAGCGGGTTCGTTACGGTAAAGTTTGTTTAAATCTTGGAAGAATACTTTTAGCTGTTGATGTGGCTCAAACTGCATCAAGCTCCACTCTAAATCTGCCCAAGCATTCCATTCGCTCCACTGCCCAAATTCCATGCTCATAAACATGGTTTTCTTGCCGGGATGAGCGAACATATAGGCAAACAAACAACGCGTATTTCCGAACTTTTGCCATCTATCTCCGGGCATCTTACCGATAATATTACTCTTGCCATGCACTACTTCGTCATGGGAGAGCGCCAACATGAAGTTTTCGCTGTGGTTGTACCACATACTAAAAGTCAGATTGTTTTGATGAAACTGACGGAACCAAGGGGTCCATGCTGAAATAATCGAGCATATCATGCATCCAACCCATGTTCCACTTCAGGTTAAAGCCCAATCCGCCGGTATATGTAGGCCATGATACCATCGGCCATGAAGTCGATTCTTCGGCAATGGAAAGAGAACCAGGGAAATAACTGAAGATGAGGTGATTTGTTTGTCGGATAAATTCTGCGGCTTCTAAGTTTTCTCTACCGCCATATTGATTTGTAACCCATGTGCCAGGTTCGCGGCAATAATCAAGATAAAGCATTGAAGCTACCGCATCAACGCGAATGCCATCAATATGATATTTATCAAACCAGAATAAAGCATTCGCACTCAGGAAATTACGCACTTCATGACGCGAATAATTAAACACCAGAGTTCCCCACTCTTTGTGTTCGCCTTTACGGGGATCTGCGTGTTCGTAAAGATGCGTGCCGTCGAAGAAGGCTAAACCATGCCCATCTTTAGGAAAGTGACCGGGAACCCAGTCTACAAGTATACCGATGTCGTTTTTATGGCATTCATCCACAAAGTACATAAAGTCTTCGGGACTACCAAAACGGGAGGTAGGAGCGTAATAACCTGTTACTTGATATCCCCAAGAACCATCAAAAGGGTGTTCGGCAACTGGGAGAATTTCAATATGGGTATATCCCAATTCTTTAACATAAGGAATCAGTTTTGCTGCTAATTCTCGATAAGTTAGAAAACGTGCCCCAGGTTTTAGTTCCGAAACCTTTACTATTGGCTCTAAACTACCGTCTGGGAATTTAGACGGTTCGTCAGTACCCGCGTGCAGCCAAGAACCCAAATGTACTTCGTAAACTGAAACAGGCTGGTTCAATGGATCGGCATGACGGCGTTTGTCCATCCATTCGCTGTCATTCCATTTATAACTGTCTAAGTCAGTGACAATAGAGGCAGTTTTAGGACGAACTTCCTGAGCAAAACCGTAGGGATCGGATTTTTCGTAAATATGTCCTGTGGAGTTTTTGATTTCGTATTTGTAATGTTCTCCTACTTCTAATCCAGGAATAAATAGCTCCCAAACTCCAGTGGAACCTCTACGCATCTGATGCTTGCGCCCATCCCAACTATTAAAATCTCCCAACACGGACACATTACGTGCATTCGGTGCCCAAACCGCAAAGTAAACACCTTTTACACCTTTAATCTCAGTAAAATGCGCTCCTAATTTTTCGTAAATTCTGTGATGATTTCCCTCATTAAACAGGTGTAAATCGAATTCCGTCAGCTTGGGAGAATGGAAAGCATAAGCATCATAAAATACCCGCTCTTGGCCTTCTTCCTTAATCTTGAGTTGATAGTTATTTAATTCTTCAGTATCTATCGTACATTCAAAAAAGTGGGGGTCATGTACGCTTTGCATTTCTTTTTCCTTCCGTTCCTCCGGAAGAACTACCCATGCAGCACTCGCAGTGGGCAGATAAGCTCGCACAACCCAGACCATCCGGCCTTCCTTTTCTATTTGATGGGAACCGAGTATCTCAAAAGGATCGTGATGTTGGTTCCCAATGATGCTGTTAACCTGTTCTGGGGCAATAGTGGTCATAGACATGAAGCTGATTATGTTAGATATTATGGATGAGAGAGAATCTACTTTCTTTTTGTATTTCTATATATATTCTTTACATTTATTAGTAATCTTTGCCCGCCCCTAGAGGAAGAAAGATTGGAGTTAGGAGTTAGGAGTTAAGAATTTAACTTACCTTTGACCTTTAACCTTTAAGCTATGCCCAATACCCGATCTTAAAATTTCACAAATGGGAAAAGTGTTTTCAATATCTTACGTAAGCGTAGCAGGAATACTGTTTCCCGGACATTGGGGCTGAGTTTTGGGGGATAAGGACGTGTTTTTATTTGAGCCTGTAACTGAGCATATTCTGCGGCACTCAGAGGTTGACCGTCAATTGGCGATCGCGCTTCTAAAATAATTTCTGTTCGCAATATTTCTTCTGGAATATCAATACTTGGGGGTAATGCAATTACAAACGTTTTATGGTATGCGGTTAATTGTAATAAAATAAGTGATATCGCAGTTAAAAGTATTAATAAGACTGCTTTTTGACCTTTTTTTATCCTCATTATTTATGATTTTATCTATCTACTTAGTTCAAAAATACTAAAAAATAATTTCAAATTTAGAGATTTTATTGTACAGCTTTTTATCTCCAACCATAACCATAGAGTAAACTCTTATTTTTTTTATCAACACGACAACGAGCGAGTTTAAAGTCTTGTTGATAAATAACCATTAAAATTCTACAACTCGATCGGGACAAACATAAAAACCTGGCAATCTTGATAATCATTACCAGGTCTACTTTTTGAATCGAAGCTTACGAAGGGAATAGAAAAACATTAGTCCCAAAGCACGATACATTATTGTCGAATTGCTCGGAGCAACAGCTAACTTTCTTCTTACTTTTAGGTAGTAAAGCAAAAGAAAATCAGGAGCGACCTACAAAAAATAGCGGCAGCAATCCAAGTACTTACTGTCAACTATGGGGTAGGGGTTGGTTCGGGGGTAACAGCACCACCATCAGCAGGTTCTCCAGCAGGTGCAGTTGTGTCTACAGGTGTTTCTTCAGCGCTTTCGCAAGCTCCAAGAGTTGTAGCCAAACCCAACAATAAAGCAAAACCAAAGATTTTAATTTTCATAACTCCTCTTTCACCAATTTAGTCAAGAACTATTTTTAGCCTGTTGAATACGATACCTTATTTGATGATTTTTTTAAATATTGTAGTTTTGATTAGTTTTTGTAGAATAAATTATTCATTTTTATACTGACCATTACTTACGTTAGCCGTTTCTATAGTTAATACAAGCGTTAAACGATTGTAAATTTATTACTTCCCAACTGATGCGGGTTATTCTGACTACAAAACAGGCTATCATACCAGAAATTATGATGCAGCCGAAGCACTATGTCTCTTGGCGATACATATTCTCATACTTTTGATGCTATGATGCGGCGAACTAATTGTGGAATTATAGCGGTCTTAATATTCAAGCTAACTAAAGCTATTTTTACAAATAGTTTAGAAAGGAGAGCCACATACGAAGTCAATAATTTGTAAAAAATATTACGGATATTGTGTTAATATTTGCTCTCTATCTAAAGTACAGTATTTCTAATGTAAAAACTTATGGCTGCTATTCGTAAATCAAATCTAAGAGGGAAAAAACGGTGGTTAGGGCGAGATTCTACTCGTCAAGAAACCAGTTTCAGGAGTTATAGAGCGCCGGAACATACCAGCCTTACACCCTTACCAAAATCCCAACAGGAATTATTAAGTAAAAGAAGACGTTCAACTCCTTCTTTTTGGTCAAAGAATAGTTCGAGCATTGCTTCAAGTACACCACAACCGGGAAAAGTCAAACCCCAGCGTGTAAATAATCAAAATTCTAGTCTGCGCGATCGCAAAGCAATTCCTGTAATGCCAGATGGCAGCAAAGTGCCCCTATGGTTAATGCGCTGGAACTCGCTTCACCGACACAGTGCGGCGATAACTTTTTTATTAGTGAGTGCAACGTTAGTAGTTTATGGTTGGACGGTATACTCTCAGCATCTTTGGAGTAGCTCGTATCAAAAGTTGCAGGAATTGCAACGGGATGAACGTCAGCTAACAAAGCATGATGAGGCGCTTAAAAATAGAATGGCGCAAGAAGCTGAAAAACCACATTCAGGATTAGTATCGCCGACTCCAGCAAACACTATTTTTTTGGAAGAAACTGCACCATCAAGCTCCCGAGAGGTTGATAAAGAGTCTAATAAATCGCAATCGCAACCTTCAAATGCAGTGGGATATTAAAATCGGCAATCTTCAATCAATCTTTTCCCCGTTTTCAATTCAAATACACTTTTTCAATTTGGGTGTTAAAACAGAATACCGTTAAGTAGCAGAACGGGTAAATTTGACCCGATTAATTTTAAAATTTCAATTTTGGTTCAAGGAACAGAAAAATCTAAAATCTGTCGCGGGAAAGTTTAAGGGGAAGAAAATCTACGCCCCAATGCCACTTCTCTCAACGCGGGGAACCCGCGCACCTTATGAAGGCTCAACTTTCCGCAAAATCCAAAATTATAAAAAGGGGATCGGCGCAAGTTTTCCTCAAGACTCTACGAAGGAGCAGCGATGTATGCAGAAGTTTCCAGGTAAAACCAGTAAAATTTCTAAAAAGGATTATACACAGTCGCGTTTGAATCGCGATATTCCAAGGACTAGAAATAAGCGAAAATTTGCAGCAAAATCCTCGCAGCTTTCACCTAACCCGAAAAAGCGATTATTTATAGTTTGGGGTATATTAATGGCTGCTTGCTTGGGGTTAGGAATAAATTTATACCGTTTACAAATTATTGATGGTGCCAAATTAACCAAAAAGGCGCGAAACCAGCAGATGTTTAGTATGCGTCCTTTTATTCCTCGTCGCCAAATAGTAGACCGCAATAAAAGGGTTGTAGCAATTGACCTTCCGATTTACACCTTGTACGTACATCCGAAGATGTTTGACGAAGGTAAGTCTAAATCTGAGATTGCACGCAAGCTTGGAACTATTCTGAATACTGATGCTGACGAATTAGAAGCAAAATTTAATAAACAAAAAAGCGGTATTTTTATTTCTTCTAAACTACAAGAAGAAGTTGCAGACCAAATTAGTGCGTTGAAACTTAACGGTATAGATTTAAGGAAAAAATTCTCTCGATATTACCCTTCTGATAGTTTGGTAGCTGATATAGTTGGTTTTGTAAATTCAGATCGTCGCGGTAAAGCAGGAATAGAATATTCTCAGGAGAAGTTGCTCGAACGTTCCATGAAAACGGTGCGTTTGTCAAGAGCGGGAAATGGTGCATTGATGCCAGATCATGCGCCAGATGGATTTCTGAATTTTGATAAATTGCGGATGCAGTTGACTATTGATAGTCGTTTGCAACGGGCTTCGAGATTGGCACTCACCCAACAAATAGAAAAATTTAAAGCTAAGCGCGGAGCGGTAATAGTCATGGATGCTTGGGATGGTTCTATCCTGGCTCTGGCTTGTTCGCCGACTTACAACCCCAATCAAAAATTTACTAAAGAGGATTATGCTCTTTTTAGAAATTGGGCTGTAGCTGACTTATACGAACCCGGTTCAACCTTCAAACCGTTAAATGTGGCGATCGCTTTAGAAACTGGCAGTATTCGGCCGAACGACGTGTTTAATGATACGGGATTAATCAAAGTAGCAGACCGTGAAATTAGAAATGCAGAGAAAAACGCGAATGGAAGAATCAATGTTGCTCGAATTCTGCAAACTTCCAGCAACATTGGTATGGTCAAAATCATCCAGCGAATGCAGCCAAGTATTTACTACGGTTGGTTAGAAAGATTGGGATTGAGGCAGAAATCTGAGACAGATTTACCATTTGAAACCAGCAGTCGTCTTAAACCCCAGGAAGAATTTACTAATTCGCCAATTGAACCAGCAGCAGCTTCCTTCGGTCAAGGTTTTTCGCTAACACCATTACAATTAATTCAAATGCATGGAGCATTAGCTAATGGTGGTAGATTGGTGACTCCCCATGTAGTGAAGGGGCTGATAGATGATAAAGAGCAAATCCACGAAGAGCAAGAGTTACCAGCACCCCGCCAAATTTTTTCGCCAACCACAACTCAAACCGTAATCCAAATGATGGAAAGCGTGGTTGATAAGGGTTCGGGTAAAGCCGCGCAAATTCCTGGATATCGGATTGCAGGCAAAACTGGTACAGCAGAAAAAGCTAGTTCGAGTGGTGGTTACGATCCGGATTCAAGAATTACTAGCTTTGTGAGTATTTTGCCAGTAGAAACACCTCGCTATGTAGTTTTGGCATTGGTAGACGAACCCCAAGGAGAAAATACTTACGGTAGTACCGTTGCAGCACCCATTGCAAAAAAGGTAATGGAGTCGTTGATTAGTATTGAGAAAATACCACCTTCTACAGGTTCTCGGTGATTTTAATTTCAACTCATAAATCAAACCATCAATTTGCACTCGGCTTTGACCAAACATTTTTGTTAAATTGCTTATCTAGAGGAGTTTTAGCAATATGGTTCGTGTAATTGTGCATTACCTTAATGGCAATACCCAAAATTACTTCTAGTACCTGCTGTTTGCTATATCCAGCAGCCATAAATACTTCGATTTCACTATCTTCAACCCAACCACGTTCCCGCACCATTTTCTGCGTAAAGTGACGTAGCGCTTGTAGCTTTTTATCGGACATCGGCGTTCCATTTCTCAGCGCTTCGATATCTTTATCAGACATTCCAATCATTTTGGCTAATCCCGAATGGGCTGCCATACAGTAATTACACGAGTTTTCATAATTTGCAGTTAAATAAATAACTTGTTGCTCAATAGGAGTCTTCACGTTAAGCAGCTAGCAGAGCAAGCAGGAGTAAAAGATTCAGAATCATTTTCCCAACAATATTTACTGTTGATAGGAGGGGCTAGCTTGATGGCTACGATTGAAGGAATTCCCCGAGGTGCGAATCATGCTCAAAATGTTTTATCTACTCTAATTAATAGTTCTGTTGAATAATCTGGCGTAACATTAGTACTGCGCCCCATTAATCATCAAAGGTAATAAAGGTTCGTAGTGGGAGCGTCTCGCTCCCTAATTGAAATTTTTTTCCTATTCCCTACTCCCTACTTTCTACTTACTACTCCCTACTTTCTACTCCCTACTCCCTACTCTCCTTCTTTCATCGATTCCCAAATTTTAGTCACTGCTTTCTTTGTAAAAACAGAAAACTCCTTTTCCATCATCCACTTGTAATAATTTGGTTCTTTCTTAAATGATTCAGCAACAGGTTTACCTTTGTATTTACCAAAATTAAAGATTATTTCGTTATGTTCGTCATAAATAACTCTTTTTGTCGGATCGAGAAAATCAAAAGGTACGAATTCTTGTAATTCATCCATATTGTTTTTTACGGGATAAGATATATTGCCATCTTTATCCTCATATTCGGCATCTTCGTAACGTTCTAATTGCGATTTAAATACTTCATATGTAGCGCGAATATCATTTTCTGCGTCGTGAGCGCCGACTAATTTCTCTCCGCAATAATATTTGTAAGCTGCTCTCAAAGTACGAGGTTCCATTTTATGGAAAATGGTTTGTACGTCAATAATTCTTCTTCCTTCAAGTTTAAAATCGATATCAACACGCGAAAATTCTGCTATCAATACAGGAATATCAAATCTATTTGAGTTGTATCCGGCTAAATCGCTATCATTAATGTAGCTTACTAAACTATCGGCAATTTTTGAAAAATTCGGTTTATCTTTTACATCTTCGTCGTAAATGCCATGTATTTCTGATGAAGCATTAGGAATAGGAATAGTAGGATTAATAACCCAAGTTTTCATTTCTTCGTTGCCATCAGGAAATACTTTTAATACGGCAATTTGTATAATCCTATCTTTAACAATATCGATTCCTGTTGTTTCTAAATCAATAAATGCCATTGGACGTACTAAATTTAACTTCATGAGAGATTCCTGTAACAATTACGAATAAGTAGAGTTCAATCTAGTTGTATAAATATTTAACAGATTTATTGAGAAATGACTGTATTCTAGAACAATTATCAAGGGCATAGGGAACAGATAAATGCTATAGAAAACAAAAATAGACCAAGTTAAATATTAACTGGTCGCTAATCAATAATATTAGTACTTGTATAAAGTTAAGTTCTTTAGTACCTGGACGCTAGATTATCACTTAATATTCTTTTTTGCTCGTTAACTTAAAAACTATTCCCATAATCCCTACTCCCTACTTACTACTCCCTACTCCCTACTTACTACTCCCTACTTACTACTCCCTACTTACTACTCCCTACTTGCTATTCCCTACTTACTACTCCCTACTTACTACTCCCTACTTACTACTCCCTACTCCCTACTCCCTACTTACTACTCCCTACTTACTACTCCCTACTTACTACTCCCTACTTACTACTCCCTACTTGCTACTCCCTACTTGCTACTCCCTACTTACTACTCCCTACTTGCTACTCCCTACTCCCAAAACTGCTCGCTTTTTCAAATCTAATAAAGTCCGCTCTCCACTTTTTGGTTCGAGTACTTGGGCTGATATATTATGTTGCTGTAACAAGGAACTAAATTCTTCAACGGTTCCTTCTGGTTTAATAAAGTTCATTAGCAATCCTTCAAAGGTTATATCACCACCAGCGGCCGTCGGTAACATTATTTGGGGTTCCAGCCATTGAGCGACTTCTAAAGCTTTTTCTTTACCTTTAATAATTGGTCCGATGAGTGGCAAGCCTAAATCTATCAATGGGGTGATGACAACATCAATGGGAGCGGATTTTTTCAGCAATTCAGAATGATAACCGTGAGGTTCGTAGTAAAGAGTAAAGCCGGTTTCAAGTTCTTTAAGCAAATATCCGTTTTCAACTAAAGTCGGACCTATGGGAGAACCGGGAGTAGCTGTAATTTCGACACTGCCGTTGAGAGTAAAAGTTTCACCGTGAGCAAGCGAATTCACCTGTTGGTAATCTAATTGATTCACAACTTTAGCCGCATTTTCAGAAGCGACAACGGGAATATCGCGCTTGAGTTGCTTTAACGTTGGTGGATGAGCGTGATCTTCCAAACCCTGAGATAGTAAAATCAGGTCAATTTTTTCTGGTATGGGACGTTCTTGAGGACGAGAACCTTTGAACAGCCAATCTAAATTAGCGAAAGTTAGGGAACCAACCAGCCAAGGATCGATCAATATATTTTGACCCCCAATTTCAATTAACCAGCTGTTGCTGTCTAAGTAAGTTAAATACATCGTGATTTATGAGAGCGAACTTTTATATATTATGAAGTATTTTTGCTCCATGAAGTTAGAGAGGGGGAAGAAAAAGTAATCAGTTAAGAGTTAAAAGTTGAGAGTGAAAAGTTTTAACCTTTGACCTATTCGATTTTTCCTGGTATATCAATTTGGTGAACAACAGAATCTTATGAAGATGTTAATTCCTAAAATGCGTTTTGTAGTAGGTTTGTCTAGTTTTTTGTTAGCTGGTAGTCTAAGTGGCTATGCTTATGGTTTATCAGAAAATCAGCAGTTGACTCAAAATAATAATTCTCTAGCAAACATAAAAAATATATCTTTTAAACAGCAAAAAGTTTCTACCGTACCCAAACGAGATAATTTAACGAATTCAAGTCTGAAGCTAACTCCAAATTTCGCGTTTCAAACGGCATCTTGCAATCAAAATAGCTCTATTCCTTGTCAAACTATCCCATCAACAACTGGGTTAACAAATAATTTATATCAACCTCAGCTAATATCGCAGGTTTACAGGGTTATTGACGAATTAAAAAAATATCAATACAGCATTAATGGCAATAAGCTTTTTAGTCCTGCCAAATTACCTAGCAGCAATAAAGTAAGTTTCAATCAAAAAGATTTACTAGCGACTTTAGTTAATACGAGAGAATATTATCAAGACCATGCAAATGATGATCCAAATATTTTACGTCCGGGGGTACTTGGAACTCAAGGAGTATCTATAGAAGATATTACAAAAACTCTTGATTTTATGATTGCTGTATTGCAAGAAGATATTGCCAATAATCGCCCAACTCGTTTACAAGACCCAAATTTTATCAACTCTAATTTTAGGGTAATTAAATGGTCTGCTTATAATCCCAAACAACCCCGACGCAAAAATTTACGAATTACCAAATACGCTGTATTCGTTCATCCTGGTTCTCGTAAGAAAACTGCTAAATTCAATATACCTCTTTACAGTCTTCAAGATATCCCTCTAACAGATAAATTTTACACTCAATATACCAAACAAGATGTATTGTCGGGTATTTATGAACCTGGTGGAAAGGAATTTGGCAAAGTTAAACCTATCGTTTATATGAGTAGAGAAGGTTTAGAAGAAGCTTTAATGGAGGGAACAATACTAGTTGATTTAGGTGGTGGTTCTTCTGCTTATTTTAACGTAGATAGAAGTAATGAAATTCCCTATGTGAGAGGAATAAACAGACGTTTACAAAAGCGTTATTGGTATTTTAAAGAAGTAAAAGATATTAAAGGTTACGGCTATAAAATTGACGAAAAGATACCTATTAAAGCTGGAGTAACTTTCGCAGGGGATGTACTGAATGTTGGTTTGGGTAGAATGGTTGTTATCGAGTATATGAAAAATGGACGCAGGCACTTAAGAATGGGAGTAGTTGCAGATACAGGTGGTGCGTTTTTACCTAACTTTCATCAACTCGATTTCCTGGCGGGTATTTTCAAAAGTAAAGCCAGTTTCAATCGGTATATCAAGCAATTACCAACCTACGCTAAAGCATATATTTTGATCAAAAAATAAACGGCGTTGCAACAGACTAAATGCCTATTTACGATTGTGTATTCGTGAATAGGCGCATCAAAGTTTCAGGTAGATTGGTTATTTCTTGAATCAAGTCTTCAGAACCGACACCGAAAATACCCAGAAAAATCACAATTATAAAAACAGCGATCGCCGTACTAAAAGTAGTTTTGAGTACCTTTAATAAAGCCTGGAAAACTAACCAAGCGACAATGATTGCAGCAATTAAAACAATTAATTCAGTAGGCATAATAAAAAATTAGTTAATTTGGATTACGCGGAGAAACCATAATACCCGATTAAGAGCAGAAATAATTATCCTAATTTTGACGATTTTTACAAACACTAAAGTTGAGAACAAGTAAATTAGGATACAATCTTCTAATCAAACATATTTTTTTTATAAGTATCACTTACTGCCTACAACTTCATTAAGGCGAATTCAGGATATCTTGCAATTTTGATACCATTTCAGTACGTGAAAAAACTTGCAGTTTACGAAACATCCTTTTCAAAGCTTGTTTTACTGAGTTTTGGGTAATCCAAAGTTCTGTACCAATTTCTTTGTTAGTCAATCCTCGTGCAACTAATTGGGCTATTTGAATTTCGCGGGGTGTTAAAAGATTGGAAGAGGCTGAAGTAAATATATTTCGTTGAGTTTTTAGAGCTGCGATACTGGCTGAGAGATGAATGCAAACGCTGCTCAAATCAGCAATATCTTGATAGTTAAATGCAGGTGTTTCGCCAATTCGAGCAAAATGAATCGCGCCGATGAGTTTTCCTCTACCTACAATCGGTCCTGTCATGATATGTTCGTGGTCGTAATAAGCACAACAATTTTGATAAAGTTCGCATTGCTTCCAACCCCCCGCAGGTAAAACCATTTCTTCATGGGCAGGTGCATGACGTTCGGTGACATAACGTAGCACCGGGTCAATATTACGACCAACTTCTGCATAAAGTTCTACAAAATTATCGACATTTGGCATACCATAAACTTCAACTGCGTCGTAGGAAGAATTTTCGTTAAACATATAAATTCCCCAACGCTGAACGCCAAAATGCTCGCCAATATTATCCATGAAGCGCATTCGCAATTGATGTTCGTTTTCTGCCGTAGCTATGACGTGAAATAAATTGTATAGAGAATTCGTCATTTAACTAAAAATTAAAAGTGTACCCAGTTGAGGGGGACTATGCAAATTTTGATGTCATTTTTAGCATAGTAAATAAGAAGCCTTTCAAAATCCAAAATCAATATGACAAATCAACCTAAATATCACATCGGCTTAGTTATTTACCCAGGAATGACTCAGCTTGATATAACTGCACCGCATCAAGTATTTTCTTTTATTCCTGAAGCTCGGGTACATATGTTGTGGAAGAATTTAGAACCCGTAACCAGTGGTGAGGGATTAACAATTTTACCGACAACTACCTTCGATGAATGTCCGCAATTGGATGTTATTTGTGTTCCTGGTGGTGGGATGGGTACCGTAGAAACAATGGCAGATTCGGAAGTTCTAGAATTTTTAAAACAACAATCTGAAACAGTCAAATATATCACTTCTGTATGTACTGGTTCTTTAATTCTCGCTGCTGCCGGTTTACTACCAGGTTATCGCGCTGGTTGTCATTGGTTATTTCGCGAATATTTGGCAATGTTGGGAGTAGAAGTTGGAACCCAAAGAGTTGTGGTTGATGGAAACAGAATTACAGGTGGTGGTGTAACTGCTGGTATTGACTTTGGGCTAGTGGTTGTTAGTCAACTTTGTGGAGAGGAAACTGCAAAAAAAATTCAGCTTTTATTGGAATATAACCCCGCACCACCCTTTGATGCAGGTTGCCCGGAAAATGCTGGAGAAGTTTTGGTCGAAGAAGTGAAGCAATTTGGCAAACCTTTATTGGAAGCAACTTTGGCTCAGACAAAGATTACAACTGCAAATTTAGTACTCACCCAGCAATAACGGAAAATATATCGCGGTTTTCCGTCCAAACCGCTATAGTGTTCCAAACAGCGGCGAAGTAAACCATCCCGATCCTTTATGTTTTATCCGCTAAAACCAATATAAAAACCCGGTTTTTAGGAAAAACCGGGTTTTTAAATTCTTAATTAAGATAGAGCAGATAATTAGAGGTAATATCTTTCTCCATCAAAAAACCCAAGCAATCTCGCCTGAGTGACAAGTAAATCAATTTTATGAACTAGATAAGGTAATTAGCTGTTAAAGCTAATATAGATAAACCTTAGTAGCGGTTGTTAAAATTATTCCTACGGTTGCCTCCTCCTCCGAAGGAATTTCTTTGCTCTCTGGGTCTTGCCTTATTAACTTTAAGGTCGCGTCCCATCCATTCAGCACCATCGAGAGCTTCGATAGCCGCTGCTTCTTCATCTTCTGAATTCATTTCTACAAAGCCAAAACCGCGCACTCTACCTGTTTCGCGGTCTGTGGGAATTTGAACTCGTCTTACAGTGCCATATTCTGCAAAAACGGCATTCAAATTTTCCTCTGTAACGTCGTAAGAAAGGTTACCTACGTAAATCGACATGGATCGTCTCCGAAATCATTAGTGTGTAGAGATTTACATTTCGGAGATAAGTCTGTGAATACTAAAAACAAACGCTGTCTACCGAATTCTATTCTCCTCGGTAAGTATAACATAAGGGTCAACTTATGGGGAGGGAATAATTTTTAGTTCGTAATTTAAAGTTATGAGGAAATATCGGGTGGTGGTTCCCCACCTGTAAATTTCGCTATCAACAGCAAAGTTAATATTTATACTCATAACTACCGGTATGCCAATCAATTAAAAAGGTATCTATAGCTTGCCAAAATTATCAAATGTTCACGTCTACGATGCAATTGCTCTCGTTTCTATAATTACTAAATAACTCAAAGAATTAAGTATTTATGCTTAATAGAACCTTGCAAATGTCCTCCCAACCAGGCCAAATCTAATAACCATCTGATAAAACTTTCTTTATCGCGGACTTTAACTAGAAATTTTAGAGGAAGAATTACAGCATCTTTAGAAAAATTACGCCATTTTATTAATTTAGGCATTCCCATTTTTTGATGTTTTTGATGCAGCAAAATATCGTAACAAGCTAATCTCCAACATCGACGGTACATACCTTTTACAGTATTGCGAAATCGAAAATAAATCACTGCGTTTGATGCGGATTCCAATTTAATGCCAGTTTTTTGTACTCTCCAGCAGTAATCTATATCTTGGAGTAACAGCATCGTTTCATCGAAACCACCAACTCGATCGTGAATCGAACGCTTAATACCAAGGTTATTTCCTGCTGCATAAGGAAAATAGACATAATCTTTGATTCCGTTAGCTTCTCTGACTCCACAGCACTTTATTATCCACGGTTCGTTTAATTTTGAATAATCGCTACTACCAGCTACAAAGTCATGTTTTGAGAGTGCTTCGATCATCGCTGCTACCCATCCTGGGGTTATTTCATCATCCGCGTCGCAAAATGCTAAATTTGAGGATATTGCTACACTTGCACCTACATTACGAGCATGAGCAGAACCTTTGACGGTTGATGCATCAACTATACGTAGGTTAGGTAAATTCTGCTGATATTGCTTTACAATATTTGGGGTTTCATCTGTTGAGCCGTTGTCAGCAATAATAATTTCCCAAGGTTCCGAGCATTGCTGTTTAGTCAGGGCTTCTAATTGAGCCGCAATAGTGTCAGCAGCATTAAAGCATGGAATCACAACACTTAACTTCATAAAAAAAACTAATTTTGGAAGGTAGTTTGATTGTTTCTATCTCAGTAATTTTAAAACTTTAATTTTTTTTGACTCGTTTTAATGTCACAATTAGTACTCCATTTTCTCAATCATCAATATAGATCGGCAATAGTTTTTTTATCTACTTTTAACCTACGATAAAAAGCTGTTAATAACCTTTAATTAACAGTGTTTTTTTGATAAAGATAGTTAAAATCAAATATAAGAATAGGTTCTTTTACCTAAAAACAAATTTTAGAAATTGTAAAAGATTTTAGAACTTTTAACTGAAATACAGGGTATTATGGAAGATAATCAGAATTCAGATACTACATCTGACGTAAACGTTGCGGAAAGTAAATCGCTAACGGCAGAACAGTATCGTAAAAAAATGCAGCGGCGTAAAGAAGTGCAAGACCAAAGAATCGCAGACGCTTCTCTCGAAAAAGGTTTAATTGTTGTCAATACTGGTAATGGCAAGGGAAAAACAACGGCATCGTTAGGAATGGTGTTGCGTTCCCTCGGACACGGTTATAAAGTGGCGATTATTCAGTTTATTAAAGGTGCTTGGGAACCTTCTGAAAAAAAAGCATTTAGTGCTTGGAAGGAAAATGGTCAGCTAGTTTTTCATGCAATGGGTGAAGGATTTACCTGGGAAACTCAAGACCGCGATCGCGATATTGAAAAAGCCCAAGCAGCATGGGATAAAGGGTTGGAATATATCCGCAATCCAGAGTATAAGTTAGTACTGTTAGATGAAATTAATATAGCTATCAAACTTGGTTTTTTAAGAGTTGAAGAAGTACTAACTGGCTTAGAACAAAAACCAGAAAGAAATCATGTAATATTAACAGGTAGAGGCGCACCTCAATCATTAATCGAGCGAGCCGATTTAGTCACTGAGATGAGTTTAATTAAACATCCTTTCCGCGACCAAGCTATTAAAGCACAGCCGGGAATTGAATATTAAAGAAGGTTAGTTGTTAATGGTTAATAGCTATAAGGTACTTAAGGACTTTCATTCCCAGGTCGCGGTTTATCAACTATTAACTATCAACTAACCAAAATTATTTAAAATTAGCTTTACAGGTTTGCAAAATATTTCGGTCATCTTTACCAACGGTATCAAGTTGATAATAATCTTGCAATGTAACGGAATAAGCGTAGTTTGCTAATTCATTTTCATCTTGTCTGGGTAGCCCATTAATTGAAGCTACTTGAGTTGGGTTAACATCGCCAGCGTAACCTTTAACTGTCATCGCGATTTCTCCCGAGCGATCGAGAGTCCCTTGAAAGCAGTTGAACTCGGAAGAAGGCATATACATTCCGCCAACAACTTTACCAGCTTGTTTTTCAAAGACGATATATCCTTTACCAAATTCCCCGGCTCGTTGCGAACTCCCATAAAGAAATACGCCATTACCGTTAGGAAAATTATTTGCAGGTATGGTTCCTTTTATAGATGCTTTCTTTTCAGAAAATCTTGCTTGAGTGGGAGATACAGTTTCTAATTCTTGCGTTACATCTTCGTAATTAGAAGAACTATTTCGCTGTATCCAAGTATAAGTCTCGCCAGGAGATACACTCGCACTGTCAGATGGGGACTCAGCAGACGAACTGCTTAACACCTTTCGCAATCGCGCTTCTTTAGAAATTGATTCGGGATTTATCTCGGAATTTTTTTCCATCCAAGTGGTTGCCGCAACTTCATCCAGAGTTTGCGATGGAGATGTTGCTTGAAGTCGAGCAATTTGTTTGGATAGAACTGGTTGAGCGCGTTGCCCTACTGCACCAATAGCTAGAAATAATCCCAGTAAGGGAAGTGCAAAACGGCGGGGTGGAACAATTTTCTTAATATTTTTAAGCACTCAACTCCTCCTCTAATATATATGTTTCTCTTTCCGTATTAGGTCTTAAATTTAACTACGCGTTTGAATTTAAAAGTACTACTAAAACTCTAATTTATATTGTCCGGTTAAAAAACCGTAAGTTCTTAAAAGTTTTGTTTGATTTTGGTAGGTCAACTTTATACTACCATTGCATAAGTATTCGCAGATCATCCCAAAGGTTGAATCAGAAGGATGAAAGGGAAGAGTCTCAAATAATTATAAAAACAAGTAATTAGAAACTTCGTTTTTAATTTTTTCATCCTTCTATTTACATATTTTTATTTGTAAAAGCTGGTCATTCCTTTTGCAGTTTTAGAATCCTAAAGCTATTGTCCGCAGCACTTTCAACAGTTTTAGGCATTGATGAACTTTTTATTAATAGTTAAATAAAATTTGTGATTAATCATTTATGCATCAGGGTTAGCGCATCTCAATCTTTTGACAGTTTTAACAAGATACTTTATTAAAAAAAATTATTTACCTACATATTCTTTACGGGAATACTATTAAATTACATAGAACTTTAATGTTAGATTACAATCCAATATGTTATGAGAATTTAATAATAACGAGAATTTAAGTTATTTTAATTGTTGTAAATGGCTTTTATCGATAAAAAAATAAATGCATTTATTACATGAGTTTAGGGAACAGAGAATAGGAAGCGGGATTAGCGAAAAAAATCGCCCCCCTTATGGGAGGCGCGTTTGGAATATTGTTACATCGAACTATTATTAACTTGCAACATATTCCTTAACATTGGCACGACGGCGACGTAAATGAGCCAGTGCTTGATGTTCCAATTGACGAACTCTTTCACGACTGAGACTTAAACGTTCGCCTACTTTCGCTAAGGACATTTCATTTCCATCTGTTAATCCGAAGCGTAAAGCCAAAACTTGCCGTTGTTGGGGAGTAAGTTCCGCTAACAAGTTGTTCAAGTCTTGACGTAAGAACTCCTGAGTTGTGTAATACTCTGGCGAAGGGTCCGTCATCTTCGAGCATTTCCTGCAACTCGGTATCCTGATTGTCACCAACTCGCACATCCAAAGAAACTGGTTGACGAGCCATATTCAAGTACTCGCGAATCTGTGCGGGTTCCAGACTCAACTCCTTAGCAATTTCTGTTGGAGATGGCGATCGCCCTAATTTCTGAGCAAGTTCGCGCTGTACTTTTTTGATTTTGTTCAGCTTCTCTGTAATATGAATCGGTAAGCGAATAGTTCTACCTTGCTGTGCAATAGCACGAGTAATCGCTTGACGAATCCACCAGTAAGCATAGGTAGAGAACTTATAGCCGCGAGTCGGATCGAATTTTTCTACACCCCGCTCTAATCCTAAAGCTCCTTCCTGAATTAAATCCAGAAACTCCATATTTCGCTTCTGGTACTTCTTGGCGATTGCCACAACCAAGCGTAAATTCGCTTCAATCATCTTTTGCTTGGCGCGTTTACCTTCAAAAACAGTCTTTGTCAGTTCTGCTTCAGGTAAATCAACTTCTGTACTCCACTCTTCTATACTTAATTCACGATCGAGCTTTTTAGAAGCAGCTTCTTTGGCTTCAATAAGCTTCATCATCTTTTGTACTTGCTTCCCGAAAATAATTTCTTGCTCGCGGGTAAGCAACGGTACTCTACCAATCTCGCGCAGATAGGTTCGCACCATATCAGCCGTAAACTTGGTATTATCTTTCTCAGTTACAGTTTTTTGAATGGGCATTGGTGCGTTTTCCTCTACTCCGTAAATACTATGAGTATTTAATTAATTAGGGAGGGAATGGAAAATACTATTGGTGGAACCGGCGGAAATGCCTTCCCTAAATCCCTACTCATACAGAGACTTTTCAGACGGTGATACTTCCCCATCAGTTCCTCTGCCTCCCCCTATTTATCAATCCCCTAGAAGTAAATTTTTATGGTTTCAACAATTTATTTATTTTCCTCAATCGCCAATAGCGACAGCTAAAATATGAAGTCAGTATGAGTTTTACTTAATCTAATATTACGACAAATTTTGTCGATAGTAAAGGGTCATTATATAAATCTTCCCATTATAATGCATTAAGAGCCGGTTTGCCAAAAAAGAGAACAAGTAGTTTTTTCGCGGCAGCCGATATGTATATATCTATAGTGACGCGAAAAAAGCCAATCCGGTTCTCTCCAAATAGCCGGATAACCGAACTTACGGAGATTTCTCATGGGTGGAAGTTACTAAATTAATATATTGCGGAATCGCTAATTCTCAATTTGTAGTTACATGGTTGTCTTCTCATCAGTATTTTCGCTATTGCAACTCCTTCTTCTGCTCTATCTGAAGGTTGGTTTAGGAGATGAAAAAAGATTACATTACACTGCATCATTTACTTCGACAGCAGCAAAGAATGATCGTAGCTATCACCTTAACGAAAACAACTATTACACTGCCACCATTTTCAAATCGCGTCAAGGAAACTAGATTACATTTATGCAAATTTGATGCCGAGAGAGCGATTCCAAGTTCATTCACTATTAATACTTATAATCTTAGTAGAATGCTCAAGATTAAGAGTAAACAAAATAAAAGCCTCTCTACATCAACTGTAGAAAGGTTTTCATTTATCTCCGATAATTCTAGTGGTTTGAGGACATTGCGGATAAAATATTGGATATTTGGAACATAAACCGCTTAAATCGCTTAAAGATTACACAAATTAGTTGTTCCCTATCCCTAACTACTTTATTCTACAAACCTAAATTCTTTAAATTCTTTACAGCCACTTACTTCCACCTTGTTTCAGTGCCATTCTACTCTAAAAGTTTTAAAGCCCAATCAAAACCAACATTAATTACTACTCCCTAGTTTCTTGAATTTCTTCAACTAACCTTCCTACTGCCGATTCATTGTTTAATTTTTGATATAGTTCGAGTGCTATTTCCAAATATTCTTTCGCCTTTTCTGGCTGCTTAAGAAAATCAGCGTAAATGCCTCCTACGTACCTGTAGACAAAGGCTTTACGATTATCATTAGCATGATTCAATTGTACGGCAGATTCAAGCTCTTGCTTGGCTTTTTGCATTTGTCCTATCTGTACGAAAGTTCGTCCTCGTAAAAGATAACCAAAAGGTTCATTAGGTTCAATTTTTACAACATGAGCGTAATCTTTTAATGCTGCTTTATGCTGCCCCATTTCTGATTTGCAATTACCTCTCATATGGTAAGCAGTGGCATTATTAGAATCTACATTGATGATTCTTGAGTACTCTTGTGCTGCACTTTCATAGTCTTTTCTTTGAAAATGGAAAACTGCTATATTACTGATAACTTCAACGTCATTAGGATTCATCTCTATAGATTTATTTACATCATCAATATAACCTTGGATGTCTCCTAGCTTTTTCTTTACACCTGCTCGATTAAAATAATTTTGGGCATTATTTGGGTCTTTATTAATTATTTCTTCCGCATCATCTAATACTCCTTCAAAATCTTTTAATTCAAGCTTATTCCATATTTTTTCCCATCCTTGCTCGCGTATTTTTTTCATTTCTGTATAATTCGGGTTACGTTGAAGAGGCTTTTGCCTAGAAGTACTGTTTGGAGATAAGTTTTCTTCAGCCATAGCAAATGAGCATATATTAAAGAAACTACTAGCCAAAAACACTGTACTAATCCCTAAAGCTCGTAATATATTTCTATTTTTCATAAATACTCCTATTTACTTAACGTTTTTGAGTAGATAAATTAACCGAAGTCTAAATGCAATCATTACTTAATCAATAATACAACCAACCTCATTCAATGGTATTTGCTTTATAACTTCAAATGTACTTACAGTTCCTTCAATTATGTCTACAAAATTACGTCTGTTTCTAAAGCTAGGGCCGAAAGTCGTTTGACCTTCACTGCCTGTTGCAAAATCTGGGGGGTTAATAGGATAATCAAACCTATCCAAAGCTCGATTACTATACTCTAAAAACATATTGTTAACACGAGTAATCTTATCAGGCTTGGGATTATTAGTAAGTGACCAAGGTGCAAAAAAATCAAGTCCAATAGTTTGACAACTAATTATAGAAGTCAAATTTTGCCTAGTTCTAGGAGGTGATGAATTAAAATCATCTGCCCTACTAATAAAAGGAATATTTAATGAAAATATTGTTAAAGATATAACTGCTATTTTAGGTAATAAACCTTTTTTCGCTTCTAACAATTGCTTCTGAATAATCATTTATCTACACCCCTTATAATTTTACTATATAAGCATAATAAATTTCCAACTTCTTTAGAGTCTATCCTCACAAAGAGGGAATAAATAATTCTTATAATTAATTGGTTACGTAATTATCAATTCATAATAGAAGACGTTATCATTCACAACGTCTACTTAAAAATAAACGATTATTAGGTTTTATGTTCATATTGTTGCAAAAATAGCTTCCCTACATGACTTTTAGTTTTAGATTGTTAATTTAGCATCGATATTCTCACTGGTAACTGATAACTGAGTAAAACCCCAAATCTGCTTTTGCTAATTCTGCTTAGGAGTTAGGAATTAAGAGTTAGGAGTTAAGAGTTATAAATAGTAATTGGTAACTGTTAACTGTTAACTGCTCACTGCTCACTGTTAACTGACTAAAACCCTAAATCTGCTTTTGCTAACTCTGCTGCTGCGAAAACTTCTTCGTCTGGTTTGCTTTCCCATTCTGGGTCGCCAATTTCTTGGTAGAATGCTGCATCGTAAGGGCGGGTACGCACTACTACTGGCATGGGAACGGCATGACCTAAAATTAATGCTTGTTGTTTGGAATCTAATTTTGCTAACACCGATTTTAAGCCTCCAGCACCGGAAACACCTGTAAAAATCGCGTCGATGTCTTTTTCGTCATTGAGCAAAGCTGTGATGCGGGTTCCAACTTGGGACATGACTTCATTATCTATCCCTGAAGGTCTTTGGTCTACTACTAATAAAGTTACGAAATATTTCCGCATTTCACGAGCGATGGTACCAAAAATCGTACTTTGCACTATCGCCGAGTCAAGGAAACGGTGTGCTTCCTCGATTGTAATCATTAACTGTAATGGTTTATCAACGGGATTTTTGGTTTGCAAAAACTTCTCTGCTTTACGAACATATTGTTGGTGAATGCGGCGAGTAATCATGTTTGTCACCAACATATAAGAAAGCATATCCGATTGAGAACCGAATTCTACTACAACATTTTTCCCCACTTCGAGCGCTCGCATGATTTGAGTAATATAATTGTGCGGGCAAGCAGCACGCATATACTTCATATTGTCCATCCGCAATAGTTTGCGCTGTAATGCGGTAATTGAACCTTGGTGTCCCCGCTTTTCTTCGCAAAACATTTTGATTTCTTCGTTTGTCATGTTCAAAAGCTGAACAATCCAAGATTTACCAAATTCAGCATGAAGAATATTGGCATTATCAATACTCGCGTCGGAAAGCCCTAATTCACGAGAACATAACTTAATATCTTCTACTTCGATTTGGTCGTAGCTTAAATAAAGGTCTTGAGCGTGAGGTACTCCACGACGTTTTGTAGATTCCGGATCGAGAGTATACACTTCTATTTTACTGGGAAATAACTGCTTTAAACCTTTAACAGTACTTAAATTCTTACCTTCGGAAACCGCTTCCCAACCGTATTCCGAGTGCATATCAAAAATTAAATTTACCGCAGCATTTTTCTTAATTGTCCCAGCTAAAAGTAAGCGCGTTAAAAAGGATTTACCCGTACCAGATTTACCAAAAACGCCATTACTTCTTTCCACAAACTTATTTAAATCGATGCAAACGGGTACATCCATATCCAAAGGTTTACCAATGGAAAAATTCTTCCTTTGTGGATCGTCTTCCCAACCAAATACTCGACGAAAGTCATCTTGGGAAGCTTCGTAAACTTGGCTAAAATGACTTGGAATCGTTTTAACTGGCAGTAACTCCATCGTAGTACTAGTTTGCGCTTGAAACGATGCTAAACTGGTATTTACAGCTTCTTTCAATTTTGCAGACTTGGGGTTTGGATTAGAATCCGATTCATTCGATTCGGGAGTAAACATTAACATCGGCGCGAGATTGATAGTACCGTAAGTACCGCTTCCTGCCAAAATATCGCGCATAAAAGTATCTTCCCAACTTGGAGGATAAGCCACAATCCTTTGGTTGGCTATTCCCAAAGCCACATCCGTCAGCATACAGAAAAATCGCGATCGCACCCCTTGAACAACCAGAAACTTACCCACCCGCATATCTTCAACCAAAATATCGGGATGCAGTCTAACTTCTAATCCCCCAGTTAAAGAACCTTGAATAACCGAACCTAATGGTTGTCTACTAATAGAATTCATATAATCAACGCATAATTTTATTCGTTCTTCTTAAAAGAATTTTAATTCTACTGTATAAATTATGCGAACAAATATGCGAACAAATTTTAATAATTAAATAGAGAATTGGGCATGGGGGATTGAGAATAGGGGATTGGGAATAGTTAAGAGTAAAAAGTTGGTAATTAGGAATTAGGAATTTAAAAAACGAGAAATTAGGAATTAGTAGTGAATAAGAATTATCTTCCTCTTGTCTCCTTGTCCCCCATGCCCAATCCCCAATTCTCCATGCCCAATTCCCAATTCCCAATCCCCAATCCCCAATTACTACTTAATCGATCTGGATCGATGTCGGCGCACCGGGGCTGTTCATAGTGGAGCCGATTATTGGTTTGCGGAATTGAACGTAAAGTCTATCGCGCCAGTCAAAGAATGGTTGGTAAATCGGATTGTCTGCTAAACCCGGCACTCCTTTACCTTTAATTGTTTGTGGTAAATCTAGATAAGCGCCATCTGGGAACTTCAACAATATAGATAAACCCGCTACCGCAAAATCAGCGAAACAGGGTTCATCTCCTAACAAATAAGGACTACTTTCTAATATCAAGGTTAAAGCTTCTAAATCTTGCTTTAAATCCCTCATCGCATCTTTTACCGCATCGGGACTGTAACCTACTCCGACACCTAATACTTTTAATACATCACCCGGAACCCCTTCTATTAGGGTTTTCAGTACATCTGGTGCTGAATTGGGTAGCAAAGACTTGCGGAAATACTGGTCTTTACTAATGGCAGAGAATAAAGCTTTTCTACTTTTAGTACCGATGGATTCATCCGCCCATTCTTCCATCATTAAGCATAAACCCCGAGTTTTGGGGTCTTGCGGCATCAAGGGACGTTCGGGATACTGTGCATCTATATACTTAGCTATTTCAGTAGAATCCGCAATATATTTACTGCCGTCTTTGAGTACGGGTACTTGACGCTGCCCTGTTTTTTGAAATAATTCAACCTGCCCGATTCCAGGTGTTACCTCTATTTTGCGGTATTCCAGACCTTTATAATCTAGAATCAAACGCACCTTTTCTGAGTATTGGGAAAGTTCAAATTGGTACAGTTCTAACATAATAAGTTTACTGGTAATTTCTTGACCTATGTTGACTTATAAATTCTACAACTTTATTTTTGTTAATAATATTTTCAAGTTGTAAGTGAAAAATTCTATTACTTACGGATTATGTCTGTAGAGCGATAAATTGCAGAATGCTTAAATTAAAGGACTATTTTATTTTCAAGCAGAACCATTTGTACGTAGATAATTGGACGATTTTTATTCAAATCTTCTGCTTAAAAATATGATTGTAAGACGCAGGATAGTTAACTATTTCTTAATAACGCTCGTTCAACAGAATATGGAGGTATACATAGCTGAAATACTCGTACTACAATAAGTTTAGGCATTGCCATCAAAGCTATTTATCCAAAAAAAATCGATAAATAAAACTTTTCCTATCGCAGTAAATTAAATATATCTAGTTTATTTAGATTTCACTTACACAAACATGAGCTAATACAATAAAAATCTAGATATATATTGTTTGTGATACAATAATTACAAAGAGCCATCACGGAACTATGGACGTGAATTGAAAGTCATTGCTACTAAATAATGTTGATGCCCCTATTAATAAAGTAAATTAAACTTTTTTTTGATGAATAGGGTATCACCAATATTGCCATAAAGCAATAAAAATCCGATTCTGCGAGTTAGATTTTTTGCTTAAGAAAATGGTATAAGTTTTTAATGTAGAGTGTGGAATAAAAGCCAGATAAAATTGTTATGAAAGTATACTACAGCAATTTGCTGACTAAATTAACTGGCATAGTGGGAGTGACAAGCATCGGCTTACTAGTGGGTTTGCCAGTGAAAGCGAACAACGCGCTTAAACAAGACCCCAGTGTTTTTACAGAATCTCCCTATAACCGTAGTCAAACCGTTCCGGTAACTACCAATAACAGTAATTTATCCGTTATACGGACGCAAAAGAGCGACAAACCAAATAAAACTTTATTAGCGCAAGGCGGTGGAGCGCTTAATCCCAGACCAAGTATTCTCGATGAGTGTCCTTACAACCGTGCGGCTTGTGGAAATACAACGCCATCAACAGCACCCGCACCATTACCACCATCAACGGTACCATCCCCAACCGTAGTGCCAGCACCAGTTCCGGGTACCGTACCTCCACTACCGGGAACGGAAGTTCCAACTGCACCTCCGATAACAGTACCGGGTGCGGAAACAGAAACAACCGAACCATCAGCAGAAACTGGGAATCAAGATATTATAAGTATTGCCCAGTCAAATCCTTCGTTTACAATGCTGACAAAGGCTTTGCAAGCAGCAGGATTGGTAGATACTTTAAAAGGAAATGGTCCTTTTACAGTTTTTGCGCCCAGCGATGCGGCATTTGCAAAATTGCCACAAGACGCGGTACAAGATTTGCTGAAGCCAGAAAACAAAGAAGTATTGGTCAAGATTCTGTCTTATCACGTAGTACCGGGTACAGTACTCTCCACCGATTTAAAATCTGGTGAAGTCAAAAGCGTTGAAGGTGGACCAATAAGCGTGAAAGTTGACCCAGCTACAGGGGTACAGGTCAATGACGCTACCGTAGTTCAGCCTGACATCAAAGCTAGCAATGGCGTGATTCACGTCATCGATAACGTGATTTTGCCTCCTGACTTGTAAAAAGTTGGGCATGGGGCATGGGGCATGGGGCATGGGGCATTGTAAATAGTTAGGAGCTAAGAATAGAGAGTAGAGAGTAGCTAAGAATTCTCTCCCCATCTCCCCATCTCCCCATCTCCCCATCTCCCTAATTCTTTGTATAACGATGCTTCACGCCTTGAGGAAAATACTCCGGTTTCTCCCATTGGTAATAATTCCACTCGCGGTGTTTGATATTCTGGGGGAACGTAATTTGCAAATTCACTATTAAGGCGTGTTAGTTGAGTCAGAATAGAATCCGCTACAGTTTGTTTTTTCTCAACGCTTGCTTCAACTTCAGGTGCTAATTCTACAACTATAGATACGAAATTATTTTTATCTGCATCTTCTTGTATTTGCATCACGAATTTACCCGTTACCCAATCTCTGATTACAGGTTGTTCTAAACCGACTTTGATATTTTCTGGGTAGATATTCGCGCCAAAATAGGAAATCGTAAAATTAGAACGTCCAAATACAAAAACGAAAGGTAAATTACGAATTCCTCTGTTATTAGATAATGCTTCTAACGGATTGAATCCATATTCAGATAGAAACTGAAGCATTGCATCATAAGTAATTATTCCCCCGTTATCTAAAATGTTGTAGCGTATCAAGGGAATTCCATTGTCTCCAGAGAATAACAAAGTACCTCTGGAAATACCTTGTTTATCGGAATTAGAAGAATTTGGTATAACTTCAAAAAAGCGATTCATTGGGTCATACTGAACTAAAGTTGGTAAGCGCGACTCTCCAAATAAATTACGCGCAGCTTCAGGGTTTTGAGCCAAAAACTGACGAATGCAGATACTCAACGGCGTTTCATTTCCCAAAACTCCCGCATCAGCGGTACCGTAAAGCGATGCAAAATCATAACAGGGATTTTGGGAACCAACTCTTTCCCCAACTAAATTTCGCCATTCTTCACTAAATACCTCTCCAGCCATGACAAACTTAAGATTGTGTGGCTTTAATTTAATATCTTGAGAAATAGCCGTATCAACTACATCTTTCAGAAAAGGCGGGTATCCTAATAAAACAGTTTGCTCAAAATTAGGACTTAATTCTTCTATTACCCGCAAAATTTCAGCTTTATTCGTACCTGGAGAGATGACGGTAACGGGATAACCTTTACTAGAAAGATAGCGACAGCAATTAGTAGTGAACATTCCCCCAACCCAAGTTCCCAAAGCAAAGCAAATAACAGCTAAAGTCGGTTTTGTGTCAGCAAAAAAGCTATCGTAAAATATCTGCTCAAATCGAGTGGCGATCGCCAACTCATCCGTAAAGAAACGCAGCCAGAAAGTGGGTTTACCTGTAGAGCCAGATGAAGCCGCTATCATATCGCAGCTTTCGATTTTTCCTTGACGGCAGAAATCAGCTAAAGAATAACATTTAAGGTAGTTATCCTTAGTAAGGGTTGGTAATTTTTGAAAATCATCAAAATTTTGAATATCATTAGGATTAATTTGCTGTTGAGTCAAAAAAGCTTGATAAGCCGGTACATTTGCCGCCACATCCTCAAATAACTTGATTATTTCCCCAGCAGGATTTTTATTCAGGTGCTGTTGTAATAAAGTATCGAGAGGAGTATGTAAGAAATTCTCAAATCCCTTGATTGCACGTTGACTTTGCTGTTGGTAGTTCATAAGGCTTGTTGCAGTCGAAAAAACAGATTATTATAACCAGTTATTAGATGAGAATTGGGAATTGGGCATTGGGCATTGGGCATTGATAAATTCTTAGTAAATAAATTCCAACTTCAACAATCTCTTACCTGCTAACTGCTAATCTAAAATATAAAATTATTTGACTCCTAACTCATAACTCCTAACTTTCAACTATTCCCTATGCCCCATGCCCAATTCCTATTCCTGGAAATTATACGTAAATTCTGTTTGCGACTTTGTAGTTATTAGCAAAAACCCTTTCAATTTTGGGCATCATGCAGGTTTATTGCACTAGAAATCACGTTAACTCTTCACATAACCGCTTTTGTACTATATGCGGCGAACCTTTGCCTCTTCCTTCTGGGGAGGTGATTATCGATCGCTATAAAATTGTACGTCAACTTGGTCAAGGAGGTTTTGGACGTACTTATTTAGCGGAAGATATGCAGCATTCTCATCAAAAGTGCGTGCTGAAGGAGTTTGCACCGCAAGTTGAAGAGGATAAAGATTTACAAAAAGCGAAGGAATTATTTGAAAGGGAAGCTAGCGTGCTGAAACAGCTTCAGCATCCGCAAATTCCCCGCTTACATTTTTCGCTACAGGTACAGTTACGCAATAAAGATTTTTTCTTTTTGGTACAAGATTATATTGAAGGTGAAAATTATCAGGATTTATTAGAAAAACGTCTTGATGAAGGACGATGTTTTAGCGAAGCAGAAGTATTTCATTTATTAACACAAATTTTGCCAGTCTTGAATTATATCCATTCCAGAGATGTGGTTCACCGCGATATCTCACCGGATAATTTGATTTTACGTACAACTGATAATTTACCAATATTGATTGACTTTGGCGGTGTCAAGCAATTACCAGCTTCTCAAGGTTTTTGGTTTACTCAACTCCCGGTAAATCGTACTTTGTTGGGTAAAAAAGGTTATGCACCTGAAGAACAGTTGCGTCAGGGGAAAGCCTATCACAGTAGCGATTTATATTCGTTAGGGGTGACAGCTTTGGTATTACTTGCCGGAGAGGAACCGCAAAAGCTTTATGATAGTTATCAAGGTAAATGGCGTTGGGGAGAGAAAATCAAAGTTAGTGCCAACTTTGAAGCGGCGTTAAAGAAGATGGTTGCTCATAAACCTAACGATAGATACCAAAATGCCGAACAAGTTTTAAACGATTTACAGTCTTCCACTGCTGCTTCAACTGCTGCTTTTACTTCTTCTAAACCTGTAAACCCTAATATTAGTAAAATTCATACAGCCGTAGTTGCTCCTGGGCGCAAACGTGCGGGTGCGGTTGCAACTCAATTTCACAACAAAACCCAAGCTTTCGCGAGTGCAATCCATTTACCTATTTGGCTGCGTCCTTTTTTCGTGGGCTTGGTAAGTACTAGCGTTGTTATCTTGGTTTTCGCGGGTACATGGGCAGTAATTAGTGGAGTTATCAATGCCGTGACTTCATTTTCTCTTCCAACTGTTTCTTTACCGCAATTACCTTCAGTTAAATTACCTGGTTCGACTAATGACGATTCCGACGGAGGATTAAGCCGTCAGGAAACAAACAATATTGGCAAAATTGTCCGGCAGCGTCAGCAGTTAGGAATTCCAGAATTATTTTTTAACCGCACCACAAATGAAATTTTTTATACTCAAAATCCAGAAGCTCGCGGTCGTACTTTAACTGGGAGTGCGGAAGACGAAGCTTTGAGGAAGAAGTGGTACGGCGTTGCTAAAGACTTGCTCGAAAAGTTAGAAAAAGCTAATCTCAGCAAGCAAACTCGACAAAAATTAGGAAGCTATACCGGACAAGATTATACGAATTGGGAACGGCAAGCAAGAGATGGAGAATTAAGTAATTATACTATCGAAGATTTAAACAGAGATACCAACCGTAAGTTTGACCGATTATTTCCTGGAGAAAGACAGGGGAACCTTAAACAGCAAACTTTTGGTCAAATTTGGTATGCATTCGCTTCGGAGGAAGTTAATAAACGAGTAAATTAACAATTATCAATTAACAATTATTAGTAATCGGATGCGGGCAGTTAATTATTATTTTCCGCGAAACAGCCGCGTTTACTATTTATGCATTTAGACGAAATTTGTGGTACCGCGACTGTAGCTTTATTAGTAAGCTTGGCAGTTTTAGCAGACCGATTTTACATTATTTGTGGGTAAGCCTTAAACTTATCTTCAAAACTATTTAAATGATTGAATAGTATATTTGTTTATACCATGCATAAATTATTATAAATTTTCTGTCCTTGTCCTCATCCATCAGGCAATGTAATTTCCCGCTCTTAAGAAAACTCCTAACTCCTAACTCCTAACTCCTAACTCAATACCCTCCCATGACATCCCTTAATTGCTCGAAAGGACATGAAAATCCTCGCGGTAGTCGTTTTTGTCTGCACTGCGGCGAAATGTTGGTTGATACACCAGTAAATCAAGGTATCCAGCCGGGAATGACTTTGAGCGATCGCTATATAGTAGTACGTCAGTTGGGACAGGGGGGGTTCGGCAAAACTTATTTAGCAGAGGATATTAACCGTTTTCGCGAACCCTGCGTTTTAAAAGAATTTTCTCCCCAAGTTCAAACCGAATACGTTTTACAAAAATCGGAAGAACTTTTTGAACGAGAAGCTAGCGTTTTATATAAACTGCAACATCCCCAAATACCTCGCTTTCGCGAACTCTTGCGGTTGAGTATCAACGATCAAGAATATTTATTTTTAGTCCAAGATTATGTAGAAGGAGAAAATTATCGTTCCTTGCTGGATAATCGCTTAAAACAAGGAATTAAATTTAGCGAAATCGAAGTCAAGCAGTTATTGCAGCAGATATTACCAGTATTAAATTATATTCATTCTTTGGGTGTAATTCACCGCGATATTTCACCAGATAACTTAATTCTTCGTAAATTTGACCAGTTACCAGTATTAATAGACTTTGGCGGCGTTAAACAAGTAGTAGCAACCGTAGCTTCCCAATATTACGCACCCGGCAGCCCTCCAGCAACCCCAATCCCAACTTTACTGGGGAAAATAGGTTATGCTCCAGCAGAACAAATGCAAACTGGCTCGGTAGAACCCCACAGCGATTTATACGCTTTAGCTGCAACGGTATTGGTTTTACTTACGGGCAAACAGCCAGCAGAACTAATTGATAACTATAACCTGCAATGGCAGTGGCGAAACTTCGTTAACGTTAGTCCGGAATTTGGAGTGGTGTTAGATAAAATGCTATCTGCCATACCAGGAGAACGCTATCAAAGCGCCAATCAAGTTTTACAAGCCCTCAACCCTCCAGCACCGACAAGCAATAACCCACCTCAACAAGTAACACAGCGAACCTTTGCTGTAGCACCTGCCGTACAATCGCCTCCCCCAACTCCTCAACCAAAAACCACTTCACCCGGTTTTTCCGAATCTCAGCCAAAATCTACACCTTGGTGGACACCCGCAAGAATTGCCATGCTATTTTTCGCAATGGTTGTTTTAGGTGGTTTAACTTATGGTGCTATTTCTCAATTTACAAACACAGGTTCCGATCCAACAATCTCCTCAAGTTTTTCCCCAGAAGAAAAGCAACGCAAAGAAAGACTCAAAGCAAGACGCGAACAACTTGGTATAGACCGTAACTTCTATGTAAAACTAGTTAATCAAATATTTTGGGAGAAAAACCCTAGTTTAGAAGGACGCACATTGAGCGATGAACCTGAAGATGCAGTCTTACGCACACAATGGGACGAAACAGCAAGCAAATTGCTCAACAATATGTCCCAGTTAAGTTCTGACGCACGCCGCAAACTCGGAACCTTTACCTCTTCAGACCGCGATCGCTGGAAAGTTCGAGTCAACAATATTAACGTCGGCAGTCGTTCGGTATATGATTTAGCCGACGCACCATTTTACAGAATATTCCCGGAGCAAAGAGGTAAAAAATTTCTTAACGAACCCGTAGGGCAAATGTGGCATGGATTTGTATTTGACAAAGTAAATGCTGTATTTGCAAAGAGCGCTTATGAGAAACTGCGATTTGCAAACGGTGATACAACCGTTACCAGAAGCGGTAGCTTTACAAGTTTACAAGGTAAAGTTTTCATCGCTCAGTTAAGCAGAAATCAAAGAATGCAAGTCAACTTAACAGCTTCTCCCAAAGTACTGTTTTCCATATATTCACCCTCCGGTCAAAGAGTATTATTAGAAGATTCCACAAGACGCTCGTGGTCTGGAACTCTGCGAGAAAACGGATATTACGAATTCGTCATCGTCTCTACATCAACCGAATCTCAAGATTATCGGATGCGCTTAAATGTGGAAAACCCCGCACCACCTCCAAAGCCGACACCAGAACCAACACCAGAACCGACTCTAGAACCAACCCCAGAGCCGACACCAGAGCCAACCCCCACACCAACACCAACACCAACGCCAACACCAACACCAACGCCGAAAGTAACATCAACACCGACACCAACGCCGAAAGTAACACCAACACCGACAGCAACAGAGGAATCGCAACCGTAGTTAGAAGGGATGGGGAGGTGGGGAGATGGGGGGACAAGGGGACAGAAATAATTTTAACCTTTAACCTTTAACCTTTAACCTTTAACCTTTGACCTTTAACCTTTGACCTTTAACCTTTGACCTTTAACCTTTGACCTTTAACCTTTGACCTTTAACCTTTGACCTTTAACCTTTGACCTTTAACCTTTGACCTTTAACCTTTGACCTTTAACCTTTGACCTTTAACCTTTGACCTTTAACCTTTGACCTTTAACCTTTAACCTTTGACCTTAACTGGTCATTGGTCACTGATAAATGATACAATCACAAGCTTGTTGTTAAAGGGTGATAAATTGGGAAATCAATCATATTTAGAAACAGACACTCCTTTGGTTCCGGTGGGTAGTCACTGTCTTTTGGAACTGTATGACTGTCCTAAAGATTTGCTTAACGATGTTGATTTTATTAAAAAAGCTTTGGAAGAAGGAGTCAAAGAAGCTGACTCAACTTTGCTCAAGGAATTGACGCATCAATTTGAACCATACGGTGTAACGGCTTTAGCACTGTTAGCAGAGTCTCACGTTTCGCTTCACACCTGGCCTGAAATTGGCTATATCGCTGTAGATATGTTTACCTGCGGAGAAAATGCAGAACCTGAAAAAGCCTGCAAATATTTGGTTAAAGCTTTTCAGGCTAAGAATCATCTACTTTTGAAAATTCCTAGAGGTAGATTAACACCTCAGTTGCAGAAACTTGAAGAAAGTCTGATGGCTGGCGCTGGAGAGAAATAGTGAGAGGGGAAGAGGGGGAAGAGAGGGTAGAAAATTCCCAACTACTCCCTACTCCCTTATCCCATCTCAGATAGGGAAATGTTGCGGAACTGACTTTGTGCTGTTGAATTGGAAATATCGTCATCATTGGCTAAGGTGAGATAGTCGAATGCACCGCTTATATAGTCTCCGACGTTGACTTCATAAGTTTGCCATCCGGAACCGATGGTGTAGCTATCTTCTAATTCGATACCCCAGTCTTGAGTTCCTGCAACTTGGAATAAGTTAGAGCGATCGCCACCACTGATAATATCGTCGTTATCAAAACCAATACCCTGAATTTCTGCTTCTTCATTACTTTGAAATTCAAATTTGAGAACGGTATTTTCGGTGACGTTGTAGTTATTAATATCTAATTTATTCCAACTGTTACCTTCGATATTAACTTCGGTTTTGTCATCTGAAATCTGAAATTTCCCTCTGTCTTGATTTGTACCACCGTAGGAAGAAAGATTGAAATTTTTGGTACTGTCTTTTATTGTTAATGTGAAATCGGAATTTTCATCGGTATTAGCTTGACTTAATTTATTCGTATCACCTTCATAAAGTTTGAGATTGCGAAACTTACTAGCTGCATTTTTGTCGCCTTTATCGTGGTCGTTAACAAAGGTAAGATAGTTAAAATCGCCACTGAAGTAGTCTCCAACCGTAATTTGATAAGTTTTCCAACCTTGTCCGGTAATATCTTGCTTAAAGTCGCGAACACCAAGTTTGTCAGTTCCTTCTAGCTGGAAAAATATCTTTTTATCAGTTTTACTACCAAACTTATCGTCAGTATCAAAGCCGATACCTTGAATCTCTCCTCTGATATCGCTTTGGAATTCAAATTCTAAAATGGTTTTTTCAGTAATGGAGTAGTCTATTGCAAGTTTCTTCCAACCATTTCCGTTAATTTCTATCTCTTGATTGTTATCTGAGATATTAAAGATAGGATCTTTGTCTTGCCCTGCGTAGGAAGTAAGTTTGTCTTGCTCAATCTTAATGATGCTTGGTTGTGTTGTTGGAGTCTCTACTGGTGGAGTAATTGGAGTTTCTAATGGTGGAAGAATTGGAGTCTCTACTGGTAGAAATTGTTGACCTTCTTCGTATAATCTTAGATTGCGAAACTTACTAGCTGCATTTTTGTCGCCTTTATCGTGGTCGTTAACAAAGGTAAGATAGTTAAAATCGCCACTGAAGTAGTCTCCAACCGTAATTTGATAAGTTTTCCAACCTTGTCCGGTAATATCTTGCTTAAAGTCGCGAACACCAAGTTTGTCAGCTCCTTCTAGCTGGAAAAATATCTTTTTATCAGTTTTACTACCAAACTTATCGTCAGTATCAAAGCCGATACCTTGAATCTCTCCCTTGATATCGCTTTGAAATTCAAATTCTAAAATTGTTTTATCGGTAATTGCATAGTCGAAAGCAAGTTTCTTCCAACCATTTCCTTGAATTTCTATTTCTTGAAAGTTATCTGAGATAGCAAAGGTAGAATTTTCGTCTTGCCCAGCATAGGAAGTAAGTTTACTTTCCTCTATTTGAATAATGCTTGGTTGTGTTGTTGGAGTCTCTACTGGTGGAGTAATTGGAGTTTCTAATGGTGGAAGAATTGGAGTCTCTACTGGTGCAAACTGTTGACCTTCTTCGTATAACCTTAAGTTGCGATATTTACTAGCTGCATTTTTATCGCCACCATCATGGTCGTTAACGAATGTGAGATAGTTAACATTACCACTAAAGTAATCTCCCACCGTTATTTGATAAGTTTTCCAACCTTGTGCTGTAACATTGTCTTTGAAGTCAGAAACACCGGCTGTTTGACTTCCTTCTAACTGGAATAATAGCTTTTTATCGTCGCTACTACCGAACTTGTCGTCAGTATCAAAGCCAATACCTTGAATCTCTCCCTTGATATCGCTTTGAAATTCAAATTCTAGAATTGTTTTATCGGTAATTGCGTAGTCTAAAGCAAGTTTCTTCCAACCATTTCCTTGAATTTCTATTTCTTGAAAGTTATCTGAGATCGCAAAGGTAGAATTTTCGTCTTGCCCAGCATAGGAAGTAAGTTTACTTTCCTCTATTTGAATAATGCTTGGTTGTGTTGTTGGAGTCTCTACTGTTGGAGCAACGGGATTTTCGACTGGTGCAGCAATGGGAGTCTCTACTGTTGGAGCAACGGGATTTTCGACTGGTGCAGGAGCAGTTGGAGTTTCTACTGGTGCAAACTGTTGACCTTCTTCGTATAATCTTAGATTGCGAAACTTACTAGCTGCATTTTTGTCGCCTTTATCGTGGTCGTTAACAAAGGTAAGATAGTTAAAATCGCCACTGAAGTAGTCTCCAACCGTAATTTGATAAGTTTTCCAACCTTGTCCGGTAATATCTTGCTTAAAGTCGCGAACACCAAGTTTGTCAGTTCCTTCTAGCTGGAAAAATATCTTTTTATCAGTTTTACTGCCAAACTTATCGTCAGTATCAAAGCCGATACCTTGAATCTCTCCTCTGATATCGCTTTGGAATTCAAATTCTAAGATGGTTTTTTCAGTAATGGAGTAGTCTATTGCAAGTTTCTTCCAACCATTTCCGTTAATTGCGATCTCTTGAAAGTTATCTGAGATGGTTAATATTGAATCTTTGTCTTGCCCTGCGTAGGAAGTAAGTTCACTTTCCTCAATTTTGATAATGTTTGCTTGCGCTGTTGGAGTGTCTTCCTGTGAGGTAGGTGTAATTTTAGGGGATTTAGTATCAACCTTGTTAATATCCCAGCCCAAATCTTCTAAAACACCCAAAGTAATCGCACCAGGATTATGAATTGCTTCACCACCTTTGAAATAAGGTGTCATCAAAGCTGCATCACCTTTGGTGTATGTTTTCTCATCAAAATGGGCGATGCTGGAGCCATATTCCCATTTACCAGGCGCATATAACTTGATTTGTTCGCCACCATTAGCTTCTGTTGTGTTAGCACCGCTAAAAAACAGGTTGTTGCTAGTTAACTGCTTTCCTAATTCCTTAGAATTATTTTCAAACGTATTGAGACTTTGATTATCACTATTAACTATAAAGCTTTCAAAAATTGTATTTCCATAACTACCTTTACCATTGTTGTAGTCTATAAAATCCGTTAATCCAAAACCATGTCCTAACTCGTGCAAGACTACGGTTGTAAAATCATATTTACCTGTTGATGGTTTACCGTCAGTACCAAAATCCCACTTAGAAAAATCGCTGTTAAACCAAGCTTCAATTTCAGCGCGATCGCCGTTTAAGTCTTCACCAGCTAAATGATTAGCTAATGGCATTGCATAGTAGGTATTCTCTTGAGTTGCACCAGTAAAATTTCTTTTAAAACTGTATGGTGAAGCCGCACCAAGAACACCAGAACCGTATTGACTTAAATCTTGCCAGTAAGCATCAACTTCAATTGCAACGTCTGATTTGATCCATCCTTCCCAGATTGTTACTGCATATTCAAAAGCATTTTTAGCTTCTTCGGAAAAGCCATAATAATTAACGTCAATTGTGGCTGTAGGAGGATTTATAACATTGGCAGATACAGATATTGGAGCTGAATCTGTATTTGTTGAATCGCTACCGGCAAAATCATAGTCGTGTTCGTCATGTTCGTGGTGTTCATCGTCACCAGCAAAATCATGGTCGTGTTCGTCATGTTCGTGGTGTTCATCGTCACCAGCAAAATCATGGTCGTGTTCGTCATGTTCGTGGTGTTCATCGTCACCGGCAAAATCATGGTCGTGTTCGTGGTGTTCGTCGTCACCATGATCGTGAGCGGCTAATAGTTCGGCAAGAGAAAGTGGCTTCATTTCATCTGATATTAAATTATTCTCGCCGTCCAAATTAGAGAATTTTAAACCTGAATTGTTATTAATCATTTATATGCACTCCCAATCAATATAGAGTCTTAATTTAAAGATTTATCGAACGAAGAAAATGGTTAGCAAAATCGATCAACGAAATTACTAATTCCAATTTTCTTTAAACAAAAGTTTTTTTTATGCGGTTTATTTATTTAAACAATTTAT
The DNA here is from genome assembly GCA_963665115.1 of uncultured Rivularia sp. Classification (GTDB taxonomy): domain Bacteria; phylum Cyanobacteriota; class Cyanobacteriia; order Cyanobacteriales; family Nostocaceae; genus Rivularia. Next base: position 7,354,034 of record OY762007.1, on the reverse strand, counting down.
ATAAATATTTATTGATTTAAGTTGCAGTCAGCTATTTTTACTTGAACAACGAAAAATAAATATTTTATTTCCATAAATAACAACGATTAACCGCATCTAAAAGTGATTAAGGTCATCTTAACCACTTGAAAAGTATATTTCTTCAGAGCTAGCACCTAATTCGGGATCGATGCGCGAATAGTTAAAAGTCTTAAATTTAAATAGTTTTTGATAAACCTTTTATACTCAATAAGTAAAAAAACTTAATTTAATCAATTTTTATTGGTATAACTTAAATTCCGAAGCATAAAAGCATAGTTATTTAAAAACTTAAAACAGGGGGTTTATACTTTTTTTCAGTAAAGTTACTTATAAAACAAAGACTGTTTACTAAATATGAGAAATGAGTTACATCAATTCACTGAAGTCAGTAAAGTGTAACCCATAGTTCTAAAAAACTATTTTCTAAAATTCATAAGCACCTGCATCAACTCCGCTACCACCACTACGTTGATTTCCATCTTTATCAAATTGTGCATAGTCACCAATTGAGGAAGAAGCAATATCAATTGCTGGCGAGTTGGATATAAGACGGTAATCGTTGCCTTCTAAATTAACAAAATCAACTGATTGGGCTAACTCATTATCGAAAACGTTAAGATTCCCGACTCTTTGCCCTCCGTCATAAAGAATTTCGGTTTTATCTGCATTTTCTTCTGTATTCGTAAACAAGTTATTGTCTAAAGTTACGTTACTTGCATCTTCAAAATATACATTTTGGTAACTGTTGTCAGAAAAAATATTGTTGCGAATCAAGATGTCGCGAGGATTGTAACCGCTATTCTTATTATCGATGTTAATCCCTTGAACATTATTGGCAAAAGTGTTATTTACAATCTCTACATCCTTTACATTGTTGGCGATCGCAACTCCTACACCACCATTTTCAACCCGTCTTCCGTTACCATAAATGACGTTGTTGTAGATATTGATGTCAGAAACATCCCCGACACTGGGAACTTCATCTGCTAGCAAAATTGCATCAGCAGTATTAGCAAAGATTTCGTTGTTATAAATGTCAAGGTTAAATGAATCGGCTCGATTACCATCTACATAGATAGCAGCACCACCCCTAAAACCTTCGTAAGTACCGGAAATCAGAGCTTGAGTGGTGATGGAATTATCGTGAATCAAACCGTTGCGAGAACCCACTTTGATATCTAAACCTTCTCGCTTACCGTCAATCATCGTATTGTTTGCAACCTCAAAACCATCAACACCCCAGATGCTCAATGCTTCTTGATCGCCATCGGTATCTCCGGGGCCATCCCATTTCCAGTTAGCTCGTTCGACAGTATTGTTAAGTATCTTGACATTGCTTCCGGTAATTTCTTTTTCTCCACCTCCAAAAAAGGTTTTGGGTAAAGCAATGATTCCAGAACTTCCAGTTTGATAAGTTTCGTTGTTCTGAACGGTGATATTTTTAGCGTCGCTTAGAGATATTCCAGCCCAAGATGTATTTTCTATCCGAAAACCATCAATTACCCAGTTGCTCTGTCCGGGTGATTGAATCACACCTTCTGGAAAACCACCGCTATTAGGATTGGGGTCGCGCAATGTTACATCGCCGTTGGCTTTGAGGGTAATTCTCTGGGAATCGCTACCAGATTTACCAAGGCTAATTAACTCTGTATAAGTACCCGGTTGAACTAAAACGGTATCACCCGCAGCGATAGGAGAATCTTCACTCACTGCATAATTAATACTTTTCCAAGGACTATTTTGCGAACCGGAATTTTCATCGCTACCGCTTGGAGAAACGTAATAAACCTTGCCACCAGCACTTTGAGGAGTCGGAGAGATAGTTGGTGTAAGAGACGCTCCTACTAAAACAGCAGCATTTTCAGTTCCTGTAATTTGGTCTGAATCTTCATTACTATTGAGGCTATCCGAATCTATCAAAACATCGCTTTCTATATTCGCATCCATCGAATTGAAATAGTCAACATTCTCAATGGCTAAAGGTTCGATAGATCCTATGTCTGATATCGAGGTACTGACATTCGTTTCATTAAAATTCGATTCTTCTAAAAGATTTACCGGAAGAAAAGCATCGGTTTGAAAAAGTTGTGATTCCGTATCCATATTTCTCCTTGCATGGTTTTTGACAACGGATGTTTTTCTGTTTTTTTGATTGCCCTCCACTAAAAGATTAGCCATGAAATTATTGACTGATAATAGTTCGCAATAACTATGGAAAATTAGCTTTTTTGGTATAATTAATTCAATAGTATTCTACGAATTACTACCAGAAAATAATCGATTCTCTATTAACACTTTAATAGCAAAGGAAAATTTAGTATTCTTTAAAAATAAAAAATACTAAAGTATCTTTCTATATCTTTGAGTTAATTTTCAATCCGTATATTAATATCTCAGGCTTCGATTATTAACCAATCTATCAAAAGTAATAGTTAGCTTCATATCTACTACTTTCGATATAGAATATTCCTATAACTTTACATAGTAATAAACAAATATTCTTTTTTAACAAATTAATCAAAATCTGTAGCTAAATCCGGGTTGCGATAATATTCAAATAATTTAGTAATTTGATTCGGTAAGATGCGTCCTAATGATAATTGCGGAATATTATCTTCTGCAAAAAATCCCACATCTTCAGTTTCAATACTTATAGAAGCTGAACCACCAATAAGTTCGCATTGAAAAAATAATTTATAAATATAATTTGGATGGGGTGGATGTCCCTGTTTATCTCTATCGTAAACAGCTATCAATTTTGTAGCGCGGGCATGATAACCAGATTCTTCCAAAATTTCCTTGACTACAGATTCACTGGGAGACTCACCGATATCAGCCCATCCACCGGGTAAAGTCCAACAACCATCAGAACGTTCTTTCACCAACAATATTTTATTATCTTGAAAAACTGCACCCCTCACATCTACTTTAGGAGTAGCATATCCAGTTTCTTTGGTAAACAAATCTTGTAAATAACTTTGTTCAACATTTGTATGATTCGCAATAATTTCCGCTGCTAGTTTCTGCAAATACTGATAACGTTCGATGTCAAAAATATTTTTTGTATACGTTAAACCATTTTGAGCAGTAGCTTGAATTTTCTGTGCCCATTCTAACCATTTGGGTTGCATTGGTTATTTTCCGATCGCAATTCATGTAATTCTTGTTCGTTCGTAGTAAAGGCTTTAGCCCTTGTTTCCATTATCTTCAAGGTAAATAATTCTCACTTTTCTCATTTATTAACCAGGAAGAAAGAGGACTAAAGTCCTTACTACAAACTTAAAGTTGTGTGTTAATTGTTAATTCGCAACTAACAACTAACCACTAATAACTAATTAAGCATCATTCAATGCTGCAATGCCGGGTAATGTCTTACCTTCAAGCAATTCCAAACTAGCACCACCACCAGTGGAAATATGGCTCATTTGGTCGGCTAAACCAACTTTTTCCACGGCTGCAACGGAGTCACCCCCACCAATAATTGTGGTAGCACCTTTCTTGCTCAAGTCAGCTAAAGTATGGGCGATCGCCTCGGTACCAGCAGCGAATTTATCGAATTCAAATACGCCCATAGGACCGTTCCAAATCACTGATTTACAGTCTCCAAGGGCTTCCTGGAACTTTTTCACGGAATCTGGTCCAATATCCAAGCCCATCCAACCATCGGGAATATTTTCGACGCTGACGGTTGAGAATTAGCATCGGCAGCAAAGTTATCTGCTACAACTACATCTGTAGGTAATAATAAATCTACGCCTTTTTCTTTGGCTTTAGCTTCCAAAGTTTTCGCTAATTCTAATTTGTCTTCTTCTACTAAAGATTTACCAACCTTCAAACCACGGGCTTTGTAGAATGTGAAAATCATTCCACCACCGATAATTAGCTTGTCGCATTTATCGAGTAGGGTTTCAATTACACCGATTTTGCTGGAAACCTTGGAACCACCGATAATTGCTGCTAAAGGACGCTGGGGGTTTTCAATGGCGTTTTGTAAATACTGTAATTCCTTCTCAATCAAATATCCAGCTATGGAAGGAGTGAGATAGTGAGTTACGCCTTCAGTGGAGGCATGGGCGCGGTGAGCGGTACCGAAAGCATCATTTACATACAAATCGGCATTTGACGCTAATTTTTTCGCAAATTCGGAGTCGTTTTTCTCCTCTTCACTGTGAAAACGGACGTTTTCTAATAAAAGTACGTCTCCGTTTTGCAATGCCCCAACTTTGTTTGTGACATCATCACCAATACAGTCATCGCATTTGACAACTTCTTTGCCTAACAACTCAGAAAGCCTTTTAGCAACTGGGGTTAAGCGTAATTTATCCTTGACTTCACCTTTTGGTCTTCCAAAGTGACTAGCTAGAATCACTTTAGCGTCTTTGCTAATCAAATCTTGAATTGTAGGTAATGCTGCCCGGATGCGCGTATCATCTGTGATATTGCCTGCATCATCCAAAGGAACGTTGAAATCCGCTCTTACCAAAGCACGTTTACCTTGCAAGTCGCTTTTAGATAAATTTGCTAAACTTTTTTTGGACATAATTAAACTCTCCCGATCGCCTTTTTGTTAATGTGATTGAAAATAGGACTATCAAGATTTTACAGAGTTAAGGGGTCACAAGGGAATCCGATGTTCAAAACAATTCTTTTTCCAGTGGATCAAAGTCGGGAAGCACGGGAAGCAGCAGAGTTTGTCGCCAAACTAGTACAAGTGCATCAAAGCCACTTAGTATTACTGAGTGTAGTAGAGCAAGCTACTCCTTCCGAATCATCCAACGATGATGTTATGAAGTCAGCAAAAAAGGTTGAACAGTTGCTCAAAGATGCTCAAGCTTTCTTTTCGAGCCAGGGAATAGAAGCGGAAATCTTAGAAAAAGAAGGACAACCCGCTTTCGTGATTTGCGATGTTGCCGATGAAATTAAAGCAAATTTAATTGTTATGGGTTGTCGCGGATTGGGGTTAACAGATGAAGGCTCTCACGATAGCGTTAGCAACCGGGTGATTAATCTCACTCCTTGTCCGGTATTGATTGTGCCGTAAATAAATTAGGAGTTAGGAGTTGGGAGTTAGGAGTTATATTTTTTTTAAATATTAATATTTAACTTAGTTTAAGCAGAAGTATAGATTTGTGAATTATTTCGGACGGACATAGATAAGGATGTCCGTAAAATTTATTGAGATTTTCTCATAATATATATGGCTGCATCTACGTCATTTAATCTTTCATGTTTTCATACAAAGATTGATCGCTCGCCTTCTTAAAATTATCCGATTGAGATAAACCATCTCTTCGCACGGGTTTGTCTATATTTTGTAGCAGCAAATAGTTCAAAATGGTGCGAATCACAATGATTACAGCTAACCTTCCTATATCTTCCCAGCTAGGAGTTATGGTAGTTCTAAGAATACTTCCTCCAACCAAAAAGTTTAATCCCAAAGAAAACGAGTAACCCATTTGTAACCGGCTTTCTTGGAACATTTTGGATGAGTTTGAAAAGGATAAAGCATTTCTTAAAAATATAATAAAACCTTTAATTAGTCCTATAGAAATTACGAAAAGGGCTAATAGTTGGCAGGTACTAATTGCGATGTCGATAAGATTTTTTACAAAGGGTTCCATTGTTAGATTTAATTTTTACTTTTGGTTAATGAGGAATTTATATAAGCTCAGACACTCTACGGATGGTATAGCCATTTATTATTACCAATTACCAATTACCAATCCCCACATATATGATAAGTGTTTAAGCGGGCAACTTTTAAAGTTTCTCAAACAACTCTGCTAACACTACGTTAGAAAACAAAAACCCATCGGGATCTTGTAGTTGTAACCTTTCATCTACTACTTGTACCCAACCTTTCTCCATATAAGGTTGCAACACTTGTAATACTTTTTCAATTTTGTTTTTACCAAATTGTGCTGTTAATATTTGCAAATTAACCCCTTCTGCCAAACGTAACCCCAACATTAGGGTTTCTAATAAAACTTCATGGGGCGTTGTAATATCGCAATCAATTATACTTCCAGCATTTACCCAAGCATAGTATTCTTTAGTTTTGCGGGGACGGTTGAAGCGTTTCCCTTGAGAATAACTTGCTGCTCCCATTCCGAAACCGAAATAAGGACGATTTTCCCAGTAAACTCGGTTGTGACGGCACTGATATCCTGGTTTGGCATAATTGGAAATTTCATAATGTTCGTAACCTGCATTAGTTAGAATTTCTTGTGCCATACGGTACATTTTTACAGTTGTTTCATCCGTAGGTAAAGGGCGATCGCCTGGTTGATAATAACGCCCGAAAGCGGTACCAGGTTCTATCGTTAGGTCATATATAGATATATGCATGGGCGTAATTTTGATTGCTTGCTCTAGAGATTGTTGCCATATATCCAAGGTTTGATGCGGTAAACCGGAAATTAAGTCTATGCTGAAGTTAGCAATCTCGGCAGCTTGAAGTAGATCCACAGCTGTAAAAATATCTGAAACCGAGTGAAAGCGTCCGCAAGCTTGCAATAATTCTTCTTGAAAAGCCTGTACTCCCAAACTCATGCGATTTACACCTGCATTTACATATCCTTGCAAATGTTGTTTATCAAAAGTACCTGGATCGATTTCCATTGAAATTTCTGCACGTTTGTCAATCCCGAATTTCCCATCTAAAACTTCTAATATTCTTTGTAGTTGTTGCGTTGAAAGTAATGAAGGAGTACCACCACCAAAAAAAATTGTTTCTAAAGGTTTATGATTAGTTTGTATAGTGACAATTTCTTGACATAATACTTCAACATATTGAGAGATTGCGCCGGATGTTTCGCCGCGCTTGGTGTTTCCTACCACATATATGGGAAAATCACAATAAAAGCAGCGTCGTCTACAAAAAGGAATATGTATGTAAGCTGCATTTACAGAGCCTGAAATCATTGTATTAGCTAGTTTTTCGGGCATTATGAGAAATAATTTAATTTAGATTACGAATGAATTAGAAATAGTAAATATTAATGAGAAATCTACATTTTTGTATGGATTTATGACAATACAAGCAGAATAAAAAAGCTGAGAATATTTGGTTATAATGATTGCAGATGGTTTATTAACAAGCCTGTAAGTTCACTGCAAATATTTATCTCTATTTTTAACCAGATTATATACAAAGTTACTTGAGTAAATCGGGTAATGCAGTTGCAGGAAAACAACACAATCAAATCATGTTTGACGCTATTATAATTTTCTCATTCGTCCTAGCAGCAACGGGGACAGGTTACTACAGCATCGATTTACTACCGAATGGTACGTTAGATAGTGTAAGCAACCTAGAAGCTTTACGTTTAGTAGTTGCGGCTTTTGCTGCCATTATTGGCGGTGCGATTGGGCTGCGAGTCCAAACCGGATATCGTCGTTTGGAAGCCCAAGTCCGAGAATTGCCACTAGAAGTAATTCTGACACGTTCAATTGGTTTAGTAATTGGATTGTTGGTAGCTAACTTAATGTTAGCGCCACTATTCTTACTACCGATCCCCGATGATTTCAGCTTTATTAAGCCATTAGTCGCCGTTATGGGTAGTATCACCCTATCGTATACTGGCATGAATTTAGCTGATACTCATGGACGCGGATTATTACGATTAATAAATCCTAATACGGTAGAAACAATGGTGGCAGAAGGGACTCTAAAGCCTGCTGCCACAAAGGTTTTAGATACTAGCTGTATAATTGATGGTCGTATTGAAACGTTACTAGATACCGGCTTTTTAGAAGGACAAATTATCGTACCGCAATTTATTTTGTTGGAGTTACAGCAAGTCGCTGATGCTAGCAAAGATCAAAAGCGGGTACGAGGAAGACGGGGATTAGAGATTCTCAATCGGATTAAGAAGTCTTATCCCGAACGCATTGTGATTAACTCGCTTGATTACGAAGAAATTGCGACGGTAGATGCGAAGTTGGTTAGGTTTGCTCAAGAAATCAACGCGACTTTGTTAACCAACGATTACAACTTATCGAAAGTTGCCAGCGTGCAGAAAGTACCTGTTTTGAATGTTAACGATTTGGTAAATGCGGTACGTCCGAATTATTTACCAGGCGATCACATCGACTTGAAAATACTCAAAGAAGGCAAAGAACCCAGTCAAGGTATCGGCTATTTAGATGACGGTACGATGGTGGTAGTTGAGGAAGGAAGTCCTTTTGTCGGTGGTGAAGTACGAGTAGTTGTTACCAGTTCATTGCAGACTTCTGCCGGTAGAATGATTTTTGCTAAGCCCCAAGCTTCTGCATTTGCTTAAATGTTGGAAATCTGTTTCAACAATTCCATAATTCCATTTAAGTTTATGAATTTATGCGTCGATGTGGTTTAACTGCATCGATTTTTTTTTGAAAGCATAGCAATCAACCCAAAATCTTTATAATTATACAAGCAGGGAGCAAGACAACTATACAAGTAGCGGATGAGATAGCTATACAACCAGGGAGCGAGACAACTATACAACCAGGGAGCGAGACGCTCCCACTACAAATGTGTTGCCCCTCGTAATTAATGTAGCGGAGTACTACTAGTCCTTTGCATAAATTCTGAGGGGTTCGTTTTCGACCTAACGTCGGGAGACGTAGCACTGCTACGTCTCTACAACCAATTAAAACTAATGAAAAGGACTACTACTACTACTACATTTCATTAATTCCGATGGGTTGTAGAGACGTTATACATAACGTCTCCCGAAGGTTACGGGAAAAACGAACCCTTAAGAATTTATGCAATCAATTACTACTATTTAACTACATAAGTTTTGAGGAGTAATAAGGTTTGTAGTTGGTGCTTTAGCGCTCGGATTTAGGACGGGCATTCCTCACTACGTTAGCGTTACTTTAACGAGCCAGTAAGCTGAACACGGGGAGCGTGCGGCGGCTAGCGAAGCGTACCGTAGGTATTGGGCGTGTCCGATAGGACATACCTATCAGAGTTAATGTGGTCGAATATTATTACCTTCACCATATTAAATTTAAGCGGTAAACAAAGGAAGGGGAGAGAGAAGGTAGAAAAGGCGGATAATTGATAATTGATAATTGATAATTGATAATTGAAATAAATGGTACGTCCGTTACGCAGCAAATTATGCTACCTTTGCAGTCAACCCGCATCAATTCTTTACAGAGTCAAATATCTTGAAGATGGCGATTGGGTTTTTCTATGTCCCCAATGTTGGGAAACAGTTAGTCAGAATAACCCATTTTATGTTTATGGTGGAACTTGGAAGGCGAAGAAAAAGTAATTTTAATTAATTGAGAGTTAGGAGTTAGGAATTAAAAATTAGGAGTTAAAAATTGAATGCTAATAACTAGTAATTTTAACCTTTAACCTTTACCTTATTCAATTATGAACGACAACGAATTTGATATTCCCAAAAAAATCAAATCGCTTTCCCAAGATTTACTGTGGATGAGCGAATCTGATTATCCTTTTGATACTTTTACATGGTCAAATCAAGAGGTTAAAGAAGTCAACGAGCAGAATCTATTACAAAAAACTCATCATTCCCTCGATGCTTCTGTCAAGGTAATAGATATGGAAAATTTTTTTGGGCGAGCTACAGATGAAAAAGACTGGTACGACTCCGAAGAAAGGGAAACAGCGAAAAAATATCAAGCTCTTGTAGAAACTTTAAAGCAAAACCTAAACAACATCCAAGTTTACAAGATTGGTGACGTTGAAATAGATGTTTACATTGTCGGACAATTGAAATCGGGAGATTGGGTTGGTTTGTCAACAAAAGCTGTTGAAACTTAATAATCAATTATCAATTATCAATTGCCTATGTCCCTATGCCCAATCCCCAATCCCAATCACCTTTTTCGATCAATTCGACTTTCAATTACTTGCTGAATAGATTCTGGTACTTTAGTCAAAAAGTTGTAACCAGTTTTGGCTTCTATTTGATCGACTGAGACTATATATCTTTCCCAGTCATCGGCGGTATTTTGACGGTTGGTTACGTTTACAGCGATAACTCTTGTATTTTTAGATATTCCTTGCAAACCTTGTCCGGGTTTATCTAAAACTACAATCACTTTCCAAGTATATGCAGGTGCGGTAACTTCTTTTTTTCTACCAATTTTTTTAGAGCCACCATCAACACCAGCAATAATATAAAGTTCTTTACCTTGCTTTACTAAATAACGGCAATATTCTTCTAATTCTCGCCATGCACCCCGATTATTCTCGGGAGTTTGCGGAATGATGTTAGTCATTAAGAAAGTAGCTGAATTATCTTGTACGCTGGCAGTGCGATCGGCAGAAGGAACCATATGTCCTCGGTCGTAACCGCTACCAGTGTAATCGTTCGGTTTGACGCGATACCAATCTGATGGCAGCGAATCATCGGGACGAAAATCGTCTTGACGTTCGGTATTACCCAACCAGCTTTGATTGAGTTGCCAAGCTACCCAATTTGGCGTACCTCGTTCCCGACTGTATGATAAAGCGTAGTCGGGTTTTATCATCAAATAGTTATTCGGATTTTCCCCCGCATTACTGGGATTACCCATTGCTAAATGAGGATTAACTGGTTGTTGCAACAGCAGCTCACAGCCAGTAATCAAAGCGAATAGGAATACAGAAATAACAAAAACTAAGTTTCGTTTCACAATGGTTTTTAGAAGCTTCCGTCTAGAAGTATTCCATTGCAAGGTCGCTTTTGAAAAGGGGTAAGTGTTACGTTTAGGACTACGATCGACAATTCATCCACCTGTTTATTTATTATCCATAACCGCAAGATGAACCAGCATTAACTGTTTGTCATCCTCAAGTGTCTTCAGCAAAGGACTTTTAGTAGCCTTTTTTGCGACCATAATCTGTGTTTCTAATGGCAAGTTTTCAAAGTCTATTTCTTGTTTGCGATGACTGTTTTTCTCCGGACAGTGCCATTCATATTTAACCGTGAAATTGCTATATAATGACCACTTACTTAAGCTACCGTATTTAAGGTGGGTTAAGTCTTTGACACAAGTTACGATAAGCTGTGATTGCATTTCTACTGAAAGTTTCATAAAGTTAGAGTCTATATTATACTTTTATTTTAGAAAATGAAAATTTGAAATACGGTTAATTACTATACTATGATATTTATGTGACAAGATAGTGATTTTTTCAGATGAGATAAAAATACGTATAGTGATATTTTTTTGTAAAAAAAAATTATTATCAGCTTGTAATCAGTAAGTTAAAAAGCCGTTTATCGTAGATTAGCAATTAAATAAGCTATATTTGATACTCATCTATTAATACATTGCAATATCAATTAAGGTGCAAATATTTATTTAATTACTTTTCATTCTGTGGGACTTTGAGAAGCGAAAAAAACTCCTAATTTAAGCAAGATCTAAGTAGTACGATAGGTTTCGCATTTCATAACCATAGCAAATATACATAGGTAATAGTCAATTGTTTTACAAAAGCTTTTTTTTGAAGCTTATATAGTATTTTAACGAATAAATTTGTAAAATTATCCTGATAAAAAAGCAAGCCAGAATAGCTTATACTTTCATATCTATTTAGATGTGTTTAATTCTCATTGACTATTGTTTTAGCCTTGCAAAGTTATGTTTAAGAGTAACTTATTATAGCTAAGGAAGATAGTGCAAAAGACCCTTTCCAAAGTGTCAAAAATTAAAAAAAATCTTACTCCACTCGAAAGAGGTCTAAATAATTTTTTGGGGTTAAAATATTTGCGTATGACTTTTTCGCTTAATTTGCTTTGCTAACTGCTTGACACTCCCCACGCATGAATGCAGGGGATTCTTGTTTCACAGAAAAAACTTACCTTGACAGATTTTCATCAGCCAAGATAGAGGTTTCGTCAAGCGTAAATTATATTAATTTAAGATTTTTTTTGAATAAGGAATAGGGAACGGAGAAGGGGGAAAGGGAGCGGTAGTTAGAATTTTAGCTTGGGGAAGAGGATACAGGGAATATTTTGTAGTACTTCAAAGTTTAACTTGTTACCTTGTCCCAATGCCCAATTCCTAATGCCCAATTCTCAATTCCCAATTTCTAATTAAATAATCAAGAATCTTGCAGTGTAGTTTTGGAAACGATTCTGGTTTTCTTCTTGTCAGCTTCTGAAAGTTCTTCTCCAGATTGCAAACGAGTTGCAGAAGTTTGTAAAACGGTTGCTGCACCGCTATCTCCCATCTGCAAAGCTGTTTTGGCTGCGGTTTGCAACATAGTCGCAGCACCCGCTCTATCTCCTTGTTGCAGCTTGGCTTCTGCAAGCTGAGTTTGCCGATATTTTGCTAATGCTAAAACATGAGGCTGAACTTGTGGATTAACTACGGGTTGATATGAAGAAGTTACGTTAATTTCTATGGGGATAGTATCTGAGATCAATCCCGTCATATTGCTCGTTGGATCGTCGTAACGAACCTGTAGTTGAGCTACTGTATGATTACCTTCGGCAAATTGTCCTAAATAAATATTTGCTAAAACTGTTCTTTTGCTATCTTTCATCAAGTCACCCAAACGTACTGCGAAACGTCCGTCTGTTTCTTGTTGCACTGGCAATTCGATAGTATCGGGGTATACTTGAGCCACGGGTTTGAGTTCAGCTAAGCGAACCTTGGGCATCAAAGAAAATAGCAGATAAGCATTGGTTAAACCTACAGTTTGAATGCGGCTGAATAATTGATTAAATTTATTTTCGGCTTCCTCTGGCTGGGCAATATGCGACAAACTACCACCGCCAGCATCAGCGATTTGTTCGAGAACATCTTGGTTCCAATTATCGCCAAACCCTAGAGAATTAAGAGTTAAACTGTAATCGATAGCTAATTGAGCAAATTTAAGACAGCGATTGTTATCACCGTGTTCGTTTTCACCATCAGTTAATAAAAAAGCTTGAGAAATAGCTTCTTTTTTGCCCTTAGCTAATTCCTCTATTCCCAAACGCAAACCTTCATCAATAGAAGTACCGCCATCCGCACTGAGACGGTTTATCTGTTGTTTTATACCTTCCCTATCTTCAATTACCTGGTTCGGAACCAGTACCTTAGCTCGATGATCGAAAACTACAATACTGAGGCGATCGCCATTTTTGAGTCGATCGACGATGCGGTTTGCGGCTTTTTTAACAGTTTCCAGCGGACGACCATTCATGGAACCGCTATGGTCTAAAATCAAGCATAAATTAAGGGGAACGCTACGGTCGAGATTTTCCACCTTAGCGGTTAGAGAAACTGCTAACTGACGTTGAGAACTTGATTGATTTACGTCCAGATTGCTATCATTGAGTTCGGGCAACAAGCTTACTTTCATATTAGTTGCGGTTCCTTGCACGGACTATATTATATATAAATAACCTCACTGAGCAGCTAACTCGCTACGGAAAACTCCTGTAAGGCTTCAATATATTAAATGATATTCATATTTTCACTTGCTCGATAATAAAATTGCTCCGAAATTTGTTTAAGAGTGGGGAGATGGGGTGACAAGGAGACAAGGGGAAATATTTTTAACTCATCACTCCTAACTGCTAACTATCTAACTATTACCTATTACCCATTCTCAATGCCCAATGCCCAATTACCAATTACCAATTACCAATTACCAATTACCAATTACCAATTACCAATTACCAATTACCAATTACCAATTACCAATTTAAAGTTGTAAAAAGCGAGAAATCCACACCTTCATAGTCGCTATCCGTTGCGTTAGTATGTTCTACAGTTAATAGCGTTAATTCAGGCAACGGTTGGAAAATGGAACATTCACCCATCAAGGCTATGCAAGCGCCTTATACGGGCGATAATCTTTATCGCACGCCACCCCCAGACTTACCTTCACTATTGTTGAAGGAACGTATCGTGTACCTGGGAGCGCCACTGGTGCCAGAAGTTACTAAATTAATTATTGCCGAATTGCTTTATTTGCAATCGGAAGATCCAGATAAGCCAATAAAAATTTATATTAACTCTGTTGGTACAAGTTTTGGCGACCAGCCTATTGCTTTTGAAACGGAAGCTTTTGCTATCTACGATACAATGAGGTACATAAAACCTCCTATTCATACCATTTGTATCGGACAAGCTATGGGTATGGCAGCAATGTTACTTAGTGCCGGAACAAAAGGCTGTAGGGCCGCTTTACCTCATGCTTCTATTGTTCTCAAACAACCTATCAGCGGTACGAGAGGGCAAGCCACTGATATTCAAATCATGGCGAAAGAAGTCTTTGTAAATAAAGAAGCAATGATTGATATCTTTGCTCTCAACACCGGACAAGACAAGGCAAAGGTTAAAAAAGATATGGATCGCTTATTCTACATACCGCCAGAGCAGGCAGTAGAATATGGCTTGATCGATAGAGTTTTTGAAAGCAAAGCACAATTAGACTCAGAATCTGCCGCACCAGCTGGAGTTTTATAAACAAGTAAGTAGAGATTAAGCAAGAGGGTGAGATTTATTTAATCGTTCATCCTTTAAGCAGTTTATCGCTGCAATAATTTAGAGTTAATCGCTTCTTCGGGGTAGGAATAAATTATTGCTATGTGAAAATTATTCCCACTTGCGGTATAGCTTCTAAACTTTGATTTTCATCCTAATTAATTACAAACGGAGTCGAAAATATGCCGATAGGCTATCCTAGCGTTCCTTATAAACTACCAGGGGAACAGTATACTCAGTGGGTAAATATCTATACTCGCCTCGCCCGCGATCGCATTATCTTCTTAGGTGATGAGGTAAACGACCAGATAGCCAACGAAATCATTGCTATCATGTTATACCTTGATTCCGAAGATCCAGGCAAAGATATTTTTCTGTACATAAATTCACCAGGTGGCGTTGTAACATCCGGCTTGGCGATTTACGATACCATGCAGCATATCAAGTCTGACGTGGTAACAATATGTCTTGGTTTAGCAGCTTCAATGGGTTCATTCCTGTTAGGTGGTGGAACCAAAGGTAAGCGATTGGCATTACCTCATTCGCGGATTATGATTCACCAACCTTCCGGTGGTACAAGAGGGCAAGCAACCGATATCGAAATCGAAGCCAAAGAAATCATCCGAATTCGCCATCAGCTAAACGGTATTTACGCGAACAATACTGGTCAATCAATCGAAAAAATCGAAAAAGACATGGATCGTGACTTCTTCATGTCAGCCGAAGAAGCCAGAGAATATGGCTTGATCGATAAAGTGATTGAAGAACGACCAGTTTAGGTCAAGTTAAAGGTCAAAGGTTAAAGGTCAAAGTTTAAGACTCTTTACTTCTCATTGATTATTTGGGTCTTGCTCTTTTCCTAATTTCTCCCCTTTGACCTCTAACCTCTAACCTTTGACCTTTGAACTGCTCACTTGTGCGCGATGAACTTTAAATTTAAAATTTAGTCTTTATCATTAATGGCTTCAGCAATTAGCTGGAAATGTAATATAATCAGTCACTTACTTGAATAATTTTAATAATTAAGTAAGCTGATAGCTGTTAAAAGTGCTTCTGATAGCTCAAAATGGATCTTTTAGATTGCTACCGTTTATTGGGTTTAAGGTCGGGAGCTTCTTTTCCCGATATTAAATCGTCTTATCGCCGACTTGCACAGCAGTATCATCCCGATATTAACCCGGATGATGAAAGAGCTAAGGAAAAGTTTATTGCTTTAACTGAGGCATACAAACTGCTGTTGCAAGTTATACCGCAGACCGAAGATAATTCACATAGAAACGTGTCGCAAGCTGTTGAAACGCCGCAAAAACAATCGACGCGGGTTAAGGAGACACGGCAGCAAAAAGTACAGAAGGTACCATCACAATCGCCACAGCAGCCAAAACCGAAACCTCCTCATGTTGCAGAAATTGAGCGACGGTTAAAGTGGAAGACTTACGAACAGCTACAGACATTTCTCAAGGAAAGACGTTTCCCGCAAGCCATTGCATTAGCAGAAGCTTTAGCAGAGCGTTTGCCTCATGATGCTGAAGTACGGCAGTGGTTAGCAATATCATATCAGCTTTGGGGAAGGGCATTAATTGCTGAGAAACAGTTGCTTAAGGCAAGGATTTATCTTAAAAAGGCTTTGAAAACCGACCCTAAAAATAAGTCTTTAATGAATGAGGTGCAGCGCGATTTTAAGAAGTTGGAACAGGTATTTTAATCTGGTAATTGGTAATGGGTAATAGGGAAGAGAAAAAGAAGCTATCGTTTATTGTATCTTGATTGTTTTAATTGAATTTAGGTAATTTTGGTGCAGTTAATCGGCGAGTTTAAGTAATATTATTTTGTTTGTGATGTTACTTAAACTCACCAAGAGCGATAAACTAATTATTAAGTTGTTACGCACTTAATTTGTATAGTATTAGCGGGCAAGATGCCCGCACTACAATAATTACCAAATTTTGTTTTATACAATTTAGCTGCACATCAGCTTATGCTTAACCGTGCAGCTTCAGCCTTCTATTTGACAATGGTATTTACTGCTATCTCAAATCAAATTACCTTAGCTGAAAAGTCAAATTAGCGGTAATAATGTGATTCTTTCTGCGGGTAAGAATACTGTAGAAGTGGATATGTTATTAAAGCAGAATCGAGTGTTTGCTCCAGTAACTTATATCTATAAGGTTACTGTAACTATGGTAAGTCAGTAAAATTTAAGTAATATCGCGGAAGTGCATTCTAAGAATAAATAGCTACAAAAGAATCGACATACCGATAAAAATCGGCGTAGATTTACTAGGCTATTTGTAATGTTGTACCGTTTGGCGATCGCTTCGGGATTATTACTGACCAATTTTACTAATTTTGTTCCAAGCGCATTAGCTGAAGTGAAATTCAGCAATGTCAGCCCAGGTGTTATTGAGACATCGGGAGGAGATTTGAAAGTTTTGGAGTCGGTAGTGCCTGCCAATATTAATGTCAACGTTCCCCCTAACACCACTGCTCAAATTACAGTTTTATCACCCAATTTAGTATCCGCTCCTTCAGAAGATCCAGGTGGTACAAAAAGAATAGGATTCTTAAAATTTGGCTCAAATGATCTTAGAAGCGATAGGAATAATGCTACAGCAACTTTACCTACTGGCAATACAAACTTAGAAGCAGGATTGCGGGTAGAACGTCCGGTTTCGTTTACCCCAGGAACTTATAATTATGCAGTGAATCTTAGCGTGACAATTACGCCGCAGTGAACCATGAAACCTCACCCTCGCTTTACAAAAAGGTAAATCTCTCCCTCTCCTTAACAAGGAGAGGGTTGGGGTGAGGTTGATTATTTATTGTTAGTTCGAGTAGGTTGGGTTAGACACGTTAGCGTTCACGCGGAGCGTGCGGCTCAGCGTGTCCGAAGGACATACAGCAGATTTCATTTAAGTGAGGTACACATCGTTTCTAGAGGAAGTAGGGAGTAGGGAGTAGGGAGTAGGGAGTAGGGAGTAAGGAGTAGGGAGTAGGGAAATGTACCTCATATACCTGCAAAGTGCTGTAAATCAATTCAATTTATGACCTATCTTGTAGGAATCATCAATTTAACGTTAAAAGGAATCCGCTCTTTCTTATTTACTCCCCATCCTAATTCACCACTTAACTGATACTCTCCCGGTGCTAATTTCGACCGATCTTTATTTAAAGATTTCGCGGTAAGATAACGCTCTCCTTCAGCTAAAACGGTTGTATCAGAGATATTTCCTTTTTGAATTACTTCTTTCCCTTTCTTTAACTGCCAATCTCCGGCTAATATTGCAGATGCTTTACCTTTGTTGCTAACTAATAGCTGGATTTTGTTGGTTTTTGGATCAAATCTGGCGCTGTCGGGAATTAAATTTGGTGAAACATCGCCTTTACGAACGTACAAAGCTACGCCGATACGAGGAATAATATTAGTTTGAAGGGTGACGTTGGTTTTAGAATCGGTTTCTGTTACCGTTCCTCTTTGCAAGTTTTCTGTAAAAATCATTGTACGATATTCGCCATCGGGTAAACTGGGCGGAAAACGCACGATAAAACGAATATTCCGCTTGCTTGATGCACCTACTTGTAACTCTCTGGGAGAAAATTGTAGGTAAGGTGTTAAATCTGTGGGACTTTTAGATAAAGTCTTAAATCCGGTTTCTTTATCGTAGGTGAAAGGTGAAGTGTAAACCCGAGCGCGGAAATTTTGAGAATTTGGGTTAGATACAGTAATTCTACCTTGTGCTTGTCCCCGTTTGGCTTCAGTTTCAACCACCATCGGGGAAATAGAAATATTTGCTTTGGCGATTCCCGACAGTAAGAAGCTAGATAGCAAGACGCTACTTAGAGATAATGAAAATTTCCTGATGGAAGCAAAATTCATTGATAGTTTAAATAGGTGATGGGTAATTTTACAGAAGCGAAAAAGATATTAAAATATATCGGAATATACTAAGTAAATCGGCTGGAAGCTTGCAGGCTCTACCAACCGATTGATTAAAAGTGAAATTCGATTCTACGGAGGAGCCATTATCTTGTTTGATTTGGTTCCTTTTTTGTTTGGAAAGATTTAGCTAAAAACTAAAACTAAAAAGCTAGTTGGGAGTAGCGGTTAAGGTTACTTCATATTCATAGATACCAGAAGGTATAACTGAACCATTTCTCTCACCCGCAATCATACCTACTTGAAGGGGAAGATCTTGTCCTGTGGGGATGGTTAAAGAAGCCTGAACTTGACTCCACGAGCCACCATCAAATCTCGGACCAGGACTGCTGGTATATGGTGCTGTATCGGTAGTAACAGCAATAATTGCTTGCGTTACAGCTGGATTAAAGCCGGGTGGAACGTTTATTGGATTAGGTTGAGCAACTGTTAATGAGCCGCCACCACTACAGTTCACTGTGGTTTGACCGGCTGTTCCATTACCTTCGGAGAAAACACCAACATTGCCTGCAATAAATGTCGGAGTAGCTCCAGGTGCTTCAAGGGTACCAGGTTGAGTATTAGTAAACGTACAAGCTGAACCAACAGTACCTGAAAATGGAACTGTCTCAGATGCTGTTGCTGTCTGAGGTTGAGCATCAGCTGTCTGAGCTTGAACATTAGGTGCAAAAGCTACAGCACCTAGAATAGCAAAACCAGCAGTTAAAGCTAAACGACGAATCATAAATATCTCCCGTAAGTGAAAATTCATTAATCAATTGAAACTGAGAAACTAACAGCTTTACTTTGCTTAATTCACTTTGAATAAATCAAAATTAATTGTTAATAAAGGAAGCTTTTATCTTCTCAGCCACGACGGCAATAAACCCTTCGCTATTAAAAATCATGGCTTTGATAAACTAAATTTGTCTTCAGCAAGATTACGCAAACATATTTTGATTAAAAGTATAGCGAATGCACTGTTATTCTGTTGTTAGACGGCACAATTGCGGATTTTACGGATATCATTCGATTATAAAGTTGCTATAAATGAGTCGCTGATATTACTGGAGTTAATAGTAATTCTGTTTCTGTACAATTACAGCTACTTAAATAAAATTACTCTCGTAATCTAAAATTCGAGAGGTGAAAAAACAATCATTAATAAATTTATTATTCAACCTTTCAATGCAAAAACTATATTGGCTGTCAGCGTTTATTTATATTGCCACTTTTAACATAGTTCCGAAAGCAATTGCTCAATCAACTGTTAATAATTCGGAGCTAAAAGATACAGGAACAAATCTCGAACGCACAAATAAAAGTTCTAACGATTTAATTAAAACATTCAGGCAAAGTAAAGCCGAAAATACAAAAAATTATCGTAATTTACGATTAAAAGATAAAATTAATGCGGAAAAACCTTTAATTTCCCCCGATACTCCGATAAATGTCGCTTCATCTAATTTCACTACTTTTCCTGTAGGTTTAAATATCGGCAAGCGCAACGTGAAAGCGGGTGTTTTGATACGGGGAAATGAAGATGGTTCGCAAGCAATTGATTTTCAAGACTGGCTTTTACCTTATGATGCGGTAATTCAAGTTTTGAAGTTGAACGTAACAACTTTACCAGACGGACAGTTGGAAGTTCGCTCTCCGGGAATTGTCACTCGTATCAATCCCGAAAAGCTTCGCAATGACTCGGAATTAGGGTTAGTATTTTCAATTGCAGATTTACAAAGGTTATTTGGGGTAAGTGCAAAGTTTGATATTGAGGATTATGCAGTTGTCTTTGATGTACCCTGGCTCAATAGAAGAAATAATAGAATCGGACAAGCTGAAATTCCAGTTATATTAGATGGTTTACCGCGCTTTCAACCGGGAAGTTTGAATATTGCAGCAGTCGAACAAAGGATAGATGCTAGCGGTAGCGGAAATGGTTCGACAAATTTTAGAGGTGATTTTCAAGCTGTGGGTACGGCTTTTGATGGCTCGTGGTTTGTACGTGCGAATCAACCTGATTTATGGGATGGAGGAAGCTGGAAGATTTCGGAAGCACAGTATTTACGACAAACCGATAAAACAGATTATTTTATGGGTTCTCAACCAAGTTTTTGGCAACGATTGGGAACTGGTGGAGAATATTGGGGTTTGACTTTTATTCAACGTCAGGGATTTGAGCCTCCGCAAACTTTTGGTGGTACTTCAGATCCTCGTCAGCGATTGCAAGCGGATAAAATCGGACGTACTGTAACTGGTAGAGCGGAAGCCGGTACTTTGGTTCGGTTGGTGCAGGGTTTTGGTAATAACGTTATTGCGGAAGTTTTGGTTGATTCTTCTGAAATTTACCGCTTTGAAAATATCACCACTCAAAGGGGATATGGTAACTACCGCGTTTTTCTTTATCCCCAAGGAAGATTAACAGCACAACCAGAAATTCGCGATGCTACTTTTACCACAGTACCGGGACAAATTCCTGCTGGTGCTTCTGCTTGGGTTGTTTCTGGTGGTTTGCAGCGAGATTTTTCGGTAAATGATAGTTTATTGGGCAATTTCTCTGAATTTCGTGGCGGTATTGCTAGACGTTTGGGTGTGTCGGAAAATCTTACTCTAGGATTCGGAGGAGTTTACGATGAGTCTTTGAAAGGGTTGGCAGAATTATTTTATCGTCCTAAAAATATTCCCTTACAAGTCGCGGTTTCAGCTTTAGCGGGTGACGGAATAGATGTAATTTCAAATATTCGCTACCAACCATCAAATGATTTAATTGCATCATTTACTAGCGATCGCCTTTCTAATCGTTTTAACGTAAATTGGCGGGTATCGTCGGGTTTAAGTTTGTTCGCTAATACTTCTAGCCGTAACCCAGCAGAGGGAGGATTGCAGTTTAACTTTAGCGGTAGAAATTCCTATACTTTTGCTCGTGCTAGTTTGGATACCGACAGCAATTTGCGATGGAATTTATTACAGCGTCTTGGAAAGCTGGGATTAAATCTTCGGGGAAATGAAATCGGTACCTCTTCAGAATTTGCTTATAATTTATCTAGCGCTGGATATTCCAATACCGGAAGCTCTTTACTTTTAAATTACAATACCCACAGCAATAACAGTAATAGCAACAACTTACTTACTCTTGGCTGGCGGTATCGTTCGCCACAACGCGCTTTTGACGGTAATTATCTGTGGCAAGCTGAGTTAGGTTACGGTTTGGGTTCCCAAGGTAACGGCTTAGTTGCAACATTAGGCACTACGGTTTTACCCGGTATTATGCTGCAAGGACGCTATCAAGGTATATCTTTAACCAGAAATGATTCTAGCTTCAGTATAAATTTGGTTTCGGGATTGAACTTACAGCAGGGAATTCGCCCAGGAGATAGACGTTCAAAATACTTTCGCACTCAAGGTGGTTTGACAATTAAACCGTTTTTAGACAGTAATAATAACGGTAAAAGAGATTCCGGCGAAAAGATTTATACAGATAATTCCGACTTACTGTTAATGGTGAATAATAAATCAATCAAAAGATGGCGATCGCAAGTAAAAAGCGACCGAATTACAGTTCGTCTGCCACCTGGAAGCTATCGTCTAGACTTGGATTCGGCTGGTTTTCCCCTAGATTGGCATACCAGTAAAAATGCTTTAGCAGTAGACGTTGTAGCAGGTAGCTATACGCCGATAATGATACCCTTTACCCGTTCCTACACCCGCACCGGAGTTGTTACCGATAGTACAGGTGAAGCAGTAGCAGGTACAAGAGTGGAAGCTGTTGGAAAAGATATACGAAAATTTTCCGTTACCAATGGTGCGGGAGTTTATTATTTAGAAGGCTTGCAAGAAGGGGAATATGAATTACAGATTAATGGGAAACCTGCGGGTGAGTTGAAATTGCACAAATCGGATGAAGCGTTTCAAGAATTGAATTTACGGTATTAGCAGGTCAAAGGTTAGAGGTTAAAGATCAAAGGTATAATAACTGCGGCATTGCTAATTCCTAACTTAAAGATAAGCTACAGGAAAATTATTCTAGAAACAACGGTACCCATTTAGTACAGTCTTACGAGGGTTTCAGTTTCATTTTGAACCATTTTGAACCCTATCCTGATTTTTTTAGGCTACCACAGATTAGCGGATCAGCATTTTCTGTAGGGCGATCTGCTTGCAGCAGCGCTTCGCTATCGCACCGATGGTGCAGGTGTTTGAAGTCGCACCTGCACCTTTAAAATTTAGATGCGTTTACCTTCCATTGAATAGGGCTTCAGTCTTGGAATTAAGAGCTTAAAACCAGGGCTACGAACTACTAGTCACTAATTTTTTTGCGGGTAACTCAGTGTATTCAGAAACTATTTTACGAAACTGTTCGCCTTCGATGGTTTCTTGTTCGATTAATAGATCGACAAGACGATCTAATAATGCCCGGTTATCTCGCATAATTTGACGCGCTTCTTGATAGCAGGAAAAAGCAATTTCTCGCACTTTTGCATCAATTTGAGTAGCCATGTCTTCGGAATACTCGTTGCGATTCCCCCAATCACCACCCAAAAATACGTCTCTATTCTGACTTTCTAAGGCTACTAGTCCTAAATTGGACATCCCGAACATTGTGACCATTTTCCTGGCTAGATTGGTTACTTGCTTCAAATCGTTGCTAGCACCACCTGTAATTTCTTTATCACCAAACACTTCGGCTTCTGATGCCCTTCCTCCCAGTGTCATGGTAATATTATCTTTGAGCCAAGCTTTACTATACAAACCACTGTCAATTATCTCTTCATTGGGGGTTTGTTGGGAAAAGCCACCAACTCCACCGGAACGAGGAATAATTGTAACTTTATTTAAAGGATCTGAGTTTTTCAACAGTGTCGCTAATAAAGCGTGGCCGACTTCGTGATAAGCAATCAAGCGCTTCTTCTTACTATCCAACAGCGGATTTAAAGTTAAGCCGATAGTTAACCTATCGATCGCATCGTCAATCTCTATCTGAGTAATTGCTTCTTTACGTCTTCTCGCAGTCAAAATAGCTGCTTCGTTAAGAAGGTTAGCTAAATCTGCTCCTGTAAAACCGGGAGTACGACGAGCTATAACTTCTAAAGAAACTGAAGAGTCCATTTTCTTATTGCGAGCGTGAACTTGTAAAATTGACAAACGTCCTTTACGATCTGGTGCATCAACAATCACCTGTCTGTCAAAACGTCCGGGACGTAAAAGCGCTGCATCCAGTACGTCAGGGCGGTTTGTCGCTGCAATGATAATAATTCCGTTGTTACCTTCAAAACCATCCATCTCCGTAAGCAGTTGGTTTAAGGTTTGCTCGCGCTCGTCATTACCACCACCGATACCGGCTCCACGCTGTCTTCCTACAGCGTCAATTTCGTCGATAAATATCAAGCAAGGTGCGTTTTCTTTGGCTTTCTTAAATAAATCCCTAACCCGTGAAGCACCAACACCCACGAACATTTCCACAAATTCCGAACCAGAAATACTAAAGAAAGGAACTCCCGCTTCTCCGGCGATCGCCTTTGCAAGTAAAGTTTTACCAGTTCCCGGAGGACCAACCAATAATACACCTTTGGGAATTCTTGCGCCAACAGCAGTAAATTTCTCTGGCTGCTTGAGGAAAGTTACAACTTCACCAAGTTCTTCCTTGGCTTCTTCTATCCCCGCTACATCATCAAATTTAATCCCAGTTTTGGCTTCTATCTGGAAACGAGCTTTAGATTTACCAAAATTCATCGCTTGCGAAGATGTATTGGCTGTACGACGCAAAAATAGCAGCATCAAAGCAACCAAGGGCAAAATCCACATTAAGTTGAATAACAAAGAAACAGCTACCCTACTATTCTCAGAATTAATTTCCCCAAATTCAACTTTATTGTCTCTTAGCTGATCGATTAACTCCCGGTTGTCATCGAGAAGCTTAACCTGCTTGGGTTTGTCGGAATCTTTTTCCGCTAAATATACATTGCCTATCCGCTCGGCTTCATCAAGCTCTACTCGCTTGACTTCACCTTGCTCAATTTTATAAAGCAAATCCCCATAGCTTAAATCGTTGCTTTCCTTTTTCTGCTGCGCTAAGGCTTGCGTTCCACCCAAAGCTCCTGACAACAGCAAACTGGCAGAGAGCAACCCACAAAGAACTTTACCCTTGAGAGTTGAATGTTTAGTTAACGCTTTTTTGTCAAAATTAATCATAGATAGTTGCCCTTTGTCTGTTGCCGTAAGGTGGGGTTAATTTTAATGTCCGTAGTCTTCAACAATGCAAATAATTGTATTCTCAATAATAAAAGTGTAGCTTCTACAAAAAAAATACGTTTCCCATTTTTTTCATCCGATCGCCAACTTTTCAGGACGCATACTTCAAACTTTTATAATCAATACATCTTATAGTAACT
The DNA here is from genome assembly GCA_963665115.1 of uncultured Rivularia sp. Taxonomy (GTDB): domain Bacteria; phylum Cyanobacteriota; class Cyanobacteriia; order Cyanobacteriales; family Nostocaceae; genus Rivularia. The sequence continues at coordinate 7,329,272 of OY762007.1, read as the reverse complement.
ATTTTTACACATTTTCGATCCATAATTACCGTTCGCCATAACACCTAATTGTCATAAAAACAACTATTTGACACTATAAATCATTAATCGCTAACATACTCATAGCCGTAATGACTTCAAGTTAATTATAACAAAAAAGTATTTATTTAAGTAGCGTCAGGAATTAGAGAGGAAGCATGGTTAAGATAGTTGGAATCGCTGGCAGTCTAAGAGCCGAATCTTATACTCATCAAGCTTTGAGTATAGCAGCGCAAAGAGTCGAAGCCTTTGGTGCCGAGGTAGAAATACTGGATTTGAGGCAGATGAATTTACCATTTTGTGATGGGGGAGACGAGTATCCAGAGCATCCAGACGTGAAGCGATTGCAGGAGACAGTTAAGCAAGCCGACGGGTTGATTTTAGCGACACCAGAATATCATGGTGGAATCAGTGGCGTATTGAAAAACGCTTTAGACTTGATGAGCTTTGAAGAATTGTCCGATAAAGTTGTTGGAAGTATAAGCATATTAGGCGGGCAATCCAACAGTAACTCACTCAATCAAATCCGCGTCGTCATGCGCTGGGTACACGCTTGGGTGATTCCCGAACAAATTGCCATTGGACAAGCTTGGAAAGCCTTCGATAAAGAAGGTAAAATTTTAGACGAAAAATTGTCTCAGCGCTTAGATAAATTTGCCCAGAGTTTGGTTGAGAATACTCGGAAATTGCGCGGGGTTGAGTGAGATGGGGTAGAGGGGGTAGAGGGGGGAGAGGGGGTAGAATTTTTAATTTTTAATTCTTAACTCCGCGCCTCCGCGCCTCCTAACTTTCCCCCTTGCGAAATCTCTAAAATAAAAGAATCACGTACTGCTAATTTAATAATTATGAATATTGCTTTTGAATTAGACCTTGATAATATCAACTTAACTGACGAGCAGTTTTTTCTACTTTGTCAAAATAACCCAGACATGAGATTTGAGCGCACGGCTTCGGGAGAATTAATTATTATGTCACCAACGGGAAGTATTACTGGTAACAGAAATTCCGATTTGAATTATCAGTTAACGGGTTGGAATCGGAAAAATAAATTGGGTAAAAGCTTCGATTCTTCTACTGGCTTCAAACTTCCTAATGGTGCAGAGCGTAGCCCGGATGCATCTTGGGTGAAAATGGAAAGATGGGATGCTTTGACGGAAGAAGAGCAAGAAAGATTTGCTCCCTTATGTCCGGATTTTGTAGTTGAATTAATGTCTCCCAGCGACACCCTTGATAAAACCAGAGCCAAAATGAAAGAATATATGGAAAATGGCGCTTCTTTAGGGTGGTTAATTAATCGCAAGCAGAAGCAAATAGAAATTTATCGTCAAAATCAAGAAGTAGAAATTTTAGAATCGCCGCAAACTGTTTCGGGAGAAGATGTTTTACCAGGGTTTGTTTTAGATTTGAAAGAAATTTGGTAATTGGGGATTGGGAATAGTTAGGAGTATTGAGTAGGGAGTAGGGAGTAGGGAGTAGGGAGTAGGGAGTAGGGAGTAGGGAGTAGGGAGTAGGGAGTAGGGAGTAGGGAGTAGGGAGTAGGGAGTAGGGAGTAGGGAGTAGGGAGTAGGGAGTAGGGAGTAGGGAGTAGGGAGTAGAGAGTAGGGAGTAGGGAGTAGGGAGTAGGGAGTAGGGAGTAGGGAGTAGGGAGTAGGGAGTAGAGAGTAGGGAGTAGGGAGTAGGGAGTAGGGAGTAGGGAGTAGGGAGTAGGGAGTAGGGAGTAAATAACTTTTTTATTATTGTCATAAATGTCTGTACTTCTGCCCGTCTATTTTTACTCGCTACTTGTTACTCATTACTCACTACTCACTACTTACAACTCACTACTCCCTACTTTAATAATGTCCCCCTCTACCCCCTCTTTGATTACCTAACTTCCTTGTCAACACCAGCAGTTAACACTTCACATCCGCTTTCGGTGACTAAAACATCATCTTCGATCCGAATACCGATTCCCATCCATTTTTGATCTACTTGCGGCTGATCTTCTGCGGGTTTGGCTCCTGGTACAATGTAAATTCCGGGTTCTACTGTCAAAACTTGTCCTGGTTGTAGAATCAAGGGGTTATCTTTTCCGTGTTGATAAACTCCGACATCGTGGACATCTAAACCCAACCAATGCCCGGTGCGATGCATATAATAAGGTTTGTATTTCTCTTCTTCGATTAATTTATCAACTTCACCTTTGAGAATACCTAGCTCAACCATTCCTTCCACAAGTACCCGTAATGCTGTATCGTGAATTGAACTGTAAGCATTTCCTGGTTTTACTTGTGCGATCGCCTGTTTTTGGGCTGATAATACTAATTCATACAATATCTTTTGCTCTGCGGTGAATTTTCCACCCACGGGAAAGGTGCGGGTAATATCGGAGTTGTAATAATCGTAGGAACAACCAGCATCAATTAAAAGTAAATCTCCATCCTGCATTTGACGGTTGTTTTCGATGTAGTGGAGAATGCAGGAATTTGCACCGGATGCGACAATAGAAGGATATGCTGGCCCTAATGCACCATTTTTTCTAAAAATACGCTCCATCTCTGCTTGGATTTCGTATTCGTAAACTCCCGGTTTAGCCATTTCCCGTGCTACATTATGGGCTTCTACGGCGATATCGGCAGCTTTTCGCATTTTATTTAACTCAGGTTCGCTTTTAACTAAGCGCATACCATGTAAAATTGTACAGGTATCTTGAATTGCTGTGGGACCGGTACCGCGTTTGGGATAAGATCGTAATAATCTTTGGTAATGGGTGAGAACAGTTTCGTTAAAAGGTTTATCTCTGCCCAAACGATAATAGATTTTGTCTGCGTTGAGTAAATATTGGGGTAATTTTTCGTTTAATTCGTTGATAGGGTAAGCTTCGTCAGCACCATATTTTTCTTTGGCTGCATCAACCCCAGTTACATAACCGCTCCAAACTTCTTTAGTAATATCCTTTGGTTGGACAAATAATATAAACTTGTGTTCTTCGTGATGAGGAGCTAAAACCGCTACAGCTTCGGCTTCGTTTAAACCAGTTAGATAGAAAAAATCGCTATCTTGACGGTAAGCATATTCTACATCATTGTGCATCACCGCCATAGGGGCACTGCGAAAAATTGCCGTACCATTACCAATCTTTGACATTAATGCATCCCGTCGCTGCCGATACTCTGCTTGCATAGTTCTTTGAATATTGCGTTGTTTCTATTAAACCAAGGTAATACTATTTTAGATTTTGGATTTCAACTGGGATGCTTTTGTGCAGGAATTTTGCTCGTTGTGGCGGAAATTGCAAGGAGACGTAGCACTGCTACGTCTCTACAACCCGTCGGAATTATTTTTTGATTGCTCGAATAAATACTTCTATCTCTATGAAACTTTTTTCCTCCGCGCTCTCCGCGCTCTCTGCGGTTTTTTATATTAGTAATGGTAGTAAGTTTGAGTACCATTGCCAACATGGCAACCTTTTTATTAAAAAATCGGTTAAAAATTAGTATTTCAATTAAACTCAAGTCGATAAAACAGGGTAGAAACAACTTGCATTTATCATTTGTAATTAAATTAAATTGAAACAAAATAAATGCAATCTAATAATCATAAATCTAACCGTTTAGATGCACTGTTAGCTCTACGCGGTTTTGCTTGTTTAATGGTAGTTACAATCCATTGTGCTCCACCGAGGAAATCAATTATGTACGGCAACATTGACCTAAGTTGGTTGATGTTTAGTCATGGTGCTGTAGCTGTTTGGATTTTTTTCGTTTTATCCGGTTATTTGATGGGGAAGGCGTTCTATACTAAGCGCTATACTGCCGATATTGCAGGTGTTATAAAGTTTTGGCGAAATCGTGCCTTGAGAATTTTTCCGCTATATTATTTTGCTGTCCTAATTTTATCTATATTCGTTTATCCAGAAATACTTAAATTTTCCAATTGGGGTTATCTATTAAGAGTATGTACGTTTACTTATCATCCTTATATTAGTTTTGAAGCTGTAAAATTCAATGATGTATTTTGGTCTTTATCAACAGAGGTACAGTTTTATTTAATCGTGCCTTTTATTTATAGTTTAATTCAAAATCGTTTAAAGAATCAAAAAAAAGTCTTTATTGCTGGTTTCTCGATAATTGTCGCAAATTTAATTTTAAGAAGTTTACTTTGGATAAGTTTTCAGACAGAAATTACACAAGAAATGGGATATGCATTCAAATATTGGTATACTCCCTTAATTACCAATTTAGATTTATTTATCTGTGGTTTTTTATTAAATGGATTGATTCAAAATCACAAATTTAAATTTAATATTAGCAAATCGCTATTTACGAAAATATTTGCCGTAACGTCGATCGTTTTATTATATTTATTTTCCGCACATCATTTATATCACCAGGAGTTATGGAATTTACCAAATCGTAGCGGTGGCTGGAGAACATTAACAACAATATTAATATTACAACCATTAACGGCAATAATTACTTCATTTTTTATATTTGCTTTTGAAAAAGATATTTATAATGATTTCAGCAAACATGAAAAGTTATCATTCCGCGCTATTATAAACAATCCTTTTAGAATATTAGAAATAATTGGTAACTTATCTTACGGTATTTACATTTGGCATATGCCAATCATTACCAGAACTTACGATATTTTTAACGCAGAAATTCCGATAGAAGCGTTTTATATCAGATTAACAGCAACATTGATTTTATCAACTGTATTAGCAACAGTTACTTACTACTTAGTTGAATTACCTTTTGCTAGATGGAAGAATTCTCAAAGTCGTAAAAGATTAATTGGTTGATGCTATAAGTAATAAAAAATGAAAAGGTACAAGTAGGGAGCGAGACGCTCCTACTACCTGAAGATAAGCATATTTTTTAGTGCGTTAGCGAAGCGTGTCTGAAAGACATACATCTTGCTCGCTATTAATATATTCCCTATTCCCCATTCCCCATTCCCTATTCCCTATTCCCCATTCCCCATTCCCTATTCCCTATTCCCCATTCCCTATTACCTATTACCTATTACCTAATAAAATTTGTTTACCACAAACTAATTACATAAATATAACTAACAACAGTTGTAATTTTTGAAAAAGTAATTAGAGCATGATTACATAAAAAAAGATACTTTTTTCAACATTTTAGAAACTGACTAGATGTTCTAAATTAACAGAATCTTTATAAAAACAGAGATAAAAGTTAAAAGAAAGCTGGTAATTTATAAACACAATGTTGGAATCTACAAATCCCTTAAAGAGTCAGAGCGCATTACAATCTGCGTCAATTCAAGATAATAGTTTTGCTCCAGAAAACGATTTAAATACTCTAAATTTAAGTGGTTCTTCACAGTCATTAAATAATAAAGTTTTGACTTCTGATATTAATGCTCAACAGAATCCTAATCCCAGTCCTTATATTAGCAGTCCCGCTGTTTTTGCTGATTTTAATGGAGATGGTATTCACGATAAAATGTGGCGTAATACCGCAACGGGTGAAAATGCTATTTGGTTGATGGATGGTGCTGCTCCTACTGGCGCTGTTATCAATACTATGGGCACTGAATGGGATTACAGCATTGGTGACTTCAATGGCGATGCTAAAACCGATTTAATGTGGCGCAATGGAAGTACTGGAGAAAATCTTCTCTGGTTGATGGATGGTACTACTATTGCTGCTGAAGGTATGTTAGATACCCTCGGCACTGAATGGGATTACAGCATTGCAGATTTCAATGGCGATAGTAAAACCGATTTAATATGGCGCAATAATACTACCGGTGAAAATGCTGGTTGGTTGATGGATGGTGTGAGCGTTTCTGGTGCTGATTTTCTACCTCAATTAGATTCATCATGGACTTATACTGTTGGTGAGTTTAATCCTAACTTCAGTACCGACGTATTCTGGCACAACGAACAGACTGGTGAAAACGCTATCTGGTTTATGAATGGCTTGAATGCAGAAGCTACTCAATTAGAAACATTTGGCGCTGGCTGGAAGTATGAAGAAGGTGATTTCGATGGTAACTTTACTACCGACATCCTTTGGGAAAATACTGCTACTGGCGAAACTAAGCTTTGGTTGATGAGCGGTTCAAATGTGACTGCTGCTGATTTACCGACTTTGGGTTCTGGTTATGAATCCAATATCGGCGATTTCAATGCTGATGGCAAAATGGACATCTTATGGCGCAGTACGTCAACCGGAGAGAACATCGTTTGGATTATGGATGGCGCTACAGCCACTCCCGTTGACATCCCCCAAGTTGGCGCTGAATGGGATGTAACCATCGGCGATTACGATGGTGATGGCGATACAGACGTTTTCGGACGCAATACTCAAACTGGTGAAAATATCTTGATACGAGTAGACGGTACCGATGTTGCTCAAGAAGAGTTACCTGTATTACCTACTGAATGGGTGTTTAGCTAGTAGAGAGTTAAGTTAAGAGTTAAGAGTTAGAAACCCGGTTTTTCATAAAAACCGGGTTCCTCATAATATGTGTCTTCTAAAAAACCTTATTTATTAATGCTATTTATTCAACTCTTACCTACTTTCTACTCCCTACTCCCTACTTTCTACTCCCTACTTTCTACTCCCTACTTTCTACTTTCTACTCCCTACTCCCTACTCCTTAAATAAATCTAATTAACTTGATATTAAATAACTTAAAGGAATGATACAAAAAATGTTCATCATAAACAACAGTTTAGTATGAAATATATGTTAGCCCTTAACAAAAAAAATTAAAAAAATCAGTTAAAACTGATAAATATTAGTGATAATTAAACACAATGTTTTCAGCCAAAAATATCCCTGGTGTATCTGAAAAAGCTTTGGATACAGCATACACTTCCATTTCAAACAATACTTTTGACCAGAATATCTCTTTCGATAGCGATTTAATTTTAACTGGTGCTTCCCAATCGCTATTAAATGATGATGGGCTTGTAACTGCGAATAGAAACCCCAACCCTAATAAAATATTTAGCGGTGCGGCAGTTGAAGTAGATTTCAACGGTGATGGTAAAATTGATAAGTTTTGGCGCAATACCCAAACTGGTGAAACTGCAATTTGGTTAATGGATGGCGTTAATCCAAATGCGGAAACTCTTAGAGATGTTGATGCATCTTGGGATTTTAGTTTTGCCGATTTCAATAGCGATAACAAAACTGATATTTTCTGGCGGAATCAAGCTACCGGAGAAAATGTTGTCTGGCAGATGGATGGTACTAATATCAGTTCCCAAGAAACAATTCAAAAAATTGATTCAAATTGGGCTTTTAGTATTGCTGAATTTAACGGCGATGGCAAAAGCGATATACTTTGGCGTAATACCCAAACGGGTGAAAATGCTGCTTGGATAATGGATGGCAAAGAAGTTACCAATGCTGCTTATCTACCCACCACCGATTTAATCTGGGATTACAACATCAGTGATTTCAATAACGATGGCAAAACCGATGTGTTTTGGCGCAATTCCATAACGGGTGAAAATGCTGCTTGGTTTATGGATGGTACCAATGCCAATGGTTATGCAGTGCAAGAATTAGATACTAGTTGGAATCCTACTTTTGGCGATTTCAATGGAGATTCTCGCGCCGATATTCTCTGGAGCAATCAAGCCAGCGGAGAGAATGAAGTTTGGGTAATGAATGGTACTCTATTTAACGATTTGATCTTCAATGAAGAAAATTTAGATCAATTAAGTTCTGCTTGGCAAGCTAATACTGGCGATTTCAACGGTGACGGTAAAACAGATATTTTCTGGCACAACACCCAAACTGGTGAGAATACAGCTTGGTTAATGAATGGAGGAAATGTTTTAACTAAAGCTTTCTTACCTTCTAACGATTTAAGTTGGGAACCGACTTTCGGAGACTACACTGGCAACGGTAAAACTGATATTTTCTGGCGCAATAGTACAACCGGAGGAACTGCCATTTGGAAGATGGACGGTACTATTGCTGAAGGTGAATATTTACCAGATAATGAACCTAGTTGGCAGACTTTTTAACAGTTAACAGTTAGCTGATTTTAGTTTTTGAATTTAGCTTAGTGCGATACCAATAAGTTTTATACATTTGGGATGGGTTTATAGCTCATCCTTTTTGATTGGGTTTTCCCCATGTGAGCCGGAGGCTTTCTCGAAGAGAACAACTTTTCAAGAAAGAGAGCGCAGAGAAAAGAGATAAAAAGAAGTGCTATTTCAGATAAAGAAACAGATTTGATGCTCCCACTACATTGTTTAGAATCTAGGCATAAATCATTTTTTATCACCTATTACCCATCCCCAATTCCCCTACTTCTTACTAAAAACCACGAAATACAACCAGGTACTCAATTCCTTAATCGGAAAGAATATATAAGTCAAAGGATTAACAGTAACGATAATATTCCGAAAATCCCGACGCGCTAAAAACACAATCCCTTTCGCAACTTGCCGCGCTGACATCACTCCGTAAGGATTCAGTTGACTTTTAAATGGCCCCAATATTAATTTACGAATTGTACAAGGGGAATCCAATCTTTTTAAGGTAATAATATTCCCCAAAGTTCTTTTACTCAATTCATACAACGGGCTTAAAGCTGGGGATACTTCGGCTTCTGAAGTATTAATCCAAATCTCTTTTGTGGCTTTGGCATCAGCACCCGTCACGGTGGAGAAAAACACGTCCATTAATCTCACTGCTGAAAATGCATTTACTTCAAAGGATTTATCAATATCTTCCGACGTGCGGCTACCGTAAACATTTATTCCGTGGTTAATAATTAAAATATCAACTTTTTGTAAATACTCTAATAATTCTAATTCTTTCCCCGATTCCCAAGCTACGGTACTTAATCTAGGTTGTTCGGCAATTTTTTCGGGATTAGTTGTTAACGCAACAACTTTGGCATTCTTAGCAATAAGTTCGGTTGTTAAAGCTTGTCCCAAACTACCGGATGCTCCCGTTATCGCAACAGTTTTACCTTTTACAGAAAGTGCAGTTCCCAAAATTTTATCCACCAAAGGAAATACACCACTATAATAAGCATTTACATCATCAAAATGGTGTCGCCAATGGTAAGTACGATTTACCCACCACACCGAAGGAATAACTTCTAATGCTCCCGGCTTATGGGTGTAGTCAGTTTCAACTCTACCTAAGAAATATCTTAATGACGCTCCATAAAGAAAAGTCGCAGCGTAAAGCACACCCAACCATAAACCCATCGGACGAAAAATAATTGCGATCGCGCTAATTATAACTAGCAACAATATCGATTCAACAATATCGTGATAAAGCTGAGAATCCTTATAAGTTTCCAGAGAAATTATCGATAAATCACGCTTGTATACCTGATGGTGCTTGTTATGCCATTTAGCCAGCCATTTCACGTGATGACAAGCAGCATGATAGCTATCCCTAACTACCTCAGCAATCAAAACTGAGAGAAATCCCCAAGCGACAAACTGCAAGCAAGCATACGTTGCCACAACCCAATTAATTTGTAATCCTGCTCCCATCACGATTTTAATCTCAGCTAATTTTTTTTATTATGTATTTTTGTTAAATACACCATACATCCTATTTATCACTTATGAACTGGCAAAATTAAGGATATATAGGAATAGTTTAATATTTTACGTTTGTCGAAAATTGGGGAATTGGGCATTGGGTAGAAGGGAATGCAAACGAAATGTTAAATTAATTTTGCAAGAATATTTAGAAAAAATGATTGAAAATACTTTCCGAATAGCTACATACAGTTTACTACTAGGCTTATTAACTTTACAGCAAAGCTGCGGGAATACGAATGCTAAAACATCAGATATTGTCGATGATAATACCGCATTAGAAAAGTTATTCGGTGGATTAAAGTTTACAGAAGGTTCTCTTTGGCATCCCGACGACTTTTTACTTTTCAGCGATATCCCAGCAAATACACTTTATAAATGGACAACTGACGGCAAACTTACGGTATTTCGTCGCCCTGCTGGAAATCCCAATGGTAATACTTTGGATAGAGAAAATCGGTTAATTACTGCTCAACATAACCGCAAACTGACACGTACTGAAAAAAATGGTAAAGTCACTGTTTTAGCAGAACGTTATCAGAATAAACGTCTCAATAGTCCTAATGATGTTGTAGTAAAATCGGATGGTAGTATTTATTTTACCGATCCGCCTTATGGAATCAAGAAGGAAGAGGAAGAATTAGGATTTTATGGTATTTATCGTTGGCAAGAAAATGGCAATCTAACTTTATTAAACAAAGAAATGGTACGTCCAAATGGAATTGCTTTTTCTCCCGATGAAAAGAAGTTATATGTAAGTGATTCGGAAAAATTACATATCCAGGTTTTTGATGTTAAACCAGATGGGACTTTAAGTAAAGGTAGAGTATTTGCAGAATTAGCTGGATCTACAGATAAAGGTGTACCCGACGGCATGAAAGTGGATAGTAAAGGTAATATCTACTGTACTGGTTCAGGAGGAGTGTGGATTTTTTCTCCAACAGGTAAACTTCTCGACAAAATTAACGTTCCTGAAAAAGCGACAAACTTAGCTTGGGGTAATAAAGACTATAAAACACTTTATATTACAGCAGGTAATAGCGTTTACCGAATTCCCTTGAATGTTGTCGGAATACAGCCAGGAAGTGGAAAAGAAGGGAAAGAAATTAATCAATAATCGGCGTTGCTTTGATATAAAAGTTTTTAAGTTATATACTTAATAGCTATGTTCATTTTCTGACAAGCTTGATTGATATAACAGCGGCTTTCTTTGAATAAAAATACTGATTTTGCAATTTTTGCGTGATTTTAATTACTAAAAAAATGCCTATAAATAATCAATAATTGCAATACCTATAAATCAATTATATGTTTCAATTTAAATTAAATCAAATAAAAAAATGAATCTCAGCTATATTAAGCTTCAACACTTAGTATTATTTTGTTTGGGATTATTTTTGATAACGGTTTGCTATCTAATCATCAACACAAATATGCCAGAAAAAATTACAATCAAAAAAATAAATTACCAAGGTTGGGAAGATTCTTATATTTTGAGTAACTCCCAAGTAGAAACAATTATAGTTCCAGAAATTGGCAGAATAATGCAATTTCGTTTTGAAGGTGGAGAAAATACATTTTGGGGAGATTCGCAGCTATACGGTAAAACACCAAATCTCAAATCTGAAGAATGGAATAACTTCGGTGGTGATAAAACTTGGCCAGCACCCCAATCGAAATGGGAAGACATTACAATTAGGAGTTGGCCACCACCGACTACATTTGATTCCGTACCAATTAAAGCTAAACTCGAAAATAACCAGGTTACGTTAATTTCTGAAATCGATCCTTTTTACGGAATTAGATTTTACCGTCAAATTACACTCGAACCAAATCAACCGATAATGAAAGTCACTACAACTTTTGAAAAAGTCAAAGGTGATTCACAAGAAGTCTCGGTTTGGACGATTACACAGTTCAACGAACCAGTTTCAGTTTACGCAGCAATACCCCAAAATTCGATTTTTCCTCAAGGTTATAACAAGCAATCGGATGAGTTACCAGCTAACTTGAAAATAGACAACGGCATTTTATCCTTGAAGCGCGATCGCAATAAAGCCCATAAAATCGGCAGCGATGCGAGTACATTATTATGGGTTGGTGAAACAGTTGCAGTTCGCATGGATTCACCAAGAATAGATAAAGAAAATTATCCCGACAATAATAGTAGCGCTGAAATTTATACCAATTACGATCCAAAAGCTTACGTTGAATTGGAATTCCTCAGTCCCCTAAAAACTTTGCAAGTAGGCGAAAAAATGGATTTAACAGTCACATACACTTTAATTAAAACCACATCAGAGAATATTGAAGAGCAAGTTAGGAAAATTCTCGAACGATAAGGATATATGCTCGTGGTACTCCTTTTCATTAGTTCTGATTGGTAATAAGGTTCGTAGTCGGCGCTTTAGCGCTTGGATTTGGGACTAAAGTCGGCACGTAAAACCCATCAAAACAAATGAAATGAACTACTAATAGTTGATTGCATAAATTCTGAAGGGTTCGTTTTTCCCGTAACCTTCGGGAGACGTAGCACTGCTACGTCTCTACAACCCGTCAGAACAAATGAAATGCAATACTACTACTCCACCAACCCAAAATTGGCGGAGGAAGAAAAAAATTTCTGATTATTTAACCCTGCATAGTTCCTTTGGTGGAGTACCAGTTTATTTACTACTATTACAATAATTAGAATACGCTTAACAAATCTTAAAAATGCTTGCCCCTACAATTCATTCTACAACTCCGATTCCCGGTAAATATTGGCAATGGCGCGGACATAATGTTTACTACGTTAAAGCGGGGGAGAAACATTCTCAACGTCCGCCTGTATTATTAGTGCATGGTTTCGGTGCTTCTACAGATCATTGGCGCAAAAATATCGCCGAACTTTTGAACGATTTTGAAGTCTATGCCATCGATCTTTTAGGATTTGGACGTTCGGAAAAACCCAAATTACAGTACGGTGGGGATTTATGGCGCGATCAATTACGCGATTTTATCACTGAAGTTATTGGTGAAAAAGCTGTATTAGCTGGTAACTCCCTCGGTGGTTATGCAAGTTTATGTGTAGCGGCGCAATGCCCTGATTCTGCTGCTGGTTTGGTATTGCTTAATAGTGCAGGCCCCTTTTAGTAAGGATGAGCCGACAGTTGAACCCGAAGCACTGCAATCAGAAATCGAACCTCCATTAAATGAAAAGCTACAGAAATTATTTGGCGATTTTGCAAAGTTAATTTTTAAACAACCCTTGGCTCAATTTATTTTATTCCAATACATTCGCCAACCTTGGGTAATTCGCCAAACTCTAGAAAAAGTCTATTTAGATAAAAGTGTAATTACAGATCAATTAATAGAAGAAATCCGTCGTCCATCTGGTGATGAAGGTGCTTTTGATGTATTTTGCTCTGTATTTAGTACTCCTCAAGGAGAGAAAGTAGACGTACTTTTGCAGCAGTTAACTTGTCCGTTGTTATTATTATGGGGAGAAGCCGATCCTTGGATGAATGCCAAAGAACGTTCTCAAAAGTATCGTCAATATTATCCGCAATTAACAGAATACTATTTACGAGCAGGCCATTGTCCCCATGATGAAGTACCTTCGCAGTTAAATCCATTGTTGCGAGATTGGGTTTTATCTATTTGAAGATTGGGAATTGGGCATTGGGCATTGGGGATTGGGCATCGGGGATTGGGCATCGGAAATCAACCTTTAGCCTTAATTACTCCTAACTCCTAACTCCTAACCACTAACCACTAACCACTAAATCCAAAATTATTTCATGGGTTACAAACAAAGTATTGTCCGTGGAGCGATATTTCTTATTGCTGCGGAGTTGATGTTAACAATGAATGGAGTAATTATTCGGTTGGCATCGGATGGTTTACCAAATGAAATGATTGTTTTCTTTAGGAATGCGTTTGGTTTATTAAGTTTGATGCCGATTTTTGCTCGCGAAGGTACGGCGATTATACATACTAAAAAGCTGCATTTGCATTTGGTGCGGGGATTGTGCGGTGTTACGGCTATGTATTCTTTGTTTTTCGTTTTAGGAAATATTCAATTAGCGAATGCAATGTTGCTTAAATCGACTATTCCAATCTTTATTCCTTTGGTTGCTTTTACTTGGTTGAAGGAGAAAATTTCGGTTGTAGCTCGTTTGGCGATCGCCGTCGGTTTTTGCGGTGTATTCTTAATTTTGGAGCCTGGTACAGATTTCAATTGGATAATGTTAATTGGTTTATTAAGCAGTGCTGTAGCTTCAGTTTCGATGGTAACTATACGTAAGTTATCGGCTACAGAACCTGCTATCCGAACAGTTTTATATTTTGCGATTATTGCTAGTTTGGTATCGGTTATACCTTTAACTTGGGCTTGGAAAACTCCTACTGCTAAGGAGTGGCTACTGTTAATAGGTGTAGGTATTTGCAGTACTGTAGTTCAATTATTAACAACTCGCGCTTATGCATCCGCACCTGCTTCTCAAGTAGGAATTTTTTCTTATTCTTCAGTTATATTTGGTGCTTTAATTGGCTGGTTGTTTTGGAAGGAATTATGGGATATAAATTCGCTTATAGGGGCTGTATTTATTGTCAGTGCGGGTTTTTTAACTCTTCGCAGTCGTGAAAAAGCAGTATCTGTAAATGAGTAATTGGTAATTGATAATTGATAATTGATAATTGATAATTGTTAACTATTTAACAATATAAGATTTTATTTGATTTTCTAAGTCATTGCTAATAATTTCTTTACCGATACCGGGGTTATCTAAATTAACTCGAATATAACTTTTGGTATCAAACTTTTTATCGTTGTCTGTGTCTTTAGTTATTTCGAGGAATATTGCACCAGTACTTTGTACAACTTTCCAACTATTCAATTGCGTGTTGTCTGGAGTAATTTGCTGCAAGTTTCTTCCCGATAAGTCGGAAAAATATCCAATAGTAGCATCTCGATAATCTAATTTATTGTCTTCGTTGGTATCTTTTTCAATAATTCTATACAGCCAAAATCTTTTTACTGGTTGTCCTATTGCTTTTTTTTCGATTAAGTCAAATGATTTAATAATGGCTTTTCTATCTAATAAAGTATTTGTAGAAGCATCTTTTTTAGAATAGAATATTAGATTATATATACTTTTTCTATCTTTATAAGAACGGGAAAAAGAAGCACTAGATAGACTTATTCCATTTTTTTCTGCTTGATTAGCATCTGGAAATATACTAATTGGAATCATCAAATAATCTGATTCTTTTTTGATAATTAAATCGCCGTAAATAATACTTGGCTGGGGAGTCTGCTGTGCTGTGGCTTGCGACTGTTCTTTAGTTTTATCAATAGCATTACAGGAAACAGAAAGCGTCGCGATAATAATAGTTGCAATTGTTCTTAATACATTACTACGACTCATGCAATGCTCCTAGCAGAATATATGTATGCTCTATTTTATACACTGCTTGCAAATCGTCAATCAATTTTGGATTTTAGATTTCAACAACGGATGTTTTTGTTTTGAATATCCCTTTCCTTCTCCCAAAATTGGGAGAGGGATGTCCGAATAGGACAGGGTGAGGGCGGGGCGTACCTCATTTACAGCAGATTTCATTTAAGTGAGGTACACATCGTTTCTAGAGGGAGTAGGGAGTAGGGAGTAGGAAAATGTACCTCATATACCTATACCTGCAAAGTGCTGTATCTACAAAATGCTGTATGTCTTTTTAACCAAAATCCAAAATCTTTTACTCCTCCACTTGCCCTTGACGATGGATATTAAGAATATCGCTCATTTTTTTGATTTGATTAAAGACTTGTTCTAATTGGTTTTTATCAGAAACTTCTATTCCCAAGTCTATTAATGCCGGTTGATTAATGGCGGTTTTGACATTGGCATGAGAAACGTTGATTTTTTGGTCGCTTAACCGAGATAGAATATCTTTGAAAACTCCAACGCGATCTAAAGCTTCAATCTGTACGTTGACACTATAACTTTGAGGACGATGCTTGATTTCTTCGCTGTTATTCCAGCTAACAGGTACTAAACGCTCGCAACCTGTATTTTTTAAGTTATCACATCCTTGACGATGGATAGAAATTCCCCTGCTTCGGGTGACTACACCAATAATGGATTCTCCTGGAATGGGAGTACAGCAACCTGCAACGTAATACATTAATCCTTCTACACCAATGATTGGCGAATCGCTCTTGCGAGTGGTGTTTCCTTCTCGTAATGCTTTTGGTGTAGAAGTTGGTAAATTAGTAAGAACTTCATCCAAATCTGTATCTATAGGTTGTTGTTCTTTAACTATTTCTCTCCACCGATTTAACACTAAGTTCAAGGTAATTTCACCGTAACCTAAAGCCGCAAGCAAGTCTTCAACGCTGTGGTAGTTGCATTTATCTGCAACTGCTTGCATTGGTTGGGATTTGAGTAAGCTTTCAAAACCAGCTTTACCTAAATCTTTTTCTAATAGTTCTTTACCCCTGGCGATATTTTCTTCCCGGCGCGAACGCTTATACCATTGCTTGATGCGATTTTTAGCGGCTGAAGTAGCGGCAAAATTCAACCAGTCTAAGCTGGGATGACTATTTTTCTGAGTTACAATTTCGACAATATCACCATTATCTAAGTTGGTAGAAAGCGGTACCATTCTGCCGTTAACTTTAGCTCCAGCGCAATGGTTGCCTACTTCGGTATGAATGCGATAGGCAAAATCCACCGTGGTTGAATTCGGACTTAAGGCTACTAAATCGCCTTTGGGCGTAAAAACATAAATATCGTCTTCAAAAAGATTATCTTTGATGCTTTCTAAATATTCTTGAGCGTCTTTGAGGTCGTTTTGCCATTCTAATAACTGTCGCAGCCAGGTAAATTTCTCCGAAGCTGCGGTCATTTGAGTATTATTAGAACCACCACTTTCCTTGTATATCCAATGGGCTGCTATGCCGTACTCGGCAATACGATGCATTTCCAAAGTGCGGATTTGGACTTCCATTGGACGGCCCCCACGGACCGATTACCCCAGTGTGCAATGATTGATAACGGTTGGGTTTAGGAAGTCCAATATAGTCTTTAAATCTACCAGGAATCGGACGAAAAGCATCGTGAACCAACGCTAAAGCGCGATAGCATTCTTCGTTGGTATTTACAATAATCCGCAGTGCCGCTAAATCGAAAATTTCGTGAAATTCTTTATTTTGGCGGTGCATCTTTTGATAAATACTATATAGATGCTTGGGACGACCTGATAAATCCTTGCAGTCAATTTCAGCCTCTTTTAAACGAGAACGCAAAGTATTAGTTACGTTGGTTAATCTCTCTTCTCTCGCTGCTCGTTTATCAGTAACTAGCTGCTGCATTTGACGGAAAGCATCGGTTTCGAGATATTTAAAGGCTAAATCTTCCAATTCCCATTTGACGTGCCAAATTCCCAAACGATTGGCTAAAGGAGCAAAGATTTCTCTAGTTTCCAAAGCTTTGCTGCGGCGCTTATGTTCTGGCATTGCTTCCAAAGTCCGCATATTATGCAAGCGATCTGCCAATTTTACAACGATGACGCGAATATCCTGCGCCATAGCCAGAAACATTCTGCGAAAGTTCTCTGCTTGACTTTCTGTTTTACTTTTAAAATTAATTTTAGAAAGCTTAGTTACCCCTTCAACTAAACGTCTTACCTCTTCCCCAAACAGTTCTTCTATTTGTTCAATTGTAATTTCTGTATCTTCAACTACATCATGTAAAAATCCAGCTGCTATCATAACAGGGCTGCCTCCTAAATCCCTGAGTATTCCCGCAACAGCAACGGGATGACAAATATATGGTTCCCCTGATTTACGCATCTGTCCTTCATGGAGGTTGTAAGCAAATTTGAATGCTCGACTAATTAAATCTTTATCCGCATAATTGGGATCGTTTTCTCCATCTTGAGCGGATGTTGCATTTAAACAATCTTCTAACCATTCCGGAAGAGGAATATCAATCTTAGAATCTACAACTGTAGTGTTCATGTGCAAGCAAGGGGGTTTTGTATCGAGGGAAGTTGGACGGCGCAAACGACATTGCTGTTTTTGCGATGCCGCTTTCATTATTAAGGATAAATTAGCTAATTTAAAAGGTTTGTTTTCAGCTAGCAATGTTTTTTTCATCGAATAAGTGTTCCGCATCATAATTGTTCTAAAAGAGTAACGGCAAATAAAGCCTCAATGCTTCACTTGAGGCGGCTGTGGAAAAATTAATTTTTAAAGATTAAATTATTGTATGAGATAAAATTCTTGACATTAATACTATCTCAATAATCATTACTATGTCTCTCAACAAGCAGAAATATCGTGCATTTAAAAGCTTATTGCAACAATTGCGTGCCGATATCTCTTCTAATTTAACCAACGCTTCCGAACTGCGCCAGAGTATGGCATCTTTGCAAAGCTTTTTCCGTGCCGATATCGTACCTTTGACTACTCAATATCCCACAGAGCAGTCTTATCAGACCGAAATGAGCAAACAGTTACGGTTATTACAAATAGATATAATGTTTTTTCAAGGAGCGCGACAAGCTTCCACTATTAAAGGCAGAATAGATGCTCTAAGCGAACGTTTAACAACCCTGATTGGATACTGCGATGCCATTCTAAAGATGGATAAAGTAGCAGATGACGAATGAAAACTGAATAAGCAGAAAGCATCAAAAATAACCAATAACATTATTCTACAGATGATTTTTCCTTGTGAAAAAGAAAACTGCTGTAAAAGTTTAGTATTGGCTTCTATATTTTTTCAGCACTTCTACTTGTAGAGTGGTGTTTAGCTTTCAAGTTGATATTAACATTTTTCCTCGATTTTTTGGCAAATGGGTCATACTCATATAGAAGTATTTTATATTATGCCCTTGGGAATTAGTTGTCAGTCGGTTATTTCTGGCGAATTAAGTTAAAAGGATTAGATGAAGGCGCTATTTTTTGTTTTTTTACGATATGACATTCAGCGCAGGCCAATCAATTTATGTGAGTAAGATGTTTTTCGTTTGATGCGCTCAAGTGTAGTCGATAATACCTCTGTTACATTTACAGAACTGGTTAGATTCAAGTAACAAGCTTTATAAAGCAAATCTGGTAAAGTATAAAAAATTTTAATCAATAAAGGGAACCGGTAACGGTAAACAGAGGAACAATAGTAACACGAATATCTATTTGTTACGAAAGTGCAATATGCTCTTTTTATTTCTAATAACTAATAGGACTAATTAATAACTATGAATGATGTTTTATTATCGATTGAAAACCTCCGTGTAGGTTATGCAACGAGCAGCACGGAAGAGGAACAATGGGCAGTTGATGATGTATCTTTCACTCTGCAACCGGGTGAGAGGATGGGATTAGTCGGAGAGTCTGGTTGCGGTAAATCCACTTTGGGACGTGCCGGGATGCGACTGCTACCCGAATCTACACGCATAGAGGGGCAGGTAATGTTTCAAGGACGACCTGTATTTGATATGACAGCCGAACAACTGCGTAAATTTCGCGGGGAAGCGGTAGCATTAATATTTCAAGACCCGATGACGCGCTTAGATCCATTGATGACAATTGGCAATCACTGTCTCGAAACACTCAAAGCCCATTCACCACAACTATCCAACTTACAGGCAAAAGAAAAGGCGATCGCCACTTTACAAAAAGTAAACATTCCCCCGGAAAGATGGAGTCAGTATCCCCACGAATTTAGCGGTGGAATGCGTCAGCGAGTTGCAATCGCTTTAGCTTTATTATTAAATCCCAAATTAATTATTGCCGACGAACCGACAACTAGTTTAGATGTCACCGTTTCCGCCCAAATTTTGCAAGAATTAACCAGATTGTGCGCCGAAGAAAACATGGGATTATTGCTGATATCCCACGACTTAGCAATGGTTGCCGAATATTGCGATCGCATTGGGGTAATGTTCCAAGGAAAGATGGTAGAAACTGGTTTATCCAAGGAAGTATTTCAAAATCCGCAGCACGAATATACCCGTTCGCTTTTACAAGCAGCATTGCACATACAAACATTTTCCGAAGATGGTAACGCAGATACAGCAGCAGAATTACCAAGCAGTCTCAACAAAAACTCATCCAACGTCACGCCATTGCTGGCAATCAAAGAATTAAAGCAGCACTATACTATTGAACCAAACTTTATTGAAAGAATATTTAAAGGGCAAGGACAAACTATTAAAGCAGTAGACGGGATCGACTTAGAACTATATTCAGGAGAAATTCTCGGATTAGTTGGCGAATCTGGCTGTGGAAAAAGCACCTTGTCGCGGACAATATTGCAATTAATTCGTCCCACCGGCGGGAAAGTTAAATTTTTAGGTAAAGAATTAACCAGTTTGTCGCGCAAACAAGTACGCTCCGAAAGACGACAAATGCAGATGATATTTCAAGATCCCCACGCTTGTTTAAATCCGACAATGACAGTGGGACAAAACATCGCCGATCCGTTAATTATCCATCATCTAGCCGATGCCGGAGCAGCAAAAGAGCAAGTATTGTGGATGCTCGATAAAGTCGGATTAAACCCATCAGAGATGTACTATCAACGTTATCCCTCCGACTTATCTGGCGGGCAACAACAAAGAGTGGCGATCGCCCGTGCTTTAATCACCCGTCCAAAACTAGTCATTTGCGACGAGCCTGTAAGTATGTTAGATGCCAGCGTACAGTCGCAAGTTTTAGATTTGATGTTGGATTTAAAAGAAGAATTTGAGTTAACTTACTTATTCATTACCCACGACTTATGGTTAGCCAGATTTTTGTGCGACAGAATCGCCGTCATGCACGGTGGTAAAATCGTCGAGCTAGGAGCAACACAAGAAATTTTCGGCAATCCCCAGCATCCTTATACTAAAACCTTGCTCGCCGCCGCACCGTTGTTAGCAAGAGCGTAGGGAGAGATGGGGAGATGGTAAGCCACTGCGTTGCGGAGGTTCCCTCCGTTGTAGCAAGTGGCGCAACCCGAAGGGGGGAGACAAGGGGAAGATAGCTCCTAACGATTACCAATTATCAATTATCAATTACCAATCCCCTATGCCCCATGCCCAATCCCCAATTCCTAATTACCAATTACCAATTACCAATTACCAATCCCCTATGCCCCATGCCCAATCCCCAATTCCTAATTACCAATTACCAATCCCCTATGCCCCATGCCCAATCCCCAATTATCTTAATTAAGCATCGGATAATTATTCAAACTCGCTCCATATAATTCAATAAATCTTCTATAGAGCGACATACTTTTACAATTAGAAACTCTGCCTAACTTAAGCAAGCTATCTCTATTTTTTTCCGCGAGATTGCGTAAATAAGGTAAATCTTCAAACAAAGTTAAGCAAGAAGCAAAGTGTAATAATAACTGTAAAAATGGTTTAAACCATTCTAAATCGCTGTAAATATCAATAAAGAAATAATGCTCGTTTTCATTCAAAGGAACGGCATGAAAGATTACAGTTATTCTTCTTTGATTATAAACTGGAATACTTAATTCTACCGTATAGGGATTGTGCAAAATTAAATCTACCTCTACAGTAGGCTGTCTCCAAATTCGTAAAGGATTAAAAGGAGAATCCAGCATAGTTTGGAATTTAATAGTTCCACCATTCTCTGTAAGCTGAAAATCACCGATATTGACAACTTTCAGATTATTTAAACTAAAGTGGTGAATGCTTTCTAAATGCTTTAAATTTAATAAATGATAAATTTGGCAAATATAAGGAAAAGGTAATATATATTCTTGACTTATCATATACCTTTGCTTCAAATCAGACTTTAAACCCAGATTATTGCAGAGGTTTCCTTGTAAAGCGGTGAGTTCATGATTATCCAGGGAATTTTCTGGTCTTAAAAACAGCCAGCTAGCAAAGAATAAAGAAGCTGTAAATAGCTGTACAACTTCAATTACAGATACATAACCGTCAGCAAACGCAGCAAAACTTCTGTCGCCAATACCAAACAGCCAAGAAGGAATACCAAACAGCCAAATGCCGCTTCTAACTCTACCGATCAGAAAAGCAATTTCTTTAACTTGATGACTCTTTTTATTTTCAATAGATTTTGTTGTTGTAATATTGTCTTGCATAGGATATTCCTATCGTGTTGGCATAGCGAAAACAACCCACTTACTTAAACAGAGCAAGAGAGTTTTATCTAAGGAATGCGAATTGATCGGATAAGTTTATACTGCTAAAAAAAGAAAAGTATGATGCACCAATAAAATTAGTTGAATAAGCGGTTATTTGTGTCCCTGCAAAAACACAAATATATAAATAGCATCTAGATAAACCTTAGAAATTAAATTTATTTTCCTTAATCTGCAAGTAAAAATATAGGGTATCAGGATACATATATTTATTTTAGTAAAAATATATTGACTTTTACAGCATTATAGACATTTATGTCTATAGCCTGACATATGTCGAAGAGTTGAAAATTTGCATCAGTCTAAAGACAGTTATTCAGTTAACAGTTAACAGCGAGCAGTGGAATGAGAGGGGGAAGAGGAGCCACTGCGTTGCCGAGGAACACGACGGTTGTTAGCGGAGCGTCTCCGCAAGGAGATAGCAAGTGGCGTGGGAAAGAGTGGGTAGAGTGGGTAGAGGGGGTAGAGGGGGAAGAGTGGGTAGATAATTTTTACAAATAATCTTAGAGCCGGAAGGGAGTACGAGTATTAGAGTAAATAATCACTGATAACCGAATCCGCCTTGGAATAAATTCCCAGGCTCATAAGCTGATGTGCAGCTAAATTGTATAATGCGAAACCGCAAAAATATTGTAGTGCGTTAGCGTAGCGTGTCCGTAAGGACATACATCTTGCTCGCTAGTCTTATACAAATTAAATGCGTAACAACTTAACAAAAGTCCTCTTCAGAGGACTAAATATACATTCACCTAGAGGGTGCGGTTCATCACCTTCCAATATCACTGATAATTGTTAACTGGTAACTGTTCACTGTTTAGATGTCTGCATCGCGAACTGCATTAAGCCAGGGAAGAATTTATAAGCGGCTGACATAAACGAACCCGAACCAACTACAACTTCATCTTTTTGGTGTTTAACTGCATCCCAAACTGCATCGGCGACATCTTCTGGTTTGCTCGCTGCTGGAGATTTTAAAAAACTACTCATGGAATTGCGGCGTTTTTCTGCTTCCTGTTCGCTACTTCCGCGAAATTGCGCTCTTTCCATAAAATTACTGTCAGTAGCGCTCGGATGTACCGCACCCACATGAACACCTTTCGGTTTTAATTCGATTCGCAAAGTTTCCGTCAACCCGGTAATCGCGTACTTGCTGGTACAGTAAACGGTCATTTCTGGTAAAGGTAATTTACCACCAATAGAACCTACATTGACAATTGTTCCAGCACCACGGGCTAAAAAATGCGGTAAAATTGCATGAACTGTATGAATATATCCCCAGAGATTTACGTCAATGACTCGATGCCAATCGCTTAAAGAAGTGTTTTCAATGGGGCCAGTCATGCAAACTCCAGCATTATTGATTAAAACATCAATGCTGCCAAAATATTCTAAAGCCTTTGATATTAAGTTATTTACTTCCGCTTCCTGGCTTACATCGCAAGGAATAGCCAGTACTTTAGTTCCAATTGCCCGAACTTCCGCCGCCGTTGCTTCCAAGACTTCTGGCGATCGCGCACTTATTACCAAATCGTATCCTTTGCGGGCAAACAAAAGAGCCGTCGCTTTACCAATTCCTTGAGAACCACCTGTAATAATTGCACTAGGCATAACAAATACTATCAATTTTTCTGTATCATTTCTTCATATTGTCGTTCATAAACCCCAAATGATTATCCGTCATGCGACTGAAAATGATTTACACGCGATTGTGGCAATATACAACGCTTCAATTCCCAGCCGTATGGCTACAGCGGATTTAGAGCCAGTATCTGTAAGGAGTCGCGTGAATTGGTTTAACAAACGTTCTCCCGTAAAACATCCTCTTTGGGTAATAGAAATCGGAGATGTAATTGCTGGATGGTTGAGTTTTCAGCCTTTTTACGGAAGACCAGCTTATCACGCAACAGCCGAAGTAAGTATTTATATAGCCTCAAATTATCAGCGTCGCGGTTTAGGAAAGCAATTGTTAGCAGAAGCAATTCGTCAAAGTCCAAATTTGGGATTGAAAACCTTGATTGGATTTATTTTTGAACATAATCAAGCGAGTTTGAAACTGTTTGAAAAATTCGGTTTTCAACGTTGGGGAGATTTGCCGGGTATTGCAGAGCTTGATGGTGTAGAGCGTGGGTTGGTGATATTAGGGTTGAGGGTTGGGTAATTTTTATTAGAAGTTAAATTAGAGCAGGCAGGGATGCCTACCCCACAAGAGTATAAATAATTGTAGGTTGGGTTAGACGCACGAATAATTTATATTAATTGCGTGAAATGTAAATGCGCCGTAACCCAACATCCGGGTTTTGGGTTTTATGAGATAATCCTAAATACATTTATGAATTAAGTTGGGTAGGTGTAATAATACCTGGCGATTGAAATCGCGGCTACACAAGCAAAACCCACCTTCGTGGGTTAATTACCTGACGGTGAACGTTCTCAACCCAACCTACAAACTTAACAATTAATTCAAATATTTCCATCGTAAATACTTCCATCTGGCATGATGGTTTCTACAAAAAATGGAATGTTCAACATTTGCTTTAATAAACTCAGTTCCACTTAAATCAGCATCAGTAAAGTTCGCACTAGTCATATTAGTGGTTCGGATATAAGCGTTAGTCAGCTTAGCACCAGTCAAATCAGCGCTATCAAGATTGGCATGGCTGAGATCGGCATCAGTAAAATCAGCACCTCGCAAATTAGCTCCTCGCAGACAAGTTTGACCAAAATCGCTTTCTTTTAAATTGGCTCCACTCAAATTGATTCCCTGCAAGAAAAGTTCGTCAATAAAGGAATTACTCAAATTAACCCCGCTCAAATTGGCATCAGACAACTCATCAGTATACTCAAGTTTAATGCCGGAAAAATCTCTCTCTCCCGAAGCATAACGCCGCAATAACTCCTCAGCTTCCATACTTTTTCTAGTAGCCATAACTCTAACCCGCAAAACAAATTAAAGGTTGATTTTCGCATAATGTTGGGTTTCGTTCCTCAACCCAACCTACAAATTAACTATTCCTGACTACAAATTAACTATTCCTGACACTTCCATCAGACATTGTAGTATTACAAAAAATAACACCTTCAAATCTAACGTCATACATACGGGCTTTCCTGAAGTTACATTCAGTTAAATTAGCTTCATATAAACGAGTTTGAGACATTGCAGCACCACGAATATCAGCCCTAGTTAAATCAGCATTATTGATAGTGGCGTTGTGAAGAATGGTAAAAGTAAGGTCAGTATAAGTTAAGTCAGAATTAATTAAATTCGCATTATACAAGCAAGCGCAACTAAGGTTAGCACGAGTTAAGATAGCATTTTCTAGCTTCGCGTATGCCAAGCAGCTATCGATCATGTCAGCTTTGCTTAAATTGGCACCTTTCAAATTAGCATCAGCCAAATTAGCTCCTCTAAAATCAGCGTAACTCAAGTTAGCACCGCTCAAATTTGCATCGCTCAGATTAGCGTCTATCAAACTAGCATGATTTAAATCAGCGCCAATTAAACTAATGTTTTTTAAATTCATTCCATCCAAACAACTGTCAGATAAATCTTCAACATCAATGAATTCTCTTTCTCCAGCCTCATACTTTTTTAACAATTCGCTCAACTCCATAATTCAATTTACAAATAGAAATATTTGTTTTAGATTTAATTATTTAGTTTAACTTTCTACTTGCATAATGTTGGGTTCCGCTTCGCTGCACCCAACCTACAAAGCAATAAAATTAATTCTCTGATAGCCCACGCAGGTGGGCTTTGTTTGTGTAGCCCCAGACTTATAGTCTGAGGGCATCAATTAAGATTTAAAATAAATAAACCCCTTCCCAAACACCAACGAGATGAATTTAATTCTATGCCACATAACAGCAGATTTTGATACGCTAGGGGCTGCGGTGGGGTTGACGCGGTTACTTGAGGGTAGCAAAATCGTTTTACCTGGTGGCTCTCATCCCACGGTTAAGGATTTTTTGGCGCTTCATAAGGATGAATATCCGCTAATCGAACGACGTGCGGTAATTACTGAAGATATTCGCTGTTTGGCTGTGGTTGATACTCAGCAGCGCAACCGTTTAGGAAAGGCTGCGGAATGGTTCGATTTACCGAATGTTGAAAAAGTAATTGTTTACGATCATCATTTAGAACAAACGCTGGATATCCCGGCTACAGAGTCTCATATTCATCCAGTGGGTGCTGCGACTACTTTAGTTGTACAAGAATTACAAAAACAGAATATTTCTCTAACTTCTACAGAAGCTACTGTGATGGCTTTGGGTATCCATGTTGACACGGGTTCTTTAACTTACAGCCATACGACAGCGGAAGATGCTTTGGCTTTGGCTTGGTTGATGCAGCAGGGTGCTAGTTTGTCGGTGGTTGCTGAATATATTGAGCCAGGTTTGTCTCCACAGTTGCAAGAGTTATTGAAAATTGCTTTAGAAGATATTCAAACTGAAAAAGTACGCGGTTACAAAATTGGCTGGGTAATTCTCAAAACTGATGATTTTGTTCGTGGTTTATCGGATTTAGCGTCTGAGTTGATTGAGTTGATGGAAATTGACGCTTTATTATTGGCTCACGAATATCAGAAAAAAAGCGGTAATCGTTTGTCGGTAATAGCGCGATGCTCTTTGAGAGATGCTTCGCGATCGCAAATTTCTCAAACTAATCTAAATGATATTTTCGCACCTTTAGGTGGTGGTGGTCATAGTAAAGCTGCTTCTGTAAGTTTAAAGGATGTAAATTCCCAAGAAATAATCAGCCAACTTATTGAAGAGTTGAAAAAAACAATTCCACATCCACCTACAGCAAGAGATTTAATGTCTTCTCCGGTGCGTACTATTCCACCAGATACCACGATTGAGGAAGCGCATCGAATTTTGTTGCGTTACGGACATTCTGGTTTATCGGTAGTTGATACTTCTGGTGATTTAGTTGGGATAATTTCTCGCCGCGATTTGGATATTGCTTTGCACCACGGTTTTGCTCACGCTCCGGTGAAAGGCTATATGTCAAAGAATCTCAAGACGATTTCACCAGATGCTGAATTACCGGAAATAAAATCGTTAATGGTGACTCATGATATCGGGCGTTTACCAGTTTTGGAAGATAGGAAGTTGCTGGGAATTGTAACTCGTACCGATGTTTTACGGGAATTGCATCAAGAAAATGTTGAGGAGAAAGCAGAAGAAAAGGATAATTTAAAAACTCCGACATTGGATGATTTACGTAACCGATTAGAGCCAGTTTTATGGCAATTTCTGGAAAAAGTATCCTCAGAAGCAGAGCAGCGAGGCTGGCATTTATATATAGTTGGTGGTGCTGTGCGGGATTTATTGTTGGCGAATCCCGATGAGCCTTTGCTGCTTCCAGATATTGATATGGTGGTTGATGGTTTTCATAATGCAGCCGATGTTGGTGCTGGTGTGGAGTTGGCTTCGGCGATTCAGCAAATTTATCCCGGTGCGCGTTTGGATGTCCACGGTGATTTTCAAACTGCTGCTTTGTCATGGCACAACGATCCAAAGTTAGATTCGCTATGTATAGATATCGCTACAGCAAGAACGGAATTTTATCCTTACCCAGCCGCAAATCCGGTAGTTGAAGCAAGTTCGATTCGTCAAGATTTATATCGCCGCGATTTTAGTATTAATGCTTTGGCTTTGCGGTTAACTCCTCCGAATCCAGGTAAACTATTAGATTTTTTCGGTGGGTTATTAGATTTACAAGCGAAACAAATTCGAGTTTTACACGCCAACAGCTTTATCGAAGATCCAACAAGGATTTACCGCGCCGTGCGTTTTGCAGTACGTTTGGGTTTTCATCTAGAAAAGCAAACAGAAGAGTATATTCGCTACGCAATAGAAAGCGGCGTTTATATCCGTACAGCCCAAGAAAATTCTAAAACACCAGCTTTACAAACTCGTTTGAAGTCGGAATTAAAATACATTTTACAAACTTCCTATTGGAAACCAGCTTTAAGAATGTTGAGTGAATTGGATGCTTTGCAGTGCATTCATCCGACTTTGAAATTAGATGAAGATTTACTCAGACAATCGCATTTAATGGAGCGTTGTTTGCAAAAATTTGATTCTAAAGAGCAAAGATTTACCCATTGGCAGATGCGTTTGGAAGTTATTGTGGTTCATTTAGCCGCAGAATATCGCGGAAAGGTAGCGAAAAATCTACAATTTCCAGATGACAGTATTAAGAGGTTGGAAAATTTAGCAGCAGCAAAGAATAATGTTTTAGAAAATTTAGATAAATGCAATAAGCCTTCGGAAGTTGTTAAATTATTGCGGAAATACGATTTACCAATGTTGATTTTTATCGCATTGCAAAGCTCGCGAAAAATTAGAAAACAAATTTGGCATTATCTGACGGTTTTATCAAATATAGAAGCACCTTTAAATGGTAACGATTTGAAAAAAATGGGTTACAAACCGGGGGCCACAATATAAGCAAATTTTGGATGATTTATTAGCGGCTACTTTGGATGGGGAGGTTAAGGATAAGAGTAGTGCAGAGGATTTTTTAAATAATAATTTTCCGATTTAATATAAAAACTATGTAGAGACGGGGCGCAGTGCTACGTCTCCAACAATGTGAAATCACAACCTAATTATGTGTTGATCGACACCCGTTTTTGTAATGTAGAGGAGCGCCGAGGTACCTTATGCTGCTACTCCTAATGGAGCTATCAGAAAATGATTCAATTTATAAGTCTTGGCTTTTCCCTGCTTTTAGTTGTAGGTTGGTTTATTCTTGTGTACCAAGTTTCACTGCTGCGAGATCCAAGCTTTCAGCCTAATGGCGCAAATGCTGGTACTAAAGTACGCTGGCTTTTTGGTGTGACTGAGGATGATTGGTTATTAGGAGCTAAGTTGTTGGCATTTTTGTTATCTACTAATGTTGCTTTTATCTTTGCTCAACAAGTACGTTACAGAGGAAGTTCTAGGTTAATACGTTTCATAGCTACGACTGGGATATGGATAATAACGTTTATTATTTTTTAGACTGGGTTCTTTGTTCATTTATTATCCGAATGGATAGTTGATTAAATTGTGTAACTATCAATAATGGTATATTAGAAAAAAATACTTCACTCCAAAGATATATTTACTCATTAATCTATTTATACATCTACAAATTCCCCATCCCCTGGATGAGGATTTCACATTGACCGACGTTGCGATATTATCTGAACGCAAGGAAGTTGACGTAGTTTTAATTTTGACTACTTTTGGGGTTTTTAAGAAATAACCTTAACTTCTAAAACGTTCCAAGAGAGATATTAACAGAGGACAATATTAATGGGATACGAATTACCATCTCTTCCCTATGACTACACGGCTTTAGAACCTGCTATTTCTAAAAGTACTTTAGAATTTCATCACGATAAGCATCATGCATCTTATGTAAGTAAGTACAATGATGCAGTCAGGGGAACAGAATTAGATAAAAAATCAATTGAAGAAGTAATCAAAGAAATTGCTGGAAATTCCGAAAAGCAAGGACTTTTTAACAACGCTGCTCAAGCTTGGAATCATACTTTTTACTGGCAATGTATGAAGCCGAATGGTGGTGGCACTCCTGGGGGAGATTTAGCTAAAAAAATTGATGCTGATTTGGGCGGTTACGATAAATTTGTTGAAGCTTTCAAGTCTGCTGGAGCGACTCAGTTTGGTAGTGGTTGGGCTTGGTTAGTGCTAGATAACGGTACTTTAAAAGTTACAAAAACCCTCAATGCTGATAATCCTTTAGCTAACGGACAAACTCCTTTATTAACAATGGATGTCTGGGAACACGCTTATTATTTAGATTATCAAAACAAACGTCCCGCTTACATCGATGACTTTTTGGGTAAGTTAGTTAATTGGGATTTTGTTGCTCAAAATATGGCAGCAGCATAGTTTTTGATTAACTTTGGGTGGGTTTTTACTCGCCCAATTTGCAGCTTTTTTATATTCTTAAATAGGGAATATGTAAAGACATAGAATTGAAATCCCTACATAAACATTTTCCCCTATCTTATATTGACAACAAAAGTAATAGCAGCACAAAATTAATGATAGAACCTCATTACCCAAAAATTATCATGTCTTTTACTTATCGCCAATGCAAAATCCAGATTGAACGCGATAAATTTAATGAACAAGATATTTATGCTGCTTGGGTAAATTATGATAAAGGTTGCGCGATCGCCGTACCTTATGCGATAAATCCAACTGAAGCTATCAGGAAATCAAAGCAATGGATAGATGAAAAATTTTATTAAATAATTAATTTTAATACCTAATATAAGATGAAAAAATAATATGGCTAACTGATGGTTCGACTCTATCTATTAAATAAGGATGTAAATCTTGTTGCAATTTTATAGTTGATTCATCCTCTTGCGATCGATAATTTTCTAATTCTTCATACTTTGTATTAACTTCAGATTGACTCAAAGCAGATAATTTTGACCACGCTAGAGCAAAAGAATTGCGGATGTATGTCGCTAAAGAATTGTTTCTAATGTTCTTCATTACGCTCTTTAC
Source organism: uncultured Rivularia sp. (assembly GCA_963665115.1). Classification (GTDB taxonomy): domain Bacteria; phylum Cyanobacteriota; class Cyanobacteriia; order Cyanobacteriales; family Nostocaceae; genus Rivularia. Next base: position 7,298,996 of record OY762007.1, on the reverse strand, counting down.
CTACAACAAAGTTTAATTTTATTGTAAGTAAATTCATTACTTCCGTAGCTTGATTTTTGTGTCAAAATGTGAATATAAGTGAAGTTACTACCTGTTTGCTTTGCAAAGCCCTACCCTCAAGCTTTTAGATTAATGTCGAAATATATATAAGTCTTCAAAAATTGTCAAGAATAATTATCTGAATTGTTAAGCTACTACAACCACTGCTATACAAGCTTTCTATCTATTATCATAATTATTTATACTATACATACTGTAAACAAACTTTACAAAAATAAAGATAAAATGGTAGGCTAATTTACAGAAAGCTAAATCGGTAAAGAGAAAGCTTTGTGACTGAACGTAGTTACCTTGTTAAGTATCAAAGGTGTTATTTAATCTTTGCCGTTAAGCCGAAGATGTATCCGTAAGATATACCTAAAACTGGCTGAATTAACTACGTAGAAAAACTCAACAGTCGCAACTGGAATAAATAGCGATTGTAGCTTATAGCATACTATTTGTTCGCGATGAATTTGAGATGCCAGGGTGTATCTGCTTTAAGAATCTTTGGTAGCTAACTAAGAAAAAAAGACTTATTGGAGATTGAAATTTAAATCATGGCTTTAACTTTAGATTCTGCTCAAAATATTTTCAAAGAAACTCAACTTCCTAGTCAAATTCCCGCTACCATCGCCCTATTTGATCAACTTGGTGTAGATGACAAACTAGCTTACTTGTGGTATGCGTACACCGAAATGGGTAAAACAATTACCCCCGCAGCACCAGGAGCAGCAAGATTGCAGTTAGCAGAAAGTTTGCTCGATCAAATCAAGAAAATGTCTGCCGACGAACAGACTAAGGTAATGCAGGATTTGGCTAACCGTTCTGACTCACCCATTAGCCGCTCCTATGGTTTCTTCAGCGTTAATACCAAGCTAGCTTTTTGGTTTGAATTAGGAGAATTGATGAAGCAGGGAGTTGTTGCTCCTATTCCACCTAACTATCAAATGTCTGAGGGTGTAAAAGTAGTCCTCGAAGCTACCAAAAAACTCGACCCAGGTCAGCAAATTACCGTGCTGCGTAATACTGTGGTAGACATGGGATTTGATACTTCTAAGATGAAGCCAAGTAGCTCCAAACCTAACCCGGAGCCTATTTTCCAACGCGATGATGACGCTGAGGTTCCAGAAGTAAACATAGATGGTATTACTGAGCCTGCGGTAATCAAATATATCAAAGCGATGAACGAGGATAACTTTGATGCTGCTATAGCTTTGTTTGCCGAAGATGGTGCCCTACAGCCACCATTCCACAAGCCAATCGTTGGTAAGGAGGCGATCGCCAAGTATATGCGTGAGGAAGCCCAAGGTTTGAACATGATGCCTAAAAAGGGTATTTCTGAATCTGGCCCCTTCGGTTCCAAGCAGTTGAAAATCACTGGTGTAGTTGAAACACCTTGGTTTGGAGCTAATGTAGGAATGAATATTGCATGGCGTTTTTTGGTAAATGGCGAAGGTCAAATTTTCTTCGTCGCAATTGATATGCTTGCATCTCCTAAAGAATTATTGAATTTAGGTCGTAAATAAACTTAGAAAAGTTTGAATTTCAAAATTCGTTTCTATCAAAATCCTCCTTTTTATTGGGGGAATTTTTTTTATGATTTATTATCCAACTTAATCGCTTGTTCTAAAGCCAATTTTTCTTTAGCTCTACGTGCATAAGGCTGCAATTTACTCAAACTCCAACCTGTAATTAAACTCATATCTTCTAAGCTCATTCCTTTCATTAACATTTCTACGCACCAGGTATGTTGAGCTTGTTCGATAGCTGGTTTTTCTCCTGCGGGTGTTGATAATTCTTCAGTTAGTTTTTGCCAATATTCCTGTATATCCACTTCAGAAACAGGCATTCCATCATTATTGAGCAATAATGCTGAATGTTCGTCTTTACGATTTTTTAAGTATTTAGTTAATGGATTATTAGTATAAGAACCATAGCGTTTTCCCATAATCCATTGATTAACTGAAACTTGCCGAGCATTACCTTTAACTATTTGTAATAAGTGTAGATTGGTGTCACAAATTTGATGATTTCGCTCCAAATTAGTAATTTCTGCTGTTGATAAACCTGCTCCAAATAAAATATAAATTAAAGCATAATCTCGCAATCCAGATTTTTTGGCACGCTGCAAAATCGACTGAACTGTTACGAAAGGTAAATCGATTATTTTTTCTATAGGAACTAACTCCGAAGAAGTAACTAAACTTGTAGAATTAGTAGCTCCCATCAAAAATAAAGTTACTAAATCCTCTAAAAAATCATCTTTATTATGCCAAAATTCGTGAAATTCACTGGTAAATTCAATTACGGCATACCCCAACAGCATAATATTAATCAAACTTGCTAACTTTTGGGGTGGTAAATCCGCGTGTAATTGCTCCCTTTCCATTACCGTCGCTAAAAATTCGGCAACATAATGGTTTGCTTCCTTCAAACTTCTTCCCAATGCCTGACGATTTTCTAAAGGATAATTTCCCGCTTCTCCAACCACAGAGCGAACTAAGTCTGGCGATCGCTCTAAAGCCTGCAAGCGATCTTCACAATAGTTTTTTAAAGCTTGGTAGACGCTAGTTGTTTGAGTAGCTTGAGTTTTTAAATATTCGCTCAATTCCTGAAATACTGGTGATTCGGAAATTACCGCTAAAAGCAACCCGTGTTTGTTACCGAAATGTCGAAACAATGTAACTTCATTAACTTGCGCCGATTTTGCAACTGCTTTAGTAGTAGTTTCCGTAACTCCTTGAGCTGCAAATAGCTCTACTGCTGCATTAATTATTCGTTGTCGGGTTGGAATTATTTGGGAATTAGACATTAAAGGTTAAAGGTTAAAGGTTAAGAAACCGGGTTTCTACGAAATTAAAAAGGTCGTGCAAGTACTACTTGCATTTTCATTTTATCTTTGTTAACTTATAAATGTAAGCAGCACTTGCATATTCTAATCTACCTAAGCGCAGTATTTCTTGCCCGCCTTTAGTTTAAATCTGGGTGTCGTGGGAAATACATCTAATTAGTTTTATTAAAAATACTCACCGTCTAAGGAAATAATTATGACTACACACTCTGCTGTTGCTGAGGGTAAGGAAAAGCTTGCTCTGAGTTGGACTAACGTGGCATTTTTCGGCGCGATTCATGTTTTAGCTTTATTGGCTCCCTGGTTTTTTTCTTGGTCAGCTTTGGGAGTAATGATATTTTTACATTGGCTATTTGGCAGTATTGGTATTTGTTTGGGTTATCACCGAATTTTGAGTCACCGTAGTTTACAAGTACCGAAATGGTTGGAATATACCATTGCCATTTTAGGAGCTATGGCTATGCAGGGAGGACCAATATTTTGGGTAGCTGGGCATAGATTACACCATGCTCATACAGAGGATGAAGTTAAAGATCCTTATTCTGCAAAGCGCGGTTTTTGGTGGAGTCATATGCTGTGGATTTTCTATCCCCGCAAAGAATTTTTTGACTATGAAATGTACAAAAAATATGCTCCCGATTTAGTCCGCCAACCATTTTATAATTGGTTAAATCGCTACTTCTTATTACTACAAATTCCCGTAGGCGTTTTGCTGTATGTTTTGGGTGGATGGTCTTTTGTAATCTACGGTGTATTTCTTAGAGCAGTACTACTTTGGCATTCCACTTGGTTGATTAATTCTGCAAGTCATATTAGAGGTTATCGCACTTTTGACTCAGAAGATAATTCCCGCAATCTTTGGTGGGCAGCTATCTTAACTTACGGTGAAGGCTGGCACAATAATCATCACGCTCATCCAAATGTCGCGAAAGCTGGATTGCGTTGGTATGAAATAGATATGACTTGGTGGGCAATTAAAGTCTTGCAAAATTTGGGATTAGCAAAGAAAGTTGTCATGCCAGTTAATGAATAATTAAAATTAATTTAATAGTGTAGAGACGTTGCAATGCAACGTCTTTTTGCGTTTTTATTTGTATTGATAATTTATTTAGATTTGTAGGTTAGCTTCACGGCGCACTAATAATTTTGATAATTAACAAAAATTTGATATGCGCCGTAACCCAACATTTTATTGTTTATATAACTAAAAATAAATTAAACAATATCTTATGTTTCAATAGAAATCGTATGAATAATAATCCAATTACCATTCTTTGTCTGCCCAACTAAATACACATGAACCTGTGTTTCTCCTAATCGAAAAACTGTGATATTACTTAAATTATCTGTGACGTTAATTCTTCCAGTTTTTAACTGATTATATAATACGCTTATCAACCAACTGTACAAAATATAGTTTAAAAATAACAAACAAGTTTTTATTTATTTTTGTAACATTCCCAGTATTTTCACCCTTGAAAATATCAATAATTCTAAGCAAAATTGGTGATATTGTATTATTTAAAACCACCTAAGCCGTTGCTGCTTAAATGATTAAAAAACAGTCAAGACGTTTATTTGAGCTAGATGTACTTAGAGGGCTGGCTGCATTAGGAGTTGTTATTTTCCATTATACAAGTCAGTATAATAGCCTTTACAACCATTCATCTGAATTAAATTTTTATTTTTCTTATGGAAGACACGGAGTTGAATTTTTCTTTATAACTAGTGGCTTTGTAATTCTGATGTCTATGGAAAGGATAAAATCAAGTTTGGATTTTATCGTAGGAAGATTTGCCCGTCTTTATCCTAATTATTGGATGGGGGTTATTTTTAGTTCTATCGTTGTTACTTTGAGTCAACTTCCCGAAAAACAAATTTCTTTTCCCAGCATTTTAATAAATTTTACGATGTTCCAGGGTTTTTTTAATGTGCCTAATGTAGACGGTGTTTACTGGACTTTATATATAGAATTATGTTTTTATATTCTTATGCTCTTGCTGTTTAAAAATAAGCTCTTAAAGTATATTGAACCAATCATAACTGGATGGTTAGTTGTTGCGTTATTTTTTTGTATCAAAACTTATGCAGCTAGATGGGGATGGTTCGCAGATGCAATTGACTTCGATCGCAACTCTTTGCAAAATAACTTTATTTTAATTAATCAAGCTGGTTTTGTTGACAATCTAGCTAATAGTTTAAGAAATATTTTAAGAAATATTTTAATCCTCAAGTTTGCTCATTTGTTTATATTAGGAATAATGCTATACAAGCAGTATAAGCAAGGATTTACTCGTTATAGATGGGCTGTAATTTTTGTCTGCATACTAGCACAAAGATTCGCATATTCTCACGAGCAATCTTGGGAGACAACAATATTTGTCGCTGGATTTACTTTATTGATTGTCCTCTCAATACAAGGGTATTTTAAATGGATTAATTTCAAACCTCTAATATTTTTAGGAACTATCTCTTACAGCTTATATTTAATTCACCAAAATTTCGGTTACGCCATAATTAGAATGCTGTATACCTATAACATTCATCCTTATATTAGTATTCTAATTGCGACAATATTATCACTTACAATAGCAGCTGGTATGACATTTTTCATCGAACAGCCAGCACTTAAGTTTATCAAAAATAAATATAAACAATCCCAGATGACTGTAAAAACATAAAAAAAGTGGGCAAAATAGCCCACCTCAAAAACGATTAATCAAATATTCAATTATTCAACTAATTAACCCAATTTCTTGGCAGTTGCTACAACGTTATCAACGGTGAAACCGAATTTCTCCATAACAATGGCACCAGGAGCGGAAGCACCGAATCTATCGATACTTACAGCCGCACCTTCAGTACCAATGTACTTATGCCAGCCAAAGCTTGCAGCAGCTTCTACTGATACGCGCTTGGTGACAGCTTTAGGTAGTACAGATTCTTTGTAAGAATCATCTTGCTCTTCAAATATTTCCCAACAAGGCATGGAAACTACGCGGACTTTCTTACCTTCACCGGAAAGTTTTTCGGCAGCACCTACACAAAGCTGTACTTCGGAACCAGTACCCATCAAAATTAAATCTGGTGTTCCGTCGCAATCTACTAGGATATAAGCGCCTTTAGCTACTTTTTCGATAGAACTACCTTTTAAGTTGGGTACACCTTGACGGGTGAACGCTAATAAGGTAGGGTCTTTTTTCTTGGCTCTTTCGATAGCTAACTTATAACATCCAGAAACTTCATTTCCATCAGCGGGACGCATCACGTTTAAGTTAGGAATGGCTCTCAATGAAGCTAAAGTTTCAATTGGTTGGTGAGTAGGGCCATCTTCACCTTGTCCGATGGAGTCGTGAGTCATTACCCAGAGGGTTCCAGTATGAGACAGTGCTGATAAACGGATAGCAGCACGCATATAGTCGGTAAAGATCAAGAAGGTTGCACCATAAGGAATTAAGCCCGAATCGTGCAGCGCCATACCGTTACAGATTGCGCCCATACCGTGTTCGCGCACGCCGAAGTGGACGTTACGGTTTTTGTAATTACCTTTCTCGAAATCGCCCGATTCTTTAATTTCGGTCAGGTTGGAGTGGGTTAAGTCAGCCGATCCACCGATTAATTCAGGTAAAACGGATGCTAATTTGTTCAAGCAAGCTTCGGAATATTTACGAGTTGCTAAACCTTTATCATCGGGGGTAAATGTAGGCAGTACTTTGTCCCAACCATCGGGAAGCTTACCCGTTAAATAACGGTCAAATTCTGCCGCTTCTTTGGGATATTTAGATTTGTAGTTAGCAAAAGTCTTGTTCCATTCTTCTTCATAACCAGCACCGCGTTCCACAGCTTTACGCATATGGTTTACAGCATCTTCTGGCAATTCAAAGGGTTCGTGGTTCCAACCTAAGTTTTCGCGGGTAAGTTTAACTTCATCAGCACCAAGAGCAGCACCGTGAATACCTGCTGTATCTTGCTTGTTGGGCGCACCATAACCGATGGTGGTTGTCACCTTAATCATGGTGGGCTTGTCGGTGACAGATTTAGCTTCTTCGATCGCTTTGGCAATTGCTTCTAAATCATTGTTACCATCTTTGACGTGAAGAACGTGCCAACCGTAAGCTTCAAAGCGCTTGGAAACATCTTCGGTAAATGCGATGTCAGTAGAACCATCAATGGAAATGTGGTTGTCGTCGTAAAAAGTGATTAGTTTACCTAAACCTTGGTGTCCGGCAAAAGAGCAAGCTTCACTCGCAACGCCTTCCATGTTGCAACCGTCACCTACAATACAGTAGGTGTAGTGGTCAACAACTTTAGCATCAGGTTTGTTGTACATTGCAGCCAGGTGGGCTTCTGCCATTGCGATACCTACTGCATTACCAATTCCCTGACCCAAAGGTCCGGTAGTAATTTCTACCCCTAATGTCATGAAGTTTTCGGGGTGTCCGGGAGTGCTGGATTCCCACTGACGGAAATTTTTGATATCTTCTATGCTGACGCTATCGTAGCCTGCTAAATAAAGCAGAGCATACTGCAACATAGAGCCATGTCCGGCAGATAAGACAAAGCGATCGCGATTAAACCATTTGGGGTTTTTGGGGTTAAACCGCATAAATTTATCCCACAGTACGAACGCCATTGGCGCTGCGCCCATAGGAAGTCCGGGGTGTCCGGATTTTGCTTTTTCTACGGCATCAACTGCTAAAAAGCGAATTGAGTTGATGCAAAGTTGTTCGAGGGTTTGGGTTTGGGTTGCAACAGTCATAATACGATTGTTTTTAACGATGTTAGCGTTCTGTTATTAGTTCTATGTAGCTTCTATGAGGGTTATTTTGATTTATCCCAAGTAAGCTATTTTTTCATCATCCCATTGCGGCCTGTTGACGGACAAGAGGTACCATCGCAAGATTTTTTATGAAGGGACATGGGATTAATTGTATAGAGAATTGCCCCAGTCCTGTTAGTTTTTATTAAACAAGTTCCAAATAGCTTCGTGTATCGGCAGGACAAAATAAACCTTCAAATGCTAGGGGCAAGCTGATTATAAAGAGATACCGCTCAACAGAGCGCGACCTTAACTTGTTTTAAAGCCTGCCCCTGCATTGTACAGAAATTGCCACCCTGCACAAAGCGCCAAAAGTAATTGTTAAAGATGAAGCACGAGCGATTGAATTTTTACGAATTGCTTCATACTTGATAATTCCTTTATGAGACGTACTTCTTAAAGGCTAGCGTGACATTGTGGCCGCCAAAACCAAAGGAATTGGATAGCGCAACCTGAATATCTAAAGCGCGGCTTTGATTGGCTACATAATCCAAGTCGCATTCCGAGTCTGGATTATCCAAATTAATTGTCGGTGGAACTCGATTATTGGCGATCGCCAACACTGTGGCTACACCTTCGATTCCTCCAGAACCGCCCAATAGATGACCAGTCATGGATTTGGTAGAACTAATTGCTATTTTATAAGCGTGTTCTCCCAAAGCTTCTTTGATTGCAGCAGTTTCGGTGGGGTCATTTACTGAGGTGCTGGTACCGTGAGCATTTATATAAGTAACCATGTCAGGAGTAATTCCGCCGTCTTTAAGTGCCAACTGCATGGCTCTTGCGGCTCCTTTTCCACCGGGTACTGGTGAAGTCATATGATATGCATCACAAGTCATGCCATAGCCAATCATTTCAGCGTAAATTGTGGCCTTGCGACTTAAAGCGTGTTCGAGTTCTTCTAGAATCAAAATGCCCGCACCTTCACCCATGACAAACCCATCGCGGTCTTTATCAAAAGGACGACTGGCTCTCTTAGGGTCATCATTACGGGTGGACAGCGTTCTTGCAGCAGCAAAGCCAGCAATAGATAAAGGTGTAATCGCCGCTTCACATCCGCCACAAATCATCGCTTGAGCGTATCCGTCTTGAATAATGCGGAAAGCATCACCAATGGCATTAGAACCTGATGCACAGGCAGTTACCGGGCAGGAATTGGGTCCTTTAGCTCCAGTATGAATTGCCGTTAGCCCAGCGGCCATATTGGCAATCATCATGGGTATCATAAAAGGACTACAGCGATCCGGACCACGGTTGAGGTAAATCGTTTGCTGATCCTCCATCACTTTAATGCCACCCACGCCGGAGCCAAGTATGACACCAACTTGTTCTGCATTCAGATCGTTGATGGTTAAATTGGCGTTCTTAACAGCTTGTTTTGCTGCCGAAACTCCTAATTGAGCAAATCTATCCATCCGCTTAGCTTCTTTACGATCCATATACTCGTGTGGATCGAAATCTTTTACCTCACCAGCAATGCGGCAATCATGGTGTGAAGCATCAAATGCAGTGATTTTATCAATACCATTTCGACCGCTGGCTAATCCTTCCCAATATTCTTCTGGTGTTTTACCAATCGGTGTAATCGCGCCAACACCAGTTACAACAACGCGCTTTACTTTAAATTCTGTCATGATGATATTTATGGTGGCTCGACGCTGTTGCCGCAGTTCAACACATAGGAACCGTTAGTGATTGAAAATTAGGAACTAGGGATAAGAAAATTGTAATAGTTAGCGAGACATTTCCTCCTAACTTTTAACGGTTCTCGTTCCCCAATCCCCAATTATTTCTTATCTATTCCTTATGTTAGGCAGATGCGGCAACCTTGCTGTTGATGTAGTCAACTGCCTCTTGAACTGTAGTAATTTTTTCAGCGGCTTCATCGGGAATTTCAATATCAAATTCTTCTTCCAAAGCCATTACTAGTTCCACCGTATCCAAAGAATCAGCCCCTAAATCGTTGGCGAAATTAGCGTTAGGAGTGATTTTCTCATCCTCAACACCTAACTGTTCGGCAACGATTTTCTTGACTTTCTCAAAAATTTCCGCTTGGCTCATCGATCAAAATACCTCTGAAGGTTGCTTATTTTTGCTCTTTATGGATGTCACCGTTTTGAGCATATACATCTTATCGGAAAGCGCGTTCTCATACACGATATATATGTTTCCATAACAGGAATTTTTATGTTTTTTTTTCTTTGAATGTTACTAATGGTTGGTATATACCGCTCAAAGTCGCTTATAGTTCCGTCCTGTATTAGAAAGTTTGAGTAAAGAAAATCTTCTCTGCCAAACTTTGCGCTGTTCCAATAAATCAAATTGTATTCTATTCCAAATGCTTAAATACGCTTATTTTCCAGGTTGTGTTGCTCAAGGAGCTTGCCAAGAGCTACATTCTTCTACCGTAGCCCTTTCCAAAGCTTTAAACATTGAACTAATTGAACTCAAAAAAGCAGCTTGTTGTGGCTCAGGTACTTTTAAGGAAGATTCACAACTATTAGAAGATACAGTCAATGCTAGAAATATTTCTTTAGCAGAGGAATTGAATCTGCCTTTACTTACTCATTGTAGTACTTGCCAAGGTGTTATCGGTCATGTAGACGAACGTCTAAAAGCTTGCGGGCAAAACAATCCCGATTACTTAAATAAAGTTAACCGTTTGTTGCAAAAAGAAAGCTGTTCGCCCTATCGCGGAAGTACTCAAGTAAAGCATCTTCTTTATGCTTTAGTCAGCGATTATGGTTTAGAAGAAATAAAAAAACGAGTCACAAAAAAATTAACTAATCTTAAATGTGCAGCTTTTTATGGTTGCTATTTACTACGCGCTCAAAATATGCCTGACGACGATCCTTTTAACCCAAAGGCAATGGAAAATATGTTCCGCACGGTGGGTGCAACACCGATCCATTATCAAGGGCGTACTAAATGTTGCGGATGGCCTCTTTCTAGCTATGCCACTACCCAATCTTTTCAAATGGCGGGTAAACATATATCTGAAGCCATAGAAGCTGGTGCGGATTGTATGGTTACACCTTGTCCGTTGTGTCACCTCAATTTAGATTCTCGTCAGCCAGAGGTAGAAAAAGTTATCGGACGTAAATTAGGTTTACCAGTATTGCATTTACCGCAATTAATCGCCTTAGCGTTGGGGGTTAGTCCAGAAGAACTTGGTTTACAAAGACATATTGTTTCTACCAAGCCAGTTTTAGAAAAATTAGGATTCTAATAATTGTAGAGACGCGATATATCGCGTCTCTTTTCGTAATTAAATTATTATCTACACAATTTAATTTCTTTTATATAAGGCCACTAACAAAATACTTAGAACGATTCCAAATACGAAAACGAATGTATAAAATTGAGCAAATACCAAACCAACACCTGCTCCCGGTGCTGAATCAACATAATCTGGCTGTGATGTGACATAAAAATGATTAATCCAAAGCCAAGTTAGAGGACATCCAATTATTAAAACATATGCTAGAAGTGCTTTCCACGACCATCTTAATAGTAGTAGTGGACTTACAAATAAAATTATTGCTGGAATAACGATAAGTTCCATAGGTAAAACGTTTATTAAACAATTATCTGCTGGAAATTAAGTAAGGAACCCGGTTTTTGAATCGAGTTGCTTAATTCTTCAAATTATTACAATAAATATTTCCTCTATAGAATTATAAGTAATTAGACAAAATTAATTACACATTGTCATTGCGAGTGGAACGGAGTGAAACGAAGCAACCGCATGGGCTGGGATTACTTCGCTTCGCTCGTAATGACGGTAAATATTTTTGTTCTCCTACTTACTTACTTAATATTCATCAAATTATTTTGAATTTAAACGTTAATATTTATATTTTTTTATCCGATTATCAAATTATTATTAATCCGGAAAGCAATAAGACTTTTATGATTGTTTTTCAATTAAAATATCATAAATGCAACTTCATGGATTTCATAACTATATAAAAATAATAACAAACTGTATTCAGTTTTAATGAAATTTCACAAAATAAATAGGCATATTCAACAGTTGTCTAATTTGTTGTAAATATGGCACTGTAGAAATTACTCATACAACATTAATGATTGCGGGTTTTTACTAACATTTGCTCGTGATGCTGTTTGAATAACCGCATAAATCATGCTGTTAAAAACTTACTTTTTTGAGAAAAAATAATTTATGACTGGTACGTTAATTCAATTAACACCGCAAAAAAATAAACTTGATGAAAATAATGATTTTACTAAAAGAATCAGTAGCAGCAAGCGCTGGCAGTCTCTAGGAAGATTTAAAATTATTCGCCGTGGATACAGCTTTTTCCAAAGTCAGGTACAGCACTTTAATTCTAAGTTCTATCAAGAGCGATTAAACATCAGCAACCTCTCAGTCGTTTCCCCCGTTCAAGTCAATCGATGTGTAGATAATGTTCGGGAAACAGGGGTACATCTAGGATTACAACTGAATGCTGAAGATGTAGAAAAAATTCGTTCTTTCGCCGATTTGAATCTCTGCACCGAACCCAAGTATGATGACTCTTTCTTGGCTTCGGATATCAAAAGCGGACGCTTAAATGGCACAGGTAGACAGGTAATGCGCGGGCTAGTTAGCAATACCGATCGATGTCCCAGCGTGGATAAAATTGTCCGCGATGCAACGTTAATTGAAATCGCTCGAAAATGTCTCGGTTATTATCCAACTTTAATTACTCGTCACCTAACTTGGAGTTTTGCTTCTGATTTAGAAGAAAGTGAAATTCAGAAACTGTATCCACCTACCAATTTTCATTACGATGTCGCTGGATTCAATTTCGTCACCGTTAGTTTCTTTATTACCGACGTGGACGAAAATACTGGTCCTCACATTATGATCGAAAAATCGCACAATCGTAAACCATTGCAAATGCTTTTTCGGTCAAACATTCAGAAAGAAGCAGATGTGTGGCATTACTATAATCGCTCCGAAGAACTTACTATTACAGGAAATGCTGGATTTGGATTTTTCCAAGATCCTTCTTGTATCCATAGATTAAAATTACCAAGAAATGGTAATCGTTTGATTCTGCAAATTCGGTATTCGTGAATAAAGGGAATAGGGAACAGGCAGCAGAAAGTAGAAAGTAGAAAGTAGAAAGTATTAGTACTTGAAAACCCGACCTTGAATCAAAATCGGGTGTCATCTATTTTGATTTGGAAATATAGATAAGTACTTAAGCCTGCATTATTTATATAATTACTACTCAATCTAAAATCCAAAATCCAAAATCCAAAATTGAATTGTCCTATTCCTTGAATTTTCGCTGCAATTTTCTGATGTACTGATAAATTTCTGGTAATTTTTGAATAATCGCATTGGATTTTAAATATATTTTGTAAGGTATGGCTGGGTTTCCTGAGACAATTTCTCCTGGTGCAACGTTACTATGAACCCCGGCTTTTGCGGATACAATCGCACCATCACCGATTTTGACTTGATTGGCAATTCCGGATTGTCCGGCAATGATAACGCGATTGCCTATTTGCACTCCTCCGGCTGTCGCGGTTTGTCCGGCGATCGCACAACCGAAACCGACTTTTGTACCGTGCCCTATTTGTACTAAATTATCAATAACTGTATTGCTACCAATACGGGTTTCCCCCACAGCAGGACGATCTACAGCACTGTTAGAGCCAATTTCTACTTTATCTTCTAAAACTGTATAGCCAGATTGCTCCATTTTGAACCAGCCTTCTTTTGTGGGAACAAAACCGAAGCCTTCAGCACCGATAACCGTACCGCTATGAATTACGCAATCCGCTCCAATGCGAGAACGTTCGTGAATGCTACAGTTAGCGTGTAAAACAGTGCGATCGCCAATTTTTACATCTGGATAGATCGCAACGTTGGGATGAATGCAAACGCGATCGCCAATTTCGACATTTTGTTGAATTACAACATGGGCACCGATATAAACATCTTTACCAATTTTTGCACTTTCATGAATTATGGCGCTGGGATGAATTTCTGGAGCGGGCTGCCAAGGTTGATAAAATATATTGATTGTTTGAGCGAATAATAATCGCGGCTCTTTGGCTGCTATCCAAGCAATTCCTTTTTCTTGTGCTTTTGACTGTAATGATTCGTCGGCAGGTAAAATCAGAGCATTAGCAGTTGTTGCATCTACCGCACTCGCAAATTTAGCACCTTCTATATAGCTAATAGTGCCAGTTGTTGCTTCGTCAATCGCCGCTAATTGTGTAATTTCTGGATCGAGATTTGGCAAGTTATCGAGACTAGAATTAGTTGCTGCTTCACCCAGTTTTTTGACTATGAGGCTGAATTTCATTTTTGCAATTTGAGTAAGAATTATTTACAAGACTTTTTAATTTGTCGTTTTTGGCAGATATTTTGTTCTTTAAGGGATTAGGTAATGGGGAACAGAAAATCTATTAGTTATTTCAAGTGCAAACACTGGCTAAACCGACAAAAATAGTAAGCAATTTTTCTATATACGCTCAAATAAGTAATTAACCAGACATTTTGTTAAGTGAAAAATTTAACCGAACATCGAAAAGTATTGCATAAATTATGTATGAAAATTTATGCCCAAAAAAATAAGGAGTTAAGAGTCGTTAACTTAAAACAACTCCTCACTCCTTTTATTCCTAACCAAGGACTTGATGTTTAAAGGCAAGAGGGAAAAACACTGTATTTACAATGCCCCATGCCCTTTATTATTTCTTCAACAGCAAATAGTATAATGAGCCTGCACCGCCTGTAACACCAGCGCGATCGCCCGCTACTTTTCCGGTACCCATAAAGTAATCAACTCTTCCGGGTGTCTTGATGGCGCTACCTGTGTCTTGGTCTAGTACAAATCTACTGACTTTGCGATAGATTAATCTTCCACCATATCCAACATAAGGAAATCTTGTGTTAACTAAGGCCAATGCACCCGGAGGCATTAAAGATTTGTCTGTAGCGATGGAACGTTCTGGAGTAAGTGGTGCGTTGATACTACCGATAGCAGGTATATTACCTTTATCTTTAAAGAAAACAAAACGCTCCCAAACTGGTAAATAATCATCCATAGCGCGGGGATTTCGCTCGAAAAAGTTAATAATACCCGGCATTGTGGTTTGTTTGCGGGTTATTCTTCCGTCATTGAGTAATGCTCTACCAATGCTCGTCCAAGGATAATCGGTTGCACCAGCGTAACCGACACCTGTAACGGTACCATCGGTCAAATTAAGTTTTGCGGAACCTTGGATGTGAACTAAGTATGCATCAAAGCGGTTTTTAAACCAGAATAATTCTAAGCCATTTAAACGGCTATCTTTACCTAACAAAGCATCTTTACCTTCAAGTTCTAATCTTGTAGGGTGTGGTTTTTGCCATTGTTTAAAGTCAGGAGGTAGTCGATAAAGGGGATACTTGTACTCTTTGGTACGAACGCGACTTGCTTCGTAAACCGGCTTATAATATGCGGTAAATTTAACCGTACCCTTGCCGTCGTTGCCGGTTGATTTGTAAAACTGAAACTCGCGTCGAACTGCATTTTGCAATTCTGCTGCGGATTTTGATGTACGCACCAATTCGCGAAAACGTAACAAACTACGACGCACCCGATCTAACGTAATTTCCTTGACGGGATAATTTTCATATTTTTTGGCAGCGCTGGGTTTTTCTAAATAACTCAAACTATGATTGATTGATTGAATTAATGCCGAGCGATCGCCAGCTTTACCTTTGCCTTTTCCACCCCAAAAAAGTTGCTCATCCCAACCCAAACAAGCGTATTTAGGCGTACAGTTGTCGGATAAACCAATTGGTTTTAGTGGAGGTACCGGAGTCATCCTCATTAATGGGCGCGGTTGCGGTTGCGGTTGCGGTACTGTTCGAGTAGTCGGTATAACCACAGGGCGCGGCGGTTGCGGTACTGCTCTTCTAGGAGAACTTGGTAATGGAGGCGGTGTCATAATCGGCATCTGAGCGATAACCGAAGGCACCTGGCTCACTAAAGCAATTCCCAGGCTCAAGGAAAACAAAGCAAGGGTTTTTCTCATCATTTATGTAAATCTATCTTTCAATACTAGAACTAAATATCGGCTCAACTCGAATCGCAACAACCTTAGAAGGACGAAGTACCATGTACTCGCCGCTTATATTTTTAATTGGCACGTTTATAAAGTCATCAGAAGCAGCTTTGGGCATTAGCTCGCCGCTGTACCACTTCTGAAACTCCTGAATAGTGGGAAAACGCACTTCTTCCCGGTGTCCCGCTTTCCAATAATAGGTATACTGCGTATTCACTTGCACTTCTAGGCATAACTTTTGAATCATTTGAGACACATACATCACATTGTTAACCCACCTGCTGCCCTAATGGAAAGGGGAAAAAACCGGGATATTGAAAAATATATTGACATTTACAGTATTGGGTATACTGAAGTCTCGTAATTATCAATTCGTTTTTGGTAATTACAACTAACAGTAGTAACTACTGGGAACACAATAGAGAACTACGAATTATTTCGGAGTAATCTAACTCCAGTAGAATAAACGATTCTCTTTCCCCTGATGACGCAAGATTAACGAAAAACTGTTCCCAAAAATTTATCAATTTCATCTATTTTTCTAACTATCTCAAAATTTATCTAGGTTTTTAGTAATAATTGCCGTCTGTACGTATCTTTTTAAAATTACAAGTAATGCAGTGTTTGCGACGAGGTTTAATCGCTTTTAGTTCCGAAAAAAATCTGTTTTGTATCCCTACAATTCCATTCTTTATAACAGCATAATTTTTCCTGTTTATCCTTTTTATAGAAGCTACATATCCAATCAATATAATTCGCACTTTACTGTCAACTTAAACGTCAAGGGCGACCAATTAATTTTGAATTTATTATTTTAGAGGATAATATGCAGCATAGTTTTTTGAATACTTACTAATTCAACCTATTTGACTATAAGTTTAAGTAATAGAAGTGAAATTATCTGTACTAGGCTGGTTTGTCACGATCGATCGCAAACCAGTAATTTTGTTTGTAGAGAATAATCATTATAAAGCTGCTACGCCATTTAAATGCTTAAGAATATCTAAATTAAGCATAAATATAGCCATTTCGCAGTTAAATAGATAGCAAATAGCGGAAAGACTTTAATTGAAATTTACATAAATTTGTTACTTTCTATCGAAAAAAATAAAATATGTACAAAGGTAGATGCAGTATCTACCCAGGGGTAACATATCATACTATTGAAACCTTATATACCATTCGCCAGAACTACCAGAATTTACCGCGCTAGGTAGATGCGGTGATGAAACAATCAATGTCTTATATTAACCACTCACGCCAAACTAATTCGGGTCAAAATATAGTGCATTTACAATTTTTTAAAGTTGCACGCATATTAGTATCGTTTATCGTTATTGCAATTCTCTGTGAAACAGGGTGGTTATTTAGTCGGGATGAAAATTTTCTGCTATCTGATTCGGCTTTTACGATTGTTGCCGAAGCATTGATAATAATAGCAGTTTTTATAATATTGATTTGGAAAGGTACCAAAATAGTTGAAGGTGCTTTTTTTCAACGCGATAAAGCGATGAATGCATTAAGAGAAAATGAAGTGAGGTTTAAAAGGTTTGTAGATACAAATTTTATTGGTATTTTAGAAGTAAATGCCGATGGTATTATCTGTATAGCAAACGACGAATTTCTGCGAATAACAGGCTACACAAATTCTTATTTGCAAGCGGGTAAATTGAATTGGTTTGATATTACTCCCTCAGAGTATAAAGATGTAGAGAATCAATGCTTTTCTCAAGCCAAAGCGGTTGGAAATGGCAAGCCCTATAAGAAAAATTTAATTTGTGCTGATGGTACGCAAATTAAAATTAAGGTGGGCTGTACTTATGTCGAAGATATTGTTAAAGAACCTCAATATATGGTTCATGTGAGCGAATGCAATCAAATTGAACCAAATACCGTTTGCGAGCAGCATTGGTTGGAGCATCTACTTAATATGATTCCAGCACCGCTGTTATTAATTGAACCGGGAACAGCTAGAGTGACTTTTGCGAATAAAGCAGCCAACAAAATGGCAGGTGGTACATTTCCTCTAGCGCAATCTCAGGAAGAATACAGCAAATTGTACCGTTTCAGCGATGCTCAAGGAAAAGCAATTCCCAACGAACTTACGCCTCTGACACGGGTTGCAAAAGGTGAGAGACTCGAAGGAGTTGAGATTAACTGGCATGAAAAAGATAATATTTACCAAGTAAAGGTATTTGCAGATGCATTACCTCCAATAAATGGTTATCGGGCTACTTGTGTAGCTTTATTCCAAGATGTTTCTCAGCTAAAGCAGTTAGAAGCATCTCTTAAATTAGGCAATGACAGACTTAAATTAGTATTTGACACAACTAACGATTTAATATCTTTTCAACAGCCAGAAGAATTAATTGAAGTCTTATATAGTGAAATTGCAGATCAGTTAGGCTTAGATTGCTATCTATACTATTCAGCCGATCAAAACTATCAAAGAATTCAATTAAATTCCTATAGTGGAATTACTTCTTCTCAAGCAAAATATTTTCAACAACAAAAATTTGGTCAAGGAATTAGCGGTACCGTAGCTGTAGAGCGTTGCGCGATTAATATAGAAAATGTACCGCAGTCAAACGACTTGGAAACAGAATCGATTCGTAGTTTAGGTGTTTTAGCTTATTACTGTTGTCCGTTAATAGCCCAAGAGCAGCTTTTAGGGACGATTAGCTTTGCAAGTCGAACTCGTTCGGGCTTTAACGATTACGAAATAGGTATAATGCAGGCAGTCTGCAATCAGATAGCCTCTTCTATTCAACGAGCCAATCTAATGAATTCGCTACAACAAGCCAATCACATAAAAGATGAATTCCTGGCTATTTTATCTCATGAATTACGATCGCCATTAAATAGCATCTTAGGATGGGCGCAGTATTTACAGGTTCGCAAGCTTGACGAAAGCACTACATCAAAAGCTTTAGAATCTATTGAGCGTAATGGTAGAGAATTAAATAATATTATCGAAGAATTACTTGATATGTCACGGACTATTCAAGGTAAAATGCAGCTTAATATAGAAAATTGTAATTTAGCTTCAATTATTGCCACAGTTGTTGAAAACTTACGTTCGGCAAGTCTTGCCAAGCAAATAGAAATTAAATTATCATCTCACAAAAGTTTGGAAATGGATAAATATATAGAGAATGCAAAATTTGCAGATACTATTGAGTCGTTAAAACACCTTGCATCACTAAATGCAATTCCTGCTTCTGATGATGCGATACAGAAAGATAGTCATTTCTTAGTTGCTGGCGATCGCGAACGTTTAAGGCAAGTAATGTGGAATTTACTTTCTAATGCGATTAAGTTTAGCTCCTGTGGCGGCTGTATAGAGGTAAGCTTATTAGAAGAGAAAACAACAAACAATTCATTATCCTATGCCGTAATTCAAGTTCGTGATATGGGAATAGGTATAGATTCTGAATTTATTCCTTACGTTTTTGACCGTTTTCGTCAAGGTGATAGTTCTAGCTCCAGAGCGCATAATGGATTGGGATTAGGATTATCGATTGTACGTCATATAGTCGAATTGCACGGCGGTAGCGTTTGTGTAGAAAGCCCAGGAATTGGAAAAGGTTCTACATTTACAGTTAGATTGCCACTTATTGCACCAAATGAATCGCAATTCATTAAAAAAAAATCTAAAGAAAGATATGTCGTAATTAGTTAAAATTATCATTAGGGAACGGGGAATAGGAAACAGAGAAATAATTTGTATATTAAGTATTTTTCAAGAATATACGCAGGTTTCCTATATTGTAAGAAATCAAGCTTGTAACGATATTAGAATCGAGCGCAGCGCACCACTAAAAAAAGTTATTAATATTATTTAAAAGTGTTCTCAATAAATTTACTGTTGCCCGTTCCCCATTCCCAATTTCCTTTATTTTCAAGCTTCATTTTCAAGTCGATAAAGCTCGCCAAGTTCTAGGACCAACAATACCATCTGTACTTAAACCTCGACGACTTTGAAAAGCTTTAACAGCCGTTTCAGTTAAAACGCCAAAATCACCGTCAATACTGATAGGGTAGCGTTTAGCGACTAAAAGCCGTTGCAAAATTCTGACAGAATTACCTCTATCCCCAAAACGTAAAGTTGGTAATCTATTCACAGATGTTGGTTGTAATATCATAGATAGTTTTTGATTGATATTTTCTTTCATACAAATCCTTAGTTACACCTTATCTAGACAGCCAAGCAATTGCCTCTGTGTGCGAATAGCTTTTCAAGTTAATTAAATGTACACCAATAATTAGTAGATGTTATCCCATTTCAGAAAAAACCACAGATAAAATTTTATCTGTGGTTATAGTTCATACCTCCATGAACTACGATTTCATCTCTACAGCTTAATTCAGAGTCATAATTCTTTGAAGTACCCGTTGGGGGGAGATGGGGAGACAAGGAGACAAGGGGACAAGGAGAATTTTAACTTTTAACCTTTGACCTTAATTACTCCTAATTTCCAACTCCGCAATCTATCCCAATGCCCAATCTCACCCAATTCCTTCGATTACGGGATGGAAGAAGAAAGCAAATCCTAAGACAGCGTAGGTTGCTAGCAGTAAAGTTCCTTCTAACCAGTTTGATTTTCCATCAGAACTGATGGTGTTCGCAATTAATACTGAGGCTGCAACCGCTACTAGTTCAAATGGGTGAAAATCTAAGTCCATTGGCTGTCCTATTATTTTGCCAATAATTACTAAAAGAGGAGCAACAAAAAGGGCTATCTGCATCGTGGAACCAACGGCTACCGAAACCGAAAGATCCATTTTGTTTTTCATGGCTACGGTAACGGCTGTAGCGTGTTCTGCGGCGTTACCAATAATGGGCACTACTATTACTCCAGTAAATAATGCCGTTAAACCAAGTTTTGATGTAGCTACTTCTAAAGAATCAACTAATAGTTCTGACTCAAAGGCGACAAAAAGGGTGCATACAAGTAATACTCCACCCCATAAAGGAAGATTTGGTTTATCTTCCTCGGCTGCCGCTAATTCCGTTTCCGCTAAACCCACATCGTACAAATATGAGTGAGTTTTCATTGAAAATACTAAAGTCAGAAGATAAACAACTATCAAAATTACTGCTACAGCAAGAGAAAGGTTTTGCAAAGTTGTTTCGCTAATTCCTTCTGAAGTATAGTTAACCGCTGTTGGTACCAAAATAGCGATTACCGCCAAATTCATGGCTGCTGCATTCATCCGCGCTACTAATGATTGAAATGTTTGTTCTTTGTAGCGGATTCCGCCCAACAACATGGAAAATCCCATCACCAAAAGCAAGTTACTAATAATCGAACCCGTAATACTCGCTTTTACTACGTTTACATAACCAGCCCTAAGCGCAATTATGGCGATAATCAATTCTGTAGCATTACCAAAGGTGGCATTTAGTAACCCTCCAAGGTTAGGTCCTACTACTACGGCAATTTCTTCTGTAGCTGTACCCATCCAAGCTGCTAATGGGATTATTGCCAATCCAGCGGCGATGAATATGGTTAAGTCGCCCCATTCGAGATATTTAGCTGCCAAAGAAACGGGAATAAAAGCCAGCAAAACGAAAAATACAATCTTTTTTCCAGACATTTGTCACCTGAAGTTGACGTGGGTTAATGGCCGCAAGTCTTATGTAACAAGGACTGTCATCTTAAGAAGTCAGAATCTTCCCCCGCAGATTTGAACCGGGGAATGGAAGACTAACCTTTACTTCTCATTTAACAATCAATCCCTGAAATTATTTGAACATATCTAAGACTAGGACAACCACACTCCAAGATACTCCGAAGCCCATATTTACGTGCTTCCGAAATTTTACTGTTTTACTTTTTTTTCCGGATATATAAAATAAGATTACGTTTTAAGTAGTGCGAGCAACCTTTCTTTGCAAAAATCAAAAAATCCGAATTATATTCTATACTGAAAATTAGCTCTAATGTATTAAGAGAGAATTAAAATTTTTCCACTTGATTACCGGGGAAGATTTTGCTCGTGAGATTAATTGAAACAGTCAATTCTTTCTTGTATTTTGTAAAAGGACTTCTTGATAAAAATTCTGGCAGGCATTTAGTATAAGTTGTAATGCATCTGCCAATCTAACAGCGCCCAAACAAACTAAAAATTTGATTATTTTTGTAAGTTTTCATCTACAATTTCTGAAAATACCTTTCTGTAAGAAAACGATTTAGGTTTTGTTCGGTGCAATTGCAAGTTTACCTCTAAAAGGAATAACTCTACATGACTTTGAGAGCTGAGTTACCAACTGCTGTTGGTGCAAATTTGATTGATAATGCAAATAACGTGGAACGTAGTCTCAACCCATTGAAAACGGCTGCGGGAGTCTATGTAACGGTACACGGTCATTTCTATCAGCCACCACGGGAAAACCCCTATTTAAACGCGATTGAGCGTCAACCCGGTGCCACACCATTTCACGATTGGAACGAACGAATTCACCATGAGTGCTATCGTCCCAATGCTTTTGCCAGAATCTTAAACGAGTATGGTGAAGTGGTGGGGATCGAAAACAATTTCGAGTATATGAGCTTCAATATCGGCCCTACATTGATGTCATGGTTGCAAAACTACGATATTGACGTATATCAGCGAATTATCGAAGCAGATAAAAAAAGTAGCGAGCGTTTGAACGGTCACGGTAATGCGATCGCGCAAGTATACAATCATATTATTATGCCGTTGGCAAGCGAGCGCGATAAGTTAAGCCAGATTCGCTGGGGTAAAGCAGATTTCCGTTCTCGTTTTGGACGCGATACCGAGGGTATGTGGTTGGCTGAAGCTGCTGTGGATTATGCAACTTTGGAAGCTTTAGTCAACGAAGGTATCCGCTTCATTATCCTTGCACCTTCCCAAGCCGAACGCTGTCGTTTGATCCCCACACCTGACGAAACCTTGGAGGAATGGCACGAAGTTGGGGGAAATCAGATCGATCCCACTCGCCCTTATCGTTGTTATTTACCAGATTCAGAAAAGACTAATTTCCAACGTAGATATATCGATATCTTTTTCTATGACGGCCCCGATTTCCCGCGACATGGGTTTTAGCGATGTAGTTTACAACTCCAGCCACTTTGCAGGACGTGTTGGTGCAGCAGTTCGTGGCGATCGCCGTCAGTCTCAAGTTATTTCGGTAGCGACAGATGGAGAAACTTTCGGACACCATAAAAAAGGTACCGAGAAAACTCTAGCTTATGCTTTTACCCAAGAATTTCCTGGCAGGGGTTGGACGGTAACTAATTTTGCTCACTATCTCAGCTTAAATACTCCCACCTGGGAAGTTGAATTAAAACCAGTTACCGCTTGGAGTTGCGCCCACGGTGTAGATAGATGGCAAGATGATTGTGGCTGCGGTGGTGCCCCCGGCTGGCATTTAAAATGGCGCAAACCATTACGAGATTCTCTTAACTGGCTCCGGGATCGACTGGTAGAAGTTTATCTTGAACAAGGTAGTAAATATTTTTCCGATCCTTGGAAAACACGGGATGAATATGTCGAAGTCGTATTAGATCGCAGTGCTAGCAATATTTCGGGCTTCCTGAATCGACATCAAAAGCACAAGCTGCAAGCATCCGAACAGGTAGACGCTTTGCGTTTATTAGAAATGCAGCGTCATTCGTTATTAATGTTTACTAGTTGCGGGTGGTTTTTTGAAGAACTTTCCCGTCCCGAAGGAACTCAAATTCTCCGCTATGCATCCCGCGCGATGGAATTAGCAGCAGAAGTAGCAGGGGTACAATTAGAAAAAGATTTTCTACAACTACTCGAACAAGCTCCCACCAACATTGATAGTTTTAGAACTGGCGCTGAAGTTTATCGCCAATTGGTGTTACCATCCCAGATTAACTTTAAACAGGTGGCAGCCCACTACGCGATTACTTCCTTATTTAACGGACACAAATCCGTAGAAAAATGGTCGGGGCTGGACAAAAACAATATTCAAGATTCGCAACTGCATCACAAACAGATTTATTGCTATACAGCCAACGAATTAGACCATCAACTACAGCGTTTGGGTTCCATCACGCTGGCAGTAGGACATTTGAAACTAGTATCCGAAGTAACTTGGGAAAGTCAGCAAGTAGCATTCGCCGTACTGCATCTGGGAGGCTGGGATTTTCACTGCTGCATCCAGCCATTTGAAGGTAAACGGAGCTACACCCAACTCAAAGAAAAACTGTTCAATGCTTTGCAGCAAGGTAGCGCCGCTCATACCATCTTGGTGATGACCCAGCTATTCGGTGAAGAATCCTTCAACTTACAAAATCTCTTTGCCGAAGAACGCCATAGATTGATGCGGTTATTGAGTCAGGAAACACTTTCCCGAGTTGACCAACTTTATACTCAAACTTATCGGGACAATTACGGAGTGCTGATGGCATTCCACCGAGACGGATTAGAAGCACCCAAAGAACTACAGGCAGCAGCCGAAATTGCCCTAGAATATCGGTGTATGATGACGTTACGTTCCTTAGAGCAAGATATCGAGGAACCGCAGTTAAGCTGGAATCACCTGGTAGAATTAGAGGCGATCGCCAACGAAGCCAAACATTTGCACTGTAATTTAAACCTTCCTGAAGGAAAGCAGATATTAGAAAGATTGAGCTTGCGCTTGTTATGGCAATTGTTATATGATGCGAGCGGTAGTTTCGAGTTTCAGATACAGCGCTTAGAAAGATTGATTGAAGTAGAAGAACATTTGAGTTTAGGTATATCCTTAGAACGTTCTCAAGAATTGTACTTTAATTGTTTGCACGCTAAAATACTGCCGAAAACCGTCGCTGAAATATTGAACGATAGCGATAAAAATCAGTTGCGTCAACTTTTGAAATTGGGTAGAAAGTTAAAAGTTGATGTTAGCTATTGGGTGAGTAAATTGGGTTAGAAAAACTGTAGACAACGGTATTTTTTATAGAACCTATTCATGATGTAGAGACGTTGCAGTGCAACGTCTTTTTTTTGTTTTGTATTTTGTAGCGACTGTCTTGAATGCCAACCGCAATCGCCAAAAAAAACGCGGCGGCGCAACTGGGGAACCGCTACGCTGCGGAAGGCGGTACCAGGTAGGGCATAACAGCAAATAAGGCTAATTTTTTTTATTTTCCACGTTCAATAAGTCGCTCATAAAAAGATTTGATTATTGGATTAAAACGCATTGCGACAACAGCACCCATATAAAGGGGTTGCACGAACATGGGCACGACTAACCCATATCATTCTTTTACCTTCAAACTTTCCCCTATCGTAATTAAGAGGTGCAACTCCTACTAGTACAGTACGGCGGAAACCCTTATTCTATAATACTTTTGACTGATAACAACTAAGTAGGTGGGTGGGAAAATTTATAACTATGTCATTGCGAGTGGAACGGAGTGAAACGAAGCATTCACCGAAGGTGTGGATCATCACAAGCACTTTGAGGATTTTACATTCCTTTACATAGTTTGGTTTATTCTAGCCTACCTACTTATCAACTATCAAGATTCAATATTCTCATCTTGATGATGAGCTTCACTTTTATCGCGTTGCAAGGCTTCTTCTAAAGCTTGAATTTGTTCTCTACGCGCTTCTAATTCTAAGGTTCTACGCGCTAAATCTTGGTTTTGTAAAGTTAAATTTTGTCGCCAATCTTCGGCTCGTTCGGCTTCTTGACGTAAAAATTCTGGTGATATTCCGGTAGTAAGATATTTTTGCACTAATTCTAATACCCAACTTGTAGCGTCTTCAATTTTTTCAATTTCACCTGTAGGAGAAAGTTCTACCAAAACGAGTAAATTTTCTGTAAAATGCTTACCTTTTCCCAAAAGAATTACTGCCTCTTCTGGAATCATCACCCACATAGTTTCAGTTTCTTGACGCGCTAACAATCGTAATTCTAATTGAACTAAAAATTCATTTTTATGTACCTTGGCTAGATAAAGCATGATTTAAAAAAGTTAGTTGTTAGTGGTTAGTGGTTAGTTGTTAGGAGTTAGGAATTAAGAATTAGATATTTGATTTGTTGGTTTTGATTGGAGTATACGCAATTGGTTGAGATTCAATATTTATTCCAATTAATTTTCGTAGTGGGAGCATCTTGCTCCCTAGAGGAAAATTTTGCTCCCTAGAGGAAAATTTTGCTTCCTAAAGAAAATTTTGCTTCCTAAAGAAAATTTTGCTCCCTAGAGAAAATTTTATTTACAACTCCTAACTCCTAACTCCTAACTTACTTAATCCTTTGTAAGCGATTTCGTAAAATTTCGGCTTGTTTTTCGGCTTCTGCTAAAGAATCTCTGGCTCCTTGTACCACGTCTGCTGGTGCTTTATCAACAAATTTGGAGTTACTTAATCTACCAGTTAAAGATTGTACTTCTGCTTCTATCTTACTGAGGTTTTTCTCTAGTTTGCTACGCAATGCTTCCATGTCTATTACTCCTTCGAGGGGAAGCAGTATTTGTACGGTACCAAACACACCAGTGGCAACTTCTCCTAAATCTTTGCTTTCCGATTCTTCTACTTGAGGAAGGTTTGTTTCGGAGGATTTTTTAAAGAATTTTTGACGTAATTCTTGTCTTTTGTCGCTGGAAAGTAGATATATTCTGATAAACCATAGCGAATAACCAAAACCTACCAGTTGGAAGAATGTTCCAAAGAAAGGAATGTTATCCACGGAAATTGCTACAGCGTAAGCAACTCTAGCTAAGGTAAGCGTGAGAAAACCTAAGATAATTAATCTTAAAGCACCGCTCGATTTCTTCTTAGTTACTGTATCGCTATGAGGCTTATTAGCTATGGTTAAATTCTCAACTTTCGCCAAATCTTTAATTAGTTGCTCTCCAGTATTGAGAGTTTGACGTTCTTTTACGCTTTCGCTTTGCAAATTTACGGTAACTTTAACTGAAGGTTTAACGTCTGCTTCTGCTCTTAAGTTGCGAATTGTACGAATTGTGCCAATTAACAGTTCAAATTCTGACTCTAATTCGGTGTCAATTAATTTTGCATCTGCTTGAGGATATTTTTGCAACGATAGACTTTCACCGGAATCTTCTGCTTGTTGAGTCAAGGTATGCCAAATTTCTTCGGTAATGTGAGGCATAAAGGGACTGAGAAGTTTTAAAATCCCTTCTAGTACATAAGCTAAGGTTTGCTGTGCGACTTTTCGCGATGCTGGATCTGCATCTTCCTGCAAGCGAGATTTAACTAACTCAATATACCAGTCGCAAAAATCACCCCAGATAAATTCGTAAAGTCCTTTGGCAGCTTCTCCCATGCCATATTTTTCCATGTAACTGTTAGTTTCTTGGACAGTTTGATGGAAACGAGACAAAATCCATTTATCGCTTAATTCTGTTGCTGCGGGTACTCCCAACTGCTGCGGTGTTTGTTCGTCCAAATTCATCATTACAAATCTGGCTGCATTCCACAACTTGTTGGCAAAGTTGCGCGATGCTTCTACCGAAGGTGATTCATCGGTTTTACGGTTGTAATCAAAACGAATATCTTGTCCGACACCAATAACTTCTTTAACCAAGGTGTAGCGAACGGCATCGGTACCGTATTTATCAATTAATATTAACGGATCGATACCATTTCCCTTCGACTTAGACATTTTTTTACCGTTTTCATCCAGTATCAAACCGTGGATGTAAACGTCTTTGAACGGCATTTCTCCAGTAAATTGACCTGCCATCATAGTCATTCTTGCTACCCAGAAGAAGATAATGTCAAAGCCAGTTATCAAAACGCTGGTGGGATAATATTTCTTTAAATCTTCAGTTTCTTCGGGCCAACCTAAAGTCGAAAACGGCCACAATCCAGAAGAAAACCAGGTATCGAGTACATCTGCATCTCTTTCTAATTGAACGTTTTCGCCAAATTTTGCTTTAGCTTTTTCCCAAGCTTCTTCTTCGTTTTTAGCTACAACAAACGGCGTAGTATCGGTAATTTCACCATTTGTTTCGCTAACAGCATACCAAGCCGGAATTTGATGTCCCCACCATAGCTGACGAGAAATAACCCAGTCTTTCAACTTCACTAACCAATCGCGGTAAACCTTTCCCCAACGTTCGGGATAAAATTCTGGCGATCGCCTTTGGTCGAAAAATTCCAACGCTCTATCAGCCATCGGACGAATTTTGACAAACCACTGAGTTGAAAGCAACGGCTCTACAGGAACTTTACCGCGTTCGCTGTAGGGAACGGTATGCTTATAATCTTCAATTTTGACTAAAACCCCATCTGCTTCCAATCTTGCAATAACATTCTTCCTGGCAACAAAACGATCTTGTCCTTGAAACTCCCCAGCATTTTCATTCAAGGTACCGTCTTTATTCATAATATTGATGAACGGCAAATCGTGACGCTTACCCATTTCAAAGTCATTGAGGTCGTGAGCGGGAGTAACTTTTACACAACCAGTACCGAAAGCGGGATCTACCAATTCATCGGCAATAATGGGGATTTCGCGATTCATAATTGGTAAAGTCAAAGTCTTACCAATAAAATCCTTGTAGCGTTCATCGCTGGGATTAACCGCAACTCCAGTATCTCCAAGCATAGTTTCCGGACGGGTTGTAGCGACTTCCATATAGCCGGAACCGTCGCTGAGAGGATAGCGAAAATGCCAAAGCTTACCGTCAACTTCTTTTTGATCGACTTCCAAATCGGAAACCGCAGATTGAGAAGCCGGACACCAATTAACTAAGTAATTCCCCCGATAAATCTTGCCTTCATCATAAAGACGCACAAAAGCTTCCAGAACAGCTTTCGACAAACCACTATCCATCGTAAAGCGTTCTCGCGTCCAGTCCACCGACACACCCAAACGCCGCAACTGATTGACAATCGTCCCTCCAGACTCCGCTTTCCATTCCCAAGCACGTTCCAAAAATTTATCGCGTCCTAAATCGTAGCGAGTCTTACCTTCTTCCTTAAGCTGCTTTTCAATAATCGTTTGTACCGCAATACTAGCGTGATCCATTCCAGGAAGATACAACGCATTTAATCCCTTCATGCGGTGATAGCGGACGAGGCAATCAATCAAAGTATTATCAAAAGCGTGCCCCATGTGCAGTTTCCCCGTAACGTTGGGGGGGGGAATCATAATCGCGTAAGGTTCGCCATCTTTATTCGGATCGGCTTTGTACAAAAGTTTCTCTTCCCAAAACTTCTGCCATTTAGCTTCAGTGGAAAAAGGATCGTAAAGACTCGGAAGGTTGCTAGTCATGCTGGGAAAACTCTAATTGTTGGAAGGATATAAACTTAATAAATTTTGCCACAAGCTTGCAGAAGCTTGACATAATCATCAAAAATCTAATTTATTTTTCGTGGTTGAATGGGGGAGATGGGGAGACAAGGGGATGGCGGGACAAAGGGATGGGGAGACAAGGGGAAAGGGAGATAGAAAATAAAATACAGGGAGCAAGATGCTCCCACTACTAATTCACTGCTCACTGTTAACTGTTAACTGCTGAGTGTCTATAGATGTATTAATAAATATTGACTAAAAAACGTGAATATGCCAACAATACCATCATTATCTAAGTAGCTGGTGGTAAAAAATTATAAAAATTATCGGAATTTGATTGGAGTAGGTGAATTTTATAATTTAGTCTTTTGGCACAAGCTATCTTCAGATTACGTCTTTGTAAAATCACATAAGTTATGTGCTATTTACATATGGAGATTAGTATTAGTTAATTGCAATTATGACGAAAGAATAAATTGCATATAAGCTCCCGGATTTATCCGTGGAAAAACAAGAGCAATATCCTTATTTCAAGCACTTAGCTTTAGACATTAAAAAAATCCAAAATCTAAAATCTAAAATAGAATGACAATTCAAACTGATAAACCGAGAAAATCTATTACACCTTGGGCTTTTGTTCCCAGCCTCTATTTTGCTGAAGGGATGCCGTACATGATTATCAATGCGGTATCGGTAGTTTTTTATAAAAATTTAGGAATTGGTAACGCTGAAATTGCGTTTTGGACAAGTATTATTAATCTTCCTTGGGTTGTCAAAATGTTTTGGGGCCCAGCTGTAGATATTTATTCTACTAAAAGAAGATGGTTGCTGACAATGCAATTTGCCATGTGTTTATGTTTGGCTGCGTTAGCTTTATCTTTTCAACTGCCAACATCAACTTTCTTTTCAGTTTCTTTAGGGATACTGTTAGTTGGAGCATTTATTTCTGCAACTTATGATATTGCTACAGATGGCTTTTATATGTTGGCATTAAGTGAAGAAAAACAAGCTTTTTTTGTTGGTATTCGGACTTTATGTTATCGACTGGCAATTATATTTAGTACGGGATTTTTGGTATATTTAGCGGGAAGCTTAGAAAAATATACCCAAAATATTCCTAATAGTTGGAGTATCACTCTTGGTTTAGCTTCTGTAATTTTTGCAATACTTTTCGTATTCCATCTTTTCACTCTGCCGCAACCAGAAGTAAAAGATAGAAGAGAATCTGAAGCTACAAGAAATGATATTCCATTTGTAACAGTTATTCGCTCTTACTTTGCTCAACGCCGTATCGGTGCAATATTAGCATTTATCTTACTTTACAGATTGGGTGAGGCAATGCTGGTAAAAATAGCCACTTTATTTTTATTAGATGAAACATCTGCTGGTGGTTTGGGTTTAAGTACGGAACAATATGGTTTAGTATACGGAACTTTTGGTGTCATTTCGTTGATTAGCGGTGGTATTTTAGGTGGATTAGTAATTTCTAAATACGGGTTAAAAAAATGCTTGTTACCAATGGCTTTAGCGTTAAATTTACCCGATCTATTTTATGTTTATATGGCTTACAATAAACCACCCATAGAATTAGTTTATCCTTTAGTTTCTCTAGAACAATTTGGTTACGGTTTAGGATTTACCGCTTTCACGGTGTACTTAATGCATATCTGTAAGGGAGAATATAAAACCTCTCACTTTGCAATCTCTACGGGATTAATGGCTTTAGGTTTGATGCTTCCCGGTGCAATCAGCGGTCAAATTCAACAATCAGTTGGATATCCTGTATTTTTTATGGTGGTATTTTTATTAACTATTCCTGGTATGGCAACTATCTTTTTTATTCCTTTGAAAGAAGAACATAGTCAAGCTGGTTAATTTATTTTTAGTTTGTAGTAAGGAATTTATTCCTTGGAAAGAAAGGGTTAAAACCCTTACTACGAACTTTTTTTTTGTTTAAAATCACAAATTATATGTTTTACGTTCTAGGAATAGATGGTGGTGGAAGTAAAACGGTTTGTATATTAATGAACGATAAGCGCGAAATTTTAGGACGTGGTGAAGCTGGTTCCTCAAATTATCAAACCGTGGGAATAGAAGCTGCAAAATATTCTATAGAATCTGCGATTAATAAAGCCATAATTGAAAAATATAATATTAAAGTTGATGCGATTTGTTTGGGATTAGCTGGTGTTGGACGTTCTAAAGATATTGAAGTAGTTAAAAACATAGTTAAAGATATACCGATAATTAGCAATATAAAACCGCAAAATATAATTATTTCTCATGATGCATTAACTGCTTTAGCTGGTGGAATTGGTAATAATGTCGGAATTGTCGTTTCTGCTGGTACTGGCTCGATAGTTTTTGGCAGAAATCATCGAGGTGAAACTAAAAGAGTTGGTGGTTGGGGATATATTTTAGGTGATGAAGGTGGAGCCTATAAAATAGCAGTTGCGGGAATGCAAGCGGCTTTAAAATCTCATGATGGAAGGGAAGTTTTTACGAGTTTGGTAGAAGATTTTAAAAGTCATTTGGGTTTAAACAATATAGAAGAATTGATAGAAATTATTTATCGGAAGGGATTGAGTGTAAAAGAAATAGCTGCCTTGGCTCCAATTGTTGATAATGCAGCTATGAGCGGTGATGGAGTTGCGAATATGATAATTGATGATGCTGTGAATGAGTTGGTGAAAGCGACTGTTGCTGTAATTGATGGGATTTTTGTTGAGGGGGAGTTTTTTGAGATTGTTACTACTGGAAGTGTTTGGAAAGGTAAATGTAAGATTTGGGAAAGGTTTGCAAATTCTATTGATAGTGAGATGAAGGTGATTTTTCCGAGGTTTGAACCTGTTTATGGTGCTGGTTTGTTGGGGTTGAGGAGCTTGGAGGAAGGGTGATTTTTGGGTTTGCGGGGAATACTAATAACTTGGCTCGTAGTTGCGCTTCAGCGCCTCTTATAGGAAGCGCTGAAGCGCAACTACAAACAAATATCTTTTTTACCTGATATAGGTATAAAACGCATTATTCTTTTCTCTGCGTCTCTACAATTTTTTAATTCCATGAATAAAAAATCAATCATCGGCTGCATAATCGGAAACTGCAATTTTAGAAATAGTCCGTTGTGGAGGAGATACAGATACAACCGCAGCTATTTTAGGTGGCATTGTTGGTGCTGCTGTCGGTAAGGATGGTATTCCACAAGTTTGGCTGGATAATTTATGGGAATATCCGAGAAATGTTAAGTGGATGGAATCGTTAGGAAGTAGATTAGCAGAATGTCAGCAAGATACAAAGCAGTCTTTGTTACAACTTCCTCTTTATACAGTATTTCTACGAAATATTTTATTTTTAACTATAGTCATTTTTCACGGATTTAGACGCTTATTTCCACCTTATTGAAGCATATTCGGCTAAAATATTATTTCCGTATTGCCAGTATCAAATTAACAGTATAATTTTAGGTATTATTCTTAAAGGTAATAGTTGTTGAGTTTATAACTCAAGAGAAATACTTATGGTTAGAAACAGGCTAATTGTCAATGAAAGTTGTAAAAAGAACGGTTAGTCTACTTGTATTAAGCGATTTAAAGGATGTAAGAAATAGAAGAAAATTATCTTTTCGTTTATTAGTCATAAATCTATTTGTAATGGCAGTATTTTTATGGTTTCTGTCTGCTTCAAGCAATTTCAAAGTAAAGCTATCATTAGTAGCCTTTACTTTCCTTTTACTGATTCCCGGTATATTTTTAATTCGTTTCGACACCAATGAATCAAATTATTTTAAAATTAATCTCAGCGGCAATAAAATTATTCACGAACGTCGAGAATTATTTAAAAATCAAATATATAGAAATAAATATTCATTAAAAAACGTTAGATTTATTGGCCTCAAAAGAATTAATCTCAATAGCGATGATGGGAAAAACTATAGAGTCAGATTATATTTCAAATTTAATAAATATATTGATATCGGCTATTTCACAACACCAGAAAAATCTTTTGGAATTGCAAAAATCATATCAAAATTCCTGAAAATACCTTTAAAATATTAATTTACAAAATTGGGAAAAACACTAAACACCCGCAGGCTATAAGCCTGGGGCTACACAAACAAAGCCTGCCTTCGCAGGCTAAAGAATTGCCAGCCTACGAAGGCAGGCTTTGTAAATGTAGCGATACTCTTCTAGGGTATTGCTACGTCTCTACATTTGTTAAACCATTCATAGCTAACAAAGCGCTACCATAAGCAGCTTCGGTATTTGTAGAAGAAACCACCGGAACTCTTAAATATTGCTTTCTAATCTCATTCCAAACCTTATTTTTAGCACCACCACCAGCGGTATAAACATGAGTTAACTTATCTGCACCAAATTCTTGCAATAACTTGTATCCCCGCGCTTCAATTCGAGTCATACTTTCTAACAAACCATGCAGAAATTCAACGGAATTATTGGGACGAGGTTCTAATTTAGGTAGTAAATTGGGGTCATTAATTGGAAAACGTTCTCCGGGTTTTAATAACGGATAATAATCCAATTCGCTGGATTTAGTTATATCTATTTCACGACTTAAATTTTCTAATTCGTTGCTTGTAAAATATTCTTTTAATACAGCACCTCCGGTATTAGAAGCTCCTCCAGTTAACCATAAATCCCCGAAACGATGGCTGTAAATACCGTATTCTGAATTATCTACACGAGTACGACTCAACAACTTTAAAACTAATGTGGAACCCAAAGAAGTCACCGCTTCACCGGGAGAATTTGCTCCGCTAGCGATAAATGCAGCAATGCTATCTGTCGTACCCGCACAAACTAAGCAATCTTGAGGGAAATTATAATTTGCAGCAATATCGGAACGCAATTTTCCGATCGGATTTCCAGGAATTACTACTTTTGGTAGTTGAATTGATATTTGCAATTTGTTTAACCATTCTGGATATTGCAACGCTTCCACGTCGTAACCCAATTTCAACGCATTGTGATAGTCGCTGACACCTAACTTTCCATGCAAAAGAAACCCCAACCAATCAGCTTGATGTAAAAAATATTGAGCTTTTGCAAAAGTAGGTAACTGCATCATCCATAACAGTTTTACCAGGCTGGAGGTAGCACTTAATACAGTATGGTTCGGTGGCGCAATATTTTTCAATTGCTCGCGCATCCCTACTCCTCGCGCATCGTTGTAAAGCAAAGGTGCATCAACCGCATTTCCCCCTGCATCGCATAGCAAAACGGTTGACGAAGTACCGTTAATAGCAATGCGGGTAATTTCTCCCCGTGATTCCTTGCTGAGTTGCCCTAAAAGGCTAAATAAAGCAGTTTGCCAACAATTTATTAAATCGGTTCCCAACGACATCTCAAACGGACATCGTACCTCCTCCACAATATTCCCAGCAGAGGCGATCGCCACACCCCTAGCCCCAGAAGTCCCGAAGTCTATACCTAAATACATTTTTTAAGGTTAAAGGTCAAAGGTTAAAGGTTTTAAGTTAGGAGTTAGGAGTTATTCTACCCCCTCTTCCCACTCTACCCCCTCTTCCCACTCTACCCCCTCTACCCCCTCTACCCCCTCTTCCCACTCTTCGCCCTCTCTCACGATCATCCCATGCCCCATTCGCAATCCCCAATCCCCAATTCCCCCTTCCAATTGTTGCATCTTGTAACAACCTATTTCCCAATTCGGGTAAAACAGTGAAAAGTAGATTAGGAAGTATTCTGTCGTTTATTGAGTAAGGGAGATTTCAAAGGATGCCTATTTCAGACACTCAAGTTTATATCGCTTTAGTTGTAGCTTTAATTCCAGGTCTTTTGGCTTGGCGCTTGGCAACTGAACTTTACAAGTAGATCGTTAAGTAAATAATTTTTTATTTCTTTACACGGTTGTAGAGTTTGTAATCCTGGCAGTCCTAAGTATCTCTTCCGGAAACTTGTAGCTATTAGCTGTAGGTTACTTAATGGAACACACTTAGGATTGCTGGGGTTGTTTTTTTGACTCTTGTGCTACGTGTAGCGGTTTGAGAAAAATGAAGTAAGATGGCAGCAAATGAAAACCGTAAATAGCCTTGTCTTAGATATTTACCAAATATCCGTTTTTTGAGGAGATTAGAGTCTAATATGAACGCAATTCAACCATCTAGTCCGGAGCTACAACCGATACAGCGGCGTAGGACTGTTCCTCGACCAAAGCGTCGTTTACGCCAACGTTCATATCAGGTAATGGCGCTGGAGACAACAGTTAAAATAGGAGTTAACTTAGCGATTTCCGCTGCGGCAGTATCTGCTTTAACTCAACTTTTACCACATCATTGGTCGGGACAAGAAAAGTTACGACAAGTACGCACTGAAGTGAAAACCTCTCAAGAACGTGTCAACAATCTAAGGGCAGAATTTAGTAATACTTTTGATTCCCGTCAAGCTAACAGTATCATGCAACAGCATGGAAATCGGATACCCCTTAATCAAAAACAAATTGTATTGACCAATAATACAACAGCGGCTGAAATTAAAGAGTCTACACCCTAATACTTAGAGGAAATATTATTTTTGCGTAGAATAAATGCTATTCCTCTTTGTCTGTATATAAGTGTTCCTTTTAAAGATAAAAAGCTAACAGCTAATAGTTAATAACTAGTCGCTAATCCTGTTAGATTGTCTGCTATATAGTTATCATCTATTAGCTATTAGCTCGTGCCAAATTATTTTTAGTTTTTAATTTCGGATTTTGCTCGTCGCGAATTATGAATTGAAGTTTAATCTTAAATCGAAAACCTCAAACTGATGCGAAATTAAGATTAAGCAAAAGTACCAAAAAATATTACCATCTTAAATTATTGAGCCGAGGCGAAAAAACCCTTACTAATTGTATTTCATTCACCAATCTTCCATTCAGGATGCATGGGAAGTAGTAATTCATTTAACCAATTTTCTACTTGTAAGCGTAGACGTAGAGTTTGGTTATCAGTTCCAGAAGCGTGAGTTGGTAGTTTTTTCAAAGCACGATTATAGTCGGCGATCGCACAGTTCCATTCGCCCCATGCATGATAAGTTCTGCCTTTCTCAGCCAAAATATAGCTTTCTAATTTTCCAAAAAATAGTGCCGTTTCAAAATTATCAATCGCTTCATTATATTCTCCCAATTCACGCAAGGTAATACCTCGGTTAATCCACGCTCTAACGTGAGTAGGATTTAAATCTAAAGCTTTTTCATAATCTGCCAGTGCTGCTTCCAAATCTCCAATACCAGCATAATAATTAGCTCGGTTATTGTAAGCACTAGGCAATCCAGGATTTATTTGTATCGCCCGATTAAAATCGCGAACAGCTTTTTGTTCTTCACCACTCTGAAAATAAACCAAACCGCGATTATTGTAATCGATGGCATTATCGGGATTACGCTCAATTAACTGATTCAAAGCTGCGATCGCAAAATTAAAATCGCCAGTTTTTGCCGATTTTAAAGCACAGGAGCGTAAATCTCGATCTCCATAAGCGTATAATTGACAATTACTATCCTCATAGCTGTGTTCATCAGCAGCAAATCTCGCAGCATCGCGTTTGCCGATATTATTTTGCTTGTCACCGAATGTTGAAAATAAGTGAATCTTCATATCATCCTTGCCTGAGTTGGTTAGTACGTCCGCTTTTGGTGGTGCCCCTGTGTAGGATTCATCATCCATTAATTCCCACATCCGAGCGCATAATTACACTCCTCGGCTTGGAACTAATAATGGCTACCAAAGCTTCACAGTCAATTCCAGAAAATCACAAATAATTGCAATTTAGAGCGATCGCCACCTTTGACAGCTTGGCAACTGGTAAAATGCCTTCAACTGCTCGCTGCTCACTGATTTTAGGTAATCAAATGGTAAATACAATTTCTTATCCCGACGCTCCTGATTTAGCCGCAGATGATTACATAGTCATCGGTTTAGCAACCTGCTTTATCAAAGAAGATGGTGAAGTGCATCAAGTTGACGTAATCGAACCTATTCCCTCAGCTTCCTTAGAATCACTCTTCAAAGGGCTTCCCACATCCTATAAATCAGCCGTAGCAACCACATTAGGAAAAGTTTTTGATGGTGAAACAGCCCATAAACCACCAGAATTAGACAACTCCGCACAAATAGTTAACGACTTTGGTGAAAGAGCATTTGCAGCAGCACGCACCTATAAGCGTAAGGAAGAAGCACAATCTCTAATTTCTATGGGTAAAACCTACAGCGACTTTCAATACTCCATAGAGAAAAAGCGAGTATTAAACGCTCAAAGAATAGTTAGTAAAGATGACAACGTGAAACAGCATTCTCATACTCATAAAGTTTTGTAGTTGGGCATACCCGCGTCGCCCTCACCCTCGAAGGGTGGGGCTATAAGAACAAAGCCTGCCTCCGCAGGCTGAGATTATCCCTCGTTCCTTGTCTCCGGCAAGGAATGCAGTTATTAGAGGCTCTGCCTCGTGTTTAATCTAGTCAGTTAGTAAGACCCTAGGGTGCTGTGACGGTTACGAAAAGTTTCTCAACAAAGCGCACTAAATTGGAACTACCGTCACGCACCAAACGATAAATATGATTACACCATAAATTCTTAGGTAAAAATCCCAGGTAAATATTAAACTTCCCGCAAAAATAAACATAATTTTCACGAAATTATCCGCAATTTTCCTGTAATAAATATAAAAGAAACAAAACCCGACTAAAACCACTCCCTAATGCAACAATGCAACTCTGGACATCTAACCATCAACTGCAAAACGGTAAATTCACCATTCAAAAAGTCTTAGGTGGTGGTGGCTTTGGCATTACCTATAGCGCTATAGATACAAATACTAATAATATTGTTGCAATAAAAACTCTTAACCCGATTCATCAAAGCAAAGTAGATTTTGAACAACAGCAGGTAAAGTTTGTTCAAGAAGCTTTTCGTTTAGTACAGTGCAGCCATCCTCACATCGTCAAAGTCTATGAAGTGATTAATGAAAATGGACTTTGGGGAATGGTGATGGAATATATTTCAGGTGAAGATTTAGCTGTATATATTAACCAACGCGGTAAATTATCGGAAGTTGAAGCATTAAAGTATATAAACCAAATTGGAACGGCTTTAGAATATATCCATCAGCAAGGAATGCTGCATCGGGATGTGAAGCCAAATAATATAATGCTGCGTCAAAATCAGCAACAAGCAGTATTAATTGACTTTGGTTTAGCACGGGAATTTAACCTAAATCAAACCGGAAGCATGACTAATTCTAAAACAGAAGGTTATGCACCGATTGAGCAGTATGAAAGACGGGGGAAATTTGGTGCTTATACTGATGTTTATGCTTTAGCTGCGACATTGTATGCTTTGTTAACTGGGGAAACTCCTTTACCTGCTAATTTTCGTCAAACTGGTATTCCTTTACCAGCACCGAAACAGCGGAATCCCGATATTAGTGACAGGTTGAATGATGCGATTATCAAAGGGATGGGCTTGGAGCCTTATGAGAGAACTCAGACGGTGTGGGAATGGTTGGAATTAATATTGCCAATTCAGCCTAAACCTATACCTGTTATTAATAAGCCTACAATTATTACACCACCTGTAGCTGCAAAATCTACTCCAGCGAAACCCGTAAATAACAATAAAGCTTCCACACCTCAAAAACCATTACAGATTCCTCAAGCACCTGAGAAATCTGTTCAAAATCCTATTATAGACGAAGACGAAGTAGACGAACTAGATGCATCACTATTTGATGAGATTCAGATTCCACCATTACCATTTTCTCTTCCTCAACTACCTCAGAAATCACCACAGGTTCGTCAAAATAATACACCTGAAAAAATCCCTTCTCAGAAATTTGACTTTGAGTACGCAAAATTTGAGGAAGTAGAAGAAATAGTTAATCCTGGATTTCTCGGTATTGGTAGAAAAACTAAAATTAATCTTGAAATTAAACGTTATCGCGGACAAGCAGAAGGTTTTACAGAAGATTTAGGTAACGGCATAATCCTAGAAATGGTAAAAATTCCTGGTGGTAGTTTTATGATGGGTGCGCCAGAAGATGAAAAGCAAAATAGAAATGACGAAGGTCCTCAACATAAAGTAAATATTAAACCCTTTTTCATGGGTAAATACGAAGTTACTCAAGAACAGTATCAAGCAATTATGGGGAGAAATCCTTCCTACTTTGAAGGTGAAAAGCGACCTGTAGAAAGAGTCAATTGGTACGATGCTGTAAAGTTTTGTGAGAAACTATCCCAACTAACAGGAAAACAATATCGATTACCCAGTGAAGCGGAGTGGGAATATGCTTGTAGTGCTGGAACTACAACACCATTTCATTTTGGGGAAATTATTACAACCGATTTAGCAAATTACGCCGGTAATTTTATATATGGTGCAGCACCGAAGGGTGTATATCAGAAAAAAACTACAGATGTAGGAAGTTTCCCTGCCAATTCTTTTGGATTATACGATATGCACGGCAATGTTTGGGAATGGTGTCTTGATGATTGGCACGATAATTATCA
The DNA here is from genome assembly GCA_963665115.1 of uncultured Rivularia sp. Lineage (GTDB taxonomy): Bacteria > Cyanobacteriota > Cyanobacteriia > Cyanobacteriales > Nostocaceae > Rivularia. The sequence continues at coordinate 7,259,437 of OY762007.1, read as the reverse complement.
GGGAGCGCCGATTGATGGTAGTGCTTGGTTTGATGAGAATAATAATCTTTCTCAAAAAACGGGTTATGTTTTACTGCGGGGCGGTTCCTGGTTCAATGGTCCTAGAGGCTGCCGTTCTGCGTGCCGCTACTACAACGGTAGGGCAAAGCGCGACGACTTCCTCAACGACCTTGGTTTTCGTGTGGTGTGTGCGGTTGGGAGGACTTAATTAGCCCTTTTTTCTTTTCCCCTTTTCCCCTCTATTCTTTCTTTTTTACCCTTGCCACCGCCGTTAGGCGGTCGAATTTTTTTGATATTTTAATATACGAGGGTGTGTAAATATTTGGATGAATTTTATATTATGCATTTAATCAGCATTCGTAATTTACGTGCTGACGCTGCAAAATATCCAGATGCAATCGAGCAGGTTGAAGCTTGGTATCGGGTTGTGAAATCAGCATCATGGCAGCATCTGGACGACGTTCGACAAAATTATCCGTCTGCTGATGCGGTAGGAAATTTTACAGTTTTTAATATCAAAGGTAATTCATACCGTCTAATTGTAGATATCGACTATGAAACCCAGACAATTTACTATAAATACTTTTTAACTCATGCTGATTATGATAAAGATAGATGGAAAAATAACCCTTATTTTTGAGCATAGTAACTAACTTATTTCACTCGCATCTACAATCTTAGATTTTCTAAAGTAAAAATCTCGTATATAAAATTAAAACTACAGAATAATGTCTTTAGCTTTTGACAGAAATACTTACGGTAAACTTTTAGCCCAATATCAACCACAAGTCATAACATCAGAAGAAGAATACGAGCATATGCTAGCTAATGCAGAACAATTAATAGGTAATAAAAATCGTTCCCAAGAAGAAACCGCTTTATTAAAAATTTTAGTCAGATTGATAGAAGAATATGAAAATAAAAATTACCCTATGGGTAAATCTTCACCTCATATAATTCTTCAACATTTAATGGAAGCACAAGGAATAGACAAATCTGAATTAGTAGAGATTTTTGGCTCAGAAGAGATTGTTTCAGAAGTTATTGATGGTAAACGCGCAATTACTGAAATACAAACAGAAGCTTTAGGAAAATTTTTCAACGTTTCTCCAGAATTATTTATTTAATTAAAATTTGTAGGGTGCTGTGACGGTTACGAAAATCTTTCAAATTTAACGAGATGAATTCATATTACCGTCACGCACCAATCAATAAATAGAGAATGAGGAGTTTTATTTAATTGATTTTGTACGGTGCTGTGACGGTTACGATAATTTTCAATTTTAACGAGATGAATTCATATCACCGTCACGCACCAACCAATTTATATGGTGTATCACTATTTACTAACAGCCCTTAAAAATTACGAATTAATTTCTTTTGAAATATATTCTGCTAAAATCTCCAAAATATAATCTTCTACAGATACACCTTTTTTTTCTGCTTCCCGAATCAAATAAAATTCCATCTCTGGTGGTAAATTAAGTGTTATTGTCATAGATAAATTATCAACGTGTCATTATTTTATATATTGTCGCAATATGTTGATGGTGCGTGACGGTAATTCGATTATTAATCGTTTTTATTCAAATTCATCGAAGCCTGCCTCCGCAGGCTTTGTAATTGTAGCGATACCCTTATAGGGTATTGCGTCAAAAAATTGGGATGCTACCCAATATTCTGATGGTGCGTGACGGTAATTCGATTATTAATCGTTTTTATTCTAATTTATCGAAACCGTCACAGCACCCTACAATTTATCATCATCCAAATATCCCATGTCAGCTAAAGTAATCCTCACCATCACCGAAGGAAAATTACCCGGAAGACAATATATTTTTGATTCCCGCACTAGCTGTATTATCGGTAGAGCAAAAGACTGCAATATAAAACTACCAAACGATAAAAATCATTCTGCTATTTCTCGCTATCACTGTTTATTAGACGTAAATCCCCCCGATATTCGCATCCGCGATTTTGGTAGCAGAAATGGAACTTATGTAAACAATAAAAAAATTGGACAAAGACAAGATAATCAAACTCCAGAAGAAGCAGCAGAGGAAGTTTTTCCGGAATTTGATTTACAAAATGGTGATGAAATTAAATTAAGTAATACGGTATTTAATGTCAGTATTGAAAGCAAACCAGAGGAAATTAAAATTAATCATTTCTTTCCTCCCACAATAGATTTTGATAATACTCCAACAGAAGCTGCAAATTTACTGGAATATATCAAAAAGCTTTTAGGATTAGCAAAAGCCGAAAATAGTAATTTAATAGCAATAAAAGGGTACGATATTATTCAAATTTTAGGTAGAGGTGGATGTGGTGAAGTTTATTTAGCACAACACAATACTTCAAAAAAAATTATCGCTCTCAAGATAATGTTACCTCAAGTTGCAGCTAACGAATATGCGGTAAATTTATTTTTACGAGAAACAGAAAATATCAAAATTTTACGACACCCTCATGTAGTTCACTTAATTGATTATGGCTACTCTGAGGGAATTTTCTTCTTCACAATGGAATATTGCCAAGGTGGTACTGTTGAAGATTTAATCAGACAGCAACAAGGTAAATTATCTATTGATATTGCTACTGCGATTATCCTGCAAGTTTTAGATGGTTTGTCATATACTCACAACGCAGAAATTCCTTATATTAAATTAGGCGATGGTAACTTGGGAAAAGGTAAAGGTTTGGTTCACCGCGATTTGAAACCGGGCAATATTTTTTTAACTTATCAAGATGGTAAAATCACCGCTAAAATTGGCGATTATGGTTTATCAAAAGCCTTTGATTTAGCTGGTTTAAGCGGGCAAACTAGAACTGGTTCTAGAGTTGGAACTCCCGTTTTTATACCGCGACAGCAAGTACTAGAATTCAAATATGCCAAACCAGAAGTTGATGTTTGGGCTGCTGCGGCTTCTTTGTACTATATGTTAACTGGATATTATCCCCGCGATTTTACAGGTAAAGATATATTTTTAGAAGTATTGCGAAATAAACCAGTACCCATTCGCGATCGCAATACAAATATTCCTAAAAAATTAGCCGAAGTAATTGACTTAGCTTTAATAGAAGAACCAGAAATTTATTTTAAAAGTGCCAAAGCATTTAAACAGGCATTATTAAGCGCGTCATAAATAACTTGTGTAGAGACGTAGCAGTGCTACGTCTCCAAATCTTGAATGACGACGCAAAAATTTGTGTAGGATAAGCAGTATCTAACATAAACCCTTCCCCCCAACAATCAAACCCATGATAAAACTCTACGGTGGAACCTTCAGCCGCGCTTCAATTGTTCACTGGTATTTAGAAGAATTAGAAATTCCCTACGAATTCGTCAAGCTGGATATGAAAGCCGGAGAACATCTCAAGCCGGAATTTCTCGCAATAAATCCAATGGGTAAAGTTCCAGCAATTACAGACGGCGATTTTATACTTTGGGAATCCGGCGCAATATTGCTATATCTTGCCGATAAATATAGTAAAAAAACTCTTTCTCCAGAGGAACGCGGTATTTATTCTCAGTGGAGTTTGTTTGCAAATGCTACTTTGGGACCGGGTGTTTTTATTGAAGCTACCAGAGAAAAGGAAATGCCTAAACTAATGAATCCTTTGAATGAAATTTTAGGGAAACAACCTTTCTTATTAGGCAATGAATTTACCGTTGCTGATGTAGCAGTAGGTTCGATGCTCAACTATATTCCGATGATGCTCAAGCTGGATTTAAGCGAGTATGCAAACGTTACCAGCTACATGAAGAAACTTGCCGAACGTCCGGCATTTCAAAAGGCTATGGTTTCTCGCGGTTAGGTTTTAAAAGATTAATTTGTAGGTAATTTATAGGTTGGGTTAGACACGTTAGCGTTCACGCGGAGCGTGCGGCTCAGCGTGTCCGGAGGACATAAATAAATTGTATATGTAATGAGAATTCTAATTTAACAAAGGTTTGTAGTAGGGACTTTAGTCCTTGAACAACAAGGGCTTAAGCCCTGACTACGAACCTTAGCTACTAACTAACGATAATTGGTAAACTGCAAAGCACATGGTAATTCTTCTTCTTTCAACCGCTGCATTACAGTTTGCAAATCGTCTTTATTTTTACTAGTAACTCGTACTGCATCTCCCTGGATAGATGCCTGTATTTTTTTGAATTCATCGCGAATCATTTTAGAAATCTTTTTGGCAATCTCTTGACTAATACCTTTTTTCAACTTGATTTCTTGATTAACTCGATTACCACCAGCGGATTCGGGTTCGCCAAATTCAAAGATTTTTTGAGACAGTTTACGCTTTGCCGCTTTTTCTCGCAATACAGTATTTATTGTGTCTAAAGTAAACTCGCTATCTGTATTTACTTTTATACTATCTTCCTCTAATTCCACTGTAGTTTTAGTATCTTTTAAATCGTAACGACCTTTAATTTCTCGCGTAACTTGATCGACAGCGTTAACCAATTCTTGTCTATCAAAATCGCTAACAACGTCAAAAGAATAAGTAGAAGCCATAAAACAAGATCAGTTTTCTTTATTAGTATTTTTACATTTTAATAGTGGTTAGTAGCTATTTTTTCTACTATCTACTATTCACTATCTACTATCTAAACTCAACTTGCTTGAATTATACTCAGCACAAGTAATGTACAAGAACAAGCTAAACCAACAGCATACATAAGCGAACGTAGAATGGGTATATTTAAAATATAAAAAATTGAATACAGTAAACGAACTGTAATAAAAGTTAATGCTGCCCATGCTGCTAAAGGAGAATTAACGCCAGTTGCATAAGCCATTAAAGCCGCAACAGCGAAAATCATAAATCCTTCAAAACAGTTTTGATGCGCCCAAGTAGCACGTTGTCCGTAAGGTGGAAGTTTATCGAACATGGCGCGAGGTGCGTAATAATCGTAACCAATACTCAAACGAGCATAAGCGACTGCTAGAAATGGTAAGTAAATCTCTAGAAAAGCTATAGCAATACAGTATAAGAATAAAACTGATACGGGCAATTGCGAAATCATCAACATAAATAGATATTAGAAAAATTCGTTTTCTATTTGTATAAAATTGTGTGGTTGAGCAAGCGAACTATTTTCCTGCGGATTATTCTTACACTTCGTAGTGCAATTTAATCAAAAAGTGACCTTTTTATTGACCTATTTGCAATCAAAAATTTCTTTCAGCTACATATAGTAGCTGCACGCTTTATAGTTTCACTAGTCATTAGTAACCGTGCTAATTACATCCATTCACCATTATCTAAACGGCTGAAGGATTGTATCCCTACAAAAGTGACTAATGACTAATAAGAAAGCATCTGAAATCCAGAACCGATTAATCAAAATAGAATAAAGTTACCACTTTTCTTTGCTCTTCTGCATCCTTACACGTTTGTAGCAAAGTCCTACTATCGTGAAAGGCGAAGGATACAAGTTGCTGACAGCGGGAGATAATCTCCTTGTTACAGAGGTAACTCGCTTCAGCAAGCGATAAATGGTCATTGCTGGAATTTTCTACCAGATGCATCACTTGTTCTAATTGCTGGCGCGACTCTAAAGGCTGACGATCTAAGCTTTGGGGTAAAATTACCGTAAGAAAGTTAGGATCTGCCCGCATTGCGCCCTTGATAGCGGCTGAATTGGTACCTGTAGCACCAGAAGTAATAACTCTATTCCCTGATAAAACTAGGGCATAAGTCATCATTTCAATTAAATTCTGGTGGGTAATAGGCACGTGACGAGAACCCAGCACGGCGATTCGCTTGGAACCCATTTGCTGGATAGTCGCTAATTCTTGCGCTAACGTATCAATGTTATTTACTAGGTCTGTTGACTGACTCAAAGACGATGTTGACTGCTATTAAACGACCAAGATATTTTAGCAGGTGAAAGAGTTGTCGGGAACCTACTTATGGTTAGAGCGTACAATTTTTTAGTTTAATTTTTTGACTTTTCGTTTAATAGCTCGATTGCTTCGTTACACCATTCAACCCACTGTGTCTCATAACGAATGCCTTTACGAAGAGTTAGATACTGGAATTTTGCGGGCTGTGAAAGTTGTTGGGGATTTTGAAAATATTTCTGTTCCAAATCTCTATATGTAGATAATTTCTCAATATGAGCTTTGCGATGATGTTCTAATTGTTGCAAAATTGTATGCTCTGATACGATATATCCGCTAAATATTTTAACTAACAAATCATCTTTAACTTGCATTGGTTCGCAAGTTTGGGCAATCCATTGTTGCAGTTTCAGCTTACCTTCTTGTGTAACGCTATAGACTTTTTTATCAGGTCGCCCTTCTTGAATAATTATCTCAGAAGTTATCCAGCCAAGTTTATCTAATTTAGATAGTTCGCGGTAAATCTGCTGGTGAGAGGCTTGCCAGAAAAAACCTACCGAACCATCAAATTGCTTAGCTAAATCATACCCACTACAGGATTTGTCAATCAAAGATGCCAATATTGCTTGTGCTAACGACATAATTCTTAACCTTTTTTTATATGCAATTTAGTGCATATTAGTTATTATGCAATTAGTTGCATAGTAGTTTAAAACTTCAGGGAATACTCGATTTAGTTTAATCGAGTTATGGGTGCTGATGGTAGCGTTGGAATTTGGCACGAAACTTATTTAATCAATCCAGGAAATTACGAAGCAATTTATGGAAATATGCCGATTTTTGGATTAGCCGCTGCAACCAACCATATGCCTGTGACAAGCAAAAAGGAAGCTGCGCGTCAGCGTGTGGGGAATGCCACATAGATAGGGTTTTAAGGATTTTCGTTCGCTGCTTACCGCTTTTTGCAGCATTTCAAGTCAGCATGAAGCTTGAACCGCTTAAAAAACCAATGAATCCCTTTAGGAGATATTTAAAATGGCTTATAGTTCGGATGACGTACAAAAAATTCTTCAGCTAGCAATGGCACACAAGCAGGAGGAATCATTTTCCTCAAAACAGCTTTCAGAAATGGCCATAGAGTTAGGAATTTCTGCGGATTTGCTTCAGACAGCAGAACAAGAATGGTCAATTCAAGCCAAAGCAAGCAAAGAAAAAGAAGCTCGTCGTAAAATTATGCGTCGAGGATTTAAAGCTCATTTAATTTCATTTGTAGCAGTAAATGCATTCTTAGTGGTGCTGAATTTAGCGACAACTCCCCGTGATTTTTGGGCAATTTATCCGATCTCAGGCTGGGGATTGGGGCTTTTTATGCATTACGTGGCGATCGATCGCTTTAAATAAAGGCGATCGGAATTTTAGTTGAAAAACCCAGTTTATAAAAAACCGGGTGTGTGAATATAATTCGTAATTCGTAATTCGTAATTCGTAATTAATTTCCCATAAATGAATTTAGGGGCTTCGACAGAGTATAATCCACGGATAAATCCGGGGGCTTCAAACCCTTAAAAATCTACTCGGTGATTCGGAAAATTAACGTATAAATTATTTACGATACCGTTGTTGCCGGACTCAAATCCATTAAAGTTAGTAAACGATTGATGTCAAAATGTTCGGTCATCAAATGACGAACGCATTCGACTTTAATGGGTTCATGTACGCCAACTTGACCGAAAGCACGCTCAATAATTTCTACAGTGCTAAGAGTATCTAAATCTACAGAAAGAATCGGAACTTCTAATTCTTCCGCACGACTGAGAATAAAAGATGGAGGTGGTAACTGTCCAGTGAGAATCAGACATTGAGTAGAAGTTTCCAAAGCTGCCTGCTGAATTTCAACTCTATCTCCACCCGTAACTACTGCCATATTTTGACGTTTGCGAAAATACTTGACCGCAGCATTAACATTCATCGCACCAATTGCCAGACTTTCGACTAATAAATTAAGGCGATCGCCACGACATAAAACTTGAGCATTGAGTTGATGAACTAATTCGCGCACGGTAATGCTACGTAGTAAGTTACTTTTGGGCAATATACCTAAGACGGCTATGCTTTGCTGTTCTAAAAAAGGACGCATGGTATTACTAACAGCTTGCAAATGCTCTGCGGGCACATCGTTGATTACAACACCAATCAAGCGTTCGCCAACTAGCTGTTTAGCAAATAATAATGCTTCAATAGAAAGCAAAGATTTATAGCGAAATACCAGAATAACGCCAGCATCTAACGCATCAGCGACTTGCATTAAAGACAAATCGAACAAATGACCTTCAGATAAATTAGCTGGGCCTTCTAGCAAAACTAAATCGCCCAAGCACTCTTGTAGATATTCGCTTGCAAGGGACTGCTGATAATCGGTTGTGTCTTCGCCCGAAAGGCGTTGTTGTAGCGTAGTTTCGTTTAAAGCAAGTACTGTAGGTGCTACTTGGTTGGGTTCAAGATTAAGGCTTCGGGTAATAAACTCAACATCTTCCTCAATCAAGCTTCCTTCAGATTCTCTCAAAGACTTACCAAGAGGTTTGCCATAAGCAATATTAAGTCCTGTTTGATGTAATTGATTAGACAAACCTAATATAGTTGCTGATTTACCGCTGGAAGCCTCGGTTGACCCAATCAGTAAATACTTAGGGGATTTCGGCACGCACGCACTCCTAATTTTAACTGTATAAAAAATTCTACGATTAGTGCTTGGTATCTCAACCATTAGCCAATTATCTGGCTCTTGGCACCATATTTGAACAATTGATTACTAATGCTTTGTCCTATTAGTTTTGATAAGTTCTACGTCAAATTTAATGGGACAAACCACTAGTAGCCTAAAAAACTGTTTGGGCGTTCTCTAATTTTAGGTCGAATATCCGGCTTCTTTATAATTTATCTAGAATTAGTTAATAGTTGGGCAATACAGATGCGATCGCTCTAAGAAATTAGATGAGTGTTCTCGTGGCGAAATAAAAACTACTAAAAGTTTTCCCCTTCCCCTTCGTTAAATTTCATAAAAATAGAGGAAAAGAATAAAATCCTTTTCCCCATAGCTAGTTGTTTTGATACAGTGAATAACTGTCTAATATTTAAGGATAAGTTAATCTTCCAGACGCAGCAGCTTGCGATAAAACGATTGAGAGAAATCAGTCATGCGTTGACGCTTATAGTTTTCAAGTATTTCTACTAAAAAATTTATAAACTCAAAACTTGCCATCATTACTTCATAACTCAGTTCGGCATTACCATCAAACTGCATTCGACAACGAGTTAAGTCTGAGGGGAGAGTGGCAATATTCCAAGTCGCGATGAAAGGAATGCTTTCACTGCTTTCTATTTTACGATTTCCTTCAAGAACCCCTTTTCGATAAAGCCCGATAGCATAAGGTAGAAAATTCCGCTTACCACTTTGAACGTAAGGTAAGTACACGCTCGCTTGTTGAGGAGTAGCAGGCTGAAGTTGCTCAAATGCTGACATACAATATATTCCTTAAGTTATTTGAGAATTTATAATCTTGGTAGATATACATAGTATTCCCAAGTTCTTTGTGAAAATTACACTATATTTATTTGAGCGGGGTAATAGGGAGACAAGGAGACAAGTAATGAGTAATGAGTCGGAATGGAAGATTGAGCAACAGAGATAAAAAGAAAATATTGTTGGTAATTTATAAGAAACTTTCAACTCGCTACTTACTCCGAGCCTCCTAACTCACAACTGGTCACTGCTAGCTGGTAACTGATGTGAAATTGTCGGTTACAATGAGGCTGCATTGACTTCTTATGAGGCTGGGGTAAAATGACGGACAATTCCTTTTAAGTAAGGCAAATGCAGTCATGATAATTTTTTAAGCGATAACAACGCTTTCGCAAGATTATCTTGACAACCAATTAGTAGGATTGCGATATTACCCGACAAATTCATGAGTTTTATTGCAAGACGTTCTTCGGTGGAGAAATGCCACCAGTCTTAAACTAAGCTATTGGTTTAGCCAACGCAGTGAAAGTGTAGCGTTATCCCAAACTAGCTTCACAGCATTTTTGTATAAAATTAATTGCATTCAAATTAAGTAAACTATGCCAGCGAATTCCTGGCCCGAAAAAGATTATAACGAACTTGATTCCCTGAACTCGATATTTGCCGATATCTCGGTAAATGTAGAGTTAGAAGAACAAAAATCGCAAGAATTGTCTGTTCCTTCCCGGTTTCAAGGTCGTAGGCGCAAAGCTGCTGTAGTTCTGACAATGGTCTGGAGCGGTACGATTGCTTTGCACCTAGTTTCTTGGGGGTCTTTATTTGTATTAGGGTTAGCTACCGTTGTTGGTCTTCATTCTCTGGTGATTGTATTTGCCAAGCCTCGTCATGTAGATGAAGAAGAGATCGGCGATTTACCTTTTGTCTCTTTGTTAGTTGCAGCAAAAAATGAAGAATTAGTAATTAGCAATTTAGTAAACAACCTTTGCAATTTGGAATATCCAGACGAAGGGTATGAAGTCTGGATAGTTGACGATAATAGCAGCGACAAAACACCACAATTGCTATGCGAACTAGCAAATCAATACGAAAATTTAAAAGTATTCCGCCGAAAACCCGGTGCTACTGGTGGTAAGTCGGGAGCATTAAACCAAGTGCTACCGCTAACTAAGGGTGAAGTCGTCGCTGTATTTGATGCTGATGCTCAAGTTGCGTCAGATATTTTGCTGCGAACCATACCTGTATTTCAGCGAGATAACGTTGGAGCGGTACAGTTGCGAAAAGAAATCGCTAATGCTTCAACTAATTTTTTCACAAAAGGTCAAATGGCTGAAATGGGTGTTGATACCTTTTTCCAGCGAAAGCGAAGTTTGAGAAATGGTATTGGTGAATTACGTGGTAACGGTCAATTTGTTCGCCGTAAAGCTTTATATAGTTGTGGCGGATGGAATGAAGAAACTATCACCGACGATTTAGATTTAACGCTCCGTCTGCATCTCGATAAATGGGATATTGAATGCGTATATTTTCCGGTAGTTAGAGAAGAAGGCGTTACGAATGCAACATCTCTTTGGCATCAGCGCAATCGTTGGGCAGAAGGAGGATATCAGCGCTATCTCGACTATTGGGACTTAATTCTGCGTAACCGCATGGGTACGTGGAAAACCTTTGAAGTATTAATCAATTTTGTATTGATGCAGTACATCATTCCCACCGCAGCAATACCAGATTTTTTAATGGCGATCGCCCGTCATCGGCTACCGATTTTAAGTCCATTAACCGGGATGACAGTAACAGTATCATTTTTAGGAATGTTTGCCGGTCTTAGGCGGATACATAAAAATAAAACAATTAGAAGTTATGCCTATTTAATTTTGTTGCTACAAAGCCTGCGGGGCATTTTATTTATGTTCCATTGGATAGCAGTCATAAGCACCACCACTGCTCGGATGTCAGTACTTCCCAAGCGCCTAAAGTGGGTGAAAACCTTACGTCAAGGTGAGTGATGGGGAGATTATTAAAGTAGTGAGTAATGAGTAATAAGTAGCGAGTAAGAATAGATGCCTCTACGGCAGCGACATTTATGACAATGAGAATAAAAAGTGATTTATTTGCCACTCTCTACTCTCTACTCTCTACTCTCTACTCTTTACTCATAACTCCTAACTATTCCAATGCCCCATGCCCAATCCCCAATTACCAATTACCAATCATTAAAACTCAACATCATAGTCTTCAATTTCTTCTAATTCCGATGAGCCAATTGGTTCGTCGGATATTTCTTTATTTTCTTCGTTTAATTGAATAATCTCTCCGTCTAATGCATCTGCTAAACGTTGAGCTGCTTTCATCAGTTCCGAAGCTTCTGGATCTTCTGCTATTGGGGTTGGTTGAAGTGCTGTAGAAGTTGTTTGCGGAGGGGGAGCGGTGGTATTTTTTACTGCTGCTGCTGGTTGAACTGCTGGGGTTGATGATGATGGTGGTTGTGTGTTTTCTGGTGTAGGAGATGGAAGGGGTTGTGGTGCCGGTTGTGGTGCTGCTTGTGTAGGTGTAACTTTCTGCTGTTGCTGTACTGTTGGAGTTGCCGCAGAAGAATTAGAGTTTGCAATTTCTAAATTTACTTCGATGTCACTATTGAAAGTTACTTGAAATGCTGTTTGAATTTTAGATTTCTCTTCTTTAACTTTGTCATACCATTTCTCTTTGACAGCAACGCGAGCTACAGAACCGTTAAATTCTACGATATGGCACATCTGACGCAGTAGTTCTCTTCGAGAAACTGGTATGAGGTTGGTGAGTACCCGCTGCCAGAGTTCGTTGAGGTTGCCTTGTGGAGATGGGGAGGGAGGGGGAGAAGGATTAGGTGGGGAGGAGGGGGGAGAAGGATTAGAGGGGGTAGAGGGGGTAGAGGGGGTAGAGGGGGTAGAGGGGGGAGAAACTGCTTGTGTTCTTGTTCCGTTTTGTGGTTGTTTTGGAGTTTGTGTGTTTGTGGAAGCGGGTGGATGAGAGGGTGGTACTGTAGGTGGTGTTTGCTGTACTTGGGGGGTTGTGGTAGCTGTACGATCGATTGTGTTGGCTGGGTTTGAGGGAAATTTGGGTGCGTTTTGTTTGTAGCTAGTAGCTGGCGCTGTGGGGATATTTGCTGATGGTAATAATCCCAGTAAAGTTACTTCCAGCCATAAGCGCGGTTGAGTGGTGTTTTTGATTTGTACTTCAGCGGTGCGTAGATGCTGCTGTCCGTGCAAAATCATTGTTATTTCCAGGTTTTGAGCAATATCTATCAATACTTTCCACATACCTTGAGTGCAAGCAACCAAATCGTGGCGTAGTGGTGCAGTTTTGGCTATGAGTAAATCGCGGTAGAAAGAAGCCAGATTTTGCAGAATGATTAAAGGTTCTCTTCCACGGTCTAATATTTCGCGGGTACTGTCAATTACGGCTTCGGAGTTATCTGTAACTATTGCTTTTAATAAATCTAATAAATCCTGTTCGCTTACCGAGCCAACTAAATCCCAAACTTTTTCAGGAGTTACTTCACCCGATAACAAACCCAATTGATCTAGAAGACTTTCAGCGTCTCGCAATCCTCCTTGGGCGACTTGAGCAACTAAAGTAACGGCTTCTTGTGTAATATTGATATTTTCAATTTTGGCAATCTCGCTTAAATGCTGCACCATAGCATCTATAGGAATGCGTCTAAAATCAAACCTTTGGCAGCGCGAAATAATTGTTGGTAGTACTCTTTGCGGGGTCTGTTGTAGCGAGAACAAAGACGACGTGCTTCGGTGGTTCCTCTAATGTCTTGAGTAGCGCATTGAACGCTTGAGTACTAAGCATATGGCATTCATCAACCACGTAAACCTTGTAGCGGCACTGAACCGGGGCAAATTGCGCTCTGTCGATAATTTCTCGAATATTATCAACACCCGTATTACTAGCAGCGTCAATTTCAATTACATCTAAAGTGGTACCCCGACTAATTTCTTGACAAACGTTACACTTTCCACAAGGCTGCGGCGTAGGCTTATCGCTGTTAATACAATTAAGTGATTTCGCCAAAATCCGCGCACTAGAAGTTTTACCCGTCCCCCGAGGGCCAGTAAATAGATAAGCCGGAGCAATTTTCAGAGTATTAATTGCATTGGTAAGAGTAGTGGCGATCGCCTGTTGCCCAACTAATTCGGCAAAAGTTTTCGGGCGATACTTATGATGTAGCGGTTCGTAAGACATGGAAGAGACAGCGCTGTGAAAGCTTTCCCCCCTGACGGGGGTTTAACTATTTTAATTGTTAATTTGTAATTTAAGGAAATGGAGATGGGGAGATGGGGAGACAAGGGGACATTATTAAAGTAGTGAGTAGTGAGTAGTAAGTAATGAGTAATGAGTAATGAGTAATGAGTAATGAGTAGCGAGTAAAAATAGACGGGCAGAAGTACCGACATTTATGACAATAATAAAAAAGTGATTTACTTGCTACTCCCTACTCCCTACTTCCTACTTCCTACTCCCTACTTCCTACTCCCTACTTCCTACTCCCTACTCCCTACTTCCTACTCCCTACTCCCTACTCTCTACTCTCTACTCTCTACTCCCTACTCCCTACTCCCTACTCCTAACTATTCCCAATCCCCAATCCCCCATTCCCCATTCCCTATTCCGTGATTAGTAAAATTTGTATCTTAAAAAAAACAAATACTTAGAGAAAATGCGTTACAAGTAGCTACAATCTTATGGTAATTAATACGCTGTGGGTGCCCTTATGCTAAAAAGGCTCGTTCAATGGTTCAAAAAGTTTTTTCAAGGGCTATTTGGTAAAAAGCAGCAAATTTCTTCGGATAGGAATAGTTCTTCACATAGCTCTTCTTCGTCACCACCACCTCCTTTAAACGATACCGATTTGGAGTTTCTGTTTGCGGAACTGTTGGAAGGAGTTCATCAAGCACGGGGAGAAGCTTGGGTGCAGAAATGGTTGGATAATATTGAACATAGAGTTCCTCAACAACGTTGGGTGGAATGGTTGAAAAAATTTGGCGATAAGCTGTTAGCTGCACCAACGCCAAATAATGAATTGGCTTCTCGATTGGTACGGTTAGGAGAGTTGGGAGTTGGCGAAGTTTCTAATGCTGCTTACGATATCGGGATGCGATTGCTAACGCGCAACCAAGTAGAACCTATATGGGAGTATGAAGGACCTGATGCTCAAGTAGAACCTGCTGTCCGTGAAGAAAGTTTGGTTCAAGCAGGACAAGCTCCACAAGCCGAAACCGATGCAGAAGGGGAATATCAAACCATCACTCTTGAAGAGTTAATGGACTTGATGCAAGATGACGTAAGCTTGAGAGCGCAAATTGCCGAACAACTGGGAATTGAAACAGACGATCCAGAAGTTATCGTTCAGGCTTTAGTTAATCAACACCATACCGCTGGATAATACGCGCACAAATATTATTATTGATGACCATTATATTTGACTTTTATACCTTAATATGTTCTAAAAATTGAGCGTTTTAATGGTCAATATTGTTCTTATGTATACGGAATTTTTGGGTCACTTTATTTTGTTTGCAAAGGGTATCTTGTCTAGCAAGTTATTTTCCGGAAATTTTGTTAAGTTATCTCAGAAGTAGCAATGTTACTTCTAATTCCACAAATTGATATTTTGGCGGGTGTTCCTAAAGATCGGCGTTGATTTATTACGATGCTGAATTTTTACGAACGTAATTGGCTGCATTTGTAGAAAAGTTCACATACTTTGGTAGCCTATTACGTAATTATTCTTTTTTTAGATTGCGCTCGTTAAAATTCGATGTGAACTATATTTTACAATGCAGCAGATGCTCAGGCGGCTAGTGCAGAGGTTCATAAAGTTTATTCAGGATATTTTTGGTGGTAAGCAGACTCCTTCGACGAAACAGAAGGAGATGCACGCCGTTAGGGAGTTACCAGAACTGACGAATTCGGATCTGGAATTTTTGTTTACCCAACTTCTTGAGGGCGTACATCAAGCGCGAGGACAACACTGGGCACAAAGGTGGCTGCAAAATATCGAACATCGCGTTTCTCAGCGGCGTTGGTTGGAATGGTTGGGGCCAGTTTGGTAACAAAATATTAGCTTCATCGGCTCCGAATTACGAGTTGGCTTCGAGAATGGTGGAGTTGGGGGAACTCGAAATTGGAGATATAGGAGATGTTGCTTACGATATTGGGGTGCAGCTATTAACTCGCAATTCAAAGCAGCAACCAGTTTATTCCATTCCGATTTCTACCGAATCTGAAGGGCTAGCTCCCGCTTCACCCCTATCGGAAGAATTCATTATTGAACCATTTGGGGTTGATAGTGAAGAGGAACCGATAATTGAATCAATTGCGGTGGATGGTGAATTCGAGATCCCAAATTATGAAGCGGATTCTCCTGGGCAAGAGTTAATTAAAGAATTTGGCGAATTATTATGGGAAGATTACGAACCATCTGAAACAACGTTTGTCCCTGCAAGTAATATCCCGGCATCTTTAGAACAGTTTCCTGATGCTCTGTACGAACAAGTATTTGAGTATGAAGAAGAAACGGAAGCCCTTGAAAATACTAATAACGCAGCATTAGAAGAAGAATTATCCTATCGTTTATACGAACAGGTATTTGAGTCGGAAGAAGATTTAGTTGAAGAACAGTTAGAAGAACCTGTAACCTTTGAAAGTACTAATGGACAAGTATCCGAATTTTCTCACGGTGTAGAAGAACGGGTATTTGAGTACGAAGAAGATTTAGAAGAAGATTTCGTTGAACAACCTGAAATACCTTCCGTACCCGAACAAGTCACTCCTGGGCAAAATTTGGTACGCAATTTAGGAGAATTGTTATGGGAGGATGAAACAGAAGAAGTCCAAGACGAAACTGTTAATGCTTCGGAACAAGAGTTTATCAACGATTTGAGCGATTTGGTGTGGGATTATCCGGAGCGGGATACCTCGGATACAGTTGAAATACCAAGTCAAGATTATTCCGAAGTTGGCGAACCTATAAATACAAGTTTCGTACCAATTGAGGATTCTGTTGAAGATTCGGGTGAAGATGAAGAATCATTAGAAACCTTTAATGCTTTATTAGATTTAGCCTCGGAAGTTGAAGAAGAAACAGAAATATTCGAGCAACCAACAGTTTCTGAAAAGCCAGTTGTAGCAAAAACTGTAGACGATTTGTTGGTAAGGTTGGATGAAAGCGCAAGTTTAGTTCGTCAGCTTGCTTCTGGATTGGGAGAACAACAATCTAACTCTTTAGTTGTCAATGGCATACCTGTTGATAATGATACAGTCGCACAGCAAGCTGAAGCATGGTATTACCAAGGGCTGGCACAAGCTAGAGCCGGTAATCTGGAAGCTGCCGTTGAACTGTACGAAAAAGCGGTGCAAACCAAGCCAGACATCCATGAATATTGGTTTAACCGAGGTTTGACGCTGTTTCACTTGGGAGATTTAGAAGGTGCGATCGCCTCTTACGATCGAGCGATTGAAATTAAAAACGATTTTTATAAAGGATGGTATAGCCGGGGTAGAGCTTTAGGTGAGTTGGGATTTTTGGAAGATGCGATTATTTCTTTTAATACAGCACTTGAAATTCGACCCAATTACCAGGAAGCTTGGTCTAGTAATGGTTTGGCGTTACTGAAGTTAGGGCGCTTTGATGAAGCTATCTTCAGTTACGATAAGTCACTGGAATTGGAGCCTCTAGATTCGGAAAACTGGTATTATCGTGGTGTCGCACTATCTGGGAATGCACAATATGTTTCGGCGATTGATTCCTACGATAAAGCTTTGGAAATCGAACCATTTTTACATGATGCTTGGGTTGATAGAGGTGTAGCCCAAGGACAATTGGGAGAATGGGCACAAGCTATTATTTCTTGGGATAAAGCTTTAGGACTTAGACCAGATTTCTACTTAACTTGGTTTAACCGGGCTGTAGCTCATGATAATTTGGGACGTAGAGAAGAAGCGGTTGTATCTTACGATAAAGCTTTAGAAATTGAACCGAACTTCCACCTTGCCTGGTACAACCGAGCCGTAGCGCTATTTTATTTAGAAGAATACGAACAAGCAATCCTTTGTTACGATCGCGCTTTGGAAATCAAAGCCGATTATTGGGAAGCTTGGCTCGGTAGAGGTAGTGCAGCGGAGAAATCCCAGAATTTTGATTCGGAATTGAGTTTATCAAGTCCCGTTGCTCTCACAAATTCCGCTTTGAATGCACGAGGTGAGGAAGGTAAATTAACTAGCTATTTGGAAGCTTTAAAATATGTTGGTGACGACACTCAGCCAGAAGGTTGGGGTAGACTGCATTTAGCAATCGGTAATTGTTACTATGACGTGGGGAAAAGATATTCCTACCCCCGCGATTACTGGTATCGAGCGGTAGATGAATACAATCAAGCATTAGTAACGATTACCGCAGATGATTTTCCCCAACTGCATTTAGAAGTATTGCAACACTTCATTAAAGTTCTAGTTGGTTTGACGGAAACTACACAAGCCCAGGAATTGCATCAATACAGCACCGATTTCTTGCAAGAATTATTAACCCAAGCAAATCGCAGCGATGAAAGTAGAAAGCAATTAACTCTCAAAAATATTGCTTTTGAACAGCTAGCAGTTGAAATTGCTATCCAGTACGGTGAAATAGTCCAGGGCTTAGAAATCGCCGAACATGGTAAAAACGCTTGTTTAACTTGGCTGCTCTACGGTTGGACAGATCAAATTTATTCGCCAAATTACAGTTCGATTTTACAGTTACTCAATCCCACAACCGCCGCAATTTACTGGCACATCAGCCCATCAAGTTTACGTACCTTCATTATCAAACCCAACGCGCCAGAACCCATTCCAGTATTTACACCAATGCTGAATGTAGCGCCAGACGAGTTTCCTTTACCCGAAGCAGTAAACCGCTTAGTAGAATTTGAAGACTGGTTAGAAGATTGGAATCGAGAATACGGCGACTATCGCAGCGAAACCAGGAACAAGCAAAGTAAAATTAATCATTCCTGGCGTAGCAATATGGAACAGCGGCTGGCGAGGCTCAGAGAAATACTGAGTATCAGCAGCATCGAGCAGGAACTGCAAGGAATTACAAACTTGATTTTAATTCCTCACCGCGATTTACATCGATTCCCCTTACACGGATTATTTTCCTCAAAATTCGCCACCAGCTATTTACCCAGCCTGCAAATAGGATTAAATCTCCAGCAGAAAAATTCCTCTGTAAATAAATCTTCATTAAGACTACTTAGTGTAGAACATCCCGAAACAACAGATTATCCTCCTTTTAAATCAGCTAAATTAGCAGCCTTAGCCATCAGTCAAATGTTTGATAATCCCCATCGCATTCAGGGATTAAAAGCAACAAAATCGGAAGTAGAAAATGCTTTAATAGGAAACTACAATATATTTAACTTTTACGGTTATGCATCCGACATTAAAGTAAATCCTTCAACATCAGAAATCTTATTAGCAGGGGAAGACAAAATTACGATTAAGGAAATTTGTACAAAACCTCTCAACCGTTACAACTTATTTACCCTTGCAGCCTGCGAAATTGCTGCAAACAAGCAAAAAATCACCACAGAATACGCCGGTTTAACCAGCGGTTTATTAAGTCAAGGAGTCAGTAACGTAGTAAATAGCTTGTGGAGAGTAGAATCAACCGCCAACGCTTTATTGATGATCGAGTTTTATCGCAGATTGCAATCTCAAACACCAGTAATTGCCTTAGCAGAAGCCGTTGAATGGTTAAAAAAATTGACAGCAGGAGAACTAACAAAATGGTACGAAAGCCTGTTGAATCAACTTCCCCCCGAAGGATTGAGAATGAAAGCTCAATTAGCGACGCAATTATATAGAACAAGTCAAATGGAAGCCGATACAAAACTGTATAATCATCCTTATTATTGGGCAGCCTTTGTAATTGGTGGAATTGACAGGTAACAATTATCAATTATCAATTATCAATTAAATTGTAGGGTGTGTTACAGCGCGAGTAAATGTTATTTTAAGGTTAGCATTTTGATAATGCCGTAACGCACTATTTGATAACTACTGTCAATTATTATAAATTTAGACGGGCAAGGATGCCCATCCCACAAGAGTTTTATTAATTGCGCGGGTGTCTTACGGCACTAGAGATTTTAATTCAAAGCCTACCATTTGGATAATGCCGTAACGCACCATCTGATATTGGTTTATTGTTGTTAATTAATAGGTTAGATGCAGCGAGGCTAACCCAATATTTAGTTATACAAAAAATTTAGTAAATTCCCAACCCGCCGACGGTTGCAAACCATCGTCTAATAGCAAAAGTCCTCTAAAGAGGACTGAATAAGGATTTTAGGTAGTTTCAAATTAATAATGTAGAGACGTAGCAGTGCTACGTCTCCCAATCCATATGATTTGTATCGATATATTTATGTATCCGGTGTATTGCGCGATAAAAACCTTACAAATTGCTATCAAACCAACCAATTCCTAACTTTTGCCGAAACAAAATCAATCAGACTTGTTGCTAATATCAAAATAATTAAAATCGCACAAACTTTTTGATATTCAAAAGATCCAAAGCTTTGATATAAAGAAAAACCAATACCACCAGCGCCAATAATTCCTAATACTGAAGCAGAGCGTACATTGGCTTCAAAACGATACAAGGTAAAGGAAGTCCATAAGGGGATAACTTGAGGAATTATGCCATAAATAACTTCTTGTAATTTACTCGCACCAGTAGCGCGAATTCCTTCTACGGGAGCGGGTTCGATTGCTTCTACGGCTTCGGAAAATAGTTTACCTAAAGTTCCAGCAGTATGTAAAAATAACGCTAAAACGCCTGCAAAAGGTCCCAAACCGACGGCGACTATAAATATCAGAGCAAATACTAATTCGTCAATAGCCCGCATCGCATCTAAAATCCGGCGCGTTGGTTGAACTATCCAGACAGGGGAAACATTATTTGATGCCAAAATTGAAAGAGGAATTGCTGCAATAGCCGCTAATAAAGTTCCCCAAATTCCCATTGCTATAGTGATAAGTGTATCTACTAAATAATATTTCCAATCTGTAAAGTCTGGGGGAAAATATTGTGGAATGTAGTTGGCTATTCTGTTAATACGTTCGGGTTCGAGAAATAATAAAAAATTTAGTTCGCTTTGGATAGCGGATAATATTAAAATTACGATACTAACGATTAAAAAGAATATTCTCGTATTGGTAACTAGCTTTGCTTCTTGATTTAACACTGCCGATACAGTAGAAGAGGGATTAATATTTCGACGAAAATTTGCAGATGGTTTTTGTTGATTCATTAAGAATTAAAATAAATTCAACTAATTGATTTTGTATATTTTTTCTTTTTAAAAGGTTCGTAGTAGCGCTTTAGCGCCTCATGATTCGGGATTTGGAGGGGCTAAAGCCCAACTACAAACCCCTGATAATTTTAATTACTACAATTTACCAATTACTTATTAACTTCCTTTAGCTGTTTATCAAGTTCTTCAAGTTTGTTTTTCTTTTCTGCTTCGCTTAAATCTTTGTTTGACTCAATTTCTGACTTTTTCTTAGAAATTTCCAACTCGCGAATTGTGTCCCAAGTTTTATCTTCTGCGGCAACAAATCCTTGCCATTTTAATGGTTTGAGAACTTTTTCATCTTTATAGTTATAAAAGAAGTCTTTAATTTTTGTTTTTAATTCTTCTGGTAAATCTTTACGATATGCAATTGGATCGCTGGGAATAAGTTCTGATGTCCAAATTACTTCTACTTTCTTGCGGGCTTCGGGGTTGATTCCTTCTAAACGAGATAAAGATTCGCTATTGTTGGTGGCAACATCTATCTGATTGTTGGCTACGGCTAAAGCGGTTGCTTCGTGACTACCCGCAAATATTAAACGTTTAAAGGCTTCTTTGGGATTAACTTGATTTTTAGTAAATATATAGTAGCTGGGAACTAAGAAACCAGAGGTGGAGTTTGGATCGTTAAATGCAAAAGTGAGGTTTTTAGAATTATTAATTACATATTCATCACCTTTGTTTTCTCCTAATGCTTTGGCTTGGGTAGCGATAAGATTATCTTTATTAACAATCAGGTGAGAAGTGTAACCTGTTGTTCCATCATGGTTGATAGTTTGAGCAAATACTTCAGCGTTGGATCTTTTTGCAGCTTCAATGTAAGATTTACCACCGTACCAAGCTAGTTGCACGTCACCAGCAGCCATTGCTTCTATTACACCGGAATACTGAGTAACGTAGTAAGGTTTAATAGCAACACCAACTTGTTTTTCCATTTCTTTGATAAATGGTTCCCATGCTGGCTTTTGATTAGCTTGGGATTCCATTGAAACAATGCCAAACTTAATTTCGCTGACATCTAAATTGTTATTGCTACCTTGAGATGAACTGCAAGCAGCAAAAATCACCGTACCTGTCAAAGCCAGTGCGAACAAACTAATACGTTGAATAAAAGAACGTCTCTTCATTAGGATCGAAAGTATTTTATGTAATTAAAAAAATCATTAGAACTAAAATTACGCAATATCGCTATGTCCCTCTCATCACAAGTTCATCTGCTGCTGCACCATAAATTTCTTTGAGTTTGGCATCATTTAGTTCTACGGTTGCACCGTCAAACATTACTTTACCAGTTCGTAGGGCAATTGCACGGTTAAAATAATTGCGTACTACTTGGATTTGATGTAATGAACTTACTACCGTAATTCCGCTTTCTTGATTTAATTCAACCAACAATTCCATCACCTTACGGGAAGATTCGGGATCTAAAGAAGCGATGGGTTCATCAGCAAGAATGATTTTTGCACCCTGCACCAAACAACGGGCGATCGCCACTCTTTGTTGTTGCCCTCCCGATAACATGGAAGCGCGTTTGTAGGCTTGTTCGAGGATTCCGACTCTTTCGAGTGCTGCGAGTGCTTGCAGTTTTTCTTCTTTACTAAATAAATGAAATATTGAATTAAATACCGATAATCGCGATAGATTCCCAACCAGAACATTTTCGATTACAGACAAGCGATTTACTAAATTAAATTGCTGAAAAATGCAGCCAATCTGACTTCTTAAATATCTAATTTTTGAATGATTTCTTCCATCGGTTTGTAAAGCTGTACCAAAGATATTAACGCTTCCATAATCTCCATTGTGCAAACCATTCAAATGACGCAATAATGTAGACTTTCCCGAACCAGAAGCACCGACAAGAGCAACCATTTCACCTTGAAAGATGGAGCAGGATACCTTTTCGAGTGCGGGCTTTGCTTTGAAACTTTTTGATAAATTAGTAACTTTGATGGCAACCGTAGGAGTCATTTTGGGAAATTTAGAGATGTCGAACCTAGAAATAACTCAAAAAACTGGTCATAAGCAATACTGCAAAAGCTGCGATCGCGCTGATGTTGCTACAGGTAAGTTTAATCACCCTCAGCCTGGAAGGCTGGGGCTAATGCAACAAAGCCCGTCTGCACGGGCTAAATTAGGCGTATCTCGATCGCGACTTACGAAAAGCCCCCCTTAAAAAGGGGGGTTGGGGGGATCTGAATGTTTGGAACAATATAATTTCCGTTGTCCCTGCATAAGTCCTAATTATCATAAAATGGTATTAAGATAAATAAATTCTACAAACCAAAAAAACTCGCCGCAACTCCAAAATAAGCCGGAAGTTCCTGCAAAACAGGTTGAATATTTCCCCACAAAGTCTTTCCAGATGCCACCGTTTTACTAGCGGTTTCTATCGTTTGCGCCATGCGTTTAAGATTTCCTGCTGCTAATTGTTTATCCGGTTCGCTTGCTTGAGTTTCTTCCTTTGCTGCACCTAAATATCTCAGCGATTTTTCCTTATCTGCTGACGGTAATTCGGGTGTGGATTTTAATAACTGTTCAATTTGCGCCAGCATTTGGATAACATCGGCTTGGGTGAGTTGTTTCTCATCAGCTTGATTGACATTGGTTTCCATTTGCTGATTGCTGTTGTCTCCAGCAGCTTGCATACCGCCGTGCATAGTACCACCACTCATGTTTTGAGAAATTCCACCGGGATTACTGTTCATGTTTTCTACTTTATCTATGTTGTAAACGTTGGAATAATAAGTCGAAGGTTGTAAAGTTTGATTGATACTACTTTCTAAATTGCGAACTTTCTCATCAAGCTTTGCTAAAACTAATTTAATTTCACTTTCTGGTAAACCTTTAATTTCGTTATAAGTTTCAAAATATTGACCGCTTAATTCAGATTTATTGGCTTCTGGTGCGGCTTTAGCGCGGAGTAAAAATTTATCTTCTCCCCTTTTCTCCATCGCCACAATTTCTAATTCCGCATCGGGATTATTTTCTGCTAATTCTTTAAAAGATATAGCTATAGCGCGGGGGTCAACGCCTTGGTTATGATAAAGGTCGAGAGTGTCAAATATTGGCTGGATAAAATCACCGAAGTCCCCATCTGTGAATACTTCATCGTTGTTATCTGGTTTGCGTAAGGGGTCACGATTTTCTTTCGTAGGGAGACGCATATACACGTACTCGCACCTTACATTACGAAAGTTAGTTTCATGGGTAATATTCCAATCTTCTATAATTGCTCCTGTAAGAATTGCTCCAGTAAAATCGGTATTATCTAATTGTGTTTGTTTTAATATGGCTCTGGATAAATCCGCATCTTGCAAACAAGCTTCGCTTAAATCTGTGCCAATGAAACTTGCATCTGCTAACAAAACGGTTTTTAAATTAATTTCTCCCTTTAAATTAATTCCTCGTAAGTCAAGACGGTCAAAATTTTTATCTTGTCCCTGTCCGGTTAAAATTAAATTGCGTATTTCGGGATGTTTTAAATATGAATTACCGGGACGTACTCTATCAAGTAACTTAGTTTTGTGAAAACAGGTACGAATTAATTTAGCATTTCGTAAATCTGTACTTTTGAGTCGAGCATCTGTGAAATTTGCATCGGTTAAATCGGCTCCGCGAAAACTCGTACCTCCTATAGCAGCAAAAGCAACTGTTGCATTTCGTATTAGAGCATATTTTTCATCTCCCTTCATAGCTCGCCAAGCTGTGTAAACACTTATGGAAGCTACTGTTGCAGTGAAGGTTCCAGCTACTGCTACGACAAAGTTTTCGTCTACTGTTGCAGCAAAAGTTCCGGTTACTATTGCAGCAAAAGTTCCAGCTAATACTAAGACAGAGGTTCTAGCTACTGCTATGGTGAAGGACAAGGCTACAGTGAAGGCTAGAGCTGCTGTAAAAGTTAGGGCTACGGCTACGATAAAAGCTATGCTTAAGGCTAAGATAAAAACATCATCTACAGATAGAGGCGCGATTACGGCGATTCGTCTGGAGCGAGTGAAACCTTCAGCTTGGGCTAGTGCCACAACTATTCCACCGGCACCGGCTGAGGCTATAGTAAAGGCTAAAGATACGATTCCTATTCCTTGGCGAATAATAATTATGTATAAGATAATCGTTACAATCAGCGATATCCAGCCTAAAAAAACTTCACCTGTAACACTTTCAAGAAAATAAAGGCTGGATGAAAATGCTAGTGAGACTCCATTTAGTAGCAAAAGAA
The DNA here is from genome assembly GCA_963665115.1 of uncultured Rivularia sp. GTDB lineage: Bacteria > Cyanobacteriota > Cyanobacteriia > Cyanobacteriales > Nostocaceae > Rivularia. Next base: position 7,234,468 of record OY762007.1, on the reverse strand, counting down.
AACCTGATACTCCTGATAGTAGCCAAGAAAGCAAAACCAGAAGCAAGGCCCAACGCTTTTGTAACCCAGCTTTCGCACCAGTAAAGTTTGCTCCCTGTAGATTAGCACCAGTAAAGTTTGTGCTTCTAATATCTGCATGGCCAAAGTTCGCACCAGCTAGGTTTTGACCTTTAAAAGAGCGTCCGCGAAGATTTTGTCCGGAGTAGTCTGGTGGCATAGCTTTGTAATTGAGACACAAATACGAAAATAATGTTAAGTGATTACACTGACGTTTTATACAAGCTTATCGTGAATATTCCGGATTTTAGATAAATATCTCATTAGACATTCACATCCGCTTGAGATTGCTTCCTTACGTCGCAATGACTGTAATTAAATTATTAGTTCGTAGGTTGGGTTGAACAAAGTGAAACCCAACACAATCTGAAAAACTCAACGAAATAATTCAAATGAAAATAAATATTAAACATCTAACGAAACAATTCGCTTCATCTCTGTGTTGGCAATTGCGTATGAAATAAAAATACTGGTGTTGGGTTACGACGCAATATAAATTATTGGTTAATGATTAAATATTGTCGTGCGTCTAACCCAACCTACTGCTTAAAATTGATTTCAACTATTTAATTTAACCTGCGGAGGCAGGTTTCGCCTGTGTAGCCGCGATTTCAATCGCCAGGTGCTTTATCATCAGCCAACCGCCAACCCCAATTCATAAAAATTCTTCATTCACTAAATAACCCACGATCGGGTATTATGAGCGAATAAATTACGATTTAGCATCACACTTTTCTGTTCAATATTCCCCGCCAAATCGATGCAAACACAACAAAAATCGGCGCAAAAGCCAAGTATTCGACCTCAAAATCCTAATTTCTCTTCAGGGCCATGTTCTAAACGTCCTGGTTGGGATTTGTCAGCTTTAAATGATGCAACTATAGGGCGATCGCACCGTTCTAAGTTAGGTAAGGCAAAGTTAGCGGAAGCCCTACAGTTATCTAAGGAAGTTCTGCAAGTTCCTAGCGATTATCGATTGGGTATTGTCCCCGCATCGGATACCGGCGCGGTGGAAATGGCGATGTGGACTATGTTAGGACAGCGCGGTGTTGATGTTGCAGCTTGGGAAAGTTTTGGTAAGGGCTGGGTAACTGATGCACTCAAGCAGTTGAAGCTCGAAGATATCAATACTTATGAAGCCGATTACGGGCAAATTCCTGACCTTTCGGTAGTTGACACTGACAGAGATGTGGTATTTACCTGGAACGGTACTACTTCTGGCGTTAAAGTTCCTAACGGTGATTGGATAAAAGATAACCGTCAGGGGTTAACAATTTGCGATGCCACTTCCGCCGCTTTTGCGATGGAAATTCCTTGGCAGAAAATCGATGTTTTGACTTATTCCTGGCAGAAAGTCATGGGTGGAGAAGCCGCACACGGTGTAATTGTTTTATCACCAAGAGCAGTTGAAAGATTAGAAAGTTATACTCCCGATAGACCTTTACCAAAGATTTTTCGCTTAACAAAAGGCGGTAAACTTATCGAAGGAATCTTTGAAGGTTCAACGATTAATACACCATCAATGTTGTGTGTTGAAGATGCAATTGATGGTTTAAAATGGGCAAAATCAATCGGCGGTTTATCGAAATTAATTGAGCGTTCCAATAATAATTTACAGGTTTTAGAAGATTGGGTTGCTAAATCCGACTGGATTGATTTTCTTGTTGAAGATAAATCGCTTCGTTCCAACACTTCTATCTGTTTCAAGATTACCGATAAATGGTATCAATCTTTATCGAAAGAAGAACAAGCCGCTAAAGCCAAAGAGTTAGTTTCCTTGATGGCGAAAGAAGAAGTTGCTTACGATATTGGTTCCTACCGCGATGCACCTCCAGGATTGCGGATTTGGGGTGGTGCGACTGTAGAATCCAAGGATATGGAAGCTTTAACTCATTGGTTGGATTGGGGATTTAGTCAGATTAAGCAGTAGGTGAAGTAGGAAGATTGTTCGTTTGTATCCCAGATTTTGGAGACGTAGCAGTGCTACGTCTCTACATTTTTTTAGGTTGGGAACTATAAATAATAAAAATAGTCCTAATACTTCACGACATTAATTCTGATAGTTTATTGTAAATAGCAAAAATTATTTTCTTCCCCCTCTTCCCCTTCTCCCCCCTCCCTACCCCCACTTTTTGCTTGATAAACCATTAGAAGTTGATGGGTTTCGTTTCAAAAATCCACTGCGAGAAATTACACAGATATTAAATAAACTTCTTCCGGGTAATACAAATTTTCAACCGTATCATATTAATAGTGGTAGCGGTAGATATTTATTTCAAATATTGCCTAAAACGGAACGAAAGCTTAATAGTTAGTACTAGCTTTTAACCGCTATAAATCTTGGAAAATTCCTGACTGTAGGGTGTGTTTATAGAAAAACAAAAACATATTCATTGGTGACGGAGGATAAGTAAATGAAAGATTCTACAGCAGTTCCATCCAGCTTTTCATTAGAAGAATGGATTAATAATCCACTTAAAGATGCAGAAATTTCAGAAGATATTTTAGAAGTAGATTGGATGCAAAACTCTGGAGATAAATCAGAACCTTTTGATAAAATTAATGAATTATATCAAGATGTTGATGAACCCTATGAAATCGAATGGGTAAATGAAGAATTAGGCGAACAAAGGGTTTTAACGCTCAAACAAAGAAGGATTTTAGGGAATCTTTACTATCATTGGAGAAGCTATAAAGACAGCAGCGGGCAAGGTGGAGAAGTGTACAATCACGTACCTTGCCGCACAAAAATTCAAGGGCGATCGCCAGACGTTGCATATATCACGCCGCAGTTAGCAGAGCATTTTGGCGATTTAGAAGTATTTCCCCAAAGTTTTCCATTAATCGCCGAAGTAGCTTCTCCTGCCGACTTAGCCGAAGAATTAATCGCCAAGTCTCACGAGTACTTACGCTCCGGTAGCGAAGAAGTTTGGTTAATTTTCCCCGAAAATCGTTGGGTTATTATAATTACCGAAAATCAAAAGCTTATATTTGGCTCTGGAGATATTGTTTATACTCAAAGGCTGCTAAATGGTTTTAGCGTCGAAGTTGATGAGCTATTAGGATGAGGAGTTAGGAGTTGATAATTAAAAGTTAGAAATATTGTTTTAAATAGGTTCGTAGTAAGGGCTTAAGCCCTTGAATAAAGGACTAAAGTCTTTACTACAAACCTTTTATAATCAGCTATTTGATTAACTTATAGGGAAAAAGATGCTTTAACTCCTAACTCCCAACTCCTAACTAATTTATCTAAATCCGAAAATTTCCGAAATCGCTGCAACAATATCAAGATAAAAATTTCCCTGTACTTCGCGAAACAATTCAAACTTAGTACCGGGGGCACCAAAAAACGGTCTTAAAAACCATCCTAACTGCATACCGACGAAGCCGTAAAGTAGTAACCAAGACCTTAAAATAGTAGTGCGAGTACCCTTACCAGTTTCATTTTCTTGGGAAAGTAGCTGCATTCCATCGTAAAGAAATTTAACCCCAAATGCACCCGTAATACCAAAAATCAATACGTTAAGAATCTTGAAAAATTGGTAAGAGTCGGGTGTTGTGATCAGAAAAAATAACGTCACTGGGGCAAAGCTAAAAAGCAACACGCTAATTACAGATACAGCGGTAAGCAACACCAAAAAATGCTGCTTTAAAGTACTTCGAGAGCCAAATAAAACATTGAAAAAGAATAAAGTCGGAAAGCAAATCATGATCGACAGCAAGTAGAATGCAGGAAGTTTGATAGTACTGGTTAAAGCCTGCATCCAACCGTGAGAAGCACCAATAATTCCACCATAAATTGCGAAGAAAATAGAGCTACAAACTAGTAGAGAATTAGCTTTACTTTGCAATCTAATTTCCTGACGAATTTCTTCTAAAAACCCTTGTCGATCGCGTAATAAGCTGAGTAAAACATTAAAATGCTGGCTTCCTTGAAACTCAGTCTTTTTTTCCAGCGCGTTATCTTCTTGGTTCATTGTTTTATTTATTGTTATGTTATTTATTTCAGAATTTATTATTGATTTTATGAATGTTGGGAATCGCAAGAGGGGGAGATGGGGAGACAAGATATAAACGTAACCATTCTTAGTGTCCGCTATTTGCTCCTTGCTTGTTTTGAATTACCGATTCCTAATTCCTCACTGCTCACTGCTAACAACTAACAACTAACTAAATCCCAAAAGGTGAGCTAAAGATTGAATAATACTCAGGTAAAAATTTCCTTCCCTTTCTCTAAATAATGTAAAAGGTGATGTTGGTGTACCAAAAAATGGTCTGAGAGTCCATCCTAATTGACTGCCAACAAAAGCATATAAAAACAGCCAACCGCGCAATATTTTACGGCGCGTGTTACTATTCTCTCCATCTTGCTCTAAAACAACTTTTGCAGCTTTAGATAAAGAGGAAATTCCGATAAATCCTGTAGCTGCGAAAATAATTACGTTTAATAGAATCAAGAACTGATAGTTACCAGTACTAAGCATAAAAAACAAAGTTATGGGCGCAAAGCTAAATAACAGTACGCTTGTTACTGAAACCGCAGTCAACACCAAAGCAAAATACTGAGGGAAAGTCCTTTTATCGCCGAATATTATATTGGCAAAGTACAAAGTCGGCAGACAAATCAATAATGTAATTAAATAAAGCGCTGGTAATTTGACAGCAGAAGATAAAGCCTGCATCCAGCTATGGTAAGCACCAATAATTGCACCATACCCAGCAAGAAACAAAGAGCTACAAACTAACAAAGAAATAATTTTACTTTGTAATCTAACCTTTTCACGAATTTCTTCTAAAAAAACTTGCCGTTCTCGCAGCAAAGTGGTTAATACAAAAAAGTATTTATTGACTGTAGATTGCTTTTGAATCATTTTATTTGATAGTTGATATTTGATAGTTGTTATTTGCTAAACTAAATTTATTGCTGTATCTGCAATCCAAAATCTAAAATCTAAAATCTAAATTTCCATAACTCCCAAATCCTAACTCCCAAATCCTAACTTATTCCTCGTAGTCATTTCCAGAACCAAATTTCCAAGCATCAACCCAACGATGCCAATAATATTGATAGTTTTCTGGTAGATTTATTATTAACGGTTCTAACATTAGACTGACATTGAATAAAAGAGAATAAACACCTAAATTAATGTAATGCCACATCCAATCGATTAAAGTTATTAGGCCAACTTGAGGAATAATTTTTATAATTAAACCTGGATTAGCTAAACTTGTTTTGAAAAGCGTTTTTGTTAAACCTCCAAACTGCACCACGTCTTGTAAAAATGGTTTGAGTACTGGTTCACCTAATTTTTCCATTTCAGCAAATACAACTGATAGTAATTCATTAATTTGATTTGGCTGAATTTTTTGATTTACACCCACACTCATCGCCTTTTGAAATAACCAAGTAACTGTTAAACTCGGTTGATATGGTTGCAATAATGATAGCGATGCTTCGGATAATCGATCGGTTTGCAAAGCTTCTTCAACTCCTAAAGTTAAACGTTTAAGATTTCGTATCATGGCTCCGAAACCACCGAAACTTAAAGGAGATTGATTTCCGCTGCTGTCACCTATTGGTAAAATACGAGAAAATGGCGTTTTTAAAGGACTTTGACGGTAAGAAGGAAAGAAGCCAAATAGCGCTCGTTTAAAATCAAGCTGCTGCAATTCCACGTTTTGATATTCTGGCATCAAGCGCAGATATTCTTCAAAAAATGCTTCTAAACCGATACGCTGTGGATCTGCATCTATATAGGTAAACATATAAGTTGTTCTACCATCTTTTGCTGGAAAAGCTTCCCAGAAGTACTGACACTGGTTTTCTACTTCAGTGAAAGATAACAACAAGTCACCACTGTGGTTTTCCGGAAAGCCTGACGCACAAGTTCCCACTACCATACACAATGCATCTGGTTTGACTCCTTGACGTATTTGCTGAGTGATGGGAGAAAAATTTCCCATTGCGTCAATTAGCAATCTGCTTTTGAATTGATTATTTACCATCACCCCATCGGGATGAACTACTGCTTCGGTAAAAGGTGTATTTTCAAACAGCTTTCCTCCCCTCTGCAAAAATCGCTGTTTCAAAGTTTCCAGTAAATAAACCGGATATACGCCGATATTAAGCACATTTTCTACCCAAACTTCAGTACCCGAAGCGAAACTTACTCTCGCTGGATTATATTCAGTGGCGATCGCCTTTTCTAGTTCTTCAGAGGTAAGCAAATCTAACTCTAAAAGTACTTGTAATTCATGACGAGATATGTTCCATTCCTGTTCTCTACCTTGTAAAATTCCTCTTTCAATTAGCGCGACTTTTACACCTCGTGAAACCAAAGCGCAACCAATTAAAATACCTAATGTTCCACCAGAAATAATTACATCCCAATCTATATTACTTAGAAGTTGTTGGTTCTCTTTCACTACCATCGGTACGGGTGCTTCTCCCGATTTTAAAGATGCTAATATACTATCTGCACGACGTAATCCCCCTAAAACATCACCGGGCAATTGCGAGAGAATCTCTTGTGTTAAAGACATAATTATCGCTTCCGCTAAATTATCAAAGCTTTCTATATTTAATTTTCTTACTTTCTATGAAAATTATGCGGAAAATAGATTAATTTGATTTCAATTATTTATATTCAAAAACACTCTGAATCTATCTTAGTATTATTTTTTACAGATAAACTTGACCCAAAATTTAAAGGACGTATAATTACACAAAGATGTAGGTCAATATACAGATGAATATTTTTTTTTCAAATATTATTTGAGCTTGATGTTGGTAATATCATGTCTTGACGGGTTTTAAGCTTTTTTTGACTGTATTTCCACTTGTAGTAAATTAAAATCTGCTTTAAACAAAATTGACTTTTGAGGATAGCAAATAAAGAAACAGTGAAGTTATCCGGAAAAATGTGCGGTCGAAAACAAAAAAGATTATTGTAAAAAGCGAACCTCTTGCAAGCAATTATTGTTACTTTGATGCATATCTAAAAAACATAGTTTTACACCTCTTTTTACATTTATGAAAATTGCTTTTATAGTAGACGTATTCCCAATTTTATCGGAAACATTCGTAATTAATCAAATTACAGGTTTGATCGATCGCGGACATGAAGTACATATTTATGCAAGGCAGGCTGACGGTAATAAGCCCCATCCAGATGTAGAAAAATATAAATTAGTTGAATGCACGCGCTACTTGCCTGAAATTCCTCGAAACTACTTATGGCGTTTCTTTGATGCCCTTCGTTTGTTTGCAAAAAACTTTTCTCAGGCTCCATTGGTTTTGCTGCGTTCTCTAAATATTTTTAAGTACGGAAAACGAGCAGCTTCTTTTAGACTGTTTTATTCAACTTTACCTTTTTTGGACTTACCAAAATACGATATTATTCACTGTCAATTTGGCAGACAAGCAATTTGTAAATTCGGTCTTTACAGTTATGAAGGCATAGTACTGCGCGAGATTGGTGCAGTTAAAGGAGCGATTATAACGACTTTTCGCGGATACGATATCAGTTGGTATTTACATCAGTATGGCGAAAATGTCTACGACGGACTGTTTGAAAAAGGAGACTTTTTCTATACTAATTGCGAATTTTTCAGACAGCGAGTAATTCAACTCGGATGCGATGAAAATAAAATTGTCGTTCACGGTTCGGGAATAGATTGCAGTCGGTTTACATTTAAAGCCAGATATCCGGATGCTTCTGGCTTAATTCGTATAGCTACCACAGGACGTTTAATAGAAAAAAAAGGCATAGAATATGCTATTCGGGCAATTGCTGAAGTCGCAAAAGTTTATCCCAAGGTTGAATTCAATATTATCGGTGATGGGGAATTAAAAGAACGTTTTGTTCAGATCGTTCAAGAATTGAACATTGCCGATAAAGTTCATTTAAAGGGATGGAGAAACCAAAAAGAAATTATATCTATTCTTGATGAAGCTCATATCTTTGTAGCGCCAAGCGTCACTGCAAGCGACGGCAATCAAGATGCTCCTGTTAATACCTTGAAAGAGGCTATGGCTATGGGTTTACCAGTTATCGGTACGAACCACGGTGGCATTCCCGAATTGGTTGAAGATGGTATTTCAGGATCTTTGGTTCCCGAACGAGATCAAAAAGCTATTGCTCAGAAAATAATTTATTTAATAGAGCATCCTGAAATTTGGCAACAAATGGGTTTATCAGGTCGCCAAAAAGTAGAAAATAAGTATGATACCAACAAACTTAACTCCGAGCTAGTGGAAATGTATCAACAGGTATCGGGTAATGATTTACATAAATCAAAGAAAATTCAGACACCCTCAGACTATAAGTCTGGGGCTACAAAAACAAAGCCTGCCTCCGCAGGCTGAAATTAGTTTGTGTAGCAGTGAATTATATTCGGCAGGTATTTATACAAATTTGAATGCTACACCCCAATTTTTCTGTAAGTCCCAAATACATTTAAATGCAAAAGTAGAGGATTAAAATATGAACTCCAAACCAGAAGTAACAATCGTAGTTGCACCACGAGAACGTTTTAGCTATACTCGCGAATCTTTAGAAAGTATTTACGAGCATACGCAGTTACCATTCAAGTTAATTTATGTTGATGGTGGTTCGCCTGCTCATATTAAGAATTACTTAGAAACTCAAGCAGCCGAAAAGCAATTTCAAGTAATTCGTACCGAACATTATCTTTCTCCCAACCACGCCAGAAATCTTGGTTTGCGAAAAGTTGATACTAAGTATGTAGTGTTTATCGATAACGACGTGGTGGTAACACCCGGCTGGTTGAAAACTGCTGTGGATTGCGCCGAAGAAACCAATGCAACCGTAGTCAGTCCTCTTGTATGTCAATACTTGCCGCTACATGAAGAAGTGCATTGTGCGGGTGGTGCATCGGGAATCAAAGTAGAAACCAAAGATAACACCACGAGAAGACGGTTTATTGAAAAGATTTTCAAGCAAGGACGAAAAGTTGCAGATGTGCGTCCTAAATTGCAGCGTCAAGAAACCGGATTGGCGGAATTTCACTGTATGGTGGTACGCACAGAAATTTTCGATAAAATCGGTTTGCTCGATGAAGGTTTACTGAATACCAAAGAACACGTAGATTTGTGCATCTTGGTAGCCGAAGCTGGCGGTACTATTTATTTAGAACCCGATTCCTTAGTAACCTATGTACCCGGGCCACCTTTAGAATGGTCGGATGTTGGGTATTATATGTTGCGTTGGAGCGACGGTTGGGAAATGGCTAGTTTGAAAAGATTGCGCGAAAAGTGGAATCTGAGCGAAGACAAGTATTTCCAAAATAAATATAAGCGGTTGGGATGGCGCAGAAAGATGACCATTATCGACCCCATTTGCCAGAAACTGAGCTTCGGGAATAGTTTCTTATCTAAAGTAGTCGGTAAATTAGTTGGTAAAGCAGATAGATTGCTCAATCACTACATTACCAGCAGCTACGCTCGCAAACACCTACAAAATAATTCCAATCAAAATCCTCCTACTCAACCACCATCTGCGGTTACAGCATCGCAAGGTTAAAACCTAAAACCTCACCCCGTCCTTCGGACACCCCTCTCCTTAATAAGGAGAGGGGAAGGGGGGTGAGGTTCCCACAAGATTATAAGTCTCTACATCTAGTGGATAACGCATGGGTTTCCGAAAAACTTTAAAACCAAGGGTGAAAAAGATTGAAAAGGAAATTGAAAAAAAATAAATTTAGGAATTATCAGCCCCAGGAAGCTATTTATACCCCAGAAAGTTTACTGAGACATCCTGTCAGATTATTTCAACAAATGTGGCTGGATTTGTTAAGTTCTCGCGAACTTGCTTGGAGACTGTTGGTAAGGGATATCAGCGCTCAATATCGTCAGTCATTCTTAGGTGTAATTTGGGCTTTTATACCGCCAATAGTCATGGCTGCGGGGTTCACTCTCGCCAGTCAAGCCAAGGTGATCAATATTGGACAAACGGATTTACCTTATCCTGCCTATGTAATGTTTAGCACTGCTTTGTGGCAAACCTTTGTAGAAGCAATCAACGGCCCGGTAAAAGCTGTAACGGTAGCAAAACCGATGCTATCAAGAGTCAACTTTCCTAGAGAAGCGTTAATTCTAGCCAAACTAGGCGAAGTTTTTTTTAATTTTGCTATCAAGTTAATTCTAATTATCGGCTTATTTATCTGGTTCCGCGTTCCCGTAAGTTGGACGGTGGTTTTAGCACCTGTAGCTTTAATTCATTTAATTTTCTTGGGTACCTTTATCGGTGTTTTACTATCACCTTTAGGAGTGTTATATCAAGATGTATCAAAGGGTTTAACCTTAATCACGAGTTTTTGGCTGTTTCTAACTCCTGTAGTTTATCCAGTTCCTACAGAAGGAATTTTCGGCAATATAGTCAAACTAAATCCCGTTACTCCCTTGCTCGTAACGACGCGAGAACTCGCCACCACGGGAATTATATCGGAACCCGTAGGGTTTTGGATAGTCAGTATTATTACTATAATTGGATTATTTGTAACTTGGGTTGGTTTTCGTTTGGCAATGCCTTTTGTGGTTGAGAGAGTAAGTTCCTAAATTATGACTAGTTTAATAACAAAAGAAATTGATACGCAGCCCGAAGAACGTCAAGCAGTTATTTCCGTTGAAAATGTTTCTAAAAAGTTCTGTAGGGATTTAAAACGCTCTTTATTTTACGGCGTACAAGATATCGCTACTGAAGTTACTGGTGGTAAAAGAAAAAGCGATGCTCTACGTAAAAATGAGTTTTGGGCTATTAATGATGTCAGCTTTAAATTACATCGAGGTGAAGCGCTCGGTTTAGTAGGTTCTAATGGAGCCGGAAAAAGTACCATATTACGAATTATTAGTGGTTTAATTAAACCCGATACTGGAACCGTAAAAGTTAAAGGTAGAGTCGCTCCTTTGATTGCTTTGGGAGCAGGTTTTAATCCGATTTTATCGGGACGAGAAAATATCTACGCTAATATGTCAATTCTCGGTTTACCAACCGCTGAAATTGAAAAGAGATTTGATGAAGTTGTAGCATTTGCCGAAATCGCCGACGCAATTGATGCACCAGTTCAAACTTATAGTTCGGGAATGGCTGCACGATTGGGATTTGCTTGCGCCGTTCATATCGAACCCGATATTTTATTAATAGATGAAGTGTTGGCAGTAGGTGATGTCAAATTTAAAATGAAATGCCATCGCAAGCTATCTGAGTTGCGTAAAAAAGGCACGGCATTTATTTTAGTTACCCATAACTCTCACAGCATATTAAACATATGTGAAAGCTCTATATTTTTGAAAAAAGGTCAGTTGCTTGCTTCTGGAGATACCGAACAAGTAATTCGTACATATGAAGAAGACTTGTGTTTGAGCGGTAAGGAAAATGCTTTGGGAAGAATGGTTATGCCGCCTAAGCCCAAAGAAAAAAGCAACGGTTTAGACATAGTTTCTCTATGCTTTAAAGATGAGCAAGATAATAACTTAGAAACTTTATTTACTGGCGAACCGGCATATTTAAGTGTAGAATGTAAGTCTTACGAGCATATTAAGACTGCCAATTTGGGTATGCTAATTACGGCATTATCGGGAGGAGAAGGTCTTGTTTTATATCTGACTTCTAATAGCGATAATCGAGATTTAGAAATTCCCATCGGCAAATCGGAAATACGTATGCATATGCCTTATTGCTCGATGGTTCCTGGCGTATATAGTGCCAGAGTTTATATTCGCAATGGTGTATTATCCTACGACATCGTTGAATCTTTTCGATTCACAGTTAAAGCTAATAAAACTGTTAGTAGATGTCAGTTTTATCAACCTAGAGAATGGCAAGTTGTGAGTAAAGAAAACATCCTCTAAGGCATTGATGGAATTACTTATTCAAATACAATTTTTTCCAGTTTAAGAATGGTTCCATTTGTTAATCAACCAAAAATATAGCATTTGGGTGTGTCAAAATGAACAACACTTTACTTAGCATCATCATTCCTACTTACAATAGACCTCATTTCTTGCCGCGTGCTGTTAACAGTGCTTTGCAGCAAACTGTAGAAGAAGTAGAGGTAATTGTAGTTGACGACGGCTCCGACAAGCCAGTAAGTCTACCAGAACATTCCCGATTGAGTGTAATTAGACTTGCGAAAAATAGCGGTAATGCAGTAGCTCGTAATGTCGGTTTAAAAGCTGCAAAAGGTCAATATGTCACCTATCTTGACGACGATGACCAATTATTGCCGTCGATGGCGCAAGTATCTTTAGATGCTTTGAAAAATACTACATTGCCCAAACCAGTGGCAGCGCTTTCCGGTTTAGAAGTGATTAAACCTGACGGTGAAGTAGTTGACAGGCGCTTACCTCCAACATTACCGCTTGGTTCTCATTTCTTTCTCGAAGATATCGAACCCGATAAGTCTTATTTATCTAAACAGACATTAGTTGTAGAAAGAGAGCTGCTGCTGGAAATTGGCGGTTACGACGAAGCCTTTACCTCTCGGGTTCATACCGAGATGTTTTTAAGGCTCAATCCAATCTGTTCTATTTTGGGTTTACCGACGGTTACTTATCAGCTTACGGCTCATGAGGGAGAGAGAATTTCTCGCAATCCAGCCCTGCGTCAAGTAAATTTTGAGCGGTTGGTAAATAAGCACGAATCACTGTTTAGACTGCATCCTCAAACCTTTGCCAAGTTCTTATGCGACCATGCAGAAAGATCGTTAGAATTAGGTCAACCAAAAGCTGCTATTTTAAGTTTATTGCGGGCGATGAAACTTGATTTAAAACCTACTCTCGGGCGAATCAAATCGGTATTGTCATATACGCTGCGAAACTACACCAAGCAAGTGTTTCGAGAAGCTTTCAACAGTAATTAGATTTATTATCCAACATAAGCCATTATTTAATTAGATCGATGAAAAAAAAACTATCTGTAATGTACGTTATCCGAGGTTATCCTCAAATTTCTCAAACCTATCTTAAAACTGAACTTGAGGCACTTTATAAGGATTACGACATTACTATTGTTTCTCGCAAACCTTCAGATATTCCTTACAAAAATCACTTTCCCTACCATTACTTAACTGAAAAAGACGCGATTAAGGAACTAGCCGCGCAAGTAAAACCCGATATTCTTCACACGCATTATTTAAATCAACTAGATTTTATTGCACCGCTTGCTGAAGAATTAGGGATTCCTTTTACAGTGCGATCGCACTCTTACGACACGCTTTGTTTGCGTCGTAAAAATTGGCAGGGACGTATGCGAGAAATATGGGAAAGAAATACACCGCAGTTTAAGAAAGTTGCTCATATCAAAGCTAACTTACATAGAATAAATCACGAACTTTGTTTGGGAGTTTTAGCTTTCCCTTTTGCACGACAATATTTAGAAGCATATGGTGTTCGCTCGGAGAAAATTATTGATTGCTTTCCGACAATTAATTATGGACTCTTCCACTCCAACTCTCCCAACGGTGACGCAGTTATGAATACTGGTGCAGTTATTCCCAAGAAAAAAATGGAAGACTACATCGAACTTGCAACTTTAATCCCCGAGAAGCAATTCAATCTTTATGCACTTGGTTATAGAGTCGATAATTTGAAGCTAGTTAACGAGTCAAAAGGTAATCCTGTAAATATCAATTTACCAATAGAACCAAACGAAATGAGTCCGCAGTATAAAAAACATCAGTGGTTAGTTTATACGGCAGATTTTAATCTGGCAACAGTTGGCTGGCCAATGGCTGTAGCCGAAGCACAAGCGGCAGGTGTAGGTGTATGCGTGCCAAATATTAGACCAGACATTAAAGAATATGTCGGTGAAGCCGGGTTTATTTACGATTCAATAGAAGAAGTAGTTGATATCATTAATAAACCAGTTTCTAAAGAAATACGAGAAGCTGGGTTTTTACAAGCGAAAAAATCAGATATTCAAGAACACAAGCATTTACTGACAAACCTTTGGCATCAAGCAGCGATGACATAAATTTATTAACAACGCTTTTTTTACTGCTTATTACTTGCTAATTTTCAGATAACATTTGTTAACTGCTTTGATTATACCTTTTAAATGCATCTACTTACTTAAAAAACCTGATTTTTACAGACATCCATATTATGATATCAACATGGTTATAGCCGTAGTTTTTATGCTAAATAACAACCTTTTATCTCCATAATTCTCTTTGTATATTCAGTAATCATCGTCTTTGAAGAGACATTTAGTATAAAAGGTCAACCGATTTTGGATTTATGGTTGTAGGAAAAACGACCTATTTAAAACTAAGAGCTTAAAAAAGAGCTTTTCGCTAAATCTAGAATTATCTCAGTTATCAAAAGCCATAAATATCAATTTAAAAAAATTATAAATGAAAAAAATAGGTACATAAAATGCAAAAACTAGTTTCCATAATTATTCCTTGTTTTAACACCGAAAGATGGATAGCAGAGACTATTGATAGCTGTTTAAAACAAACTTATCCTCATATCGAAATCATTGTAATTGATGATTTTTCGACAGATAACTCTATGGAAATTATTAAAAGCTATGGAGATAAAATTACTTGGGAATGCCTTTCAGAAAATAAAGGTGGATGCTACGCGAGGAATAGAGGTTTTGCTTTATCCAAAGGAGAATATATTCAATTTTTAGATGCAGATGATTTAATCTTGCCAGAGAAAATAGAAAGACAAATCAATTTTTTAGAAGAAACAGGAGCAGATACCGTTTACGGTGATTGGCGATTTCAAGGACATCAATCTAATGGAGTAGTATTCTTAGAACAGGTAGAAAAGCCTGGAAAACAAGCAGATATTCTGCAATCTTTAATCGAAAATTGGTGGGACTGCTGTTGCATCCTTATTTTATCGAAGAACGGCTGTAGAGAAAAGCGGTGGATGGGATGAAAATTTCTCGGCTGCACAAGATAGAGATTTTTTCATTTCAACCATCATGGCTGGTGCAAAAGTTGTTTATCAACCCGGTTGTTATTCAATATATAGAAGATACGGCAACGTTACAGTATCAACTGCTTCAAAAGAGCGTTGGGTAGAAAATCATTGCAAAGTTCTACAAAAAGTAGAAAAAAAATTATTAAAACGATATCAGCAGAAGATTCCAATTAATTATCGTCGTGCTTTAGCACATGGCTACTTTGAGTTAGCCAGAGATTATATGTATATAGACTATCCGGAATACTTACGACTTTCACAAAAATCCTTAGCTTTATGTCCTGATTTCAAGCATAAAACCAGAAAACCAATGTACAAATTAGTTCAGGATATTTGTGGATTTCGGCTTTGCGAACAATTTGCTAGTCGCGTATTACTTTTAAAAGCATATTTAGATTCTAAAATCAATCCCCGCACCTCAAAATTCAATAGTTAAATTCTATCGATTATTATGGCAATGGTGAAATATCTCTAAAAAGAGGGAAAACTCATGGATAGAGGAAAAATTGTTGCGATTATCACGGGTGTATTTTCTATACTTTTAGCTGTTGCTTATCTTGTATTAGTACAAATTCTAGACTTTCGAGGGGAAATGAAACCCGCACCGATTACCCAAGTCGAAACTCATAGTGTGGTAGCTACTTTTAACGGATTGAAAGATGCTCAAATAGAAAGAAAAATATAATAAAATCGATTACTATTCCCTATGGTTCGTAGTTGGGGCTTTAGCCCCTCCGAATTCCGCTAGACGGCGCTACTACAAACTCGTTGAAATTAACGATATAACTTCAAGCTCGTTAAATCCGGTTTGTTCGTCAAAGCTTCGATGAAAACTGAAATTTTCAGCAATCCCGATCGCGATTTCAGCGGTAGTGTAAATAATGCAACCATCACTGAGGTGTCCGCCAATAACTTTACCATTACTGTCGGCGATCGCCATGTGAAGATGCATCCCTGTAGTAGCTAAAGTTCCGTTAAGAGAAAGTATTTCAAATTTTTCGGTTAAGACTGTAGTATTGTCTCGATCGGCGAAGCGGATTGTTGCTTGTTTTAAACTACCAACCGCAGTTAATATAAATCCTGCTTGAATATTTTTTTCAACTGCAAAGCTTTTTAAACTCTTTCTTAAATCTGCATTGGATTCAAGTCTAATAGGAAAAATTTTCATAACTTATTTTTATAACTTAGATAAAAAAAATGTCCATAACCGTACTTGTTGTGCTGAGAATTCATTCTAATGCTGTTGTTGAGAATGATGCAATATCTAAGCGTATTCATACTTGGTAGTTTTAGTATGTTTAAGCTCGGAGGGGTTTAACCCCTTATTTTCGATTTATCTTGATAATTTGATTAATTTTAATTCCGTTTTATGCTTACGCTGAATTGCAAAGTAGAATTATGGATAGAAAATAAAGTATCCTTATAAATGAGAAAGATAATCGGTAAGATTACGGAAGCGTATAGAAAAAAACATTTTTAGAATATACGCAAAGTTTCTATTTTATTTTATCGGGATGCTACATATGGCAGAACTGCTGCCTCAATGCCAAAATCTAAAGGAACAAGTAGATTCTCTAACGCGATTTTTACAGCAAGAACCGTCTTTGGCTGCTTACGATCTTACCCCAGTGCAAACTTCGCTGAGGAAAGCAATCTCTCCAAAGTTTGAAATTGTATTTGCCGGTGCCTTTAGTGCGGGTAAATCAATGCTGATTAATGCGCTTCTGGAGAGGGAATTGCTCTATAGTGCAGAAGGACACGCTACGGGTACGGAATGCAAAATAGAGTATGCACATCCCGATAATGAAAAGGTTGTTCTCACCTTTTTGAGCGAGCAAGAAGTTAGAGAACAGGTATTTTCTTTATGCGAGCAGTTAGGATTGCACAAGGTTGAGAATATTAATCGAGATGATGCAATTGAATTATTGCGTCAAGGATGTGAAGCTATCATCGGGCAAGAGGGTGGTGAAAGTAAATCCGAACGTGCGAAACAGGCTCAAGCGTTAATTTTATTATTGTCGGGATATGTAGCAAATCGTCAGCACATTCATACGATAAATAATGCTACTTACTCGATGGAAGAGTTTAATTTTAATAACCTTAAGGAAGCTGCGGGATATGCGCGTCGGGGAAGTAATAGCGCGGTTTTAAAGCGAATTGAATATTATTGCAACCATCGACTTTTACAAGATGGTAACGTAATTATTGATACTCCTGGTATTGATGCGCCTGTAGAAAAAGATGCCCGGTTGACTTATGAAAAAATTCAGCATCCCGATACTTCTGCGGTGGTATGTGTCTTAAAACCTGCTTCGATGGGTGATATGACAAAGGCTGAAACTCAACTTTTAGAAGTAATAAGGGATAATCCAGGAATTAGGGATAGAGTTTTTTACGTTTTTAATCGAATTGATGAAAGTTGGTACAATAACGATTTGAAGCAAAGGCTGAATAATTTAATTGGTACTCAGTTTCAGTATGGCAGTAGGGTTTTTAAAACCAGTGGATTGTTGGGATTTTATGGCAGTCAAATTAAACAAACTAGTCAGAAAGATAGGTTTGGTTTAGATACTGTATTTGCCGATATTCATCAAGTAATTGATAAAACCAGTGCTGAAATTACCGACAGAATAAGTGATAACATAAATTATAAGAAAGAATCACAAGAAAATACGCCACAATTTGTTTACGAATTTCTACGTTACTGTACTGCTTCTGGTAAACTACCTGCTGATAAATTTCGGATTTCTGTAAATAATTTTGAAAGTCAGAATCAGAATTATGTCAGAATTCTATCAGAACAAGGAACCTTATTAGTTAATCAACTAATTGAAGATAGCGGTGTTGAGAAATTTAAAGCAGCAATTACTCGCTATCTTACTCAAGAAAAACGTCCCGAGTTATTTAAACATTTGGCTGACGATTTAGAAGATATTTGTATTCCAATTAAGAAATATTATCAAGAAATACGGCGCGAATTAGATAGCCAACCGCAAGAAATTGAGGCTATGAAAGCCCAAGAATTGCAACGTCTCAATCAGCAATTGCAGCAAGTAGGAAACGAATTTCGCGAGCATATTGCAGAAGAAGTTAACCAAGTTGTGACTAATGCTTGCGATAAATTTGAAGCGGATTTTAATCAATTACGCGCCAGAATGATTCACCGTTTGGATGAATTACTAGATACTTTTTCTGTTGCCGACACCTATAAACGTGCGACATTAAGTCATCCTCGCAACGCAACAGCACCTTTAATTGCCATTTTGGTAGAGGCACTTTACTATCTTGCGAATCAATTGGAAGATATTTTAGTAGAATATTCTGAGAAAATTGTTGCCAATTTCTTTCAAAGGTTGAATGACAGAATTCGTAAGGCTGAATATTATAAACAATTGTACCGTTTGCTTGGCAATGATGGAGGTTTAGAACAAGAATTAGGTAAGTTAGAAAAGCAGATTTCTCTAGCTTTACAAAATGCCGCGCGGGTAGAGTGCGACAGATTTGTTAGAGAAAGTCCTAGATTTTATGATGAAGGTACTTTTTCAATTTATCAGTTTCGCCAGACATTGCAGCAAACTTCTCAAACTTTTGATTGTGAAAGTATGGTAGAAGCTGAAACCTGCAATTAAACAACTGTTAAAGTTAGATTTTGAACCCAAAGTTAGCAGAACAATTCGCATCACATTCCGACAAACCATTAATCAAAGCTTTAAAACTCAGCTTTTACCAATGGCGGATATCAAAAGTGACGAAATTTTGCAGCAGTATCCTCAAGCGCGTGCTTATTTAGAGAAAACTTTAGTAAAAGAAGCGCAAGAGAAAGTTGCTGATAACAAGCGACGATTGGATGCAGCGAAAGATAAAATTGCTAGTTTCAATCAATCCGTGTCTGCCATTAACGGTTGCTTAGAAGCAATGCAATTGTACGATTATTTATTACCCGTAATCGAGTCACCGGAGGCAGAAATAGTTGATAGTGCATCGTTTGAAAATAACGGTGTAGCTGAAACTATAGAAGTTTAACAATTGATGTTGTCTTGGTAACAGAGAAACTGTAAAAAGATTGGTAACTTAATTGGAAATTGTAGTACATGATGTAAGCGAATATGGAAAGTAAATTCAAATCTTTGAGTTGCAACGATGACGATGTTTTGTCATACAACGGCAGTCTGGTTAAATTTAGTCAATTTAAGCAACAGTTAGAAAATGAGTTGTGGCAGAAGGTGAACTATCTTCTCACAAAAGAAAATGATGGTTGTAACAGCAAAGAAAGAATATATGAATTAATCAATACATCTTTTAGCTATTGCAATATCAGCGTCACCTTATCTTCCTCAGAAGAAGGGAATCATTGCGAGATTCTTAGACTTGGTGCTACAAGCTGGCAGAAAGGAAAGATCAGAACTCAGTCATCTATAGATTTCTTTCCCAATGAGAAAGATTCTAGCAAAATAGCTAAAATTGAGTTTAACTTAGAATTCTTATCTGAAGAACATCAAGTTCAACAGCCTAAATTGTCTTTTGACGACATGATGTATGCTGCATAACATTTGAAATAGTTTTATTAAATATAATTTCCGTCTTGTAATATTTAATGTTTGTCAGGTAAATAAGCGGACATAATAATCATAAAGGTTTCATTTACGCGATTAAGATGAAATCTATATCATCGTCACCTATTTTCACGCATAAAAATTTTACTGTGCGATCGAATTGGCTTCTCAAAAATTAACTATCTTGAATATAAAGCTAAATCATAAGTATGCATTGTAATTTTGAGTCTTTTACGGAAGAGAACGAATTTATTGTTCTAAACAAAATCGTTTTTAACACAAATCAAATTAAAGAGAGTATTGTTAAGGATTTTAAACCAAGAAAGGGCAATTTAAATTTTTGCTGCAAAAATAAATTGATTAAAAAATATTTCAGAGAAGTAAACAACCAAGGAATATATAACCGCATCGAATGGAAATTTTGGTTAAAAGAAGATATTCAATGTGAATTGATTGCCTTCGATCAAATTAGACGATTAGATGAATTACAAATCAAAATTATTTTAGACTTTTCAAGTCAAGGAAATTATAATCAAGAATATATTGATTTAAAAGTTTTGCTAGATTTCTCTCTTCAAGAACAAGAAGCTGAAGAAACATTTACACAAGATAATATAGAAACAATCTCTTTTAAAAACTTCTATGAGCAAAACACCGCGTATTCCCATTCCTTCAGCAGTGAGAAAATATGTATTTGAACGGAATAAATACCAATGTCAAAGCTGTGGTAAACAACATGGTGAAACCGATTTAACAATTGACCATATTATCCCTTTAGCTCGTGGTGGTTCCAACGATATCAGCAACTTACAAACTTTATGCTTTAGTTGCAATCGTAAAAAGACCGATAAAATTGATCGTAGATTTCGACGTAATTTTGATTGATTAGTTGTATTTTATTTGTAGGGTGTGTTACGGCTACGTGAGTTTACAATAATACATAATAAATGTGAAATTGCCGTAACGCAACATTTTTAATGTCTAATAAATAGGTTTAAAATTATAATTTTTTTTAATCCTTGGCGATTGGAAATCGCGGCTACACAAGCAAAACCCACCTCCGTGGGTTATTTCACTAACTTATCTTTAACCATCCAAAAACTCGATTGGGAGTAAGGGTTAATTCAATTTCTGGTAATACTGCTAAAACGTCTTGTCCCTGAACACGATTATTTGCTGTTATGCCCCTACCTGGTACCGCCTTCCGCAGCGTAGCGGTTCCCCAGTTGCGCCGTCGCGGTTGACATTCAAGACAGTCGCTACTAATTATAATTTTATATAAAACCAAAGCTTAATATAAATTTGTTTAAAATGACTCAGGACTTACGCTATGGAGATTTGTCATTGCGATCGGAACGCAGTGTAGGGAAGCAATCGCAGGGTTTTTGCGTTAGCGGAGCGTGTCCGATAGGACATATACGTCGCTGTCGCTCGTAATGACGCAGTTACGTTGCTTTTGCGTAAGTCCCTATGACTGAAGAACTAACTCCACAACAAGAAACTTTATTTTTAAATTATTTAGAAAAATGGCGAAAAATTGCTCTTTCAACCGAGCCAATTAACCGTGAGAAAGCAGAAGCAGCAATTAAAACAGCATATACATTAATTGACGAACCACAACCACAAATATTCTTTTTTGATAGCCCTTATGCTGCTGTTGTAGCCCTTGATAAATTGTGTCATGAAATAGGTTGTTTGCAACTTGATTATAGCGATATGATTGATAGGTTTTGGGAAAAGCTAGTAAAATATTTAAATTCTACTGTTTCATTAAAAGATAAAGATGACTATCAATTATGGCTGCAAACTTGTGATATTCATGAAATAGTAAGAGAAGACTTAGAGGAACTCGATTGTGAATCAGACGAGCCATCTTTTTTTATGATTCCTGAAGAATTTGAAGAAGGTACTCGTCAACCAGATACTGTCTGTAGTGAAATGGCTAGATTAGATTTTTCTGTTTTTGAATTAAAATGTGATGAAGATTCTGAAATCTGGCAAACTTTTCAAGAAATTGTCAAAAACTGTGGATGGATAGCTTCTTATCAAGAACTTTGTGTAGTGTGCGATCGCCCTTCTATACTTACTTTTGATAACCAACATAAATTACACGGCGAAGATAAACCCGCGATTCAATTTGTGGATGGATATGGTGTTTACGTTTCTCACGGTGAAAGAATATCAAAGTTTGAATAATTGATTTACACTATGTCATTTTTTCTTAACCATAATAATTATTCATAAACCTTTAGTTCAATCTACTGGCTTTTCATAATAATCTAGTTATGCAGTCTGAGGAGAAAGTTATGGCAAACGAACTTGAAAAACAAGGAAGCTGTCTCTGTGGTGCAGTAAAGGTTTCAGTTAAGACGAAAAGCAATAATGTAGACGCTTGTCACTGCAATATGTGTCGAAAATGGACGGGTGGCCCTTTACTTGCGATTCAATGCGGTCAAGATGTGAATTTTGAAGGTAATGAAAATATATCTGTCTTCAGTTCTTCTGAATGGGCAGAGCGTGGATTTTGTAGTAAGTGTGGAACCCATCTTTTCTACCGTTTAAAAGAAGCAAATTATTATGCACTTCCTGCTGGCTTGCTCGATGACGAGGAAAATTTTGCTCTCGAATTACAAATTTTTATTGATGAGAAACCGTCTTTTTACAGCTTTGCAAATAAAACTAAAAATATGACTGGGGAAGAGGTTTTTGCAGAGTATTCAGCTTCCTTAGAATGATAACAAAGTAAATGTTGGGTTACGACGCATCAAACTTCTTGGTAAACAATAAATCATTCGTGCGTCTAACCCAACCTACAAACTATAAATATTAATCAATTATCAACCTAAATATTGCTAATGATTGATTGGAGTTGATAGTACTAATGGCTGATTCGCGTGGAAAAACTTTTATGTAATATTCAAGTTCACCATTCTTTAACAAAAGAATTACGGAGCGTGAAATTATGTCAGATTTTTTATCATATGTAATTACGACGTTAGCTGCTTTACCTATAGGACTTGGAATTGGTTTTTCAGCTAAGAAAAACAGTTATTGGTCAACAGCAGATTTCCTACCACTAGTATTCTGGACACTATTAGGAACTTTTATCGGGATAGCTGCAAAAGAGTTAATCAAATATATATTTAGAGTAGATAGTGAAATACTTCTTAAGTTGGTTTACCTCGTTGGTCCAGTCGTATCGGGTTGCGGCATATATTGGTATAGAACTCGCACGCCGAAGCAGAGCAAGTAATTTAAATGTTGGTTTACGACGCATCAAATTTCTTCGTTAACAATAAATCATTCGTGCGTCTAACCCAACCTACAAACTTATAAACTACAAACTACAAACTACAAACTATAAATATTAATCAATTATCAACATAAATATTGCTAATAATTGATTGCAGTTGATAGTACTAATGGCTGATTCGTGTGGAAAAACTTTTATGTAATATTCAAGTTCACCATTCTTTAACAAAAGAATTACGGAGCGTGGAATTATGCTAGACCCTTTATCATTTGTAATTACGATGCTAACTGCTTTACCTATAGCAATTGCGGTCGGTCTTTCAGCTCAGAAGAACAATTATTGGTCAACAGCAGATTTCCTACCACTAGTTTTTTGGTTCTTTTTAGGGACTTTTCTCGGGATAGCTATTGAAGAGTTAATCAAATATATATATAGGGTAGATAACGAAACACTTCGCAGTCTAACTGGGATTGTTGGGGCGATTATATCAGGTTGCGGTATATATTGGTATAGAAATCGTAAGACTAAGTAATGTTGGGTTACGACGCATCAAACTTCTTCGTTAACAATAATATTATTCGTGCGTCTAACCCAACCTACAAACTACAAATTAATTTATTTCACTAGCCATAGCTACAGCTAATTGAGGCTGAGGGCGCATTCCTGTAATTGACATTTTGACTCCGTTGGCTGGCGCAAGATTAAATGCACCATGACGCTGAAGCTTTTCTGGTTTGTTATCTGCTAATTCCAGTTGATATTTTGAAAGTATTGTTGTTAAAACTAACTTCATTTCAAACATCGCAAAAGCTTCTCCAACACACCTCCGCGCACCTCCACCAAAAGAGAAAAGTTCGTATTGTGAATATTGTCTTTCTGAAAAACGTTCTGGTCTAAATTTGTTGGACTGAGGATACAAGTCTTCCCGACGATGCAAATTGTAAAGACTTCCTACTATTACTGTGCCCGGTTCTAAATTATGTCCCAACAATTCCACAGGTTCTTTAACTACTCTCGGAAACGTGGTCATAGATACCGGACAAATCCGTAAAGTTTCGTTACATACAGCAGTTAAATAAGGAAGTCGAAATACTTCCATTGGATCTGGATTTTCACCCAAGTTATCGATTTCTGCGAGCAGTTTTTCCTTCACGTGCGGTGTATGGTGAACCCAATATAATGACCAAGCCATAGCGGTTGCCGAGGTTTCATGTCCCTGCGAGCAACATAGTTATCAACTCATCTCGCAACTCCTTATCTGTCATCGCCTGCCCTTCTTCATCTATCGCTTCCATCAACATGGAAAGAACATCAACCCTATCTGCATCGCGATGATTGCGACGTTCGGCGATTTCGGCATAAATTAAGTCATCAAGCTGCTTTCGCAAACGGACAAACTTACCCCAAAGACTCCAAGCCCCTAAATCTTTTTGTAAAGCGGGGAAAAGTAGGAAACTAGCAGTCAAAGGTGAAGAAACAATATGCAACATTGAAAGCAGTTTATTTTTAATTTGCTGATAACGTTCCCCTTCCGATAAACCGAATACAGCACCCAAAATAACTTCCAAAGAAATATCTAAAGTTGCTTCACTAGCCGAAAATGTTTCGTTAATAGGTAAGTTAGCAAAAACTTTTTCGCTATGATGACACATCAATTCTGCATAGGAATGCATCCGCTTACCGTGAAAAGATGGCATCATCAACTTTCGCTGTCGTTTGTGGCGATCGCCATCTAATATCACCAATCCATATTCCCCAATTATCGGCTCAAATGTCTTATTGGTTTCTCCTATCGCGACAAATTCTTTTGTGTCATTGCTAAAAACTTTTTCTATTCCTTCGGGATGATTCACGAATACCAAAGTATTACCAAAACCAACCACTTCCGCTGTATAAATATCAGGATATTGCCGAGCCGCTTTTTCCATATATGCGACAGGATCGGCTACCCACTGCACCTTTTGTAGAAAGGAGGGAGTTTTAAAAGTATTAGGCAATGTCATCTAGTAAAACCTTAAAAATCTATCTGTATAAATATTTCATTTACGTATAATCACATAGTTATTTAATTATTTCTATATTCCTTTAGAGAGATTGACTAATTATGGTTGTTATAAACTTAATTTCTTTCAAGAAGAATTTTGTCCCTGATTTTGTAGAGATGCAGAGCTTCCAGAATATTGCAGGTTCTAGGTTTGAGGTGAATCGTATCGCATCTTTAGAGTAACTCCCACCTAAGCAAGTATTAATTCGGAATCAATTAATATATATACAAAAAATTTATCTATATCAAGTTAACTTAATAGTTTGTTGCCAATGGTTTAAATAAATCTGCATCTACATGAAAAAATTCTCCTAAAGCCTTAGCTTGAGCTTTGCTAATTTATGGTAAACGGGGCAGAGTAATAGTAATTAGAAACCCGGTTTTTCCAAAAAACCGGGTTTCTGCGATTATTCATTTTTAGGATTTATTTGGGACTAATACAATCTTCTTCCTCTGTTCCCTCTTTTACAACTATTTAATGCCGCATAACAAGTACATATCAAACTGCTCACTGATTAATCAGCTTTGATTCTTCAAGTTTTATTTGATACCTTTGATTACTATTAATATTTGATGTATTGCTAACTTGCTGCTTGGTATGCATAGCTCGGAGAACCTTTGCTGGGTCAACATAATTCTTCCCGTATCTAAGTACCCAGTGGAGATGAGGTCCCGTAGTGCGCCCAGTCATTCCGATACGTCCAATTCGGAAACCTGCGGGTATTCGCTGACCTTTAGCGATTTGAATACCGCCAGCGCGATCGACCATATAAAGCTGACCGTTGGATTTTTCTACCCGTCCTTTCATATGGCAATAGCTGTGTTTCCAGTCACCAGACTGAACGATGATATGGGTACCGCAAGCACCGCGATCGCCTACTTTAATTACCGTACCTCCCCACCAGTTGCGGATGTAGCTACCTTGAGGTGCGGCAATATCTAAACCGTTGTGAAACTCCATACGTCCACCTCTTGGAGAGCGACGATATCCAAAAGGGGATGTGTAAGCTTGAAAACGTTCGACGGGGAAAGAAGCTGATGACCAAATGTTATTTCGAGCCAAGAGTGTAGGGTTATTTTCTACAGCTTTCACCATATTTGAGCTAATTAATATAGCTGTCAAACCTACAAGAAAAAATGCTAAAACTTTTGAATTTAATATTCGTTTATTCATATTTTTATCCTGAAAATTTTACTTAGTTAATAGTTATATTACGGTCAAATTAAAAACTACGATAAATTTAGCTTTAATCTGTCTTTTCTGTATATGCATCCCTTTATTTGCATTATCCTACTTGAAGATATAGTAATGTCAAGTAAGTAATTTTATGTTTTATTGAAAGCTTTTTAGATATATTTGGCTTCAGTAAAAATGCTCAAAACTTAATCAAAAAGCATTGAGAAAAACAAAAATAATATGGGATAATACTTAAAAAATAAAAATTGACGAAAAAAACAATTAGATTATTACTGGTATTGCTTATACTTTTATTGACGAGAATATACCTCTTTAAATATTTTCTGGTTCCTTGTTACGATATGAATAGGATTTATGTATCTTTGCCTATGTCAAAC
Organism: uncultured Rivularia sp.; assembly: GCA_963665115.1. Classification (GTDB taxonomy): domain Bacteria; phylum Cyanobacteriota; class Cyanobacteriia; order Cyanobacteriales; family Nostocaceae; genus Rivularia. The sequence continues at coordinate 7,208,027 of OY762007.1, read as the reverse complement.
GATCGATCGCCGAACATCTACAATCTCGATCCAAACTGACCTATAAATAAGTATCAATTGCCAGTAATAAAGTTCCCCCGCAATCAAGTTTTCTATAAATATGAATAGTCAACAGACGGATAATCAAAACAATATCTTCCCATCCGCATAATTTGGATCGAGAATTAGCTAAAATACTGCAATAATTACTGCAAGCCTTGAAGAGAAGTTTTACCAATCGCCGCAAATGCTGTAAAATCTAACATTAAAAAGAATTATTGTTAGCGATAATATAAAGCTTGCAAGTGAATTTAAGAATTTCTCGTATCTTCGCAAACTATGTTAACTGATATATTTCCTTTCAGGTTCGATATAGACACATTAGCCATTGCTGGAGCGACTTTATGGTCTTTGGCACTGTATCTAGGTTTTTCCCCGCTTAGTGAATGGGTAACAAAACAGCTGAATCGCTGGTTCAATTTTGCCGAGCGATTTATGTATACCAGTCAGACTGAATTTGAAAAAACTCGCAAAGCAAGAGAATCGCAAAACGCTTTCTATGCATCGGTTTTCAGCATCATACCTTTTTTAATATTTGGTGCTTTGTCCAATTGGATTATAGAAATCAGTTTGGGGGGAAGTTGGGGTATCAGTACCGGAATTCTCGCCTGTATGAGTTGCGGAGTTTATGAATTAGGAAGACGAGATGGGGAAAACAGCGAACAGTAATCAGTTATCAGTTTTTATCTCTTACCTTTGACCTTTAACCTTTAACCTATTACCTTTTATGCCCTCACCTCGGATTATTTTAGAAACTTTACTTCCACATTTAAAAGCAGCAGCAGGTTATGCTCGTTTCCTACAACCGAAAATTGCTGCTCTTCCTGACAAAGATGGTGGAGAAAGCTTTTTTTCTGCGGCTTTAACTGAAGCGGATTTAGCTATTCAAAATTTTGTAGAAGTTGCTTTATTAGGTAATTTCCCAAACATCCGTTTTTATGGGGAAGAATATAAAAGCTCTCCCAATACAAAATATTTTCGTGCTGTTGATTTTGGCGAAAAAGATGATTATTTAGTCACTCTTGACCCAATCGACGGTACAAAGTTCTATATAGATGGACATTCTAATTATCAAATTATTCTCAGTATTCTAAATACAGATGATTATGAAGCCGTAATTGCTATATCTCCCAGCGAAAATGTGTATTATTACGCTTTGAGAGGTAAAGGTGCTTTTAAAGGTACTTTAGAAATGAATTTGGACGAATGCACTCTATTAAAAGTAGATTCCACAGATAAACCTACTATATTATTAGGTACGGCGATGAGTTCGCTAACAACTTCATTAAAAGATAAATACAAAATCATTAATGCAGTCGAAGATTATTCTAGCTCAGTTCAAATGCCCAATCTTAACGGCATTTTAACTGGCGATATAAGCGGTGCTGTGAAAAGGTTTGGTCAGTTTATTGATGGTGCAGCTTTAGCTTTTCTTGCTAGAGAAGCAGGTTGCAAGGTGACAAATTTGGAAGGTTCTGCTTTACCTGCACTAAATACTTGCGAGGATTATAAATTACCAGGATTAATTATCGCAACTTCCGAATCAGTTCATCAAGATTTACTCAAAGCTATTCGGAATGATTTAGGTAATGGGTAATAGGTAATAATATTTTTTTACTATTTTACGGAAATATCAAAATACTTTTTATCAATTTTTGTGTTTATTACTAAAGCCTAACTAAGTAAGTGAGCGTAATTAAACATAACTGTTCTTTGTCATTGCGTTCACGGAGTGTTCCCTTTGAGGGAATGGAGGAACGACGTTAGCGCAGCGTCTCCCGGAGGGAGATAGCAATCCCAGCCGTTTCGAGCAAATTACTTTTCGTTACATAGTTGGTTTTATTTCTGCAAACTTACTTACAAATATACTTTGTATTTATAAGTAATTGAGCGAACTTGATTTCTTTTACTATACAGGAACTAAAACCCTTGAATCTTCTCTAGGAGGCTCGTCAACAAATATAGCCCCTCGCCGCTGAAGATCGCGCTTCAATTCATCTGAAATTCCTTGATTGTGTCCAAATTTCGCATTTTTTACATTAGCACCACTTAAGTCAGCATCAATTAAGTTGGCTCCTGCAAGGTTAGCATCTGCTAAATTGGCATCTGTTAATTTAGCACTAACGAGTTTGGCATCTCTTAAGTAAGCGTATCTCAGGTTAGTTTGAATCAGCTTTGCTTTACTCAAATCGGCATCATTTAGAAAAGCACCTTCTAGATTAGCTTTATTAAAATTGGCTTTTCTCAAATTACCGCGTCTTAAATCAACTTTGCTCAAGTCAGCATTAATCAAAGTTGAACCTTCTAAATTGGCAAAACTTTGACTGACTTTATTCAAGCTACCATCATGCGATAGTAATTTCTTTACTAAGGTTTGCAACACATTAGCGTAATAGTTCTCATCTTGAGTCTCCCTAGCCACTGCCAGAGCTTCAGTTAATAATTCCGGCAGTTTATCAGCTAAAGAAATTAGCACATTAACGCGATTATACTCATCTTGAATCTCCCTAGCCGCAGCCAGAGCTTCAGTTAATAATTCCGGCAGTTTATCAGCTAAAGAAATTAGCACTTTAGCGCGATTACACTCATCTTGAATCTCCCTAGCCGCAGCCAGAGTTTGAGTTAATAATTCTGGTGGCAGTTTATCAGCTAAAGAAATTAGCACTTTAGCGCGCTCATTTTGAATCTCCCTAGCCGCAGCCAGAGCTTGAGTTAATAATTCTGGTGGCAGTTTATCAGCTAAAGAAATTAGCACTTTAGCGCGATTATACTCATATTGAATCCCCCTAGCCGCAGCCAGAGCTTGAGTTAATAATTCTGGTGGCAGTTTATCAGCTAAAGAAATTAGCACTTTAGCGCGATTATACTCATCTTGAATCCCCCTAGCCGCAACCAGAGCTTGAGTTAATAATCCTGGTGGCAGTTTATCAGCTAAAGAAATTAGCACTTTAGCGCGATTATACTCATCTTGAATCTCCCTAGCCGCAGCCAGAGCTTGAGTTAATAATTCTGGTGGCAGTTTATCAGCTAAAGAAATTAGCACATTAGCGCGATTATACTCATCTTGAATCCCCATAGCCGCAGCCAGAGCTTGAGTTAATAATTCCGGCAGTTTATCAGCTAAAGAAATTAGCACTTTAGCGCGAAATCTCTCATTTTGAATCTCCCTAGCCGCAGCCAGAGCTTGAGTTAATAATTCCGGCAGTTTATCAGCTAAAGAAATTAGCACTTTAGCGCGATTATACTCATCTTGAATCTCCCTAGCCGCAGCCAGAGCTTGAGTTAATAATCCTGGTGGCAGTTTATCAGCTAAAGAAATTAGCACATTAGCGCGATTATACTCATCTTGAATCTCCCTAGCCGCAGCCAGAGCTTGAATTAATAATCCTGGTGGCAGTTTATCAGCTAAAGAAATTAGCACATTAGCGCGATTATACTCATCTTGAATCCCCCTAGCCGCAGCCAGAGCTTGAGTTAATAATTCCGGCAGTTTATCAGCTAAAGAAATTAGCACTTTAGCGCGAAATTCCTCATATTGAATCTTCTTAGCCGCAGCTAGAGCTTCAGTTAATAATTCTGGTGGCAGTTTATCAGCTAAAGAAATTAGCATATTAGCGCGAAATCTCTCATTCTGAATCTCCCTAGCCGCAGCTAGAGCTTCAGTTAAATTAATTAAATTTGTATCGCTTAAGTCAGCACCACTTAAATCAGCACCACTTAAGTTCAAACCACTCAAGTCAGCACCAATTAAGTAAGTATCGCTCAAATCAACGCCGCTCAAATCTAGGCTTTCAATTTGCTTGGAGACTATCTGACTTGCCAAACTCCATTTATCAATTGCTTGATTATTTTGACTTTCATCTGAACTTTCACCCAAAATTTGAATCTTTTTAACGGGAAAACCATCTAATTGATTTAATTCTTCAGATTCTATCAGTTGTCGAAGCTTTTCAATATCTTCTTGAGAACCTTCTATAGTTAACTTAATACTACCTGGTTGTTTATCATTGATTTTTATAGTGTTTCCCGTATATCCTCGTAAAATAGATTGGAGAATATTGTAATTTATAACTGAATTTATATCGCCTTCTAATGTAATAACTGCTTTAACTGTTTTCGTTTCTTTATCTATCACAGTCACTTGACGGCGAGTCATTTCTCCTTCAACCTCTTGGTTAATTGCTAAGGAACTTTTAACAACTGTTTTTAACGGTTCTAATTGTTTTTCTTCTAGAAATTCCGTAGTATCTTCTAACTCCGCAATTTCTTTCCAATTTAATTGCAACCCTTCACATATCCTTTTAAAAGAATCAAGCTGAATTGGTTGACGCAGAAAAAACTTTGTAACCGTAGAGCGGGATATTAACTGAGACTTTGCGAAATTACTTTTTGACTCAAATCCATGCCGTTTCAAAGCTGCTTGTGCTCTCTCTACACCCTGCAAGGAGGCTTTATAAGTAATTTTCTTTTTTCTAGCACTTTGCTTATGTTGTGTCATGTTTGAGCTAGGGTGTTTTAGCAGCTTCGCTTACGCAATCAAAACTTGGTCATAAAACAATCATAGAGGAAACACAAGTTGTTCACAACACAATCATTGAGTAGTCAATATTGGAGTTTCAGAAGGTGATATTAGAAGTGTAGTTAAGTATTTCAACTTAATATGTCACCCATTATCGAAGAACGTTTACGTCAAGCGCGTTATAGCTTTAACATGGCATTTTTTGCAACGAGCCTATCTTTTCTTATTAGTTTAGCAGGTGCGGGAATGCTTTTATCAAACAAGGTTCCACAAGGAACTGTACTTACTGCTACTGGTTTAGTTTCTGCTGTGGAATTCCAGAAGCTTGCTAAAGATGCTAATGACAGACTCGATCAAATTCTAGTTGAGAAAGATGAAAATTAAGAATGAACCATAAATCTAACTAGAATGGGTTAAACAAGATATATTTTGGTATTACCGTAATATCGAAATATATCTTGTCTAGCATTATTTATAATTTCAAGTTTTTTGTCGCAGGTTTGTGTAAATAGAATAGAAATCTAGAATTAATCAAACTTGTTTTTCTAACTCTTCGCATACCAACTGAGTCAGTTTATCGGCAGCACCAGCTTGACCTCTAGCACTTTTCAACTTACCACGAATATCGGCTAATTTTTGAGGATTTTGTAAATAATCTATGGCAATATCAGCAACTTCAGAGGGTTGTAATTTTCCTACCAATTCCGGCACAATTTCTTGCTGCGCCCATATATTCGGCCATGCTAACAAACCCTTACGTTTAATAAAATACCAATTTATCAACTTAGCGAAACTAGTGCCGACTAAAGGTAAATTAGCGAGTAATCCAGGAATACCATCCCAAGAGCGCATTGCATCCAATTGTTGAGTAGGGAGTAAAACAATCATTGGTACGGCTAAAGAACCTAATTCGGCAGTGTTTGCACCAACGGTAGTTAAACAAAGACTGCATTTAGATAATAGATCGTAAGCCGGGTGTTCTAAAGATAATTCGACTTTTAAACCTGTTGCTGTTTGTAAATATGGTTTTTCTGAATTTGTATTTATTAACTTTGCCGATGTATTTTCAAAATATTGCGACATCGGATTTTGTTGTGCATCAGCGAAACTAGCCAAAGTTTGTAAATCAAGAGTTGGAGCTACAGGGATGAAGAACTTAGTTTGAGGAAATTTGTTGTGGATATGTTGAGCGATCGCCAAACTCAAAGGGACACCCTGAGCTAACTTAGCTGCTTTTGAACCAGGTAAAATTCCAATTAAATGGGAATGGGTAATTGGTAATTGGTAATTGGTAATTGGTGCTTCCCCCTCTACCCCCTCTTCCCCCTCTCCCCCTCTCTCTTCCACCCCAGCTTCCGCCATCAAATCTCCAACAACGGTAAATTTATCAGCGTATTTAGGTTTAACATTGGCAGCAACTTCGGGCTTCATGACACCGAATCTATTAATTAAAGAATGCCATCTAGCTTCCCATTCAGCGTAGATAACAGTACGGTAATTCAACCTTTTACCAATTACCACGGGAAAAAATTGATCTCCACCGAGGAATAATACAACACCTTTTTTTCTCCAATCCCAATTATCAACTGTTTTCCCGGTTAGTAGAAAAGGAAAGAAATTTTGAGCAGATTGAACTCTATCAACTTCGGGATAAGAAAGAGCAATATCAGCTTCCTTACCGCTAGCGTTAGCACAGGGAGATAAAACAACGGAAATTCTGACTTTATCGCGGTTATTACCAAGTTTTTCCCGTAACGATTTTACAACAGGACGCACCCAAGTTGTTATTTCACCGGGGCCATTGGAAAGAATAAGGATATCAAACATTTATCAATTATCAATGAACAATTATCAACGATCAATAGAATTTTGTAGAATGGGTATTCTTGCTTGCGCTACAAATATTAGAGCCTTTATTCTTGTAGGGTGTGTGACTAGGGTGTTGACTCTGTACCCTTTAGCCCGCAAGACTTCATGCAGATTCTGTGTCTATATTTTTGGAAAATTCGCCAAAAACCATCAAAGTCAACAGCCTAGTGACGCTTTGAAAAAATTTGAACGTGGTTATTAATGCGAAGATAGCGTCACGCACCAACGATAAGTGGGAGGGGGGTAGAGGATGTAGAAAAGCAATTATTAAAAATCGAACTAAATTCCTATATTAAAATTAAACTAAATTACTATCCGCTGGTGAAACCATGACATCTCTCGCATCAGCAAACCAACAAGCCGATATCGCAATCATCTACCCTAGCTCAGACGGTGAACCCTTGGCTGAAACCTACGTTCATTTATATGCAATCCTTGTAACCTTAGAAATTTTAAAACAGTATTTGCAGGGACAGCAAGCGACAGTTTTAGCTGACCAATTTTTATATTACGCTCAAGGTTTTCCCAGACTCAGAGTAGCACCCGATGTCATGGTAATTTTTAACGTTGCTCCTGGTGGTAGGGATAATTATAAAATTTGGGAAGAGAAACAAGTACCTGCGGTGATATTTGAAATTACCTCGGAAGGAAACCAAGGAAAAAGATACGGGTTACAAAAAAACGCTTTACGAACAGTTAGGTGTAAAAGAATATTGGTTATTCGATCCTAAAGGGGAATGGATTGAAAACAAATTAAAAGGTTATCGCTTAGATAAAGAAGTTTATGAAGAAATTACTGACAATAGAAGCGAACCTTTGCAACTTAGATTGGAAATTGAATCGGAATTAATTGCTTTTTATCGAGAAGATACGGGGGAAAAATTACTCGCACCAAGCGAATTAGCACAAGCACTTAAGGAAAGTGAAGAAAAAGCCGAAAGGTTGAGAAAGAAGTTGGAAGAATTAGGTATAGATCCAGATACGGTTTGATTTTTTTCATTGGAAATATTATATCCGGCGGTTTCAACCGCCAGGTAAATTTATATCCGAGCTACCAAATTTAATCACGTATGCGACAACCTACTACGAATACCAATCCAATCCCCGGTTTCAATTTTACCGACTATATACACATCAATCTCACCATCACCAATCCAATAAATTTTTATATCTTTGAAACGAGTTTTAATTATATTGGATAATCTCTGAATTCTCTTATATTCTTCAGGATAGTCTTTTTTTATATCTTCATCATTTTCCCCAAAGAAACCTTCTCCTCCAAAATCACCATCATCATAAAAATGCATCATTTTAGAATATTTTAAAAGATTATGGAGTAAATTATTTCTATTTTCCGCAATCTCCCAAGCGACACCTTCTACAGTACAATCAAGTTCCTGATGAAAAATTCCTAGAGGCTCAGAATTTATCAAAGCCGAATTAAAAATTTTTACAGTCTCTAAGTTTTTCAAAGCTGATATTAATGGTTCGTATTCGATTTTATGAGATGCGTTATCTTGTATCCTACCGATTTCTTCTTCACCACCTCGTTTTATATCAAAAAGAGGACATATACCAATCCAATCTCCTGCTTGTGTATTTCCAATCAAGACAGGAATAGGTTCACTATCGAATAAACCAATATCGAGCTTCAAATAAAAATATTCTCTATTTTTAATATATTGTTTGATATCTTTAAGGATAAAGTTAAATTCATCAATATAAAATTTCCCTTCAAATAAATCGATTGAATCAACTTCTACCAGAAAAACCGCTGCTTCTAAAAACTTTTCTAAGCTAAAATCACCTCTCGATGCAGTATCCCATAGAAAAATTTCATAATAATAAGAACCTTCTGAGTTATACCTATAATTAAGTCCTCTTGTTAAGTTTCTCAGTTCTGTAAGTAGTTCGGTATTTTTATTTTTTGATTCATCCACCAAAAATATGTAATGACTTGCTAAATTTAAAGCTGCTTCTATATTTGTACCAGTTAAATCAGCACCAATTAAATCTGTACAGCTTAAATCTGTACTTGTGAGAATTGCATTTCTTAAATTAGCTGCTTCTAAATTCGCATAAAATAAATTTGTATTACTTAAATTAGCATTTGTAAGATTAGCTTTCCATAAAAAAGCATTATTTAAATTTGAACCAGTTAAATCAGCTTCAGATAAATCAGCTTTCGATAAATTTGAATTACTTAAATTAATGTTGATTAATTTAGCTTTTCGTAGAATTACTTTGTCATATAAATCAATACCGCTTAAATCCGCATCCCTAATTTCAATACCCGAAAAATCCCTTTCCCCATCTTCATACCTTCTCAAAAATTCTCCCACATCCATAAAATTCTCCGTAAAAACCCCACATTTATAACCCACATTCCGCACCATAACCTCTCTTTAACCTCTTCCCTTAGCGTCCTTAGCGCTCTAGTAAGGTTTTATAAACTTTTATCCATCAATAACCAAATAACCAAATATAAATATTACAAATAATTTACTAAATGTGAGTAAGCACACCAAAAAAACGTAAAGTAATGTAAAGCAAAAATTGTTTAAATTTATCGAATTGTGTCAGTTAGACGACAAAACGTCCATAAAGGCGGCAATTTCTGATAAAAAACATTTAGTGCCGAACCAGAGAACACGCATCATAGGAGCGAGGAAACGTATGTTTACTCACGTCAAGTCCACCATTAGACACATCAAGCCTGATAACCTCGAAGGGCGACATTTAATTAAGGTGGTCTATGTCGTGTTAGAGTCCCAGTATCAGAGTGCTTTATCACAAGCGGTACGGACTATAAACGATAATCACCCCAACATTGCTATTGAAATCAGCGGTTATTTGATTGAGGAACTTCGTTCGCCAGAAAATTACGAACAGTTTCAGAAGGATGTAGAAACCGCGAATGTTTTTATCGCTTCACTTATTTTTATTGAAGATTTAGCTCAGAAGGTAGTTGCAGCAGTGCAGCCCCATCGCGATAACTTTGATGTGGCTGTATGTTTCCCTTCGATGCCGGAAGTTATGCGTCTGAATAAGATGGGTAGCTTTTCCTTGGCGAATTTGGGACAGTCAAAGAGTGCGATCGCCAGCTTTATGAAGAAGCGCAAGGAGAAATCCGGTTCGTCTTTTCAAGATGGAATGTTGAAGCTGCTGCGGGACTCTGCCTTCTGTATTAAAGTATCTGCCGGTTGAAAAGGCTCAAGATGCTCGTAATTTCATGTTGAGTTTTCAGTATTGGTTGGGAGGCTCTTCTGATAATTTAGAGAACTTCTTATTAATGCTGGCTGATAAATATGTTTTAAAAGATGTCGATCAAAGCAATTTCGTTTTTGCAAAAGAATATCAAGCCCCGGTTGTGTATCCCGATATGGGAGTTTGGCATCCTTTAGCGCCGACGATGTTTGAGGATGTGAAGGAGTATCTCAACTGGTTTAGTAGCCGTAAGGATATTTCTGACGATTTAAAAGATCCCTTAGCGCCCTGTATTGGTTTAGTATTGCAGCGGACTCACTTGGTTACTGGTGATGATGCACATTATGTGGCACTTGTCCAGGAATTTGAAGCGATGGGAGCTAAGGTAATTCCCGTTTTCGCTGGTGGTTTGGATTTTTCTAAGCCAGTAGATGCTTATTTTTATGAAACTTCTACGTTAAATAAAGGTAATAAGGAAGGCACTCCTTTAATTGATGCTGTAGTATCTTTAACAGGATTTGCTTTAGTTGGTGGTCCCGCCAGACAAGACCACCCGAAGGCGATTGACTCGTTGAAGCGGTTAAATCGTCCGTATATGGTTGCCTTACCTTTGGTATTCCAAACTACCGAAGAATGGATGGAAAGCGATTTAGGATTGCATCCGATTCAGGTCGCTTTACAAATTGCCATACCCGAATTAGATGGTGCGATTGAACCGATAATTTTATCTGGTAAAGATGGCGCTACTGGAAGGCGATCGCTCTCCAAGATAGAGTTGAAGCAGTTGCTCAAAGAGCAATGAAATGGGCGAATTTGCGCCGTAAGCCCAAGTTAGATAAGAAGGTGGCGATTACTGTATTTAGCTTCCCACCGGATAAAGGTAATGTCGGAACCGCAGCATATTTAGATGTATTCGGTTCCATATACGAGGTAATGAAAGCTTTACAAAATAATGGCTACGATTTACCCGAATTACCTGGTAGTGCCAAAGAGTTAATGGAACAAGTCATCCACGACGTACAGGCACAGTATGCCAGCCCCGAATTAAACGTTGCTTATCGGATGTCGGTTCCGGAATATGAAGAATTAACACCATATTCCCAGCGTTTGGAAGAAAATTGGGGGGCACCTCCAGGAAATTTAAACAGCGACGGACAGAATTTATTAGTTTACGGGAAGCATTTCGGTAACTTATTTATTGGGGTACAGCCAACATTTGGTTATGAAGGCGATCCAATGAGGTTGTTATTTTCCCGCTCTGCAAGTCCCCACCACGGTTTTGCTGCATACTACACATACCTGGAAAAAATTTGGGGTGCCGACGCGGTACTGCACTTCGGTACTCACGGCTCCTTGGAATTTATGCCAGGAAAGCAAATGGGAATGTCGGGTGAATGTTATCCCGATAGTTTAATTGGTACGATTCCCAACTTATATTATTACGCTGCAAATAATCCCAGTGAAGCCACAATTGCCAAACGTCGCAGCTATGCGGAAACGATATCTTATTTAACACCCCCCGCAGAAAACGCCGGTTTATATAAAGGTTTGAAAGAATTAAGCGAACTAATTGGTTCCTACCAAACCCTCAAAGACACCGGAAGAGGAGTTGCAATCGTCGATACCATCATGGATAAAGCCCGGATGGTGAATTTAGATAAAGATATCAACTTGCCGGAAGACAGTTGCAAGGAAATGTCCGCAGAAGAGCGCGATAATATCGTTGGTAGCGTCTACCGTCGGTTGATGGAGATAGAATCGCGACTGTTGCCATGTGGTTTACACGTAGTTGGTAAGCCCCCCACGGCAGAGGAAGCAATCGCTACTTTGGTTAATATCGCTGAGTTAGATCGAGAAGAGTCTGAACTGATTAGCTTACCAAGGATTATAGCTAACAGTATTAAACGCGACATCGAAGAAATTTATCGTAACAGCGACAAAGGTATTTTAGAAGATGTGGAATTGCTGCAACACATCACAACTACTACCCGCGAAACCGTTGGTGCATTGGTGAAAGCGCAAATCGACGCAGAAGGTAGAGTATCCCTGGTTTCCAAATTGAACTTCTTCAATATGGGTAAAAAAGAACCTTGGATAGAAGCTTTGCATCAAGCAGGTTATCCCAATGTTGATAAGGAAGCATTAAAACCCTTATTTGAATACTTGGAATTCTGTTTACAACAAGTATGCGCCGATAACGAACTCGGAGCATTACTCAAAGGATTGGAAGGTGAATACGTTTTACCTGGGGCCCCGGAGGAGATCCAATTCGTAACCCCGACGTTTTACCTACAGGTAAAAATATCCACGCTTTAGATCCGCAATCAATTCCTACAATGGCAGCAGTTAAATCTGCGAAAGTCGTTGTAGATAGATTGTTAGATAGACAAATGCGCGACAACGGCGGCGAATATCCCGAAACCATCGCCTGTGTATTATGGGGAACCGACAATATAAAAACCTACGGGGAATCACTAGCACAGATAATGTGGATGGTAGGCGTGCGGCCGGTTCCAGATGCTTTGGGAAGAGTCAACAAGTTAGAATTAGTACCCTTAGAAGAGTTGGGAAGACCGAGAATCGATGCAGTAATTAACTGCTCCGGCGTATTCCGCGACTTGTTTGTCAACCAAATGAACCTGTTAGATCAAGGGGTAAAAATGGCAGCAGAAGCCGACGAACCCTTAGAAATGAACTTTGTGAGAAAACACGCTCTCAAGCAAGCCGAAGAAATGGGAATTAATTTGCGTCAAGCAGCAACCCGCGTATTTTCCAACGCTTCCGGCTCCTACTCTTCCAACATCAACTTAGCGGTGGAAAATAGTACTTGGGAAGAAGAAGGGGAATTACAGGAAATGTACCTGAAACGCAAATCCTTTGCATTCACCGCAGATAACCCAGGAATGATGGAAAACTCGCGGAAAATCTTTGAAAGTGCATTGCAAACTGCCGATGTCACCTTCCAAAACTTAGATTCCTCCGAAATTAGTTTAACCGACGTTTCCCACTACTACGATTCCGATCCCACCAAAGTAGTAGCTAGCTTGCGGAAAGATGGTAAAAAGCCAGTATCCTACATGGCAGATACCACCACAGCAAACGCCCAAGTTCGTACTTTGTCGGAAACCGTGCGCTTGGATTCTCGAACTAAATTGTTGAATCCTAAGTGGTATGAAGGGATGTTATCTCACGGTTACGAAGGAGTGAGGGAATTATCCAAACGCTTAGTAAATACAGTTGGTTGGAGTGCAACAGCAGATGCTGTTGATAACTGGGTTTACGAAGATACCAATGACACCTTTATGAAAGATCAGGAAATGCAGGAAAGGTTATTGAACTTAAATCCGCATTCTTTTAGAAAGATGGTGACTTCATTGTTGGAAGCTAATGGTAGAGGTTACTGGGATACAGATGAAAGTAACTTGGATAAGTTGCGGGAATTGTATCAGCAGGTTGAGGATAAGATTGAAGGGATTGAGTAGGTAGAAATTCGGATTTAATTTGTTGTTTTTTTAGCCCGTACTTTGTGCGGTTTTTTTTTAAACGCAGAGGGGCGCGGAGGTTTGCGCGGAGGTACGCAGAGGGGATTAAGCACGATTTTGAATACGAAAAATTGCTATCAACTTAAATCATCTTCCTCAAGTTGTGCATCCTTCATAATGCTTTTCAATGTACCAATTGGTAAATCGCGATTACTATGAACGGGAACAGAAATAATTGAATCTATTCCTTCTTTTGAATAAATATGATGACTACCAGTCATTCTTTTTAGCACCCAACCTCGCTGCTCAAGAATTTTACACAGCGCTTTTCCTGATACAGCTTTCATAGCGATAATTCAACTAATTTTTTCTGTGGATCTACCTGTTCTCTTTCGCTTGCAACTTCTAACCAACCTTGGATAGCATCTTCGAGCATTTCTAATAAATGTTCATAACTATTACCCCAAGTGTGACACCCAGGTAAAGCTGGTACAGAAGCGCACCATACATCATCTTCTTGCCAGATTACCGCTTTAATTTTCATTGGTAATTATCTCGTGTAAAGTTATATTGGCAATTTTAGCTGATTTATATAATTGTCTAATACCCAAGAGAAAAATACGTTTTTTAGTATAGAGATAAATAGCAATAAATTTGTGAACTTAAGTCTTAGCTTATGCCTGACTGTGCTTTTTACAACCAGACCAAAAGGAATTAAAGGTCTGGTTGCCATTTTCTAGTTTATCAAGACACCACGTCTTGCCAACTCTACACTTAATTCAGTGCTATGTAGCAAACAATACAACGCTGATACTCTTTTGTCAAATAAAAATAATTACCAAATTTTCTTTAAATGCTTTCGTCCAGAATTGCTATTACCGTAGTTTTCAGCAAAAATAAAAATGGCGATCGCTTTTTCATGATATCGTTTAGTGATATCATTTGTAATTAGGAGTATTCCTAATGGATCTAAATAACAAGCAACACAAAACGCTAGAGTTGATTTTTACAGATCCAATACCTGCAAATATCCTTTGGAACAATATTGAAAGTTTATTTGTAGCCCTGGGTGAGTAAATGTTAGTCAAGGAAAAGGTTCGCGGGTAAGGGTTAAATTGAATAATGTAAAAGCTGTTTTTCACGAACTACATCTAGAAAAAGAAACCGATAAAGGAGCCGTTAAATCTGTTAGAGAATTTTTAATTAAAGCTGGAATCGAACTATGATGACTTACAAAGGCTATTCAGCAATTATTGAAGTAGATACGGAAGCCGAAATACTATTTGGCAGAGTTATCGATATAAATGACGTAATAACATTTAAAGCAAAAACGATTGAAGAAGTACGTCAAGAGTTTCATAATTCGGTTGATGATTATCTTGCTTACTGTGAAGATTTGGGTGAAAAGCCCGAAAAACCTTTTTCTGGAAAACTTCCTTTTCGTACAACTCCAGAAAATCACCGCAAGATTTTTATCGCAGCAAAAAAATCTGGCAAAAGTATTAATGCTTGGATGGATGAAGTATTAGCGAATGCTGCTGAAAAGTTTATTAATGCTTAGTAGTAGGTTGGGTTGGACACCGTGAAGCCAACCTACAATCTAAAAGCCATTGCGTCATAATAAAAAGTACTTCCATGCTTATCCATATTCAAAAAAATCATGAATATTAGACTCAAGCCCGAAGATGAGCAATTTATTCAAGGGCAAATTGCTAAGGGTAAATATGAAAATCCAGAACAAGTTATTAGTAAAGCACTAAAACTGCTAGACGAGTGGGAAAAAGACTATCAAAAATGGGTTGAAGAAACTCGTCAAAAAGTAGAAGTTGCTGTTGAGCAATTAGAAAGAGGTGAAGGTATTGATGGCGAAGTTGTAGTTGAGCGACTGCGAGAGAAGCTACGCAAAGTTAGAGAGAATCAATCATGAAACAACATATTATCTCCTCAGAAGCAAATAAAGAATTAGAAGAGGATATATGAAACTCCGCTACAAAATCATCCTCTACTACAGTCAAGAAGACGAAGCATTTATTGCAGAATTACCAGAATTACCCGGTTGCGCCGCTGACGGTGAAAATTATCAAGAAGCTTTGCAAAATGTGGAGATAGTTATGCAAGAGTGGATTGAAACTGCTCAAGATTTAGGACATAATATTCCTGAACCGAAGCGGGGTTTGATGTCGGCTTGATTTATTTATTTTTTACTAATCTCAAAAGCTAAATCAGCACGATAAAAACATACATCAAATTCCAAGAAAAAGTTCATCTGTCCCAAAATTAAAGGAGCATTTCTATCTTTCGTCCAAGCAAAAGCTAATTCTACGGGAGAAAATGATTCTACTGTTGCCGTTACAACTAATGCTCTTGCTTCAAATCGAGATAAATTACCTCCTAAAGGAACGGACATTGTTTGACGCTCCCAAATTGCTCCCAATCTCAATCCGATTTCGTAAGGTAAGACATTAACGCTCGAACCTGTATCTAATAAACCCAATACCTTACAAGACTGATTTTGATAGCTTAAAGTCAAAGGAAGATAGGGAAATGTACTTAATTCTCCCAAATCTGGATTTGCTTGAATGAATGGAAATCTGACTTTATCAACCATTTGTTGGTGCTTTTTTGGCTTCTGCTAAAGCTTGTGCTAAAACAGCAGCAGCTTCAAATGAGTCATGTAAACCAAGGTTTGATGTTTTGTCTTGATTATCTAATGGAACTAAACCAGATTCATTCAACATTTCGTTAACTAAGAAATGCAATAACAAAAGTTTATCGTTTTGGGATAGTTGTTTTAAATGAGGTAAAAGTTCTGTGAGAGGCATTACTATAACAAAATAGTTACTAAATTTAATTATATCATTTATTTATTCAGTCTTTCAGAATGTTTAATTCACTTAAACTTACCCAAACAATTATTGATTATCAAAAAACCTGTTATTTTCTTCTTTTTCTCTCTTTCTAAAATTCTGAATATTCTTCAAAGTGCTTTCCCAAAACTCTCCTTTAAACTTACCAGCAATTTTTGCTAAAGGGTGTGGAAATATTTGTACTTTTTCAACCTTTTCTTCAGAAAGTTTATCAGTTGTCATATAAATTAATTTATTTCGTTAAACTTGCAACTACCAACCAACCTTTGATAGCATCTTATAACATTTATAATAAATTTAGTAAAGCACTAAAACTGCTAAACGAGTGGGGAAAAGACGATCAAAAATGGGTTAATGTTGGGTTAGGTTGCAATTTAATTCCTAATTAAAATTTATATTCTTTGTGCGCCTAACCCAACCTACAATCTATACAAAAATAATCTTAGCCCGTGTTCAGCGAAGCTGCGGCTTAGACGGGCTTTGCTTCTGTAGCCCCAGGTTTCCAACCCGCGGGCGTTTTTGTTGATTGCGAGAAGTGCAAGATTTGGCAAACCACACCAATGCGATCGGGGTTTGCGAACGCATTTATATTGATATCGTATCATGATATCATCGAAAAAAGCATAAATCGAACTATGATGACTTACAAAGGCTATACAGCAATCATTGAAGTAGATACAGAAGCATCGATTTTATTTGGCAGAGTTATCGATATTAATGACGTAATAACATTCAAAGCGGAAACTGTTGAAGAAGCACGTCAAGAATTTCATAATTCAGTCGATGATTATCTTGCTTACTGCGAAGATTTAGGTGAAAAACCCGAAAAACCTTTTTCTGGTAAACTTCCTTTCCGTACAACTCCAGAAAATCACCGCAAAATCTTTATTGCAGCGAAAAAATCCGGTAAAAGTATCAATGCTTGGATGGATGAAACATTAGCGAATGCTGCTGAAAAGTTTATCAATGCTTAGTTATAAATATATTATTTTAATATCATGCAAGGCTTAACACTAAATTTAAACCCAATTATTGATTTAACAGACGAGCAATTCTTTCAGCTATGTCAAGCAAATCAAAATTTAAGATTTGAACGCAATGCTACCGGGGAAATAGTAATTATGCCACCAGTGGGAGGAGAAAGCAGCAATCGTAATGCAGGATTAACTGCTCAATTATGGGTATGGAATCAAAAAAACAACCTGGGAATTGTCTTTGATTCTTCTGGTGGTTTTAAACTTGCTAATGGTGCCGATCGCTCTCCAGATGCTTCTTGGGTAAAATTAGAACGGTGGAATGCATTAACACCTGAACAAAAAACTAAATTTTTACCGCTTTCTCCCGATTTTGTCATTGAGTTACTTTCACCAAGCGATAGTTTGAAAACAACTCAACAAAAGATGGAAGAATATAAAAGTAATGGTGTACGTTTGGGTTGGTTGATTAATCGTAAAAATCGCCAAGTTGAAATTTATCGAATTGGAAAAGAAGTAGAAATTTTCGATAATCCCAATAGTTTGAATGGTGAAGATGTTTTACCTGGTTTCGTGTTGGATTTACAGATGATTTGGTAAATGAGTGCAATTTTTTCACATTACCTAAAAGCTTCCACAACCTACAAAGGTGGGTTTCGCTTGTGTAGACAAGCCATTGCGTTGCGGAGGTTCCCTCCGTTGTAGCAAATGGCGCGCGGTTTCAACCGCCACGTATTCTAAATTAAAATCCTTCTCATCCCCTTGCAGCAAGTAGCGCAAAAAATCTAAACTAGTAGAGTGTCTGGAATCTAACACCAATAATGTACATTGGTTGTAGTGAATATAGAATTTTAGAACTTTCCGTCTAAGAGAAAAGAAAAATGACCATCCTATTCCAAATTGCTTTAATAGCTTTAGTTGCTTTATCTTTCGTCATGGTAGTTGGCGTACCCGTTGCTTATGCAACTCCTCAAACCTGGGTTGAATCCAAGAGATTCCTCTGGATTGGTTCTGCGGCTTGGTTTGCTTTGGTAGTCGTAGTTGGAATTTTAAACTTTTTCGTAGTTTAAGCCACCGCTTTCACCATCAGCCGACAAATTTTATAGGAGCAGAGGAATACCGCTTATAAAGTGGCTAATCTTCTGCTCTTTTTCAGCGAGCAGTTACCAGTAATTAAAAAGTTAGTGTATTACCTTTTACCTTATTAAATTATATTAATAAAGTTTATTAGTAACGAGAATCAGAACAAGAGCTTTTATTCTGCGTCAGAAATCCAAATCTGTTCTTATTATTTTAACTACTGTTTGCTGTTAACTGACAAACCTATCATGAAAGGTAAATACTGGTCACTGTTGACTGCTCGCTGTTAACTGGTCACTGATAACTGATAACTGATTATATATAAAGAGGTAATTATGGCAATTTTCGAGGGAACGTTTGCTCAAACAGAACCCCTACGTTTTGCATTAGTAATTGGTAGATTTAACGATCTAGTAACCACCAAGCTGGTGGAAGGATGTCAAGATTGTTTAAAGCGTCACGGTATTGATACTAATCCCCACGGCTCTCAAGTTGATTATGTTTGGGTGCCTGGAAGCTTTGAAGTACCTTTGGTAGCGCGACAGTTAGCACTTTCGGGTAGTTACGACGCGATAATTTGCTTGGGTGCAGTAATTAAAGGACAAACACCTCACTTTGACTATGTATCCGCAGAAGTTGCCAAAGGAATTGCCGCAGCAGCTTTTCAGACAGGGGTACCAGTTATATTCGGTGTTTTAACAGCCGACACCATGCAGCAAGCCTTAGAAAGAGCAGGAATCAAAAGCAATCACGGTTGGGATTACGCAATGAATGCCTTAGAAATGGCTAGTTTGATGCGTCAACTGCGTCCCCAGTATGCAACAGCAATATTCATCCAACTCTGGAGCCTTGGCAGGTTCTCTCAAAAGCGCAACTTTAAACAACTTACCAACTCAATCTGAAGAGAAAGCTTAAGAATGGGAATTGGTAATTGGTAATTGGGGATTGGGCATAGGATGCAGGGATTTTAGATTGGAAAAGTGTTCGGTGAGAAGTTATGAGTTAGAAGTAGCAAGTAGCGAGTAGTAAATTAATAATTTTTCTACCCCCTCTACCCCCTCTACCCATACCCCATACCCCATACCCCATACCCCATGCCCAATTCCCATCTTCTAAAAAAATGTGTTGACAAATATGAATGCATATGAGATATTGTTATTTAGCAATTAAATGCGGGTGTAGCTCAGTGGTAGAGCGTCACCTTGCCAAGGTGAATGTCGCGCGTTCGAATCGCGTCACCCGCTTTAAGAAATAATGATTTAAAAGATGCAGAAAAACAAAATTTTTCTGCATCTTTTAGTTTGTTTATCAATATGTTTTGAAAATTTACATTTATTAAAAATAAACGTTCTGTTTTCAGTGGGATGGACTACACTGGATGATGATAAAAGCATAGGGCTTTGTTTGTTAAATATGGTTTATACGATCGAGAGTTAAATAATTATTGTTGTGTAATGCAAAATATGTATATAGAAAGAGTAATACTTTTAACGGTTAATGATATAAAGAAATTTTAGTGGGTAAACTGCTCGCTTATTTTAAATTATTTATGAAGAGAGAATTGCGGTATCAAACATTTTTCTCTGAATAGTAAATTAAAGGGAATATTAAAATATTCCTATTAGTAAACTGCGATCTTGTAAAAAGAGCCGTATAGTGCAACCACAAAAGCCCGAAAAAATCGATTTCAACAACGAATACCCCTGTCCCTGTCGCCGTCGGGGACGCTTAATTCCGATTACCCTGACAGAAGCCTTCGGTTGCGATCGCTGTCAGCAGATATTCGTGGTAGAGGAAAATGCTCGCGTTTTGGAGCAGCTTTCTACTACTTATCCCTACAAACGAGCTTGGCGCTGGACGGGTTTCTGGATGGAAAGTTGTTCATCCACGTCTGGGAGAAAGTTATTTACCAGTAGCACTAGGTATTATTTTCGTGCTAGTGATTATATGGCTACCGTTAGCATTGCGTTTAGCCAGTGGACCTGGCATTATAACTTGGGCACTGGTAGCAGTGTTATTGGCTATTTTGCCTGCACTTATGGTTTGGCTGACTTACAGACGTTAAGGCGCTGATTATTACTGTGGATGCTTTTGCTGAAAATTCCCAACCGATTGCGATAGAAGGCGACGCTTTACGTATAGCTAAGCGCGCGCATGGTGCTGCTCTTAAATTGGGCATCACTAAAGGAGCGCAGCGCAGTCGCGCTTTAATGGCTATGGCTGAAGCGTTAGGACGCTCGTTTGACGATATTTTAGAAGCTAATACTTTGGATCTGGAAGCTTGCCGGGAAATGGCGGTACCAGATTTAGTCTTGGATTGGCTAAAGTTAACTCCAGAACGTTTGGATTCGACGGTAAAAATTCTGCAACGGTTGGAGGAGTTATCAGATCCACTGGGGCGAATGAGAACTGCTGATTACCAGCTTGGTGAAGAACAAAGTTATTCTCAATCAACACCTCTGGGGGTAATAGCATTTATTTATGAAGCATTCCCTGAGTTAGGAGCTATTGCCGCAGGTTTGTGTATCAAGACTGGCAACAGCATTATTCTCAAAGGAAGCACGGAAGCAAGTCATTCTAATGCAGCCATTGCTGAAGTACTCCAAATGGCTGTTGCCGAAGCAAGATTACCTGTAGGCTCAATAGAGTTGGTTACGGCAGAGCATGGTACGTTAATCCAGGAATTAGTTAGTCAAGAGCATTATTTGAATTTAGTGATTCCCTACGGACGTAACAGTCTAATTCATCGGGTAGTACGTCAATCTACAGCACCAGTCTTAAAATCGGCTATGGGTAATTGCTATCTATACTGGTCGCCAAATGGTAATTTGGTGGATATGGTGCGCTGGATGATTAATGAGAGCCATGCAAGTTCTCCAGATCCTGTAAATGCGATTGAAAAAGTATTAATTAACCGGCAAACTTTATCTTCTTCATTCGGTACTTTGTTAAAAAGTTTGCAGGAAAAAGGTTTTTTATTGAGGGGAGATGACGAGTTAAGAGAATCATTTCCTCAATTGCAACCAGTCAAAGATAGTGAATGGGGAAATGCTTATTTCACTAAGACAGTTGCATTCAAGCTTGTAGAAAATTTAGATTCAGCAATTAATTGGATTAATCGATATAGTAGCGGACACGCCGACTGTATTGTGACTGAATCTTATCAAGAAAGCAGACAATTTGCTTTAGGCGTAAATAGCGCTTCTACATACATAAATGCTTCCCCGCGTTTCAGCCGAAATCCATTATGGGGAGATGCCGTATTTTTAGGAATGTCCAATCAAAAAGGACATCGTAGGGGATTGATTGGTTTGGAAAGTTTGACCACCCTTAAACATATTGTTCAAGGAAATGGAAGAATTTGAGCGGGCAGATAGTTTAGACACTTTTGATAAATATAATAGTTTAACGTTACACCTTGAGAATTCTCAAATAAATCGGGTGTATTTTTTCTTGAATAGCGAGGTAAGACTTATCGATTTTGCCTTTATGTTAATGAAAAAAGTACGGAAGAAACAAAAATGCTAATCGAATTAGTTTAATGATTGGTTAAAAAAACTGATTTTTAGGACTTTTTAAGTTGAGAGTGTAAGATGTGTAAGATGTGCTTAAAGCAATTTTCAAATTCTAAATAAAATAACTTCTTCTAGCAGGGGTATGCTTGCGCGTCAAGATGTAATTTAATTTAAAAATATGAAATTTGCTGTAAATCAATTTCCAATTTAAGCGAGAAAATATTCTTTATGATCCAAACTCAAGCTCCCAGAGTAACTTTTGCCAAAAATATTGGCTTTAGAAAAGAATTAAATAAACGAGTTGACGCTTATTTTAAGTCTGAAAATCTTACTCCCAGAGATAATCCTGCCATGTACTTCAAAAGTGCAATTATCTTAGGATGGGTATTTTTTTCCTGGATATTTATTCTTTTTTCTCCCCCAGTAATGTGGATGAAAATACTTGGCTGTATCATGCTGGGAATGGGTTTTGCTGGTGTAGGCTTTAGTGTAGGGCACGATGCCAACCACGGCGGTTATTCTAAGAAAAAATGGGTTAATAATACTATTGGTTTAACTTATGATTTTGTCATAGGTCTTTCCAGCTATCTATGGAAATTTCGTCATAATTATTTGCATCATACCTATACGAATATATTAGGTCATGATGTAGAAATTGATGGTAGTGGTTTAGTCAGAATGTCTCCGGCAAGAGAGCATAAGTCATATCATAAATTTCAGCATTTATTGATTAACTTTGTATATGCAATAATTCCATTTTATTGGTCTTTTTCTGATGTCAAGCTTATTTTATTTAAAGGCAAATATTACGAATATAATATCCCAAAACCAAATACCTTAGAATTATTGACTTTAATAGGTGCAAAATTTGTTTGGTTGGGACTTTACGCAGGTATACCATTAGCTTTGGGATACAGTCCTATTGAAGTAATTATCGGATTATGTATCGTAAATATGGTTTATGGCATAATAATTTGCAATGTTTTTATGCTTGCTCACGTGTTAGAACCAGCAGAGTTTCTCGAACCAAGTTTACCAGATAATACAGTTGATGATGAATGGGCAATTGCTCAAGTAAAAACAACAGTTGACTTTGCTCCAGAAAACAAATTTTTAAACTGGTATCTGGGCGGGCTTAATTATCAAACCGTCCACCATTTATTCCCTCATGTTTGTCACATACATTATCCAGAAATTGCTCCGATATTAGCGCAAGTCTGTGAAGAATACAATGTGCAGTACAACGTATACCCAACTTTTACAAAAGCAATTGCCGCTAACTATCGTTGGTTAAGAATCATGGGCAATCCTCCGGAAATAAATACAGTTACAGCCCAAGTTTCCTAAACTTCAACCGTAAGATTCGACAAAGATTTAACATATACAGAAACCCGGTTTTTTGGAAAAACCGGGTTTTTTATTATCGTAAATTTCCAAATTGTAGGGTGTGTGACGGCTACGATAAATTATCGAAAGATTACGAGATACAGCATATTTAGTTTTGGTGAAGTACATTCTGACGGGCAGGGATGCCCATCCCACAAGACTTTCGGAATATAGCTTTGTACCTCATTTAGCTGCAAAGGGCTGTAAATAAGTTTTGCCGTCACGCACCAATTGATTGATAATAGTTTGCAGTAACAACTTCAGTCCTTTGATTGAAGGCTTAAGCCTTTACTACGAACCTTTGTTACACAGCTACACCTATTTCGAGTGATACGTGTAATAAACCTTTTTGCCTTCATTTGGAACGAAGTGGCATTTTCTAAAAGAATTCCAAAGAGAAATTAAAACTGGCTCGTCAGTTTTGTGATAATACTCTCCTACAACAGGCTTAATTGCTTCAGTTGCTTTCTTCAAATTGTAATGAGGGATATTTAAGAAAATGTGGTGAGCAACATGAGTTCCGATATCGTGGTGAATATGATTGATAAAACCATAATCGCGATCGACACTGGAAAGCGCACCTTTAAGAAAAGTCCATTCTCCATCGCGATACCAAGGAATATCTGGCTCGGTGTGATGTAAAAATGTTACCAAATCTAACCAAATTACAAATACAATGTATGGAGCAGCGTAGTACTTAAGAAACCACATGAAACCCCATTGATAGGTTAGGAAAGCCAGCAAACCAACCATTGCGCTCCAAAGTACGGTGCTGGTAATCACATCCCATTTTTCCGAGGGTTTGAATAAGGGGGACTGCTGGGTGAAAAATGAGAGCCTGTTTTTCCTGGGGAGCGTTTAAATAAATATACCGGATAAGCCAGTAAAAACAGATAGTGTCTGCCGATTTTTTCAACTATATCCATTTCGTTGTAAGCTGATTCCGATATCGGATACCAACTTTCATCATTTTCCAGACTACCAGTATTTTTGTGGTGAGTTCGGTGACTAATCCGCCATCCATGATAGGGAACAAGTATCGGTGTATGAGATAAATGTCCAATCAAATCGTTCAACCATTTGTGACGAGAAAATGATTGATGTCCACAATCATGCCCTACTACAAATAAAGCCCAGAACATCGTTCCTTGCATTACCCAGAAAATGGGAAAAAATAACCAGGAGTCTAAGTAATGGGCTAAAGCATAAAGTCCAGCAATTATTAGTATGTCTTGGAAGAAGAAAAACAGAGATTTCCACACTTGAGGCTGAAAGCATTCTGCTGGAATTGCTGCTTTTACATCCCCCAGAGTAAAGGGAAGTTTGGTTATTTCCTCTGATGATGCATCTTGAGGAATATTGCCTGTATTAATTGTAGAAGATGTCACTGAGCTAAGTTACCGGATATAAAGTGAACTTTGAGCAAATTAAAGTCAGTAAAATCAATTTGTATAAAAGACTGAACTTTAAAAATTAGGCATTACAAAAATTAGTCATGCGCTAAAAAAAATAGTCTCTTACCTTCAATTTCATGACTGTATTCTTATTTATTGTTAACCCCCAATTAATATACATTTTTGGGGGTTAAAGATGTAAGTCCTTCAAAAAATCAGAACTCATTATTGCTGTGCGTGATAATCCTTGAAGGAAATATATTCATTCTCTGGAGTATATAAGTGACATCTATCAGTTATGTACTTCAGCAAAGATACAGAGAACGTACATTCTTCATGTAAATAGCTTCCCCAATTCTCTTGTAAGCTGCTATGAGCTAGACGCAGGTTATAAGAAGGAATTGCTGTGGAAATGTGATGAGGCACGTGTACGTTGATATCGTGACACAGGAATTCTACCCAACGAGGGTAATTGCAGTGAACCGTACCGGATAGCTGGGCTGTTAGTGCATCCCATTTATCTGCCGGTACAAAAGCGATATCTGGAGCGGTATGGTGAATATAAGTAAAAGTACTCATCCAAAAATGGTACACCATCCAAGGGATAAACCAGAATTTAATAAATCCCCAGATACCAGTTGTTGCAATTAGGGTAGGAAAGCATATAGCTGCGAACAGAGCGACTACAGCCACAGAAAGTTTAACTTCTGCTTGGTCTTGCTTACGAAATTGATTCCAATTAAAATGATGCAGCGCCCAATGTACGATTGAACCTATCCACCACAAACGGTTGTGCAAAAACCTTTTAAAGGCCCATTTAAGAGCTATGCCACTATTTTCATAAACTTCAGTTCCTACTGGCTGCCAAGCATTATCTACCAGCCGCTTATTGGTGTGAGCATGATGATAGTTATGCTTAATTCGCCAACCGTGGAAAGGGTAAATCAACGGCATCATAAATAAATGCCCTACTACATCATTCACCCAACGACGCTTCGCAAATGAACGATGAGCGCAATCATGTCCGATGACAAAAAATCCCGTAGCAGCAGTACCTGTATATATCCACGCTAACGGTAAAAGATACCAAGGTGCGATCGCCAAAAAAAAGTAGCCAAGAATAACGGCTAAAACATTACTGACTACACTAAACCAAGCTTTACGAGCATCTAGTACAAAACACTCTTGAGGAAGGCTTTTTACCACGTCTGTCAGCTTTAGTTGGGAGTCAGATGGCGGTTTTGGCTGTGAATTATTCTGTGTGTTTACTGCTGATGTTGTCATGAATGAATTTTATAAATAAAAAAATTCCGCATACAAGCAACTAGCATAGTCGCTTTTTGCGAAGTTTCGTAACGTTCGCGTTTAGGATTATATCAATTTATTAACACCACTTCCGCAAGAAAAAGCTCGATTTTCCGATCAAAACGAGCTATACCATGCTTATTCCTTTAAGTAAGAATTATTAAGCGGAGGTAAATAAATGTTAATTAAACCCAGCCAATCAAAAGATTTTAAATTTTTGATTTTGAACACGGTTCCGGAATAATCTCTTTGATTAACTTTGACGGGTTCGTAGTAAGGAATTTATTCCTGAGATTAAGCGATAAATCGCTTACTACGAACCTTGCAAAATCTGGTGCGGAAAAGTAACTTTCCGCATAATTAAAGCCTTATTACTGCTTCACTGGTGCGAGTTTGACATTGGTAGCCAAACCTAAGAATTGTAATACTTGGATAGTCATCCAGGTAAGGTCAATTTCCCACCATTGCAACCCGTGACGAGCAGAATATTGGAAAGCGTGGTGATTGTTGTGCCAGCCTTCACCATAGGTCAGTAAAGCTACCCACCAGCAGTTTGTGGAATGGTCTTTTGCATCGTATGTCTGATAGCCAAACTTATGAGTTGCACTATTGACAAACCAAGTACAGTGCCATACAAAAATAAGACGAACAAAAACACCCCAAACCACAAAAGACCAGCCACCCCAAAGTAATAGCAATCCACCCAGAGCGAACTGGATTGGTAGCATATACTTTTCTAAAAATATGTAGAATGGATCGTCCTTGATGTCCTTAGTAAAGCGAGGAACATCATCAAAAGCTGGAGAGTGGTAAAACATCCAACGTAAATGACTCCAAAAAAAACCTTTATTGGAATCATGTGGATCTAACTCTTGATCGGAATGTAAATGGTGTATGCGATGCATTCCAACCCATGCAATTGGACCTCCTTGACAAGCCAGAGTCCCGCAAAATGCTAAGACATACTCCAGCCACTTAGGAGTTTCAAAACTGCGATGAGTTATCAGACGGTGAAATCCTAGAGTAATACCCAAGCCTCCAGTCACCCAGTAAAGCAGTAAAGCGACACCAACAGCTTTCCAGCTAAAAAAAGCGGGGAATAGGGCAAGTAAAATTCCAAAATGTAAACCGACGAAAAATGTAATGTGCAACCAATTTAATGGTCCTCTAGTTGTTGATGAAGCAAGTGTCATGCGGTAACCTGTTTAAGAATTGATTAGCCATTATCTGCGCGTCCGTTATGCCCATTTCAGGGCTTTTTGCGTGAATCTCACGCAAAGCGTAGCGCCCATAGCGCCACAATCCGCATAATTATTATTTAAGAACGGTTTTACTAATGAACAGCTTGGAACAGCTGCAAAAAGCAGAACAAGCACTGTTAACGATTTTTTCTGGAATTGACCAGAAGGTCAAGCAAAATCTCCAAAGAGTACTTACTGCCTTTCGCCATCATAGTGTAGGGGCACACCATTTTGCAGGCGTATCGGGATACGGTCATGATGATTTAGGCAGGGACACTTTAGATAAAGTTTTTGCTCAAATAATGGGGGCACAGAGCGCAGCTGTAAGGGTACAGTTTGTTTCCGGAACTCATGCAATAGCTTGTGCATTATTCGGCGTTCTTCGTCCCGGCGATGAAATGTTGGCAGTGGCAGGGGCACCCTACGACACTCTTGAGGAAGTCATTGGTTTAAGAGGTAAAAATCAAGGTTCACTAATCGAGTTTGGCATAAGCTATCGCCAATTGAATCTCACTACAGAGGGAACGATAGATTGGCAAGCTTTGAGCCATGCGATAGAGGATAAGACTCGTTTAGTATTAATTCAGCGCTCCTGCGGCTATTCCTGGCGCTCTAGTCTCTCAATTGCCGATATACAGAAGATTGTTCGTTCGGTCAAGGAGCAAAATCCGAACACGGTTTGTTTTGTTGATAACTGCTACGGCGAATTTATCGAAACTCAAGAACCCACCCATGTCGGTGCAGATTTAATCGCCGGTTCCTTAATCAAAAATCCAGGAGGAACCATCGTCACTGCTGGAGGCTACATTGCCGGACGCGAAGACTTAGTAGAAGCAGCAGCTTGTCGCTTAACGGCTCCGGGAATTGGTAGAGAAGGAGGTGCCACATTTGACCAACTCCGCCTGTTATATCAGGGATTATTCTTAGCCCCGCAGATGGTAGGAGAAGCAATGAAAGGAACCCATCTGACTGGATATGTATTTGACAAGCTAGGCTATGCAGTAAAACCCGAACCCTTCGCACCTCGCGGCGATGTAATTCAAGCAATTAAACTAGGTTCCCCAGAAAAACTTCTTGCATTTTGCAAAGCCATACAGCAAAATTCTCCCATCGGTTCCTATTTAGACCCCATCCCCGACGAAATGCCCGGATACGAAAGCAAAGTAGTCATGGCTGGAGGAACATTTATCGAAGGCAGCACCTCAGAATTCTCCGCCGACGGACCATTAAGAGAACCTTACATCGCTTACTGTCAGGGGGGAACTCATTGGACTCATGTGGCGATCGCTCTAGAAGCAGCAATTGAAGCAATTGGGAATGGGTAATTGGTAATTGGTAATTGGTAATGGGGCATGGGGCATTGAGGATAGTTAGGAGTAATTGAGGTTAAAGGTCAAAATTCTCCTTGTCTCCCCATCACCCATTTCCCATTACCTAATCTGGCAATTCATACTGTTCCACAATCCGCTTGGCAAATTCGGGAACGTGTTCTTCTAATTTTTCTGGATGATTGCGCTTTGTATATAAATAATTGCGGGTGAAGTGAGAATCAATAGAAAACCTTGCATATTCCAAACCTTTGGGACCAATTTTTTCAATTACTACGCCCATTAATTTCGCTGCCCACATGGGTAGAGTCACACCTTTATCGTAGGCGGGAATGCTCTGCTGTACGGCGGCTTGACGATTACCTTGGGACATTACTGGTTGGGTATCAATTTGGTCTTTTATCATGTCGAGCATTTCTTTACCGCGCTCGTTTCTAACTACAATCCACTGCCAACCAAAGGGTGCGCCCATATACCCGACCACAATATCTGCTAGTGAATTTACGTAGTCAAAGCAACTCATGCAGGAAGGAGCAAATACGTCTTTGAGTTTATTTGTTTTTAAACCAAAGAAAGGTACTGTTTCAATCGAACCATCTTCATGCTTGAAGTGAACTCGAAAGTCTTGCATAAATTCGTAATGCACTACTGTATCGGGGGATTTACTCGTTGTTTCGAGAAACTTTTGCAATCCGGCGCGAGTAACGTTATCAACGCAAGGGGTACCCAATACATACAGCTTTTCTAAACCAAGCTGTTTTTCTACTGCACGTAAAGCTTGAATTTGACAACCAACACCAATTACCAATAACCGCTTCATTCCCGATTTTTCAATTTGTTCTAATACGGAAAGATTTGGTGAAAGAGTAGGTTTATTTACTTTAGCTGCGAGTATTTCCTCTGCCGTGCGAGCAATAACTGGCATTGGTTGAAACCGATCTTCTTTGGTATTTTGCACGCAAACAACGCCTTCGACAATGCCACTTTCGAGCATTTCAATGGCAATCGAACTAACAATTCCCGTCCATTGGGCACCTGGAATAGGTTCTTTTTTCCGCGCTGCCATCATCTCTTGCTGAACTCCAAAATAAAGTTCGTCGGAGTTTTCAAGATTGCGGGAACGAGAATGACTTTGTTCTTCAAGTTCTTTTATCTGTTGATTAAGAAAAGCACAAGCTTCTTTGACATAATGGACATAATATGTATCGCAAAGTCCGCAGTCGCTACATAGTTCCTTTGCAGGACGAGGGCTTCCGGGTTTGAGGGCTTTGGCTTTTTTGTGAGGGAGCGTAGAAGTCATTAAAAATAAATCGTTATAAAACTCTGATTACTTATTTCTTAATATGCCAGAAATGAGTACTCAATTATTTCTTCAAATCAATACATAATATTAATTCTTTATAGAACGCTTCGGAAATTATCTATATCGTCTCTTAGAAATGCTTAAACTTTATAGCAACTTAATTTTAAAATTAGGTAATAGCACAAATACAGTTTTAAAAACTATTCTGTTACTTTTTTTATAGAAGTTAATAAATTGGGGTTAGAAAACAATGTCTAGAAAACATAAGGAAAACGATTTTAAAGAAGCTGCGGTTTTCACAGCAGGTGGAGTAGTTGCTGCTGGTGCTGGAGTTGTAGCAAAGGTTGGAAGTATAGGTTTAGCAGTTGCTGGAAGCACTGTTTTTATTAGCTCGGCTACTGTTGTAGGTGCTGGTGCAGTCATTGGACTTGCAATTTATGGTTTCAAGAATATTTTAATTAGCGCTTAGATGGCGAAGAAGTCTCCTAACTTACAATAAAAAACACTTAGTTTCAAATAAAAATTTAATAGCATTCAAAACCCTTCGGTAAATTAGCTGAAGGGTTTTTGCTGCTTCTTTTACTAATTGAGATCTGCAAGAGTGGCGCTACGATTGCAAATCCCACCTATGCCCTCCGGGCACGCCACGCTAACCTGGACTAAATTAGGCGTATCTCGATTCGGACTTACATAAAGCCTGCCCTTAAAAAGGGTTGGGAGGTGTGACTTCAAAAAAATTTTAAGAATAAATTGTCATATTTCCTGAATTCTTCCAAGGTTGTAGCAAGTTATATCAGCGTAAGCTTGGGTGAACGAGTATAAAGATGGGAAAATTATGGAACACAATCAAATGAATGTACAGCAGGATAAATTAGAAAAACTACGCGCTACTCAAAAAGATTTTGAAAAAGCTCAAGCTAAAGCCTCGGAATGGACTAAGGTATATCAACTTACTCTTGCTTCAAATCGAGATGATTTAATTTCTCGTGCTAAATATAAAAAACAGCGCTGCGAAGAAATTGCCAGCAGATTGAAAAATATTATTGATGAGCAAACATCACAATTGAGTAAAATTAAAACAGACTTTAGTTATTACCAAGATCAAGTTTCTCAAACACGAAAAAATATTGTTGCGGGAGCCGCTTTTATTGCTACTGGAACTATTGCGGGTGCTAATCTTTCTCCGATAATTGGTGGAATGGGTTTAGCTGGAAGTTTCGGAGGTATCGGAATTGGAGCAGCACCTGTAGTTTGTGCTGGTGCTGTTACTG
Source organism: uncultured Rivularia sp. (assembly GCA_963665115.1). Lineage (GTDB taxonomy): Bacteria > Cyanobacteriota > Cyanobacteriia > Cyanobacteriales > Nostocaceae > Rivularia. Next base: position 7,177,247 of record OY762007.1, on the reverse strand, counting down.
GTGCAGCAACTTATGGTGCTTTGCAAGCAATCGAAGGAGATAATGTTGCAATCAGTGCGATCGCCATCGGTAGTATCGGCGGTGCAAGTGTTTCTAGCTTCGTGGGAACTATGGGATTAGTCGCGCCAAAAATAGGATTGGCAGTTGGAATTGGTACAATACCGATGGCAGCTTTAGGTGGAGTTGTTGGGCTTGCTGCTTATGGTGTTGCGAAAATGTTGAGCGAAACAACAACAAATAAAACAGCAATCAGCGAAACTCCAATACAGGCTTTCGAGCGAATAGAAGAAAAAATATTGGAAATGGATTTTTATTCCGCAGCAAAACAAGAGCTACAAACCTTTTTATCTGGAGAGGATTTAAATCCACAATTTGCAGCGCTTGAAATTGAAGACGAATTACAGAGTCTTAAAAAACAACTTTTAGCTGACTGATAGACACTTGGTGGCGGGAAGCGAATATCAAAAACACTCCCGTTAAAAAAGTGAATCGGGAAATTAAAATTACCTTATCCGATCGAATTAGCATGACATGATTTTACTTATTTCTTAATACAGTCAATTACACCGCTTGTTGTAGCCTGATAATCCAGCTAACTAATCTATTATTAAACGCCTCAATAATCAAACAATCTCTGCCGTCATTCCTTCTTTATACCCCAAACTTCTACGCTCTGTAAAAAACGCCTGTTTCATTCCTTGAGTATAAGGCTGCAATAAATTCTTTTGCTCGGAATCCAAACGGCTTTCCATTTCGGTAGCTAACACTTCGCACCATTTTTGAGTTAATTCCCATTTAATTTCAACCCCTTGTACTACCATCGCGCATAAAGGAATTAATTCTTCTTGGATTGGTGCCATACTCTTTTCTAAAAAGCATAATAAAAGATAAGCTTGGAACATATTTAAGTCGCGGAGACAAGAATGAGATATACTCTTATCGGTTAATTTTCCTCTTCTACTACGATTATTAGGCAACAATTCGATTAGCTTGCAATGAACTGATTGAGCAATTTCTGACGAAGCTGGCATCAATTGTTCTACAAGTTTCAATTCCGGCGAATTTAGTTCATAATTAGCGGCATTGGAACAAACTCTTTGCCAAGGCATTGCTACTTGTTCTTCGACGAATTTTAAGTAAGGAGCTAGCAATACTTGTTCGGCTGTTGTCAACCGCTTTAACATTAATTTATTAGTAAAATTAAGTTGCGAAGTCATAAAACCAAGGCTTCGCCAATCTTTAGATGCTACGTGCTGCTCCTGAAATATAATTAATATGGGTTCTAAAGCATATCCAAGTTCTTCAACTGCTGGTATAACCCATTGAGAAAGAGAATTATTTTCTACTTCTATTTTTGGTGACTGCTGTTGATAAATTTCTAATAATTTTCTATAAACGCGGAAAGCAAACTTTGTAATACGTCTTGCTTCAGTTAAATCTAAAACGTTAGGAATATAGCTGTAGAGATTTTTAGTTTGTATCCACCCCATCTGGCAATTTACATCCAGCATTTTTTCTTTTAACTTGTTGCCGGTTAGGGCTCTACCTTCTGGTGTTGTTGCTTTTAATAATTCATTGCAAGATGAAGTATTCGCCAACAGGGAAGATATTTCAGGTGTATAACGCCGTGCCCAAAGATTAAGTAAGCGTTCGGCTGAAGGCGTTTTCACAATTTCAGAAGCTTTTAACATATATCTTTCCTTTGTTTTTTTATGCGATGAATAATAATCGCTGTACTGAAATACTTGTTTTTTATATGTCGTATAAAATGTATATTAAATATAGTGTAAATATAATACAAGTAAAATAAATTAAATTGTCAGCTAAGTTTTATGAAAATATCTTGTCTTAATGTTTTTATATTGTTTCAAAGCTCGCTATTTAAGTATTTTCGTCGTCATAAATATTCTTAGCTACTACAAGCGAATGCAAATAGTTAGTTTTACTCAATAGCTGTGACGGGTAAGTATTGTATCCTGTATAAGTACTAAAGTCTGTTGATACATCTCAGTATAAACTGTCCTTGTCAAACCGCAGTTTGACAAGCAATAATCTTTAAAAAAATGATATTTAGACTTGTACAGCAACAACGGTAAATGTAGTACTGCTAACAATTTTTTACGATAGAGGGTTTATCTGAGTCGTAAATGCATTAAAGCTTTATCAGATTTTTATAATAGTTTACCAATACTTTGTATAGTTGAGAGTTGAAAAACTTGAAGAGTCTTTAAGATTTGATATAATTTCTGTAGCAATGGTTACAGAATGCCGTTGTTCTATTGTTCATTGCCGCCGTATAGCATTAGACCGGAAGCTCGATCGCTTAGCGGTTGCTTTATATTAAGTAAACAAACTAGAAGATTAATATACTTATTCCTATCATTGAGGTCAAACCCTATTGCAATAAATTTATTTCAACTTTTACTCAACTCAACAGTCTATATGTGAATTATTAGACAATTAAAATAGTATATCTATCTATAACTGTTTATGTAGGTTATGAGGCTAGTAACTAGTTTTGTAGTTTTATATACAGTTATATATTTTAGTTTTTTTTATAGTTGCAATTATTAGCGAATTAGGTTAAATAGCAATTATCTTATATATGATCGAGTCGAAATGGCAGAAACAGACTTAATTATATTTTTAGCCTATAGTAAATTTTATTACCATAAACATATTTGGCTTGTTAAATTCATAAAATATTGTATTTTTTGCCAAGAATATTTAAATATCCGATTCTAAAGATTTTTTATGTAAATGAGAGTTATTTGCTTTATTTTGATAGCAAGTTATTGTGATTTCTATTCGGAAAATTTTCTTATAGATTATGAGCAAAAATTTTGTTTAAACAAGAGCTTACTAATATTTAATTTCTCAAAAAAAACTGCATAAAAATATTCAAATATTGTTGCATGAAATAAAAAATTGTTATAATTAGTAATAATGCAGCTACATAGATAGATCGGAAACATATCATTTGTGAGTATCTTTATTCAAAGATATTCTCATTATCTGCAAGAAAAAAGCAGGTGTTTAAAATGTATTTACTTGACATTATAAATAATGAGAAACAATCAGTAAAAAGGTGATTTTTGGTGAGTATCTTATTCATGCTAAATATCATGCATTATGAAAAATTTTAATAAATTACCCGATAACAAAAGGGTAGGGGAATCTATAAATAGCTCGTACTAATTATATTAACCGCACAAAGGAGTTTTACTAGATATGCAACTAGAAGATTTGGAAGCAATTGACAAAGTAGAAAAAGAAGGATGGGAACAGATCCAGAAGACCATCATCTACTATAAAGGTCGTCCCGTTGGTACGGTAGCGGCTTTAGATGGAAGCGTTAATTCATTAAACTACGACCAGTGTTTTGTCCGAGATTTTGCTTCATCTGCTCTACTTTTTCTAATTAAAGGAGAAACGGATATAGTCCGTAACTTTCTAGAAGAAACTTTGAAGTTGCAGCCAAAAGATAATCAATTGGATGCTTACAAACCAGGGCAAGGCTTAATGCCAGCTAGTTTCAAAGTAGTGTCCAAGAATGGAGAGGAATATCTAGAAGCGGATTTTGGCGAACACGCGATCGCAAGAGTAACACCAATTGATTCTTGTCTGTGGTGGCTGATAATATTACGCGCTTATGTAGTTGCGACAAAAGATTATTCACTGGTATATCAACCAGAGTTTCAAACAGGTATTGGGCTAATTTTAGAACTTTGTTTGGCAACTCGTTTTGATATGTACCCAACGTTATTAGTTCCAGATGGAGCTTGCATGATTGATAGACGTTTGGGCATTTACGGGCATCCTTTAGAAATTCAATCTTTATTTTATGGAGCATTGCGTGCGGCACGAGAAATGTTAATTTGTCAGGGCAATCAAGATTGGGTGATTGCAATTGATAATCGTTTACCTATTTTACGCGCCCATATTCGCAAACATTATTGGATAGATATTAAACGTCTTAATGCTATTTATCGCTACAAAGGTGAAGAATACGGTAAAGAGGCTGTCAATGAATTTAACGTGTATGTAGATTCGCTGCCTTACAACGAATTAGCTAAGTGGTTGCCTAAAAAAGGTGGGTTTTTAGCAGGTAATATTGGCCCATCACAGATGGATACTCGTTTCTTTTCTTTAGGAAATTTGATGGCGATTATTTCCGATTTAGCGAGTGAAGAACAGTCTGAAGCCATTATGACTCTCATTGAAAAAAGATGGGAAGATTTGGTGGGAGATATGCCGATGAAGATTACATTTCCTGCATTAGAAAATGAAGAATATAAAATCATAACTGGATGCGACCCCAAGAATATTCCTTGGTCTTATCATAATGGTGGAAGCTGGCCAGTTTTGATGTGGATGTTAACGGCTGCGGCTATTAAAACAAATAAAATATGTATTGCCGAAAGAGCGATTCATATTGCTCAGTTACGTCTTCAAGAAGATGAATGGCCAGAATATTATGATGGTAAGCGAGGAAGATTAATTGGTAAGCAATCCAGAAAATATCAAACTTGGACAGTTGCCGGATTGCTATTAGCAAAAGAAATGATTAAAGAACCATCTCATTTATCATTACTTAACTTCGAGCCATTTACTATGGAATCTGACTCAAGAGCTTGTGAATTTGAAATTGATAGCTTTGATGCTTAATAGGGCATTGGGCATTGGGAAAGATAGAATGCTAATAACTTTTGCAATCCTTCTTGCTAATTCAAGGTACAGTGAGAAGGATTATTTATTTATTTGTTTGTTTGAGGATTGGTAATCGGTAATTGGGAATTGGTAATTGTTAAACAGCGATCGATGTAATTAATAGTTAAATCTATAACTCCCAACTCCTAACTCCCAACTCCTAACTCCCAACTCCTAACTTTCCCCTTGTCCCCTTGTCTCCCCATCTCCCAATGCCCAATCCCCCATCTTCCCGTCAACAAGCTTTAATAGCCCTGCGAGATGTCCACAAGGGGGCTTATGCCGACGTAGCATTGGATAGGGCTATAAGAAAAGTTGATTTACCCGATAACGAGCGCCGTTTGGTAACAGAATTAGTTTACGGTAGCGTCAGAAGACAGCGAACTCTTGATGCAATTATTGATGAGTTAGCTCGAAAAAAATCTCATCAGCAACCTTTATTACTTCGCTGCATTTTACATTTGGGTTTATATCAACTGCAATTTCAAGAACGAATTCCCCCTAGTGCTGCCGTTAATACTACGGTTCAATTAGCTAAAGACAATGGTTTTCCTGGCCTTTCTGGTTTTGTTAATGGTTTGTTACGACAATATATTCGGTTGGGGGAAGAGAAGGGAGAGGGGGGAGAAAATAAAAGTACAATAATTCCGATTGAACTACCTGAAAAAGAATCAGAAAGGTTGGGTATTTTATATAGTTTTCCCGATTGGATTGTAAATGTATGGATAGAACAGTTCGGTTTTTCGGAAACGGAGAAATTATGTGAATGGATGAATCGAACTCCAAGTATTGATTTGCGAGTTAACCAACTTTGTTCTTCTGTGGAGCAAGTTGAAACAGCATTAAAAGAGCGAGGTGTTTTATCTCAACGGGTTGCTAATTTACCGCAAGCTTTACGTTTATTAAGCTCTGCTGGTGCAATTAAAAATTTACCTGGTTTTAATGAAGGATGGTGGACAGTACAAGATAGCAGCGCTCAATTAGTGAGTTATTTACTTAAACCTCAACAAAATGAAGTAATAATTGATGCCTGCGCTGCTCCCGGAGGTAAAACAACCCATATTGCAGAAATGATGCGGGATACAGGGAAAATTTTTGCTTGCGATCGCACTGCTTCGCGTCTGCGTAAGCTGCAACAAAATACTCAAAGACTAAATTTAAAATCAATTGAGATTTGCGTAGGTGACAGTCGCGATTTAGATAAATTTATCGATCTTGAAGATATATTAGCCGATAAAGTACTGCTTGACGTTCCTTGCTCCGGTTTGGGAACTCTCCACCGTCATGCAGATGCACGTTTTAGACAAACACCGGAAAATATAGAAGAACTTTCTATACTTCAAAGAGAACTTTTATTAAATACTTCCAAATTCGTTAAAGATAATGGCTCTTTGGTTTATTCAACCTGTACGCTGCATCCAGCAGAAAACGAAGCTGTTATAAAATCATTTTTAGAATCAAATCCCAATTGGCAAATCGAACTTCCCGATACAGATTCACCTATTCATGAATATTCTACCCCCGAAGGTTGGATTAAAGTATTACCCCATAAACATGATATGGATGGTTTTTTTATGGTGAATTTAAGAAAAAGGGACAGAAAAAAGCATAATTAAAACTGTAAGATTTTGTTAAGAGAAAATTTATTAGAGGAGGTGAACATGATAAAGAAACCTGATGTCAAACAGTTGTTAAAAATTTTAATTGCAGCAGCTTGGATTGATGGTAAGATTCAGCCGGAAGAAAGGCAGTATCTTCAGCAAATAGCTCAAGAAAAAGGTATTGCCACAGATCCAGAAATCAAACCTTGGCTGTACGAATTAGTTCCTGTCAAACCAGAAGAATGTTACGAATGGATTAAGCAATATTTGGGTAATTCTCCAACCACTGAAGATTGTCAGAATCTAATTCAAGAAATCGGTGGTTTAATTTACAGCGATGGTGAAGTAGCGATTGAAGAAGCCAAGTTATTAGCTAAGATACAAGACTTGTCTAGTAAAAGCGAATCAAACCACAAACGTTCAAATCTAATCCTCCAACAAGTGCAAAAAATGTACCGTCGTTGGGTTGACGTGCAGAAGTGAACAAGAGTTAGGAGTTAAGAGTTGCGAGTTAGGAGTTGAGATACTATTTATAAACTAAGTATTGAGCTTCGTATGCTGTGTTCTAAACCGGGTTTCTTGTCGAAAAATTACGAAAATATTCGTTTTTCCATTCATAGAAACCCGGTTTATTCGCTCTTAACGTTTATTCCATAAATACGTAAAAACACTAATTATAAAGACAAACTTATAGCTTCAATAAAGAAATAATCGCACAGTAGAAAATCTTGGAAATCCTTGTGGTTAATTTTAATACATATTTTATTTAAGTCGGAGGGATAACTCCCCGGCTTATTCTCATATCAATACTTATATTCAATCACATTAGTTTGTAATCTCGCAGATAATTTTTCAGTCCTATGAATCTGATATCTTGCACCAATGTCGTTAAGCCTTCACAACCGCCTCGAAATTAATTTCAAGGCTCATATACAAAGTACGTTAAAACGCACTAAAAACTATACCCAGCCTTGATTTATCAGACTTTGTTTTTGGGCCTGGAGAGCAGTGCGTTGCGGTGAAACACTTGCGATGGACAGGTTCCCCGGCATAAGCAAAGTGTTGAACCCGTTCACGCGGAGCGTGCAGCTTAGTAACAATTTTCAACGAATAATTAATAAGCGTGTATTTTAATTTATCTATCAATAATAGTGCGTCACGAAAACGGCTAACAACACCCAAAAAATTCATATTTGTTGATAAAAGTTGATAAGTATAACTACTATTTATAAAGATATTAATATTACTTTGATGAAGAGTTTATGATTCCTCTGGAAGCTTTGAAAGTCTTGGTGTTAGGCTGCAAAAAGTTGAGTCATCATTTGTATAAAATTTTTTAGGAGTCTTTAATATGTTTTCAAATATCTTTCAAAAAGCAGCTTTATTTGGGGCTAGTACTGTTGCCGGGGTTGCTTTAACCGGAACAATGATGGCAAGTTCGGCTCAAGCTGCAACTATGTCTTACACTTCCAACTTTAGCGTTACTTCAAATAGTTTAAATAGTGAAATTGCAACGGGAGATTTTTCTTTCGATAAAACTGAGCTTACCGGAAACGATGCAGGTTTATTCAGCTACAAATTAGAAGAATTTAACGTATCGGTTGGTGCCTTTGGGTTTAATGAGAGTTTAACCTTGGATGGTGTAAAAGCAAGTCCCAGTCCATTCCTTGCACTGAATCAGGCTTTTGTGCCAGCTAAATATCAAGGTATTTTACCAAGCGTATTAGATGGTGAAGATTCAAATTATGTAGGGGATGGTGATTTTGGGGAAGAAAATCTCACTTTCACCTTTGGATTTGATTTAGGAGATGATAATTTTACAGCAGATGGTTTGGATTTTGTATTTAGCGAAGAAGATTTTGGAAATATAGCGGCATCATTATCTGGGATAATGGATATTAATATCCCATTAGCTACAACATTAGCGAGTTTAGTCTTTGGCGAAGGTGGAACAGTTAACTTTACAACTACATCTACACCAGTTCCTCAATCAAGTTCTAATTTAGCATCAGTCCCAGAACCTACTAGCATATTAGGCATTAGCATTATAGGAGTCGGATTAACAGCTACTCGCCGCAAGCGTGCAAGCAAGAAAATCAAACAGAAAAGTGCTTCGTAAGTTTATCTGTAATCTTTCAAAACCAAATATAAAACAAAGTCGGAGGAATAACTCTCCGGCTTATTTTTTTGTTTTTGAATTAAATAAATAAATTACTTAAATTATTTTCCACCTAAACCGGGATTATCTTCTTTTTCAACTTCAGGTACAAAATCAGGACGCTTTTTACTTTCCCAACCAGCAGGACGCTTAGAATTATACCAAGCAATCGAGCCAATACTCACAGCAGCAATAAAGCCAACTACATAAACGAGCGTAAAAGCCAAAGGAAACTGAAAACCACTTTCAGCCCCAGCTTGTGCGGCTGCTTGCATTAATAAAGACATAAATTTCTTCTCCCAAAACAGGCAATATTGCCTATGAATGTATTAAATACAGCGTATCACTTTGGGGTGAGGGAAGAGGGGGAGATGGGGAGAGGGGGAGAGGGGGGAGAGAATAATTACCAATTACCAATTATCAATTACCAATTACCAATGCCCTACGCCCCATGCCCAATTCCCAACTCCTAACTCCTAACTGCTCACTGTTAACTGTTAACTGTTAACTCCCTGGCTTGAGTTTTTCGCGCCATGATGTACCAGATGAACTTGGTGCTGATTTTTTCTTTGGTGCTGGTGCTGGAGCCGAACGTCTCTTTGGCTTAGGAGCTACTGAACGCTTTCTCCTCACTGGAGCCGAACGCTGTTTCCTTACTGGTGGTGATGAGCGCCTGTTTCTTCTGGTGGAGGCTGGCTTGCTAGTTCTTCTGCGCCGTTGAGTGCGAGATGGACTTGAAGTTTTTCTCCTGGATGAACCGGAATTTACATTACTGCGACGACGGCGCGTCCTAGTAGTCGATTTTTGTTGGGTTTGAGAAGTGCTTCTTCTACGACGAGTTCTTCTGCTTCTTCTACGACGATTGCTACCACTTGTAGAACTATTAGTAGTAGTACTTCTTCTCCTTCTTCTTGTACTTCTGCGTCGTGAAGAATTTCTATTAGTTGTAGTTGCTGTATCGTCGTCGGAATCGCCTGCTTTAGGTATTGGCTTGTTAATAATTCGTACAGCTTTAATTGGCTTTACTTTAATGCTGGCTTTTCTTCCGGTTAACTTAGGGTCGTTCGGGAAACTTCTCGACGGGCATTCCATCGGTGGCTTGTTTCATAAACTGTCGCCAAGTATAAGCGGCGGTGGTGCTGTCGCCGTTGGTGGGTTTGTTGTTATCGTTGCCCAACCATACACCTGTTACTAATTGAGGAATAAAACCAACAAACCATAAATCCCTGGCTTCATCGGTGGTGCCCGTTTTACCTGCTGCGGGACGACCTATTTGAGCGCGGGTAGCGGTTCCGGATGTGACTACGTTCCGCAACATCCAGGTTGTAATCGCCGAGCTATCAGCATCTAATGCTCGTTTTCCTTTAAAATCCGCCGACCAAACTACATCGTCGTTACGACTGAGAACGCGGGTAATACCGTGAGGTTTTATGTGCATTCCCTTGTTGGCAAAGGTACCGTAAGCGCTAGTTAATTCTAATAAGTTAACTTCATTGGAACCAAGAGCCATAGAAATAACGGGTTTGATTTCGGATTCAATTCCCATTTTCTGCGCTAAGTCAATGGTTGGCTGGTATCCTACTTTCATTAATATTCTCACCGCGACAATATTAATCGATCTGGTGAGAGCATCTCTCATGTTTATCCAGCCCCGGAAGCCTTCATCATAGTTTTTGGGTTCATAACCATCAACTACTATTGGCGCATCCAAATAACCGTCAAGGGGGCTTTTTCCAGCTGCTACTGCTGCTGCGTAAACAAATCCTTTGAATGTAGAACCTGGTTGCCTTTGGGCTTGGGTTACGCGATTAAACTTGTTTTTACCAAAGTCCTTACCGCCAACCATTGCTTTAATTTCGCCGTTGCGGGGATCTATAGAAACCATTGCAGCTTGTTTAAATCGCTGCCAGCGCCCTTGCTTACGTAAGGTTTTATCTACTGCTTCCTCTGCTTCTTTCTGCCAAGTTGGATTTAAAGTAGTTTCTACTACCAATCCTCCGGCATCTAATACATCTTTTTCTACGTATTTGGGTAATTCTTTTTGAATATAGGTGATAAAATACGGCGCTTGTACTTTGTATCTTTTGGGCAAACTAGTTTTAACAGTTAAAGGTTCGGATACTGCCTTTTGTTTCTCGGCTGCTGTAATAAATCCATCTTCTAGCATCCGTTGTAATACTAAATTGCGCCGCTGTTTGGCAGCTTCTGGATTTTCCGCAGGTGAGAACACATTGGGAGCGGGAGCCAAACCGGCGATTGTTGCCATTTCGCTCAAAGTTAAGTCACCTACTGGCTTAGAAAAATAAACCCAAGCCGCATCCGCTACACCATAAGCACCGGAACCTAAATATATTAGATTTAAATACCGCTCTAAAATCTCGTCTTTAGTTAACTCTTCCTCTAATTTCTGAGCCAAACGTACTTCTTGCAGTTTGCGATTTACCGTTTTATTGCGATTCAGAAATAGAATTCGCGCTAACTGTTGCGTGATGGTACTTCCACCTTGCACCACATCTTGCGATCGCAAGTTACTAGTAGCAGCCCGCAAGATTCCTTTGGCATCAATACCGCTATGTTCCTTAAATCTTCTGTCTTCCGAAGCAATAAAAGCTTTTTGCAATTTATCAGGAATCTGCTTTATTTTCAGCTTTTCCCTTGTTGCTTCCCCTTGCTGATACAAAATTTCGCCGTTACCAGCTTTAATTGTCAAAGTCTTTTCTCTGGCAGCAGCACTTAATTGGTCTTTGGAAGGTAAAGTTTTATCTATCGACCATACACCATAACTAAATGCCATTATCCCGCCACTGACACCTAAAGTAGTCAAAAACCAGTAGCGACGATAAAGCGGTTTTCCCTTGCCGGGAAGTTTATCAAGCACCTTGGTTGAAACTTTTTTCGCTTCACCTAAAAAGTGCTTGGTATTACCTAAAAATAACTTCGCTTTCCCCTTTAAAGTATTTGGAGTTGACTCTGTTGATTCTTCAGTTGATTCCGAATCGCGCTGTACCTCAACCCAATGAGGAGGAGGCGACAATTTTCTAGTAATTAACTGTGAATCTTGCAAATCTTCTCCGTCTTGTCTCGCTCCCACCAACTCGCTTGGGAGTGTTTCTTGCGTAATTTTTTCCGAATTCTTATCAACTCGATCCGATTTTGAACTTGAATTATTCTTAAGTCCGTTACTCAAGCTATTTGCTCTTTGCTTGAACCAAGAGGTAAACTTCGCCACGTTAGTTCCTCCCTTCGATTAATTGCAGCCTAACCACCACGAAAAGCGTTCCAGATTGTTGCCCCATACTCGTGTTAGTATAATATCCTAATAAATATTTAAATAGATTCACTCTTTACAAGTTTTTCTTTAGATTTTCTTACAAAGTTTTGTATCTCACAACACATTTTTATCCGTAATATCAACTAATTTATCATAATGTTTTGCAATTGTTTGTATTCAGGAGATATATTATATTGCATGATAGCGTTATTGCCCTTGGTAGTAATATAGGGGATTCACTGACAATTTTAGATACAGTTGTAAAAACTCTACATAAAGTACCGGGTATTACATATAGGATAAAATCTAATTGGTATAGAACCAAAGCCGTTGGCCCTCCACAACCAGATTATTTAAACGGTTGCATTAAGTTATCTGTCGATCTCGAACCTTTGAAGCTGTTAAAAATTTTATTAGAAATAGAAAATCAATTTGGACGCGAACGAAAAGAACGTTGGGGAGCGCGGACTTTAGATTTAGATTTGTTATTATACGATGACTTAATATTAGATACCCCACCTCTACAAATTCCCCATCCCCGAATGACACAGCGGGCTTTTGTACTAGTTCCTTTAGCCGAAATAGCTCCAGATTGGATAGAGCCGGTTAGCAAATGTGCGATTAAAGAACTAGTTAAACAAGTGGACTGTTCGGGTGTATATTTATTAACAGACAATTAACAGATAATTAATATTACCGTCAAATCAATTTTAGATTTTAAATTTTGATTATCTTCGTCCTAGAGTCGGAGTTGTGTTTTTAATTTAAAATTTCTGTATCCGTTCAGAGACGGTAACTAACTATAACAAAGTTGAATTGATTAGTTGTTGAACCGAATCAAACGATTAGTATGCCATTAGATAGAGAGTTGCCGCAGCTATTAAAGCAGCGTTTGTTTTACGAAGGGCGAAAATTTAATTTTGAAGTAAATCGCTTGCGTTTACCTAATAACTCGCAAGGAGACTGGGAATGTATTCGTCATCCTGGTGGTGCTTTAGCCGTACCCGTAACATCTGAAGGTAAATTAATCCTTTTACGTCAGTATCGTTTTGCAGTTGGCGGAAGATTATTGGAATTTCCAGCCGGTACAATAGAAGAAAACGAAAGCCCTTTTGAGACAATTCAACGAGAAATACAGGAAGAAACAGGTTATCGTGCTGGCAAATGGCAGAATTTAGGAAAATTTGCTTTAGCTCCGGGCTATTCGGACGAAATTATCTACGCATATCTAGCCGAAGATTTAGAAAAATTGGAAGCACCGCCCGACTTAGATGAAGATGAAGATATAGAAGTTTTATTTTTCACTCCCGAAGAGTTAGAGAAAGCGATTTTAGAAGGAGAGCCAGTTGATTCTAAATCAATTTCGAGTTTCATGTTAGCTCGTCCTTATTTAAAGTAAAGCAATTGTTAGCGGATGGTAGGCTCTATCCGCGAACCCTGTACACACAGAGTTTCATATTTTTTGCAGAAGGGCGATCGCTATTTGATGTGTTATGATTGCCCCATCCGCGCAACCGAACCTTGAAAACTCTATATGCAAAGGCTTTCAAACTCTAGGTTGAAACTTCTACTAATCCTTATTAGGGATTGAAACCAGGCAGTTAGCGGGAGTTTTATTAAAGATGAAGTAAGTGAAACTTCTACTAATCCCTCTTAGGGATTAAAATTATTCTGCACATTATGAGTTATTCAAAATTTACAATAGAACGAGTTATAAGAGAATTTGATTTAAAACTTCAACAGGTTGAATTTATTTCTAATAATTCTGATATTAAGATTCTTCAACCGAGTAAATATATCGATGAATATTTGAATAATTCCTATAACTTTGCTTTGTCTTTAGGTACGGAAAAAGCAGAATCAGAATTTATAATTGCTCCTATACTTCTTGAGGTTAAAAATAAATTTAATCACAATGTAACTTTTTTCTCAGGACAAAGATTCGATGTTGATGTAAATAAAAATTTAAGTGGAATTTGCGACTTTATATTTTCCCAAACCCAACAAAGTTTATATATAGAAAAGCCGATATTATTTGTAGTAGAAGTTAAAGAAAGCAATATAAAGTCGGGTTTAGGTCAATGCATAGCAGAGCTTGTAGCTGCACAAATATATAATAATAACTTTGATAGCTATGTATACGGAACGGTAACAAATGGTAGAGAATGGCAATTTATTAGGTTGAAAGACAATAGGATTGAAATAAATTTAAATTTGATTTCTACCTATCCTTTAGGAAAACTAATCGGAATTTTATATTGGTGTGTTGAAGATAAATAATTGTCTGTTATTGTTGCAGAGTGCAACGCATCATAAATATTTATCATTTTATAATTCAATATTAAAGACGCAAAATTTAATCCCGCGTCTCTATAAAATTTAGTCATAAACAAATATATATTCAAAAAACTCGTTAGCTGTACCTTTATCAACACTAAATAAAATTGCAAAGTAGATAAATACGAACAAAACCCAGTTTTTAATAAAATCCATGATTTAATATCTCCAAAGTTGATTTTGATTGATTTGTAGGAACATTAATTAATTAGGGATGAATGCAAATGATTTATGCACATCTCTAAGTTGTTGTTATCAACTATGGAGCATGACTCTGAATCGCTAATGATTTCTAACTGAGGCTTTGGTAAGAGTTATCTGAGAAAAATGAGAAATTAGAGAAGAAGTTTGTATGAGAATTTTTGTTAATAATTTAAGATGCAGAGAAACCTGGTTTTTTGAAAAAACCGGGTTTATAGTAGTCCTTTGCATAAATTCTGAGGGGTTGTAGAGACGTTATACATAACGTCTCCCGAAGGTTACGGGAAAAACGAAGCCTTCAGAATTTATGCAATCAACTACTACTAGTCCTTTTCATTTGTTTTGACGGGTAAAGATGGGGAGGGGGAAGAGGGGGAAGAGAGGGTAGAGGGGGTAGAATAATCTTTTATTTTTTCTATACACCCATCAGAATTTATGCAATCGACTACTACTATTGCGCCACATAAGTTTTGTAGGGTTTAGGGTTCCGGGAGTGCGAGCATCTTGCTCGCTAGCTTCTACCAGGGAGCGAGACGCTCCCACTACAATTTATTCGAGAACAACTTAATTATTTCGAGGAGAATTTTTCCGCTTCATTCCTTGGTTTGCTCTATCTGCTTGAGGTACTCTTCTTGAATTTTCGTCTGGAACGATGCGAGAGCCATATTTAGTCGCATAAACTTGGGTAAACTCAGCACCAAAGAAAATGATTTGAGCAGCGTAGTTAATCCAAGCAAGAAGAACTATCAACGAACCCGCAGCACCATAAGCCGAACCGAAACTACCGTTACCTAAATATAAACCTAAGAGCGATTTCCCAATTACGAATAATAATGAAGTCATCGCCGAGCCAATCCAGACATCGCTCCAAGCTATTTTGACATCTGGCATTACTTTGTAGATTAAAGCGAACAGTAAAGTGATAACTGCAAAAGAAATTGCAAAGTTAGCAAATTGCCACAAGAAATCAAAACCCGGAATTAAACTGCCAAAGTAGTTAACCATTCCAGCTAAAACAGCATTGAGAATCAGCGACACCAGTAATAGAAAGCCTACACCACCAACCATTGCAAAAGATAAAAAACGTTTGCGAAGCGTTTGTAAAATACTCCTTCCTGGCTTCGGCTCTACTTCCCAAATTGTGTTGAGCGCATCTTGAATTTGAGCAAAAACATTACTCGCACCAAATAACAAAACCCCGATACTGATGATTGAAGCGATATTGCGCGTATCTGGTTTTTGAGCATTTTCTAGAGCCGTTTGAATTACTTCTGCGCCATCCTTACCCACCAAACCCTGTATTTGTTTAACAATCTCACCCTTAGCAGCTTCATCTCCAAAAACCGCACCCGCGATCGCAATGGCAATAATTAACAAAGGTGCTAAAGAAAAGATCGTGTAATACGACAAAGCAGCAGCCAATCGAGAGGCATTATCATCATTCCATTCTTTAAAAGTTTCTTTTAATAACCTCCAAATCTGCTTTAAACTCATTAAAATTCTCCTTGTAGCGGGATGTGGCTTTTCATATCACTCATTCATACTAAAAATATCTATCTAAAGGCATCTTCCCAAGGGTGTTTGTATTGCTTTCTTGAGGAATAATTGTAAGTTTATTTACGCACCAACCGATGTCACAAATTAATCAAACAGAAAAATCCGAGCTAGAAAGAGAATTAACTGATTTTGTTCAACAACTCGATGACTGGTTAGAAATGCCGATGGTAGTGCTGGGTTTTGTATGGCTGGCGCTATTAGTCATCGAACTGATTCAGGGGACAAACCCCTTTTTAGAAGCTGTTTCTACAACAATTTGGATTTTATTTATTTTTGATTTTATTTTACGCTTTAGCATATCTCCACGAAAACTTAAGTATTTAAAAAATAACTGGCTGATAGGAATTTCCCTGTTACTTCCAGCATTAAGAATTTTCCGATTTGTGCGAGTTTTGCGTTTAGCAAGAGTTGCTCGCGCTACACGTTCCCTGCGATTATTGCGGATAGTCGGCTCCCTCAATAGGGGAATGCGAGCCTTAAGAGTTACTATGAGTCGGCGAAACCTTGGTTATGTTTTAGGACTTACCTTAATTGTCACCTTCGTTGGGGCTGCGGGAATCTATGCATTTGAAAGCAATCTCCCCGACGGAGAAGGAATCCAAAGTTACACAAATGCTTTGTGGTGGACGGCAATGTTGATGATAACTTACGGAGGCGATTATTCCCCGCAAACCCCCGAAGGAAGAGTATTGTGTTTTATCTTAGCTCTCTATGCCTTTACAGTATTTGGTTATTTTACAGCAGCAATAGCTACATTTTTCATCGGTAGAGACGCGGAAGATGAAGAAGCATCATTAGCCAGTTCTCAATCTATTACTGCTTTACATGAAGAAATCAAAGCATTGAGGGCAGAGATTCGGGAAATGAAGAATAATTAATTGGGGATTGGGGATTGGTAATTGGTAATTGGTAATTGGTAATTGGTAATTGGTAATTGGTAATTGGTAATTGGTAATTGGTAATTGGTAATTGGTAATTCCTAACTCTCTTAACCGTTCATTGTTCGGTTAAAATCGGAATATTCAACCATTACCTGAAGGTATCGGCTGTGGACACTGCAACTTGCCCTCGCTGCAAACAAACTATAAACTCTCAGGCTGTGACCTGTCCCTTATTGTCGTACTGAGCTTAAAGCTTACGGACATCCCGGTATTCCATTACATCGGGCTGAGGGGGATGAGTATCTTTGCGAAACCTGTACTTATCATATTGACGATACTTGTAATTATCCCAAACGTCCCTACGCTAAAGAATGTACTCTTTATCAAAACGAAGAAGAACGCAATTTAGAACTGCTTTCTCAAAATCAAAAACCCAGCTTAAATGTAAGTATCAATAATTGGATAAGACGCAATCAAGGTTTATTAATGATATTTGGCTTGCTATTAATATGTTTTCTATTAGTTCTTTCGCGCTCTTAAGGAGATGGGGATATTGGAGAAAGGAATTAGGAGTTAGGAGTTATGAGTTTTTAACCTTTGACCTTTAACCTTTTGGTATCTTGTATTCAAGCAGATTTAACAGTCTACCGCTTAAGTTTCTCTTTTGATAATTTCTCACAACTTGCCCACCCAATTTTTCTGGTATTCTGCGACTGGGATAATTCTCTTCATCCACTGGGTAAGTAAAATATTCGCAATCTAAATTTTCTTCACACCAGTTTTTCATAGCTGTAATTGTTTCTAAGCCATAACCGTTACGATGGGCTGTCTTTTTCAACCAAATACCAAATTCTGGGTGCTTGCTATTGATGCGATGAATTCCAGCACAACCTAAAAATTCTTGAGAATCTTTCTTTAAAATTACGAGTACTAATTCATGTTCGTTTTTCATTCCTTCTAAAGAATTTTTGATAAATGATGCTGCTTCGGCTGTATTTTTAGGTGGACGAGGATACATATACGTCGTAATTTCTTCTGTAAAAGTCTCGAAAATCGGTTTTTTATATGCCAGCGATATGGATTTCAGAAAAATCCGATTGCACTCTATTTTTATATCTAATAAAAGACGATTTGCTTGCACCCGTTCTTGAAATATTTTACTAATTAGGTCTTTAGCTAAATCCATTTTTTATACTCCAAAATTTTAGATCGCAATACTTGTATCTGAAAAAAACAGTCTGTTTTGCTTTTCCATTCGCTGCTCCCTGCTTGCTGTTTCTTTTAAAGACTGTCAAAGAGCATATAAAAAATAATTAACAGTTCAATTTAATAGCATGATGCTGATGTAACCAAAATTACTGATGTTCACCGATACTTAATTATATTTTTATCTAACTTGATAACAATATTATTAGACAATTACATTTCGATAAAACGAGCCTTAATTCATATTTATATAAAGGTTGTATGAACGTAAAAGCAAAATGTTATAACGGTAGCACTTGGAAAGCTAAAGTTTTGTTAAGATAACAAGAAAGCGCGTGTTCTTGGCGGAAATACAATGCTTCCATCTTGGAGAATTTAATAGCGCTAGCTAGTTACTACAGAGTTCAGGTATATAAGTTATGACCACCTACATTTTCTTTGATGAAGCCCTATACATATTTGTAAAAGCTTTCTTAGCTTCAATAATGTTACTACTTACGGTATCTGGTATCGGTTTGGCGGTTGTCGAGACAATCGAGAAAGAAACCCCAGGCAATCCTTATCCTAACCATTTCCGATAAACTACGGAAAAAGAATAATTTTATATCAAAAAAACTGAGTGCAAGTGTTCGCTTTTAACTAATCTTGGGAACACTATACTTATACACGGTTTTGGTAACTTTATTTACTTAAAAAAGAAAATATTAAGTATATACACTACCATTAAGACCTTATTTAAGGAATAAGTTGTAATGAGTCTATTTGATAGAGCATCCGGTTCTCAAAGTAGAGTACAAAATGCACTCAGTCAGGCAGAAGCTTTCACTTCTATCGCTTTAATTGCACTTGCTTCAGACGGTAATCCTTCACAGAAACAAGCAAGCGATATTTATGAAGCGTTATCTAATCTAAAGGTATTAAACAGCCACTCTAAAGATGAGATGCAGTCAATGCTTGACGAATTGTCAGGTATTATTAGACACGAAGGTGTAAATAGTTTATTTGATGCTGCAAAAGATTCTATGCAGGAAGATTTAAGAGAAGCAGCCTTTGCGATCGCGACGGATTTGGTTTTGGCTGATGGTATCCTTGCCGAAGAAGAAGACTTTTTGACTGAGTTGTATCAAGCTTTACGTATTCGCAGTGAAGTAGGTCAAAAAATCATCGAAGTGATGTTTATAAAGAATCGGGGATAGCAGATACGGCAGAGTTAAAATTTAATATTTTTCTTAACCAGTGCATCGGTAGAAGCAATGTGAGAAATATAAAAGTACCATATTAAGCTTGAATGTTGTATTTCTGGCTCAATCGTTGCTTCTAAATACCACAACTTGATAAACAAAATTGAATAACTATGTTTTTAAAATGTGCCATCACGACTATCGACTCGTGGTGGCACATTTTGCTGGGTAAATTAGTTGTAGTGGGAGCGTCTCGCTCCCTGGTGGTAACGAGCGAGCTTTCCGGCTCGCACTCCTGGATACCCGTCATAACTTATGTGGTGGAATACTCTACTGGTTGATTGCATAAATTCTGAAAGGTTCGTTTTTCCCGTAACCTTCGGGAGACGTTATGTATAACGTCTCTACAACCCGTCAAAACAAATGAAAAGGACTACTACTACTCCACCACATTAATTCTGAGGGGTACGTAGTTGCGCTTCAGCGCCTCATATTCCAGTATCCGGAGGCGCTGAAGCGCAACTACGAACAATTATTAACCCCGCAAAACAAATGAAAAGGACTACTACTTTGATTAACCGCCCCCAATTACCCATTCCCAGTTCTCAACTCTGTGCATTTCTTCAATCAATGTGACAACAATATGTGAAAATGTTAAATCCGGTACTTTATGTTTTCACTAAAAGAACTATAGGATTAGAGGACTTTGTTTGCTAGGGTTGCTTGCGGACAATTCAGCAATTCAGTGAACTTAATAAACTAACGCATCTTTATCCCCAATATTCGGTATTATGCCCTGTTCTGCCACTCTCAAACAGCTAGTTGAATTGCTTGGTGCTAAAAGCGTAAATCTTTCAGAAACAGCACTGACACAATCTTTTTCTGGTATACAAACAGACAGTCGAATTATTAAATCTGGAGAAGTATTTGTAGCTTTTCGTGGTGAAAAGTTTGATGGGCATAAGTTTGTCGCTACAGCAATCGAAAAAGGCGCTAGCGCGGCAATTGTTGATTTTGAATACGACAATCCGCAATTTCCCGTGTTGCAAGTAACAAATACTCTAGAAGCTTATCAAAAAATTGGTCAATGGTGGCGCAATCAATTTTCAATACCCGTAATTGGGGTAACGGGTTCGGTGGGTAAAACCACAACCAAAGAGTTAATTGCTGGAGTTCTAAGTACTCAGGGAAAAGTCCACAAAACTTATGAGAATTTTAATAATGAAATTGGCGTACCAAAAACTCTTTTAGATTTAGTTGCCGAACATGATTACGCCGTTATCGAAATGGCGATGCGGGGGCTTGGACAAATTGCCGAACTTACTCAAATAACTTGTCCGACAATTGCCGTAATCACAAATGTGGGAACCGCGCACATCGAGTTACTCCACTCCGAAGTTGCCATAGCTCAAGCAAAATGCGAATTATTGGCAGAAATGCCACCAGATGGGTTAGCTATCCTCAACTACGACAATCCTCTATTGATGGAAACCGCAGCGAAAGTCTGGCAAGGCAAGGTTATTACTTTCGGTTTTACTGGGGGAGATATCCACGGTAATTTGATCGATAACTATACTTTAGAAATTGCCGATTTACGCTTACCTTTACCGATGCCGGGAAGACATATAGCAGCTAACTACATGGCAGCTTTAGCAGTCGCACAAGTATTGGGCATTGATTGGAATTATTTTAAAAACGGTGTCGCGGTAGATATGCCAGGAGGACGTTCCCAGCAATTTACCTTACTCAACGACGTGCTAATCTTAGATGAAACTTATAATGCAGCACCAGAAGCAATGGTTGCAGCGTTGAATTTATTAGCCGAAACACCAGGAAAGCGACGCATAGCGGTATTAGGTGCAATGAAAGAACTCGGAGATAAATCCGAAGAACTTCATCAACTCGTAGGAAAAACCGCAAGCTCTCTAAACTTAGATAGTTTGATGGTATTAACTGACTGTGCCGACGCACAAGCCATAGCCAAAAGCGCCCAAGGCATTCCCATTCATTGCTATTCCACCCACTACGAACTAGTAACTGCCTTAAAACAATACCTCCAAAATGGCGATCGCATTTTATTCAAAGCAGCCCATTCAGTCGGACTTGATAAAGTCGTAAATCAATTACGCGAAGCAGTCAACAGTGAGCAGTGAATAGTTAGGAGTTGAGAGTTAGGAGTGAGTAACAAGTAGTAAGTAGTAAGTAAAGTACCAATTCGTTCTTATTGTCGCTTCCTCAACCATCTATTCACTAATTGTTACTCGTTACTCATTACTCGCTACTTTAAGAATGTCCCCATGTCCAATTCCCAATTATCTATTGCCAATTAAAAAGTAAGTCCGAATATAACGTCTTTGGAATAAAAACGCGCCCAAATTTGTAAATAAACAGGTAACTGCTAACCACAACAAAATATAAGTAGGAATGGCAACGATACCGATCGCAAACCAGGTGTAAACGTGCAATATCATTATTACTGCGAAAAAACCAGCAACAGTTGCTGATTGCGAAACTTGAGACAACGGACGATGAAGTGCAGCAAGAATCATTGTCGATATTGTGCCAATTAAATTCGCTGGAACCAAGAAGGCACAGATAGTTACGCAGTTGTTGCGAGAAAACTCTGCGATGGTGTTAATATCAAGCATCAATTTTTATTAATATTTTCCACTTGCTACCATTTATCTAACATTCTAATGAAAAAATTAAATGTGTTCAAATATATATTTCTGACTTAAATTAATAAAAAATTAAGATTAATTACAAAATATAAAAATGATAAAAATCGGTTTAAGGTTTTGATTTATTTTTTCAAATGATTTATGTATCTCCATATCCGCGCGATTAATATTCCGCCACATTAATTTTGCTGGGTAACACATTTGTAGTGGGAGCGTCTCGCTCCCTCGTTACAACCAGCGAGCTGGAAAGCTCGCACTCCCTCTACCCCGTATAACTTATGTGGTTGAGTACTAGTATCGAGAATTGGGCGAACGTTTATTTAGTTTATTTAGCGCCAAAGTGAGCGGCTATGGCTTCTGAGTCCCCGATTAATTTACCATCGATAAACAATTGAGGAACTGTGGTTGCGCCTGTAGCTGCTCTCAAACCACGTGTGGTGAAATCTTTGTTCAAGGTAATTTCTTCGTAATTTAAACCTTGCTCTTTGAGTATCTCTTTAGCACGAGCGCAAAAAGGACAACCTTCTTTAGCAAACATGAAAAGGCTTTGGGGTTTTGCTGCTTGAGGATTAATATACTTAAGCATTGTCTCTGCATCGGATACCTTAAATGGATCTCCCGGTTCTTCTGGCTCGATAAACATTTTATCTATTAGGCCATCCTTTACAACCATTGAATAACGCCAAGAACGCTTACCAAAACCTAAATCTGTTTTATCAACTAACATTCCCATGCCTTCAGAGAATTCACCGTTACCATCGGGAATTAATGTCACATTTTCTGCTTCTTGATCTTTCGACCATTCGTTCATTACAAAGGTATCGTTTACCGACATACAAATGATGTCATCCACGCCATTTTCTTTAAAAGCTGGAGCCAGTTCGTTGTATCCTGGTAAGTGCGTTGAAGAACAAGTTGGAGTAAACGCTCCGGGTAAAGAAAAGACAACCACAGTTTTACCTTTGAATAAATCATCTGTGGTGACATCCTTCCAATCATTGTTCTCGCGAACCCGGAAAGTAACGTTAGGAACTTTTTGACCTTCTTTGTTAGGCAGCATAAATAAAACTATGATGATAATTACAACTATTAAGCGTAGTCGTTATGAGTATGTTTGTCAACCAGGAAAGTTTGGGGAGATGGGGAGAAATTAACTCTTAACTCTTCAATCCAAAAGAAACCAAACGCATCCGTTGTTACATCCGTTGCTAAAATCTTAAATTTACAACTACTGACTACTAACCACTAACTACTATCTTTTCCCCGTTGCCTTTTTTCATATTTGTATATTCCTGTCATTTAATAACCGCATATTTAACGATAAGCTTGAGCGTGCAAATTGCAATATTGAGGTTAATTAAAGAAAAAAGAACTATGAAAAAAATATTATCTATTGTGTTTTTGGTGATACCTTTATTGCTTTTTACTTACGCTTGTGGTGAGGAAACTCAAGCTACTGTTGCTCAAGGTGTTGAACAAGTTGCTCCTGTGGAAGTAACAAAGGTTGTTGAGAAAACCAAGACTGTTGCCCTGCCGGCTGCAACTGTTGCTAAATCTGTTGAGGTATCTAAAGAAGAATCGGTGCTAAAGCCTGTAGCTATGGCTGCTTCTCATGAAGGAGGTGCTAAGCTGTTCAAACAAAATTGTGCGGCTTGTCATGCAGGTGGAGGAAATTTAGTTAATGCACAGAAAACTTTGAAAAAAGATGCTCTTGAAAAATACGATATGTATTCTAAAGAAGCCATTGTTTATCAAGTAACTAATGGTAAAAATGCAATGCCTGCTTTTGGAAAACGTTTATCTTCCGGAAAAATTGAAGAACTTGCTGAATATGTTTTGGCTCAAGCTGATAAAGGTTGGTAAAAGTTTGACTTGAAATTCTAAGAGTAACTATTAGAAAAATTAGTGGTTAATAGTTGTTTTTTCGTATATATAACTACGAAAAAAATAACTATTAGCCACTAATTATTATGTATTAACAGTTCTCTGCTAACCCATTATTTTTTACTAATACTCATGCGGTTTTACCAAATATTTCTCAGTTTGGTGATGGTTATCATACTAATGCTATTTTCTCCAGTTGGGGCTTTGGCATCAAACCAGGATAGCTCGCAAGACTTGTTTGAATTGGCGATCGATCGACTCGAAAGTAATGAATACACCGCAGCGATTGAAAATTTTACTCAAGCAATTGAAATTAATCCCAATTATACTAAAGCCTATTACAATCGCTGTTTGGCTTTCTTGCATTCATCAGATTACCAGCACGCGATAGCAGACTGTAATACGGCTTTGGAGCAAAACCCAGATTTTTTTGAAGCTTATTTAAATCGAGGTTTAGCGTATTATCAATTACAACTACCCGCAGCAGCGATTGCCGATTTTAATTATTTTCTTGCAAGTTATCCAAATGACTTCCGAGCTTACTATGATAGGGGTTTGGCATATTTCGATGAAAGAAGTTATCAAAAAGCACTCAGTGACTATAACAAAGCATTAGAAAACTAATAGCTGAAGATAATACTCAGTTACAGGTAGCCATACATAACGATAGAGGGGTAGCGTATTTACAGCTAGAAGACTTTGAATTGGCTATTGAAGATTTTACGAGCGCAATTTCTTTAGGTGTGGAAGATGCAAATTCTTATTCCAATCGGGGTTATGCTTTTCGTCAGCTAAAAAAATATCGTGAAGCGATTAATGATTTTACCGAATCGATTCGACTCAATCGCAAACAAGGTGCAGCCTATGTCGGCAGAGGTTTTGCTTTCTATAAAAGTGGTAGGCACTCTGAAGCACGTGTTGATTTTCTTCAAGCTGCCGAATACTTTCGCGATTGTGGAAAAATGCAGCAATTCCATCAAATTATTTATCTAATCAAAATATTGCGTCGTGAATCACCCTTCACATCTAAAGCTTTATTGACTTAACAAAGGAGTAGGGAGCAAGCAATAAGCTTGAAGGAAGCGCCCCAACCTCTCACCCAATGCATTTTGGAACTTAGATAATGTCAAGGTTTTATGACTTTGCAACCCATTTTATGCCATTTTTGGTGCGAATAACACGGTTGCTCAAAGTGATTTTAAAAACTTAAGCTTTTAAAAGCATAATTTGAAACAAGAAGGTTGATTAATAACCACCATTAAGTAGTATTTACAGTTATCTAATTGTGATTTGCTGTTAAATGAAGCACTTAATAACAATCTAGGTAAGTTTAATTACCCTTGATTATAGTTAAATTATGCTGTTTGCTCTGATGTATATATTAATTTCAGGCACTAATTCATATTAATTACATCTATATACTTAGCAGTAAGTTTTTTTGCCTAATACTTTCGGAGCATATTATGGATTATTTTCCGACCAAAAATTGAATGCAAGTATAAAAGATATTAAAAAGCACTTTTTTTTGTAAATTCAAGATATATTGTGACAGATTTTGTAGTGGGTAACAGTAATTACAGTTCTATAATTTAGTTGCAGATTACAATTGCACAAATACCAATAAAGTTCAGATATTTAGTAAAAAACGCCCATAGTATTCATGAAGAAGGAATATCTCAAGGGCGTTACTATTTGTATTTGAATTTAAGGGATGAAAGCATTCTTAGTATAAAGGAAAATGTTTGATTTATATCCGCGTTCGCATCTACATACTTCTATAAGGACAATACAGAACTATTCTTATTTTTGCCAAGAATAATTTTTTTTTAGGTATAAGTACGCAGTTTTCCGGAAGAACAGTAGGAAACTCTGTGTAAAGAAAATATGGGTATTAGTAAAATGAAATACCATGAATGATATTGGATTGCTGATAACGAGCGCTCTCACAACAGGACATCCATCTGTGCCCTATTTATTTAATGAAACAGCAGTTGAGGTTAATTTAAGTGTTAAAGAATCAAATCTTATTCAATCAACTGGTAATCCTACTCTTGCTCGCATAACACCACCTGAATTTATTGGGCTAAATGGAATTCAGATAGCCTCAACAGTTTTTTCTAAAAAGAATGAGGATGTACTTAGAAAAATTAGAAATCGAATTGACTCCCTTGATTGTTGTCGGTTGGGGAGCAAGCTTATTTCTGCAACAAAAAAGCCAATTATTTTAAAAACCTCGCCAGACAATTCAATCTCAACAACGACGGAGATTATATTGCCTTCAACTTCCCCACCTAGTTTGACAGACGCGATTGAAAATACTCCTTATGTTACTCCTCAATTGCAACAGACTTCTGCGGGAACTCCGAATCCCAGACAAACTAACTCAGGAATGTTTTTTACCAGCTACAGACAAAGACTGCCAAATTTGAGCTTTGGTACTTCCGGGCTATCCGTCAGAATTCTACAGCGACTGTTATTAGCCAATGGTTATCCGATAAGAGTTGATGGAAATTTTGGCGCACTTACAGAAACTGCCGTAAAAGCTTTCCAAAGTAACCGGAATTTGGTTATAGATGGTGTAGTTGGACAACAGACTTGGCAACAATTAACAAGGTAATAACAATGTAGAAAAGAATACTTTGAATCATACCTTAAAAAAAGTCCTATTATGAGTGTTTTATAATACATTTGACCTAAGAGTTTTTCCGGATGTACACTTATGGTGCTGTCATAAGTAGTGTAGGTATTAGGAGGTCAAATAGATGACCGTACTGGGTTTGCTAGTGGCAAGCTTTATAACGCAGGGGCAACCGTTTCTGCCTACATTTTCGACTTTAGTTAACGTTCAACCGGAAAAAGTTCAGCAAGGCTTATCTAGTCAGCACTTGTCCACTTTTGTTTTTCGTAATGGATCTCGATCCAATTTATCCGCTTTAAATTCAAAGTATCAAATAAAGTATCAAAAAATACTTTTAAATACAGGCAAAATTTCCGCACGGGGTTTCGATAATTCAATAGAGAAGCATCGGAGAAAAGTTACTTTTTCTGCTGTCTCAAAAGACTATTCTATGAATGCCGAGCCTTTCTTGAATAAAAGCCTCCTATTTAATCTTAGGAAAGAATGGGATACGCCACAAACGCCCCTATATGACGCGGAAGAACGTTTACTGGCGCAATATTATCGAGGTCAGCCACTCCCTGTTTTACGTTATGGTAATAGCGGGAATGCTGTCCGAGTATTGCAAACGCTGTTGACTTATAATCGTTACGGCGTGGGAATAACTGGAAGGTTTGATGTACTTACAGAGACAGCGGTAAAAGCCTTTCAAGCGAATCGACGGTTGAGCGCAGATGGGATAGTTGGATCTCGGGACTTGGCGAGAGCTGACAAGATATGCTGCCTTATATTCAAAAAGGGACTCGATGGAAATCCCCATGTTTGGCAATCGCCCAGTTTATCCCTGGCAAAGAAGCTTTAGAAGTAATTTCGCCGAGTCTAGCGTGAGTATTTAAATATATATTTAGCGATATTGATGCTGTTGTAGTAGTTGTTGCGCTAAGCGTTTATACATTAAGTAAAATAATGATTCGAGGTAGCGCAGCAAGTCTTCTCTTTGTTCTTTAGAAGTAAAGTTCCAGAAACCATAAATTCGGGTTATCAAGTTTACCAAATACCTGAGTTAAATCTTCTAAAGTGAAGAGCAAGTCTTCATATATCAATTAATTTATTAATTCATTTAAAACAATATTAGAAAAGATACCTTGAGTTACATTGCTTGAAACCATTCATAATTTAATCTAAAATCTTATTGGGTAAAATCTAATTTTTTTTGTTCATACATTCACCTGATTGACATTTAATCTTTTAGAAAACAAATCATCTCACAAGAAAAAGCAGCTCATGTTGGAAACGAGCCGAATACTTATTGATTAAAAACGCAAACAACTTTAAGTTGCCTACTCCTTATTCTTCTTTAGATTTAGCCAATTTAGCTAAAAAACTTACCTTTCGGGTGTGCCCTCACCAAACTTGATTAAAAAGGCGATCGCCAAACTTACCAGCAAAATCAACACGGTACTCAAAGCGGAACCAAAACCCCAGTTTTGAGCGGTACCAAGAAACTGATTGTAAATTAACCGTGCAGCAGTCATGCTAGCTGCACCACCGAGTAATTCGGGGTTAATGTAATCTCCTAAACCCGTGATAAATACCAGCATCGAAGCAGCAGCAATACCGGGAAAAACTTGAGGTACAGTTACTTTCGCGAACACCTGTATGGAATTTGCTCCTAAATCGGATGCTGCTTCGAGCAACCGTCGATCTAGTTTTTCTAAGGAAGCATATAAAATTAACACCATGTAAGGCAGCAAATTGTAGCTCATACCAATTAATACAGCTTGAGTAGTATTGAGTAAATTTAAAGTTGGTAAATTGAAATCAGTTAATAGGGTATTAAGTAAACCTGTGGGACGTAAAATTGTAATCCAAGCATAAGAACGAAGTAGCGAGGAAGTCCATAAAGGTAAAATAAAAGCTAATATTAGCAGATTTCTGAAGCGTTTCGGTGCCATCCGCGCAATCCAAAAGGCAACCGGAAAACCTACTAGTAAACAAATACCTGTAGTAGCTAAAGCTAAAAGTAAAGAGCGTTTAATTACTTGTAAATAAAGAGGATCTAATATGCGTAAATAATTTTCAAAGCCACTTGGATTGACAATATCTCCAGGTCTAATTCCTGGTACAAAGCTTAATTGAATAATTATCAGCGTTGGTAATACTAATAATAACAACAGCCAGATAGCAGCAGGTACTAGCAATACTAAAGCTTGAAACCAGTTTTGTGCCGATCTTCTCGATTTAATATTCTGGTAATTGTTTGGTTGGGTATTTTGGATTTCGGTAGTCATGGAGTAAAAGTTAGGAGTTATAAGTTAGGAATTAAGAATTGGGAATTAGGAGTTATTGAATTTGAAAATAAAAATTTAAGCTTGAAATAATGATGAGTTAATATTTTAGTCTTTTTTTACGGACATATTGTACTATTTTTGTTACTCCCTTCCCGCTCTAAAATTACCTGTTTATCTCTATCTCTTTCCTCTGCTCTCTCTGCGTCTAGTAAGGCTTTTTTTGTAAGTAATCGTAAAGCCGGGAAGGGAGTAATAGAAATATTACACTTTTCACATAACTCCCAACTCCCAACTTCAATTAACCGCTCGTCAATTTAGTCCAATAGCGCTGGAAAACTTCTTCAAATTCTCCAATGGGGCTAAGACGTTCGCATTTTTCTAAAATATCTTCTGATGGAAATAAAGTTGGATTGTTTTGGATTTTTTTAGGCAATAATTCAAAACCGGCGCGATTTGGAGTTGCAACACCTAAACGTTGACTCATCCGGGCTGCTACCTCTGGCTTTAACATAAAGTTAATCCACTCATAGCCAGCGTCTATATTACTGGTTGTTGTCGGAATTGCAATCGTATCTGTCCATAAAGATGAACCACTTTTTGGTGTTACGTATTTAAGTTTGGGGTTTTCTCTAGTTATCTGAAAAGCATCTGAAGAATAACACATTGCTAAAACTAAATCCCCCGACATGATTTGATTTCGCCATGCATCGGTACTAAAAGCGGCAATATCAGGTTTTAAAATTTGCAGTTTTTCATAAGCTGATTCGATGTGCTTTTCATTCTGTGAATTGTAAGAATAACCCAGCATCTTTAAAACCCCGCCAATTACTTCCCGTGCATCATTAAGTAAGGTGATTCGTTTGGAAAGTTTTTCTTGATTTTGCCAAAGATAATCCCAATCTTCCGGTTCTGTTTCTAATTTTTCGGAATTGTAAATAAATCCGGTAGTACCCCAACTCATGGGGACGCTATAACTATTATTTTGGTCGTATTCGGGATTTTGAAATCGGGGAAACAAATTATCTAACCCGATTAAACGCTGACGATCGATTTGTTTTAATAATCCTTTATCTACCATCTTCTGTACAACGTAGTCAGATGGGTAAATTAAGCTATAAGTACCACCACCACTAGCTTGTAATTTAGCTAGCATTACCTCATTGGCATCGTATACATCTGCAAGTACTTTGATCCCAGTTTGAGCGCTGAAAGTTTTTAATAATTGATTATCAGTGTATTGAGTCCAAGTGTAAAGATGCAATTCATCAAGCGCACCAGCTATAGGAGAAGTGGCTCTTACGTTACCCAACCTCCAACCGCAACTTGCAGTTATTAATCCAGAAAGTGCAGCTAACCCTGTCAAAAATTCTCTTCTGCTAATCATCTATAATATGTTGATTTTTTATCTAAATCTATTGATTATTAAGTAAAGCCAGACAATCATTTTCTGCCCACCAAGCATAAATCGGTGTTTCGGGATCTGGCAACATTCCAAATGTACTGGGCTGCATGACAACAATACGTAAAAGAGGCGTTAACTCAACAACATAATTAACATAAGTTCCCAAATACATGATGTTAACTAAGCGTCCTTCAAAACAATTATTTTGCACGCTAGGCTTGTACAGAGAAAGCTGTATTTTTTCGGGGCGCACGCTCAATGCGACATTCTGGGATACGCCGGTGGGAGTATGTGAATCGCGTTTAACGATAATTTTTAGTCCGGCGTTAGTAATAACCTCAATATTGGCTGCGTCTACATCAGCTATTTCGCCTTCTAACAAATTTGTATCGCCAATAAAATCTGCTACAAATGGCGACAGTGGTTGCTCGTAAATATCGTTAGGAGTGCCAATCTGCTCGATTTGACCTTGGTTCATTACCGCAATACGTTGGGATAACGACAATGCTTCCTCTTGGTCGTGCGTTACCATAATAAAAGTTAAGCCTAAATTTTGATGTAAATTTAATAACTCAACCTGCATCTCTTTGCGTAGCTTTAAATCTAACGCCCCTAATGGTTCATCTAACAATATAACCGCAGGACGATTGACTAAAGCCCGTGCTAATGCGACTCGTTGCTGTTGACCGCCAGAAAGCTGCCAAGGAAATCGCGATCGCAAACTTTCCATTTTCACGAGTTCTAAAGCTTCTTTAACTCGATTGTTAATTTCAGCTTTGCGTAGTTTCTTTAACCTCAAGCCAAAAGCGATGTTATCCCATACATTGAGATGCGAGAACAAAGCATAACTCTGAAATACGGTATTAACTGGTCTGCGATGAGGAGCAATTTTAGCCATTGGACGACCTTGAATAAAAACCGTTCCTGCGTCCGCTCTCTCAAAACCAGCAATCAACCGCAATACAGTGGTTTTTCCACAACCGGAAGGACCGAGAATACTAAAAAATTCTCCTTGTCTGACATCTAAATCTATCCCGTGCAATGCCGGTTCTTTGTTGAAAAATTTGAATACTCCAGATAGTTCGACATCAAGCGACTCAAAAGTAGTCACGTCCTCTTGCTGCTGAGTTATCATTTGAGACATAATCTTTTATAAATCCGCGTATTTGTACGTATCTGCACCAACATATGTAGTCTCGACAGCTAACTATTATAGGCACTTTGATTTATTGTATACGTCAAAAACAATTTACTTGCTATAAAGCGCTGTTGATGTATAAAGTAATTAGCTCTCCAGTTTTGGATTAATCCCCAGATTTACTCGTAGGCTTAAGAATTTTAGAACGTCCGCGAAAGTAAGTGGCGGTTATCCGAAATTTTTTGAACTGAAACCAAAATCTATTTGCAAGATGTGTCCGTTCGCCGCAAGGTGTTTCCGTAAGGTAGGACATAATCTAATATCTAAAATAAAAATCTAAAATTGGTATGGTTCTTTACTATTTAGTACGAAGTAACTAAAAAGACAGTAAAACATAATATAATCTTTCAATTATTTAACGGTCGTCTCCCGGTTTTTACGGAGGCATAATTGTATACAGATAATGCTATTTTCTCTATAATTTTTTGTTTTATGAGCTTATTACAACTACCATCAATCGGCAAGAAAAAAGATGAGCGTTCTGTAGGAAAAGGCTATCAATCGATATTCTTAATCTTATTTACGTTGCTTTTGACAAGCGGAATCCTAAGTCGATTAGCGTATTTACAAGTAGTTAAAGGAGAAAGCTTTAGTAAGCGAGCGGAAGAAAATCGTATTCGTTTAATTTTGCGGCAGCCAGAAAGAGGTAATGTTTTCGATCGAAACGGTAAACTTTTAGCTACAACTCGTTATCCTCACTCCGTATATTTGTGGCCTATGGCTCACAAAAAAGAATCTTGGCAAACAGTAGCTCCGCGTTTATCTGAAATTCTCGGTATTCCTGAAAAAGAAATTCAACAGCAGCTAGAAAAAGCAGGCCCGAATTCTTCTTCTTTGGTAAGGATTGCTCGTGATATCAATCTCCAGCAAATTACAGCTTTAAAAGAGTATGAAAGCGAACTGCCGGATGTAGAAATTAACCGAGAAGCCGTTCGCTACTATCCTCATGGCGCACAACTAGCTCACGTACTCGGTTACACCCGCGAACTCACCCCAGAACAGTTAGCGAAGAAAAAGAAAGACGGCTACCGTCTGGGAGACGTAATCGGACAGATGGGTGTAGAAAGGGCATTTGAAACGACCTTGCGGGGGGAATGGGGTGGTCAACAGGTGGAAGTTGACGGTAAAGGTCGTCCGCTTAAAGTATTAGGCGTAAAACAGGCACAACCCGGTCAAGATATCGCATTAACCATAGATTTGGATTTACAAAAAGCTGCCTACAAAGCTTTGCAAGGACGTACCGGTACAATTGTCGCTTTAGATCCCAACAACGGTGGAATTTTGGCAATGGTGTCCTATCCCGCATTCGATCCCAACGTCTTTTCCAAACAAAATCCTTCACAAAAAGAGTTGCAGGCAATACTCTTAGGTAAAAAGCACCCCATGCTCAATCGTGCTTTCAGAGCTTATCCACCTGCTAGTACTTTTAAAGTCGTTACCATTGCCGCAGGTTTGGAATCGGGTAAATTTTCTCCAAGTACGGTGCTGCAAACTTATGGTTATCGAATTTTTGGCGGACACCGTTTTAATGAATGGAACCATGCTGGATTTGGACCATTAAATTTTTCAGGAGCTTTAGCTTGGAGTAGCGACACATTCTTTTATCAAGTAGGTGCAAGAGTCGGGGGTGAAGAATTAATTAAATGGACTCGTAATTTTGGATTTGGTAAACAAACAGGTTCGGAATTTTCCTTCAGCGAATCAAAAGGCTTTGTACCCGATAACGATTATCAACGAAAATTGTGGAAACGCGATTGGACAGTAGGGGATTCAGTGAATATGTCTATCGGGCAAGGTGCTTTATTAGCTACACCTTTACAAGTAGCAAGAATGTTCGCCATCCCAGCAAACGGCGGCTATTTAGTCAAGCCCCACGTGCTTAAAGACAACGAAGAGAAAAAGAAATGGCGGGAAAACATCGGCATGAAGCCTTCAACCACAAAAATGATTCAAAGAGGATTGCGAGAAGTAATTACAGACGGTACCGCTAAATTGATGAACTCGCCAACACTTCCTCCAGTAGCAGGAAAAACAGGAACAGCAGAAGCATGGCTACCTAGTCGTGTCAAAGCAAACCATGCATGGTTTGGTGGATATGCACCCGCAGACAAACCCGAAGTAGTCATATTAGGATTCGCCGAACACTCCGGAGGTGGTGGAGGTAGCGTCGCCGCACCAATGGTAAAACAAGTTATGGAAGATTATTTTGCGCGTAAGTATCCAGGTAAATACAAGAAGCCAGAAGAGAAGAAGGCTCAGTGATGAAATTGGGAATTGGGGATTGGGCATTGGGCATTGGGAATAGGTAATTGGTAATAATCTAATTGTTCTACCCCCTCTACCCCCTCTCCCCTCTCCCCATCTATTCCCTACTTACATTCAAGAGACTTGCGAGTAGACACGCCGGTTTTTGAATTAACGCCACTTGCGGTTTCGCACAATTTTTTTACTTGTACGCGGTCTAAAATCGCACCGCTGAAATCAGCGTCTGTAACATCAACATTATTGAAAACAGTACGTAACATCATTGCATTAGTAAAAATTGCATCACTCAAATCTGAATTTTTAAAACTTGATAAATAAGCTATGCCATCGCTGAAATCAACACCGTGAAAATTTGAGTTTTGTAATAATGAACCGTTAAAAACAGCACCGCGCATATCGGCGCTACTAAAATTAGTATTTTCTAGACTTAGAGTGGTATATTCCTCCCCAACTAAACTTTGTCCAGATAAATCTTTACCAGATAATTCATTTCCAGCCGCACGAGAAATACTAGACGAACTTGCAGCTTCAGCCGACAAAGGGTAGAAAAGCACCACAATAGCCAAGACAAAGCCAGTTAATACTTGCCAAAATTTCATATCTCTAATTTCTACTTAATAAAACTCAATACACACACATTTAAGCATATTTGGTGAAGGTGGGAGGAGTGATGGGGAGACAAGGAGATGGGGAGTTAGGAATTAAGAGTTAGGAGTTAAGAGTTAGGAGTTGTAAAAGGTAATAGGTAATAAGTAATAAGTAATAAGTAAATATCTTAAATAACTGGACTTACCGATTCTCCCCCTCTCCCCATCCCCTTGTCTCCTTGTCTCCCCCTCTCCCCCTCTCCCCCAATCCCCAATCCCCAATCCCCAAATCCCCAATTCCCAATTTCTAACCACTAATAACAACATCGGCGTAGGATATTTAAATATGTTGTTGACTAGAAAAAGCGAAGTTGTTTGTGGCTAATAAAGAAGAAATCGCTTTGAGTTTGGCGCGAACGCCTTTATTTACGGTTGTACAAGAATTGAAAGCGCGGCTTACTAGTTTTGGCGGTTGGGAAATGCCGGTACAGTTTTCTGGTATTAGTAAGGAGCATGAGGCTGTCAGAAGTGGTGCTGGGATGTTCGATATCTCCCACATGGGGAAGTTTAGTTTACAAGGTAAAAATTTAGTTTCCCAACTTCAACGTCTGGTTCCTTCGGATTTAAGCCGTCTGCAACCAAATCAAGCGCAATACACCGTTTTATTAAATCCGAACGGTGGGATTATTGATGACATAATTTTTTATTATCAAGGCGAAGATAATACTGGTTTACAAAAAGGATTTATTATCGTCAATGCAGCAACCACAGCAAAAGACAAAGCATGGTTGCTCGAACACCTTGATATTCAACAGGTGGAATTCCAGGATTTATCAGCAGAAAAGGTTTTATTAGCGGTTCAAGGACCAAAAGCCACTGAAATTCTGCAAAAATTTGTGGAAGAAGATTTAACTCCTGTCAAAGCATACGGTCATTTAGATGCAACAGTACTTGGTAAACCTGCTTTTCTGGCTCGCACTGGTTACACCGGAGAAGATGGTTTTGAGGTAATGGTTGAACCGAGTATAGGAATTGAGCTTTGGCAAAAGTTGATTGAAGCGGGTGTAGTTCCGGCAGG
Organism: uncultured Rivularia sp.; assembly: GCA_963665115.1. Taxonomy (GTDB): domain Bacteria; phylum Cyanobacteriota; class Cyanobacteriia; order Cyanobacteriales; family Nostocaceae; genus Rivularia. The sequence goes on along the minus strand of OY762007.1, from coordinate 7,142,141 downwards.
ATTGGGAGCCAGAGACACTTTGAGACTGGAAGCCGCGATGGCGCTTTACGGACAAGATATCGATGATACCACCACTCCTTTAGAAGCTGGTTTGGGTTGGTTAGTTCATTTAGACACCAAAGGCGATTTTATTGGACGTAAAGCATTAGAACAGCAAAAAGCCGCTGGGGTTCAACGCAAACTAGTACGTCTGCAAATGCAAGGACGTAACATTGCCCGTCATGGATATCCAATAATATCCGCAGGTGAAAAAGTTGGAGAAATCACCAGCGGCACATTGTCGCCAACACTCGGTTATCCCATTGCTTTAGCCTATGTGCCCCCAGAACTAGCAAAACCTGATAACCAATTGGAAATAGAAATACGCGGCAAAACTTATCCCGCAACTGTCGTGAAGCGTCCGTTTTACAAGTCAACAAGTCGGGTTAGTAAGTGAGGATGGGGCATGGGGCATTGGGCATTGGGCGTTGGGCATAAGGTAGACAGTTTAATTACTAACTCTTAACCTTTAACCTTTAACCTTTGACCTTTAACTTTTGACCTTTGACCTTAATTACTGATAATTGATAATTGATAATTGATTAGTGAATAAAATGGCTTTTGAATATCCAGAAGATTTGAAATACTTAGATAGTCACGAATACGTGCGTCTTGAAGGTGAAAATGCGACGATTGGAATTAGTGCTTTTGCTATAGATCAGTTGGGAGATATTGTATTTTTGGAATTGCCCGGAGTTGGGGACACCATAACTAAGGGAGAAACTTTTGGTACGGTTGAATCAGTCAAAGCCGTAGAAGACTTGAATTCACCCGTAACTGGTACCGTCACCGAATGTAATGATGCAATGGTTGATGCTCCCGAAGGTTTAGCAGACGAACCCTACGGTAAGGGATGGTTAATAAAAGTCAAAGTCGAAAACCCCAGCGATATTGATGACGCAATGAGCGCTGCTGAGTATAGCTCTAAGGTGGAAGGGAAGTAGGGGAGAGGGGAAAGAGGGGGGAGAGGGGGGAAGAGGGGGGAGAGGGGAAAGAGGGGGGAGAGGGGGGAGAGGGGGGAGAGGGGGAAGAGGGGGAACAAGGAGACAAGGAGACAAGGAGACAAGGAGATAAAAATAACTTTGACCTTTAACCTTTAACCTTTGACCTTTATTCCTAACTGCTCACTGATAACTGCTCACTGTTTACATAATTGTTGCAGAATATTAAGTAGTAACGTGTGGAGAGTAATCAGTTAGTGGTAATTTACGCCCCTCGTAACTCGTCTAATGATGAGCAGGCGATCGCACAAGAATCTCACTCTGTGACTTCTTTTGCTCAAAGACATATCGGACCTAATTCTGATGATGTCTCAAGAATGCTGAAGATTTTGGGCTTTGATAGCCTGGATGATTTGATCGACCGAGCGGTTCCGCAAACGATTCGCAGTGACGGTAGCTTGAAGTTGCCGTCAGCACAAAGCGAATATGCGGCGCTGGCAACTTTGAAGGAAATTGCGTCCAAAAACCAGGTTTTTCGTTCGTTTATTGGTATGGGGTATTACAACAGTATTACTCCAGGGGTAATTCAACGAAATATTTTGGAAAATCCTGGTTGGTATACTGCTTATACTCCTTATCAACCGGAAATTGCTCAAGGGAGACTTGAGGCTTTGTTAAATTTCCAAACTTTGATTACCGATTTAACGGGTTTGGAAATTGCTAATGCTTCGCTGCTCGATGAAGCTACGGCAGCAGCGGAAGCAATGAGTATGAGCTATGGTGTTTGCAAAAACAAGGCAAATACTTTCTTTGTTTCTCAAGAATGTCATCCTCAAACAATCGCCGTGTTGCAGACACGGGCAGAACCTTTGGGAATTGAGATTGTTGTTGGGAATCACCAAACTTTTGATTTTTCTCAACCAATTTTTGGGGCTATTGTTCAATATCCTGCTACCGATGGCTCAATTTATGATTATGCCGATTTTGTGGCTAAAGTTCATGAATCGGGGGCTTTGGTTACGGTAGCTGCCGATCCTTTGAGCTTAAGTTTGTTAACTCCACCTGGGGAATTTGGCGCTGATATTGCTATCGGTAGTACTCAACGCTTTGGTATTCCGTTGGGGTTTGGGGGACCTCATGCGGCATATTTTGCAACCAAGGAAAAGTATAAGCGTCAGGTGCCAGGAAGGATTGTTGGTTTATCGAAGGATGTCGAAGGTAAACCCGCATTGCGTTTAGCTTTGCAAACCCGCGAACAACACATTCGCCGCGAGAAAGCAACTAGCAATATTTGTACTGCACAAGTATTGTTGGCAGTAATGGCGAGTATGTATGCGGTTTATCACGGCCCCCGATGGAATTAAGGAGATTGCTCAAAAAATTCATTCTTTAACTGCCAAGTTAGCTGAAGGATTGAAGCAACTTGATTACACCATTGAAAATGAATATTTCTTTGATACGCTGCGAGTTAATTTAGGAAAGCGCAGTAAGAAAGAGATTTTAGAACGCTGTCAAAGTAAGAAAATCAATCTTCGCATTTTCGATGATAATTCCGTAGGAATTTCCTTAGATGAAACCACCACGGAAGCAGATGTCGAAGATTTATTAAAGATTTTCTCTCTTGAAAACGAATTACCTTCTCCCCTTCCCCCCCTCTCCCCCTCCCCACCTCTCCCCCTCCCTCGCAAATCCGACTTCCTCACTCACCCCGTATTCAATCGTTATCATTCAGAAACCGAATTATTGCGCTATCTGCATCAACTCGAAGCCAAGGATTTATCGTTAACTACTTCGATGATTCCTTTGGGTTCCTGTACGATGAAACTTAACGCTACGGCGGAAATGATACCTGTAAGCTGGGCTGAGTTTGGTCAAATTCACCCGTTTGCTCCTTTATCGCAAGTGCAAGGTTATTCGCGACTATTTGAACAACTGGAAAAATGGTTGGGAGAAATAACGGGTTTTGCAGGAATTTCTCTGCAACCGAATGCTGGTTCTCAAGGAGAATATGCGGGGCTTTTATCAATTCGGAGATATCACGAAAGCCGATCCGAAGCACATCGTAATATTTGTTTGATTCCTACTTCTGCTCACGGTACAAACCCGGCGAGCGCGGTCATGTGCGGGATGAAAGTTGTTGCTGTAGCTTGCGATGACGAAGGTAACATTGATATCAATGACCTGAAAGAAAAGGCGCAGAAACACGCAAACGAACTTGCTGCTTTGATGGTGACATACCCTTCAACTCATGGGGTATTTGAAGAAGGAATCAAAGAAGTTTGTGAAATTGTCCACACCCACGGCGGACAAGTTTACATGGATGGTGCGAATATGAACGCCCAAGTTGGTATTTGTCGTCCCGGTGATTTTGGTGCAGATGTATGTCACCTGAATTTACATAAAACCTTCTGTATCCCCCACGGCGGAGGCGGTCCAGGCATGGGACCAATTGGCGTAGCCGCTCATTTAGTACCCTTCCTCCCCGGAAATCCCATAGCGGATTCCTCAAATGGTTCGGTTTCCGCCGCACCTTGGGGTAGTGCCAGTATTTTGGTGATTTCTTGGATGTACATTGCCATGATGGGGGCGGATGGTTTAACTGAAGCAACCAAAGTAGCTATTCTCAACGCCAATTACATGGCTAAAAGATTAGAAAAACACTATCCCGTGTTGTATGCAGGCAAAAATGGCTTAGTAGCTCACGAATGCATCTTAGATTTACGTTCTTTGAAGAAATCGGCAAGTATCGAAATTGATGATGTTGCCAAGCGTTTGATGGATTATGGTTTCCACGCCCCTACAGTATCTTGGCCCGTAGCTGGTACCGTGATGGTAGAGCCAACTGAAAGCGAATCTCTTGAGGAATTAGATAGATTCTGCGATGCGATGATTTCTATTCGCGAGGAAGTTGCACAAATCGAAGCGGGTAAAGTGGATGCTCAAGACAACGTTTTGAAAAACGCACCACATACTGCCCAAAGTTTAATTGTAGGTGAATGGAATCATCCTTACACCCGCGAACAAGCTGCTTATCCGGCACCTTGGACGCGAGAACATAAATTTTGGGTTGCTGTAGGGCGGATTGACGCTGCTTTCGGTGACAGGAATTTGATTTGTTCTTGTCCTTCGATGGAGGAATATTCCGAATAAACCACAAATGTAGAGACGTAGCAGTGCTACGTCTCATGCAGTTTTGGAAAAAAACAAACCTTTTTGACTGGTTCGTTTTCTAGGTAAACTTTGGGAGACGTTATGTATAACGTCTCTACAAACTATCAGAATAAATGCAAAGCACTACTAGTAAGGGCGATGAATTAATTTGTAAGAATAATTTTTGTACCCTTGACTAAACAATGGGCGATTACCTTCGGTAGAGCTTCGCTTAACGCCAATGGTTGTTGTTGTCTTTCGTATAGAACGAATTATATGAGAAAATTGCTTAAAATAATATTATTTTGTATTTATTAATCTTGACATAAAACTATAGTATCCGCTCAAAAAAATGGGGTAAAGGTACACCTTGCGTCGTAGAATATGAAGCATGACGCAAAAACGATCATCTAAAAAATTAGTCACAGCATTATTGCAATCAATCGACCCAAAACAGATTGCAGACGAGGACGTGCGTCAAACGGTAGAAGTATTACTCAACTTAATAGAACAGCTAAATGTAAAAATCAAAGAATTAGAAGAAGAAAATCAAAAACTACGTGATGAAAACAACCGCTTAAAAGGTGAACAAGGTAAACCAGACATCAAAGCGAATAAAAACAAAGGGTTTAAGAAAAACTATTCATCAGAAAAAGAACGAAAAATAGCAAAAGAACACAGTAAAGCAAGTAAAAACGAGTCTATCAAGATAAACCGAGAAGAGATTGTAGTTTACCCACAAGAACAATTACCAGCAGACGCACAGTTCAAGGGTTATGAGGAAGTAGTAGTCCAAGACATTTTACTTAAGCCAGATAACATACTGTTCCGCAAGCAAAAATACTACTCACCAGAAACAGGAAAAACTTATTTAGCGGAACTACCAACAGGTTACGAAGGTGAATTTGGTCCAGGAGTAAAAGCTTTGGTCATGAGTCTATATTATGGTGGAAACATGACCCAAGGGAAGTTATTAGAATTTTTAGAAGATATTGGTATCTCGATTAGTGCAGGAACAATATCAAATTTATTAATTAAAAACCAAGAATATTTTGAAGCTGAATACGAAGAAGTATACAAGGAAGGGTTAGCCAGCAGTCCTTGGCAACACTTTGACCAAACAGGTGCGCGTGTTGCAGGAGTGAACCATACAACAAATGTGATTTGTAACCCCTTGTACACAATTTACCAAACAACGCGATACAAAGACCGTTTGACTGTATTAAAAGTATTTCAAAACACAACCGAACTCTCCTTTGTTCTCAACGAGATGACCTATGAACTTTTGGAGACTTTTAAAGTTCCAATTAAGTGGGTTAATAAACTAAAATTACTATCTCAACAGAAGGCTTTTACCGAAACTGAGTTTAATTTTTTGATTGGTGAGTACTTAAGTAGACTTGGTTCTCAACACCGTTCTCGCATATATGAATCGGCAGCAATTGCTTTTTATCATCAGCAATCAACTGTACCAGTAATTACAACTCTAGTATGCGATGATGCTCCGCAGTTCAAGTTAATAACATCGGATTTGGCTCTTTGTTGGGTGCATGAAGGACGACATTATAAGAAATTAAGTCCGCTTATACCTTGCCATCAAAAACTTTTAGATAATTTTCTAGAAAGATTCTGGGAATATTACAGAAAATTATTATCTTATCGAGATTCTCCAAGTTGGGATAAAGCTCACGAACTAGAAATGGAATTTTGGACACTTTTTACAGAAAAAAGTGGTTATCAACAGTTAGATGAGCGAAAACGATTAACTACTTTGAAAGTAAACGAGTTGCTTCTCGTGTTGGAGCATCCAGAATTACTATTGCATAACAACCCTGCCGAATTAGCTGCTAGGACTATGGTACAACGACGTAACATCAGTTACGCAACCCAGACAAAACAAGGCACAAAAGCGTGGGATGTTTTTATGTCCCTTGTTGACACTACTCGTAAGTTGGGTATCAGTTTTTATGAGTATATGCGTGACCGCATTTCTCAAGTTGAAAATATTCCATCTTTGGGGACAATTATTCGGAAGAAATCTTCTTCTAATTCCTATGGTTGGTCATGGATGCCTCAATAACACCCCTGTATATTAAGACTGTGCTAAACCCTCATATCCTTGGTTGTAGAATACTGTAAAGTGCATGGATTAACCACATCTATTTCTTCATAGTTTTTATAAGCGATTGAAACTTTTTTAGTTACTTTGATAGCATATTTACAATTTACCTTATTTGCAACTTCCGCTATTAATCAATTTCTTGATTTTGATTATTTTTATTTATTTGTTGCTCTCACGAGAGATCCAGCAACTGGGGAAGATTTGGCGGCGACAGCGGAGTGCCAGGTGGGGGCACGATTATTTTCTGTGCCTATGTAAAATCTATCTGCCCCTACCTGGTACCGTCAAATCAGCGTAGCGGTTCCCCAGTTGCGCCGCTGCTTTTTTTTATCGTAGTTGACATTCAAGACAGCCGATACCCCGAAATTTTGAGGGGATACAAACTATAGGTATAACGCTTTTTAAAAAAAATCGGATCTTTTATTTTTATATTTACTATTTAATAATAAATTATCTTTTGCTAATTAATATATATATAGAAAGATTATTTACTAGTTTTTATGCTTAGTTTCGGTTCATAATTAAGGATTAATACTGTAACTGCGGCAGAACATTAAATATTGCAAGCTTTTGCGTTTTAAAAATAAAATTTTAGGTAAACTACAATAAAGCATATAATCCCAGGATTAATTACTTATAAATAAAAAAATATATTGTATTTAAAAATATATTATTAATTACAAACGGTTTAAAATAAAAGTAAATATAACTGAGTATATTATTGTTTAATTAAATATTTAATTTCAAATGCCTAGACATAATGCTTAATTTCTTGTTTAAAGCTACTAATTACTAAATAAAATATATCAAAAATAAAGCACAACAAAATAATATTTTTATTTTTTTGTTTAAATGTTCTCGAACACACACCCAAAGATAGATGTTATCTGATAGATTTAGTACAGATAGCTCAACGAAGGAATTGAACGAAGAAACCTTCTGGATAAGCAGTAAATCCTAGCATCGGCGAATGACTCCACTTAAAGTAAGAAGCGACGATTTAAAGAATGCAATCGGAGAGGAAAAGAGTCCGAAATTATTAGAGATTAATACTGTATTAGGTCAAAGCTTTTGTGTCAGTAATGGTGAAAAGAAGTCAGAAGTATCAACGCTTATCAAGTAGCGTTCGGAGTAAGTAAGCATTTACCAATCTTTATAATTTTAACTCAATAACTTTAAAAGGTATTGATGTTAAATAAACGAGATATTGCAACTGAGCGGCAACTTCTTGACTAATTGCTGATGCTATAGTTCCTCAGTTGAGATATCTACAGACGGAATTTCCTAAATATTAATAGTGTGAGGAGACAAGTTAACATGGCGAAGCTTTTGCTGAACGTATTGAAGCTAAGTCCAGTTGTTTTAGCTGCTACATTTTTCGTTGCCAATGGTGCTTTCGCAGCTGAAGAGATTACCTCGGTTGATCAATTAGCGATTGTTACTTCCGTTGATAGCTTATCTGACATTCAACCTTCTCACTGGGCTTATCAGTCTGTAAAATCCTTAGTTGAGCGTTATGGTTGCGTAGCTGGTTATCCCGACGGAACCTACAGAGGCAACCGCAGCATGACTCGTTATGAGTTTGCTGCTCTTTTAAACGGTTGCTTGGATCGCATGACTCAGTTAATCGCTGCTAGCGGTAACACCACTGTAACTACTACAGATATGGCTGCTGTTAACAAGCTACGTGAAGAGTTCCAAGGTGAATTGGCTACTCTACGCGGTAAAGTAGATGGTTTAGAGTACCGCACTGAAGCATTGGAAGCTAACCAATTCTCTACAACTGCTAAGTTGAAGGGTGAAGCAATCTTCGCAGTATCCGATGTTTTCGGTGGTGAAGACACCAATGCTGGAGATGACTTCGATCCTATTCTTACCAACCGCGTTCGCTTGGGTATTACAAGCAGCTTCACTGGTAAGGACAAGTTGTCTCTTCGTTTGCAAGCTCGCAACACTCCCAAAATCAAGTCTGCTGGCAACATGAGCCGCTTGGGTTTTGATGGTGACAACGGAAATGACGTTGAAATCGACGAGTTAAACTACACCTTCAAGCCTAGCAACAAGCTTAGCGTTAAAATTGACGCTATTGGTGCTGAAATGCAGGGTAACGTTAACACCTTCAACCCTGTATTAAAGAGCAGTGGTTCTGGTGCTATCTCTCGTTACGGTCGTTTCAACCCCATCTACCGTGTAGCTAACGGACAAGGTGCTGTTACCGTTAATTACGGTGACAAGAAGACTCCTTTCGGTGTAGCTGCTGGTTATGTTTCTAACAATTCTGACGATACCAGCACAGGTATTATCAATGGTGATAACACCTTCTTCGGTCAAGTTGAATTCAAGCCTAGCAAAAAGCTCAACTTAGGTGTAGCTTATGCTAGAGCTTACCGTGGTAACGGTAAGGGATTCACCGGAAGCACTGGAAGCTCAAATGCTGACCAACCTTTCGGTGGTGCTGCTGGTAGCGCTGACATCTACAGCGTACAAGCTAGCTACAAGCTAAACAAGAAGGCCACTCTTGCTGGTTGGTACGGTATGGCTAACGTTGACCAAGACAATAGTAGCAATAGCGCAGATATCCAATACTGGGCTGCTACTTTAGGTGTCAAGGACTTTGGCGCTAAAGGTAATACCTTGGGTGTTATCTTCGGTCAGCCTCCTAAAGTTACTGACAATAGCATTGCTGCTAACGAAGATGGTGGTACCTCCTACCACTTAGAAGGTCTTTACAAGATGAAGGTTAACGACAGAATCACCGTTACACCTGGTATCTTGGCTATCTTCAACCCCGAGCATGACAACTCTAGAGACACCGTGTTTGTTGGTACAGTTCGTACAACATTCAAGTTCTAATTGAGTCAGCCTAAATAGCGAGGTGCGGCGCTGTCGCGCCTCTCTTTTAGGAAAATGAACAGAGGTTTAGAACAGAAAAATAATTTGCTCTTTTCCGATCTAATAGAGGTTCAATCTTTGATTTAGGTGTCAGTCAATTATTCCTGTTGTTAAACTTTTTCGTCTTTTTGACAACCGTAACAGTATCGGGACGTATGAAAGTCTATTTTAATAAAGCTTAAAAACTTGAAAATTATAGATTACATCTAAAGTCTTAAATATATCTAACCCTTTAAGTTTCGCCAAGTTAATTTAATCTGCAACCTTTTAGTTAAATACCTCAAACGTGCAATACAAATTATCTCTTTAACGCTGGTTTTCATTCCACAAACAAAGTAGATATATTGTTTTGAAAAGCGAATTCAAATATTTAATCGAGTTAATCAAGTTTAGGTTTTTTTACAGGTTTTGCTGCTTAATAAGTAGTTACAAGTATGGGATACAAGATAGTCCGTTTCAAATTGTGTCCAGCATTTCTTCTCACTCACATAATCAAGGCATAGGAGGGATTACCTCTTATGCCTTTTTTTTACGGTAATGGGCATAGAGAATTGAAATAAGTTCCAATGCCCAATGCCCTATTCCCTATTATTAGATTTTCGCTTTAATTCGTCCAACTTGACTATGGTAATTTGCTAAATGCTGTTGCAAATCTTTCCAGGTAACGCCTTCTAAGCTAGGTAATACGATGTGAGCTTTACCTACTCGCTCTTTTGGCCCTAATCCTACTACTTTCATCCCAGCAGCAAGCCCTGCTTCTATTCCTGCTGTTGCATCTTCTACAACTATGCAGTTATGTGGTGATACTCCTAATTTCTTGGCTGCGAAGAGGAATAAATCTGGTGCTGGCTTGGATTTAACTACGCTGTAACCGTCGGCGATCGCCACAAATTTATCTGCGATTCCCAAGCGTTCGATTACTGTGCGAGCGTTTTTACTGGAGGAACCCAAAGCTATCTTTACACCTGCTGCTTGTAATTCTTCTAATAACTCACCAGCTCCAGGAAGCAAATCTTTAGGTGTAATACTTTGCATCAGTTCGATGTAGTATTTATTTTTACGTTCCATCATGTCCTGAATCTGTTCTTCAGTAGCAGGATGACCTTGCAATATAGCCATCAAAGATTCTCTACGCGGTATACCTCGTAAGCCTTCGTTAGCTTCTCTGTCAAAGGGAATGCCTTCTTGATCTGCCAGCTTTTTCCAAGCTAAATAATGGAATTCGGAGGTGTCGGTGATTACTCCGTCTAAATCAAAGATAATTCCTTGAATGGAAGTTGAATCAGAAACGGCTGTTTGAGGGGAGGTAGAAATTATCGGAGTGGGAGAAGTAGGAATGATTTCAACTTCCTTGTTGTCATCTGCTTGAGAAGCATTCAAATCAACTTGGTACCATTCCGAACGCCATTGTAAGCGGAATTTCAAACGCTTCCAGTGTGCGGGAAGATTGGGATGAGCGGTAATAATTCCATTTTGTGAAATTCTAATTCCTGCAAATCCGAATACAACAGCTTGCCAGACTCCACCCGCACTTGCTGCGTGAATACCCTGATTTGCATTGCTGCGAACGTTGTCTAAATCCACTAGAGCAGCACGCATAAAATGACTATATGCAACGCTTGGGTTATTCAGGTCGCAAGCAATAATGGCATTGATTGCCGGACCCAAAGAAGAGCCATAAACGTGGTCTGTGCGAGGTGTATAATAATTCCAGTTTTTCGCAATGGTCTCTAAGTCGAACCTGTCGCGCATCATGTAAAACATCATCAATACATCTGGCTGTTTGAGTATCTGTCTGGCTTGGGTTTCTTCAACTCCCAAAATACCCTGCATTGATTTATTGCGTGGTTCGTAATCGTCGAAGTTGACGTATTCTAAATCGTAGAAGCCATCAAATTGTTCGATTAAACCCGTTTCCGAATCTTGATTTAAGTAGATATTATCGGCAATAAAAGCAAATTTTTCCAACTTTTGGGGATTTATATTTAGCTTCACTGCCAACTGTGTGGCTTTTTCGGGATAATTCTTCGTTAACCATTCCCATAATTCCCCAACAGTATTTAAATGCCACTGCACCATTACATTAGTGAAGGCATTGTTATCAACCTGCTCGTGATTCTCATCGGGGCCAATAACATTAAGAATGTCATAACTTTGACGCTGTTCGTTCCAAGAAACTCTACTTTCCCAGAAAGTCGCAGTATCTAAAATCATTTCGGCGCCATAGTCGCGCATCCATTGATTATCGCCAGTATGCTGCCAATAGTTCCAACTAGCGTAGGCAATATCTGCATTGATGTGAATTTCAAGTTCCCCGCACCAAATACGGACTAATTTACCGTTGGGATCGGGAACCCATGAAGGAGTTACTTCGTCTCCGGTGGCGGCACTTTCCCAAGCAAACATTGCTCCTTTGTAACCAAGCTGTTCGGCTTTGCGTCTGGCTCCCGGTAGAGTGTGGTAGCGGTAATTGAGCAGATTGCGAGCTAATGCTGGTTGAGTAAAGGTAAGTAAGGGAAGGATAAAAATTTCCGTATCCCAAAAGATATGTCCGCGATATTCAAAACCGGAAAGAGTTTTAGGAGGAATACTGACTTTATCGTCGTGACGGGGAGTTGCAGCCAGGATTTGGAAGATATTGTAACGAACGCTCAACTGTGCTTTTTCGTCACCTTCAATCACGACATCGCTATCAAGCCATACTCTTTCCCATGCTGCAATATGAGTTGCGAGCATTGTGCTGTAGCTGGGTGCTTCCACCAAATCCATTAAGGCAATTTCTGCCGGAGTCGATGTTTCTCGTGAAGTGTAAACCGTGACAATTTTTTCTACACTTACCGTTTCTCCCGGCTTTATTTGGAAACTTTTTGTAAGTTCGGAACTGCATTCAAATTCACGAGCAAAGGTATCAGATTCATTTTCTACCACTAACTTTGCAGCCATGCTCAGTTCAATTTCTGAGTGCAAAGTTTTACCGTGCAGCCAAATGATTTTATCCGTACCGCCTTCTTTAACAGTCTGCCAATGTTCGATCCCCAGGGTATGAGGCTCGCTCTCAAACCCAATAGTTACTTCAATTTCACCAGCATAATCTAAAGAAGTTATTTCACAATGAATTGCTAAAAAATGTTGACTAGCTAGAGAAACAAACCGCTCAAAATGCAAATCGAAAGTATGTCCTGATGGTGACTTCCAACGAACATCGCGGGTTAAAATACCTAAACGCATATCAAGACTGCGCTTGTATTCAAGTATCTCACCCTTATCCATAGCAAAAGTTTCCCCAGCCACCTTAATAGTCAAAGGTAGCCAGTTAGGACAATTTACAATTTCAGTTGCAGCGATCGCCACATCATCGTAAACCCCATTCACAATTGTTCCGGAATGCTCGTGAATGTACCCTTCCTCAAAACTACCCCGCACTCCCAAATAACCATTACTAAGAGTAAAAACTGTTTCTTTATGATGTAATTCGTGTGGATTAAAGCTTGTTTCTATAATTGCCCAGTCTTCGGAATCACTTAATTGTTGGGATTGTTGAGAATTATTAACTGATAAGCTTAACATTATTTATATAGCCTCGCTGCGCCTTGTACTGTGCTGGGATGGGATCGGATTAGATTTACCAGAAATATTTGTGACGATTTCCTATTTTTGGTCGCCATTTTACTTGAATGCAGCAAAAATGCTTAGAAGCGGCATTCAAGATTAAGCCTTTAACAGCAATTCCCTCTATTGATAGATTTGCTTAAGAATTTGTCCTTAAACCGGGAAATGCAAGAAAAGATAAGAATTGACATATTTGGTTACGAAACGTACAAAACTACACGTTTCTGAAACAATCTGTCATATGTTTCCAGTATTTGGATTAACTAACCGGAATTTTTATGAGCAACACTTAGGTTATTTATGAGCCATATTTTCGAGTACTTTTGACTTTGTTCGACAAAAAACTTAATTTACTGACAAATACTTTTAAAATCTTTGTCTATTAATCGCGAACAAAATGTATAAACAAGTAATCAAACTCCAGAAAATATGTATCCTAAGCATTGCTATTAACTTGACTTTTACAAGTATAGGGTATCCAGTAAAAGCGATACCACCAACTTGCGGCTTCCAACCAATATTAAAAGCCTCTGGAGTAAAAGTCTACTACAAAAACCAAAAAAGTAGCAAAAAAGAATATATTACTGTAATTCAAACTACAAAAGCAAAAATAGCTAATTTAACTGGTGCTGTATTTAAAATTCCTGCAAGTCGAGTCAGCAAAAAACCGCTTTCTCAATTTTGGCAAGATGCCGTAAGTAATAATACATCAACTCAAAAAGCAAGAGTTGTCATTAACGGTACATTTTTTTCTACCAAACAAGAAACCCACAGGAATTGCCTTTGGTTTAAAAGCCCGCGATCAAATTATTACCTACGGATACGGCATAGCCAATGAATATCCGGGAGAAATTCGCACATTTTCGTTCAATCCTCAAGCTGGTAACGCCAGCATCCAACCTTATACTACAGAATCATTTCGACGCTTTCCGGAAGTAATCGGCGCACTCGATGCAAATGCGAATAAAGCAGCAAAAAAATATTTACCCAGAACTTTTGTAGGTGTGCGAGATGACAACGGCGATAATTTAAATGAGACAGTTATTTTTTATTCGAGTAATTATGCTCGTCAGGTAGATGCTACGAATGCATTAAAGTGTTTTGGTGCGAATACCAGTGCAATGTTAGATGGTGGTGGAAGTACCGGGATTATAGTTGATGGGAAACCGTTGATAGATACAGGAAGGAAAATTCCTCATGCGATTGGGGTTTTTGAGGGGAGGTAGGGGAGATCTAATGTAGGGTGCTGTGACGGTTACGATAACTTTTCGATGTAACCAGATTATTTGAATTTACCGTCACGCACCAGTTAGCTTATGGGGAAGTAGGGATATAAGGGGATGGAGAGAATTTAAATTAAAATGAGAATTAAGATATTAGATAAAAACTTAGATAAAAACGATGACAGCTAACTTATCTCTTAATCTGCATTATTTACCTGAAAATTTACCCTTAGATAATGCAGTTCGTATTGAATTAGTTGAAGGAATACCGATTTTTCGCGCTTCAACTGAGGTACAGCAACGTATTGAGACATTAATCTATAGACAACAAGATTATACTTTAACTGTTGAAGAAGAAAAAGAATTAGATAGATACGAAGAACTAGATGATTATCTTAGCTTAGTGAACCGGATTGTAAGAAATAATTTATTAGATAAGTAATTTTTCTTTTACTTTCTTTTTTTGTAAGAGTTTTAAAAAATATTAATTCAAATGTCAGAGCTATGCTTAACTCTGGCAATACTATTGCTAAAACAATGTATTCTCTAGGCTTGTATTAAATTATTGTAAGCAGACAGATTTACTTCATATACATTGTTTATAGAATTTTTTTAATTAATACACTTAAAGATGCTCCATTAGTATTACGTTTAAAACTCTTACACAATCCAGACATAGATTTTTTTCCAGTTTTTAGCTTAAAATCATTATCGCTAATAACTCCACTACTACCTTCTTGTTTAACAAAATCAAGAAATTTTTTTAACTCTAAATCTTTATAGGCTTCTTTAAAGTCGTTTACAGAAGGTATGCTCTGATTATTGTTTGTAGGTGTAGCTTTAGGTGCAAACGGAGAATTTGCTCCTAACACAGCATCTACTAATTTCCGAACTTCATCCTAATCGTCTCCTTCAAAAATATGACCATCTGGTGATGTATACTTAGCCATGATTATCAAAAATAAATTTATTTTTTAAGAGTATAACATATTAATAGAATGATAAAAGAAGAAATAATTTTATAGAAAAGTAAAAGAAACCAGGGAATTATCGGTTTGTCTACCAGTCGTTATATTAGCGAAGAGACTCGAAATCAAGTACTGTCATGCATCAGAAAAATGGCAGTATACTCTAAATTAAAAGAAGAGTTAGGAAATAATTATGAAAGCCCATCGCGTAGAAGTAACTTTAACTGAAAACGGTGCTTTAAATCTGAAAGATTTACCTTTTCGGGCTGGAGAATCAGTCGAAATAATCATTTTAGAAAATCAATCTTCCCAGCAACAAGCAAATCCCCGTAGTTTAAAAGGTACAGTAATTCAATACGAACAGCCATTTGAATCTGCTATACCTTTAGAAGATTGGGAAGTGCTGCAATGATAATACTAGATACACATATTTGGGTTTGGTGGGTTAATGAAGATCCGCGATTAACGAAAAAGTATCTCGATTGGATAGATGAATACCAATCTCAAGGATTGGGTATAAGTATTATTTCTTGTTGGGAAGTAGCAAAGTTAGTCGAGCTTAATAGAATAAATTTGTCTATTCCTGTTGATGAATGGTTAACTGCTGCTTTAGCTTATCCAGGAATAGAGCGAATTGAACTAACGATTCCGATAATTGTTGAATCCACAAAACTTATCGGTTTTCACCGCGATCCTTCGGATCAAATCATTGTTGCAACATCAAAAGTATATGACTGTCCTTTAATGACTGCTGACACAAAAATCATCGCATACCCAAGCGTTAAAACTCTCAACTAATAGGATGCTTTAATTGCATTAACTTGATTATTGCATCAAAAAATATTATGTCATGATAACCCAACCCGAATACTCGGTTTAATAAAACCGTTTTAAAATAGCACAATTTATTAAAATTCATATAAATAATGTGCTAATTTATCGTTATACAATTTCTATATAATAATACTCCTAATTTAACCCACGGAGGTGGGTTTTGTTTGTGTAGCAGCGGTTTCAACCGCCAGGTAAAATGCCTTGCAGTAGTTACAAAAATATCGGTACCGTAGCCAAAGAATTTAAAATAAAATATATTCGAGACGATTTTATTACAGAAACCGAATTTACAATTAACGATTTTTTCCGCCAAGAATTAGAATTAATGTTTAATGAAGGAGTTGTTGATAATTCCGAAAGCGCAATTTGTGAAAATATTATTTATCCGATTTTAAAAGAGGTTTGGAAAGTTTATCGCAGTAATTTTCTACTTTGGAGCCATCAAGCTTTAAATTATGACGATAAATTATGCGGTGTTCCCGATTATGTTTTAGCAAAACGCTCTCCCCTGGGTTCTGTAGTATTTGATAAACCTTATTTTGTCTTAGTTGAAGCTAAGAAAGAAAGCGATTTTTCTGAAGGCTGGGGGTCAATGTTTGGCTGAAATGATAGCAGTACAGCGGTTGAATCAAATGCCAGAGCAAACTATATTTGGTATTGTTTCTAATGGATTAATATGGCAGTTTGGTAAATTAAATATAGATATTTTTACACAAAATAAGATATTCTATACTATTCAGGAATTAGAAAGATTATTCGCTGCAATTAACTATGTTTTTGGGCAGTGCAAATTACAGTTAGAGAATGGGGAACAGGGAATAGGGAATAGGGAAGATACAAAATGAAAATATTACCAACTATTATTACAGCCGGATTTACACTCAGCGCGATCGCAATGCTATCTGCTTGCGGAAACCGCACCACGATGGAAGCCTGCAATTTTGTTGAAATCGAAGATGCAGAAGTTGAAGTTGATTTCGGTGATGTTGATATCGAGCGCGGGGAAGTTGAAATGGTTTGCGGTGATAAAATTGTTGATGTAACTTGGGGACAGTTTCGCAAAAGACTTCGCATAGATCCCGGTAGATATAAAAATAATTTGCAAGCTTTTAAACGACAGGTAAGTTGTGTCAGAGATGAGCGATCGAGGAGAAAGGAAGTATTATGTCAAGCTCCTGGCTCTAATAATTTTGTTGCTTTGAATTTTAGTTATGACGATTGATAGGGGAAATAATTGAATTAGTAATGTGAACCATAAATTAGATCCCCCCAACCCCCCTTTTTAAGGGGGGCTTTTGATGACAAAATTCTTTTTAAAAAAGGGACTTTTAATTAAATAAAAATCATGATATTATAAAAAATATAATGGAAATAGGTGCGCCTATATATGGTCTATTTTCGGAATAATTAACAGGTAAAAATCAACCGCAACAAGATTTACCTTACCCAAAGCATTTGATTACCACCTTTCTGAAATTCGTAATCAACCTTCCTCACCTCAACTTGGAAACCACGAGCATTTAACCGATCAATTACAGCTTCGAGATGGGGGGAAGTTTCGCCATCAAATTGAGTGACTAGGGGAAAGACTCGCACTTGCGAAGCAACTCGTCGCATTTCCACAATTGAGTCAACGTGAAAATCTGCGGATAATATATTGGAATAGGTAAACAAAAAATGAGAGCATAATGCTAAATCAAATTTACCGTCGGTGAAGGGAAGATTTGGTAATTCCGATTTAACGTAGCGTTTTTGTGAAATACCTTGTGGGAAGTCAGCAAGAAAATTATTCATTGCAGTCATTCTGACTTTTCCTAATTCATCGGGAGAAGCAATATTTTGCCAAACAAATGTATCTGGAGTGGCTTTAACTCCTTCAATCATCTTTGAATAAATTTGTTTAATACGGCTTTGAATTTCTTCAACGGTAAACTGATAAATAGGGTCGCAAGATATAACTTTACCACCGATTGGCATCATCTCAGCATTAAAACTTGAAGGTCCCCCGCCACAATCAACTATATTTAACTTAAGTTCGTTAGAAGATAAATCAAACATCTTAACGTACTCATCAAAACAGCGTCCCCAAGGAACCACATTTTCTAACTTTAAAGCCATTTTTTTGTTTTTATCCAGAATCAAAACAGAGCTTGTTGTAAAAACGAAGTATGAGAATTTAATTATTAATTATTAATTGTTCGCTGCCTAACTGCTCGCTATCCATTGTCGAATGCCTACCCAAAACCGCCATATCTTCGGCATCTAATTCAACAGGTGTACCGCTGCGAATTAGTTCGGCAAAATCTTCATTGGGAACCATAATAGTTAAAGTATATAAACGTCCCAAACCCGTATTTTCAATCAGGTGAGTACCAGTAGCAGGAACCAGTAAACTATCTCCAGCTTTGATATTTACAGTCTTACCATCGCAAGTTGCTCTACCTTCCCCTTTGAGAATAAAAAACATCTCCAAAGCAAACAAATGGCGATTTGGCGGAGTCTTACCACCCACATCAAAAATCTCCACACAACAAGTCAACGATGAATTGGCGATCGCCGGATCGAAAACAATCGCTAAACGGTTAGAATCATCAGGGCTAATCCGATACGCTTGATAATCAGAAGGAGACTTAATAACCGGAATTACGCAACTGTTAATCATATCACTAGGGAGTAGGGAGTAGGGAGTAGAGAGTAGGGAGTAGGGAGTAGGGAGTAGCAAGTAGGGAGTAGGGAGTAGAAAGTAGGGAGTAGAAAGTAGGGAGTAGCAAGTAGGGAGTAGCAAGTAGGGAGTAGCAAGTAGGGAGTAGCAAGTAGGGAGTAGAAAGTAGGGAGTAGTAAATTAATACCTAGCTCTGTTTATTTTTACACGCTTAGAGATAAACAAATAACTCGCTACTCACTACTCACTACTCACTACTCACTACTCACTACTTTAATAATGTCTCCCCATCTCCCCTCACCCTATCCCCCTTCCTTGATTCCTTCAACAATTGCTTGCGAGTCTGTAACAAAACCAAATAATTGTTTAATGTTATAAAGGGTTGCTAACCAGCAATATTCTGGTGAAGTGGTGGCGCTACAGTCTTTGATAAAAATGCAGTCATATCCTAAAAAATTAGCATCTTGTAAGGTACAGAGAACGCATTGGTCGGCGTTGACACCTGCGAATAATAATGTTTTTTTACCTAAATTCTTTAAAATGCTGTCTAAAGGCGTATCCCAAAAGCCGCTCATCCTAAACTTGTCTATGTAAATATCATCAGGTAATTGTTCTAATTCATCCACAACTGCCGCAGCCCAGCTATCTTTTGTGAGAACTTTGGCATTGTTGCTGGGTAACGCATCTCCTAAACCTATACTTTCACCATCGGGATTGTAAACGTGACGCAAACCAGCACTAATATTGAGTAAATCGGCACGATTCCCCCAGTTGAGCCATATCACGGGTACGTTGTGCGATCGCAGCACTGGAAGTAAACTTTGTAAAGGCTCAATTGCTTGCCGTGCGGGAGTTACATCGACTCCAATATGTGCCAACCAACCATCGGGATGACAAAAATCGTTCTGCATATCAATAACGATAATTGCGGTTTTTGCCAAATCAAAGCGCACATTTTTGGTTTCAGTAGCTACAATAACGGGTTGTGGATCTAATTGAGAGCGAGTAATGTCTGCGATAGTATCGTTTACCATCCAAGCATTCGGTGCAACTCCCAGGGGTTGTAGTGGTTTCATAGGTAGAGGGGGTAGAGGGGGGAGAGGGGGGTAGAGGGGGGAGAGGGGGTAGAGGGGGGAGAGGGGGGAGAGGGGGAGAAATAATTTTAATTCATAACTTTTAACTCCTAACTCCCAATGCCCAATGCCCTATGCCCCATCCCCCATGCCCAACAACTAACAACTAACAACTAACCACTAACACAAAATGAACTTTACAATTCAAAATGTTTTAATTCCAACTGAGGATGATTACGCAGCGGTAGATGTGCAAATCAAAGATGGCAATATCCAAAAGGTTTCTGCTGGTTTGGATGTTATCGGCGAAGCAATTGATGGCACGAATAAGTTACTGTTGCCAGGATTTGTTAACGCTCACACTCACTCTTCGGAAATGTGGCAGCGGGGGATAATGTCGATTTATCCTTTGGAGCTATGGTTGGCTGAGCTTTATGATTTTGCACCCCTCGATACGGAGCAAGTTTATCTGAGTGCTTTGGGTACTGCTGTAGAAACTTTGCTGTCGGGTGGTACGACTGTTGTCGATCATTTAGTTTTGATTCCTGGCAAGGAGCTTGAAACTATCACCGTGGCTGTTGAAGCTTATCAAAAAGTTGGTATTCGGGCAATTATCGCACCTTTAATTCAAGATCAATCCCTTACTGCTGGGATGCCTTCGGGTGAATCGGAAGTAACTCATGAGGATTATTTTCGCTCGACTCAAGCGACTTTGGAAATCATGGAATCAGCGATAAATAAGTTTCACAAACCGGAAGATGGAATTTATTTTGCGTTAGCACCGACGGGAATTCAACTTTGTAGCGATGTTTTATTTAAAGGATGTATTGAGTTAAGCGATAAATATAATCTTTGCCGTCATTCGCATTTATTAGAAACTAAAGCTCAAGAAAAGTTAGCTAAAGAAAAATATGGCTGTACGGCTGTCGAGCATTTACATAAAATTGGTTATTTAAATCATCGCACTTCTTTAGCCCATTGCGTTCATTTAACAGATAGCGATATTAATATTCTTACAGAAACTAAATCTACAGTAGTTCATAATCCCTTGAGTAATTTACGTTTGGGAAGTGGAATTGCACCGATTTTAAAATATCGTCAAGCAGGAGTTAATGTATCTTTTGGTTGCGATGGTGCATCAAGTAACGATTCTCAAGATTTATTAGAAGCGATCAAAATGGGTTCGATATTGCATAACATTACCGATTTAGATTATCAGCATTGGATTACACCTAGAGAATCAATTGAAATGGCATCTTTAGGTGGTGCAAAAGGTTTGAATTTAGGAGAAGAAATTGGATCTTTGACAGTTGGTAAAAAAGCCGATTTAGTCATGTACGATCTAACAAGTTTATCATTATTACCGCGTACCGATCCAGTTGGTTTATTAGTCTTAGGAAGACCTACAAATGTGGTAGATAGTGCTTGGGTAAATGGAAAATTAATAGTAGGTGGTGGAAAAGTTAAAAATATCGACGTTGATAACTTACGGCAGGAATTATTTAAACATAGTGAATGGCAAACCAAGCGTAAATCAAAAACAGTCAAAGAAATTGAAACCCACTATCGCAAAGTAATGGAACTTTGAATCAGTTATCAGTGAGCAGTAAATATTTGGGAATATTTCAAATGCTTCAATTTGGGACGCTCCTGAATATTTTACGATTTTTTTATTAAGCGAGATGATTTGAGAATAGAGAACAACATTTTAGATAGTTCATCTGCATCTGCGTGAATGCTATTAAATGTTTTGAAATAAATATAGTTTGTATCTTTAAGTAAATTGAGCCAAAATTTAGTTTTTCGACATTCTTTATAAGTTTTAGTGACATCTTGCATCATTCTTGCATAACCACCTTAGAATAAATTCTCAGGCTCACACACAAAGTCTGATAAATCAGACTGGAAAAGCATTTTCAGTGCGTTTTAACGTACTTTGTATATGAGCCTTGGAATTGATTCCGAGGCGGCTTTAAAAGCTGCGTTTAAAATGGTGTGAGATATAAATTTATCGTAAATTAAACTTTTACTAATCATGAATAAACTCTTTTTAACTACTAAAAATTAGCTGCTCACTGACGATCCACACCCTCTGGGTGAACAATTGTTAACTGTTAACCGGAATTTCAATAATAAATTCCGTTCCTTTGCCAATTTCAGAATTAAAACTTAAATTACCACTATGCTTATCTACAATAATTTGACGTGCAATTGATAAACCTAACCCGGTACCTTTTCCTACTGCTTTTGTTGTAAATAAATTATCAAAAATTCTTTGTTTGACTTCTTCGGGAATTCCTGTACCGTTATCCGCAATTTTGATTGCAGCAGTTTTTTCGTCTGCTGTTAAACTTGTAGTAATTTCAATTTGTTTTAAATTTTCTTCAATTTCCTCAAAACTTTTTCCTATATTGGATTCTTCTAAAGTATCAATAGCGTTAGCTAATAAATTCATGAATACTTGATTGAGTTGTCCTGAATAACAATTAATTAAAGGCAAATCTCCATAGTTCTTTATCACTTTAACCGGAGGATGTGACTCATTAGCTTTTAAACGATGTCTAAGAATCAAAATAGTACTATCAATCCCTTCATGAATATTAAATGGTATTTTCTGCTCGGTATCTCCTCTTGAAAATGTACGTAAACTAGTACTAATATTACGAATACGTTCGGAACCTATTTTTAAAGAATCAAATAATTTGGGTAAGTCATCTTGTAAATATTCTAAATCTATTTCTTCTATTAGTTCTTCAATTTCTGACTCTGGATTTGGATAATATTTTTGGTATAGTCCAATTAATCCAAATAAATCGCCTATATATTCTCGTGCCATTTTTAAGTTCCCAGCAACAAACCCAATTGGGTTATTAATTTCGTGTGCAATTCCTGCAACTAAATTACCCAACGCTGACATTTTCTCACTTTGAATTAATTGAAGTTGAGCATTTTGTAAAGTTTCTAAGGCTTGGGTTAATTTGATAGATTGTTCTTCAATAATGGTAAAATCTCGATAGGAACGTAAAGCAGCAATAGTTGTAGTAAGTAACTTTTGTCTGGTGAGTTCAACTTTAAGTTTGTAATCGTTAATATCATAATTAATTATTACCGATTCTTCCGGTGCTTCTCCCGGTTGTCCAGTGCGTAAAATAATTCTGACTCGTTTATTTTGTAATTCTTCGCGAATATATTTAACTACTTGTAAACCAGCATCATTAACATCCATCACCACATCAAGTAGAATTAAAGCGGTATCGGTATGAGCAGCAATTAATTCTTTGGCTTCTTGACTAGAATAAGCAGAAAAAAAAGTTAAGGGTTTATTATCAAAAACTAAGTTTTTTATAGCTAATTTAGTTACTTGATGTACTGTGGGTTCATCATCCACAATAATTATTTTCCAAGCTTGTTTCAAAGATGTATCTACCGCAAGATTATCGGTTTCATCTTCCTCGAATACTAGAATATCATCCTCTGTTTCAGAAAAATTTAGATTGCTGTTGACTGTCATATATATTAATCCACTAGTAATTTTTATAGGTTCGTAGTGAGGACTAAAGTCCTTAGTACGAACCTTTATTAGCTCATTAAATTCAATATCGCGAACTATTAGTGACAATTGCCTTTTAATCAACACAAAGGCAACGCGATTATAAATATTGTTCCCAAACTCACTTGACTTCTAACATCAACTTTGCCTCGAAGTTTCTGAGTAACTAGGTTATATACGATATGCAGTCCCTAATCCAGTACCACCTTGGTTTCTAGCAGTGGTAAAAAACGGTTCAAAGATTTTACTTAAATTTTCTGGGGAAATACCGCAACCGTCATCGCTGTATTCAATGGTGAATTTATCCTGTTCCTGGGTAATTTGGAAACGTAGCTGTCCTTTTTCTCCCGGTTGATAAGCGTGATTTAAAGAATTCATGACGAAATTGGTGACAATTTGCGCTATAGCTCCGGGATAAGTATCTACTTTAATGTCATTTTCACCTTCCACCGTCAAAGTGAGAGCGGTATGTTTGAATTTGGGTGCAAGACTATTTAGAATTTCTTCGATATAGGGTTTGATAGCAAATTCGCGCTTTTCTAAATGGGAAGAATCAACAGCTACCTGTTTGAAGCTTTGAATTAAGTCGGAAGCACGATTAAGATTATTTAAAATTAAATTGCTGCTTTCGCTGGCAATTTCGAGATAATTGTTTAAAGAAGAACGCTTTAATTGTCCTTCCATAACAGCATTATTAAAGGTAGTTGTTTCATCTTTTAAAGTAGAAGCAGCGGTGATACTAGTACCTACCGGAGTATTAATTTCGTGAGCTACTCCTGCAACAAGACTACCTAATGCAGCCATTTTTTCTGACTCTACAAGTTGTTTTTGAGTAGCTTGTAAATTTTCTAAAGCTTGAGAAAGTTGTTGAGTTCTTTCTGCTACTTTTTGTTCTAAGGTATTGTAAAGAGTCGCATTTTTGATAGAAATAGCCGCTTGAGAACAAATAAGTTTGAGTAATTTTAAGCGCTCTGGGGGGAAAGCTGCGGTGGTAAGATTATTTTCTAGATAAAGAATGGCGATTAATTTACCTTGATGCAAAATCGGAATACATAAAACTGATTTCGGTTTTTGTTCTATAAAATAAGCATCATCAGCAAATTCACTCGTCTGGTTTGCTTCATCGAGTAAAACGTCAGTATGGGTTCTAGCAACGTAATTGAGAACTGAAATTGGTAAATTATTGAAAGCTGTAATCGAAAGAGAATTTTGGGATTTTACAGTTCCATCAGCATTAATTACCGCTTCAATAATTAATTCTCCATCGCTGAGAAAAATTAAATACCCGGTTTGCGCTCCTGCATTTTCAATTACTATTTTCATTAACTTGTCAATCAATTCCGCTAATAGAATTTCGTTAGAAATAGTTTGAGAAGCTTTCAAAACGGTATCAATATCTAATGATTCTCTTAATTCGGTAGTTGTAGAATTTTGAGTTATGGTTGTTTGGGTATTTGTAAGTGAATTATGTGAAGAGTTTGCCAATTTGGGATTTAACCAGAAAGAATATTGACTTTCCAAAGCTGCTATTTTAAATTTAGCACCCCAAGCTTGATAAGCATTGTAAGCTTTGCGGAGATAAAATTGAGCGAAATCTTCTTTATTCATTCCTAACCAAAATTTTGCCGCTAATTCGTTAGCTAAAGCTTCATTTTGGATAAAATTATGGGTTTTTGCAGAAGCAATAGCCAAGTCATATAATTCCATTGCTTCTAATTTATTACCAGAAATTCGCGATATTTCCGCTTCTATAATTAAGTACTTATGTAAAAAATTGGCTTCACAATTATCAGACCAAATTTGCATTTGTTCTTGATTTCGTTCTAATTGATGCCAATATTGTTTTTGTTCTACAAAAGTTGCAGCAGGATATAATGCTGTTAAGATAAGAGATTGGTAAAAATTTTGGTCGGCAATTGTAATCAAGCCAATACCAAATTCTTGTAATTTTTCTGCTTCAATTACTGTTTCTAAAGCTTCAACTGGTTTATTATAAAGATACAGTATGAAAGACTTAAGAGTATAGTAATCAAACAAAGGCATATAGCTTTTGTGTTCCTTACAGCTTTGAATGTATTCTGCTTCGCTCAACTCAGGACTATCAAAATCAAGTAATTCCTTTGTTTCGGCATTTAGGTTCATTAAACATAATTTCGCAGCCCAAGCAATATCTTTTCCTAATTCACTTACATTTGTGCTCACAAATTGTAAAACTTTATCTACTTTATAAATTTGTTTTTCAATATTGATGCCTTCATGAAAAATGTTAAACGACTGAAAAGCTAAAATATAGCCGCAATACTGCAAATCACCAGATTCTATACCTGCTTTAAATCCCTCTTCAGAAATTTCATTAGTGAATTTAATATACTTTACCCAAGCTATCTGAAAAGCTATAGATAGAAAACATCCTTTACATTTTTGATTTAGATTATGGTATTTTTCACTAATATTTAAAGCCAATTTTCCAAATTCGTAACCTTTCTGATATTCTCCCCAAATCGAACCTAATAAAGTACCGTAAGTACTATAGCTATTTACCGATTCTGCTAAACTACCATATTCTAAAGAGAAATTAAGTGTTTTAATAACAACTAAACGATAAAGCTTTTGGTTAGATAAATAGCAGGCTTGCTCTATACTTATTAACAATTTAGTTGAAATAATCTTATCTGGTATTATCATATCCGGTTGATTTATCAATGAAGCAATTTCTTTTCCTTCAAGAAGTTTGTTCGCTTTAATGACTTCTACTTCTAAGGCTGATTCCAAATTCTGTTCGGGTAAATCAACTCCGAGGTATTGCAATCCTTTTCTAGCTGATGCTATCGCTTCACTGAATTTACCCAGCATCGTATACTGGGCAGTTAACAATATGTGGATATCTGCTTTATCTTCATCCGTTTTGGCTTTTTCAATAATTAAATTAATTAAAGATTCTGAAGCTTCAAAATTGCTGTTGTAATATTCAACTTCAGCAAGTAGTTTATGAATATCTAAAGTTAATTCGTAAAAATCAAACCAACTAGAAGCAGGTAATTCTGACCGACTAATAGTTAAATATTCTTTAGCAGCGCTGTATGCAATAGCATCTTTAGCTTTTTTAGCCGCAGATAAATTTAGTTTGACTAATTCAATTTTATCTCTATCATTAATAATTAATTTTCTACCTAAATTGAAATGGTCTACCAGTTCAAAAATATGCTCGACTTTGTGTTGTGCGGAAAAACTAGAATGTAGCAACCAGGCAATTTGTAAATGAACTGCTTGTTTTTCATGTTCTGCAATTAATGAATAAGCTGCTTGTTGAACCTTATCATGTAAAAATTTAAAATTATTAATAATAAGTTGTGAATTCAGCATTTCTAAATTCAGAAACTCTAATCCAGAAGTTGGTAATATCAAACCTTGCTTAATGGCGATCGCTAAATTTTGAAAAACTTCTATTACGGTAAGTTCGCTGACGATTGCCAGAGTATTTAAGGTGAAGCGATTGCCGATACAGGCTGCTAAACGCAACACTTTCTGAGTAGATAATGGTAGTTTAATTAATTTAGATACCATCAAATCTACAACGTTATCGGTGATATCCATCGCTTCGATTTGGGAAATATCCCATTCCCATCCCGGTTTTTCTCCACTTTGTGATGTATGGAAGTAAATTAATTTTTCGGAATATAAGTTGTAGAGAAATTGATTGACGAAGAAAGGATTACCACCAGTTTTATCGGCAACTAATTTTGCCAGACACTTCGCATCGTTGCTATCTCTATGTAAAGTATCAGTAATTAAATTGGTAATATTATCTTGGTTCAGAGGAGTTAAATGAATTTGATTAATAGATGCCTCAAGGTTCAATTTTTCTAGTAAAATAATTAACGGATAACCAGCATCAACTTCATTATCTCGATACGCACCAATTAATAACAGATGATGCATTTTATCGTCAGTCATCATCAATTCAATTAACTGTAAACTAGCCGAATCAGCCCACTGTAAATCATCTAAGAATAAAACCAGCGGATGTTCAGCTTGACAAAAAACACGAATAAAGCTTTTAAAAACAGAATTAAACCGATTTTGAGCTTCATTTCCTCCTAATTTTTCCACAGAGGATTGCTTCCCGACAATTATTTCCACTTCAGGAATTACATCGATAATGATTTGAGCATTTGGCTCAATAGCAGCTAATAGCTTTTGCTTCCACTCTTGCAATTGTAGTTCACTTTCAGTTAAAAGCTGTTTTACCAATCCACTCAAAGCTTTAACGACAGCAGAATAAGGAATATTTCGTTGAAACTGGTCGAACTTACCCGAAATAAAATAACCACGCTGACGAGTAATCGGTTGATAAATTTCTTTTACCAAAGCAGATTTACCAATACCCGAATAACCCTTAACTAAAATCATTTCAGTTTTACTAACTGCATTTACAACTCGTTCAAATGCAGCTAACAACGTAGAAACTTCTTGTTCCCTTCCATAAAGCTTTTGAGGAATATTGAACTGATGAGAAATATCTTCTTTACCCAAATCAAAATCAATTATGCAGTCATAATTTTGTAACTGAAGCAAACAAGTTTCCAAATCGGCTTTAATTCCCCAAACACTTTGATAGCGTTCCTCAGCCGTTTTTGCCATCAGCTTCATCACAATCGCTGAAACCATTCGAGGAATCTTAGGATTAATTCTCGCCGGAGAAACAGGTTGTTTAGCGAGATGGCAATGAATCAACTCCATCGGATCATCACCAGTAAAAGGTAACTTATGGGTAAATAATTCATATAAAGTTACACCCAAAGAGTAAAGATCCGTGCGGTAATCGAGAGAACGATTCATTCTTCCAGTTTGTTCCGGAGAAATATATGCTAAAGTTCCCTCTAAAGCATTCGGACTAGATAAAACAGTATGTTCGCTTCCCAATCTTGTCGAAATACCAAAATCAATAATTTTCAGCTGTTTATTTACGGGATTAAAAACAATATTGCTAGGATTAATATCCTTATGAATAACTTGCGCTGCATGAATTTCAGCCAAACTATCAGTAATTTGACAAGCAATTTCCAAAGATTCCACCAAATTAAATTCCCTTCGAGAGAGTAAATTCCTCAACGACTCTCCCCCGAAATCCTCCAAAATCATCGTCAAATAACGATCGTTTTGTAAATCGTAAGCCTTGATAATTCCACGATGTTCCAGATTGCAAATGATTTCATACTCCTGCTTATAACGAGTCAACTGTAAAGGATTCAAACAATCTTGTTTAAGAACTTTAAGAATAATTGGTTGATTATCTTCCCCTCGTACTCCCCGGTAAACCGCAGAATTTGAGCTTTCATAAATTTTTTCCAGAATCTCATAACCAGTAATAACAACCATTTTTATCTGCTCATTTTATAAAGTCCTTATATTAGAGTTCCCCGTTGGCTGGTATTTCTATCACGGATGGAGTATTGGGTATTGGGGAGATGGGAAAATGGCGAGAGAAATTAAAATTCACCCCTTTATTTGTCACCAGGGAGCGAGACGCTCCCGCTACATTCCTAACCCTTAACTCCTAACTCCTAACAACTATCCACTAACAAATAACCGATTATGCAATTAGTATCGTTACTCGGAATATTCGCATTTGTGGGAATTTCTTACGGTTTATCTGTCAACCGTCGTGCTATTCGTTGGGTTTCCGGTGCTGTGGGGGATTGCTTTACAGCTAATTTTTGGAATATTAATTCTGAGAACAAAACCCGGTTTCGTTGTATTCAAATTCCTTGGAGACGTAGTAAGTCAATTTCTTAACTATTCCGATGCTGGAGCCAAATTCGTATTTGGGGATAACTTTGAAGAACACTACATTGCTTTCAAAGTACTACCCACAATCATCTTTTTCTCTTCCTTCATCACCATCTTGTACCACTACGGTATCTTGCAAAGAGTGATTCAAGTCGTCGCATCAGCGATGATAAAAACGATGAAAACATCGGGTTCGGAATCTCTTAGCGCTGCTGCGAATATTTTTGTCGGACAATCTGAAGCACCTTTACTAATCAAACCTTATGTAGCAACAATGACTCGCTCCGAATTACACGCGATTATGACAGGAGGATTTGCCACTATAGCAGGTGGTGTAATGGCTGCTTACATATCCTTTGGGGTGTCAGCAGAACATTTAATTGCTGCTTCGGTGATGTCTGCACCCGCAGCATTAGCTATTTCTAAAGTACTTTATCCCGAAACCGAAGACTCTCCCACCTCCGGTGAAGTAAAAATCAAAGTAGAAAGTCCTTATTCCAACGGAATTGATGCAGCAGCAACTGGCGCTAGTGAAGGAATGAAATTAGCTTTAAACGTTGCTGCAATGTTGATTGCTTTTTTAGCACTTTTGGCTCTAGTAAACGGTATTTTAGGCTATGTTGGTTCCCTAGTTGGTTTACCACAACTTTCATTAGAGTGGATATTTTCTTACCTACTTGCTCCCGTAGCTTGGTTGATGGGTATACCCTGGGCAGATTGCGGACAAGTAGCTATTCTACTGGGCAAAAAGACTGTTTTAAACGAATTTGTCGCCTACCAAGACCTACAAAAAATGGTAGCAGACGAAGCAATTTCCGAAAGAGCGCGAATAATTGCTACTTACGCTCTCTGTGGATTTTCTAATATTGGAGCTATAGGTATTCAAATTGGTGGAATTGGAGCAATAGCCCCCAATCGTCAAGCAGATTTAGCGCAAATGGGAGTTCGAGCAATGATTGGTGGTGCGATCGCCTGTTTTATGACAGCCTGTATTGCGGGGATGTTGTTGTGAACTGGTAATTGGGAATTGGGTATGGGGAATAGATAAATATCTTTAAATTTATAACTTATAGTTTTTAATTCCTAACTTTTAACTCCTAACTCCTAACTCTTCTCCTCAATCTTCGCATATCCCAACTTCCAATTATCTGGTTGCTTCAATTCATCTTCTTTACCCTGCAAAATCAACTTCATCGCAAAGCGAGTATTCAACATTCCCTTCATTAAATAATGTCCGGGTTTAGGATAAACGCCATCAATTGCAACAGTACCACCGTAAGCAAGTATCCCGCAGTAAGTTTTACTACCCGGTATTTCGATCTTTAACATTCTATCGTTAAGATAACCGCCCGGAATCTGAAATATACCATATACATGATGTTGCCCTCGCCAAGGTTCTACTACAATCTTTTCTGGATAAGTATAGTATTTTTCAGCTTTGGAGGAAAATCCCCAGTCACGGCAAGCTACAGGTGGTGATTTTTCGCTGACGTAGGAAAAAGCTAATATACAGATTAGACTAGATAAAAATAATAGATAAGTAAATTTACGCAATATCCCTAACAAAACTAAATATATCTACAGCTAAATTACTATTACAGTTTATGAACGATTTAATCGGGATATCAAGTGAGATTGCACTCAATTTCTTTAATTAAATTCCTTGTAATCTAAGATTTGTCGTTTATGTATTGAAAATAACTGCTTGGGGAATAGGGAATTTAGAATTTAGTCTTATTTGGTTGTTGTAAGTAGATGTTACCAGTAGGAAATAAGTGGGAGATAAGTAGAGAGCGAGACGCTCCCACTACGAATGTATTACCCTTCAAAACTTATGTAGTCAACCATTAATTACTAACTTTTAACTTCTAATACCATTTCTTTACAAAGCTGCGCTTAATTCAGCCCACGCAGGTGGGCTTCGTAAGTGTAGCTCCAGCCTTCCAGGCTGAGAGCGATTTAGCTGGTGGAAGATTAAGTTTAAATGACTGGCGTAGAAATAATGTGAGTACAATGATGCAGCGTCTGTGGCAAGGTATCAACTCAGCCAAATCTGATGTCAAATTTGGTATTAGTCCTTTCGGAATTTACCGTGCGGGGACAACCTGTTGGAATTAAAGGTTTAGACGCTTACGACATACTTTACGCCGATGCCAAGAAATGGTTGCAGCAAGGTTAGTTGGATTATATCGCACCGCAACTATATTGGCGTATCGACCAAGCCGCGCAAAGTTATCCCGTATTGCTGCGCTGGTGGATGAGCATAAATTCCAAACAGCGACACATCTATGTAGGTAATACAATTGCGCGTTTAGATGCGAAAGCTTGGAAACAAAGAGAAATCATCCAGCAAGTAACCATTAGTCGTAGTTTGCGCGAACAGTTATCGTTAGGGAATATTTTCTTTAGCGCCAGTGCGATTGAAGAAAATCGTCAAGATATCGCTGAAAAATTCAAAGGGCTACTGGGGGTGGTGAAATTCGTTCTTGGGCACTTTATATTCATAGTGGTAGCAACTGGAAACTTCAGCGAGTTTGATCAAAAGGTACAACATTTGCCACCGTTGAACCTGGAACTTATGCTATATGCGCCGTCGATAGAATGGCGAATCAAAGTGCAGGTATAGTTGGAACAGTTTAAATAGTTTGCAATCCCAGTAGCCTGTCTATACAAAATCGCCCTCTTTGAAATTTCGGAGAGGATTAGAACCATATATTGCTGAAATTATCAATAATTAACCATAGATCGCATTCAATATTATTCGCCCTTGACAAATAGCACAACCTGCGGTTTTCAGAATTAACAATATCGATCGCTTTTGGGGTCAAAAAAATATTTATGCCAAGTATTATCTCATAGTTTGTTATTTTTTAAGAACAAAATATTAATTCAGTAAAAGTAATATCAGCCGTATTATTTATACTTAAGCCAATGTAACTAATTTACCTTCAGATAAACAAATGTCAATCGTTTATCAGCGATTTAACTTATTTTGCGTACAACGGATATAAATTAATTATTAGTATCTAATTAAACTTAAACTCTTTAAGTCCGTATCATCTAAATTATCAATTATCCTCAGTAATTACACTATTTACACGGTCATAACATAGATTGCGCCTTTGAATACGGGTGATTATAAGAACTGAACTAATACGGGGAATGTGATAGTATTTTTTAAAGTAATGAGATATCACCTAAGCATTTATTAGTTAAAAAAAATATCCAATTGAATAGTTTTATAAGACTTGCGTTTGTATAAAATATTAGGTAAGAAACAAAAAAATAGTCAATTGATTTGATTTTTAAATAGCCCAAATTATAATAATTAAATTTTGTAATTTATCAAAAAAATGTTACATTGCCTAAATCAAGAATTGGTAAAGCTTTTACCCTTGAAATGTAAATTGAATGCTGATAAATTTACTGTTACCTACGCCCTTACTCGGATACGCAAGTCAATAACTTCGTGTTAGTCTGTTGCAGTTAATAAATGAAAAGTGAAAGAAAAAGAATTCTAGATGAGGGGATTATTGCGACCGAACGGTGCATTCGTTCCGCGAATAATCAATCCTCAGTTATTTGGTAACTTTATTTAGTATTAGACGCATGAATCAAAGACTTTTGTTGACTGTTGTAGCTGTAATTTCAACCGTTGTTGGAACACCTTCTATGAGCCGCGCTCAGACGGTAAATGAAGCATCAATTGCCTCTCAAAAAACACCAGAAAAAAGTGCAGTAGAGGTAACAAATAACGGCTCGAATAATGTCGTTACCAAGGTTTACGCACATAAGTTAGCAGACCGTCAGGCAGCAACTCTTTACATTCGTAACATTCCTGTTTTTACCTTTCTGAATTCTGTCCCTGTGGCAAATTCAGAGAATAAAGTAACCGCAGTCCAGAACGCAGTAGCAGTTGATAGCAACTATAGCGATCCAGTAGAGAAAGCAAATATAGTCGCTGCTAAGATCAACGATTTAATCAATAAGAAAGTAGATGCCTCTCAAATTACCGTTAGCTGGAACGGTAGTGCCGAATCGAAGTCCGGAGCAAAAACCCTTGCCGAGCGCTACGTTATCCAAGTAGACGGCTCCGAACTTGTAGAAATCAACGGTGAAACCCGTCTTCCTGACGCAACCCAAAATCTTAGACAAGATGCTCTGCAAGCAACCAATCGTTTGCGGAGACTAGTAGGCAAAGCATCTCCTCTAAAAACAATTGCTGGCTTACCTCCAGAGCTAACTAAACCAAAAGAACAAGCAGTACAAGAAACAGCCTCTAGCAAGCGTCAAACAAAAAAAAGAAGAACTGCCAGAAGAGGAAGAAGAGGTTTTAGAGGTATAGCTTCCTTCTACGGTGCTTACTTTGCCGGTAGAAAGACTGCTTCTGGTGAAAGATTTAATCCATCAAGAATGACAGCAGCCCATCGCACTCTACCCTTCGGAACCAGAGTTCGCGTTACCAATATGCGTAACGGACGTTCCGTGGTAGTAAGAATCAACGATAGAGGACCCTTCATTCGCGGTCGTGTCATCGACCTTTCTAGGGGTGCAGCTGGAGTTATCGGAATGATTGGTAGAGGTATTGCGCCAGTTAGAGTTGAAGTTTTAGGAAGATAGGAATTGAGGTAAAAGGTTAAAGGTTAAGGGTTAAAGGTTGGGAAATTGGGATAGCTCACGGAGTTAAGAGTTAAGAGTAGAGAGTAGCAAGTAGCAAGTAAATCACTTTTTTCTCATTGTCATAAATCTCGCTGCCGTAGAGACGTATCTTTTTACTCGTCGCTACTTATTACTCATTACTTACTACTCACTACTCACTACTCACTACTTTAATAGTGTCCCCTTGTCTCCCCGTCTCCTTGTCTCCCCATCTTCCTCGTCCAATCTTCCCTTCGGCCCAATTCCCCCCTTCGGCCCAATTCCCTATCCCCCATGCCCTAAATCATTAATAATCTTGATAATCCTCTATTTAAATACTCTCTTTCCCCGAATTCGGATATACACTAACGGGGGAAAGCTAGTGTAGATAGAGGATTTTTTGTGCGCCTGTTGACAACGGTTGTAGCTTTACGCTGCTATTTGGATAAACTCCGTTGGCAAAGCGAGCCTTTGCATTCTGAGGAGCCGTTACCGCTTGAAATGACAACTCGTCTCCCAACGGCAGTAGGCTTAGTTCCCACTATGGGAGCTTTGCATCAAGGACATTTAAGCTTGATTGAACGGGCGCGGCAGGAAAATGCCATTGTCATTGTCAGTATTTTTGTCAATCCGCTGCAATTTGGACCGAACGAAGATTACAAAGATTATCCCCGTACTTTGGAACAGGATCGAAAATTCTGCGAAGAAGCCGGGGTAAATGCTATGTTTGTACCAAATCCGGAAGAGATTGGGGTTGCTCGGAAGAGTATACAAGATTCAATTGTTACACAAGTGACTCCACCTTCTGATATGATATCAGGCTTGTGTGGTAATACTCGGCTAGGACATTTTCAGGGTGTGGCTACTATTGTTACCAAGCTTTTTAATTTGGTGCAGCCAGACCGGGCTTACTTTGGTCAAAAGGATGGTCAGCAACTAGCAATCATTAAACGATTAGTTGCGGATCTTAATTTTCCCATAGAAATTGTCGCTTGCCCAATTGTTAGGGAAGCGAATGGTCTTGCTTTAAGTTCCCGCAACCAGTATTTAACTGCTAGTCAAAAAGACTCTGCGGCTGTTTTGTATCGCGGTTTGCAAAAAGCTCATGCTGCATTTCGCGATGGAGTTCGTAAAACTAGCACCCTGATTGAAGCTGTTTGTAAAGAAATAGCAATGGTCAGTACTGTATCTGTGGAATATATTGAATTGATTGAACCATACACGTTAATACCTTTAGATGAAATTAAGGAGGAAGGAATGATTGCGATCGCCGCTCGTCTTGGCTCTACACGATTGATTGACAACATAATTTTGCGCGATCGCCAACCGATAATCGCCATTGATGGACCCGCTGGTGCCGGTAAATCTACCGTAGCTCGTCAAGTTGCAGCTAAATTAGGGCTAGTATTTTTAGATACAGGTGCTATGTACCGTGCCGTTACTTGGCTGGTATTGCAAAAGGGAATTCCAATAGAAGATGAATGTGCGATCGCCGAGTTGGCTAACAGTTGTTCGATCAAATTAACTCCCAGCGAAGATTTGAAATCGCCGGTGCGGGTTTGGATTGACGGTAATGACGTTACCAAAAAGATTCGGACGACCGAGGTAACATCAAAAGTATCAGCAATAGCAGCGCAAAGCGCCGTGCGAAGCGCGTTAGTCAAACAACAGCAAGGTTGGGGTAAAAAAGGCGGTTTAGTCGCGGAAGGACGGGATATCGGGACTCAAGTTTTTCCCGATGCTGAGGTAAAAATCTTCTTAACTGCAACCGTCTCCGAACGCGCGCGTCGTCGCCAACAAGACTATCAAAAACAAGGACAACCCGAAGTCAGTCTTGAGGAACTAGAAAATAGCATTAAAGAACGCGACTGGAAAGACAGCACCAGACTGGTTTCACCGTTAATGAAAGCAGCAGATGCCATAGAAGTAATTTCCGATGGTCTAACCATTGATGAAGTAACAACAGGAATTGTGAACCTTTATCAGCAATGCTTCGCGAAATGAATAGCCACTGTGGGCGATTAGCATTTATTTTCCTATAAAGGATAACTAGGGCGACCACTTTCTATTTTGGCATTAGAAAGAAACTCTGTCATCCTTTTGGGGGGTACCCGTTCTCAAATGGCAATTAAAGATCAAAAAATCTTCTGTTAGCACTTTTGGTGGTGACAGAAGAATATCATTTGGATATTTAATAGAGTTGAAAAGGAAAAAATATATTTATATGGGGTGAGTTACCCATTTGGATAGGTTGCCCCGGTTACGCAATAGCACTAAGCTATATGGGGTAGGGGGGGATAGTAGAGTAAAAACTTTAGTTTTTGACTAAATCGCATTTACTCGCTTGCTACATACTGCTTCCCCACAATTTCTACCTTCCAATTTGAAGATAAGCCTTTTCTCTAAATATCATGTTCAAAAAAATTGCTGAACAGCTAAAAACTAATTTCCCCGCACCACAGGTACAGGCTCACTGCGACGGACCTTGTGGAGTTTACGACCCTTCTTCCGCTAGAATTACCGCAGAAGCAGTAGTCTCCATGACCAAGAAAATTATGGATTTGCAGCATCCAGAAGTTGGTGACAAAGCATCAATGATTACTTATCACAATACCTTGTCTCGCTTCGTTGCTATCAAAGAAGAACAAGCTCAAAAAACCAAAGAAGATTTATTAATTCTTTGGACAGATTATTTCAAGCCAGTACACCTCGAAAAGTATCCTGACTTGCACGACACCTTCTGGAAAGCAGCAAAACTTTGCTCCGCTTGTAAAGTAGAAGTTAATCTAGACCACGCCAATGAATTAATGGAAGCCGTACATAAAATCCATAATATGTTCTGGGCAACCAAAGACCGCGATGTTTCCTGGTACAAAGCTAGCTAATTTGAATTTAATGGTCGTTAAATGAAATTAAAGTTAGTTTCAGTTTTTAGTTTAAATTGTTGATAAAGCTGTATTGGCTCTCAGAGCAATGAATGAGGAATTACAAACAGCCTTTAAATTGCTACAGTTGCTCGTCGGAATGCGGAAAAGATTGCGCGTTAGCGGTGTTTCAATGCTTCCCGAGCTTCAGCCAGGAGAGGAAATATTATTTAACCCAAAAGCTTATCGGCAAAAGCTACCAGAAGTAGGTGATATCGTAGTTGCACGGCATCCCTATCAACCAAAACAAATAATTAAAAGAGTGGCTGTAGTACTTGAAGATGGTTCTTGTTTTCTTACAGGAGACAACACCTCTTCAAGCACCGACAGCCGCTCTTTCGGTTTTATTCCCCCTAACAAAATTCTTGGTAAAGTTACTACTAAATTTCCTTAATCAGTGAGGAGTTAGGAGCGATCAAATACAAATACTTTTTAATACATGAATAGTACAGAATTAGGACAATATATCGAAGCGACTGAAAGTATTTCTAAACCTTGGCTGCTGATACAGTTACGTCTTTTGAAGTTGGAAGAAAAGCGAGCCGATATTTCAGAAAACGAATATGCAGAAAATCTCCAAGATATTCATCAAGATTTAATGAATTTGGGCGAATGGTGGGTTGGCATCGAAGACAAAGTATTTTGACAATAAACAATAAACAATGAACAATAACGATAATTGATAATTGGTAATTGATAATTGAAATGGATTATCGGGATGCAGGGGTTGATGTTGAAGCTGGACGCGATTTTGTTGGTCAAATTCGCGATTTAGTTCACAGCACTTTTAGAAAGGAAGTAATTGGGGGATTGGGTGGCTTTGGAGGTTGCTTTGAGTTACCGAGTGGTTACAAGCAACCAGTTCTCATTTCGGGTACCGATGGTGTTGGAACAAAGTTGAAAATTGCCAGTATTGTTAACCGTCATGACACTATTGGTATCGATTTGGTGGCTATGTGCGTTAACGATGTGCTGACATCCGGTGCAGAACCTTTGTTTTTTTTAGATTATTTAGCAACAGGTAAACTTAACCAAGAGCAATTAACCCAAGTTGTTGCGGGTGTCGCTTCTGGCTGCAAACAAGCAGGTTGCGCTTTGTTGGGAGGAGAAACCGCCGAAATGCCTGGTTTTTATCAAGTGGGGGAGTATGACTTAGCTGGCTTTTGTGTAGGGATTGTCGAGAAAAGTCAGATGCTTGATGGAACTAAGGTAAAAGTAGCAGATGTTGCAATTGGTTTAGCTAGCTCTGGAGTACACAGCAATGGCTTTAGTTTAGTAAGAAAAATTATTAGCGATAAAGGATTTAATTGGAACGATACCCCAAGTTTATTTAACGGTAAATCCTTGGGTGAAACTTTTTTACAGCCTACACAAATCTACGTTAAACCAGTATTAGCAGCGCAAAAAGACGGTTTAGAAATCCACGCAATGGCACATATTACAGGTGGTGGATTGCCAGAAAACCTGCCCAGATGTTTGGGAGAAGGACAATCTTTCAAAGTTGAAGCTGATAGCTGGACGATTCCACCCGTGTTCGAGTGGTTAGCCCAAGTGGGTTCTGTTAATTCTCAAGCTATGTACAATACCTTCAATATGGGAATTGGTTTCGTTCTTATAGTTCCAGCGAATCAAGCACAACAAACAATTAGATTTTTTGAATCCCACGATATTGCAGCTTATAACATTGGTGAAGTAATTTCTGGCAATGGAGAATTGATTAATCTACCGAATTAGATATAACAAATTATACCTTCCCGATTATGTGCTTTCAGTTGATTGTAATATAAAAAACTCTTTATCGCTTTTATGAACTGTATTTTGACTTATTGCATAATAAATACTGTAGGTGACAATTACCTATTGTTATGAGTTATTTATTGTTTTTCTACTGAGAATGTATAGAAAATACTCATGACCATAAACGTTAAAATTTGCTAAGTTAGTCTTAACATATTGAAAAAGTTTGCTAAAGACACGCACAAAGTTAATGTCAAAACAAAACCGAAGCATTAATGTTATCCGGACTACGGGTATTGCTTCGTGGAGTGTTAAGAATAAATAATTTTACACAAGAAAAGGTTATGGTTGTAAATTTTACCCTTGCTTGTGCCTCTAAGACGCTTTTAAAAGAAGTATTCCAAAACTTAGACGCGCGAAGTTGCCCGAATAATTATAATTTCCATATGCATACTGTATATTCTGATGGCAAAATGCAGCCTTCAGAATTGATAGAGCAAGCAATTGACAATGGTTTAAAAGGACTTGCAATTACCGACCATCATAATACAGGTGGCTATCAAGCTGCTAAAAAATGGTTGGAAGAGTGGAAATGCAGTAATCCCGATGCTGATGTGCCTTATTTATGGAGTGGTGTTGAAATCAATGCCAATCTTTTGAACATAGAAGTTCACATCTTAGGTTATGCTTTTGACTTAAAACATCCGAGTATACAACCCTATATCCAGGGGAAACCAGTTACAGGTTTCCGAGTATGAAGCTGTAAACGTAATTGCTGCGATTCAAGAAGCTGGAGGATTTGCAGTTCTTGCTCATCCAGCACGTTATAGAAAAAGTCATTTTGACTTAATTCCTGCTGCTGCTGAATTAGGAATCGATGGCGTGGAAAGCTTCTACGCTTACAATAATCCCAAACCCTGGAAACCAAGTCCAACGCGATCGCAACAAATCCAACAATTAGCAAAGCAATACGGACTATTAAGTACTTGCGGTACGGATACCCACGGTTTAAGCTTACTTCAGCGATTGTAAATAGTTAGTAGTTCGTAGTTAGTAGTTGGTTGTTAGTAGTTAGAATTGCCAACTATCAACTATCAACTATCTAAATAAAATAATATTATTCCTGAAATTCTGAGAATAACCAAGAAATCACTTGACTATGATTCATTTGACGAGAGCGACGAAAAGCCTCTTCAATAATTGAAATATTTAAACCTGCCAATACTTGAGATTGAGTGATTCTTCTACTACCTTGATTTTCTATTAAAAAAGCTAGAATTTGAACGTTTTTGACATCTACAATCCAGTATTCATTAACTCCTAACTCTTCATAAAGTAAACGTTTTTCACCTTTATCATCAGCAAGAGAAGTATTCGCAACCTCAATGACTAAATTCGGTGCTGGAAAGTCGTCAAGATTGATTACAGAAGTTCCATAGGGAATTGCATCAGCATTATCACCAATATAATAAGAAACATCGGGTTGCGAATCTTTACAGCCAGTTTTACGATAGGTACAGTTATCTCTTCCATTCATCGGAATACCTTTGATAGCTGCGTAGTTGCTAGCAGCTAAGATAACTAGCGCATGATCTAATGAATGGTCATTTCCTAATGCCGACATTTCAATCCTCATTCTACCGTTGTAGTAGTAACCCTTAGCTTTTTCATAAGCTGGGTTTTCGATTATTTGGATATATTCATCCCAAGGCACTGCTAACCAAGTGTCAGTCGGTATTTTTGTTTGTATACTCATGATTGATTTGAGCCGATAATAGTTTACTTTATTATGACAGTGGAATTTAAAGTCTACAGTAAGCTTAAATCCCGTACTTAGAATTAAGAAACCCGGTTTTTCCCAACACCATTTAATATTGTTTAACTGCTCACTGCTCACTGTTAACTGTCAACGTGTAATCAATTAATTCTGGGAAAAATGCAGAAAAATCAATTTGAAGTTGCTGATAATTTAAAAATAATTCTTCCACTCCACCAAACAAATTATTTTTTCTTTTGATTCTGCGAGAAAGTCCATTTATAGCTCTATTAATTGTAGATATTTCTCTATATGATGCCAGCCAATCAGAAGCAATCATATCTGGAAGAATGCTTTTTAATCTTTCTGGAAGTATATTTTTATTTTCCTGCAATACTTGATAAACGCGATTTGTAAAATCGTTTAATCCAATATTTGAATATTCTGACCAATTCTTAGCTAAAAAATGGTCGTAAAATACATCAATCATAATTCCGGAAAATCTACGTCTATTAAGACTAATCAGCCTTTTACTCGACCGGAAGATTGAATGAGAATCGGTAAAACAATCTATTTTTCGATGTAAATAAATTCCTTTGATTATTTGCTTTGAATAAATATTTTCTATAGAACCTTTGACAAAATCTCCTAAAAGACTTCCTATCAAAGATTCTGGTGTACCATCTGATAAGAATAAATGAGCTAGATAATTCATATGGAGAGAAAAAATCATTGAAAATTGTACTTACATACCCAACACATTGTTTTCTTAATACAATGTAATGCTCCTAACTTCAAATTTTAACCAAGCAATATTATAAATTAATAAAGAAAAATACGTAAGTTAGTTGTATCATTCAATTTAAAAAGTTACTTATGAATCAATTGTGGAATATTTTTACGAACTCCAATCAAAGCGAAAATTTAATATCAAATGACCACACGGGGTTAATATTTTTAATCATAATTGCTTTTGGAACTGGAATACTATGGCAAATTCCAGGAGGAAAAATAATTCTCTATCCCTTAACTTTACTGTCAACCTGGTACCACGAGATGGCACATGGTTTAATGGCTGTTGTTTTAGGAGGAAATTTCAAGAAATTAGAGATTTTTGCTAATGGTAGTGGATTAGCGAGGTATGAATATCGCGGCTCATTATTTTTAGGACCAATTGGTAAGGTACTTGTTTCTGCTGCTGGTCCGATGGGACCTCCTATTGTTGGTGCTGGTTTTATTTTGGCTTCCCTCAATGTACAAATATCCCAGCAAATTTTAATAATTTTGGGCAGTTTTATGTTAGTTTCAGTTCTAATTTGGGTGCGAACTGGAATTGGAATTTTAGTAATTTCTCTACTTGGTTTAATCATTTTGGGAATTGGATTAGAAGCATCTTCACAAGTACAAGTTTTTATAATTCAGTTTCTTGGGGTGCAGGCTTGTATAAGTACTTTCCGCGATTTTAATTATGTTTTTCGTTATTGCGGTGGTAATTCTGATACTGCTCAAATTGCTAAAATTTTAATTTTACCGCATTGGTTTTGGGGAATTTTGATAACAGTTGCATCACTTTTTCTTTTAATACAGAGTCTTCGTATTGCTTATTTTTCAAATTAATTGCTATTAATCTTCTTAAAGAAGGACTTTCAATTGAATTAATTGCAAAAACCACTGGTTTCACAGTTGAAGAAGTACAGCAATTACAAAGTAATCAAACTGAGGATTGAGCAGAGTAAATACTACTAGCTTATTTTTTTCTAAAATTTCCACTGTATTTGGTATGCGCTGGATTTTTTTGTAAGTAAACATGAATAAATCGTCAAGTAGCTGTAGTTCAATGTTTATATACTTTGAGCAAACTTGAGCGCGGGATTAGATAGTTTACGATTTGTTACCAGATTCTGACGCTGAAGAAGGTTTATATGTTTTAGCTTAAATTTCACTAAAGCAACATATTGCATATAAATACGTAGCCTCAAGAATAAATGGTTAATAATATTACGCTATACAAACAATTAATTCCTAATCCATTTCAATGGATTTATGCTTTGATACTAGGGATTTAATTCCCAGCCTGAGATGAACGCAGTCAAGAAGTAAACTTATTACTTAGTATTGATTATACTTCAATAGATAGTTAATCCAAAATTATGAAGCATTAAAATGTGATACAAAGACTACACTGAACATGAAGTTCTTGTTAAAAACTGCTTCAGGTAGATGCGTAATGCCCCATCAAAGTGATAAATAAATAATCATTGACTTTATTAAATCAATTTAATTGATTCTCGGTTGCGGTGAATAGCGACATTAGTTTACCTCTCTTTTGCCTAAAATTTAACTCCACTCCTCGCACTCAATTTAGACCCAACCGAGTCAAGTTTAAAAGTACCAATCGACAACCGCGCATATACTGATGAAAGCATCTGCAAA
Organism: uncultured Rivularia sp.; assembly: GCA_963665115.1. Lineage (GTDB taxonomy): Bacteria > Cyanobacteriota > Cyanobacteriia > Cyanobacteriales > Nostocaceae > Rivularia. Next base: position 7,099,800 of record OY762007.1, on the reverse strand, counting down.
ATTCGACTTTGAGGACGAGAAGTTCAATGCACCACCTTCTCTTGTTGTCCCTTGGTGTCAAATGATCAATCCGAGATATAACATTAATGACGGTGAAGGGATAAGCTCATACGGTTTAGCTATTAAGCTAGAAAATGCCCGTGCTGTTGGCTTTGTACCCGATGAAAATTGGCAGCAGGTAGAACATCAATTCAGTTCGGGAGTTGAAACGGTTTTTATCAGCACAACCCCAAATATAGTTATAGTACGTCGCGGTCCTTTGTCGGTAAAAGACCGAGAAACAGGTGCAAAGTTGGGAACTCTCAAAGAGAATTATGATGCTTTTTTAGCAGACAAACTTAAATTTAAAACTTTTACTCGCTATCTAATATTTTTAGCAGGGGAAGATAAGAATTTTTTACATGAATTACCATTACAACTAACTTTAAATGGTGCGGCTGGAGCAAGTTTTAGTAAATCTTACTGCGAATATCAGCAAGGAAGGGCAGCTGGGGGATTTGTTGCCGAATTGGAAAGAGCATATGCAGGGTATCGCAGACAAGCCGCAACTCCAAAAGGACCTTTATTTCACGCTCACGGCGTTTTCTCGCCGATAATTGAATGCGAAGAAAGAGGAATTGCCACAAATACCGTTTTAATTGCTGCAACCGTAGACTATAAACACCCTACAGTTTCCACATTAACTAACTACTTGATTGCTTCGGACTCAAAGGAATCTGGATTGATTTCCAAGACTTTTGAAGAATACAAAGACTTTGCCAAGGAACCAGTCAAAACAGAAACGCCGCGCCCAATGGCAGTAGCCGGAGTCTCTAATTCTTACGTTTATCCAGACGAAGATGATTTTGGATATCCACCCTATTAAGAGTTAGGAGTTAGGAGTTAGGAGTTAGTAGTGTAGAGACGTAGCAGTGCTACGTCTGTTAGGAGTGAGGAGTTAAGAGTGAGGAATTCGGAGTTTGGAGTTTTGAGTTTGGATTAAAAGTTCGGAATTTTCTACCCCCTCTACCCCCTCTCCCTTCTCTCACTCCTCCCCACCCATTGCCAAACCTGCCAAATAAGCGGTTGTCCAGGCACTTTGGAAATTAAAGCCGCCGGTAACTCCGTCGATATCGAGAATTTCTCCAGCAAAATACAGCCCTTTTACTAAACGGCTTTCCATTGTTTTGAAATTAACTTCTTTGAGCTTTATTCCGCCGCAGGTGACAAATTCGTCTTTGAAAACTCCTTTGCCGCTAATACTGTATTGTCCTTGATTTAGTTCTTGAACTAATTTATTAAAAGCTTGTTTGGTTAATTCTGCCCAGCGAGTATCTTTATCAATACCAGCGCGGGATATCAGATATTGCCACAACCGATGTGGTAATTTTATGCCTCGATGTAGTGCGATCGCTCTTTTCCCAAACTCCTGTCTCACCACAATTAATTCTTTTCGCAGTTGATCTTGGTTGGAATCTGGCAGCCAATTAATAGTAACGGTTCCTTTGTAGCGGGATTCGTGAAATGTTCTCGCACCCCAAGCCGAAAGTTTTAGTACGGCAGGGGCCACTTAAACCCCAATGAGTAATTAGTAACGGCCCAGTTTGTTCTAACTGGGGTTTTCCCGGTACTGATAAACGTATTTGTACGGGGTTAACGCTTACACCAGCTAATTCCCGCAATTCCTTATCTAAAATATTGAAGGTAAATAAAGAAGGAACGGTTGGTTCAATTTGATGACCGAATTTTTTGGCGATTCTATAACCTACGGGGTTGCTACCAGTTGTCAGCAATAGTTTATCGCATCGCAACATTTCCCCGGATTTAAGTAAAATCTCGAATCTAGATTTATCTTCTTCGTCTTGTGAATTCTCTTCTAATTCTCGATAATTCACAGAAACTACAGGTGAACCCGTGCGAATTTCTACGTTGTAAGCTAAAGCGGTTTTGATCAAACAATCCACAATAGTTTCCGAATTATCTGTAACGGGAAACATCCGCCCATCAGCTTCAGTTTTTAGCTGTACTCCAGCGTGAGCAAACCATTTGACAGTATCTTGAGCTTGAAAACGAGAAAAAGCACCCAGTAAAGCTTTTGAACCCCTGGGATAATTTTGGATAAAACTCTTTGTGTCAAAAAGTGCATGAGTGACATTACAGCGTCCCCCACCAGAAATACGAACTTTTGCCAGTAGCTGACGGCTCGCTTCAAGTAAGATAACAGAGGCATTCTGGTTAGTTTTAGCAGCCGAGCAAGCAGCGAAGAAACCCGCAGCCCCACCGCCAACAATTACAATTCTTAATGGTTGCAAATTCCGAACTAGTTATTGATAGACTTCTTGTATAGAACGATTTGAAAGCATCCCATCTTACCAGATTACACTACCCCAACGAAAATCAAACTGATTGTGGTATGGCAATCATCTTAAATATATCGATTTTCCCCACTTTTTTCTATTCGCTGTAGCCCGTTCCCTGTTTCCTATAGCAAAGAAAACCTTCTAGCTAACACATTATAAAACCCTTACCTGACAAATATTTGAGGATTTGATTAAAACTTATCAGTTCCATTTTTTGCCAGTAAATTAAAGACCTTTAACCTTTAAACTCCTCGGCTATAGGCTTACATCTTCAATAGAGGCGTATTTAAAACATTCATCTAAAAACGCAACCAAGTTTTTTGAACATAGCTAAGAATTCCAAAAGCTATAGCGGCTAAAAATAAGATTAAAATAACACCTCCAGGAACAAAAGTAAGAATACCCAATCCTCTGAGAACCCATACAGCTATAGCAATACCGAGAAACATCCCAAAGCCCTGGGTTAATCTTTGATTCAGCTTAGAAGATTGACTCACTTCGTATCCCTCTTAAATCAATAGTATTTGTGACATTCTAACGGTTTGAAAGTCAAAGGTCTGCATGTTAAAGGTCAAATTATTTTCAACTCCTAACTCCTCTCCATTGTGCTGTAACATTAATGATTCAAAATATTAGTGATAATAGTGACATATTTTTGGGTAAATTTTGGGAATAATAGATTAAAGTCACAACTAGTTCCGGAATGCTTTTGTATTTGAGCGGAATTAGAATTATTAAATAGGACTTAAGCGGAATTATAAATTCTGCGACGGTTTTTAAAGTGTAGTGTGGAAAATTCAGGAGCGAGCGAAACATTATGTCTGCGTCTATCTTCTCAGACTTAATCAATACAGGTTCGGATATGGCTTGGAGTCAGGACAAGCAAGCGGCGTTTTTAAAAGGTGAAATTTTCGTAGAAACACGCTCCCACAATGCTTGGGGTGGGTGTGTTAGTGCAAAAATGTATTTACCATTAGTGCGATCGCAAGTCTGGCAACAAATAACAGATTATCCGCGCTGGGTGCAGTACTTTCCCGATATAACTAAGAGTGAGATTATACACAAAGGTGAAGTAAAACGTCTGTATCAGGCAGCACAAAAAGCTTTTATGTTTTTTACAGCGCAAGTAGATATTTATCTAAATGTAGTAGAAGATTTTGGACACAAAGTTCAATTTAAGTTGGAGAAGGGCACCTTCCATGATTTCAGTGCGGATATAGATTTACAAGACTACGGTAGCGGTACTTTGTTAACTTATTCAGTACAGGCTACTCCCATAATTCCCATTCCCTCAATGTTTATTCAACAAGCAATGAATTTTGAATTGCCCGCAAATATGCGTAAAATGCGACAAGTCCTTTGTAAGGGAATGTAAAAGCGATGTCACAGGCAAATGAAATTCTTGACTTTTGGTTTGGTAGCCGGGATGAACCGGATTACGGTAAGCCCAAGAAAGCTTGGTTTGCAAAAGAACCAGAGTTTGATGAAGAAATACGAGGGCGTTTTCTTACAGATTACGAAAAAGCAGCAGGAGGAAAGTTGGACGAATGGAAGCATTCGCCCGATACTTGCTTGGCTTTAATTTTGCTACTAGATCAATTCCCTCGAAATATTTTTCGCGAAGATCCTCAAGCTTTCGCTACCGATTGGGAAGCACTCTCAACAGCCCATCAAGCAATAGCTCAAGGCTTCGATCGACAATTATTAAATGTACAGCGTTGGTTCGTGTATTTACCTTTTGTACACAGCGAAAATATCGAACATCAGCGTCAAGCGGTGAAGCTGTATCAGAAACTGAGCGGAGATAGAGAAAGTGCAAGCGCTATTGAAAACGCAATTCGTCATAGATCGGTAATCGAACGTTTCGGGCGCTTTCCCCATCGCAATATAATTTTAGGACGACCTTCAAATCCTGAAGAAAAGGAATTTTTGAAACAACCAGGGACACGATTTTAATAGCTATTTATTAAGACACAGAAAAAAAGATAGAATCCATCAGCGTCTTTGTGTCTTAACCAAATTTTTATAGGTTATTGGGTTATAAGAATTTTAATTAATCGAAAGCCCGGTTCTTTTTACAGAAACCGGGCTTCTTCATTCAAATACTAATTCTGTATAGGTTGTGCTAAATCAACCATAGTTTAGAAGTCTGGACGGCATTTACTACAACGGCGACTAAAACAAAGCCCACCTGAATGGTGGGTTAAAATAGGCGCATTTTTATACAAAAACGGTACAAATAATCACACTGAAAAAGCTGTCTAAACCTTTAAATTAAACAAGATAATTTAAACTTAATTCCCCACACAACTTATTAACGTAAATTCAAAGTTTTATTAGAATCTATCGCTCCGGTATCAAACAAAACTTCATCTAGCTCCGGCTCTGTAAATTCATAGCCTAGAGTAGCAGCAAAATTAACTATTTTTTCCTTATCCCAATTCCACACACCAAAAACGCCTTTTACAGAACAACTTTTATAATATTGTTCGTAAACTTCCTGGTTTGCCATCAAATTTTCGTAGAAAGCATCAACCTGTTCAAGTGACATAAAACCTTATCTCCTCACTCGCGTGACTTATTTCTCAAAAACTACATACTGAAAGCTGTAGATTTAGTTTCAGATAACTTCTTATTCAATGGTTGGGAGTAGTTATACGGATAAAACTCATAGATGCTCATGAAAAAATATTGTTCCTGTATAACAACCTCAAACCAACCTCTGAAGCAGTCCGGAACAAAAACCCCTGATGATATGTATTATTTTATTTAAGTATTCCCTGTCACGCATTGAGGAAAATACGTATTCTCAGTCACCAATTATCAGTAAAATTAATGTGGTCAAGTACTGGCAACCACATAAGTTCTCAGGATTAGGAAGTGCGTTAGCGTTCACGCAGTGCGGCTCAGCGTGTCTGTTCGCCGAGCGTGAGGACATAGGACGGACATACCCGAGGGAGCGAGACGCTCCCACTAAGAATGTGTTGCACCGCAAAACTAATGAAAAGGACTACCAAGCTAAGGGTGATTAAGCGCAGTCTCATACAGAATTTGTATAACTCCTAACTCTTAACTCCCAACTCCTAACTCCTTAATTACAAGGCTGTACTTGGTCATAAAAAATCCAACCTTGAGTGTCATCTTCAAGTTTAATTTTTACAAAGTCACCTTGAGATTTGAGAAATAAAACTTTTTCTCCTGGATCTACAGTTTTAAAACCTTCGGCTTCTCTGTAAGGTTGATGGCGTATTTCTGGTAATTTTGTTGTTTCGGGGGGATCGATAATACGACAAAGTTGGGGTTGTTGCGATAGAAAATTATTGTGTTGCGAGCTGGCTTTACCAAAATTGGCCGTATTAAATAATGCGAACCCTCCAACACTAGCTAAAACAGTTGCTACACCTATGCTTTTTACACCTATCGGTAGTACATTTCTAAGCATTGGGATTGAGGGAGTTGCCTTTAAAGGTTTCGTCCCCGAGGGTTCTTCTGGTTTGCTAGGGATCTTCGGAAGTCGAGCAGTTTTAACTATGGGTTGTTGTGGTTCAACTGCAAAATTTTTACTCTTGTAATAAGCAGGAACAACATTATTTGCATACTCTGTAGAAGTAATATCTTTAACTTTTATATTTTGTTGTCCTAAACGCAGTACGCTATTTATAGAAAGCGACATTTCTCCGGCTAAAAGTAATTGACCATCAAGGATAGGTGGATTTTTTTGACGAAGATTTCGCAAATAGAATTTTTCTTTTTCTGGATTGAAAAATATTTCTACGTGTAGTGCGGACACTGTTAGTTCTGATAAAACGATATCGCAATCTTGGGGGTCACGGCCAATACGAATTTTCCCTGGAATCTTACTAAATTGGTTATTAGTAATTTTATAAGTTTTAATATCGTTGGATTCTACCCACTCTAAACTAAGTTCGTATAAACCATTATTAGTATTGCTTTCTACTACATCGGGTTCAAGAATTGGTAATTCTTTTAAAGCTTGTATTACTTCATCTACAGTTTGATAGCGCTCTTTAAAATGGTAGCGCGTCATCTTATTTATAACTTCTGCAAATGCTGGATCTACTTCTCTAAGGTGTTCCCAAAGTATTTCTCCGGTATTTGGATCGTCTTGAAGTTCGTAAGGGTATACACCTGTTAACGCTTGAATCGCAATCATTCCCAAAGCGTAAATATCACTTCCTTGACGCGGTAAACGCCTAATTTGTTCGGAAGGCATATAGCCCCGAGTTCCTACAACTAATGTGACATTTTGCTTTGCCGAATTAGTCGCGGTTTGACTGCGTAATTGCTTGATTGCACCAAAATCAATTAAGACTAACTTATTATCTGAAGCACGTCTAATGAGATTGTCGGGTTTAATGTCGCGGTGAATTACTCCTTGACTATGCACAAACTGCAAAACAGATAATATTTCGGTCAAAATGTCTATTGCTTGACTTTGACTTAATTTTCTCCCCTGGGGTAATTCTCTGCTCAGAGAATGTCCTTCAATTAATTCTTGTACCAGATAAAACTGGTTGTTGTCATCAAAATAAGCTAAAAGTCTGGGAATTTGATCGTGATTTCCCAACTGTTGTAGTGTATCGGCTTCTTTTTGAAACAATCTTCTAGCTGCTTCTAAAGTTTCCGGTGAGCTACTAGTAGTCTTTAAATGCTTTAGAACGCATTTAGGTTCTCCGGGAAGATGAATGTCCGAACAGATATAAGTTTGTCCAAAGCCTCCTTCAGCTAATATTTGGAGTACTTTGTAGCGTCCTGCTAGTAACTGACCAATCATGCTAGTACGGTGTTTTAATAAAGTAATTTTTGCACTTCCTCGTTTGATTTGTAACTTTATTTAATAACCCAATTTGAATTTTATACCATACAGGCGGAGCAGATAGTTTTTCTGCTTGAGAGTAAGTGGTACGCGCAATTATCTTTCCTTGCTGGGATTAAATTGTTAGGTTAGCTACAAAAAATATCTAATAATTGTCGTAGTAAAAAACATCAAATCTAGATGCAATTAATTTATACAAAAAAACAGAATCCCGTGCTTTTTCGCTTCCTAACCGTTGAACTGTAAATAATTATTCAACACTTTAATTTGTTATCCTGATTGCAGCTTGAATTAAATATATTATCGCTTAACGCTTTTAAAGATGAATTGAGTCAAGCTGGTAAATAAATGAATAACAAATTTTAAGATAGCTTGTTGCCAGTTTGGCAGTTATTTACCTTCATCAATAAATTTGCTTTAAAACTACTTATTTCTGGTTGTTGTTACATTTTTAGCAACAATTATAAATAAGCAAAACCAAAACGGCTAGGTTAATTTTACCTTTCTCAGTATTATTAATACTCCTAGCTAAATTATACAAGAGTGGTTAGACCATTCAAGTTTTAGCTTAGTATTTGGCAATATGTCAATTTAGTTATCTAGTTAACAAATCAAACTGACAGTTTCTGTTACCGTTTTTGATAAGTAGCTTTGATTTTGGCTGTATATATTGGTAAGAAGCATCAAATACAGCAATATCAATTTTATTATTTGATAATTAGTATTCTAGGTAACTTTAGGCTTTTTTCGATGTCAACAGTATATTATCTTTACTTGCAAAGTTATTCATAAAGAAAAAAAATACGGCTTTATTAGTAGGAATAGCCGCACTTAGATATTTAAAATCGCTGTAATTAAGAGTTCCCCGTTCCCTTTTACCTATAGCCTAAAACCTTGATTTTTGGTTTCACTGCGTAAGTCCTAATTAGATTTGTTAACTAAAATACTATTAAAATGTTTGACAAAATTGACGAATTAATTATATTTTTCTTTGCTTAAATTTATAGATCTAAGAAACCGGATAAATATATAAAAAAATAAAAAAACCCAGTTTCTTTTCGGAAACCAGGTTTTGAATAAACTATTTCAACTTTAACGGGCACTACATAGTTACTAACTCTGAGGGAACGCGCTTAAACAGAAGACGTTCGTTTTCTACATCCACAAAGATAGTATCGCCATCGTTGAATTCACCACGCAAAATTGACTTCGCTATTTGAGTTTCTAATTCGCGCTGAATCGCACGTTTTAACGGACGCGCACCGTATACTGGGTCGTATCCAACTTCTGCTAAAAAGTCTAGAGCAGCATCGGCAAGTTTCAAAGTCATCTTGCGGTCTGCTAATCTATGATGCAATCTTTGTACCTGTAGCTGGACAATCTTGCGTAATTCGGATTTTTCTAATGCATGGAAGAAGATGATTTCATCAATACGGTTGAGAAATTCCGGACGGAAACTACTCCGCATTGCTTCCATAACTCGGTTAGTCATTTCTTCATAACGAGAATTATCCCCAGCAACATCAAGGATAAACTGAGAACCGATGTTACTCGTCATGATGATAATGGTGTTTTTGAAGTCCACTAATCGTCCTTGAGAATCGGTAACTCTTCCGTCATCAAGGATTTGCAGCATGATGTTAAATACATCTGGGTGTGCTTTCTCAATTTCGTCAAAGAGAATTACTGCATAAGGACGACGGCGAATAGCTTCGGTAAGTTGTCCACCTTCTTCGTAACCAACGTATCCCGGAGGGGCACCAATTAAACGAGAAACGGCGTGTTTTTCCATGTATTCGGACATATCAATCCGCACTATCGCTTCTTCGGTGTCAAACATATAGGAAGCTAAAGCTTTACCCAATTCGGTTTTACCAACACCCGTAGGGCCGAGGAAAATAAACGAAGCTATAGGACGATTGGGGTCAGCAAGTCCCGCACGAGAACGCTGTATGGCATCGGCGATCGCCGTTACTGCTTCATCTTGTCCGACAACGCGGTTGTGCAATTCATCTTCAAGATGCAATAATTTCTCTTTTTCGGATTCCACTAACTTACTGATGGGGATACCCGTCCATTTAGAAATTACTTCAGCAATATCAGCTTCGGTGACTTCTTCGCGTAACAGAGATTTACCGCTGTGCTGCGCTTGAGAAAGTTCTGTTTCAGCTGTTTCCAATTGACGATGTAGATCGGTTAACTTACCGTATTTCAACTCAGCAGCCCGATTCAAATCGTAATCCCGTTCTGCTTGCTGAATTTCTACGTTAACTCGGTCAATTTCCTCTTTTACCGTTTGAATCTTGGTAATTACGTCTTTTTCCGACTGCCACTGACTGTTGAGCGCTCGCTGTTCTTCCTTTAAATCGGCAAGTTCTTTTTCTAACCTTTCCAAACGTTCCCTAGAAGCTGCATCGCTTTCCTTTTGTAGCGATAGCTTTTCCATTTCCAATTGCAGAATTTTGCGGTCGATTTCGTCTAATTCTTCAGGTTTGGAAGTAATCTCCATCTTCAAACGCGCTGCCGCTTCATCCACCAAATCAATGGCTTTATCGGGCAAAAAGCGGTCGGTAATATAACGGTTTGATAAAGTAGCAGCCGCAACCAAAGAGCTATCCGCAATCCTTACACCGTGGTGAACTTCATACCGTTCCTTTAAACCCCGGAGAATCGAAACAGTATCTTCCACGCTGGGTTGACCGACGTAAACCTGTTGGAAGCGTCTTTCCAAAGCCGCATCTTTTTCAATATATTTACGATATTCATCTAAAGTAGTCGCACCAATACAGCGCAACTCACCCCGAGCCAACATCGGCTTGAGCAAATTACCCGCATCCATCGCACCTTGAGTCGCACCAGCCCCAACTACGGTATGAATTTCATCAATAAATAGAACAATATTTCCTTGAGACTCGGTAACTTCTTTCAATACAGCCTTGAGACGTTCCTCAAACTCACCCCGGAACTTGGCACCCGCAATCAAAGCGCCCATATCCAAAGCTATCAACTTGCGATCTTTGAGCGATTGCGGCACATCTCCGGCGATAATTCGCTGCGCCAAACCTTCGGCGATCGCCGTTTTACCAACACCAGGTTCGCCGATTAATACGGGGTTATTTTTAGTACGTCGCGACAAAATCTGAATGGTACGACGAATTTCATCATCGCGGCCAATTACAGGGTCAAGCTTACCTTCACTAGCAGCTTGAGTTAAGTCACGCCCATATTTTTCCAGAGATTGATATTTACCTTCTGGATTTTGGTCAGTCACTTTTTGACTCCCCCTTATTTGCTTAATAGTTTCTTTTAATTTCCTTTCGTCTATGCCAAATTCTCGGAATAAACTCTTACCAAAACGGTCATCCCTGGCATAAGCAAGCAATAAATGTTCGATAGAAATATACTCGTCACCGAACTCTTTGCGGTATCCATCCGCTCGATCTAAAAGAGTGTCTAAGCTGCGTCCCAAGTATACAGAACTACTGCTACCCGATACCCTTGGTTGACTTTTGATAAACTCTTCCGTGCGTTCTTTAATCTTTATGGGATTCGCACCCATCTTAGTAAAAGTAGGGGCAGTCAATCCATCTTGCTCCAGCAGAGCCTTCATTAAATGTTCGCTTTCAATCTGCTGTTGTTGATATTGTTTAGCAGTCTCGGGAGTATGGGTAATAGCCTCCCAAGCTTTTTCAGTAAATTGGTTTGGATTAGTAGGTTGCATAATCTTTGTAAAAAAGGTAACAAATCAATTACCACAAAAAAATCAAAAATAAACAATTCTTTCTATAAAACATTCTAAAAATAAGCGTACAACTTACAGGGTCGGTGTTCACCCCCTTAGTTAGAGGTATTTCCCTAAATTCAGGTTAAAGGTCAAAGGTCAAAGGTTAAAGGTTAATAGTTCTGAGTTTTCAATTCTTAACTCCTAACTCCTAACTCCTAGCTCCTAACTCTTCCCCCCATCTACCCCCTCCCCCTTCCGAGTTAAGATAATTACGAGATAAGCATGGCAAGAAAATGGCGAAGAAACAAAAATTCCCTTATTTACTGGGTTCTAAGTGGACATCTGGACAAAAAATTGATGGTTGGCGGCATTTTCAAGTGATTAATCGCAAAAATCAAGCTAAGTGGGTATATGCAGAAATGGTTGCTTCTTGCGATTCCGAGGTTCGCTTCTGGATTAATGCCAAGCTGCTGCAAGATCGATCAAATTGGCAACCTGGTTGGCAATCTTTACAGGAAATGGCGCAAACCAAGGAAGAAAATGCCTGTTGAGATTTTCCTAAACGGAATTACATTTAAAATATGGTTCAACATTTATTTATTAATTTGATTATTAATTAGATTTTTATCGATTGATTTGCTTTTATATTACATATTCTAAATAAACCTATAATCATAAGCTTTTTTTAATATTTATATCTACATTCTTTCAAGAGTTATTGGTTGAAAATCGATTTGAATGCAAAATTCGTAATAAATTAGTCTATTTTTTTAAATGTGATGATTTTTAACATTACTGCATTTAACTTGCTTTTATCTTAAATCTTTATCTAATAAGACTTTGAAGTTCAAAATTAAGCAAATGTCCTTTGAAACAGATTCGTTGCAACAAGCATATCTGAATCAATTTTTTCATTAAATTTAAATTAATTTTTTTCTGTAAAGATACCGAGTATTTACTTAGGTACGCAGCAAGCAAAAAACTAAAAAAATGCTGATTTTAAAAGAGATTCGGGCTTCTCGATAGTTTTACCGAACTTACTTAAATTCATCAAAAATTGAACTAAGTATTATCCCGGTCGGTGCGGGCGATCGCCCTGTTTTTCTAGCTCAAGTTGCTCCAGATTTTAATCTTAATAGCTTTTAGTTAGGGGTTTCTTTGATGAAAAACTAGCGTCGTAGGCGTTTACCTAGTCCTAATCCCCCTTTGAAAGTCTATTCACAAGCCTTATACTGCTTTTCAATGAATTATATCCACGAGCATACATACATTAGCGGTATTTAAAATTTTTGTTTATTGTAACTATTTATATATAAATAAATAAACAAAAACTATTATTACGTTAATTTAACGAGTGATAGACTTTTACAGACAATAGTGTTTTAAATATTAAGTAATGAACCAAAATAATCAGCTATAAACACAATTATCATCCAAAATCTTTTTTGCTTTGGGTGTAACTTGGACATTAACGAGCGAAAACGACCTATACATTGCAACCCTTTGTCTATCTAGGTAAAGGAAAGTTATGAAGTCAATTTGACAAGAAACTATAAGAGGAAACAACAGTGAGACTAGCAGTTTACGGAAAAGGCGGAATCGGTAAATCCACAACGAGTTGTAATATTTCCGTTGCCTTAGCCAAGCGCGGTAAAAAAGTTCTACAAATCGGTTGTGACCCCAAACACGATAGTACTTTCACCTTGACAGGATTTTTGATTCCAACAATTATTGATACCTTGCAAGAGAAGGATTTCCACTACGAAGATATTTGGCCCGAAGACGTTATTTACAAGGGCTATGGCGGAGTTGATTGTGTAGAAGCTGGCGGACCACCCGCAGGTGCTGGATGTGGCGGTTATGTTGTTGGAGAAACCGTAAAACTACTCAAGGAACTCAACGCTTTTGATGAGTATGATGTAATATTGTTCGACGTTCTAGGTGACGTTGTTTGTGGTGGTTTCGCAGCACCGCTCAACTATGCCGACTATTGTTTAATCGTTACTGACAATGGTTTTGACGCATTATTTGCTGCTAACCGTATTGCCGCTTCTGTAAGAGAAAAAGCCCGGACTCATCCACTGAGACTGGCAGGTTTAATTGGCAACCGTACCTCAAAACGCGATTTAATTGAAAAATATATTGAATCCGTTCCCATGCCAGTTTTAGAAGTTCTACCTTTGATAGAAGATATCCGTGTTTCCCGAGTAAAAGGCAAGACTTTATTTGAAATGGCGGAGACAGAACCTTCCTTAAACTTCGTTTGCGACTATTATCTGAGCATTGCCGATCAGCTTTTGGCACGTCCCGAGGGGGTAGTTCCACAGGATTCTCCAGATCGAGAACTGTTCTCATTGTTGTCAGATTTTTATCTAAATCCGAATAAACCACAGGTTCCTAATCCCGAAGAGGAACTAGACTTAATGATTGTATAAATCATTAGTTTATTTTCAGGATGAGGAGATAGCATGGCTTTCTTTTATAGTTTCACGGATTCCTTAAAGCAGAAGTGGTTGCAATTCTACGCCTCGAATCGCGACTGGATTAAATTACATATGGAGGTGGACTCGGTTTACACACCGGATGGTGGTAAACGCCCGTCTTCATACCTCATCCTGGGAGTAGCAAACGCCCTGGAGCCGAAGTTAGCACAGTTAATGCTGCCGTTTTCCAAGTTAAATGCAGATGCTGATACCTTGATTGAAGTACTCGATTTGCACTTCGATCCGGATACAGCCCTCGGAAAACAGCCAATGCAGTCAGTATCTGAAGACGAAGAAGTTTCGGAATCGGAATTCTCCGTAGATGAAAACTCAGACGAGTTTGCTGGAGTTGCTTCTTTTGAGGACGATTCTCAAGTAGAAAATATTGCAGCACCAGATATGGACTTAGGTGATTCTCAAGATGGAACCTTGGTAGTAGAAGAAGCTTGGGGTGGACAAGAGTTAGAAGAAAATTCTAGTAGCGAAGACAGCGGATTGGATGACATCCAAGCTGAAGGTTTGGGAGATATGTCTGAGATGTCTGATTATGAAGAAGAATCTTCTGAAGAACAAACCGCACAAACCCCAAGTGCAGATGATGACGCATTTGGCGACATCTCCTTTGACGAGTTCAAAGATGGTGATAGCACTGGCTTCGGCGATGCGCTAACAGATGTATGGGGCGAAGAATCTAGACAAAAAGATAACGAAATTTTTTCCGGGGAAGACATGAATGACGGTTCTATTGACGATTCGGAAATAGCCCGTCTCTTCCCCAACAGCTAATAAAGTTGTAGAGACGTAGCAGTGCTACGTCTGTACAGGAGTTATGAGTTAAGAGTTATGAGTTAAGAGTTATGAGTTAAGAGTTATGGATTAAGAATCAAGAATTAAAAGTTATAAATCTTGAATTTTATTCCTAACTCCTCACTCCTTACTCTTGCCTTACTCCTAACTTAAAAATTAAAGGGGAGATAATAAAATGACAGTTGCTGAACCACAAGCTTTAAATTTTGAGTGTGAAACAGGAAATTACCATACTTTTTGTCCGATTAGCTGCGTAGCGTGGTTATATCAAAAAATCGAAGATAGTTTCTTTTTAGTAATTGGGACAAAGACTTGCGGCTACTTCTTGCAAAACGCAATGGGGGTGATGATTTTTGCAGAACCCCGTTATGCAATGGCGGAATTGGAAGAAGGAGATATTTCAGCACAACTCAACGATTATGAAGAACTCAAAAGATTGTGCTTGCAAATAAAACGCGATCGCAATCCTAGTGTAATTGTCTGGATTGGCACCTGTACCACTGAAATCATCAAAATGGACTTGGAGGGTCTTGCCCCCCGTTTAGAGTCCGAAATCGGTATTCCGGTGGTAGTAGCGCGAGCAAATGGATTAGATTATGCTTTCACTCAGGGAGAAGATACCGTTTTAGCTGCAATGGCTAATCGCTGTCCCAAAGAAGCACCCGCAGCAGACAAAGACAAAGAAGAACGTAACGGCATTCAAAAGCTGCTTAATTTTGGTAAGAAAAAAGAAGAAGTCGTTGAATCCGATTCGGAATACGTAGATCATCCACCTTTAATTCTTTTTGGTTCCTTACCCGATCCAGTTGTCACTCAGTTGACTTTGGAATTGAAGAGACAAGGTATCAAGGTAACTGGTTGGCTACCTGAAAAAAGATTTACAGAATTGCCAGTAATTGAAGAAGGGTATTATGTCGCTGGTGTCAATCCCTTTCTCAGCCGCACCGCTACAACTTTAATGCGGCGACGAAAATGTAAATTAATCGGCGCACCATTCCCTATCGGGCCAGATGGTACCCGCGCTTGGATTGAGAAAATGTGTTCGGTATTCGGTATTCCTCCCAAAGGTTTGGACGAAAGAGAAGCCCAAATTTGGGAAAACTTGGAAGACTACGTGAAGTTGATACGCGGTAAATCCGTATTCTTCATGGGAGATAACTTGCTGGAAATATCTTTGGCTCGGTTTTTAGTTCGCTGCGGAATGACAGTTCCTGAAATCGGTATTCCCTATATGGACAAGCGCTATCAAGCTGCTGAATTGCAACTTTTAGAAAAAACTTGTCATGAGATGAATGTACCTTTACCAAGAATTGTTGAAAAGCCAGATAACTACAATCAAATTCAGCGAATTAACGAATTGCATCCCGACTTAGTAATTACCGGAATGGCTCACGCTAATCCTTTAGAAGCGCGGGGAATAAATACTAAATGGTCGGTAGAATTTACCTTCGCTCAAATTCACGGCTTTACCAATGCACGAGATATTTTAGAATTAGTAACTCGTCCTTTACGTCGGAATAATAGCTTGAAAGATTTGGGTTGGGATAAGTTGGTGAGAGAAGAAGCGAAAATTTAGAAGAATTTTTTAGGAATAGCCTTCTTAAATTATTAGTAAACCAGAAACCCGGTTTTTTATCCGATTCTTAGCCCACGCAGGTGGGCTTTGTTCTTGTAGCCCCAGACTTCCAGTCTGAGGGTTGCTTTAAATCAAACAATCACTTCCTTATCCATCACCGACAACATCACCGATAAATCTGGAGAAACTTTTTCGATCAAATCTAAATCCTTTACAGCAGTCTCAAAAGGTTTTCCTTTTAATATTCCATTCCCAATTTCTAAAACTTGATTCCAAGTAATATCGCTTTCTAAATAAGCTTTCGCCACAGTATTTAGTAAACCTACATAATTATTTCCTTCAAGTTCCGTCATCATTGTATGGGGAATATCAAATGATTTATCGAAGCAGAAATACCAAGATTTTGACTGCTTATCAATTACAGATTCAAATAATTCTTTCAAATCACTGCGATCGACAACTGCATCGCTCTCGCTAGTAATAATAAACATCGGCGATGATGGATGATTCTTCACTCGCTCCAGTATTTCTTTACCCAGATCCAAAAATAGTCGTAATGCAGGAACTTTAAAACCTTTATAGCCAAAATTACCCGGATTATCTTTATTGAACCACTCATAATAAACTGGCAGTACTTCCACAGCAAAATCTATAATTGCATTTTTACTACTTAAATAAGGAGAAAATAATATAGTCTTCTCAATTTCTCGATTAAATTCTGATGCCAACCAAGCAGCTAAAGTTCCACCGCTGGATAATCCTCCAACAATAACTTTATCACCTAATTTTTGAGCAATTTGTAACCATGAAATTGCATAATCTAAATAAACTTCCCGTTCTAATGGTAAAGGAGGAGGATTATCACTATCAAAATTTCCCGCGACTCCATGACCTGGTTGTAAAGGGATCAGAACATTATAGCCAGCCTCAAACAATTGTTTTCCTAATGATTCAAACTGATAGGGACCTGCGGTAAATCCGTGAAATAAAAGACAAACCTTTTTAGTTGGATTGGGTTGAAAAAAGAATTTGGAACCGCAATGTTCATTTTTTATTGGTAGAGTTTGCTCCAAATTTATAGCTTGCTCAATTATGGCTGCTGTAGTGCCGGAATAATCAGACATATTTTTGATATTTGAAATTCTCAAATAAATAATAAATTCTAAATTTGTTATATTTTAAGTAGCTTTCGTGACTATATTAAATATGTCTTGAGGAGGAAGATTTTTGTCTTATTTATCTTCGGGCAATGTACACCTATATTATTTATTAGTTAAATTACTAATTTAGATGACATTTATACAAAAAACGTAGTAGATGGTAGCAATTTCACTTATTAGCTCTGCCCGTGGCTTGCTAAACTAAATCTGGCAATAGCCACACAGAGGGTTTTAACGGGGGCTTTTTATGGCAGTAAGCGTGCAAGAAATTGGCGGATATCTAGACCAAATTGGTTGGGACTATCGTATTGATGAAGAGGAAGACCGTATTGTTACGGGTGTGGAAGGCGATCGCGTTGAAGATTTTCTGATTGTAATTCAGTTAGATGAGGATGGAAAGTTTTTCCGCGTCTTTGCGCCTCAAGTGCTGAGTGGCGTAAAGGATCATCCGCATAAGGCCGCAATTTTACAAACAATGTTAGTTATTTCTTGGGAAACCAAGATGCTGCAATGGGAATATGACCCGTCTGATGGCGAAATCCGAGCTATTATTGAGTTTCCGATCGAAGATTCGACGCTTACCGAGAAACAATTTAATCGTTGCTTGAGTGGGTTAGTTCAACTAGTTGACAGTGTAGCAATACCTCGTCTTCAGGAAGTGATGGAAACTGGTCACGACCCAGGTAATGTAGAAGTAGGTGAAAGACTGCTACTGAGCATTCAAGAACAGGCTCCTGGATTGTTGGATCTTCTTGAAAAGGCAATGGAAGCAAGGAAAAAACGCGGAAGATTTCCTAGTGAATAAAATCGAATTGTCTATCATATAGCTATACTCCTTGTAAGGCAACATCACAATATAATTTAGTTTTTTTGGTAAGTGGTTTTATGACATCTTACGCAACCTCTTCGGCGAAAGCGGAAATGAGCGAACTCCGGCGATTAAAAGGCTTATTACCTCCAGAATTACAAAGCTGGGTTACGGTTGAAGGCACTACCGAGGTTAATCCACTCCTGGTTCGTAGCGAAGAAATTGGTAAAGATCAGGTAGAGATTCAGATTGACTTGGCAAAATGGGATGAGTTGGCAATGGATCAGCGAAACCTGTTATTTTGGCACGAAGTCGCTCGGATTCAAAACGATACTATCCCTAAAGATGGTTGGGAAATGGCAGCCTTGGCAATAGGTTTAGGCGGCGCTGTAGGTGAACTATGGGTACAAGATGGATTGCTATTAGTGCTTGCATTAGCCTTGTGTGGCGTTTCTGGCTGGCGATTGTTCCAAAAGAATAGTGGCGAAAAGGTAGCTCGGGAATTAATTGAAGCTGATGAAAAAGCCATTGCTTTAGCAACTCGCTTTGGTTATAGTTTGCCCAATGCTTATAAGAGTTTAGGTAGCGCTTTAAAAACCTTAATTGAAAAATCTCCTAGTAAGCGCCAAAGATCGAAATATGAAGCCCGACTTTCTGCACTCAAGCGCAGTGCTAATAAAGCCAAATCTAAATCTCGAAATATGGATGAAGGCGGATATTGATATTTCTAAGTAGGGATGGGGATTCCCGCCCCGCCCTACCGAATTAGCTTTTTAAAGGTTTAAAAAATCAAAATTATCATTTTATCGTTCGTGAATAATATTAAGCCAACGCGGAAATATTAGCAGAAATGTTACTTAAGAAAGACCATTATATTTTTTCTTCAAATGTATAGCTAGTTACTTTCTATATTGGGAATATTGTTATTCATCTCGATTTTGATTTTACCAAGGTTTTCATCAGGTTTTGCTTAAAAACTTCAACCAAAGCATTTAGGCTTTATTTTTTGTGTGCTGAGCGTTTGAGATTTTATTCTTAGTAATTTGAAGCACATTCCGATAGTTTTTTTGAATAAAACTGCTTCGATAATAATGGTTTACAGAAACTTATTTTTTTCTTGGCAATATCTTCATAAAATAGCTTTTAAAACATAAATACGGAAACATTGTAAACTTTGTTAGTTGCGCTATAGTAACTCCAAGCTTGCTTGAAATAAAGGTTTATCAGATTGCATCTACGTATATTCACGCTGAATTATGAGTATGATTCAAAGCTGACTAATCATCTTGTGAGTTTGGGGTACTACGCGGACTGACTTAAGGTATTTTTTCATCAAAGCCTGCCAATCAATAACTTGTTTGGGAGTTGGAGCAAGCACGGGTAGATCGGCAAATTGTTCGGTCGGGCTTAATGCCGTTACAGGCTGTAAAAAGACTGGTATTGTTGGATTTACCGCTGTTATTAACTGAGCAGAACGTTTTAGTTCGGCAGAGTCTGTAACAAAGGAAATAATGATTTTAACGAATACTTCAATACGAGCTTCATAACATATTTGGAGAAAAGTTTCGTGTTCTTCCCAACGACTTTCACCACTAACACTAGGTAGCTTGAGATCCATTCCTACAGAGTCCAAGTAAGGTAGAATCATAGCGAGTTGTTCCGGGCGATGTCCCCCAGATTCTAGGTATATAGGTAAACCAGTGGTTAAACTGATTTGTGGTAGGAATTTTGATAAAAACCTGGCATGGAGTAGAGGTTCGCCTCCAGTTAAGCTAATGCTATCGTGTAAGCGAGGTATATTTTGCCGCTCAACCCATTCGGTTAACATGGGTAATGAAACAGGATTTGAGCAAATTTCAAAATCGCGATTCCCAGGGGTTTGTTCAATTCTACAAGTGGCGGGTGCATTCCAAGTATGAGCGCTATCGCAAAAGTGACAGCGCAAGTCACAAAAGGCAAAACGAATAAAAATTTGACGGGTTCCTATATTTAGTCCTTCTCCTTGAATTGCTGAGAAGACTTCTATCAGGCTGGCGTTCTCGTTAACAGCAGTTTTGGTAGTCATTGGATGAATTGCCTTGGTATATAGGCGCTTGACAATAGAATAATGGAAGTTTTTTACACAAATTTCAATTATCAGGTCGGATTTTTGGTTTATCCTCATGTAGGAGCATGATTTTCGATTACGGCTCGTGGCAAGACAAAATCTATGTTTCGGACTCTATCGAACGAATGACACTTACCGAAAGACGGTTGAATCCTTGTTCTATTGTGAACCGTCATGGATAATATTCGATTTCAATCTAAATTTTCAGCTAATTATTTCTTATCAGCTAATAAATAGGCATTTGTTTCAAACGGTTTCTAGAACCCGCGTAATGCAAGTAGTAAAACATTAATATGACAACTAAAGTTCAAGGTTTCATGGGTAACGAACCTATAGAAGTAAATTTTCCGGTTAAATTATCAGAGGAGACGCTTAGAGTAGAGGTAAGCGCTCGTTTAAGCGTGCTAGAAGCTCTAGATTTTAAGCAAACTTGTGAAGAACTGATTAATGTAAATCCAACTCCTAAAAAAATTATTATTGATTTTGGACAAACTACTTTTATGGATAGTAGTGGTTTGGGTGCTTTAGTTAGTAATTTCAAGAATGCTCAAGAGAAAGCGATTGAATTAGTATTGCAAAATGTTACTCCTCAAGTGATGGCGGTACTGAATCTTACAGGTTTGGTTGATGTCTTTACAATTGAACAAGGAGAACTTAAGAGCGAGCAAAATTCAACAAAACGGGAAGAGCAACTGCCCGAAACTCATCCTTCTGTACGTTCTTGGACGAAACGATTTATTGATATTGTAGGTGCCTTAGTCGGTTTGGTAATTACAGGAATATTATCTATTCCGATTGTTATTGCCATCACGATTGACGATCCAGGTCCTATTTTCTTTGGTCAAATTCGTTGTGGTTGGATGGGTAAGCGTTTTAAGATGTGGAAATTCCGCTCGATGTGTGTAGACGCAGAAGCCAAAAAAGCGGAACTGCAAAAGCTTAATCAAGTTCAAGGTGCATTTTTCAAAATAGACAAAGATCCTAGAGTAACAAATGTGGGTAGATTCCTAAGACGTACTAGTTTAGATGAACTACCACAATTTTGGAATGTTCTTAAAGGAGAAATGAGTTTAGTCGGCACTAGACCACCGACACCCGATGAAGTCGAATGCTATGAAGTACCTGAATGGGAACGTCTGGATGTTAAACCGGGTATGACTGGGGAATGGCAAGTAAACGGACGTTCTAGTATTCGCAATTTTGAAGATGTAATTCGTTTAGATTTACAGTATCAAAAAAACTGGAGTCTAATGTATGATTTAAAGCTTATTTTTAAAACCGTTGCGATTTTATTCAACAAGAGCAGCGGCGCGATGTAATTAACAACTTTACTCAATTTAAAGTAATTAATTAGCAAAATTCTTATTAAGAGGAGGTATGAAGGTGATTTTCCATTCATACCTCCTCTTTCAGTTTTTGTACTGTTAAATATTGGGAATTGGGAATTGGGAATTAGAAATATTCTGTCTAAGATTTTGAACTTTATAGCACTACGTTTTCTGGTTCGGACATTCTTCTGTTCACTATTCCCTCTTGTACAACTATCTAATTAGAATAACAAGTATAACTATGACCGTTTTTAGCGGTCTTTTTCGTGATTTTTGATAAATTAATCCACTTCAAACTAAGAATATAATTTTGAAATCTCCATCTCCACTAGGGGTAGATTTGCAGTAAGTAATGTTCGCTAATATACTTATAGATTAAGAGTAAAAGCTCTAACCAAACAATATTTTTTGTATACGCTTGGGCTATATAAGGAATTTGCTAGTTTTTTTGCTTGTAATTCTAACAGACTCTGCGATCGCACTGTTGACAAAACAAAACAATATCTAAGCATCAATCTTTATTGCTTTATTTCATGCTTCCACTTAAGTATTGATACGAGAACGTAAATTGAAATGTTAGTTAATAAATGACTTTGCCTTTACAGTAATTCTCCTCATACTGCATTAAATTTTACTCAATCTTTAACGAAAATGGACTGACGTTAAAAGATATTACAAGGAAAATAAAATACAAGCGCATTTTTTAGTGCGGAACGAATTTAGAAATAAATGTTGTTTTCAAAAGAACTATTAGTGGGTTCTTAGATTTTTTACTATGCGAATTTTAATTTACTCATACAACTACCATCCAGAACCAATCGGTATTGCTCCCTTGATGACTGAATTGGCAGAGGGTTTGGTTAAACGGGGACACCAAGTACGTGTCGTTACCGCTATGCCTAACTATCCGGAGCGTAAAATCTATCAAGACTACCGAGGCAAGTTTTATCTAACTGAGTATAAAAATGGCGTAAAAATTCAAAGAAGCTATGTTTGGATTCGTCCCCAGCCTAATCTGCTAGATAGGGTAATGTTGGATGCTAGCTTTGTGTTTACTAGCTTCATGCCTGCTCTGTTCGGCTGGCGACCCGATGTAATTCTTTCTACATCACCATCTTTACCAGTTTGTCTCCCAACTACCCTTTTAGGATGGCTGCATAGATGTCCGGTTATTTTAAATCTACAAGATATACTACCAGAAGCTGCGGTTCATGTTGGTTTGCTTAAAAACAAATCTTTAATTCGGATATTTTCAATTTTAGAAAAATTTGCTTATCGCTCTGCCGATAAAATTAGCGTTATCGCTGATGGATTTGTA
This sequence comes from uncultured Rivularia sp., assembly GCA_963665115.1. GTDB lineage: Bacteria > Cyanobacteriota > Cyanobacteriia > Cyanobacteriales > Nostocaceae > Rivularia. The sequence goes on along the minus strand of OY762007.1, from coordinate 7,077,313 downwards.
GATAATTTGGTATCTAAGAATGTAGCACCGGATAAAATAGTGCAAATTCCTAACTGGGTAGATGTGAATTTTATTCGTCCGATGCCAAAAGAAAATAATGCTTTTCGCGCCGAACATAATTTAGAAAATAAGTTTGTAGTTTTATATTCGGGTAATATTGCTCTGACTCAAGGTTTAGAAACTGTTGTTAAAGCTGCTGCAAAATTACGCGATATTCAAGATATAGCTTTTGTAATCGTTGGGGAAGCTTCTGGATTGCAGCGACTTCAGGAAGAATGCAATCAATGCGGTGCAGATAATGTATTGCTCTTACCTTTCCAACCACGAGAAACGTTTACCAGAAATGCTGTCTGCTGCTGATGTTGGATTGGTGGTACAGAAAAAAAATGTGATTTCCTTTAATATGCCATCAAAAATTCAAGTCTTGCTTGCCAGCGGTAGTGCCATAATCGCATCCGTTCCCGATAGCGGAACTGCTGCAAGAGCTATTCGACAAAGTGGTGGTGGAAAACTCGTTCCCCCAGAAGAACCTTTAGATTTGGCTGATGCTGTTTTGGATTTGTACGAGCATCCAGAAAAAGTTAAAACTTTAGGGTATAACAGTCGTAAATATGCTGTTGAGCAATATGCTTTCGAGCAAGCTTTGAATAATTATGAGTCTTTGTTTGAATCTGTGAAAGATAACAGATCGACAATTGACACTAGGGTTGTGTCGAAGCAGGAAGTCTAATTTACTTTTTTTGAATCATACAAGGGGCTGAAGAGAAGATTCTATAATTCATATCCGCCTTCTAATAATTCCCTAACCCCAGTTTTGACAACTGGGGTTAATTTTTTGTAAAACTTTGTAATTTTTTGAAAAAGCCTAAAATGAAAAGTTCGTTACAATAATATTATTACTGTTTTAACTGTAATTATTCTTTAACCAGCAATTATGTTGGGATGCGCGAACAAGTATTAACTTATTTATCACAAAACGTTCCGGCAGAGCGGGTACAGCATATTCTCAGAGTCGAACAAACGGCTGTCGATTTGGCTGCTGTTTATAATTTAGACCGGCAAAAAGCCGCAACTGCTGGTCTGATGCACGACTTGGCTAAATGTTTTAAGCCCCAACGGATGAGAGCGTATGGCACGAGAAGAGGGATTAATATTAGACGAAATATTGTCCGCAAATCCCCATCTTTTGCACGCAGATGTCAGTGCTATTGTAGCTAGAGATACATTTAGTGTGTCAGATACACAAGTGTTAAATGCCATAGCTTGTCACACTTTAGGTAGACCCGAAATGAGTCCGCTATCTTGTATCGTATTTTTAGCCGATAGTATAGAACCCCGAAGAGGCAATACAGTTTCTTTACAACTATTAAGACAAATTAGTCAAGAGAATATTGATAAAGCGGTATATTTGACTTGCGACCGCACTTTGAAAAAGTTGCTGGATAGTCCTCGCTTAATTCATCCGCGATTAATTGCGACCCGAAATAGATTTTTGATTAGGTGGAAATACGGTGGCGAATGATGACATTATTTAGGCGATAAATATCTGTTTTTTGCTAGTATTTAAGAAACCAATTGATTAATATTTGCAATTAACCGTCGCAGTTGCCGCCAGCTAACTCCAGAAAAATCCGAAAACCTCACCCACATTTATCAGAGCAAGGTTTAATGTCTGATTATTTCCAAGACAATTTGCAGTCCGAATTTGTTGCTGTTACTAACCGCAGAATTGATTCTCAACAGCTTGATACTGACGATTTAAGCGCAAAAGAACTAGCTGAAACCATTGCAGAAGCAGGGCTAGACCGTAAAGCAGGCGATATGTTAATGCTTCGCGTTACGGATGTATCTTACCTCGCCGATTATTTTGTCATGATGAGTGGTTATTCCAACGTGCAGGTAAGGGCGATCGCCAACACCATAGAACAAGTTGTTGAAGAGAAGTGCGATCGCAAGCCTTTGCGAACGGAAGGCAAAGTTGAAGCAAGTTGGGTACTGTTGGATTACGGCGAAGTCATTGTTCACGTTATGATGCCCTCGGAAAGAGAATATTACGATTTAGAAGCATTCTGGGGTCATGCCGAACGTATAGATTTTCAGGCATCCTCAAAGGTGAACCAACATGATTGATTATGAGGTATCGAGTTGTCCCGTTCCTACCGAACAGCAACCGCTCAACGAGTACGAACAATTAAAAAAATCCTGGCTATTCCGCGATTGTAGCCTTTCAATGCGCTCTTATCTAACTACAATAGCGTGGGCATGGGGTTTATCGTGGTTGGTAGCAGGGCCTGTGGCTTACTCAAGTTTCCCCCCACATAAGTATGCCGCTCAATTCGTCTTATGTGGAGTAGCAGGAGCAAGTGCAGGAGTGGTTCTAGTTGTATTGCGTTTGTACTTGGGTTGGTCCTACGTGCGCGGTAGACTGGTAAGTCCAGTAATCTTTTACGAAGAATCGGGGTGGTACGACGGTCAAAACTGGATGAAACCCCAACAAGTTTTAGATCGGGACCGTTTAGTTGTCAACTACGAGATTAAACCGATTATTCAAAGGTTACAAATAACCGCATTGTGTTTAGTTATCTTGTTCGCTGCTGGTATGACAACTTGGCAATTCCTATAAATGTTAGTTAAAAGTTATGAGTTAATAGGTAATAGCTCATGGCTAAGAATTGTCTAAGGATTGGTAATGGCAAAACGAACTCAAGCACCCGCAATAGAAGTAAGATTGTTGCGTGAAGGAATTATTGAATCAAAGCATATAGTCGAAGCTGTACTGTGTGACGAACGAGGACGAGTTCTTTCTGTCGCAGGAAACGCCGAAACAGCTACATTTGCTCGTTCGGCGCTCAAGCCATTTCAAGCCTTGGCTGTAACTAGCACCGGAACTTTAGAACGCTATAACCTTAACGATAAAGATTTAGCAATTATTTGTAGTTCTCATGCCGGAAGTATAGAACACGTCAGGCAGGCTTTCAATATTCTATGGCGAGCCGATATAGACCCCAAAGTATTGCAATGTCCGGTTCCCCCCGGCAGACGCAGCAGCCTGGAATATAACTGCTCTGGCAAACACGCGGGAATGTTAGCAGTTTGTCAGCAATGCAACTGGCCATTGGCTAATTATTTAGAGCGCAAGCACCCAGTACAGCAATTGATCTTAAACAAAGTCTCGGAATTGTTACGGATGCCCGCAGCAGAATTTATCAGCGCTCATGATGATTGTGGGGTACCTACTTATTTAATGCAACTCTGTCAAATCGCCACGCTTTACGCTCGCTTATCTTCAGGTAATAGTTTGGATATGGAGCGTATTGTCCGTTCTATGACTCATCATCCGCAGATGTTAGCAGGTGAAGGCAAATTTGACACCGAACTGATGCAGTTAACTCCAGGAGAGCTAATCAGTAAATCAGGTGCCGAAGGATTGCAGTGTATTAGCAGGCTTGGTGAAGGCATGGGTTTAGTCATTAAAGTAATGGATGGAGCCAAAAGAGCAAAATATGCCGTAGCCATTCATTTATTAACTCAACTCGGTTGGATTACCCCCAGCACTGCCGAAGCCCTTGAAGAAAAGTTTATGACATTGGCTCAATACAAGCGTTTGGAAGTAGTTGGAGAATTATCAATGTTGTAGTTGACAGATAATAAACTTTGGGTTATATTAATTAAAGAACGACGCGGGATAGAGCAGCCTGGTAGCTCGTCGGGCTCATAACCCGAAGGTCAGTGGTTCAAATCCACTTCCCGCTACCAAATTAAATATAAATGAATCTCTACGATTTTTATAATTGTAGAGATTTGTTTTTGTTTGTAGCAAGCGATTTATCGCTAAAAATTTGGAAGCATTAGCGAGTAATTGGAAATATTAGCCAGTAATTAAAAATATTGGCGAGTAATTAAAAATATTGGCGAGTAATTGGAAATATTAGCCAGTAATTAAAAATATTGGCGAGTAATTGGAAATATTAGCGAGCAATTGGAAATATTAGCGAGTAATTGGAAATATTAGCGAGTAATTGGAAATATTAGCGAGCAATTAAAAATATTAGCGAGCAATTGGAAATATTAGCGAGCAATTAAAAATATTAGCGAGCAATTGGAAATATTAGCCAGTAATTGAAAATATTAGCGAGCAAGATGCTCGCACTACGGTATTAAAAGTTTTTCTTAAAAATAGCTAAATATACTAAATACATTTACAGAAAAGACATATAAAACCTCGTTTAAAATTTTATCTCTACAGTTAATAATCCATTGTACGAGAAAATTAGAAAAACTTTAATTCATCAGTTCATCCCTGTAATTCTTTATTGGCAAGATTTTGATATACTTTGGAGAAGAAAAACCATCCATCATAATTGGGTAAATTTAATCATGGTTTGGAAATTAAAGCGTCCTATTTTAGTGGGAGGAGTGGGTTTATCCTTTTCTCTATGGATGTTAGAAAGTTGGCACGATAAAGTCATGCAGTTTGGCGAATTTAGCTTATTAAGTTTGCTTGCTGTTGGTGGTGGTTTGTGGTTAATTAAACAAAATCTTCCCAAACGTGCCAGCGAGCAGTTAGATGAAATGGCTATTGATAGAGCGACGGTAGAAAATACCATTGCTACTAGTGCGATCGCTATAAATAAATTAGTAGAAGAAGCGGGTGATTTTGAGGAAGCGATACAACAAGCAGCTTTACTACAAGAAAAAATTCCGTACTTACAGAGCGAATTAGATAGAGAATCAATTAAATTAACAGTTACTGGTGGTAAATCGGTGGGTAAAACCACTTTGATTAAAGTTTTGCAGAATCAAAATTTTGCCAATGTAGAATTTCAAGAGACATCACCCTTATTTATTCAAGGTAATTCGGATACTGCTGCTTTGGAAGAAGCTGTTAAATCCGATTTTGTGCTGTTTCTCACCAATGGTGATTTGACAGAAACAGAATTTCAAAGTTTGGAGCAGTTAAAAGCTAAGAATCAGCGGTTGATGTTGGTTTACAATAAACAAGATCAATGTTTACCGGATGAACGTGCTAGTGTTTTGCTATCTTTGAAACAGCGAATTGCTGGAAATGTTGCAGCGATAGCAGCTTCTCCTCAAGCAATCAAAGTACGCAAGCACCTTGAAGATAATTCCGTGCAAGAATGGATGGAGCAACCAGCACCGGATATTCAAGATTTAAATCAAAAGCTGGATAAATTATTAGCTCAAAGACAGCAGTTGGTATTGGCTACTACGATGCGAAAAGGCAAGTTGCTTAAGAGCGAAACCAAAGACTTATTAAATGGAATTAGAAAATTACGTGCCTTACCAGTAATCGAACAATATCAGTGGATAAGTGCAGCTGCGGCATTTGCAAACCCAGTGCCTGCCCTTGATATATTAGCTGCTGCGGCAATTAACGCTCAAATGGTAATGGATTTGGGTGGAGTATATCAGCAGAAGTTTTCTTTAGAGCAAGCGAAAACCGTAGCTGGTGAAATGGGAAGCTTGATGTTGAAACTCGGTTTAGTGGAACTTTCTACCAAGACAATTAGTACAGTATTAAAAAGTAACGCTATTACCTTTGTTGCTGGTGGAATTGTACAAGGTGTAAGTGCAGCTTATTTAACTAGAATTGCCGGTTTAGCTTTAATTGAATATTTTGAGCAGCAGGAAATCGCTGTTAATTCTGGAAGCGAATTTAATTTAGAGAAATTTGGGCAGAGTTTGCAGAAAGTATTTGCCCAAAATCAGCAAGTAGTATTTTTGCAAAATTTTGTTCAGCAAGGTGTGAAGCGTTTGTTGCCAGAATCGGAGAATCAAGTTGTTGCCATTAAGAATGCAGCAGTTTGATTTTACAACGCAATATTGATGTAGAGACGTAGCACTGCTACGTCTCCTTGTTTTTTTTGTGCTATGGCTTTACATGAGTGAAATTAGGAATTAGTTTTGAAATTTCTTCTGCTGATGTATCAAAAGGAAGTGCTGGAGCTTTTTCAGGAATACGCACTCTTGATAAATGTATTCCATGCAGACAAAATGGACACCAAACTACCATAAAACCAATTTTAGTTTGTAAATTTCCAATGAATTGAAAATCTACTCCTAATTTATGGCAATTTGGACAAGCTAAAGGTGGCATATTAGGTAAATCATTGTAAATATCAGTCGTTAAAGATATCCATTTATTAAAAATATTTTTACTATTTTTATTCATATTAAAGTAGGATATTTTCTAGCTATATAGAGATTCGAGAATTTGAATAAATATCAATTGCCGTAACGCAGTTAATCTCGGATGGTGCGTTAAACGTATCGAAAATTATCGTATCAATCAAATACAGTCGTGCGTTTAACACACCCTACAAGAATAGATTAAACGTTAATTCAACAAAATTTTCTAAAATAAACGCTCAATTTATCAAAAATAGTATTAATCTACTTATTGAGAAGAGTAAATCATAATTAGTATAAAAAACGATGGCAGCAGAACATTCGGATATTGATATTGCGCCATTTATCGATCACTCGCTACTTCACCCAACAGCTACTCAACAACAGCTTGAGCAATGGTGTCAAGAAGCAGATAAATATCATTTTGCATCGGTTTGCATTAATCCTACTTGGGTACGTCTGGCAGCGGAACTTTTGCATGGGAAACAGCCGAAAGTTTGTACTGTAATTGGGTTTACCACTGGTGCAACGACTTCGGCTGTGAAACTTTATGAAGCGCAAGAAGCAGCAGAAAACGGTGCAACTGAATTAGATATGGTAATGAATTTAGGTTGGTTGAAGGCTGGTAAAACTGAAGAAATACACCGCGAAATTTCGGCGATTTGCGAAGAAACTGGACAAGTTGTCAAAGTAATTTTAGAAACTAATTTATTAACCGATTCCGAGAAAAAACTGGCTGCCGAAGTATCAATGGATGCAGGTGCGGCGTTTCTGAAAACTAGTACTGGTTGGAATGGTGGTGCAACGCTAGCAGATGTAAGGCTTTTAAAGGAAGTAGCGCAAGATAGAGTTGAAATTAAAGCTTCTGGGGGTATTCGCACTGTTGACCAAGCTTTAGAATTAATCTTAGCAGGCGCTACTAGGTTGGGTACTTCTAGAGGTGTTGATTTACTCCGTCAGCGAGAGGAAGGAGTTAAGAGTTAGGAATTAATAGTTATCTACCCCCTCTACCCCCTCTACCCCCTCTTCCCCCTCATTACTAACAACTATCAACTAACCACTAACAACTAACAACCATTAATGAGTAGAACCTACAAAGCGACTGGAATTAATTTAAAAGCCCAAGCGTTTGGCGAATCGGATCGGATTGTGACAATTTTGACGCGGGAATTTGGATTGATTCGGGCAACTGCTCCGGGGGCACGCAAGCATCTTTCTAGTCTTGGTGGTAGAAGCGGGATGTTTGTGGTGAATGAATTACTGATTGCAAAAGGACGAAGTATCGATAAAATTACCCAAGCACAGACTATCAAAACTTATCCCGGCTTGGGAGGTGATTTGGGTAAATTGGCAGCTTCTCAATATTTGGCGGAAATAGTACTTGCTCAAGCTTTAAGCGAATATCCTCAAGATGAGTTGTTTGAGCTTTTCAACGAGCATCTAAATCGTTTGGAAAAGTTACCTAAAAATCGGAGTGTTTTAGCATATCTGGTAAATGGTATTTTTCAACTTTTGGCTTTGGCTGGTTTGAAACCTCAAGTTGAAGCTTGCTGTTTAACTGGGAATCGGGTTACGCCAGATTTCGATAATCCTAAAGCCCTAACAGCTTTCAGTATTGATGCTGGTGGTGTGGTTTCAATCTCGGCTTGGGAAAATCTGCGAACAAAAGCAGAAAAAACAAGGAGAATTGAAGAAAACAATCTGCTAGAAGTTGCGTCTGTTGCTAAAGAGTCAGGTGGAATTTATTCTTCTGCTCAAAAAGAAACTTCTCCCTCCCCGGCTTACGAAACCATTGTCCATGAAGAAGAATTACCGGCTTTGCTGCGTCGGTTGAGTGCTTCGGAACTAAGTTTATTACAGCAGCTACCGCGATGGTCGATAATAGAAGAAACTGCTATTGATGAAGACTGGTTATACATTGAACGTTTGTTAAGACAATATGCTCAATACCATTTCGGTCGTTCAATTCGTTCGGCAGCTTTAATAGACTCTTTTTTTGCGAGAAATCGCAGCTAATTTTAAACAATCTGTGAAGATATTTAAGTTTTTGCGGCATTATGCCAAAAAAAAGATTTTAAAAGCCAATAAGCTGGTATTTTTTGGTTAGTACCGTTATTATTTTTTCTTGAATTAAATTAACCACACTTTCTCATGTCCACCATAAAGTAGATTTAGAACTACAAACGAAATGTCAGCAGGAGACGTTTCTAAAAACGATAGAAATCAGAAAACACCGATGTCGGAAAGACTTAAATCCGACAAAAATAAGAATTGGGAAAATAACACTAAAAATGAATTATATTCCCATCGCAGTAGCAAAAATAAGCTTGAAGATAATTCGCAAGCTGCTGCTGTTAAGTTTGATCGCAAGTCCGATTTATCCATAGAAAAGAATGAAAAAAATCAAGTAAATAAAAACGAACAAGGTTTTTTACCCGTTTTAACAAATACCAATTTTCTCGCTCTGTGGGGTGGTCAAGTTTTTTGTCAGCTAGCAGATAAAGTGTATCTGGTACTGATGATTGCTTTGATTAATACTCAGTTTCAGTCTGAGGGAAGCAGCATTAGCGGTTGGGTATCGGCTTTGATGATGACTTTTACCATTCCCGCAGTGCTATTTGGTTCAATAGCCGGGGTATTTGTCGATAGATGGGGGAAAAAACAAGTGCTGGTGTCAACTAATATTTGGCGCGGTATTTTGGTTTTAGGAATTTTTCCGCTGCTTTGGTTGGCTAAGGGTTGGCAGAGTGTAAATAATATTCCTGCTGGTTTTTTAATAATTTTGGCAGTAACTTTTTTGGTTTCCACCTTAACGCAGTTTTTTGCACCAGCCGAACAAGCTGTAATCCCCCTGATAGTAAAACCGCATAACTTGCTTAGTGCAAATTCGCTTTACACTACAACGATGATGGCATCGGTAATTGTCGGATTTGCCATCGGAGAACCACTTTTATCAGCCGCAGACGCTTTGTGGGTGCAAGTTGGAGGTAGCGGTGAATTAGGAAAAGAAATCTTAGTCGGCGGCTCTTATATTGTTGCCGGATTGATTTTGCTGCTGTTGACAACCAATGAAAAACCCCAAGACAAAGAAAAAGAATCCAACCATATTTTTTCTGACTTAAAAGATGGGTTGGTGTATTTGGGAGAAAATCATCGTCTTCGTAATGCTTTGATTCAGTTGATCATCTTGTTTTCGGTTTTAGCTGCTTTAACCGTATTGGCAGTTCGTATTGCAGAAGTTATACCTTCAATTACAGCCGAGCAATTTGGCTTTTTACTTGCATCTGGTGGTGTTGGTATCGCCCTTGGTGCAATATTATTAGGTCAATTTGGTCAAAATTTCTCAACTTCCCGCTTAAGTTTGGCTGGATCTATGGGAATGGCTGTTTCCTTGGCTGGTTTGGCAATATTTACCCAGCAATTATGGGCTGTACTTTCTTTAATCGGTTTCTTAGGATTGTCTGGTGCGTTAGTCGGTATTCCATTGCAAACTGCCATTCAAACTGAAACCCCAACGGAAATGCACGGTAAAGTATTTGGGTTGCAAAACAATTTAGTTAATATTGCTCTAACTTTACCTTTGGCATTAGCAGGTATTGCGGAAACATTTTTTGGATTGCAAACAGTCTTTTTGACATTAGCTGCTGTTGTCTTTTTTGCTGGTATATTAACTCGGTATAAATCGGCTTAATATCGATCGGCGAAAAGTCATTATTAAGTCTGTTAGAGAAAATGGTAAATAGGAAACAGTGGAAAAATTTGATATTAATAAAAAATGTTAATTCAACAACACAATTTCTATCAAGAGATTTCTACTGTACAAGCTTTTTAATCGGATATCGATCGTTATTAATTAGCTTGACATTATAGCTATCTTTACAAAAAGCTTTGAATGCCGTGGTAAGATTACATGAGAATTAATGTGTATCCTCTAGCATTGAAGAGCAAATGTGCTTATAGTAGGCGTTATACATAGAGTCTCAATTTGTTATATAAAAACGTATAGTAATTAACAGCATTACTATGACATAAACAAACGAGTTTTAAAAACGTAAAAATTTGCGTTGTAAGTTGTAAGGTTGGAGATATTATGATGTCCACTAAGACAGAAAATACAACCGTAAATTCATATCAGTTCAATTCACAGAAAAGCCGATCGAATAAAACCCCTTTCCAGATTACTAATCAAGAATGCGTATAGCGTGGATTGGAAAAAAAACGCCCTTTTGTGGCAATGTTACTTATGGCAGAGAAATTACAAATGCCTTGTTAGAACGGGGACACGAAGTTAGCTTTCTTCATTTTGCCCAAGAAGCATCCCAAGGCTCAAAGGAGTTAAGTTGTCCGGAGGTACCTTTACCTTTTATTTATAAGTCTCAGGTTTATACAATTCCTACATTTAAAGCGACAAAGGTTTTAACTGAGTCGCTACAAAGAATTAAACCAGACATCGTTCATGCTTCTCTGACTTTATCCCTCATAGATTTTCTGTTACCAGAAATCTGCGAAAAACTGAATATACCCTTGATTGCTACTTTCCATACCCCATTCGCTGGCAAAGGAGCAAAACTTGTATCGGGAACTCAAATTTTAGCGTATCAATTGTATGCACCTTTTTTAGGCAATTACAACAGCACGATTGTATTTTCGCAACTTCAACGAGAACTACTAGCACGTATGGGTGTACCTGCTGAAAATATTGCGGTTATTCCGAATGGAGTAGACGTTGATAAATATTCTCCCGGTTTTTCAGCTATCAAAGCCGAATTTGAAGCCGAACGTTTATTTGTCTATCAAGGAAGACTTGCTACCGAAAAGAATGTTGAAGCCCTGCTGCGTGCTTGGAGACAGGCAGAAATGGGTTCCCAAAGTAAATTATTAATAGTTGGTGATGGTCCTTTAAGAGCCGGTTTAGAGCCATTTTACGGTCCCGAACATGGCATTAACTGGTTGGGATTCATTGCCGATGACGATCGCCGTATAGAAATATTACGGGGAGCAGATGTATTTATATTACCGTCCTTAGTGGAAGGTTTATCTTTATCTCTATTAGAAGCAATGGCTTGTGGTTTAGCTTGTCTGGCAACTGAAGTAGGTGCCGACGGGGAAGTATTGCAAGATGGTGCTGGTGTAGTGCTTGATACAAATAGAGTGCGATCGCAATTACGCACTTTATTACCATTATTCCAAGATCATCCAGAATTAGGATTAATGTTAGGACAAAAAGCACGGCAGCGAGTATTAGAACGTTATACTCTCAGCAAGAATATAAGCCAATTAGAAAGGCTGTACGAAGAAATAGCAAGAGGAAAAAAATTGCATTTTCGTCCCCAACAAACCAAAAAAGCCGTTTAAAGTTGACAGACTTATCTATTTTTTGTAGTGCGATCGTTAGCACCTTCATGTGCTTTTGATGTCGCACTATATTTATTTTAGGAGTGGGGGCGTGAATCTTGATTTTAATTTCGATATAAATAAAATAAAATGGTTTCGTCGCGAATTATTAGCTTGGGGAAAAAAGCACCGCAGAAAATTTCCTTGGCGCGATACTTCATATGCTTACGCGATTTTAGTAGCATAATTCATGTTGCAGAAAACTAACGCGCCCTTAGTTGCTCCTATATACGAAGAATTTATAGAGCAATATCCGACAGTTGAAGCGTTAGCCAAAGCAGAATTTATAGATATAAAAAATATATTACAGCCTTTAGGACTTTCATTTAGAGCCGAAAGACTTTACAAAACAGCAAAAATATTAATTGAAGAATATCAAGAGAAGATTCCGCATACAGAAGCAGAATTACTCAAATTACCTGGAGTTGGTAAATATACAGCGCGTTCGATTTGTGCTAATGCTTTTGGGCAAAGTAAAGCAGTAATTGACACCAACGTAGCGCGGATTTTTGAACGCTTCTTTGGTTTTGAAGGTGGGAGAGTCAAGTCACGGTGTCCCTTACTTTGGCAAGCAGCAGAAGAAATAGCACCTAAAAGTAATGTGGGGATATGGAATCTGACGCTATTTGATTTTGGTGCAGGGATTTGTACTGCGAAGAATCCTCGTTGTGGTGATTGTGTTTTGGGGGAGCGGTGCGAGTATATAAAATGTGGAATAACTAATGTAGAGACGTAGCAGTGCTACGTCTCCCAGTATTTTAGGTTGTACCGAGATAATTCAGTTAAACAGTAATATACGATTGAAATTTAGTGAGTTATCTTTATATACATCAATTAATCCAAAAGCTAAATTATGGATGAAGAAGAATTGCTGCAAAGGTATGAGAAGGGAGAGCGAGATTTCAGAGGGGCTGATTTGGCTGATGCCGATTTGGAAGGAACCAACTTGAGTGGAATTAACCTGAGTGGAGCCGAATTAGCAGATTCTAATTTGATTAAAGCTAACCTAAGTAATTCCGATTTGAGTGATGCCAATATTAGCCAAGCTAGTTTAGAAGAGATTAATTTAAGCAATTCCAATTTGAATAAAACTTATTTATTTATGTCCATTTTGGCAGAAGCTAATTTAAGCGGTGCTAATCTAACCGACGCTAACCTCAGTCTTACCTATTTAGATGGTGCCAACCTCACAAATGCAAATCTCCGAGGAGCCGATTTGAATGGCGCTTCAATCGATCTCCCCAGCCCTATTTACTGTAATACAATCATGCCAGATGGAAGCATCAGAAATGATAATTGTGGTGATGATTCGCCAAATTTGGAGACTCTACAACATTAATTATTATTTTCCCACCCCAAATTAGTACTCTGCTGATAAATCTTCTTCAAAGTATTCACGTCTCTAGCAGAAACCTGCGGCGGATTCCTAACTTGAGAAAAATATAAAGCGTCACTTTGATCTTTACTATGTCCCCAAATTCCTAAAGCATGACCTAATTCGTGGCGAGAGGCTGCTAAAAGGTATTTACCTGTTTGACTGGGACTCAATAAGATAGTAAATCGGTGGTATAAACTATTGTCAAATGTATAAACTTTGTAGCGAGTTTCCGCAGAGCGAGCGCGAGGAATTCTACTTCCAGGAGTAAACTTCAACGGTGGAGATTTGCGTAAAATTATAATATCCGCAAGTTCTGGATTTTCAACTATTTTTAAAGGTAAATAATTATTCCATTCTTCTACTGTTTGCGAGACAGTCTCAACCCATTTTTGAGATTGATTGTTATTAACCGTATTTAATGTTTCTAAATAAACTTTAACTGGAAATTGCGACCAAATTAAATAACCGTATTTAGTTGGTTTAATTTCATCAAAATAATCACCGCTATTTGTTTCATCTTGCCATTTCGCCAAGGTTGATGGTAAAGGGTGAGATTTTTGTGGTGAAAGAGAAGCAGTTTGAGAGATAGTATAGTGATTTTCGGTTGAGTCCAATACATTTAAAACCTCACCCTCGTTCCCTCTCCTTATTAAGGAGAGGGATGTCCGCAAGGGGACTGGGTGAGGTCAATTCCCCGTTCCGCTTTCTCTACTTTTAAATCTCCATTATATTGCGGTACTTTTGTCAAGTTATTTTTTAATTCAAAGTTTGTAAACACAGCAAAAGACTGCGCGTTAGTTGAAATAACGAGCAGTGCTGCGGCGATCGCCAATCCTAAAGCTATTTTTAATTGTTTAAATAAGCTTAGTTTTTTTCTCATTCCTATTTAGGAAGCCAGCCTGCGCTTAAAACTACGCTTAAGCCGAGAAAAACTACTGTTAGCGTCCAGGTAACGCGATTTAAAGTATTTTCAGCGCTTTTTGTACTGCTGAAAAGTTGCGCTTGTCCGCCGATTGCTCCAATTCCGTCACCTTTGGGGCTATGTAGCATCACTAAAACAATTAAACCAATAGCAGAAAATGCCCAGATGCCTTGTATAACGTTTGAAAGAGTCATAATTTTGAGAGTTAGTAGTTAGTTGTTGGTAGTTAGTTGTTAGTGGTTTATAAACCAATTAATACCTGACAACCAATAATTAAACAAATTTTAACTTAATTCTTTTGCTTAAACTTTAATAAAAAGTCCTATTAAACATGAATTTAGCCCGCGCAGGCGGGCTTTGTTTGTATAGCCCCACTCTTATAGAGTGAGGGCGCGACTCAATCAATTATTCTGCATCACCAAGTTCATGGGGCTGCGAGGAACTTTTACCTCATATCCTGCTGGCTTGAACAGAGATATTCCAGTCATTTCTGGTGGCTTAGGAAGCTGCAAAATCTCCAGAATAGTAGGAGCAATGTCAGCTAATTTACCATCAGTTCTTAAATTGAGGTCGGTAGCGTGTCCGGCAATTTTTGCTTTCTCTCCTTCTACGACAATAAAAGGAACTGGATTAGTGGTATGAGCAGTCCAAGGATTTCCGGTCTCATCCATCATGTATTCTGCATTACCGTGGTCGGCTGTAATTAATGCCGTACCTCCAGCTTTACTTATTCCTTCTAACAATTTTCCTAAACATTTATCTACCGCTTCTAATGCTTCGACGGTAGCTTCCATGTTTCCTGTATGCCCTACCATATCTGGATTGGCATAGTTAACCACTATTAAGGAATAAATTCTCTTTTTAATGGCTGCTAAAACTACGTCGGTGACAGCTTGCGCTGACATCTTCGGCGCTTGATCGTAAGTGGCCACCATTGGAGAGCTTACCAGTTCTCGGTCTTCTCCTTCGAGTTCTTCCTCTAAACCACCATTGAAGAAATAAGTCACGTGAGCGTATTTTTCGGTTTCAGCGGTACGGAACTGCTTTAAACCATGTTGAGAAATTACTTCACCAAGAATATTATTCAGATTCTGAGGTTTAAAGGCGACTTCTACTGGTAAATCTTGTTCGTATTGCGTAAAAGTCAGAAAAGATAGCGGTTCTATTTGCTTTGTTTCAAAACCGTCGAAATCTGGCTTAACAAAAGCCTGGGTTAATTGTCTAGCTCTATCGGGACGGAAGTTAAAAAATATTACCCCGTCTCCTGCTTCTACGGCTCCGGCAGCTATTCTGACAGGAATAATAAATTCATCTGTTATCCCTTCTGCATAAGATTCTTGCACCACTTTTACAGCAGAAAGGCGATCGCTTCTTACGTCTTGCGTCATTACATCGTAAGCGCTTTGAATCCGATCCCAACGTTTATCTCTATCCATTGCATAGTAGCGGCCGCTAATAGTTACAATGCGTCCTACTCCTATACGGTCTATATAATCTTGAATAAGTCCAATTGCTTTTATAGCTTCACTCGGTCTAGTATCGCGTCCATCAGTGATAGCATGAATACAAATTTCTGAGATTCCCTGAGCTTTAGCTAAATCTAATAAGCCAAATAGATGGCTCAAATGTGAATGTACGCCACCTTCAGAGCATAATCCTACTAAGTGGAGTTTGCTTTGACGACCTCGTACTTCTTGGCAAATCTTAACTAATGCTGGGTTTTGATTAATCGAACCGTCTTCCACAGCATCGGAAATTCGTACCAATTCCTGCGGTACAACTCGCCCTGCGCCGATATTCAAATGTCCTACTTCTGAGTTGCCCATCTGCCCTTCTGGCAAACCCACCGCTTTTCCGGAGGTGTTTATCAATGTGTTTGGATAAACCTGTAATAAGCTATCCACAACAGGTGTTGAAGAGGCGGCAACGGCGTTTCCTTTAGTCTCCTCGCAGTAACCCCATCCGTCCAATATTACTAGCACCACGGGAGAAACAGGTGCTTGTGTCATAACAAAAATACCCTTTACTTTTCGTAATATCCGAATAATACCATTGACACTCACAACTGCAAGTGAATTTTTGCTTATTAATTTTTTACGTATTAAATTATTTTATGAATTAACCCTACTTTTCATATATATTTCTTGCAATTATCTTGTATTAAGTAAAGTTTTTGTAACATCAGATAGTTGACATTTTTAATTCTGCTATTAGAAATGGTTTTATTATAGGAGTTCGGTTTGATTAATTATATTAATAATTTCTATAGGGGATTGGTAATCGGTAATGGGGAATAGGGAACAAAAAAATGCATTTAATTTTTTATCGCATTAAAATTACCCTTTAAGAAAAGAAGGTTGGTGTAATTCTGAATTCACCAAGAAATTTTAGATTTTAAATTTTAAATTAAGATAAACTCTTGCACTAAAGTCAGGAACCCGGTTTATTCTGGTGAAAGTATCAATATTTCGTTGTGAAATCAATAAGGAACCGGGTTTCTTTAGGCTCCTACTGGAATGGAGCAAGATATTCAAATTAAACAAACATCTTGCATTATCCTAAAAATATTCAGTTTTTGCGATAAAACTAATTCCTTGAACTCTAACCTTTGACCTTTGACCTTAATTGGGCTTACTTACGCTTCGCCGCTGCTTTCTTCTGTTTAGCAGCTTTTTTAGCGGCTTTTTCTGCTTCAATCGCAGCTAATTTTTGTTGCTCTTTCTCTTCAGCAATTTTATCTAAATAGTAGTGATAATCTCCTAGATAAACTCGGAATTCACCATCGCGAATTTCAACAATTTTGTTAGCTACTTTAGAGATAAAATATCTGTCGTGAGAAACTACAATTACGCTACCGTCATACTCTTGTAAAGCTGATTCAAGCATTTCTTTTGCGGGAATATCTAAGTGGTTTGTCGGCTCATCTAAAATAAGTAAATTTGCTTGACGTAATAGCATTTTCGCTAATGCCAAACGCGCTTTTTCTCCACCACTTAAAGCTTCAACATTTTTAAATGCTGTATCGCCACTAAATAAAAATCTTCCCAACAAAGTGCGAACTTCTTCGTTTGTCCAATCGGGAACTTCATCATGGATTGTTTCCATGACTGTTTTATTTAAATCCAAAGCTTCGGCTTGATTCTGTTCAAAGTAATTAGGAATTACGTTGTGTTCGCCTAATTTCACTTCGCCTTCGGTAGGTTTTTCCATACCTGTAATCAAGCGTAGTAAAGTCGATTTACCCGCACCATTAGGACCTAAAAAGGCAATTCTATCGCCTCTTTCAATCAATAAATTCGCCGACAAAAATAAGATTTTATCGTCGTAAATATGAGTTAAATCTTTTATTTCTACCACTTCGCGCCCGCTGCGGGGTGCTGGGGGAAATTTAAACTGTAGGCTTCTAACTCCTGCAATCGGTGCTTCAATACGTTCGATTTTATCAAGCTGTTTTTCGCGGCTTTTCGCTTGGGTACTGCGAGTAGCACTAGCGCGGAATTTCTCTACAAATGCCTGTTGCTTGTCTAATTCTTTCTGCTGACGCTCGAATGCGCTTAGTTGTGCTGATTGGCTTTCAGCTTTTTGCTGTAGATATAGAGAATAGTTACCAAGATAAGTTGTAGAAACACCGCGCTCGGTTTCTACTATTTGAGTGCAAAGTCTGTCAAGAAATTCTCGGTCATGAGAAACTATTACCATTGGGGTAGTCAAACCTTTGAGGTAATTTTCCAACCATTCAATAGTTTCTAAATCCAGATGGTTTGTAGGTTCGTCTAATAGGAGTAAATCAGGTTTTTGCAGCAGAATTTTACCTAAACCCATCCGCATCTGCCAACCGCCACTGAAAGAACTTACCAGGCGATCGCCATCTTCTTGATCGAATCCCATTTCTGGTAAAATCTTGCCGATGCGGGCTTCTAAACCGTAACCGTCTAAGGCTTCAAACTGCCTTTGTAATTTATCTAATTTATTAATTAATTTATCGAGTTCATCTGGCGAAGCGCTTTCCATATCTCGCGTTACCTCAGCCAGAGCTAACTGTACTGCGTTGGCTTCTTCAAATACCGTCCAAAATTCTTCACTGACGGTACGAGTCGGATCTACTTCAAATTCTTGGTTGAGATGAGCTATATGCAGGCTGTTGGGACGAATAATTTCGCCGGATGTCGGTTCCATCTCCCCAATGATGATTTTCAACTGGGTGGACTTTCCTGCACCATTCACACCGACTAAACCAATGCGATCGCCAACTTTAACTTCCCAGTTAACATCCTTGAGAACTTCGCCAGTGGGATAAATTTTACTGATATGTTCTAGTCGTAGCATCAAGAATCTCCAAGGTAAGGGACGGTTTCAGGTAGGGAACGCGCTTTCTATTGTGTCCAATCTTAACAAAATTTAACTACAATTTTCGTGTTGGAATTGTTATGGCAGTAAAATTTTCGCGATATTCCTGCAAAAAGAGACGTAGCACTGCTACGTCTCTACATTTGTTGTTCATAGTAACTTATTTAAAAAACATCATTCGGAAGATAGATTTTGTATAGCTTGCTATTTTTAATTAATCCCAAATACTTATAAAACTTAAAATCCAATTTCTGGATCTACATTTTCTATCAGTCTAGAAAGAGCTTCAAAACCTCTAGGATCAACTCAATCCAGGCATTAAATTATTGACTAATTTCTCATTGCCGTTTTTTTTCCAGCAAGCTACTATTCTGTTTAAAGCATTAGTTAAAGTTGAGATAATCTCACGAAAGATTCACGCGATATGCTTCTTTGCTTTGGGTGTATGTAATTTAGATTTTTTCAACTTGGTTAATTTACAAACCTTGCTTAGTAAACCTAACTGGCTTTCGCTTCATTACCAATAGATTCAGCCGCAGCAGCTAATCTATCCATAACCGCTTGACCAACAATTGCTACTTGAGATAAAGGCATTACTTTAATTTGCTTCACAATCTGGTTCACGTCAGATGTTTCTGATGTTTGCTTCAAACCTAGATAATGAAGCAATTCTTCCATTGTATAACCGGCTCTTTCAGCTATTTGGGCTAAATTCCGCGTATCTGGTATTGATTCTCCTTTTTCCCAAAGCTGCACGGCAGTAGGAGAAACGCCCAAAAGCTTGCCGAAGGCTCGTTGACTTATAGAGCCACGAGCCATTTTCACTATATCAATCAGTTTCTTTCTAGCTTCTGAATCCACTATTGCAATACATCCAACCGCTTAAATAATAATTCGACGTTTTAACTATATTAAGTTTTATTAACTTGCCATTAACAAGTCAAGTTGCTAGTGATATTTTTAAAGTGTAGTTGCCAAAGACAAATTTACTTGCAGCCGTTTTAGCGCTAAATTGAGCCATGACTAATTTATTCTAGCCTGGAATTCAAATGGATTGTAACCTTATCTAATTATCAGGAAGGTGCATTATGAAAACACAAATTATTAATTACAAACAATTGTATTTTTCTAACTGGCTTTCACCTGATTTCCAGTTGACTCAGCCGCAGCAGTTATTCTATCGACACCAGCTTGAACTACTTGAGCAACTTCAGATAAAGGCATATTGTTTATCTGCCTAAGAATCACACTTAATTCAGAAGTTTCTGGAAGTGGCTTTCCTCCCAAGCAGCATAATAATTCTTCCAAAGTATAACCAGCTTGAGCGGCGATTCTAGCCAAATTTTTTGTGTCTGGAGTTTTAAGCCCTTTTTCCCACATTTGAACAGAAGTTGCCGAAACTCCTAATTCTTTACCGAAAGCACGCTGGCTCATGGAACCGCGAGCTAATTTAATTATCTCTATAAGTTTTTGTCTGCTTTGTGTATCCACGTTGAAGACTAGCTAATTAACTATAAAAATCAAAAACTTTCGTTTCTATACTACAAGTTTAATTTTATGTTGACAGCTTTGTCTCTTTAAAGGTATGATTCCTTTGGTTGCAAATATACAACTATCAGAACAGTTGAGTTTAAGAATCTACTAATTGATCGGTTATTTCTGCGAATCATCAGACAGGTTGCATCATGTTCGGCAAAAAATTTAAAAAGAATCGATACCGCCCAAAGGGCAAGAATTTAATTACATCTAATAAAATTAAACCAGATTTATGGCGTATTTCGTCAACCGAGGCGAAAGAGACTTTGAAAGCGACTGGTTTAGATGTCAAAGAAATTAAAAAGATTACTTTACTAAAACACAAGGTTTGTATCTCTTACTGGAATCAAGAAGGTGGGGTTTGCAGTGGATTTTTCAGCTACCGCATTTTCCCGACTTGGCAAAGGGAAGTAGAAAAACTAATTGAAACTAGCCCTAATTTCAAAAGATTGCAGCTAATAAATCATATTATGGAGCGGGAACTTAAGTGTTATCCCTATCCTGTGGAGATGGAAGACGCAATTTATAATGCATTACAAAACCGCCTATGTGTATTGAAAGCAATGGCACAAGAGACGGTTTCTGATGATGTAGGAATGGCTAGTGAGTGGGAATATTTCAAGCCTTTCGTATCCAGTTCCTAATTCTTTAATTGTCTATTAATCTTAATTGTTCACTGAAGCTGCAAGTTCCGCTAAACGTTCTTGCTGATCTTGAGATATGCAAGATTGGACAATTGAGTCTAAATCACCTTCCAAAACCGGGTTAAGGGAATAGTTTTCACCTAAACGGTGGTCGGTGGCGCGGTTGTCTTTGTAGTTGTAAGTGCGAATTTTCTCGGAACGCGAACCCGTACCTACTTGCGATCGCCGTAAATCGGTAACGGCTTCTTGTTGTTCGCGCAGCTTCATTTCATACAACTTAGCACGGAGAATTTGTAATGCCCGTTCTTTGTTTTGCAACTGGCTGCGTTCTTCGGTACAGAAAATTCTGATCCCCGTAGGTTTGTGAAAAAGGTCTGCTGCTGTCTCAACTTTGTTAACGTTTTGTCCGCCAGCACCACCGGAACGAGCTGTGGACATTTCATAATCTTTCGGATCGATATGGATTTCCACATCATCCACCTCTGGCATTACCGCTACTGTAGCTGTAGAGGTATGAACTCTTCCCCCAGATTCAGTTAAGGGTACGCGCTGCACTCGGTGAACTCCGGCTTCAAATTTGAGTTTGCTGTAGACGCTATCGCCTTTAATTTCCAACACTGCTTCTTTAAAGCCGCCCATTTCAGCTAAAGACTCGCTGAGTAATTTTACTTTCCAACCCTGAGTATCGGCATAGCGCGAATACATACGTACTAAATCGCCAGCCCAAATACTCGCTTCATCGCCACCAGTTCCCGCACGAATTTCCAACATGATGTTTTTCTCATCATTAGGATCGCGGGGTAAAAGTAATAATTTTAAATGAGTTTCAAGTTCTTCTACTTTCTGTTCGAGTTCTTTAACTTCCAAAGCTGCCATTTCGTGCATCTCTGGGTCGCTTTGCGATTCTTTGGCAACTTCACGCGCCCCAGTTAATTCTTCTTGGGTAGTTTTCCAAATTTCATAGGTATTCACTACCTCTTCTAATCCAGCACGCGCCTTTGCTACTTCCTGGAACTCATCCGGGTTTCTGGCGGTATCGGGGTCGCCTAAGCGACGAGTCAATTCGTTAAAGGTTTGTTCAACGGATTGTAGTTTCTCTAACAAATATTGTTCGGCCATTTTGGTGCAACGCTCCTAAAAAAAATAGATTTACAGGCAAAGACTAAAAAACCGACTCAGTAAAGCTGAGTCGTTTGATTGAAGTATTGCCTGGTGGCTATTTTTTATTTTCGTCGCCGCTATTTTCTTCGACTTTATTTTCTTCGCCTTTATTTTCGTCTTTTTTCTGAGTTTGGCTACTCGACATACCGTACTTACGCAGGAAGCGTTCTACGCGACCTTCGGTATCAATAATCTTCTGAGTACCTGTATAAAAGGGGTGATTTCCAGACCAAACATCAACGTGTAATTCGGGTTTGGTGGAGCCAACGGTCATTACAACCTGACCGTTACAGTAAACTTTGGCTTCTGGATACCACTCTGGATGAATTTCTGGTTTTGCCATTTTTCGTACTGAATGGTGAGTATATATCAATTATGACGGACCCAACTCCAATTTTTCAAATATTCAAATATAGAGTTGGCAAGACTTTGTATTAACGCTTAGAGTACTGAGGAGCTTTACGAGCTTTATGTAAACCGTATTTCTTACGTTCTTTCGCTCTGGGGTCGCGAGAAAGATAGCCTTCAGTTTTCAATGGGGGACGGTTATCTGGGTCTAGCTGACATAAAGCGCGAGCTACTCCCAAACGAACTGCATCTGCCTGTCCGGTTAAACCACCACCATTAGCTCTGACCAAAATATCGTATTCGCTTTCCAATCCCAATGTTTCTAAAGGAGCTTTAATTCCTCCGATATAGTTAGGATTAAATTGGAAATACAAGTCGCCTTCTTTACCGTTAACGGTCAATTTTCCGTTACCTGGAACAAGACGTACTCTTGCTACTGAGGACTTACGACGACCAGTTCCCCAGTATACGGCGCGTCCGCTATCTGCTGCTTGCATTAATTTTGTTCTCCTGGAAGTGTGTTAATTGTTAATTCTTTAGGCTGTTGTGCGGAATGAGGATGCTCTGGACCTGCGTAAACTTTGAGTTTTCTGAATAACTGTCGCCCTAAATTATTTTTAGGCAACATACCTTTAACAGCTTTTTCGATAATACGCTCTGGTATACGTCCCTGTAGGTGTTCAAAGGTTTCTGTCTTCATTCCACCAGGACGACCGGAGTGACGGCGATAAAGCTTTTGAGAACTCTTTTTACCAGTCACTACAACTTTTTCTGCATTAACGACAACTACAAAGTCGCCTGCATCCATATGTGGAGTATATTCTGGTTTGTTTTTTCCACGTAAAATCATCGCGATTTCAGTAGCTAGACGACCGAGACGTTGGTCTGCTGCATCTACTACATACCAATCTTGTTTTACTGTCTGTGGGTTGGGAAGATAGGTTTTGTTCATTACTTACTACGTTCTACTATTAATAAATTTACATTTTTATGCAGTAATTTTACTGAGAATATTATCTAAAATTTATTTACAGAATCCAGAAGGAAAATTATCTGTAAAATTAAACAAGGGCTGAGTGTCGTACCATATTTCGGGAGGAAAAGGAAATTCGTCATATCCTACCCGTAGTAAACACAATCCTTGTGGAGGGGCGGCATATTTTACTTCTTCTCGACGTTCTTGTTGCCAAATTTGAGTAAAATTGTCCAAAGTTCGCTCTCTGGTAGCAACTTGAACCAACATTCCTACCAATAAACGAACCATACCATAGAGAAATCCATCTGCTTGAATTTCAATATGTACTAAGGCTCCATTACGATAACATTCTACGTCTTGTACGTTTACCCATGAGTGCTTGCGTCCAGAATTAGCACGGTGAAAAGCTGCTAGGTGATGCTTGCCAAGTAAGGGTTTAAGCGCACGATATATTAAGGATTCATCTAGGGGAGCATGATAATAATGCCAACTAAAGGGTTTTACGAATAGATTGGGTAGCTTCTCGTTGTATAGCGTATAACGATAGCGTCGATATGATGCATTAAAACGAGCGTGCCAATCGTTGTTAACACCTGCCGAAGCTCTAATCAATATACCCGACGGTAAGTAACCATTTAAAATGGATGCCCACCTTGATGGTGGAATTTTACTTTTTATATTGAAATGAGCTACCTGAGCCGCTGCATGAACTCCGCTATCCGTTCTCCCGGCACCGTGTAAGGTGACTTTACCGCCTACTACAGTAGAAATCGCTTTTTCAATTTCTTCCTGAACGCTACGGTATTTGGGTTGCCATTGCCAACCATGAAAATGAGTGCCTTGATATTGGATTACCAAGGCAACCCTTTGACTAAGTTCTGGCGGTTGGCTTTCTGACATACAATAAAACTAAGGATGTCGCTAAGAAAAACTACATCCCCATCCCAATTACACTAGTTCAATAATTGCCATCTGGGCGTTATCACCACGACGAGGCACTGTACGCAAAATACGGGTATAACCACCTTTGCGGTCGCTATATCGAGTGGGGACTTGTTCAAATAAAGCATGAACTAAGTCTTTGTCGTAAAGATAGCCAATAGCTTGACGACGTGCGTTTAAGGAACCGTCTTTAGCTAAGGTAATCATTTTTTCTACTTCCGAACGTACCACTTTAGCTCGGGTAATAGTGGTGGTAATTCGTCCGTGACGAATCAGTTCTGTAGAAAGCGCTCGTAGCAAAGCACGACGCTGATCGGCTGGTTTACTAAGTTTTTTGAGTTTAGAACGATGACGCATGGTGACAAAGTACGTTTGTACGTTTTTACGTTTAATTATTCGTTTAATTTAGGCGTGTTTTGAAGCCCTTTCTGTCGGCAAAGTAATGCCTAAGCGTCGCTGTAGAGCTTCTACTACTTCTTCTGCCGACTTCTGACCGAAGTTCTTTATTTCAAGCAGGTCTTCTTGGGTATAATCCAATAGGTCTGCTACCGAGTTGACTTGCGCTCGTTTTAAACAGTTGTAAGCTCGCACGGACAGTTGCAATTCTTCGATGGGTATTTGAGCCGTTGGATCTTGGTCAATTTCTGAAACCGTATCCTCTGGATTAATTTCGATATTTTTCAGCGGATTGAATAATTCCACTAAAATCGCAGATGCATTTGAAAGTGCTTCTTGTGGAGCAATACTACCGTTTGTCCAAACTTCTAAAAGCAATCTATCTTTCGGATAGCCATTTTCTCCACGAGTTTCTTCGACGCTGTAATTAACTTTCCGCACCGGCATAAAAATCGAATCAATTTGCAGAAAGTCTAAGGATGTAGCTTCTTCACGACCTCTTTCTACCGTGCGATAGCCTTTGCCTTTCTCAATCCGAAATTCCATTTCCAGCCTTCCACCTTCTGCTAAGGTAGCTATATACTGGGTCTGGTCGATCACTTCTACTTCACTTGGCAAATCAAAGTGAGCTGCGGTAACTGTTGCGGGGGCCGTTAACCAGCAACCGACCGATTTGTGGTTGGGGAGAATGACTTTTGAGAATAAGTTCTTTCATTCTCATCAGGATTTCTAACACATCTTCACGCACGCCTTTGACGGTGGCAAATTCATGAGTTACCCCCGCAATTCTTACTGCTGTAACAGATGTTCCCTCTAAATTAGCCATTAAAACTCTTCTCAGAGCATTGCCAACTGTAATTCCTTGACCCCTCTCTAAAGGTTCTAAAACAAATTTAGAATAGTGGCTCCGACTTTCTTCTGTATTGGATTCTACACATTCAATTTGAAACTGCGCCACGAAGTAGCCTCCCTTCTGAATCAGGTTCTATAGCGGCAGGCAATTCTACATTATTGCCTACCCTTTCCATGAAACTAAATTCCCGCAAAGCTCAAGAAAATTATCGATTTTTCAATTTTTCAATTTTTCGATAATTTCTACTGCTGTCGGGATATGATTTATTTTTTTGTAAATATTAAGAAATACAATAGCTATTAGTAAAAAAGCTATTTAATTTCTACGGACGGCCACTGTCTTGAGTGAGGGGAATCGGCTTATTCCAGGCAAGAGTAATGTTAATTGTTTTCTGTTTCTAGAGCGATAAGAAACTAACACAATATAGATACATACTTATTGCCAAGAGCCATATTTTCAAACTTTTCGCTATATCTAAACTCTGCGTCGTTTTGGTGGACGGCAACCGTTGTGAGGAATTGGGGTAATATCTCTAATTAAAGTTATTTCCAATCCAGCACCCTGAATTGCCCGAATAGCTGTTTCTCTACCCGCTCCCGGACCGCTTACCATTACTTCTATCTGACGCATCCCTTGATCCATCGCTCGCCTTGCCGCACTTTCTGCTGCTGTTTGAGCGGCGAAAGGTGTTCCTTTTTTCGCTCCTTTAAAACCACTTGAACCAGCAGAAGCCCAAGAAACTACATCTCCCTTGGGGTCGGTAATCGTAACGATACTATTATTAAAAGTAGACTGGATATAGCCTATTCCATTGGGTACATTACGTTTCTGTTTTCTGCTTCCGCCTTTTTTTCCTGATTGTCGCGCCATATCGTTATAGTTGAGTTAAGGTAAGTATTTCGATTATCCGTTCCAAAGCGTAAAAATAAGGGGCATCAAACTAATGATTTTACTTACCTGGTGCCTTCTTCTTACCAGCTACTGTTTGTCTTCTTCCTCGACGAGTTCTGGCATTAGTACGAGTTCTTTGACCTCTCACTGGTAAGCCCATGCGATGACGGCGGCCTCGGTAAGTGCCAATATCAACTAAGCGCTTGATATTCATTGCTTCCCAGCGTCTTAAGTCACCTTCTACCTGATAGTTTTTCTCTACCTCGGCTCGTAAAGATGCAACATCGCTATCGCTTAATTCTTTAACTCTGGTATCGGGATTCACACCCGTACTAGCTAATATCTTTTTCGCGCTTGTTAAGCCGATTCCGAAAATGTAAGTTAGACCTACTTCAACACGTTTATCGCGTGGTAAGTCTACTCCGGCAATACGTGCCATTATAGAATTCTCCTAATATCCTAAATATTCAACATTCGTCTATAGCCACTCTTTATATTCGGATGCAGCCTTATTCAAACAAATCCGAAATCGCAGAGCGATAGCGTTTAGCTGACGCTATTTATGTAGGGATTATCCTTGTCTTTGCTTGTGCTTTGGATTTGGACAGATAACCATCACGCGACCGCGACGTTTAATCACACTGCACTTTTCGCACATTTTTTTTACGGAGGCTCTTACTTTCATTGACTTAAAATCAAACTCCAAATAGTAAATTATAACACAAATTCGGTAATTATTCAGTTAATTGCGTGTAAAGCAAAAACTATTAGTTTGTAGTATAATATTCCACATAGCCTTACTTCTTACGCAATCGATAGGTAATTCGACCTTTTGTTAGGTCATAAGGGGTTAACTCGACTTTCACGCGATCGCCAGGTAGAATTTTGATATAGTTCCGGCGAATCTTTCCAGAAATGTGAGCGAGAACGTTAAAGCCATTATCTAAATCAACCCGGAACATGGCATTAGGCAACGATTCTGTCACCGTGCCTTCCATCTCAATTAAATCTTGTTTGGACAATTTGTTTTTCCTTCAACTTAACAGTCTTTTTTAGTTGCAGTTATCGACTCTGCAAATTTAAACGATAATAATATATCAACAATTTATTAATATATCTTATTCAAAATTTTATTGCCGAACTAAGACGATGGTGGTAAGAGTCAGTAGACGGATTTAAACAATGACAATGCGAATAAACTATTCAACCTGCCTACTAACCCTCGTTACTTCTAGCAACTAACAATTAAGTCCTTGAGATGAGAAGCAACAGAATCGGGAGAACGATCGCCATCTATGACAACTAGCAGTTTGCGATCGCCATAATAATCAATTAGAGGTGTAGTTTCGGAACGGTAAACTTCCAAACGACGACGAATAACTTCTTCAGTATCATCTCTCCGTCCGCGTTCTAATAAACGCTCTACTACTACATCATCTGGCACATCTAGGTTAATTACCATCGCGCCACCTAAATTCGTTTTTTCCAACAAATTATCTAAAAAAGCAGCTTGTTCCACGGTGCGAGGGAAACCGTCAAGAATCCAGCCAGAACTGGTATCCGCTTTTTGCAACCGCTCTTCCACCATCTCTTGCACTAGTTCGCAGGGAACCAAATGACCTTTATCCACAAAGCTTTTAGCTTTCACGCCCAAAGGTGTTTGTTCTTGAATTGCAGAGCGGAGGATATCACCAGTAGAAATATGGGGAACTTTCCAATGATCTGCTAAACTTTGAGCTTGAGTTCCTTTACCTGCTCCAGGGGGTCCTAAAAAAATTATTCGCGTCATTCGATTTTAGATTTTAGATTTACAGGACAGTGCAGTCTTGGAGATTTCCCAGTTCGGCAACTGTCCGGGATTATGTAGCTTGTCTCTTCTTTCTAGAAAAGGCTTGCGGATGCAGAAATTTTAGATTTTAAATCAAGATTATAAGATTTGGAGATTTCAGATTATCTCCGGTTCGGACATAGCCGTGGCAAGATTTTATTTAATCTAAAATCCAAAATCTATCTTGGAAAGCTCTTGAGAAGAACATCTATCCCCAAAATCTAAAATCGCTTCGATCGCTATTGTTTTACCATTCCTTCGTAACGTTGAGAGATAACGTAAGTCTGTACTTGCTTGGCCGTGTCAATAGCGACACCAACTAAAATCAGTAAAGATGTAGCACCAAAGCCTCTAAAGACTCCTGTATCCAATGCTCTCTCTACAACGGTAGGAATAATCGCAACCAATCCTAAAAAGCCAGCACCTAAAAAGGTGAGTCGATTGATTGTCCTTTCTAAATATTCGCTTGTTGCTTTACCAGGACGAATTCCCGGAATTGAAGAACCCATTTTCTTCAAATTCTGTGCGATATCAACTGGGTTAACAATCAAAGAAGAATAGAAGTAGCTAAAGAAGACAATTGAAAACAGGTATATTAGTGCGTAAGCCCACCATTGATTACCACCCGGACTTAAATAAGTGCTTACAAAGTTAGATATTTGCGGGTTTTTGGTAAAGTTGCCAATTAAAGAAGGCAAACTTAAGATAGCAGTGGCAAAAATGATCGGCATTACTCCGCCCTGATTTAGTCGCAGGGGTAGGAAGCTACGCTGTTCGGCAAGAACTCTTCTACCTACTTGCCGTCTAGCCGAAATGATTGGGATACGGCGCATCCCTTCTTGAACAAAAACGATCCCAACAATTGTCGCTAAGAACAGTACAAGTAAAATAATTACTTTACCTGCTTCTTCACGACCTCCAACTTGAGCAGATGTAAAAGCATTTCCCAAGGTTGTAGGAAGCGAAGAGACAATGTTAAGGAAAATAAGTAATGAAGCTCCATTACCAATTCCTCGCTCTGTAATCACTTCCGATGCCCACATCACAAACATAGAACCAGCGACAAGCGCCAAGGTCGTTTCAAATACAAAAATTGGACCAAAGTTAAGCGCAAAGCTTTTCAGCCAAACACTGGAGATGAATATGCTCTGAACGACTGACCAACCCAAAGCCACGTATCGTGTAATTTGAGAGATTTTTCGCCTTCCAGCTTCACCTTCGTCCTTCTGTAGTTTCTCTAAACTTGGAATCGCAGCAGTGAGTAATTGAATAATAATTGAGGCATTGATAAAGGGTAAAATACCTAAAGTGAAGACTCCTAAAGCTGAAAATCCACCACCAGAAAAGATATCTAAAATACCCGCTAAACCATTGCCTTGAGACATCGCAGCACTAAAAGCTACCCGATCTATTCCTGGAATAGGTATATAAATACCCAAACGAATCAAAAGTAAAATACCGATGGTGACAAACAGCCGACCTCTCAAACCGGCTGCTTGTGCCATCTGCATAAAAGTTTCTTGAGCGGATGGTGCCTTATCTCGACTTATCATAATGACGGTTTACCGATGAATGTTAACCAGGCGCTGGATATCGGAAGTGCTTCATGCTGCTTTCTACTCAATCATTTAAACAACTTCACAACTACCGCCAGCCGCCTCAATTTTGCTACGAGCCGTACCCGTAAAAGCAGCGGCTTGTACTTTGAGAGAAACGTTCAATTCTCCATCTCCTAGAATTTTTAATGGTCCTTGTACGGCAGTGAGAATACCATTCTCTTGTAATAAGGCCACATTAACTTCTGTGTTTGCTGGGAGTGAAGATAGCTTCTCTACATTAATCGTAGTGTATTTTTTACGATTAATAAGCGGAAAACCTTTAAGTTTAGGTACCCGACGATAAAGGGGCTGTTGACCACCTTCAAAACCAGGTCTAGTTCCGCTACCAGAACGAGATTTTTGACCCCGCATACCAAAACCGCAGCTAGCGCCCTGGCCGGCTGCAATACCGCGTCCAACACGGCGACCGCGATTTTTGGAACCCTTCTGAGGGCGAGCATCGTGTAGTCTCATAGTTATTTATCTTTGTATTAATTTACACGATTAATCATAAATACAACTCTTACTGTGCGTAGAGCTTTTCAATACTGACATCTCTGTCCTCAGCAACTTCTTTAAAGTTACGCAATACAGAAAGAGCATTCATTGCAGCCCTTGCATTGTTAAGAGGATTGTTAGAGCCGAGTTGCTTGGCCAAGATGTTACGAACTCCTGCCAATTCCAGTACGGTACGTACTGCACCACCGGCAATTACACCAGTACCTGGTGCTGCTGGTCGCATGATGACTTTAGCTCCGCCACCAATACCGTCTGTAGGATGAGGAATAGAATTAGATTTGGTAATCGGAACATCTACCAAATGTTTCTTACCATCGGCTACGCCTTTTTTAACGGCTCCGATCACATCACTAGCTTTGCCTACGCCTACACCAACTTGACCGCGTTCGTTACCGACGACTACGATTGCCCGGAAGCTGAGCTTTTTACCACCTTTGACAACCTTGCTTACCCGTCGAATTTGAATTACCCGTTCCTGCCAGTTGGTTTCTTCTTTTTTCGCTCGGCTCGTTTTACGACGATTGTTTGCCATCTTAAATTTCTCTATGAATTTACTTATCGGTTTGCAATTAGCGATAAATAGTTTACTCAGTTATTACTTAGCTATTACTTACTACTAACTTTGATTACCGATAAACTTAGAAACCGCGATCTAAAAACTTAAACCACCATTCCTAGCAGCATCGGCTAAAGCTTTAACACGACCGTGATAAAGGTTGCCTCCACGGTCAAAAACTACTTGGTTTATACCTTTCTCGATCGCTCGCGCAGCTAAAACCTTACCAACTTCGGTGGAAGCTTGCTGATTGGAACCGGAGCCTAATTTGGATTTTAATTCTGGTTCTATACTTGATGCTGTAGCTAAAGTCCGATGGCTAGTATCATCTATTACTTGGGCGTAAATATGCTCGTTAGAGCGATATACTGCCAAACGAGGACGTTCGGAAGAGCCTTGGACTTTGCCTCTGATGCGTCGATGACGACGCTGTTTCGATTGTGTGCGGGTCAGTTTCATGATGCCTATTTACTTCTTACCACCTTTACCAGCTTTACCAGCCTTGCGTCTAACAACTTCGTTCTCGTAACGAACACCTTTACCTTTGTAAGGCTCGGGTGGGCGAACGGCACGGATTGTCGCTGTTGTATTGCCAACTACTTCTTTGTCATAACCGCTGACAACAATAGTCAAGCCTTTGTCTTCAATTGCAAATTGAACTCCCGAAGGTGGAGTAATTTCCACGGGATGGCTGTATCCAACGCTCAAGACTAAATCTTTTCCCTTAACAGAAGCTCGATAACCAACCCCTTGGAGTTGTAACTTACGCACGAATCCTTGAGAAACACCTTCAACCATATTGGAAACCAAACTACGGCTTAAGCCGTGCATTTGGCGGCATACTCTGGAATCATCTTGACGCGATACCGTTAAAGTATCGCCTTCTTGAGCCACGTTGACCTGAGAAGGAAGTTCGCGGGAAAGTTCGCCTTTAGGGCCTTTGACAGATATCGAGGCTCCATCAATTTTTATTTGTACCTTGGCAGGTACTGTTATTGGCTGCTTACCAATTCTAGACATGGCTGTTTATTCCTATCACAATTACCAAACGTAGCAAAGTACTTCGCCGCCTACATTTTGTTGGCGTGCTTGACGGTCGGTCATGATGCCCGAAGATGTAGATATGATGGCTATGCCAATGCCACCTAATACTCTTGGTAAATCTTTCTTGTTGGAATAAACCCGCAAACCAGGTCTGCTTACTCTCTTGAGAGTAGTAATAATTGGTTGACGATTTTTCCCTTTGTATTTTAAAGAAATTACCAATTGGCTGCGAAAACCTTCTCCTTCTGTCTCAAAATCGGTGATAAAGCCTTCTTCCCGAAGTACTTTAGCTATATTTTGAGTCATTTTGGTCGCTGGCACATGTGTTACTTGATGCCGAGCCATATTGGCGTTGCGGATGCGCGTCAGCATATCTGCAATTGTGTCGTTTGCCGCCATCTTTTCCTCTATTAAATTAACTTATTGCTCCCGGAAGGGCATTCCCATTTCTTTTAGTAAAGCGCGACCTTCTTCGTCATTCTTTGCTGTAGTAATGATGGAAATATCCATTCCACGAATCTGGTCAATCTTGTCGTATTCTACCTCTGGAAAAATTAGTTGTTCTCTAACTCCCAAAGTATAATTTCCACGACCATCAAAGCTTTTTGGACTAATACCGCGAAAGTCGCGAATCCTGGGCAATGACAAGTTAATCAAACGGTCAAGAAAGTTGTACATCTTACCGCTTCTAAGAGTGACCATCACTCCTACTGGCATACCTTCACGAATTTTGAATCCAGCGATCGCCTTTTTCGCTCTGGTAACTACTGGCTTTTGACCAGTAATCAGCGCAATTTCACTTAAAGATGCTTCTAATGCTTTAGCGTTTTGAGAAGCTTCCCCTAATCCTCGGTTAACAGATACTTTTATAACCTTCGGAACCTGATGAATATTTGAATATTCAAATTGTTTCATCAGATTGGGGACAATAGTTTCAAGATATTTACTTTTTAATCCTACTGCCATTTTTTTTCTCCATTACCCTGGGCTTGGTCAGGGAATAAAATTGTTAAAGGGAAGTTCAAAGGTAAAGGGTTAAAGGTCAAAGTCATACTACATCGTTACAACTTCTAACTATTAATTCCTAACTCTTAACTATTTGTCCAAGATTTCCCCAGTTTTCTTTAACATACGGACTTTCTTACCCTCTTGGGTAAAGGTGTAACATACGCGAGAAACTACGTTTTCCTTGGTGGAATAAAGCATCACGTTAGAACTGTGAATGGGAAATTCTTGAGTAACAATTCTCCCAGATTCACCTTCTTGCTGTGGCTTAACGTGCTTAGTTTTTACGTTTACACCCTTGACAATAACTTTACTATCTTTAGGAATTGCTTGAACAATTTCACCAACTTTGCCTTTGTCTTTACCAGAAACTACCTGTACGGTATCTCCAGTTTTGACGTGCATTTTATGAAATTGAGGCTTTGTTTTTTTCTTAACTGCCATTACAGTACCTCCGGTGCCAGAGAAACTATTTTAGTGAAGTTTTTTTCGCGTAATTCACGTGCTACGGGACCAAATACCCGCGTTCCTCTGGGATTTCCATCTGGGTTGATTATGACTGCGGCATTGTCATCAAAGCGGATAGTCATGCCACTGTCACGATTTACGCCTTTTCTAGTACGGACGATTACAGCCTGAACCACATCAGACTTTTTGATAGCCATGTTGGGTTGGGCATCTTTAACTACAGCGATAATCCTATCGCCAATGCTGCCATAGCTACGGTTTCCGGCACCCAGAACGCGGATGCACATTAATTTACGGGCACCGCTATTATCTGCAACATTAAGGTAAGACTGGGCTTGTATCACGATTTTTCTCCGTTATAAAGTTGCTAACTATGTAACAACCGCTAATTACTAGTTATTCCTACTACTGAGGACTTCCTTAACCTGCCAGCGCTTAGTCTTACTCAGGGGTCTAGTTTCCTGAATGCGAACGCGATCGCCTTCTTTGCAGTTGTTTTCTTCGTCGTGGGCTTTGTAGCGTCTGGTTGTAACTACAATTTTGCCGTATTTTTTATGACTATCACGGTTTTCGACAGCGACTACTACTGTTTTTTGCATTTTGTCGCTAACCACTAAGCCAACTCTTTCTTTAATAGCCATAATTTACTATTTTCATGTTGTTATGAGTGACGAGCTAAAAATAATTATTAACTAATTATCTACGGGCGAGTCTTGAGAAGTTGCAGCGCGTTTACGTTCTCCTTCTACCGTCATTAATTGAGCTAAGCGGTGACGTAAGTGTTTAAACTGTGCGGGTTTCTCAAGTTGCCGAGTTGCTTGTTGCAAGCGCAAATCAAATAATTGCTTTTTAGTAGCATTAATTTCTTGCACTATCTGTTCGTCGCTCAAGTCTCTTGCTTCTGAAATCTTAGGGAAAGGCATAATTTATCAAGAAGACTCCTGATCTTCACGGGCAATAAACTTAGTTTTAATTGGTAGCTTGTGTGAAGCCAAACGCATCGCTTCGCGAGCAATTTCTTCTGTTACACCAGCAATTTCAAACATGATCCTTCCTGGCTTAACAACGGCTACCCAATATTCTGGATTACCTTTACCAGAACCCATTCGAGTTTCTGCGGGACGCATTGTTACGGGCTTGTCAGGAAATACTCTAATCCAGATTTTTCCGCCCCTACGAATGTAACGAGTCATTGCTCGTCGGGAAGCCTCAATTTGACGTGAGGTTATCCAAGAAGGTTCTTGAGCTTGGAGAGCAAAATCACCGAAGTTAATATTACAACCTCGTGTTGCTAATCCTCTCATCCGTCCGCGATGTTGTTTGCGGAATTTAGTTCTTTTAGGACTTAACATGACTAATTAGTTGTTAATGGATAGTTGTTAGTTGTTAGTTGTTAGTAGATATAACTAATAACTAATAACTAAATACTAATTTTCGTTTGAACGGTCTTCAAAAGAAGGACGACGGCGATTATTTTGCCGACGACGAGGTTCGCGTTCGTTTCTAGGATTAGAAGTTGGTGTTTCTTCTTCTCCAGGAATAATTTCTCCTTTGAATACCCAAACTTTAATGCCAAGAATACCGTAAATGGTTTTGGCAGTGACGTAAGCGTAATCGATGTTAGCTCTTAAAGTATGTAATGGAACTCTACCTTCACGAGTCCATTCTGTACGGGCAATTTCCGCACCGTTTAAGCGTCCGCTAACTTGAATTTTGATTCCTTGTACGCCAGCACGTTGCGCTCTTTGAATAGCTTGACGCACTACTCTTCGGAAAGAAACCCGTCGTTCAAGCTGTTGGGCAATATATTCGCCAATCAAAAAAGCATCAGCATCAACGCGCTGTACTTCAACTACATTGATCCGAATTTGACGATTACCGCCTAATTCTTTTTGTAGTCCCGCACGTAATGCTTCGATACCTTGTCCGCCTCTACCTACGACCACACCTGGTCTAGCGGTACGTACTTCTAAATCAATCTGGTCGGCTTTGCGCTCAATTTTTACTTCGGAAATACCGGCATTATTTTGAGCGTTTCTACCCAACTTACTCTCTATATACTGGCGAAGTTTGTGGTCTTCTTGAAGTAATTCTGGATATCGAGAAGGGTCTGCAAACCAACGAGATTGATGTTCTTTTGTAATTCCAAGGCGAAATCCGATTGGATTTATCTTTTGTCCCACTTACGATCTCCTCTAAAATTTATTAGCACTCTATCTTTAATCACTTTTGCTTATAACTTCTGAGTGCTTACTCCGCTGCTGGATCTGCAGCCACTGCAACGGTTATATGACACGTGGGTTTGCGAATTTGATAAGCACGACCCTGCGCTCTAGGCTGATAACGTTTGAATACTGGGCCTTGATCTGCAAATGCGGTCGAAACTATTAAAGAAGCTCGATCTATTCCCTCATTATGTTCGGCATTCGCAGCAGCACTTCTAAGAACCTTTAATACGGGTTCGCAGGCTCTATAAGGCATAAATTCTAAAATTATCAATGCTTCTCGATAGGAACGTCCCCGAATTTGGTCAAGTACTCGGCGTACTTTATAGGGCGACATCCGTATATATCTAGCAATTGCTTTTACTTCTTTAGTATCAGTAGCCATAATAATTTTCCCTCAGTTACTAATTGCATCAATTAGCTATTAGCAAATATAGGTTATCTTCCTCCTTTTCTATCTCTAGAGTGACCTCTATAAGTCCGAGTAGGAGCGAATTCTCCTAATTTATGACCTACCATTTGGTCGCTGATAAAAACTGGAACGTGTTGTTTGCCGTTATGAACCGCGATGGTATGACCAACCATCATAGGCAAAATAGTGGAAGCTCTCGACCAAGTTTTAATAACTTCTTTTTTATTAGTTTCGTTGAGCTTGTCGATTTTTTTCAGTAAATGGTCCGCAATAAAAGGACCTTTTTTAAGAGAACGACCCCATAGGACAATTTTGGATTTTGGATTTTGGATTTTAGATTGTAGGTAAAAATGTTGAATTTTAGATTTTGAATTTTGATTAGTAGTGCGACCATTTTTGTCGCTAGGGATAGCACTAAAAGAAAAGTTACTACCAAAAAGCAATTTTTTGACTTACTACCAGGGAGCTGTTCGGCTCCCACTACTTTAAGAAATTGATCGGAACAACTTTATATTCCAACCCAAAATCCAAAATCTAAAATCCTATGACTGACGACCACCGCGTCCCCGTTTTCCGGACTTACGACGACGACGAACAATCAATTTACTGCTTGCTTTTTTAGGCTTACGAGTTTTCTTACCTAAAGTCGGTTTACCCCAAGGAGTTACAGGACCACTACGACCAATTGGAGCGCGTCCTTCACCACCACCATGTGGGTGGTCGCAAGGGTTCATTACACTACCTCTAACCTTGGGACGGCGACCTCTCCAGCGATTTCTACCTGCTTTACCCAAGCTTTGGTTTCTAGCTTCTACGTTACCTACTTGTCCGATGGTGGCATAGCATTCGCGCCGAATCATTCGGACTTCACCCGAAGGCAGTTTCAAGGTAACGTAATTACCATCTTTTGCCATTACTTGAGCAACCGCACCAGCCGAACGTACTATTTGACCGCCTTTTCCAGCAATCAATTCTACGTTATGTACGCCAGTACCCAAGGGCATATTTGATAAAGGTAAAGCGTTTCCGTTTTCAATCGGAGAATTTGGACCAGCAGTGATTGTGGTACCAACCTTCATTCCGTTAGGTTGCAAAATATAACGCTTCTCGCCATCTTCGTATTGTACGAGAGCAATTCTTGCATTACGGTTGGGGTCATATTCAATTGCTTGAACAGTTGCAGGCATATCCCGCTTATCTCTTTTAAAATCGATAATTCGATAAAGACGTTTGTGTCCACCACCCCGGCGACGACTGGTAATTACACCGCGATTATTTCTACCTTTAGCTCTATGAATATGCTCAGTTAAGGATTTTTCCGGCTTTGATTTTGTAATGTCGGCAAAATCAGAAGTCGTCGCTTGACGGTTACTAGGGGTGTAGGGACGAAATGAACGAGTACCCATAATTTTAAAATTATCTAGAAAATAGTTTTGGGGATGAGGGACAAGGAGAGGGGGGGAGACAAGGGGATAAGGAGATGGGAAGAGAATTACTAATTCCTAATTCCTAACTCCTCACCTTTGACCTTTAACCTCTAACCTTTAACCTGCTTTAAACGTCTGGGAATAGAACCTGACGAATCTTATCTTCATCCCCGGATGCTACGGTGACGGTAGCTCGTTTGTATTGAGGTTTGAATCCGATAAATCTACCGACACGCTTCTTTTTCCGAGGCTGTACTGCGGTATTTACTTTTAAAACTCTGACATCAAATAAACCTTCAATTGCCGCTTTTATTTGAGTTTTGGTTGCTTTTGGCAACACTTCAAAAGTGTATTTGTTGTACTCCATCTGAATTGTCGCCTTTTCGGTAACAATCGGACGACGCACTAAATCGGGAAGATTGCGGGGGTCAAATTTAGGCACCGTAAACCTCCTGAATTTTATCTAATGCTGATGCAGTTACCACGATTTTATCTGCGTGCAGTAAATCGAAAACATTAAGTTGGTCTGCTACCATCAGCCTAACGTTTTCTATATTACGGGCTGACAAATATATGTTTTCTGAACGTTCCGACAAAATCAATAAAGTTTTTTGTTCGGGTTGAGAACCCCAACGAGAAATAGCTTCTACTAAATCTTTGGTTTTCGGACGCTGTAATTGTTCGCTAAATTCTTCAACTACAATTATGTCTTCACCACGACTACCGAAGGCTGTTCGCAAAGCCAAACGACGCTCTTTGCGGTTCATATTTAAGTTGTATTCCTTGGGTTTTGGTCCAAAGATTACACCACCACCGCGCCATAATGGCGAACGAGTAGAACCAGCACGAGCGCGTCCCGTTCCCTTTTGTCTCCAGGGTTTGCGACCACCACCCCTAACTTCGGCT
Source organism: uncultured Rivularia sp. (assembly GCA_963665115.1). Lineage (GTDB taxonomy): Bacteria > Cyanobacteriota > Cyanobacteriia > Cyanobacteriales > Nostocaceae > Rivularia. The sequence continues at coordinate 7,039,387 of OY762007.1, read as the reverse complement.
CGGGTTTTAGTACTAGCGTTTCCTTGGCGAGCATTAGTCATTTGTCGAACCAAGGCTCTATGGACGACATGAGAAGCACTTTCTTCCTTGGCAACTTTTAATTCCAAGGTTTTCTGTCCGACTTCTTCTCCCTGCCAATTTTTAACTGCACAATCTACCATTTTTTTGTCCTTTTTAAATTAGTCATTTTTCATTTGTCTTTAGTTATCTATCATTTGCTCTACCGCTAAGTAATTATGCTCGCGGAAAATCAATGACCTAATTTCAGATTTTGATTTTTTACCCGATTTGAGCTTATTCAATCCAAAATCTAAAATCCAAAATCCAAAATCGAATGACTATTTCACCTCTTTTGCAGCGACAATATTAACTAATGCTCCTGGTTTGCCAGGAATAGCTCCCTTAATTAACAATAAATTTTTCTCTGCATCGACTCGCACGATTGTCAGCTTGCGAACCGTAATACGCTTGCCTCCCAAACGGCCTGCCATCTTCTTACCGGGATAAACACGACCGGGAGTAGTACCAGCACCGATTGAACCAGGTTCTCTATGGTTTTTAGAACCGTGAGACATCGGACCTCGACTAAAGTTATTACGTTTCTGGTTGCCCGCGAAACCGCGACCAATACTTGTTCCAGCTATATCTACGAGCTGACCTGCTTCAAAAATATCAGCGCTAACTTGCTGACCTAAAGAATAATCACCCGTATTTTCGGCGCGATATTCTTCTAAATGTCGCAAGGGCGAGGCAGATGATTTTGCTAAATGCCCCAACTTAGGCTTATTTAAAGCTTTTTCTTTTACTTCACCATAGGCTAATTGAATGGCGGAGTAACCGTCGGTCTGCTGTGTTTTAATTTGGGTTACAGTACATGGCCCGGCTTGAACAACGGTGACAGGAATTGCTTTTCCTGCATCGTCAAAAACCTGAGTCATACCCACTTTGGTGCCGAGAATACCTACAGACACAGTTACAAGTCTCCTTTCTATAAGTTTTCCGTTTTGTATCGGAACTTTAGATGTTGGAGGCAATCATGGAGTTACTTTTTAAAGAAACTACCCGCCTTATTATCAAGAAAACTCAGAAGTCCGGAAATGCTCAGGTAATAGCTATCCAACTTCCATCGGAGATTTCTTGTCCTTCATCTTCTACTGCGCTAAAACAAAAATCAAAGTATCCTCGATTTATCCGCGCAGTCAAAAGTACCTTCCGATCGGGAAGGACTAAAGATTTAAAAATGCAATGCTTGTGAAGCTTTGCGATTCGTGCAGAATTGCCTTATTCAAGCAATTCTTTGGCACTTATATATCATTCGTACCGCTGGACTTAAGCGGCTAAACCCGCTCAGTATCCTTTTTTCAAAGGCTGACGTTATGCCGTCACCAACATCACCACTTTGTTCGCAAAACCTTAAATAATTATTTAAGATTTAGCCAAACGTCCCAAGTTTACCTCAAGACTTCTTAATTTACCACTCTCTTGTCAACTTTGACTAACTTATTTTTATAGTTTTTTTGCAAATCCTTAAAAATAGTCTTACCCAAAAACTTGACTGTCAAAACGGCTTGTTTCAATAAATTGTCCACAACCCGACATTATAGTCCATCTATTTTCGTTTGTCCAGATTTTTGAAAGGAATTGGCACAAACTCCTCAGACTATAAGTCTGGGGCTAGACAAACAAAGCCCATCTGCGTGGGCTAATGATATGCGTATTATTTACGTTTTATATTAATTGAATCCTGAAATCAGCTTGATAGATAGAGTTGATAATTCCAAAATCATAATTTAGCACTTCGCATAACCTTCAAAACCCTTGTGGGATAAGAGCCATTTTTAATTCATATAAGACGTAAGTAATGAATAAAAAGCTCTTAACTGCTCACTGCTCACTATTTGCTGCTCACCGATCATTGATAACTGTTAACCGTTCACCGTTAACTGATAATAGAATTATCGAAGCGATATTTGAAAAAGGTCTATGGCATTACTAACTACTGGTGGCGGTTTTATTCGCAAATTAGAGAAATTTGGCGCTTTAGGGGTATATGTACCTTTAGAGGGCGGGTTTGAAGGTCGGTTTCGTCGCCGATTGCGTGCTAAGGGCTACAATGCTTTGTGTATTAGTGGCAAGGGTTTGGGCGATGTGGCTGCTTATTTAACTGGAGTTCATGGTGTACGACCCTCCACACTTAGGCAAAAAAAGTACTGAGAAAGGAGCAGCGGTAGGTTACGTATATTACGTACCGCCAATTATTAGTAGTCAGCTAGATAACTTGCCCCCTAAATCCAAAGGTTTAGTGTTGTGGATTATTGATGGGCATATTCTTGAGGATCAAGAATTAGAATATTTGGCAAATCTACCCAAAATCGAGCCAAGAGTAAAAGTTGTCATCGAAAGAGGCGGCGATCGCGCTTTTCGTTTTATGCCTTTAGAAGAAACTTTTGCTGTAGCTAGTTAACGATAGTTGGGAATTGGGCATTGGGGATTGGGAATGAAAGACGGCGGAGGAAGCAATTTCATTTAATTAATCTTTTCTTCCCCTGCCTCCTCTGCCTTCTCTGCTCTCTTTGCCCATCTCCCCATTCTCTTATTTTGTAATTTAGTTGAAACATTATTGTTAAAGTAGCGGACAATTTCATTAAATAATCGTCATACTTAAAGAGGGAGATATTTTTTCACTACTCCCTTTTGTCCGAGGCGTGAAGTTCAAAAAGCAGATATGACACGTAAATATAATAATAGATCTGGTAATACCTCTTCAAGAGGTTCTAATCCTGTCACCTCAGTATTTAATTTCACAACTATTGCCATTCTGGGGGGCATATTTATTTTAGGTATTGGTATTGGTATCGCTTTTAGTTCTACAGCTACTTTTACACCGGCTAATGTAGCTTCTAGTAATTTTATTGATACCAAAGCACCAAATCCAGAGGTTTGCGTGCAGTACGGAGCTAGTGCAATGGTAATGGATACCAGACTATTCGTAACTCTTAACCCCTTTAATGTTTACGTTGGTCAACCTAGTATGCGCCCTGGTTGTGTTTTACGTCAAAGTAACTGGGAGATTTTAAGACAAAAAAATCTAGTAACATCAGAACAAATACGAGATTGTAAGAATCGTTTAAACACTTTTGGCTTTACAGGTAGACTTGATAGCAAAGAGCTTGATATTAAATGTATCTATCAAAATGATGCAGCTAAAAACTTCTTTATAAATGAAGAAGGAGCTGTAAACGCGCCACCAGAAACGGAACGATTCTAGAGAATTATTCTTTCTTCTGACGTTGTAAAAAGTACAAGCATAGATGTAGAGACGCGATAGATTTCCTATAGCGTCTCTACAATTATTTATTTACTATTCGCTGCAAAAAACTTTTTCAACTCAACATAATTCTGCAAAGTATTTTAAGCAACCAAGAACTGCAAAATTTCATCTTTGATTTTTATCTACTGGGATTAGGAAAAGGTTGTCCAAACTCGATTAATCGGGAACCATTTGTTTGTGTATTAACTGTTGGTTGATTGTTTTGTGGTGTAGGGAAAAAAGATGGAGGAGAATTGAGATTTCCTGATGGTGAAGGAAATCTTGCAGGTGGAAGAACCGAATTTGGAGTTGGTGGAGATAAATTGATCGTCGTAATTGGCGGTACGGTTACGGTAGGCTGCCCTATATTCCCATTATTCATAGGTGTTAATGGCAAAGGAGCCGGGAACGAAGAGGGTGGTGTAATTATACCTGGTGCAAGTTGTGAAGGATTATTTATTGCACCAGGTGGAAGAGGTACTGATGGTTGTAGGGCTGGAAGAGTAGTACCTGGTAGTTGCTGCTGTGGAAAAGCACCTGGTGGTTGTGGAGTATAGGGAGAATTGTTGAGTGATTGTGATGGAGAGTAAGCACCTGGTGGTAACTGCCCTGTAGTACCTGGTGGGAACTCACCTCCAACAGATTGATATTGCGACGGTAAAAAATTGCTGTTGGCTGTAATTATGGGACGAAATAACCAACGAGTCGGATTTTGCCAGGAATCGGGTTGTAGCTGTACTCGATCGCGATCGAAAAAGGTTCCTGGCGCTAAATCCATAACAATGCGAGTTACATCATCGTTTAACTGAGAAACGCGAATTCTCTCAATTGCTCCGTTGTAATTTTGTTGAGTAGGAACGTAGCCTAATTTAGTACCGGGCAAATCTACAACAATGCGGGGAGGTTGAGATAAGTAAAAATACTGCGGACGAGATGGCGCTGAAAGAGAAATTTCTAACTGCGAACCTTGGGGAGAAAATCGCCAATCTTTCAATTCTCCTGCGGGTGCGGCAATACTACTATTAGTATTGAACGCAACTGCTGCATACAAACTAAACAAGCTAACACGAATTACTCGGTTACACTTCTGTACAAAGTGCCTATTATTGAATTGCTTATTCATTATTTTATCCTTCATAGGTAAAGTCTGAGTAGGCTTTTGATTTAATAATTGCTAATAGTTTAGAGCTAAAAGCTAATGAAGTTATTATCAATTAGCAATCAGTTTTTAGCAATTTTTTTTTGGAAATACAAGATTGGGGACTGTTGAAGATGTGTTTTGGGGAAGCGATACCTTCATAGATATAGAAACTGCGGCAATAATTGATGGCTGGGTTGGTGACAATACAAATTAAGCTGCGGATTTACCTCCATTCAACGGTTAATTCAGCAACGCCCTTTATTTATTATATCTTTGCAATAAAAATGTAGAGATGCGGCGTATTTCTATAACTTTTTGCAAGAAGAATGTAAGTTAGGAACTCTCCTTTTTATGGCAACATAAAATTTTATATATCAATGGATTACGCCGTGAAGTATTAGCAGCATAAAAAATCTTCATGCTTTTTTCAAGATAATTCAGAGTATTTATCGATGAAATTAATGGGATGAACAAGTTATTTTTTTAACAGCTAAAGCATTTGTACAAATCTAGCTTTATCCTCCAAGTATGAATTGCTTAATTTGAAAGTTTTTGTTCATCCTTATTTAAATAACACATTAATATGGCACCTACAGTTCTCAATCCCGGCGATATCGCAATTGTTGGATATATCACTAATCCTGATTCTTTTTCCTTTGTTCCCTTAGTTGATTTAAGTGCAGGTACTGAAATCTACTTCACCGATAGTGGTTGGATGGGTAACGAATTTCGAGACACTGAAGGAACAATTAAATTTACTGCGAACAGCGATATTGTCGCAGGTACGGTTATTAACAGTACACAACAATTAAATGATTTTACTTGGGAAAATTCTGGAAGCTTCAATTTAAGCGTATCGGGAGACCAAATTGCAGCGGTACAATCTAATAATTTAAATAGTCCCCTGTCTTCAGACTTTACTGCTATTTATCAAATTGATAATACTGGTAGTTTTGAAGACTCGAATAGTGCTAGTACCAGCAACGTAATTACTGGTTTATCCCAAGGAGATAATACAGCAGTTTTGTTTGATAATACGGCAAAATACGCCGCTTTTGACTCTGATACTATACCTAACGGTACGCGGGAAGATTGGTTAGCAGCGATTAAGAATGCACAAAACTGGACTTTTAGTGACGATGGAACGACTTTACCATCAGGAAGTGTTGAAGTAATTCCTGAAATTGCAAACGCTGCTCCCGTCATCTCTTTAACAAGCGATATCTCAACCTACACCGAAAACGAATCTGCTATTCTTCTTAATGCTGGTGCGACAGTTACCGATTTTGATTCGATTGATTTTGATAATGGTAAACTTACCGTTCGTTTCACTGAAGGTGGTAGCGCCGATGACCGCTTAAGTATCCGTAGCGTAGAAAACGGTAGCATTCAAATTAATGCTTCTGACAACAGTATTTTGTTAAATAGTAGTTTTATCGCTACTTACATGGGTGGTGAAGGTGATATTCCTTTAGAAATCACCTTTACGAGTAAAGCTAGTTTAGAAGCCGTAGAAACAATTACAAAAAACATTACTTACGAAAACGTTTCGGATAATCCCTCAACTACTAATCGTAAGGTTGAATTTGTTCTCACAGATGGGGGGACGGTGGAATGAGTCAAGCAGTAAACAAGACGATCGAAGTTACTGCTGTTGATGATGCTCCTAGTATCGGTGACAATCTACTTCTTTACAACGGTGGTACTGGTAAATCCCCCCAAGAAGCAGACTCTGCACCAAATGCACCTTGGTTTGACTATCAAGATACTACGGCTTTGCTTGGCGGTAAAACCGAGCAAACTTTAAGGAACGATGGAATTGTTCTTAAAACAGATACAGATGACAATGGAGACGATGCCTATGCTGGTTATACAAATTATGAAGTAGATGTATCTAGCAATCCTCCTACTGGATTAAAGACAGAATTAACTCCTAGAGCAAACTTTCCTACGCTTAACCGAAACGATGGTTACGTTGTGAGTTTTACGAATCAAATTATTTCGGAGAATCATGATAATCCTAATGCTGATAAAAACGGTGACAATTTAGCAGATAGGGCTGGTTTCAGCGTTATAGCTATTAGTGAAGATCAAAAAGGTATCGAACTTGGCTTCTGGGAAAATCGCATTTGGGCACAGGAAGACGGTAGCGAAGAACCCACAGCTTCCAATTTAGAAGGTACTTTATTTACTCAAGGAGAAGAAGGAGTAAACTTTGATACTACAGCTAAAGTAGTTAAGTACGACTTGGCAGTAAAAGGCGATCGCTACACTTTATTTGCAGACGGTAACTCTATTCTCGAAGGTGAATTGAGGGATTACACTGCATTTAAACCAGCAGATTACCAGACAAAATTTGGTTTTTCAGTTACTCCTGCCGATCCTTATGATAAATCTAGTTTTCTGTTCTTTGGTGATAATACACCTACTGCTTCAGCAGAAGTTAAGTTAAGCGATATTTCAGTTACTACGAACTCTAATAATCCTTCTTTCTTTAAAGTTGATGAAAATGCCGTTCGCGGTACTTTTGTAGGTAAAGTAATTGCTACAGATCCCGATAGCGATACTTTATCAAACTGGCAAATTCTAGACGGAAACTTAGATGTTGACGGCGATGGTAAAAATGCATTTGCAATCAACTCTAACACCGGAAATATTATTGTTAACGATGCTGACGACCTTGATTTTGAAACTAATCCCAGTTTTCAATTACAAGTAAGTGTCAGTGACGAAACTAATACCAGCAATCCGGCAACCGTTACTATTAACCTTAATGATGTTGCGGGAAGTCAAATCGATGGAACTTCCGAAAACGATCGGCTTAAGGGAAGTCCAGAAGATGACGTTATCGATGGTAAAGCAGGAAATGATTTCCTTTTCGGATTCGCTGGAAACGATACTTTAACTGGCGGTACTGGAAACGATAACCTCTATGGTGGGGAAGGTGATGACAGTATTGATGGTGGAGCAGGTACTGACACCCTGCGAGAAACTGCTGATACTAATTTTACCCTTACTGACACCCAACTTCAAGGTAACGGTACCGATAACTTTGTCAATATTGAACGAGTCGCTTTGAGCGGGGGAGATAGCGCAAATACAATTAATGCATCTGCTTACAGTGGAAGTGCTTATCTCTACGGAAGAGCTGGCGATGATACTTTAACTGGCGGCAGTGGAAACGATAACCTCTATGGTGGGGAAGGTGATGACAGTATTGATGGGGGAGCAGGTACTGACACCCTGCGAGAAACTGCTGATACTAACTTTACCCTTACTGACACCCAACTTCAAGGTAACGGTACCGATAACTTTGTCAATATTGAACGAGTCGCTTTGAGTGGGGGAGATAGCGCAAATACAATTGATGCTTCTGGCTTTAGCGGAACTACTTACCTTTACGGAAGAGCTGGCGACGATACTTTAACTGGCGGTAGTGGAAACGATAACCTCTATGGTGGGGAAGGTGATGACAGTATTGATGGTGGAGCAGGTATTGACACCTTGCGAGAAACCGCTGATGTTGATTTTACCCTTACTAACACCCAACTTCAAGGTAACGGTACCGATAACTTTATAAATATTGAACGAGTCGCTTTGAGCGGGGGAGATAGCGCAAATACAATTGATGCATCTGCTTACAGTGGAAGTGCTTATCTCTACGGAAGAGCTGGCGACGATACCTTAACTGGCGGTAGTGGAAACGATAACCTTTATGGTGGTGAAGGGGATGACAGTATTGATGGGGGAGCAGGTACTGACACCCTGCGAGAAACTGCTGATACTAACTTTACCCTTACTGACACTACAGTTTCAGGTAACGGTACCGATAACTTTGTCAATATTGAACGAGTCGCTTTGAGCGGGGGAGATAGCGCAAATACAATTGATGCTTCTGCTTACAGTGGAAGTGCTTATCTCTACGGAAGAGCTGGCGACGATACTTTAACTGGCGGTAGTGGAAACGATAACCTCTATGGTGGGGAAGGTGATGACAGTATTGATGGTGGAGCAGGTACTGACACCCTGCGAGAAACCGCTGATACTAACTTTACCCTTACTGACACTACAGTTTCAGGTAACGGTACCGATAACTTTGTCAATATTGAACGAGTCGCTTTGAGCGGGGGAGATAGCGCAAATACAATTGATGCATCTGCTTACAGTGGAAGTGCTTATCTCTACGGAAGATCTGGCGACGATACTTTAACTGGCGGTAGTGGAAACGATAACCTTTACGGTGGTGAAGGGGATGACAGTATTGATGGTGGAGCAGGTACTGACACCCTGCGAGAAACCGCTGATACTAACTTTACCCTTACTGACACTACAGTTTCAGGTAACGGTACCGATAACTTTGTCAATATTGAACGAGTCGCTTTGAGCGGGGGAGATAGCGCAAATACAATTGATGCATCTGGCTTTAGCGGAACTACTTACCTTTACGGAAGAGCTGGCGACGATACTTTAACTGGCGGTAGTGGAAACGATAACCTTTATGGTGGTGAAGGGGATGACAGTATTGATGGTGGAGCAGGTACTGACACCCTACGAGAAACCGCTGATGTTGATTTTCAGCTTGAGGATAGTCAACTCAAAACTACTGAGATTAATACAGGTGGACAATTAAGCATTGATACGTTACAAAATATTGAACGAGCAGCCTTAGCTGGTGGTGAGAGTAACAATAAAATCGATGCTTCTCGCTTCAATAGCACTACATTTCTCTACGGAAAAGGTGGAAACGATACGTTATTAGGGGGTAGTGGAAGCGATTTAATTAAAGCTGGCGAAGGTGATGATTTAATTGACGGTGGTGCTGGTAACGATCGCCTTTATGGCGAAGGTGGTAAAGATATTTTCGTTCTAAGTTCCAATATGGGTAAGGATACTATTTACGATTTTGAAGACGGTGTTGATAAATTAGATTTTTCTGATAATTTGACTTTTGGGAGCTTGACTATCACAGCAAGTGGAAGCAATACCAATATTCTTCAAGGCAATCAAACTTTGGTCACTTTGATTGATGTAGATAGCGCCTTGATTGATGTAAACGATTTCACTAACTTAAACGCTTAATTGGCTTTAATTAATTGAATCCTTATAACTAATGTAGAGACGTAGCAATAAGCCACGTCTCTACAATTTTATTTATGTTTAATAAGAAGCATTTACAGCCACTGTCCCGCCAAAAAAGCGCCAGCGGACGAAAAGAACCCGCATTATGCTTTGAGAAGCAATAAAAACTGCAAACCAAACCACAAAATAGTGGAAGAAAACCCAAAACAAAGGTAATTGTTCTTTCGGAAGTGGTATTGGTAAAAAACCTAAAAATTTAATTCCACAAACTATAAATATAAATTCCCAAATACCGGCAAATAATTGGTATACTGCGGGCCAATCTCTATCCCAACGATACTTTTGTATTTGGTCGTATACGACATCCCAGCCTAAACCAAAAATCGCAACATAGCAGAGTATCCAGAAATATACATCGCTTTGCGGGGAACCAATCAAACCAATCGCAAATGGCAGGCTAACAAATAAACCTACTGTAAAGAGTAATAATAAACGAGTTTGCCAGCGACCAAATAATGTAGGAGTCATAACAATTATTAGTTATCAGTTATCCGTTATCATATCTCCTCAATTTAATACTTTTAGGAGATTAAAGAAGATATTAAAAAACGCCATCCATATTGAATTATTCAATATAGTTATGGCGTTTTCCGCAAGTACTGACGTTTGAGAAAAATTTGTAAAGTTTCTATGAAGTAAGCCAGTAACGATCGCCAGAATTAAAACGAGCAATTGCTTCCCAGTTTGTTACGTCTTGTAATAAGGTTTGATAACCTAGAGTATTAGGATGAAGACCATCGCTACTCAAGCGCTTAACTCTCCAAGTTTCGGGATGTTGCATCCATTTGTCGAAAATATCTAGATAAGGTATTCCTTGTTTTCGACAAGCAAGCCGAGTTGCTTCTTTATAACGATACTGGTCATCGCGATTGTAGTACAAGCAGTTAAGAAAGGGCATTTTCACCTCATCCACTGGTACCATGCCTACAAATAGCACCGGACAAAGTTTCTGGGCTTGTTGCAGTAAACAAGTAAGCTGCTCCTCAAAATTGACAAAATTAGTGTAATTCTTTCCGTCAGGACGACCTACTCGGGCAGAATCATTTACTCCTACTGATAATATAATTATGTCAGGTACTCGATTTCGCAATTCTCCTCGATGACGAAATTCGACTTCTAATCTTGTTGCTACTTGGAATGTGCGATCGCCACGTACACCCAAATTATAAAGAACGTGTCCGGCACTTTCAGGCAACATCCAAGTTCGCCGCAATCTTTCAACCCAGCCACCTCCATCCGGGTCACCAAATCCGTAAACTAAACTATCCCCTAGTGCCACAATCTTTAAAGGGTGAGTGCTATTCGGTACTACAGATAGCTGCATTGAAGGAGGTACAAATGTTTGCATCTAAAAAGACTATATTTTATATATTTAAAAGATTCTATACATTTCTACACCATTTCAGGGTATTTTATTTGTTTCTTTTGAAGAAAATGCAAATTTTGGGAAGATTTGTGAAGGAAGTGACTTTTTAACTTAAAGATAATGTAAAGCAATTCAATATTTATACGCAGTGCCTGTCATAGATTGTAACGTCGATGGAGCATAATAATGTTTTTATGTATTTTCGCCAATTACAGTTAGGGTAAATGGCTACATTGATTTTTCAATGAACAATTATCAATTATCAATTATCAATAAAAATTGCTTAGATAAAAAAACACTGGTCACTGATAACTGCTCAGTGATTCAAGGTGATTGATTTGACACCCATTTCATCCATTGCCTGAAAGAAGAAATGGCATTTAATCTTTTTACGCCAGGAGCGCGGGCGATTGCTAATCCGTCTACGGTTCGTAAAACAGAATACTGCAAACCGAGAAAGCTATCTACTGCTGCATAAGGACCGCCCAAGGTAATTGCACCCGCAACATACATTTTACCTTTACCATTACGCATTTCTACTAATTCAAAGTCGTTAGCTACATCTAATCTAGACAAGTGATTTAATGGCAAGCTATAACGTTGAACTAAATCTTCTAGTAACGGACTTGCTTGGACTTTGGCATCCAATCCCGTCGCATCAACAATAAAGTCTGCATTGAGAGTAATTTGTCCGTTAGAACCTTTTTCTTTGATGCGGGTAAGAGTTCCATATTGGGCATCGTGTTCTACACTTTGCACTTCGCCAAATTCGATCTTATACCAACCATCTCGCAAACTCTCTTCCGTGATTTGTTGCCAATCTAAGCGATCTGCGGTGGTAGTACCTCCCCAATCTGCCAATAAGCTCTTACGCTCGTCCGGAGTCGCATTTTCGAGCATTACCCGTAATTCACCACCCCAACAAGCTTTAGGCCAGTTAAACGGCTGAAATTCAAAATGATGCTTCACCATCCGCTGGGTTTTACCGAACTTATTACCCTTGGGTTTAGGCGATCGCATTAAGTGCAAAACTGTAATCTTGGGATTCTTCTTACGTGCTTCATAAATCCGTTGAATAATCCGAGAAGCCACAATACCGCGTCCTCGAATTAAAACTTTGCCACCTTGACGCTCTAATTGCTCGTAAACGTGACTGTGGTCTTCATAAGCATTAACTACAGACTTGAAATCGCGATATTTCTCCCGATAAGCCTGTAAATCTGGAAGAAACTGAATTGCAGGATAACCCGTTGCTAAATGTAAAAAACGAGCTACGTAAAAAGCATGATCTCCTCTTCCCTTTGAATAAGCTACGCAATATCTACCATCATCAGTTTTACGAATCGCTCGTATTCTTCCATAGCGGTAGATTTGCTCCCAACCAATACGCTTGGCTTCCCTTTCTATAGAATCAAAAACATTATTTGCGCGGGGAGTATAAGTTTCAGCGTAATCTGGTTCCGCAAAAACCTTCCACAGATATTTAAACGAATCATTTAACCTTCCCTTACCAAAATCGCGCCAAGCCTCCCGCAAACCATAACTTGGCCAACCCCATATATTATCGGGACAAGAATCGGAATTAGAACGCAATCTTTCATGCAAAGGTATTTGCGAATTCAGACATAAACGCTTGTATCGAGCAAATGGTTCTTTATCTAAACCCAAAGCGATAATTTTTTCACTACTAACACCATATATTCTTAATAAATCTGCCCAAATATAACTTCCTAAACCGCCTCCCAAAGCCAAATAATCGGTTTCATCTACCTGTAAACCTGTAGCGTGAAGTGCCTGTACCGGAACCTTTTCTTCTTGAAAAATTGGTGGTGGAAAACTCGAGCCTAAAGGTGTTGCTGCTGGCTCCGGAGGTAAAGTCGGATCTGGTAAATTAGTCGCCGGATTAAATTGGATAGTAGAATTAGTTGGTATAGGTGCAGATATTGGAGCAGGTGTAGATGCTGCTATCGGTGTATTTAAAGAAAAAGAAAGAGTTATTTCATAAGGTCCAATTTTTAAAGTATCGCCACTATTAATCACGCTACGTTTCTGACGATTAGCATTAACATAAATACCGTTAACGCTATTTTGGTCAATTACAACTAATTGATCTTGTTCCCAATCAATCAGCGCATGATATCGGGAAATTTCACTACTATCGAGCAGTATTCGCGAAACACGCTGTCCCCGGAGTTCGGCAGGCATTTGAGAAAATTCTCTACCAAAAGCAATCGGAATTCTTAAATTTGGTTCTCGTAATTCCCCAGTAGCCGGATCTTCCCAACTCAAATGAATTTCTAAATTATTTGACATATATTTTTATTAGTAGTTAGTAGTTAGTAGTTAGTAGTTAGTTGTTAGTTGTTAGTAATTATTCATTTATAACTGTTAACTGTTCACTGATTACTATCTGGTGCAACTAAAACACTCATCGCCGCAGCTAAAGAAGTGCCGCACCAAGGACAACCGACTTGGATATGTTCGATAGAAGATACTTTATGACAATTAGGACATTGCAAACCGTAAGAACTTTTTAGTAAAGGTGCTGTTGGGGAAGACGATTTTGAGGGTGTGACAGGAATTACTGGTTGGGTATTTTGACCTGGTTTTGGCGGTTCCAAAATTGTTGCAGGAAAGCTATTAACTTGCGGAATACTAATATTAATAATTTTCAATTCCATTTGCCCCAAGCAAAGAATGCTGCCTTCATTCAAAGATGTATCTCCTTTAACCAACTGCTTTCCATCGACTAAAGGAGGATTCTTTTCTCTTAAACTGCGGACATGAAACCGTTTTTGTCCAGAATTAAAAAATATTTCGACGTGTAAGCCCGATACAGTAGGATGACTCAAAACAATATCGCACCGTTGAGGGTCGCGACCAATACGAACAGTACCAGCATTTTTACTAGGCTGCTGCTCGTAAATTATCTGAGTTTTTTCTCGATCGGCATCGCGCCACTGTAAAGTTAGTGAATTCATTATATTAACAAGCTCTGAGCTTCTCTCTCTGACTAAGCAACTTCAATCATTGTCTGTGCGATTCCTAACACGAGCAAGTATAAGTAATCAAGCTTAAAAGTTAAAGGTTAAAGGTCAAAGGTCGAAGGTTAAAGGTTAAGATTTTACTTTTTCTCCTTGTCTCCTTGTCCCCCCATCTCCCCACCTCCCCATCTCCCAATCACTCTCACCTATCAGAAGCCAACTTATCCGCAATACGAGTAGTTTCGGGTAAACGATATTTCGGGGTACAGCGCAATACGTAATCAATTGCGGTTGGTAAACTAATGCGGTGACCGCTAGAAACGTATACTGGTTTTACATTGGAACGAGTGCGTAGTACTGCTCCTATCGTTTCATTCTTATGTATTAAAGGCTGCCAACTTCCTTTTTCTTGGGAAACTTCTTTATAATCGCCTATCAGCCAAGATTTGGCGACACCAATGGTTGGCATATCAAGAATTACACCCAAATGACAAGCAATTCCTAATCTACGAGGATGAGCCAATCCTTGACCGTCACACAGAATTATATCTGGTATCGTATTTATCTTTTGTAGCGCATCCAGTACCGCTGGAATTTCACGAAATGATAGAAAACCAGGAATGTAAGGAAAACTCGTGGGACGTTTAGCTATACTTTGTTCTTGTAGCTGTAAATCTGGAAAACTCAACACCGCTACCGCAGCACGGCTGGTTTTTCCATTATCTTCAAAACCCATATCGACACCAGCAACATACTTGACTGGTTTTTCAAATTTATCTTCGGTAATAACTTCTTTTTGTAATTCTTCTTGGATAACTTTAGCTTCTGATGTGGTTAAATTCCAATCATGACGTTGTTTTATCTGCATATTTTAAACTGTAGTTTGACTTTAGGACTAAAGCATTTTTTGTAACTTCATAGCTTACTCACGGATTACGTGTTTAGGTCATTATTCGCTGTGCTAACTGATTGCAAAGCCTTATTTAGAGTTAGGAGTGCGTAAGTACTAAATTTAACCTATATTTTCCCTTGCTTAGGACAGCTATGTCTTATCCCTGAACAAGACGAAAAAGTCAGATTTAGCAAAATTGTAAATGTCTATTGGTGCTTGCGATCGCGCAACCCTACCTACAGGCAAAACCGAATAATGGTTCTTCTCTACATTTAACGTTTTAGGGATAAAAGTAACCAAGCAATTAATTGAGTGAAAACTTTTAATATTCTGACAACAGGGCTTGACATAGTATCAATATTGATACTATTATAAATCTAAAGTTAATACCCAGTCGCGGTCATTTTGTAGGAACCTTCTACTTACTGACTATGATTTGGTATAAAAACCTATGGCAAAAATCGAAAAACTCCTTGCTCAGATAAAGGAGAATCAGAAGAATGTTAGCTTTACCGATTTAATGAAGCTCTGTAATCATTACTTTGGAGAACCTAGACAGCAAGGAACAAGCCATTGTATCTATAAAACGCCTTGGGCGGGAGATCCACGCGTTAACATTCAAGAAAAGGATGGAAAAGCGAAGGTTTATCAAGTAAGGCAGGTTTTAGACGCTATTGAAAAAATGGAGGAAATACAAGATGGTTAACTACGAACACTACACTTATAAAGTTACTTGGTCAGAAGAGGATCAAGAATTTGTAGGACTTTGTGCTGAGTTCCCTAGCCTATCTTTTCTCGATGAAAATCGAAGTAGTGCACTTGAAGGTATTACAAACTTAGTCCAAGATGTAGTAACTGATATGGAAGCGAATAATGAGAGGATTCCACAACCTCTTGCAGAAAAACCCTACAGTGGTAAATTTCAAGTTCGTATTCCTCCAGAACACCACCGTAGGCTTGCTATAGAAGCAGCATCGCAAAATGTAAGCTTAAATCGTTATATAAGTCTTAAACTCTCTTGCTAAAAGCGCTCCAACACTTCCTTATCTCGTACAAAGCCCTAGTGATTTACCCTTTGGGGCATGGGTGGTTATTTCTTTTTGATTGAACGTTACGGGTACATTTAAGGGCTGAAAACTGCAAGTCAACGAAAACATAAACAGAACTTACGCGATTGTCACAAGGCTCCGGTTGGTGCGTGAAACCAAAATCTCTATTTTCCGTTTCCTTCTCGATCGAAGTGTCACACAGCGGCACGACAATAATGGGGGAAGAAAATCTGCACCCGGACACTTGCTACAATGGGGGGAACCCCCGCAACGCAGTGTCCTCGCTTTTTGCCTCCCCTACAATAAAAATGTGCTATTTGCGGCCATTCCTGATAAACTCTAAAATTTTTATTTAGGTAATTGCTGCTAAAAACACCACAATTTTCACTAGTACAGTACGGCGTAAATAAAGCACCCATTTAAAAAGTTTGAAAGCCTTATCATATAATACTTTTTACTTCTTACTTTTGACTTTTTACTTCCGCGCAGCGGTACTAGTGATTATTAATTATCACTTGCCATAGAGGGCAAAAGTATATCAATCGCCGAATTTCACTTCACTCCAACAAAATTCGGCATTAAAGAATCCAACCAATTATCAATACTGCTGTCGGATAAATCGGCTAAAGAAACAACTCTTTCTATTTGATTAAAATTTTGCTGCATCGATTTACGATAAGTTGGATCGTAATGTGATTCCAGCATATCTTTGACAAACGATTCCCAATCTTGATTATTTATCATTCGATACCATTTACTTATTCTCTTCCAACCACAATTAGATTTTAATTTTTCTAACTTTGCTTTGAGAATTTCGGGATTATCAACTAAATGCGGATATTCTGCTAACAAAAATTGCACTCTCACATCAAGCGGTAGTTTCATTTCAACACAGCTAGATTGCTTCATTTCTTTCCATAAAGATTGAGGTAAATGAACTTGTCCTATTTTGTTACTTTCTGATTCTACCCATACGGTTCGATCGGGATTGAAGTCTTGTAGTGCTTGCAACAATTTCGAGTCAAAATACTTTTGTGGCGGCTGGGGAGAAGGTTTACCTTGCCATTCTTCACCTAACAAAGAACCCCGATGATTTGCCAAAGCTTCCAAATCTAATACTTGAAAACCTCTTTGATGCATATTTCTCAAAATATGGGTTTTTCCGCTACCAGTTAAACCGCATAATATCTTGTAATTTAATTGTTGCGGTAAAGAATCTAATTCTTGACGTACATAACTACGATAAGTTTTGTAACCACCCTCAAGTAAAGTTACTCGCCAACCAATTTGTGATAATACTGTAGCCAAACTAGCAGAACGTTGACCACCCCGCCAACAATAAATTAAAGGCTGATAGTCTTTTTCTTTGTTAGCAAAGTGTTCCTTTAAGTGTTTAGAAATATTCTTTGATACAATCGCAGCCCCTATTTTCCGAGCTTGAAAAGGTGAAAATTGCTTGTATATCGTTCCAACTTCAGCGCGTTCGGCATCATTTAAAACCGGCAAGTTAATTGCACCGGGGATGCGATCTTCTGCAAACTCGCTACTTGAACGAACGTCGATTATCTCACTATAAGTTTCCTTATGTGGTTCTTTAGTATATTTGAGCGAAGCAGCCATTGCAGTCAAACTCTATTTTTTTAATTATGACATCCCTGAAAAGTCGTGAGACTTTGTATTGAAAGCAAATTCTATTAATTAGAGCAAGGCTCGAACACCGAATTAGATATACTTTACCTTAGATCAAGCAATTAGCTTGATAAATTTTTTTTAATATCTATAACTTGATACTTGAGAAACTGTATGCTTTTATGCAAAGATAAGCCTTTTAGTTAATTTATAAGCACGATTAGATATTAGAGCAAGCTTGACACATAGGAAATAATTTTTCCTTAACTTGCCTGTAAAGATAACTTTCCATTTTTTAACAGTATTTAGGGCAGCAACCATTTACATAAGTTCATAATCTTAATACACAGAGTATTCCCTATGAAACGAGTGCCATCATTGCCCGTATGGATTCCCTATCCAAATGCTTGGTTAAGTGCCTTAATGTTGTCCGTGTTGATGGGTACATTTTTAGGTATCCTCAGACGCTATGCGGATTCACTTTACAATTTACCTAAATGGTCTAACACTCCCGAACAATTGACTGTAATTGTCATATTATTTTTAATTTTGCCCATACCGGCGATCGCACTTTTTCACCACTTATTTCTCAGTCGTTTTATGTCTCCGATTCCAGGAGAGAGAATAAACGCGACTTCCGGAATTTTTCCCGGATTATTTAGCTGGTGGGAAAGTTTATATAGTTGGTTGGTAATTATTTTATCCACGCTGATAGCAACTTTAATTTGTACGCCTTTCTTACCATTATTCAAGCTAAACTACACGAAAATAGCTGCAACATATGCAGAAAACCCTAGTAATTTAAGATTAGCATTTGCTGCCGTATGGATTTTATGCGCCGCTGTATTTTATCAAGTTGCATATTTATTTAAAGTGCGTCTTGTTGACAGCGATGTAGATCGATTAGATACTGCTAAAAGTCAATCAAAACAAGTTGATATTGAAGATGATGAAATCATTTCAACAACTGTAGTCAACACTAGCGATACTACTAAAAAAGCTTCTGAAGATACCGTTGTAGTTAAAAAACAAACAAAATCAAAGACATTTCTGAATATATTTGTTCTTAGCTTAGTCGGTGCATGGATGTATATGTTTTTCACCTTACCCGACGTTCAACAAAGCATATCATCGGGAAACTTCGGAGAACAAATTCAAGAAATAATTAGTACAGAAACAAAAGTAGTCAATACTCAGGTAGCAAAACTATCATCTCAGGGTAGCTCTTTTAGCGAAGCATTAACCCTTGCGAATAGTGCAGCATCTTCCGAAGAATTAGCAACCTCTAAAGAAGATTGGGAAAAAGTTGCAGGTAAATGGAAAGCTGCAATGATATTAATGCAAACTGTACCACCAGAAAGCCCTAATTTTATAGTTGCCGAACAGAAAATTGGCAAATATCAGAAAAAGTTAAATAGAGCAGAGAAACAAGTTAGTAAAGCTGATTAATTTACAATCGTAGGATGTGTGACGCTTTTATCAAATTATCTGCTTATTAAAAAGACTCATAGCGTCACGCACCATTTTTACTAAAATAAAATTAGCTATCTCTCTCTTTATTTCTTTCCTCTGCGCTCTCCGCACGGCAGTTACTACAACGGTCGTGTTCCTCCGCAACGCACTGCCTTCTCTCTGCGTTTTTTTCTACTAATCTTCTGACAAAAACGAAGCAGATAATATTTTCTCTATTTCCCAATTCAATTCTTCTAAAGAAACAGTTAAACGCTCAAAACATAATTGATAATTATAAATTACATCTTCCTCAGACCATTTCAAGTTTGAAATAGAATCATCCATAGTGAAATAACGAAATCCTTTATAAGCAGGACAATGTTTTTCGATAATCGGAATTGCACCACACATAATAGATTCAAAAAATCGATAAGTCCAAACATAATTGCCACTCGGACAAAGCACAAATTGAGAATCGGCTAATAAGCGAAAATATTCTTCATCCCAAGCCTTTAGCGGAAAAACTCGTCCGCGATTAGATGACCAAAATACGACTCCATTTAATTCTGTTTTATAAGTGCTTGGTAAAACAGGTAAATTTAACTGTCTTAGCAATTTATTTCCTAAACGAATTATAAAACTTTCTTTCGTAGGAAGTTTAAAAAGAGAACTTGGAAAATTATTTTTAAACCATTTCTCTAAAGTATTTTTTCGTTTTTCAGTAACTAACCCAGCAAAACAAATTTTAATATTACGCTTATCAAGCCAAAGATTACGGCAATAATCAAAACCTGCTTTGGGAAAAATCAAGGTTCGTTCGAGAGAACCTATTTGCGAACTTGGATTAGTATGGTTAAATTTAACAGCATTTAATATTGGTACTTCTTCAACGCCGAGTTTATATTCCAGATTAAAAATCTCTTTTAAACGAGAAAACTTGTCTTGATGTTCTTCTAGAATATGTACAATATAGTCCGATTCCATTAAAGCATGAGTTAGTCTTATTGCTTGAAGATATTGAAGAGGAAGATTAACGGCTAATGCTTGATTAGATTGTAAAATAGTCATTCGATTTGAGATTTTAGGTTTTGAATTATCTTTTTTTTAAATAAAATACCAAGGGTATTTTTGATCTTAAATGAATTAAATTTGGATTTTTAAATTAATTCATTATTTTTCGTATATTTCTTCTGTTTCCTATTCCCCATTCCCTGTTCCCTCTTTCCTACTATTTAATTAATATACTTTTGTACGGAAAAACCGCTATTTATAATTCCATCTAGCTATTATCGCTAAAATAATATCAACAAAGCAATTTCACCCCCAATCATGTCAGATAAAACCACGCGGCGTGACTTCTTAATTACCAGTGCGGCTGTTGCTGGCGGTATTGTCGGATGCAACTCTTTACAGCAAAACACCTCTAGCAATGCTGTATCTATTGCACAAAAGCAAAACACCTCTAGCAATGCTGCACCACCTGCAAAAATGCCAGAACAAATTTTAGGTAAAACAGGTGTAAAAGTTCCTATCTTCGGTTTGGGTGGCGCGGGGCAAACGCCACTATCTCGGAAGGAAGCAGAAAGAGATGCCGTAGCACAAATTGAAAAAGCATTGCAACTTGGCATCACCTATTTTGATACAGCTGCAAGTTATGGCCCAAGTGAAGATTATTTGGGGAAAGTACTTCCACCCCACCGAAAAAAAATCTTTTTAGCAAGTAAAACAGCCGCTAGAGATAGAGATGGTGCTTGGAGAGAATTAGAGAAAAGTTTAAAACGATTAAACGTAGATTATCTCGATCTATGGCAATTGCATCATGTTTCTTTCTCCGAAGAACTTGATACGATATTTTCTAATTCAGGTGCAATCAAAGCTATAGAAGAAGCAAAGCAGCAAAAACTCATCCGTTTTGCAGGAATTACCGGACATCACGAGCCTGACATCATTGCCGACGGGTTGCGTCGCTATCCTTTCGATCACACCTTAATTCCCGTAAATGCAGCCGATAAATATCATCCTCGTCCTTTTCTTCCCGTAGTTTTACCAGTAGCGCGAGAGAAAAACGTCGGCGTAACTGCCATGAAAGTACCTGCTTACGGACGCTTATTCAAACCCGGTGGATTATCCGGGATGCAGCAAGCTTTAGGTTACAGCTTATCTCAACAAGGAGTACATTGCTGCATAGTTGCCGCAGAGAATATCAAACAATTAGAAGAAAACGTAAATGTAGCGAGAAGTTTTCAGAAATTAGATAATAAACAATTAGTTGCAATCGAAAAGCAAGTAGCTGGAATTTGGGAAGATGGCAATTTTTTCCGCGCTTGGACATGATGGTGAAATGGGGCATTGGGCATTGGTCATTGGGCATGGGGAAACAAGGAAAAATAATTCCAAATCAACTCCTAACTCCTAATTCTTAACTATCTCCAATGCCCTATGCGCTATCCCCTATGCCCAAATTTAAAATCTCCTTCGCAGCTCTGTCGCAAACTCCAATTTCTCCTACAAACTGCTGCATATCTTGATAATCAGCTTTCATTTTCTGCTGTCGCTGTTCGTTTAATAAAAATTCCATCGCTGCTTCCACAATATTCTCGGATGTGGCTGTTTCTTGAATAAATTCGGGTAAAATTTCCCTCATTACTAATAAGTTCGGTGGGGAAGCATAGGAAAATTTAATTTTTAGTATGTTTCTCCCAACCCAGTAGGTAAAAGGATGTAAACGATATAAAACTACCTGTGGAACATTTAATAATGCTAATTCTAAATTTACGGTACCTGATTTGGTAATTGCTAAATCCGCAGCAGCTAATACTTCTTTCTGTTGACTGGATATAACAGTTGCTCTTAATTGATACTTTTGTATTTGTTTTTCTATTTCTTCTTTATATCTTTCCATAGACAAGGGAATCCAAAAATGTACTTGTGGCATTTTATTTTGGATTTCCCTAGCTGCTTCAAATATGACTGGCACTAAATACTTTACTTCTTGGGAACGGGAAGCTGGTACAAGTGCGACGCAAGTAACATCATCAGCAATTCCCAATTTTGCACGCGCTGCAACTCTCGTGGGAAAACTTTGCATTCTATCTATTAAAGGATGTCCAACCCAAGTTGCATCAGCACCTTTATTTTGAAAATAACGAGCTTCTTCAGGAAATATAGCTAGTATTTTATCGCTAATTTTTATGATTTGCTGTGTATCTTTTTCCCCAATAGAAGTAACCCAAACTTGAGGTGCAATATAGTAAACCGTTGGCACCTGCGGCATATGACGGTGGATGTATTTACCCATCGGCAGATTCCCTCCCATATAGTCGATAAATACCACTAAATCTGGGGGATATTTTTTTAAAAAGGCGATCGCCTGCCGCTGTATTTTTAAAGTTGGCAGTACAAAAGGCAAAGATTCTAAAAGTCCGATGGAGCCAATAGAAGTAGTATTTCCGATCAAAGTTGCGCCAGCAGCGGCCATCTTCTCGCCACCCAAAGCCACAATTTCTAATTCCAATCCAGATGAAGCGGCTTGATTTTTGAGCGCAGTAATTAAAAGTGAACCTTGTAAATCACCTGACACTTCGCCAGTACTAATAAATATTCGCATTTATAATTTGGAAATTCGGTAATGGGCATTGGGCATAGAAGAGAGGGGGGAGAGGGGGAAGAGGGGGAAGAGGGGGTAGAAATTATCAATATTTAACTAATAAACTAAACTCAAAATCTATTAAATTCTTAACTCTTAACTCCTAACTCCTAACTCTTAAATATTTGCATGCCCAATCCCCCATGCCCAATTCCCAATTCACTCTCTACCGGGAATTAAACCACGTCTTCCGGGCATTTGAGATAGTAATAAAAATCTACGTAAATGTTTTAAATGTTCTGTATCGCCTAAGAATTCTAGTTTCTCTATGGCTTCTTTGAATGTTATATCGGAACGGTAGAGAATGCGGAAGGCTTTTTTGAGAATTTGTAATTCTTCAGTAGAAAAACCGGCGCGTTTGAGTCCAATTAAGTTAAGGGTACGAATGCGTGCGGGATTTCCTTCTACCAACATATATGGTGGTACATCGCGATCGATGCGTGCCATACCTCCTACCATTGCCCGCGCACCAATATGTACGAACTGATGAACGCCTAAAACACCACTTAGTCTTGCACGAGACTCTATATATACATGACCTGCTAGCGCGACTGAATTAGCAATTACTACAGAATCTTCCAGAACGCAGTTGTGCCCTATATGCACGTAAGCCATTAATAAATTGCCGTTACCAATGCGAGTTTCTTCACCCGCACCAGTAGCGCGATTGATAGTAACGTATTCTCGAATACTGTTATCGTCGCCAATCTTAACCTTACTAAGTTCCCCAGCAAACTTTAAATCTTGAGGTTCCGAACCAATAACGGCACCTGCAAAAATCCGATTTCGCGCTCCTATTTCCAGAGGCCCCTTCAAGCACTGCATGAGAACCGATAATCGTTTCCGGGCCGACTTTTACGTCTCCCTCAATTGTTGCATAAGCACCAACTTTAACGGTTGGGTGCAATTGCGCTTTAGGATTAATTACGGCAGTTGGGTGAATAAGTGTCTTCAAGGGTGCATCTCCAGAACAGTTTGCGCGGCACGAGTAATTTAAGTATTAAGTAGCCGAAAGCAACAATTATTGTAAGGGCAGCGAAAATTCGGAATTTTTACTATACTATAGTGACTTGTTTTTTACTGATATTCTAATAAATCAGAATTCAGTAAAGGCACTATTGATATGTGCCTTTACTCACTAATCGTATTTCTCAATTAACAAGAGAAAACATTAATTCGCCTTTGGCTGCGAGCTGACCGTCTACTTCGGCGCGACCTTGCATCTTACCAAAACGACGACGCTTAACCCACAACAGTTCCAAGGTCATTACGAGTTGATCTCCTGGAACTACTTGACGGTGAAAACGTACTTTATCAATGCCAGCAAATACAAAAAGTCCGCCTTCATACTCCGGTAGTTGAGTCATTACGACACCACCGACTTGTGCCATCGCCTCAACAATTAGTACGCCGGGCATAATAGGCTGTCCGGGAAAATGCCCTTGGAAATGAGGTTCGTTAAAAGTAACATTTTTGAGGCCAACGGCTTGCTTTCCGGGAACATAGTTGGTAATTCTATCAACCAATGCAAAAGGATAGCGATGCGGTAGCAGTTTCTGGATTTCTTCTACCGTAAAAATTGTTTTGCTCTCCGTTGTGGTTGCCTTATCATCCGATTTCTCTTCAGTAGATGCTGGCACGTTCGCTTTGTTGGTATTAACTTCGGTAACAATTGACATTTGGTTTATTGGGTTGAATTTTTTCGACAGGTATTGAGAGTAGACGATTACTACAAAAGAACATTCCTCAGCGATGTAGGGATTTTAGACTAGTTTTCCAATCTAAAAATCTAAACTCTCAATTCTAAGATTCTTTTTGCCAGTTGAATATGTAAATTGTGGCTGGCTTTGTAAGCTAAGAAGTGAGCGCGGGGGAAAATTCCTAATAAACTTAAATCTCCTACTAAATCCAAGATTTTATGACGTACAGGTTCATTTGGAAATCGTAGTGGTGGATTAACCCAGCCATCTGGGCCACATACAAGGGCATTTTCTAGGCTTCCACCTTTAATTAATCCGGATGTTTTTAAATGTTCTATTTGATGCATTAAACCAAATGTCCGGGCTGGAGCGATTTCTGTAACGAAGCTATCATAGGAGTTTTGCAGCTCAACGGTAGACTCCCAACTGTGCCATTGATTACCAATAGCCGGTAAGTCAAAATCAATTCCGTAGCTAAAACGAGTTTGTGGTGCTGGTATAGCACTAACAAAAGCATCTTCGTCACGTACCCAAATAGGTTCTTCCAAACATAAAGCGTTTTCAGAAACAGCAGAATCTTGCTCTACCGTACCGACTAATCGTATATTCTCCGCCCATATTCGTGCCGAACCATCTAAAAGCGGTACTTCCGGGCCATCAATTTCAATACGGGCATTATCTACCCCCATACCAGCCAAAGAAGCCAACAAATGCTCCACAGTACGAACGCTGGCTTCACCGTGCTTTAATTGAGTCGAGAGAACCGTCTGACTGACCATTCCGATCGACGCTGGAATAGTCGGAGCATCAGGCAAATCTACACGCACAAAATAGCGTCCGCTTCCCGGTCTTGCTGGTACTATGCTGACGTTAGTAATTATCCCACTGTGTAACCCAGTTCCTGTTTGATTGATTGAGGAGGCTATTGTACGCTGTTGCATAAGGCACCCTTTTATATACTTAGAGTATAAATATCGAAAAATATTGTATTAATTATGTATAAAAAGTAGTCATACGAACAACAACATCTCAGATTCTCAGAAGCGATGCTTTAGGTAATAGTATTGAAGTAAAAGTAAAAATTGGCAAGATAAACGGAAAACAGAATAATGGGAAATTGGGCATTGGGAATTGGGAATTGGGAATTGTGAGATAGGAGGATTGAGGAAAGTGGGAGAAAACAAAACGTTCTTCACTACTTGTTACTTGCCACTCCCTACTCCTAACTCCCTACTTCCTACTTCCTACTCCCTACTCCCTACTCCCTACTCCTAACTTCCTACTCCCTACTCCCTACTCCTAACTTCCTACTCCCTACTCCCTACTCCTAACTTCCTACTCCCTACTCCCTACTCCCTACTCCCTACTCCCTACTCCCTACTCCCTACTCTTAAAACCTTTCCCCAATACCAAAGTTAATTCGGCTGTCTCCATCATCGTTGAGTCCGTAGTCAATCCGAATTGGGCCGAGTGGTGACTGTACCCTTACGCCAAGACCGTAACCGACTCCAGTACCGTTTTTATTAAGTACTTCTGCTGGTTCGGTTGTGGTTCCTAAGTCACTACCAACGTCAACGAATAATGCACCGCTAAGTACTGAGAATAGTGGGAAGCGATACTCAACAGATGCTTCTACATAACTACGTCCGCTGCTTAATGCACCTTCGTCATAACCACGGACTGAGTTACTACCACCTAATGAAAAAGCTTCATAAGGAGGTAAGTCACCTAAAACTGTTCCTGCTTGAACGTTAAAAGCTAGGGTTTCGGCTCCTTTAGTAAAATTGGTTAAGTCTACAGGTATGTATTGACTGTAGCTACCACGCAACTTTGTCATGGCAATAGTACCTTGTCCGATAGGTACCGACTGATCTACACCAAGACGTAAAAAGGAACCTTTAGTTGGTTGCAATGGGTTGTTTCGCTTATCGCGAGATGCTCCAAGTTTGAGGAGAAACAAATCATCTCTACCGTCTCCAGAAGCGCTAAGTTCAATTTGCCGCGAATCTATGTTGTCACCATCAAAAATAGCACCTCTTTCTCTTGTATCCCCGTCTCCATCGGTGATGTTAACTCTTTGATACTGTAAACCAGCAGAAGCTACCCATTCCGATTTTTTATAAGGATTTTTATTTAGAGGACGAGTAAAGTTTACGCCACCACCAGTACGGACAACACGAGGGCGATCGCGTGCGTCGTCATTGCCACTGGGGTCGTCTAAATCGAATGTCTCAATTTCTTCATCGTCTCCGTCAAAAATCAACGAAATTGACCGACGACGGAAAGCGTTTACTGTATAAGAAGTACGGAAAGGGTCGCCTGCTATCCAGGGGTCTGTAAAGCGGACATCGAACAACAATTCCCGCGCTCCTACCTGTAGTTCTGCTCCTAAGTCTTGGTTTCTACCGTTGAGGTTTTGCTCTTGGTAGCTAATAGTACCAAATAGTCCGCTAGCAGAACTAACACCGGCACCTGCGGCGATAGAACCGCTGTTCCGTTCTACTACGTTTACGATTACATCTACTTTACTGGGGTCTTCACCGGGATCGAGGGCAACGTTGACATCTTCAAATAAACCCAATCCAAAGACCCGCTGCAAGTCTCTTTGTACCAAATTGCGGTTAAATACTTGTCCCGGTTTGAGTTGCAATTCTCGCTCAACAATATATGGTCGGGTTCTTCCTTTTACGGGTTCCCCGTCTTCGTTAGTAGCTTCACCATCTTTGCTACGAAATTGAACTCGAATGTCTTCGACCAAACCTTCAGCGACTTGTAGAGTAACTACTCCGTCGGGAGATACTTGAGGCGCTCCAATGACGTTAGCCAGTACGTAACCTTGGTCTTGATACTTTTTAACTAGCTGTTTGATGCCTTCTTGCAACTCCCGCAAGTTGAGAATTTGACCGTACTGCTTGCTAAATATTTCATTAACTTCTTTTTCCGGTAGTACGGAGGGAACGTTAGCGCCGGGATTCGCATCTATTTGTACTTTTTGCAGAACCGGGTTGGGTTGAACTACAAAGCTTACCCGGACTCCCAATGGTGTATCTTCGGGTGCTACTTGAACGTTAGAGAAAAAACCAGTTCCAAAAATAGCGTTAATATCTTCTTGTAATTGCGAACGGGTTGTAGTGCGTCCGGGTTGAGTGCGAATAACTCGATAAACTTGTTCTTGCAATTCTCGTGTTAATTGTCCGCTTTCCGCCCTTACCAACACTTCCGATACTAATACGCGGGTTTCATCTGCTGTTGGCTGTTGCTGTTGTTGCGTTCCTGGAGCCTGAAATTGTTGCGGTTGCTGCGGTTGCTGCGGTTGCTGCTGCTGTTCTAAAGGATTTATTCTTGGCTGTACTGGGGCTTGGTTATTTTCGGTTGGAGGAATTTGCGGCTGAGTGGAGGGAACATCAGCAGGAGTTAGTTCTGGTGCTGGTTCTTCGCTATCCTCGGGTAAATTATTTGGTGGGGGAATTTGGGGAGTATTTTGTGCAGTTGTCGATTTAGAAGTTGGTATAACTACTTGCAACTTTTGTGCATCTGAAGATTTCCGCGATACTCCGACGGATTCATCTTTTCCATCGATGCTCGCTGCTTTGATATTTTGTAAGTCTTTAGAGGTATTGACAGTTTGTGCATTTGCACTTGGCGAAACTCCCAAGGTCGTTGCAAAAGCCATCACCGCCACTAAAAAGGGAGATAAGCGCATTTTATTTAGATTCCTATTCACTTCCACACACCATCGTTCAACATGATAATCATTTGTCATCAGTCAATAGTTATTTGTCAAGAACAGTCATAACTCATGACATCAAACAAAATCTAGTTAACTAGACATTTGCTTCTACTGTTTTTAACACTCTTTCTAAAACTTCTTGGTAAGCATTTTCCACATTCCCTAAATCTTGTCGAAAGCGATCTTTGTCTAAAACCCTGCCTTTGGGGTCATTGCTAGAGTTGTCCCATAAACGACAAGTATCGGGGCTAATTTCATCTGCTAGAAGTAGTTTTTGTTGGGAGTCCACACCAAACTCTAACTTGAAGTCCACTAAAGTGATGCCACATTTGCCAAAAAAGCCTTTGAGAAAATCATTGATTCGCAATGCTAGATGAATAATTTCCTCAACTTGTTCCTGGCTAGCGAGTTCTAATAATAGTAGACGTTCTTTAGTTAACAATGGATCGCCTAATTCGTCATTTTTGTAATAAAACTCTACTAAAGGCTTGTTTAATACGGTTCCCAACTCCAAACCTGTTTGCTTGCAAAGGCTTCCAGCGGCTATATTCCGCACAACTACTTCCAAGGGAATAATTTTTACAGCTTTAACCCGCATTTGGTTTGAGTTCGGGTTATCCAAATAATGAGTATTAATACCGTTTTGTTCTAGCTGTTGAAACAATTTGCTAGAAATACTACAGTTCATTGTCCCTTTGTTACTTATGCTGCCTCGTTTTTGGGCATTAAAGGCAGTCGCATCATCTTTGAAATCAGCCAGTAAGATTTCTGGTACATCTGTCTGATAAAGAATCTTGGCTTTTCCTTCGTATAACTTGGAGTTAACAGACATGGCAAAAAGATTGATTATTTAGTGCGAAAGGGAACTGATGCCAAGAATATGGCTTAACCATTTTATCTTTACTTATTCATTAATAAGCATTAGTGATATTAACGAAATAATACTGAGGCTATATTTATGATTTTTTGATACTCGCCTCAATGTATCTTCACCCAAATTATTTTTCGTAGTAAGAGCCGAACAGCGGACATTATCTTAGGACTTACGCAGTGAAACCAAACATCAAGGTTTTGGGCTATAGGGAAAAGGGAATGGGGAATTATAGCAATTTTAAATATTTTAGTGCGTAAGTCCTATATTCGTTTTTCGCGTAAATTATATAAGTAAAAGCAAAGCTGAGATCGGGTTAACTTGCGGTCTTTGATTTAAACTTGAGAGGAACAGTTTTAATATCTGGAGACGAAAAAAAATGGATAAAGAAGATTTTCTTTACCCTCGCAGTCGTTATTACGGTCAAGTAAAGCCAGAAAACTTAGTATTTAATGCTAATTTACAAGAATTTGCTCAAAGGGTAAGTTTAATCTGTAACTTAGAAACTTCAGGGAAAGTACCTCCTGTAGATGCTTACGAGCAAATAAAAGCTTTATGGAAAGAACTAAAGCAATCAAAAAAACAACTTCATATCGGTCAAGACTCCTCAGAGGAAGATACAGGGAACACTTAAAATTAATCAAAACGAAATTCTAACTTTAGACAAATTCCAGAATTACTCAAACACTTGAACTAAGTGTAATTAATAAGCCATAATTGATAACTGTTAACTGTTAACCGATCACTTATCAACCATTGTCCAAACTCCACTCCAAGATTCCTCGGGAGGCTGTCTTAAATATTTGTTACAGCGCGCGATGTGAATATTAACGGCTATATCTGTAGCCCGAATTTTTTTTGCAGCTTCAAAACAAATCAACGCTTGGGGAAAATTGCGGGATGAGTAAGCAGCACGTCCTGCATGATAATGGGATAAGAATTCTTGAGTATTCGCATCCAAACAAGTAGTGCGATCGCCAATCAATTCGTAGATTTTTACTGCTTGATGTTTACCTTTAACTCGAATCTTGTCGAGTTCGCGGGCAATAATGCGGTCGCTACATAGCTGATACGTAAATTCACTTAGCACAATATCGCAACCATACTGTTTGGTAGTCCCTTCCAAACGCGAGCTTAGATTCACTCCATCTCCAATTACGGTGTAGTCCATTCGCTTGCGGGAACCGATGTTTCCCGAAACTACTTCGCCGGAACTAATGCCAACACCAATTTTGATTTGTGGCTGTTCTTGAACAATTCGCCGTTCGTTAAATTCCTTGAGCCGATGTCGCATATCTAACGCAGCCTGTACTGCTCGCCAAGCATGATTTTCCGTTAAAGGTAAGGGCGCACCGAATACTGCCATCAAAGCATCGCCAATAAACTTATCTAAAGTACCTTCGTAGTTAAAAACGGATTCCACCATCGTTTCAAAATATTGATTCAGCAGCGATACTACTTCAGCTGCCCCAAGGTTTTCCGTAAGTGTTGTGTAGCCTCGAATATCAGAAAATAAGATGGTAACGTCTTTGCGTTCTCCTACCATCAACCCGTCTTCTCCTAACGCCATAACCTGCTCGGCTACGTGAGGAGTTAAATAACGGTACATAGTAGTTTTAAGGCGCTTTTCTTGACTAATGTCTTCTAGTACCACCAGTCCCACCACGCACGCCACCTTCTGGATTAGTTAAGGGATTAACGGTAAGATTAGTACTTCTTTCGATTGGTTCGACTTGAGAAGAATGTACGAACTGAGATTGGGGAGTCAAGGTTTGATTCCAAGGAATAAAAAGTTCTGGATTAGTCAAACTTGGTAATGCCAGTATATATTCTTCCGATTCTTCCGATTCCCCTGGCATATAATACAGTCCTACCATCAAACTTTGTTCGGGGACGTAATGTCTTGCCCCAGTTTTCAAACTATCTTCTAATCGAAACTGTAAGTTTTCAATTGGTACAACTTCCCATAATGACCGACTAATTAAGTTTTTTTCCCAAAGAATTTTGTTGTCTCTGGTACTTGCATCTCCACTCAGCGGACAACCTAAAAGTTCTAATGCTGCATCGTTAATGGTGACTATTCGACCTTCCATATCTGTAGAGATTACAGCATCTGATAAACTCTGTAGAATATCTTTTTGATATTGTTTTTCCAATAATACACTTTCAAATAAACGGGCATTTTCTAAAGCAATTCCTGCTTGTATGTTAAAAGCCCGCATAAATTCTTCATCTGATGACGTAAAACTTCCTTTTTGCTTATTAATTAACTGCGTAACGCCGATTAATTCATTAGCTGAATTAAAAACCGGCAAACATAAAATATTCCGGGTAAAATAACCCGTCTTTCTATCTGTTGTGGGATCGAAACGAGGATCTTTGTAAGCATCGGAAATATTTAAAGCTTCCCCTGTGGATGCAACATAACCAACAATTCCACGATTGCCAGGAATGCTAATTTCCATCATTGTTTCACCATCAGCAGCCGCTACTTTAGTCCACAGTTCGCTCATTTCTTTACGATACAAAAATAGCGTACTTCTATCTGCTTGCATCAAAATTCGGGCTTGTTCCATAACTATTTGCAAAGTTACTTCTAAGTCCAAACTTTGCCCGAGTGTTTGAGTAGCTCGTAAAAGAGCTGTTGCACCCCTTTGATTGCGTGCTGCGACATAAAAAGACTGACAGCTTTCAAGAATAATCCCAATACTTGCGGCAAATTCCCGAAAACAGGTTTCATCTTCACTATCGAAAGGAATGTCCCCTGCTTTATTTGCGAGTTGTACAACAGCAACAATTTCATTTTTGCTGCTTACAACTGGCATACATAAAAGATTGTCAATTTTATATCCTAATTGCTTTTCTAATTCCGGGCTAAACAAAGGATGAGTTGTTGTTTCAGCGATATTTAAATATTGTCCGGTACTTGCAACATGACCGGGAATTCCAACCGAAACGGGAGTACGAATTTCTAATGCCTTATTAACATTATTCTGCGGCACTTTTGACCATAACTGACCTTTATCATGGTCAACTAGAAAAATAGTAGTATGTTCTGCTTGAAGAATTTGACCGATTTTGAGCGTAATTGCCTCAAGTACTTTCTCCAACATTGTTTCTAGAGCTTCATTGTTTATCAGTTCTATTGCTCTAATAAACTGTTGGAACTCAGCAGTGATAAAATCCAACAAGCAAACAAATTCATTAACAGAGAGGTCTTTGACACGCCGTAATAGAGCGTGGGTACGATTAACTTGAGTCAGTTCAGTTAACGTAGCTAGTACGCTACCTGGATTTAAGAGTGTCATGGGAATTATAAATTCAAGATAATAGAGGTTAGATTCTGGGTACAATTTTATACTTACACCAGAATCATAATCTAATTTTTACAATTTATAACTATATATAAATGCAGATGCTTGGTTGGTTATTTATTTAAACGAATCTAATCGATCTATTTTTGGATGAAAAAGCAGATATTATGAGTATTTTATAAATGCAACTACAAACGTCTTTTTATTTATTAGTGCTGTTAACAAACGCGCTTATCGCAAAATTATAAGAGTTAAAGATTTAAATATTTTCAATACTTAGGATTGAGATTTTATAATTATCATAATTATTTACTTGTTGAAAATGATTTTGAGAAAAATATAGCTGCATAGGTAGGAACGGGTTTTCTGCCAGCGCCCCTACTTGATTAAAAATTAATTAAGCCGCTTTCGGTATTTGAGAATCAACAACTCCTTCATAAAAATCTTGTAGCTGACGAGTAGCAGCACTCCATCCCCAACGTTCAGCTTCTTGACGAGCATTTTGACGAATAACTTCTCGCTCTTCTTTTTGTTCTAAAAGACGCATTGTCGCGGCGATCGCACCAGCATCATCAGATTTTGGCTCAAAAAGATATCCGTTGACTCCATCGGTGACTATATCTGGAATGCCTCCGGAACGTGCTGCCACAACCGGACATCCAGCAGCCATTGCTTCTAATAGCACTAATCCCAAGGTTTCTGTACGAGAAGGAAACACAAAAGCGTCAGCGCTAGCAAAAGCTGAAGCTAAATCCGTCCCGGTAAGATATCCGACAAAATAAGTATTAGTCCCTTCAAAGTGTTTTTCTAAGGCTTCGCGATGGGGGCCATCCCCTACCAAAGCCAATCTAGCTTCGGGAATACCTTCTAAAATCGGCTTAATCCGCTCAATTTCTTTCTCAGCAGATAAGCGCCCTACATAAAGTAGTAAAGGAGCTTCTGAATTATTTTGCGACAATTTTTGACGCATCTGCTCGCTGGCAAGACTTGGATGAAATAATTCTGTATCAACTCCTCGCTGCCACAAATCTACACGTTCGATGCCGCGAGCAGTTAACTCTTTTACCATTGCCGTTGAAGTACATAAATTTAAAGCAGCTTGATTGTGGCCTGCTTTAAGTAACTCCCAAAGCAATCCTTCTAACATTCCCAAACCGTAATGTTGCAGATATTGCGGCAAGTGAGTATGATAGGAGGCTACTAAAGGAATGTTATGTATTTTACTATGAATAATCCCAGCTAAGCCTAAAACTGCTGGATTAACTACGTGAATAACATCTGGGTTAAATTTTTCTAATACTTCACCAATAGCCGGACGAGGTAATGCTAATGTTAACTCCGGATACATGGGTAGAGGGAAGCCAGAAATTCCATAAATCTTAGCTCCCTTGTATTCCGTTATTCCACCATCAGGACAAATTATTAATACTCGATCGCCGTTACGCTGCAAATGTTCGACAGTATGACGAAGGCGCGTTACAATTCCGTCAACTTTAGGTAAAAATGTTTCGGTAAATAAGGCAATTCTCATACAAAACTATTCAATACAAGGTAGCAGGACAATTGCATTTGACATCATTGATAAAAATATAGATTGTTGCCAAGGGATATTGCGGAGGCAATCATATTTTTTTAGAAAGCTGAATATCTTCGTCGCCCAAAGCTCAAGGAAATTTTTAGCAGCTAGCAATTAGTACTATTGCTTCACAACTAAACAACTAACTACTAAAAATCCATTACTGTTATTTTCTATGCCAAGAAACTTTTGGCAAAATTTGCTTGTTATCAACTCTAGAGTGATATTTAACTGCAAAGTTTAGCAAGGAATCTAACAGGGAGTCAGAAAGCAGGTGAGGCTCCAAACCCAAATCTAGAAGCTTGGTGTTTTTGGCATTAAAGTAGTGTTGCTCGGACTCTACTCTGGGGTTTTCCAAATGATTGATATCAACATTCAACCCGATTGCGTTACCAGCTTTCTTCACCATCATGGCTAAATCGTTGATGCTAAAAAGTTCGGTGAACTGATTAAATACGCGGAATTCTCCAGATTGTGCTGGGTTGGCGATCGCCAATTCAACACACCTGACTGTATCTCGAATATCCAAGAAGGCTCTAGTTTGTCCACCTTTACCGTAAACGGTTAAAGGGTGATTAATCGCAGCTTGGATACAGAAACGGTTTAATGCGGTACCAAATACACCATCGTAGTCAAGACGGTTAATCAACATTTCGTCCATGCCCGTTTCTTCGGTTAAGACACCGTAAACTACCCCTTGGTTCAAATCTGTAGCTCGCAATCCCCAAATTTTACAGGCAAAGTGGATATTGTGGCTATCGTGAACTTTACTCAGGTGGTAGAAACTACCTGGTTGCTTGGGATAAGGTAAAGTGTCTTTCCGTCCGTTATGCTCGATGGTGATATAGCCTTCTTCGATATCGATGTTTGGCGTACCATATTCACCCATTGTCCCCAACTTGACTAAATGGCAATCGGGGAAATCTTCACGCATTGCGTAAAGTATGTTCAAGGTGCCAACCACATTGTTAACTTGTGTTAAGACAGCGTGTTCGCGATCGATCATCGAAAAAGGAGCCGAACGCTGTTCGCCAAAATGCACAACGGATTCTGGCTCAAATTCATGCAGAGCTTTCTGGACAAACTCATAGTTGGTAATATCGCCGATAAACAAATCGATCGATTTACCTGTTAAGTCTTTCCAGCGCTGGATACGTTGTTGAATTGGTGCAATGGGCGTTAAAGTCTGTACACCTAATTCATTATCCCAGTGCCGCCGCACCAAATTATCTAAAATTCCAACTTCATAACCACGATTTGAAAGGTAAAGTGCGGTTGCCCAACCGCAATAGCCGTCTCCACCAATAACCAGGACTTTCATTTTTACGCTTTTTATACTCGCTGATAGCTAAATCTATCAGGTTTGTGTCCCCTCTCAACCATCATGGCGATACTATCTCGAAGTTTTTTGGCAAATAAGCCTGAAAAATATACTCTCATCAAAAAGTAAATTATTTTTAACTTTTTGTCGTCACGCTGCTATTTACGACCTAAAAGCCTTCTATTATTGGTTTTCATACTCCTACTTCATTCCAGTTTTAGTCTTTAATTTTATGGCATTGTAAAGAAGTGTTACAAAAATAGCGTCAAAACGCTTTGCAGTCTTGACAACTAATGGGAGAGTAGATATCGTAAGATACATACCCGGGTAAGAACGCATTCATAGTTATATGCAAGCTAAGCAAAAAGTTACTTTGTATCTATCCCCAGAACTGCACAAAAGTTTAAAAATACGTTCAGCAGTTGAGAGCGAACCAATGTCAGAGCTTGCCGAGCGTGCCCTCGTATTTTATCTAGCGAATTCAGAATTGGTAGATGAAGTCGAAGGTTCTTACGGAAGAACTCACAGAGTTTCAAAATGTCCCAACTGCGAAAGTTCACTAGTCTTGCGTGAAGGGGAATTGGTTGCTTTAGGCAATCAGCCAGGAATAATTGGTAAGGATGTTTCTGTCAACGAGATAGAGCAAGATTGCGAAGTTAATCAAGAAGGCTCCGAAGAGTTGGTTCCTTGTTAATATCGCTCGAATTATGGATAGTTAATTCATAATTCTATCTTTGCCAAAATTTGACTAAAATTTGAAATGATGAACGATGTCTGTAGTGTCTTTAGGTTTCAAGTAGGTTGATATATGAAAGAAGAGCTCAGTATACTAATTCAGGCTCAATATCCCTTAATCTACCTTGTTACCTCCGAGGAAGAGCGGGCCGAGCAAGCAATTTATTCGATCGCGCAATCTTCAAAGCCACAGCGTCGATTGTATGTATGGACTGTAACCCACGGTATCGTGGAGTATGGTCAAGGTAGGAGCGTAACTCAACATAATACTGTTTCTCCGGAAGCGGCGATTGAGTGGATTATCCGCCAGAAAGAACCTGGTATATTTGTTCTAAAAGATTTACATCCGTTTATTGATGCACCTGCAACAACTAGGTCTTTACGAGATGCGATCGCCAGCTTTAAAGGTACTCAGAAAAATATAATTTTGATGTCACCAGTGCAGCAGGTTCCCATCGAGTTGGAGAAAGAAGTTGTGGTACTTGACTTCCCGTTGCCAAATATGTCTGACCTGAATAAAGTTCTGGATGGTCATTTGGGTCTACAAAATGCGAAGAAATTAACAACCGAAGCAAGGGAAAAGTTATTAAGAGCGGCTTTAGGACTAACCAGAGATGAGGCGGAGAAAGTATATCGTAAAGCTCAGGTAACTAAGAAACAGCTAACGGAAAAAGAAGTAGATATAGTTTTATCTGAAAAGAAACAGCTAATCCGACGCAATGGAATATTAGAATACATTGAAGAGGATGAAACGCTTGAAGCTGTTGGTGGTTTGGAAGAATTAAAAAATTGGCTAACCCAGCGTTCGGATGCTTTCACTGAGAAAGCGAGAGAATATGGTTTACCGCAACCAAAAGGAATGTTAATTCTAGGGGTTCCGGGCTGTGGAAAGTCTTTAATCGCAAAAACCACTTCAAAACTATGGGGATTACCAATTTTACGCTTGGATATGGGGCGAGTCTACGATGGCTCAATGGTAGGACGAAGTGAAGCCAATCTGCGTAATGCCCTCAAAACAGCGGAATCTATTTCTCCAGCAATATTATTTATTGATGAATTAGATAAATCCTTTGCTGGTAGCTCTGGTTCTGGCGACTCTGATGGAGGAACCTCCAGCCGAATATTTGGATCTTTCTTAACTTGGATGCAAGAGAAAAAATCACCCGTGTTCGTGATGGCGACAGCCAACCGGGTTGAACGCTTGCCAGGAGAGTTTTTAAGAAAAGGTCGATTTGACGAAATTTTCTTTGTGGATTTGCCTACATCTCAGGAAAGGCAAGATATTTTTACAATCCACTTAAATAAGCGCCGTAAAGACATCACCAGATTCGATTTGGAACAGTTATCCAAGATGTCCGATGGCTTTTCTGGGGCAGAAATTGAACAAGCGATAGTAGCGGCAATGTACGAAGCTTTTGCCCAAAATCGTGAGTTCACCCAGCTAGATATTATTGCTGCACTTAAAGCGACTTTACCGCTGTCTCGAACGATGCAAGAACAAGTCACTGCGCTTCGAGACTGGGCGAGACAGCGAGCGCGTCCAGCAGCAGCCTCCGTAGCTGAATATCAGCGAATGGAGTTTTAAAAAGCTTTCTCCTGTTAACGCAGGAGCAAAGGCTAGCGAACCCAAAGCTAGCAAATAAAAAAACCGCGTAATTTAAACGCGGCTTAGCCAAAAAACCGTTGTCTTAATCTCAATCTTCTTTTTGGAGGAAACCCAAATGTCTCACTTTAGCACTCTACGTACAAAAATTACTGATTCTGAAATTCTTAAGTCTTCTTTGAGCGACTTAGGTATCACCGTTAAGTCTGAAGCTGATGTTCGTGGTTATAACGGTCAGCGCGTTCGTGCCGACATCGTTGCAGTTTTGGAAGGCGAATATGATTTAGGTTGGTCTCGCAACAGCGATGGTTCCTTTGATTTAATTGCGGATCTTTGGGGTGTTGCTAAGAAGCACAACCAGACCGAGTTAATCAATTCCATCAACCAGAAGTATGCTGTTAATAAGACTTTGACCGAAGTCAAGCAGCGCGGTTTGCAAAATGCTAACGTTAAGTTGGTATTGCAATAGAAATTTTTCTGCGCGTTCCCAAAGCTGCACGGGTTAACTAAGTTAAATAGCGGTTAACCCGCTTTCTCGGGATTGGGACTTACCCAGTCCCTTTTGCTTTGCTTATCTCCAAATTAAACTTAACATCTTTTAACGAAAACTTCAGTTGTCTGCAATTCAATATTTTATTAAAACCCAGCTTATTTGAGAAGCCGGGTTTTTTGATTTCGATTTAAATTGAAGTAATGGGAAATTGTGTTTCCTATTTTTAAAAAAACTTGTTTTTTGTGCAAGCACTGATTTATATGAGATGCTGAGTAATTAAATGCTGAAGATTTTTTATTAAATTAAAATTATTTATTTTGATGTCTGTTGTCTCCTCCGTCTGCGTAACTGTTCCTGCCACAACTGCGAATTTAGGCCCTGGGTTTGACTGTATTGGTGCAGCTTTAACGCTTTATAACGAATTGAAGTTTACTCGGGAACAAATAAATCAAGATAAAAAGTTAATTATTACAGTTACCGGAAGCGAAGCAGCAAAAGTAACTACAGATGAAAGCAATCTTGTATATCAAGCATTTGCAAAATTATTTCAACACATAGAACAAACACCACCTCCAGTCAAAATTGAAATTAAATTAGGAGTTCCATTAGCGCGAGGTTTAGGTAGCTCTGCGACAGCTATTGTTGGTGGATTAATCGGCGCGAATGTATTGGCAGGTGAAGTTTTAACTCCAGCGCAGATAATGGAATTAGCCATAACGATGGAAGGACATCCCGATAATGTGGTACCAGCGCTTTTAGGTGGATGTCGTTTAGCTGCGACAAGCGATACAGGATGGGAAATTTGCGATATTCCCTGGTGTAAAGATGTCGTACCAGTAGTAGCAATTCCAGATTTTGAACTTTCAACCAGCGAAGCGCGGCAAGTATTACCAACTCAAGTAAGTCGTGGAGATGCGATTTTCAATACAGCACACCTGGGGTTGCTATTGCGAGGATTGGAAACTGGTAATCAAAATTGGTTGCGGGCTGCTTTGCAAGATAAATTACATCAGCCCTACAGAAAAAGCCTGATAAAAAATTACGATGAAATTTTTAGCAAAACTTTATCAGCAGGTGCTTATGGTATGGTTATCAGCGGTGCTGGCCCAACATTACTTGCATTAACTAATACCGCTAATTCTAAGACTGTAGCAGCAGCTATGGCTTCTGAATGGCAAAAAGAAGGAATTAAAGTACAAGTGCAAACGCTCCAAATTGATCGTCAAGGAGCAAGAAGCGTCGTTCAAGGATAGAAAGCAATTATGCAGGATATTAAGGCAGAAATTGCGGTGATTCGCTCTCAAATAAATCAACTGCGCCGAGAAGGTGCTTCTCTTGCCGTAAATATTACGCCTTCTGAAGATGATGATGATTCACCTCAAGCAATAGCAGAAGCTTACCGTCGTCAAGCAAGAGAAAATCCTCAACTGTTTGCCGAGCTTAAAGGTATAGATGAAGCGATCGCAGCTTTAGAATTTCAATTAGCACAAAAAGAAACAATCATAAAAGAACCTCGCTCGGGATACATAACCCGTCTTTCCGAACAAATAGAACAATTGGAAGAAGCTAAAACCAAAGCTAAGACTCATGCAGAACGTATAAATCAGCTAGCAGCAGAACTCGCAACGGAAGTCAACAGTCTCAAAACTTGTGCTGACAATCTAACTCCGCTTTATTGGCAAGTGTATTACAAACCGTTCATTACTGGCTTTAAAACTATCTCCGTTCCTTACGTTCGTTCTGATGGAGAAGTTTGGACGATTGTTAACCGGATTATTTGAGTAGGGAACAGTTTATGATATGTCCGCCTGTTAATTTTCTTTATTTATAGGAATTACTTTTTGTTTAACCATATATTTCAATATCTTTAGTTAACTATTTAAAATATTTACTAATTTTGAACCTCCATAAGACAGAATTTTTGTTACAAAATGCAACGGTAGCAGCAGCTTTTGCTGCTTACTTTTTTAACAAAAATTTATGATTTGCAGATAAAATACCATTTTTTTGAGTATTTATTACTAAAAAAACTCTAAAAATTTGATTTTATAGGGGTAAATTCTGTTTACAAAACTATAAATTGCTTAATATAATGTAAACATTAAGAGAAATTGTAAAGCGATTGTCAGTAATGAGCGAATTTCCTTGGTTGACTTCTATAATCTTGTTGCCTGCGTTGGCAGCATTGGCCATTCCCGTACTTCCCGATAAAGATGGCAAAACCGTTCGTTGGTTTGCTTTAGGCGTGGCGATCGCCGACTTTACATTAATGATTTGTGCCTTTTGGCAAAATTACGATTTTCAGAATGCATCATTGCAATTTGTTGAAAAATACGCTTGGGTGCCTCAGTTAGGTTTAAATTGGTCTGTGGCAGTTGACGGTTTGTCAATGCCTTTGATTTTATTAACAGGTTTAATTAATACTTTGGCGATTTTTGCGGCTTGGAGAGTCACAAATAAGCCACGTTTATTTTATAGTTTGATGATGGTGATGTACGCCGCTCAGGTTGGCGTGTTCGTCGCTCAAGATTTATTAATGTTCTTCTTGATGTGGGAAATTGAGTTGGTTCCCGTATACCTGCTAATTTCCATCTGGGGAGGTGAAAAACGTCGCTATGCGGCAACTAAATTTATTATTTATACAGCAGCAGCATCTATATTTATTTTGGTAGCAGCGTTTGCAATGGCATTCTCTGGCGATACCGTAACTTTCGATATGACAGCTTTGGGAATGAAGCAATATCCCAAAACTCTTGAAATGCTTGCTTATGCTGGTTTCTTAATTGCCTTCGGCGTAAAACTGCCAATTTTCCCTCTTCATACTTGGTTGCCCGATGCTCACGGTGAAGCTTCTGCACCGGGTTCGATGATTTTGGCTGGCGTATTGTTAAAGATGGGTGGTTATGCATTAATTCGCATCAATATGGAAATGCTACCTAACGCTCACGTTGTTTTTGCTCCCGTATTAATCATCTTGGGTGTAGTTAACATTATTTACGGTGCTTGCTGTGCCTTTGCACAAACCAACTTGAAGCGTCGTTTGGCTTACTCCTCAATTGCTCACATGGGTATCGTGTTAATCGGAATCGGTTCCTATACCGAAATTGGTATGAGCGGTGCGATGTTACAAATGATTTCCCACGGTTTGATTGCAGCGGCATTATTCTTCCTTTCCGGCGTAACTTACGAACGCAGCCACACCTTAGATATGGATAAAATGGGTGGTATGGCAAAAGTAATGCCTAAAACCTTTGCTTTGTATACCGCAGGTGCAATGGCTTCCTTAGCGCTACCAGGAATGAGCGGTTTTGTTGGAGAATTGATGGTATTCCTCGGTATGTCTAGCAGCGACGTATATAGCTCCAGCTTTAAAGTTGTAGTTGTGTTGCTAAGTGCCGTAGGCGTAATTTTGACTCCGATTTATTTACTATCTTTGTTGAAACAGGTATTTTACGGCAAGCAAAATGAAGAATTACATTTGGATGAAATAGTACCCGATGTAAAACCCCGCGAACTTTTCATTGCCGCTTCCTTATTACTTCCAATCATCGGTATCGGCTTGTATCCGAAATTGGCAACACAAACTTATGATGTGAAGACACAAAAATTAGCAGTTCACGCACGTGAAGCACTACCAGTGATTGCATCCGAACAACCATCAAGTTTGTATTCTAAAGTTATTTCCGCACCAACATTAGCAGATTCAAATATTGCAAGTTTGGTTAACATTGCAGAGTAGTTAAGTACGAAATTCAGGGGTGGTGCTATTAAATCGTTGTCTAAATATTTGGTGGGGGTGATGATGCATCACCCCCATTAATTTTGGTTAGTTGTTACTTGTAAAGGCTGCGCTAAATCTTGTAGGGTGTGTGACGCGCTCGATAAATTATCTACGGAGTTATAAGTTAAGAAATCGCGTCACGCACCATCTGTCGCTCATGATGCTTGATTTGAGCGTTTAGCAATATATTCATCCATAGTGATCGACTCACCAGTTGCATACTCAGCGCGAACAGCTTGAATTTCTTTCTTTGTTTCTAAATTATCTTCGTAAACCGCTTCTTCAGCTTCAAAAATTTGTTGTTCAATTATTTCTTGAAGTTGACATTTCTCTTCTAAATTTAAGGAAGAAATAGCTTCTACTAAAGTTTCTATAGAGAGTTGTAGTTTAACAATGGCTGGCATTTTTTTATTGCTGATTGTTTTGTTTTTCGCTTAAATACACCATAATAGTGATTTTAAGATTTATATTTGTTCTAGTTTCCAGGTTCAACTAGGGAACAGTATTTGTTCGTAGTTGCACTACATATTTGGCGCTAAAGCGCAACTACGAACGAACTTAATTCCACTCACCTTGCAAAGTAAAAGCAGCCCAATAATAAGGATTTCGCCATTCAGGATTAGCCCATAACTTGCGCTGTGCATCCCTCAAGGCTTGAGTAGGATTTTTATTTTCCTGCAACATCTGCTTATAAAATTCTTGCATCAACACCGACGTACCTTCATCGCTAACATTCCACAACGACAAAGCAACTCGTGAAGCACCCGCATACATCAATCCCTTTGTCAAGCCAACAATCCCTTCACCGCTGACATTTTTACCAAGTCCAGTTTGGCAAGCACTTAATACAACTAATTCTGCTGGATAATCTTGTTCAAATAAATCTGCTAAACGCAAATAACCTGGTATTTGTTCGCCATCCTTATTAACTAAAGATAAAACAATTCCCGATAATTCCGGTTGCTCGGGATTAACAAAACCGTGAGTTGCAAAGTGTAAAATTTGGAATTGATTGAGGTTTTTGCTTGTTGCCCAATTATAGTTAGCGTCAAAGCTAAATGCTGATACGCTCGATTCATTAGAAACAAGTTTTAGTATTTCTTGTGCTTCTATTTTTGTATTTGGTAATTGACTCCAACCATTACGGTTAAGACTTTTAGCGGAACGTTTGAGAGCAGAACGTTCTAATTCAATATCAATATTAAGGTCGTAACTTGTTGATTTACCTGTAATTCGTTCGTCGTTGGAACTATATACTGGATCTGCAAGAATGGCGATTTTTTTCGGCGCTATTTTACGTTTAGCGATTTTTTCTCGTTGGATAGCAATAGTTGATGCTGAAGGTAAATTCACAATTTCGTGATTAAGCATCAACGGTTGATAATTAGTGTTATTGATATTTACCCCTGGTTTCGGTTCGGGAATAATCCCACCTCTGGAGACGTTACATGTAACGTCTCTACATTCATTATTTTCTACCCCCTCTACCCCCTCTACCCTCTCTACCCCCTCTCCCGAATTATGTAATGCTGCAAACGGAATCTGTTGTAAAACACCATCAGCAACGATAACCAATCTTTTCCCAGCTAACTTATCTTGTACGGGTTTAAGAATAATTTCGCTAAGTTTTTTGGCTGAATCAATCGGTAAATTATTTATTGCTAATGCACTGTAAAATTCTTTAGCGATTTTTTCAATTTCTTCACCAGGAGCTAATTCGTAGCTATTTAAAGAAGTAGGAGTAACTAACCATAAATAACTACGCTCTTCACCCAAGGAATATTGCAGTAATACAGTGTCTTTATCTAATTGCTGTTGAATTTGAGGTAATTTTAACGGTTCTGGATTAGTTAATTTATCCCTTTCTGGATTTTGAGCGCGGATTTTTGCTTTAAGTTGTTTTTGTTGGTTAATAATATTTTGAATTTCGGCTTCGGTTTGTTTAATTGTGTCTTTCGGTGGTTGCTTTTGATTAATTAACTTAACGAGAATTTTTTCTTGAGCTTGACGTTTTAGCTGT
This sequence comes from uncultured Rivularia sp., assembly GCA_963665115.1. Classification (GTDB taxonomy): domain Bacteria; phylum Cyanobacteriota; class Cyanobacteriia; order Cyanobacteriales; family Nostocaceae; genus Rivularia. The sequence continues at coordinate 6,995,635 of OY762007.1, read as the reverse complement.
AATTCTTTTTCTTCTGCAATGAATTTGGGATTAACATTTTTGCTGAGTTTAGCGTTAGCTTGAGCTAAGAGTTCGATTAAACCACGAGCGCGGGAAACGTTCGGAAATGTGTAGCGCTATAGAATCGTATCCTTTTGATGGGTTTTTTTTATGTTGTTCCATCAATAGGTCAATGTAGAATTTGTAGTAATCTTGGACTGTAGAGAAATATGTGATTTTTAAATCTTGGTTGGTGTAGGTACCGCGTAAATCTTCGATAATGGCGATCGCCATGCGGATGTGGTTGAGGGATGCTTGTAAATTACCTTGTTTGCGTTTTAGTTTAGCTAAATTTTTAAAAGTATTGGCTTCTCCAACTCTGTTTCTCACCGCATGATATAAAGGTAAAGCTTGGTTATAGTATTGCAATGCCTTCTGGTTTTCTTCTAAACCCCAGTAGACTTTACCAATATTATTAAAGATAGTGGCTTTTCCATCCTTGTCTTCCACTGCACGATATAAAGGCAAAGCTTGTTTGTATTTTTGCAGAGCTTTTTGATTTTCTCCTAAATCCGAGTAGACTCTACCAATGTTATTAAGTGTAGTGGCTTCTACACCCCCGTCTCCTACTGCACGCAATAAAGGTAAAGCTTGGTTGTAGTATTGCAGAGCTTTTTGATTTTCTCCCAAATCCGAGTAGACAAGACCAATATTATTGAGTGTAGTGGCTTCTCCACCCTTGTCTTCCACCGCACGAGATAAGGGTAAAGCTTGTTTATAGTATTGTAGTGCTTTTTGATTTTCTCCTAAAGAGTTGTAGACACTGCCAATATTATCGAGTGTAGTAGCTTCCATACTCCTATTTTCCACTGCACGTAATATAGGTAAAGCTTGGTTGTAGTATTGCAGTGCTTTTTGATTTTCTCCTAAACCCCAGTAGACTGCACCAATATTATTAAGAATATAGGCTTCTCGTTCTCTATCTATCACCGCACGAGATAAAGGTAAAGCTTGGTTGAAGTATTGTAGTGCCTTCTGCTTTTCTCCTAAATCCGAGTAGATTCCACCAATATTATTGAGGATAGCTGCTTCGTAACGCTTATCTCCCACCGCACGAGATAAAGGTAAAGCTTGGTTGAAGTATTGTATTGCCTTCTGGTTTTCTCCTAAAGAATCGTAGACTCCACCAATATTATTGAGAGTAACAGCTTGCAATTTCTTATCCCCCAGTTTCTTCCACAAAACCAGTGCTGCTTCAAATTTATTCCTAGCTATTAGCAGTGATTCCTTACTTCGCTGCTTCTGTAATTGCAATCCTTCTTGCATTAACTTTATTGCTTCAGCCTCGGTTGCATCCGCTTGCGTTTCTCCCTGTTGAGCAATTATTTGTAAATTCCTAGAAGCATATACTCTCCCCACATCGGAAATCAAAAATACGGTTAAAAATACAGCAAAGGCGCGATGCATTAAATCTCGAACATCGTGATGTTTTTTGCCCATGATTTACGATTTTTATTGAAGTGATTTTTTTTACGGCTATATTTATATCTTTCTAGGGTTTTCCGAATTATGCAATTATTCTCTTTGCTGAAGAATTACTGATTATAAAACCGCAGAGACGTTGAGAGCGCAGAGGATAGAGGTATAGAGGAGATAAAGGAATATTATTTAAAAAAGATTTAATTCACGTAGAATGATTATTAAAGCATCACGCAGGTGACATCTTTCACCTTAAGCATAAATACTGAATAAATAATAGATATTAAAAAATATTACAAATTTGATTGGTTATACATTTAGTCCATTTCAATGGACTTCTGCTATTAGCCTTCTTGTTTACAACCCTTGGCGGGTATGAATGAACACAATCGAATAATTAACAATTGTTTTCAAAATTTATTTGTTCTCAGGTGCAAGATATGATAATTTTCGCGTTTGTATTGCAATTATTCGACATATAAATAAAAACTCTGCGTCCCTTTAGGCTTCCCTCTGCGTCACTTTGCATTCAAAAATATATAATTGCGATACTAACGGATTCAATATGACGCACCATACAATTATTAATTTATTTGCCGCCCCTACAAAATACTAACCACTAACTCTTTCATAGAAAAAACCCGGCTGTAGAAATAAGCCGAGTTTTTACTTAACTAAAAGTTGTTGTTTAGATGGATGTATTAGTCTTTGCCAAATTCCTCCAGTAGCTTCTTTTTGTAAGTTACTGTGGCAACAGTAACCGTCTGACCTTTGATACGATAGATAATTCGATACATATAGGCAAACTGTTGTCTGACATTATCGTCATCGAATTCTGGCACAACTTCACCAGCAGTAGGACAGTGATTCAAACTGCGGGTTAGATCAAGTATTTTCTTGACTACCGCAGCAGCATAGGAAGCAGAATCACGAGAGATATATATGGCGATCGCTTCTACATCATCTAAAGCTTTAGGTGACCATACTACTTGATAAGCCATTTGCTTAAACGTTCTTTGGCCTCATTGTGTGTCCTTGTTCCTCTAGTATCGGCTACTTCTATGCTACGTCGCACTTTTTCGCTCACATACAAATGATATTGAATATCTTCAACAGAACAATTATCCGGTAACTGCTTCAAAATAGATTGGATGCTTTCCTTTGGAGTACTCATAATGTTATTTTTTGGGTATTTATATAAATTCGGTAATAGCGAGTGGGCTAATGCCCACTTCTATTGTCTCCTAAAAGTTGCTGTAATTGGTAATAGCATTCTTCATATTGTCCAGTACTTCGGATACGGACATGGTTCCTAAATCTCCAGAAGCACGGGTACGAATACTTAAAGTATTGGATTCTACTTCTTTTTGTCCGACTACAGCCATCACGGGAATTTTCTGCTTTTCGGCATTACGTATTAGTTTACCAAGTCTGTCGCCACTAGTATCAACTTCCGCACGAATACCTAACGAAATCATTTTCGCGGCGACTTCTTTTGCGAAATCTAATTGGACTTCTGTAACTGGCAATAACCTTGCTTGTACTGGTGCTAACCACAATGGAAAATCACCCGCATATTCTTCAATTAAAATACCAATTAATCGCTCTAAAGAACCAAAGGGCGCACGATGAATCATTATTGGACGTTGACGAGAACCGTCTTCAGCAACGTATTCTAATTTGAAGCGTTCGGGTAAATTATAGTCAACTTGTACCGTTCCTAATTGCCATTCTCTTTGCAGCGCATCTTGGAAAATAAAATCTAATTTGGGACCGTAAAAAGCAGCTTCTCCTATTCCTTCAAAGTGTTCCATTCCTAACTTTTCAACAGCCCTACGAATAGCACCTTGAGCTTTTTCCCACGCTTCATCGGAGCCGATATATTTTTCTTTATTTTCTGGATCGCGGAAACTTAATCTGGCTTTAAAATTCTTTAGTTGCAGTTTATTAAATACTGACAGTATTAAATCTACAACGTTGAGAAATTCTTCATCTAGCTGTTCGGGAGTTACAAATAGGTGAGAATCATCTACGGTAAAACCTCTTACTCTTGTTAAACCTCCCAATTCCCCAGATTGTTCGTAGCGGTAAACTGTACCGAATTCAGCTAAACGTATTGGTAATTCTCGATATGAACGCAGTTCGTTGTCATATATTTGAATGTGAAACGGACAATTCATCGGCTTCATTACAAAACCGTTTTCTAATTTGGCAGCTTCCTCATCTTCTGCCATCAAGGGGAACATATCTTCTTTGTATTTCTGCCAGTGCCCCGAAGTCTTGAATAAATCAACTTTGGCAATATGAGGAGTTACTACGGGCAAATAACCTCGCTTTAACTGTTCTTGCTTCAGAAAATCTTCCAGTAAAGTTCTTAATAAAGTACCTTTGGGAGTCCACAAAGGTAAACCAGGCCCGACTAAATCGGAAAATATAAATAATCCTAACTCTTTACCTAATTTACGATGGTCGCGGCGCATTGCTTCTTCTTTACGCCGCTTGTATTCTGCTAACTGCTCTGGATTTTCCCAAGCAGTACCATAAATACGCTGTAGCTGTGCTTTATTTTCATCTCCACGCCAATAAGCACCAGCAACACTTTCTAATTCAATCGCTTTAGGCGTTAATTCCTTGGTATTTTCTAAATGAGGCCCGGCGCATAAATCCCACCATTCATCCCCCAAATGGTAGATCGTAATTGGTTCTTCTTTAATATCTTCTAAGATTTCTAACTTATAAGGTTCGTTAATTTCTTTGATTCGGCGTTCGGCTTCCTCACGACTAACTTCTTCTCTGATAACTGGTAATTTGCGATTAATTATTTTCACCATCTGCTTGTAGATGGCTTTCAAATCCTTCTCGGTAAAAGGTTCTGAATTTTCAAAATCGTAGTAGAAACCGTTTTCAATCCAAGGGCCAATTGTTACTTGCGCCTCGGGAAACAACTTTTGTACCGCCATTGCCATGATATGAGAAGTCGTATGGCGAATTTTTTGTAAATCTTCAGATTCGCTGGTACGCGGTAGATTAATTTTTTCCGGTTCAACCGAAGGATTATGAGAGTCGGAAGGCGATATTGGCTGTTTAACCATTGACGAAGTAATTACTCTATATATTGTGGAACTGCATCTATATTAACGACCTAGTGGTAGGCTGCATCACCCCCGTGGAATGTTGTTAACAGTATTTACATATTTTTTGACAAAACAACCTATATCCCCTCGAAGGTCAAATATTACGTCTTTCGGATATGTACAAATTGCAAAGTGAATATATATAATAAGCAAAGTGTAATAAAACTTACAGATTATTTTAAGGTTCTGACTTTGAAAATATACTGCTCGAAATGTTAAGAATATTAAAGAAGGTTAATATTAGTAATAAAAATTGAATTTTTCTTCTCATTTATGCGAGACTCTAATTTACCGGAGCCAGAATTGTTGAAGACAGTCTTGCAGCCATTGTTGGAAGACTTTGAATACTGGTTCTCTCGTTCGCAAACCCTGCTAGAAACAGAGCATTTACCATTTTTAGACGAGCAGGATCAATCTGACCTGTTGACGCGAGTAAAGGTTGCAGCTGATGAAGTGAAAGCAGCCAAAATGTTGTTTAGAGTCGCAGAAGGTAAGGTAGGAATTGAGATGTCAACGCTTATGCCTTGGCATAAGTTAGTTACAGAGTGCTGGAATGTTGCGATGCGATTCCGCTCTGGACGGGATTCACGAGAACAACACGAATCATAAAATCATAAATATTTTTTCTAAACTTCTTTAAATTTAATGATGTTTAGGACAAAATGTACTTAATGCTACAAAAAATTTATTTTTGTATAGTCTGCTTTAGTTGAATTAATTATGGGTGTACTCAAGCCGTGGAAGCAATTTTGACATTGCAGCTAGGAGCGAACGGTGACGATAAGCCCAATTGAAATGAACGTTTAAAAACTTGCTGCCCCTAAAGGAAAACCAAGATGCTGTTACAACTGCTTTACATTCTCGCTTTTACTACTCTCGCTTTTATAGCCGTTGCTAATTTGATTCGCAATTTAATAATGTTTAGTTTTGATAGACAAGCAAATTATCCGGCGCGATTCGGAAGGATGGATCGAGGAAGCGTTAGAGGAAATCAAGGTAATTATTCGCTATCTACAAGAAGACAGTTTGTACCCCATCCAGAACTTCTAGATAATTCTGGCAATATTGTTAAAGAACCACTGTTAGTAATGCGTTCAATTAATGTTGAAGATGCTCGCCAACAGCTTGATGCTCTTTATGAATCATCTCCAGGAAGAAAAGCTGATAGTTCTGAAGAAGCTTAATTGGTAATTGGTAATTGGTAATTGGTAATTGGTAATTGGTAATTGGTAATTGGTAATTGGTAATTGGTAATTGGTAATTGGTAATTAATTAAAATGCAGTTTTTAATTACGAATTGCTTTCGCCCAAACGTATTACTAATTATGTGGTTAATGATTGGTTTACTACTTATGAAAAATTTTGTAGAGACGCGAAACTGTGCACGTCTCTACATTTAAATATCTACAATTTATGTTGTCTAGATTCAGCAAAATCTTGTTTTGATTTATGCTTCGATAACAACCCGGAGGTTTCCACGTTTCTTCGCAACACGACAAGCTGTGGTACTGCCAGAACGCTCAAATTCTAGATCGAGAATTGTGGGGCCAACTCGTAAATTATGAAGAGAAAGACTGTTTATCGACTCAGGTAATGCCGGATCGATAATTCTCAAGCAGTTGTTTGGCGCATCGGGAACTAAGTTAACCATCATTTGCAACAACTGGAAAATAGAACCAGTTGCCCAAGCTTGGGGAGTACAAGCTACGGGATATCTCACAGGAGCTTCATCACCGTGACGTTCGTAGCCGCAAAATAATTCTGGTGGACGTTGATAAGGCTGCATGGAAGTCATGTCAAATAAACCTTGGAAAATTTCCAAAGCTTGATCGACTAATCCAAGCGATCGCAATCCCATCGCGATAATAGCATTATCATGAGGCCATACCGAACCTACGTGATAACCCATTGGATTGTAAGCTGGAGACAAACTGCTCAAAGTACGAATACCCCAACCATTAAACATATCGGGTGCCCGCAATCTTTCGGCAACGCTATAAGCATTTTCAGGTGTAAAAATTCCCAACTGCAAGCAGTGACCGGGATTAGAGCTTATACTGTCTACTTGCCGACCATCACCATCTAAAGACAAAGCACAGAAATCTTGGTCATCAATCCAAAAATCTCTATTAAAACGAGCTTTCAAATTTTTAGCATCTTCTTGCCAACGATCTGCTAGATCGAGTCGCTTTTTCATCCGAGCAATTTCTGCAAGACGCATTTTCGCCGAATAAACATAACCTTGGACTTCACAAAGAGTAATTGGACCTGTCGCCAATTCACCTTTACGGTCTACAATACAGTCACCAGAATCCTTCCAACCTTGGTTAAGCAAACCACGTTTAGATTTACGAATGTAGCTGAGGTAGCCCGTTTCTTTTAGATTACGGTCGATCCAATCCATTGCTGCCAAAGCATTTGGCCAAAGTTTCTCTAAGGTTTCTCCATCGTGAGTCCAAGCGAAGTACTCAGCATAAAGCATTAACCATAAAGGAGTCGCGTCAACCGTACCATAGTAAGGTGTATGAGGTATTTCTTGAGTACGAGCCAACTCTCCAAAGCGCAACTCGTGAAGAATTTTACCTGGTTCTTCTTCACGCCAATCGTCATCAACTTTACCTTGATAACGAGCTAGTAAACCTAAAGTCTCTTTAGCTATTTCCGGATTTAACATCAACGTTTGGTAAGCGGTAATCAATGAATCCCTACCAAACAAAGTTGAAAACCACGGTACTCCAGCCGAAACAGTCATTGACTTTCCAAAAGACTGACGCAACAAGTACATATCTTGTTCGCCGCGCTCGATAACTCGATTAAAAGTACCTTTATCCGAACGAATTTGAGTAATCTTTTGTACCCAATTTTGTTCCTCCATCATCTCGGCGGATCTAGCCTGAACCAAAGTGACGGGGGCGCTAACGGTGGAGGTGGGCTTATTATTCGTAAACATATTAATCCGATAACCCAGCTTTTGGGTTTCGTGGGTAGCTAATTCCAACTGCCAAACAGCGGTATAACCTTTAAAATAATCTGGTTGCCGATGCTGGAAATGGATGCGCGATTCCATGATCCAGTTATCCAAACCTTGATAAGCAAGGGTTAAAGCAACTTCATTCGCCCTAGAATTTTCATCTTGTTCCGATACTACATCTTGGTTAGCTTCTTCCGAATGCGGTTCTACCAAACGCAGCAGCCTTCCACGGCTCTCTCTGCCAAAACCTCGGACTTCAAATAGATCGACATAATCTGCATCAAAGCTGATACTTAATTCAAAGGTGACAGTAGTCGTACTGTAGTTAGAAACTTCTATCTCTTCAAATAAAGCACCGTTTAGCACTAGCTCCCTGCGAATCCCTACAGTATCTGCTTGCAGGCGATCTTCAATCCTGGGATTCGTACACAACACCGAAAGCGAGAACCCTTTATCCGCAGTACTGCTCAACAAAATTGGCGATCGCCCTTCAATTTGGAAATCTAATCGACTTAAAAAGCGCGTATCGCAGCAAAACAGCCCCATGCTAGGATTAATATCGTTCAGCGAACAACCAGCAATATTACCCAAAGTATCCGTGACTAAAAATAGGTCATCGTCTTTAATTGTTAATGATGCCTGGGGTCTTTCGCTGAGAACGCAAGGCCACTCTGGGATGGGGATTTGGTCGGCGGGTACAAAAGTTTTTCCGTCTTGTGTGATTTTGTCCGGTGTCATCAGGGTATCCGGTGTCATTAGCAAAAATTCCGTGTACAGGTGTAGGTGTATGCTTTGTTTTTAGAAATACGTCAATCTGAAAAACAGACGCTAATTAAAACTCATTTGAGCCATTGAGTTAAACATTAGTTACGTACAGATAAGCAAGGGAACGCATGGCAGAGCCAATATCTAAAATATTTATGAATCTGTATATTAAAAAAAGTATTCATTACAGCAATATGCTTATTAAATAAAATCAACTATCAATTCAGTTGATTTGTACTTGTTTATTTTGAAAGCGCTGTTTGTCTAAAAGATGGAGATACGATAACTACGCCCAACTATTGCTAGCACTATTAGAGCAAGCAGCCTCTGTATATTTTATCTATTAACTATTACCGTAAATTATTTAAACACATTATATAATTCTTATCTATATTTTTTTATATATACGTAAAGCAAATATAACCATACCCATAAGCATTGTTTTTTATCTTGAGCAGAGAAAAACAATGCATTTTTTTATATATACCATAAAAAGCTAACGATTATTCCAAATCATAAAAAAATGATTTTTAAAGTATTTTAGTATTTGTTGAAAAGTATGTATTTCGATATTGCCTAAGCTCCACCGATTATTTAATACTTCAACCATAAGTAATATAAAATAATGCTATTAAAAATTACTAGAATATACTTAAAAATTTCCAGCCCTATTAAGAACTTTTTTAGACTTCGATATTTTCAACTTGCTTCAATCTGCTTTATTACAATGAAAAAGTCTACCTATAGGCAGACTTTTTGAATAAAATTTTATACTTCTACTGCAAAGTTAATAATCTCAGAGTTGTACGAGAAAACAATTCAGCTTTAAAGCCCAAAGTTTATCTAGATTGGGTGGAATTCAAAATCATTGAGTAAGCTTTCTCATATCCGTCAGTCATCGATTCCACACTAAACCGACTGACAACATATTCCCTGCAAGTCTGACGGTCTAATTTTGTAGCTTTTGGAACCATCTCAATCATTTTGTCTACAGAGTCGCAAACAAAACCTGTTTTTCCATCAACAATAACTTCTGGTACGGAACCCAAATTCATGGCGATTACAGGCGTACCGGCAGCCATAGACTCAATCATCACTAAACCAAAAGGCTCTCGCCAAGTAATAGGGAACAATGTTACCGTTGCTTCACCTAAGAGTCTTACTTTATCCTCATGGGAAATTTCCCCAAGGTACTGAATCTGTTCGCCATCAATTAATGGTTTCTACTTTCTCTCGATAGTAATCAGCGTCTACTACATCAACTTTGCCAGCCATTTTTAAGGTTAAACCAGTAGCACGAGCAATTTGAATCGCTTCTACCGCTCCTTTTTGCGGCGAAATTCTACCTATAAAAGCTAAATAAGCAGGTTCTACTGGTTGAGAATAGAAGGGATAAACAACCGTATCAATTCCGTTATAAACCGTGTGGACGTAATTTAAGTCCAAGCAAGGTTCTCGCTGCGAAGAGGAAATACTAATTAAAGGCTGCTCGCTAAAACGGCGATGTATCTTGGTGGTATCGGATGTAAATGCTCCGTGAAGCGTATGCACGGTGGGTGTTTTGACGAAACCGCTGTAGGGAAGAGCCGTATAACCAATGTGGGAATGAATGATATCAAAATTGGCGTATGCTTCTTGATAAACATCAGCGAGAATCATTTGATGGTAGATATCTGGCTCTTGAATAGAAGAGTCGAGCCGTAAAGCTTTATCGTGAACTGAGTGCAACTTTGCATTTGTAATCGAGTCACCTGAAGCAAACAAAGTTACTTGATGCCCTCGTCGAACTAATTCATCCGTGAGAAGTTTGACAATTAGTTCTATTCCGCCGTAGCGAAAGGGAGGAACGCGCTCCCATAAAGGAGAAATTTGAGCAATTCTCATGTTTCACCAATTTTGTGAGAAATAAAGCATATTAACCTCGCATAGATTACGTTTTCTAAAACAATAGAAAATCAAGAAGTTGAATTCTGACGGCGCAGGTATGCTATGCCTTGTTTTGCTTTAATGCAGGATTGCTGCACTGCTTAAATAGCTGCATCCACATTAATAACAAGACAGGAAGGAACAGTTAAGCAGCAATTAAAGTTAAATACTTTCGAGTCTTTTTCGAGCATTGCCGATTATTTGTTGCTAGCATTGCCGATTATTTCGCGATAATTAAGCCGATAAAGAATATTGACTCCTGACTTAATTTTGATGAAATAAGCATATGTCCCTAAGCATTACTTCAAGACTGCTTAATACTGCTTTAATAATCTTTAAATATAGACAAAGCAATATTACATGAAACTTAAGCATGATGCAATCTACTTAATATTTTTCTGTATATTTAATTTTTGTGATTAATTTAATTATAACATATATTAACGATTAATTTGATAAATTGGCTTTTATGAAACGATAAAAAATATACCGCGATCTTTTAATTTAAGATAAATAGCTACGGAAGATTAAAATTGCGATATTTATAATATTTGAGCGAGTTAAGTATGAATGGAAGAACTGAATATATAGAAGAATCCTATTTAATATTATTTTTAAGCATTGATGATTAAGTGCAGTTGCTGAACTAATATGCAATTAGATTGATGCGTATTTTATTAATGAATAACTAATTATTGTTAAATTAAATATGCCTACTCCATGAGAAAAAATAGGTATAAATAGAAGCAGCGTGAATATGTTAAATAAAAACATTTATTTGATATTGATATTATCTTAATAGACAAAATCATTAATGATTTAGAGAATATCAAAACTCATATTCAGAATAGTTATGAATTCTATTAAATAAAAAAAGAGAATATGTTTTGAATAATAAAAAGTAGCTTTTGCTGCATTTAAAATTATCAAACTAGTAAATCGGCGCAGATAAATTAGCTCTACCATTTGAATAATTATATTTATTTATAGAATATATTTATATAGCGAATTTTATACTTGACAAAAAAACCAAAGCCAGTTCGATAAGTATGTAAATAGAATTTTAAAGTAGTTATAGATTCTTTTGTAGAAATATCACTCAACAGCAAGGTAGAATGTTTTCATGGATTCAATATTATTTGTTTACCATACAGCTGCGATTAGCTGCTATTTGAGAACTGCGATCGTTTACATGGCTCTTTAAAGCCTAGGTCAGTATTGTTTACAAATCGCAACATTTAGGTTGTCCTGAGATTGCCTTGTAGTTTGTACAATGCAGCTGTGACGTGGATTTAAATCCAGATTGTGGCTCCTTAACGACATTCATGAGCATTTCTACTTCCGTGCTGAGTGATTTGCTACAGGCACTACCGTACCTGCGGCCCCAAATATACTTCAAAGCTTCATTAACAGCGCTCTCCCACGCGATGGAAGACCAGGTTTTGGCTGCCACAATGGAGCAGCCTTTAGTGATTGCGAGCTTTCAAAGAGAAAGATTCTACCGTCAAGAAGCTCATCGGTATCAACGACTGTCGCAAATAAGCAATCAAGTATACGTTTTATCTGCACCAGAAACAGATTTTAGTAGCAGTTCCGAATATTATGAAAAAGTAGCCTTTGAGCCGAAAGATGCCCTTTCTCAAGAATGGCATTTGATAGTTATTGCTTTTAATTATGCTACTTGCTTAGTTTGCCGAGAATATCCTACTTCCATACTTAAAAGAGAAATATCTCCAGAATTAATTCCGAGTCTTGATATGGACACGGCAAGGAGATTTGAGGGAATTTGGACGGCAGAAAGAAATGTAAGCCTTAAAGCTGCGGATTTGTTATTGGATAAAATAGCTATTTATCGTCCGGAATTAGCCGAGAAGATTGAGCAGGCACGTCAACGGTTTGGTATTGGCGATAATTACAGCGAGCAGATAGTTGACGATAAAAACCAATATGCTTGTGACATCGATACTAATCCTTTCGTGCAGCGTTTAGTTACCTATTTACAAGCCAGCCAATATAAACTACACAAAGCTTATCGGTCAATCGCCGCGCAAGCACGAAAAGAACGTTTAGTCAACTCTATCAGTACGGCAATTCGGCGATCGCTAAATCCGCAAGAAGTATTAGAAGTAGCGGTACAGGAGCTAGGACAAAACTTAGCAGCTAGCCGATGTTTAATCTACCGCGCTCAAAGAGCCGACACGAACGCCATCATCGAACACGAATTTATTAGCTCCGGTGTTTTATCGCTTTTAGGACAAACCAGAGAATTACAAAAAAATCCGATATTTCAGGAAGTGTTACAGACGGGGGAAGGCGTTTGTGTTTCCGATACTCTTGAAGACTCTCGTGTAGCTGATTCTCCAGAAGTTACGGATTTTGTCAAGAGTTTTTCTATTCGTTCGTGGTTGATGGAACCCGTATGGTTTCAGGGGCGAATGTTAGGAATTATAGAGTTGCAATATTGCGACGATAAACCCCACGAATGGCAAGCTGAAGAACTAGATTTGGTAACAGCGATCGCCACCTCCGTCGGAGCGGCTTTAATTCAAGCCGAAGCCTACGCCAATTTAGAAGACTTCAACCAACAATTAGAAGCATTAGAACGTACTCGCAGCAACTTGATAGCGATTACCGGACACGAACTGCGTACTCCACTTTCCACAATTCAGGTTTGCTTAGAAAGCCTTGCTACCGAACCAGATATGCCTTTGGAATTGCGGGAAATAATGTTAAGTACTGCACTTTCCGATTCAGAAAGAATGCGGAAACTAATTCAAGATTTTCTTACTCTTTCCAACTTAGAAAGCGGTCGAATTGAATGGCATCCAGAGACTTTGACTTTACAAGAATGCGTAGATTTAGCAGTTAGTAGAATTAACGCTCGCACAAAAATAGAAGACTTACCTAAAGTGTCCGCGATAATATCTGACAATTTGCCTTTAATTAGAGCAGATGGGGATTGGTTGGTAGAAGTGCTAGCAAAACTGATGGATAACGCTTGTAAATTTACACCACCCGAAGGAGAAATTACAATCATTGCGACTAGTAACAACAATCAAATGGTTGAAGTGACAGTTGCCGACACCGGAAGAGGAATAGAACCCAATCGCTTAGAAATCGTTTTTGACCGCTTTTATCAAGAAGAAGGAGCCTTGAGACGCACCACGGGAGGAACGGGCTTAGGGTTAGCAATTTGTCGTCAGATAGTTATTGGTTGGGGAGGAAAAATTTGGGCAGAATCATCGGGAAAAGATAAAGGCTCCAAATTTCACTTCACCGTACCGAGTATTGAGGGGAGTCAGGAGGAAAGATTGTCGATGGTTGTGGGGAGGTAGGGTGATGGGGAGATGGGGGGACAAGGGGAAAATTCAATTACCAATTACCAATTATCAATTATCAATGCCCTGCGGTCCAATTACGAACTGTTAAAGTTCCTAACGCAATGGTAATATGGTCGCCGCTGGAATGTTAGGATGCCGTAAAAACGTTTCAACGTTGAGAGGATTTATTATGGCAGAAACACTCTCCGGAAAAACTCCACTATTTGGTGGCAGCACCGGCGGCTTGCTCAAGAAAGCGGTAGAAGAAGAGAAGTACGCGATTACTTGGACTAGCCCCAAGCAACAGGTTTTTGAAATGCCTACTGGTGGCGCTGCAACAATGCTTGAAGGCGAAAATATGCTGGAAATTGCTCGTAAAGAGTATGGCATTGCTTTGGGCGCTCAATTCCGGAAAATGAAAATCACTGATTATAAGATTTACCGGATTTATCCCAGCGGCGAAACTCAGTACCTACATCCGGCTGATGGTGTCTTCCCTGAGAAGGTCAACGAAGGTCGCGATAAAGTACGTTTTGTTGCTCGTAAAATTGGCGACAATCCCAGTGCTGCAAAACTTAAGTTTAGTGGTGTAGCACCTTATGATGCTCCTAATCCTTCTTAATTAGGTCATGGGGTATGGGGATGGGTTATTGGGTCGCAGGGCATTGGAAATAAGATATTAACTTTGACCTTTAACCTTTAACCTTTAACTTTTAACCCTTAACCTATACCCCTTAATTAATTGATAATTGGTAACTCACAGTTTTAACCAAGCGAATACTTGTTCGACTGTGATATTAAGAGTTAAGTTTTCTAGTACGGGTAATTTATTACCACCAGTCATTTCTAAAGGTTGTTGTTCTAGTAGAAATACTAATATCAAACGTTCGGTTGGGTCGATTAACCAACTTAGTTTAGTTCCGTGTTTTAGAAAATGAAGAATATTGGTAATTACCTTAGTTGAACTTTGTTCGGGTGATAGTATTTCAATTGTCCAATCGGGATAAATTTGAAAGCTATTTTCAACTTCTCCATTATCGTCAAAAGCAATTCTTTGCCAATTAAATAAAGCCTTACCCTCACTCCCTACTCCCTTGTCCTAATTACGATTTTCAACGACGACCTACTTAGTAGCCATATTCTTATTTTTTCAAATCTCTGGTTCGATTCCTGCTGCTCTAAGTTGTGCTGCTAATCTTTCGGCTTTTTCCAAACCCCAGAATAAAAGGTTGCCATTTTCATCCCACCACCGCAACCAATAACCCGTGCGGTTTTCTCTATTTCCTTGCCATACTCCTAAAAATAGCTGCATTTGAGCAATCCAAAAACGGTTATTTGCATCGGGTTTTTGCAGATGATACCGTTTTGAATCATCTAATTGATAAACTTCTATTTCACCGCTATCTGGTTCAAAAATTATATAGTTGGGAACTTCTAACACTTGCTCGTAAAAAAACCACTTTCCTGGAGGATAAGTCGGTTTAATTGAATATTCTCCGCCTTCGGTATCGGAAAGAAATTCCATCACAATAACCGGAATATCGCCTTGAATCTGTGGGGTATAGCTGCGTTTAACTTCCTGCCGCGATACGGTGATTTTTGGGATATAAGCCCAATCTGGCGCTTTTACCACCATCTTTTGATTTACAGTAGCGCAGATTCCGTAATTGGTAGAAGTAAGAGAATTATCTGGTAATTTATTTGCAATTTCTAAGCTTTCGGTTAATGCAGCAGCGAGTAAAGGTTGATTAATATCGTTTAAAAGTTCGTTGTTTAAAACAAAGTCTTCGGGGAGTTTTTCCCAGGTGATTTGGTATTCGGGAGCGGTGGAGAGCATGGGGAGAAGATGGGGATGTTTTGTTTTAGTGTAGCGGTTAGGGTGTTAAAGCCAGAATTGGCGATCGCCATCTAATGCACCGGGATAAATACCTTGTAAGCGTCGGTAAGCCATAACATCAGAACCGAAAAGTGGTATAGGTAAACGTGGCGGATTAAGGGAGCCATAATGTAGCAGCGTAAGTTTTAGTGTTGTGTCTACTAAATCTTCAATTGATACTAGATCCCCTGCTTCGTGAATTTTTAAACGTAATGGATCAGGTAAACCCATATTCTGTGATTTTAATTCAGTTGTTACTAAAATAACTTCACGAGAAGATAGACGTAACGCTAAACCTTTTGTAGGTGCTTTAATAACTTGCCCATTCCAGTTATAAAGTCGAGGTATTCCTGATTTATAGCATTCAACTAAAACAAATTTGGAACCAATGACTTCTGCCCATTGTTTTAAATGTATGGCTTCTTCACCGCAAAAACGTCCGTCTCGATAAATTAAAACTGTCTTCCCTTTTAGCTTTTCTCTTGGAAGAAATTTCTCTAATACCCTTTGTGGAATTTCTTCACCTTCGATTAAAGCATCTTCCAATTTATAGCCGTTAAATTCCCCTTTTCTTCCATAAAGTCTTAAACTAGCACAAGCATTCATAGTTCCAGCAGTTTTCTTTTTAGAACCTCTAGAAATATCTAAGCCAACAAAATAATCAGCTATTTTTAATGGTTCAGCTAACACATAGGGTAAGTTACCTAACTTAGCCAATATCCCTGGAATAACTTGATTAAGAATAGTATTAGTTGGAACTTTTTTTAAAGTATCTTGATAAATGACTTGACTCGCAATTCCTCTTCTTAGCAAACGCGAGTAAACCAAAGAATAAAGGCTATCACCTGTATCATCACTGCTTCTATCGGTAATAGGTAAAAAAACTAAAACTATATCAGGATGTCTTTCCATCAAATCATCTATAGCTTCCTCAATTTGTACTCTACCTTCGATACTAGTGAAATTTTCTACAGACACTACTTTCACATTTTCGGGAGCTATTATGCTTCCGAAACCGTACTTTTGTAAACGTTGTTTAACTTCATCAAAAAAAAGCTTCCCAACCTGAAAGTTACCTATTTTTAAAGCAGCTATGTTAATTTTATCTGATGGATCTGTGTAATTTTCATGACGAAAATAAACTCCACCTTGAGAAAGTCCTTTTAGTATACTTTTTTGAAAGCCAATTTCATTATTACCAAATAGAAGTTTGGTTTCTGAAAGATTTAATAATGGTTCCCAAAATAAACTTGAATATCTAGAACTGTTTATCCTTTGTCCTAATTTTAATCCGTAATTAGCTAAAACTGTATTTGCTTCCTTATTATAAACCCCTAAAAGTTGTTTTCTATCTTTATAAGCCACTTTAGCTGCTTTAAGTAACTTTCCATAATCGACTTCAAATTTATCGGCAGTTTCAGGCATTATACAAGGACGTAAAGCTGCCATTGCATAGCGAAATTGTTTATTCTTCTTGCCAAATTGCACTGTAACTACTGGTTGCTCGTCGGGTGCTTCTTCTAATGCTTGCTTGCTAATTGCACCAGTTGCATCTTGTATTAACCTTTCTCTTTGTTCGGCAATATTACCAATGATTCCGGTAATCGTAGCAAAGCTATTATGTTCTATATCCCGAACTTTTAAACCAATTAAAAGCTTTTGTGGATCTTGTCTAAAAGGGTGATTTTCAAAAAAATCAGCTAAATTACCTCTATAGCGAAAATTACTCTTAACAGTTATTGTTAAAGCTGAGAAAAACTGCTTGTTTATTTCTATAGTTTCAGCCCAAAATTTAGCTTCTCTTTTTACTTCTGCCTGTTTTTCGGATAAAGCTATTTCTGATGAAAAAGGACGAGTAATTTTTAAGATTCTAACTGCTAACTGAGCTAAGGTAGAAGCTGTTAATTGCGGCTGACGTACCCATTGAATAGAATAATCACAATCACCAATATCTTTTCTTAATTCTTCGCATATTTCTGTTAATGCTTCTCGCCATTCTTTCTGACTTGGCATTACTTGATTTGGTTTAGCTAAAGCCCAAAAAAACTTTTTGTACCAAATTACAATAATATCTGGAAACTTGTGACAAAAATTCCAACCTAAACGGTTGCCAATTTCTCGTTCTACTTCCGGAGAAAGCCGAAAACAGATAAAATTTAGTTTTGAATCTTTTAAGATTATTAATGGTAATATTTCGCTTAAAAACTTTGTTTCTACAGCAGATTGCGGACGTGGTTGAATCATAGCAGCATTCATATAGCACCCTCAATAACAAATTCACAAATAGAACTAAAAGGACAAAATCTACAGCTTATTCCAGGATTTTGGGGAAATACATCTCGAAATTCATCAGTTTTTTGACGGTAACGTTGTAAATCTTTTTGATGCTGTTTTGCTATTCTAGACATCGTAATTTGAAAAGATTCTAACGTTTCAGGTGTAGCTGTAATTCTTTCTGATTGCTTGCAGGTTTCTAAGTTATAAAACGAAGCAACAGCTTTATTTTCTGGGTAAATATAGCTAGCAGCTAACAAATAAATATAAGCTTGTCTGCGGTCAAAGTCGGATTTACCAGTTTTGAAATCTAAAATGTGTACAGTATTATCTTCTTCTAAAAAAATGCAGTCGATTGCTGCAAATAAATTAAATAAGTAATTACCCTGCTGAATTAAAATTGGTTCTGGAAAACCTTCGTCACCTCTACTGAGCTTAATTACTTTTTTGTCCAAAAGAATCGGATTATCAAGATAATTTTCAATTATTTGAGTTACCCTTTCTCGAACTAAATCGGATTCTTTATTTAACTGTAAAATGTCTATTATTCGATTTAGAGCATCTTTTTGCGAAAAAATTGAAGAGTCTTGATGAATCTCGTAAACTGCTTTTTGCGCCAATAACCCTATAGTTTGAGCCGTATTGTCTTTTTCTAAAAGTACTGCTACTTTTGGTTCTTTTTTTCTCGCTTTAGTAAAACCTCTTTTCATATCGCAATGAAGATGTTCAAGTCCTACAGGTGGGGAAAACAAAGACAACAGATTGTAGCTAGCAAAATTCCAAACTTTTTTCATTAAAAACTCTTGATTTAATTCATTTTGTAAGGATTTCGTAAATCGCTTGACTGGTTATAGCTGATTTAGAGACACCTGGTTTATTAGCAATTTCAAAAGTATGTAAAGCTTCTAACATTCGCTCCGCAGCTTGTTTCAAGTTTGTATCGCTACTTGAATTCTGAACCTCTTGCAAAAGAACTATTAAAGGTCTACCGATAGAAAAACATAGCTGGTTTGGATTCGATTGTTGTTTTTTATTCATGTGGCTAGATAATAACAAGCATATGTACTATAATGTATTTATTGCACAAGTTGACCAATTTAGTCAACAAATCTAGAAATTTTACAGATATGAACCATTGAGAAAAGGTAGAGTATGATTCTTGGACTTAAAGGAAGAGAACCGTGAAAGAGACCTTTGGTAAACTCATTCGTCAAGCTCGCAAGCAGAAGGAGTACAGTCAGCGCGAGTTAGCTAAATTAGTGGGGGTTAACTATACGTACTTGTCTAAATTAGAGAATGACCATGCAGGTTATCCTCCTAGCGAAGAAGTTATTGATTTATTAGCGGAAAAACTAGATTTAACTGAACAAAAAGATAAACTCAGACGACTTGCAGGAAGAATAACCCCAGAAGATGCCGAAGTATTTGAAGAGCTTGTCAGAAAGTATAAACAAATGCCTGCTTTACTTCGCAGAATGCGTGATGAACCCAAATTTGCAAGGGAATTATTGAAAGAAACTACTCAAGATGATGAGGAGAAATAGAGTTGAATGTCATCAAGCCATATCGTTTTATATCTAAGCAAGAAATAGAACAAGTGGCATTAAATAATTTGAATAGGGTGCAAGCAAACCGAAAACGTCCTTTAAAAGGAAGCTGTGTTGCTGAAGCAGTTGCCGATTATTTAGATATAGGAATTGTTTGGGAAACTATACCTCCAGATAATGAGGGATATATAGCAGCAATGATTTTGCCAATTCAGAGGAAAATTATTATTAACGACCAAATTCCAGCATTAGAGGGTGGTTTTGGACAATCCACCATAGCTCATGAAATAGGACATTGGTTGCTTCACATCGAGCATGATGCTCTCGATGTATTTAAAGAAAGAATGAGTCCTGAATTGATAATGACTATAGAGCCATTTTTATGTCGTAGCGTTACTGCTCAAAAAGGAATTGAATGGCAAGCTCAATATTTTGCTAGTTGTTTACTTATGCCTCTATATAAATTAGAAGAAGCACGAAGAGGACGTGATTTTACCAAATGGCGACATTTGTATGCTGTCGTAGATGAATTAGGAGTAACAATTTCTAACTTGACAAACCGCTTGCAAGGACTTGGCTGGATTTATATCCCTAAAGGTTCTAAACAAATTTATCTAGGTAATAATTTTCCAAGATAAATTAAAAAATATTTGCTTTGTACTATGAACACTTCACTAATTAATCCCAACTCCACCCTACAACTAACAATCGACTTAACCGACGAACAATTTTGGCAACTATGTCAGAAAAATCAAGAATGGAAATTTGAACGCACAGCATCAGGGGAATTATTAATAATGTCACCAACTGGGGGAGAAACAGGAAACCGCAATATTGAAATTGCATATCAACTTCAAAGTTGGAGTCGTAAAAATAATTTAGGTAAAGCTTTTGATTCTTCAACTGGTTTTAAACTACCCAACGGTGCAAATCGCTCTCCCGATGCTTCTTGGATAACAATAGAAAAGTGGGAGTATTTAACCGCAGAACAAAGACGAAAATTCTTACCTTTATGTCCTGATTTTGTTATAGAACTTCGTTCTCCTACTGACTCGCTAAAGAAAATACGAGAGAAAATGCAGGAATATATTGAAAATGGCGCTCGTTTGGGTTGGTTAATAAATGTAGAAGCACGACAAGTAGAGATTTATCGTCAAGGTAGAGATGTAGAAATATTAGAAGCTCCTACAACATTATCCGGTGAAGACGTTTTACCCGGATTCCTATTTGATTTAACAACAATTATGTAGAGATTTTATTAATCAAAGCAAAATTAAAAGCTACATCGCAATTGCCACCTACCAATTGCAACTAAAATTAAACAAATAATAAGTCCTAAAATAGTAATTCTGCGTCTGCGATTTTGATTTTCGATTTCCCTATCGCAAATTAACTGAGAACTTTGAATAAACTCTCTTTCTTTGACGCTAAGTTCTTCGGAGCGTTTCTGCTGCCAGTCTTGGGCTATTGCTAAGGGTACACCCCGCAACAATGCCCCAGTATCTTCACCGCTTTTCTGCCATTGATATATTGCCGATCGCAACTGTTCTTGCCAACGTCGAAAGTCTGTATCAACCTGTATCCAGTGTTCTAAACGTCCCCAACTTTTAATCAAAGCTTCATGAACAATTTCTACTGTTTCTTCACCAGTGGAATCATTACGGTTTGTCACTAATAAACGAGCGGATGCTAAATGAGTTACCAAATCCCAATTATTCACTTGGGAGCGAGTTGCTAACCTGCGAGTAGCTTGAGTACCTTCTTCCAAACGCACCAACTGAATAAATATCCGTTTCGCTCTTTCTCGATCATCTTCCGAAAGCCGAGCATATATTTGCTCTCCATATTCAGCCAAAGCACCTTCCACACAGCCAATTTCAGAATAAGCATCGTGCATCAGTTGACCGTTTTGATGCTTTTCCCATAGCTGAGTTAAGGCAAATTCCAGCAGTGGTAAATTGACTAATTCTCCCCACACATCATCAATTAATCTATTAGATAGCCCCAACTCCATTTTGACTTTCATCTTGGTTGCAGGCTTTTCAATTGCCGAGTACAATTCTTCTTGACTCATTGGCCCGAGATTAAGCACCGCTCCTTGCAAAGCATCACTAAATGGACGGTAAGATAAAGCATGACCGTAAAAGTCGGCTCTAAGAGTAATAACTAAACTAAAACTTGGAGCCAAACTGACAGCAGCCAATAATAAATCTAAAAAAGTTTGGGTTTCAGATTCAAGACAAAGGGTGTAGAGTTCTTCAAACTGATCCGCTATTAATGCTAAACGAGTATTGGGGTTTTGCTTAATGAACTCAGCAATAATTGTTTGTAAAGCTTGACTATCGCATTCTAGTTTTGCAGCTAATTCTTCTTTGAGCAAACGCAGGTTATTCTCTGAGTTAGCTCCATTGTGTTGCAAAAAATTAATGGATAAGCATAAAGGTAACAAAGCACTTGCTAACGCTTCAAAGGGTTTGTTACCGGGACGAAAAGAAATTATCTGCCAATTAATATTTTCATCTTGTCGTAATTGGGGAATCAAACCAGCAAATACTACGCTGGATTTACCACTCCCGCTAGGACCTACCACAGCTACGAATGTTTTACTTTTTACAGCTTTCAGCAAATTGAAACAAAAAATTTCTCGTCCGAAAAACAGATCTGCATCTGTTTCGGAGAAAGCAAATAATCCCCGATAAGGACAAGGAGGCATTCCTCCCAAACTCAGCCAGCTTGGTGGATTTAATGCTGGATTTTGAAAAATTACGGGTAAACAAGAAGCACCAGGAAATTTATTTTCTAATCCTTGCAACTGCCTGCGTGCTTTTTGAAAAGATATGTATAAAGAGTCTCTATCTTTAGCAAAAAATTCTAAGAAAAATTTGAAAAAAACTTGTGCAACCAAATTCGGTACTGGTTCCCTCATCACCACGGTTGTAGGAATATTTAATTTTTCCAGCACCGAAGCCAATCCCAACCCATTACAAGAATTAAATATTGCTAATGTCAAACCATTCTCAATTGCTGCTTTGAGGGCTTCTTCTAATTGTTCTAAAGTTAAACTGTTATTTGTTTTATTTTCATTGATATAAATTTTTCCTTCTTCGTCCTCAGTTTGACTATGACCTGCAAAAAAAAGCACGTCCCAACCAAGAGAATCCCAAAGATATCGATTAAATTCCTGACGTGACGGTTGAATTAGAAATTTGACTTCTGCATCCTGTAAACTGCCTAGAAAACTACTTTCTGCTTCTAAATCAATACCGAAACTATTACCCATAGCAGCCAAGACTCTGGCTTTATTATTAGTCGGTCTTAACTGTGTAACAACAGTACTTCTTCTATACTCGGGTTTGAAAAGAGCGATTTCGCAGTAGGGATAATCATCAAGAAAATCCCACCAACACCAAGGTATCCTTCGCAGCCATGAATCGCTTGTTTCAATAACTATCTGTATTTCTTCTTCTCGACTTAATGCAGAACGCAATTTACGTTCTATGTTCAAAAATTCTTCAGACTTTAACCAAGCATTAATACTCAACCGTAAATGTTCAGATAAATCATTTAAGCTGACATCAGAAATATTAGTTATATCACCTTCATCAATTTCTATTTCATCATCTTCAAGCGATAGCGAACGGAATCGCAAATTTAGGCAATCGTAAAAACTCCGATACATAAATTGCCATCGCTGATACAATTCCACCAAATGCGGTGCTGGTGGTAATGAGCCAACAAATTGCTCTGGAAGGGGATGACCAGAAACCCATAATTGAGCCGTTACTTGCTCGCATCCTCCATACAAATCGCTATTTCCCAGATTAATAACAACTGACTTGCTCATTAAAAATACGTTTATTATCCCAGGAGCCTGTAAAAGATGAGATTATTATTACTATCGCCTGACTGAATTAGAAAACACAAATTCGCAGAACTAATAATATAGGCTTTTATAACTATTATAATTATTAAAGTTTATAGTTGATTTTATAGCGATATGAAGACGCTGTAATACAACGTCTCCCTAATTTTAGATGTAAACCTAAACTGTTGCTAAAACGTTTTCCAACAATCCTTCAAATAACTTCAACCCATCAGTATTCCCCAACATCGGATCGGAAGCCCTCTCTGGATGCGGCATCATACCCAACACATTACCGTCACGATTGCAAATACCTGCAATATCTCTTAACGAACCATTGGGATTTTCACCTTCATAGCGAAATACAACTTGATTATTGTTTTCTAACTCAGCCAAAGTTTTGTCATCAGCGTAAAATTTCCCTTCACCATGAGCCACAGGTAAAATTATTTGTTCGCAACTTTGATAACCTTGCGTCCAAACTAGATCGTTACGCTCAACCTTTAGCGGTAATCTGTCACAGATAAAATGCAAATCTCTATTTCTAATCAACGCACCCGGCAAAAGTCCCGACTCAGTTAATACCTGAAAACCATTGCATATACCCAAGACAAACTTACCTTTTTGTGCGTGTTCGAGAACAGAAGACATAATCGGGGAAAATCTGGCGATCGCACCGCAACGAAGATAATCGCCATAGCTAAAACCACCAGGTAAAATCACCACATCGATATCGGAAAGATCGGTATCTTGATGCCAAACCATGCGAGTTGGCTGCGACAGAATATCTCGCGTCACGAAAGCAACATCGCGATCGCAATTAGAAACCGGGGAAAACAACAATGCCGAATTTCATGATTATTAAATATAGGTCAAAGGTTAAAGGTTAAAGGTCAAAGTTATAGAGGGTAAAGAGGGGGAGACAAGGAGACAAGGAGAAATATATTCTTAATTCGCTACTTACTACTTACTACTTACTACTCCTAACTCCTAACTCCTAACTCCTAACTCCTAACTCTTCAAACTGCTCCAATAACCGATTCCACCTCAGTCAAATTGAAGCGATAGTTTTCAATCACGGGATTTGCGAGCATTTTGTCGCATATTTTATCTAAATCTTGACGCGCTGAATTCTCCGAATCAGAGGTAATCATCAATTCGATGTATTTTCCAATTCTTACTTGTTCGACGTTGCTGTATTCCATCTGCTTTAGCCCGGATTGTACGGCGACACCAGCCGGATCTAAAACTGAAGGACGAAGAGTTACAAAAATTTTCGCTTGATATTTAATTGGCATCTAATTTTACCCAATGCTGCTCTGGGTATACTATATCTTTTGGTGGTTACTAAATGAAAATTATATTGTTTAACGATTGAAGTAAATTAAAAGTAGAAGTGGTGATAGAAATTCTTTATTGCTGTTATTTAAATAGTTATCTTCCATGAAACCCATACATACCCGCAGCCAAGAGCGGATTTTAAACTTACTCCAATCCATTAAACAAGGCATTTCCGCTCAAAATCTATATGTGGAATTGCGTAATAGCAATCAAAGTATGGGTTTAGCAACAGTTTATCGTTCCTTGGAAGCTTTAAAACTTGAAGGATTAGTACAAGTAAGAACCTTAACTAACGGTGAAGCGCTTTATAGCTTAGTACAGCAAGATAAACATCATTTAACCTGTTTGCAATGCGGTAGGTCAATTCCTATCGAACAATGTCCCGTGCATCAACTAGAAACCGAATTAGAAACCAACCAAAATTTTAAAATCTTTTATCACACATTAGAATTCTTCGGTTTATGCGACAAATGCCATGCAAAGCAGGCTTGTTAATTTGGACATTGGGAATTGGGCATTGGGGATGGGGAATGGGTAATTGGGAATTGGTAATTGGTAATTGGTAATTGGTAATTGGTAATTGGGCATGGGGCATGGGGGATGGGGCATTGGGAATTGGGAATAGTTAGGAGTGAGAAGTTATGAGTTAGGAGTTAAGAGTAGTAAGTAGTAAGTAGCAAGTAGCGAATTAAGAATATATTTCTCCTTGTCCCCTTGTCTCCCCATCTACCCCCTCTCCCCCCTCTACCCCCTCTACCCCTCTCCCCCTCTACCCCCTCTACCCCCTCTCCCCATCTCCCCATCTCCCCATCTCCCCATCTCCCTATCTCCCCCTCTTCCCCTCTCAACCGCGCTGCTGATGCTTACCAATTTCCCCAAGCATAGGATTGCCGTCTTGAGTTTCGGAGACGATGGAACGTATACCTTCTAGAGTACCGGGAATTGTGCGTGGGTCCATAAACATGACTTTGGCGCTTTCGCTTTGTCCGATTGCTGCTCCCATGTCTAAGTAACCTAAAGCTAATAGCACTTCTAATGCTTGCTGGGCTTTAGGATTCTCTTTCATTTTCTGAGCGAGAATTTCGGATGATTCGGCAACTGCGTGGGCTTTGAGTACTTGCTGCTGCCGTTCGGCTTGCGCTTTGAGGATGGTAGCTTTTTGTTGGGCTTCTGCCTGTAAAATTACGGCTTTCTGATTGGCTTCTGCTTCCAAAACCTGGGCTTCTGCTCTTCCTCTGGAACTATTTACTGCTGATTCTCGTTCGCCTTCAGATGTTAAAATTGCTGCCCGCTTGCGTCTTTCTGCGGACATTTGTAATTCCATTGAGTCTTGTACTGCTTTGGAAGGAATGATATCGCGCAATTCTACACGAGTAACTTTTACACCCCAAGGATCTGTGGCAATGTCCAAATCCCGCAATAAAGTTTCGTTAACTTCGGTACGAGCGGTAAAAGTTTGGTCAAGTTCTAATTGTCCCATTTCTGAGCGAATTTGAGTCAATACCAAATTCACCATCGCTGCTTGAAGATTTTCTACTTTGTAGTAGGCTTTTCCCATATCAACAATCCGCCAATAAACCACAGCATCAACTTCAATGGCTACGTTATCGCGGGTAATACATTTTTGGGGAGGAATATCTATAACTTTCTCTCGATTAGTTTCGCGGAAAACAACTCTATCCACGACAGGTAACACGAAATTAAGTCCTGGTTTCTAGCTTTTTGTCGTAGCTACCCAATCTTTCTACTAACGCTTCGTTTCCTTGATTAATAATTTTCACGCTACTAGCTAAGGCAGCAGAGCCACCTATAGCTAAGGATATCAGTAAAAAAAATTGTTCCATTTTTTTCTCCTAGTTTTTCTCCAAAATTATTTTTCAAATATAAAAATAAAACACAGAATTAAACGCGATTAAGAATGCAAGATATTTTCGGGCATGACAATCAATGTTGTACCTTCGCGTCTAACTACGTAAACTCTTTGATAAGGGGCGATAAAAGCTTGTTCATCGTCACATTGCGCTCGCCAAGAATTGCCTTCGTACAAAACTCGTCCCGTTTTACCAGCCGGTATTTCAGTGATAGTTTCTCCTAAAACTGCATCCCGTATTTTCGATTTGCGTCGTGGTGGTGAAATATATTTACGAGCGAGAACTATTAATGATGTGGAAAGCAACAACCAACAAATTGCTTGTAGCCATAAATTTCCTATTGCTAAAGACAGTAGCGCTACTATAAAAGCGCTAATACCCATCATGAAAGCGACAAAAGCAGTTGGAATAAACAATTCCGACAAACAAAAACAGGCTCCGACTATCAGCCAGATTAAAGTTATAGACATATATCATCCTAAAATCTACATTCAGGATAAATTGATTCGCAGATGATGTGTACAAAGAAGGCTCAAGTATCCAGTATGAAACTAAAAAACTATTAACTGCAAGTTTTTCGATTACTTCAAAAGCCAAGATTTTATTAAACTTCGCCGTACTAAATATAAATACACTTGCCAATATTAAATTTTCTGAAAGCGAAAAAAGTTAAAGTTGTTCTTTTTACGGTAAATTTTGATTACTTCTAATAACAAAATTATGTTAAAAGGATACCTACTTAGTCTAATCGAAGCTCAAATCCTCTGGCTGCGAAATGTCACTTAAATTTACTCGCTAATTACAGTAGACATAATTTATACCTAATGATTTCTACTCAAAGGATAGTTTATTGCACGAATCCTCACTGTACCGACCCGGTTAATTCCGTAGGTAATCGCCTTTGCGCTAATTGCTTTACACCCCTTGTTTACCGATATGTTTGGGCGGTAGATACGGAAAAAAATAATTTAGAATCAGGAGAAAAAATTGCTTCTCGTTACGAAGTCATTTCACCTCAAATCTGGCTGGATACTCAGCCGATAGTAATACCAGATACATTAGAAAAATTACCGAATAATGTTCTTCCCTATCTACGCTTGCATCAATATCGATTGCACGTACCTCATGTATACGGATTTACACAATCGCGTCAAAATGAAGATGATATTCTGCTGCTAGAAAATGCACCTATTGACGATAAAGGGAGTTTATATCCTGCAATTACCGATGTATGGGATTCAACGGCAGTAAGACAAGTTTACTGGTTGTGGCAAATTCTCGAATTGTGGAAACCCTTATCTGAATTGGGAGTTGCAGGTAGTTTGTTGGTTCCAGAAAACTTGCGCGTACAAGGTTGGTGCGTGCGCTTAGTGGAACTTATCGAAAACACAAACGCGCTATCTTTGCAGCAGCTGGGAGAATGTTGGCGACCGATTGTAGCAATTTCCCACACAAAAGTTAACAGTCCCTTAAAAAAACTTGTTAAGCAGATGTGTAGCGGTGTGGTTGATTTTGAAGCAATTTCTAACCAACTTAATCAACTGTTGCTATCAGCAGCAGCAGAATTACCTTTAACTTTGAAAGTATCTGGAATTACAGATAAAGGAGAGCAACTAACCAGAAACGAAGATAATTGCTTTCCTACAATTAGAGATTCTCAAGAAGATTCTTTATTACCCAAAGTATCTCTTGTATGCGATGGTATCGGCGGACACTCAGGTGGTGAAGTTGCTTCCGCTTTAGCCGTACAGTCAGTAAAACTGCAAATCAAAGCTCTACTAGCTGAAGTCGCACAGCAAGCCGAAATCGTATCTCCAGATTTGTTAAAACAGCAAATTGAAGCCAGCTTGCGAGTTGTAAATAACTTAATTTGCAGTGCCAACAACCAGCAGAAACGTGAAAAAAGAGAACGCATGGCAACAACGCTGGTTATGTCGGTACAGATACCGCAAAGTGTTACTACTACCGCTAATTGGCGCTCGGAAAATGCTTGCGAACTCTATTTAGCAAGCGTTGGGGATAGCCGCGCTTACTGGATTACTCGCAACTATTGTCAGCTACTTACAGTTGATGACGATGTTGCAAAGCGAGAAGTAATTCACGGACGCAGCCTGTATCATAAAGCATTACAGCGTCCCGATGCTACTGCTTTAACTCAAGCGTTGGGTACCAAAGAAGGTGAATTTCTTCATCCCCAAATCTCACGATTTATTTTAGAAGAAGATGGAATATTACTATTATGTTCCGACGGTTTGAGCGACAATAACCTGGTAGAACATTACTGGCGCGATTATGCATTACCAGTATTAACGGGTGAAGTATCCCCCCAAGAAGCAGCTGATTCTTGGATTAAATTAGCAAATCATAGAAACGGACATGACAATATTTCAGTAGTTATTACTCATTGTCGTGTCATTCCAGATTATTTAGCGATAGTCAGCCCTAAAGCATCTGACATCGAGATTTTGGAAGAAGAAACAGCTTCTTCAGAACAAGAATTAGCAGAAAGTTCCCAAGCGCTATTAGACTTAAGGCTTTCCGACGACGAACCCGTCATAAATAACCAGAGCGCACCTGCCAAGAAAAAGTCTAAACGCAATCCAATCGTATTACTATTCGTAGTATTGCTGCTATTAATTGGAGGTACAGCATTGGCGTTGCTCGCATGGTGGCTAATTCAGCCTAAATCATTTAACACAACCTGTAAGCAACTTCCTCCGCAAGTGCGTGGAGTTTGTCCTCCTTATTGAAGGGATGGGGAGATGACATATTCTTTAAGTAGCGAGTAGCGAGTAGCGAGTAGAAAGTTGTAAAACTGTAATAAATAGTTAAGCAACACAGTTGATTAACACAGATGACGATAAAAATAGGAAATTATTAATTTACTCGCTACTTACTACTTGCTACTCTCTACTCCTAACTCCTAACCTTTAACCTTTGACCTTATACTAGTTGACCAATGTCTACTTTTGGAGTGAAGATATAGAGATGAAAACTCTTGCCTTCGTGCGAGCGGAGTTTTATATATGGCTTCTATACCGCATTTATAAAGCTAAAACAAAATTTAAAGTGGCAAGCAGTCTATATTTTGAGAAAAAACACATTCATTGAGGGATAGGCGTGACGACAGTTGTGGAAAACCAAAAGTTAGATGCAAATAGTGATATGAAAGTTGGCGATCGCGTCCGTGTAGCTGAATCTGTAGTAATTTATCATCATCCCGAACATCGTGGTGAAGCTTTTGATATCAAAGGCTTTGAAGGAGAAGTCTTTAATATTGCTACAGAATGGAAAGGAAGGGCCTGTTAGTGCTAACTTCCCTATTCAAGTGCAGTTTACTAAAAAGTTTAAAGCTCACTTACGTACTAATGAGTTAGAAACAGTCTAAAATTTAGCCCCTGCGGCGAAACCACTGGAATATATTCAGTTCGCCGCGCATTTTTTCTAATTCTTCACGATTGCTTTTAGCTGTAGCATGATACCATTCACAATAATTATTAAACTCCGAGCGCACTTCAACTTCTCGGTAAAATTCTTGAGTAGTTTCATTAACAGCAATAGTTTCTTCTATTTGAGATGACCCCGACGGAACTATTCTTTGTAATTCTTGTGACATTTGTATTAGTTAGTTGTTAGTTGATAATTGTTAGTTGATAATTTATTCGTCACTGTTCACTGTTCGCTGATTCAAACCCACCCGCGCAAACGGTATACAATCATACCTATATACTCTTTTAAAGCAAGGGTAAAATTTTCTAAATTTCTGCTATCTGGTAATAAATTTAAAATTGCACTTTTAGGGGTGCTACCTATTGACTCAAGTTCACCTCTTGTCACCAGAAAATCAGTAGGTGCAGCAACTGTTTCAATATCCTGATGTTTGAAAATTGCCAGCGAACGCGGCATATGCATCGCTGAAGTTACTAATAGTATGCGGTCAATATTACGTTCTAAGAGAATTTTTTTTACGTTTACGGCATTTTGATAGGTATTAAGTGAAGTAGGATCTTGTAAAATATCTTCCGCTTTTACACCCATAAACGTAAGTAATTTTGCGATATCTTCGGATTCTGGCGTACCACCCCCATACCAATCGATACGACCACCACTAGCAATAATTAGGGGAGCTTTTTTTTGACGGTAAAGTTGGGCTGCGTAAAGAACTCTATCGCCTGCTTCGCTTAAGTCTACTGTTGTTCGAGGTGCGTAAGCCGATTTGGTTGCGCCGCCTAAAACTACAATGGCTTGTGCTGTAGGCAATTCTCCTGTAGGAATATTTTGCGATTCAAGGGAACTCAACATAATACGAGAAACCCAAGCATTAGAGGTTAAAAGCACTACAAACAATCCTAGCGCAATGCAAAATGCTGCTACACGGGGTCTTTTCCAAAGCAAAAAAAGTGCTAAAACATTACAAATGCATATAAATCCTAGAGGATAGAAAAAAAGGGGCAGCAGCTTGGAAAGATATAAAAACATGGGAACTATAAATTATGAGTTATGAATTAGGAGTTATGAGTTATGAGTGATGTAACTTGTTGCTGTTTAAATTCAACAAGACCTAAAAAATAGGTTTATAGAGCATAAATTAAGAATTTACGATCCAGATACGATAGAGAAACTCAGTTTTTGCCAAAATTACAAGATATTAGTTGTAAGTGAGTAACTCTTAGCTCCTCACTCTTAACTCTTAACTCTTAACTCTCTTCCTTTTAACTTTCGGCTACTTTTCCCAAAACTTAATATTGATTCCAGAGCGACGACGGTAACGACGGGTTACTCTCCTACTTCGCTGCAAGTTAATTCTCTGTGCGGGGGAAGCTGACTCGTCATTGTCGGTTTCGATATCTCGCTGAATCTGACTTGGAACTTTAGTCACAGTTGGTTCCTTGCTTCCCCACCAAGCAAAAATAAAGCCCCCACTCAAACCGGCTATTCCACCTAACAAAATACTTATAGGCGGATCGTAGCCCAAAAGTAAAAAACTAAGTAAGAAAAATAACCAGTATTTCAGTCCAGCATCTACACCATCAGAAGATGCTACGGTTTCGGGATGAGGGGCCAGTTCTTGTGGATGTTGTAAACAAGCCTAAACTTAACCCTCCTAATACCCCAAGAAAGACACTTAGTTCCACTCGTCCAGAAGAGAGGAAAAATATAAATGCCAAAAATGTTCCGAATATCAGTTGAGTGAGAAAGCTTTGAGAAATAGGTAAAAAATTACCAGAACTTTTTTTTGCCATAATTAGGCTATTGGCTAATAACTTCTTTTAATTGTGCATCTCGTGGTTGAGTTGTATCTAAAATTTTAAGATATAATTTTTATTTGCTGATAACGACTTTCTCCAGATGGCATAGGGCAAACTAGCCATATTCTGGTCAATGACATAAATATGGACTAAACGTTAGTGTTAAAGCAGAAAGCTTTTCAAGAAACTTACCCTCTGCATTTGGGAGTAGAGTTTAATAAATAGCTCTGCTGTTTTCATTTGTGATACTAACAAATCGGCAGTAGAATCTGCTACGTCATTATTACATTTAACAAGATACAAAAAAACCAGGAGCTAACCCCTGGCATTTTAATTTAATTAAGCAGCCTTTAAGTAGTTGCGGGTTCGGCAGCTTCTTCTTCGGTTCCTTCTTCATCTTCTTCTGTAGTTGCAGCAACTTGTGGTGGTAAAACACTTACAACAAGTTCGTCAGATTCTGCTGTTAATGTTACGCCCTTCGGTAATACAATTTGATTGACGTGTAAACTGTCTCCAACATTCAAGTTACTAACGTCAATATCAATTGAATCGGGAATGTTCTCCGGCAGACAGTTTAACTGCATTTGAGTAATTACGGTATCTAATATACCGCCTTCTTGTTCTACACCAACTGCATCGCCGATAAAGTTGAAAGGTACTTCTACTGTCATTTTACCGTGACCTGCGACAGCGAAAAAGCTGAGATGGTAAGGTTTTCCTGTCGCTGGATGAGCCTGAACTTCCCGCAGCAAGGTTTGTCCTTCCCAAGGTATTTCAGCAATTTTCAAGTCAATCAAAGTATTGTTAACCGAAGCTTTTTTGAGTAAGCGCTCGACGGTTTTAGCGTTAACTACCAAAGAAATTGATTCGGTTCCTTTATGGCCGTATAAATTGGCAGGAATCTCTCCAGAACGACGCAAAGCTTTCGTTTTGCTCCCTTCTGGTCGCTTTTGACATTCGACCATCATTTCCATAGCTTTGTTCTTATTATTAATGTTTGTGGGTCAGTTTACACTTAAAGCAGTGCAGTTTTTGACACTGCACCTCTAAAATATACAGACAAAGAAAACATTGTACCTTATACAGTCTCTAAAGAAACAGGGGTACCGTCAGCTTGTAGTAATCCTCGTTTTGGCCCGTGAATTGGATCTTCAACAATTATTGTTTGATCGCGACTCGCACCTAACGAAACAATCGCGATCGGAACCTCAACTAATTCGGCCAAATATTTGAGATAGTCGAGTGCTTGTGGTGGTAAATCTTCTAATTTCCGACAATCACTTGTCGAACGCCCCCATCCCGGCAAGGTTTTGTAAATAGGACGACATTGTGCGAACTTTCTGGAACTGGTGGGAAAATGTTCCGTGCGATCGCCATCAATTTCATAAGCGACACAAACTTTGATTTCTTCAAGTTCGTCGAGAACATCTAATTTGGTAATTGCCAAACAGTCCATACCGTTAATACGTACTGCATAACGACCGATCACCGCATCAAACCATCCACAACGGCGTTTGCGTCCGGTAGTTGTACCAAATTCTGCTCCTACAGAACACAGATGCTCTCCTGTTTCTCCGGAAAGTTCGGTAGGAAATGGACCTTCTCCAACTCTGGTGGTATAAGCTTTGGCGACACCAATCACCCGGTCGATCGCGGTTGGCCCCAAACCGGTACCCACACAAGCCCCACCCGCTACGGGGTTAGAGGAAGTGACAAAAGGATAGGTTCCGTGGTCTAAATCTAAAAGAGTACCTTGCGCTCCCTCAAACAAAATATTCCGACGTTCTCTAATCGCTTGGTAAATTTCCAAGGAAGTATCGACAACGTGAGGACGCAAGCGTTCTGCGTACCCTAAATACTCTTCAATTACAGCAGCAGCATCTATGGGTGGTAAGTTATAAAGCTTTTCGATAATGACGTTTTTAGAATTGATCGTCCATTCGAGTTGTTCGCGCAATTGTTTGGGATTCATTAAATCCAACATCCGAATACCCGTGCGTTCGGACTTATCAGCATAAGTTGGCCCGATACCTCTACCTGTAGTACCGATTTTATGATTACCCCTTCGCTCCTCTGAAGCTTTATCAATCAATCGGTGATACGGCATCGTGACGTGTGCCGTCTCGGAAATCAACAAATTGCGAGTAGAAATATTTAAACTTTCTATTTGATCTAATTCCGCAATCAAAACCTGTGGGTCAATTACAGTTCCAGAACCGACAATACACTTCGTATCTGGATATAAAATACCAGAAGGAATCAAGTGCAGCTTAAAGGTTTGACCTTTTACTACAATTGTATGTCCCGCATTTACCCCACCTTGGTAACGTACCACCACATCTGCGGAGCGGCTGAGTAAATCGGTTATTTTTCCTTTTCCTTCATCGCCCCACTGGGCACCTATAACAATGACGTTAGCCAAGAGATTTTATTAACAATACGGTTTTCACAAATGATAATTATCCACATGATTAGTAACCAATGTCAAGGCTAGTAGATAACATTTTCAAAAAAAAGCTTGATTAGTTATAAATCCTTGACAATTGTGACCTTTTGTCAGATTGGAATTGATTGATATGCTACATTTTTAAATTTATTTTCTGGTAAAATAAGTAACAATTTAATACCGTAACTATTTAGTAAAGTGATGAATTTATATTTACTGGTAAGGATATGGTTCGCA
Organism: uncultured Rivularia sp.; assembly: GCA_963665115.1. Classification (GTDB taxonomy): domain Bacteria; phylum Cyanobacteriota; class Cyanobacteriia; order Cyanobacteriales; family Nostocaceae; genus Rivularia. Next base: position 6,961,358 of record OY762007.1, on the reverse strand, counting down.
TATTGGTTTTACAAAAAATGTATAAAATATGTACAGATAAAACTTAGATTTATATTTAGTCTATCTCTCATAATAAATCCGGCTGATGCAATTTATATTTGATGAGGTAATAGCCGTTCGGTAGAGATAATGGTTTAAGTAAATATTAACTTGTCAAATATAAATTAAATTCTGGCTAAATCCGATCTTCTACAATTTGTATCTTTTGCAAAAGTGACTATATTTTATTTAGTTTTTTCAAGCAAATATTTCAGATGATTTTCTAATCAGATACAGCATATTTAGTTTTGGTGAAGTACATTCTGACGGGCAGGGATGCCCCGCAGTCGCTACAACGGAGGGAACCTCCGCAACGCGCTGCTCTCCATCCCACAAGACTTTCTGAATATAGCTTTGTACCTCATTTAGCTGCAAAGGGCTGTATATTATTCATCATAAATAGGACTCACGCGAAATCTCCTTTTGTTTAGGGTGTTAGGGGAATCTCAATAAGACAGAATACTATATTTAGTTTTATCGGGGATTAACTCCCGATTGTTAATACTACACTTTAAACAGATAATTAGTTTTTATCTGAATTAAATAATATTTTCATCTGAAAAAGGCTGCAATTTTTATTAACATAACTAGCACATATACAGCGTATTTTAATTAGGTTTAAGAATATTGCATTTATCGAGAAAAATAAAATTCAGCATTAGAAAATACTTTATTTATTCCAAGTATGATGAAACCATTTAGCATAAAAAAATTAAGAATATTATTTTTATCCATCCTTTGTTTAGTATTTGCTAATGCAGCAATTTCATATAGCAATGCGATAAAGCTAAATGCAAACCAACAATATATAAATCATTCAAATGAAGTTATCGTTAGGCTTGAAAAAACATTTTTAGTATTCAATGATGCTCAAGCAGCGCGTTATAATTACTTAACATCAACCAATACAGATTATCTAAAAATATATGATTTTGCACGAAAAGAAATTGACATAAACATCCGAACTTTAAAAGATTTAACTAAACATAATTACCAAAAACAGCAACAAATTTCGTTGCTCGATCGCAAAATAAACGATCGACTCGATCTATTTGGGCAAAAATTAGAACCATTAAAGAACAACCAAGTGAATCTATCTCCAGATTCCGCTTTCAATCGTGATGTAATAAAGGTTATTTCCGATCTTGAAGAAACAGAAGCAAAAGTTTTATTAAATCAAATTAATTTATCAAATATTAGCTTCCATAAAGCCGTAATTGCTTTTGTAATTGCTGGTTTTGGCAACTTAGCATTAATTGCACAACTTTATTATCTGCTTAAAGACTACGTAGTCAGACTAAAAAAAACCGAAATTGCTTTAAGACAAAGCGAAAACCGCTTGCAGGCAATAATAGATGCAAAACCAGAATCTATTAAGTTAATAGACAACGATGGCACTCTTTTAGAAATCAATGCCTCCGGGATAGAAATGATGGAGGTAGAAAACGCCGATCTTTTAATAGGGCGATCGCTATGTTCGGCAGTTATTCTAGAATACCAAAAAGCCTATAGATTAATGCATGAAAGCGTTTGTCGGGGTAATAAAGAAACTTTGGAATTCGAGATGATTGGATTTAAAGGTACTCGTCGCTGGATGAAAACCTACGGTGTACCATTGCCAGATGAAAATAACAACGGTTTTTTGCATTTAGCAATAACTCGCGACATCAGCCAGCGTAAAGCTTCAGAACAAAAGCTTCAAACTCAAGCAGCGCTACTAGATGTAGTCACAAACGCAATTTTAGTCAAAGATATTCACAATCGAATTTTATATTGGAATAAAGGGGCTGAAAATATTTACGGTTGGCAAGCTTGCGAAGTTTACGGTAAAAAATCATCGCGATTATTACACGAAGAACATTCTTCAGAACAAGACGATGCATTATTAAGCGTTATTAATCAAGGAATTTGGCAAGGAGAATTGCATCAAGTAACCAAAGAAGGTAAAGATATTATCGTTGAAAGCCGCTGGACGTTATTACGAGATGAAAAAGGACAGCCGAAATCAATTTTGGCTGAAAATACAGAAATTACCCAAAAGAAACAACTAGAAACTCAACTTTTAAGAACCCAGCGTTTAGAAAGTATCGGCACCTTAGCAGGTGGAATAGCCCACGATCTTAATAATGTATTAGCACCAATTTTAATGTCGGTACAATTATTAGAAAGAAAACTCTACGATTCCCAACATTTACGATTGCTAAAAACGTTAGAAAATAATGCCCAACGCGGTGCTAGTTTAATCAAACAATTATTATCCTTCGCTAGAGGCATTGAAGGTAAACGTACTATTATTCAAATTAAATATTTAATTGCCGAAATTGAGCAAATTGTTAGAGAAACTTTTCCTAAATCAATTCAATTAGATGTAAATATAGCGTCTGACTTAAATTATGTTTATGGGGATGCCACCCAACTACATCAGGTACTGATGAACTTGGTTATCAATGCCCGCGATGCCATGCCCAAGGGAGGTAAGCTAAAAATTTCAGCCGAAAATCTACCCATCGATGAATATTATGCTCAAACCAACGTCTACGCAAAAACAGGTGCTTATATAGTAGTCACCGTGGCTGATACCGGAATAGGTATGCATCCAGAAGTTCAAGAACGTATTTTTGAACCATTTTTTACTACAAAAGAAGTCGGAAAAGGTACGGGTTTAGGTCTTTCTACTGCTTTGGGTATTGTAAAAAACCACGGTGGTTTTGTGAATGTTTGCAGCCAGTTAAATAAAGGTACCATTGTTAAAATTCATTTACCCATCCAATCGGGCGGAGAAACAAATTCTTGGTGCGATGAATCTGTTGAAGACTTCAATGGTAGTGGCGAATTAATTTTAGTCGTTGATGACGAACCAGCTATCCGTAAAATAACTAAGTCATCTTTAGAAGCATATAATTACCGCGTATTAACAGCATCTAATGGAATCGAAGCTATAAAAATTTATACAAAATATCAACAAGAAATTAATTTAATCTTGCTGGATATAATGATGCCTGAGATGGATGGTGAAACTACTATCAGGATGTTACAAAAAATCAGCCCTAAAGTAAAAATTGTTGCTATCAGCGGCTTAGTGTTAAATTACGATTCAACTTTAGATGAAAGTCTAAATGTAAAAGCATTTATGTCAAAACCCTTTACAGGTAAGGACTTGTTGCAAACGATAGCTAAAGTTAGCAGGGAATTTAGATAGACTTTACACAAAATTTTATTGAGTATCTATTTTTTTACTCTTTGTTTTTGTTACTATTAATAAAATTTTTAGAATAAAATATCAGTTATGGCTTTATATGCTGAATTGCATAGACATCTTGGCGGTTCGGTTGTACCCCGGATTTTATGGGGATATTTCGAGCGTCATTCCAATGAGCTAGTCAAAGACTTTCAGAATTATCAAGAATTTGAAGAGTTTTACACCAAACCGCGCAATACCCTAGAAGAATATCTAGAACTGCATACTTTAGTTGAAAGCGTGCAAAATGTAGAAACTTTGCCTTACTTTATTTATCGTTTGGTACGCGGTGCATATATTTTTGAAAATTTGGCGTATTTGGAATTGCGCTACACCCCCTACCTGCGAACCCCAGAACATTTAAGTCAATCAGAGAGAATTGACAAAATGGCAGAGATTGTCGATGTTGTGGGTAAAGCCAGCAAAGTACCCGAATATCCAATTGTTACGAGTCAGATATTGTGCATGCACTCGCGGCTTCCTTATGAGGTGAATAAAGCGATTGTAGATTTAGCCGCTCAAAACAGACAGTATGTATGTGCTGTAGACGTAGCCGGAGGAGACAGCGCCTACAAAGAACGTATGGATGAATGGAAGCAGCTTTATGAATATGCTTTATCCGTTGGTTTAAATACTACCGGACACGTTTATGAAACCAAAGCTGGCTGTCATCCAGAATTATTGCCTTATTTGATGCGAATTGGGCACGGTATTCAGATTCCGCTGTTAACCCCAGATTTACTTAAAGATGTAGCAAGACGCGGACAATGTTTGGAAGTCTGTCCGACAACTTACATTAAAACGGGAACCTTACAAGATATCCGACAGTTGAAGTTGGTGTTCGAGCGTTGTTTTGATGCTGGTGTAGATATTGCTATTTGTACCGATAACGCCGGGTTACATAACGTGCGTTTACCATTTGAGTACGAAAATCTTTTGACTTACGATATTATCAGCTTTGAAATGCTCCAAGCTTGTCAAGATGCCGCTTTCCGTCATGCTTTCGCTTGGCCTTACGGAGGCGAACGTCCGGCGCAGTTGTTAAATGGATTACTCCAACCTCAATCCCAAAAAGCTGTAATGGCTAACGGTTAATTGGCGATTAGTAGTTAGTTAAAAAGTGATTTTTGTTGCAGCAAGTGAATTTTTATTATTTGGTGAAGTGAATTATTTAATAAATGTTTTAAGGAAATAAGCGCAAACGAATCCATAGTTAGGATTTATTTACTGGCTGTTGCAGTAAAAATGTCGTTCGAGCGGTGGCTGCTTTCAATTCAGCCTCAACAAGATTATCCAACTCAGTTTACAGTTCTTTTGAAAACGATTGTCCTCGATCTCTTGCTTGTTTCCACAAATGCATGAGTTTAGATAAACGCTGTTTTTGTTGCTCATTAAAAAATTGTTCTGCATTAAAGCTTTGATGCTTCACAATAACTGGCTTTACTTAATCTAACTCAGTCTTCTTGTTCAATACCTAACTCCTGCTTGAGTTCTTCGATGGTTTGAGGTTTAATTTTTCCTGTCTCAGATTCCTCCATCGCATCCAGCAGACGAGTTGCATTTGCAGGGGTTTTTAATAAATAAACCGTTTCCATCAAACTTCTTAAATCTGATTCTGTAATCAAAGCTACATTCTCACATTGATATACATATTTACGTACATATCCTATCTCAAGTTAGAAGCAAGCGGGGAAGCAAATAAATCTCCTTAAGAATAAATATTGTAAATAAAATACATTAACTATCTGTATAATTACTAAATATAATAGTAATGTTTTCTTTTCTAATTTACTTTATTCGCGCTGTATCCTAACGAGATTAATAGATTAATACTTAATTATTAGTTAATTTAAAAACACCATGTTTTTTTTATTTAAGTATAAATAAAATCATTACAAAATCTTAAAAAGCATGAATTTCTATTAACAACTCCAATAAAACATGGTTGTGCGGTAGAGTAAATTGTATCCTCGCCAACACTGTACGCTATGGCATCTACTATCCAAGCTCTACCTTCAGAAGTCGTACATTTGATTACAGCCGGAGAGGTAATTGATTCTTTTGCTTCGGTGGTACGGGAATTAATAGAAAATTCCTTGGATGCTGGTGCGACACGAATTGTGATTTCTTTGCATCCGCAACAATGGAAGGTACGGGTATCGGATAACGGTTGTGGAATGAGTTTAGAAGACTTGCAACAAGCAGCAAGCGCCCACAGCACTAGTAAAATCCGCGCTTCTAAAGATTTATGGAAAATTAATAGTTTAGGTTTTCGTGGCGAAGCGCTGCACAGTCTGACAACCCTAGCCGATTTAGAAATTATTAGCCGTGCAGATCAAACCCAAGAAAAAACAGGGTGCGGCGGTTGGCGGATTGTATACGGTGACAAAGGAGAAGCTTTGCTTATGGAAGCAGCGGCGATCGCACCAGGTACGGTAGCCGTAATTTCTAATTTATTCGGTAACTGCAATGCTCGTCGTCAGGGTTTACCTTCGATAGCCCAGCAGATGAAAGCGGTGCAAGCAGTAATCCAACAAACTGCTTTGTGTCATCCTCACGTTACCTGGCAGGTTTGGCAAAATGAACGCCAATGGTTCGCTATTTATCCGACTGGCAACATGAAGGAAACTCTGTCTCAGTTCCTGCGTAGAGTGCATCCATCAGACTTACAAGACTTGAAAGTCGAATTGAATAATCGCGATTCGTCACTTTCATTAGTTATAGGATTGCCCGATAGATGCCATCGTCATCGTCCAGATTGGGTACGTGTAGCAGTCAACGGGCGTATGGTGAAATGCTCGGAACTTGAACAAACCATTCTTGGAGCATTTCACAAAACGTTACCGCGCGATCGCTATCCAGTATGTTTTCTACATTTATCTATTTCTCCAAATCAAATTAACTGGAATCGCAACCCCGCAAAAACACAAATTTATCTAAATGAACTCGATTATTTAAGAGAACAAATTTCTCAATCGATTGATAAAGCATTCAGTATTAATAGTTCGGGCATTAAGGAATCTTTGCAGGTAACGCGAGTAACTAAATTAATCAAAGCCGCAGAAGCAAAAAGTGGTTACAACTTCAACCGTAGAGATATTGAAAAAAAGAACTTTGAAGAATTTGAACTAAATGAAATTAATCAAACTAATAAAACTAATAAAACTCAATTAAAATCCCACGAAATCCAAAACCCCCTCTCAAACTCCATTGCTTTAAAAGCAGTTGCTCAAATCAACAAAACCTACATAGTAGCCGAGCATCCGGGAGGAATGTGGTTAATAGAACAACACATAGCTCATGAAAGAGTTTTATACGAACAAATTTGCGAACATTGGAAATTAGTAAAGTGCGAGCCACCAATCATTCTTTATCAACTATCCCCCGAACAAATAGAACAACTGCAAAGAATTAATTTAGAAATAGAACCTTTTGGCGAACAACTTTGGGCAATTCGTCAAGTACCTGCACTTTTACAACAGCGCGAAGACTGTGCCGAAGCAATATTAGAACTTAGTAAAGGAGGGGATTTAAATACAGCCCAAGTCGCCGTAGCTTGTCGCAGCGCCATCCGCAATGGCACAACCTTGAGCCTGCCACAAATGCAGCAATTATTAGACGAATGGCAGCGCACCCGCAACCCCCGCACCTGCCCCCACGGAAGACCAATTTATTTATCATTAGAAGAATCAGCCTTAGCTCGTTTCTTTCGTCGTAATTGGGTAATTGGAAAATCGCACGGAATTTAAAATAAGGTTAAAGGTTAAAGGTTAAAGGTGAACAGTTAGGATTTGGGCATGGGGCATTGGGGATTGGGCATGGGATAATGAGGAGGGGAGTGAGGAGTTAAGAATTAAGAGTTAGGAATTAGGAGTAGTGAGTAGCAAGTAGCGAGTTAAGAACTAATTTCTCCTTGTCCCCTTGTCTCCCCTTCTACCCCTTCTACCCATCCCCAATGCCCAATGCCCAATGCCCAATTCCCAAATTCTATGAGTGCAGAAATTATTTGTGTCGGTACGGAAATGTTGCTGGGAGATATTCTTAATAGCAACGCTCAATATTTAGCGCAAGAGTTAGCTCAATTGGGTATTCCTCATTTTTATCAAACGGTTGTTGGCGATAATGTCGATAGAATCAAGCAAGTTATTGAAATTGCTAGTCAAAGAGCAGAAATATTAATTTTTACTGGCGGTTTGGGGACCAACTCCTGATGATTTGACTTGCGAAACCATCGCCGATTTTTTTGGTTCTCCTTTAATTGAACGTGCTGAAGTCATCGAAGATATTACTAAAAAATACGCGACAAGAAATAGAGTCATGAGCGCGAGCAATCGCAAGCAAGCTTTAATCCCTAAAGGAGCGGAAATTTTACCCAATCCTACGGGAACGGCTCCGGGTATAATTTGGCAACCACAACCTAATTTAACGATTTTTACCTTTCCCGGCGTACCTTCAGAAATGCATCGGATGTGGGAGGAAACCGCCGTTCCCTACCTAAAAAGTCAAGGTTGGGGCAAACAAATCATTTATAGTCGAATGTTGCGGTTTTGGAACGTTCCAGAATCTGCTTTGGCTGAAAAAGTATCTGCTTATCTTAATTTACCCAATCCAACGGTAGCTCCTTATGCGAGTAAAGGGCAGGTTAAATTACGAGTTTCTGCTAAAGCAAGTTCGGAAGCTGAAGCTGAAAGTTTGATTGTACCCGTTGCCAAGCAAATTCAAGAAATAGCTGGTTTAGATTATTTTGGTGCTGATAATGATACTCTTGCTTCGGTAGTGGGTGACTTGTTGCGTAAGTCTGGGGAAACGCTTTCGGTGGCTGAATCCTGTACCGGGGGAACTTTGGGGGGAATGTTAACCGATACTTCGGGAAGTTCCGATTACTTTTGGGGTGGTGTAATTTCCTATGATAATGCGGTAAAAATAGGGTTATTAGGAGTAAATCCGCAAGATTTAGATAAATATGGTGCGGTAAGCGCAACTGTAGCCGAACAAATGGCTGTGGGCGTAAAAAATCGGCTTTCGACAACTTGGGGATTGAGTATAACAGGGATTGCGGGGCCTGGTGGAGGTACGGAAACGAAGCCAGTGGGCTTGGTTTACATTGGTTTAGCAGGAAAAGATGAGGTTGAAAGTTTTGAATTTCGGTTTAATCCCGTGCGCGGTAGAAGTTTAATTCGTCACTTCAGCGCTTGTAATGCTTTGGATAGTTTGCGGAGAAAGTTGTTGCAGCGGTAATTGGTAATTGGTAATTGATAGGTTGGGTTAGACACGATTGAGGAATTTGATTTCTAATTAGCAACTAAATTAATCGTGTCGTAACCCAACATTGCAACTAATGGAATGGTTTTTTTGATAATTTCAATTGGAATCGATAACCACTTCCGGTATTTATTAATGCCTTCCCAAGATTTTTCAAATCGTAAATTGCCCGTAGAAAATAAACCAACAGATTCCAATTCTTTTCACACAGAACAGGAATTATAAACTTATTGCCAGACAAATCACAAAAATAACTAAAACATTGAATAAACCAAAGTCAACCAGAAATAGATTTAACTTGGTACAGATGAAAGCTATACTAAGTAAGTACAGTGCGATGAAACGCTGTCTTTAATAAGCAGATTAAGAGGAGATATATAAGATAAATAAAACAAAATTTTTAACGCATTATGCTGTTGCCGAACAGTTACAATTTAATGATTTTGATGGCAAATCCGAAGTTCTTGAAATAAGCCACTTGTTTTTTATACACAACAATTCTTGAAATAGATAGACTTAAATGTATAAATAAAATTTTTTATACGTGGCATCTATCTGAAGTGATAGTCACAATCTCTTTAAAAATAATTATTCTCAGTATTCAATCATGGAATTAAAAGGAAATTTTTTATCGACTTTCTCTTTAACTCTTGCTCAAGAACAAAAAATTATATTAGCGGAGGGCTTACATTCGTTTTTAATAAATATTGGTTTGTAAGCTGGCAATAACATTTTTTATTTTTCGGATTATTTTTTATTTTTAGTAAAATAAGCTCTAATCCTGTGACCGCAAGGTTTTTCAGCCTTAATTCATTAACTGTTATTAACATTCTTGTGTTTCATCATCAGCATATTTAATCTCTAGGAGGTTGCTGAGAAGTTCACAATTTGTTACAAAAAGACAAAGAACTTTTAGTAACCTGTACTCAAAATGTTTGGCGGACTTACTGGTTTTAAAGATTCTAAGGGCAGCGACTGGGGCGAGCAGATGCTCAATACTGTCGCGAGTCAAACTATTCGCCACTTGTTTACTAAAAGCGAGTCGGTAGAAGTCTTTGTCCGCTGTTATCCCTCCAGCAAGCTTTTACAGGGCAGTATTGACAGCTTTAAAATGGGCGGGCGTAGTTTAATAATTCGCAAAGATTTCTTCGTTGAGGAGATGTCGTTTGAAACCGATGCAGTGTCTATTGACTTCAGTTCGGTACTAAGCGGCAAATTGCGATTAAAACAACCCACTCAGGCGATCGCTCAGGTTGTGTTGACTCAAGACGGTATTAATCAGGCTTTTACCGCTGAATTAGTGAAAAAGCGTTTGATAAACCTTTCGGAGCCAACCTTAACGGAATTGTCTGATGGCGAACCCGTTTCTTTTACCGATGTTCAGGTGGAATTACTGCCAGATAATCGGTTAAAGATTTTCGCTAAAGCTGACTTAAACAACGGTGAATTAGTACCGTTGAATATGACTGTAAAAGTAGGTATTGAACGGAGACGGAAAGTTTCCTTCAAAAATCCACAAATCGACCTGGAGTCGGTACCAGAAGCGCAAAGACAAATTTCAGAAACTTTATGTACTGCATTAGCGGAAATTTTAGATAATATGGTCGATTTAGACCGTTTTGACCTAGATGGAGTAAAAATGCGGCTTAATCGTTTAGAAACAGAAGGTCAAAAGTTAATTTTTAGCGGATATGCCGAGATTGAGCGCATACCACGTACTTAGTAAAGTACCTGTTAAATAATTCGCGAACAGTTATCAACTCAAATCTGATAATTGTTCCTCAAATTAGCTTTTAGGAAAGTTTTTATATAATGTCACCAGAGTTAATACCCCCTTGTAGTCAACCAGTCTTCTGGAAGATTGCAGGGGGGTAATTATGTTGGGGAGATGGGGGAGAGGGGGTAGAGGGGTAGATAATATTTATTATTCCCAATTACCAATTATCAATTACCAATTACCAATTACCAATGCCCCATGCCCCATGCCCTATGCCCAATTACCAATTACCAATTACCAATTAGTAATCAAAAGCCTATATAAACTAAGCCCTAAATTGTACAATCAACAGAGCCGAGTATTTTTGGGGAAAGGTGTTGTGTCACTCAAATCATCGCCGCAACTGCGACGCGAGTTAGGAGTTGTAGGGGCAACTGTGATGGGGCTTGGTTCGATTATCGGTACTGGAGTTTTTGTCAGTATTGGTATTGCTGCTGGAATTGCTGGTAGTGCAGTAATTTTAGCTGTAATTATTGGGGCTTTGGTTGCTATTTGTAATGGACTTAATAGCGCTCAGCTTGCTGCTAATCACCCTGTAAGTGGTGGCTCTTATGAATACGGCTATAAATATCTGAATTCTTGGTTGGGATTCACGGCTGGATGGATGTTTTTGTTGGCAAAGTCTGCTTCTGCGGCTACTGCGGCTTTGGGTTTTGCTGGCTATTTCTTGAATGCAACGGGTTTATCGGAAAAAGGTTTGCTGGTACCTTTGGCTTTGGCTGCGGTATTTGTAATTACGGCTGTTGTTTTAAATGGTATTCGCCGTTCTAATCGAGTAAATATCGCAATTGTATCTATTTCGGTTTTTAGTTTGCTTTTCTTTGTACTTGGGGGGATTCCGACAGCGATAACGGCAGGAAGGGAAAATCTCACGCCTTTTAATGGTTCGTTTTCTACGGTGCTTCATGCGAGCGCTTTAATGTTTGTTGCTTATACGGGCTACGGTAGGATTGCGACTCTGGGAGAAGAAGCAAAGGAACCGCGAAAAACTATTCCTAAAGCCATTATCGTGACGATGATAGTGACTATGCTGATTTATGTAGGAGTAGCCACGATTGCTGTTGCGGGGGTAGGGGCAGAAAGTCTGGGTAAATCGGCTTTGACGGAACAAGCTGCACCTTTAGAAGTGGCTGTGCGTAGCTTCGGCATTCCGGGGGGAGCGCAAATTTTAGCTATTGGCGCAATTTTTGCAATGTTGGGAGTATTGCTCAACTTAATTTTAGGTTTATCTCGCGTCTTGTTAGCGATGGGAAGAAGACGAGATATGCCAAGGATTTTCGCAAGGTTGAATACTACGGGTACAACTCCAACACCTGCTGTAATTGCGGTAAGTACGATAATTTCTGTTTTAGTTTTAATTGGTAATGTCAAAACTACTTGGTCTTTCAGTGCTTTTACTGTTTTGATCTATTACGCAGTGACTAATTTAGCTGCATTTTCTCTACCGCGTCAAGAAAGACTTTATCCTAAATGGTTGTCAATTCTTGGCTTATCAGCTTGTATCTTTCTAGCTTTTTGGGTTGAACCATTTATCTGGCAGGTGGGTTTAGCACTGATTGTCGCAGGATTGATTTGGCACGCGGTTGCGAAATTAAAGAGTTAGGAATTAGGAGTTAGGAGTTAGGAGTTGGGAATCGGGAAAGAGTTTTTATTATTTTTTACGTAGTGTCGTCTATCTTGCGGACATTGTATTCCACTACATTAACTTCAATGTTTACAAATAAAAAATGTAGAGACGTAGCAGTGCTACGTCTCTATAATCTAATGCACAAATCGAATTTTAGAATTAATCTGAAATTTGAATTCTACAATCCTCGCATTAATCAAAAATTAGAATTTAGCGCCCAACACCAATGTATTGGAATCCAGCCCTAATGGTTGTTTCGGGATCGAGGAAGTTACGGCCATCAATGATAACGGGATGGTTCATTAATTTAGCCATCTTAGCGTAATCGAGATTGTTGAACTGTTCCCATTCGGTAACAACTACCAAAGCATCGCAGCCATCAGCTAATCTTTCTGCATCGGTTTCTACCTGTACTCCAGAAAGACCGTGACGCATACCAGATTGTGAAATAATTGGGTCGTATGCTTTCACTTTCGCTCCCAATCGATTCAATTGCTCGATTAAGTTCAATGCTGGAGCATCGCGCATATCATCGGTATCTGGCTTGAAGGTTAAACCTAGCAAACCTACAGTTTTACCTTTGAGAATTTTCAAGGCTTGCTGGAGTTTTTCCATTGCAATCAAACGCTGACGTTCGTTAACGCTAATTGTCGCTTTGAGTAGCTGTGCTTCGTAGCCGTAGTCATCAGCGGTGTGAACTAGTGCTGATACATCTTTGGGGAAACAACTTCCACCCCAACCAATACCGGCATTTAAGAACTTGTTGCCGATACGGGAATCTAAACCGATACCTTTAGCAACTTGAGTTACATCAGCACCAACGCGATCGCAAATGTTAGCAACTTCGTTAATAAAGCTAATTTTGGTTGCTAAGAAAGCGTTAGCGGCATATTTAACCATTTCAGCAGAAGACAAATCTGTTGTTAGTACGGGTACTGGTGCTAAGGATTTATCTTCAGCATACTGACGCTCAACAATCGGAGTATAAAGTTCTTTCATCATCGAAAGAGCCTTCTGAGAGTTGCCTCCCAAAACAATCCGGTCGGGATTGAAAGTATCGTAAATTGCCGAACCTTCACGCAAAAACTCAGGGTTACTAACTACATCAAAATCACCAGTAGGCAACTTGTCAGCATCAGGTGCCCCACCTGCGGGAACTAATTCTTTTTGACGCTCGGCAATTCCATCGAGAACAATCATCCGCACCCAATCACCGGAACCAATGGGTACTGTAGATTTATTAACGATAACTTTATAGCCGCCATTCAAATGACTTCCGATACCTTTTGCAACCGCTTCTACATAACGGGTATCACTTTCACCTGTAGGCAAAGGTGGAGTTCCCACAGCAATAAATAAGATTTCTCCATGAGAAACTCCCGCAGCCAAATCGCTGGAAAACTTAATCTTTCCTTCTTTAATGGCATTCTGCATGATTTCCGAAAGTCCAGGCTCAAAAATTGGCGATTGCCCGGACTTCATTAACTTAACTTTCTCTTCGTTATTATCTATACAAATTACATCATGCCCGACGTGAGCCAAGCAAGCGCCAGTTACCAAACCAACATAACCAGTACCAATTACGCAAACTCGCATTTTATCTAATTCCTCACTTATTTGAGTTGTCCAACAAATTATTAGTAGTCGATATCCTAGAAGCTTATAAGTCTTCTATAGTCAAAAATTTTGAGCAAATAGTATCTTTTTACTTAGTGCTGCTATTTACAACTGCTTTACTAGTAGTTTGTACCCGCTCCCGGAAATCTTCTATAGTCTGTTTTAACCCTTCTTGAAGAGTAATGCTAGGTTCCCAATTCAACAGAGTCTTCGCTTTGGTGATATCGGGACGGCGGCGACGGGGGGTCATCGGAAGGTAGTGGCTCAAAATTGATTTTCACATCTGGGTTAACCATGTTTTGCACGGTTTGCGCTAATTGAAGAATGGTGTATTCATCTGGATTACCCAAGTTAATCGGACCAATATGCTCTCCATTCATCAAACGCATCAGTCCATCTACCAAGTTGTCAACGTAGCAAAAACTACGGGTCTGTGAACCATCTCCGTAAACAGTTAAAGGTACACCTTGTAAAGCTTGAACTATAAAATTGCTAACTACCCGTCCGTCATGTTCAAACATCCGAGGACCATAGGTATTAAAAATACGAGCAACGCGAATATCAACATCATTTTGTCTGTGATAATCGAACATCAAGGTTTCGGCAATCCGCTTACCTTCGTCATAGCAGGAACGAAGTCCGATGGGATTCACGTTACCTCTATAGTCTTCCTGTTGGGGATGAACCTCTGGATCGCCATAAACTTCACTGGTAGAAGCCAGTAAAATTCTTGCTTTAACACGTTTAGCCAACCCCAACATATTCAGCGTACCCATTACATTGGTTTTAACTGTTTTTACGGGATTGTACTGATAATGTACTGGCGATGCAGGACAAGCTAAATGATAAATCTGTGCTACTTCCAACCTAATTGGTTCGGTGATATCGTGGCGAATCAGTTCAAAGTATGGATTGCTCAACCATTTAAGGATATTCCGCTTATGTCCCGTATAGAAATTATCTAAACAAATTACTTCATGCCCATCACTCATTAATCTGTCGATCAGATGGGAACCAATAAATCCAGCTCCGCCCGTCACCAATATTCTCATAGTTGACCAGTTAATTACAAAAATTACGTTATTCGATTGTGCTTGTTTTTAGGATACCCAGCTGGACGTGAAAAATAGAGTAAAAGTACGGGTTATTCAAAAAAAAATTGAACTCGCCTATTTTCCTGGTTGATGCAATCTTTACCTTTAATTTAAATTTATCCCCTTGACAATTCCATAAGAAAAATAACAAAGATTATGTAGTGACTGTGAAGTATCGTCCAAAAGTTTATCAAAAATTTAATAAGTTAAAGTTACTGTAGGGGATTACATTTACAAAAAATTGGGAATTGGGCATTGGGAATTGGGCATTGGGCATTGGAAAATGAAGAGTGTGGAACAAAGAGAATTTCAACCTTTGACCTTTGACTTTTAACCTTTAACCTTGAACCTTATTAACTGTTCACTGGTCACTGATAGCTGGTAACTGGTTGACTGCTAGGATAACCAGCTTTGACTGTGGCATTATTGGTACGCTGCGATGGTTCTCCAAGCATCACAATAGAACAAGTTAATTGAGAAGCTAACTGAGTTGTCACGTCACTAATTGCTAATCCCCCAGGAATAGTACGATTGCGAATAAAAGGTAAAACGACTAAATCGTATAGTCTGGCTGCTTGCAATATTGCTTGAGCAACATTTTCGTGAGCGATGATTTGAACTTCTGGTGGATTGGATAAACCTAATTTGGATACTAATAGGGAAAGTTGCGATCGCCTATGAGATATTTTGCTCGAACTCGTGCGGCGATCGCACACGTTAAGTACGGTAACTTGGGCTTGATTTGATTCCCCTAACAAAGTTGCAAACTGCAATGGCTGTAATATCGGTGCTGTCAAATTTTCGACTGGTACTAGAATACGCTGAATTTTGGCAGGTGATTCAACAAGACGGGTAACTGCTACTGGGCAATGACTCGCCCATAACACGCCATCAATTACGTTACCGAATAAACGCGCTTTCAATCCGGTACGCTTTCCCCAGCCCATAACGATCAAGTTTGCCTTTTTTTCTCTCGCGGTTCTACTGATTCCTTGAGCAAAAGCATCATCTATTCGTAATAATGGTTCTGCTTCTACATCTAAAAAGCGGCTTAATGCTGTAGCTTTGTTCAACAATCTTTCACTTCTTCGCAGCGAGTTTTCTAATTGGGGCGCATCCATGCTCGCTGTTGCAGTCGCTATTGCTAAAGGCATAATTTTGCCGCGAGCCCTCGGAGCTAATAATGCAGCCATTTCCATTAAATGCTGCTGCGTCGAAGGATTATAAACGGGTACTATGATGTTAAAAGGGGTATCTATTCGATCGGAAACAGGTACATATGTTGTTGTGTCCTGCTGCTTTAGTAATGAAGAGTGTAAGCCGACAGCAGCCCGGCTGGTAATTATTGGCCCAATTAATGAAGTTACTAGAACCAAAACTATGACGCTATTAAAAATTTCTGAATTTAATAATTGTGCTTGATACCCGACAAAAGTTACACAAGAAGTTACAGCTACTTGAGGTAGGCTTATAGACCACATTGTTAATACTTCACGCCAATTGTAGCGATAAATTAACTTAGCTAATAATGCCGCAATAAACTTACTCGCAACTAAACCACAAACGAGAGATAGCGTCAACCAAACCAAACCCATGTCTTTCAAAAAGGCTGGTAAATTCAACTTTAAACCAAGATCGACAAAGAAAATCGGAATGAATAGCACGCTACCCACAAACACAATCTTTTGTTTGACTGGCCCATCTCCGATAACTTCATTAACTGCTAATCCAGCAAAAAAGGCTGCAACAATTGTTTTAATACCAATTAATTGAGCCATAAGAGCAGCTAAAAATACTGCTGTAAATACAAATAAAAACTGGTTGCCTTCGTCTTCTCCGGTTCTTCGTAGAAATTCTTTGCCAACCCAGTCAAAACCTACCAAAACTACAACACAATAGACGGCCAACCAACCTAGTAATGCAATAGTTTGCCAAATATTAAACTCTTGTAAATGTATTGCAACGCATACAGCCAACGTCAACAATGTAGCAATATCGGTAAAAATGCTTGCTCCAATCGTTACACCCACTGCTTCATGATTGGTTAATCCCAGACGATTAATAATCGGATAAGCCAAAAGAGTATAAGAAGAGAGCAAAGAGCCAATTAATATTGAGCCTAACCAATCAAATTCAAAAACTCTTCCAAGTAAAGTTCCCAATAATAAAGGTATGCAGAAGGCAAAACTGCCAAAACCTAAAGCACGATTTCGCTGACGACTCAACTGTTCTAAGTCAACTTCTAAACCTGCTACAAACAATACATAAGCTAAACCGATAGTTGAGAGTAATTCCCAAATCGGATTATCTATCTTGACTAAATTCCAGCCAGACTGGCCAATTAATATTCCCGATAAAATTAAACCAATTAATCCGGGTAGTCGCAGTCGTTCAAATATAATAGGTACGACTAAAATAACTACCAATAAAATAGCGAAGGGAATAATTGGTTCGTTTTCAATAAGTTGACTGTATGGTAAGACTGCAATTCGCTCTAAAAGTACCATATTTTATTTATTGCGGACAAAACAAAAACGTGCTACTTGCTGCTGCAATCGCAGTTATGATGTACAGAACTTTAAATACCTTTTTTAAATACGAAGAAAACTTGTTACCGTTAAAAAAAATCAAAAATTATACTTAGAATACCTTAAAAACTGTCTATAAATGAACTACCTACGGATGTATTTGATTCAAAATGAATCGCAGACGGTCGTAGTCATCTTTCAGCAACACGCTTAAGTAGCGTCCAGCTTCTACTAACCATTGTCTGTCAGCTTTGCGTAACTTGTATACATCCCGAATTGCTGCTGCACTCAAAGCTTCAACTGGGGCACCATTAACCGAAAGTAAGGTTTGTAAAAAATCAAATTTTTCGGTAAATTTTAGCACTTCTTCTGATTCGCATCGATGAACCGCTTGATGAATCTGGGGAGGTCGAGGTGGTAGATACTGATATATTTGATTACCTTGCACCTGCTCAAATCCGACAATCGCGGCACGGAATTCAGTTTTGAGCATGGCGAATATTTGGGGTTGCTCCTCTCGCAAATCTTGCAGGGATAAACCTAAAGCTACAGGTCTATGTACGGAATCTATAGGCATCGTAGTTGCATGAAATACAACCGCAAACACTTTATTTGCTGATTCTTCATCTACCGAACACACCCAGCTACCGAAAGGAGGCATTGCTGGGAAGCTCAAATCTTCGGGATCTAAACATTGAGCCAAAAAATCGCAACTAGCTGTTTCAATCACTTCAGCAAAATGATTGGGATGACGATTGCTGTTACTAAACTGCGGTAAAGGAAGGCGCATAAATAAATTAAGTTATGAGTTATGAGTTATGAGTTATGAGTTATGAGTTAAAAACGATCGGTTAAAAAATAATAACAAATAATACAAAACTCTCAACTCTAACTCGTAACTAATTCTTACTTTACTTTTTGCGTCCTGCTGTGGGGTCTACAGGCTCTAACTCACTAAATCTAAAGGTAATTAATTTATCCCAATTACCACCTTCAAACAGTACAGCTACTTTACCATCGCTGACTCGCTGTACGAGTCCCTCAAAACGGTAATAAGTATCTGCGGGGTTTTTAACGCGAACGGTTGCTCCAGGCAAAATCATGGTTATTGCTCTTTTCAATTATCAGTTATCAATTATCAACGATCAATTATTAATTATCAATTATTAATTATCAGTCCCCAGACTGCGGATAATAAGGAATGTAATAGCCACAAGCATTGCATATTATTCTCCGACAGCGAAATTGAACCCATAATAATCCGTTTTTTACCCGGTCATTGATAATTGCTCATTGATAATTGATTACTAGTTATTAATACTTATTTAAGTTGCGAAAGTTCGCTACTGATTCAACTAATCCAATGCCGATAAAATTAGCTAACATTGCCGAATTACCATAACTCATAAATGGTAGAGGTATTCCCGCTACGGGTGCTAAACCTATTGTCATTCCAATATTAACAGCCATCTGGAACACAATTATTGCCAAAACGCCAATTGCTATTAATGAGCCGAAATTATCTTTAGCCGTCAAAGCAACGTGGAGCAACCTTAGACAAATTAAGCAAAATACCAGCAATAATACCAAACAGCCGATAAAACCAAATTCTTCGCCAACTGCCGAGAAAATAAAGTCGGTATGCTGTTCGGGAACGAAGTTTAATTGAGTCATAGGGCCATTAAACGGACCCCAACCAAACCATTTACCAGCACCAATGGCAATACGAGATTGAATCAAGTGATAGCCAGTTCCCAAGGGATCTAGTTCTGGGTTAAGAAATGAGGTGATTCTACCTTTTTGATATTCTTTAAGTAGGTGATTCCAAGCAAAGATTCCTAACTCTCCACCCAGCAGATTCAAAGCTAAGGCACCAATACCTCCTAAACCAAACCTTTTGCCAGGAAGCGTCAACAAGCCTAACAAGCCCATAGCGAATGACCAAATCAAACCTAAAGGTGTAAAAAATATCCCTTCAGCTACCACCATTTGCTCAGTCCAAGGCCAAGGTATGCTAAACAAAATCGCCGCTACTACTGGAGAAACTAATAGTATTAACCAGCCAGGATTGGCATTTGCCCAATACAGCATTGCCAATACAACCGCACTAAATACCAATGATGTTGCTAAATCTGGCTGTAAAAATACTAATGCCCAAGGAACTGCCGTTACTGCCAAAGCCCGGAAAAAGTTGGGAAGAGTTGAAGCCGTGCGCTTGTGTAACAGTGCGGCTAGGGTAATAATTGCTCCTAACTTGGCAAATTCCGACGGCTGCACGTTGAAACTACCAATACTAATCCAGCGCTGTGCCCCTTTAGCACTAACACCTATTGCCATTACTGCTATCAGGCTGGCGTTGGTTAAAGCATAAGTAACCCAGTGCCACTGTCGGAGACCTTCATAACGACTGCGGGCTATCAACAAAGCGATTAAGAAACCTACACTCGCCATTGATAAGTGCGACAACCACTTAGTTTCTCCCTGGCTTAATTCCGTACTGGAAATCATAAAGCCGCCGAATATGCTGACGGCAATGGGCAGCAAGAATAGCAGTAAGTCTACTTGGTGCCAGGGCTTAAATAAATTCTGCCAGCGATTTCTATTTCGTGAGTAGCGTGACTTTTTTAGTAACATCTAGTCTTATTAATACCTGAGCTGATAAATACTTGATAATTGCGTCTTTTTATCTTTATTCTCAGTACTCAGTACGCTACCCAGACAGAAATACATCGATTTTTTTATGTCAGGGCAGCCACTGATACTTTTCCGGCGATCGCCAAAGCAATTTCTTTTAAAGCTTTTGCTGAAGCTGAATGCTCGTCGGCTACAACTATTGGTACACCGTTGTCTCCACCAACTCTTGTAGATATTTCCAGCGGTACGCAGCCGAGTAGAGGTATTTCCAATTCGGCGGCCGTTTTTGAGCCACCACCGGAACCGAAAATATCATACTGCTTATTTGGCATATCTGGGGGTATAAAATAACTCATATTTTCAATAATCCCCAAAACTGGTACTTTCAACTGCTGAAACATCCGCAAGCCTTTACGAGAATCTAGTAAAGCTACGTTCTGTGGTGTAGTTACTATCACGACACCGGCGATCGGTACTGCTTGTGTCAATGTTAACTGAGCATCACCAGTTCCTGGTGGCATATCTACAATCAAGTAGTCCAGTTCTCCCCATTCCACCTGATATAAAAACTGACGAATAACTCCATTCAGCATTGGTCCGCGCCAAATTACGGGTTGATCTCGGTCGATCAGAAAACCCATTGAAACTAACTTGACTCCATGATTAAAGGCAGGTTCCAAGATTTCGCCTTTTTCACCTTGACTGACTTTTATTTGAGCAGATTCGAGTCCCAACATTGTGGGGTCATTGGGGCCGTAAATATCGGCATCGAGCAAACCTACTTTAGCTCCCGTTTGGGCTAAAGCTACTGCAATGTTTACAGCCACCGTACTTTTACCGACACCACCTTTACCGCTAGAAACAGCAACAATATTTTTGATCCCAGGTATGCCATTGCGATCGGGCAAACTTTTTTGTTGCGGTGTTTCTGCCGTAACTTCTACAGATACATCGGTAACTCCTGGAAGTTTTTTTACAGCTTTTTGACAATCTTCAACAATAAATTCTCGTAAAGGACAAGCAGGTGTAGTCAAAACCAAAGTGAAGCTAACCTTGCCATCATCGATTTTGACATTACGAATCATATTCAGTTCCACCAGACTTTTACGAAGCTCTGGATCTTGCACCGGACGCAATATTTCTAAAACTGAACTTGCCGAAAGAACATTTTGCATAGTATTTGCACGCTTAATGCTGAAACAATTTGTAACAAAAAAATATTATCTAATTAATTGGGCATGGGGGATAGGGGATGGGGCATGGGAGAGGGGGAGATGGGGAGACAAGGAGAATTTTAAGCTTTAACCTTTGACCTTTGACCTTAATAACTCCTAACTCCTAACTCCTAACTCTTAACTTAATGCCCAATGCCCCATGCCCAATCCCCAATTACCAATTACCAATTACCAATTACCAACTACCAATTACCAAATTAAAATAATTCGGATTGCAAAGTCGATTTCCTTTTTCCCGATACTGCTTTAATTGCGGCTTCTTCAACAGCTTCGATTAAAGCCCGCGCTACTTTGTCTGCATAAGGACGAGAAAATGACCAAACTAAGGGAGAGAGCCAACCGCGTAAAGTAACGGAATAAGACAAACAACTACCGCAAACTGTGGATTCTATTTTGTAACTAATTCGTTCTTCTACGCCGGGAATTGCTAGAATTCGCACGCTTAATAATTCTCTGGGATTAACACGTTCGACAAAAATACGAATTGGAATCGGTGAAAGACGGGTAACAGCTTGGTAAATCAATCCTGGTTTGGGTACTAATCCGTAAGGTACGTTAGTACTTTTAAATAATGGATGCCAGGAAACGTCTGCCAAGTCAACAACTTTATGCCATATTTCATCTACAGAAGCTGAACTAATTTCGCGATAACTTCGCACCAGAGAAACGCAAACTCGACGACGCTTGCGGTTGATAAATTTCGATAACCAACCTTGCATTCTCTCAATCCTCCCGGCTACACACTTTGCTTTAGTCTGATAATTTGGGTTTGTTAAGTAACTTTCGCTCTTTTCCCATTTCATAAATTTTCGGAGCAATTTAAATTGTTACCAGTGACACTTCTTTATACAAATGGATAAACTGCTTTTACTATCTAGCTGGTGTTTGAAACAAGATAAATATTCTTTAAGACAAGATTCAAGACGCTGTACTTTTGTGCTATGCGAGCAAGATTTTGATATGCTGCTTTTCTTTTAATACATTAAACAAGCTACTAATATCTTCTTTCTCCAACAGGAAATGTGTGCTTTTTGATGTAAGCTACGATATAGATTATTGGCTTTGTTGAGCCGCAATTTTAGATAAAAGGCTCTGTATAGCAGCAGTTACAGCAATTCAAGTAAGGTCTGAGTATTGAGGTACAAAACGCTTATTCTCGATCGCCACTTGCCTATTGATTCTATGCCTTCTTAAGTTTATGCACCTTCACAGCAACCGCTTACAGGATATTGTTACAGAATTTAGTCTCAATATTAGGGTACTCAGATAAAAAAGTTGCAAAAAGTTAACCAATTTAAAAGCATATACCTATTTGAGGGAGAATAAGTTTATCCACGTTACCGGAAAATTACGTGGGATATTTATATTCCATCCCGAGCATTCGGGTGAAACCTGAGTGCGGGATTTAATACCCAAATAGTTCCGCTCGCGGAAAAATAGAAATCGTTATTTAGTAGGTTCAGAAATTTATGTTGACATCGCCAACCTCCCCCAAATCACCTTCTTCCCAATCTTTACCGCCATCTGATGCTAAGGCTAAAGTTAGTGCTTTTATGAAGCAGTTACAAGATGAAATTTCTCAATCTTTAGCTGAACTTGATGGCGCGGGACAATTTCAAGAAGATAGTTGGGAACGTCCCGAAGGTGGTGGTGGACGTTCGCGAGTCTTACGTGAAGGTGCAATTTTTGAACAAGGTGGTGTAAATTTTTCGGAAGTTTGGGGTTCCAAGTTACCGCCTTCGATTGTTGCGAATCGTCCGGAAGCAGAAGGACATAAGTTTTATGCGACGGGAACTTCAATGGTGCTGCACCCCCGCAATCCGTATTGTCCTACCGTTCATCTGAATTATCGCTACTTTGAAGCTGGCCCAGTTTGGTGGTTTGGTGGTGGAGCGGATATGACTCCTTACTATCCTTTTGCTGAAGATGCAACGCATTTTCACGAAACTTATAAACAGGCTTGCGATAAGCACCATCAAGAATATTACCCAGTGTTCAAGCGCTGGTGCGATGAATATTTTTACCTCAAACATCGTGATGAAACCAGAGGTGTCGGCGGTTTATTTTTCGATTACCAAGACGGAACGGGTGCTTTGTATCGCGGTCCCCATGCGGATAAAGCAGCGGCTGAGTACAGCAATGAAATTGGCGAACTACCTACTCGTAGCTGGGAAGAAATATTTGCCTTTGCCCAAGAATGCGGTAAATCATTTTTACCCGCTTATCTGCCAATCGTCAAAAAAAGACATCCGATGGAATATAGCGATCGCCAACGAGATTTTCAGCTATATCGTCGGGGTAGGTATGTAGAATTTAATTTGGTTTACGACCGGGGTACCATTTTTGGCTTGCAGACAAACGGACGTACTGAGTCAATTTTGATGTCCTTACCACCATTAGTACGCTGGCAGTATGGGTATCAGCCAGAACCAGGTTCCCCAGAAGCCGAACTGTACGAAACCTTCCTCAAGCCTCAAGATTGGGTTAACTGGAAGCAGAGACATACCTAAATAATGTGAGTTAGACTACTAAAGATACCATTTGTGCAAGGTGACAATTGAGGCTGTAGCTTGTTAAACTCTCGCTACAGCATTAATTATTTTTGTTACTGATTAAGCCCCCTATGCCTATGTATAAGGGAATAACATATTAGCTGTAGATTATTGTCTATATGTTTGCCAGTATCTTGCAAAAATAGCTGTATCTAATTAGTTAGTTTGAAGAGTGCTAGGGGAAACCTTTATGATTCATATAGAACAGAAAAGTTATACAACTCAGGACGGAAATACCGTTATAGTTTTATCGCCTACAGGACGTTTAGACATTACTACAGCTTGGCAGTTTCGTCTCAAGCTACAAGAATGTATTTCTAAACTCAGTCCCCACGTAGTTGTAAATTTAGGACAGGTAAATTTTATTGATAGTTCCGGGCTTACTTCTTTAGTTGCTGGAATGCGCGATGCGGACAAAGTAAAGGGAAGTTTCCGTATTTGTAACGTACATCCAGAAGCAAAACTAGTATTTGAAGTAACAATGATGGATACCGTATTTGAAATATTTGAAACTGAAGAGGAAGCTTTAGAAGGTGTACCTCGCAGTATTGCTAGCTAATAGTTGTTAGGAGTTAGGAATTAAGTTAAAGAAGACCTGTTTATACCACAAGTTAGCTAAACTTTATTTGATTTTCCAAGCATAAAAATTACCGAATATAACCATAAATAAGGTTTTTTTTGTTATATAGTATTCTGCGGTACTTTTAACTGCCAATTCCTAACTCCTAATTTTTTTAGTACTGTTGCAGCTTGGTGTAGCGATAAGGACCTAAAATTGCTCCCCAAGTTGCTTTTCGCGTTTCTGGATCGATTCCTTTGTCATAGCTCAAAAATTCTTTTTGGGTTGCTTCAAATCCCAAAGAAACTTCTACAGTATTACCAGCATAATCAAACGTGCAGCGGTTATCTGGTATCGGTTTTGCAATAAATTTGTATTGATTTTGAGCCAAAGTTTCTGTATTAACTCTTAGAACGCATCCCGGTAGTATATCTATTTTTTCGGTAGTAATGTCATTAAGTAATTTATAATTACGACCTGCACCGCGCCATGCAGTCGGATCTTTAAACATATAATACTGAGCTTTGAATTCACCATCAGCGGTACAAGGTGTAATTCGTAGCAAGCGCTGACGGTAAGGCTGCTCTATGTTAAGAATATTCGCTTGTTCGGCAAAAAAAACTATACTATCCTCTTGAAATAAAGATACAGGTCTTTGCCACATCAGCAAATTAACGTACCAAGCAGGTTCTGACATTGCTTGTTGTTTATTTTCAAACTCACCTGCGAGGTATTGGGCTAAGATGCTTAAATGTGGTGAAGAAGTCATAATGACAAATTAAAGATTAAACTATTATAAATATGGATTGATTATATAAGGAAAGGTGTTTATATTTCCTATTGCCATATTTAGAATATGGTTATGACCTTTTTGTTACAGCATGAAACAGTCATTTGTAAAACTGTAATTGCTTCTAACCAGCGAGTAGGATGCATTTTCCCGTGGTAATTGTTTCTTAACCATTACTTGGCAAAGTCACCTACAAGCGCGAGAATAAGTTTACATTGCCCTTAAATTTCATAAAAATTTCTTCGTGAATAACGTCCGTACCGTTTCTGATACAAAAAGAACATTCTACAGTCTTCACACCCGTCCAATCAATACGATTTATCGTCGGGTGGTAGAAGAGTTAATGGTAGAAATGCACCTACTTAGTGTAAACGCCGATTTCAAATACAACCCCATTTATGCCTTGGGTGTTGTGACTACTTTTAACCGATTTATGCAGGGTTATAAACCCGACGAAGACAAGGAATCGATTTATCATGCTTTAATCAAGTCTGTGGAAGAAGATCCACAGCAATATAGACAAGATGCTCAACGGTTGGAGGAATTAGCTAAAAACATACCGGCAAAAGATTTAGTTGCTAATTTAAGCCAAAAACGTTTGGGAAATGATTCCGATCTGCAAGCATTATTAGAAAGCATTGCCAATAATCCTTCATTTAAATACAGCCGTTTATTTGCGATTGGTTTATATACTTTATTGGAATCGTCAGATCCAGAAATGGTTAAAGACGAAAAACTCCGCAACGAAGCTTTAAAAACTATTGCAAATAGCTTGAATTTATCTGAAGATAAACTGAGTAAAGATTTAGATTTATATCGCTCAAACTTGGATAAAATGGCTCAAGCTGCGATAGTAATGGCAGATATGGTTGCAGCAGATCGTAAAAGACGCGAGCAACGCGCTCAGCAATCCGATACTAAAGTTGCACCTCCCTCTCAAGAATGACCTTTCCAATTTTGGATTGTAGATTTTGGATTTTAGATTAAAAGAACAAACCCCTAGCTCAAGTAGGGGATAATCTAAAATATCCAAATCTAAAAATCTTTAATTTAAAATATAAAATCTGAAGTTGACAAGCTTATTTTTTAAAGAAGAGAACAATCCAAAATCCAAAACATCTAAAATCTCTCGTGAAGAAGTTAGGAGTTAAATCTTGATTTATCGCTCCTAACTTTTGAGCTTACAAAGGTAAAATATGGTAAATTATGCTGCTAACAACTGAGAGTGTTAGCGCTCCCATTATTGCGCTCCAAATTCCATAACGCAAGCGAAATCCTTGTACTAGGAAAGCTGCAATTCCAAAACAAATAACAGAGATAATAAAGGTAAACACTCCTTGAAATAGAGTTAATGTAAGAAGATTTGGAATTGCAAAAAACAGTCTGAGGATTGGTTTAACAAATACGGTAATAAGACCAAGAACAGCCGCAGAAACAAAGCTTTTATTCAGAGAATCAACTTCAACTCCGATCAATGGAATTTTGCTAATAATTAAAAAGCTTATGGCTGTCACCAACCAAGCAACTAAAAGTGCGATGATATTCATTTGGAAATTTCCTATAAAGTAAATGAGTAGCAAGTAGAGAGTTGAAGAGAGCGGAGGGAGCGAAGGAAGCGAAGGAAGAAAATAAAAATGGAGAAATAAAATTAATTGTTTCCCTTGCCTCCTCTGTCCCCTTGTCTCCCAATCTCCCTTACTGAGGACTAGGATTCGTCGAACCGGGTGCAACTGTTGCACCCGGAACTGGTGTTACAGGAGCCGATGTTGGAGGAACTGTTGTACCCGTATTACCGCTTGGACTTCTTGGTGTAACTTCTTGTCCGGTTTGGGGTTGATTGGGAATGTTAGGAAGTGGAATTTGAGTGCTACCGGGAGGTAAGTTAAGGTTAGGTGCAGGAGTGAGTGGCGAATTTGGTAAAGGTAACGCCCCATCTGGATTCACTCCCGGATTAATGGGTAAATTAGGAAGTGGCTGCAATGGATTAGGATTGGCTGGCTGTTCCTCTGAGCCAGGTATTATTGCTAAAGAAACCCTGTCACCACCCACTTGTCGTAGCAAATCTAATATTTCAATCACGTCATTATAAGTTGCCGATCGCGAAGCATATAGTACCAAAGTACCTTTAGGATTTTCTGCAAGATAGTTCTTTAAGATATCTCCTAATTGCTGCGGCTGTACCGGATCTCTTTCTACATAAATTTGACCAACTGCATCAATGGTAACGGGTAGAATTTCTCGCTGCGTTTCTGGTTGTACGCCTGGTGTTGCAGTGTTAGCTTGGGGTAAATCGATGTTGATTGACTGTTGGCGAGTAAATTGTAACGATGCCAAAATAAAAAATACCAGAATGCAGAAAACAACATCGATTAACGGGATAATTTGAACTTGAACTTCTTCAGTTGAATTATTAAGGTTTATTTTCATCTATTAATTCTCACCACGTGATTGGCAACATGAATCGGATTGAAAAACGGGACTACTAATTGCGAGTAAGCCTACTTAAGCGCGAACCTCACCTAAAAAGAAAAAAACACGGCGTTGCAGGAAATTAGGTTTACGCAGTGTGTGTGAAGCGTGTATTGTTGACTACGAAATGTCAGCGATTATTTATCTTCAGATTCAGGTGAATCGGATTCTGTTGTTTGAGGAGGTTCGGAAAATTTATTCTTACCTCGCCTGCGCGGGCTTCTAGAATTTTCCTGCTTGATATCTTTTTCTCCTACAATTACTTCCGATAGCGCTTTACGAGGTGTCAGACTGGTATCAGTTGGAGGAAATTGGCGATAAAGCAACTCCATCTCATTTCCAGATGCACGGAAAACTTTGACTTGATTAACTAGCAAAGCTTGAAAGTATCGATAAAATATCAAAGTGAAAATCGCAACCACTAATCCTGCTGCGGTACTGTACAAAGATGTCCCAATATTGGTGGTGACTCCAGCAGTAGCGGAGGTACCCAAATCCGAAATATTAATTGATTCAAGAGCTCCAATCAAACCCCAAACGGTACCAAACAAACCCAACAAAGGAGCAACGGCAATTACCAACTCTAAAACTTTTTCGCCGCGACGCATTAAAGCTAACTCGTTTTCTGCCGTTGCTTCGAGCGCCAATCTAAAAGTTTCAGGGGTCCCTTCTTGGTAAACTTAAAGGCGCATAGAGAAACCTACCAATAGGTTGACGATCTGCTCTTTCTGCAATTTCGGCAGCTAGTCCCCAATCATCCCGAGCTGCGTCTAATACGCGGTCAACAATCTTCCTCTCCTGAGTTAGAATTCTTAGCCAGAACCATATTCGCTCAAAAATTACGCTCAAAGACAAAACCGAGAAAAAAAGTAAAGGCCACACTACAGGACCGATCTTGTCTACAATATCTTCAATATTCATTTTATAAGTCTCCTCCGTTCATCCTCAACCAAATTCACACCACTTTAATTTTAGAGATTAATGCACAAGTTCTACATTTTTGTGAACTATCGTGTACTTCGGAAGCTTTTCCCACCTAAAAAATTAGGTAGCATATTCCATACCGTTATAGGGCGGTTATTCCCACAGGAAGTTTAGGTCATATTTTGCCAAAATTAAAGGTATGTTGAGATTAAAAATATGAAATACTCAATTCAATCAGTTTACGAATGGTATCGTGGTTTGATTCGTAATCCCAAGTACCGCTGGTGGGTACTTTTAGGGACTCTCGTATATTTTGTTAGTCCTATTGATGTAATTCCCGATATTTTCCCGATTGTCGGGCAAGTTGATGATGTTTTTGTATTAACGCTATTAGTTAGCGAATTTTCACAGTTACTCATCGAAGGTTTTAAATCACGCAAGGGAGTAACCGAAACAGATACACAAACAGCAGATAGTACAACCGATGGGGTTCCAAAGAGTTCAGATACTATAGATGTCGATGCTGTTTCCGTAAAATAGTATTGGTAGCGAAATAAAACTTATTAACCTCCTTTTTCTGCAAAAATAACGCGCCGAGAAAGGAGGATATTTTTTTCCGCGAACAGTTAGGAGTTAGGAGTAGTAAGTAGCAAGTAGCAAGTAGCGAATTAAGAATATATTTCTCCTTGTCTCCCCATCTCCCCATCTTCCCCCTCTCCCCCCTCTCCCCCATCTCCCCATCTACTATGAAAAAACTCCCGCTTATCGGATTAGTTCCTGCTGGTGGAAAGGCTACGCGAATTTCTCCTTTACCTTTGAGTAAGGAATTATATCCTGTGGGTTTTCGGGGTGATGTTGATGATATTAAAAAAAATAATCAGCTCAATCAAGCAAAATTACGCCCTAAAGTTGTTTCTCACTACTTGCTTGAAAAGATGCAGTTAGCGGGTATTGATAAAGCATATTTTATTTTGCGTCCGGGTAAGTGGGATATCCCCGCATATTTTGGCGATGGGGCAATGCTTTCGATGAATTTGGGTTATTTAATTATGGGTTTACCTTATGGGGTACCTTTTACCAAAAAATTGGGTTTAAAGCCCCGTGGTTTTAGCACGGCTTTAATAATTAAATTATTTTATCCGCAATATTGCATGATAAAATATAGAAATGATAGTAAGAGAAGCCAAGCTGCTAAACGGAACCAAGGAACAATACCAAGCAATTGACTCTGCAATCCGCACTGCCCAGTTTATTAGGAATAAAGCAGTTCGTTATTGGATGGATAATCAAGGGGTTGGTAAAGCTGACTTATATAAGCTGTGTTCATACTTAGCACGCGAATTTGACTTTGCTTTGAAGTTAAACTCTGCTGCACGTCAAGCCAGTGCCGAAAGAGCTTGGTCTGCTATCTCTAACTTTTATAAACGCTGTAAAAAACAGGAAAAAAATAAAGGATATCCGAAATTTAAAAAACATTGCCGTTCTGTGGAGTACAAGGTTTCAGGATGGAAGCTATCTCCGGACTGCACGAGCATCAATTTCACTGATGGATTTAATGCAGGGACATTTTCTTTATTTTGCAATAAGGAAACACGCATTGACCTATTTAGGATTAAGATAAACCGTGTACGAGTAATTAGAAGAGCGGACGGTTATCACGCTCAATTCTGCTTTGATGCTGACCGTAAGGAAGTTGGGGAATTCACTGGTAAGGTTGTTGGGTTGGACTTGGGGTTAAAATATTTCACCAAAGATCAAAATGATAATGCTGTAATTTATCCCCAATTCTTGAGAAAGTCAGAACGAAGACTTAAAAAGCGATCAAAGCGATTAAGCAAAAAGTTTGTTAGAGGTAAAAAACCTCAGTCAATTAATTTTCATAAGGCACGAAAACGATTAGGTAAAGTTCATCTTAAAATCCAAAGACAGCGTAAAGATTGGGCTATAAAGCAAGCCCGATACGTAGTTCACTCTAACGATGTGATTGTCTATGAAGATTTGAAGATTGCGAACATGGTCAAAAATCATCATTTATCTTTTGCAATTTCTGATGCTAGTTGGTATCAGTTCACTCAATGGTTAGACTACTATGGGAAAATTTGGGATAAAGCAGTAGTAGCGGTATCGCCTAACTACACAAGCCAGGGGACTGTAGCCATTGTGGACATAGAGTAAAAAAATCACTTAGCACTAGAACTCATTTATGTTCATCCTGTGGAGTTGAAATATGCCGTGATACGAATGCGGCGATCAACATCCTAAAAAAAGGTATGAAGATATTAGGATTTGAGTGGCAAAACAACAGTACCTTTGGGCAAAAGGGATCTGCCTCGCGAGGGGGAAAGCATGAGGAGAAAACCGCCAATACTATTGATGGGAAACTTGATATAGCAAGCGGATTTCTGTGAACCATGAACTAGAATCCCCGTGCGTTTACGCCGGGGAGTATGTCAATTTGGATAGTGCTTATCCTTTTGTAAAAGATGCTGTTATAGCGCTGGGTTTTCCCGATATTTTATTTGAACCGAAAGATGCTTATCTAAAAATATTAAAACGTTTGGAAGCTGGTAATGCTGATGTGGTTTTGGGGTTATTTCCGACGGATAAACCTCAAAAAGCAGGTATGGTGGATTTTGATGATACAGGTAAGGTTCGTTCGATAGTTGAAAAGCCGCTTCAGTCAGATTTGCGTTTTATGTGGGCAATTGCTGTTTGGAAACCGAAGTTTACTGAGTTTCTGCACGAGTATTTGATTGCTGTTAAAGAAGATGTAAATTTACCGCAATTGCCTGAAATACCAATTGGAAATGTAATTCAAGCTGCTATAAGTAAGGGTTTGCAAGTGGAAGCGGAAGCTTTTGCTGATGGTAGTTATTTAGATATTGGTACTCCGGATGATTTGATTAAGGCGGTAAGAGGGTTTGCTGATGGTTTTGAGTGTTAGTTATTAATTCGGCGAATTAGTTTATCTGGCGGTTGAAACCGCTGCTACAAAAGCAAAACCCACCTGCGTGGCTTAAGATAATTTTATTTATAAATCTATTCAAATTTCTAATCTTATTCATTATGTTTCATGCCGTATTTCACTCCGTACTTCATATTTGATAAAATCTGCTGATACCAAGGATATTCAGTTAATACAGCTATCTCACATCTGATGATTTGTTGGATTAATACGCTATCTAAATATTTAATTTAATTTAGCTACTTATCTAAAGATGGACTTATATTCCCTCTGAGGAGTGGCAGGAACGCTAACGGAATTTGGTATCCTATATCTCATTTGCAATTAAAAAAGGTAGAGTGCGGTGAAGCTGAGAACCAAAATTCTCGCTGGTTATGGTGTTAGTCTTGCCTTAATTCTGCTTGTTGGTGCTTGGGGTGTTGCCAATCTTTGGCGTTTGGGGCAAGCTAGCGAAGCGATTTTGCGGGAAAATTACCGTAGTATTCGCGCTGCTGAGGGTATGGTGGATGCTTTGGAGCGTCAAGATAGCGCTACTCTAATTTCGCTGTCGGAAGGTAATACAAACGGGATTGATTTATTTGCAGATAATCAAGTTGACTTTTTTGAATGGTTATCGCGAGCTAAGGATAATATTACTATCGATGGCGAAGCTAAGATTTTAGCTAAGTTGGAAAAGAGCTATCGAGAGTATCTTAGCAGTGTTGCCCGATTCCGTTCTTTACAAAGTCAGCCCGAAACGGCAAGAAGTTTTTATAATCAATCACTTTTACCGAAGTTTGAAGCAGTACGTAAAGCTTCTATCGATTTGCGGAATTTGAATCAGCAGACGATGGAAGTTGCTTCCGAACAAGCACAAATTACTTCTCGCAATGCGATTACATCAATGATTTTTGCGGGTTCTTCAGCAGCTGTGTTGGGATTAATTTTTAGTTTAATTCTCTCTAAGAATTTGACAAGCCCGTTAAACAAAATTACGCAGGCTACTGAGGAAATTGCTAGAGGTAATTATGATGTAAATATTTCGCCACAATCGAATGATGAATTGGGACATTTAGCGGGAGAAATTAATTCTATGAGCCAAAAACTCAAGAATTTTCACGCTTTAAATGTGAATACTATTATTGCTCAAAAGCAGCGTAACGAAGCAATAATTGATAGCATTTCTGACCCAATTGTAGTAGTAGATGACCGCTACAATATTATTGATATTAATCCCACTGCTGCAAGATTATTTAATGCTAAAGCTAAATTAGCAGAAGGAAGGCATTATTTAGAAGTCATTGAAGACCGGACTTTGTACAATCAAATTCAAGCTACTGCTGAATCTGGGGAGTCTTCACAATTAAATGCTGATGAATCGGTTTTAACTTTAGAAAAAAACGGAGTTGAGTATTATTATCGCTACGTTACCACTCCGGTAAAAACTGAAGATGGTAAACGTTTGGGTGTAGTTTTGCTGTTGCAAGATGTAACTAAGTTTAAGCAAATCGACCAGTTAAAAAGCGATTTTGTGATGACTGCTTCCCACGAATTGCGAACTCCTTTGACGGGAATGTCAATGAGTATTGATTTACTTTTGGAAACCGCACAAGAAAAGTTATCGGAGCGAGAACAAGAATTATTACAAACTGCTTCTGAAGATGTAGAGCGATTGCGGAGTTTAGTTAACGATCTACTTGACCTTTCTAAGATAGAATCCGGTCGAATTGATATGGAAAGAGTGCCTATCGAAGCTAATTTTATTATTGATAAAGTAATATCGCTATTTAAAGTTCAAATTCAAGAAAAGAATATTCAATTAAATAAAAAGCTAATAGAAGAATTGCCGAATGTAAACGCAGATGCTAATAAAATTACTTGGGTGTTAACAAACTTAGTCGCTAACGCTTTGCGCTATGCAGAATCGCAAATTGAAATTGCAGCTACACAACACGGGAACTCAATTTATTTTTCTGTAACTGATGATGGTCCCGGAATAGATCCCGCATTTCAAAGCAAAATTTTTGACAAGTTTGTGCAAGTCAAAACAAAACGCGATATTGGCGGTAGCGGCTTAGGATTATCTATATGCAAAGAGATTGTCAAAGCTCACGGCGGCACAATTTGGGTGGATTCCACAGTGGGTGAAGGTAGCAAATTCAGTTTTACACTTCCTATTAATACGCATTCCGATAAACAAGGAGAATTAACTCATGTCTGAAACACGCATTTTAGTAGTAGATGATGAGAAAAATATTCGATTGACGGTAGCACAATGTTTGGAGCCACAAGGTTACACCGTCAAAACTGCTATCGATGGATTAGACGGACTTTCTCAACTTGCAGAATATAACCCCGATTTAATGTTATTAGATTTACAAATGCCGGGAATGAACGGTATAGAAGTACTTGAAAGAGCAAAAGAACTCAAACCCGATTTACAAATAATTATGTTTTCGGCTCACGCTAATGTCGAAAATGCCGTAGATGCCATGAAATTAGGAGCGGTAGACTTTATGCAAAAGCCTTTTACTCCCAAAGAAATTCGCGAATTAGTATCGAAGGTATTAGGTAGAGAAAACGTTTCAGATTTACCAAAAGATTATGATTCATTGATTTCAACTGCCAAACGTCAAGCCAGCAAACGTCAATTTGAAGAAGCGATAACCTTAGTTAAACAAGCCATTGGAGTAAATCCTAATAACGCCGAAGCATTCAATATGTTAGGAGAACTATTAGAAGTAACTGGTGACAAATTACAAGCAATAAAAAATTATCGTGTAGCTACAGATTTAGATCCAGCTTACAAGCCAGCACAAAAAAACTTGCAACGAGCTACAGCTTCGCCAAAATCTCGTTTGCAGATGTAAAGATTGGGAATTGGGCATGGGGGATGGGGCATGGGTAATTGATAATTGATAATTGGTAATTGGTAATTGGTAATTGGTAATTGGTAATTGGTAATATTTAGACAACCAACAACTAACAACTAACAGTTCTCTGTTCCCTATTCCCTATTCCCTATTCCCTAAATTCACATAATAAGTAGGGAATTAATAAAAAACTATGGCAAAATCTCAATACATTGTAGTCGTCGGTTGCGGTCGTTTGGGTTCAATTTTGGCAAGTAAATTGAGTGGTGAAGGTAACTCAGTTGTAGTTATCGACCTTGATGAATCTAACTTTGATAATTTAGGAGGTGAATTTAGCGGTTTTCAGATTGTTGGTGATGCAACCGAATTAGCAGTATTAAGAAGTGCAAAAGCCGATAAAGCAGATTGCTTGCTAGCCGTTACCGATTCTGACAATATTAATATTATGGTGGCGCAAATAGCTAAAAAGCTGTTTGAACTTCCCACGGTATTGGCTCGCGTATTTGACCCCAATCGCGAAGCAATTTACCGCGAATTTGGAATTGAAACGATTAGTCCCACGCAACTTTCTGCGGAAGCTTTTGTGAAAACAATTGGTTAGTTGTTAGTAGATAGTTGTTAGTGGATGGTTGTTAGTTGTTAAAAAAAATTAGATAAAAAAAAGGATACGTTTGCTTTATTTAGGATTGGGTAATAAAAGTATAAAAACTTATTTCCAATGCCCAATGCCCAATCCCCAATGCCCAATGACCTATTTATAATATATGAAAATCATTCTAATTGGTAGTGATAAATTAGTTTACTTTTTAGGCAGACAGTTTGCTAGTAAGGGCTATCAATTAACTATTATTACTCCCAATGAAACGCAAGCTTTAATGTTATCTCGCAAGCTGAAAGCAACGGTTATTAAGGGTGATGGTAGCAACCCAGCAATACTTCAGGATGCTGGTGCTTATAGTGCTGATGTTTTGTTGGCTTTGACGGCTCAAGACCAAGATAATTTGGTTGCTTGTCAAGTTGCTCAAGACCGTTATGGAGTACCTCGTACTATAGCTTTAGTTAATGACCCTGACAACCGCGAAGTTTTCCAAAAGTTGGGTGTAACTCAAGCTTTTTCAGCAACGGAAATTCTCGGTTCTTTAATTGAACAACAAGCGGATATTCAAGATATTAAGAATTTACTACCCGTAGCCGATACGGAAGTTACTTTAACAGAAATGACGCTGCAAGATAACAGCCCTGCTGTTGAGAAAACCCCCGAAGAATTGAATTTAAATGGAGCCGCTATTGCTTGCATTATTCGCGGTGGAACTGTATTACAAGCTAAGGAATACAGCCGTTTGCGGAGTGGCGATCGCCTAATTTTAATCAGTCAGTCAAACCAGTGCGCTAAGGCTCAACGTCTAATTATGGGGGAGAAGGTTTAACATGAGTCGCTACAAAAGCTTTTTACGCCAGCGTTACCGAGCGATCTTTGGCTATACAGGTTTGGTTTGTATGATTTCCGGACTCGGTATTCTTTCACCTTTGATTGCTTTAATTGCTTATCCAGAAGAACTTTCGTTAATTTGGGGTTTCCTGATTCCCGGTATTATACTTTGCGCTTTAGGCTTTGTTTTATGGCGTTTCCTAGCTCCCAAAAAAGCCACCAGTTTAACATTACAAGAAGGTGCGGTAATTGTTGTTTTATCGTGGTTGGTAGCAATTGTTGTGGGTACGATACCGTTAATGACGGTACAGAATTTGAACTTTACCCAAGCAATGTTTGAATCTACCAGCGGTTGGACAACAACGGGACTTTCGGTGGTAGACGTAACCAAAGCTTCGCGGTTGATATTACTTTACCGCAGCACCATAGAACTGTTTGGTGGCGCGGGATTGGCGATTATTACACTGAGTGCGATCGCGGGGGCCAAGTGGTTCTGGTTTAGCGAGTGCGGAAGGGCGTACCGAGCAATTAGTTCCTAACGTGCAGCGATCTGCAAAGCTGGTTTTAGGAATTTATCTGGGATATATAATCGTAGGAACCATAGCCTTAGATTTAGCGGGGATGAGTTTCTTTGATGCGATAAATCATTCCTTTGCCGCTGTCTCTACGGGAGGGTTTTCCACTCGTCCCGAATCTATCGGTTACTGGGATAATACTGCTGTTGAAGTGGTAACAAACGTTTTGATGATTGTCGGAGCATTCAACTTTGTTACCAGCTATATGTTAGTCACAGGTAAATTTAAATCAATAATGCGTAACGGAGAAATACGGCTGCAATTTTTCTTGTACGTCTTGTGTAGCATTGTTTTGCTGTTTGGTGTAGTTTTGCCACTTTATCCCAACTTAGGTAAAGCAATTCGAGTATCTATATTTGAAACCATCACCGCTCTTTCCACAACTGGTTTTTCTACTGTGGGATATACTGATTGGAACGGATTAGGATGGTTAATCTTAATACTATTAATGTTAATTGGTGGAGGCAGCGGTTCGACAGCAGGCGGTATAAAACAGATGCGCGTATACATCCTTTACCGCGCTTTAACATGGGAAGTACGACGGATGTTAATGCCAGCAGGTGCGGTAAATGAAGCCCATGTTTGGCAAGGCGATCAACGTCAATTTCTGCAAAACGACCAAGTTAAACAAATTAGTATATTTGTATTTCTTTATTTGATGATTTTCGGTATTGGTAGCGCAATTATCGCCGCTCATGGTTATACGCTACAAGAAAGTTTGTTTGAATATGCCAGCGCAATGGGAACAGTCGGTTTATCGGTAGGAGTAACCGCTGCGGATGCTGCACCTGGTTTGTTATGGGCAGAAACTGTAGGAATGTTTTTAGGGCGTTTGGAATTCTTCACGGTATTTGTCGGAGTAGTGCGTTTGTTGCGCGATACCCGTCCGATTTTTGCTTGATGTTTTGAAAAAAGGTACGCAGAGGAGAGATATTACTTTCTTTTCTCTCTAAATTTCTTCCTCTGCGCTCTCTGCGCTCTCTGCGGTTTTTTTAATCCGTTATTTTGTATTAAGAAGAAATTAATCCCCGCAACTCTTCCAAAGAATTAACAGTTTTAACACCCCGTTGAATCACCTTTAATTGTTCTAAATCGGTAATTTGAGAGATTTGTGGCATTAATTGCAATCCTTTATTACCGAATTTAATTTCTAAATCCAGTTCAATACCAGATATTATTCCTCTTCTTTCTCCCTCTCCTAAAATCTGCTGATACCAAGGAGATTCAGTTAATATTGCCATATCCCACCTCATGATTTGTTTGACTAATGCACTATCTAATACGAAGGTAGCAAAAAACGCTAAAACGGTTTCTAATTGATTTAAGTTTTCATCAGCGCGAAGCTTTTGTAAGGCTTGCTGTACGATCGATTCTTCTGCACCATCTTTAAGAATTGGTACAAATGGTAATAAAGAAGATAAGTTTTCTTCAAATGCCAAATTAGCATCGACTTCCCATAGATTAATTACGCGATAATCTTGACGGGCTATTATTCCGGCAAATTCTGATTCGTATCGAGTGGGGATTTCGGTTTCACTAACTTTGAGAATGTTAATTAGTACGGGATAGACGGGAAGATTATATTTTTCTTCTGCTAACGATATATAAGCCCGCATTCGTTTGGGCATTTCTGCTTTATAACGCAATTGTAATTCGTTTAAAGCTAGAAATTCACCGAACTGTTTGCTTTGAGCGCGGATGAGTACGTCAGATTCTCGGCTTATCCATTGAAATTCGGAGTCAAGAATTTCTGTTGCTGTAATGTCGGGGATTTGAGTTACCCACTTTACCCAGTTTTCTGGTGCGAGGCTAATTATCTTTTTGCTGCTGATGTCAGCGGATTTTGTCATGGAAGGAGTAGATGCATTCACAAGGAGATAATTATTTTAATCTTTTGTGGGAGGAAAAAAGAGGTAATTTATTCTAAATATTTGTAGGGTGTGTGACGCTTTATAATTTGTTATGGATAATTACAATGTTTGTCATAGCGTCACGCACCAAGAGTTATTTGTTATTTTAAATTCGATTAAATAAATACCTGGTAGGTTGGGTTAGACGCACCGCAAGATTTAATGATTAAGTAATTAATTTATATTGCGTCGTAACCCAACATCAACCTTTTGATTTGATATGAATTACCCAATATTCATTTTTGAATGAAGCGAGTTGTTTTGTTGGGTGTTTAGCCAGTAGGTTGGGTTAGACGCACCGCAAGATTTAATAATTAAGCAATTAATTTATATTGCGTCGTAACCTAACATCAACCTTTTGATTTCATATGAATCACCCAACATACATTTATAGATGAAGCGATTTATTTCGTTGGGTGTTTAATATTATTGTGAGTTGAATTATTTAGTTGGGTTTCGTTCCTCAACCCAAACTACGAACTAAGAAATAATAATTTAAGTACAGTGGTCGTTTCTGATAGTCCCATCAGGCATCAAAGTGTTACACAAAGTAACTTTTTTGATTCTATTTTTATGTTCAATCCACAA
Source organism: uncultured Rivularia sp. (assembly GCA_963665115.1). Classification (GTDB taxonomy): domain Bacteria; phylum Cyanobacteriota; class Cyanobacteriia; order Cyanobacteriales; family Nostocaceae; genus Rivularia. Next base: position 6,922,694 of record OY762007.1, on the reverse strand, counting down.
GATATTAGCTTCACTAAGGTCAACTCCAGTCAAATCAACTCTTGTGAAGCAGGGTTCTCCGAAAAAGGTATCAGTGAGAATAGCTCCAGTCAAATTGACATCTCGCAAACCCGCTTGGCTGAAGTTGGCTCCGCTAAGGTCAGCTCTGCTCAAATCGACATCATCTAAAACCGCCTCGCATACATTAGCGTCGCTAAGGTTGGCTCCACTCAAGTTGAGGTTTTCCAAAACCATTTCTTCCAAATCAATTCCACTCAAGTCAAGACCACTAAAATCTCGCTCTCCCGCTTCGTAACGCTCGAAAAATTCGTCTCCATTCATAACTTATCTGTCCAATAAATTATATTTTTTTAAATAAGCATTTATTAACTAATCTCGGATGGTGCGTTAGACGATTTCCTCAATTATCGTTTATTTGATAATTAATCGTGCGTCTAGCACACCCTACAATCAAAAATTTAGTCTACGAAGATAGACTTTGCTTGTGTAGCTGCGATTTGAATCGCCAGATATGATTAAAACTAATCTCGGATGGTGCGTTAGACGATTTTCTCAATTATCGTTTATTTAATAATTAATCGTGCGTCTAACACACCCTACAATCTGAATCTAATGTATGAAAACTCTTGTGGTACGGGCATCCCTGCCCGTATTTTCACATATCTTTGAAGGCAGAGCCTTTTTTAGGAGGTTCCCAGCCGGAGACTAGGAACCAGTCAACCAATTAACAATTAAACTTCTACTTCCACTTCACTAACTGCGAATTCATCGCCAAATTCTATTAAGAATCTAAAGGCTTTAACAATATTCTTGGCGCATTCTTGGGGAGAAGTATTGTAAAAATATCGCCATGCTGCGGCTTTGTCTTCGTCGTATTTATCTTTTCTTTGTGGTTGATTATTTAACCAATTTAATCGCACGGCATGACCAATTAATACATCTAAAACTATATATTCGCGGATTTCTAATTCTGGATTATTTTTGCCGATCGCCGCGAGTTCCATTAATGCTTCGACGTTGGCTTGGCGGTATTCTGGAGCTTCGATTTTGTTTAACAAATGCTCTACTCTTAAGGCAAAGTTCTTTTCTCCTGCTGTCATTTCTGATATCAGTGTTTTGCTGTCTAAGCGGTTGCGACGTTCTAATTTATCGCCGATTATTAAGCCTTTGCAGTGGTGCATTAATTCCCAAACTTCCTCGAAAAAGTCTTCTGGTACGCGGTTGATGGCTCCTTCTGCTTGCCGATATCTTCGCCAACCTCCTGTGGGTACATCTATTGTTTCTAAACTAACTGGCTTTAATATCCAGTCGATTTCGTTTTCTTTCTGCTTGACGTGTAATGATTCTTGCTGACGCAGCAACTGATTCATGCCGGAATATTCTAATAAACAGTCTTTCAATCGCGTTTTTACTTCAAAGGGCGATCGCTGCATTAAATTTTCGTAGGCTTCATCTTGAGTAATATCTAATTCTCTGGCGATTTTACTGATAATAAATAAAATGATATTGCCGATTCTCAAGGTAAGTAATCCTTGAAATATTTCTGGCTCGGAATTGATTAATGTACGCAAATAAATGAGAATTTCTTGAGTTAAAACTCCGTCTCTCACGTCTTCGCGGCAGAAGTTTTTGATTTTCTCGACTATTTCTTTGTGGGAAAGCGGTACGGTTATCAAGGATGCTTCGTTGTAAGCTCTACCAACTGCTATTTGCTTACCGCGTGCTAAAAGGCTGGTGACTATATCCGATAAGCGCATATCTGCCATTTGTAGCAATCCGGCAGCACGACGCACAACCGCCCAAAGTCCGATTTCACCTGCTTTGTAGTAAACTTCGTCGAGTAAATTCGATACTGTTATATTACCAGGTTCGCCAAAGCCGGTATCAAAATCAAGTCCCTGCAACCGGGTTAATGTCTGCAATAATTCGATTTGTTCGTAAAGATTATCGGAGGAGCGCAAGGAATCAAGCAAGAATTCTAAGTTGGTTTCGCATTCCATTTGGAATTCTTGGGTATGTTCTAATAACCAGTTGTTTTCTGGATTATAAAGTAAATAGGAACTGCGAGGAACAATTTTTGTAACTGGTGATTTCTGAAACTCAAAGTTTGGCTGTACGTTAACTGTTTGAATATTGGCGGTAAGCATTAACTGATTTAATCTTCCCAATTTTACCCGCACGCCGTTACATACACCTTCTTTCAATTCTTTTATTAATGATAATAATGCTTCACTGCCCGTTTCTAACATGGTGCGAGTTAGCATTAAAGTTAATGTCGGACGACCTAAATCGCTCCAGTATTTTTCTGTATAAGCTAATTCACTTTTAAGTTGAGCTACAAGAAAGTGATAATCTAAGGTTAAGTAAAACTGCTCTGAATCTAAGAAGGAAGGTAGAAATACAACATTTTCATTACCAATACGGAAAATTCTCGAAGTAGTTAAACTTCTGGGCATTCTTGGTGGTCTTCCTGTTAAACCAAGTTTTTCGTTACATCCAATTCCTTTGTAAATTGCAATTAAATCTGCTGCTTGCCTTACTTGAATTGGTTTTATTTGTGATAAGGTTTGCGTTTCAATTCCGCGAACTGCTAATTTAGCCTGCAAGTCTTCATCTTCGGCTAATAAAGCAATTTGTACTATCGGTTGTCGCTGTCTTCCTACAGATAAATATCTCCCTAAAGGGTCAATATCTCCTACCGAAAGCAATTTTTCGCTCAACATTTGTCCGAGAAAATACAAACTTTGCGCCCATACTAAAGGAACGTTTTCGTTGGGTAAACGTTTTTGAGTTCCGGGTGCTTGCTTCTCGGCTTCAATATTCTCTTCTGGTACGTAATAAACTTCTGGTAGCAAACGCATATTATCGCGTTCGACTAAGGTATATTCTAAACTTTGCTGATAATGCTTGATTCTATCCTGCTCGCCGCGAAATAGTGCATCTAAATATAAATAAGTAAAAAATAACGGCCATTCACATTCGATATGTTCAAATTGCTTCAACTCGCTGGGTTCGTAATGCAAGCGCTGACTATCTTCTAAAACCGTTTGATGCCCGTCGCGTAAAAATCGCTTGCAACCATAATTACCTTCTAACTTATTCACAATCTCATCTAAAGTGCGCTGACGTAAACTTTCATCTTCCACAGCAAACGCCGGAAAACTAATTACGCTCAACAATGCTGCATCAATTTCTTTAGAAGCGGATTCTCTAGGTAATAAATACTCTAAGGTAATGCGAGCGCGGGCGATTTCATCTGGCAATACGTGAATTACCGATGCTTTACTTCCATGTACCCCAAATAAATCTAGTCCATTAATTGCTTCTAAGGCAGCTTTCGCCATACCCACCGAACTAGAATTTAATTCTGCATTACCATGATTAATTTTATTACCCCGTTCCCAAATTCCGTAATCTGGGGTGCGGTAAGCTCGTCCGATATAGTAAACCAGGTTTTGCACAAAGTCTACTTCATCCAAAGTGTAAACTAACTGCACTCCCGAAGCTGTCATTTGCGCCAACATCAGCAAATATATAGATGTCGCATCAAGCTGCAAATGTCCCCATTCATCATCACCAACAACAATATCCCCAGTTGCAGTATTGTACTTGGCGTGTAAGGCATCCAAAGGCGATTGAGTCTGCTTGAATTTTTCGACTTTACCCGCCTGTCGCATCATCGAGAATAACAATCCTCGCATTAACTTGATAACACTGTGTTCTAATTCGTAAGTGCGTCCCCTTATCTTCATCAACTTTGCGATAAGCTAACGCTAATCCCCAAACCGCTAAAATACTGTAAACATTATCGCGTACCCAAGCATCGGTATAGTCTCCGTGAGCGGTTATCGCCGTTGAAGCCGGGAGCAAGCCAGTAATCGGGTTTTGACGGGAAAGAATAATCGTCTTAACTTGCCTATCGTAATATTCTAGGCGCTTAAGTAACTCTAGAGTTCTAAACATAATCAACTTCTATAACTTTTAGCAGGTTTGATTTTATCTAATAGTCGTAAAGTGAATTATAGAAGGTTTATCGCTCTACTTCTGCAATCGCTGCTATGGCGATATGGCAAACTTTAATTAACAAGAGTTGCAATATCGCTCTCCTAACTTTCTATGAAATACAAAAAGATTTTTTCAACCTTACAGTTTGCCAAACAGTAAAGACTGCTATTCTTTTCCAAATTATCAAATCCGTACAATATAAAACATCTAAAACTTACTTTTTATGCTTCATTTAAATTCCTTATAACCAATCTTAATGCTAAAAGTTCCTAATATTCTCCGCAAAAAGTCTATTATTATCAAGCTGTTTGCTGCGATAAATTATTTGTCTTTTTTACTCTAATTAGATGCTCGCTTTAACCAAGATGTAAATATTGACAATAAAGTCTTAATAATATATGAGAACCTACCGGATAAAAGACTATTGTTAAGTTACTGTAAATTTTAACGCCGCAAAGATAGTGCCGCTCGCGAATAGGTTCTTGAAAATTTGACAGTAGTTTTCTTAGATAATTTAACTGCGTCCGATCTACATTGAATGCCATCTGCACAGGCTTATTAACTGGGAAAACAGAGACTTTATATATGTGATAGTACTGATTTTTATTTGACTGCTTAAAATAAAAAATACTTGCTACAATGTTAATAATTTGACACTTCAAATTGTCAGGGAGATTTAAATATTACCTTGACATAGATGCCGATAGTAGTAAAATCTACTCTATTGGAATGAAAATCAGGGCATAGAGACATTCGGTAGTGCGTAATATCACACAAAAATAATACTGAAGCTCAGCATCTACCGGATTACACAGTTCCGGGTTAGTATTATGACTTAGCGATGCCTTCATAGGTAATCGATGTTGATTTTTTAAAAATTTATGGACAGAAGTCCGGAAGACGGTAGTACCATCCTCCTCTAGCTGTAGAGTTTATCTCTCAGCGCGGGGGAGATAAAAGGAGGAAATATGCTTATTCAAGATGTTCGCAATTGTTCAATTAACATTGCTAATTTCGGCGTTACAGATTTAAATGAACTCAAATGGGATTTGAACCATTTACCAGCCGTAGATGTAGGAGACTACATCACCAATTTATCAAGAAAACAGCGTGCGATCGCCTTTCGTTTACTTAATAAAAATAGAGCAATCGACGTATTTGAATATTTACCTCCGGAAGTTCAAGAACAATTAATAAATTCTCTGCATGACGTACAGGTAGCGCAAATCCTCGAAGCGATGAGTCCTGACGAACGTGCAGAATTATTCGACGAACTACCCGCAAAGGTTGTCAAACGGTTATTACAGTCTTTGAGTCCCCAAGAAAGACAAGTTACTGCAACGATTCTCGGTTATCCAGAAGGTACCGCAGGAAGAGTAATGACTACTGAATACGTGCGGTTGCAAGAAGGATTGACAGTCAGAGAAGTTCTCAATAAAATCCGCTGTCAAGACGAAGATAAAGAAACTATTTATTATGCCTACGTCACCGATAACAACCGCAAATTAGTTAGCGTTGTATCGCTGCGACAATTGCTGTTTTCTTATCCTGACGCTTTATTGAGAGATATTGCATCTGCCAAAGTTATTAGAACTACTACAGATACTCCCCAGCGGGAAGTAGCTAAAATCATCAAGCGTTACGATTTAATCGCTTTACCTGTAGTTGATAAAGAAGACAGACTCGTTGGTATTGTTACCATTGATGACGTAGTAGATATTATTGACGAAGAAGCTACCGAAGAGATTCAAAAACTTGCAGGGGTAACTGGTGGTGAGGAAAGTGCTTTGTGTTCCCCTAAAGTAACTCTTCGCAAACGTTTACCCTGGCTGTTGGGAAACATCGGTTTATATATTGCTGCTGCTAGCGCGATCGCACCTTTCCAAGAAGTGATTAAAGTAGTCCCGGTTTTGGCAATAATTATGCCTATCCTGGCTAACAGTAGCGGCAACGTAGCTTTTCAGGTTCTATCAGTGACAGTACGGGGATTGGGATTAGGAGAAGTAACTCCTAAAGATACAATGGCTTTACTGCGAAAAGAGTTAACCGCAGGTTTAGGAACTGCTGTGGGATTGGGTTTAGCCTTAACAACATTATCAATGATGTGGTCGCCACCTGATGAACGATGGGTATCATTTGTAGCTGGAAGCGTGATGGCAGTAAACGTCATGATAGCCGTAACTCTAGGAACAGTATTACCAATGGGCTTAAAACGCTTAAACCTAGACCCAGCATTAATTAGCGGTCCTTTAATGACCACAACTTTAGACGCAGTTGGCTTTATGACATTTTTATCTTTAATTTCCTTCGCTTTGCAAGTATTCTCTTAAGAGTTAGCAGCATTAGCGAAGCGTGTCCCGAAGGGACATACAATTATCAGTGAACAGTGAACAGTTATCATTTAGTACTTCGCCATATTTATTTTAATAGGTTCGTAGCTCCGGACTTTAGCTATCTGATTAAGGGCTAAAGCCCTGACTACGAACCTTAATTACCCTTAGAATTAAATTTAAACCTAATAAAATATATAAGGCGTTGCTGATTCAAAATATGAATAGCCCCCCAACCCCCAATTATGGGGTAGAAATATATTTTAAAGTCCCCCAATATTGGGGGATTTAGGGGGCGCAACTTGGATAGTAAAATAAATTCATATCTGTATTCAGCAACGCCATATATAAATAATATTATTGAAATTAAGGATAGACTAAACAGCGCTTATCACCAATCCTGTATTTACTGGTCATTGATAACTGTTCGCTGTTCATAACTTGACCGTTATCGCTTAAAATTGGTGAATGCCGAATTCGATAACATCAATTCAGAATTAGGAAACCGCTTTTATTATTGACATCGATTCGATGTCTAATAGGGTAATTTTGTAAAAATTAGTAAAATATAGCAAAAATTATGAGTACAGTAACTCAAGTCCAACAAACCGAATTCGAGACACTTTTGAAATCGGAAAATCTACTTGTTGTTGATTTTAGTGCAAGTTGGTGCGGTCCTTGTCGTGTGGTTGCACCTTTGGTTGAACAATTAGCGCAAGAGCATGAAGATATTAAAGTAGTAAAAATAGACGTAGATAAAGATAAACCGCTAGCTAAAAAATACGAAGTTCGCAGCATTCCTGCGGTTTTAATTTTCAAAAACGGCGAGTTAGTAGAAAATATTGTCGGTGTTAAACCTTATGAAGAATTTGCCGACGCAGTTAAAAAGAATCTTTAGGTAAGTAGCGAATAGGGAATAGGGAATGGGGAATAGGGAATAGGAATAGAAGAGATTCTACTTACCAAATCGATCACAAAGAAGCGAGAGGCTTGCACTACGAACCTTAATTACTTCTAACGTGATAGCTACGATTACTTATAAAAATTCCTTTTTTTCTCCCCCCTCTCCCCCCTCTTCCCCCTCTTCCCACTCTCATCCTTAATAGTTAAAAATCCAACTTGGTGGTATGATTTGCTCTGCACACTTAAACTAAGTAACTGTAGAGACATCATCGCTCGTGCAATAATAAGCACGCCAGAGTCGATAAAAATCTATGCCTACTACCACCTGGACTCGTCATCACGTTCTTTCCCTAGCTGATTTCTCCGCTACTGAATACAACGCAGTTTTACAGACTGCTGCTAGTTTTCAGGAAGTGCTAACGCGGCGGATGAAAAAAGTACCTACTTTGCAGGGGCAAGTGGTGGCGAATTTGTTTTTTGAACCATCAACTCGGACTCGCAGTAGTTTTGAACTCGCTGCAAAACGCTTGAGTGCAGATACGTTGAACTTCTCCGCAGCAAGTTCTTCGATGACAAAGGGAGAAACAATTTTAGATACAGCCAAAACTTATTTAGCGATGGGCACCGACATCATGGTGGTGCGTCATCGAGAAGCAGGAGTACCAAACGCGATCGCAACAGAAATGGACCGTTTGGGTGTAAAAGTCAGCGTGCTAAATGCTGGTGACGGGCAGCACGAACATCCTTCTCAAGGGCTATTAGATTTGTTTACTATCTGTAGTTTGCTCGATCGAGAGAAACCCCGGTTAGAACTTTTGCAGGGTAAAAAAATTGCCATTGTGGGAGATATTCTGCATTCTCGGGTTGCCAGGTCAAATATTTGGAGTCTTACCGCAGCTACCGACGCAGAGCTACATTTAGTAGCACCACCCACGCTTTTACCAAAATTATTTGCAGATTACGGTAAAGATAGACCTGGTAAACTATTCGTACATTGGGAATTAGAACCAGCTTTGCAGGATGCTGATTTTGTCATGACATTAAGATTGCAAAAGGAACGCATGACAGAGCATTTATTGCCTTCCTTGCGGGAATATCATCAATTATTTGGAATCACGCGAGATAAGTTGCGAAACTGCAACGATAATGTCAAAGTATTGCATCCGGGGCCAGTAAATAGGGGTGTTGAAATTAGTTCAGATTTGATGGACGATCCAGAATTTAGTTTGATACAGAATCAGGTGACGAGCGGAGTTGCGGTGAGGATGGCTTTACTGTATTTGATTGGTAGTGGGAAGAGTTAGTGGGAATTGGGTAATTGGTAGTTTGTAGGTTGGGTTCGAGGCACAAAAAAGTATAGTTTTCACGAAAAATTATATTTGCGTCGTAACCCAACATTAAGCTGTTACGCACTTAATTTGTATAATACCCTTCGTGCAAGATGCTTGTCCTGGCGGACACGCTGCGCTAACGCACTACAATGTTTTCATTTTTATGTCCTTCGGACACGCTGCGCTAACACATTATATAATTTAGCTGCACATCAGCTTACCTTATCGATTTATTAAATATTCTTGCTTCAGACAATAATACTTGTACGCAATTTTTGTGTTGGGTTACGAGACGATGGAGATAGATTGTTTTCACCAAAAAAATTGGTTGTCGTGTCTAACCCAACCTACTAACTCCAGAAAAATCCTTTAAACTAGCGATTATTGAAGCTACAGGTTTTATTCGTAATGAAAATGGATAAATTGAATTAGTGGCTCCTTATAATATACCTTTGTGAATAAGACAAGTATCTAAATGCAGAGATTTAAATACGTAATCATACGATATTTTAAAGGTTCTGTTAGTAGTTACAAAGAATAGGGAACCATAACTCCAGAACATAGAAATATTGTTACAACATGAAAGGAATTGCATTTCTACCTGGATTTATCGGCGCTTTATTAACTTTGGGAATCATTTTACCAGCTAATTCTCAGGTAACATCAGATAATACTACCAATACAACTGTTAACTCAACAGGAAATAGTTTTAATATTCTCAACGGTATTCAAAAAGGGAATAATTTATTTCATAGTTTTCAAGAATTTTCTATTCCTACGGGTGGTTCGGCTGTTTTTAATAATTCTACCGATGTAGTCAATATTATTAATCGGGTAACTGGTGGAAATATATCTAATATTGATGGATTAATTAAAGCGTCTGGTAATGCCAATTTATTTTTAATTAATCCTGCGGGAATTACATTTAATGAAAATGCTCGGTTGGATATTGGTGGTTCGTTTTTTGGTAGTACCGCAGAAAGTTTGTTGTTTAAAGATGAATTTGAATTTAGTGCTGTTAATCCTCAAAATAAACCTTTATTAACTGTAAGCGTTCCGATTGGTTTGCAAATGGGACAAAATCCGGGAAATATTCAAATTAATGGTTCTGGTTATAGTTTGGATAGATTAAGCGATTTTTCCCTGCTGGCAACTAGCAATTCCAATTTACAAGTCAAAACTGGAAAAACTTTGGGTTTAATCGGTGGAAATATCACCATGACTGGTAGTAGGATTTCTACCAATTCTGGAGACATTCAATTAGCAAGTGTTACAAAAGGATTTATTGATTTAAATTCCACATCTTCAGGTTGGAAATTTGATTATAAAAAAGTATCAGAATTCGGAGATATAAAGTTAGACCAAGCAATTATTAATGCTCTTTCTCCTGGTGGTGAGATTAATTTACAAGCAAAAAATGTATTTTTGCATAATGACTCAAATATAATTATTCAAAATCGAGGATTGGAACCATCAGATGGTATTAATATTAATACTGCTGAATCCATAGAAATTAATGATAGCGCAATTACTGCCGAGAGCGGATTTAGTACAGTAGGAGATATTTCTATTTCTACTAAACGCTTAATATTATCGGGTGGAGAAGGGATTCGGAGTTTAAATTCCCTTACTCCTGGAAGTAATATTATTATTAATGCTTCTGAATCGATTGAACTGCAATCCCCCGACCCATTAGATCCAGACGACACGAGTGAAATTGACACAGCTACTTTTGGCGATAAAAAAGCAGGAAATATCAGAATTTCTACAGGTAATTTAACTCTTTGGAACGGAGCTAGAGTCTCATCCGTTACTCGTTCTCAAGGAAATAGTGGCAATATAACCATAGACGCTAAATCTATTCAAGTAACTGGAACCACTAGTGATTTTTTTGCCAGTATAATTAGTTCTGGAAGTTTAGCTGAAGGTGATGCAGGTACTTTACTTATCAATACCGATAAATTAACAGTCCAAGATGGTGGACGTGTTGATTCTTCTATCGTTGGGTCAAGTAAGGCGGGTAATATAACTATTAATGCCAATGAATTTGTTGAAGTAAGTGGAACTGTACCCGGTTCAATCAATCCCAGTTCAATTGTTTCTTCTGCCATACTTTTAGATGAATCACTGCGTATATCTTTGGGACTTCCTCCTCTACCGACCGGAGACTCGGCAAATTTGATTATCAATACACCACAATTGCGAGTTTTAGATGGAGGAGTCGTTAGCGTCCGTAATGATGGAACAAGCGGAAATGCTGGTACTTTGCAGATTAATGCTGATGATGTTTTGATTGATAATCAAGGCAGCGTAAATGCGATCGCGAATGGTCGCGGAGGCGATATATTTTTAGATGCGGAAACTGTGAATATTAGTAATGGTGGACAAATTAATGCTTCTACTAAAACCAATCAAGGGGGTAATATTCAACTGCAAGTTAGCGATAATTTAAACCTTCATAACACAGCAGGAATTATTGCTAATGCTCAACAAGCAGGGCAGGGTGGAAATATCAATATCACTGCATCCGAAACTACTCTCAGCCAAGGTAGCAGAGTTACTACTGATGTCCGAGGTACAGCAACCGGGGGTGAATTGCGTTTGAGTGGCGATCGCCTTTCTTTATTGAGTGGTTCAAGACTATCAGTAATTACCAGTGGTTCGGGGGATGCAGGTAATGTAGTTGTCAATGTGGGAGATATTGAAGTTTCAGGAATCGAAAATACTAAAATTACTGGGGTAGGGATTACTCCAACTCCGAGTTTTATCGCTGCGGGTACTTTCCCCGGTAGCAGTGGAAAAGGAGGAAGTTTGATTATAGATAGCAATCGCATCCGTATTACCGATGGTGGACTTATTGCTGCGGGAACATTCGGTAGTGGAGCTTCTGGAGATGTAAAAATGAATGCCAGCGAATTTATAGAGGTTACTGGTGTGGGAGATAAACCTGCTCCGTTTTTTGGTTATTTTACCGATAACCATCCCAGCCATGTTTCAGCAACTTCTTTCTCCAATGCATCAGCAGGTTCTGTAACTATTCAATCGGATTCTATTGTAGTTGCGGATGGGGGTCTTGTAGAAGTGAATGCGGTTGGTAAAGGTGGTGGGGGAAACTTAGAATTGTATGGTAATCGTATCTTTCTTAATAATAATGCTAGCTTGCAAGCTCAAGTTACAGGAGGTAATCAAGGTAATATATCTGTGGAAGCTCGCGACTTGACTTTATTACGCAACAATAGCACCATCACCACCAATGCCAGTGGAATTGCTAGTGGTGGTAACATCAACATCAATTCTCCTATCGTTGCAGGTTTTGAAAATAGCGATATTGCTGCAAATGCAGTACAAGGAAATGGCGGTAATATTAATATTACAACTCAAGGTATATTCGGTTTAGAATTTCGCGACAAACTTACTCCTGAAAATGATATTACTGCGAGTTCCGAATATGGTGTCAACGGTACAGTAGAAATCAACAATGTTGGCATCGATCCTAGTTCCGGTTTAATCGAATTAACTGTCGAATTATCAGATTCATCACAGCAAATTAGTACGGGATGTTTAAATAAAACTGGTAGTAATTTTGTAGTTACAGGAAGAGGTGGAGTACCACAAAATCCCAGTAAAGTATTGAATACTAATTATATTTGGTCGGATACTCGCGATTTATCGGTATCTCGTCGCAAGCCTAATAATAATTCTGAAGTTACAAGTATTTCAAACAAACCAGCGATTGTAGAAGCAACTGGTTTTATCCGAAATGCTTCGGGAGAAATTGAACTCGTTGCTGCTCAACAACAACCTTTGACAGCAAAACAAATTCCTTCGTGCAGCGGAGCTAATACGTAATATCACTTGAATTTAAAGTTTGTGTTAGATGCCTATGTAGATAGGGAACCATAAATCCAGAAGATAAAAAGATTTTAACAATATGAAAGGGATTGTATTTCTATCTGGATTGATAAGTGGTTTATTAACTTCGGGAATTGTTTTACCGGCTTTTTCTCAAGTAACTTCCGATAACACTACTAATACAACCGTCAATCCAAACGGTAATAATTTTAATATTATCAACGGTATTCAAAAAGGGAATAATTTATTTCATAGTTTCAAAGAATTTTCTATTCCTAAAGGTAGCTCGGCAGTTTTCAATAATTCTATCGATGTCATCAATATTATTAATCGGGTAACGGGTGGAAATATATCTAACATTGATGGATTAATTAAAGCTAACGGTAATGCCAATTTATTTTTAATAAATCCTGCCGGACTTGTTTTTGGTAAAAATGCTTCTTTAGATATTGGTGGTTCTTTTTTTGGTAGTACTGCACAAAGCATTTTATTTGGAGATGGGTTTGAATTTAGTGCGATTAATCCTACAGATCCGCCGTTGTTAACAGTTAGCGTTCCCGTAGGTTTGCAAATGGGGACAAATACAGGAGCAATTAAGGTAAACGGAAGCGGACATAATTTGGTAACACAAAATATTGATTTTGCACCTTATATTAATCCCGGTAGCTCAAGCTTATTAGAAGTAAAACCGGGAAAAACATTAGCTTTAATTGGTGGAGATATTGTGCTTGATGGCGCTGTTTTAAATGTAAACGCAGGAAGAGTTGAATTAAGCAGTGTTAGAGAAGGAAAAGTTAATTTAAATCAAAATAATCAAGAATTTAAGTTAAACATTCCTCAAGATTCTAAATTAGGAAATATTCAGCTATTGCAAAAATCTTTGATAGATGCGGGTGCTGGTTCAATTGAAGTTAATGGTAGTTCTGTCAGCCTAAAAAATGGCTCCGTATTATTAGTGCAAAATCAAGGATTGCAGCCAGCCGGAGAGATTAATATTAATGCAACTGAATCTTTAGAAGTCAATGGAATGTCTCCTAACGGCAGAATTCGCAGTGCTATTTTGAACGAAACTTTGGGAGGAATGAGCGGGAATCTTAATGTTGTTACACCGCGTTTAATTGTTAAAAATGGGGGTGGTATCGGTAGTAAAACCTTTACACCCGCACCTGGTGGTGATATTTTCTTAGACGTTGAACAATTGATTGAAGTCAGTGGATTTTCAGAAATTAACCCACTAGTATTTAGTAGCATTGCATCAATTACTCTCGGAGATGGAAAAGCTGGTGATGTAATTGCTTCTACTAAACACTTTTCGGTACTTGATAGCGGTTCGGTTTCCGTGGCAAGTCTTGGTAATGGCGATGGTGGAACTATAAATATTGATACCCAAAAACTAGAAGTGAAGGGTGTAGGTTTGGGCTTATTTACAAGTAGCAATATTTCTACATCTGCTTTAGGAAAAGGTGATGCTGGCAATATGAATATTAATACCGAGACAATGACTGTGGAAGCAGGTGCATCTGTAGCTAATGGCAGTCATAATGCTGGAAATGCTGGAAACATGACTATAAATGCTACTAAATCGTTACAGGTAGTTGGTAATGTAAATGAATTACCTGCCAGACTTAACTCATTTGTCAGACTTCTTCCTAATCTTCAGAAATCATTTAATTTACCAGATGTTCCTAACGGAAATGCTGGAAATATCACTATTAATACACCGTTTCTTTTAGTCGCTGACAGAGCACTTGTGAGTGTAGATAACTTCGGAAGTGGGAATGCTGGTATTCTCAAAATCGATGCAGACCTGATAAAGTTAGATAATTTAGGTAAACTTTCAGCTACCACAGTCTTTGGTGAAGGAGGGGACATTTCATTGCAGTCCCAAAATTTACAAATGCGGGATGAAAGTATTATTAGTACTTCTGCTGGTGGTAAAGGAAATGGTGGAAATATAACTATTAATACTGACACTTTAGTAGCTTTAGAAAATAGCGATATCGCTGCAAACGCACAAAACAGTTTTGGTGGTAAGGGTCACTATTAATGCACAAGGTATTTTTGGTACTCAGTTTCGAGAACAGCAAACTATAGAAAGTGATATAACTGCAACTTCTGAACTAGGAGCAGAATTTAGCGGTGTAGTTGAATTAAATACTCCTGGTATTGACCAGAATTCTGGAATCAGTGAATTACCAGAAAATCTTACAGACTCGGGCAATCAAATTGCTGCTGGATGTGCTGCTCAAACGGGTAATACTTTTGTCGCAACCGGACGAGGTGGAATACCGCATAACCCCAGCGAACAAGTTGACGAAAACCTTGCTTGGTCGGATATCCGCGATTTATCAGCTTATCGTCAAAGAAAGAATAATATTGAAATTACAGAAAGATCAAATAAACCAAAAATTATAGAAGCAACTGGTTTTATCCGTAATTCAAAAGGAGAAATTGAACTCGTTGCGATGGAAAATAAATCTTTTCTTACAAATTCAGATATCGATTGTAGCGGTTCAAGTACGTAAGATTACTGTTTTTCAAAAAGAATCGTTAAAGAATTATAAAATTAGGGAACCATAAATCCAGAACACAAAAAGATTTGCTAGACATGAAAGGAATTAGATTTCTATCTGGATTGATAAGTGGTTTATTAACTTCGGGAATTGTTTTACCGGCTTTTTCTCAAGTAACTTCCGACAAAACTACTAATACAACCATCAATCCAAACGGAAATAATTTTAATATTATCAATGGTATTCAGAAAGGGAATAATCTATTTCATAGTTTCAAAGAATTTTCTATTCCTAAAGGTAGCTCGGCAGTTTTCAATAATTCTACCGATGTCATCAATATTATTAATCGGGTAACGGGTGGAAATATATCTAACATTGATGGATTAATTAAAGCTAACGGTAATGCCAATTTATTTTTAATAAATCCTGCGGGACTTGTTTTTGGTGAAAATGCAAGTTTGGATATTGGTGGTTCTTTTTTTGGTAGTACCGCAGCAAGTATTTTATTTGAAGATGGATTTGAATTTAGTGCTGTTGATCCTCAAAACGAACCTTTATTAACTGTAAGCGTTCCTGTAGGTTTGCAAATGGGAATAAATCCGGGGAATATTACTGTAGAGGGAAATGGACACAACCAAACTTATCCAGCCATAAATACTATTCCTTTCGATCGCAGCAACAGCACCCTTGAGTTAAAAGTATCTCAAGGTCGAAGCATCGGTTTGATTGGGGGTAATATTTTCTTGAATAGTGGTGTTTTAACCGCAGAAAGTGGAAGGATTGAATTAGGAGCGGTTGGACAAAATATTGAACAAAATAATAGTTCCCTAGTGAATCTAAATTCTACTGTTACAGGTTGGCGTTTCGGGTACGAAAACATTAGCAACTTTGGCGATATTGTACTTAACGAGCGCTCCCTTATTGATGCTAGCGGTAATGGTGGTGGTTCGATTCGGCTGCAAGGGGGACAAGTAGAATTCAATAATGCTTCTGCACTTTTGATTCAAAATGTAGGCAAGACTGCGGCAGGTGAAATTCAGGTCGATGCAACTGAATCATTCGTGATGCAGGGTAATAGCTTAGGGGGATTGGCAATTAACGAGATTCGTACTGAAGCATTAGGTGATGGAAAAGGCGCAGACATTGGGATTAATACTCAACAGTTAACTCTTCGGAATGCATCGAGAGTAGGAACTTGGACATTCGGTTCTGCTTCTGGAGGTGATATAAACGTTCGTGCTACCGAGCAAATCGAAGTTAATGGTTTTGCTCCTAGTAATCCTATTTTAGTTAGCAACCTAGCTCCCGTCAGCTTTGGTGCTACTGCTGGAGCATCTGGGAATATGTTTATATCCACGGATCGGCTTAGTATTGCAGATGGAGGTATTGTTGCGACTATCAGTTTTGGGGCTAGTGCAGGTGGGGATTTGACAATCGAAGCAACAGAGCTTGTCGAGCTATCAGGAGTTATAAAACCGACCCTCAGCCCTTCAAACTTGGGGGTTTTCGCATTTAGCTCTGGAGATGCGGGAGATTTAACTGTTAATACAGGTCAAATGAAAGTAAACAACGGTGCGAAAGTTACCTCCTCTACTTTAGTTAGTGGTGCAGCTGGAGACTTAATTATCAATGCGTCCGAATCCGTTGAGGTTGAAGGTCAATTCGTCGCTGGTTCTGTGATTCGTCCTAGTGAAATAGTAGCTGCGAGCGACCTTTCTAACCCAAGAGCTCGTCAAGCTCTTGGAATAGCAGCTTTTCCAACTGGCGAATCTGGCAACCTTAGCATTAATGCTCCCGCTTTGCGCGTTCTTAATGGAGGAACAGTTTCGGTGCGAAATGATGGCACTAGCGGGAATGCAGGTAGTTTAAAGATTAATGCTGATGATATTGTTCTCGGTAATATCGGTAGCTTGACTGCCATTGCTAGAGATGGTTTGGGAGGTGATATCGTTTTAGATGCCAAAACTTTGGATATGAGAAACGGAAGTAGCATCCTTGCGTCTACCCAATCTGGAGCAGGTGGCAATATTGAGTTCAATTTGCAAGAACTCTTATTGATGAGGAACCAGTCCCTAATTAATACTGAGTCTCTAGGTGTAGGTAATGGCGGAAATATCACAATCAACTCCCCCGTTCTAGTAGGTTTTGAAAACAGCGATATTGTTGCTAATGCTTTTGAAGGAAACGGCGGTAATATTGACATTACAACTAAAGGCATTTTCGGTTTGGAATTTCGCGAAGAATTAACCGAAGTAAGTGATATTACTGCAAGTTCCAGATTTGGTGTCAGCGGTACGGTAAAAATCAATAATGTTGGTATTGACCCCAGTTCTGGTTTAGTAGAATTATCAGTAGATTTAGCAGATTCATCACAACAAATAGCGTCGGGATGTTCTAGTAACACCGGAAATACTTTTGTCTCAACCGGAAGAGGTGGAATACCACAAAACCCCAATGAACAAGTTGATGAAAACTTTACTTGGTCGGATATTCGCGATTTATCGGCATATCGTAAACAAAAAAGTAATATTACTCAAGTTACAAATACTTCAAATAAACCAGCAATTGTAGAGGCTACTGGTTTTATTCGTAATACAGACGGAGAAATTGAACTTGTTGCTGCTCAAAATATCCCTTTTGCAACAAAACAAGTTGCTAACTGTAGTGGAGCTAATACGTGAATATAATTCGTAATTCGTAATTCGTAATTCGTAATTAATTTCCCATAAATGAATTTAGGGGCTTCGACAGAGTATAATCCACGGATAAATCCGGGGGCTTCAAACCCTTAAAAATCTACTCGGTGATAGAACTGTATTTTAATGTTTGTGTTAGTAATCTTTAAAATTAGGGAATCATAAGTCCAGAAAATAAAATATTTTTACAATATGAAAGGGATTGCATTTCTATCTGGATTGATAAGTAGTTTACTAACTTCGGGAATTGTTTTACCAGCTTATTCTCAAGTAACATCAGATAACACTAATAATACAACTGTTAATCAAAGCAATAATAATTTTAATATTATCAACGGTATTGAAAAAGGAAACAATTTATTTCATAGTTTCAAAGAATTTTCTATTCCTACAGGAGGTTCTGCTGTTTTCGATAACTCAACCTCGGTGGTGAATATTATTAACCGGGTAACTGGTGGAAATATATCTAATATTGATGGGTTAATTAAAGCTAACGGTAATGCGAATTTATTTTTAATTAATCCTGCGGGAATTGTATTTGGGGAAAATGCTTCTTTAAAAATTGGTGGCTCCTTTTTAGGAAGTACAGCAGAAAGCGTGTTGTTTGCAGATGGATTTGAATTTAGCGCAGTTAATCCCCAAAGTACAGCATTGTTAAAAGTAACTGTACCTCTAGGCTTACAAATGGGTCAAAATTCAGGAGTTATTGAGGTACGTGGGGACGGGACATCGATTGATTGGAGGAGGATTTACTCCTGTAGTTCGCAACTTAACCCAATCAACATTGCAGGTAAATTCGGGAAAGGCGATCGCGTTAGTTGGAAAAAGTGTTAATTTATCAGGTGCTGTTCTAACTGCTGAAAACGGTAGGATTGAATTAGGTGGGGTACAAGCAGGAATAGTCGATCTGAGTTACACATCAACTGAATTCCAGTTAGATTATGGGAAGATTGAAAGTTTTGGGGATATTCAACTTGTCAAACAGTCTTTATTAGATGCAAGTGGTTTAACCAGTGGTGGGATTCAATTACAAGGTCAAAATATTAGCTTCAAAGATGCTTCCAATGTTTTGATTCAAACTCTAGGAAGTCAAGCACCTAATCGCATTCAAGTTAGAGCAGCAGGTGATTTAAATTTATCTGGAGATGTAAGAATAGCCCCAGATATGGGAATGATTCTAGGAACAACTCCAGTTCGCTTCACAACCGAAACTCTGGGTTCAGAAAAAGGTGCAGATATTGATATTTCTGCCAGGAATTTAGATCTTGATGAAGGAGGAATTTTCCAGTCACGAACTTTCAGTGGTGCCTCTGGAGGTAATATTACTGTTAATGTGGCTGAAAATATTCAAATAAATCGTTCTGCACCCTTAAATCCAAGTTCTCTTAGCGGAATTGCCGCAGCAACTCTTAGCCCTGGGAAATCGGGTAATATTAGCGTCACTGCATCAAATATAAATATTACAAATGGTGGCACAATAAGCGCTAACAACTTTGGACAAGGAGATAGTGGAAATGTAGATGTAAATGTCTCGGGAACTATAAAACTTATAGGTGTAGAACCAAGTCTTTTATCCCCTTCTTCAATTGGTTCTAATGCTTTACAGCAAGGTGATGGTGGTTCGGTAACTGTAAATACATCTAAACTGATCGCAGAAGATGGAGCTTTTGTTAATTCTGCAACTTTCAACAGTGGTAAGGGCGGACAAATCACTGTCAATGCTTCAGAATCTATAGAAGTCAGGGGTGGTAGCCCAGGACTCTTTAGCAGTATTTCCGCAAGTGCTCCCATTGCTCCTGAAGTTTTTCGTCAAGTTGCTGGAATTCCCGACCGTCCTAGTGGAAATTCTGGTAGTTTAATTATCAATACCCCCAAGTTACGGATAGACGACGGAGGAGAAGTTGCTGTTAATAATAATGGAACGGGAAATGGGGGAGATTTAAGTATTAATAGTAACTCTATATTAGTTAATAATGCAGGAAAAATAATTGCAAATACCGCTTCTGGAAAGGGTGGTAACATCAGCTTAAATTTAAAAGAATCTCTGATATTCCGGAATAATAGCTTCATAAATACAGAATCGTTAGGTACCGGGAACGGTGGTAATATTAGTGTAAATTCTCCTGTAATTGCCGGTTTTGAAAATAGCGATATTATTGCTAATGCTATTGAAGGTAACGGTGGAAATATTGATATTACAACTCAGGGTATATTCGGTTTGGAATTCCGCGACGAACTGACAGAAGAAAGCGACATTACAGCTAGTTCCAAATTTGGTGTTAACGGTACGGTCGCAATCAACAATATTGGAATTGACCCCGGTTTTGGTTTAGTCGAATTACCAGTAGAATTATCAGATTCGTCACAACAAATTGCTTCTGGATGTTTAAATAATAAAGGCAGTAATTTTTTAATTACCGGAAAGGGTGGAATACCTTACAGTCCCAACCAACATTTAATATCAAATCAAACTTGGTATGATATTCGCAATTTTTCAACATCTCGTAAGCCAAGTAATAATATTGAAACTACACAAATATCAAACAAAGCAGCAATTGTAGAAGCTACTGGTTTTATACGTAATCAAAATGGAGAAATAGAATTTGTTTCTTCTGAAAGTAAACCTTTTTCAACGGAAAAAGTAATTAACTGTAGCGGATTGAGTACGTAATAATACTGTTTATCAAAGATTGTGTTAACAACATAAATAATTAGGGAACCATAAATCCAGAATATAGAAAGTTTTTTTACAAAATGAAAGAAATTGTATTTCTATCTGGATTGTTGAGTAGTTTACTAACCTCAGCAATTATTTTACCAGCAGTGGCTCAGGTAACATCTGATGGCACAACCAATACAATTTCTGCCAATGCTGTAGAAGGTAATGGCGGTCAAATTGATATTATTACTCAAGGTATATTCGGCTTAGAATTCCGCGACGAAGTAACCGAAGAAAGCGATATTACCGCGAGTTCTGAATTTGGTGTTAATGGTACGGTAGCAATCAATAATATTAGTCTCGATCCCAGTTCTGGTTTCGTAGAATTAAATTTAGAATTAGCAGATTCATCACAACAAATTGCGTCGGGATGTTCTAATAACTCCGACAATACTTTTGTCGCAACCGGAAGAGGTGGAATTACTAAAAATCCCAATCAACAAGTTGATATAAATTATAGTTGGTCAGATATTCGTGATTTGTCAATATATCGCAAAAGAAACAATAATATTCAAACTACAGAAATATCAAACAAACCAGCAATTATAGAAGCTACTGGTTTTATCCGTAATTTCAAGGGAGAAATTGAACTTGTTGCTGCTCAAAATATCTCTTCGACAACAAAACAAATATCTAACTGTAGTGGAGCCGATACGTAATAACACTGAATTTTAAAGTTTGTGTTAGTAGAAAAATAAATCAGGGAACTATAAATTCAGAAAATAAAATACTCGAATCGAAGATCAACTATTTTCATTTAGGCGCTGTTACCTCAACCCGCCTCCGGCACCCTTCTCCTAATATGTGGAGAGGGGAAGGGGGTGAGGTTCATTGGTAAATAGTTATTAATTAAAACATCTACAATGATTTATCTTTTTCTAAAACGTCGCTGGCTGTATATCAGTCTCAGCTTTTTAAGTTTATGTTTGGCTTTAGTATTACCTTTATTTTGGAATATCAATTCTGCTACTGCTTCTTTTAATAATTCTGCAACAGTAGTTAAGCAAGCAAATGTAGATGCAGATGCATTAAAACAAGGAAGAAATCTTTATCATCAAGGACGTTTTGCGGAAGCTGCGAATATTTGGCAGACGGGAGCAAAGCAATATCAAATGCAAGGAGATTTGTTAAATCAAGCTTTATCTTATAGTTATCTTTCTCTGGCTCAACAGGAACTACAGCAGCTAGATAATTCCCAAAAATCGGTTAGCAAAGCTTTAGAGTTATTAAAAACGGCTAAACCCGCTCCCGATGCGATTGTCTGGGCGCAAGTATTGAATACTCAAGCTGGTTTGGAGCTACATACTGGCAAAGCTAGTGCAGCATTAGAAAGCTGGAAGCAAGCACAGAAATATTACGAACAAGCCAAAGATGATATTGGAAGTCTGGGTAGTCAAATCAATCAGGCTCAAGCTTTGCAAAGTATGGGATTTTATCGTCGATCTAAAAAGGAGTTAGAAGCGATAAATCAAAAGTTGAACAAAATGCCAGATTCGGAAATCAAGGTAAGTGGTTTGCGGAGTCTTGGGGTAACTTTGCAGTCAATGGGAATTTCTAAAGAGAGTCAAGAAGTTCTCATTCAAAGTTATAAAACTGCGAAAAAAATTAAAGCCGATAATCAAGTCAGCAGCATTTTACAAACTTTGGGTAAAACTGCCGTCGATTTAGAAGATCCCGATGATGCTTTGGTATTCTTTGAAGAAGCAGAAAAAGCCGCGAGCAATCCTCAAGATAAATTACAGTCGCGTCTAAAACAGTTTAAATTATTTGCTGATTATGGTGTTGATAATTATGCAACTCCTTTAGCTGCTCAACTTTATCAGCAACTTAACGAATTACCTCCGAGTCGTACATCTCTCTATAGCAGAATTAATTTTATTGCTGCCCTAAGTAGGTTAGAAAATCCACTTCGGCTTATACCTTTGAACGATTTGAGTCAAATGCTGGCAAAAACTGTCAACGAAGCTCGACAGATCGAAGATAAGCAAGCAGAAGCTTATGCTCTTAAACAATTGGGTGAGTTTTATCGTTTTACCGGACAGTTTTCTGAAGCAGAAAAGTTAACTCAACAGTCTTTGAATATTGCTCGGCAACTGCAATCGGAAGATATTATTGCTCAGTCAGCTTGGGAATTAGGGCGCTTGCATAAACAGCAAAATAAAACGCAACAGGCGATCGCCAATTACACTGAAGCCGTAAATGCCCTCAAAGCCATTCGTACAGATTTAGTCGCGGTAAATTCCGACGTACAGTTTTCATTCCGGGAAAGTGTGGAACCCGTTTACAGAGAATTGGTAGGATTATTGCTCGAAGGAAAACCAGATCAAGATAATCTAGTTCAAGCCAGAGATTTAATTGAATCATTGCAGGTTGCCGAGTTAGATAACTTTTTAAGAGAAGCTTGTTTGGATAAAGCCGAGCAAATTGACCAAATTGATAAATCGGCAACGGTAGTTTATCCGATTATTCTCGAAGATCGTTTAGCGGTGATTTACTCCAAAGCCGGACAGCCACTGTCTTACAGCATTGTGAATAAGTCTGAAGAGGAAGTCGAACAAACTTTAAAGCAATTATCAGCAGCTTTAAATCCAGTATCCGATATACGAAAACGCAATCTTTTATCCAAACAAGTTTACGAATGGCTGATTAGCCCATTGGAAGCTCAAGCAAATTTCAAAGACAGTAAAACTTTAGTATTCGTTTTAGATGGCTTACTGCGGAATATACCGATGTCAGGACTTTATGATGGGCAGCAATATTTAATTGAAAAATATGCCGTCACCCTTTCACCGGGATTGCAATTGATGCAGGGAACATCTTTAAAATCAAATAATATTAAAGCAGTTGTTGCCGGGATTAGCGAAGCTCGTTCTGGCTTTAGTTCGCTTCCGGGTGTCAAGTCTGAAGTAAAACAAATCTCCGAAAAAATAAGTTCTGCTTCTACTTTACTCAACGATAATCTTACAGAAGCAAGTCTTTCAGCAACAGTAAAAAATGGTTCTGCGAATGTAGTTCACCTTGCTACTCACGGACAATTTAGTTCTAATTTGAACGACACATTTTTACTTACTTGGGATGGGCAGATTAATATCAAAGAGCTTTCAGAACTATTGCGAAATCGTCAAAGCAGACAATCTCAAAATATTGACTTGTTGGTATTGAGTGCCTGCGATACTGCTGCTGGAGACAATCGTGCTGTTTTAGGTTTAGCAGGTTTAGCTGTCAAATCCGGCGCACGTTCTACGATTGCCTCTTTATGGCCAGTAAAAGACCAAGCCACAGTTGCCTTAATGAATAGCTTTTACGAAAACCTGTTAAAACCAGGAACCACAAAAGCAGAAGCTCTCAGACAAGCTCAGATAAGCATTATGAAAAAAACAGACTTCCACGAACCGTATTTCTGGTCTGCGTTTGTTCTAGTTGGGAATTGGCAGTAAAAGGAGTATTCCGACGGGTTGTAGAGACGTTATACATAACGTCTCCCGAAGGTTACGGGAAAAACGAACCCTTCAGAATTTATGCAATCAACTACTAGTAGTCCTTTGCATAAATTCTGAGGGATTCGTTTCGACCTAACGTCAGGAGACGTAGCACTGCTACGTCTCTACAACCCATCAAAACAAATGAAAAGGACTACTAGTAATGAGTAAGTAATTATCCTTCTCTTTGTCCCCCTCTCCCCCTTTAAAAACTACATTGATATAATTGTTTAATATTTAACTTTGATATAAGTAATATCACCAGTCCGTATCAGAAGTAATTTTTTTAAAATATAAATAGTTTTTCATTTCAAGTTTGCTCAACAAAGTTGATTGAGGAAAGAGTTTAACATTTTATTTTGTTGGAAGCTGATGAAAGATTAAAAAAAATTATACTATCATCTGCCTTTAGTAAGGGGTAATAAATGAAACAAATAATATTTGCTAGTACTTTAGGCTTTGCTTTAATTGCTAGCACGGCATGGATGCCATCGCAAAAAGTTGGTGCTGTGTCTTTTAGTTCTCCAGAAGATAACAGTTCTGTGAAAGGAGGTGTCGGTGGAGCTTCTCGCACTATGTTTGAAAGTGGCACTAGTACTAAAGGACGTGCCGCTGGAAGTTCTCGCACTATGTTTGAAAGTGGCACTAGTACTAAAACAGGCGTAGGTGGAGCTTCTCGTACCATATTTGAAAGCGGTACCAGTACTAAAACAGGCGTAGGTGGAGCTTCTCGTACCATATTTGAAAGCGGTACCAGTACTAAAACAGGTGTAGGTGGAGCTTCTCGTACCATATTTGAAAGCGGTACCAGTACTAAAGGACGTGCCGCTGGAGCTTCTCGTAACTTATTCACAAGTGGAGATATAGAGTCACCAAATCGATATAGTTCGGGCGCTTCGGGCGCTTCCTATAGAGACGGCCGTCGCTATCTCAATTACCCCGACACTACAGTAGAACAGCCTGCGGCTATTTTGGCGCTTTTGCCTCAAACCTACTACGGAAAAACAGTTTCTCAACGTGCAGAGATTCTTGTTTACGTACCTCAATCAGCAGCAAGAGACAGTGTTTTTAGCTTCAAAGATAGTGAAGGAAATACTGTATATGAAATGAATGTACCAATATCTGGCAAAGCTGAAATTATTTCTATCAAAGTTCCGGTTGAGTTACAAGTTGATAAAGAATACAAATGGTTCTTAGCATTGAAAATTGATGGAGTATTAAGTACTAGAACTCCCTATGTTGATGGTTGGATTAAGCGCATTCAACCCAATCAAGAAATAATCGCATCAATGCAGCAAGGAGATTTGCTTCAGCAAGCTGAAACTTTCGCTAAGCAAGGTGTTTGGTATGACTGCGTGACAACTTTAGCAAAATTACGGGCTTCTCAACCGAACAACGTTAATTTAGATAAAGAATGGTCGGAATTATTAGAATCTGTGGGGCTTCAACAAATTAAAAAAGCTCCCATAGTTGCTAATAATCTGAAATTTTAAATACTGAATTTTGCATTGTTCACGAGACGGTTTCAAACATGAAATCGTCTCTTAAATATTTGATCTAAAATCTTCACAGTAAATTTTATTTTAAGTAATTAAAGAACGGGTAAGGATGCTCTGCAACGCGCTACTCTCCACTACCTATTCCCTACTCCCTACTCCCTTTTATTCAATATATTCATGTGGTCTAAACTAAAATCATTTTTTAAACGAAATAGAAGCATTTTTATTATTACTCCTACAGTTACTGTTGCTGTTGTTGTTGCACAGGGGATAGGATTATTCAATTTATCAGAATGGCAAACCCGAGATGGGTTTTTTCGCTTGCGTTCTCAATTAGGAGATAAAGAAGAATTAGCTTCAGAAATTATAGTTGTCACTATTGATGAAAAAGATATTCAATCTGTAGGTAAATGGCCAATCCCCGATACAGCACTTGCTGACTTAATCGACAAAATTAGAAAACAAAAACCCCGCTCAATTGGTTTAGATTTATACCGCGATTTACCTGAAGGAGAAGGACACGAACAGCTTGTTAAAGTATTTCAAACTACTCCCAACTTATTTGGTGTGGAGAAAATTGGGGGAGAAAAAGTTAAGCCACCACCAGAGTTGAAAAAAAAGGGACAGGTTGGTTTAGCTAACTTGGAATTAGACGGCGATCGCCACGTGCGTCGGGCATTATTATCGTCGATGGATAAGGAAGAAAATATAGAGAAAGCAGGTTTGGCAACTCTTGTAGCTTCAAAGTATCTAGAAAAAGACAAAATTCAACTAGAAGTAGTTGATGAAGAACAAAAAAAGTACAGGTTGGGTAAACAAATTTATGCACCATTAAAAGCTGGGGAAGCTGGTTATACTGAAAAATATTTAGGCGGATATCAAATCTTACTTAACTGGTACGGCTCTGAAAAAGCATTTACTAAGGTAAAAATGCGCGATGTCATAGCCGGAAAAATACCGCAAGATATCATGCGCGATCGCATGGTGTTTATCGGTTCAACTGCTTCGAGTACCAATGATTTCTTTAATACTCCTTTTAGCTCTTCTTTCTTGGCTGTGGGAAGTCCGACTCCAGGAGTTATTGTTCATGCCAATATAGCTTTGCAATTAGTCAAGGGAGCAAAATTAGGAAATGCGAATTTAAAGGGTTTTTCACAAACAAATTTCCTGATTTGGATAACTCTATGTTCAACTCTCGGTTCTATTGGTAGTTGGTGTTTGGCAAGTACTTATAAAAAAAAGCGGCTTCCGGGAGGTAATATTTTATGGGCAACTATAGGAATTACTGCTGGCTTAATTGGTGGTAGCTACTGGATATTTTTGAACGGTTTAATAATACCAGTCACTCCAGCTTTAGTGGCTTTTATTAGTAATGTAGTTGCGACTACTAATGCTTATAAACAAAAGAAGCTTGTACAAAGTAACCGTCAGTTAGAAATTGCGAATAATAAACTATTAGATTATTCTAAAACCTTAGAAATTAAAGTTGAAGAAAGAACCCACGAATTAAAAGAAGCGAAACTTGTTGCTGATAGTGCAAATCAAGCTAAAAGTGATTTTCTGGCAAATATGAGCCACGAATTACGCACGCCGCTTAACGGGATTCTTGGTTTCGCTCAAGTATTAGAAATGAATTCAGATATTAAGGGAAAAAATTTAGAAGGTGTGAACATTATTTATCAATGCGGCTCGCATTTACTAATGTTACTTAACGATATCTTGGATCTTTCTAAAATTGAAGCCCGTAAATTAGAATTGTTTCCCAGTACCGTTTATTTACCAAGCTTTTTGCACGGTGTTACAGAAATTTGTCAGATTCGAGCCGAACAAAAGGGTATTTCATTTAATCTTGTTGTAGATAAAAATTTACCTGCTGCTGTAGAAATTGATGAAAAACGCTTGCGGCAAGTACTGATTAATTTGATGGGTAATGCAATTAAATTTACCGATAAAGGTGGAGTTACTCTTAGAGTTAATTGTCTCTCACATCAAGATACAAATTGTACAATTGATTTTCGTATAGAAGATACGGGTGTGGGTATGTCACCCGAGCAATTGCAGCAAATTTTTAAACCTTTCGAGCAAGTTGGTGATACAGGAAAACGTCCAGATGGTACTGGTTTAGGATTAACAATCAGTCAAAGAATCGCGGCGTTGATGGGAAGCAAAATTCAAGTAGAAAGCAGTCTGGGTGAAGGAAGTACTTTCTCGGTTGAACTAGAAATACCAATTAACCAGGAATATGCAGCAGAAATAGTTACAAATCGACACAAAATAATTGGTATTCAAGGAAATATACCGCAAATTCTGATTGTGGAAGATGAGAAAAATCACCTCAATGTATTGAACAATTTACTGCAAGCCATCGGCTTTCGTACTTTAGAAGCAAACGACGGTATAGAAGGGCTAAAGTTGGCAACGGAAAATAACCCAGATGGGATTTTACTAGATTTAGCAATGCCTAATATGGATGGTTTTGAACTGATGATGAAACTTCAAGCCAATCCTCAAACTTCTTCTATCCCAATCATCGTTTCTAGCGCCAGCGTTTTTGATGCAGATAAACAACGCAGTTTAGAAGCAGGAGCAAAAAGTTTTTTACCGAAACCTTTACAGGTTGAAGAATTAACCAAAACATTGGGAAATCTCTTAAATTTGGAATGGATTTACGACAACTCAAATTCTAATCTTGATGCCACACTACCTCAATCTTCTTCTCTCAATCAAGAAGATTCCACCCAAACCGAGATAATTCCCCCATCAGAGGAAATCGTACAACAACTATATCATTTAGCAATGATGGGTGATATTCCAGCAATTGAGGGAATACTAGAAGAAATCGCAGCCCGAGATAAGCAACTATTGGGTTTCGCCGAAGAAATAAGTAAGCTTGCTGCTAGTTTCCAAACTGCGAAAATTCGTAAATTTCTCAAAAAGTTTTTAGCTAAGGAGTCTACTCAAAAATGACAAATATTTTATCTCAAGAAATGAATATTCTTTTGGTTGACGACAATCCAACCAATCTTAAAGTACTATTTGAAGCGATTCAGGGCTATGGCTGGAAAGCACTGATGGCAACTGATGGTGAATCGGCAATCGAGCAAGCAGAATATGCTCAACCCGATTTAATTCTTCTTGATATAATGATGCCAGGTATTGATGGATTTGAAACTTGTCGCAGATTAAAAGCTAATTCGATTACCGAAAATATTCCAGTAATTTTCATGACTGCTCTTTCTGAGACTACAGATAAAGTCAGAGGCTTGGAAATTGGTGCAGTTGACTATATAACAAAACCCTTTCAAAAAGAAGAAGTTATTGCTCGATTAAAATTACATCTAAGATTGTCTTTACTTACCCGCAATCTCGAACAACAAGTGCAGCAACGCACCGCAGAATTAACCCAATCTGTAGAAGAATTGCAACAAACCCAATTACAATTAATTCAAAGCGAGAAAATGTCAACTTTGGGACAACTTGTTGCCGGGATTGGACACGAAATCAATAATCCGATTGGTTTTATTGCTGGAAGTTGCTCTAATATCGAAGAATACCTCAACGATCTTTTCAGTCTGGTAGAGCTTCAACAAGAAAAATTATCGGATTCAGAAGATGAAGAAATTGAAGAACTTGTTGAGGAAATAGACTTAGAATATTTGAAAGAGGATTTACCAAAACTTCTCAAATCAATGCGTCAGGGAATCACTCGTTTAAAAGATATTAGCTTGTCTTTAAGAACTTTTGCTCGTACCGATAATGCATCCCAAGTAGAATATCAAATTCACGAAGGAATAAACAGCACTTTGATGCTACTCAAACATCGACTTAAAGATATAGGAGAGCGTCCAAAAATTAAGATTATTAAAAATTATAGCGAGCTACCGCCAATTAATTGCTATCCAGGACAATTAAATCAGGTATTCATGAATATTGTCGCTAATGCTATTGATGCATTTGACGATTTACATGAAAAATCAGATGATTCAACGGCAAATTTACCATACAGCATTATAATTACAACATCTGTAAATACAGCAAAAAATACGGCTTCAATTAGCATTGAAGATAACGCTTTAGGTATGCCTCCCGAAGTACAAGCTCGAATTTTTGAACAATCTTTTACAACTAAAGCTGTAGGAAAAGGAACCGGATTGGGATTAGCAATTAGTCACCAAATTATTGTCGAGAAACACAGCGGAAAAATTGATTGTTTCTCAACCACTGGCAAAGGAACTAAATTTCTAATTACTTTGCCAATTTAGTTTTTATTTAAAGTAATTGGGTATATTTGATATTAGAAAAACTTAATTATTATTTTTTATTTTATGTCAACGATCTCTAAGAGAATAGGGAATAGGTAATTACTAATTCCCTACTCCTGATTCCTAATTCCTAACTCCTAACTCCTAAATCTCTATTCCCTTTCTTAAGTTTATATTCGTTTCGCTGCAACAATTTCTTAGTAGTCACTAACATTGCCACTAATAGCAAAACTTGGATTTCCCAAGGTGCTAAAATTAAGCTCAAAACAAAACTAATAATGGCGAACAAACCTGACAGGTACCCCACTTCATCGCTACACCTATTATAGATATAGCCAGTAATTACACAGATAGAAAGTGGAAGTAGAAAAAACAAAGGCATCTTCTCTCAACTCCGAATTCAAAGCATTTGCTTTTATACAAATATGATAAGACTGCGACAGAAGCTTATGTAACTAATATTACACCTTGCAGCTTTTTGTTACAACATCCTGCCTATACAAACAGCTTGTCGGATAAACAATCCGAATATTTTCTTATGGTGCGCGTATATTAGCTTATCACTATATACGAGCGCTCCTTAAAATAATATAGGGCGTAAAATTACCTTTTATGTAGTGTTGCTTTAAGAATCGCAGGATGATGTTGAATATTCCCCAATTGTTAGCCACCGAACTCAATCTCAAACCTTTTCAGGTACAAAACGCACTGGAATTATTTGCTGAAGGTGCAACTATCCCGTTTGTCGCACGCTACCGTAAGGAGCGTACTGGGGAGATGAATGAAACCCAGTTGCGCGATTTGTCGGATAGGTTCACTTATCTTACAGAATTAGAAGATAGAAAATCGGTCATTTTAAATGCTATTGAGGAACAAGGTAAACTCAGTGACGAGTTAAAAAAGCAAATCGAATTATGTTTGCAAAAAACAGAATTGGAAGATTTATATTTACCTTATCGTCCCAAACGTCGCACTCGCGCTACTATTGCCAAGGAAAAGGGACTGCTGGAGTTAGCTGAGTTTATTAAGTCGGTGAATGTGAAAAATGCTGCTTCTGGTGACTTGAATGCAGAAACAGCTAAGTATATAAGTACCGAAAAAGAAGTCAAAACAGCAGAAGAAGCGCTCAAAGGTGCCAGCGATATTTTAGCGGAAGAAACGGCGGAAAAAGCTAAATTGAGGGCATATTTGCGCGAATTACTGTTAGAAGAAGGGGTATTTGTTTCCAGCATTAAAGACGAACATCCCGAAGGTACAACAAAATATGAAATGTACCGCGATTATCAAATGAGAGTTTGCAATATTGCACCTCATAATATGTTGGCTTTGTGTCGGGGAGAAAAGGAAAAGATATTAAGTTACGAAATTACTTTTGATGAAGATTACGTACTTGAATATTTAGAATCCGAAGAAATTCGTAGCAGACAGCCAGAAATTCGCAAATTTTATCAGCAGATGCTTAAAGATGCATTTAACCGCTTGATGAAAAACTCGCTGACAAATGAAGTCATATCCGAGAAAAAAGAATATGCAGATATTGAATCAATCAAAACCTTTGAAACCAACTTACGCAACTTATTACTGTCAGCACCAGCAGGAATGAAACCGGCGATCGCCATCGATCCAGGATTTAGAACTGGTTGTAAGGTGGCCATATTAGACGAAACCGGAAAGTTTCTAGAGTATCAAGCAGTTTTTCCCCATACCGGATCCGGAAAACGCAGCGAAGCCGCCAAAACCCTGCAAAATCTGATGGAAAAATATAAAGTTGGATTAATAGCCATTGGTAACGGTACAGCTTCTAGGGAAACCGACGAATTTGTTGCCGAAGTTTTGCAAAAAATGCAACTCAAACCAGTCAAAGTCATGGTAAACGAATCCGGTGCATCGATATATTCAGCTAGTAAAGTAGCCATTGAAGAATTTCCCGACTTAGATATTACCGTGCGGGGAGCAATAAGTATAGGTCGTCGCTTACAAGATCCTTTAGCCGAATTAGTCAAAATTGACCCCAAATCCATCGGTGTGGGACAATATCAACACGACGTAGATCAAAAATTACTCAAAAAGAAATTAGATGAAACCGTAGAAAGCTGCGTTAACTACGTTGGAGTTGACTTAAATACAGCATCCAAGGAATTATTAACATCCGTTTCCGGAATTTCATCCACCGTTGCTAATAATATAGTTCAATATCGCAACGAAAACGGAGCCTTCAAAAATCGCCGTCAACTGTTAAAAGTTGCCAAATTAGGGCCAAAAGCATACGAGCAAGCAGCAGGATTCTTAAGAATTCGCGGTGGTGAAAATCCTTTAGATAATACCGCAGTGCATCCAGAAAGTTATGCTGTAATTAAGAATATTGCAACTGACTTGAAAGTAGAATTAAAACAAGTTACACAAATCGCCGAAAGTCTTAAAAAAGCCGATTTGAAAAAGTACGTTACAGATAAAGTTGGGGAACCAACATTAAGAGATATTATCGGCGAATTAGAAAAACCCGGAAGAGATCCACGGGCTGAATTCAAATATGCCACCTTTAAAGAAGGAGTTAATGAAATTTCCGATTTAGAAGAAGGAATGGTATTAGAAGGAGTTGTGACAAACGTTGCGAATTTTGGTGCTTTTGTAGATGTGGGAGTGCATCAAGACGGATTGGTGCATATATCTCAATTAGCAAATCAATTTGTGAAAGATCCAAAAGAGATAGTTAAAGTTGGGGAAGTTGTGAAGGTGAAGGTTTTGGAAGTTAATCAGAAATTGAAGCGGATTGGTTTATCGATGAAAGCAGTTAGTCAGTAAACCTCACCCCAGCCCTCTCCTTGTGAAGGAGAGGGAGCCGAATATGGTGCAACAAACGAATTACTAATGTAGAGACGTAGCATTGCTACGTCTCCCCGTATTTAAATTACCAACGAAAATATAGCGGTAGGTTGGATTAAAGGCGTAAATACAGCATATTTCATCTTTGTAAGGTACATTCGGACGGGCAGGGATGCCCATCCCACAAGAGTTTTGTAATATGAGGCTGTACCTCACTTATTTGCAAAGTGCTGTATCTTTGTGCTTGATGGGATATTGAGAATACGCCGTAACCCAACATTTTGGTATTGAAATAATATGTTTTTTAACGCAAAGGAACTATTGGTAAACGCAAAGGAACGCGGAGTTTTTGGGTTTTTTCCTAGATTTTGATTTGAGAAGAAATGAGATTGGTTTGTTTTAACATAATATCGCCTTGGAATAAATTCCCAGGCTAATAGCCAAAGTCGTCTAAAGACGACTAAATCAGATTTTTAGTGTGTTTTAACGTACTTTGTTTATTAGCCTTGAAATTGATTTCAAGGTGGGATTTAAGGATATTGTTTTGTTTTAGTCGAGTGACAAAGTAATTCACTCATAGCGGTTAGGTTCAGCAATAATTTTTCCGTCTGGCATAGTAGTGTTATGAAAAAAAGCACCAAATCGTTCAGCATTCCGCCAGTTAGCACCTTGCAGATTGGCACCTTGAAAGTTAACTTCTTCCAATCTGCTGACACGTAAATCTACATTCCTCAAATCGGCTCCGCTCAGGTTGCATTTTCGCATATCAGCACCATAAAGTCTTGCGTTGGCGAAATTGGCTCCACTTAAATTTGCACCACTTAAATTGATACGGAGCAAATCAGTTTCACTTAAATCAACTCCACTCAAGTTAACCCCACTAAAATCTCGCTTCCCAGCAGCATAACGCTCTAACAATTCTTCAACTGTAATTTTATTCCTTTCCATACCTCTTGTGGGATGGGCTTCCAGCCCGTCCTTATTTATGCTTTTTTATATCTTACAACTTACGAATAAACGATTAAAAAATTCAAATTAATACTCATAATCTTCTTAATCCATTTCAATGAACTTTCGCTATTAGACTCTTAATTGCATTCCCCGGCGGATATGATTATTTTTACGAATATCTAATAAAGATGGTGCGTGACGGCATCCGTAAATTATTTCGTTATGCTCGATAAATTACTTTAGCCGTCACAGCACCCTACAAAAATCATTTAATTTTGTTGCACCATCAAATTCCCCCACCACAACTATATTAATTCCACGGATTACCCTAAACTAAAATTGCAGCTTTAACATAAACATAAATCAGCATGACAGCAGGACAAAACAATTCTAAGTCAGTGGATGTTTTTGGCGTGGGTAACGCTATGGTGGACATCTTGGCAATGGTAGAAGATGATTTCGTGAAGAAAAATGACTTGAGTAAGGGCGGCATGACTCTTATGGATGCCGAAAAACAAGGTCATTTATTGCGGGAGTTGAAACACCATTCCCTGGAATTAAGTTCCGGAGGTTCTGCTGCTAATACAATGATTGCGATCGCGCAAAGTGGTGGTAAGGGTTTTTATTCTGGTAAGGTTTCTGGCGATACGAATGGTGAGTTTTATCGTGAGGATTTAATTGAAGCTGGAATTGGGTTTGATGTTCACCCCACCGAAGAAAATCATGGCCCCACGGGCACCTGTTTGGTTTTAACTACTCCCGATGCTGAACGTACTATGTGTACTCATTTGGGAGTTTCCACCAATTTGGCTCCTAGCGATATTAACGTTGATAAGTTAGCTCAATGTCAATATAGCTATGTCGAAGGTTATCTTTGGGATGCACCAGATCCCAAGAAAGCCAGCGTTGAAACTATGGAGCAATCCAAGCGTTTGGGTGTAAAAGTTGCTTATACTTTTTCCGATTTATTTTTGGTAAGTCGCTTCAGCGATGATTTTCACAAGTTAGTTTCCGAATACTGCGACGTAGTATTTTGCAACGCTGATGAAGTTCGTAATTTCTTCGGCAGCGAATCTTTAGAAGATTGTGCCAGCAAACTCGGCGAAATCGTTGACACCGGATTTATTACCGATAGTGCTAATGGCTGTCTGGTAGTAGAAAACAAAAAAGTTGTAAGCGTACCCGGATTTCCAGTTAAAGCTATTGATACAGTTGGTGCGGGAGATTCTTTTGCAGGTGGTGTGTTGTACGGATTAACCAATGGTTTGAACGCTCAACAGTCAGCACGTTGGGGAAATTATCTCGCTTCTTGCATCGTACAAGTTCACGGCGCTCGTCTAGATAAATCGATGGCTGACAAAGTTGCAGAGATTGTCGGTAAGTAATAAAAAAGGTTCGTAGTAAGAGCTTTAGCTCTTAATTCAAGGACTAAAGTCCTTACTACGAACCAAAATTCAAAATCCAAAATTGTAAATGTCAAATTACAAAGTACGATTAATTAACCAAGATATCGGGTTAGACAGCACCATCGAAGTACCCGACAGCGAATATATATTAGATATAGCCGAAGACGAAAATATCCGCTTACCCTTCGGGTGCAAACAAGGAAACTGCTCTGCTTGCGTAGCAAAAATAGTCAGTGGACAAGTTGACCAAAGCGAGCAAACATTTCTTCAAAATAAAGAAATTGAAGCTGGTTACACCATCACCTGCGTAGCCTATCCCTTATCCGATTGCACCTTACAAACTCATCAAGAACAAATTTTATACAACTCTTCACTGTACTTTAAATCTGATTCATAAAAATAATAAATTGGCAATTTAATATACAAAACTTAAAAATTAAAAGTTAAGAATTAGGAATTTATAGTTGTTTCATTAATTTGAATGTTCCCGATTCCCAATGCCCTATTCCCTATTCCCTATTCCCCATTCTTTATTCCCTACCTTTCGATATAAACCAAATCTATCTTGTTATGGAGGTTTGCTTCAGCATAATTGTTCACTATATATATAAGAGTTCAATAAAACGATTTTTGTTTTAGGTAGAGATTATGTTAAGCATATTTTTAACAACATTAGCAACTGCATTAAGTTTGCTAATAGTAGACATAGTAGTTCCAGGTGTAAACCTAGCTAACTTCCCATCAGCTATGATTGCTGGCTTGGTAATTGGTTTAGTAAATGGCTCAATCAAGCCTATTATCTCAACCCTTTCCTTGCCAATTAACTTGTTAACATTGGGAGCATTTTCGCTTGTAGTTAACGGACTTTGCTTCTGGTTAGCTGCTGCCGTAACCCCTGGATTCGCAGTTAACGGAATTATCGCTTTCTTCCTAGCTCCTGTAGTTATGTCTTTTGCTAATACCTTCATTAGCAATTATATGGGAGAAAAGAATTTGCTCGCTGGTAAAGCAAACAATAACGCAGAATTACCTTCTAACTAATTAATAGAATTTCCAACAATAAACCAAAATATATCTTCAGATAGAATCGTAAATTTTGGTTTGTCTCAAATCACTTCAATCAACTGTAATTAAAAAGGTCAAAAAACTATGAAACTTTTACTTGGTTTACTCGTACCCCCCGTTGGTATTTTCTTAACTTATGGAATTGGTCCTACTTTATTTATTAATATTGGATTAACCTTGTTAGGATGGCTTCCCGGAAGTATCCACGCTTTATGGGCAATTACCAAGCATAATGAATTGGAACGAGGAGTATAATGCTCTATACGAGCAAACATCTGATATAGGATATTGGGGGGTGGCTAATTGTCCACCCTTTTAGTTTTGGATTTTAGATTTTGGATTGAAAATGTGAATATAGTAGATTAGAAACCCGGTATCTTGAAAATGAAAATACTGGGTTTTTGTGATTAGTCTATTTTTAAATTGTTAATTTAATTTATAAAATTGATTTATTGGGGAGCATTCCAGATGCTGAAAAACATATTGTAGTGGGAGCGTCTCGCTCCCTGGTAAGCTGATGTGTAGCTAGATTGAATAAGGGACAGAGTTAGAGTTATTGTAGTGCGGGCATCTTGCCCGCTAGTACTATACAAATTAAGTGCGTCACTAACTAATCTATAGCAATACCCTAGAAGGGAATCGCTACAATTACAAAGCCCACCTGCGTGGGCTTTAATATTAAATTGATTTGTTAATCCAAAACATCAAAAAGACGTTGCAATGCAACGTCTCTACATTAATTTTCATACTAAATTGAACAACAACTATTCATTAGCTATTTGTTAATTTATTTCTCTTTCAACCAGTCAGCAGTTGATAAAAGCAACTCTCTTAATTTTTGTTTTAGCTGACTTTCTTTTTTAGCTAATGAACTACCTGCTTCAGCAAGTTTTGTTTCCACGTCAGAATGCTTATCTTTTACCTGAATAACGATTTCTTCCCCTTGAGGACGAGATTTTTCGTACCAGGTTTTAGCATCGTTCAGAAAAATTTGCACGTTATCGCCATCACCACCGTAACGTGCTGCTAAATTCGCTCTGACAATAGCTAATTGTGCTTGCAACTGAGCGTAGCGTTTCTTTAATAAAGATGCTTCTTCGCTGTTTTTAATAGATTCAACAGCAGATTTTATTGCAGTTTGAGCTTCAGTAGATTTTTCTTGACTTGTATCTTGAATTTCTGTCAAAATACCATCAACTTCTTGCTGAATTTTATCTTCTTCGTCATCAATTTGAGCTTGTAATAGTTTAACTTCAGTTTGAGTTTTGTTTAAAGCTTCTCGCCGCTTACTATCAACAGCTTCCACAGCACCTTCAATAGATGCAGTAATTTCTTCTTTGATTTCGCTGCCCTTTCCTTGTAAGTTTTCAGCTACAGCAGAAACAGCATCTTTAACAAGTACTCGAAGTTCAACCGAACCTTCTTTAAACTCAGAGACTACTCCACCAACTGCAAGTTTGACAATTTCTCGAATCCTATCAACTCTTTGCTGTCCGGTTTCCTTAACTTGTTGCAAGTCTGTTTTAATTTGATCTTTGATATTGTCAGCCATATTCTATACCTATGTAAATAATTTAGAGAATGTTATTGACATATTGTCGCCTCTATATAGTGACGTAGTATTTGATTAAAGTGGTACATCCTTTAGATAGAAAATAGCGATGAAAATTAAATATCTATTCCATAAGATGTATGTCTGATATTTATAAATCGGGAAGTGATATATCCTGGCTTATAAAAATAAGTGATAATTGGTAAATATTAATTAAATGCTAAAGTTAAGCATAGTCCAAACTTAGATTTATCAAAATGAGAACTTTGATTAAATTTGCCTTATTTACAATTTTATTATTGATAATTTGCCTGCAACAACCAGTTTTAGCAGATACCCTAGATGGAGCCAACGGTGCAAAAATCTTTTCAGCAAATTGCGCGGGTTGTCATATTAATGGAGGTAATATAATTCGACGCGGTAAAAATCTGAAAATGAAAGCTTTAAAAAAATATAAAATGGATTCTGTAGAAGCGATTTCTAATATTGTCACATACGGTAAAAACAATATGTCGGCATACAAAGATCGTTTAAGCGAATCAGAAATACAAGCCGTATCCAGCTACGTTTTAAACCAAGCCGAAAATAATTGGCGAAAACAGTGAACAGTGAACAGTTATCAGTTATGAATTAGAAATTCTCCCCCCTCTCCCCCCTCTAACTCGTCCCCATCTTTCTAAATGACTATCGCTTATCTACCAAAATTAAACGTTCCTGGACCATCTGCAAATACAATTTTGGGACGTTTTGGCCCAATTTTACGCTTTGCAAAGGATTCGATTGGATATACCCGCCATTTATTTGATACTTATGGTTCGGTGGTTTCAATGGTAGCTGGTGGCGGTACTCATATATACTCGCCGCTTACGGAATGTCCTGGTACAGTTTTTACTTGTGGTGCGGAAAATGTACGTCAAGTCACCAGCCAGCACGAAGTTTATCACAAATGTCCGTTGTCCGGGATGATGTACAGTAAACACAATGATTCAAAACGTACCGAGCCTCTTAAGCATTTTGGTGTTGGTTTATTTGGTGTAAACGGCGCAACTCATCGGCAACATCGCCAACTTCTGATGCCAGCTTTTCATAAGCAGCGTATTGATTCTTACCGCTCGGATATGGTTGCTATTACGCAATCGGTACTGGAGCAATTAACGATAGATAAGCCAATTGATATTGCTCAAGTGATGCGACTTCTTACCCTACGAGTAGCGACTAAAACCTTTTTCGGTAGTGATGTTGGCGAACAAGGAGCTAAAAGCGGACAGATTTTGCAAGAAGCATTGGGGATAAATGGAAACTTGGCGATCGCTCTTTTGCCTTTTGATATTCCGGGGCTTCCATTCCATCATTTACTCAACTTATTCGCGCAACTTGATGAAGAAATGCGTCAGTTAATTCGCCGCAAACAGGCTGAAAATGCAGATGATGGTGACGTACTTTCGATGCTAATTCGGGCGCGAGATGCAGAAACAGGTTTAACTCTAAGTGAAGATGAACTCTTAGGGACACGCAGGAGTTATTTTTGCCGCAGGACATGAAACCAGCGCCAATGCACTCACCTGGACGCTATTTCTTTTATCGCAACATCCCCTTTGGGCGCAAGACGTAGTGGACGAACTGCAAAGCGTATTAAATGGAGAAGCCCCGACGGTAGAACAACTACAAAAATTACCTTTATTAGAAAGAGTAATAAAAGAAAGTATGCGTGTATTAACTCCAGTACCCTGGAATGCTCGCGTCACCTCCCAAGCAACCGAACTCGGAGGTTATGAATTACCCAAGGGAACCGAAGTTTTCGTCAGCATTTACCACACTCATCATCTAAAAGAAATTTACCCACAACCAGAGAAATTCAATCCTCAAAGATGGGAAACATTTGAGCCAACAATGTTTGAATATAACCCCTTTAGCGCTGGTTCTCGTATTTGTATTGGTGCAGGTTTTGCAATGATGGAAATCAAAATTGTATTATCAATGTTATTGCAAAAATACCGCTTAGAATATATTACTGAGCAAACAATAAACCGTTCTGGCAATATAGTCATGGCACCCAAAAACGGCATCAAAATGATTGTCCGCAAACAAGATCGAGATTTTTCTCAAGGAATTGGTGGAGTGAAAGGGAATGTCCGCGAAATGGTCGAATTGCTAGGTTGAGGAGTCGAGGGAGAGATGGGGAGACAAGGAGAATTTTAACCTTCAACCTTTAACCTTTAACCTTTGACCTTTAACCTTTGACCTTTGACCTTTAACCTTTAACCTTTGACCTTTAACCTTTAACCTTTGACCTTTAACCTTTAACCTTTAACCTTAATTACTGATAGCTGATTATTTATGAATAATAAAGGTGTAACGCTTTGGCTGACAGGTCTTAGTGGTGCGGGTAAAAGCACTATTGCTAAAGGAATTGAAGAAAAACTTAGGGCTAGCAAATGTCTGGTTGAAGTTTTAGATGGAGATATAATTAGAACTTGGCTATCTCAAGGATTGGGCTTCAGCAAAAAAGACCGAGATACAAATATACGTCGAGTCGGATTTGTAGCTAACTTGCTTAGTCGCAATGGAGTTATAACAATTGTTGCTACAATCAGTCCTTATCGACAAATCAGAGGTGAAATTCGAGCTATTACTAATAACTTTGTAGAAGTTTATATTAATACACCGTTGGAAGTGTGTGAAGCAAGAGATGTTAAAGGATTGTACGCTAAAGCAAGAGCGGGAGAAATTAAAGGTTTTACGGGTATCGATGACCCTTACGAATCTCCTTTAAATGCAGAAATAGTTTGCAATACCAATCAAGAAACCATTGAAGAAAGTGTCAGTAAAGTTATTAAATATTTACAGCATAATGGTTTTATGAGTTATTAAGGTTAAAGGTTAAAGTTCTCCTTGTCCCCCCATCCCCTTGTCCCCCATTTATCAGCTACCATCAAGTTAGACGAGTACGGTCATAGCACGTATGTACCAAACAGACCCACCAATTCCTGCAAAAGAAAGTCTTCCTACAATGTATGATTTACCTAGTGAAGACCCAGAGGAACCTGGTTTGCCGGACGAATTTCATATTTATCAACCGCAATTGTTGGAGGAAACTTTTCGTCCACCGACTTATACTGCGGATGAAATTTTTGTTGCCAGCGATTTAAATCTTTACTATAATTCCCGCAATCCTTTATGGTATAAACGTCCTGATTGGTTTGCAGTAGTCGGAATTTCTCGGCTTTACGAACAAAGAGATTTACGTTTAAGTTACGTAGTTTGGCAAGAGGGGATAAATCCTTTTGTTGCGGTAGAATTGATTTCTCCGGGAACTGAGAAAGAAGATTTAGGTCAAAGCTTACGTATAGTAGAAACAGACAAACCACCGACTAAGTGGCAGGTTTACGAACAAATTTTAAGAATTCCTTATTACATCGTATTTGATAGATATACAGATCATTTACGAGCCTTTGTTCTTCAAGCTAATTCTTATAAGGAACTAAATTTAGAAGAACCACGTATTTGGATGCCGGGATTGGAAATCGGTTTGGGACTTTGGCAAGGTAGTTATAAAGGTATCGAACGCTTGTGGTTGCGCTGGTATGAAGATAATGGTAGTTGGCTACTAACTCCAGCCGAGCAAGAAAGTCAACGAGCTGAGCAAGAAAGTCAACGAGCCGAACAAGAAAGTCAACGAGCCGAGCGAGAAAGTCAACGAGCCGAACGATTCGCTGCAAAACTGCGAGAATTGGGCGTTAACCCCGAAGAATTGTAGAAACGTAAGTAGATCGGGTCTTTTTAATTCCTTACTCCCTACTCCCTACTCCCTACTCCCTATTTCCTACTCCCTCTAATTCTGAGTAAAGGATTGTATATTTTTCTTTTGCTCCCCCGTTATATCTTTATTAGTTATAACTCTAACAACCGAATATATATTAGCTAAGATGATACACAGCCCCTAAAGGTTTGTTATCAGTTTGTTGAATTTGTTCATAATAAGAACTGCAAAAACTAACTTAAAACAACGCTTCTCCACCAAAAGGTAACTCATGCAAACTAGTACTCTGCTTCTTTCTAATCAACTCCCCAATCTGCAATATTCTTCTACAAAAGAGCAGTTTGATGAAACTTGGGCAGCACCTTTATCTACTCTCTTAGGTTTGGGGACGTGCTGCGGGTGCTGACTTTATCGAATTCTTTTTAGAGCGCGTAAATTATATTAGCTGCCTAGCAGAAGAGGACACTATTACGAGTATTACTCCTCGTCTTTCTACGGGTGCTGGAGTAAGGGTATTTCGCGGTAAAGCTGATTGTTACGTTAGCACAAATGATATTACGTTCAATGGTTTAAAAGCTGCTTTGGAAAAAGCTTTGGCGATTGTAGGGTTACAATTACCGGCACCAAATGCTTTTATTGCGGAAATTAACCTGGAATTATTTAAAGATTACGCATCGAAGAGAGGTAAAAATGCATGGTTGCCTTTATGTACCTCCATGCGAGAAATGGGAGAAGTTTTACTTGATAGTACTACTCAACTACAGCATAAAGGGAGTCATATTCAATCTCGTCGTGCTTCCTATTTCCGCGATTGGCAAGAAGTTTTAGTGGCTGCGAGTGATGGAACTTTTGCCCGCGATATCCGCTTAACTCAATCGGTAGCATTAAGTTTGTTGTGTGCTGATGGCGCTCATCGCAGTTCTATCGCCGAACGTGCTGGTAACACTAGCGACCCTAATTTTCTCAAAACTTGGGATTTCGAGCAAGCGGCAGAGCAAATTGGCGAATCTGCTGGAAAAATGCTTTACGCTGACTATGTTGAATCGGGTAATTATCCGATTATTATGGCGAATCACTTCGGTGGAGTCATCTTTCACGAAGCTTGCGGACATTTACTCGAAACTACTCAAATTGAACGCAACACTTCTCCTTTTGCTAATAAGAAAGGCGAAAAAATTGCTCATGAAGCTTTAACTGCTTGGGATGAAGGACGTACCGATAATGCCTTTGGTACCATTGATATGGATGATGAAGGTATGCCAGCCCAAAGAACCTTATTAATTGAAAAAGGCATTCTCAAGAATTTCTTGGCAGATAGAACTGGTTCCACACGTACTGGACATCCTAGAACTGGTAGCGGAAGACGGCAGAATTTTACTTACGCTGCGGCTAGTCGGATGCGAAATACTTATATTGCTACTGGCGAAAACTCTACAGATGATTTGTTTGCCTCTATAGATAAAGGTATCTACTGTAAGAAAATGGGCGGTGGTAGTGTAGGTGCTACTGGTGAATTCAATTTTGGTGTAGAAGAAGCCTATTTGATTGAAAACGGTAAAATGACGAAACCTTTGAAAGGAGCTATTCTGATCGGCGAAGCTCAAGAAATCATGAATAAAATTTCCATGTGTTCGAGCGATTTGTCTTTAGCACCAGGTTTCTGCGGCTCTGTTAGTGGTAGCATTTATACTACTGTAGGACAGCCACATATCAAAGTTGATTCGATTACCGTTGGCGGACGGTAAGGGAGTTAGGAGTTAGGAGTGTAGAGACGTAGCAGTGCTACGTCTGTACAGTTAAGAGTTAAGAGTTAAGAATTATCCCTTCATCTTTCTTCTCCAATTCCCAATTCCCTATTCCCAATTCCCTATTCCCTATTCCCTATTCATTAATAATTATGCCTAACATACAGGAAATAGCAGCTTCTGCGAAGGAAAGTGCCAATAAACTTGGTATTAAAAAGTTTGATATTTTCGGTTCATCAGTAGATTCAACCAGCGTTCAAGTTGACCAAGGTGAGCCGAAGCAAGTTAAAGCAACCAATCTTTCTGGTGTCACGGTTAGAGTCTGGAATAAAGACAATACGATGGGTGTCACAAGTACTACAGATGTAGATTCCAAAGGGTTGGAGTTGGCTTTAAAAACTGCATTTGAAGCAAGTACGTTTGGTGTCAAAGAAAATGTACCCGATTTTAGCCCCGAAGCTAAAGCTGCAATAAACAACGGTACATCTAAAGAAAAAGCCCCTCAAGCCCCGGTTCCATCTTTGATAGATAGTCTGTTAGCAGCAGAAAAAGAAGTACTTGCTGCTCATGAAGCGATTAAGGGAGTACCTTATAATTCTTTGTCGCAAAGAGAAATTGACCGATTTTATCTTAATAGTGATGGTGCAATGAGAGCCGAATCACACTCTTTGGCATCCGTTTTTCTCTACAGTAAAACTGAGCAGGAAGGTAGAAAACCGCGTAGTGGTGGTGCTTTTAGAATTAGTTATGGCGTTAACGATTTAGATATTGATGGCTGCATCAAAGAAACTGCCGAAAAGACTATCAGTCACTTGAATTATCGAAAAATTCCGACTGGTAAGTATATGGTTGTGTTTTCACCAGATGCTTTTTTAAGCTTGCTCGGTGCTTTTTCTAATTTATTTAACGCTCAAAGTATTCTTGATAAGCAGAGCTTATCTACTCCCGACGATATAAATAAAGAAATCGCTTCTCCTTTGCTTTCGCTTTACGATGATGCACTGCATTCAGCAAATATTGGTGCAGAAACATTTGATGGTGAAGGTACTCCTACTCGTCAGATATCGTTAATTGAAAACGGAGTTTTGAAGAATTTTCTTCATAGTGCGGGTACTGCGAAGCGGATGAATGCTCAACCGACGGGTAATGCTAATATCGGTGCTAAAGTTACCATCAGTCCTAACTTTTATCACGTTTTTGCAAG
Source organism: uncultured Rivularia sp. (assembly GCA_963665115.1). Taxonomy (GTDB): domain Bacteria; phylum Cyanobacteriota; class Cyanobacteriia; order Cyanobacteriales; family Nostocaceae; genus Rivularia. Next base: position 6,878,599 of record OY762007.1, on the reverse strand, counting down.
TGAAGCACCAGAACAACAGTTTAGTTTAGACACTGCTGAAAATGTTATTTTGGTTGATGATTTACAGGCACTTCATGCAGGAGTCAGGGCTTTACAAGGTTCATTCTCTTTACCTTTTGACGGTTGGTTGATCAATAAAGGAGAAAAAACTAGTATTGATTCGGCAACTATAGCTGGAGATTTTCTCGAACTTCTTAAATCAATTGTTTTTGTTGAGAAGGAAGGAGAATTAACTCCCGGAGGAGTTTGTCCCCGGATTTGGGTTGAAGGTTTGTCGATTACGGGTGAATAATAGTGTAGAAACGCAAAAATAGAGACGCGAAATTTTGCGTCTCTACATAAAAATTATTTATAAAATTATTCGTAATAGTTAAAAGTCTTATTATTGTTCTTCGAGGTATTGACCACCAACACCTACTGAAGTATTAAATACGTTCGCACCAGCTAAATCCGCACCAACCAATGTTGCATCTTCTAATTGAGCGCTGTATAGCTGAGAATTTCTCAAGTTGGCATTAGTCAAATCAGCTTTATCCAAAGTTGTGCCATTAATATAAGCACCTTGTAAATTGGCACCTCTCAAATCAGCACCTGTCAAATCAGCACCTTTTAAATTAGCATATTCAAGGTTAGCACCCCTTAAATTAGCGTTTCTTAAATCAACACCAATTAAATGAGCGCCTCTTAAATTGGCACCTCTTAAATTACAAGCGTAACATTCTCTTGTTTCAGTTAGCTCTAATGCTTCTTGCGATACTACAGGCTTTTCGGCTTGAACAGGAGCGCCTAAAAACATAGTAGTTAATGCTGCTGCTGCTGCGATAATTTGAGTTTTCATAGTTTAAATTCCTTTAAATTCCTCCACCACTAAACAACTCTTCTTTATTTATTAAATGAAGATAAAATTTTGTATTTTGTCTTTCCGACGCAATTTAAACTTTATCTTAATAATTAAGAGTTGCTAAACTTTCTGTTTAATCAACTGTTTATATCATCCCTTAAATTTTTCCTGATGTCTTCATCCGAAGGATTGAAACTTGAGGTAAATAATAGTGAATATTAATTTGTTAAATAATAAAAAGACTTTATATCTGTATTTATTAACAAAGAGCATAGGGCTGAATCGACAGCAAAAACCAAAAATATTCGCTATGATCGGATTTTTTCGCTGTTTTTAGGCATATTTGACCGAATTAAATTTTGTGATGCTATAAAACTCTATCGCAAGGCATAACAAGAATCGCAGAGTAAAGCAGAAAACAGTATTAAGACTTCCTCCGGGAGATGATACTAAAGCTTAAGTATTACTTTTGCCGGAGTAAATCTCACATCAAATAGAATTTGAAAGATGAATACCATCAGCTTTAACAATAGGTTGTCTTTTTCTAAAAATGCGTCAAAGATGACATCATATAAAGTTAAATTACTGTAAGTATAGAAAAAGACTGATAACAATTTCTTACTTCAGAACTTAAACTATAAAGTTGGAACCATTTGTATTTAGATTATGCTCTAACAATATAGCCAAGTCATGTTCTTTATTCTTGAGGTATAAATAAAAATCGAAATACATTCCGTAAAGTTTTTTATTCGTTTTCAGTCATTGATTCTTTGTTTTTCCAGAACTGATTTAATATCTTCACATGAACAAAGACCAAAATGCATATAGTACGGGGTTTAAATCTTAGTTATAGAGTTATAGGCTATTCAAGGTTTCTAAATCAAAAGATCGGTTTATTTCCGCGCTAATTGAAAAAGTAATTTACTGAAAAATTATCTAAACTTGCGGGAATAAATATAGAAATGATGTATAGTTTACTTTACCTACGTGCGTGTATTCCCGATTTCGCTAAAATAACGAAACATATCCGATAATATCAAAGCGGACTTGAAAGTCAAAATAAACGACACCTATGAATCAACTTAGCAATGGCTATACCATATTCCTTAGTTTGTTAGTGGAGGCGATTCCTTTTCTGTTGATAGGAGTTTTGTTCTCCAGTATGCTGCTGTTTTTTGTTGACGAGCGGGCGCTGGTAGAAAAAGTCCCAAAAAATCCCTTACTTGCAGCTGTTTGTGGAAGTCTCTTGGGTTTCTTGTTCCCCGTGTGCGAGTGCGGTAACGTTCCGGTAGCGCGGCGATTGATAACTCAGGGTGCCCCTACACCTTTTGCTATTGGTTTTTTGCTCGCAGCCCCAACAATCAATCCAATTGTAATTTGGGTGACATGGGTTGCATTCCGCGACCAGCCGGAAATAGTAGTATTAAGAGTAGTATTTTCTTTATTAATAGCCACAATTATCGGCTACATTTTCAGCTTTCAAAAAGACTTAAGTCCTATAGTTCAGCCAACACTTGCTCGCTATTTAAAATTTAATCAACCGCAAAAAGCTTTGGCAAAAGGACTTCTCGAAGGTTCTGACTTAGAAAAAGAAACAGCAGTACCGAGCATCTTAAAGCCCGGTACTTATTTATTAGGTGGCAAACTTGGCGGGCAAGCCGTGCGGATGGAAACTGCGGCAACCGAAGCTACTCTTCCTGCTTATAGTCCGAATAAACCCTTCTGGGACAAAATGCGACTTGTCATAGAAAATTCCATACAAGAATTACGCGAACTAGGTGCAGTACTTGTTTTAGGAAGTGCGATCGCCGCAGCAATTCAAGTTTTAGCACCCCGCGAATTAATTCTCAGTTTGGGTATAGGTCCAATTGTTTCTATACTTACAATGTTGGTACTAGCAACAGTTGTATCTATTTGTTCTACTGTTGATTCTTTCTTTGCTTTGTCTTTTGCTTCGAGCTTTACAAGCGGTTCTTTATTAGCCTTTTTAGTTTTTGGTCCGATGATTGACCTAAAAGGGATTGGCTTGATGCTATCAATATTTAAACCTAAAGCAGTTATTTATCTCTTCGTATTAGCAGCGCAATTAACGTTTTTGTTTTGTCTGATAGTCAATTTACATTTTATTTAAAAAGTTCAATATTAATATATTATTCATTGATAATTCGAGAGTGAAATGATTTAAGTCCGTGTCTGTGTTAATGGTAAATTTCGCTTTCCATCGATTTTAATGTGTTCGCTTCCTCACACCCATAATCAATAGGCAATGAGTTACAGAAAACGTCCATCAAAAACTTTAAAGAATTTACTTCCTTGGTTAGATGTCCTTGCAATTACGGCATGGGGATTTTTATTATTAAAATATTGGCTCTCACAACAGCTGTATTTACTTATTCACCCTAATTACTTTGCATTAGTTGTTGTAGCTGGCATCGTATTAATAATTATTGGTATTACTAAAGGAATGCAGCTTTTGCGACAACGCGAAGCCGAGCGGGATGTTCAACATATGAACTTGATACCCCCTCGTTTGGGTAGCTTTTTATTAATCGTAGTCGCAATTTTAGGGTTTGCAGTTGCACCCCAAGTTTTTGCCAGCGATAAAGCAATACAAAGAGGGGTAGCTGAATTCGGGCAAGCAAATTCTCGTCTCCAACCGCAGTCATTCCGCACTTCCGTTCGTCCCGAACAACGTTCCTTAGTAGATTGGACGCGCACGTTGAGCGTTTATCCAGAACCAGATGCATATACCGGACAAAAAGTAAAGGTAAAAGGATTTGTGATTCACCCGCCAGATTTAGGGAATGAATATTTATTCTTAGCACGATTTGTGCTTACTTGTTGTGCCGCAGATGCTTACCCAGTAGGCTTACCCGTAAAATTAAAACAAGGTCAAACAAGAGAAGAATTTAAAAAAGATAGTTGGTTTGAAGTAGAAGGAGAAATGGCAACACAAACTCTTTCAGGAAAACGCCAATTAACAATTATCTCGAATTCTATGAAAAAAGTTTCTCAACCTAAAAATCCTTATAGTTATTAGATAGTTGTTAGTGGTTGATGGTTAGTAGAAGATGTTTTAAAATTCATAATAGAGTAGGTAATAGAGCCTTATATTCTGTTATATTATAGCGTTTATATAGAGCATAATTACTGAGATAGTGTTCAACAAATATCAACTAACAACTATTAACTAACAACTATCAATCCAAAATCTAAAATCTAAAATAGAATGATAAGCAAAAAAAATATTCAGCCCTTAGATAAAGCATCTTTAGCACTAATAATAGTATTAACCGTATTGATTGGATTGATAATATTGCAAGGTGATGCGGTTAAACCAAGCGTTCGCAACTTTAGCTGGGAAAATTCAAAAATTGGAGCCGAAGATATATCTTTTGGTCTTACTTTTAGTCGTCCAATGGACATTGAAAGTGTAGAAAATAATTTAAAAATCGAACCACCTTTGGCTGGAAAAATAAGTTGGGCAGGACGAAGAATGGTTTATACACTTTTGACTCCAGCCCCTTACGGAGAAAATTATAAAGTAAAGTTAGAAGATGCTAAAGATAAATTTGCTGTTGCGAAAGGAACAAAGAAAGTTATCCAACCTTTTACAGGTAACTTTGTTTCCCGCGACAGAGTTATTCTTTACTTAGGTGCAGAAAATAAAGAAAGAGGAAGGCTAGTTCTATACAACTTAACCCAACAGAATAAAAGATTATTAACTCCTAAAGACTTGATAGTATTGGATTTTGAGCCATTCACTCAAGGAGATAGAATTCTATTTTCGGCTCATACAAGAAATAGTCAAGATATTTTATCGGCTCAACTATATACAGTTTCCACAGGTATTAAAGCAGATAAAGCAACAAAGGCAAAACCACCAGGTAAAGTTGATTTAGTTTTAGATAGTAAAGAATATCAAATCCTTAAATTTGACTTATCCCCCGACGGAAAAACTATAGTTTTACAAAGGGCACACAAAAATAATCCTAGTGATTTTGGGCTATGGTTTCTATCAGTCGAAGATAACAGTAAAAACGGCGAACCCCAACGTATAAAAAGCGAAGAAACCAGGAGGAGACTTTCTGATAACTCCTGATAGTCAAGCCGTAGCAGTTGCTCAAGGAAAAGGAACGGCAATACTGCCGATACAAACAGACGCTAGCAAGCCTCTAGATTTTCTCCCACAATTTGGTGTACTGCAAGCTTTTTCTAAAGATGGCTCTCAAGCAGTTTTAATCAAATTCAACACCGATTACACAAGAGACTTATTTTTAGTAGATAACCAAGGCACTGAAAAAGAACTAATAAAAACTACAGGTTCAATTTTAAAGTGTGAATTCGATCCAGCCTCACCCACGCTTTACTGTTTATTAACCCAGTTATTACCTGGAGAAGAATATCAAGAGCAGCCATATTTGGTCGCAATTAATCTTAAAACCGGACAGCAGAAACCAATATTAATATTACCTTCCGACAAACGAGACTTACATATGAGTTTGTCTCCCGATGGTTTGGGGTTATTATTCGACCAAATTGTATCAACAACAGATACTTCTAATTCATTTACACGAAACCCTTTAAAAACAGACGACGGGCAAGAAATTAGCACAAGCAGTTTATGGTTAATGCCTTTATTACCAATTAGCGACGGTAATCTTAACGCAGAACTAAAACCCGAAAAACTTCCTTTCGTAGGTTTTTATCCTCGTTGGCTTCCTTAAGGAGTTGGGAGTAGAGAGTAAGGAGTTGGGAGTAGGGAGTAGAGAGTTGGGAGTAGGGAGTAGGGAGTAGGGAGTAGAGAGTAAGGAGTAAGGAGTAGGGAGTTGGGAGTAGGGAGTTAATCGTTATAAGTTAGGGGTTAAAAGTTGTAAGTCGCTTGTAAATTCAACTTTTTACTCATTACTCTTTACTCGCTACTTGTCCATCTCCCCCCTCCCCCTGTTACAACTATCACTTGCCTATAGGGGGGAGTAATTTGCTACATTAGAATACAATATCTAAATTATTTGAAGCAATTGTGAAGCACGGTGAATTAATTAAAAATTGCTGTTTGATGACAATTGTTTTGCACTGTATTGAATTTGTAAATATTTCTCAAATTCGATTTTTGCGCTGTTAACGGGTGTTTGGCAACAAAGCCGATAATTAATTACTTGTATCGGGGGAAGTATGTCTTGCCTTAAAGAGAAGATTTTGTTAAGACAGCATCAATAATGAAGAATTATACCGTTGTGTCTGCTTTCAAATTGAAGCTGGTGGGTGAAGAGTGATGTATGAAGCCCAAACCCCGGATGATGGGGCTAATATTAAAAATTTAAATGTTGATTCGCCACAGTCGTCTGAAGGGACGATTAATCCTTTTTATTCGATTTTAGCTGGCGAACATAAAGCGAGAGAATTACTGTTGCTAGCTCCAGCTACTGAAGAATCCCTGCCGTCTCCGGCTGCGGATTACTCGGAGGAAGAGGAAGTCACAGAACATATTGATACAGAAGTCGAAATAACTATTGATGCTCAAGAGGATCGATCGCCTCAATTCGATGAGGAAACTGACTCAGATTGGGTTGCTGAACCTAACGTCGAGCAACAAGGGATAGTTAATGCGGAATTTGAGAAACTACTGGAATTAAACGGAGAATTACAAAACGCCAACAACCAACTGTACGAGCAAGCGGAGCAACTTACTACCGCTTTAAGCGAATCAGAAGCAGCTTTGCAGCGACAAAGAAAGCGTTCAACAGTTGCAGAATCGATGTTGAAACAGCAAACTCAGGAATTAAACGCTGCTCAAGCACAGATACAATCTTTGTTTGAACAGTTAGAAAATTCCGCACAAAATGCTCAACGTCATGAAAGCCGTGCTGAGTCATATAGAGGACAGCTCGAATTGAATCAGCAACGTCTGGCTCAGTTGGAAAGAGAATGTGCTTCGATCCAAAATAAGTACAGCGAACAAACGAGGCTTTTATCGCACTCGGAAAATGCTTGTCGGGAGTTACGCACTAGACTCAAGCGCCAGCAGCGTCAAACTTTACAATTCAAAGCTGCCCTAGAAAAGAGTTTGGAAACATCAATTCCTGGTTGCGATACCTTTGATGATAGCGACAGTAATTTCCTCAATCTAACAAATAATTCGCAGTTAAATAAACCTAAGCGAACCAAAGGTATAAGCAGTATGCAGTCGATTAAACCTTGGTCGGCTCCCGCAGATTCCTATAAGATACAAAATGACCTTTGGGAAGAAAATCTCACAACATTGGCAGCTAATGACAGCGAAAATTCAATTCCCGAAGAATCTTCTACTTGGGAATTTACCGCTCATGCCGATATAAACAAAGACGAATATACAGACGAGACTCAAACAGATAACAATGTAAATAATGATTTAGGCGATCGCGATTCGGCAACCGAGGAAACAACTGTCGATCGAGTAATTCCTCCGTTAGATTCGGCAACCGAGGAAATAACTGTCAATCGAGTAATTCCTCCGTTAGATTCGGCAACCGAGCAAACAACTATTGAAGTAGTTCCCCCATCAGATCCATCCGATTTAGAAGAACAACTAGACAGCGTTATCCAAACATTTTTTGCTTCTCAAACAGAATCTGTATCCTCACAATCTCCCCAAGAGCAAGATACAGAAACCGATGAAGATGAAGATAAAGCTCCTGTTTGGAAAACTGTTATCGAACCTCGTGGAACTAATAACGATGGTGTCGTGAATGTTGAAACTCATCAAACTTCCTTTACTGAGGATGAGCATACAGTAACTTTCACCTCATCCATGAATGACAGTAGTATCAACGAAACTCAAGATTATGAAATTCAAGATTACTGGGAAGAAGTTTCGCATTTTCCAGCTTTTGACTTATCCCAGAATGCCCCAGCTTTCGATATAACAAGCGATACAGACTCCCATAATAATTCTCCTTCACCATTGATTTATCCCAAACGTCCACCTAAAGGGCGAAAATCCCTTGCATCTGTAGAATTACCAAAATTTCCCCATAAAGGTGATGGGGAGATGGAGTAATGGGGATTAAAAGCTAGGGGTGTAGAGACGTAGCATTGCTACGTCTTTGTTTTGTTAATTTATTTGATAATTTAATTTTGTTTTAATATTTTTTTTTCATAACTGGAATCTCAGCTTGAGAAATATTATCTAATTTAATCGCGACTAAACCTTCTTGAAAAGCTCTTTGAAACATATCTTGCTTTTCCGAATCATAGCCCAATCCATCATAAAAACCTTCAGCAAACTTGATTGCGGATGTATCTTGAATCGGCTGGTTCATGCCAATAGCGTAATTCTACAAGTACAGGAATGGTTGTGTGGTTTCTTGAACTTGCCGCTTGTGCATCTTCCAACAATAACCGTGCTAAAGCCGTCGATTTACCCGAGCCTGGTTTACCCACTAACAACACATGATTATTAGCGTATTTACGAATACCTTCTAACACAGGTAAACGTTCTATTTTTTCTTTCTCTTGTTTTTCTTTCTCTTGTTTTTCTTTCTCTTGCTTTTCTTGTTCTTGCTTTTCTTGTTTTTGTTTGGGTTTCCACGCTATGCACCATCAACCCAAAATCAAAAGGTGATGAAAGCTGTTCTTTTTCTTGCTTTTCTTGCTTTTTCTTACCTTCGGCATCTGTCAACGTGTAGAGATTCCACCAGCATTTATAATTTTCGCTGATGGCTTCTAAATAGCTTTTAAACTGTGAATCGTTAACTGTTGTCACGTAGAGGTTTGATAGCTATAAAGGTATAAATTATATATCAGTTTAAATTAGGGCTTACACATTTGCGAGAAAAACAAAACTTTGCGATTACTTCACTTCGTTCGTAATGACGTAACCGCGTAATTCATGCCTAAGTTCTGTAAATAAAACAAACCAAAATTAGTGTTTTTTTAATCGATTAGATAATAATCAATATTTACACAAGTAATTAAAATTATAGCGGTTTTCACTGAAGTAAAATACAGATAAATTTTGGTGCGTTAGACCAAAGTCGTAACGCACCGTACAATCAGACGTAGCATTGCTACGTCTCTACACTGTCAACTGTCAACTGATTACTTTCAACTTTGGGTTGATAATTTTGGTTTTGGGAAAGTGCTTTACCAGCGTTAAGTGCATAATTCATGGCTAAAAGTCGCAACCACAATGCAGGAAAGCGAGGTTCTAGCTTTGGCTGTATCTGGCGGACAAGTTTCCCGAACCATTTACCAAATACGGCGCTAACTATGCTGTGGCGAGTAAAGTCGATGTAGTTACCAACCCATCTAAGTAAATCTTTTGCACCCGCAAGTTGCCAAATCCACAAGAGTAATGCGGGGTTTTTCTTCGCTGCTTTTAATGCAAGTCGATTGAAAGTTGATAGATTAAATCTATCTTTAATGAAATTATCGGCAACTTCTATAGGCTCGTCAGCTAATAACCCAAAGAAGTTATTCAGCATGGCGTTGATGCGTTCTGGCGGTATAAATTTTCCGGTGGGAACCATCATACCTTTAGAAAACATCCAAGTTACGGCAATATTATTTTGGAAAGCGCGAATTTGATTGAGATGCTTTGCAGAAAGTAAGTCGTGCTTGAGCGCTGTATCTAAAAGTTGCGTTAATCTTTCTAAATTGCGAACTAAGGAACCAAAGCCGGTAAATACTAAAGGAGACTGGAGCGATGCCGCATCACCAATTGCGATTAAACGATTAAAAGCAACAGTGCGATCGCGACTTCCTACACTGAAATGTCCCGGTATATATCCGAACGTAGGTTTTTTCCAGGTTAATTTGTCCATATCGCAACGACGATATTCTGGCAAGATGGTAAAAAAGTCTTCGTACATTTCCATTAAGGAACCGGGATTCTCAGCATTTACCTGGTGATAGTGAAACAAGTAAATAGTTAATTCTTCGTTTTCTCCAGGAAATAATTCCCAAATTAACTGTCTTCCCCGCGAAACATCTCCATGACTGTTAAGAACATCACCGTATTTTGAATCCCAGACTTGAGGCTCAAATCCGCTTTCGACAACTGCTCCGACTGTCGGACATACGCTATCAAAAGCGCGTTTTGGATTGAGTTGCCATGCAATCGGTGATGCCGTTCCCATTGCATCTACTAGCAATCTTCCACTAACAAGATGTTGGTTTTGCGATGGTAAATCTTTTACCGTCAAAATAACTTGAGATGCATCAATATCAGCTTTGATAAACTCCGTTTCATCCCAAATATCGCCGCCTGCTGCTTGCAGTTTATCGCCACACAGTTTAAGTAATTTTTCTGACTTCAGGGCTATGTTTAAAACTGTTGGTGTATGTAGAATTGGAGCTTTGAGTTGATCGGGAATATAAGCATCAAAAAATTTATTAAATCCGTCTTTATACTCTCGGGCAATAATTGATTCCACTTCAGCAGAAGTCAGTAAACCCAAATTTACCAAACTTTGAATTTCTAAACGGGAAATATTCCACTCCCGATTCATCTTTCCAAAAGGCAAGCGTTCGAGCAACAGCACTTTATAGCCTAATCGAGCCATCACCGCCGCATGAATAACTCCCAATGCACCGCCGATGTAGATTAAGTCGTAAGTAGAAGTGGGGGAGGGGGAAAATTCTTTCTCCCTATCTCCCAAACTTCCTTCATGCGAAAAGATAACTTGCCTCGGCTCTTTGGGATTCCTTACACCTTCGCGCCAACGTTGTTCCCACCAATAAGCGCGGTTGAGATCGTATTCTCCGTTAGGCATTTTCTGAAAATACTTAACGGTAAGAGGATAATAATCAGCTAAAGCTTCAAAGATTGATTCTTTGGACAAATCAATCGCTGGTGGTTCGGGATAATGATGAGGAAAGCGATTATGTATCTGATTAGTGAGCTTCTGTAAAATTTGTGTCTCTTGTGGAAATTTATCGCCCCATCGAAACACCTTTAAATACGTGGTTCGCTGCACATTCCACAGGAATACGGATAATTCGTTAGGTAACTTTTCCGTAATATCTGCAACAACAGCTGTAGTATCGGACGACTTCAAGCGAATGCCATCAGACGTTAATATTTTGTTATAAGTTCCCGGTTCAAATTCAGTTTGTAACCAGTTCCTTACTACTGCTGTATCAGTCGTTGGGATTTCTAAGTAAAGAATTTCTTTCATTTTTGTTGGCAATTTCCCCAAAATCTACTCATTAAGACAGATTTAAGAAAGTCGTAAATCACGGTACACTCCGCCCTATCAGTTGAATAAATATTCTGTAAAGAAAGTTTAAGAGTTTGCAAGTTTTTTTGTTCCTTTAATTATTCACACACACGCCATGAATTATCCCATCCCAGATAACCCTCAAGAAATATTTGCTATGAAGCAACAGCCGGTTGATGAGGAACTTGTTGCTGTAGCAATAGCAGGCGTAATAAAATTAGTCCGTTCTCAAGGTCAATCATTAGAAGAATTAACAAATCAACTTTTAGCAGAAGATGCCGTACTTGATAAACAGCAACGTCGTTGGTTAAGTCAAGTCGTAGCCCAAGCTTGGGACAATATTTAATAAGTTGGGAATGGGGAATGGGGCATAGGGCATAGGGCATTGGGCATTGGGCATAGTTGGGAGTTGGGAGCTGGGAGTTGTGAATATTTATTCAGGTCAAAGGTCTGCATATTAAGATCGTCTTTATCCCATTATTTCCCTTCTTCCCATCCCCAATGCCCTATGCCCTATACCCAATGCCCAATCCCCCATTACCCATTACCCAACTTCAACATTCAATTGCGAGTGTAAAAGTAAACCGTATTCCAATCCTTCAACTACTGCTTGATAAGAGGCTTCTAATATATTGTTAGAAACTCCTATTGTTGTCCAGCGTTGAGTGCCATTTCCTAGTTCCACCATTGCGCGGGTGGTGGCTGAGGTTCCGGTGTGTCCGTTGAGAATTCTGACTTTGTAATCTGTTAGTTCAAATGTCTCGATTTGCGGATAGAATTTAATCAAAGCTTTACGTAAAGCTGCGTCTAATGCTGCAACTGGCCCCGTTTCCTTCGGCTGCTTCCCAAATATCTTCGTTGTTAACGGCGACTTTAACTGTTGCCAGAGCTTTGGTCGTTTCTAAGATTTTTCCTAAATCGCAGTGAATTTGAAAGCCTTTGACTTGAAACCAGGAAGGACGAGTTTGCAGAGCTTCACGCATCAATAATTCAAAACTAGCTTCTGCTGCTTCAAATTGATATCCTTGACTTTCTAATTCTTTAAGACGCTGTAATATTTCCCGCGTTGCTGGATGGTTTTTATCAAGTTCAATGCCAAATCCACGGGCTTTCATTAAAACGTTGCTGACTCCTGCTTGTTCGGAAATTACTATGCGACGACAATTGCCGACTTTTTCTGGTTCGATGTGTTCGTATGTCAGCGGATTTCTTTGCACTGCCGATACATGAATACCCCCTTTATGAGCAAAAGCCGAACGTCCGACAAAAGGAGCGTGATCGTCAGGAGCAAGGTTGACTACTTCACTGACAAACCGACTAGCGCTCCCAAGTTGAGATAGCCCTTTAGGAGTAATGCAGTTGTAACCCAACTTTAATTGTAAATTCGGAATCAAAGAACAAAGATTGGCATTACCGCAGCGTTCGCCATATCCGTTAATTGTACCTTGTACCATCTGCACGCCTGCCATTACCCCAGCTAAAGCATTGGCGATCGCCGTATCCGAGTCGTTATGAGTGTGAATACCTAATTGAATATCTTGAGGACAGTTTTTAATTACATCGGTAACTATCTGAGAAACTTCGTGAGGTAAAGTACCGCCATTTGTATCGCATAAAACCAACCATTCGGCACCAGCAGCAATAGCAGTTTTTATAGTTTGTAAAGCATAATCGGGATTGTTTTTGTAACCATCAAACCAGTGTTCCGCATCGTATATAACGCGACGATTTTGACCGCGAAGATACTCGATAGTATCGCGAATCATTTCTAAATTTTCTGCTAAACTTGTTTTCAGACCTTCGGTAACGTGTAAATCCCAGGACTTACCAAAAATAGTTACCCACAAAGTATTTGCCGCAAGAATAGCTTGCAGCATTGGTTCGGTACTTGCCGATTTGTTCGGTCGTCTAGTCGAGCAAAAAGGAACAATTTGAGCTTGTTTAAGCGGTTGTTCTTGCAATTGCCAAAAAAGCTGTACGTCTTTAGGGTTAGCCCCAGGCCAACCACCTTCAATAAAAGGAATTCCCAGTTCATCTAGTCTTCTTGCGATACGTAATTTATCTTCCAGCGAAACTGATAAACCTTCACGCTGAGTACCATCTCGTAGCGTGGTGTCGTAGATCCAAAGTTGATGTGAGGAATTTACGGTCATAATTATAGAGAGTAGAGCAACAACTGAAGATGGCAATGTGTCAATATACAACAATAAATTGCCAGTTTGGTAACGTAAGATGCCTGTTCTTTTAGCTCAATCTAAGACAATATTTCTATGCAATCGAGCGTGTTGCAGTTTGTAAGTCTAAGGCTAAATTTTTAATCATGCAGCAAAATGGCATTGACCTTTATAACAGCAGTGAATACAGTAATTAACAATCAACTGTTAGTAATAAGAGTAAGTTTACAGACTGCAATAGCTGTATAGTTCAAATCCAACGTTCGCAGAACGAACGATTTGACTAACTGAAAAATTTTTGACATAAGTCAAAAGCCGTCTTTTTCAGATTCCGGAAAATTGAGAGATCGGTAAGTAATACAAGATACCATTTCGTTTGAAAAGGAGATAAAACAGAAAATGGGTAGATGGACACCTTTAATTTTGATGGCTGGAGGCTTGGCGATCTTGCTAGGCACATTGTTAGGAATTAATTTTCCTATGGACGGACGCAACACCGCAGAAAATCCTGCAAAGAGAAGAGAATCGCAAGTTCTTCCAGCCAATATTAATGTTAATAGTACCGCTACTGGTGATGGTGGCTCTTCTGGACAAAGCGGCCAGGAAAGCGTTGCCCAGAACGACAGCGATACTGACTCAACAATTATCCGCAGTGCGACAACAACCGCTCAAGGCAGCACATCTGGAACTGGTTCTACGGCACAATCACCAAGCAACAGTCAAAGAAACACATCTGGTAATAATGCCCCAATTCGCGCTTTATGGTAAAAATGCCAGTTAGCAGTTAGCAGTTATCGGATGTAGATGGTTATTGGGAAAGCGAACACTAAAAACATTACTGGGGGTTTGCGCTTGAGGGGGTATTGAATTATCTCATACCTTTTCTATCAAAAACCCAGTTTTGACCATACCATCAAGAGCTTAAGATTTACTTCACAAATTGTCTCGAAGTTACTAGTTATTTGTTACTAGTTATTTATAACTAACAACTAATAACTGCCCGATCGATGACTAGTGAGATTTTAATTATTGGTGGCGGTGTTATCGGCTTAGCAACAGCCATTGAACTCAAACTACGCGGTGCAAAAGTCACTGCGATAAGCCGAAACAACAAAGCAGCAGCAGCCACAGCCGCAGCCGGAATGCTCGCACCTTCTGCCGAAGGAATTGCCAACACGGCTATGCTGCAATTGTGCAATCGTTCGCTATATTTATATCCAGATTGGACGAGAAAATTAGAAGAAATTACAGGTTTAGATACTGGTTATTGGGCTTGCGGTATTTTGGCCCCGGTTTTTGGAGAAGGAGACAAGGTAAGCCACTGCGTTGCGGAGGTTCCCCCCGTTGTAGCAAGTGGCGCAACCCGAAGGGAGACAAGGGGACAAGGAGATAATGTCGGAAATTCTACCCCCTCTACCCCCTCCAATCAATACTGGTTAGATAAACAAGCAATCCATCAATACCAACCGGGATTAAGTGAAGAAGTAATCGGCGGTTGGTGGTACCCTGAAGATGGTCAAGTTGATAATCGCGCTTTATTTCAAACTCTTTTAAATGCTGCTGAAAATCTTGGTGTTGAAATTACTGAAGGTATTACCGTAAAAGGAATTATTCAACAGCAGGGAGAAGTCAAGGGCGTACAAACGGATGCTGGCACGTTTCGCGCTTCTAAATACGTGTTAGCAACGGGAGCTTGGTCTAGTGAATTATTGCCTTTACCCGTGCGTCCTGTCAAAGGACAAATGTTGAGCGTCAAACTACCATTCTCTGGCTCGGAATTACCTTTGAGTAGAGTATTGTATGGAGATAATGTCTACATCGTACCCAGACGCGATGGAAGAATCATAATTGGAGCTACCAGTGAAGATGTGGGTTTTACTCCTGGAAATACACCTTTAGGCATTCAAACTTTACTTCAAGGAGCTATCCGGCTATATCCCCAACTGCAAAATTATCCCATCGAAGAATTGTGGTGTGGATTTCGTCCCGCTACTCCCGACGAGTTACCCATTCTTGGTAATAGCTGGTGCAAAAACTTAATATTTGCCACTGGTCATCATCGCAATGGTATTCTGCTAACACCGATTACAGCACAATTACTTGCCGATTTAATTTTAGAAGAAAAATCCGAAAAATCCGATTTATTAGCTAGCTTCCATTATTCACGCTTCCATAATTCAACATCTACTACCCCCATGCTGACATATAAGGTTAATTCCAACGGCAATACCTCTTCACTGTCTTCGCAAAAAAACGATCTAGCTGAGTTACCAGTTCAAGATTCTATTCAAGATGCCAAACTAATTATTGCTGGTAAAGAATTTACATCGCGCTTAATGACAGGTACGGGTAAATATCGAAATATTGCCGAGATGCAGCAAAGCGTAGAGAAGAGCGAATGCCAAATAGTTACAGTTGCAGTACGCAGAGTTCAAACCAATGCTCCCGGACATGAAGGTTTAGCAGAAGCCTTAGACTGGAACAAAATATGGATGTTACCCAATACAGCAGGATGTAAAACCGCAGAAGAAGCAATTCGCGTAGCCCGTTTGGGAAGAGAAATGGCGAAAATTCTCGGACAAGAAGATAATAACTTTGTCAAATTAGAAGTAATTCCCGACGCAAAATATTTACTTCCAGATCCTATCGGTACCCTGCAAGCCGCCGAACAACTGGTAAAAGAAGGCTTCGCCGTACTCCCCTACATAAACGCCGATCCGATGCTAGCAAAACGCCTAGAAGAAGTCGGTTGTGCAACAGTAATGCCCTTAGCAGCCCCCATAGGTTCCGGACAAGGATTGCAAACCACCGCCAACATCAAAATTATTATCGAAAACGCCAACATTCCAGTAGTAGTAGATGCCGGAATAGGTGCCCCATCCGAAGCAGCCCAAGCAATGGAAATGGGCGCAGACGCTTTATTAATTAACAGTGCGATCGCCCGAGCAAAAAACCCACCCGCAATGGCACGAGCCATGAGCATGGCAGCAGTAGCCGGAAGATTAGCATATCTATCCGGAAGAATGCCAATGAAGGATTATGCCAGTGCTTCCTCTCCTTTGACGGGAACGGTTAGTTAGAGAGGGGGAAGAGGGGGAAGAGGGGGAAGAGGGGGAAGAGGGGGAAGAGAGGGGGACAAGGAGATAAAAAACTCCTAACTCCTAACTCCTAACTCCCTACTCCCTACTCCCTACTCCCTACTCCCTACTCCCTACTCCTAACTCCCTACTCCCTACTCCTAACTCCTAACTATTACCAATTCCCAATTACCAATTCCCAATGCCCAATGCCCAATGCCCAATGCCCCATTCCCACTTCAGATAAAGACCGCTTACACTCGTAATGTAAAATAATACGAAGACAATAAGAAGGATGTTAATTTATGCCCTATACCAAAGAAGAAGGCGGCCTCTTAAATAATTTCGCTCGCGAACCAAAGGTTTACAAGGCCGATCCTCCTAATAAAAAACAACAAATAACCTATGTTGTGCTGGGAGTTGCTGCTCTTGCATTGCTTGGCGGCGTATTTTTTGTAGCCTTCTCAGTGTCTAATGCTGCTTAAGAAAAGTTAAATACGAAAAATTTATTTACTTTTGGTATAACAGGTTCCATTTTTTAAAGGAGCCTGATTTTTTATTTGTTAGAATGCCAGAGATTCAAAAGTATAAAATAAAACTTTTTACTCAGTGAAACCTGAAAGAGCGGATTTTTCCTGAACAATGCAATAAATACTTGAAAACCGTAGTCATAGTCACAACTAAGGTTGCTGCTTATATATACCCATTTTTGGGAAGATAATAATTTCTCTATAAAGAATGGACGGAACCTTATTTTTACAGAGAGGCTTTGTAAGAAGGTTTCCCCATTTTTTAGGAGTACTTTCGGTAAACTGCATTTGGCTGATGATGAGCCGCTATGAGCTTAAACGATACTGTAAACTCTAATAATTCTAGTTGGAACCGGCAAGTATATCACCGCTTGAAACTTGCTTTGGGACTCAACTTGCGAAGACAAATTTTCATAGCGGTATGTGATGATTTAAACCTGAGAAATCAGGTAGCGGCTCGTTTGCATTCAACTTTGGCATATCCGGTAGGACAGGTTCTGTATCAGCCAATTGATACGCAATCTGAAGCTAGTACACCAGCTTATCCGCGATTAGTCACTTTACGGTTGAATTTAAACGATCCAAATCCCATAGCGCAAATAAATCAATGGTTAAGTAATTATCCTCCGCCAGTTGTTGGTGGTTCCAAAGATGTGCCGGGTAAGGCTTTGCCTATTCCGTCATTTCAAATGGTGGGTACGGAACAGTTAACTAGACAACCTGTTGCCATACAACGTTTATTTTTACATTACCTGCGTTTGACAGAACAGCAACTGTCAAGTCAAGCAGATAGCAGATTTTTAGATTCAAGCTTGTTACTATGGGTTCCACGTCCGTGGTTGCGTGCAATTCAACAGTCTGCGCCACAGTTCTGGCGTTCTCGAACGGGTGTATTTTTGTTTGCTGGAGAACCAACTCCAACAAGTCCCAATAGAAGTGCAGCACGACGTTTTGCCGTTCAGAGAAGTTTAGATTTAGACTCTGTGGAACAACCCACTATTAATGAAGAGTTAACAACGCCTCCTAGTGATTTAGATTTTGAGGAAGATTTTGAGTTTCCACCATCTCAACGATCGGAAAACCGCTTAGAATCAGCAACGGAATCTTTTGCTGTAAAAGAAGAAAATCCGCTATCGCAATTAGAAATATTTACTCCTGGAATGCAGCAGGAGGAAAATACCGAACTGCTACAAAAAAGTAGTTCGAGCAATCTTGTTCCGTCAGCCTCGGATTTGCCTCACATTAGCAAAGAGTTAACCGAGCTAATATTAACAACGATTAGCACCACAATAGTTGACTCACCTCTTCAAAACGAACAAGTACAGCAAATCCTGCAAGAAATTGAGGATTTACATTCCCAACAAGCTGACGAAAAAGATATTGGGGCTGCTTATTATCGTTTAGGAAATATATATCGCGTCCGCATCGAAGAAGGACAATCAACTTTAGAAAACTTGATGGTGGCGATTCTGGCATATCAGGAATCAATTTCTTATGATGATTCTTCAGCCTCCGTGCCAGACGTATTGAACGATTTAGGTACGCTTTATTGGATGCTGTACCGCACTCCACCCAATTCTCAAGAGGGGGCCAGCTTATATCGAGCAAGGTATTGAATTTTACGAATTAGCCCTGAAATTAATTTCACCAGAAACCCATTCGGAAACTTATGCCAGAGTGCAAAATAATTTGGGCACGGCTTACGGCGATTTAGCTCGTTTTAATAATCCAGATCAAAACTGGCAAAATGCAGTAACAGCATATAGCGAAGCTCTACGTTTTCGTACTGCCGAAATGGAACCATTAAAGTATGCAGCTTGCCAAAATAATTTAGGTACGGCTTACTGGCATTTAGCGCAATACAATCAGCCCGTAATCAATTTAAAGCAAGCGGTAGTAGCTTACGAACACGCAGTAGTTTACTATAATTCCGATCAAGAACCGTTGAAATACGGCATGATTCAAAACAATATTGGTACAGCTTACTGGAACCTTGCACAATACGACCGAGAAGTAGAATACTTACAATTAGCTATTAATGCTTACAATGAAGCCTTAAAATATCGGACACCAGCCAACGTTCCCACAGCTTGTGCTGCAACTCAAAATAACTTGGGTACAGCTTATTGGCACTTAGCAAATCAACCAGATACAGATAAACACGAGAAATTAAATTATTTAAAAATGTGTATTGAAGCTTACGACGAAGCCTTAGCTTTAGCACATTCACTTACAGGTGTATCTTTGAGCTTTGATTTGTTCGCAACTCATAATAATTTAGGTTTAGCAAACTATCAAATAGGCACAGACAAATTTTTTACAGAAGATAAAAAAATTCGTTCCCAATATTTAGAAAAAGCATTAGATAATCATCTACAAGCCCTAACAGGAATGAATCAAGAATCAGAAAACCATCAAAATACAATTAGTTATATAGTCAAAACAATTCGCGGCTTCCATTCGGAATTAGGAATTCAGGGACAAAACGTAGCTTTGTCTAAAGTTCCAGGGCAGTTGTTGCCGGAGATTTTGCCGAAACTTTAGCAGTGAGCAGTGAACAGTGAGCAATCGTAACCCAACATTAGTCTTTTGATTTCATGGATTATAGTCGTAGGGTGCTGTCACGGTACGAATATGTTTAATCTTTAAATTACAATCTCGAAAATACCGTGACGCACCATCATAATATAGGAATCCGGGAAGGAATATTGAAATAATTAGTGGTAGGTTGGGTTAGACGCACGACAAGATTTAATTATTAATCAATTAATTAAAATTGCGTTGTAACCCAAGATCAGGGTTTTGACAGTACATTCGGACGGGCAGGGATGCCCATCCCACAAGAGTAGTGGTAGGTTGGGTTAGACGCACGACAAGATTTAATTATTAATCAATTAATTTAAATTGCGTCGTAACCCAACATCGGTATTTTGATTTCATACGAAATTGCTCAACTTTGATGGCGGATAAAAGTTCTACAAATTCATCAAAAGTCACTGGGGTCAATCTCTCTAATATTTCCCCAATATTCCATCAACCAAACAGGTCCAGCAATGAACTCTCCATTAAACCAAGTGCTGTTGTGAATAAAGATATCACCGTCATCACAACGGAAATGGGCATTGGAACCTTGGAAGTTGTTGCCGATAGCACCGAAAGTGTCTATACCCCCACCCATTTGAACTCTTCGCAAGTCACAACAAGTAAAACTCGGTTGATTCCCGTAGTCAGGACTGGTACAAATCAACCGAGCATCTCTCATATCACAACAGATGAAGTGAGCCGATATCTCTCCCTCAAAGAAAGCACCTTGCAAATTGACATGGCTCAAATGAGCGCCGCACAAATTAATCGATTGCAAGTTAACCCCACTCAAGTCAACTCTATCCAAGAAAATATTTCGGAAATCTTTCTCCCCTTCGGCATAACGCCTGAGCAATTCTTGGGAATCAATGACCTTGGAAGACTTATTCTCAATTCTTCCGTCTGGCATAATAGTGTTGCAGAAGATAGTACTTGGAGTAATCTTGGCACCAGTCAAATTGGCATTGCTCAAATTAGTCCTAATCAATTTAGCTCTACTCAAATCAGCACCACTCAGGTCAGCACCAGTCAAATCAACCCCAGTCAAATTGGTACCTTCAAAATCAACTTCCCGGAGATTGGTGTTACTCAAATTGCAACCAATCAAATAGCCGGAGAAAAGAGATCCCTTCAAATTGGCATTAGTGAAGTTGATGTTAACCAAATAAATGTTGTGGAAGGAAGACACTTGCAAATTGGCTTCACTGAAATTGATATCCATAAAACAGGAATAGCTAATATTGATAAATCTCAAATCAATACCAGCAAAATTTCGTTCCCCAGCTTCGTAACGTTTAATAATTTCTTCCTCCAAAGCATTCAACCTGAGCATTTCCTCATATTCATCCATAGCAAATCAATCAACTGGCACAAATTGTAGGTTGGGTTAGACGCACGGAATTCTAAATGATTGATAAATTAATAAACATTGCGTCGTAACCCAACATTGATATTTTGATTTCAAAGGAAACGTAAACTATTTTTTAGCGTGTTTTTAAAGCTAATTAGAACCACCAACCTGTCCAAATTATGGTTTGACATAAGCCTCCATCCCAATCGAATAATAGGCAGGGTAGTGATAAAACTGCAATGTAAATTCCTACTACGGCTGACAAAATTGCCGAAGTGACACCAGCACGAGGCAGCAATGCATAAACACAAAGATTACCAACAATCCACAACACAATTGATATTGCTACAGCTGCAATATATGCCAACGAAAACCACCCTAAATGTAAACTACCACCCCCACTAAGATTTTTAGCTGCAACTACCATTCCTGGAAGCCAAAAAAGTGCAGCCCACATGGCTTTCCCTATAAAATGGCCAGCCAATAGTCCAACAATTATTTGCAACGGTTTCATGATATAAACTTTTTATTAAATCTGATTGTTTAAATCATTACATAGCTAAATCGCAATCATCAACCTCATGGTTACTTTTTATACTGTGTAAATAGTGGTAGGTTGGGTTAGACGCACGACAAGATTTAATAATTAACCTTCTTATGCACGATTGCGTCGTAACCCAACATCAATATTTTGATTTCAGATGAAATTACCCAACATACATTTTTAAAATAAGGTGTGTTGTTTTATTGGATATTTTGATATTTATTTTGAGTTGAATTATTTCGTTGAGTTTCCTAGATTATGTTGGGTTTCGTTCCTCAACCCAACCTACAAATCAATCCCCAATCCCCAATCCTCAACTCTCCCCATGCTCTCCGGCTTTAATCGCTTCAAACAAGGATGAATAATCTTCATTTTTCATTGCCATTTTCATTGTCATGTCGAGAATTTCTTTAACACCTTCAATGCTGCTAACATTTAATCCTGCTTCTTTGGCTTCTTCAATAAAATACTCTGTATCTTTAACCAAATGCTTTACAGGGAAGTTGGGATTGGCATAATTTCCATCTACCATACGCTGCAACTTTTTATCAAAGGTAGGTGCATAAACCGCACTTTCACGCAAAATCTGCATAAATACGTCTGGTTTAATACCCTGACTTTGGATAAATCCGAGACTCAAACCAAAGGCAGATGTCAAAGATGCTATTAGTTGATTTAAAGCTAATTTTAATGCTGCGGCACTTCCTACGGAACCTACAAGTATTGGATCTGGGCCAAAATGCTTTAATAATTCTAAGCTGTATCTGTATTGATCCTTTTGTGCGCCTACCATGACAATTAATTTACCATCTTTGGCTTCAGGTCTACTGCCAAGTACTGGTGCTTCGATATAATCGCCGCCAGCAGAAACTACTGCATCTCTAATTTCTCTGCTTTCTGTAGGGGTGATTGTTCCCATTTGGATAACTTGTTTTCCTTTGACGCTCCGAGAAGACATATCCGAAAGCAATACAGTGTAAATTGCTGCCGTATTAGTAAGCATAAGTACCACATAATCAGCAGCGGCGATCGCCTGATGGGGATTTTCTACAACTTCGGCTCCTGCTGCTTTTAAGGGTTCTAATTTTTCTGGGGTACGATTATAAGCAATTAATTCGACACCTTTTTCTAACAACCTTTGTGCCATCGGTTGCCCCATTAATCCAGTACCCAGAAATGCCACCTTCATGTTTTAATTCCTTTTCTTATATTTAGTCTTTAAATGATTATTTGAAATGAGAGAGGGGGAGAGGGAGACGGGGTAGATGGGGTAGAGGGGGTAGAGGGGGGAGAATTTTAAGGATTTAATTTTGTAGCTAGGGAGCAAGATGCTCCCACTACGAAAATTAATCGCAACATATTTATAAATTCCCAACTCCTAACTCACTACTTTCTACTCTCTACTCACTACTCCCTACTCCCTACTCCCTACTCCTAACTTTCTTAAATCAGCCTCCAGCGGCGAATGTCACCATAATGATTACTGATAGCAAGATTCCGGGAGTAAGTAATCCAATTAACATTAATAAATCGTGAGTAGACATAATTATTACCTTTGTTGTGTTTATATAGCACTGCGATCGCTACTATGTTAGAACAACTATTAGTGGTAATTGATGTAAGACGAATAAAATTTTAACTTTTGCGGAAAGTTGGGGGTGTAGATTTTCTTCCCCCAAACTAAGCATCGACAGATTTTGCGATTTTGAGATAAATTCCTAATATGGCTGAATAAAACCTTTGAGTTGCTGAGATTTTTCTGTTTCTTTTAATCCTTTGGCTTGAACTAAAACGTGGAAACCACCAAGCCCCATTGGATCTAAAAGTTGATGTAATGAGTCGCGACGTTGCAATATGGTAGATAAAGGTTGCTTGGATTGAGATAGAGATGCTACACGCTCCCCTAATCCTAAAGCCATTAAAAATAATCCTTGTTGCGTTAAACCAATTTTGTGCAAACCGAGGCGATCGCCATTTTTTTCTAAGGCTGTAAAGTCAACATGAGCGGTGATATCTTGCTGTCCAATGTTAATATACGGGTCGTTATGGCGATGATGTTGAGTGTAGCACTGTAAGCTGCCTCGATCGCGTCTGGGATTGTAATAACGGTTTTTAATATATCCATAGTCAATTGTTAGCACATAGCCGCGCTGCAAACGGTGAGCTATTACACTTAACCATTCCAAAGCTGCTAAATTAATCTCGCTACGATATCCATCGGCATATTGATTAATGTCTATTTCTAAGGAGTCTAAGTAATCAAGCAGTTTTGGTGTTGAAGGTTTGTCGGTAATTTCGGTGAAAAGATTAGAGGGGGGAGAGGGGGGAGAGGGGGGAGAGGGGGGAGAGGGGGGAGAGGGGGGAGAGGGGGGAGAGGGGGAAGAGGGGGTAGAGGGGGTAGAATTTTCTACATTAGTAACGTAAATCTCGCGCAATTCTCCGTTTTCTATCTTGAATTGATGCACGGGGAAAGCGTCTACTAATTCATTTGAGAAAAAGCATCCGGTGACGGAATTGTTTGGTATTTCTTCTAAGTTGCACCAGGTAACTTCAAATTCTTTTAAACGTTGTTGTTGAAGTTGTTTTAATCCTGGTGATTTTTCGATAATTGTATATTTTAAAGCTTTGAATAAATCTGGATATTTTTGTTTAATATAGTTAAGAATATCTGCTGCTAAATATCCTTGCCCCGCACCCATTTCTATTAAATTAAAAGTTTCTGGCTGACCTAATATCTCCCACATTTCCATAAACTGAATTGCCAACATTTCACCTATGTCAGCACCGAGATGGACGGAAGTAAAAAAATCGCCTTCTTTTCCTAATGCGGCTTTTTGAGAATAGTAACCGTATTCTGGATGATATAGCGCTAAGTCCATGTATTCGGCGAAAGTGATGCGTTGTTGAGGGCTTGCGGTGATGCGGTTGGTAATTTCTTGGTAGAGTTGAGGGTTGTATTCCATAAATATCAAATTTTATTAATTTTCATCGGTTTGTAGTAAGGACTTTAGTCCTCTGAGAAGAAGGGCTTAACCCCTTACTACGAACTTTTTGACTCTTCAGTACGAGTATAATAATAAATTTTCACACTTCCCGAACCAAATTAAAAGACTTAAAATATAAAAACAATTTAATACCACAGAAAACTACAGCCATTGCGAAAAGTCCCCAGGATATGCAAATATCGGCAATTTTTAACATCCACAGATTAACTAAAATCAATCCAACTAAATCGGCAATTAAAACTGGTAGACGTTCGGTAATATGCCAAGGTTGAATTATATGTTTAGCTGAGAGATTAATTTTTATATTAGCAAATAGATTAAACCAAATTAAACCGAATAAAATTAAAAGAGAACCACCACCTATATATATTGATGATAAATAAAACCCGATTAATTCTATAATAATTGTAATAATAGTAATATGATGAAAAATATCTAAGCGAGCATCTTTAACTTTGGTTTTAGCATTAGCAACTTGTTGTAAATCCTGGTTCGCCATATTAGCTTGTTCTATACAAAAGAAAAATATTCCCACAGCTAATAATTGATGCGTTAATTCCGAAGCCCAGATAACTTGTCTTAATATCCCCAGACAAGCAGGGAAGAACAGTAAAAATATAATTTGAGAAATCACGAGATTTAGGTCAAAGGTTAAAGGTTAAAGGTTAAAGGTTAAAGGTTGTGAATGTAGTGGGAGCATCTTGCTCCCTAGCTACAAAAAATTCTAAGAATTCTACCCCCTCTTCCCTCTCTTCCCCCTCTTCCCCCTCCCATTCCCTAAGAAAATAAAAAAAGATTCTAGATTTTGAATTATCAAATACAATCCAAAATCCAAAATCTGTCTTGGAAAGTTTGAGGGGAAGAACATCTACACCCGTTCACCGTAAGGTGTGGGTTAGTTTGCTCAACGGGGGGAACCCCCGCACGCAACTCTTCCTCAACTTTTCGCAAAATCTAAAATCTAAAGTGGGTTTATCTGTCAACGGAACCCATAATTACGTCGATGCTACCTAATATCACAACAATATCTGCTACTTTTACGCCTTTTAATAGTTCGGGTAAAATTTGCAGGTTATTAAAATCTGCTGGACGGATTTTCCAACGCCAAGGAAAGACGTTATTTTCTCCAACTAAATAAATTCCTAATTCACCTTTACCGCTTTCTACGCGGGAATAGATTTCACCATTAGGAATCTTGAAGGTTGGAGCAACTTTTTTAGCAATATACTGATATTCAAAGTCGTTCCACTTGGACTTTTTACCTTCCTGCATCCGTTTTGCTTCAAGGTTCTCGTAAGGGCCGCCAGGAAGTCCTTTGAGGGCTTGCTTGAGGATTTTGACCGATTCGCGCATTTCCCGCAATCTTACTGTATAGCGAGCGAGACAGTCTCCAACGGTGTCCCACTGCACATCCCAGTCAAAATCGTCGTAACATTCGTAGTGGTCAACTTTTCTTAAGTCCCACTTCACGCCAGAAGCGCGTAACATTGGGCCAGATAATCCCCAGTTTATCGCTTGTTCGCGAGTAATTACGCCCAATCCTTCTACACGACGGCGGAATATGGGATTTTTCGTAACTAAGCGTTCGTATTCGTCTACTTTGGGTAAAAAGTATTCGCAAAATTCCATACATTTATCTACCCAACCGTAAGGTAAATCAACCGCTACACCACCAATGCGGAAGTAGTTGTTGTTTACCATGCGATAACCTGTAGCGGCTTCCCATAAATCGTAAATCATTTCGCGTTCGCGAAACTGGTAGAAGAAGGGAGTTTGTGCGCCTACGTCAGCCATGAATGGCCCCCACCACAATAAGTGGTTGGCGATGCGGTTCAATTCCAGCATGATGACGCGGATGTAGCTGGCACGTTTGGGAACTTCGATGTCGGCTAATTTTTCCGGTGCGTTGACGGTAACGGCTTCGTTGAACATTCCCGCTGCGTAATCCCACCGACTCACGTAGGGAACGTACATGACATTAGTTCGGTTTTCGGCAATTTTTTCCATTCCCCGGTGTAGATAGCCGATAACGGGTTCGCAATCTAATACGTCTTCACCGTCTAACGTCATAATTAGACGTAAAACGCCGTGCATCGAAGGATGGTGCGGTCCCATGTTCAGCACCATCGGTTCGGTGCGAGTTTCCATTAATGCCATAAACTAGTAATTCTCCCTTTAGACTCTTGTTGCACTCACCCCTAAGTTTAGTTATTTTAACCAAATATTGTGAATCAAATATTTGCTCATGCCTGCTTTTCGGGAGAGTGAAGATAAATTAAGCAGCATTTTCTTAATTATGAAGGATGAAGCGCGGTAAGGTGCATTATTATGTCTAATTCTGAGGATTACATAGTTCCTGAAGTTGGAGCAACGCCGAAATTGCTCTTTTTTATAATTGAATTCCTGTTGAGAAGCCATTTAAATGTCTAAAAGCCTTGCTCCTACTCACTCGTCACAATCTAAATTTCAACGCTGATTTAATTAGTGGTTGATTTCATTAAATTTGACGGGTTATATTCTACCCCGAGTGAGTGTGCGAAAAACCCATCAAATTTAATGCGAATAAATTAACATTTATCGCTTGTTTAATTATTCAATATTCTGGTGCGTCACAGCTTGAACTATATCTTTCATTTCCCCAGACAGATATAATGCCGTAGCACACCCTACAATCTAGATATAATTCTTGTGGTACGGGCATCAGGGCACGTTAATAATTCATAATAAGATACTATGACTAATGAATCGCCAACAGCATCTAATGCAGAACCCGCTTTTTCACATATTCCGGTTTTGGGAAAAGAGATTATTTCAGGTTTGGCGATACGCGAAGGCGGGCATTATTTGGATACAACTGTTGGTGGTGGTGGACATTCTCGGTTAATTTTATCGGCGGCACCGGATACAAAAATAACTGCGATCGATCGCGATGAAGATGCTTTGACGGCAGCAACAAATAATTTGGCTGAATATGGAACTCGTGTAGAATTTGTCCGCAGCAATTTTGCTGAATATAATTTTCCACACAATACTTTTGACGGTATTATTGCAGACTTGGGAGTCAGTTCTTACCATTTAGATAATCCGGAGAGGGGTTTTAGTTTTCGCAATGAAGCCGAACTTGATATGCGAATGGATAGAAGACAATCTTTAACTGCTGCTGAAGCAATAAATCATTGGGATGAAGTGGAATTAGCGAATGTTTTCTTTAAATATGGGGAGGAAAGGTTGTCACGACGTATCGCTAGACGTATTGTTGAAAAGCGCCCGTTTCATACCACAACTGAATTAGCTGAAGCCATATCTTACAGCGTTCCTCGGAAATATCGTTATGGCAGAATTCACCCCGCAACTCGGGTTTTTCAAGCTTTACGAATTGCTGTAAATGATGAATTAAAATCTTTAGAAACTCTTTTAGAAAAAGCACCAAATGCGCTTGTTGAAGGCGGTAAATTTGCAGTCATCAGTTTTCATAGTTTAGAGGACAGAATAGTTAAGCACAGTTTCAAAGATTCATCATTGTTAAAAGTATTAACCAAAAAACCGATTATTGCTCAAGAAGAAGAAATTTCGACTAATCCCCGCTCTCGCTCTGCTAAATTGAGAATCGCGGAAGCAGTTATCAATGAACAATGAACAATTATCAATTATCAATTATCAATTTTGGTGTTCCTTGAAAAAAACCGCCTTTATTGTTTTTCAGCCTGCGAAGGCAGGCTTTGTTCCTGTAGCCCCACCCTTCAAGGGTGAGGGCGTTTAATGGATAACTTGCTCACTGCTAACTGATAATTGTTCATTGATAATTGATAACTGTTCTCGGCAACTCTACGCGAAATATTGAGCCTTCACCAAGTAAGCTTTCTACGGTAATGTTTCCTCCCATTAAATCTAATAAGTGTTTGACTATTGCTAATCCTAATCCCGTTCCTTGGTAGCTACGAGTCTTGCTTTGATCTACTTGTCTAAATGCTTGAAAAATATATTCTAAATCTGTTTCTGAAATCCCAATACCTGTATCTTGAATAGTTATAATTATTTTATCTTGGTTTAATTCTTTTAATTCAACTGATACGCTACCAGTTTCTGTAAATTTAATGGCATTGTAAATTAAGTTGGTTAGTAGTTTTTGAAGACGAATTGGGTCATTAATAACTATAACGTTTTGGATATTTATATGAGTTTCTAAACCAATGTTTTTCTGATTTGCAAAAATGCACAAATCTTCTGTAATTTTTTTAATTAATTCTTTAATATTAAATTGTTGCAAATTAATAGTCAGATTGCCTTCTTCTAATTTGGCAAAATCAAGCATATTATTAATCAATTTTAATAGCTCTTTACCATTTCTGATAATTGTTTCTACTATATTTAATGACTGAGGAGAAAATTGTTTTTTGTTTAATCGTAAAAGTACGTCGGAAAAACCTATAACTGCGTTTAAAGGTGTTCGCAATTCATGAGATAAAACCGCTACAATTTGCGATTTTAAGCGCGATGATTCTTCTAGTTTAAAATTTTGCAGTTCTACGAAGCGGATTTTGGCTTCTGCTAATTTACGAGCGCTAATATCCCGTAATAGCCAACGCATACCGATACAGTTACCGTTTTTGTCGTTTATTGTGCTGCCGTTGATTTCACAAGAAAATAAGGTTTTACAATAATTCTGTAAATCAATTTCCCAATCTTTTATTTGCTTTTGTTCGTACAGGTTGCGTAGTTGTTTGCGAAATTCTCCACGTTTTTCTTGAGGAACAAAAACAATTATCAGTTTACCAGCGAGTCTGTTTTTCTCAAGTGCTAATAGTTGTGATGCAGCAAGATTAGCTTCGATAATTTTACCGTAGGTATCTGTTACAAGGTAGCCATCGGGAGCAAAATCAAACAATTCTTGATAACGTTGATGTTCTTTGGCTAATTCTTCCTGATATCCGATTAATTCTTCGTTTTGCTGGTGTAATTCTTCTTCTGCTACATTGAGTTCTTCTATACTGAGACTTAATTGTTCAAATGTTTCTGCTACTAAATCCTCTTGCTGCAGAGGTATTTTTTTGATAACGCGGCTTTGTAGAGAATTTACTTCGTGGCGCACTCCCTCTACTTTACGAACGAATCTGTCAAAATTCACCGAATACCTCTGTTTTATTCTGCTGATATTAATATCTAATTCTAAACTTATCTATTTTGGGAAGAATTGTTATCTACCTTTATACCCATATAATCTCTAATTCTATATTCCTAATGATAAAATTGATACCTTCTTTTTTTAATTTATAGCAGTATTTTTTATGCAGTATTAAATAGTCGAATTAGAGGTAAAAGGTAACGCCGGATCTAGGAACAGGGGCAAAAAACAATTATCTCTTATTCTAACTCCTAACTCCTAACTATTATATTAATGCTCTAATTATCATTCTTCCATTAATAAAATTACTCCCTGAATATCCGATGTTGAATTATTCAGTGGGGTTAAAATAATGTTGCATTCAATTGATTTACCTCTACGATTTCTTGCGCTTAATGTTAATTCATAATTTACTGTCTCAGCATTAAGAATTGCTCGCAAAGGTTGTCTAAGTTGTTCTATGGGTAAACCGATATCTAAACTCATGAAATGGTGTGAAAAAACTTCGTCAAACCGCAATCCCCACATATCTTCTGCTTTACGGTTCCAAATTAAAACGTGCAATTCTGGACTTACAACTACTACTCCAGAACGTAAACTGGTCAAAATAGATTCTAAAAAGCTGTTTACCCGATTAAGTTCATCCCCGCTTTGACGCATTTCTTCGTTCATTGTCTGCAATTCTTCGTTAGTCGATTGCAACTCTTCGTTCATTGTCTCTAATTCTTCGTTAGTAGATTGCAACTCTTCATTAGTAGTTTCTAGTTCTTCCACAGTAGATTGCAACTCTTCATTTGTGGTTTCTAATTCTTCGTTAGTCGATTGAAGTTCCTCGTAAGCTGTTTCTAATTCCTGATTTGCGCTGACTAAATCTTGTTGTAAATGTTTGAAGCGGGTAACGTTGCTAAAGATTATTTTTACTCCCAACAGTTCGGCAGTATTTTCGTGAGTTAGCGGTATAATCTGTACGTCAAGAAAATAATTGGTTTCGCGATCTGGATTGAACCATTCGATGTCTTTTAAAGATATCTGACTCCGATTGCTATAAACTTGATCGATTCTCGATCGCAATTCTACAGGGCGATAGGAAATTTCTAAATCCTGCAACAAACGACCGATATCTTTAAGGTTAATGTTAAAAATACTACGAGCTTGTTGGTTGGCTAATGTTACCATACCCTTAATATCTACGACTATTTGAGCAACCGGATCTATTTCAAATGCTGCTTCATAAATGTGGTTGCGATCGATTATCTCTGGAACTTGCTGTTGATTCTCTGAGAAACCCATTCCCATAACCATTTGTCGAAAGTTACCGTTAGGAACTTTGGTAAAAACTCGTTGCCTTAAGTCTAATGCTGAAAATAAATGATTGCGACTAAACAACATTTCAGCTTTACCCAAAAACAAGAAGCTACTGCTATTTAATGCAAAATGAAAGCGATCAAGAATTTTGCTTTGGGTTTCGCTATTAAAATACATTAAAGTATTGCGACATACTAACAAGTTAATTCTAGATATAGGGGCATCCTGTACTAAATCGTGACGACCAAAAATAACCCCGCGACGCAGTTCTTTTTGAATGCTGAAATGATTGTTTATGCGTTCAAAATACTTTTCTACAAGTTCTGAGGGAATATTCTGGATTTCTTTGAAGCTATAATTTGCATGACGAGCGTAGCTGAGTGCTTCCATATCCACATCTGTCGCAAATACTTTCACCCACTGCGAATATTTTTCCATACCCAAAGCCTCTGCTAACAGAATCGCGATGGTGTAGGTTTCTTCTCCGGAAGCACATCCAGCACTCCATATTCTAATTGGTTTATCGAGTTCTCGTTTGTGAATAATTTGCGGAATAATTTCATTAGCAATATATTCCCAAGCTTTAGGTTTCTCGGAAGAAAGAGGTAACGTTAATTAAAACCGTATTAAATAATTCAACAAATTCGTCGGGATGAACCTCCAAATAATCCAAGTATTCGCTGAAATTATCTACAGCAACTGTTTGCATCCGCTTGCGAATACGACGGCTTAAGCTGGCACGTTTGTAGCCGATAAAATCAAAACCACGGTTGCTTTTGATGTATTGTAATAAATTTTCTAATTCGGGGTCTGCTGGTGTGTTGTTCAATATAATATTTCCCTATGATAATTTTTTATAAAACTCCGTTTTTATTTATGTTAGCGATAGCTCGGCGGAGTCACATAACTGTTAGAGATTAGAAAACAGCACAAGCTGAGCCGCAGTATGGGAACGCTAATAAAATTTTTTGGAGTATTCTTACTATAAGGATAGCAACTACTGAAGAACCTTTGAATAACCTTTTTTGTTAATAATTATGCAAGTAAGCGCTCAATTTATTGATAATTTATAATAATAATTTGATTCTAATAATTTGAAGCATTAAAAAACCGAGTTTCCGTCTTTATTAATTCGGAAGAAACGCGGTCGATTAGAGGATATAAAGTGAAAGAGAAAGTACGTGATAAGGGCATAAGATCATTTTGGTTTATCTAGGAGAATTGTCTTTCCTATAAGTAAAGTTTCTCGGATCACATTAGCGCGAGCAACAGCGTCTTCTGCCTGTTCTTGCAATCGTTGTGCGGCTAAATTCTGATTGCGATCGCGCATTCTTTTTGCCATACGTCTTGATAAAGAAGCTTTTTCTTCCAAAGCCCGCAAAGCAAACCATAATGCATCTTCTAAAGCGTCAGACTGCTTTGCTAGCAAGCTTTCCAAAGAGTAAGCATGACCGATGCGACATCTAAAACGTAACAAATTAGCTTGTTCCAATTCCCACAAAGTACCGCCGCAGTCGGGACAGCCAAAGGTTGAAGGTTTACCCGCCCTATCGTCGCTATTTAAAATTTGCATATCCATATCCACCAAATCAGTTTCAATTTCCATCCTGTGAGAAACGGGATTTTCGGCTTCGGCTTCAATAGGCGTATTAGCTAGTCCTACTAAAACGGCAGGAATCTCCGACAAAGGCAGAATATAATCAATATTTTCGACATTTTCAATTGCACTGCGCGGCATTCCCGGATAAACAGCATCATCCAGGCTTTGCACAATTGCTACGCCACCGCGCATTTTTATCGCCTGTAATCCAGCAGTACCATCATCAAGTACCCCCGTAAGCACTACTCCAACTACTCGCTTTCCGTAAGCCCGTGCGGCAGTACGAAACAAAGGATCGATTGCAGGACGATGATTGTTTTCTCTTGGCCCTCGCACCAAGCTAAGATATCCCGGCTTGACTAATAAATGATAGTCTGGCGGAGCAATATAAATACAACCGGGAGAAATTTCTTGATTATCTCGAGGATGACAGGTTGGTAATTTTCCGGCACGTTTAAGAATATTCGGCAAAACGCTGGTAGCGTGAGTAGGCACGTGTAAAACTATCATTACAGCAGCATTCAAATCCTCCGGCAAATGACTAACTAAAAAAGAAAGCGCTTCTACTCCACCTGCCGAAGTACCAATCGCTATGATATTTTTTTGCTGTTCGATATGTATTACCTCTTAAGGGAGTAGGGAGTAGGGAGTAGGGAGTAGGGAGTTGGAAGTAGGAAGTAGGAAGTAGGAAGTAGAGAGTAGGGAGTTGGGAGTTGGGAGTTGGGAGTTGGGAGTAGGAAGTAGAGAGTAGGGAGTAAATCACTTTTTTATTATTGTCATAAATGTCGGTACTTCTGCCCGTCTATTTTTACTTGTTACTCATTACTTATTACTCACTACTCACTACTCACTACTTTAATAATGTCCCCTTGTCCCCCCCTATCCCTTGTTCCCAGTTAAAACATTTTTTATTACTTCTAATAATTCCCCTAGCGTATAAGGCTTGGATAAAAATCCTTCTACTTCGATGCCGTTTGCATCTATTCGCTGACGATTGGAACCAAGTCCGCTGATAGCAATAATTTTGACATCGGGATTCATTCGTTGCAAAACTTTAATAACTCTGAAGCCATCTATAGAAGGCATTTGTATATCGATTACAACTAAGCTAACTTGATTTTTGTATTGAATGTAAAACGAAAAAGCTTCAAAGCCATCACCAGCAGCGAATACTTTGTAGTTGTGGGATTCTAAGGTATTTCTGGTGATTTCTCGAATATATTCTTCGTCGTCTACCACTACAATCAATTCCCCGTTGCCGTCTTCTATCTGCGAATCAGAAGTTTTTTTTAGTTCTTGACTGTGGTTGTTAGCTGGTAAATATACTTCAAATTTACTGCCTTTATTGACTTGACTGGAAACATTGATAAAACCATCGTGGCTTTTGACGATGCCAATGGTTGTAGAAAGTCCCAATCCCGTACCTTTTCCTGCTTGCTTTGTGGTAAAAAACGGTTCAAAAATTCGCTCTAATATCTCTTGCGATATGCCACATCCAGTATCGGCAATGGTTATCGCTACATAATTACCTACTTTTGCTTCCGGATTGATGCTGATATAGTTTTCATCGATAAATTTATTTTCGGCTTTGATAGTTAAGCTGCCTCCCTCCGGCATGGCATCGCGAGCATTAATACATAAATTCATTAACAATTGATGTATCTGGGTTGGTTGCGCTTCTACTGTCCAAAGTTCAGTTAATATTTTGCTACTAAATTCAATTGATTTAGGAAATGAACTTTCGATAATCCGGTTAACTTCATTTATCAGGTGTGCTAGCTGTATGGGAATGCGATCGCCTTCTACTCCCTTGGCAAAAGATGTAATTTGCTTGACAAGTTGGGCACCGCGCTTGCAGTTATCTTCAACCATTTTGAGGAGAAATTTATTTCGCTCTTCTAGATGGGGGAGTTTAAGTTGCAGTAGTTGAGTACCTGTAAGAATCGGAGTCAGTATATTATTCAAGTCGTGAGCAATACCGCTGGCTAAGGTTCCCAGGCTTTCCAAACGTTGCGCTCGATAGTATTGGGCTTCGAGTTGTTTTTTCTGGGTGATGTCAGTGTTGACTATCAATATTGATTTTGGCTGACTTTGTTCGTCGCGTATCAAAGTCCAACGGCTATAGCTAACTATCTGTTTACCGTTTTTTGTAATTTGTTGCAATTCACCCTGCCAGGAGTTTTCTTGCAAGACTCTAAAAAAAGCCGATTCAAATTGAGAAGAAATATCTTGATGTAAAAGTTCTTGAATATTCTGACTTTTAGCTTCCTCTTCAAGCCATTCATACAAATTTTCTGCGCCTCGATTCCAGAACAATATCTGGTTATCCAAATCGCAAACCATAATTGCATCTGTTGTAATATCGAGTAAAGCAGCTTGCTGTTGAATATTATTTTGTTTCTGCCCGCGTTCGCCGATTTCGCGAATCATCAACCGCTTACCCACCAGTTTACCTTGAAAGTCATAGACGCTGGTCATGGTAATTGCGACGTTAAAAGGCTTGACTTTCGTCAGACTTATGCAACATTCCCAATCCTGTACCGGCTGTAGTAAGTTTACTTGGGTACGAAAGCTGCGGCGATCCGACTCTGCAATAAAAACAAATATTGGTTTACCTATAAGATATTTATGGGGCGAGCAAAATAACTTCTTTGCCGCACGATTAGCTTCTTGAATAATTCCATTTACGTCAGTAACTAAATATGCATCCGGCGCAAACTCGAATAAATCCTCATAACGCTGTTGCGCTAACCTAGCATTTTCAGTTGCTATAGATAATTCTTCGTTTTGCTGGCGCAATTCCTGCTCAAAAACAGCTTGTTCTTCAAGACTCGTGCTTAATTCTCGGTTGATTTGGATCAGCTCGGCAGCTCTTTGTGCAACTTGTTTTTCTAATTCAATCGAAGCTTGAGAAGATAATTTTTGTCTTTGTTCCCCTTGACTAATTTCGTTTTGCAACTGTTGGTTTACACGTCTTAAGCGAGCTGTTTTTTCTTCTGAGTATTGCTCTAAACTTGTGCTGGGTAAAGTGATTTCTACAGCATCGAATACTTCTAACAAACCGCTTTGAGTCACAATTCCGACTAATTCAGCTTCATCTCCGAGTACTATCAATTGCCGCAAATTTCTGCGCTGCATTTCCAAATGAGCCTTCCATAGCGAATCAGTTGGATAAAGGCAAAATAAAGGAGCAGTTATGACCTTTTCTGCTTTAATCCGATCTAAATCCACTTTTAAAGCTTGAAATCGCACTATATCCCGTTCTGTAATGATTCCGATGGGATAAACTGCTCTTCCTACTCCTACCAATCCTTTTTGGGCGATCGCAATACTACTAATTTTATTCTCTGCCATCATCTGAGCGATTTCAAGTAAAGAAGCAGTAGGAGATGCATAAATTACCGTCTTGTGCATCACTTCTGACACAGTTCGCATTTTCAGCAAGTTAGTAGATTGCAAATGTTGAAGAATATTTGCGGATGTCACTAGTTTTAAGTAATTAATAAGAGAATTACGGGTAACTGATTGATTTTTTATACAATTTTCCCTACGGACGGCAGGGGTTAGCTCTATTTATAAGTCGGGAATCTCAAATTATATGCTTGCTGTAATATGCGTTAATTTTATCAATTAATTACCATTTTTAAAATATCAAAATACAGTTTTACATTGCAACTAAAAGCAAACTTTTACAAAATTACCTAGAGAAATGAGTCTAATCTTTTTTTACTTTATACTATTTTTTATGCAGAGCATCATATTGAAATGAAGTTAGAATGTTAATTATACAATAAAAAATCTGCTTTATTAATTATTCTTAATTTTCAGCTATCCTGTCTTCCCTGCGACATTTTTCAGATTGTTAATAAATAAATAATAAGTACGCTTTTAGACATATTCTTTTCGATTATAAATTTTGACCGTAGCCGTACTTGCTATACTAAATAAGCAGTCGTAGAAGAGGGAACGCTGGATCTGGAAGTAGTAAATAGAGAAAGCAGACTGGATGAATAAAAATATTGTTTTTTAAGCTTATAATCTTTGTATAGAGGCTGTTTGTGTCTTTTCAGCTAAAGTTTTAGCGCAGTTTCTCACTTCAGAAGCATTATTTCTATTATTACGTTTATTTTATACATAGTATGCAGCATGATATTGAGAAAAACTTTGTAACCGAAGCTATACAAAGAGAATTCTCATTTATGCTTGATATTAATTATTAATTCCTACCTAGAAATTGCTGCTCCGTTTTTGAAAATGTTTTTTAACACACCAACTACGGCTATAACCTAAATTTTTATTATTATCAAACCAGTAAAAAGCCACATAGAATGCTTTAATTGTATGTGGCGATTAAATCTTATACAAAATTAATCATTACTATATCTTATGATTGGAATTAAAAATTTTCATAACTACAGCAGTATTTCAAAGATAACCTCAATCTAAATTTAATAAACCATTGATATTAAGTCCTGCTAAATTACAGGATTAAATACATTAAAGAGCGTGCAATAGATTCGAGAGGTACGATAAAATCTACATCTCCGGTTTGAATTGCTGAATCCGGCATACTAGAATATTTGCAAGTAGCTTTATCTTGAGCAATAACGATACCACCCATCTTCTTGATTTCTTGTACTCCCGCAGCACCATCTCCATCCATACCAGTTAAGACAACCGCAATACATTTATCTTTGAAACTAGCTGCAACTGACTTAAATAGTACATCACCAGAAGGGCGAACAAAATGCACTTTTTCTGAGTGAGATAAAGATAAAGAACCATCCGGATTTACTAAAAGATGTAAATCGGGTGGAGCGATGTAAACCTTACCAGGATATAATTTATCTCCTGCTTGCGCTTGTTTTACAGATAATGGCGATCGCCGATCCAAAATCTCTGCCATCATACTAGGGCGCTTGGGATCTAAATGTTGTGCTATGGCAATAGGTGCGGGAAAATTTGATGGTAATTTTGATAAAATTTCGCTAATCGCATTAAGCCCTCCAGCAGAAGCCGTAATTACTACTATATGGCTTTGTGTTTTCATCAATTTATAGCTATAGATGGCGTTAGTCTAACAAATTTATGACCATTTATGAATGCAAAATTCAAGATGCAAAATTCAAAATTAAGGATATAAACCTAAACCTCTCCTTAAAAGGAGAGAAATATCAAAGCATTCCACACCCCGCTTCAAGCGATTGGACTTTAGGTAATGGTAATTTTGAATTCAAAAAATGGTCATCATTACGATTTTCAACGCCAACCTGTTTAGGTGAATTTTAAATATGTCTGATTTTAAATCCGAGGAAAACAAGTCTATTATTTTTCAATGGCAGGAAAAGATAAAAGTTGCCAACCGCAATAATATTTTTTGTCATTGTCGGAGTTGCAATAACGAGTGGGTTGATTCATCCTTTGATGCAATTTGTAATAACTGCCGTAGCAATAATGTTGAACGAATTTCCTGCTGGCAATTTCCAGACGGCTAAAAACCCGGCTTTAAAAAAACCGGGTTCAAACAAATTTACTTTAGTTAAATCAATTAGCGAAGAGTCTCGTCTCTTTTATCAACAATTTCTACCACATCGCGATCGACTACAGTTTTTCTATCAACAACTTCTTTTTCAACAACGGGAGTAGCAGGAGCAGCAGGAGCAACAGGAGTTGCTGGAGCGGTAGCAACCGCACCTTTAGGAGCTTCTGCGTCAAATACTTTCCAATTACCAATATTGTGACTGCTCAAAACAGAACTGGCACGGTCTATTTCATCTTCGTAACCGTCTACTATTATCAAGTAATAACCGTTATCAATGCTATCACCGTAAGCTTTGGCATCCTCTTCGGGAATACCCATACCAGTCAAACCACCAATAATACCACCCGACAAAGCACCCAATCCAGCACCAGCCAAGGTTGTTGCGATAGTACCTGCTGCAAGGAAAGGACCAACTCCAGGAATTAATAATGATTCCAAACCTACAAGTAAACCGCCCAAACCACCTAAAACAGAACCAGTGGTAGCACCAATTCCAGCACCTTCTTGAGCTTCATTTCCGCTAGGTTTCGCTGTTTACGTCGGCACCAGCAATTTGATCGTTACCGTCTGCATTTTTTGCCAACAGAGAAACTCTGTCCATAGAAAAGCCAGAATCTCTGAGTTTGTAAAGCGCTTTTTCCGCATCTCCACGGCTTGCAAATGTACCAACTGCACGCTTATATTTTCTATCTACCATGTTTTCTCCTCGTCTAACCAAAAATTATCTATCAAAATTAGGTTTTAATCCCGTCAAAATAATTCAGCAATTGGTAATTTGTGATGAATATGCCCCTTAACAATCAACCAAAAAAGGCTAATTATCTGGTTAAAACAGCCAACTGTTGTTATAATCCGACATTTTTATATGCGGTTATGACTAGCTACAAATAACTGATTAATTCGACAGGTTTTTTGACTAATTTTCTCTTCACAGTCTCTCCTATTTATTTTGATGATTCATCACTCTTTGGGTTTACATTTTCATCATTTCTATCTGCCAAAAGAGAGGTTAATATATAAGATCAAAAGTCAAAGGTCAAAAGCTAAAAGTTAAAAAATTCCTAGTTCCTAACTCCTAACTGTTAACTGTTAACTGGTAACTGATTGATTCCGCATCCTTTCTGGACTACCTGTAGGAATAGATGCAATTAATTTTTGAGTATATTCTTCTTTTGGTTGGCGGTAAATTTCCTGCGCGTTACCACTTTCTACTATTTCACCGCGATTCATCACCAAAATTCTATCGCTGATAAATTTAACTACGCTCAAATCGTGGGAAATAAAGATGTAGGTTAATCCGAATTCTTCTTGTAACTCTTTAAGCAGATTAAGTACTTGCGCTTGTACAGATACGTCTAAAGCGGAAACCGATTCATCACAAATAATAAACTTGGGATTCAAGGCTAAAGAACGAGCAATACAAACCCGTTGACGCTGCCCTCCTGAAAATTGGTGCGGATAGCGGTTCATTGCATCAGCATCCAACCCTACTCTTTCTAACAAGTAAACTGCGCGTTGTTGTCGGTCTTTTTTTGTTTTACCGATAGAGTGAATTACCAAAGGTTCCATAACTGCATCACCTACCTTCATGCGCGAATCCAAAGCGCTAAAAGGATTTTGAAAGATAATCTGCATTTCTCTACGCAGTTTTTGTAAGGTTTTTCCTTTGAGTTTGGTAATGTCTCTTCCTTCAAAAAGTATTTGACCGCTTAAAGGTTCTACCAATCGCAGTAAACTTCTACCAAGAGTCGTTTTACCGCAACCAGATTCTCCTACCAATCCCAAGGTTTCTCCTTTTTTTACCTCGAAGGAAACATTCTTTACCGCCATAAAATGACGCTTTGTACCACCGAACATTCCCTTTACGGGATAACCAACCTGCAAGTTACGAATTTGCAAAAGTGGTTGTTGTTGTTCTAATGTTGCTAATCTTTGAGCAATGTCAGCGGAAGTTACTTCTACAGGTTCATCTGGTTGTTTTGCTTTAATTACTACCTCTCCAGTGGGTGTTTCTTCTACGCTCATGTAGTCAGAAACTGTCAGCAACTTTTGAGGATGACGGTCTAAAGTCGGACGACAAGCGAGCAAGCCTTTGGTATAAGGATGTTGGGGATTTGTAAATATTTGCGCTGCGTCACCTTGTTCGACTACTTCACCTTTATACATTACCGCTACTTTATCGGCGATTTCTGCAATCAATCCCAAGTCATGGGTAATAAAAATCATCGCCATGTCGCGCTTCTGCTGCAATTCTCCCAGCAAATCGATAATTGTTGCCTGTACGGTAACGTCTAAAGCGGTTGTAGGTTCATCAGCGATTAGTAATAGTGGGTTGCAAGAAATTGCCATTGCAATCATTACCCGCTGCAACTGTCCCCCGGAAAGTTGATGGGGAAAGCGTTCTAATATTGCTTCTTTATGTTGTTTTACTAGCTGAGCGAGCTGTTGTTCGTCTAAAGCTTTTGGCGATGTTTCAATTAAATTTTGACGAATTTGCTCGTCGTCGGGAAGAAGTTTAACTTCCACCAAACTATCGATTGCTTTTTGACGAGCTTCTGCACTAGAAATATTCTGATGTCGTAAAATTGCTTCTGTTAATTGAAAACCAATGTTATAAACCGGGTTCAAGGAAGTCATTGGTTCTTGAAATATCATGGCAATGTCGCCACCCCGGTAAAGCTGCATTTCTTTCGCTGGTAGCTCTACTAAGTTCAATGCTTCGCCGTTTTCTTGGGGACGAAACCAAACTTCACCACCACTAATTTTTCCGGGATTTTGCAACAAACCCATTGTTGCAAGGGATGTGACTGATTTTCCACTCCCCGACTCCCCTACTATTCCTAAAGTCTCTCCTCTATGTAATTGAAAAGAAATTCCGTTTACTGCTTTGACAACGTTGCCATCATCAGAGAATTCAACTTGCAAATTGCGAACGTCTAGGACTGTTTCTCTCATGGAAGTCGGGGGTAGATTCTTAAGAAGGATTTAACTTTAATTTAATTGGATTTTAACAGCAGATTTATTTTTGTCAGTAGTAGAAAGTATTTTTTTTTGAATTTTTACATCTAAGTTGAATTTGCTGTTAAAAGTAGACCAAATATTATAAATAGGTTATAGCAAATGTTGCAAGCGATACGGTAACTAAAGTAACGAATGTTTGGATTGTTAAATTTAGGTAAAGCGAATAGAAAATATACAGCCGATTATTTGTTATGCATTACGGATAAAGACGTTGCGCCCGGCAACGTCTCTACATTGTGTAATATTTAAAACGGGATGTCGTCTTCTTGGATGTCTTCTTCTACCATCGCCGGATAGGTGCTTGGTTCGTAATTTGTCGGTTGGGATACGGGTTCGGGTTGCGGAACGTTTTGAGAAGGTGCTGTGTTAATGCTTCTAGCCGAAACTGGCTTAGCTGCTTGAGGTACGGGATTTACAGTTTGTGCTTGGGGAGTTGCTATGGGTACTGAGGGTATTGATTGAGTTTGTGTTTGCATCGGATTTGTCTCAAAACCTCCTGCTGTATGTTGGATTTGCTGCACTGTCATTTCAGCACGCTTCTCCTTGAAACCCTCCGGACGTTCGATCGTATTCATACTCAAACGACCTACTAGAATAACGCGATCGCCTTCTTTATAATTTTCTTGAATCTCTTTTGCTAACTTACCAAAACTGACTACTTTTAAGTTTGCTGGTGGATCGTTATCTCTTGCTCCCCAAAACTGTACCAGCATTTGTGTAATTTCTAGTTGATTGTCCGCTGTATAGCGCAACTCGGGTTGTTGAATAATCTCTGCCATTAATACGCAACTGTTCATAAAAAATCTCCTAAAATTACGCTTGCTGTGACAAATATCAATTTATGCTCAACTTTTTTCTGTTTCTCAAACTTTCGTAACAAAAAAATATTAGACAATCTAACCTGCAAGCTATTTTAATGATAAAAGCCAAGCGAAAGCTACGAACTGTTATTTACAACTGTTCGGTAACTTTGCCTGACTGCTGATTCTGCATTCAGTACTATTGTACCATTTAGGGGCATTTTGAAATTTTAAAGCTGCTTTATTTATTTTGTGGGGATAAAGGCAGCTAGTTGACACTCCCCACGCATGAATACAGGATCTTTACGGCTCGGATCGGTAAAGAAAATAGTGGTAAATTTGAACATAAGTTTGGCGGAAGTCAGCTTTCATTTCTGCAAGAAAGTTGTATGATTGTTCTCGTAAAATAGTATACAAGTCGTTTAAATTGTAAATATTGAGGTTTTTGGAAAGTTCTCAATCGGGGCGATCGCCATTATTACAGTGCTTTTATTATATTTTTACGAATTACGAATTACGAATTATAGTCACCCTATATATTACTAAGTGAATGTTTGGATATTACATAGAACAATCTAAAAAGCTGAATTTAGGCGCTAATAACACCGATGCGGCTGAGGGATTCAAAACAAGTATTAAAGGGTTTAAGACAAGGGAAGAAGCCCAGCAAGCTTTGCAAGAAGCGGAACAGGAAGTAATGCAATCTCGCGATTATCGGGTTTCAGATAGTAAAATTTATGAATATGAGAGTTAGTGAACCTTAACTATAGCGTTGGCTCGGGGGCGGGTTTTTCACTGACAAAATCGACATAGAACACCTTTCTCAATTTCTTGTATGGCAGCCTTTATAGCCTCTAAAGAGGATTGAGTGCCAATTTCATCTACGCACATTAATTCATAACCTTTCCATATCCGATATCCCCATTGTTTATCTGGCGCTTCGTGAGAATGATGATACGGCTGTATAACGTAATTCTTATACTTAATTAGTTCTTTAGTACTATACATAAAGTGCCTTCACAAATAAATCTGTCTGCGCGGGCACACCTGAATCTCTGTTAAGTAATATCAGGCGAAGAAAAATAGCCTTACTCTTCACACATTAGAAAAACTTTACATTTATATTGTGAATGTAAAAGGCTGACGAAGAAAGATTCAGAAAGCACAAAATAAAAAATTTTGATTTCAATTGAAGTGAAAATGGTTCTCTGCCAACAGTATTATCACTGAGTATTTAAAATGGTTCCATAAAGGTAACAATACTTGAGATAAGTTTATTTACTTTCTTTTAATTTTTCAAAGCTGTATTATTAGCGCAAACCGAAAAGTATTGAAGCACGGAAGGACTCGTGGCGCAAGTTGTTTTAGAAAACGTTTACAAGAGTTTTCCCACCCATAAAAGTAAAGTTGCATCTGATAATACTCATCGCAGCGAAAGCGCTCCCGTATTGCGGAGAATTAATCTCACCGTCGAAAATGGCGAATTTATGGTGTTGGTGGGACCTTCTGGTTGTGGAAAAAGTACATTGCTGCGGTTAATTGCAGGTTTAGAAGATATTACCGGAGGTAATATTTGGGTAGAAAATCGTGCTGTAAACTACCTTTCACCTTCTCAAAGAAATATTGCAATGGTGTTTCAGAATTACGCCCTTTATCCCCACATGACGGTGTATGACAACATTGCTTTTGGATTGAGAATTCAAGCAGGGAGAGAGGAGAGGGGGAGATGGGGAATCCACTCTCGTGCGGAGGTTCCCTCCGTTGAGAGAAGTGGTGTTAGCGAAGCGTCTCCGGAGGAGATACCCGAAGGGGGAGATAGGGGGAAATTATTAAATGAATTATCAAAAATAGCAGAAAATTTAGTGGTAGCGGCTACAAGGAAATTACCGAAAGGTTTGCGGTACGTTTCGGATAAAGAGCAAGTAGTAAACGAACGGGTAAGTAATGTAGTTAAATTATTGCAAATAGAAGAGTTGTTAAATAGATATCCCAAAGAATTGTCTGGGGGGACAAAGACAGCGAGTAGCATTAGGGCGTGCAATTGCTCGTAACCCACAAGTATTTTTGATGGATGAACCGCTATCTAATTTAGATGCCAAATTGCGAATGCAAACTCGTGCTGAGATAGTCAAGCTGCAACGTCAACTGGGAATAACTACAATTTACGTTACACACGATCGAACAGAAGCAATGACAATGGGCGATAGGGTTGCAGTGATGAATCGAGGTCAAATAATGCAGGTTGCTCCCCCATTAGAAATTTACAATCGTCCTGCAAACCGTTTTGTGGCAGAGTTTATCGGCTCCGCGCCCATGAATTTTATTGAGGTAAAATTTCAATCGCCTCGTTTGATAACCAAGGGTGATTTTCGCTTAACCCTACCAGAAGATTGGGGCAATGCTTTACGAAAATACAACGGACGAACCCTAATATTAGGAGTTCGTCCGGAACACTGGAATATAAGCCTACCTGCGACTAAGAATTTACCAGCACAAGTAGAATGGACAGAAAATCTCGGTAACGATAGTTATCTTGCAGTCAAACTAATTGAAACAAAATTTCAAAAAGATTATTTAGCATCAGATGAGTTGCAAGTGAGAGTACCCCCCGAAAAATTGGTAAATACGGGAGAAAAAGTATGGTTATCCCTAAACCCAGAGAAAATTCACTTCTTCGATCCAGAAACCGAACTAGCGATATTTCCTAAAAGCAACTCACCGTCATTACCGTTTGAAAAATGAGAATTGGGAATAGGTAATTGGTA
Source organism: uncultured Rivularia sp. (assembly GCA_963665115.1). Taxonomy (GTDB): domain Bacteria; phylum Cyanobacteriota; class Cyanobacteriia; order Cyanobacteriales; family Nostocaceae; genus Rivularia. The sequence goes on along the minus strand of OY762007.1, from coordinate 6,834,137 downwards.
ATGGGTAATTGGTAATTGGGCATGGGGCATTGGGGATTGGGAAAGAGTTAGGAGTTAGGAGTAGCAAGTAAGTGATTATCCTTCCCCCACTCTACCCCCTCTACCCCCTCTACCCCCTCTACCCATCACCCCATCACCCCATCACCATTAAACTTCCGCCACAGCTAACTCTTGCTCTGTTTCGACAAATTCTTGAACGCGGGCGCGGTATTTTCTTAAGGATTCGTCTACCCAGTCGCGATCGTTGCTGTTAACGAATAGATGCACTAATGGTTCGCTTGCATCTGGTAGAACTAGTACCCAACTGTCTTCGTAGGGTTGACAAATTTTCACCCCGTCAATTAATTCCAATTGCTCTGGGGGATGAGTTTCTACTAAGTGACGCATTAATGCACCTTTAACCGTCCAAGGACAGCGAGTGGTGTAAGTTTTGTGAATTACGCGGGGTAATTCGGAACGTACTGTGGTAAGTGAACGTTCTTGAATTGTTAGCATTTCAATCAACTTGGCGATACAGAACATCGAATCAAATCCGGGATGCAGTGCTGGAACAATAAACCCGGTGTCGCCGCTACCACCTAAAACAACGTTGGGATTTTGTTGACAAGCTTCCATTAATGCTGTGGAATTTGCTTTGGTACGAATCACTTTACCGTCATGACGACGAGCGATTTGTTCTACAGCGCTAGAAGAATGAACTGGTACTACTACACTTCCTCTGGGATTGGCAGTTAACATCATGTCTACCATCAAGGCTGTGAGCATTTCCCCACGAATGGGAATACCGGATTCATCAACTAAGATCATTTGCTCGCCGTTTGCCGTTACCTGTACGCCAAAGTTAGCTTTGAGTGCTTCGACTACATGGCCTAATTGAGTTAATAAGGCTTCGCGATCGGTTTCTGAGGTGGCGAGTTTATTTAAGCTGGCATTTAGTACCACCGCATCAGCACCAAATTTATCTAACATCTGCGGTAATACAGCCCCAGACACCCCGTAAACGTAGTCAATCACCACTTTTGCTCGACTGTGACGAATGGTGTCGATGTTTAAAAGATTTTCAAAAGCGTTGCAGTAACGGTCAACTAATTGGGTAGGATAGGCAACATTACCAATTTCATGAATTTGCGCTCGTCGCATATCTTCTTTAAAATATGCACCTTCGATTTTCTTTTCTTTGGCTTTAGGAATATTGATTCCTTTATTATCCATAAATTCAATCAGGAGGTAGTCGGCACGGTTGGGATGTACCCGCACGTGAATACCGCCTGCTACTTTCATGTTAGGTATGATGGTGCGAGCAATTGGTAAAGCTGTTGCATCTAAGTTTTGAATTTCGATACCCACAGACATTAAACCAGCTATCAACGACCGAGTTACCATGCGGGAGATAGTCCGCTGATCCCTGGAAACCGTCACTTCGGAACCTGGTTTCAAAGTAGAACCGTAAGCAGCACCCAACTTAACGGCAAATTCTGGGGTAATGTCAATATTGGCTAATCCTTGAACGCCGCGCTGTCCAAATAAATTACGTTGGGCTGTGTTACCCCAAATCAAGTTTATATTTAAGATTGCGCCGGATTCAATCTTTTTACTAGGCCAGACGCGCACTCCAGGGCTTATTTGGGCTTCTTCTCCCACGCTGGAAAGCGAACCGACTACCGCAGCTTCGAGTACGTGAGCGCGACGGTCTACACGAGTACCCCGAGAAATTACACAGGCACTTAATTGAGCTTCGTCACCAACTATTGCTCCATTCCACACTATTGGACGTTTTAAATTGGCATCGGCACCAATAGTAACGTTGTCTCCAATAACGGTTCCGGCTTCAATCTGAACTCTATTGCCAATACGACAGTTATCGCCAATTAAAGCTGGTGTTTCAATTACTGCTGAAGACTCGATGTGAGTATTTTGACCAACCCACAAACCGGGTGAAACCTCTTTGTAAGGAAAATCAGCTTTAACTTTATGGTTGAGTACATCATACTGAGCTTCGCGGTAAGCATCCAAGTGTCCCACATCGCACCAGTAACCGGAAGCAACATAACCATACATTGGTTCGCCTTTTTCCAGCAGTAGGGGGAATAACTCCTTGGAAAAGTCAGATTCTTGGTTAGCTGGTAGATATTCCAAAACTTCGGGTTCCAAAATATAAGCGCCAGTATTAACCGTGTCGGAGAAAATTTCGCTGGTGGAAGGCTTTTCTAAAAATCGCTTGATGCTTCCTTCTTCATCAGTAATAACTACTCCAAATTCAATTGGATTGGGAACGCGAGTCAAAATTAAAGTTGCTTTGGATCTCTTTTCTTTGTGATATTTAATTGCTGCTGTTAAGTCAAAATCAGTAATACTATCTCCACTAATCACCAAAAACGTATCATCGAGAAGTTCGGCAATGTTCTTTACACAACCTGCCGTACCTAAAGGTTGGTCTTCTTCGACAGCGTAAGTCATCTGTACGCCAAAATCGCTACCATCTTGAAAGTAGTCTCGCATTGTATCTGGTAAATAATGCAAGGTAGCGATAATTTCTGTAATGTCGTGCCTTTTGAGAAGATTGATAATATGTTCGGCAATTGGCCGGTTGAGGATGGGCACCATTGGTTTAGGTAAGTCACAAGTTAGCGGACGAAGCCGCGTTCCGGAACCTCCAGCCATAAGTACTGCTCGCATAAATCCTCCATTTCATGTATTTTCTAAAAATCGTAGCTTTAATACTGGTATTGAATTGAAGTGCTGGGTATTGAAGAAAAGCCTGTGTTGAGAATCAGCGATAAGTTAAAACTTCCCGCTTCTCAATTGGCGGTATGTCAGTAGCCAGCGAATGCAACCAACTTCCAATATTCGATAGATATTTGGTGGTTCTATATCTAGTCTCCTATGGATGTTGAAATTTAAGGAACTTCCTCAAGATGCATATAGTCGTAATTAAATTATCTATAAAATCGGCGCTTCTTAACAAAGAAAAGATATTATGCGCTTGGTATAGGTTTAACAAGTTGAAAATAAGGCGTTAAGAAACCCGGTTTTTTGAAAAAACCGGGTTTATTCATTATCATCACTTATTTATAATTGCTATATATTTAACTAATAGTTGCAGCACGAGATAACCAAATATCGCGAATATCTGTTGAAATTGGAAGTAATTTAATAAATTCTTGCACCGATTTTAATTCCCATTCTAGAGGTGCAGTAGGCGGTATCTGAAATTCACTCATCGCATACCGAAGAATTGCCTCGCATAAAGCCGCAGCTTCGATTATAGGTTGTGAATCAAGCCAAACAGGAAAAATACGAGCTTCAAAGGTAAGTTTATCTGGTACGGGATGAATTAAGTTTTTTAAATTAAAGTCACAGTATTTTGTTAATTCAAGTTTAGCAAGTCGCGTTTTAGCCTCTTGCCACGGTAATTCTCGAAAACCGGATTCGTTAACTAGTTTTAGTAAAGCTATATCCCAATTGCCCAAACGCCTGCACTTGAAGTTAGTTCCTATTAATTTTTTTAGATTTTGACCATGTGCATGAAAAACATTAACTAAATTAGTAAATACATTTGCAGAACATAATGGTTTTGCATCAAAGTGAATGTGAGTTGCACCTTCAACGGGAACAGTAAAATTAAGCAGACGCGCTGTTTTTAAAAGAACTTCTAATTTTTCTAAATGATTTGTATCTATAGGCGGTGAAATTAGCTCGCAGGGGCGCTCTCGCTCTCCTGGTAACAATGCTGCGATCGCAATCGGATTACCAGTATTATCAGTAACGCGCATCATTCCTTCGACTCCCTCTTCTACATGAGTTCCAAATAAATCGGCGATGGGGTGAAGAACTTCAGATTTACTTTGTTCGGCTTTTGCTTGACAGGTAATTAATTGCAAAAATCGAGTGTCATCGCTAACAATTCGATACCATCCCGGTTTCGATGGATGCGATTTATCTAAATCATCTTGAAGAGTTAAATCGTCAACGCATTTCGCAATTAAATTTCCTTGTCGATCGATAACTTCAAAGCCTAAAGTTAGATTATGAAATAAAGGCGTTCCCGGAACCTGACTTGGTTCGGATTGAGGATAAAATATCCGACGTACTGTTGCATTATTTGCTTTTGCTATTGATTCTGCTAAATCTTTTCTACTTAAACCTTTTGGTGCTAATAATTCAATCTCACAGCCGATTTTCCAGTTTAATTTAGACATAAATATAATTAGTTGTTATTGAAGACAAAAAAATAGGTAGGTAATAAGCCCACCTAGTAACATATCTAAAACATTTTGCGACACAGTAAAATATTTAATAATTACTTTAATAATTAATTGATTTATCTTGCTCTTAAAGCTTGTTCAATAACCTCTTGTTGACCTAAAATTAAGTTTTTCTCAATCCGTATTTTTGCTTCCCAAGGGGAACGCTCACCCCAAAGTTTAGCAAGTTTTGCTGCATCATCGTATTTGTACTTTGATTCGCCATATAATTCTAAAGAAGGACTAGAACTTTGCATTTTCTGTAAAGCTTTAAATCTTGCATCTACCAAAAATTGTTCGAGAATTGCAACATCAGATTTACCCCAAAGAATTTTTCTACCCATTCTCGCTTTTGCTTCACCGATCGATTGTCCCCAGTAATCTGCAAGTACGCGAGCATCCCAATAATCATATTGACTACTAAAGAAGGCTTTCCATTCTCTATCTCGAACTTGCTTTGCTGATGCTTGAATAAAGTTGTTTTGTTGAAGACTTAATGAATTTTTTGGTGAAGCTTGGCTAGGTTGTTGAGCAGTTACAGCACCAATAGTACCAACTGAACTTACAATCATACCTAAAGATAACAATAAAACTTTCAGATTAGATTTCATGATTAATTTCTCTTAGTTTACAAATTACAAGTATTAGTTTGCTTGACATTTAAGAATATATAGTCATTCCAATTAATTTCCGTAGTGCGAGCAAGATGCTCGCTAGTACCGAGCGAGCAAGATGCTTGTCTTTCAGACACGCTTCGCTAACGCACTACAAATCAATCGGTTTCTATTTAGAATCGCTATAGCTTGTGAGAAAGCTTGTAGTTGTCAAACTTGCTTTCTATCTATGAATACAGTCCGCTCAACCGTTATTTCCGAAAAATACAATAACTTTATACTTCGGCAATCTATAATAGTGTATCGAGGCAATTTTACTGGGCTTACAAAGTAGTCAAATAAATTTCTCTTTTTGCCCTCCTGCTTAATATAAATGTATAACTGTATATATGAATATAATAGGGGTGAATATATCTATTTATGCAAACAGCATACTATGTAAAAAATAAACTACTTTTACAATAAAAAAATAGCAATATTTCGTAATTTATTTCTCTAAATCATGATTTATTAGAATATGAAGTATCATGTCCGCTTAATTAGTTCTAAGTAGTCCTTTCCACTATTCCCCTTTTCGCTCGTTAAATCAAGCTTTCAAATCTTGCTGTATCCACTCCAAATGCTTCGGTAGCAACTGCGCTAGATCGTATTTTTGTAAAATAGTTTCTCTAGCTTTTTCTCGAATCGAAGACATCTTATCGAGATTATTAAGTACTTCCTCAACCCGATTGCATATTTCCTGTGGTGAAAAGAAATCTACTAACAAACCATTGACACCATCTTCAATTACTTCAGTTACGGGTGCTGTATTTGAAGCAACTATCAAGCAACCTGTAGATAAAGCTTCCAACATTGACCAGGATAAAACAAAAGGACGAGTTAAATAAATGTGAACCGAAGAAGCTTGCAATACTTGCAGATATTCACTATAAGGTAACAAGCCTGTAAAATGAACTCTTGTCATATCTAGCGGTACTTTTTCCAGCATCAGCTGCTTGTAAGTTTGATTATTGGGAAGCTGCTTTCCATAAGCAACTCTGTCTTCACCAACAATTACAACATGACAATTCGGTCTTTTTTGTTGAAGTAACGCAACGGTTTCGATAAATTGCGGAAAACCTCGATAAGGTTCCATACCCCTGGCAACATAAGTAATAATTTCTTCCACATCAGAAAGATCGAGGTTAATTCTGGGTAAAACTAACTTTGCTCCTGGCTGCGGCTGAAAATAATTTGTATCAATACCATCATGATGAACAGTAATTTTACTTTGATATTCGGGGGGGAACTGCTGACGCTGCCAACTAGTCGGAGACAAACCGCGATCGCAACTGTATAAGTCAATCAGAATAGGAGCATTCTTGATCCGAATCCGAGCTTCATCATCGGGAGTTAAGGGATCTATAGGATCGAAATCAGCGTCGGAACCATGTGCTTGATAAAACCATTCAAAATAACAAAGTAAAGTAGCTTTGGGAAAAGCATCTTTGATAAATAAAGTTGGTCCCCAACCCGAATGACCGTAAACTATATCTGGAATAAAACCCTTTTGCTTTAATTCTTCCGCTAAACGGTAAACACCTTGCCCTTGAAGAACAGCTTTTTCTAATGGTCTGACATAATGGTGAGTTTCACCACGAACTTCTCTACTCGAACCATAAATAGCTTTGATAACTCCTGGCAATGAACCTTCACGACGATTGGTAGCAAAAACAACTTGATTCTTTGCATCTTGCGCCAAAGCTACAGCCAAATGACGAAATTGAGCCGGGAAATTAGGATGTAAAAATAAAATACGCATTATCGGTGGACGGTGAGCAGTTTACTGATGATAATTGTAATTTATTGCAACCAACTCAGGCTCTTACTACTTAAATAAACGGAATGGTTTAAAAATATTTGAATATAGTTACAAGTCTATTACAGGTAGAGCTTTTTAATTAGGTCTTAACCATGCACAACAAAATAGTTAACATTATTAATACAATGTTGTGATTTTTTTGTAGATTTTAAATAAAGAAAATTTGGTTCTTCAGTTGTTAGTATGCGGTCATTGTTAGTAAAAATTATTCACACAATTGCTATGTAAGGATTTATTATTATATATGTTTAAATTTTAATGACTTTATTCTATTTTCTCCCTACTGCCTTAAAATGACTATTTTAAAGCATTCCTTTGTACTAAAGAACCGAAGCTATCAACCCATAAGAATAACCTTATCAATTACATGGATTACACCATTATCAGCTTCGATATCTGCTGCTAAAACTGTGGCATTTTTCACTTCAAAATTATTGGTACAATTAATATTAATAGGGGAACCTTCCACAGACTTTACAGTTTTCAATTTTGCTAAATCAGCCTGCATTAATTTGCCCGCTACAACATGATATGTGAGAATTCTTGCTAGCCCAGGAATATTTTGCAACAGTGTTTGAATAGTCCCGGCTGGTAATTTTGCAAAAGCTTCATCATTAGGTGCAAAAACTGTAAAAGGTCCGGGACTTTTTAATGTTTCTACTAAATTAGCAGCTTGTACTGCTTGAACTAGGGTATTAAAAGAATCAGCACTAACAGCAATATCAACTATATCTGCCATGTTTTCACCATTATTCTTAGTAAGCATTATAAAGCTTTGCCGAAAATATATACAAATATAATCAATGAAATAAGCTGATGTGCAGCTAAATTGTATAATGCATTAGCGCAGCGTGTCCGAAGGACATAAAAGTGAAAATATCGTAGTGCTGCCTAAGACTATCGTCTCACTCCACTAACGCAGCGTGTCCGTTAGGACATACATCTTGCACGAAGGGTACTAAGTACTCATCGCTTCTAATTATCAACCGGGCTGCTCAACCATCTATTCCTTACTTGCTACTTGCTACTTGTTATTCACTACTTAAACAAACCCCTTCTACCCTATCTCCTCAATCTTCCATATCTTCTATTTCAATATCTTCCATATCAATATCATCCATTTCTAAATCTTCATCCGTCAAAGTCTGCTGGGGAATTGCTGCAATAATTGCGTCTATAACTTTGGAAACTGGCAAAATTTCTATATCTAATTCGGGAAACTTCTGTCCTTTGGGAACAATTGCTCGCGTAAATCCTAGTTTGGCTGCTTCTTTTAACCGTAATTCCATTTGCGATACCGATCGCACTTGTCCCCCCAATCCAACTTCACCAATTAATACGGTACCGGAGTCTACAATTCGATCTCGGAAACTAGCAACAATTGCGATCGCAACTCCTAAATCGACTGCTGGCTCTTCTACGCTTAACCCTCCAGCAGAAGCGACGTAAGAATCCAGCTTAGACATGGGAATTCCGACACGTTTTTCCAACACTGCCAAAATTTGCACCAAACGACTATAATCTACTCCGGTACAAGCTCGACGCGGAGAAGTGTAACTAGTCGGACTTACTAAAGCTTGTAATTCTACTACTATCGGACGAGTACCTTCGCAAGCTACCACAATAGCAGTTCCCGGTGCGGGGTCATCACGACTACCTAAAAATAATTCGCTGGGGTTGGGGACTTCTCGCAAACCATGCGCCACCATTTCAAAAATACCAATTTCATGGGTAGCGCCGAAACGATTTTTTACGGTTCTTAATAGTCTGTGGGAAGCAAACCTGTCTCCTTCAAAATACAGCACCGTATCAACCAAGTGTTCCAGAACTTTGGGACCTGCAATTGCTCCTTCCTTGGTAACGTGTCCTACGATTAGCATGGTGATGTCTTCGTGCTTTGCAACTTTCATCAAAGCCGCAGTACATTCGCGCACCTGTGCCACCGAACCTGGTGCAGAAGTTAACGCTGGAAAAAATACCGTTTGAATACTATCAATTACTGCTAAATTTGGTCTGAGAGACTCGATTTCCTTTAAAATTTCTTCTAAATCTGTTTCGGGTAAGATATATAAATCGCTATTGACCTTAGCAGATTTAACTTTTTCTTCTCTACTTTTCGTCTCTTCTACTACCGTAATCTTTCCATTTTTCTCCTCTATCGTCTTTTCTGATACTGTAACTGCACCATTGGCGTTAGCTTCTTCATGCTCTTTCTGAGCAACTCCCAAACGCGAACCCCTTAACTTAACTTGTTGTGCAGATTCTTCTCCAGAGATATAAAGAATGCGATACTGTTGAGACAATGCATTTGATACTTGCAATAGCAGAGTAGATTTACCAATACCGGGGGTCGCCACCAATTAATACCATAGAACCCGGAACCACTCCACCACCCAAAACTCGGTCTAACTCACCATAACCAGAACTCCAACGCTCAACTTGACGATCGCTAATTTGGTCAAGTTTTAAAGATGCTCGTGGCTTAGCTGGTTTATTGGAGGTTTTCTTCTTACTCATCTGAGAGTGCCAAGCACCCACACCCCGAGAAGGTATATCCGTTGAGGATTGTACGGCAATTTCCTCTTGTAAAGAATTGTAGGTGTTGCAAGCCGGACACTTACCCAACCATTGAGGAGTTTCCGCACCACACTCAGAGCAAACGTAATAGGTTTTTGGCTTAGCCATTCTTAATCTTATTAAATAATCTTAAATAATCTTAATTTTCTTTTAAGTTCTTGAACGAAGCAAAATCTAATAATAGTAATACCTTCGAGGTTTTTACGAATGAATAATTGGAATGATATCTTAATAATATGGTACTAAAAATGGTACTAAAAATTAACATGAAGAAAAACTTTAGTTAAGGAGCGTTGAGATTGGAGAGCCATAAAGAAAAAATCCTGGTGGTAGATGACGAAGCCAGCATTCGCCGGATTTTGGAAACGCGCCTTTCAATGATTGGCTACGATGTGGTCACGGCTGGCGATGGGGAAGAAGCTTTAGATACCTTTCGTAAAGCAATTCCTGACTTAGTAGTTTTAGATGTAATGATGCCAAAGCTAGATGGCTATGGTGTCTGTCAAGAATTACGTAAAGAATCCGATGTCCCAATTATTATGCTAACAGCTTTAGGAGATGTAGCAGACAGAATTACCGGCTTAGAACTCGGTGCTGATGACTATGTAGTAAAACCATTTTCCCCTAAAGAACTAGAAGCTCGCATTCGTTCCGTACTTAGACGAGTAGACAAAACTAGTGCTTCTGGAATTCCTAGTTCTGGGGTAATACACGTAAGTACTATCAAAATCGATACAAACAAGCGTCAAGTCTATAAAGGTGACGAACGCATTCGATTGACAGGAATGGAATTTAACCTGTTAGAGCTTTTAGTAAGTCGTTCGGGAGAAGCTTTTTCTCGTTCGGAAATTTTACAAGAAGTCTGGGGATATACACCAGAACGTCATGTTGACACTCGCGTAGTAGACGTACATATCTCCCGTTTGCGAGCCAAATTAGAAGACGATCCTTCCAATCCAGAATTAATTCTGACAGCAAGAGGTACGGGCTACTTGTTTCAACGCATAATCGAACCGGGGGATGAATGAATAGTTAGGAGTGAGGAGTGAGGAGTTAGGAGTGAATAAGAATAGTTAAGAGTTAAGAGTGAAGAGTGAAGAGTGAAGAGTTGGATATAATACGGTACTTTTTTTTTAAGTAATCTTGAGCTTGAAAGTTTCAAAATCCCTATCGGTAATTTATAACTCATAACTCATAACTCATAACTCATAACTCATAACTCATAACTCATAACTCATAACTCATAACTACATAAAAATGGCTAATCCAGATCCCAATCGCTTTTTAAAGCGTCTACCTGTCGTTGTGGGTGGGTTAGGCGCTGTACTTTTGTTAATTAACCGTTTGTACTCACCCCAACTAACAGAATCTCAAGCTCGTGCTGACGTGCTTGGTGTAATTTTAAGTGCTGTTTTGATATTAACGGGTTTAATTTGGCAGCAAGTACAACCGAAAACACCAGACAGCGTAGAACTTATAGGTGAACAAGGCTTTATTCTTGCTCCCGATTTATCAGATGCTGTAAAAACAGAATTGGCTTGGGCATCTCATTTATTATTGACAAATACAGTAACTCGTTGCGTAGTAGTTTACTATCAAGGCAAAGTTTTATTGCGTCGTGGAATTTTAGGAGAAAAATCGGAAGTTACACCCGGAGCAATATTAAAAAGAGTTTTAGAAAAGCATAAGCCAGTTTATTTAGTAGATTTAAAAGTGTATCCCGGAAGAGTTGAATTTGATTATTTACCAAGTAATACTCAAGGTGTCATTTGTCAACCAATTGGCGAAGAAGGAGTCATAATTTTAGGAGCGCACGCTCCACGCAGTTATACCAAACAAGATGAAAATTGGATAGCTGGAATCGCCGATAAATTAGCTGTTACTTTAAAATAATAAATTGGGAATTGGGCATTGAGAATAGGGAATGGGGCATTGGGCATTGGAAATAGTTATGAGTATCTAAGAATTATCTCTCCTTGTCCCCTTGTCTCCCCATCTCCCCGATGCCCGATGCCCTATGCCCGATGCCCGATGCCCTATGCCCATTATTAATAATTAATAACTAAGAAATATGCAAATTATCTACGGATTAATAATCGCCTTGATGCTTGCGGGTGTAATTGGTGCTGTTGTTCCTGGTGTTCCGGGGACGAGTTTGATTTTAATTGGAATTATTATTTGGGGATTTATTAAAGGTTCTTTCGCTGCTATTAGCGTACCCTTGATTGTTACCGGAGTCGTTTTGCTGCTGAGTATGGGGATTGATTTTTTAGCTGCATACTGGGGAGCAAAAAAAGCTGGTGCAAGTAAATGGGGACAAATTGGCTCAATGATTGGTTTAGCAGTAGCATTCTTTGGATTACTGCCACCTTTTTTAGTTGTTGGTGGCCCTTTGATAGGAATTTTTATCGGGCCGCTTTTAGGAGCAATTATTGGTGAATTAATTTATCGAAAAGATTTAGTAGTAGCAGTTAAAGCTGGTGTGGGAATTGTTGTAGGTAGTTTGATTGGAAATATTATTCAGGGTTTTTTAGCTCTTTCAGCAGTCATACTTTTTGTTTTTACTACTTGGCCGCAGGTGTTCGGAAGTTAAATGTTGTATTAAAGCTCCCTAACAATAAAATTGGAGCATAGAAATTGATTCTATACTCCAATAAAATGTCACATCAAATTAAAAATTCTATACAAAAAGCATGAGACTAAAGCCTCCTATTAAAAAAAATTGTTTGTTTGAAATTGGATGCACCCGCGCTTTTGCAACGGGTATATTCCAAGTATTGTTAATAGCTGATTAAAAAGAAGCTTTCAAAAAAAGGTTTTGTAGTGTTCTTGTGTTTAAATAATCTACTTTTTGAGATTTTTGCGCTTCTTGACACCGAACATACCAGCTACAGCTAAAGCACCAAGGCTGAAAGTTGTTGTGGGTTCGGGTACGGATTGAACTGCTTGTACTCCTGAAATGGTTACACCGTCACCTTGTCCTACACCGTTAGTATTACCAAGTTGTAGCACTAAAGAACTTACATTATTTAACGTTAATGACTGGGTATTACCGTCAGCTCCGATTGCTAGCATCTGATCTGTAACACTCTGCCCGTTCACTTCAAGAACTCCGCTGCCTAATGATTCTACATCAAAGAAATCAATTGTAATTTCTTCTAATTCTCTTTGAAATTCAAATAAGAAACGACCTACTTCTAATTCTCCACCTTCAGAAGCTACGCCATTGTCTTGAATAGCAGCAGCACGAAGCCAATATTCTCCATCACCTTCGGTTGTTCCACCATCTCTTGTCCCGAATTTAACTGCACCGTAATCGTTTGCAGTTCCTTTGGAATCAACAAATAATCTACTAAGTCCGTAATTTATATTCTGAGAATTATCATTGTCAAACTGTAAACTTGTAACGCTAAAACCGAAAGGATTAGTATTAATAGACTGATTGGGGTCAAGACTTTGAAGGTTTGTCAATTCAATTTCACCTTCTTGTTGAGGTATCAAGTTAGCAGCATTTGCAGCAGGAGCAGCAGCAGCGAAACCTAAACCTAAACCTAAAACAGCAGCAATAACGTTAAACTTACGCATTATTAATTTCCCTTCTTCTCTTTGTTTAAATGAGGCGGTAACTAATTTGTTTTGTTCGCCTCGATTACTTACTAAGCTAATAGACAAACTTGCAAAAACGTAAGCCCTAAGCAACAGAATTAATCCAAACTTTATTTTGAGAGAAAAATCGAATATTCTTCCGAGAAATTGCGTTGATAGTTGTCAAATGAATTATTTAAGACTGGCTTCTATTTGCTATTTACACCGAAGAAATACTGTTTTTTTCATATTTTCAACATCCAACTTCAAACTAATAAAGATTTTTTCAGTGATAACGCTGAACAATTCAGTAATATTGCTAAGTATTTGAAAAGTAAAAAAAGCCAAAAAAATGAGTAGTTAGATAACTTAACCACTAAAGGTTAGATTATCTATCTACTCGGTAGAAGTTTAAAGAGAAGGGAATATTTTTATTGGTGTAGATGCGTAAATCCTGGTAGAAATTGCAATAAATAAAATTTCAAATATTTAAGTGGTGAGATGCAACCCTTTAACTAAGTAAGTAAGGAGAAATTAGCTTTCGGATTCAAGCTTTTTATGAAGCACTTTTGCGACGTTTGAGGGTAAGTACACCAGCAACTGCTAAAGCGCTCAAGCCGATAACGTTTTCAGATTCAGGTACGCTAACTTGCAGTGAAACACCGTCACCAGTACCGAATTTACCTCCGGCTTCACCAAGCTGGACTGTAAACTTACTCAAATCTTTTAATACTACACTTTGGATATTGCTGTCAGGGTCCGTTTGCAACAGTTTCGACTAGTTGTCCACCGACAAATATCTTGGTGGAATTAGCATACTCAACATCGAAGAAGTCTAGTTTTATCTCACTAATAGTTTTGCCAAAATAGAACTCAAACAAACCAGCTTCCAAACGTCCTTCTTCAAAAACTATACCATCTTTAAAAGCTACCGGACGTAAAAAATATTGCTCTGCATCTGGTGTTGTTCCTTCGTCGTCAGCTATGAATGTAATCCCCATTGCGTAATTATTTACAGTACCTCTGTCATCAGAAAACAAGCGGCTTGGATCGAAGTCTTGAAATCCGAAACTTGTAACTGTGTAACCAAGTTCTGCTTCTGTATCAATACATGGAACACCGAATAGACAACCAAGGTTTGTTTTGATTTCACCTTCTCTTTGAGGAACTAATGAAGCTGCTTGTGCTTCGGAGATCGATGCTGTAGCAATACCTAAACCTAAAGTAGAAATTGCGAGGGTTTTTACTAACTTTTTCAAATTTTTCATTGTTAATCTCTCTAGAAAATACTGTTTTTTTTAATTGTGTGTTGGATAGTTGGTTTGTGTATTTCCTCGTATCCATATTTGTATAGTATTTCGGCGTAAGTGAATATGTCATCCCTTACCCACAGTATTTATCGCAACTTAATCTTGCGAACAAAAACAGGTAAACTACTTAAAATGATCGGACTTTAAAATACATCTGATTGCCTAGTAGATGTAATACGAATAGCTGTCTAAAAGTGAGTTATTCTTATGATTTGTAAAAACTTATAGATGTTTAGGACAAAACTTTATGAAGAATCAAATATTGAAAGAAATTCTCGTAGTTTTATGGGTTTAACTTCTAAAAACTAGGTGATGAAAAGACAATAGGTATAAGCCGCAAAACCTAGTATTCTCTAGCAAGTGATGAGAGCAGCTTGTTTCCGATTAACTGCATTCTTCGTTGCTGCTCAACGATTTTTCCTTATTCTCAAAACAAAATTTAAGTCTTATGCAGTGCTTAGAGCTTCCCCTCTATAGAAAACTAAGCGATAATTACCTATATCTAAATCCCAAGAAAGACTTTTTGTGGCTGTAGCTTTCAATAAATAGATTCAAGGCAACCGCTTTCACCCACAGTTATACGTATATTCTCCAGTATGAGCCCTAATTCTTGGCTACTGAAAGTGCTTTACTACCGTCTCAAATTATTTAAATACCCTAAAACCTCAGATCAAACGGGCATCAAGCTTCACATTTCTACATACTTGCTGCGGTTTTTGATCTTATTCAAGTTAATTGCAGGTTATAACTGTTCGCTCTTGGCTGCATTAAAACCAGCCTTCTTGTTCGAGAGTTTCGATTAATTGAAGTCCGCGAGGATCGCCCACTCCTAATAATGCGGCTTTAGTATCCTCACGCACTCCCAAATCTCCGTCTTCAGCAAAAGCTTCAATCAAAGCATCAATAGCAGTAGCGTAAACAATATTAGAAGGTAATTCGCGGCATAATTGTCCAATCGTCCAAGCGCAATTACTTCGCACTGCTGGCACAGAGTCTTTTACTAAGCCTTCAATCAAAGGTGGCATTGCACCGACAACAGCTTCATAACCCACTTCTGCCATTTGTGCTAAAGAACTAGCAGCCCACAATCGCACGGCAGAAATATCGGTTCTTAAAGCATCGGCTAAAGGCGCTAAACAACGCGCATCTCGACAATTCCCCAACGCCCAAACAACACCTTTTCGCACGTGACCATTCCAATCTTGATTATATTGGTCAATCAACGCTTCAACTGCATCAGGACTGGGGTTGCGGCCAATGCCATATGCTGCACTTACCCGCACCAAAGGACAAACATCTGTTAATAAGCGAATTAAATGAGGAGTAGCGCGAGCATCTTCAATATCACAAAAAGCACGTGCCGCCAGCATTCTCTGCTGGGGCTGGGGATTTTCAAGCAGCGCTAACATCTCCTCCGGATTCGGTTTTGCCGCTTCCGACTCCGCACTTAGCGGCTCCATCTTATCTAGAGGGCTTTCTAGTTCCGCTTCGACATCAAGTAGGTAATGGTCATCTGCATCATACATAATTTTAAAATTACCATTACCTAGTATTTTTGGGAAGAGGAGGGGATGGGGAGAGGGGGAGATGGGGAGACAAGGGGACAAGGAGAAAATATAGTTAGGAGTTATTTTTCAGTGCCCAATTGATAATTGATAATTGATAATTGTTCACTGTAAAGGTTTAATCATCCACAGGGATTGGGTTTGATAGCCAAGCTGGTTGTAGAGATTTAGGGCGGGGGTATTTGTTTGAAAAACTTGGAGTGCTATTTGGTTGTCGCCTCTTTGTTTAGCCCAGTTTTCGGCGTACTGCATTAAGGCTGTTCCTATACCTTTGCGCCGATGTTCTGGAGTTACGTAGAGAAGAAATATGTGTGCGTGACGCAATCCGCTAATTTGATCGATGGCGTTTCCCATCCACAAGCAAGCAATTGGAGTGGTGGGGAATATATCTACTTGTTCTTTTTTCTCTGCTGAATATTCTATCCACCATAAGGGGGTGTTTGTAGAAAGATATTGCTCGACTGTTTGCGATAAATGTGAAAAATCTTGTTGCGGAAACATATCTTGGTAAGTGCGCTGCATGAATTTTACCAGCAGCGCTCTATCCAAGGTTGAGCCGGAACGAACTGTGTAATCCTGTAGTAGTTTTTCTGCCACTAATGATGTATTCGCTCGCTTATTTATACTTCTTTATTACTGTTATTTTGCAAGCTCGGAGAAGTTAAAGATACAAATTGTGCTGTACCATTTTCCCACATTCCGACACCTCCATCTTCTTCGATGGGTGCGGGGGCTGCCATATCCGAGGGTAAAAAGATCCGGGCGCTAACTGCTACTAACGCTAAGCCGAAAATTAGTACTGCGATTAAGGGAGCAATGTATTGACGTAATATTGCCATGTGTAGAAAATTTAGTAATTAGTTTTTAGTTTAGTTAAACTATTTTAGCGCCCCCTGTCCCTTTCCAAGTCGGCGATCGCCCTTTGCCAATACCAATTTTCTGACATCTCGGGATGATTTCGCTTTAGTTGTTCGACTAAGCGGTTTGCAGTGCCCTTATCACCACCAACTAAAGCAAAGAGTTGATTTTGCAGGTGTGCATCGGCTGTGGGTTCTGGTGTTGGATATGATGGTTGTGGAGAAAACGAGTGCGACTGACGCTTTTTAAACTCCCAAAATAGAACAAAATATAAAGTGCCGAAAATAATTATTAAGCTAAGGGTTCCCAGAAAAGTTATCAAATTCAGCGTCAAATATCCCAAAATTAATTGAGAAAGAACATAGCCGAGTATAACCCCTATCGCCATTAGAATCACAATCGATACAATACCAACGAATTCTTGCCCCATAAATCTATTTCCTTTTTTTATCTTGGTTTCCGCGAATAAGAATTATTGGTTCCAAGGGGCAAACACTGGCAATTTAAATTTAGTTGAGCATATGCAGCGTTTTTAATCGTAAACCGCTAATCGCAATTATTTTGAATAGGAAGGCTTTCCTATAAAAAAAGTCATTTATTTTACTCGCTGCGTATCAAGCATCAAGTGTTAAGGTTAACAATTGATACCGAATTTACTCAAAGATTATTCTTCAGCCAGAGTCCCTGTAATGGTAGCAAGTAACCTTATAACAACTCTTTGCTGCAAACTCGGTTCTAGTAACCGCGATTTATAGCATTAAGAGCATAGACATATTTGTTACCAAAGCATCGATAGATTTGTAAAGTATTACAAAACACATTTATCTATTACTCGATGCTTACACCCTGGCATGAAAAAATTTTAGTTAATTAAAACATGAACGATATCTTGACACAGTTGTATTTTATTGTTGTGCCAATACGCCGAATGGGGGATGGAGAGAGGGGGAGAGGGGGAGAGGGGGAAACAAGGGGACATTATTAAAGTAGTGAGTAGTGAGTAGTGAGTAGTGAGTAGTGAGTAATGAGTAATGAGTAACAAGTAGCGAGTAAAAATAGACGAGCAGAAGTACCGACATTTATGACAATAATAAAAAAGTGATTTACTCTCTACTCCCTACTTCCTACTCCCTACTCCCTACTCCCTACTCCCTACTTCCTACTTCCTACTCCCTACTTCCTACTCCCTACTTCCTACTCCCTACTTCCTACTCCCTACTCCCTACTTCCTACTCCCTACTTCCTACTTCCTACTCTCTACTCCCTACTTCCTACTCCCTACTCCCTACTCCCTACTTCCTACTCATAACTCCCTACTCCCTACTTCCTACTCCTAACTATTTCCAATGCCCAATCCCCTATTCCCTTTTTCTAACTTGATGTTCTTTAATTTCTACATCATGTTCTTCTAAACATTTTTGCCAGCCTTTAAGGGTTCCGATTTCGCGGGGATTTTCATATAATCCTGCTTCTTCTTCAAGTTGGGTGAGTTGGGCAAATTGTTTGTAGAGTGGATATTTGGGTGTTACAAATGTTTCTTTTCGGTGCAGTATAGGCGGATTTTCTCTGGTGGAGTAGTCGCCGCGAGTGATTTTGAATGTTTGTAAGTCGATTACTATGCTTGCTTTTAAGGCTGGATGAGCATCGGTATCGAAATCGGGGTAATACAGGTAAGATATTTTTGGTTCTTTGATGTGAAGTTTGATCAGTGTTGTTTCTTCTGGCCGTCCAAATACACGACTGGCGCAGCCTTCGTAGATTCGTAGCAATGGTTCTAGTTCCCACAAAGCTTTCATGTGGACGTAAAGAGCGCTTGGTGTAAGCTTACCAACTTTACCTTTGTAGCAGGCTTTTTGAATTATTTTAGGTTCGCCTAAACTAAATAACTTTTCGTCAGCTACTTCGCAAGCATCCCGATATGAACCGAATAAGGCTTTGATGTCGTATTGGATTTCCTTGGGTAGCTCTGAGAATCTGGGACGTTCTTCTTCAAAATGCACCAAGGCAAGATAAACTTGGATGTCTAATGAACGACGGTAGGCGATCGCATCCCATTCGGCTTCGTCTGTTGCTTGCAATATTACTTTGAAGGCGCGGCGAATGCTGGTAAATTCAACCAGTATTTTTGATAAAGCTTCTGGTTCTAATTCTCCTTCAACTGGTAATCTGCCGCGTTTTGTATAGAATTCAATTAATGGAGCTAATTCCTGTTTGCAGTCTTCATATTTTTTAGTCGCAAGAATAATTCTCGGCGCAATTACTCGGGAACGATAGCACTCGACGCGAAAATTTTCTTTTTCTTGTTCGTCGCGAAACACAAAGTATATGCCTAACGCTACAGGTACGGCATCAACTTCTAAAGTGCTATCAATATATTTTTTAAGTTCTCCCTGTTCGTAGTATTTCTGAAAAGTATTGCGACGAGTTAATACACCATCGCCATAAGCTAATTGATTTTTGCTACTAATGGTACTTACTAATACTTGAGCGGCTACTATTAATACTTTCTTCGCGAGTTTCCACGCATTTTGAAGGCTCTCAAGCCGTTCTTCGGTATCTTCAATAACGTTAAGAATATAACCGAGATTGACTACATCGGCAGACTTCAAACGGGCATCGGGATTGTAATAAGGGTCCCAACCCGCACTTTTTACATTGATCTCTGCCAATCTTTTGACATCACCGCCATGTCCGCATCCATAATCAAAAAACGTAGTCTTCTTATTAATAATTTCAAATTCCAATGCCAATTTCGTCGGACGAGATAAGTCTGTGCGGTAAATTGCTGCTCTGTGGCGTTCAATTGCTAAAACTTCGGGCATCTCTACAAATCCAATTGGCAATTGGCAATTATTATCTCATAGAAGAGTGAAGGGTGAGTAGGGGATTGGGCATTGGGGATTGGAAATAGTTAGGAGTTATGAGTAGGGAGTAGGGAGTAGGAAGTAGGGAGTAGGAAGTAGGGAGTAGGAAGTAGGAAGTAGGAAGTAGGGAGTAGAGAGTAAATCACTTTTTTATTATTGTCATAAATGTCGGTACTTCTGCCCGTCTATTTTTACTCGCTACTTACTACTTACTACTCACTACTCACTACTCACTACTTTAATAATTTCCCCATCTCCTACCTAATTCTCAGTGGCTAATTCAATCAAATCTTCAATTTTCTTAATATTTGGATCTCCTGCTAAATAGCCGATGCCGCGATGTAGATGTAGCCGAAATTGGGTTACGAGGGTTTCTTTATCGGTTCCCAAACCATCGTTATAACAGCGTTGTTTGAGGGCTAAAAGCAGCATATCGGACATTTCACCGCCAAATATTCGCCAGTTTAATTCGACGTTACTATCTTGGGGTATCGGTACGGGAGAAGGAATACTTTTTTCTGCGAGGGAACGACAAAACCCCCAGCGACACAGGATATTCCACTGATCGATTTTGGTAAAGCGCCTGAGTTTTAACAGTTGATCTTTGCCTGTCTGGGATAAGCGGATGCGTTCGATTGGTGATTCCATGATTTAAAGTTGGGGATTGGGCATGGGGGATTGGGCATTGGGGATTGGGCATTGGGCATGGGGGATGGGGAGACAAAGAGAAATTAGTTCATAACCCGCTACTCACTACTTGCTACTTGCTACTTGCTACTTGCTACTCACTACTTGCGACTTGCTACTCCTAACTATTCTCCAATGCCCAATCCCCTATTTCCAAAAATACCCAGATTCTACTGTAGTTTGACGAGTTTTCTGAGAGTATTTGAGGACGTATTCGCGGGCGATCGCCTCATTCTTGCGGAGGGTTTTTACTTCTTTTTCGGCGATTTCTGTGTCGGTGGAAAGTAGTATTACTTGATGGGAGGCTGAGGGGAAGTATCTTTCTACTAAGTTGCTGCGGTGAGATGAGTCTAATCTTCCTAGTGGGGTGTCGATGGCAACGGGTAATTGATGCCCGGATACTCTTGCTAATGCCCAAAGGAAGGCGATCGCCAATAGTTGTTTTTCTCCTGCTGATAAACGATGTTTGTCAACTTGTTTTGAGTTTGAGTCGTATAGGGAAAGGCTGAAGGTGTTGGTGTCGATGATGATGCGATGTACTAAATCGGATTTGTGGAGCAGGTAGCGGAAGCATTCTGTGACTTCGTTTTCTAATTTGTTAAGTTTTCTTAAGGTAAGTCGTTCGCGAAATAGTTTGAGGGTTTCTTGTACTCTTGTGGATGCATTAATGATGTTTTCTTTGCTTTTATGTTCGATGGTTTGAACGCTATATTCTGTTAAATCTTTTTTTAATTTATCAATTTCTGTTTGTAGTTCTATTAAGCGACGAGTTACTGTTTCGCAATTACTTTTGATATCGGTAACTTTATTTTGGGCTTCTTTAACTGATTCTACTAACTTTTGATAATCTTCTGGTGCTGCTGCTGCTTGTATTTGTCTTTCTAAAGTAATTATTTCTTCGTCTTTATTTTTTAATTGTTTTAATTGCTGTTTGGCGGTATTGCTGGTAGTTTGCAAGTAGTAGAGAATATTGCCTAATTTACTCAAACTTTCTGCATCTGCTAATAACCAAGGTGATTCTTTTAAGGATGTATTTATAGTTTGTATGTCTTCGTCTAAAAAGGTTTTTATTTGAGAAAATTGATCTGCTGCTATATCTATTTTATTAATCAAGTTAAGCAAGCGTTTATCTCGTTCGAGCAATATATCTCGCGCTATTTGCTGTTGCTTAACTAAGGATTCGACTTCACCTCTTTCTTGAGCTTGATTTAGTAATGGTTCGATTAATTTCAACGGTAAAACGCCCGCCGCTAATTCAGTCATTTCCTGACGAGTGTTTTCTGCTTCTTTAGCTTTTGCTATTTTTTGCTGTTCTAACTGACTGCTTTCTGAAGCTATTTTTCCGCCTTCGCTGACAAATTTATCAAAGGCTTCCTGTTGATTTTTTTCTGCTTGCTGTAGAAATTCTAATTCCTGCGCTTCTACATTTTTGGTTTCTTCGTATTCTTCCTGTAAATCTTTGAGTCGCTTTTCTATTTCTTCTAAGTTTGCCAGTTCTTTTGTATCTACAAGTTCTTTACGTTTGCGATTTACTAATATTTCCAAATCAGCTGTCAAACGTTCTGCTAATTCTAAACCTAAAAGAGCGCGAATTGCTTCGATTACAATAGTTGGTGGTTCTTCTTGTTCGGCAAGTTCTTTTACCTGTTCGCCATCAAATAAAAATAAGTTGGAAATTCCTAAAGGTAATAAATTTTCAATATATTCATCCCAAATATTTACTAATCCCTCATCCAGCCATTCATCGTTTTCACGAATATCTAAAATTCCTAAATGATCTTTACCATCTTTAGGATTATTTTCCCAAGTTCTAACTACACGATATCTAACGGGTTTATCGTTTTCAATATGTTCAAAAGCTAGCTCAATGCGAGTTTTCTCTGTAGGTGATTTATGGGTATTTACGCATTGATTAAGAAAGTCATGATAACTCAAATTACCGCGAGTCGAACATTGGGCGCGATGTCCGTAAAGTGCCAGACGAATCGCATCCATAAAAGTTGTTTTTCCTCCACCATTCATTCCACCGACAAGAATAATCGGGTGGGGATTATCATCATTATTTGGCTGCAAATTTATGACTTGACGACCATAATAAGGACCAAAGTTTTCTAAAACAAGTTCGAGAAATATCATGTAATCAATTATCAATTATCAATTATCAATTATCAGTCAATTCGATTTTATCTTTAACTTTATAGTGTTATAAGTCAATAGTTATCATTTATTAAAAGCATATAATTAAACTCCTTAATAATTTATCGGATTGCCTCACCAAACCATTGCAGCATATATTTTTCATTATTCATTGATAATTGATAATTGATAATTGATAATTGTTCATTGTTTTTTAAATTTTTTATCTGCCCAAGTTTTAGATTTTTCTGGTTTTTCTGTTGCTTTTTCTGCCGTAACGTCGCCTAAAGTCAACTGTTTTACTTTGTCAATATCACCTTTGCCAGCAGCATCTTTTAAGTCACGTTTAAAGTGGGCGTTTTTAATTGCGTCTTCTTGAGTTCGGGAGCTTGTTTCAAAACATTTTTCTAAGGCATCGTAGATTCCGACGCGACGCGATTTTTTACGATATTGCCGTTCTGTATCTAACAGTTTCGCCATCAATTCTAAATGCATCGCGTCGTTGTCGCAGATTTCTTCTAATACTGCCCACTCATCGCTGCCTAATAAGCTGTAACCCGCACCGGGGCGGGAGTCTACAAAAGATTCTCCTGTCACTTCTTGATAAATCCGGGGTAAACTATCGTCAAATTCGTGTTTTTCTTCTAACCAAATGCGCCTGATTTCACTCAGTTCATCTGGGGTAATTAAGGTAATATCGCGCATATCTTCCGGCGCAGTTTGACGAGCTTGGGTTTGCGCTGACAATACCCTCGTTAACCAATGTTCGCGCCAATATTTTGTATAGGGACCCTGGTACTGGCTGCACTGATGTTTTACCATCTTTATTACGCTCGAAAAGCTGTACTTTACCCCAAATTCTGCGAAAATCGCGCTTATCATGGTCGTCTTGAATATCTAGCTCGTTACGAATATCTAAAAGCGGCTGCATCCATTCTTTTTCTTCATCATTCTGAATCATCGCTTCCATTGATTTATCTTTTGTCACCATCGTACAAACCCAACAACCAAAGCGCGAATCGCCGCAACTGGGGGTAGAAGTATCGACAACTAAAGGACATTCGTTATCTGCCGTCGCACCGCGATACATCGAAAATAAATCTTTATTATTACCACCCCAAGGATTTTCACATTGATTGAGGTAAATCCACACATCGTTGTTGCTCCAATCTTCGATAGGAGTATAAATCAAAGAGTTTGGTAAACTGGCATTCGGACTCAAACGCTCGCGGATTCTACCCGCTTGATGCTTTTGCATTGTGGCGGCTCGTCTCGAACTTTCGGCTTTGCGAGTACCCAAAACCAAAATTGTTTCACCGTTAGCTCTAACCATTTCGCGAATAAACTGGTTAGCTGGATTAATTTTCAAACGCGGCGTACACCAGCGAAACTGATTGCGGGGAGCCGGATAACCCCTGCCGATTAAATTCACCCAAAATGTATCTTGAATTACTGGCAACAGCAAATGAGGCTCGATGGGCATTCCTTTTTCTTTCGCAGCAGATCCCAGCAACTTCATCGAATTGCGAACCCATGCCGAAACGATAGGATTTTCTACCAGCGTATCCGTAGTAATTACGTGAATTGTTTTACCGCGTTTCTTTGGTGGTAGAGTTGCGATCGCATTCCAAATAAGTTGCAAAATTGTGCTGGAGTCTTTACCCCAAGACACGCCAATAATCCAAGGTATTTCGTCTAGTAAATATAATTCCTGGATTTCTTTGGTAATAAGAGGAATTTTATCAATTACCGTAACGGGTGCTGGCTGGCTTTTTTCTGATTGTTGGGCAAGAGTCATTCGATTTTGGATTTTGGATTTTGGATTTTGGATTAATCGCGATTATTAAATTGCCAGATATTTGTATTTATATAAAATAAGAGCAAAAACTAGTATTACATATTTTTGTACCAGTAGCGGTTTTTAAAAACTTTTTATTTAATATTTTGTTTTGATAACGTTTTTATATATAGTAAATGGAAGTCAGTATTTAATTTTTTAAAGTTTTGTGATGAAAAAGAGTGCATCTGAACCTTTCTCAGTTATTAGCAGTCCAGATAAAAAGAAATTTTCTACTTTATTAACCAAATATCTTGGTGAAAATCAACAGCTATTAGTCCAAAAAACAGAAATGGGCGGGACTCAAGCTTATGTTGGTTCGGTAACTTTAGAATGGTTTGCTAGTCAGGTTCGCTTTGCATCTTTGTTACCATTATTGCGAAGTAAGTACAATCCCGATACTGATAATATCGAAATTGACGCAGAAAGTATAGATGATATTCAGCAACGCCCCTTAGATTGGTCGCGACAAGCACCTTTAGTTCAGTATTTAGCAGCACGTAAAAATCATAAATTTCCTCCCGTATTAGCTGTAATTAGTCAGCCTTGGGTAAATGATTCCAAAGCATCTGAGTGGGACAATAAAGGACGAGCCAAAAAATCTACTACGGAATTTACTAGTTTAGATGAAAACGGTCAATTTGGCTTGCTTGATATTAGAGAAGAAAATGTAACTATTTATGCATTAGATGGACAACATAGATTAATGGCGGTACAGGGTTTGATGGAGATACTCAAAACTGGTAAGTTACCGCGCTACAAGAAAGATAAAGCCGCTGCTAACAATTTTATTACGATTGATAATTTAACAGAAAAATACGGAGTTGAAGCCGAATATTTACAACAATTACCCCAAGAAAAAATCGGTATAGAATTTATTTGTGCAGTTGCCCAAGGAGAAACCCGCGAGGAAGCAAGACGCAGGGTAAGGTCAATTTTTGTACACGTTAACTTAATGGCTGTACCCTTGAGTAAAGGACAGTTAGCACAGTTAAATGAAGACGATGGTTTTTCTATTGTTGCCAGAAAGATAGCCGTTAGCCATCCACTTTTAGAACAGCGTAAAGATCGGAAATCTCGCGTAAATTGGAATAGTGCCACAGTTGCAGCAAAGTCTACAGTTTTGACAACTTTGCAAGCTTTAAAAGAGATGTCAGAACGTTATTTAGAACACAAGTATCCTCATTGGAAGCCCTTAGACAAAGGTTTAATTCCCATGCGCCCGGAGGATGAAGAATTAGAATCAGCGATAGAAGATTTTTACGAGCTATTTGACAATTTAGCAACTTTACCAAGCTATAAACTTTTAGAACACGAAGACACGCCAATGTTCCGCAGGTTTAGTTTTGAAAAAGACGAGGGAGAAGGTAATATTTTATTTCGTCCAGTCGGACAAATGGCATTAGCTAAGGCTTTAGGTATCTTAATATTTGAAAAAGGTTTTTCTATAGAAGATATTTTTGAAAAGTTAAGAAAATTTGATAGTAAAGGCGGTTTTAGTGGAATGGACTTTCCTAAATCTCTTTGGTATGGGGTTTTATACGATGCGAATCGCAAGCGGGTATTAGTTGCCGGGAAAGAATTAGCAACGCGGTTACTCGTTTATATTTTGGGTGGGGTTAAAGACAAGATGGAGCGTGCAGAATTAAGGAACGATTTAGCGAAAGCTAGAACTATTGAAGATCAAACTGTGGATTTTAAAGGTAAGTTTGTAGAGCCGAAACAGGTGGGATTGCCGGGGGTTTTGTGAGGGGGGATATGTTTAGATGTTTCTGTTTGTTTGTAAATCTTTTACTTCCGAATCGATTTCCACTCTCCAAAATAAGGATCACTTTGGACGCTGCCATCGGGCATTATAGTATCCCAAATTACATTCATGGCTCGACAAATAGCATCGTGGGCAATGGAAGCATCTCGGAAATCAGCACGAATGAAAACGTTATGCTCACCACCATACAAAAATTTAGCTTTACGGAAAATAGCACCGATGGCACTAGCCTGATACAAGTGACTTCCAACCAAATCAGCACCAATCAAATAACACCTAAACAAATTAACACATTCCAAATTAGCATCCCTGATAATCGCACCATCCAACCGAGCTTCTACCAAGGAAGCACCAAACAGATCGGTTCTACTCAGATCCGCTCCTCTAAGATCGGCAAAACTCAAATCGGCTCCACGAAAGTTAACATCTCGCAAAATAGCACCTTCAAGGTCAATGTAGCTACGTCCACATCCCTTTTCTCTAATGACTTCAGCCCCTGCAAAATTTCGCTTGCCGGAAGTATACTTTTTCAACAACTCTTCAGTAGTGATTTCCCAAACCATAAATAATCCTCCATAAAATGATTTATTTTCAAATCCACTGGGGGTTGCAAACCCCCAGCTAATAGCGAAAGTCGTCTAAAGACGACTAGATATTTTTCAGTCTACTTTAGTAGACTTTAGCTATTAGCCTCGGAATTTCTACCTGGTTTCCTAGTCTTTGACTAGGAATCCCCGAAGTGAGGCTCCGCCTCTAAGCAAGGATTTAACGAGAGGCAGAGCCTCGGAGAATGCGTTCCCAGCCTGGAGGCTAGTAACGAGGCTATTCAACCGTCGGATACCTAATTATTTTGAATTACTATATTTTCTGTTTGTTCAAATTCACAATCGATATTTACCGTAATTAATTGCGCTAAATATTCAGATTCCTGTACCGTTAATAAAGGCGAAAATGGTACGCATAAAATATGTGCCATTGAATATTGACTTTGAATTGGTAAAAGATGATTGGGCGTATTTGGCTTTGCGTCAATAGCAAATAAACTGCGGTTTCCTCTGGCACTATCAAAACCCTCCGCACGCAGTATTTTTGCCATAGCATCAGGAGAATCTATCAAAATTGGCATTACCCAAAAGGAATTATATTCAGCTTTGTTACCAGGGATAGTAAGATTATCTGGTAGCATTTTTAAAAAATCTTTGCCTCGTTGAATACGCTCTTGAAAATCATCGCAATGACTCAATCTATAGTTTAAAAACCACAGTAGATGTTTGGGATTACGATAGCGAATTTTTGTGAGTATATCACCTGTAGGGAAACCGAGGGTTGCTTTTTTTATAGTTGATTCGACATCCAAATTTAACAACCGCATTAAATTAAGGATTTGATCGTACAAGCTCGGCAGCGAAAGAAGTTTTAACCAATAGAACTTAAATACTCTTTTTAAATACCAAAACTCGCTTTTTTGGAAATATTTTTGCTCGATAGCTGCCATTTTTTGAGCTAATTGTTTATCTTTAATTAATGCTACTGCTCCACCCAAAGCAGTACAAGATTTGATCGCACCAAAGCTAAATAGACTCACATCAGCTTGAGGATGTCCAAAATATTGTTTTCCTGCAAAAGCTTGAGCGCAGTCTTCAACAAGTAGAATATGATGTTTTTTACAGAAATCAACGTAAGGCTGTAAAGGAACAATTACACCAAATAAATGCGCGATTAATAATACTTTGCTTCGAGGAGAAGTTAACTGCTCTAATATTTCTAAATTAGGCGCAACAGTATCTATGGAAATATCAATAGGAACCGGAATTAATCCATGACTACGGATAATTTCTGCCATTTCTCGGATATTAATGCCGCTCATTAATACTTCCGATTCGGGAGGTAGATTTAATGATTGTAACAATAAATCTAAACTAGTTCTTACAGATAAGGTGACTAAAACTTCTTTATCGGTATGCCAAAAAGATTTAATCCCATTTAAAGATTGCTGGCGATCGATGGTACGGAAGAAAGCGCCGAAGCAGGTGTGTAAATCGTTAAAGTTAACATCTAATTGGATAGTAGGGTGCGATCGCCTTTTTGGAGGAGTTAATTTATTTGATGAATTCATTAGGTTTTACCCGTTTTTATAATTAATTAAAATACGTCACCCTCAGACTAGAAGTCTGGGGCTACAGAAACGAAGTCCACCTGCGTGGACTAAAAAATGCCTAATGATTTACCATACGTAAAATAAAAGTACTTCATTATTGTTCGCAGCTTTTTGAAAGATAAAGGTAAATTTCGTATTTAATCCTTTTGTTATTGTGGGTTTCACTGATTTAAAATCATAATCTTATCGCATATTATACAAACTAATGTTTTTCATATTTTATGAGAAATATTACTTTTCATAAATTATTATCGGGGTGATAAAAATGCCTATATTCTCGAATGACGAAGAAAAAGCAAGTTTTAATAAACCTCTTTATGGTTTAACTGGAACTTATACTCTATCCGAAGGTATAGCGCTTCCTTATTTTCTTTCTTTAATTGAAATTAACCGAGCAATTGATGAACTGAAGATTGCCGAGCAGATTCCCGCTTCTATCGATACAAAATGGTCGCTGAAAGAACTTTTTCAACGAGAAATTGATGAGAAGAGAGTAGGAGACGATATTGTTAAAGGTTATCTTCTCGATCCTAAAAAGTTAAAATTTTTCAATGCTATTACTATAGTATTGATGCCAAAGGGAGATGACGAAAAAATTCAAGATACCTTTGATAATTCTCCAGATACTAATTCTCCCCCTATTCCTTACGATGGTAGTGATACTGATGACGCACAATGGAACCAACCCCAAGCTAAAATTGCTAACTTTGGTGGTGTTCAATTCGTTTCTGTTGGAACACAAGCGCGGCTTCGTTGGGATAAGGAGCGGATTTTACCAGTAGCTGTAGATGGACAACATCGTCTTTGGGCGCTTCGTACTTTTCGTGAAGATCCAAAATTTAGAGGTGGTACTCTTCATACCACGGAAAAACAAACTAAGATTCCAATTTTATTTGTTTTACTTCATCCTGATGCAGGGTTTCAAAATATTCAAAGTGAAGCGGATTATTCCATTCGAGGAATTGCTCGTGAATTATTTACTGACTTGAATAAAAATGCTAAGACAGTTGATAAAGCTAGAGAGCTAATTCTTGACGATCAAAGTATTAACGCACAGTGCGTCAGAACGCTGATTACAGAGAAAACAGGTGAAGATGCGGACGATAGACTTCCTCTTTCCTTAGTACGTTGGCAAGATGATTCTGTCAAATTTGATAGTTCCTACTATCTGAATTCACTTGTAAATTTGGATCTTTTGGTTTCTGCAACTTTGGATTTGAAACCACCACGCGATCCTATGGAAAAGAAGCAAATTGAAGGGTTTATAAAAAGTATTGACGATGCACTCGGCATAAACGGACAACCAGTTGAGTATGAAGGACGCTCTCTCTTCACTTATTATCAAGAAGATTACTGCGATGAAGATGAAGAGCCAGAAACACCTTTTTCTCGATTACCACAGAATTATCTGAGTTCAGCAATAAAGGGCTTTGAAGTTAACTTTCGTCCTTGGTTAATTAAGCTTTTACTGGATTTCAAACCTTACAATAACTTGCTTGAATATGCCCGCGATAACGATTTAATTGAAGGTACTTTTGGCAAATTCCAAGCTCAGACAAGTAAACACAAAGGAACGATTAAAGAGCAGGAAAATGCAAGAGATAGTGATTGGCACCAAACAAAAATAATTAGCCATAGCAAAGCTATTAATGCTTTGAAAGAAAACCAGTGGGCTTTCAAAGTTATATTTCAAAAAGCTATAGTTCGTTTAGGAAAACTTATAGAATTTAAAAATACAAGAACAGATGAAAGTTTAGGCAATATAAATAATGTTATAGATTTTCTAAATCGGCTTTACGATCGAGGTATTTTGAAGGTAGATGTTAATTTAGCAAATTACCCATATCGTTTGTGGACATTTGTAGCGATAAATCCTGGTAATGACAAAATTAAGGTTGCGAAAACAGTAGAAGATAGAATATTTTACTTACTATGCTTATGGTATTTTGGTTCTCGTAAAGTCCAAATAGACGCTGCAAATGGTTATCCGATGTTATCCAGACGAAAGCTATTAAATTTTTTCAGAGCAGATGTAAATAAAGTCCAGTGGTCAAATTGTACGGATGCTTACAAAGCATTGTATAAAGGTTTTGACACTAATACATTTTATGGCAAAGACTATGAAAAAATGGGCGAGCAAAAAAAAGAGGATATGGTGCGTGACAGATTTTCTGCTGTATTAGTAGCTGGTTTGCCCGAAATTTATAGTGAGTTGTTGACGAAACAAGTATCTGTTGAAGATGAGATAGATGCTGAAGATACCGAATAAAATTTGATTTAGCCCACGCAGGTGGGCTTTGTAATTGTAGCCCCACCCTTCGAGGGTGAGGGCGTATTAATTATCATCAAGACAAAAACCGACTCAAATCAAATTCTCCCTGCTTATCTTCCTTAAACCTTTCCGCACTCAACATCAACAACAGCCTTTCCGAATAATCTACCGCACCTCGCAATTCAGTTTGCAATATTTCCAAACCACCATTCGTATATTCTTCAAAAATATTATTACGTTCAGTTTGAGATTCTTCCTCAGTTACCGAAAGTACTTTTATATCTTTCGTTTCGGTAATTCCGATCAATTTAATCACCCAGTCATAACCCATTGAAGCAAAAGTTTCGACTTTAATTGGTGAAGGTTCCCTTTTAGAAATTTCTCCCAAAGGTACGCGGCGATTGTGCTTTTTACCCAAAGTAGCCGCAAAAACAACCACGTCAGCAAAAGTTTGAAAAGGTCCCGTTGCACCATTCCAAGATGTTAAACTTTGTACTAACTCAGCCTTATCTTTTGCAACCCTTATTCTTCCAGTTTCAGCCATTTTTCAATTATCAATTATCAATTATCAATTACCAACTCTCTTTCACTCTTCCTCAGCGCTCTCTGCGCCTCTGCGGTTTTTTAATCCGAATATTGGTGCGTTACGGTATTTCATAAGTCATAACCTAAAATCAAATTTTCTTTGCTTCTTTAAATTAAATATTAGATATTCTGTTAGTTTAAAATTACCAACTCTCTTTAATTCTTACCTCAGCACTCTCTGCGCCTCTGCGGTTTTTTAATCCGAATATTGGTGCGTTACGACATTTTCTAACTTATAACTTAAAATCAAAGTTTCTCGTGCCGTAACTCACCTTACAACATAATGTTTATTGATAATTGTTCATTGTTTATTGATTACTCTCTCTCAACTTCCACAATTTCACTATATTCAAAATTATTTGGGCTTTGCTTTACCAGCATATATCTGTCTCCGCTTAATTCAATAAAATCTTGTTCGCAATCGGGTTTGGAAGAATAATAAGTCAAAACATATTCTCTACCAACTCGGTATGACATTTCGTCTTCTACTTCACCCCTCCATTGCGTTTTAGTAACTAATACGATTAATTGATTTGCTAATTTCGGAATGATTTGAGCTATGTGCTTTCGGTAAATTACATCTAAGCTTCCAAAAGGTGAATCCATAACAATTGGAAACGTGCTGCTATCGGCTACCATGAGCATTTTATTTTGACTCCAATCCCGCACTCGATCGATAATGCTGCTAATAAACGATAAACTGAGAACTTGATTTTCTCCGGTAGATGCTGCAACTGGCATTGCTAAACCAGAAGTATTTTCTATTAACGTTAATTCGTATTTTTCGCTGATTGTGGGAATATAAGGTGTAAAGGAAATTTCGCTAAATATCTCCTGCACTCGTTTTTCTAATTGCAAGCGGAATTGCTCTTCCTGCAAAACTTTGACTTGAGTTAATCTATCGATCGCGTCTTGTGTGGCGCTGATGCGACGCTGTGCTAATATCTGCTTTTCTTCGTTTAATTTCTGCTTGGATATTTGTTTATTTAAACTTTCTAATTCGGTTTTTAGGTTAATTACTTTTTGCTGGTTGGCACCTTGCTCTAAAGTTAATTCTGTAATTTTTTCTTCAATTTTATCTAAACGCTTTTGTAAACTTCTAATCTCTTCACTAGGATCTTTTCTTAATCTTTCTTCAATATTGTCTAACTCTGCTTCAATTTCAGCAATAACCTGTCTTAACTGACTAATTCTAGCTTGTTCCTTATCAATTTCTTCCCAGAATAATGCTACTTGTTTGTCAATTTCATCAACTTGAGCGCTGATTCTAATTGCTGTTTCTTCGACTTCCGAGGAGCCTGCTTTCTCTAACCAGGTTTCGACATTTACGCGAGTTGTATCTTCATTCAAACTCGTACCGCAAATACAGCTACTTGATTTTAATAGCTCTTGAATAAACTCTCGCGAAATCCCTGTAGTTAACTTTCCCTTCTGCTTCAAATTATCGATAATTTCTCGAAACTGTACTGTTGTTTCCGGTAACAATACTGTATAGCCGCGTGTGGAGATGGCTTTTTTGATAGTTTCTCTAGTTTGTCGTAAATTATCTTGATGCGACGCTTTTTGTTTTTCTAATTCCTGCCGCCTTTCCTGTAAATCCTTTGCCGCATTCAATTCCCGCAAACGTTTACTAGTTTCTTTTTTAAAAGTATTTTGATATTCTAATTCTTTAATAATTTCTTGCTGACGTTTGCTAATTATTTCAATTTCAAGCTCAATTTTACCCTGCTGTTTCAATAACTTTTTAATTTCCGAATCACCGATTATTCTCAACTCATTTTCTAAACTTTTCTTGGCTTCTTGTAAATGTCGAATTGAACGATTTATTACCTCTACACCCAAAAATATTTTAGTAGCTTCCGCAATTTCCGCCTTCTTATCCGAACGAACTATTTCTTCAATTCTTTCGCCATCGAAAAAAAAGTATTGATGTAAACTAGCAGGTAAAATTTGTCCGATAATCTCTTCCGGTCGTTGCGGTGGAAGATACCATCTACCGTCATCTCCCGCTACCTGCATATATATTTCTGTTTTACCAACGTCAATATCATTTTCATGTTTGTAAACTCGACATTGACGTTTGACTCGATAGCGTTTGCTGTCGTGTTCCCACGCTAACTCTACCCAACATTCCACACCTTGCCCAATTTTCGCTTCGGCGATCGCTCTTTTATTTACAAGTTGGTCAATCGAAGCAAAAGCTGCACTAAACTTTTCGTATAATACCCATGTAAATGCATTCAGCAAACTCGTTTTACCCGCACCATTATTACCGTAAATAATAGTAGTATTGTTTGAGCTTGTCCCAGCAAGAGTTATTTCACAAGTTTTACCGTAAAAAGAACGAAAGTTACAAAGCTTGATAGAAGTCAGCTTCATTTTACAGCTTCCTTAACGATTGCTAAAATATCTTCGTTAATATGACCAAAACTTTTTTTATCAAGTCTACTTTTTTCTAAATGCCATACTTGCTCGATAATTTGCCGTACTTCTGGTGAAGCGCACTTTATTGGTTGTTGTACTTCATCTATATTATGCTGTTTTTTCATCACGGTTTTTAACATAGCAATTTAAGCTATATTTTACCTGGAGTAGGTATACTCTGTTATCCGTAAACTCACTGTAACTATGTTTGCTTTAATTATCCTTTCAAGGCTGATTATTAATAGTCAACTCTCTTACAAATGTATTATTTAAAACTGTAAATCCTTTTGTTAAAGCTTTTTGCTGAAACAATTTTTAATACAAAAATAAATATAATTTGTAAGGTGTGTAAGATGCACGATTGTTTATGAATCTAAAAGATATTTTTGATGCATCTAACGCACCATCCAGGATTAGTGTATTACTAAAAGATAACAATCTTATATATAACTTATTATTAAAGTGGTGCGTTAAATGCGACGTTATAACTCAAATTATTTATCGCTTTTTAACATATCCCACAAAAAAATATTTTTTATTTTAAAGACGCTTTTCTGATATTATTTTTATATAGAGTATTTTATCATAATGGAAATATTAGCCACTTCAAAAAAATTACTTTCTCTCCATTATAAAAGTATTTATCTCTATATCTAATTATCCCACATAAAGGGCATTTTTATTCTCACAATAAATAAAATAATAAATTTTTTTGAGAAAATCGCATTGCCCAATGCCCAATTCCCAAATTAAACATCCATCAATCCATACCGCTTTTGTAAATCCAGCAATTTCATCCTTGCTTCACCAGCATTGTCAGCTAAATCGGCAAACTCAACAAAGCGCCGCAATTCCTTTCTCAACAAATTACGCTCCACTTCTAAAGTCTTTCGATCTAAATCTGGAGGCAGTACAATCATATCGAATATAGTTGCACGTTCCTTACCTGGATGAGGACGTAAAACTCTTCCCCGCCGCTGGATAAATTGACGGGGATTGCTCGAACTTGCTAAGATCACGGCTGTTTTAATCGCTGGAATATCAACTCCTTCATCCAGACAGCGAATTGCAACTAAACCTTGTAATTCTCCACTTTCAAATTGACTTCTTAAAGCTTCTCTCTCTACCAAAGAAGTTTCTGCCGTATAGGTACTAACTCTATAACCCAACTCGACTCCTAAAATGCGAGTTACTTCCTTCAATTGACGTAAATTCGCACGCCCTTCCGCTTCTTGAGAGCCATCGCTGCAATAAAATAATGTATGAGTAGTTTCGCGACGACTTAACATCAATTCCCGCAAAGCATTTAATTTATTTTCAGCGGCACTTACCAACCTTGCACGCTGAATTAATAAAGATTTGATATCTTCATTATCTTCAATATTAATCAAATCGCCACTTTCTCGCTGCTTATACATCAAAACCCGCCCAATCTTCCGCGTCAATTTGGCATAAGCAAGACTTTCAGATTCAGTTAATTCTATCAATATCGGATAATAAAGATAGCGTACCAAAGCACCTTGAGTAATCGCATCTCTCAAAGTAAATTCCGGTTGCAAAACCGCACCAAAATAATTAAATACCGCCACCGTTCCTACCTCATCAAAATATCTTTCCGGTGTGGCAGATAACCCCAACCTTAATCCAACACTATGCGGTAAACTTTCTTCTAACTTTGGCGAACCCAAATTATGCGCTTCATCGCCAATAATCAAAGTTTTTTCAGGAAAGTATTTTAATTGAGATTGGAAACCATCACTTATCAACGTTGAATTAGTAGTAACAATTGTGAGAAACTGTTGAGAACTAGAACGCACATTGTAAAGCTGCTCCGAAAGTTGCGTTTGCCAAGTGCGGACATTTTCAAAAGCTAAAATCGGCTTTAAACCAAACTTTTCGCATTCCCGCGCCCATTGGGTGACAAGATGACGGTAAGGGCACACCACTAACAATACTTGCAAATTTATTTGACTATATAATTCCCAAGTAATTGCCAGTGCCGTGATAGTTTTACCGCTACCAGTCGCCATTTTTAAAGTACCCCTACCATTATTCGCAAACCAATTATTTACAGCTTGCTTTTGGTAATCTCGCAATTGCAGAGATGGCGGAATTTTCGGACATCCCGGCAATAGCTGTTTTGCTTGATAAGTACCCTTCTTTTCCCCTGCACGATAAGGAATTTTCAGACGAAAAGTGATTGGTGCCTGATGATATTTTTTTTGCGTCAAATACATAAAATGGCAGCTACCCTGGCGGTGATTAATGATTCTTAATTAAAGGCATGGGGGATGGGGGGACAAGGAGAAGGGGGTAGAGGGGGTAGAATAAAAATTCATAACTTACTACTCACTACTCTCTACTTACTACTCATAACTCCTAATTCCTAACTCTTCACTATTCCCATGCCCAATGCCCTACTTCAGTTGTAATTACGCCAAACGGCAACTAAAGAACCTTGCACCTGTACCTGCCCTGCATCAACTTCAATTGGCTGATATTTGGGGTTTGCAGGTTCGAGGGTAATACGTTCGCTGCTTGTACGATAAAACCGCTTTAATGTCGTACCGTGCCCGTCTACCATTGCGGCGACGATGGTACCATCTTTGAGCATATCTGGTTCCTGTACCGGACGCAGAAATACCATGTCTCCATCAACTATGGAATCCTCAACCATGCTGTCGCCAGTTACCCGCAAAGCATAAGTTTGGAATGGTAATTTTATCTCTTTAAAATCCAAATGTTCCACAGCATCGGTAAAGGGTTCGATTAAACCACCAGCAGCTATGGTTCCCAAAATCGGTACGCCGGGTTCTTCGGGATGCAAAACTCTAATTGTCCGTGCTTTCCCTTCACTCCACTCAATATATCCTTTGTTGCGTAAATGCTCCAAACGGCTTTGAATAGGTGCTGGTGACTTCAAATTCATCGCTTGCATCATCTGACGAATTGAAGGTGAATGCTGACGCATTCGGATATATTCCGTCAGCCAATCGTAAAGTTCTCTTTGTGCTTCTGTCAGTTTGTCCATAAATTTATAGGGAAGTAAAATACAAATGTCCTTAGAACATTAGTACTACAAAAAACCTCATAACGGCAAAGTTTTTTGCCTTTTATATTGCAATTTTTTAAATAAATTTAGAATTAGAAGTGTAAACCGGGGAGATTTTGGATCGTAATTAAGAGAAAATCCAAAATCCGTCTTCCTCAAATTTAAACTTGTTCCGCGTCTAAGATACTGGCAAGTAAAGCCTTTTGAGCGTGGAGTCGATTCTCTGCTTGTTCCCAAACCCGCGAATGTTCGCCTTCAATAACATCATTTGTTATTTCCTCATCGCGATGCGCTGGTAAACAGTGCAAAACAATCGCTTTTGGGTCAGCAAAACTCAACAATTCCTGATTAATTTGGTAGGGTTTGAAAATTGGCATTCGATCGTCTGCTTCTTCTTCTTGCCCCATACTTGCCCATACATCAGTATAAAGTATATTAGCATTCTTTGCGGCTATTTGAGGATCTTTGGTAATAATAACTTCAGTTTTTCCATCTGAAATTGCCCGTGCTTGTTCCACAATATTTGCTGAAGGTTCGTATCCGCCCGGAGTGGCTATTTTCACGTTCATTCCAACCAAAGCACAGCCCAACAGCAAAGAATTTGCGACATTGTTACCGTCGCCGACATAAGTTAAAGTCAAACCCTTTAAAGTTTGAAATTCCTCCTGAATTGTTAACAAATCCGCCAATATTTGACAGGGATGCTCTAAATCTGTCAGAGCATTGATTACCGGAATTCGGGCATAATTTGCGAAGGTTTGTAATTCTTCTTGTTCAAAGGTACGAATTGCCAAAATATCAAGATATCTATCCAAAACTCTTGCCGTATCTTGAATTGGTTCGCCGCGACTAACTTGAGTAACGTTAGGATTAAGGTCAATCACCTGTCCGCCTAATTGATACATTGCAACCGTAAAACTGACTCTGGTTCTAGTAGAAGCTTTCTTAAACAAAAGTCCCAATACTTTATTACACTGCAACTTCAACTGTTGTGATTTCAACCTCGTTGCCATTTGCAAAAGTTCTTCAACCTCCACCTGATTCAAATCTGCTATGCCTAATAAATCTCTTTGGCTTAATGCTGTCATACTTTTTCAGTTACAAAATAAACAATTCTATCAATCAACAGTTAATAGGCACGAACATTTGTCTAAAGTCCCTACCAAGAAGATAAAAGGAGTTGATTGGTTGTAGTACCACACCCTAACCATCAATATCAATCAACTGCTCGCCATTCATTGCTTGCGGTTCGTCGATCTCAGATAAATTGTAGAAGTGGCAGTACAGTTCGATTTTTTTTAATGTTCGAGATTCTATTATTTTTCTATCACAATAACTGTGCTTTTAGGTTTGGGTAAATCACTCTCTAGGCAGAGAAAAATCTTTGCCTTATCTGCTAATTAAATTTGAAGAGGAAGTTAGGGGATAAACAGCGATAATTACCTATTAATCAATCAATTATTTTTGATGAAAGCTACTTTCGGATTGATATTTAATAAGAGCTTTACAATATAATTTTTTCTGGTACAATTACAAAGTGTGACTTTCGCCAGCATGGCTCAGTGGTAGAGCAACGCACTTGTAATGCGTAGGTCGTCGGTTCAAATCCGACTGCTGGCTTTTTGGATTTAACTAACTCGCGTAATTCCCCACGTGTACATTCACAAATTAAATGTCGCGTTTCACAAATTATTGTGGTAATCTTACAAATTAATGTCGCGACTCTATTTTTAACTTAAGAAAGTAGTGCTAGTTTGGGCTATCTTTTATTTGGATTTCTTGTTCGTATTGTTCAATCGCTTCTTCAATTGTTTGATTACCGACATCAGAAATATCGGATTTAGAATAGATTGTAGCAAGGATTATTCCCCAATCGGTTTTCAAATAGTAAATTACTCTATAGCCTCCACTTTTTCCTTTTTGAATATTGCTATTTTTGAGACGAACTTTGAAAACCTGATATTTAACTCCAGCAATTCTACATCCTACGGGATTTCACCAGCTTGAAGCTGCTCAATTAAAGGTTGGATATCGCTACGAATTGAGCGATAGCGTTTAGCAAGTTCTCGTAGATCCTTTTTAAAACGAGGTGTAAGAGCGATTTGGATCGGTGATGATTCACTCTGCATCAATTCCATCCCACATTTCTGAAAGGGGAATAGTTTGTCCGTTTAATGCTTCTCGTATCCCTTGATGAATACCTTCTATAGCTATTTCTGTCGGTGTTTCATCTAAATCCTCGGTTTCGTCATCTTCGGAAAGCAAAACAATAATACGAACGCGCTGTGGTTTGGTAACTTCTAGCGAATAATCTAGTTTAAGTTCGCCATTTTCATTAATTGTAGCTGTGGTTTCGATTGCTTTCATATATGTTGATAGGTGTGAAATAACGACATCAATTTCGGGGATGTATGGCAATATAAAATTTTACTAGTACAGTACGGCGTAAATAAAGCACCCATTTAAAAAGTTTGAAAGCCTTATCATATAATACTTTTTACTTCTTACTTTTGACTTTTTACTTCCGCGCAGCGGTACTAGTCTTATTATCGGCGCACGAAGCGATAAATTAAAGCCACCCCGGTTGTACCAAGCTTCGTAGTAGTCAGGTTTAATTTCAACAGCTTTGTCATAAGATGCGATCGCTTCTTCAAACCTTTCCAATTGAAACAGCGCAACACCCCGGTCTAACCAAGCTTCGTGGTAGTCAGGTTTAAATTCAACTGCTTTGTCAAAAGATTCAATGGCTTGTTCAAAATCCCCAGTTTCAAACTGCTCAACACCTCTATCAAACCAAACTTCCGCTTCTCCCTTTTCTTCTCCTTCTTCCCCTTTATCTAACAACTTCCTCCCAATTTCACCAGCAACCTGACTCAACTCCCCAAAACCAACTTCACTCAACCGCAGCATCCGCTGTGCTAACTCATGATTCTCCCCATTTCCAGCCAATAACCTCTTGCCAAAACCCCGCAACCATTCCACTAAATCCGATTCAACAATATTATTCCAATCCAAAAAAGCTTTAACCTGTCCCCGACTCCAGCTTTCATCATTCACCCCATCCAACAACTGAAGAAATAATGATTCATATTCCGCATCTGTCAACAACTCGCGTGGTTTTACGCTAATATCCGGTTTGGGAGGATTTCTACTAAATAAACGCTGCCAAAAATTATTAAACCACCGCCAAAGTCGCTTAATCATGATGCTGGGGTCTGTACCAGTGTTATTACTTAGATATTAGCAAAATTAGTTAAGTTACATCTTGCAGCATTTTTAACTAGCCCCAAACCCGCCTCGGAATTAATTTCAGGGCTGATATGCAAAGTACGTTGAAACGCACTAAAAGCATTACTCAGTCTGATTTATCAGACTTTGTTTTTGAGCCTGGAAATTGATTCCAAGGCGTTTTTGATAGCTAAACGAATTAATAGTTAATATAAATTTTTTAATTGCTCTCTCACCCAATTTCTAAAAGCTTTAATCGCAGAATTTCGACCAGCTACTCTACTTTGTTCAAGATATTCCGGTAGAACTTTAGCTAAATAAAAATTAGGAAAATTCTGACTTTGCTCAGATACAACATAAGACTCATTTTGCAGTAAATTTATTTGTAGTTTACCTTTTTCAAATCGCCACAATTCCGGCACTTTCAACGCTGCATAAATACTTGGATGAGTCCGAGAAGTAAGATCGATTTCTAAAGCTAAATCGGGTGGTGGATCTTGTGTTAGATCGAGTCGCTTTTTACCACGAATTTTACTTTCATTTTGAATATAAAAACATTGATCTGGTTCTATTCCCTGAAGCATTGCTTGATTTTTAAAAGTTGTAGAACCAAGACTTCTAAATTCAATATCTAGTTCTTCTAAAAGTACTTTTACTAAATCACCAATGATTTCTTTATCATCTTCATGTTCTGGCAAGGGTGCCATAATTTCTAATACTCCTCGGTCATAAGCAACACGTGCAGCGCGATGTTCTCCCAATTCATCAAGAATTGTTTCAAACTCTTGCCAGGTGACATCACGTAACAACACACGTTGTCCTGGTGGAACATCAATACGTTTAATGCTTAAGAGCATATTACTACTCCGAGTCGTTGAGCGATTACTATTAGCTTAATTCGGTTTCAATAATTTTTTATCTCTTCTCCACCCGCAACCCAAAATAAGTCAGCACCAATTCATCCTCGCCATTATTAATAACTTCATGAACTTCCCCCGCTTCCACCGCCACACAACTACCGGGAAGCAAAGAATATTCTTTATCATCAACCCGAATCAAGCCCGAACCCGATTCCACAAAAAAAACCTCGCACATATCCTGATGAGCGTGTGCTGATGCCGATTGCCCCGGAGCAAAACGAGCTTGAGAGAAATTAGTTAGGTGAGGTAAATCCCCAAATCGCAACATTACCTTTTTCTTAATTTCCGGATTATGAGAAACTGCTTCTTCGGATAAATTGTTTAACGAAGTAAATTTCATGAAATTGGTAATTGGTAATTGGTAATTGGTAATTGGGCATTGGGCATTGGGCATTGGGAATAGTAAAGAGTAGGAGTTAAAAACGTAGTGGGAGCGTCTCGCTCCCTGCTAATAACGTCTCGCTCCCTGCTAATAACGTCTTGCTCCCTGCTATTAACGTCTTGCTCCCTGCTAATAACGTCTCACTCCCTGCTATTAACAAGGTTGTGAATTTAAATTTCTCCCCATCTCCTTGTCCCCTTGTCTCCCCCTACGGGTTGCGCCACTTGCTACAACGGGGGGGAACCCCCGCAACGCAGTGGCTTACCATCTCCTCAATCCGGTCTTAAATCATTCGATATCTCAATAATTCCCCTAGAGCCATCAATCCGTACTCGCTGCCCATCTTGCAATAACCAAGTAGCATTATGTACGTCCATTACTGCGGGAATTCCGTACTCGCGAGCGATAATTGCGCCGTGACTCAGCCTTCCACCAGCTTCGGCTATCAATCCACCAGCCCTTGCCAGTAAAGCAACCCAGCCTGAATCTGTATAAGGAACTACCAAAATTGTTTGCTTATCAATATCTGGAACTGCCTGTAAATTTCGCAACACTTTTACTCTGCCTTCAACTAGCCCGTGACTGGCAGGAATTCCTGTTAACATTCCGTCGGGAACCAAGGAAGGACTGGATAAGAAAACTGATAGCGGAGGTGCATTACCGTAAACTAACAGTGGTGCGGGATTAAGTTCACCATCTTCTGCTAGTTGTGTTTTTCTTATTTTGACTAACTCTGTTAAATTACTAATCAGTTGATAATCGGAATCGTTGATAATTTTGCGGATTTCTTTGATTTCTAAGAAAAATATATCTCCGGGTTTTTGAATCGAACCGTTTTGCAACCAATTTCGTTCTAAGGCGATAAAACTCCAGCGTAACTGTGCGAGCAATCGGGAATAAACTTCTGTAACTCGTCCTTTCAAATCTACGCGACTTTGTACTATTCCCCTCCGCTTGCGTTTGTTTGCTGGAGGTTGGTTTCCTTGCATTAACTGGATAAACAACAGTTTGACTGCCTCGGGTTCTTCTCTCCAGGTGGGTACGGCGATATCGGTTCCAACATCACTCAGATAACCGTAACGATTAAGTAACGTTTCAAAGTCTTCCAGAATTTTTTGTCCTGGTGTGGAAACTGCTAGATCCTCAAACAAAGTTTCTGAATCAAATTCTGGTAATATCAATTTTGCTTCTGCGGCTAATTCCCCAAGTTCTCGCAAGGCTGCAACTTCGGGAGCGGCACTGTTATCAATGTCACTATCTTTTGGTTTAAAAATTCCTTGTCTAATCGCAGCGCTTAAGGGAGCCATAATGCTGTAATAAGTGGCGTTCTTAAGCAGTTCTAAAATAAATTCAATTCTTTCTAAAAGCTGGCCTTGATCGAGTTCAAGTAATGATTTTTGCGTTAATTCAGACAATCCGGGCTGAAACCGCTTGCGATAATCTCGCTTAAAATCTTTTTCTAAACTGAACTCCCTTGTCAGCAATCGCAGCAATCCGGGAAAGTTTGACAAGGTAGAGTTTAGAGGCGGTTTGCTCATCTTTGCACCTCTAGTTAGAAATTCTAAACTTTCGGGAGGCAAACCCATGCGTAAGAAAATCTTTCCTAAAAGAC
This sequence comes from uncultured Rivularia sp., assembly GCA_963665115.1. Lineage (GTDB taxonomy): Bacteria > Cyanobacteriota > Cyanobacteriia > Cyanobacteriales > Nostocaceae > Rivularia. The sequence continues at coordinate 6,791,598 of OY762007.1, read as the reverse complement.
TGGCGTTAAAATAAGCTCTAGAAAAGTGAAGCGTTGCCGTTTCGTTGAAATCTAAACCTATAGCGCGTTCGCCCAATACTACCGCAAAAATTCCTCCCCAAGAGCCACAAGTTAAGGGACGATTAATTGACCAAGTTAAGGGATGAATAATTCCAGGAATTACTTCAGCAGCAATTTTGCGCGTCCAAATAGGTAATAAAGTGGTGATAGGACGAACTTGCAATATCCACAAAGTTTGACCGTCATAACTCCACTCGATATCTTGGGGAATACCGTGATAGTGTTGTTCGATTTGGCGGGCTAAATAAGCTACTTGCTTGATTAAAACGGCAGGGATTTGTCCTTCACCTTCCAAATGCACCGAAGACAAATTCTCTGTTTTCACTACAAAAGCTCGATATTGTTCCGGCGTATATCTACCGGAAACTACTTGAGCCGCACTACCCGCCGCTGCTTCAATTACTACAGCATCATTTTCTTGAGTAATTGGATCGCGACTAAAAGCAACTCCAGAAAATACTCCTTGGATTTGTTGCTGAATCAATACCGCCATTGCAGTTTCTTTTAAATTGCGATCGCGACGATATTGAGCTGCTGCTGGATGCTCGTAAGAAGCGCGAACTGTACTAATCGCTTGCTGTAAACCTTCTTTTGTCGTAACGTTCAAAACAGTTTCGTATTGTCCCGCCCCGCTAGCTTCCTCTGTATCTTCTCCTAACGCTGAAGAACGTACTGCAAGAGGAGATAAATCCGACGGTTGAAGAAAATCTATCAGCATTTGTGGTTCATCCATCGGAGTCAGTACCCAACCTTTGGGAACTGGATAACCAACACGCTTCATTTCGGAGGATCTAGCTGCTTTATTTCCCACGATTGCAGCATCTAATTCATTATCCAGAGAAAGTATTTTTTGATCGCCGCGCAACAACTGAAACATCGCTTGTGACTCCGGTTTCGCTTCGGATGCTTTTAAATTTAAGTCATCGGGAATTTGTTGGTAAATCCAAGCAAGTAAACCCGCTAAAACGACCGCCGCCAAAATGTGGGGTATATTGTCAAAATGCAGTACAGCCACAATCAAGGGGAACAGAACCAACACCCCATACTTAGCTAATTCCTTGGAACGCAAAAGCAGAAAGCTGATACTACCCACTAAAAATACAAACGCTGCCGCCATCGGATCGTGTACCGCAAATCCCCAGACAACGTTAGTAGTACCCGCGCCCTTGCTCATCCAAAATCTACCCATTACCAAAGCGATTAAGGCAACTATTTCCCAGTAGGAACCACTATCAAAAAAAGCACGTGCGATTAAAACTGCAATAACTCCTTTAAGAGCTTCCGACAAAACAGCCAGAACTCCTACCAAAGTTCCACCATGATAGAAAGCAGCACTAACGCCAATATTACCAGTACCGATTTGGGCCAACCGACGCTTAGCTAAAGCATTGGTAATCCAGGAAATTACTGGTAATCCACCTAAAAGGGGACAGAAAATAAAAATAAATAAAGCACCCCACAGTTCAAACATATAATTGATTTTTGATTTTTCTTTAATCTAAAATCTAAAGTCTTATTTTTAGAAGTTTAATAACGGTCTAAGGGGCGATAATATAGTCCGCACCCCTTAGAATCCAACGTAAGCGAAAAGACGAATTGTCAGTGATAAACAAAAATTAAAAATTCTTGTTGTGTTTTTGTTCAACATTTCTTTACAAAAAGGTAAGCAAAGAAAAGTCTACAAGCTTAACACATACGTAATACATTTCGCGCCCTAATATAAGCGAGTAGCTAGTTTCTTAGTTTACCGCGTAAGCCACCTGTAATGCCCAAATTATAAGTAATGCAATCGAACCGAGTAGCAGAACGGTAGAAATAGTTACAGCCTTAGTAGTATCCGCACCTTTAAACTTCATTATTCCTCGATTTAAATCGGACATAAAAATTATCCTCCCTTATCAATTTCGACGAAACGATCCGCCTTGATTTTAGTCCGTTACTTCCTATATAAGCAGATATAAGCGAAACATTCAGATAACAATTTTCTTAAGAAAAGTAAACGAAGAATGGGCATAGGGCATAGGGCATTGGGCATTGGGCATTGGGCATTGATTTATAAATTAAATTCTTCTCCCCCCTCTACCCCCTCTACCCCCTCTCCCCATCTCCCCATCTCCCCCTCCCCCGTCGTGTATATTGGTGTAATTTGTGTCATCACATTGTGCCATCACACGAAAAAAGGTATTAAACGGTGAGATTTATTTTATTAGTTATTGTTGCAGCGATTATCGGATTATTTGTAGTTACAGAAATTGGATTGCGCTTGCTGTTTGGTTTTGGCAATCCTTTGACTTATATCGGTGATGAAAAAATTGGTTATTTATTAACTCCTTCTCAACGTACTCGTCGCTTTGGCAATCGTATAGAAATTAATCAGTATTCGATGCGAGGTGCCAATATCCAAGAAACACCTTTACCTTCAACGATGCGAATATTGCTTTTAGGAGATTCTATCGCTAATGGTGGTTGGTGGACTGACCAAGAGAATACGATTTCTAACTTGATGATGCGTTCTTTGAAATCAAATTTATCCGATCTATCTGAAAATATTACGCAAGTCGAAGTATTAAACGCTTCTGCTAATTCCTGGGGACCGAGAAATGAATTAGCCTATTTACAAAGGTTTGGTAGTTTTGGCTCTAAGGTTATCGTGCTGCTAATTAATACCGATGACTTATTCTCAACCACACCCACTCCACTACAAGTAGGACGAGATCGCAATTATCCTTCGGAAAAACCACCTCTGGCTGCTTCAGAAATATTAAACCGTTATATCCTCAAGCAAAAGCCTATACCGGGATTAAACGAAATTCAAAACGAAAGTGGCGATCGCGTTGGTAGTAACTTAAAAGCCATTAGTAAAATTCAACAATTTACTCGCGAAAACAATGCTTTATTTTTACTAGCTATGACTCCCTTGAAGCGAGAAATCGGGGAACCGGGGGCCTCGCGACTATGAAATTAAAGAACGTCAACGCTTGCAAGAATTTACTAAAACTCAAGATATTATCTATATAGATTTTCTACCTATATTCAATTCTTCTCAAGACCCAAAAGCTTTGTATCACGACCACATTCATTTTAATTTAGAAGGGAATAAGTTAATTAGCGAAGTAATCGAACAAAAACTATTGGAATTACGACAAAAAGACGCAGAAAATAACTCTAAAGTAGGATTATTTCAGCTATAGCCAAGATAATTAATGTAGAGACGTAGCAGTGCTACGTCTCACTACAACGTTGCTAAGTTAAAAAATAAGTACAATTAAGAAAAAAATATAAGAATAGATAACTTTTTAATACTTTTACATCATTATTTTAAGTAAACGTTCCACATCAGGAAAATTTTAGCAGAATAAGTTCATTGGGTTCAACTTAATTTTAATTACCCCCAAATTAGATAAATCAAACAACTCAATACGAAAATTAAGAGCGTTACCGTTAATAAATCGAGATGTATTTATTAACTTATCTATTGCTAAAAGCAAAAAAGGTGACAATATGGAAGTTAATCAGCTTTTGAGCCGACATGGAGTCGGAGAAAAAGATTTTCATGGAGCTATTCTCCATCAAGCAAATCTTCAAAATACTGACTTAAACGGTCTAAACTTATGTGCAGCAGACTTAAGCGGAGCCGATTTAAGTGGGGCTAAACTTAAAGGATGTAATTTAAGTCGAGCAAATCTAACTGATGCCGATTTAAGTGGAGCCGATCTAAGTGGTGCAAATCTTAGCGAAATAAATCTAATTGGAGCAGACTTAACTAACGCCAATTTAGAAAGAGCTAACTTGCAAAAAGCCGATTTGCGGAGTGCAAATTTAACAAATGCGAATATGTATGAAGCAAACCTTGCAGAAGCAGAACTCAGTGGTGCTGACTTAACCAAAGCAAATTTAAAAGATGCTAATTTGACCGATAGTAATATCAATGAAGCAGATAGTAATGATACGGGTTTTATGAAATCTGACATTGCAAATCAATCTCCCAGATGGACAAGCTGGGCTGGCAGCCATTAAAACTTTGTGTAGAGACGTAGCACTGCTACGTCTCACTATTCTTATCCTGTAAGCAAAGCCAGTTACTGCTCTGTGTTTACCGACAATCTTCCATTCCGATTTAATTACCCGAAACTGGGTTTATGTCGTCTATAACTATAGTTTTAAAAATAATCGAAATTAATAAAATAGGTTCTTGAATACAAACGAATGCTACGATTTCGGTAAAAGCCATGAAATACTTACTAAGCAAAGATTACCGTGTTTTCCAGATAACATTATTTCTGAATATATATAATTATTTTTCCCGTTCCCTGTTCCCCGTTCGCTAAAGAAGCAAATATTTAATGTTAATTTAATTATCTTGTACGAGAAGATAAATATCTGTAGATTGAATATCTGTAATTTTTTTATGGATTTTATACTGCTGTACGGGATTAGTCATCACCGAAATTACCGTTTCAATTGGCGGACAATCTTCTTCCTTACACTGTAACTGACTGAGAGAGATGGAAATATCATCATCAATTTCAAAATACTGGTAAATCCATTTTTTAACTTGCTTAATTTGTTGAGAGGTAACTTCAGTTGCAACTCTACTAAATGAAAAATTCATATTTATTCTTCGACTATTTGTTTTCTTCGTTTTAAGCAATTATGCTTTATTCATCAAAGAATATAGACATAACTACGCGATATTAGAATCATTAATTGTTGTCTAAGTTCCCTGAATCAGTAAATAATTATATTTAACGTTCTAACTAAGTTAATTAATATCTTAAACTACCCTTTCGGGTACCCTAGTTTCTCCGTAATTATAAAAATATACGCTGTTGATTTTTCATAGAAATTAATAATTATGAGAAAAAATTATGCCTCAAACTACACTTGGATACAAAACCCGAACCTATGACATAATTGCTTTTGGAGATGAACTTCCCGGTATACTAAGCTTAATCTGTGCAGCACGGGAATATTACCGCCGTACAAATCAATACCCGCGCAGCTTGCTAATGTTCAAAGGTGATTCGCGAAAAGGCATAGGCGGGCACTTAGTACGCGGTGGTTTAAGCTACTTAGATAGATCGTCCATTCCTTTAGAAATTCGTAGAGCATACAATTTACAATCTTTCGGAGAGGCACCTGCTATTTACGAAGAATTTTTGCAAAGAGTTGGAGTGGTACAAGTTGCTTTAGATCCACGGCTAGCAGATAAAGTATTGCGGGAGATGTTGCAAGAAATTCACGCCGATATACTAAGCAATATTGAAATTGAGTCAGTTACCAAGCACGGAAATCAAATTGTTGGAATTAATTTAACTAAAAAAGAAACATATTTTGCTAAACAATTTATTGACTCTACCGTTAATGCAGAATTAGCCCAAGCTGCTGGTGTAAAAAAACTCAAAGGATTTGAAACCTTCGGCTTACCTAATTCTGAACTTTCAGTTACTTTAGTATTTCAAACTCAAGGTTTAAGCGTAGAAAGACTCAAACATATAGAAAAACTTTACCTCGAACGCTTTACCAATCTTAATGATAGAGATGCTCAAAACTGGTTAAATCAAGCAGGAGGTAATAACCCCGAAATCGCTAACCGTCTCAGAGAAGACTTAGTTGATAAAAATGGTAAATTCAAAACTATGTACGTGGGTAAAGACTACATTGATATGCGCTGCAAAGCTCTTTCCATCGCTTACCATTCCTTCCGAGGAACTCCGTTAATTTTAGAAAAAAGCGGCGCAATTCTTGATAATGGTAACATTGCTATTCTTTCAGGTGGCAGATTATCTTGGAACGCATTCTTATATGATGTAAATGCCGACGATGCAGAAGCATTAGCACGAGGTAAAGCCAAACCTACTCCAAAAATGCTCGCGGAAATGAATTATGTAATTCGATGGTTTACAACTATTGGTGCAAATACAGTCACTCCAGCTTCTGAGCTATATATTCGTCATGCAGGCAACGTTACCGGAGCAATTGATTCTTTAACCGGAGCAGAAATGCTTGCAGGTGGAGTTAGAAATGAAGAAGCTTTAGGAACCTTTGGTTATCATTTTGATATTCGCGGAGGCATCAAAGGTTTAGGAAAAAGAGCAGAACAAAAACGTATAGAAAACCTTTTACACCTGCAAAAACCTTTATTTAATATCGGCGTTCAACACGCCATAATCAAAGATATACCTAATTTAGCAGTTATCAGCCCTGCTTCAGGATTCGAGGGCTATGCTTGTTCTGCCGGTAGAATTGTAGAATTTAATTGCGGTGTTGCACAAGGAATTGGGATTGCAGCAGGAATGGCGCTTCAAAGTAATATTAACCTCGGTGACTTTTCCAATAAACAAGTGCGAAATATATTAGCGCAAACCGGAAAAATCGCGAAAATATACGGTCAAAATTACACCGCTCAAGCGCAAGAATTAAGTAATTTCGAGAATGGGATTATAGCTTGATCGATCTTCAGGGAGTGGGCAGTGGGGAGTAGGGAGTAGAAAGTAGAAAGTAGGGAGTAGTAAGTAGTAAGTAGAGAGTAGAGAGTAGAGAGTAGGAATAGTCAAAATTTGTTTCTTCGATGTTTTGCAGGAGCGTCTTTCAAACCTTATAAGAAAAAAATTAGAAACCTGGTTTTTGAAAAAAGCAGGTTCCTTAACAGGAATATATTGGTTTTTATTTGAATCTAAAAACAACAAAACAACAAAAAACCTACTCCCTACTTACTACTCCCTACTCCCTACTCCCTACTTACTACTCCCTACTTTCTACTTTCTACTCCCTACTTACTACTTACTACTCCCTACTCCCTACTTACTACTCCCTACTTACTACTTACTACTCCCTTTAATTAAAACCTCAAACCGACACCACCCTGTACGGAAAGAGCAGTACTACTTTTATCACGGTAAGCATCAAAAGCAATAATTGCATTACCAAAAATTACAGTGTTGGTGTTAGGTACCATATAATCAACACCCGGTTGCAAAGCAAAACTGACTTTATTACCGACGGGAGAAGGTGTATCTCCACCAGCTAAAACTAATCCAGCCCCTAAATAAGCATCAGTTTGCCAGTTAAGAGGAACATCGTAAGAAACCATAGGTACAACCGCCGTATTTTCACCAATTAAAGCTTGTGTACGGAAAGATATGGGTGTTTCTAGAAGCTTGTAGCGGACGGCAAGAACCCCTCCGACATCAGCGCCATCAGATACACCAACTGCACCACCAACACCAATATAACTACCGTATGCAACTTGAGCTTGTGCGGGTTTCGCAGGGTAAGCTAAGCTCAAACTCGAACTAATTAAAACTGCGGAGGCTAAATATTTAAGACACTTCATTTTCCTACCCGTGAACAGTGAACAGTTATCAGTGTTAGCGTTAGCGGAGCCTGTCCGATAGGACATAGCGTGTCCCGTTAGCGGAGCGTGCCCCGAAGGGACATACAGTGACCAGTTACAAATCACTAATTAAAAAATATAAGTTGTGGATTTATAACTCTTAACTCCGAACTCCGAACTATTTTTGCGGACAATACTTATTATGAAAACCTCCCTCAGTACAAATATAAGCTTTTTGATTGTCGTCTAAATTTTTAACTTGGCTAAAATCAACTCCTGTGATGACAGCAGATTGAATTCCTGTAGTGGGGGTTTCTACAAACTTGTCTGCTGGTGGATTTTGCTGCCTCGGAGAGAGTATTGTTCCTTGAAAATCTGCTCCTGCTAAATTTGCACCCCGCAAATCTGCAAGACTAAGATCGGCATTTCGTAAGTTAGCGTTCTGCAAGTTAGAAGAGCGTAAAATAGCACCAGTCAGTCGCGTGGCACTTAGATTAGCATTACTTAGATTGGCGCGGTCAAGATAAGCTGAAGACAAGTCCGCTTCTTGCCATTCGGTTTTGATTAAATTAGCGTTAGACAATTGCGTCCCAATCGCGACAACGCGACCTAAACGAGCGCCGTATAAATCGGCATCGTTTAATTTCGCTTCACCTAAATCTGCTCCTGTAAGACTGGCATTTTCTAAAACAGCATTGCGTAAATCGGCTTTTGCTAACCTAGCGCTACTGAGGTTGGCACCAACCAAACGTGCGGCGGATAAGTTGGCTTGATTCAAGTTGGCACGGCTTAAATTAGTACGAAACATTAAGACGCGACTAAGATTAGCACCGCTTAAATCGGCTTGTTTTAATTGGGCTTGACTAAAATCGGTAATCCAATCATCATAAGTATCCCAACGACCATCTTCACCAGGGTCCACGGAAACGACTACCGCTAAAACTAGCTTTATCCAAATTTGCGTACTTGAAATCAATTCCCCATAAATCAACTTTGTCTAACGCTAAATTGGAACCAGAATTTTTTGTAGAATCGTTTTGAGATAATTTGATGCGGCTTAGATCTATACCATTTGTTTTACCGTTATAAACAGATAGAATATTATTAATTGCCTGCTGATTGGCATACAAACTTTTTTCTCGAATTTGCCTTTCTCTGGTTTGATTACTAGATAGGGAATCCAACTCACGTTCTAATAAAAGATTCATCCTCTTAAGTTCTGGAATGGCTTGAAGACCAGTACTTACTAAAGCTTGCTGGATACTTTTTAACAAATTTGGGTCATTTTCTTTCACCAGCAAACCAGCGAGAAATATGGTTGCTTGGGTATCTCTAAGGGTTCCTAAAGCTACAACTGTATTTTGTTTATTAACTCCAGAATTGGCATAATATTGTTGTTCGAGTGCCAAAAACTGTTTGCTTTTACTCGTGATAACTGCTTTTTGATTTTCTTTAGTTTGAATATAAATTTGAGTTCCGACTAAAGTGATTAATACACCAGCCATACTCAACAGCGCCACTCCGAGCAAAGTCAGGCTGGGGTTTTGCCGCATCCAAACCCATAAACTACCCTTTTCTTGGTCTTGGGGTGTAACTACAATTGATTCTATGGCTGCTTCTTCATCTCCCTGCCCCCACTTAGATTTATTCCTTCTGCGTAATAATGACGGGTTGAAAGGAATGGTGGCATCCACAGTATAAGTATCTGCAACTCTATCGTGAATTGAGCGACCTTGCCGCAGCATCGGAAAACCCATTGCTTCAGCAAGCGACATTAACAATACTAATACCGCGAAAAAAGCAAGGTTTGGAAACAAAAAAGTGTAGCGCCACAACATATAGGCTACGGAAATTGGTAGAGCAAAACGACTTCCTTCCCGCAGCAAAACAGCCCTAAAACCGGGCGGTTGATTTTTTTCAGTTACTACTTTAATGCCAAACAAACGCTTAGAAGTAGTACTGCCGGTTTTAGCTAGCAAATACCATTGCCAGCACGAAAGTGACAGAGGAGCTAAGATTGCGATCGTCCACAAGAAATTCGTAGACCACGCGACATTACGAGTACCATAACTTACGGGTAAAGCCAAAGGATAAGCAATTGTTCTTTCTGCTGCTACCAGTACCGGATTAAGCGGTACACGCTCCATATTCGTTTTAGTATTTGTATACGCACCAATGCCAAAAGGCACCAAACCGCTGACAGCGCACAGCGTGATTTCTGCTACCCAAGCCGCAACCCGCCGCGAAGAAAGCGAAAGCGGATTAGTTCTTCGGGGTTGTTTTGGGTGTCCCAATTGTTTGCTACTTCTCCTTACCGTTGGAGTTGCCATTTACCACCATTCCTATAAATTGATTTCTACGCAAAAAAGGTCGCGTAGGCAGAAATAAATTATTCTTTGACTTGAGAACTGTTGCCAGCCACGAAAAAATTGTATCCAAGGTACACTAATCCTGCCAGCAATGCCATACTTATAACAGAAGCAATCAGTTTTAGTGCTGCCTGCAACATAGCAAAACTGACAAAAATTCCTACAATCACAACTACCAGTTTGGCTATAGCTGGTAAATGGTAAAACCAATTCATGCACTTTACAATGTAATAAATAATACTATTACTATTCAGGCTGGAAGTTGTTAAAATCGGTAAAGGAGTAAGTTCTGCTGAGTCAGAATCGATTTGAGTAACTAGCTTCTGGAGGCGATACTCGTTCAAATTTTCTTGTGTTTGAGGATTCATTAATATTTTTTACCTCACCGGAAGGGAAATTTATATGACAACAAATAAACCTATATACCGTAATTGGCGGTTCTGTATGTGATTCTATCTAATATAGCTGTGTATAAGAAAACTATTGATTACCCAATATAATCGTTTGATACACTATGTCTTTCTAGAAAATAATTCTTACTTCAAATATATAACAGTGGATTTAGTTACAATCTGAATTCAAAACATACGGATTAACAATATTTAAACTAGAAATAACCAGAAATAAGATTTTGCTCGTCTCAAATCCAGAACAACGGTGCAGCACCGTTTTTTAATACGGCTAGATAAAATTACCTTCTTACATTACTGTAAAAATGAAAACCTCTACGTTAATTAAATTTTTTCCTATAGTTTTGGCGATCGCCTTAATTTTGGCTAACCTTCAATTAGTCAGAGCCGAAGTAGTACAAATCGATCGCGATTTTCAACCCGATCCGTTAATTCTTAGCGGTAAATCTGGAGGATTTGAGAAAAGTAATTGCGGTAACATTAGTGCAACACCAAATAAAATGTTGGAAGTTGCAGAATCACTACCTTATTTACGCTTAACAGTAGAAAGTAAGGGAAAACCAACACTGTTAATTGACGGTCCAGAAGGTCGTTTTTGCGTATTAGGGGATAATTATTCCCAAGAGAAACCAGAAATTTCTGGATATTGGCAGGCAGGTAAGTACTCGCTGTATATAGGCGATTTGTCCGAACAACAGAATAGTTACACCCTCTCAATATCTCAACAGAAGATGCCACAAAAATAGTTAAAAGTCAAGGCTACCCCATTTTGTATTTTAGCTATCTCGGTGGGAAGTCTCCCGCAGAAGCGCAGTGAAGAGGCTTCGTTGAAAGCCGAGGCAAGATTTATGGTAAAATTCAATATATAGGTATAATCAAATAATTGCTAACCGCAGCCTACAAATTTAAGAAACAATCTCATAGCAAGTCCCTGGGGCATAGGGCTTCAAAGCATCTCCTCCGGAGACGCTGCGCTAACGGTCAATGTCCTTATAGAGGAGTCGCCGATAAGGCTACATTATAATCTGTAATTTGATGTAGGTGCGTCGCATTATCAAAGAGAAATTAGTAATAGTTTTAAGTTTTTCATCTGTCGCAATCCTTTAATAGCGCCAGTTTTTTTTAATAAAGCGAAACTACCTACTATTTTTGTTTCGGTAGCTCGTGTTTGCTATTTAAACTGACACCTATATTCTCTGTTCCGATCTTAAATAACGCCACCCATCGTTAATCTTCAATTGATTTTGCAGGTACTTCTATTGCTGTTACGTCAATAGTTCCTTCTGGGGTGAAACGTTTGAGATTTCGGTTTTCCACAAGCAACTTTTCGCCACAACTAGGACACTCTAGCTGAGTATTGTTTAAACCCGTAATCTCAGTTGAGCAAACCGGACAGTTATCAACAATCAAACTACGTTGCAACCACCAGCGAAAACCGAAAAAAGCCACAATAGGTACTAAAAATAGCAACCCAAGAATAATTAATAACGAATTGACTAACCAACCCAAGCCGAATGTACCCAGCAACCAAACAATTGCGAATAAGGTGAGCCAAGGACGCAAATGTGAGAAATTTGATTGAAATGTTCTAAAGCTCATTTTAAAATAATCCAAGTCTCTTTCTAGGATAGCGAGTTTATCCCAAAGTCAAGGCAAGTCCTACAAATAAAAGGTTAAAAAATTTTAAAAAATTATACAGATGAGAGGGAGATGGGGAGACAAGGAGACGAAGGAATTACGGGATTAAGAATCAAAAATCCAGATTACTCACTATTCCCTACTCCCTACTCGTTTTAGTTGTTGATAAAAACTGAGAAAGCAATCGTTTTTGAAAGGCTTTGATACCGAATTCAGAAAGAACTTCCTTTCTCAACCATTCTCCATCACAACGTCGGTCATCTCCTTTGAGAATTTCGATACAAGCTGCTGCTACAGAATCGCGATCGCGATGAGGTACTCGCCATCCCAATTTACCATCTTGTAATGGGTCAGCCGAACCATCAGCATCACCGGATAGTACGGGTACACCACAAGCCATTGCTTCTAAATACACAATACCGAAACCTTCTTGAGACGGCATAATATAAGCATCAGCAAGGTGATAGTGGCGTACTAATTCCTCTGTGGCGACGAAACCCAGCAAAAATTACTTTATCTTCTACCCCTAAATCTTTGGCTAACTGCATTAAGCGGGGACGATCGTCACCACGTCCAATTACTAAATATTTAACTTCGGGAAAAACTTCAGCTATTTGTGATAATGCTCGAATCGTAACATCTACTCCTTTGTAAATATCACCAGACCATAATCGCGTTACGCTCATCAGAACTTTGGCTCCTGCGAGATCGTAACGTTCTAATAAATCCGCTGGTTTGTCTCCAGGAGTAAAGCGATCGCCATCGACAGCGCAAGGCATTATTTGGATTTTACTGGTATTTAAACTATTGGCAGTACTGGCAATCTCACGAGTATAGCGACTGACAGTCCAAATTTGTGAAGCTCTTTGGAGATTAGTTTTAGTCAACTGAGGTAAAGGTTCCCAAACCTCTTTACCATGAGTAATTACGGTATAAGGAATTCCTAAAGGTTGACATAACGTACCAACTAAAGGTGCTAAGTAAGCATGACCGCAAAATACACGATCTGGACGTTCTTGAATTAAACGTTTCAGTAGGACCAAAGCCATCTTCATCCGTGCTATTTGAGAAGACTTAGCTTTAAAATAATGGAATTGTAATCGTTCCGATTCAAAAGGATTTGCACAACCTTTTTCATCTCGTAACAAAAAGACTTCTCCACGAAGCGGTTCTGACAATGTGTTATAAGCTTGAAACACATCTTTTACATAAGATTGAATTCCACCTTCGCGAGAAAAAACTTCTAAAAAAACGAAAATGTGGTTGAGTTTTTTATTATCTTTACTGTTAATTAAGTTTAAGTAAGTTTTTTGATCTGATGGCGTTAGTAACATTTTTTATATTCTCCTTATTGCTGCTGCGGTTGATAACGATGCATTATTTAATCGCAGTAACACTAATTTTATTGTTTAATAGCTTTATGTTAGTAATATGGCAGCGAAAATAATAGCTACACACACAAGTATTTTTAGACGATGCTGTTTTAAAGATTGTGCCTTTACTCCTTCTACTTTTACTATTTTTTAAATTAAAAAAAATCGCTACAAATATATTCCACAATCAACTAGGGCTAAGTTATCTAAGCCCTGGAGCCGCACAGCACGCTATGAAAGACAAGCTATGAGCTACTTTTTGAGTCTCCCTCGCTGTCAAATTCTAACAAAATAAAAACTGTAACTCTAATGCTGTGTATACGGTATTTCAAGAATTATTTTATACATTTATTTCTTGTTTAAAGTAATTGTAAATTTTGCTTAAATTTTAGTCAAATTCCGATTAAAAAAATATTGATTTTTTCATATCAAAAACTTCTTTAATTCAATATTTAAAGTAAATAATCTGTCATCTTATGTGAGAAATCCGGGTATAGCCTTACTTGTTATGCGGCATTAAATAGTCGTAGAAGAGGGAACGCCGGATCTGGGAACAGGGAATAGGGAATAGAGAAAGAAAACGGTATAAGTTTAGGTTGTAATTTTTTAAGCCGATAATCGATGTATAGTAGAGTTCATAGCCTTTTATGCCAATAATTTAGCATTCCTTGTACGGCTATAACCCTGGTTTTGTCACCATGCGAACAGATATGGTTCCTTATTGCTGACGCTAACAGGAACCAAACCAGATTCTGATATATTTACCGAAAATTCAGTGCAATAAAACTAATTTTTGAATTGACGTAAAAATTTTACAAACATTATTAGTCTCGATTATTTTTCATGCGTACCATACTTGACGATGAGCAAACAGTTTCTGCCATCCGTATCGCGTTCGTAAACGACTTCATCGGCCAATCGTCTTAATAGAAACCACCCGTACCCTCCTACTTGTAAAGTACCGGGTTCTGGTTCGGCTATTGCATCTGGATTAAATGGCTTACCGTAATCCCAGATTTTAATTTCCAGTTTGTCATTCCATAGCAATACATCAATATCAATGTTTGTTTCTGGTGGTAAAGCTTGATGTGCATGACGAACGGCATTTGTAAAGCCTTCAGCTAATGCCAAATTAAGTCGATACTGTTGACTTTCCAGCCAACTAAGCCCGGATAAATTACGCAGACAGAATTTTTCAAACCATTGTTGTACCTGGTTTAGAAGCTTAAGTTCGCTCTTAACCGTCAGATGGTCTTGCTCCACAATTGCTAGCATTGACCTTGACTTAAATATTAATAGATTAACTTTACTTACATCTTTTATAGTTTATAAAGCTCAGATTTAAAAATCTGATTTGCTCTTCTTAATTTAAAAAATCCCAAATATACTTTAAATTCACCTTTGGGTGCTTCATGCGCTTAAATACGTATTCAAGTTCACAAACCCTATTTATGTAAATTATTTTACCACGTTACTAGATCTCTTTAAGTATGATATTACGATTTTAAGACAATGCTGTTTGTTTTCAGTTGATATTTTTGTTGATATAAGTTGGGGAATTTAGTCAAGCATTAGAAGGAAAATAATTTTAAGGTGTTCAAGATTATAGTTTACTATGCAATGCTTTCGATCTTTGGTTCAAAAGCTATAACTATATCCGTACTTGTGATGCGCCATTCAATAGTCGTACAAAAGGGTTGAGGAGAATAGGAAGTAGACAAAAAAACGATTTTAAGAAAAATGTTGACTTTAGAGGTAAATAATCCTTACTATACAAAGATTACGCGGGTTGCCCCGATACTTTAACATCCTAATTAAGTCTATAACCAAAATTATTTAAAAGTATTATATTTGACAAAAATATTTATCCCGATTCTCAGCTGTTAATTTCTAAAATTTAGTAAGCATATAAATTTTGAAAAAATTAACGCCTGTTAGAGTTTCTCACGAGTACCTATTAATAAGCACTCAATACGAGAAACCCCACAGGCGCTATAACACCTTCACGAACAGCGGATTTAGAAGAGTCCTAAAGTAAGAGACTTATCTAAAGGTAAAGTTGCGCCGATACCCAAATAGATTGTTACCAAAGTTCCGAACAGGAATACTGCGGTAGCTACAGGACGACGGAAAGGGTTTTGGAACTTGTTAACGTTCTCAATGAAAGGAACAAGAATCAGTCCCAGAGGTACGGCAGCCATTGCCAATACTCCCAAAAGCTTGTTAGGAAGCGAACGCAAAATTTGGAAAACTGGGTACAAATACCACTCAGGCAAGATTTCCAAAGGTGTTGCAAAAGGATTCGCTGGTTCTCCTGTCATCGCAGGATCTAGCACTGCTAGAGCCACGATACAAGCAAAGGAACCCATAATTACAACTGGGAAAACGTAGAGCAAGTCATTAGGCCAAGCAGGTTCACCATAGTAGTTGTGACCCATGCCTTTAGCTAATTTGGCTCTCAATTGTGGATCGCTTAGATCCGGTTTCTTTAATGTTGCCATTTTTTTTAGGTACTCTTCTATTTAAGTTGAGTATTGTGAATTTCGGTTAAACCGTCGGCTAATAGGCAGTCATAAAGGAATTTACACCCTCTAAAACTGATATATTCAAGTATTTGCTTTCGGCGGTCTGTTATTAGACCAATTTTAAAACAAATAACCGATCGCTTGCAGTTTTGCAGATGGCATATTGTGCCTGTTTTAGCCTGATTAAAATTTCGTTCAAATCAAAAGATTTTGCTCGAAATTATAATGGGGCCACTTATACCTTGCTTGCGAATCATCAAGAAATGCGCCAGCATAAATACTGCAATCAACCAAGGGAGTACAAAGGTATGAGCGCTGTAGTAGCGAGTCAAAGTAGCTTGTCCTACGCTAGAACCGCCACGTAACATATCAGAAATTAAAACTCCAACTACGGGAATCGCTTCTGGTACACCGCTAACGATCTTCACAGCCCAGTAACCTATCTGATCCCAAGGCAAAGAGTAGCCAGTTACACCGAAAGATACGGTAATTACAGCTAGAACAACACCTGTGACCCAAGTCAATTCACGGGGCTTCTTGAAACCACCAGTTAAATAAACCCGGAAGGTGTGCAAAATCATCATTAACACCATCATGCTGGCAGACCAGCGATGAACGGAACGAATCAACCAACCGAAGCTGACTTCGTTCATGATGTACTCTACTGAAGAATAAGCTTCAGCAACGGTTGGCTTGTAATAAAAAGTCATTGCAAATCCAGTTGCGAACTGGATTAAAAAGCAAGTAAGAGTAATTCCACCCAAGCAGTAGAAAATGTTTACGTGGGGAGGAACATACTTGCTTGTAACGTCATCTGCAAGCGCTTGAACTTCTAAGCGCTCATCAAACCAGTCAATTACGTTGGTCATACAACCCAGATTCCTAGATAAAGATTGCGGTTGATAATTATCTCGCTTGCATTGGCCACACGTGCCAACCGAGATTTTGAACGAACCTGTCAGAAAGTGAATTTACTTTTAAACTGTCAGAGTAATGATAGTTTTAAGAAACATTTTCACTCTCTCAAGAGGGAATGTATTGCGTTCTGCTTGTATCCGAGCCACAAAAAAAAAGAGATCGATACAAACTAGATCATAGCGTTTCATGGGCGCTATTGACCCAACTATTAGAAGTCAGTCGCCCGAAATTACTCGCGACAAAAAACACTTCTATAAAAAAAGTAACATAATCGAGAGATAGATTTCATCTTATCGAAGCTCGCGAAAGCTGCTTTGAGATGTGTAAAGTGGTTGAAATAAAAGTAAAAATCGAGTTTATGGATAATTTAAAGGTTTTTCGGGGTATTTTATCATTGATTCTGGCTTTTTGGGTCGCATTTGGTAGTTTTTGCTTCCCAGCAGCCGCTTTAACAGACGAACAGAAACTAGTATCCCAAGCTTGGCGGATTGTGAATCGAACTTATTTAGATGATACATTTAACCATCAAAATTGGGCACAAGTAAGGCAAGAAGCTTTGAAAGCAAGGCTAAAAGATAGTCAAACAGCGTACTCAGCAATTCAAAATATGCTCAAAAGCCTTGATGATCCTTTTACAAGGTTTTTAGATCCCCGGCAGTATCGCAGTTTGCAAGTCAATACTTCTGGAGAATTAACAGGGGTAGGATTGCAAATAGCTTTAAATCCCGAAACAGGTAAGTTAGAAGTAGTTACACCTATTGCAGGTTCTCCGGCTGAAAAAGCAGGCATTCAAGCACGCGATCGCATTATCAAAATTGAAAACACACCCACAGAAAATATTACTCTCGACAAAGCAGCTTCCTTGATGCGCGGTAAAATCGGAACTGCTGTGAGCTTAGTTATAGAGAGAGACGGCACTTCTCCAAAAGAAATTTCCATCATCCGCGATCGCATTACTTTGAATCCGGTAATTGCTAAATTACAAAAAGATAAAGATTTAGATATTGGCTACATCCGCCTGACTCAATTTAATGCTAACGCTCCAGCGGAATTAGCTCATGCAATTAGCGAATTAGAAGAAAAAGGGGCAGATAGCTACGTTCTGGACTTGCGAAATAATCCCGGTGGTTTGT
Source organism: uncultured Rivularia sp. (assembly GCA_963665115.1). Lineage (GTDB taxonomy): Bacteria > Cyanobacteriota > Cyanobacteriia > Cyanobacteriales > Nostocaceae > Rivularia. The sequence goes on along the minus strand of OY762007.1, from coordinate 6,773,836 downwards.
TACAAGCTGGAATAGAAGTTGCTCGACTGTGGTTAGACTCAGGTATTGTAGTTTATACAGTAAACCGTCAAGGCATCCAAGGGAACTTTGAATCTTTTGGCCCAGCATTAACAAAAGATCCATTAGCTGTATTGGTAAACCAAGGATCGGCAAGCGCCAGCGAAATTCTTGCTGGTGCCCTACAAGACAACAAACGTGCAACTCTCGTAGGAGAAAAAACCTTTGGAAAAGGCTTAATCCAATCATTATTTGAATTATCAGACGGTTCCGGTTTAGCGGTAACAATCGCTAAATATGAAACACCACTACATCGAGATATTAATAAATTAGGCATTACTCCAGACAAAGTAGTTTCCTCAGAACCAATAAAAATCGATCGGATAGCCACTTCCGATGACGTTCAATATCAAGCAGCAGTAGAACTTTTACAGTCAACAGTGAGCAGTTATCAGTGACCAGTTAGGAGTAGGGAGTAGGGAGTAGTTAAGGTCAAAGGTTAAAATTCCTCTTGTCTACCCCCTCTCCAATCCCCCAACCAATTCTCAAAGAAGAGATGTTGCCCTAAGTAATTCTGCTAAATCAAGATTAGCTAAACTAGTGTAAGCGTTATCGATCAAACGTTCTCCTCGGAGAAAGCCGGTGTTTGCGCCGGGGCAGATGTATTTAAGTGTTTGGGGTGTGAAATTCTCTAGTAATAACTTAATGCTTTTAATTTGTCGGTGCCAGTGAAAGGTTTTAGATGTTCTTAAAGGTACTGGCTCGGCTTGTCGGTTGGGAACTAAGTGTCTTCCTGAAAACAATATTCCTCCCTCCGAATTGTGGTAAAGACAAGACGAACCGGGAGAATGACCGGGTGTCCAAATTGCTTGCGATACTGAATCAATAGTAAATTTATCGCTAAAAGCAGTTACCTTTGATTCAGGTAGTAAATAAGCTTCTTGCTCTTGAATTAAAATTTCACAGCCAAAAGTTTTCTGAATTTCTTCACTTTTACCAATGGCACCGCGATGACTGATAAACAACCAACGTACACCACCATTACTTTCTAGAAAATCTTGATTATTTTTGTCCCAAGCCGGAGAGTCAATCAAAATATTGCCTTCGTTTCTTACAATAAAGTAAGCGGTTCCTCCTAAAGTATCCCTATTGGGAGGAAATGCTTTAATTGAGTTCAAAATTGCCCTTGGTGGCTTATGTGTATGATTACTCGGCTCTTGAGATGGTGAGCGCATAGGAAAAGATTGTGTCAAGGAGAAAGGTTTTGAATTTGTATTGATAAAACGAAAAATTCGATTGTGGATGGAGGAATTTTGGATTCTCTTTTCTTTAAAAGAAAAGGCTTTCGCGATTTGACCACACATAAAAGTGAATGCAAAATTCGGGTTATAAGTCCGTCTTTTGACATTAATTAATATGCAGTATTAATACTACAGCTTTAAATTGCCAACAGAATCAATGAAAACAAAATGACATCCTGGCTTCTCATTATTTTAGGAATATTTACTTACTATACCCTCAGACGAAATGTTGCGAAAGTGACAAGAACTCCTGCTTTGCTGTTGTGGTTAGTATTGATGGCACCACCGATAATATGGACTGGTTGGACAATAAAGTACGATACTCGAATACCATCAACATTAGTTTTTGGTTCATTAGCAGTTTCTTTTGTTTTGTACTGTGTGCTATTTAATTGGGGTCGTATTTCGGTCAAAGATAAAGAGCAAAAATCACTAGCACCATCCGACGCAACACAACCGGCTATACATCCTACCGTAGAATCTGCACCAGTGCGTCCTATTGAGCCAGAGGAAGAAACTAAACTTCGTTCGTGTTTTCCTTGGTCTTTATACTATATTCACAATATTGAATATCGTCCCCAAGCTGTGATTTGTCGAGGTCAATTAAGAACTTCAGGGGATAAAGCTTATCAGCAGATCAAAGAAAATATCGAAGCACAATTTGGCGATCGCTTCATTTTAATTTTTCAAAAAGACCTTAATGATAAACCAATATTTTTGTTAGTTCCTAACCATCAGCAGAAGAAAACTGATGCAGGGAAAAAGGAAAAATTAACTAAACCAGGGTTAGCCTTGCTATTACTAGGAGCTACTCTAATAACTACTACTTTTGTGGGAGCGACAATAACTGGTGTTAAAGCTCAAGAGATATTGTCAGATCCTGTCTTAATGTTGCCGGGGTTGCCGTATGCCTTATCGTTGACAACTATTTTAGGTATACACGAAATGGGTCATTATTTGACGGCAAAGTTTTATAAAATTCGCACTACACTGCCTTATTTTATTCCCAACCCTTTTTTCCTCGGAACACTTGGTGCATTTATTCGGATGCGTAGTCCAGTACCTAATCGCAAAGCTTTATTTGACGTTAGCATTGCTGGGGCCAATTGCTGGTTTTTTAGCAAGTTTACCTTTGTTGATATGGGGTTTAGCTAATTCTCAGGTAGTTCCGATAGAAGAAAATGCACGGCTGTTAAACCCTGATGCATTAAATCCGAGCCATTCAATATTAATAGCGCTACTCTCCAAATTAACCCTGGGCGCTCAGCTAAGTTCCGGCGTGGCAATAGACTTACATCCAGTAGCTATAGCTGGTGTTCTAGGAATAATTGTTACGGCGTTGAATTTGATGCCTGTGGGGCAACTTGATGGCGGGCATATTGTTCACGCCATGTTTGGACAAAAAACAGCAATGGTTATCGGATATATAGCTCGTTTGTTACTGCTGTTACTTTCATTTGTTCAGCAGCAATATTTAGTGTGGGCAATTTGCTTGATATTTCTTGTACGTTTAGCAGACGAACCCGCTTTGAACGATGTGACTGAACTGGATAATAAACGGGATTTTTTCGGACTTTTAGCAATTGCGCTCTTAATTTTGATTGTGCTGCCATTACCGCAAACACTTGCTAGTTTTTTGAATATTTAATTTAAACATCTAAGTGTTGTAGAGTTAAAGGCAAAGAATCTTTAATAATTCGTAACGCTGGTTCTAAGCTGCTCTCACCGTATTGCAGCAAGAGTTAGTGTTACTATTGTTTCGCATTATTTCACCTTAAAGATTCGTCTTTTATGAAAATAATCTCGAATAGTAAAGTTTTTACTCTACAATATGGCTTTACTTACTATATGATGATGTATCATTCTATATTTTATTAATAATAAATCTAGGATGAATAATTAACTATATTTACGTTAAGGATAAAACTAGGGATGACACTGCAAATTCTCTCCACGGTATCAGTATTTTTTGTATTAATAGTTACTATATTGGTTTTTCAAATAAAAAGTGCTATTAGTGCAAGTAAGGTTGAACAGGAAAAGTTATTAAAGCTTGTAGAAGATACAAGTGAATTGAATAAGCAGTTAACTCAAATAGTTGCTGATAGTAGTAAAAATCAAGCCGAATCTTCTCAAGTCTTAAAAAAGCAGGTTGATAATTTAACTCAAACTACAGAAAAACTCGAAACTAATTTTGCTAGTTTAGATCAAGCTAATACTCAAACCAGAGAAAATCTAACTCAAGCAATAGATAGTAGCAATAATCTTTCTCAAACAAATTTACAATCACTCAGCGACAAATTAGAAACTGTTTCTTCTATTTCGGGAAAAGTTGATAATTTAACTCAAGCTACAGAAAAACTCGAAACTAATTTCGCTAGTTTAGATAAAGCTAATACTCAAACCAGAGAAAATCTAACTCAGGCAATAGAAAATACTAATAATCAGCAACAGGAAAACTTACAAGCACTCAGCGAAAAACTAGAAGCTGTTTCTTCCGTTTCTGGTAAAGTTGATAATTTAGCCCAAGCTACAGAAAAACTCGAAACTCATCTAAGCGAACTAGATAAAGCTAATACTCAAACCAGAGAAAATCTAACTCAAGCAATAGAAAATACCAGTAATCAGCAACAGGAAAAGTTACAAGCACTCAGCGAAAAATTAGAAGCTGTTTCTTCCGTTTCCGGTAAAGTTGATAATTTAACTCAAACTACAGAGAAATTGGAAACTAATTTCGCTAGTTTAGATAAAGCTAATACTCAAACCAGAGAAAGTCTGACTCAAGCAATAGACAATAGCAAGAATATTTATCAGGAAAACTTACAAGTACTCACTGAAAAATTAGAAGCCGTTTCTTCCGTTTCTGGTAAAGTTGATAATTTAACTCAAGCTACAGAAAAACTCGAAACCTATTTAAACGAACTAGATAAAGCTAACAATCAAACTAGAGAAAGCCTGACTAAAACTATAGAAGGTAATAATACTCTTTCTCAAAAAAGCTTGAAAGCCTTTAGCGAAAAATTAGAAGTTGTTTCTTCTGTTTCGGACAAAGTAGAGAATTTAAATAAGATTACAGACAAGCTTGAAAAACATCTGAATCAGTTAGATAAAACTAATACTCATACCAGAGAAAGCTTAACTAAAACGATAGAAGGCAATAGTCAGACACAAAAGGAATTACAGGCACTGAGTGAAAAAATAGAGGCAGTTTCTTCAGTTTCAAGTAAGGTTGATAATTTAACTAAAACTACAGAAAAAATCGAGAAAAATATTGCTCAGTTAGATAAAGCAAATACTCAATCTAAACAGAATTTGAATTTAGGGGAAATAGATACACAGCTAAATAATCAACAAGAACAGTTAAAAGCTGTTGTGGAAAAATTAGCGGGATTTGAGACGATAAAAACTCAGATCGATAATGTTGCTAAGACAGTAACTAAGCTTGAAACTAACTCGAATCAAGCAGCACAAGCTAAAACGCCAAGAAGCAGACCTAATAAGACTGCTAGTAAGAAAAATACATCAACTGGTTCGTAATAGAGGTGTTCGCGCTAAAAGAGACGTAGCACTGCTACGTCTCTACATTAGTAATTTGTATTTCGATTCACCAATGCATGAATTATGAATTACGATGCAGTGTTAGCTGCTGCATCATCTGTTTTCGCAGCAGATGGATTTCCACCCATGCGAATCTCAGAGGTGAAAGAAGCCATGCTGAAACCACCGAAGCGCTTGAGAATACCAACACGCATCCGTAAATTTGGACTTGCGAACCACAAACGTTCTTCAGACCACATGGTTTCGTATTCTGTAGTTAAGGTAAGCGCATCATCGCTGCCCATTTTGTAAGTTCCGGCAACTGGAGTTTTTTCTGCGTAGCCCATTTCTCGCAGTAACTTTCCGATCCTAGGGTTTTCTGCATTTGGGATTGCAACTAAAACTGTAGAACCTTCGTGTTTTTCTTTATCCCATTCCATTGTGCCGTTCCAGGTTACTCTAGCACCACTATTTCCACTGCTAGGTTCAACTTGATGTTGCTCGCACAATTTAATTACTTCTGGATGGTCATCTGCTAAAGTTTCAATAATAATATCTGATTTACCGCCTTCTGATTGTTTAAAAGCCAAATGATGGCTAGTACGATGAGAAAACCATTTACCAGCACTTAATTCAAAAAACTCTTCAATATTCATCTTCAGAAATTACCTGACATCAAATTTTTATAATCTCGCTTTTTAAAATGTAACAGCAAGCAAGTACTATGTTTCGAGAAAGTTAAGAAAATCAAATGTTAGACGAGCCTTCTCTCCCCATTCCATAAGAGAGAGGTTAAAGGTTAAAGGTTTTGATTCTTCCCTATTCTCTATTCCCCGTTCCCTACTTTCTATTTTCTACTCCCCGTATTAAGCAAGAATACTGATTATCCCATTTGATTGTTCGCTTGTTCAAGTCTTGATAGCGAAATTCTTGCCGATTCACTAACGTGGTTGTGGCTATCTTTTTCTAAATACTTCAAAGCTGAGATACTTTTATCAGTTGGAAGATTGCCCAAAGCTTCTGCCAAACGCTGACGTACTAACCAATCATCCGATTGAGCAAAACGGAGTATTTTATCTACAGATTCAATATCTTTGATTTCTCCTAACGCTGCGATCGCCGCTTGTTGGATGACAATTTCTTCACTTTCGAGGGCTTTGTAAAGTACATCCTTAGCACGAGTATCTTTCAAATTACCAAGCGCTACAGCAGCACTAAAACGTACCAACCAATCGGTATCTTCGTAAAATGCTCGCGATAGTGGTTCTAAAGCTCTAGTATCACCTAAATATCCTAAAGCACCCGCAGCATCGGCTCTAATGCCATAATCCGAGTCAGTTTCCATTGTTTGGACTAAAATCGGATAGCAATCCGGTGTTTGTTTAATCCCCAAAGCAAATATCGCCATCGAGCGCAGTTGCAGAGATTCGTCATCAAGCACCTTTTTAATTAAAGGGACAGCATCCTCTGCGGGGATATTCCTCAAAGAAGCAAGAGCTACCATCCGATCTCTTAAAGAAGAACTTTCTAATTGAGTAGTAATTTCTTGTAAACTTGTATCTACCATTATTAATTTGAATAAAGTTACTAATAGTTACATTTCTATAAGTAACATTACCCCAGCTAAGATACATTAGCCCGATGGCAGGTTTTGGCGATGATTATTCATCAGCCATAGTAATAAAAGACCAGTAATTGCAGCACTTGCAGCCCAGCCTATGCCATTAGATATACTTCCACTGCGAAATTGATGAGGGGGGATGGGGGAATGGGGAGACAAGGAGACAAGGAAAGAAAAAAGAATTTGAATTTGGATTTGCTCCCTCAGCTTCCTCCGCTCCCTTCGCTTTCTGAACTCTTTGATAATTGATAATTGATAATTGTTAACTGTTTTTCCGTTTTTCTTCGAGTTTAAGTAACATTTCGGCGTGCATTTCGCGGGTGATGGGATAAAAATAGGTTAAAAATAATCCGCCAATTAAACATCCAATGGGAATTGGACCCTACAGCGATGCGGATGGCTGATAGTGCTGCATCTGGCTGTATTGGTAGTTCAGTTTGTCCGGGAATATTTTCTTGAAAACCCGAAGTTTGTAAAGCGATTCCGACTAGAAATAAACCGAAAGCTAAACCAAATTTTTGTAGTAACACCATAAAGCCATAGAATACTCCTTCACGGCGTTGTCCGGTTTGTAATTCATCTAATTCAATTACATCTGGCATCATAGACCAAGGTACAAGATAAGCAACAGATACCCCACAACCTGCTAGTACTGCTAAAACGTACATTAAACCAATTTGACCGGGTTGTAAGAAAAATAATCCCGTCGCTGCGATGATCCATAAAAACATTCCCATAAAGTAAACGGCTTTTTTCCCCACTCGTTTACTTAATGCACCCCAAACAAACAACATTAATAAAGCGGTTCCCTGTACCCCAATCATTACTGTCGGTACATCTGATTCCTTTAGCCTCATGCAATAGATCACAAAATAAGGAATAACGCTAGCGGTTATTTGTACCCCCAACCAGGAGAAAAGGTATATACCAATTACGAATAAAAAAGGTTTGTTATTGAAGACGATTTTGATTTGTTCCCCGAAAGGAATAGATTCGCTTTCCTCGCTTTGAGTACGTTTCGCTTCAAAAGCTAAAACCCTTTCGCGAGTTCCCCAAACGCACCAAAATAGTCCTAAAACCGAAATTACAGCACAAACTGCTGCTAAAGCTAGATATTGCTGTTGACGATTATCAATTAAAGCAAATATTAATCGTGCTAACAATAATGAAAGAATACTACCGCCAATAGAAAAAGCGAAGCGAATACTATTAAGGCTGGTTCGTTCGTCGTAATCTTGAGTTAATTCTGGAGTCATTGCTGTATAAGGCAAATTGACTACCGTATAAAATACTTGAGATATCACTCCAATAATGACGTAATACCAAAACAATACCCAAACATTGGTACTTGGTACAATCCACTGCAAAAAGAAGAAAATACCAAAAGGTATCGCACCATACAGTAACCAAGGAAGACGGCGACCCCAACGTTTAGATTCGGTTCGATCTGTCAAAACTCCTACAAGCGGGTCATTGACAGCATCCCAAATTTTGCCCACCATCAAAATACTGCCAGCTAAACCCGCCGGAATACCCGCGACATTAGTAAAGAAAACTAACAGAAAGAATACGGAAATATTTGCAGTAATAGCCGGTCCCAAATCCCCAGCACCGTAAGCCAACTTGGTTTTTAAGTTGAGTTTTTTATCTTTATCAACCTTTTGAGGATAACCATCAGCCATAGAATCGCTCATAATACCTACACTCGTATTACAATAAAGGATTTGGCATCTACTATTAGTTTTAAATTACCTCTCTTATGCCAGACCTTTATGTCTCGTGGTCAGATTATCACCACAAAATAGAACAACTAGCTGCTCAAATTTATCAATCCGGCTGGGAATTCAATCAAATAGTCTGCCTTGCCAGGGGTGGACTGCGAGTGGGGGATATTATATCCCGTATATACAAGCAACCGCTAGCAATATTAGCAACATCATCTTACAGCGGTGCGGGCAAGCAAGAAAGGGGTCAATTGACCTTTTCTCAACATTTAACAATGACTGATGAATCATTAGGTTCGCGAATCCTTTTAGTTGATGACTTAGTAGATTCAGGGGTTACGCTCGAAGAGACTATTCCTTGGTTAAAGAAAAATAGCGAAACCACCATAGAAGAGATTCGTACCGCCGTTATCTGGTATAAAGCTTGTTCGGAAATAGTCCCCGACTACTACGCCGATTACTTATCCGACAACCCCTGGATACATCAACCATTTGAAAATTATGAATTTACAAGTCCAGCCGAACTTGCCGAGAAGGTGAGTCAGCCGTGTTGATTTGATGGGAATTAGGGAATTAGGGATGGGGAGACAAGGGGACAAGGGGACAAGGGGACATTATTAAAGTAGTGAGTAGTGAGTAATGAGTAACAAGTAGCGAGTAAAAATAGACGGGCAGAAGTACCGACATTTATGACAATAATAAAAAAGTGATTTACTTGCTACTCTCTACTCCCTACTCCTTACTCCTTACTCAATACTCCTAACTATTTCTAATGCCCAACTCCCTATGCCCTATGCCCTATGCCCAATTCCCAATTCTAAAATACTAAGAGCCACATCGGAAGGGTTAGAAGCAATAGTAATGTTCCTGCTGCTACTGTGGTAACTGCTAAGTCGCTGTCGAGATTGAATATTTCGGCGATTATTAAAGTGGAGAAAGCCGGGGGCATTGCTGTTTGCAGTAAAATTACTTTTGCGCTCGTACCTGTTAAACCCAAAAATCTGAAGGTGATACCAAATACCAGGGGAATTAACAGCATTTTGATGGCGATGCTAATTCCTGCTTGGGGTAAATTGTGCCAAGAAGTCAACTTACTCAATCGCATTCCTATTAAAATTAATGATAAACCTACGCCACTCCAACCCAATTTGTCCAATACAAATTCTACGGAGAAAGGAATTTCTACTTGTCGAAACAACAAGCCGAATCCAAAACTCCATAAAGCAGGATTGATTAATATTACTTTGCTAATCTGCCAAAAGTTAGTAGCGCTACCGCCAAAACGGGCTGCGATTACTGAGCCAAAACCCCAAGTCACAAACAACGAACCTAATAAATCGTAAAATAATCCCCAGGCAAAATACTGAGTTCCATATACTGCCAACGCGATAGGATAACCAAGAAAACCCGTATTTCCTGCCATTGCCGATATAATTAAACTTCCCTGAGTAGGCGGTAATGGGACTGTACTTGTAAAATAACTTTGCAATTTTATTCCTAACCAAGCAAAAAATGCTCCAAGTAACATGGCTCCGTAAGCTACTGCGGGTGCAATCCAAATTGCTCCTGATAAATCGGCTTTGCGTAAAAAAGCGACAATTCCTATCGGTACTCCGATCCAAAATAGGAACTTACCTAAGCGATTTAAAGCTGTATTCGGTAGCCAGCGCCCTAATAAAAATCCTATTGAAACCGTTGCAATCAGTTTAAAGTAAAGTTCTAAGATGTTTTCTAACACAAAATCAGGAATTGCATATGTAACTTACTATCTAACAGGTTTCTTTCTCTACAGTCTACAATCTCTAATAATTACCGAACATTCCAAACGGAGTTGAGCCTTGAATAATGAGTTTTACGAGGAAGCACAAAACTCAACCCCCTCCGAAATTAGCGAAGATATTCCCCAAGCTTTGCGCGATACTCCTGATGCGTCTCCCAAGCTAGGTTTACGCCCGTCCTTTTTGGCGATCGCCGGAGTAATGGGTTTTGCTCTGCTTGCTGCAATCAGTGGTTTGATCTTTTACATTGCTGCACCGAAAAATACTGCAAAACAGCAACCTTTGCCGACTAATTCAGCTTCTCCGACTACACAAGCTAACGATTCTGCCGAAAAAGAAGCATTGTTAGGGCATCTAGAATACAAAGAAGCTCCAGAATCAGAAATCGTAGCAGTTAATGCCAGCGGAAAACGGATAAGGTTACGAAAATCCGCAGGTAAAAAGTTTCAGCAGATGGTGAAAGATGCTCGAAAAGCTGGTATAAGATTGGTACCCATTTCAGGTTTTCGCTCGGTAAAAGAACAGGAAAAGTTATTTTTTAATATCGGTGCCCAGCGCAATCAAACACCAGCCCAAAGAGCATCAGTCAGCGCCCCTCCCGGACATAGCGAACATCATACGGGTTACGCTGTAGATATTGGTGATAGTGCAGTACCAGCAACTAACTTAAGCACAAAATTTGAAAACACCAAAGCCTTTAAATGGTTAGAAGCAAATGCTGCACGGTACGGATTTGAACTTTCGTTTCCTAAAGATAATTCTCAAGGTGTAAGTTACGAACCTTGGCATTGGCGATTTGTTGGCGATAAAGATAGTTTAGAGACTTTTTATAAGGCAAAGGATATTAAGCCAATTCCTACGCCGGAGTCTTAGAAGATAAGTGTTAAACTTACCTGGCGATTGAAATCGCGGCTATACAGGCAAAACCCACCGTGGCAGGGGTTAAGAATAAGAATTAATTTTGTAGAGACGTAGCAATGCTACGTCTTTTTAGTTTATGGGAATAATGCGAAATTATTATTTCGGTGATGAAATTTTTGATACCAAATTTGAAACCGCTGTAAATTTCCGTCTGAGCAATTGTACAGTCATTTCAATTTTGGATTTTGGATTTTGGATTGGTTACTGGTTCCCAGCTTCTGGCTGAAAATCCATAGCCGGAGGCTCTGCTTCCAGTATAAATGCAAGGCTCTGCGTTCCAGAAGTGTATTATAAGGCTTTGACTTGTAACCAGAAAAGCGATAAAGAATATCAACCCCTGCCACGGTGGGTTTTGCTTGTATAGCCGCGACTTATAGTCGCCAGGTGTGACTTTACCCATAACTTTGCCGCTACTGGAACCATAACTTTGCCGCCAACAACACCATAACCCTCATTCTTACGTCAGCCAATTTTTGATGAAATTGGCATCTTGGAACCATAATTTTGCCGCTAGTTCAAAATGGAATGATAAGCCTGCCGCGAGTTCAATCGAATATAGAAAGCAGGAAAGAGCAGAAGCGGTTTATGCTGGCTGGTGTCGGAGATAAATTTTCATCTATGGCAGCCCTATTAATTCCAAGTGAGGAATATGTAGACTTAACTTTTAAGCTAAGAGGCGCACCTATTCCTCTTGATAATGGCTATGTTATCTATAGTGCTTTGTCAAGGATTTGTCCTGGTCTTCACGAACTGAAGTCTATTGGAATCCATCCGATTGCTGGAATACCAACTAGGAACAATTTGCTTGAGATCGCGGCTCAATCTCGTTTAAAAATCCGGATTCATCACCAACAAATCCCTTTATTATAGTATCCCCTCAAAATTTCGGGGTATCGGCTGTCTTGAATGTCAACTACGATAAAAAAAAGCAGCGGCGCAACTGGGGAACCGCTACGCTGATTTGACGGTACCAGGTAGGGGCAGATAGATTTTACATAGGCACAGAAAATAATCGTGCCCCCACCTGGCACTCCGCTGTCGCCGCCAAATCTTCCCCAGTTGCTGGATCTCTCGTGAGAGCAACAAATAAATAAAAATAATCAAAATCAAGAAATTGATTAATAGCGGAAGTTGCAAATAAGGTAAATTGTAAATATGCTATCAAAGTAACTAAAAAAGTTTCAATCGCTTATAAAAACTATGAAGAAATAGATGTGGTTAATCCATGCACTTTACAGTATTCTACAACCAAGGATATGAGGGTTTAGCACAGTCTTAATATACAGGGGTGTTATTGAGGCATCCATGACCAACCATAGGAATTAGAAGAAGATTTCTTCCGAATAATTGTCCCCAAAGATGGAATATTTTCAACTTGAGAAATGCGGTCACGCATATACTCATAAAAACTGATACCCAACTTACGAGTAGTGTCAACAAGGGACATAAAAACATCCCACGCTTTTGTGCCTTGTTTTGTCTGGGTTGCGTAACTGATGTTACGTCGTTGTACCATAGTCCTAGCAGCTAATTCGGCAGGGTTGTTATGCAATAGTAATTCTGGATGCTCCAACACGAGAAGCAACTCGTTTACTTTCAAAGTAGTTAATCGTTTTCGCTCATCTAACTGTTGATAACCACTTTTTTCTGTAAAAAGTGTCCAAAATTCCATTTCTAGTTCGTGAGCTTTATCCCAACTTGGAGAATCTCGATAAGATAATAATTTTCTGTAATATTCCCAGAATCTTTCTAGAAAATTATCTAAAAGTTTTTGATGGCAAGGTATAAGCGGACTTAATTTCTTATAATGTCGTCCTTCATGCACCCAACAAAGAGCCAAATCCGATGTTATTAACTTGAACTGCGGAGCATCATCGCATACTAGAGTTGTAATTACTGGTACAGTTGATTGCTGATGATAAAAAGCAATTGCTGCCGATTCATATATGCGAGAACGGTGTTGAGAACCAAGTCTACTTAAGTACTCACCAATCAAAAAATTAAACTCAGTTTCGGTAAAAGCCTTCTGTTGAGATAGTAATTTTAGTTTATTAACCCACTTAATTGGAACTTTAAAAGTCTCCAAAAGTTCATAGGTCATCTCGTTGAGAACAAAGGAGAGTTCGGTTGTGTTTTGAAATACTTTTAATACAGTCAAACGGTCTTTGTATCGCGTTGTTTGGTAAATTGTGTACAAGGGGTTACAAATCACATTTGTTGTATGGTTCACTCCTGCAACACGCGCACCTGTTTGGTCAAAGTGTTGCCAAGGACTGCTGGCTAACCCTTCCTTGTATACTTCTTCGTATTCAGCTTCAAAATATTCTTGGTTTTTAATTAATAAATTTGATATTGTTCCTGCACTAATCGAGATACCAATATCTTCTAAAAATTCTAATAACTTCCCTTGGGTCATGTTTCCACCATAATATAGACTCATGACCAAAGCTTTTACTCCTGGACCAAATTCACCTTCGTAACCTGTTGGTAGTTCCGCTAAATAAGTTTTTCCTGTTTCTGGTGAGTAGTATTTTTGCTTGCGGAACAGTATGTTATCTGGCTTAAGTAAAATGTCTTGGACTACTACTTCCTCATAACCCTTGAACTGTGCGTCTGCTGGTAATTGTTCTTGTGGGTAAACTACAATCTCTTCTCGGTTTATCTTGATAGACTCGTTTTTACTTGCTTTACTGTGTTCTTTTGCTATTTTTCGTTCTTTTTCTGATGAATAGTTTTTCTTAAACCCTTTGTTTTTATTCGCTTTGATGTCTGGTTTACCTTGTTCACCTTTTAAGCGGTTGTTTTCATCACGTAGTTTTTGATTTTCTTCTTCTAATTCTTTGATTTTTACATTTAGCTGTTCTATTAAGTTGAGTAATACTTCTACCGTTTGACGCACGTCCTCGTCTGCAATCTGTTTTGGGTCGATTGATTGCAATAATGCTGTGACTAATTTTTTAGATGATCGTTTTTGCGTCATGCTTCATATTCTACGACGCAAGGTGTACCTTTACCCCATTTTTTTGAGCGGATACTTATTATATCCCTATTTAGCAGGTCAAGCTTTTCACATAGGTAAAAATTCTTATCAACTAGATATTCCCGACTACAAACCTTTAATTTCCTCAGAAAGCGTTTATTCCAGGTTAGTAGTAATCAAAGGGTTTCAAGACCCTAGTAATTTTATTGAAGCCGTGCAACGGCAACTGGATAATTTAGAAATACAAGGAAAAATCGAACTTCTTACCCGACAAGATGGAACACCTCAAAGAAGACAATTAACCATCAGTAAAGAAGGGAAACAGTTTAAAATTAGAGGATTTGGCGTAAAAGTGAACGAACTCAACCCTGAAGATTCCTTAACCTTGCAAGAACAAGGTATTGGGGGGAAACGAAAGATGATGTGTGGAATATTTGTCCCAGCGACTCGCAATAAGGAAGAAAAGGAAACCATTACATGATTGCTACCCAACCCAAAATTTCCCTATCTCTCGATGCTGCGGATACGACAATCATTCACCGCGCTGGAATGACGGGACTTTACATGACTTTAAAGCGGTTAGAACAGCAATATCCCTCATCTCGTCAAAGGGGAGGATATATATCATGGGATTTGACTGCTGACACTATTGAATTATCCTGGGAAGGAAGTGATTTAGTTGCCCTATCTTGGTTAATTAACGAGTCTTTTAAACTAGATGATACAGGTTTAATTTGTTTGGCAGGGCTAGAAAATGATGCAATAGATTTAAGCCATAAAATTCATATTCATGAGGGAATGTGTGCTGTTTTTCTACGTCATAATCGGTTTTATAAAGCGGGAGAACTAGTTGATACTGAATTAACGGTTGAAGAACAAAAATTCGAGTATTAATACAAACCCCTAACTTGGTATGCACATCAGACCTTTGCAGAGAAGTTATGCGATACAGATACCCAACAACTGAGACGCGATTATGTGAGAATAACCAGTTGGTTGTATTTAGGGGGAATTGTTCGTCACGCTAAGACGCGGAATATTGCAAAACTGGAAGAAAAACCTGAATACGCTTTCGCATTATTATTTGTACCAGTTATTTGTCATTATTGCTTATTTCATATTCCATCAGAGGATTTGAAGGAAAAGAAACCCCATCGCTACCTGGTAGTAATTCCAGAAATCAAAGATTTTGAAGATGCTTCTCAAAGAAGATGGCGATTACAGCAATTAGAAACTAAACAGTTTCATGTTAGTAAACTTGGTGAAGCAGGATTAATTTATTACAGTTTAGACGATATTCACACTGAGGGCGGCTACTATCAAGCTTGTCAAGTTTGGTTATATGAAAAAATTAATCAAGCTTCTCGTCAAAGAACATTGATGGGAATAGAAGAAATTAAATTTGACAAGAATACTTTAACTACTTATCAACAGGTTCAAAAGTACTTTAAAACCAATTATCAGAAAATTAAATTTAAGAAAATTTTTGTTAAAGTAAATCCGATTCGCTCCTTGATTGCTGATAATTTAGTGAAAGGAAACCATTGGTGGTCTAATTTTTGGGAAAAATTGGTGATAGAGGATTCAGAAGAATATTTATTTAACCAGTTATTTTTCAATAGAGAAGGACTCGTAATAATGGCAGATAATAGTGAAGAAGACAAGCAGTATCTGATTTTTATTAAGGTATTTCAGCAAGCCATGAAGGGCAACTTTGCTAAAATTTATGCCAAAACTGAGGAAGGGAAAAATCCTCCAATTAAGAAGAAAGTTGAGCGATTAAGGGCAGAGCTAAACTATTGTTATGATGAATTATCGTTTAAGGAATATTTGTCTGACTTTTTAGTAAGAGGGGGATTAAATAAATATTTTATTCAGCATCAGCAAGAGATTGCACTATTAATTAAAAAATCATCTTGGCAAGAATTAAGAATTTGGGCATTGTTAGCGATCGCCAGTTATAAGCCCAAGGATAAACCTACCAATAGTGATGATAATTCATTAACAAACAATCAACAACTAGAAGAAATGAATGATGAGTCAGAAGAAGAATGATAACAATATACCCAATTATTACCTTTACGGAACAGTCCTC
The DNA here is from genome assembly GCA_963665115.1 of uncultured Rivularia sp. Lineage (GTDB taxonomy): Bacteria > Cyanobacteriota > Cyanobacteriia > Cyanobacteriales > Nostocaceae > Rivularia. The sequence continues at coordinate 6,757,882 of OY762007.1, read as the reverse complement.
ACTGGTTATGGGTTAGCTTCCTTAAATCATGACATTAGACGAGGCAATAAGACTATTCTACAAAAAGGCTATTGGAATGGTAGGATTCATTCTTTTGTAGGTTCAAGTGCAATTCGTTGGGCGTTACGTTTTTATCTGCAAAAGCAAGGTTATTTAGTTAATAGAGTTTGGGACGAAGATGAACATATTAATCGGTTAACAAGTGAAGATTTCGATCCAGAACAGTTTTATGATGATGATATTTTTGGGTTTGCTTTACTAGAGTCTGCGGAAACAGAGGAGGAGACTTCAACAACCAAGAGGAAAAAGAAAAAAACAAAAGTCAGCACTCCTAATCAACGATTGGGTGCTTTAGGGATGAATATGGCTGTTTCGCTCACTCCCTATGACGGTGCAGTCAAGTTAGGGGCAAAAAGTGGCAGAGAAAAGGATAGTACATCACTTCATTTCACCGAATATCATGCAACTAGATATCAATACTATTTTGGAATTAATGCTACTCATCTCAAAGACTTTTCGCGGATTTTACCTCTGATAGATGGGATTATGAATCTGCCCAAAGTAGGAGGTAGTAGTAATGCTTTTAATTATCCTTTCTTTCCCGATAGTTTAGTATTTCAATGGACAAATAATTTTGCTTCATATGTTTCTTATTGCTTTGAATATTGCGATCCTAAAAGTAAGGAAGCAAAACTGACAAAAGAGTTTATAGATGAAGTGGAATGCGGACAAATTGACCCTAAGCAATTGTGGATTGGGGGAACAATTGTTAAGGAGTTACAGCAATTAGATAATTTTGATAATTCCCCTTTTAATGAGGTGAATATTAATCGTAATAGAAATGAACTGATTGAAGCTTTGAAAACGGTCATAAAAAGAGATTTGGGCTTAGAATAATCAAAATGGTTGCACCATCAATTCTTTATTTGGATGTTCCATTTGCGACTTTTCGGGAGTCCCATGCAAGAGAAATGGGAAAAACCTATTCTGTTCCTCCTCCAGCAACAGTATATGGGATGTTGTTGTCTTTGGTAGGAGAAACGGATGTCTATCGCCACTGTGGGGTGGAATTGGCGATCGCAATGTTATCAAGTCCCAAAAAGTCGCGAATTTTGCGTCAAATGAGGCGGTTTAAGAATGCTGATTTTAGCCACCCGGAGAATGTGATTCCCGGTTATCAAGAAATTTTATCTAATTTGCAGTGTTTGATTTGGGTTCGTTTCCGAAGGAGAGAAGATACAACCAAGTTTGAGGGAGCGGATACAGTTGGCTTTTGAGCATCCTGAGCTAGTAAGACGGTTCGGTTGTTTGTTTTTGGGAGAAAGTGATCAGTTGATTAAATCAATCAAACTTGTCTCCGAAGATTATCTAGGGGAGGTGAGACATTGGGTAATTATGGATAATCGAGGTTGGTTAACCTTACCCTATTGGGTTGATCATGTGGGGTCAAGAAATACCCGATTTTTAAGGTATCGAATTGAGGAAATGGATAGATTGTCACCTCCTGATTTGGCGTGGACAATGATTCAATCTCCGATTTGACAAGCACCTTTGCTGGGGAAGAGGATTGAAGTAAAAGAATGGCGGGAAAGTTTACACGTTAAGGGATATAGCGATTTATAACTGGAAAAGGTACTTGCAAATCCTTAAAAGAGTTAAGGGGATTGAGTTTTAGAGGTTGAAGAAATACAAAAAATTAATAAGTTTTGTCTTTTTGGGATCTCCGGTTGAGGGGTACTTGTAAAATTGTGAGTGAGCCTTCATCACTCAAGGGTTTCAGCCTTTGCTGTGAGTCTTGGCTTTATGCCGTTAGGCGTTGCTCACCAGATATTGAATTTAAAATTGGGATTCAAAAATCATGAGTGAGTCTTGGCTTTATGCCGTTAGGCGTTGCTCACCTGATTAGCTACAAGCTCGAATGTGGATTTACCGTGAGTCTTGGCTTTATGCCGTTAGGCGTTGCTCAAGCCGTGTACTAATATTGTGACAGTAGAAAATGGCTGGGAATTTTTAGAATCACAGACTCAACTAATAAGTATCTCTTTCTACTGCCCCTCTTATCCGTGTTGTAAGCTGATATGCAGCTAAATTGCGTAATGCTAAAACCTGAAAATATTGTAGTGCGAGCATCTTGCTCGCTAGTCTTATACAAACTAAATGCGTAACAACTTATTCAGTTAAGAAGGGTATTTTTGATAAAGTGACGTTTACGTAAGCTATTTAGCTTATTCTTTTGGCTTAGAGACATGGCTGTAAACTAAAAGATAAATTTATTTTATTTATTGATGAGAACAATCTCAGTGTCTTAACTTAGACTAAAAAGTCAAGTTTTTACCCATAGCCTTACCTATAAGCTTCATAAGGGCTTCTGCTCTAGCTTGGGAAAATGCTTCAAAATTATCGCATTGTAAAACATTAAATTCGATACAGTGCGATCGCAATATTTCTTCCAGTCTTCCTGCTGCTATTCCTTGTTTTTCAAATTCTTTCAAATAGAGCGAAGGAGCCTTGCTACCGATTTTTTTGTTAGTCTTAGCGCTTAGGGGAGTACGATTAACAAGGCAGTTATAAATTTTGGGGTCAATGCCTTGTTTGCGACACCAAGCGATAGGGAAGATATGATGCGAGTCAATTTGTTCGTCAAAATAAACAACATCGTTGATTTCTTCGCCTGTAATCCAATCAACTGCACCTTCTCGACGTAGTAATGCTGAAAAACCTTGATATACTGCACCAAGTCGTTTTCTAACGCTAATCAATCTTTGTAAAGAGAAATCTGCTTGGGTAATGCAAAAAGGTACCGCACCACCCGAAACCCATCCTGGAACTTCAACTACATCTCTTCCAGCTTGTGCATCGTGCCACCGGGTATAAATTTCGCCAAACATTCCACACCATAGCCAGCGTTCAAGCTTACTGCGTACTTGATAAGAACGGGAACCTTCTCCAAGAATTGTTAAAATTGCACTCAAAGCAACTAACTGAATGGGATAAGCGATATCCTTAGCATCAAAGATTTTTTGACTGTGTAGAAAACGAGCGGCTTCTTCAAAACCCCGATGAACCGGATCTGCCCATAATATGTATTCTTCTTTGGTCAGCTTTAATACTTCAGAACGACCGCAGGATACACCAGGTAATTTATCTAAGTTCCAGCCTTGCTTGATTGCTTCAATTCTGCGAGTATAACCAGCTACCAACGTAACTGCTTGGACAAAATCAGTGTTACGAACTTTTCGTAACACCTTGAAGGATTGGAAGCGGCTTTCGCGGCTTTTCCAATCATCTCGAAGGCTGAAGTCGCCTACGCAATAACTCGAACTCATTAAATCGAAGAAATTCAAGTCGCACCCAGCAGTGTTAGTGTCTTCAAAAACCTGACATACTGCTTCTTTGGGTAAAGAATCTCGCAGTTTAATTACTGGTATTTGATAATGCTCAAACTTTTTAAGGACTTCTAATTCTAAAGTGTCAAGCAGTTCGAGCTTTTGTGGTTGATACTGCCAATATTTAGAAAATTTACTGCGCCATTCGGAATAAGAGAATACTTTTGATAAGGGGAATAAAAGGTTTTCATATTCGTTTTCTGGTGTGGAACAGTCAATCAAATCGCTATTTCGAGTTCGCATAATTTTTAATTCGGGTAATGCGATTATTGCTGATTTGCGATCGCAATTTGGTTCGAGGCTTTTTTCAATATCTAGGTAGTACCATTTTTTGATTAACTTATGACTTTTAAGGTCTTTAATAGTAACGGGTTGGGAGGACAATAGCACCATGAATAAAGTTGTCAGTCTTTGCTGTCCGTCGAGTACAAGTAAGTTTGGCAATTGAGAAGCAGAATTTGCCACACCATCAAGCAAGCGAGGTTTAAATTGTTGACTTTGGATGCCTTGTTGCAGCATCATGACTGCACCAATGGGATAAGCCAGCGATATACTTGCCAACAAACGCCGCACATGAATATCGTCCCATACCCAATCTCGTTGAAAATCTGGTAATTGAATGCGTCCAAATTTGATGTCTTTCATGACATCGAATAAGGGGTATTTAGTAATGTCAAAGGTTGAGATGGAATCCATTTGTTTGCCGTTATTACCACAAGTGCGGGTGTTAAGATATCTGCCTGAAAATAATCTGTACGATAGGCAAATAAAGCCCTTGGCTATGATTGAAAAACCAAAGAATTCGTTACAAGTTCTTTTTCTAGAAATTCTTACTCAATTAATGACCATAAATTGTTTATTGCCACGATGGCAATAAAAACTTGCCATTTGGCAATTAAGGATTGTTACGATTTTTGCGCGGTTTTTGGCGATACATTTCCCGTAGCTTTTGTAAATACTCCGGTTCTGTATCAATTGCAGTCCAAATATGGTGTACCAAAGCTAGGCGCTGCTTGTGTTTTTGGCTTGGTACTCTCCTGTCAATGCCTTGAGAAAACCAATGATTGACTGTTGTTAAGGAACAGTCGCAAATAAAAGCTAATTCTTCTCGTGACACTTCCCAGTGCCGAAGAAACTCTTCGAGTTCCATCAAATCGTTTAGGGGTTTTAGGTATGCGTTAAACGCATCCCAGTGTCTCTGAGTAGGAATTTTTGGAGCAATACCCATAGCCAGGTCAATTGCCATTTGGCAATAAATAGAAGCATCATATTACATAACAGTCGCTAGATGATTAGATATGCTTAAACCTTGCCGTAATTAAGCACAAAAGCGGGTTTTTGTCCTATAATTGTCCACGCTATATAAAGCTGCTCTTTTATTTGTGTACGGAAACTGATGATTCAGCGATCGCTGTTTGATGATGCCCCTATTACGCTGCAAGAACTGGAATCTCATTTATGGGAGGCAGCAAACATATTACGCGGTAGTCCTGTTGACCGTACTGATTGGAAAAGTTACATTCTGCCGTTATTATTCTTCAAGCGGATTTGTGATGTTTGGGATGAAGAGCGTCAGAAAATGATTGAAGAGTACGGAGAAGATTTTCCTGACGAACATCGCTTTCAAATTCCTGAAGATAGTCACTGGCAAGATGTGCGAGAAGCATCCAGTAATGTGGGTACTGCTTTACAAAATTCCCTACGTAATGTTGAAGTAGCCAATCAAAAGCATTTATACGGTGTATTCGGTGATGCTCAGTGGACGAACAAAGAAAAGCTATCTGACGAACTACTCAAAGACCTTATTGAACATTTTTCTGCGCTTAACCTCAGCAATAAGCGCGTCCATAACGATGTCATGGGCGATGCTTATGAATACCTAATTAAAAAATTCGCCGATACAACCAAAAAGAAAGCTGGGGAATTTTATACACCACGTAGCGTGGTACAGCTAATGGTGGATATATTAGAACCTAAAGAGGGGGAAACGGTTTACGATCCAGCTTGCGGTACTGGAGGAATGTTACTGGCTGCTGTTGACCATGTACGTAATAAAGGGGGAGACGCACGGACATTCTTTGGCAAGTTATACGGGCAAGAGAAGAATTTAACCACTGCTTCCACTGCCCGGATGAATTTATTCCTACACGAAGTTGAAGATTTTGCAATTGAACGCGGCGATACCTTGCGTATTCCTGTTTTTACTAATCCCAACACGGGTGGTTTAGCTGAGTTTGATGTAGTAATTGCGAATCCTCCATTCTCTTTACAAAAATGGGGACGGGAAGTTTGGGAAACTGACCCCTGGGGGCGTGCTTTTGCTGGTCTGCCTACAGATAGTAGTGGTGATTTTGCTTGGGTACAACACATGGTCAAGTCAATGGCGAAGCCACATGGACGAATGGCTGTTGTCTTACCCCAAGGTGCATTATTTCGCGGTGGTGTAGAAGGGCAAATTCGACGCACGCTGCTGGAAATGGACGTGATTGAAGCAGTTATTGGATTAGCACCAAACTTGTTTTACGGCACTGGCTTGGCTGCTTGTGTATTGGTACTGCGTCAGCGTAAAGCTGAAGCACGAGCAGGTAAGGTATTAATTGTTGATGCTTCAACACTGTTTCGTAAAGGACGCGCCCAAAATTTCTTAGAACCGAAACACGCTACCGAAATTCTAAGTTGGTATCAGAAATTTACAGATGTACAAGACCGCGTGCGTGTGGTTTCTCTGGAGGAAATTGAAAAAGAAGGATGGACGCTCAACATTTCTCGTTATGTTTTACCGCCAATAGGAGCCGATATTCCACCTTTAGACGAAGCCATCGCATCTTTTAAAGATGCTCTGGTACAATGCCGAGAAGCTGAGGAACGTCTGCGGCAGGTAATGCAAGAAGGGGGATGGCTGGAGTGAGCGAACAAATTACACAACAAGCCCTGGAGAGTTATCTATGGGGAGCAGCCACCATTTTGCGTGGGCTAGTTGATGCGGGTGACTACAAACAATATGTCTTTCCCTTGCTGTTTTACAAGCGGCTATCTGATGTTTGGGATGAGGAATTTACTCAAGCTTTAGCTGATACGGATGATGTTAATTATGCCCGCGATACTGCCAATGACCGTTTTATTATCCCTGATAATGCTCACTGGAAAGATGTTCGCATTGTTGCCAAAGATGTTGGTAAAGCTTTACAAGATGCGATGCGAGCTATTGAAACCGCTAACCCCGGTCGGTTAGATGGTATTTTTGGAGATGCCCCCTGGACAAATAAAGAACGTTTACCTGATTCGGTTATCAAAAATCTGTTAGAGCATTTTTCTACTGTGGTATTGTCCTTAGAGAATGTTCCTGAAGATGAACTAGGTAATGCTTACGAGTATTTAATTAAAAAATTTGCTGACGATAGCGGACATACAGCCCAAGAATTTTACACAAACCGTACAGTTGTATATTTGATGGTGCAGATGCTCGCACCTGAATCTGGCGATCGCATTTACGATCCAACCTGCGGTACGGGTGGAATGTTGATTTCGGCATTAACTGAGGTGAAGCGTACAGGGAAAGAACATCGTACCCTCAAGCTTTACGGACAGGAGCGCAACCACATGACCGCTTCCATTGCCCGCATGAATTTGGTACTACATGGTGTTGATGATTACCAAATTATGCGCGGTGACACCCTAGAATATCCTGCTTTTACCGAAAATGACCAGTTGCGGACTTTTGATGTAGTTCTTGCCAATCCACCCTACTCGATTAAACAGTGGAACCGGGAAGCATTTCAAACTGACTCCTGGCAACGTAACTTTTTAGGGACACCACCTCAAGGAAGGGCTGACTATACCTTTTTTCAGCACATTCTCAAAAGTCTTGACCCAAAAACGGGACGCTGTGCAATTCTCTTTCCGCATGGGGTATTATTCCGCAAAGAAGAAGCCCAGATGCGGCAGAAGTTGGTTGAAGCTGATTTGGTCGAATGTGTCCTTGGTTTGGCACCAAACTTGTTTTATAACTCACCAATGGAAGCTTGTATCATTATTTGCCGTACTTCTAAGCCCGCAGAACGGCAAGGAGGAATTTTATTTATTGATGCAGTAAATGAAGTAGCCCGTATGCAGGGGCAAAGCTTCCTCAAGCCAGACCATCAGTCACGTATTCTCAATGCGTATCAAAGTTATACAGATGACCCCGGCTTTGCTAAAGTGGCGACTGTCGAAGATATTGCTGCTCAAGATTACAGTTTATCTATTCCGCTTTATGTGCGGCGAATAACAGTTAATAATCAAAACGAGGAAGTAAAAACCCTGACTGAAGCTTGGTCAGATTGGGAACAAGGTAGTAGAGCTTTTTGGCAAGAAATGGATGCCTTAGTTGATATGCTCGATTCCTTGTAGAAAAATTTATTTACCAAAATGGTAAAGTTTTTTAATACAACTAGTTTGAATACAGTATAAAAAATTGATTTACCAAAACGGTAAAGCATCAGTTGACATGATATGTTTTCTGGACATAACCACTTTGTTATTTGAGATGGTAAAATTGTACTAATATGCTAGCGCATGAAAATCACTTTCGGCGATTGCAAATTGCAAAAATTATGCGAAGAAGAAAAACTAGCGCAAAGAAAATTGGGTGCAAACTGTGCTAAGAAATTGAAAGCCCGGATAGCTGACCTTGCTGGTGTTAATTGTGTCAGGGAATTAATTGCAGGTCGTCCCCATCCTTTAACAGGAGATAGGGCTGGTGAATTCGCAATATGCCTAGAAGGTGGTATAAGACTTGTATTCAAGCCATATGACGACCCCATACCTTTAACCAAGGATGGAAGTATTGATTGGTCGAAAGTTACTGCTGTTTGCATTATTTTCATTGGTAATTATCATGACTGAGACAACCCGTTCCTTTACTCCAGATTGGGTATCTCCTCCCGGTGATACTATCGCTGATTTATTGGAAGAGCGTGATTGGACACAAGCACAGTTAGCAGAGCGGTTAGGCTACACTACAAAACACGTTAGCCAACTCATCAATGGTAAAGCGCCGATCAATCAAGAAACTGCCTTAAAGCTAGAACGGGTTTTAGGAAGTACAGCAGCATTTTGGCTTAGTCGTGAAGCCCAATATCGTGCAGCCTTAGCAAAAAAAGAAGAAGAAGAGAACTGTTTAAAAAAGTGGACGTGGTGGTTGGAAAAATTACCAGTCAAGGAATTGATGAACCAAGGTGTGATTCCTAAGTGCCGTATAATCCCTAATAATAAACCAGCTTTAGTAAAAAAGTTACTGCAACTTTTTGGTGTTGCTTCCCCGGAAGAGTGGGAGAATTACTATGCAGGCATGGAAGGTCGCTTTCGTCGCACTCGCAAAGAACAAAGTGACGTTGGTGCTATTTCTGCTTGGTTGCGTTTGGGAGAAATAGAAGCAGAACAACAGGATTGTCCCAAATACAATGAAGCCCAATTTAAAAAAGCGGTGTGGGAAATTCGCAAGTTGACACTATTGCCACCAGAAGAATTTAAACAACAGATGCAAAAGTTGTGTTGGGAAGCTGGGGTTGTGCTTGTCTTAGTACCATCAATTAAAGGAGCGCACGTTAGTGGTGTAGCCAGGTGGTTGAATCCCCATAAAGCAATGATTCAACTTTCACTTTACGGTAAAACCAACGACCGCTTCTGGTTTAATTTTTTCCATGAAGCAGCGCATATTCTGCTTCATGATAAAGAAAAGATTTTTCTAGATGAATGGGATAGTGGAGAAAGTTTGGAATCGGAACAAGAACGCGAAGCCGATAAATGGGCGCGGGATTTCTTGATACCACCTCAGTATGAAGTAGAATTAAGAAGACTTAAATCTAAAAAACGTGTGACTGATTTTGCACAGCGTATTAGTATTCATCCCGGTATTGTTGTAGGACGATTACAACATGATAAGTTGATTCCTATATTTTGGATGCATGAATTTAAGATAAATTTGCGTTTTTAAAGGTTATTAGAATTAGTAGGTAATGATACAAGCTGATGCATTGAAAACAGGGTGTAAATTGGTAAAATTTGGCGATGTGGTACGTCTATGTAAAGACCGTGCTGCGAACCCAGAAGCAGAAGGTATTGAGCGATATGTGGGACTTGAGCATATTGACCCCAATGATTTACGCATTCGGCGTTGGGGTCTTGTGGCTGAAGGAATAACTTTTACTAGCAAATTTAAGCCGGGACAAGTTTTATTTGGTAAGCGTCGAGCCTATCAGCGAAAGGTTGCTGTTGCTGATTTTGAAGGTGTTTGCTCTGGTGATATTTATGTGTTGGAAAGCGCTGATCCTAAAGTGCTACTTCCTGAACTAGTGCCATTTATTTGTCAAACGGAGCGGTTTTTTGAATATGCTGTAGGGACTTCATCTGGGTCACTTTCTCCGAGAACAAATTGGACGAGTCTGGCGAATTTTGAGTTTTATTTACCTTCTTTAGAAGAACAGTATAGAATTAAAGTATCCGCTCAAAAAAATGGGGTAAAGGTACACCTTGCGTCGTAGAATATGAAGCATGACGCAAAAACGATCATCTAAAAAATTAGTCACAGCATTATTGCAATCAATCGACCCAAAACAGATTGCAGACGAGGACGTGCGTCAAACGGTAGAAGTATTACTCAACTTAATAGAACAGCTAAATGTAAAAATCAAAGAATTAGAAGAAGAAAATCAAAAACTACGTGATGAAAACAACCGCTTAAAAGGTGAACAAGGTAAACCAGACATCAAAGCGAATAAAAACAAAGGGTTTAAGAAAAACTATTCATCAGAAAAAGAACGAAAAATAGCAAAAGAACACAGTAAAGCAAGTAAAAACGAGTCTATCAAGATAAACCGAGAAGAGATTGTAGTTTACCCACAAGAACAATTACCAGCAGACGCACAGTTCAAGGGTTATGAGGAAGTAGTAGTCCAAGACATTTTACTTAAGCCAGATAACATACTGTTCCGCAAGCAAAAATACTACTCACCAGAAACAGGAAAAACTTATTTAGCGGAACTACCAACAGGTTACGAAGGTGAATTTGGTCCAGGAGTAAAAGCTTTGGTCATGAGTCTATATTATGGTGGAAACATGACCCAAGGGAAGTTATTAGAATTTTTAGAAGATATTGGTATCTCGATTAGTGCAGGAACAATATCAAATTTATTAATTAAAAACCAAGAATATTTTGAAGCTGAATACGAAGAAGTATACAAGGAAGGGTTAGCCAGCAGTCCTTGGCAACACTTTGACCAAACAGGTGCGCGTGTTGCAGGAGTGAACCATACAACAAATGTGATTTGTAACCCCTTGTACACAATTTACCAAACAACGCGATACAAAGACCGTTTGACTGTATTAAAAGTATTTCAAAACACAACCGAACTCTCCTTTGTTCTCAACGAGATGACCTATGAACTTTTGGAGACTTTTAAAGTTCCAATTAAGTGGGTTAATAAACTAAAATTACTATCTCAACAGAAGGCTTTTACCGAAACTGAGTTTAATTTTTTGATTGGTGAGTACTTAAGTAGACTTGGTTCTCAACACCGTTCTCGCATATATGAATCGGCAGCAATTGCTTTTTATCATCAGCAATCAACTGTACCAGTAATTACAACTCTAGTATGCGATGATGCTCCGCAGTTCAAGTTAATAACATCGGATTTGGCTCTTTGTTGGGTGCATGAAGGACGACATTATAAGAAATTAAGTCCGCTTATACCTTGCCATCAAAAACTTTTAGATAATTTTCTAGAAAGATTCTGGGAATATTACAGAAAATTATTATCTTATCGAGATTCTCCAAGTTGGGATAAAGCTCACGAACTAGAAATGGAATTTTGGACACTTTTTACAGAAAAAAGTGGTTATCAACAGTTAGATGAGCGAAAACGATTAACTACTTTGAAAGTAAACGAGTTGCTTCTCGTGTTGGAGCATCCAGAATTACTATTGCATAACAACCCTGCCGAATTAGCTGCTAGGACTATGGTACAACGACGTAACATCAGTTACGCAACCCAGACAAAACAAGGCACAAAAGCGTGGGATGTTTTTATGTCCCTTGTTGACACTACTCGTAAGTTGGGTATCAGTTTTTATGAGTATATGCGTGACCGCATTTCTCAAGTTGAAAATATTCCATCTTTGGGGACAATTATTCGGAAGAAATCTTCTTCTAATTCCTATGGTTGGTCATGGATGCCTCAATAACACCCCTGTATATTAAGACTGTGCTAAACCCTCATATCCTTGGTTGTAGAATACTGTAAAGTGCATGGATTAACCACATCTATTTCTTCATAGTTTTTATAAGCGATTGAAACTTTTTTAGTTACTTTGATAGCATATTTACAATTTACCTTATTTGCAACTTCCGCTATTAATCAATTTCTTGATTTTGATTATTTTTATTTATTTGTTGCTCTCACGAGAGATCCAGCAACTGGGGAAGATTTGGCGGCGACAGCGGAGTGCCAGGTGGGGGCACGATTATTTTCTGTGCCTATGTAAAATCTATCTGCCCCTACCTGGTACCGTCAAATCAGCGTAGCGGTTCCCCAGTTGCGCCGCTGCTTTTTTTTATCGTAGTTGACATTCAAGACAGCCGATACCCCGAAATTTTGAGGGGATACGAATTAAAGACCTTATTTGTGCAGTTGAAAAAACTATCGAATCTTATGTAGAGACTATTTTAGTGACGCAAACTACTCGGAAATCATTTGCTCACTATTCATTCTCTGCCGATCAAAACTTAAAAACTATTAAGCTAAAGCAAGTAATTGAGGATTCCCGTTATGGACCTCGATTTAGTAACTCACTCTATGACGATAATGGAGAACTTTGGCAACTTCGCACGACCGATTTAGATGGCGATGGAAATATTAACTACTCTACAATTCCACGAGTAAAACTAGTTACTGAGCAATACAAGGAGCATTTGCTAAAAGAAGGGGATATTGTGATTAGTCGTAGCGGTACTTGTGGAATTACAGCAGTTTATCGTTCTCAAAATGTTCCTACCATTCCTGCGGCGGCTTTCCTCATCAGATTACGTCTTAATAAAAAGATGTTACCGGAATACTTGAATGAATTTTTTTTGTCTCCTATAGGACAGCAACTAACATCTTCATTGGCACGCGGTGGTGTTCAAAAAAATATTAGTGGTTCAGAACTTTTAGCGCAAAATGTCCCTATTCCCAATCTAGAGCGACAAAAGGAAGTAGTAGCTAATTTATGTAATTTAAAGTCTACTGAAAAAAAATTCAAAAAAAGATTATTTTTATTGCAAGAATTCAAAAAAAAAGTTCTAGGTTTTGTTCTTAATAGATAAAGCATGAATAATTTCAACGAATCCAACACCGTCGAAGCCTTTGTCCGTGATATCCTCTGCGGTAAAGTGACCCAAACCGCATCACTTCAACCTGGCTTATCATGCACCAATCAAAAAATCAACGGTGTAGGTTGGCACTATCTCCCCTCACAAAATATCCCCCGCCAACCACAAGAAGTATTCGTTGAAAGCTTTGTCCGCGATGCCTTAATTCGGCTCAATCCTGAAATCGCCGCTAACCCTAACCGAGCAGAAGAAGTTCTCTACCGCTTACGGGCAATAGTACTGTCAGTCCGCAGTGATGGACTCATCCGCGCTAACGAAGAATTTACCACTTGGTTGCGTGGCGATCGCACCATGCCTTTTGGCACCAACTACGAACACACACCCGTCCGCCTGATTGACTTTGACAATCTAGAAAATAATCAATATATTCTCACCACCCAATACACTTACCGCGCTGGTGCAGAAGAACGCCGAGCCGATTTAGTGCTGCTGGTTAACGGCTTTCCCCTTATCCTAATAGAAGCCAAAACTCCGGTGCGAAAAGCAGTTAGTTGGGTAGATGGAGCATTGCAGGTGCATGATGATTATGAAAAATATGTCCCCGAATTATTTGCCTGTAACGTCTTCAGCGTAGCCACAGAAGGCAAAGAATTACGCTACGGTTCCATTCGTATGCCCTTAGACCTCTGGTGTCCTTGGCGACTTGATGATGACGCACCTCCTACTAGCCTTGCAGCCCTCAAACATACGATTGCTTCTCTACTTAATCCCAGCGTTATTCTTGATATTCTCAATCACTTCACATTATTTGCTACCGATAAGAAAAAGCGCCGCATCAAAGTTATCTGCCGCTATCAACAATACGAAACTGCTAATCTGATTATTGACCGCGTTATTGCGGGTAGACCCAGAAAAGGCTTAATTTGGCATTTCCAAGGGTCAGGTAAATCGCTATTAATGGTATTTGCGGCTCAAAAAATGCGTTTACAATCCAAACTGCGTAACCCCACAGTACTGATTGTTGTAGACCGCATTGATTTAGATGCCCAAATTAGCGCCACTTTTCATGCTTCAGATATACCCAACTTGGTGAAAGCAGAAACCCGTGAAGAGCTAGAAAGGTTGCTCAAGCAGGACACGCGCAAGATTATTATCACCACTATTTTTAAATTTGGAGAAGCCGACGGAGTTCTCAACCCTCGTGAAAATATCATTGTTCTGGTAGATGAAGCACACCGTTCTCAGGAAGGCAACTTGGGAATTAAAATGCGAGCAGCACTACCGAATGCTTTTCTGTTTGGCTTTACAGGTACACCAATTAACCAAAGGGACAGAAACACCTTTTATGCTTTTGGTGCAGAAGAAGACGAACGCGGTTACATGAGTCGCTACGGCTTTGAAGAATCCATCCGCGACGGAGCAACCTTACCTCTACATTTTGAGCCACGTTTGGTGGAAATACATATTGACCATGATGCAATTGACCAAGCTTACGCTGAGTTAACTGGAGGATTATCCGATTTAGACCGGGACAACCTTGCCAAAACAGCATCAAGAATGGCGGTGCTGGTAAAAGTCCCCGATCGAATAACAAACATCTGTGCCGACATTGCCCAACATTACAAAGAAAAAGTCGCTCCCAACGGCTTTAAAGCAATGGTCGTCACCTACGATCAAGAATGTTGCTTGTTCTATAAAGCCGAACTAGAAAAACACCTGCCCAGCGAAGCCATCGAAATTATAATCTCTGCCACAGGTAAGGACGAACGCTTCAAACCCTATCAACGCACCCGCGACCAAGAAGAAAAACTCCTGGATCGATTCCGCGATTCCACCGACCCCAATGAAAATCTTGGTAGTCACAGCCAAACTGCTGACAGGGTTTGATGCACCTATTTTACAAGCGATGTATTTAGATAAACCCCTTAAAGCACATACCTTACTGCAAGCCGTTTGCCGCACCAACCGCACCTACGGCAATCAAAAAAGCCACGGTTTAGTAGTAGATTATTTGGGTGTATTTGATGATGTCGCCCAAGCGCTAGAGTTTGACGAGGAAGGGTTTCAACAAGTAGTATCCGGAATTTCCATCTTAAAAAACAAGCTACCAGGAGCAATACAAAAATGCCTTGGTTACTTTTTGGGAGTAGACCGTAGCCTTACAGGTTATGAAGGGCTTATAGCAGCACAGGAGTGTTTGCCTAATAACAATACCCGCGATACTTTCGCAGAAGATTACAGCTACCTTTCTAACCTGTGGGAAGCAATTTCACCTGACCCGATTTTGCAACAATACGAAGTTGATTACAGATGGCTGTCCCAAGTTTACGTGTCCGTACAACCGACAACAGGTATGGGTAGACTTATTTGGCATTCATTAGGGGCAAAAACCATCGAACTCATCCACGAAAATATTAGTGTAGAAGCAGTTCGCGATGACCTAGACGAAATAGTCCTTAATGCCGAAGTATTAGAAATAGTTCTTGATTCTCCCAATCCCCGCAAAAAGTCGCAAGAAATCGAGATAAAAATCGCTAATCGTCTTCGTAAACATATCGGGAATCCCCGCTTCCGAGAATTATCAGAACGCTTAGAAGCGATGAAAGAACGTCACGAACAAGGACAAATCTATAGCGTTACCTTTCTTAAAGAATTACTTGACTTAGCAAAGGATTTACTTCTAGCAGAGAAAGATAATCCCGTTGAAAAAGACGAAGACAGGGGTAAAGCAGCACTAACCGAATTATTTACAGAAGTTCGCAACGACCAAACCCCGAAAATGGTTGAACGAATAGTCAATGATATCGATGAAATCGTGCGTCTGGTCAGGTTTCCCGGTTGGCAGCAAACCAGCGCTGGGGAGAGGGAAGTTAAGCAAGCATTACGAAAAACGCTGTTGAAATATACGCTCCACAAGGATAAAGAGTTGTTTGAGAAAGCTTACGAATACATAAAGCAGTATTACTAAATAGGTAGGGGAAGATTTTGACTAATTTCAAAATACTTTTTAAATAGCCTTTTAGGTAAGGTATGTAGTAGCCATAAGATATAATTAATAACTGATTTTGCAATTTCCCCCGTAAAATCGCAATTCCCAAAATTTTGAGAAACGTTTTCTCTTTAGAGATTTATTTGGGTAATTAAAAATAATTTATTTCTGCTTAAAAACCTATTTGAGCAAAGCAGAGTATGTGATTTTAGCTGAATTAATTATTCCAATCAAATTGGAGCAAAATTTTTTAGTAGTTAATTATTTATGGTAAGTCTGAATTAACAAAATGGACGCAGATTATTTAGAATCATTGTTGGCAGGATTAACATCTCTACCCCATGAAACAGAATGGGTTGAATTTAAAGTAAATAATAGTAGCCCAGAAGACATAGGTGAATACTTATCGGCGTTATCAAATTCAGCTACTCTGCATGGTAAAAATACTGCTTATTTAGTTTGGGGTATCAATAACGATAACCATGATATTGTTGGTACTAATTTTAAGCCTCGATTAGAAAAAATTGGAAATCAAGAATTAGAAAACTGGTTAGCGACACAATTATCTCCTCGAATCAATTTTAAAATACATGAATTCCCTTATGAAGGTAAGGATATAGTCATTTTTGAAATACCTAAAGCGACTCACGTTCCTGTACGTTTTAAAGGGATTGAATATATTCGTATAGGAACTTACAAAAAAAAGCTTCGAGATTTTGAAGAAAAAGAAAGACAACTATGGGTTTTATTTTCTCTAGAACCATTTGAAAAAAGCATTGCTTTAGAAAAATTAATGGTAGATGAGGTAATCAAAAATATAAATTACCCAGCCTATTTTGATTTAACAAAACAGCCATTACCAGAAAATAGAGATGGCATATTAAACCGATTAATTTCAGAAAAGCTTATTGTCAAAAAAACCGATGTTTTTTTTGATATAACAAATTTAGGTGCTATTCTTTTCGCTAAAGACTTACAAATGTTTGAGCGATTGTCACGAAAAGCAATCCGGGTTGTAATTTATAAAGGAAAAAATAGGATTGAAACTCAGCGAGAACGAACAGGTTTTAAAGGCTATGCTATTGATTATGAAGAAGTAGTGGAATTTATTAATAATCAATTACCTAAAAATGAACGGATTGGTAAAGCTTTTCGTGAAGAACAAAGAATGTATCCAGAAATTGCCATTCGAGAATTAGTTGCAAACGCAATTATTCACCAAGATTTTAATATGACTGGCACCGGATCGATAATTGAAATTTTTTCGGATCGGATTGAGATTACCAATCCAGGAGTGCCACTTATAGATACAATGCGGTTTATTGATGAACCACCTCGTTCTCGTAATGAGGACTTAGCTGCTTTTATGCGTCGTATAAATATTTGTGAAGAACGAGGAACTGGTATTGATAAAGTTATCAACGCAGTAGAACTTTTCCAGTTACCAGCCCCTGAGTTTGTAGTCACAAGCAACCATACGAAAGCAACACTTTTTGCTTACAAAAAATTGTCAGATATGGATAAAGCAGATAGAGTTAGAGCTTGTTACCAACACGCTTGCTTGCGCTATGTGTCACATGATTACATGACCAATTCATCGCTAAGAGAGCGTTTTTCTATAAAAGATAAGAATTACTCAATGGCATCTCGTATTATTTCAGACACAATAGATGCGGACTTAGTAAAACCTTACGATCCAGAAAATACTTCTAAAAAGCACGCAAAGTATGTACCATTTTGGGCATGAATCGTCTTGAAGCCTACTTTGTATAATTCTTATGTCACTGTTATGTGACTGAGACGCTGCATAAGCATTGCATTTTAAAAATATAAAAGGCGGAAAGCCTTATTATCATTAGACTTTGTATGTTTAGTTCTTTGTGATTCTTATGTGATTGTGACGTTCATGCCTGGGTTTAATCGCAGCTAATAATAGTTTATTTGTTACTGCGGTTCTGTTATAGGGAATGGCGATCGCATCCCCCCATCTTCTGAAACTGCCACTCGATTCGATGATAGGGAGATTCTGCATAGCAAGCAGCACTATAAGCGTTTCAAAAGACTTTTCGACAAGAAAGTGAAATCTTTATAGGAGTATAAGGCTTAAAACAAAGGTATCTCTAATTTTGTGGACTTCAAAAAACTGTCAACACATAGAGGTTAAAGTATTTCCCATTCCTAACTCCAACCAAAGTATTTTCAGCAAACCCTATGTAGAGACGTAGCACTGCACTTTCCGATATAATGTGAAATTCCCAATTCATCCGCACGATTCAGCAAAACCCGAATTGGGGTGTAATGTTATTTAAAAATTTCTACAACTTTAATTCCAGACCAAAATTCTCGAATAATATCTTGCCCAATTCCTTAAAATCTGACCCAAACAACTGGGATACACTAATCTTCGCCTTCTCGCACACGGGAATAATCAACTTTACCAAATGATAAGGTTGATTTTGATTTGTTTTTGAGGCTATCTTCAAAGATTCCATAATTCTCCCTAAATCTCCCAATAACAGCAAATCTTTCCCAATTGCTTGTTCAAACACTAACAAAATTAGTTGTAATTTTCGGGTTAACTCGATTGGGATGGGTTCATATCCTAATTGTGGAGTAAGTGCAATTAATTCGCTAATTCCTTGAATCTTAACTCGATATTTCTCAATTTCCTCTTCGCCTTTAATTTCCTGTCCTAACCACCCGTAACAACGAGAACAAAATCCCGCAGATGACAACTTAGCGATCGCAGGTAAATGCGAACCACAATGAGGACATTCTTCTATTAATCGCTGTTTGTGAATCAAACAAAATTCTACGTCCTTAAATGACCATAATAACGGCTCATAGATAGTTTTGTTCTCCTGCTTCCACTCTTCCAAACAACAAGGGGACACCAAGCGCGATGGTTCCGAAATAACCCCTTGTCATGAATCATTCCTTTCCAGCTTAAAAGGGTCAAAAAGCGTAAATCTTGACGCATTGTTAACTCTTCTAAGACAGTGACTAACTGTCCTGTCATTTCTCGCATTCCGTTGATAGCTGGTTTAGCGTCGCTATTTCCCAACAGGTGACTCACATTTTTTTTCAATAGCTCAGATTTATCTTCATTTTTGAGGATAAGTGGCGCAATTTCTCCCATAACCAGTTTTTGAGAGGTTAAACAATGCTCCTGCGCTAAACGATGAAGATAACTACTAAGACTTTCTGCATAGGGAGTTCCCACCGCCACAGGTTCAAGACAAAATAACCTACTCCGTTGCGGTATTTCTGGAGGTTTTAGGTTCCAATGTTCTAAGTAAATAGTCATAGTCATCCCTCTGGGATTAACCTAAACGCTCGCACTTTAGTTTTAAAAGCCAAATGTCAGGAACTAGCTTCTGATTCACCTTTAACCTCGATGCGGTAATTCACAAACAGATCGGAGACAGATATCTCCAAAGCTGCCACTAACTTAGCAATATTTTTCAATGAAGGGTTCCGCTCTCCGTTTTCTATACCTGAGATGTAGTTGCGATGAAGCCCTGACTTCTCAGCCAGTTCCTCTTGGGACAAATCTAGCTCTCGCCTTCGCCGCCTAATCGCTCTGCCAAAACGGTACTCAATACTGAAGTGTTTTAGTGCCACAAAATAATAGTGAACTAGTATCGCTGTAAAATCTACCTACTATCAGTGAAGTTTTGCACACTATAAGTGTTAAAATAATATAACATCAGCTAAACAAGGTCTTAAGCTGATGTGGAGCGGGCATTGAATAATACAAAAATTTGAAAAACTTGTATTGCGTTAGCCGCAGCTTGCGCGTAGCGTATATCCGATAGTTCGCTAGTACTATAAAAACTAAATACGTAGCAGTTCCTGGTTTGATAGATCCAAAAAATAAAGCGTTAAGTGCTTAGTAAAGACTATATGAAAGAGCAATTTGAACAATGGGTTGCTCGCCTTCAAATATCCGAGGCAGGGCAAAAAATAATTGAGAAAGTTCGCTCATCTGAACCATCCCGTCGCGTTGGTGGCGGTAGCAAGAATGTTTCGGGACGCTACCCTAGTCGCAAGATGGGATTCACAATTCAATTTGAGTCTCATCGGGTTGAACTGCCAATTATTTATCAGTTAGAACACAATCGAGATGTTTTAGAATTCTACGATCAACCACCACAAATTAAACTTGACTATCAAGGAAGTAACGGACGTAAATTAGGCGTTTTCCATACCCCGGATTTCTTTGTCATCCGAACTAATTCTGCTGGTTGGGAAGAGTGTAAAACTGAGCAGGATTTGAAAAAACTAGCAGAGAAAAACCCCAATCGTTACTTTTACTCTCAAGAAGATAATCAATGGCATTGTCCGCCAGGAGAAGTATATGCTGAAAAGATTGGGCTTTATTACCACATTCGTTCAGATAGGGAAATTAATTGGGTCTTGCAACGTAATTTGCAATTTTTAGAAGATTATTACCGAACCGAATCCCTAGTAGTGGAAGAAGTGATCGCTCAATCATTAGTGGAAATTGTTTCGTCTCAACCAGGAATCACTTTAGCCGAATTACTCGAACAGTCAACAGGTGCTAAATCTGACGACATCTACACCTTAATTACGCAAGAGCAAATCTATTTTGATTTAAATACTACACCACTTGCAGAACCAGAAAGATGTCTCATCTTTCGTGACGAAGAAACTGCCAGCGCTTATAGATTAATGGTTGAGCAGCCAAGTGTAAGTCTTCCGGCTATCTCTCCTGTAATCAATCTAACCATTGGAACACCTGTTATTTGGGACGGCAAAGGTTTAAATATCATCCACGTAGGCAAAACAGAGATTATACTTGGCGCAGAAAATAATCAGTTAATTGAACTCAAAAAAGCTGTATTTGAGAATCTGGTTCGCCAAGGAAAAATCACAAGTCTCCAAACACCAGAAACAACAGCTATTAGCAAAGAATCTTGGCAGCGATTTTATCAAGCTAGTCCAGAAGACCAAGCAGAAGCCCTTGAACGCTACAAAACTATCGAACCTTACTTAAACGGACATCCCCCAGAAAACGAAACAACATCAGCCCGTACCATTCGTGACTGGAAAGCTAAATATCTAACTGCACAGCAAAAATACGGTTGCGGCTACATTGGGC
This sequence comes from uncultured Rivularia sp., assembly GCA_963665115.1. GTDB lineage: Bacteria > Cyanobacteriota > Cyanobacteriia > Cyanobacteriales > Nostocaceae > Rivularia. The sequence continues at coordinate 6,737,036 of OY762007.1, read as the reverse complement.
TTTTGTCCCATCGCAGTGTCAAAGGTAATCGTCAGCGCAAGTTGCCCGAAGACACCTTAGCAATTATGGAGAAATTTATTTTAGAAGACTATGAAACTTTAAAACAAAAAAGAATGCGGGAGGTTCACGGGGCTTTAGTTCGAGCTTGCGAACAATCTGGTGTAATTGCTCCGAGTTACAAAGCATTTACCAAAGAAGTAAAACGCCGTACTGGTTACGAACAAACTAAAAAACGTCAAGGTCGTCGTGCCGCTTACAAGCATGAATCCTTCTATTATGAACTGACTACAACTACCCCAAGACATGGCGATCGCCCCTTTGAAATTGGACATATAGATCATACCGAGTTAGATGTAGAGCTAGTTTGCTCTCGTACAGGTCGCAATCTTGGCAGACCTTGGGCGACATTTCTTGTAGATGCTTACTCACGGCGATTGCTGGCAGTTTACCTAACCTTTGACTCACCTTCATATCGTTCTTGCTTAATGGCGCTAAGAATTTGTGTTAAGCGTCACGGTAGGCTTCCCCAAATTGTAGTCGTAGACAACGGTACAGAGTTTCACAGCGTTTACTTTGAAACACTACTAGCTACTTTTGAATGTACGAAAAAACAAAGACCCCCAGCCAAAGCTCGTTTTGGTTCGGTTTGCGAACGCCTATTTGGCACATCCAATACTCAATTTGTCCATAACTTACTCGGTAATACACAAATAACCCGTAACGTCCGCCAAGTAACCAAATCAGTGAACCCTAAAAATCTTGCTGTATGGACACTTGGTTCACTTTATGAACATCTTTGTACTTGGGCTTACAAAGTTTACGATACAAACGAACACCCAGCACTTTTCCAGAGTCCGAGAGATGCATTTGCTGCGGGGATAGCAATTGGTGGCAGTCGGATTCACCGCATGATTTCTTACGACGAAAACTTTCAGATTCTTACCCTACCTACAACTTCAAGTGGGAAAGCAAAAGTTCAAATTGGACGTGGTGTAAAAATTAACTCAATCTACTACTGGTCTAATAGTTTTCGCGACCCCCAAATTGAAAATACTTCTGTGAAGATAAGATACGACCCATTTAATATTGGTATCGCTCACGCTTTTGTTGGAAAACAGTGGGTAGAGTGTATTTCTCAATATTATGCAGAATTCCAAGGTCGTTCAGAAAAGGAATTGAAGTTAGCTAGTGCTGAGTTACGCAAACGCTCCTCAAATCATGGACGGCAATCTCAAGTTTCTGCTAAGAATCTAGCAGAATTTTTAGCATCAGTAGAAGCACAAGAAGCTCTACTAGAACAGCGTTCCTATGATGCAGAAGTTAGGGAAGTCTTTAGGGTAATTGACGGCGGGAAAACAACAACAAGCCGTAACGAACAAGCAAAAATTATTCAAGCTAGTTTTGAAAATACTGATACTCAAATGGCTGAAGATGAAGTGATTGTCCCAGATACACTTGTAGTTTACGAGGAGTTTTAATTATGACAAAATCTACTGGATTTTCGCCTGAACTCCTCAAACAACCTCCTACAGAAAGGCTTGCTTACTTTGAGAATTACACCGTAGCGCATCCTCGACTTATGGAAGTCTATGACATCCTCATGCGAACAATTGCCGAACCCGCAGGGGCATCATTTATCTTTGTTTACGGTGCTAGCGGTGTCGGTAAAACAACTTTGCGACTCCGTGTTGAGCAGAAATTAACAGAACTAGCATTATCATTACTGGAAAGCGATCGCGGTCGTGTTCCTGTTGTTGGTGTTGAAGCCGTAGCCCCAGAATCGAGAAACTTTAATTGGAAAGATTACTACACACGTGCCTTAATCGCCTTAGAAGAACCTTTAATCGATTACAAGTTTGATTATGGTGTGCGTGGTATCTCTCGCGATAATTTTGGCAAAATAAATTTTGGGTCGAAAGTATATGCACCTGCTTTACGCAGAGCTTTAGAAAATGCTCTCAAGCATCGCCATCCTGACGTATTTTTTGTAGATGAAGCACAACATTTTAGCAAGATGGCAAGCGGACACAAGCTTCAAGATCAATTAGATTGTCTCAAATCTCTAGCAAATATGACAGGGATTTTGCACTGTCTATTAGGAACATACGAACTACTTACATTTCGTAATTTAAGCGGTCAACTCTCGCGGCGTAGCGTTGATATTCATTTTCGCCGCTATTGTGCTGATAATCCAGAAGACGTAAAGGCTTTCAAAAGCGTATTGTTAACTTTCCAACAGCATATGCCGCTAGCACAAACTCCAGATTTAGTTAGTCATTGGGAATATTTTTATGAGCGTACTTTAGGATGTGTTGGCATACTGAAAAATTGGTTAACACGCGCTTTTAAAGATGCTCTCAATAGAGAAGCAGCAACCGTTTCGCTCAAATACTTGCAACAACGCGCTTGGTCGGTTGCTCAATGTAAGAGGATGTTTAAAGAAATTCAAGAAGGAGAAAGACAATTATCTGAAACAGAAGCAGATGTACAAAACTTACGTTCTGCATTAGGACTTGGCGCAAAATCAATCGCGCCACCAGAAGAAACTCCAAAAACTACCCGTCCTTCAAAAAAGGTTGGCAAACGCAAACCTAAAAGAGATCCTATCGGAGTACAGGAAGATGTTAGCTAGTGCATTAGAAACATACGAAACTTGGGATTTAAAGAAGCTTGCTATTCCATCTCGTAGTCGGTTATATCAATTAGAGCCTGTTGGTATTGGCACTCCATTAGTGGAAAGCTTAACTGGTTACATATCTCGATTAGCTGAGGCTCATTGTGTTAATCCAGGGGTTTTAATGGAAAAGGAACTCGCAGCACTTGTTAACAAAAAGTATGGAAGTGCTAATTTACACAAAATCTATAAATACACTACTGCGCTAAACGGTAGCGGTGTCATGGCACAGGACTTAGTTCAAGCTCTACAGAAATTAACACTACGTGACAATTTATGCTTTCTCACTTTACTAACTTGGTGTAAATTATTCCCTTCTAGAAATTTACTGCGCCCTGTTAGGGCTTGGTGTCCAATTTGTTACCAAGAATGGTACGAGAAAAAACAATTAATTTATGAGCCTTTACTTTGGTCGCTAGATGTAGTGGAAATATGCCCATATCACAACTATCAATTAATTTTTGAGTGTCGTAATTGTCATCAAAAAAACACTACGCTGGCTTGGCGATCGCAACCAGGATATTGTTCAAAATGTGGAAAGTGGTTAGGGCAGACTCTATCCCAAGAATCAGCCAACAGGAACACTTTGAAAAAAAATGAGCTAGAACAGAAAATATGGATTGCTAAAACTATTGGAGAATTGATTGCTGCTACTCCATATTTGAATGATTCTTTATCTTCTAATACAATCGCTCTCAATCTATCTAAATGGGTTGAGCAAATTGCAGAAGGAAATATAGCTGAATTTGCTCGTCAAATTAATATTCCCAGAAATACTGTTTGGCTCTGGTGTAAAGGTAAAAATTCACCTTCTCTTAAAGCACTAACAAATATTTGTTACTTTCTTGGAGTATCAATTCTCAGCTTTTTGACAGAAGAACCTAATAATTTATGCATCTCAAAGAAATTATTAACAACTGAAGTTAAAAGCAAATCAAGAAAAAAGAGTAAGCCATTTAATTCTGAGAAAGTTAAATCCGACTTAGAAGCTTTACTCACAAATGATGAGTCTCCTGTTTTATCGATGGAAGAAGTAGCTAGACGGTTAGGAATTGATAGAAGAACGATTTACAAATATTTTCCAGATTTATGTCGCGCTATTTCTGCCAGGTATATCAGCTATCAGAAAGATTACCATAAAAAAACATTAGAGGAGTGCTGCCAGGAAGTGCGGCTAGTTGCTTTAAAGCTACATAATCAAGGTAAATATCCCTCTGAATCTGCTGTTTCAAAACTAGTTTCCAAGCCAGGTTACTTCCGATACAAGAAGGTTAGATTAGCTCTTAAAGAAGCAAATCGCGAACTTGGGTTATGAAGCTTAAAACCCACATTATGTACTTCACTATGTAATACGGTTCATTTCACAAGATTTGAAAAAGTCAAGTATTTATAAGTAAAAAATCACTAAGCTAACCATAATTAATGTGTTACTTCGTAAGACAAGATGAAGCACAGAACATATGTTAAAAATTATAACGAAAAAATGGAACCATAAGTTTGCCACATTTTATTGGAAGCATAAGCTTGCCGTTGCGGCAAAGTTATGGGTAAAGTCACACCAGGTTTTAATCTATAACTTACTCAAAATATGGAGCTAAGCGGATTCGAACCGCTGACTTCCTCAATGCCATTGAGGCGCTCTACCAACTGAGCTATAACCCCGCAAAATGCATCTTTAATGATGCCTTAATTCTCTACTATTTGTCAATATACAAGTTTTAAGAAAAATAACAATAACACTAATTATTTAGCAATTAAAAAATTATGATGAAGCTTGTAGTAAGTAGCTCATACAGTGCCCCATCAGGAAGTAAACTACCATCATCGCGGCGGCTGCTAGGGCAACCAACATACCAGCCAACATCAATGAAAATTCTTTGTCTTCAACAGCCCTTTCCATTAGGTGTAAAGACCAAGCTACTAAAGCTACATCAAATACTAAAATTGGAATCAACATATTTCTTAATTTATATTAATTATTGTTAATTTATATTAACATCCTTTCTAAGAACCGTGTTGAGCTAATTTAGATATTGATAATCGCTTCATTTTTTCTTTCTAAAGCTAATTTCGCACTGGAATTTTTCGCTCATTTAAGTAGTTCTTGATTTGCGCTACACTAAGCTGTCCGTAGTGCAAAAGCGATGCTAATAGTGCCGCTTCCGCTTGACCTTCGGTAACGGCTGAGTATATATGTTCGCAATTTCCAGCGCCGCCGGAAGCGATTACTGGAATTCCTACAGAGTCTGCGATTGACTTTGTTAATTCAATGTCATAACCGGCTTGAGTTCCATCAGCATCCATGCTTGTTACTAATAGTTCTCCTGCGCCTCTTTCTTCAAGCTCTTTGGCCCATTTTAGGGCATCTAAACCAGTATTCTCCCGTCCACCACGAATATAGACATCCCAACCAAAGTTCTCTGTATCTGACCTTCGTTTAGCATCAATAGCTACAACAATACATTGATTACCAAAGCGATCGCTGGCCCGATTAATAAAGTCTGGATTTCGTACCGCTGTTGAATTAATACTAACCTTATCTGCGCCAGCTCGTAACAGTTCTTTAACATTTTCTAAGGTTTGGATTCCTCCACCTACGGTGAGTGGAATAAATACCTGTTCTGCGGTTCGGTGAACTACGTCGATAATGGTGCCTCGATCTTCATGAGTAGCTGTAATATCCAGAAACACTATCTCATCTGCACCAGCTTCGTCGTAAACCTTTGCTAACTCTACTGGATCGCCAGCATCTTTAAGGTCTACAAAATTAACTCCTTTTACAACACGTCCCGCCTTGACATCTAAGCACGGTAAGATTCTCTTAGCTAGCATGATTTTATGAAAGCACTCCCATCGTATTTACCTGAAATATAAATTTTAAAGCTGACGAAGCTTACTCGACAAAAAAAATTTTGGCATCAGTGTTTTCTCGCATTTTTTACGGTGATGAAAACAAGCATTGCTCTCACTTTTAGAACAAGTAAAACACTATCTATGAGCGGACTATGGCGATTATCTCCTCTAAAAAACAGCCCCAGCCTCAAGAACCAGACAAGGAAAAGAGTCATCTGAAAAAAGCTGCGAAAAAACCAAGTGACGAAAAACTTTTGCAACCCCAAGCAGCTACAGATGATATTGATAATAGTGAAGTTGCTATTCGTCCACAGCAATTTGCCGATTATATTGGGCAAAAAGATTTAAAAGATGTACTTGACATTGCAATCAAAGCAGCTAAATCCAGAGGTGAAGTATTAGATCACCTGCTGCTTTATGGTCCTCCGGGGCTGGGTAAAACTACAATGGCAATGATTTTAGCATCTGAAATGGGAGTAAACTACAAAATTACCAGCGCTCCCGCTTTGGAACGTCCTAGAGATATTATGGGACTGCTCATTAATCTTAAACCTGGAGATATTATCTTTATTGATGAAATTCATCGCCTCTCTCGGATGACTGAAGAAATATTATATCCGGCGATGGAGGATTATCGTTTAGATATTACTGTAGGCAAAGGTTCTAGCGCTCGTACCCGCAGTATACCTTTAGCAAAGTTTACTTTAGTTGGAGCAACAACCCGTGTCGGAGCGCTGAGTTCTCCCTTGCGCGATCGCTTTGGTTTAATTCAAAAACTGAGATTTTATGAAGTAGAAGAACTCAGTCAAATTGTCTTACGAACTGCTCAAGTACTCAAAACCGAAGTAACTAAAGATGGGGCATTAGAAGTTGCACGTAGAGCCAGAGGAACGCCGCGTATTGCCAATAGATTGCTCAAGCGAGTTCGCGATTATGCCGAGGTTAAATCATCCGGTAAAATAAATGAAAATGTCGCAGGAGAGGCGCTACAACTGTTCCAGGTAGATCCCTGCGGCTTAGATTGGACTGACAGAACAATGTTAAGCGTGATAGTAGAACAGTTTAGTGGAGGGCCCCGGTAGGATTAGACACGATTGCCGCCGCTACGGGTGAGGATACCCAAACAATTGAAGAAGTATACGAACCATATTTGATGCAAATTGGTTATTTACAAAGGACTCCTCGTGGTAGGGTAGCAACACCTGCGGCTTACAAGCATCTGGGTTTTAAACCACCAAACGAACAGTTGTCTTTGCTCTCCTAACGTCAAAATAGTTAGTTGTTAGTGGTTGGTTGTTAGTAGTTGATTGTTCAATTTCTAAACTACTATCGACTAATTACTATCTACTAACTACTATCAATTTCATTGATTATGATGAAACTAATCGGAATATTACTAAGTTTACTTTTATTATTTAGCTGGGTTGAGCCTGTTTTCGCTCTAACCACTCAAACTTCTGAACCAACAAAAGAAGAATTAAAACAGCTAGATGAGTTAGGGAATAAAGCTTTCGCTGCTACTAATAAAGGTGATTTTGCTGAAGCTGAAGAGTATTGGACAAAAATCATTGAGAAATTCCCTGACAATCCCGCAGTTTGGAGTAATCGAGGGAATTCTAGAATTAGTCAAAACAAGTTAGAAGAAGCGCTAACAGATTTTAACAAATCTATAGAAATTGCTCCTAATGTGACAGATCCTTATTTAAATAGAGGAGCTGCTTTAGAAGGTTTGGGAAGATGGGATGAGGCGATCGCTGATTATGACTATATTCTAAAATTAGATCCGTCGGATGCAATGGCGTACAATAATCGGGGAAATGCCAAAGCTGGTTTGGGACAATGGTATGAAGCTATAGCAGACTATCAAAAATCGGCGGAAAAAGCTCCAAATTTCGCTTTTGCTCGTGCTAATTATGCTCTCGCGCTTTATGAGACTGGTCAAAAAGATGAAGCTATACGAGAGATGAAAAATATTATCCGTAAATATCCTCAGTTTCCCGATGTACGCGCATCCCTTACCGCAGCACTTTGGGCAAAAGGAGAAAAAGGTGAAGCCGAGAGCAATTGGGTAGCAGCTTATGGATTAGATCGTCGTTATAAAGATATTGATTGGGTGAAAAACGTGCGACGCTGGCCCGATAGTATGGTCGCTGCTTTAGATAAGTTTTTGAAATTGCAGTGATTTTACTTATTGATAATGTTTAAATAAATGCACTTGTTGCTCTTTTGCATCATGTGCTTTTAATATTTTTATACTTAAAATTGGATTGATACATTGAAAACTCCACTAATTTATTTTCTGTTAGTAATTTGTGCATAAGTTAGTTAGGAATGCACCTAAATAAATATTAGGAATATAACAAAATAGTTGGAGTAAAAAGCATTTATCATGACTCATTATGGTATTCTTTGTCCTGGCTCAACTGGTCCACTAAATACTATGCTTCCGTTGGGACAGGAACTTCAGCAGCGCGGTCATCGTGTGACTTTTTGCGGAGAAATAGATACTCAATCCAAGGTGGAAGCAGCAGGGATAGAATTCTTAGCGGTAGGAGAGAAAGATTTTCCATCTGGTTCGACAGCAAAATCATTTGCCAAGTTGGGGGATATGCGCGGACTAGCTGCATTAAGGTATACAGTTGAATTACTTAAAAATATGGCAGCTGTAAAACTTCGTGATGCTCCTGAGTTACTCAAAGAAACAGGTGTAGAAGCTTTGTTGGTAAACCAAGGTTCGATTGAGGGAGGGACTGTTGCAGATATTATCGATATTCCTTTCGTTACGGTTTGTAGTGCAGTGGTACTGAACCGAGAACCTAGCATTCCTCCTTTTAATACTTTGTGGGAGTATAGCCCAAATTTTTGGGCACGTTTACGTAACCAAATGGGTTATACCTTAGTTAATCAAGTTGCCAAACCAATTCGAGACGTAATTGACGAGTATCGTAAAAAGTGGAACTTACCTTTACATTCTCACCCTAATGAAGCCTACTCACAATTAGCTCAAATAAGTCAAGCACCTGCTGAATTTGAATTTCCTAGAAAGCAATTACCTAAGTGGTTTCATTTCACCGGAACCTACCATTCTTCAGCTAGTCGGGCACCCGTTCCTTTTCCTTATGAAAAGTTAACAGAAAAACCATTGATTTACGCTTCGATGGGAACCTTACAAAATCGTTTAATTCCAGTTTTTTACAAAATAGCCTCAGCTTGTGAGGGATTAGATGTTCAGTTGGTAATTTCTTTAGGGGGTTCCGCAAAACCAGAATCATTACCAAATTTGCCAGGAAATCCTTTAGTTGTTGAGTATGCACCTCAATTAGAACTACTCGAAAAAGCTACTTTGATGATTACTCATGCTGGAATGAATACAACGATGGAATGTTTGAAGTATGGAGTTCCAATGGTAGCCATACCCGTTACTAATGACCAGCCTGGAGTTGCAGCACGTACAGCTTGGAGTGGTGCGGGAGAAGCTATTACCTTGAAAAAATTGAATGTTTCTAGTTTGCGAGAAAGTATTAAGCGGGTATTAACAGAAGATTCTTACAAACAAAATGCTTTGAAATTACAAACAGCAATTCGTAATGCTGGAGGTGTAAAACGTGCTGCGGATATTATTGAAAAAGCTGTAACTACAAGGAAACCAGTGATAGTTCAAAGATAGCAACATAAGATTTTTTTTCGTGTTATGAACTAACATTAAGACCCTGCAATTAAGAATAAATTCTGATTAGTAAACAGTATTTATTTCAATAATTCGGGGCTTAATGGCAAAAGATAAATATGCTCGTAAAAGCGAGACGGATAGAGGATTTAGTGTCTTTAAAACTTTTAAAAAAGATGCTGATAAAATTATAAAATCATCGACCAATGACGCTATAGTTTCTAACGAACCTGTTATTACTATGTCGTCTTTAGGTGATTTAGGAAGATTTGGAAACCAGCTATTACAATATGCTTTTCTAAAAGTCTGTGCTAAAAAAACTAATTCTAAAATGGAATGCTCTCCTTGGATAGGGCAAACTTTATTCGGACTTGAGGATGCACCAATTTCTAAGCGTTTACCTTTAGCTGTTGAAAAATCGTATTATGGTCCCAATCTTTTTGACTATATTCCCGAATTCATTCCTTACATAGAGAAACTATCACATCAAAACAGTTTTCGGATTCCAGGAGAAGAAATAATTGAAAATAATTTGACGAATGTTGATTTATGGGGTTTTTTTCAGGTTCACACTCATTATTTACAACCATATAAAGAAGAAATTCGCTCCTGGTTTCAACCTGTTAACGATTTAAAGTCAGCGTTATTAGATGGATTAGAAGTTCTTCGTTCCCAAGGTAAAACAATAGTTGGAGTTCATATTAGGCGGGGTGATTTTTTTTCAGTGCCAATGGCTGGGTTTACTCTTGTGGTTCCTTCAAAATGGTGGTGCGAATGGCTTGAAAGTATCTGGGATGAATTAGAAAATCCGGTTCTTTTTCTGTGTAGCGATGATTTGGATAGTGTAATTGATGATTTTCAAAAATTTTCGCCTATCACCTATAAAGATTTGAATATCGAGCTACCCGAAAGGATGAAAGACTCAGGGATTGGGTTTTACATCGACTTTTTCTTATTCAGCAACTGCGATATAGCAGGTATCAGCAATAGCATATTTAGTTTCACCGCCTGTATGTTAAACGAGCAGGCTACAAAGTTTGTTCGTCCAACTTGGAATTTTTCTCAAAAATTTGCAGAATTCGATCCTTGGAACAGCGTACCGCTTTTACACATAGGAGATCCAGTACAACCCAAGTCTTTCAAAAGTTATGGCGACGCTGTTTATACTACTCGCATTACTCAAGGGATATGGGGAATGCTTAAGTTCATCTTGATTTATTATCCTAAGAATTCCTTGAAAACATGGATTATTCGAGCATTTTTAGGATATCAAATTCAAGGAATTTACGGTGTTTTGAAAAGTTTGCTATATACGTTAGGTTGGCGTAATATTTGGAAAAGTAATAGCTAAACTTTGTTTATTAATATCAACATCTCGGAAACCTAACCCCCCAGCCCCCTTCTCTGCAAGGGAATGGGGAGTTTATTTTTTTGGATTACAAATATCAGAAATCATACAAATCATATCCGAAGCCAAAGTTTCTACCGTTTCGGTACTAATTGAAGGTTGAGAAAACATAAAATTCAATAACATACTTCCTCGAAAAGTAGAAACAGCAGCAGTAAAAATACCTCCAAATGCTGCTTGCCCTGGAACAAAGCTAATTTCTTCTAATTGAAATTGACCGTAATCGTGTGGAATTGTAATGCGACCAATATTAGTTAAATAAGCGCTACCCGGTGATTGAGAAGGATTATTTAAAAAAGATGTTAAAAGCTTTTTAGATACTAAAAGGAATCTGAATGCATCGCTAGTTGCTAAACCTTTTTCAAGTTTTTGTTTAATATCTTGTGCTAAATCCCAGAAATTATTATTTTCTTTTAAATTATGAAAAGAAAATAGACTAGAAACAATTGAACCTAGATGCTCTTTATTTATTTGTGGTTGCAAACGCGGACGTAAATTGATAGATGAGCGAAAGCTTAAACAAGTATTTTTTCTTTGAGAAAGATTAGTTTTTTTGGCAACTGCAAACAACATTGCAGCACCCAAAGCAGCTTGTACTGTCGTTTTTTCTTGCCGACAAACATCTACTAAGCGTGCAGTTAATTCTGAATTGAGCTTTCTATGCACCATACCGCAGCTACGAGATTGTATTTGTATGCTTTTTTCAAAACCTACAGTTATAGGTTGATAACGCAATAACTGTAGTTTCAAGTTCAATAGATAAAGAATATTACCTATTTTTCCAGTAAAACCCTGAAGGTATTCTGGTATTAATTTGTCAATAGAAGGTAATTGAGGTAACTGAGTAACATTGCTTCCCGCTTTCCCTTCTGTAATTGTTTGACAATTAGTTAATATTTCTGAGTGCAATTGGATACATGATGAAGCGTCTGCGATTGCATGGTGTATGGTTGTGATGAGATAACAAATATTTTCTTCTTCTTTAAAGTTAACAAGTGTTACTCGCAGCAGATTTTTATCACTATTAATTTTTTGATTTAATTCTTCGATAACAACTTCTTGCCACTGCTGTATTTGCTGCTTTTTCACAACTAATAATGGAATTTTATCTGCTCCTTCTTCAAACCAAAAACTATTTGACTTTGCAACAATTGCTGAATTAAGTAAAGGATGACGACTTTGGGTAATATCGAGCGCTTTTCTTAATAATTCTTCGTTCAAAATTCCTTTAATGCGGCTAATTGTCACAATATGAAACGAAGCCGCAAGATTATTTAAAATTTCCATTGCTTGCTCGTGAGCAGCAAGTTCTCTTTTTAACATGGGTAGATGGGGATGGGGGATGAAGGGAAAGGGCGAAAGAGAGCAGGGGAAGCAATATTCTCTTCCTCCGATACCGAAGCTGAAGTTCTTTTCAACTCCTAACTCTGAAGTAATTGCTCAATCTTTCTCGGAGTTAATTCTTGCACGTTACTTAAAACTATCGTTGCTCCGGCTTTTTTAAGTGACTGCTTGTATGCATCGCATTTTTGCGCTGTTTGCTGTACGTGAGGTGGTAATACTCCTACACCAATCCAAGTACGATTTGGTTGATTATTTTGCGCTTTCTCTACGGTGTACATATCAGCAACTGTATCTCCTACGTAAATTACTGGTGGTGAATTATTAATATTATCAACACCATTTTCAAGTAACTCAAGTGTAGAAAATAGTCCCGTAGGATCTGGTTTTCCCGGTGCATCTTCCATTGCAATTAATACGGGAGATTGTAAATTGAGACGTTGTTGCAAAACATAGGTAGCTGAAGCGCGAGTTGCACCGCTAAAAAATCCCCAAAGAATTCCAGCTTCAGTAAGTTGATTTAAGTAGCTCGGTTGCAACAATAATGGTTCATCGCAAATATATCCAGTCAAATTATTAGGATCGGTACCTCGGTAACGCGATTGGAAAAAGGCGACAATCGAATTGTAATCAAGATTTAATTGTTGGCGGGATTGTTTTTGAGTTTCAAAGTAACGATAAATTAATTCTTGAGAACCTTCCCAATCATTATTCCACACACCTTCGGACTTAAGAGCATCAATATCGTCTGCTGTAGGACGATATGCTTGTGCTGTAAATTCCTCTACAGTATCTGCTAGCGCTCGTCGATAGGAACCCGACACATCGCGCACTACACCATCAATATCAAAAACAACAATGGCAGGAATTGAATTTTCTTGAGTCACGGTTTTCAGTTAACAGTTAACAGTTAACAGTTAACAGTAATCAGTGACCAGTTACCAGTAGGGAGTTATCAGTGAGTAGTGAGTAGCAAGTAGCAAGTAGAAAAAAATATCGTTCTGTTAAAAGCATATTAGATACCTCTTCAGAACTCTTGAGAAACCATGTTCATCTCACCCGAAAGCATACTTTTACTCTTTACTCGCTACTCGCTCATCTCCCAATCTCCCCATCCTAATTGCTCAGATGGTAAGGTATTAAGTTAAAATAGTCGATTGCTGTCGTTATTAATGGTTGCTGAAATATATGGAAGAGCAAAATCAAACTCAAGAGCTATTATCCAAGTTTATTTTGAAGATTCTATGGTTGGATGATAACGTGGCTTTGGCTGTCGATCAGGTCGTAGGCAAGGGTTTTAGCCCTTTGACTAAATACTTTTTCTGGCCCCGTACTGATGCGTGGGAAGAGTTAAAAAATGAGTTAGAGTCGAAACACTGGATTGCTGAAGTGGAGCGGGTTGAGTTGCTTAATAAGGCTACGGAAGTTATTAATTATTGGCAAGAAGAAGGTAGAAAACGACCAATGACAGAGGCTCAAGGCAAATTTCCTGAAGTCATCTTTACAGGTAGTAATTAAGATTGCGTCCCACTTGATTTCTGTTGCTAATTACTGTGCAGAATTTTTGCTTTGAAATAGCATTCTCACATACATCCCACTTTCGGACTGCGCCAACTTGAGAATTTAGGAACCCGGTTTTTTCAAAAAACCGGGTTCTTTAGCTTTTGCGTAATTAGTAGATTAAGTAAACTAATTAAGCTAATTTATTACATAGAAATACGTAAATATATTTAGGTAGCTAATCTGAAATCAGTAGTATTAGTTAATATGCCTAAGTCGATTCGTTAAATTAGATTGCGTGTAATAAAACATAGCTATTCAGTGTATTGACTGAAGCCGAAAGTATAATATGGTTGCAATATAGTTAATAGATACTAGCAGGGGATATGATTGTAAGTTGCAATATTTAGCAGAGTATCAATCAAACAGACGTTGCTGGATAAAAACCCTAATGGAATATAACCAGTTAATTTGTTAAAGCATCAGATTAAAATACGAACGAGCATAAATTTTTTATACACGAACAGGTCACTGGGGATAAGATAACCGTGATTCAGATATTTGGAAACTTTCTAGAAAATTTATTCACCAAAGATAATCTAGAAAAAGCTCAGGTTTTTGGTGATTATGTGGAAAGACCGCAACAAGATGAACATCTAACTGTAGGCTTTTCGCCATCCGCTATTCCAATAAAAAAGCGCTGGCGTAATAATGGTTTATCAGCGGATTATATTGCTAATTATTTAGCTACATTTTTTCCAATTAAACCTTCGGAACCTGACAGCATAGATAAGTTAGCTGAAATGAAAAGTGCTGTGAGCTATATTGCTAATGAATTGTTAGAAAATTCAATGAAATATGCTGACACAACTGCTTTATATCCAATTACATTACATACCCAGATAGAAAATAATAAGATTCGACTATTTGTGGATAATAGTATTCTTGCTTCACAAGCAGAAAATTTTCAGAACTTTATTAAGGAATTACTAAATTCTGACCCAGATGAGCTTTTCATTCGTAAATTAGAAGAAAATGCAGAAGATGAAAATACTTCTAGTTCTGGTTTGGGTTTTTTGACAATAGTTAACGATTATTCTGCCAAGCTAGGGTGGAAATTTGATATTGTCGAGAAAGATTCTCCAGTTATGACAGTAACAACTATGGTTGAGTTGGCTGTTTAAGGTATTTATACACAAATATTTCATCTACAAACAGGTTGGATACAAGGAGCTTTATTGGAATGCAAATTAAGGGTGAAAACTATAACGTTTGGTATGACAAAAATAGTGGTGCTATTAATTTTGATGGCGCACTAAGATTGACTGGAATGCAAGATTATGCACCTATTTTGAAAATATTGAATGACGTAGCTTCTACTGAACCACCTAGTATGGTTCTCGATCTACAGCGTTTAGAATTTCTCAATAGTTCGGGAATTAGTATGCTATCCAAATTTGTGATTGGGATGCGAAAGAAAAAGTCAGTCCAGATGAAAATTCTTGGTTCTAATAGTATTCCTTGGCAAGGTAAATCATTAAAAAATTTACAGCGATTAATGCCGGGGTTAGCTTTAGATTTACAATAATTATTTTTAAAAAAGTGATATCCCCAGAAATTTTAATCTAATGCGGGGCTTTTGGCACAAATAAAAAGTCTTGAAACATAGCTACTGGAAGTTAAATAATAAAAAGCCGATTTAGAAATAAGAATAGAGTCAATTGCCAACCAATAAGAGCGAATTGAACAATCTGTATTTTAATAAAATTCAGGAATTATTACTCTATATCGAGCAAGTAAAAGAGTTAGCAGCAGCAACAACAAGATTGGATAATAGTTATTTTCAATCTCAAGTTTTAGAACAAATATTTGCTAGAAACGATGAGTTAGGAAAATGGCAGAAGTCTTTCTGAAAATAAACAAATGATTTAAAGCTCATTAATTATTTTGTATGGCAATATTCTTTAGTTCGTAAAATTAAATTTCGACATTCGATCTGCTAATTTCAATTTTTTCCATTCAATATAAGCATATATAAAATATGAAAGACGCAAGTAATAAACTTTTGTGGAGAGCTATATTCAGCGATAATAAATATCGACCAATTTTGATTTCCGCAGGATTGTTCTTATGTTTTAACTTAGGAGTTTTAATTCCTACCTTTATTTTTTCAACTTTGCTGAAAAAAGATACAGTTAGTATCAATTTGGCGGGAAGGCAAAGGACGCTTTCTCAAAAAATGACAAAATCGCTATTAGAAGTTCAAAATCAACAAGAAGCTGGTGATTCTATTCAAGATTCCCGAGAAAGATTAAGTCAGTCTTATCAGTTGTTTGACGATGTTCTAAAGGCGTTTCAAACAGGAAAAAGCGTTAAGGGCGCTGACGGGGAATCTGTATATTTAAAGGCAGTAGAGACTGAGAAGGGAAGACAAATTATCCGAGAAGCTCTGGAAATTTGGAATCCCTACAAAGAAAAGCTTCAGCCCGTTTTTAACGCAGACAGATTAATTCAATTCAAAGATTTGGAAGCTGCTGTTGCATATGGGAGGGAGAATAATCTAAAGCTTCTGGACTTAATGAATGATTTAACTATTGAACAAGAAAAAATAGCTCAAACAAAAACTGGATATTTGCAGCTGATTCAGATTGCGGGGATGGCTTTAGCGTTAGCAAACTTTTTTGTCCTCTTATCTCGTAGCTTTAAGCGCTTGCAAATATCCGACCAGGAACTGGAAACAGCGAATGCAGAAATTCTTCAGCTTAACGAACGCTTGCAAGCTGACAATATTCGCCTAAAGTCGGAATTAGATATTACCAAACGTTTACAGCGAATGATTCTACCCAAGTCTTCGGAATTGGAGTCAGTTGAAGGACTAGATATTGCTGGATATATGGAACCTGCTGATGAAGTTGGTGGGGATTATTATGATGTTCTCAATCTTGATGGAAAAATAAAAATTGGTATTGGTGACGTAACCGGACATGGTTTGGAAAGTGGAATGCTGATGTTGATGGTGCAAACTGCTGTCCGCACTCTGCAAGAAGTTGAGGAAACCAACCCGATAAGGTTTATGGACATTTTAAACCGCACCATTTACAAAAATATTCAGCGGATGGATTCCGGTAAGAATCTTACTCTGTCTCTCATTGACTATAGCGATGGGGAACTCAAATTAAGTGGGCAACATGAGGAAGTCATTGTAATACGTAGTAATGGGGAACTTGAACTTCTGGATACTACCGATCTAGGTTTCCCTATCGGTTTAGATGATGAAATTGCCGATTTTGTTGGTGAGCAAAAGATACAGTTAGGTGCTGGTGATGTTGCGGTACTATTCACCGACGGAATTACCGAAGCTGAAGACATGAATAAAAACCTCTACGGAATCGAAAAGCTTTGCGAAATTATCAAACAAAACCGTCACTTGAGTGCTACGGAAATTAAAGATGCCGTAATTGAAGATGTGCGATCGCATATTGGTTTACAAGAGGTGTTTGATGATATCACGCTGTTGGTGTTGAAGCAGAAGGATACGGGTTCTCCTTTTAATAGTTTGGAGTCGTCTGAGAAATTAGAAACGATTGGTGTTTAGCAGTTAGTAGTTACAAGCTATCAACTTGCCGAAATCTATACTAAAGCCGATCGAAAAATATAGTTAGAGCCACAATTTATTAGGGAGGGAAATATAGCAGTGGTGCAAGTATTTGGTGACTTCGTTGAATCAACACATAAAAAGGAAAATTTAACTTTAGGATTCTCTCCTTCTTCGGTATCAATTAGCGAACGTTGGCGCAATAATGGTTTATCTGCTGACTATATTGCTGAGTACCTGGCAACTTTATTAAACGTTGATGATAATGAATCTGAAAATGACGAGTATTTAGCTGACATAAAAAGTTCGGCTAGCTACATCGCGAATGAATTACTAGAAAACGGGATGAAGTATTGCAACGAGCAGACTGAATATCCTATCACTTTTCATATAGAACTGGTATCTAACGAAATCAGATTTTTCCTGGAAAATACGATTATTCCCGCAAATGCAGAAAGGTTAAAAGAATTTATTAATGAATTAGATAATTCAGATCCAGATGAGCTTTATATTCGGCAGTTAGAAAAAAATGCGGAATTAGAATTAGAGGATAACACTAGTTCTGGATTAGGTTTTTTAAGCATAATCAATGACTATTCAGCCAAATTAGGCTGGAAGTTCCAAACTGTGGATCAAAGTTCGTTGGTGATGAGTGTTACTACTTTAGTGCGTCTAATGTTACAACAAACCGAACAGCTAAACCAAGAAACTGAAACTGAGACTGAAGCTGAAACCAATATTGAGCCGTTAGAAGTTAAAGGCGAACATTTTAATATTGTTTATGATAACAATAGTAAGGCTGTTAACTTCACTGGTAGAGTCAGGCTTCGGGGATTGCAAGAGTATACAGTTGTTTTTGATTTATTCGATAAAGTACTAGAAAGAAACAAAAATTTAATAACTCTTGATTTACAAAACCTGGAACTTATCAATAGTTCTGGAATCGATATGCTATCAAAATTTATTATCACTGCGCGTAAGAAAAAGACGGTTCAGATAAACATTATCGGTTCTAGTACTAAGACTTGGCAAACAAGATTGTTGAAGAATTTACAGCGACTGATGCCTAAATTGCAGTATGAGTTTAAGTAGAAGAGAGTGGGGAGTAGCAAGTAGCAAGTAGAAAGTAGCAAGTAGCAAGTAGCAAGTAGCAAGTAGCAAGTAAGTTATTCCTCTCCTTGTCCCCATCCACTAAAAACTAAAACTCCTCCTTATAAACACTAAGGAGGAGTTTTTAATTTAAATTCCAAGTAGGCAGATATTTAAACCATACCACCAGCGGCTTGAAAGCGAGCGCGGGTGCGTTTGTAGGTTTGGGTTGCTTTTATTTGGGCTTGTCTGTCCCCTTGCGCTACCTGATTCAAACGAGTTTGAGCTTCGTTGAAAGCAGTACGGGCTTCTTCAAGGTTAATTGAATCACCCTGCTCGGCACCATTAACCAAAATTGTGACTTCATCATCTTCGACTTCTGCAAAGCCACCAGAAAGGGCGATCGCTACCCAATTTTGATTGCTATCGGCACGCACTCGCATTACACCTGTATCTAATGCGCTTAAGATTGGTGCGTGTCCGGTAAGTATACCAAGTTGTCCGGTAGTGCTTGGTAAAACGACTTCTTCAGCCGTTGAATCCCAGACTGTTTTATCTGGGGAGATTACACGAACGGTTAATGTCATAATTGCTAGTTGTTAGTAGATAGTTGTTAGTTGTTAGTTGTTAGTTGTAGTCATTTTAAGTAACAAACATATAGTTAATAGTTAGTAGTGCGACCATCTTGGTCGCTTGCTACTACCATCTTGGTAGTTAATTAGTACCATCTTGATCGCTTGCTACTACCATCTTGGTAGTTAATTAGTACCATCTTGGTCGCTTGCTAATAGGGAGCTGTTCGGCTCCCACTAACCACTATCCACTAACAACTAACAACTAATCTTTACTTCGATTTCATTTTTTCTGCTTTGGCTTTGGCTTCATCGATGCTGCCAACCATGTAGAAAGCTTGCTCTGGTAATTCATCAAATTCACCAGAAAGTATCGATTTGAAACCTTTGATGGTGTCGTCAAGCTTCACATATTTACCAGGTGCGCCGGTGAATACTTCTGCAACGAAGAATGGTTGTGATAAGAAACGCTCTACTTTACGAGCGCGAGCAACGATAAGGCGGTCATCTTCGGATAATTCATCTAAACCAAGAATGGCGATGATGTCCTGAAGTTCTTTGTAGCGTTGTAGTGTGGATTGTACCGCACGAGCTGTTTGATAGTGGTCTTCACCAACGATGTTGGGCTGCAACATTGTTGAAGTAGAACCTAATGGATCTACAGCTGGGTAAATACCTTTTGCTGCCAAACCACGAGATAATACTGTAGTACCATCCAAGTGAGCAAAAGTAGTTGCTGGTGCGGGATCTGTTAAGTCATCCGCAGGTACGTATACTGCTTGAATCGAGGTAATAGAACCTTCGTTTGTGGAGGTGATTCGCTCTTGCAACGCACCAACGTCAGTACCTAATGTAGGCTGATATCCCACAGCAGAAGGCATTCTTCCTAACAGCGCCGACACTTCGGAACCTGCTTGTACAAAGCGGAAGATGTTGTCAATAAACAGCAGTACGTCTTGCTTGTTAACATCGCGGAAATATTCTGCCATTGTCAAAGCTGACAAACCAACCCGCATTCTTGCACCGGGTGGTTCGTTCATCTGACCGTATACTAAGGCAATTTTTGAGTCGTTTAAGTTATCGGGGTTGATAACTTTGGATTCGATCATTTCGTTGTAGAGGTCATTACCTTCGCGGGTACGTTCCCCTACTCCACCAAATACCGATACACCACCGTGTTGGGTTGCGATGTTGTTGATCAATTCCATCATAATAACGGTTTTGCCCACTCCGGCACCGCCGAACAGACCAATTTTACCGCCACGTCTGTAGGGAGTTAGCAAGTCCACAACCTTAATTCCGGTTTCAAAAACGGAAGGCTTGGTTTCTAAGTCTGTTAATTTGGGAGCTGCGCGGTGAATCGGAGAGCGTTCATCGGTATTAACGGGGCCTTGGTTGTCTACGGTTTCGCCGAGGACGTTGAAAATTCTACCCAAGGTAGCTTTTCCTACAGGTACGCTGATAGGAGCGCCAGTGTCGCTAGCTTCCATTCCTCGCACCAAACCATCGGTGGAAGTCATGGAAACAGCCCGCACCTGGTTGTCGCCCAGCAGCTGCTGTACTTCGCAGGTAACGGACATTTCTTGTCCTGCTTCGTTGGTGCCTTTAACATTTAAAGCGTTGTAGATTGCGGGCATTTTTCCGTTAGGAAATTTGACATCTACAACGGGACCAATAATTTGAGTAATGTAACCAGTTTGTGTTTTTTCTGCGGTGGAAACCATTAGTAGCCTAAGTAACGGAAGCTATATTTTCACTATTAGAACTGTAGAGACTGTGACATACCTACGCTTATCCGTCAGGAAAGTGCAGGCTTCTCAGTGACTCATCGATGATGACATTAACTGAGAAATAAGCCTAAAGCCCTACGTCAAGCGGGACTTTTGATTTACAAAAAATATTCTGGGTCTGATTGTAGGCTGCATTTCTACATTTAATTTGGATTACACCTACATCCATCCAGAATTTTACCATGAACTTCGATTCGGCTTTTATCTCATACCTCACTCGTAAGCGTAGTCTGAGATGAAAGTCGAGAAAGTTAAAATTAAGCGATGTCATCTTCAAGATTAGCACCGAACGGGGCGATTTTTAGGCTTAATTTGAGCAACATTCGGAAGTGGGATCGGGGAAGATGCTAAGCCACTCTCGTAGGTCGTCTCCCGCAGCACGAGGAAGTGGCGCAATCCGTAGGGGGGATAAGGGTAGAGTCTTGGAACTTTGGTTAATAAGAAGTTATATCAGTCATATAATTGCAGACATCAATGCAGTTGAGGGCGATCGCCATCATCAAATTGTGCAGTACTGCTGAATCATCAATTGAGTGAGATTTAAAAAATTCGCTTTTACTCGAAAACTGGGTTTTCACTCTTATCTGTATAGCTCGGATAAAATTTATATACAAGTAATTATTCCCTTAGAAAAGAAAATAGCTCTCTTTGCTATATCCCAAAGAGAGCATGCGCCATGCCATTTCACTTACTATCTCCATCACATCCTCCCGATAAGATTCCGCAAAATTAAACAGTTTATTATTATTTTCTCAAAGATTATTTTTTGTACCTTAGCTGAGTTCAATTAAAGATTTTTATAAAGACTAATTATAATTTTTGCCCTCCTCCTAGAGGCTGATTATATATTTTTATACTTTTATGGCTATACCTCTAATTTATGCTTCTTAGTTACTTGCTGTGCTTACTAAATATCAAAAAAGGGAACAGGGAACGGGGAAAAGAAGAATATTAGAAAATAATATTAATCCCGAAGGAGGAGTCCCTTCACAGCAAGTCTTGCAGAAGATTACTTACCTATTATCTAGCATACTAACGACTGAAGAACCTAGTTTATTGTCTGGCAACATTTCCTATTCTCCCTCCTGACGAATTATTAAAAAATCCAACTGGATTATTATACAGATTCTATTAATAATTCACATCTTGCAGCAATGTCAGAAGCCGGGTTTCTTGCTCGTTGCACAACGAAAAAATCATGCTTTCACAAAAAGAAACCGAGTTTTTTTGGGCTTGTTGAGAATGGTGCAAGATTTCAGTTAATAATTCATTATCATCCAAATCTAACTATTTTAGCAGTAAGTCAAGGTGGCACCATTCGCGCTTTAATCGGGGCTGCAATAGAAATTCAACCCAACAGCGATTGCGGTATATTACAAGCGTTCAATAGAGGAGTTAGGATTAGTCAGTGGTAGCGGTTAATAATTTTCTTTACCACTCCCCACTCCCAGATTTATCATTTATACAACAATATTATTTAATCGGAGAATTTTGATGAAAATTTTAATAACTGGAGTTGCAGGTTTTATTGGATACCATTTAGCACAAAGATTGCTTGCAGATGGCGAAAAAGTATACGGAATTGATAATCTCAACGATTATTATGATGTTAATTTAAAAAAAGCTCGTTTGGCACAGTTAACACCAAGTACTAATTTCCAATTTCAACATTTAGATTTAAACAACCGCGAAGAAATTTTACAACTTTTTCAAGAGCAAGATTTTAATTGTGTAGTTAATCTTGCTGCTCAAGCAGGGGTACGCTATTCACTAGAAAATCCTTTCGCTTATGTCGATACTAATTTAGTAGGGTTTGCAAATATCCTCGAAGCTTGTCGTCACAGTCAACCACAACATCTTGTTTTTGCTTCGTCTAGTTCGGTTTATGGTACGAATGCTAAAATTCCTTTCTCCGTCAGCGATAATGTAGATAATCCCGTTTCACTGTATGCTGCTACTAAAAAAGCTAACGAGTTAATGGCACATTCTTACAGCCATTTGTACGGTTTACCTATTACTGGATTGCGCTTTTTTACAGTATATGGTCCTTGGGGCAGACCTGATATGGCTTATTTCAAATTTGTTAGAGCAATTGAACATTCGGAGCCGATAAATATATTCAATTACGGTAAAATGCAGCGAGATTTTACTTATATTGATGATGTTATTGAAGGTGTTGTCAGAGTTATACATCAACCTCCAAAACCATATATTAATAAAGAACATAGTAATGCTAGCTATAAAATTTATAATATTGGAAATAATAAGCCTGTAGAGTTATTGACCTTTATTAAAGTAATTGAACAAGCAATGGGTAAAGAAGCCCAAAAGAATTTTTTACCGATGCAGCCCGGAGATGTTCCCCGTACTTATGCAGATGTTGACGAATTAATCCAGGATGTAGGATTCAAACCGACTACAACTATTGAGGAAGGAATTGAAAAATTTGTCCGGTGGTATAAAGATTTTTATCCGTCTCAAGATGGCTCTACCAATTTTGTTCTCGGAGGTGAAGAGAATAGGGAATAGGGGATAGGGGGTAGAAATAAAATTACTAACTTTTAACTCTTCCCTCTACTCCCTCTTTCCTAATTCTTCTTCTTTTTTTCTTCTAATTCTAAAAGTTCGGGGATAGTTACGAAGCTATAACCTTGCTGCTTTAATTTAGCGATTATCTGAGGCAAAGCTTTTATTGTGTTAGTGCGATCGCCACCGCCATCATGTAGTAATATGATGCCACCCGGACGTGAGTTTTTTAACACAGTATTGACCATTGTCGCAGGTGCAGGTCTTTGGAAGTCGCGAGAATCAGCAGACCACATCAAAGTCGCATATTTGTTTCTTTTAGCATGAGCAACTAAGCCATTACTTAAATGTCCTCCTGGTGGACGAAATAAGTTTGTTTTAACTCCAGTCACTTTATAAATTAAATCGCTTGTTCGATCAATTTCCATCGCAGCAGCTCGGGGATTCATGAAATGATACCAATGATTCCAAGTATGATTGGCTATGGCGTGCCCTTCAGCTATTATCTGCTTTCCTAGTTGAGGATGATTTTGTAGAGCGCTACCAACGACAAAAAATGTTGCCTTAATATTATTTTTTTTCAATATATCTAATGTCTGTTGAGTAGTCTTTTTCCAAGGACCATCATCAAAAGTTAAGGCAATAACTTTTTTATTTCCAACAGGTTTAATTTCATAAATAACCTTTCCATTAAAACTAGATGGAGCAGCAGAAAGTAAGCTTTGTCTTTTTAACTGCTCGTTTAAAGTTTTCTCCATTGCGGTTTGAAATTTCACAAATTGCTGCTGACTATTTGAGGAAGCATCAACAATGTTTAATTTCGGTTTATTTATACCTAATACGTGTAATAAATTTAAATTTGCTGGAGCGACTAAACTCAAACATAAAGTAGCAGTAAAGAGAAGCAAAGCAAAAAAATATTTATGCGGTATAAGAAAAGATTTACTGTTTTCCACTTGATATATCTCTCAATAATATAATTTAGACGAAAGTTTCTGTCTCTATAAATTGGAAGGCGAACAGTTCCCTAGACATATATAGCGAGATGTTCGGTTCCCACTACGATCTATAAAAGAATGGAATATTGCCCTATAAATTTAAAATTTATAAGTTTTGAACGAGGATTAAATATTTACTAGAATTCGTTATCGACAGCGAATATGTTCAACCTTCCATAAGGATAAACGCTCGTTATTATATCAATTCCGTTGAATAGCGTCTATTTCGGGAACATTCCAAAAGTGCAAACTTATTTTTGTCGTAACAACATCAGGCAGTTGTTCGGCTTCCACACTTATCAATTAATTGGAATGACTGTAGATATACTTTTGCAACAACGGGATGCTCCCTAAAATTATTGCTTTACCTCATCCAAATCCTCTCCTTACCAAGGAAAGAATGCCGTAAGCGGATGATGTTTTATCTCAAAATAATTCGTCATGAATAACTCGGGTAGATGTTATGCCCTGCCCTTCTCAAATACCTTGCGGTAAAAAGAACAGATATCAAAACTTACTTTAGGGCACATCCTCTTAAATATATATATTGAAACTTGATTATAAAGAAAGCCTGTAAATACTCTCCTCCATAAACCTTAGTCAAACACAAGAAGAATGTTTATGATTAAAATTTAGTCATAGTCGTAGGTTTATAAACCACCTACTATAGCAATATTTAATTCCATTTATGCACCCAATATTCATACATCCCGAATCAATTTTAATAAATCTCTGCTGAAAGTCAAGCTTTTTAAGTTACTTCTAGATGATAAGATCGCATAATTCAATTATAAATAAATAACTTTTCTCAAATAATATTATCTTCGTTAGCTATAGCCCATACCTCTGACAGTTTCAATCAATTCGCTGCCTAAATATTTGCGTAGATAAGTAATGTAAACATCTAGAATATTTGAACCAAGGTCAAAACAATTCAAAATTATCAATTAAAAATTAAAAACCACCATTACCTAAACTCTGAGGCTTGAAGCGGCATAATAATTCTTTTATCTTTTTCTCCTTCAAAGGAGAGGCTTGTATCCTTAATTAAATAATTACAAATTAATATTGTAATTTTGTATTTTTAATTTTGAATTCAAAACATGGTTAATTACTTCTTCACGTTCGCTATTCACAGTACGATATACTACGAATACTCATGAATTTTATCTGTATTCTCACTGTCTCACGAAAATAATTGCTCCAAACCATCCTCAAGACAGAGAATTTGTACTACTTGTGTGGATTAAAAAATTTTCTTATCATTTAAAAAATAGATTTAGGCACTTCACGGCTAAATCCTGCATTGATAATTCTATAAGGTATATTTCTTTATAGATTTAAATCAATAATATTAGAAGTTTCGCAGAATTAAAATTTATGAATTTATCGTCAGCGCGACAATTTTTTCATCATGAGATTCAGCAGCCTGACGAGTATATTGACTTAGCAAAGGCAGCTTTATACATCGCTCAAGAGGAATATTCCGAATTAGATATAGATGAATATTTGAATGCACTTGATGCAATGGCAATCGAATTAGAAGAAACGCTTGCCAGTAGAAAAATATCCCTTAAAGATTATTCAATCCATTAATAAATATCTTTATGATGATTTAAACTTTACAGGTAACAATCAAGATTATTATGACCCGCGAAACAGTTTTTTAAACGATGTCATAGAGCGTAGAGTCGGAATTCCGATTACTCTAGCATTACTTTATATAGAAATTGCCCGTCGTATAGATTTCCCGATGATAGGTATAGGAATGCCGGGACATTTTCTGATTCGTCCAGATATTTCGGAAATGGAAATCTATGTAGATGCTTTTAACAATGGCGAAGTAATGTTTCCCCAAGACTGCCAGCAACGCTTAAGTCAAATTTATCAGCAAAACATCACACTACAGCCAGAATTTTTAGCACCAATCGCTAAAAAGCAATTTTTAGCAAGAATGCTGACTAACCTCAAATATATTTATCTAAAGCAACACGAATCAGAAAAAGCTTTATTCTGTGTCGAGAGGATTTTACTATTATTTCCCAGTGCAACATTAGAATTGCGCGATCGCGGTTTATTATCCTATCAAACCGGACGCTTCAACCAAGCCGCAGATGACTTAAAATCCTATTTACTACAAGTTCCTGACGCACAAGATGCTTCCACCATTCGGCACCTGCTGGCGAAATTGGGGAAAAGTCAGTGACTAAGGTTAAAGGTTAAAGGTCAAAATTCTCCTTGTCCCCTTGTCCCCTTGTCCCCTTGTCTCCCCATCTCCCCATCCCCTTATCTCCCTATCACGGCACCTCAATACTCTCTGCGACGCGCTTTAAACGACGCAATTGTGCTTGCATATCTTGTTTGGTAAATTTCTCGGCGAAGGTTTTGAAGCCCCAACTGACTATGGGGTTAGGAATCTCGAATTGAAAACGATTCACTAAATGAGTTCCGTTATTCGTTGGCTGGCATTCCCAACGGTCGCATCCTTTAAAATAACCCTCAAAACCCCACACTATCAGACCGGGTTCTCTTTCCACAACTGTACTAATCAATGTAGGTTTTATTACTGGTATTTGAATAATAAACTTACTTTTACTACCGACTTCCGTACTCCAATCTCCAACCGGCTCGCAGCATAAAGCGGGATTTAACCATCGATGCATTAAAACGCGCTCTGTGATACATTGTTCTACTACTGTGGATGTAGCATTAATTTCAATTGATTGCTCAAAAACTTCTTTGTTGGGCATTTCAAATTTAGACGTGTCATCTCCGCAATTAGATTAACTTAAAATAACCAGTTCTTAGTAAGCCTTTTAGCAATACTACGAATTACTTGATATTTTGCTTGAAAGTATATAAACATACATTATTATCAGTAGTTGTGAATTATTTAAATTAGTTTTTTGGGAAAAAAAGTAAATAAGAATAAAAAAAAGTAAAAAATATCCTTGATATAAATTATTTGTAAGATTTACTGGTAAATTAAGTTGCAAAACATAAACGAAGTTGTCAGGGTATGGTATTGTTTCAGGCAATAAACCACCATTACATCTAAGGTGTTTTTCGCAATAACAGTAAACTTTAAAACTGGAAAACCATGATTTCAACTTGGCAAGATATAACCCAAGTAGCGGGTGCGGATCTGTCAATAAGAATAGGGACAATTTTGGCACAATCGTCGCCTTCATTAGAAGCAAATCAAGCAGCAAGGGAAGTTCAAAATACTGCTCAGAATGCTTTTGCACAAGTAATAGACTTATTGCCTCGCTTGCTGGGTGCGGTTGCAATTCTGCTTGTTGGTTGGCTGATTGCTTCTTTGGCAAAAAAAATAGTCCAAGGGCTGCTTAATCGCACTAATATCGATAACCGTATTGCTTCTGGATTAACAGGTACTGACTCTCTGCAAGTTGAGAAATTTCTTGGCAGCTTGGTGTATTGGATCGTTCTGCTGTTTACCATTGGTGCGGTTTTAGATACGTTACAGCTACGGGTAGCTTCTCAACCGCTGAATTCTTTTCTTAATCAGATTGGGGAATTCTTACCTAAGTTGTTGGGAGCAGCTATCCTTTTAGGGGCTGCTTGGTTGGTAGCAACTTTAGTAAAGACATTGGTAGTCAATGCTCTCAATGCTTTTAACGTAGACGAACGTTTAAACTCGCAGCAGGATAGAGAAGCTGGTAGTACTAATCAGCTTTCGATTTCACAGACTATCGGTACTGCTCTTTACTGGTTCATCTTTTTACTGTTCTTGATGCCAGTTTTGGATACTTTAGGCTTACGACAGGCTTTAGGACCTATAAACGCTTTAGTCTCCGAAATTCTGGCAATTCTGCCCAATATTTTAGGAGCAGTAATTATCGGTGCAGTTGGCTGGTTTGCAGCTAATATTGTTCGTCGAATTGTAACTAATCTGCTTGCTACAACTGGAGTTGACCATTTAGGAAGCCGGTTTGGGCTTTCTCAAGCTTCCACAAGCGGACAGTCTTTATCTTCGATTTTAGGTACGATTGTCTACGTCCTAATTTTGATTCCTGTTGCGATCGCAGCGCTGAATACTTTGCAAATTCAGGCTATCTCGGTACCTGCAATTGCAATGCTGCAACAGATTCTCAACGCTATACCTTTAATCTTCACCGCAGGGGCAATTCTAACTGTTGCCTATTTCTTAGGAAGATTTGTATCGGAGTTGGTAACAAACATCCTCACCAGCATCGGTTTCAACAATATTTTCTCTATTCTGGGTTTACCCGCACCTGCTAGAAGAGAAGTATATGACGCGACTGGAGAACAAGTTCCTTCTGCAACATCTCGTACCCCATCAGAAATCGTCGGCTTCATTGCCTTTATTGGCATTATGCTGTTTGCAGCAATATCCGCGATTGATATCCTGAATATTCCAGCTTTAACAGCACTGGTAACAGGTATCACGATTATTTTGGGACGAATTTTATCTGGATTGGTAGTATTTGCTGTTGGTTTATTCTTAGCGAATTTAGCATTCAGCATCATCACCAGTTCGGGTAATGCTCAAGCTCGAATTTTAGGTCAGGTAGCAAGAATTGCCATTATCGTCTTAGTTTCGGCGATGGCATTACAACAAATTGGTGTTGCTCCCGATATCGTTAATTTAGCTTTTGGTCTGTTGTTGGGTGCTTTAGCGGTTGCTATTGCCCTTTCTTTCGGACTTGGCTCTCGCGATATTGCCAAAACTCAAGTACAGCAATGGCTGAATTCTTTTAAGACCAAATAGTCATAAAGGATTAAAGGTTGACTATGAAGTATGAAGTTTGAAATAATATAGGAAATGATTTGATTGATTGTTCCCTATTCCTCGTTTCCTATTCTCTACACCAGTCAGATGGATTGAGAACTTTCATCCTTCATACTTCAAACAATTTCCTTGAAATGAGTTAGTTGTTAGTTGATATAAGCAGCCTCTTACTTACTGCCTACTTGCTACTTGCTACTCTCTACTTTCTACTTCCTAAATTCTCAAACTTTTTTCAGCTTGACTTGCAATTCGCTTTTAATGCGATTCAAAATTGAAGACTCATCAAGGTTAGCCAAAATTTTATTAATAACCGCTTTTGGCCCGTCGGGACCCCAAGTAGCTCCTGCTTGCAAATATGCTTTGGTGACTTGTCCGATACCATAAGAAGAAACACCAGCTACACCGGCTTGAGTGAGTGCTACCGATAGATAAGGGCCAAGCGTTGCTCCACCAGTAGCAGGTGCAGAAATACCAAGCAAAGTCTTTAAAGAACCCAATCCTAAATTTGCTAGCAGTTCGCTAGCACTGATACCGCCCATACTGAGGGCGATTTTTTGTAGCAATTTTATCGCTCCAGCTTCCGTCATGGGAATGCCGTAAAGCCGGGATAAGCCTAGAATCAAGAAAACATCAATAGTCGCAGCACTGAGAATATCTAATACAGTAACTGGGTTAAGAGCAACCGCTAAAGCCTTAGTCATTACGGATTTCCAAATCAACCGATCGGCGGCGGTTTCGCGCAATTTTAATTTACGCTGCACTAATTGATCGTTCACCTCGTCAGCGTAAAGCATAGTATTGAGGGCTACTAGAGCTTTGCCTTCACGATGCAGAATCTCCAATATTTTGAGTTTTAGTTCCTCAACTTGGGGTTTTCCCTTACGCAACTGCACCCCTTTCGTACCATCCGAGCGGCGAACTAACGTTCTAACTAATGGTGAAGCAGCAGCAGTAACAATTTCATCCGGTGAAACTAATTCCTTGACACGTTCATCGCGAATCTTTTCATAAACCGCAATTCTGTCAGCTTTAGGATATTGGTCAACCTTATTAAATACTAATAACATTGGCTTACGGGCTTCTCGCAACTGGGAAAGAGCTTCGTGTTCCAGTTTCGTCATATCCCCGCTTATCACAAACAAAATTAAATCCGCTTGTTGGGCAATTTGTTCGGCTAATGCAGTTCGAGTTTCACCATCAACTTCATCCAAACCAGGGGTATCAATCAACTCCACCCGCGATTGACCGCTGCTGCTAGAGAAAGTTACTCGTAAAGCACTTTGAGATTCACCAACAGTTTCTTCACTAATAGTCCAATTAACTGTTTGAGCATCGCGAGTTACACCATGCAAAGGTCCGGTTTCAAAAACCTCCTGTCCAACCATTGCATTGAGTAAAGAAGACTTACCTCGTCCCACCATACCAAAAGCAGCAATTTGAATAACCATACTTTCCAACTTAGCGAGCATAGTTTCAAGATCGGCGATTTCCATTTCCAGCCCTTGAGTTTCTGATAAACTCAAATCAAGATTCGCCACTATCTCACGCAGAGCCGTTTGTGCCTGTTTGTAATGAAGTTCGGTTTGAATCTCCTCAAAAGTAAAAATCGCCTTATCTAGTTCTTCAGTGCTATAAGAATTACTGCGATCGGGTTCAGTCATATAAATTTTAGATTTTAGATTTTAGATTTTAGATTTTAGACTCTAGATTATAAATTTTGTTACGTCTTCTTTTATCCTAATGATTTTTGAATCTGTATTGGCAATTGGGTATTGGAGATTAAGGCGAAGGATAAATATTTTTTAATTTATAACTCTCAACTTCTAACTTATAACTCCTAACTCATGACTCTAACTGTTCGCTGGTTATGGTTCCGAAAAAGTCATAAACTAAAAATTGCATTAATGTAGCTTATTGGACTTGACTGAATCACCTGTGCGAAAAATTGTTATTGCTGGCAACTGGAAAATGTTCAAAACCAGGGCTGAATCCGAGGAATTTTTACAAGGATTTATGCCTCTATTACAAGAGACTCCCGAAGATAGAGAAGCGGTACTGTGCGTTCCTTTTACTGACTTAAACGTTTTGTCTAAGAATTTGCATGGTGGCCGCGTCATGTTGGGGGCGCAAAATGTTCATTGGGAAGAAACTGGAGCTTATACGGGTGAAATATCCGGCTTAATGCTCTCTGAAATTGGGGTACGTTATGTAATTGTCGGTCATAGCGAACGACGGCAATATTTTGGTGAAACTGATAAAACCGTCAATCTGCGTCTTCAAGCCGCTCAGAAGTTCGGAATGAAACCTATTCTTTGTGTCGGGGAAACTAAACAGCAAAGGGATACGGGAGAAACCGAATCAATAATTACCAACCAAATTAAGCAAGGATTGGTAGGTATTGACCAAAATAATTTGATCGTCGCTTACGAACCAATTTGGGCAATTGGGACTGGAGATACTTGTGAAGTTTCCGAAGCTAACCGGGTTATCGGTTTAATTCGCAGTCTCTTGAGCAATAAAAATGTAACTATTCAATATGGAGGTTCCGTTAAACCGAATAATGTTGATGAAATCATGGCTCAACCTGAAATTGATGGTGCTTTAGTTGGTGGAGCAAGTTTGGAATCGCAAAGTTTCGCCAGAATTGTCAATTTTAAGTGAATTGGTAATTGGTAATTGGTAATTGGTAATTGGGAAAGAGTTATATCGTGGGATGCAGTCCCGTTATACATTTTTTTCTCGCGGTTATTCATCCCATTACCTATTACCTATTACCTATTACCCATATGGCCATTCATTTTTAAATTTCAAAACGGAGCAAGCGATGCTTAACTTCAATTTGGGCGATCGCCCAAAGGGCGGTGGCTTTGCCAATCGCACTTATTTAATGGGCGTTTTAAATGTTACGCCTGATAGTTTCAGCGATGGTGGTGAGTTCGATCAACCCGCTACTGCTTTAAATCGAGCAAAAGCTTTAGCGGAGAAAGGTGCGGATATTATCGATGTAGGCGGACAATCTACTCGCCCTGGTGCGGAACAGATTTCTGTAGAGGAAGAACTCGAACGAGTGCTTTCGGTTATAAAAATTATTCGTCCAAAAATCGATATCCCAATTTCTGTAGATACGACTTCTTCAATTGTTGCAGATAAAGCTGTTAATGCCGGTGCGGATATCGTTAACGATATTTCTGGAGGCACTTTTGACTCGTCTATGCTTTCTACTGTTGCGAGTTTAAATGTGCCTATTGTATTAATGCATATCCGAGGAACTCCTCAGACAATGCAGCGAATGACCGATTATCAAGACGTAATCGAAGAAATATCTAATTTTTTATTACAACAAATAACCGCAGCAACAGCCGCAGGTATAAAAAGGGAAAACATCATTATCGACCCCGGTATTGGCTTTGCTAAAAATTTAGAACAAAATTTAGAAATTCTACGGCGTTTAACAGAATTTAAAAAGCTCAACTGTCCGATTTTAGTTGGTCCATCTCGTAAAAGCTTCATCGGTCGTATTTTAAACCAGCCAGACCCTAAAGAGCGAGTTTGGGGAACTGCTGCGGCTTGTTGTGCTGCTATTCTTAATGGTGCCGATCTCCTCAGAGTTCATGATGTCGAACAAATGCGCGATGTTTCAATGGTCGCTGATGCCCTTATGCGACCAAATCAAAGCAGATGAAATTCAAAGTTGGGAAAATTGGTAAAGCCTCAAAGCTGATTTACATCAGAAAAAATAAATCGCCTCCAATTTCCCAAATTGATTGACTTCCTTGCAATGAGGGAGTTTTAAAGATTCATTGTTCGGCGGATTCATGCAAATTTGGGCTTATGATTCCGAACCATTGCCATTACCATTTTTAGGTCTTCTTGCAGTATCTTCAGCTACTGTTTCAGCGCTTATTTGTTCGATAATCTCATTTTGACCGGAACCGGGGTCTACAAAAATCACCTTGGAATTAGGGCTTTCACCTAATCTGTAGCTAGCGTTAATGTAATCTTGAGCCACTAGATACCGCAGAATTTCCTTGTTTTCAGGAGTGCTACGCAAAGCTTCGGAAAGAATCTGCATACTAGTGCTAGTACCTTCAGCTTTCTTAATTGCAGCTTGACGCTCCCCTTCAGCTTCCAAAATGGCAGCACGGCTTTTAATTTCAGCAGCGCGTTGGTCTTCCATTGACTTCCGCACGCTTTCGGGAGGTGTAATATCTTGAATATCTACCCTTTGAATTTCTACTCCCCAGTCAGCTGTTATTTCATTTAATCTATCCAACAATTGTTTATCCATATCTACTCTAGAGACATTAGTTTCCTCCAGAGTATTCTGAGCGATTATTTCCCGCAGGGAAGTTGAAGTAATTTGATTCAAACCTTGCGCTAAATCATCGATTTGGTAAAAGCTTTTTTCCATATCTTTGATGCGCCAATACACAACTCCATCAATTTCTAGGTAGATATTATCTTTAGTAATTACGTTTTGGGGTTTAATATCCAATATCTGTTCCCGTGTAGTATCTTCCATTACAACCTGGTCGATAAGAGGAATGATAAAGTTTATTCCGGGTCGTAATTTACGATGATACTGACCCAAACGTTCTACTAAAGCTTCGTTACCTTGATTAATAATCTTTGCCGACCCTAATGAATAACCTATAAACACTAAAGCTATAGCAATAATTGGCTCCATTTATGCTCCTTGTACAGCAATAGGGAAATTTACTTTAAGGAAGTAATAGCGATCAACAAGTGATACTACTTCTTCTTACTTTTAGTTTAATTAAAAAAGCAACGTGTAACTTTATTATCACGATGCGGCGACTTCAGACAAGATATTGCCTGTACCAGCCCACATGATACAGGTATCTTATTTTAAATAACACGCTTATTAAAGCATTATTTTTGCAACAGCGAACAGTTAGGAGCTAGAAGTTAGGAGTTAGGAGTAGTAAGTAGTGAGTAGTGAGTAGTTAAGAATTCTCTCCCTATCTCCCCAATTACCAATTACCAATTCCCAATTACCAATTCCCAATTACCTGTTGGTTAATTTCAACCAAGGTTGAATGCTTGCTGGTAATGAGGAGTTTAAACGCAATTTAATTGAAGGTGTGGAGAAAGATTGAGCGTAAGCGGAAGTTAAAAATGGTTGATATTTTCTTGCTTCGGGTGAAAGCTGTTTGACGAATGCTACGCTAACTCCTTGAAGTAATTCCCGTAAAGGTTTAGCTTCTATTCCTTGTCGCTCTTTTATGATTGTTGTCGTTGAGATAGGTAAACTATCGTTACTTATACTTAGGTGCGTTCCACCAATTGCTGTTAACAAATACTTTTGTCCGCCTAATTGATTGAAAGGCTGTATCTGATGTGTCAGGGCTGGTGTCAGTGAATCGTCAGTGCCACTTAGTATCAAAACTGGCTTATTGATTTTGCTTAAACCTTTGTCACCGAAGAGTTTACCAATCATCGGATTTAGCGCGATCGCACTTTTCACTCGCGGATCTTGAAGTTGTAATTTTTTTTCTGATAGGGAAGCTGCCGAACATTGCAACCAGTCAGCGGGTGCGGAAGCTATGTTTAAAGATTTGTTACAAAACAAGCGCAGTTGCTCGATGTTGACTTCTCCTCCTGCTATCGCTAAAGCGGTATAACCTCCTAAAGAATGTCCGATAACGCTTACTTGCTGAGTATTTAATTTTCCTTGCAGTCTTCCCGGTTGATTGTTAAGTTTTGCTAATTCATTCAATGAAAAGCTAATATCTTTAGGTCTATTGATAAATTCTTGAGGACTAATTAATTTTTTTAGATCCGATGCATTTGCAGCTTGATTAATTGCGCTGATATTACTTCCTGGATGTTCGATAGCTGCGACGCTGATACCGTTTGTTGCTAAATGATTGGCTAAATAACTTAAGCTCGATCGACTTGCACCAAAACCGTGGGAAAGAACTACTAATGGCTGTTGCGATTGTTTTACTCGACTTGAATAAATATCTACGGGAATAGTCCGATTTCGGTTTGGATCTCGCAGCGTAATTGTTTGCTTTTCTACTGCTAGATTTCCAATAGTTGCTGGGTTGAAGCTTCTAAAATTTCGATCGGAACTAGAATCATTGTTTACATACAATTCTCGTGCGAGTAAAGAACCAAAAGCTTTACTTTCCAAGCGGTTGGGGTTAAACCTTACTGCTAAACTAATGGCTTTTGTCGCATCGACAGTAACATTCTCTTGGGGATATGCCTGTAAAAAACCTACTACACTCAAACCGTTAACTTGTCTTAATGCCAAGCTAATTGCACCTTGAACGCTTTCAATGCTCGAACCCGGTAAAGCAGTTCTTAATGAATTTATAAATTCTCTGCCGAAGGAAGTTTTTTGTAATTCGTCTGTAAAATTATCGGCCGCTTGGGGATCTATCTCTAAACGTTTTTGTAATAATTCTTGCATCCCACTAGGTAGTATAGGAGATAAACCTTGTAGCGATAATGGCAACTTACCTGTATTGGCAAACTCTTCTAAATCGGCTATTTTTACTGACTGTTCGTAAGGACCAAAGCGAATAGTAATTGTTTGAGCAGCAGAGGCAGAAGGTATACCCAGCAAAGTGCAACAAGCGCATGTTAAGCCGCACAATAAACTTTTGACACCAAATATCCTTTGAGGAAGTCGTCGTTCGGCTTTAGATAGCATATTGCTTTTAGTTCGTATTTTTACTGAATAAAATTAATTATAGTTGCTTAAAAAAACTTGCTTGTTCGTGAAAGCATTTTAGTTAAAGAGAAAAATATTGCTCCGTAATCGCACGTGACGGTGAACGGTGAAAGATAGATTTTGATAGATTTTTAAGTTTTTGCCGTTTAAAAAAATTATTTAAGCTGTTGTGCATTTAATTTGTATATTGCAAGCGGGCAGGATGCCCGCACTACAATAACTCTAACTGTGTCCTTTATTCAATTTAGCTACACATCAGCTTATTATGGTGCGTTGCGCTAACACTACAACACTTTACAAACGAAGAAAGAAAGTTCGGTAAAGTTCCTTGATAGATAGATTTTGATAGATTTTTGAGTTTTGCTGTTTAAAAATAATTATTTATTGTGGTGCGCCGCGCTTTGCGACAACACACCTTACCACTGGTAGCTGCTAACCAATTAAAGAAACGTTGCGCCCGGCAACGTCTCTACATTTTGCTTTTCTTAGTTTATCTAAATATTCCGAAGACTCTTAGAACATTGAAAATAGTACCTAGTGGTCCAGCAATAGTATTGATAGTGTCACCAGTTTTAGCTATACCAGAACGGCTGACTAACACTACATCATTACTGCGAAGAATAGGATTAGTTTGTTCGTTGATTCCTGCCTTTAAATCTACTTTTACCAAACGTTTAGTAACGGAACCATCGGGATTCAAACGAATCAAATCGACTTTACCGTCGGTAGCCCTAGCATCGTTGAATCCACCTGCTGCAAGTAAGGCTTGGTTAAGAGAGCTATTAGGTCTTATTTCTACTTGTCCTGGTCTTTTAACTTCTCCTACTACATTGACCTGAATTTGTGAAGGAGACAAAGTTGTTGTCGCTAACTGGGTGGCTTCTGCTGGATTCACCTCAGTTGCAGTTGGAAATACGATTGTATCTCCATCTTGAACAACTACGTCTTGGTCAATATCGCCACTTGTTAACAATCTCCACAAGTCAATATTGATTATTTGCTCGGTACCCGTTCTTGTTGGTCGTCTAATTATGACATTACGAACGTTCGCTTGTGGTGTAATTCCCCCAGCTTGTTGCAGCGCTCGGGTTACGGTTGGCTGGCCGCTGATAGTTGTCACACCAGTGTCTTGATTGCCACCACCTTGTGTGGCTCCCGAAGTAATCAAATAAGAACCAGGCCGTTGAACTTCACCAACCACCGCTACCGTGCGGGGTCTGGTGGGGTCGGCTGCAAAGTTTGCTGCTGCGATGTTACGCGCTGTTGCAACGTTAAAGTTTTGGCTGGTTGGGACAAAAACGGTGTCACCATCACGCAAGGTAATATCTTGAAAACTCCTACCTGTTTTTATCAGGTCATCTAAATTAAGAATGACTGTTTGCTGTCTTCCATTCCCAAGCTGACGACGTAACTGCACTTCGGTGATGTCAGCACTGAGGGTTACTCCCTGAGCGGTGGTTAAAGCTGCTAAAACGGTTGGGTATTGAATACCTGGGTCTTGTCCCGCACCACCCTGCAAACTCAGTGTATAAGCCCCCGGACGAGTTACTTCACCAGCAACAAATACGTTGATCGGACGAGGAGATAGTAAATTGACGGAAATAATCGGTCGTCTGAGAAAGCGAGCATATCTTCTGGCAATTGCATCAGCGGCTTGTTCCGTTGTCAGTCCCTGAACCTGAACGCTACCAATCAAAGGTAGGTTGACCGCTCCGCCAGGAGGAATTACGTATTCACCAGTATAATCTGGGACTTCAAACACATTTACCTTGATGCGATCGCCTCCACCCAATGCGTAGCTTGACCTAATTCTTTGTTGTGCCACCACTGGATTAACTGGTTCCAAAGCAACGGTAACGGCAGTTAATAACATTACACCCAATAATGGTCGAGCAAAAAATTTTAATAGACCTGTGTTAAGCATATTCACCATTCATATTCAGATTTGTAAACCGCCGTCTTAACATTTTATATTCTTGACTATACTTAAGTATTCAAGTTCCATTACACTTTTATTTTCTAAAATAACCGGAACTTGATATAAAGAAATTGTTTCCTAAGTTTGAATTTTTAGTAAAGTTGAGATAAAGTTTCATTCCTCCCGACACGGAATAACTACGGATTAGTGATAATAAATACATCATATTGTATTGAGATTGAAGTGTTAAGTACATTCCTCAAATATACAAGTTGCTTTATTATTTCTTAAATAAGATTACATGATAATATGATGTCCGCTTTGCAGTTTCAATGAAGATAAATCCGGTTTTTTTAGTGAATACATAATAAAAATCTAGAATGATTCTTATTTTTAATTAATTTAGGTAATTTAGATGACCATCTTCACAATTTAAAACCGGGTTTGAAACTACATAAGCCAGTAAAATTAATGTAGATTCCACTATGCCACGATAACTGAAACTAAAGCCCCTGAATTTTTTGCATAAAAAACTCTTCTAAAGAAGGTCGGTAGGCTGTTAATGTAAGTAAATATCCCCCCATTAAACGAAGACTGGCGAGAAAATCGTACATTTCTCCTTCCAACTCACCTTGCCAACAGCCATCGGATAAAGATTCGAGATTGGGCATCCACTTTTGTAAACTTTCCCAATCGCCACCTTTACCTTTGACTCGATATGTGTTTGGCGTTCCTAATAGTTGGGAAACATTGCCAGAACAAATTAACTCACCTTTATTAAGAATCGCAATCCGATCGCAAATCAATTCTACTTCGTTAAGAATGTGGCTGTTGAAAAAAATTGTCTTACCCTGCTGCTTCAGGTTTAAAATAATTTCGCGCATCTGGTAGCGCCCTACGGGATCTAAACCAGACATTGGTTCGTCCAGAAATATCAAATCTGGATCGTTAATTAAAGTTTGCGCCATTGCAACACGCTGTTGCATTCCCTTACTGTAACGGCGCATCTGTTTTTTACGAGCATCAAATTTAGACAATCCAACCAAATCTAGCAATTGAGGAATGCGTTGTTTTTGAACTTTTTTGGGAATTTGGAATAATTGAGCGCTCCAAACCAGAAATTCCCAACCAGTGAGAAAATCATATAGATAAGCATTTTCCGGTAAATAGCCGATACTTTGTTTGGCAGCGCGATCGCCAAGTGGTTTACTCAGCAATAAACCTCGTCCGGATGTAGGATGAATTATTCCCAGCAATAATTTTAATAGAGTAGTTTTACCAGCACCATTTCGTCCCAGCAAGCCAAAAGTCTCCCCACGGTAAACTTGCAAAGAACAGCTTTTGAGAGACACGATTTTTTGATTCATCCAAAAACCAGTGCGGTAAACCTTTCGTAGCTCCGAAGTCAGAACTACCGGGGAATCTTGAGTTATATCGGCAGAAAACGTAGTCTCTTCAACAGACTTCATGACTAACACACAGCAGTAAACTAATTACAAGATACCCAGTTGTGTGAGGAGAATAACAATTTAATTTGAGAAAAGTTTATTTGGGAGTTTGGAGTTAGGAATTTGGAGTTTGGAGTTAGGAGTTAGGAGTTAAAATATTTGACGTTTAACCTTTAATCTTAAGTTTTATATTGCTTTGCATAAATAACAATCCAAGAGTGCATACAGGATGTAGATAAGTAGTGCAGCAGATAATTGCTTCAAATCAGTAATGCTAAATTTTCATGCTGTATTTAAACAATGCTACGGTTCGGGGATAAATTTATGCTTCAAATGACTGATAGTTTATCTGATTTAAAAGTGAATATTGATTCTATTTCTGATTTTGATTGGAGCGATTTAAAACAAGTTGCGGATTGTGTTTTGTTCAAGACTACGGGAAAATATCTTAGCGATATTGAAGTTAAAGTGCTTCAAGCTTCTTGGATGCAGAAAACTTATGATGAAATGGCTGTTAATTACGGCTATAGCGCTGAATATTTAAATAAGGATGTAGGTAATAAATTATGGCATAAACTGTCCCAGTCTTTGGGGGAAAAAGTTACTAAAAAGAATTTTTTAGCAGCATTAAGAAGACTTTGGGAGAAACAAAACCATAAACAAAACAATCCTGTTGTTAGCGAAGTTAGAGAAGAATTACTTGTTGTCACACCACAAATAAAAAAACAAATAAATAATATACCTTTTCCAGAGGGTTCTGTAGCACCAGATTCTAATTTTTATATTGAAAGAAACAATTTAGAAAATCTTTGTTACGACACAATTACCAAACCTGGGTCTTTAATTAGAATAAAAGCACCGAAGTTAATGGGTAAGACTTCTTTAACAAATAGAATTATCGCTAATGCCAATCACCAAAATTATCACACTGTTTATTTAGATTTAAGTAGCGTAGAGCGGAGAATTTTAACAGATTTAGATAAATTCCTGCGCTGGCTTTGCTGTATGGCTAGCAGACAATTAAAATTAGAAAATCAATTAAATGATTATTGGGATTCTGAGATTTTAGGTAGTAATGATAACTGTACTGTATATTTTGAAGAATATTTACTTACCGAAATAAATTATCCTATAGTATTAGCATTAGATAATATAGATAAAATTTTTGCTTATACAGAAATTATTGAAGACTTTTTCGGAATGCTACGGAGTTGGCATGAAAAAGGTAAAATTTCGGAAATTTGGACAAAATTACGTTTAGTAATAGCGCATTCTACGGAAGTTTACGTTCCTTTAGATATTAATCAATCTCCATTTAATGCAGGGGTACCTGTAGAATTAGTCGAATTTGATCGACAGCAAGTTGAAAAATTAGTTGCAAAACACAGTTTAAATTGGAATCAAACACAGATAGAACAGCTAATTAAATTAGTAGGAGGTCATCCCTTTTTACTTAGATTAGCAATGTATGAAGTTAGTTATAAAAAAATAAACCTGCATACAATATTGCAAGAAGCTTCTACAGAAGCGGGGATTTACAGCAATCATTTACGGGGATATTTTGAACTGATACAAAAATCTCTAGAATTGATTGATGCTTTTAAGGTTGTTGTGAATTCAGCTTCACCGGTGGAATTAAATTCAATTTTGATTTATAAATTGCATAGTCTTGGTTTAGTAGAACAATCGGATAATTGTGTCAAACCTAGCTGTAATTTATATAGAGATTATTTTCAACGGGTTTTGATTTAATATTGGTAATTGGTAATTGGTAATTGGTAATTGATTAGTTTATATCCAAAATTGTCTAGAGACGTAGCATTGCTACGTCTCTACAAACCGTTGGAATTTTACTTACACATATTTTGTAAAAAACATAAAGCCGTCTCGATAGCTAGCTTTATTGCTTACTTCACAAAATTCTATTTACTCAGTTCTAAAACGAATTTGTTACCCCGACTCTTAATTGAAACAATTTTCCAATTCTTGTATTTACCCAAATTACCTTTGAGTGAATTTTTCACTGAGCTTGCTACCTTGGCTCTTACTGCTGAACTATTCAGACCACTAGCAAGTCTGTTTTCAATATTGTTGGTTAATTCGTTTTTTATTCTACCTTCAATATTTTTACAAATACCTTTGAAACTTTGACATAGTTTACTAGCAATTCGTAAATCAGTTTTAAAGTCTACTGCTGGATTAGCATAGGAAATAGAACCTTTATAAGCAACAGGTCGCAAAGACATGGAAAGAATTGAGTTATTCAAATGAATATCTCGTTCCATTTTGAGAGAACATTCATTCCATTTTTTCAATCTTCTGCGGATACATTTAGCTTTTACTTCCTCACCTTGGCTTTCAAAATAGAGATTTGTTTTAATCCGGCTACCGTTGATAGTACTTTTGATAGATGAGGTGTTCATATCATCTATATAGTATTTCAACTGTCGAAATTTTGTTACCTTAAATGTGTATTCGGGAATCGGAATTGATTTCTTGACTCCATTAGGAAATAAAATATAGCTGGTGTCTTTGTGCCAAGTAGTTCCACGCTTACTTCCATAATTATCAAGATGAATTTTAGTTGAACTTAATGCTGCGTTAAATGCTGTACTAACTACTGATTTAGGGATAGGAACTCTCACAGTTTTTGCATGAGCGGGTGAATTTACTAGGGGAAAGCTACCGATAGTCAATCCGAGAGCAATTGGTGCTGCAATTAATTTTTGTAATTTCATTTTTTCTCCTGAAGATAATTTAGCGTCAATTAAATGTTTAATAAAAAGCAAGTTTGTTTGCTTCATGTATATATAATGAATTCAATTAATTAAAATACCAATAGGAGTAAATCAGGTTCTATAAATAATCTCAAATTCTATAAGATGCAAACTTTTCAGGTAATATATAGGAAAAAATCGGGTAAAATCAGGTCATTTATTAATCGAATCACAAGACTAATATTGAACAAAATAAAACCAGGCTATTTAACAAAAGCCGGTTTCTTAATTTTCACAATTTATAAGTTTATTAATTCAATAAATCGTAGTATTAAGAAATATTTGCCGTTCCTAATTTTCTATCAATATCATGTTTTGAAATAAGTATAAAAATTCCACCCATTTACTGGGTGGGTATGTCAATCAAAATAAGATATAAGAATTCTCTAGTTGTGCTTAATTCTTCTGCAAAATACCTTCAATGGTTTTAGTTAATTCCCCAGGATTTCCACTGCTTTGATTGGTAAGAACACTAATTACGGTTTTATCGCTGCGATTCATCCACCAATAAGACTTAGCACCCCTTTGAGATCCACTGTGGGATAATTTATTATTAGTAGAATAAGTATTCAGTGATTTTTCTGAAACAAAAGAACCATCCAAAACCTTCATTCCCAAACGAGTCAAATCTATTGCAGATGATTCTAATCCACCACCAGGATATTTCCAGCTTAGATTATCGCGTTTCGCAGGTACGCTTTTACCGTTTGATAAAGAGTAGATTTTAGCTCGTTCCGGATTCGATTGATTGCGAAATTCTGGTTTAAGAGTTGGTATATTAAGTCTTTGATTTATTTCACGGTTAATCAATCCCGAAAATGATTTATTTGTAGCACCTTCTAAAGCTGCTCCTAAGACTGTATAACCATGAGTGGTGTAACATCTCTTAGAACCTGGTGAAAACATTAATGGATTGCTTTGGAACAGAGTCGCTGCTTGGGTAGCGGTAGAATATTGCGTATTACTAGAATCTTTCCAAGCTGAATTATTAGGAACTTCACAATTTTTGCGTTTGCTACCTCGATAGTGTCGAATACCCGAACGGTGACGCATCAATTGCTCAACTGTATGGGTGTGATGGTTGGGTAAACTAGAGACATAAGAACGAGTGGATTTATCAAGAGAAATTTGATTTAAATCCAGCAAACGCATGGTTAACAATGCTGTTACTAATTTACTAACCGATGCATGTCTGGAAACAGTATCAGCACTATAAACTTTCTTGTTTTCAATATCTGCAAAACCAAATCCACGGGAATAAATTATCTTGCCATTTCGAGCAATTGCAACGCTGATTCCAGCTAGTTTATTTTCGTTTTTGTATTGCTTAATTGCATTATCAACAGTTGTTTTTCCAGACCAATTAAGACGATTGCCATTCTGTCTCCAAACTCCAGCATAGCGGGTACCTTGAGCGGTTGGGTAGGCTTCAAAATCGACTAGTCGATATCCTTCGTCTTTATAAGTTTTCCACCAGTTGCCAAACCAATTAGCATCCATATCCCGACGAGCAGCCCAACCTCTACCGTTGGTATTTTTCACCCAAATTGCAGCATATTTTTGTGTTGAACCTTGCTTGTAGGATTCAATATCTAAAACTCGATAACCTTTT
The DNA here is from genome assembly GCA_963665115.1 of uncultured Rivularia sp. Lineage (GTDB taxonomy): Bacteria > Cyanobacteriota > Cyanobacteriia > Cyanobacteriales > Nostocaceae > Rivularia. The sequence goes on along the minus strand of OY762007.1, from coordinate 6,693,788 downwards.
TGTTTAAATTCCTTAAACTTGGAAGCATAGCTTGATTTAGACATATCTCGATATTCTGCCCAACCTAAACCCGCTGTATTTTTGACCCAAATCGCGGAATATTTTGTTTTACCACCACTAGGGTATGCTTCCACATCAACGATGCGATACCCCTGGCTCTTGTAATTTTTGAAGCGCTTAGAAAATTCGGCACTATCTACGTTACGGTAGGATACCCAACCTAGCTTTTCCTTGTTCTCTTCCCATACACCAGCATAAAGACGCTGAGAGCCAATTTTATAGGCTTCTTGGTCAATGAGTCGATAACCTTTAGCGCGGTAATCTTTCCATCGTTGAGAAAATTGTTCGTGAGTAAGATTACGTAAGCTAGCCCAGCCCCGTTTGTCGATATTCTTTTGATATATGGCAGAATAACGAGTTTGACCGCCAATTTTATCTACTTCAATATCTATAACGCGATAACCTTGGGATTTTTTCTTCTGGAAATACTTACCAAATGCATTGCTACTTAAACCGCGAATTGATGCCCAATTAACATCATTGGGGTCGGAGATAGTTCCTGCAAATACTGGGTTAGAAATAATCGGAGATAAAACAAGTCCAATTGCAATTGAAGTTACAAAAGTAGTTAATTTCATATTGATTCAAAAAATTTAGCCTTTAGTTATGTATACTTTCGAGAACAAATATTTATGCACCCTTGAAGTTATAATTCAGAAATATTTTAATCATCCGTCTTTTTCATTAACTTGATTCAGATGATATATATAATTATGTCTTGAATTTTGATTTTACAAAATAGGATAAACTCAGGTATTTAATTTTATTTAAATTATTTAAAACTCAATATACTATTCTCAAAGGAATATTTTTTCCTCTCGTCGTGATTAAATCATCATCCAAACATAAATATCAAATAGGTGGAAGTATTTTGGCTTAATCTTTAAATAATGGTCTGAATTATTGTTTAAAAATCCCTACAATACTGCAACTGACTTTTCCCTATTTTGGAAGGCAAGTACCTATTTTTAATACCTGTTTTTATCCTATGGTGACTTTTTTTAAGTCATAACAAAATAAGTAATATCAAGCCTCACCGAATCGCCCCCTAGCCCCCAAAATTGGGGGGACAAGAATATTTTCCTGCGTCCCCCAGAATTGGGGAATTTAGGGGGCAGTCATAGACTGAAACGAAGACGGGTAGGACTTCTGTGTACACCTTAGCCTTAATAAGAAGAGGGAAGTCCTATTCATTTCTTCTCAAACTATCTGATATCTATCAACGAACTTTTATTTGTTGAGCAGGTGTAGTTTTCTTAATTGGTCGAGTTGTTCCTGGATTTTTGATTTGATTTGGAATGCATCCAAGTTGAGGATTTAAAGGAGGTGTCGCAGGAACCCAACCTTCAGGACAAATTCTATTTGAAGGTGGCTTTTTCCTGATTGGTCGAGTTGTTCCTGGGTTTTTGATTTGATTTGGAATGCAGCTAATTTGGGGATTTGGAGCGGGAACCCAACCTTCAGGACAAAGTTTTGTTGAGGGAGGAGTTGCTGCAAAAGCTGCGCTTGCAATTGATAATCCAGCTAAAGCATTAACAACTATTAAAGACGCAGATAATTTTTGTTTTAACATGATAATTTGACCTGAAATTTAATTGAGTATTTGGTGAAAAGCGATTTAGTTTGCGCTTCATGTATACATAATGAATTGAATTTAATTAAATACCAATAGGACAAAATCAGGTGTTATCAACTATTAATAAATCCATACCACAGAAGCATTTAGGGGAAAAATAGGGAAAAATCAGGTATTGATTTGAAATTAAAATAATTATTGGTAGAAATAGTATAGTTAAAAAGACGGTTTCGGCGATAAAATCATGACTGAATCACCATCTCAATATGAATATCAGGTGGGTGGAAGTCTCTCTGCTGATGCTTCTAGTTATGTCAGTCGTGAAGCGGATGCGGAATTTTATCAAAGTTTAAAAGCAGGTGAATTTTGTTATGTACTCAATTCCCGACAGATGGGTAAATCGAGTTTAAGAGTCCAAACAATGCAAAAGTTGCAAGAGCAAGGTTTTGTTTGTGCTTTTATTGATTTAACTGGAATTGGGAAAGAAGATGTCACTGCTGAGAAATGGTACGCTGGAATTGTTCAAGCTTTAGTTAGTAGTTGTAAGCTAAGTAAAAAGATAAATTGGCGAAGCTGGTGGAAGGAAAGACGAGATTTACTGTCACCAGTCCCAGCGGTTAAATTTATTTATTGATGAAATATTATTGGTAGAAATTCCACAGAAGATTGTAGTTTTTGTGGATGAAATTGATAGAGTTTTGAGCCAAAGTTTTTCTCTTGATGATTTTTTCGCTTTAATTCGCTGTTTCTACAATAAACGTGTTGATAATCCAGAATATAAACGTTTGACTTTTGCACTTCTGGGAGTAGCGACACCAAGCGATTTGATTGCTGATAAAACTCAAACTCCTTTTAATATTGGTCAAGCTATAGAGTTATACGGATTTAAAATAGATGAAGCTGAACCTTTAGCTCAAGGTTTAAATGGGAAAGTTAATAATCCTCTAGCTGTAATCAAAGAAATTTTAACTTGGACTGGTGGACAACCTTTTTTATCGCAAAAGCTGTGTCAGTTAATTATTAAAAGTAAAAGCAAAAATCAAAATATAAATAATATTAGTGCAAATCAATTAGTTGAAGAGATTGTACAAAATTCAATCATTGAAAATTGGGAAGCACAAGACGAACCCGAACATTTAAAGACGATTCGAGATAGAATCCTGCGTAACGAACAAAAATCTGGAAGATTATTGGTAATTTATCAAGAGATTTTGCAGCAAGGGGAAGTGATTGCAGATGGAAGTTTGGAACAAACCGATTTACGTTTATCTGGTTTGGTAGTTCAAGAACAAGGTAAATTACGAGTATACAATCGGATTTATCAACTGGTTTTTAATAAAGCGTGGGTTGAAAAACAATTAGAAAAATTACGTCCCTATTCTCAAAGTTTTAACAACTGGGTTAATTCTAACTATCAAGATGAATCTCGACTTTTACGAGGACAAGCATTACAAGACGCTCTATCCTGGGCTAAAAATCAAAATTTGAGTTCCTTGGATTATCGTTTTTTATCTGCTAGTCAAGATTTAGAAAAACAAACAATCAAACTAGATTTACAAATTAAATCAGAAGAAGGTCAAATATTAGCTCAAGCTAACGATACTTTAAATAAAGCACAGCAGAAAGCCAAAAAAATTGTCACCGTCGGTGGAGTTATTTTATTTATTTCTGTAACAACCGCAATTGCTGTTTGGTTACAGATTAGAAGAGCAAGAGAAGATTTATCAGTTGCAAAATTATCTTTAGAAGCGAGTGAAGCCGAAATAACTTATGAATCGAGTCCCTTTAAAGCATTATTAGAAGCTTTGAAAACAGGAGAAAAACTACGTGTATTAGAGACAAAATCTCAGGTTCCCCAACAAGTGCGATCGCAAATTATTTCGGTTTTAGAAAAAACTGTTTATAACGTAAGAGAAATGCGGAGCTTTCAAGGTCATACAAGTGTAATTATGGCAGTTGATTTTAGCCCAGATGGTCAGATTATTGCTTCAGCAAGTTTCGATAAAACGATTAAATTATGGCAAGTATCCACCGGAAAACTAATAACAACATTGGAGGGACATCAAGAACGACTTTGGAGTTTACGTTTTAGTCCAGATGGTAGAACTCTTGCTTCTAGTGGTTATGACAGTACTATTAAGCTATGGAATGTCGCAGATGGAACTTTAAAAAAAACTATTTTTGGTCACAATAAAACTTGGGTTAGAAGCGTTGATTTTAGTCCAGATGGTAAACTTTTAGCTTCTTCCGATTCTCTAGGCTGGATCAAGTTGTGGAATGCTAAAGATGGAACTTTAATTAAATCGATTCCCGCTCATCGAACTAAAAAAGGTCGTAGGTGGTGGGTAACATCAATTAAATTTAATCATAATGGTAAAATTATAGCTTCTACCAGTAACGATAAAACTGCTAAATTATGGAAAGTTGAAGACGGTAGTTTACTAAAAACTTTAAAAGGTCATAGACATACTGTCAGAAGCGTTGATTTTCATCCCGATAATCTCAGCCTTGCTTCTGCTAGTGAGGACGGTTCGATAAAGTTATGGGATATCAAAACCGGGGAAGAAATGCAAACTTTAAGAAGTCATCGTAACCCCGTATGGACAGTTGAATTTACACCTGATGGAAAGCAATTAGTAAGTTCAAGTTCTGATAGTACAATTAAATTGTGGAATTTAGAAAATGCAACCGATAGCAATACCAAACCCCAAACTTTAAAAGGACATCACGGTAGAGTTTGGAGCATTAATATTAGTCCCGACGGAAAAACGATTGCTTCCGGAGGTTGGGATAAAACTATTAGATTATGGTCTTTAGAAAAGCAATATCCGAAAAGTTTTAACGTATCGCAAGAACTTTTGAGAAGCGTTAGTATGAACCCCAACGGTAATACTTTTGCAACAGCAAGTAACGATAAAACAATTAAACTTTGGGATTTCCAAACGGAAACTTTAATTAAAACTTTAAAAGGTCATAAAAGAGGTATTGGCAGCGTTAGATTTAGTCCGGGTGGTAAATATTTAGCAACAGCTAGCAGCGACAACACGGTTAAAGTATGGAACACCGAAAACGGTTCGATAAAATTTGATTTTGCAAATTCCAAATATTCATTTGGTAGCGTCCGATTTAGTCCAAATAGAAAAATTTTAGCCGCTGGTGGTGGTTCCGGTAAAGTAATCAAAATATGGAATTTAGCTGACGGTAGTTTATACAAAATAATTCAAGATGAACCGATGAATCCCTGTACCATCGGTAGCATTAACTTTAGTCCCGATAGCAAACAAATAGTAGCAGCTTGTAGAACTCAAAAAGCTCAGTTATGGGATGTAAATACAGGTAATGCTTTATTTTCTTTAAAAGGTCATAGTGGTGGAGTCATGACCGTTGATTTCAGCCCCGACGGAAAGTTTTTAGCGTCGGGGGGAAATGACAGCACTATTAAATTATGGAATCGTCAAAATGGTAGTTTAATTAAAACCATTGAAGCTCATGATAGCGATGTTAGAAGAGTAAAATTTAGTCCCGACGGTAAAACTTTAGCATCTGCTAGCAGCGACAATATTATTAAAATTTGGAGTATTCCTTTAGGGAATTTACTCAATACTTTAGAAGGACATCGCAACACAATTATTAGTCTTAGCTTTAGCCGCGATAGTAAAAGTCTTGTTTCGGCTAGTTACGATAACACCGTCAAATTGTGGAAATTAGATTTAGAAAAAAAGGACTTAATGAAAATGGGTTGTGATTGGTTGCGAGATTATTTATTGAGTAATCCACAAGAGAAAGAATTACGAAAGATATGCACTCAACGTTAATTAATATCAGCTTAATAGTGTTTTCTCATTCAAAAGTTATAATTAACATAATTTGCAATTATTAGGCTTCCTTGCATATAAAAAAGTGCAAGCAAGCCCGATATTTACAATATCTTTCTATATAGATTGTAGGTTGGGTTAAAGGCGCATAAATAAAGAAGATGGTTAACGACGATTTCTGATGCGCCGTAACCCAACGTCTTCAGCAAGAGATTATCCGCGTGTTGCTATCGGCATCCGGATGTTGGGTTACGGCAATACAGATCAATTTCTTGCTTAAAACCAATATTTTTTGAGTGCCTAACCCAACCTACAAACTGTAATTACCAATTACCAATTACCAATTACCAATTACAAAACACCTTTAGAACTAGGTATCGTACTTGCCCGTCTTGGATCAATTTCCGTAGCCATTCGCATTGCTCTAGCAAACGCTTTAAATGTCGCTTCAATAATGTGATGGGAATTAACACCGTCAAGTTGACGAATATGTAATGTCATCTGGCTGTTATTAACAATAGCAACAAAAAATTCTCTCACCAACTGAGTGTCGTAAGTTCCAACTCTTTGAGTGGGAATTTCTAAACCATAAGTTAAATGAGGTCTTCCCGAAAAGTCCAAAGCTATTTGAACCAAAGCTTCATCAAGAGGAGCCACAAAATGACCGAAGCGGACAATTCCTTTGCGATCGCCAAGTGCTTGTGCCAAAGCTTTTCCTAATGTAATTCCTACATCTTCATTGGTATGATGGTCATCAATTTCTATATCTCCAGTAGCTCGGACATCCAAGTCAATCAGTCCGTGGGAGGAAATTTGATGCAGCATATGATCTAAAAATGGAATCCCGGTTTGAGCGTTACAGTTACCAGTACCATCCAAATTAAGGGTAACTTGCACGTCCGTTTCCCCGGTAGTACGGCTAACGGTAGCGGTGCGAGGATTAAAACTAAAATTGTTATTATTTGAACTGCTTTGATTAGAAGAGATTTCGGGATGTTCGATTGAGCGCATGATAGCCGTACTGATAAAAATACTTTGATTATATTATCTCTTGAGGGGTGAAATTTTAAATTCTGTATTTTAACAACGGATGCGTTTCTACAGCGATTTTGGATTAAATAATACCACTAGATAATTTGAAATTCTCAACCTCCCTCCAGCGGAAATCTAAATCCCAATTCGATCGAACTGCATTGAAAATTATATCTCTAGACAGACAATGCTTTACACCTACAGCTAGATATTGCTGGCTATAGGTGTACAACAATTTAGATGAATGTATTATTTTAATACTTTCTTAAGATTCCCGATTGGTATATTTCCGTTGTTCTAGGTTTTACAAAATGGATTTAGATATAAAGATCATCCGCATGGTGTGGGCTTTCGTAGAGACATTAAATCCTGTAAGTCTTTTAAAGCTTTCAGATGGCGAATTAATCCAAAAATTAATTGGTGAGGTAGAAAAAGCATCTTTTCTGAGTCCGGAAGACAGTCATAATCTCTCGAAATATCTTGGTTCAAGAACACCGTTAATTAGAGATTTGACTGATACAAAATTTTAAGTTTCTTTTTTCGAGCTTATGCTTTATTTGCTGTCCGCGATGTTCTAATTGTGCAGCCCAAAGTACGACTCTGTTTGAGATATTTTTTGAGTAGTTCTTTGAGCTTTTTAAGCTGATAAGCTTCGGCTAAATGTCGTATTTGATAAATTTTGCTACCCATTTGCTCGACAATACTTTCGCATAGACTCAAACCAAGTACCGTACCTTCTTGGGAAGATTGATGAGAATATAATTGTTGCAGCCCTAAAAAAAATTCCTCTAGTTTATCTGCTCGAATAGTTATTAACCCACCGCGACGGTGGGCTTCGCTTTTATAGCCCCAGATTTCAAATCTGATGGCTAATAATTCAAAGACAGCAAATAAGAAAGAAAATATTAAAAATATAGGAAACGATTAGAATCACATTCCCATGATTTCATAGCCCGCATCAACATAGAGAACTTGCCCTGTAATTCCACTTGCTAAGTCGCTAGATAAGAAAGCTGCTGCATTACCCACTTCTAGCTGGGTAACAGTACGTTTGAGGGGAGCAATCTCTTCCACATGATGAATCATATCTAAAATGCCACCCACCGCGCTTGAAGCTAAAGTACGAATGGGGACCAGCCGAAATTGCATTGACGCGAATATTTTGCTCTCCAAGTTCTGCTGCTAGATAACGCACGCTCGATTCTAATGCTGCTTTAGCAACTCCCATGACGTTGTAATTGGGAATAGCTCTAACACCACCCAAGTAAGTAAGAGTCACAATGCTTCCTCCCTCGGACATTAAAGGTTTAGCAGCACCAGCTAATAAAGCTAGGGAATAAGCACTGATTTCCAAAGCTAAATTGAAGCCTGCGCGAGAAGTTTCGCTAAAACCTCCGGTTAAGTCGTCTTTTTTGGCGAAAGCAAGACAATGAATCAAAATATCTATAGAACCCCATTTGTCCTTGATGGAATCAAAAGTAGATTTTACTTGCTCGTCATCTTGGACATTACATGGCAAAAACAAACTGGGAGAAAGCGGTTCCACCAAATCTTTGACCTTTTTCTCCATTTTTCCTTTCTCGTCAGGTAAATAGGTGACACCAATATTTGCTCCTGCCTTATGCAGTTGTTGGGCTATACCCCAAGCAATTGAACGGTTATTAGCAATACCTGTAACAAGCGCGTTTTTCCCTGTTAAATCCAGCATAAAAATGACCTACTCAAAAATGGTTCATGGTTGAGCATACTAGATATTAGACTGATTTATATTATCTTTTAAGTACGATCTATGGGATGCAATAATAATTCTTGTTAAAATTCTGCTACTTTAATTACCGTTTTTTTTATGATATTTTAAATATTTCTTCATCTAAATAACTTACTTCTATGAACTAACTTTTAAAGTGTTAAAAATAAGTAGCTTTAGGAGCTAAAATTTATGTATCATGATGAACAAATAGTAATGAGGTTGTGAGGTTAAGTATAGGAAAGTACAAAAAGGTTCACAATGTAATCTTGATTTTTCAAGTGTATTATACGGTAATCTGTTTTATTTATTCCGGCATTGGGTAGGGGAAGGGAGATGATTGTGACACAAGATAAAGCCCTAGCAAATGTGTTTAGACAAATGGCAACTGGAGCTTTTCCACCAGTTGTAGAAACATTTGAACGCAACAAAACTATATTTTTTCCGGGCGATCCAGCAGAACGAGTTTATTTTCTTCTCAAAGGTGCCGTGAAGCTCTCCAGAGTGTATGAGGCAGGAGAAGAAATAACGGTGGCATTGCTCCGAGAAAATAGTGTTTTTGGAGTTTTGTCCTTATTAACAGGAAACAAATCGGATAGGTTTTATCATGCGGTAGCATTCACGCCAGTAGAATTGCTCTCGGCTCCAATTGAACAAGTAGAGCAAGCACTCAAAGAAAATCCAGAATTATCTATGTTGATGCTGCGAGGACTTTCCTCGCGAATCTTGCAGACAGAGATGATGATTGAAACTCTTGCTCACCGAGATATGGGTTCTAGATTAGTGAGCTTTTTACTAATTCTGTGCCGAGATTTTGGAGTTCCTTGTGCTGATGGAATAACTATCGATTTAAAGTTATCTCATCAAGCAATTGCTGAAGCAATTGGTTCTACTCGCGTTACCGTTACAAGATTATTAGGCGATTTACGAGAAAAAAAGATGATTTCTATACACAAGAAGAAAATTACCGTACACAAGCCAGTTACTTTAAGTCGGCAATTTACTTAAAATGTGTTGAAGAATTTAGCGTCTGCTGCATATTATTAGGAGGTCTATATTGATTTAGTTGATTTGCCGTGAGGAAAAAATACATCTGGAATAATTGTACCGGCAATGACTAAGCGATCCGGTTAACATTACAGATGATTTTATTTTGGTAGCAGATAAATGATAATTAAGGCTGCTACCAATTTTTTTAAATTTTTTGAATGATTTTTTTTCCCGATCGAATCGGGTTAAAAAGAAGACACAAGTGTAAAATAAAAATTTTGGCAATTGAAGTAAGACACACTTGCAAATTAAGTATATTTAGCTCTTGCATTATTTGCCTTTTCTCACACACAATAACTGAAAGTAGTAGCCTGTATGTAGAAGGATGAATTCGGCAAGATTATATGACCACCGCGTTTATCCTGATAACAGTAATCTTAATTTTAGGAGGCGTAATTGCTACCGTCGGCGATCGCATTGGCACGCGGGTGGGCAAGAAACGGCTTTCACTTTTCAACCTGCGTCCCAAAAAGACTGCTGTTGTGGTGACGATTTTGACGGGAATTCTCATTTCGGCATCAACTTTAGCGATTTTATTTTTGGCTGATGAAGGATTGCGTAAGGGAGTGTTTGAGCTTGAGGATATTCAAAAAGATTTGAGAAGGAAACGAGAACAACTTGAAGGTACGGCGAATAATTTAGAAATCACTAAAAGAGAGTTAGCAGAGGCACGGAATCAGCAAGCACAAGCACAAAGAAGTTTACAGGCTACTAACCGCTCCCTGCAAGCTGCAAACGCCAAACAAAGATTAACCCAAGCCCTACTCAATAAAACCATCAAGCAGCAAGCCCGCACTCAAGCTTTATTGCAAAGTACCCAACAGAAACTAAATCAAGTTGCTACTCGCTACAAAACAGCTATTGACGAGCTGCAAAGCATCATCGATCAAAGAGACAGCAAAATTAAAGAAATCGAGCAGCTAAGGGCAGAAAGCTTACAGCTAAAGGAAGACAGAAGACGATTGATTGCAGATGCCAAAAAAGCCCTAGCTCAAGCTGAAACTGCAATTAACAAGCGCGATCGCGAATTAGCCAATCGTCAAGAAGCGATTGAAAAGCGCGATGAAAAAATTGTTCAACTAGATAAACAAATCCAAGAGCGTAATTCGGAAATCACATCACGCGAGAAAATGATTGCTCAACGTCAGAAAGTGATTAACGAAAAGCAAACGCGCCTTTTGGAGTTGGAAAGACAGCAGGCTTCTTTAGAGCGGCAGCTCGCAAAATTAGGGCAATCCAATCGAGATTTGCGTTTGGGTAAGCTAGCTTTAATCAGGGGACAAGTTATTGCAGAAGCAGTAGTTCGTGTCGAAAAACCTGAAGCTGGCAAACAAGCAGTAATTAAATTATTGCAGGAAGCCAACAGTTCGGCTCTGAGAAGATTAAGCGAACCCGGAAGCAATTTATCAAAAGATGGGAAAACATCAATTCTGTTTGCAACTGCAAAACAAATTCAGCAATTGAGCAAGCAGATTGATGATGGTAGAGAATATGTAGTGAGAATATTTTCCGCAGGAAATTATGTTCGGGGAGAAAAACGCATCGAATTTTTTGCTGATGCAGCACCCAATCAAGTCGTCTTTCAAAGAGGAGAGGTGCTAGCAACTACTACAGCAGATCCTCAAAACATGACACCCGAACAAGTAAGCCAGCGACTAGAATTATTGATTAGTGCTTCTCAATTTCGCGCTCGTAATGCTGGTATTTTAGAAAGTATTCAAATAGATGGTACTATTATTCGATTTGTAACCTTGTTGCGGCAGTACAATCAATCATTAGATATCAAAGCTGTTGCGGCAGAAGATACTTACAGAGCCGGGCCGTTAAAAGTTAAAATTGTCGCAATGTTAAATGGACAAATTATTTTTAGTACGTGAAATGATGGTTAGGCAATAGGGAACTCTTAACGGGGAATAGTCTGAATAATCAATTATTTTAGCAATATTTATTAGTAATATTTTAGTAGTATTTATATGACTTCCCGTAAATTTTCACCTTCGGATTCGGTAATTTTGGGTTTCGATCCAGGAAAAGATAAATGTGGCGTAGCCGTGATGGGACTTGATAGACAACTCCAGTATCACGAAGTTGTATCCTCTCAGGAGGCGATCGTCACTATTGGGGATTTATATGAAAAATATCCCATTTCCTTATTAGTAATGGGCAACCAAACCACATCAAAACGTTGGAAACAGCAAATAGAAGAAAAATTATCCCCGACGGTAAATATTATTTTAGTCGATGAGCGCTATTCAAGTTTGGAAGCACGCGATCGTTACTGGCTGATGTACCCACCCAAAGGATTGACTAAACTATTACCCAAAGGAATGCGAACACCACCACGCCCCATTGATGATATTGTTGCTATTTTGCTGATCGAAAGATATCTCAATCGTTTGACTGAGTAATTTGAGATGGGGGGACAAGGGGAATGTAATTGATAATTGATAATTGATACTTGTTAATTGTTCACCGATAATTGATTCAAATGTCGGCTCGAATTGTAAAAGCGTAATCTCCACCGGGCTCTAGCTGATAGTCTTTTTGTTCTAAAAAGCGACTGAGAGGTTCTTTGATTAATGCTCGTCCTTGGGAGGGTGTAATTGACAAATCTCCTTGACGAAAATGCCATTGAAACTGCCACTGAAATTCACCTGCTATTACTTCTCCTTTTAGCAAACCGTCTTCCCACGATTGTCGGGTAATCCTCACATGGGCTTCTGTTTTTGGTAGTGGTTTGGAACTCACGATTAATGCAATACCGCAGTGTTGATTACTTGTACTATTTAAAGGATCTACGCAAAGCTGCCCCTTTTCCTAAAGGAGAGCCACTGCGTTGCCGAGGAACACGACGGTTGTAGCAAGTGGCGTGGGTTAGGGAGATTTTTGATTACTATGCGTAAGCCCTATACTTAAAATAACTTAATTTTTAACTTGCTTAAATTGGTTTAATAATTTTTTTTCTTAATCATTTAAGTTGAACCACCAAGCAATTCCTGGTGGTCGATCTTAATTAATCATTTTTCAAATTGCAGCGCGGATTTTAGATTTGTGCATTCACAATCTAAATCTAAAATCCTTGTTATTTAACTGTTTGCAGCTGCTTCTCGCGCAGCAGTCGCTTGTTCTGGGTGAATGCCCAAGCGGGTAAGGTTTATTCTACCTTTGTTGTCAATTTCGCGAACTTTGACGATTACTTCGTCGCTAACTGCAACTTCATCTTCAACTTTGCCAACTCGATAATCGGCTAGCTGGGAAATATGAATCATCCCTTCTTTTCCAGGTAAAAACTCCACGAAGGCACCGATTGGTATAATTCGAGTTACTCTACCAACGTAAACGTCGCCTTCATTTAGTTTGCGTGTCATTGACTGGATAATAAAGCGGGCTTTCTTAGCTTTATTTTCATCCAAAGCGGCAATTGTCACGGTACCATCATCTTCGATATCAACTGTGGCACCTGTTTCTTCGGTAATTCCCTTGATGGTTTTACCACCAGGCCCAATTACCAGCCCAATCATATCTGAGTCAATCTTGATGGTCAACAAGCGTGGAGCATAGGGTGACATTTCCTCACGCGGTTTGTCGATGCAGGCAAGCATTTTTTCTAAAATGTGCAATCTAGCACTTTTAGCTTGATGAACTGCTTGAGCAACTGTCTCCAAAGATAAACCAGTGATTTTCATATCCATTTGTAAGGCAGTGATACCAGTATCAGTCCCGGCAACTTTAAAGTCCATGTCGCCTAAGAAGTCTTCAATCCCTTGGATATCAGTTAAAACACGGAATTCACCATCTTCTCTAATTAAACCCATTGCCGCACCACTAACGGGTTTTTTAATTGGTACGCCTGCATCCATCAACGCTAAGGTTGAACCACAGACAGAACCCATTGAGGTAGAACCGTTGGAAGAAAGTACCTCAGATACTACCCTAAGTACGTAAGGGAATTCACTTTTTGGTGGTAACACGGGTAATATAGCTCGCTCTGCTAAAGCACCGTGACCAATTTCTCTTCGTCCCGGTGGACGTAAGGGCTTGGTTTCCCCAACAGAATATGGTGGGAAGTTGTAATGGTGGAGATAATGCTTTTGCTGATTTGGTTGCAGGTCATCGTTTAGATTTTGAGCATCTCCAGGTGTTCCCAAAGTACAAATAGAAAGTACTTGGGTGAGTCCCCTATTAAACAAACCGCTACCGTGAACCCGTTTTGGTAAAAGCTCTACTTGGCAGGATACCGGACGAACCTCATCAAGCTTACGACCATCAACGCGAACGCCATCTTCAACGATTTGACGGCGCATCAGCTTTTTAGTAATACCTTTAAAAGTATTGCCGAGTGCCTTAGCGTTTTCCGTTGCAGCTACTTGGATTGGATCTTCTTCCGATAACTCTTCAATCTCTGCCGAGATTTTTTCTTTGATCAGATCCAAAGCATCATCGCGTTCGGCTTTAGTAAACTTAAACTGCGCCAGAATTTTTTTGATTCCATCGGTAGCGCGATCGCTAATAAATTGTTCTAGAGTTGTGTCTACTTCTGGTGGCTCTTCGCTAACAATCTCAATACCGAGTTCTGCAATCAAATCCAATTGTGCTTGGATTAAATCTTGTACCGCTTCGTAACCGAATTCAATTGCTTCGATAATATCTTGTTCTGGTAGTTGGTTAGCTCCCGCTTCCACCATGATTACCCCATCAGGGGAACCAGCAACAACCAAATCCAAGTCTCCAGCAGTGATTTCTGCGTAGGTGGGGTTGATAATGAAATCATCTCCCACTAAACCAACTCTTACCGCTGCCATTGGTCCTTTGAAGGGAATTTTTGCCAACAAAGTAGCAATACTTGCACCAGTCACGGCTAGCACATCCGGCGGTACTTCCTCATCTACCGAAAGAGTTGCTGCAATAATTTGCAGGTCATCTCGCAACCATGAAGGGAACAAAGGACGCATGGGACGGTCAATTAGACGACTAGTAAGAGTCGCCTTTTCTGGAGGTCGTCCTTCTCTTCTTAAAATACCTCCGGGAATTCTACCTGCTGAATACAATCTCTCTTCGTAATCTACCGTCAAAGGCAAAAAATCAATTCCTTCTCTTCCTTGCGATCGCGTCGCCGTCACCAATACTGCTGTGTCCCCGGATTGTATCATTACAGACCCGCCTGCCTGGGGAGCTAACACGCCAACTTTCAGTCGAATATCCCGTCCGTCAAAGGATATTGACTTTTCAAATTCTTCCATTCAGTTTATGTTTCCTTCTATGCACTATTCGCTCTCAGTGGCAATCCTAACATTTATGCCTTATTGCTTGCCGCAGTAGCTTGTAAATCAGTTACCAGTTAACAGTGAAGAGTAACTTTTATTTAATTTCTTTTAGTTTTATTTATAATTCTTAACTACTCACTACTCACTACTTGCTACTCACTACTCACTACTCACTACTCACTACTCACTACTCACTACTCACTACTCACTACTCACTACTCACTCCTCACTCCTCACTTTTAACTCCCAACCGACGATACATTAATAAAGCATCTATATATGAATCATTTTCTAGCTCTACCGCAGCGGGAATCCGTCCGATAGTTTGGAATCCTAAAGATTGCCACAGGCGAATTGAAGGTATATTATTTTCAAAGACCAAATTGAACATTACTGCTTGATAACCAAGACTCTGAGCGATCGAAAGCATTGTTTCACCCATAAACCGCCCAATGCCCTGACCTCGCATTTGTGGTTGTACAATAAAACCAGCGTTGCAAATATGGCTGCATCTTCCAACAAAGTTTGGTTTGATGTAAAAAGCAGCTAGTATATCTTGTGGTAGAGCTTGATTGCTTGGATCTACTGGTTTGACTACAAAGGAATGACCCAAAAGCCAGTAAGCATCAAATTCTAAATCTGTTAAAGCCTGTTTTTGTGGATATGATTTTCCTTCCATAACTATGGTATTGAGCAGTTTTTTTACCTGCTCGGATTCGTCAGGATGCATATAGTCTAATTCTACTTGTATGCCATTTTTTAAATTTGTATAAACTGGTAGCTGCATTACAGGTTAATCTTGATTAAGTTATATTTTACAATTGCTGATTAAGTTTAAAAATCGGACAAAATAGCTTTTTCAGAGATTTTTAAACGCAAAGTCGGAGGATAATAAAATTTATTAAGTTTGAATTATTTTTAAGATAATAGATATTTTAATGCCCGTTATATGCATATTACTATTTTTTTATAAAGCCTTTTATATTTAATGAGTTTTTACAGCCTTAAAAGAATATTTTATTAAAAATCAAGTACTCGAAAATTAAAGTTCTACAAGAAAAAAAGAATGTAGTTGACATATGGCAATTTTACACGGTAGTTGGTTACTACAAGGTCAAAACAGCTGTTTTTTTATATGGGGAGAAACTTGGCGCTCTATAAGTAGCGATTCGGCTCAAGATGAATTAATTCAATTACAGCCTCATCCTTTCGGTATGACACCGTTAGAATTATTGGAGTTATTGCAAAAACGCAATCTTAAAATTCCTGAATCATGGGAAAAAGCCCAAGCCGATAATTCCAGTACTAAATCTAAAAGAAAATCCAAAGCTACAGCTACTAAAGAAGATATAAATTTACCTTCTTCATCTATCGTAATTGCCTTACCTACCCGTATTCCCCAAGAAAAGAAGAAGAAAAAAAAGGATATTGACTTGATACAACCCTTGCATTCGGGGATTGTTAACGAAGCTGTAAACGAGCAATATCTATATTCTTGGCAAGTTGAAGGTTTTTGCTTGAACTCTACAGAAGCAATAAAATTTTTAACTTCCTTACCGATGAATGTTGCTTCGGAGGAGCAAGATTTTATCGGAGGAGATTTACGTTTTTGGTCGCAAGTTGGTCGTTGGGGTTTAGATTTGATTGCAAGGTGTAAGTTATTGCCTGCAATTAACAATGCATCCGATGATTCTAAAATTGCTAGTTGGGAAGCACTTTTGGATAGTGCCGTTGATGGCAGTCGTTTAGATAAATATTCGCGATTAATGCCAATGTCATGTCGGCTGTATCGAGAACAAACTCAAACACAAATTGAGTCAGATAATTATCAATTAATTAATTTACCTCCCGAATCCGAACAATTACTGCTGGATTTTCTGAATAAAACTGTAGATGCTCAAGTGCGAGAAATGGTAAATTCTTTGGATGCAGCAGAAACTCGATTGTTGTCATCTCTACCATCTGTAGTTAGACAATGGTTGCACTCTTTAACAAGCAAGAAAAATTCACTTAGTGCGGATAATCAGGAAGTTGAAAGGTTAGAAGCGGCACTGAATTCTTGGACTTTACCTTTACAAAACCAACTGGGAACCAGAAGTCTTTTTCGCACCTGTTTTGCATTGCGTACTCCAGAAGAAGGTGAGACACAATGGTTGTTGGAATATTATCTGCAAGCGATTGATGATGAAGAATTTTTGATAGACGCAAAAACGATTTGGAAACATCCTGTTGAAAAATTTGTTTACCAAAATCGCACAATTGACAAGCCACAAGAAACTTTTTTACGAGGTTTGGGTTTGGCTTCGCGGCTTTATCCAATCATGGCACCAAGTTTAGATACGGCTTTACCTCAATCTTGTCATCTCGAACCGATGCAAGCTTATGATTTTATCAAGTCGGTAACTTGGCGATTTGAAGATAATGGTTTGGGTGTAATCTTACCTGATACCTTAGCAAATCGCGATGGTTGGGCTAATCGTTTGGGTTTGAAAGTCAGCGCTCAAACACCAAATAAAAAAACCGAGCGTTTGGGTTTGCAAAGTTTGCTTAATTTCAAATGGGAATTAGCCATTGGGGGACAAACTCTTTCCAAACAGCAGTTTGACAAACTTGTGGCTTTAAAAAGTCCCTTGGTACAAATTAATGATGAGTGGGTAGAATTGCGTCCCCCAAGATATCAAGACAGCACAGACATTTTTTGCTGGTAGAAAAGAAAAGATGTCGCTGTCATTAGAAGATGCATTACGATTGGGTTCTGGAGATACTCAAACCATTGAAAAATTACCCGTAGTCAGCTTTGAAGCTTCCGGAGCTTTGCAGGAGTTAATTACAAATCTGACAGATAATCAAGATATAGAAACTTTATCCACACCCGAAAGTTTTCACGGAGAATTGCGCCCATATCAACGACGGGGAATGTCTTGGCTGTCATTTTTGGAACGTTGGGGTTTGGGTGCTTGTTTGGCGGATGACATGGGTTTGGGAAAATGCGTTGCACCAGATACTCAAATTTACATTAATGGTTGTTTAAATACTGCTGAAAATATTTGGGAAAGCTATGCAGGAGAAACACAATTTGACGGTGAAGGATTCTGGAGCGAATCCATAGAGAAATTAATAGTTAATTCCATAGATGAGTCAACTGGTAAAATTATCCAAGCTCCCATTCGACGGCTTTACCGACAACAAGTCAAAGAAAAATTAATAAAAATCAATTTAAAAGATGGTAACAGCATTACCATTACCCGTCGTCATAAATTGTTGACGAATAAGGGTTGGACAAATCACTTCAAGGTAGGCGATCGCATTGGAATCCCAGCGAATAATTCCTCAGCGAACCTCCGCGAAAACCTCCGCGAACCTTTGCGTTTAAAAAATACAACTCCTCTTCCCTCAAAAGACAATATTGCTTTACAAGAAAAACCAAAAATCAACCAAGAAGTCTTCTACTGCAAAATAGAAAGCATTGAAGATGTAGAATTCGAGGGATGGGTTTACGATTTCGAGGTTGAAAAACATCACAATTTTGTTGCGAATAATATAATTTGTCACAATACGATCCAATTCATAGCCTTTCTACTGCATTTAAAAGAAGAAGAAGCCCTAGAAAAACCCACATTATTAGTTTGTCCCACTTCAGTATTAGGAAACTGGGAACGAGAAGTTAAAAAATTTGCTCCTAATCTCAAAGTTTTGCAGTATCACGGTGATAAACGTCCGAAAGGAAAGGCTTTTCAAACTGCCGTCAAAGATAAAAATATTGTAATTACAAGTTACTCGTTAGTTCATCGCGATTTAAAATCATTACAAGATGTTTCCTGGCAGATTATCGCTTTAGATGAAGCTCAAAATATTAAAAATGCAGAATCGAAACAATCGCAAGCAGTAAGACAGTTAGAACCAGAATTTCGCATTGCTTTGACAGGTACTCCGGTAGAAAATAGACTGCAAGAATTGTGGTCGATTATGGATTTCTTAAATCCCGGATATCTAGGAAACAAACAATTTTTTCAAAGACGGTTTGCAATGCCGATTGAAAAATATGGTGATACTTCTTCCTTATCACAATTGCGCTCTTTAGTTCAACCGTTTATCTTACGTCGTTTAAAAACCGACCGCGATATTATTCAAGATTTACCAGAAAAGCAGGAAATGACTGTTTTTTGTGGTTTAACTCCCGAGCAAGCAAAGCTTTATCAAAAAGTAGTAGAAGATTCCCTAGCCACAATTGATGATGCAGAAGGATTACAGCGTCGGGGAATGATTTTAGGCTTACTTGTAAAGTTAAAACAAATTTGCAATCACCCAGCCCAGTATTTAAAGAAAAAGAAATTAGAACAATACGATTCAGCCAAACTTCAGCGTTTAGATGAGATGCTAGAAGAAGCAATATCAAACGGCGATCGCGCTTTAATTTTCACTCAGTTTGCGGAGTGGGGTAAGTTGCTCAAACCCCATCTAGAAGAGAAGTTGGGCAGAGAAACTTTGTTTTTATATGGTAGTACAACTAAAAAGCAACGCGAGGAAATGATCGACCGTTTTCAACACGACCCGCAAGCCCCACCAGTAATGATTCTCTCCTTAAAAGCAGGTGGTGTCGGATTAAATTTAACCCGTGCAAATCATGTATTTCACTTCGATAGATGGTGGAATCCCGCAGTAGAAAATCAAGCTACAGATAGAGTATTTCGTATCGGTCAAACAAAAAATGTTCAGGTACACAAATTCGTTTGTACTGGTACTTTAGAAGAAAAAATTCACGACATGATTGAAAGTAAAAAACAATTAGCAGAACAAGTTGTAGGTGCTGGTGAAGAATGGTTAACCGAAATGGACACCGATCAGCTTCGTAATTTGTTAATACTCGATCGCGATGCGGTGATTGAAGAAGAAGTTTAGGAGTTAGTAGTTAGTAGTTAGTAGTTAGTAGTTAGTAGTTAGTTGTTCATTGTTCATTGTTTATTGATATCATGCAAGCAAATTACGATTTACAAGCATCAAGAGAATGGTGGTCGCAACGTTGGTTAGAATTATTAGATTCTTACCGTTTTAAAAAGCGTTTGGAACGTGCGAGAAATTATGCACGTCAAGGAAATATTCTCAGCATTAAATTTGCAAATGCCAAAGTATTAGCGAAAGTACAGGGTAGCGAACCGGAACCTTATAGTGTGTCTCTTTCTCTCGACTCCTTCAGCGATGAAGAATGGGGTTTTATTGTTGAAACAATGTCCCAAAGAGCAATATTTGCTGCCAAATTATTAGCGGGAGAAATGCCGCAAAATATAGAAGAAGTATTTACAGCAAATGGTTTGTCACTATTTCCTTTCACATTACCTGAAGTTCATAGTAAATGTTCGTGTCCCGATAAAGCCAACCCCTGTAAACATATAGGTGCTATTTACTATCAATTAGCCGATCGTTTTAGCGAAGATCCATTTGTACTTTTTCAGTTGCGAGGACGTACTAAAGAGCAAATTATTAGCGATTTACGGAAATTACGTAATGCTAATATTTTAGATTCAGAAATAGAAACTTCAGAAGTTCAAGAGTCTATTAACAACCAAAAAAATTCTTTAAAGCTAGATAACTTCTGGCAATACAATCAACCATTGGAATCATCATTAGTAGTAATTGCACCATCAACCGGCGAAACTGTATTAGATGTATTAGGTTCAATCCCTTTAGCAAAAGAAGATGAAAATATTGCTAATGTTAATTCGACAGATATCGTAATGAAATATCTCAATTCACTATACAAAGATGCCAGTCAGAAAGCATTTTTAGCTGCTATGAATGTGGGAAATCAGTGAATAGTAACCAATTAACTGTTAGATTTTAGGTATTTAACATATTTTTTCAGTTAATAGCTAATAAGACATTTTGCCTAATTTAAAAAATCGGATGCAGAAACATAAAATAGGTAATTTATTACAAAGTAAAAGTATCGAAATTTATATTTTATTAAAAAAAAATTATTTGTATCTAGAAAACTATGTTAATCGATCTTTAAATGATAATTATTGACTGGTTACTGATAACTGTTCGCCGGTTACTGATATCCTATTACGGCAGGTTCACCCAATTAAATAAGAATGGAACTTCAAAGCAAAATTATTACCGTAGAGTTGAGTGATGGCACAAATGTGAGAGTTGAAGCTACTCTTATTGGGGACCGAAAACTGACTTTCCAAACTCGACCATTTAGTGAAGTGACTGGGGTTATAGAGTCATTAACAAAAGAAATCGCTGAAACCGTTCAAAAAATAAAACCAGACAAAGCCCGTGTGAGATTTGGGATAGACGTTGGTATTGAATCTGGTAAACTTACACCTTTGCTTGTAAAAGATGCTTCCACTGCTAATATCGAAATTACTTTGGAATGGGATTAGTAATTGTTATTGAAGCCTTTAAAGTCAATATCTTACGATGAAATTATTTATAAAAAAATACAAAAAAGTAAAAATAGCGATCGTACTCTTTGAAACGATGCTAAATAAGTCATTATCTATCTAAAATCAAATATATTTATCTTCTTTCAGTTTCTTGTCTAATACAGTTTCTGCTTAAAAATGTGGCTAACTTAGCCCACCGAGGTGGGCTTTGTTTCTGTAGCCCCACTCTTACAGAGTCAGGGCGATCGAGCGCAGCCTCATTTGGAGCAAAATCCCTGCATAAAAAAAGCTCCCGTGTAAAAGCGGGAGCAGTCGATTGTCAGTAATTAAACTTTACCGTCCTAGATAACCTAGTCTAAATTCGGCATGAACATTACTGGTTCGGATTCGCGGTTAATACCTCTCTCGAAACCACCAGCAGCCGCACGAGCGCGACCTGCGTGCCATAAGTGACCGATTAGGAAGAAGAATCCTAATACGAAGTGAGATGTAGCCAACCACGCACGAGGAGACACGTAGTTAAAGGAGTTAATCTCAGTTGCAACACCACCTACAGAGTTCAATGAACCCAAAGGAGCGTGGGTCATATATTCAGCAGCACGACGAGCCTGCCAAGGCTGAATGTCATTTTTAACTTTTTCTAAGTCAAGTCCGTTAGGACCGCGTAGAGGCTCCAACCAAGGACCACGGAAATCCCAGAAGCGCATGGTTTCACCACCGAAGATGATTTCACCACTAGGAGAACGCATCAAGTATTTACCAAGACCTGTAGGACCTTGTGCAGAACCTACGTTAGCACCTAAGCGTTGGTCGCGAATCAAGAAGGTCAATGCCTGTGCTTGAGAAGCTTCTGAAGCTGTAGGACCAAAGAATTCACTAGGATAAGCGGTGTTATTAAACCAAACGAAGGTGGAAGCGATAAAGCCCATCAAGGACAGCGCACCCAAACTATAGGAAAGATACGCTTCACCAGACCAGATGAAAGCACGACGCGCCCAACCAAAAGGCTTGGTAAGAATGTGGAAGATACCACCAGAAATAGTGATGATGGCAACCCAAATGTGGCCACCAACGACATCTTCTAGGTTATCAACGCTAACAATCCAGCCTTCGCCACCGAAGGGGGATTTGAGTATATAACCGAAGATTACCGCAGGATTCAATGTGGGGTTAGTAACGACGCGGACATCACCACCACCGGGTGCCCAGGTATCGTATAAACCACCGAAGAACATTGCTTTAAGCACCAACAATAAGGCTCCACATCCTAAAATAATTAGGTGGAAACCGATGATGGTGGTCATTTTGTTCTTATCTTTCCAGTCATAACCGAAGAAAGAAGAGTATTCTTCTAAGGTTTCTGGACCGCGAACTGCGTGATAAATACCGCCGAAACCTAGTACGGCAGAAGAAATTAAGTGAAGTACGCCAACAACAAAGTAGGGGAAAGTATCGATAACTTCACCACCAGCACCTACACCCCAACCTTGAGTTGCTAGGTGAGGCAACAGGATTAAACCCTGTTCGTACATTGGCTTTTCAGGGATAAAGTGAGCAACCTCAAATAAGGTCATTGCTCCAGCCCAGAAAACTATTAAACCAGCATGAGCTACGTGAGCGCCCAGTAGTTTACCGGAAAGATTGATTAAGCGAGCGTTACCGGACCACCAAGCAAAGCCTGTACTTTGCTGGTCGCGTCCACCTGCTGCAATTGCCTGATTAGAGAGCGTTACCACGTGGGAGAACCTCCTCTGGGAATACAAATTGTTCGTGGGGCTGATCTTGAGGAGCCATCCATGCGCGGATACCCTCATTCAGCAAAATGTTTTTCGTATAGAAAGTTTCAAATTCTGGGTCTTCTGCCGCTCTCAATTCCTGAGATACGAAGTCATAAGCACGTAGGTTCAGCGCTAAGCCAACTACACCTACTGAACTCATCCATAAACCAGTTACTGGTACGAACAACATGAAGAAGTGCAACCAACGTTTGTTGGAGAATGCAATACCGAAAATCTGTGACCAGAAACGGTTTGCTGTCACCATTGAATAGGTTTCTTCTGCTTGGGTTGGTTCAAATGCACGGAAGGTGTTAGAACCGTCACCATCTTCAAACAAAGTGTTTTCTACAGTTGCACCGTGAATTGCACACAACAGCGCACCACCCAATACACCTGCTACTCCCATCATGTGGAAGGGATTCAAAGTCCAGTTATGGAAACCTTGGAAAAATAGCAAGAAACGGAAGATTGCTGCTACTCCAAAACTAGGAGCGAAGAACCAAGAAGATTGACCCAAGGGGTACATCAAAAATACGCTAACGAATACTGCGATCGGTGCAGAAAACGCAATGGCATTATAAGGACGAATTCCCACCAAGCGGGAAATTTCAAATTGACGCAACATGAAGCCAATCAAACCGAAAGCTCCGTGTAGCGCAACAAATGTCCACAATCCGCCTAGCTGACACCAACGGGTGAAGTCACCTTGAGCTTCAGGTCCCCACAAAAGCAATAGGGAATGTCCCATGCTGTCTGCGGGTGTGGATACTGCCACTGTAAGGAAGTTACAACCTTCTAAGTAAGAAGATGCTAAACCGTGGGTATACCAAGAAGATACAAAAGTTGTACCTGTTAGCCATCCACCTAGAGCCATGTAGGCACAGGGGAAAAGCAATAGACCCGACCAACCGATAAAAACGAATCTATCTCGCTTTAACCAGTCATCGAGTACGTCAAACCAGCCTCTACTACTAGGGGCGCGTCCAACTGCGATGGTCATTTGGACAAAAATCCTCTTTTACTAAAATTGCTACGTTTCTAAGGAAACAAAGTTTTTATTCAGCACTTTCGACAGTAGTTTCAATACTGTGACCTATTTTATGAGAAAATACTACCAAGTAAGCAAGTACTTCTCAGGATTGTGCCAGAACTTAATCACACACTGCCTTGACAGAGTATGTTTACTTAATAATTCTTAACTTATCACATTAGCTCAGTTTTGTGACCAATTTATACTCATAAATCAAGTGTTAAGTGCAAAACCACTACATACCATCAATATCAGAATATTTACAATTTGACACAAGTTTTCTCATAAAAGTTAAATTTATTAGAAAATCTAAAGAATTTGTGCGGAGTGGTCGTAAAGAATGGCAGACTTGAGAAGAGAGAGAATTTCTCACAACCTCTTAATTTGTTCCATGACGGCATCAACAACAATCCCCAAAAACAACAACGTCCTTACACAAAAGGTTTTGGGTTCTCGTAGATTTAGTAATTATTGGTGGGCAACAGTGGTTTTTCTTGGAGCCGGAGGCTTCCTGCTCGCCGGGTTATCAAGCTATTTTCAGAAAAATTTACTTTTAGTCACGGATGCAACTCAATTAGTATTCGTCCCCCAGGGCTTAGTGATGGGGTTGTATGGCATAGCAGGATTGCTTTTAGCTTTATACCTGTGGCTAGCAATTTTATGGGATCTAGGAGGCGGATACAACGAATTTAATCGGGAGACAGACCAAATAAAAATCTTTAGGTGGGGATTTCCTGGAAAAAACCGGCGAATAGAAATCGATTTTAGTACCGAAGACGTGCAATCAGTACGAGTCGAAATAAAAGAAGGAATAAACCCCCGTCGCGCTCTTTATTTACGTGCCAAAGGCCGTAGAGACATTCCTTTAACAAGAGTAGGTCAACCTTTGTCATTAAAAGAACTAGAAACAAAAGGCGCTCAGTTAGCAAAGTTTTTAGAAGTACCGCTAGAAGGATTGTAGGAAGATTGAGGGACAGTTTAAAGTAGTGAGTAAAGAGTAGCGAGTAGCGAGTAGCGAGTAGTGAGTAGGTCTGGTTTTCCAACGACAATAAACGATAAAAGGCTATTTTACTTACTACTTACTACTTACTACTTGCTACTTGCTACTAAACTCCTAATTCCTAACTCCTAACTCCTACTAATTGTTCTAAATGCCCCATGCCCCAAACCCAATTCCCTATTCAAAATCTAAAATCTAAAATCCAAAATTGACTTGTTGCCTAAATCACCATAGAAGCTAAGATACATGGGTTGAGTTTTGTTATGGAAATGCTGTTGAAAGCTCCTAAGTATCTTTTGGTTACGCTTTTGGTTGTCGGTACTTTGACGTTAAATGGATGTTCTGGTGGGGAAGTAGCTTCGACTACGACTTCTCCAGACTCTACAATAGCTGGATCTAATAGCGATACAACCGTACAAGCAACTCTTGCATCTGAAGTAAAAAATGAGGCTGTTCCAGGAATGAATGATTTACCCAGACTTGAAGGTAAAGCTACTGTAGTGATGAACGTTAATGGTTCTCCCATCACTATCGAATTAGATGGAGATAATGCTCCCATCAGTGCCGGTAACTTCGTAGAATTGGTTCAGAAAGGCGTATACGATGGTTTAACTTTCCATAGAGTGGTAAAAGATCCTCAACCATTTGTAGCTCAAGGAGGAGATCCTAAAGGCAATGGAACTGGTGGGTATGTTGTAAATGGTAAGGAACGTACTGTTCCCTTGGAAATTAAGCCACAAGGTGAAGAAGAGCCAGTTTACGGGCAAACAATCAAGAAAACACCAGTATTGCAACACAAAGCTGGCGCGATCGCAATGGCGCGATCGCAGTCTCCAAACTCAGCTTCTTCGCAGTTTTACTTTGCTCTCTCAGACTTAGCTTTCTTAGACGGTAACTACGCAGTATTCGGTAAAGTTACTGACGGAATGGATGTCGTAAATAACATCAAGCAAGGCGACAAAATCGAAAACGCCAAAGTTACTGAAGGCGCAGAGAATTTGAAAAACTCCAAGTAGTTTTGATGGGGATTGGGGATTGGGGATTGGGGAGATGGGAGTAATTATTTGGGCATGGGGAGATGGGAGTAATTATAAAGATATAGGGAGCAAGATGCTCCCACTACTAACTCCTAACCTTTAACCTTTAACCTCTAACCTCTAACCTTAATTACTCCTGCCCTATGCCCCATGCCCAATCTAAAATCCAAAATCTAAAATCCAAAATCCAAAATCCAAAATCCAAAATCTAAAATCTAAAATTGAATCGGGTTGTAGTTACTGGTATTGGTTTGATTTCTGCTTTGGGCAATTGCCTGGAAGATAGTTGGCGGCGTTTAATTGCAGGTGAATGTGGAATTAAGCAGCGTCAAGTTTTTCCAGAATTACAAATCCTTCCTTTAGGTTTGATTGGCGATCGCCCAGCGCAGTTAAAAAGTCTTACTCAGCAGGTTGTCATTTCTGCTTTACAAGATGCTTCATTAGTTCCACCTTTACCCGACTGCGGAGTTGTAATTGGTTCGAGTCGGAGCTATCAAGCGGAATGGGAAAGAATGGCAAGGTGGATGTATGTTGAAGGGACAAGGAGACAAGGGGACAAGGGGACAAGGAGACAAGGAGATAGCACAGAAAAACCTTCTCCCCATCCCCCCCTCTCCCAATCTCCCAATCTCTTCCTCTCCTCCCTCCCCCACATGAATGCGATCGCAGCAGCACGACTTGTGGGTGCAACTGGAATTGTCTTAGCGCCGATGGCGGCTTGTGCTACTGGTATTTGGGCACTTTTTCAAGGTTTTAATTTAATTAAATCTGGGCGATGCGAGCGAGTTATTGCGGGTGCGGTGGAAGCTCCAATTACTCCTCTGACGATTGCTGGTTTTGATAAAATGGGCGCTTTGGCAAAAACTGGTGCTTATCCTTTTGATGTCAATCGGGAAGGTTTGGTTTTAGGTGAAGGTGGGGCGGTATTTATTTTGGAATCAGCAGAGTTAGCACGTCGGCGTGGAGCAAAGATCTACGGTGAAATACTTGGTTTTGGCTTGACATCTGACGCTTATCATGCAAATCAACCCGACCCGCAAGGAACAGGTGCAATTTCTGCGGTTAAAGATTGTTTACATCGCACTCATATTTCTCCCGAAGATATTGATTACATTCACGCTCACGGTACGGCTACGCAGATGAATGACCGTGTAGAGAGTTTAGCTATACAAGAAATATTTAATAAAAGAGTGGCGGTTAGCTCAACAAAAGGAAGTACTGGTCATACAGTTGGAGCTTCCGGTGCTTTAGGAGTAGCTTTTTCTTTGATGAGTTTACAGTATCAAATTTTACCACCTTCTGTTGGTTTGCAGAAATCAGAATTTGATTTGAATTTAGTCAGAGAAGCCCGTCAAAGCGATATCGGGCGAGCAATGTGTTTTAGCTTTGGCTTTGGAGGACAAAATGCGGTTGTAGTTTTAGGTAATGGAAATTAAGCAAGGGAGCAGGGAATAGATTATATAAACTCTTACTTTCTTCCCGTAAGAAGATAACCTATGGAAAAACCGCCCAGACGTAGGGAAGATTGTGGTATTGCTTGGGGAGTCACTGCGTTGCGGAGGAACACGACGGTTGATTTTGAGAAAATTACTGAATAAAAATTTTTTCTTTATTTCCTCTTCTCTATTCCCTGTTCCCTATTCCCTCAAAGTAATCAATTTGTCTTGACATTCCATACCTCAGAGGGTCGCGAGTACTGTTAATAGTTATCATAATAAAAGTATAGAAATCTTAAAAAATATTTACCAATGCAGGTATCTTCCTCTGGCTGGTCTAAGCTCAAACATTTAATACAAGAAAAAATTCTTTTCGGTAATGAACCGACACCAGAGTTGTTCGCAATTCTTACTGTTTATTTCGTCCAAGGTATTTTGGGGCTATCGCGTTTAGCGGTTAGCTTTTTTCTCAAAGATGAACTTGGGCTAAGTCCTGCCGAGGTTTCAGCCTTATTTGGTATTATCGTTCTACCTTGGATTATTAAGCCTGTATTTGGCTTCTTTTCCGATGGGTTCCCTATATTTGGTTATCGAAGACGACCTTATTTAATTTTGTCGGGGATACTTGGAGCAGTAGCTTGGGCAGGTATGGCGACTGTAGTTCATAGTAGTCCGGCTGCGACAACTGCCATTTTGTTAAGCTCGCTTTCGGTTGCAGTTAGTGATGTAATAGTTGACTCGCTGGTAGTAGAAAGAGCAAGATCGGAATCGCAAGCTGAAGCAGGTTCTTTACAATCGATTTGTTGGGGAGCTTCGGCATTTGGAGGTTTGATAACCGCTTACTTTAGCGGATTTTTATTAGAGCATTTCACTACACGCACTGTATTTTGGATTACCGCGACATTTCCGTTGATTGTTTCTGGAGTTGCTTGGTTAATTGCTGAATCTCCGGTAGAGCATAATCCGGAAGATGATAAAAACGGCAATTTTGAAGATGTTAAACAGCAAATCAAGTTATTGCGTCAAGCCATAACTAAAAAAGTAATTTGGCTACCTGCTGCCTTTCTCTTCATCTGGCTAGCTACACCAAGTTCGGAATCGGCATTTTTCTTTTTTACTACTAACGAGCTACATTTTAAACCAGAATTTTTGGGAAGGGTACGGTTAGTAACGAGTGTTGCGGCTTTATTTGGAATTTGGATCTTTCAACGTTTTCTTAAAAGCGTTCCGTTTAGGGTGATTTTTGGTTGGAGTACGGTAATCTCAGCCGTTTTGGGGTTGACGACGCTGTTATTAGTGACTCATGCTAACCGGGCTTTAGGAATAGATGACCATTGGTTTAGCTTAGGTGATAGTTTAATTCTGACGGTAATGGGACAAATTGCCTATATGCCAGTTTTGGTATTAGCAGCGAGAATTTGTCCGCCGGGAGTAGAAGCGACTTTATTTGCATTATTAATGTCGATAACTAACTTAGCGGGATTAGTTTCCCATGAGACAGGTGCAGCATTGATGCATTATTTAGGAGTTACTGAAAACAACTTTGATAAGCTGTGGCTGTTAGTAACAATTACTAATCTGAGTACTTTGTTGCCATTACCATTTATTAATTGGCTGCCAGAGAAGGAAGAAGAAACTCTGAAAGTATCGCAACCAGCTTTAAAAGATAGCGATGAACAGGACACTTTACCTAATTTGATGTCAGAATTAATTATGAAAAAACCTGAAGAAGCGGTTGAATAATCATTATTAGGCATTGGGCATTGGGAATTGGGCATTGGGAATTGGGCATTGGGAATTGGAATTGGGAATTGGAATTGGGAATTGGGACAGAAAGGGAGCAAGATGCGAACACTACAATTGTTTTTATAACTACTAACTTCTAACATCTACAGATATGCAAAATATTCAAATTGACGAAAGAGATGCAAGTAAAGAAAAGTCTTATACTCGCGAACATTGGCGGGAAGGATATCAATCTTTAAAAGAAGAATATGATTATTGGATTGATGATATTGAAGGAGAAATTCCGCCGGAGTTAAACGGTACGCTGTTTAAAAATGGTCCGGGTTTGTTGGATATTAACGGGCAAAATATTCATCATCCTTTTGATGGGGATGGAATGATTAGCCGGATTACTTTTACTAACGGACGCGCTCATTTTAGCAACCGTTTTGTTCAGACTAAAGCTTATGTAGAAGAGCAAAAAGCCGGAAAAATTCTTTATCGCGGCGTATTTGGAACTCAAAAGCCTGGTGGTTGGTTGGCGAATGCTTTTGATTTTAATCTGAAAAATATTGCTAATACTAATGTTATTTATTGGGGTGGTAAGCTATTAGCCTTGTGGGAAGCAGCAGATCCTCATAAACTCGATCCACGTACATTAGAAACCTTGGGTAAAGAACATTTTAATCGTGTTTTATCTGAAGGTGAAGCTTTTGCAGCACATCCACGTTTCGATCCTAGTTGCGAACAAGATAATGGCGAACCTTGTTTGGTGAATTTTTCTATCAAACCGGGATTGTCTACAACTATTACTATTTTTGAATTAGATACTGCGGGTAACATAGTCCGTAAAAACTTACATAGCGTTCCAGGTTTTGCTTTTATCCACGATTTCGCGATTACTCCTAATTACTGCATATTCTTTCAAAATCCCGTTTCTTTTAACCCGATTCCTTTTGCTTTAGGAATGCGTGGTGCTGGGGAATGCATTGATTTTCAGGCAAATCAACCTACAAAAGTTTTGATAATTCCGCGAAATTCAAAGATTGCAAATGAGGGGAATAAAAATCAGGTGCAAATATTAGAAACGCAATCGGGATTTGTGTTTCACCATACCAATGCTTTTGAAAAAGATCGTGAAATAGTTATTGATTCTATTTGCTACGAAGCTTTACCAGAAGTGGAACCCGAAAGTGATTTTAGAGAAACTGATTTTGAATCTTTAGAGCCAGGGCAATTATGGCGGTTTCATCTTAATCTTGATGATAATACGGTACGACGAGAATTAATTGAAAGCCGTTGCTGTGAATTTCCTAGCGTGCATCCACAGAAAGTCGGACGCGAGCATCGTTATTTATACATGGGTGCGGCTCATGCTGCTGAAGGTAATGCACCACTGCAAGCATTTGAAAAAGTAGATTTAGAAACTGGTGAAAAGCAAATTTGGAGTGCTGCACCTCATGGTTACGCTAGCGAGCCGAATTTTGTGCCGCGAAATCGCAATGGTGATGAAGATGATGGTTGGCTGTTGGGTTTGGTTTACGATTCAACTCACCATCGTTCTGACGTGGTAATTTTAGATGCCAAGGATTTGAATAAAGAACCAATTGCAAGACTGCATCTCAAGCATCATATTCCCTATGGATTACATGGGAATTTTGTTGATGATGTGTTTGTAGATTAATAGGTTCGTAGTTGCGCTTTAGCGCTTCTTATCGGAGGCGCTGAAGCGCTTACTACGAACCTTTGATTCGTCTAACTGTTAAATTGCGCGGGAAAATTTATTCTGTTGAGTAGTTTTTCGAGAATCAAAAATAACGGCAATATTTCTTACCAACAATCTACCGATTTCTGTAACTTCAATTTGATTGCTTGATAACCTAATCAGCCCATCTGTTTCTACTAATTTTAATGCTGATAATTCTTGGGAGAAATACTGATTAAATTTAATCTGATATTTAGCTTCAATATCTGAAAAACGTAATATCCCACCAGACATAATAGACATAATTACTTCTCTTCTAAGAATATCATCCCAACTTAATTTGAATCCTTTACTAATTGGTAAAACTCCCGCTTCAACCGCTTGATAATAATCTTTAAGTTTTTTGTGATTTTGAGCGTAAGCATCTCTGAGCAAACTTACCGATGTCGAACCAAAACCAAATAACTCAGTTTCTGCATGAGTCGTGTAACCTTGGAAAGTCCGTCCCAGACTACCATTACTTTGGGCGATCGCCAATTCGTCGTCGGCTTTAGCAAAGTGATCCATGCCGATAAACTGATAGTGATTTGCGGTAAGTTCCTCGATTGTCAATTTAAAAATTTCAAGTTTTTCTTGGGGTTTTGGAAGCGCATCTACTGGTAACTTTTTCTGTAGTGGTTTCAGCCAAGGTACGTAAGCAAAATTAAATACGGCAATTCGATCGGGATTTAATTTAATAGTTTTTGTAACCGTCTTCCAAAAACCGTGCAAAGTTTGAAAAGGTAAACCATAAATCAAGTCTACATTTACACTTTTAAATCCAGCTTCTCGAATCCAATCCATCACATTAAACAGCATTTCTTCCGGTTGAACGCGATTTACAGCAGCCTGCACCTCATAATTAAAATCCTGAATTCCGAAGCTAATCCGATTAAACCCAATTTCTCGAAGAAACAAAATATAATCTCTATCTACATACGTAGGATTAATTTCAATAGAAACTTCCGAATCAACATCAAGATTAAAATACTGATTGATATTTCCCCATAGTGTTTTTACCTGATGTACGTTCAAATAATTTGGAGTTCCTCCTCCCCAATGCATTTGCACAACTTTTCGATCCGAATCAATCAAACTAGCTGTTTGCTGAATTTCTTTAACTAAATGTTTGACGTAAGGAATAGCAATCTCTTTTTTCTCAGAGATAATCGTATTGCACCCGCAGTAATAACAAGCACTTTCACAAAAAGGTATATGTAAATATAAAGATAGCGGAGTTTTTCTACTATTTGAGATAGAAATAGCTGACTCAAAATCCTTCGCATTAAACGCTTCGGTTAACTCTGTAGCGGGTGGATAGCTAGTATATCTCGGTGTCGGAGTATTGTATTTTTGAATGATATCTAAGTCAAACTTAACGCCAGGAAATTGGAATACCATTTTTGTTCGTAGTTAGTAGATAGTTGTTAGTTGCTAGGAATAAGTAGCGAGTAGTAGGTAGTGAGTCAGGAGTAGTAAATAGCTAGAAAATAAAACTTTTTACTCACTACTCATTACTCTTTACTCACTACTATAAAAATTTCCCCATCCCTCAATTCGCCGTAGCAGTTTCATTACTAATCAACTTATGAAACTTCGCTTCGCCGATTGATTCGATCAAAATTTCTTCCAATTCTCTTGCTATCTGCATATTGAAAAAGAATGAATTGTTGGCTTCTGCAACGATTTTGTCAGCTGTTGTGTCGTCAACGGGTACTCGATCGAGAGCTTCCCGATATCTGTTTTTAAATGCTTTTTTGTCGGGGATTTGCTCGAAGTTATAAAAAGATGTGCCTTGATAACCTTCTAAATTCAAGGTTGATTGGACTACTTTTTGCAACATTTGTCCGCCGGATAAGTCGCCCATGTAGCGGGTGTAAGCGTGTCCTATCAGTAATTCTGGTTCTTTTTCAGCTACTTCGCGAATGCGGGAAATATAATTTTGAGCAGATGCTAACGGTGTAATTTGATTGTGCCAATCCGAACCGTAGTAAAACTCTAAATCTTTTTCTAAATTAGCTTTGCGATTAAGCTCGGAAAAGTAAAGAATACCAACACAAGGATGATTTTGATGATTTTCGAGTGCTGCTTCTAATTCGCTGTAGACGAAATATAGGTTGCTCAAAAATTTCGCAAAGCAATTTCTATCGACAACGCCTTTGACGAAACATTTCATAAAACCAATTTCTTCCGTTGCAGCATGAGACTGCTGGGTTTCCGGTACGGAGTTTTATAGCTAGATTGTTACTCATTTCTAATCCTGCATTGATGAAACGCGATTTTCCACAGGATTTACGCAGTTTGAATTATAGTCCCCAATGCTGAAACGAGCATCGAGCGCGAAATACGACTACAAAATTACCATGATTTCTAGAATACTCGCCCTAAATTTTATTTTTTGTATCCGCATATAGCTATAAACATTTCTTCATATCTTCAGAAATATCTGCCAAAGTCTTTATCTATATAGATATGTTTTGATTATGACGATCTATCAAATATTGTACTGTCTATAAGTAATTACTATGTACGATATTTATCTCGATCGCCTAAAAAACGCTAATATAAATCTCAAGTTAAGAAACAGTTAAGAGATACATCGGTTATTGATTGTATTATTTTGTTGACTAATTAAGATAAATATATTTTTTTGATTCGGGGGTGCAATTGTCTAACTCAGAAGGTATACAAGTCGGAGATAAAGTTATAGTTTTGCGCCCCTCGTACATCGCCGGAAAAGTAGGTTTTGTCTGTGCGAAAGAAATATTGTCGGATGAAGAGGTTAGCAAGCGTTGGATTATCCGCATAGATTCAGAAAATATTATGGTGTCGTTGAAATTAAAAGAGTTTGAGTTACTAGCCAAGCATTAATGGGTTTTTCGGACTTATCTGTAAGAATCTACGGCGAAAGGTTACGCAGTTGTTTTAAGTTTCAGATGAAGGTTCATCGTCGATCCTGAGTTCCTTCTTGCTGTGTTTCAGCTTTTTCCATAGTGCTTTGATTTGCCTGTAGGCTTCTTCGGAAGTTGTTTTTCCTGAAGTTTGAAAGTTAACTATATAGCCTACTTTTTGAGAAAATTCTTGTAAGTTGGCATTAAATACTAAGTTTTCTGGCTTAAATTCACCGTAGTAACGACTGCGAGGGAAAAGAAGATTCTCTTTATCGGCTCTATCAGACTCTTTCATCGCTTTTAATTACCTATTATTAAACTTGAGTTAATCTTATCTTAACTAATGTAGTCATAATTATTACAATATATCGAAATAAGGTTTTTTGAAGCATCTATCTTAAGGCTTAGGTTGGCAAAAGCAACGTAAAAAAAAATACTAACATTTTAAATGTTTTGCGTAATAATATATAAACAAAAATTAAGATAGCAAGATATGGATCGATAATATCCATGCAGAGAAACTATTGCATATTCTTATCGGCAAATAAAATTCTTTAATAGCAAATGTACCTAACACAAAGCAAGTAAACCATCAGTATAAACTTGTTCTTGTAAATCAATTTAAATATTTTTGCGTTAGATGAAAATATTCTTCTATTAATAGATATATAGCTGAAAGTGGATAAATTAAAGAATTTTTATGGCAAAGTCTCTTCCAACCTCACAGCCATTGTTCAAAGAAGGTGTAAAAGCGCCGGTACAGGAAACGCTGTTAACCCCTCGGTTTTACACAACAGATTTTGATGCTGTGGCATTAATGGATATTTCGGCGCATGAGAAGGAGTTGGGGGCGATTGTAGACGAGTTGAAAGCCGACTATAACCGTCATCACTTCGTGCGCGATGAGGAGTTTAAGCAGGTTTGGGATAGCATTGAAGGTGAAAAACGCGAAGCTTTCATTGATTTCTTAGAGCGCTCTTGTACTTCTGAGTTTTCAGGATTTTTGCTATTTAAAGAGTTATCGCGCAAATTAAAAAACCGCAATCCCATGTTAGCGGATGCTTTTAACTGTATGGCGCGGGATGAAGCACGTCATGCTGGATTTTTAAATAAAGCAATGGCGGATTTTAATCTTTCTTTAGATTTAGGTTATTTAACCAAAAGCCGTACATATACCTTCTTTCCCCCAGAATGGATTATTTACACGGTTTACCTATCCGAGAAAATTGGTTATTGGCGCTATATTATTATGTTTCGCCATTTGGAATTATATCCAGAAAACCAATTCTATCCACTATTCCGCTACTTTGAAAGTTGGTGTCAAGATGAAAACAGACATGGAGATTTCTTCAAAGCGCTGTTAAGATCCCAACCGTCACTTTTCAATAATTGGAAAGCGCGTTTATGGGTGCGTTTTTTCTTACTAATGGTATTTGTAACCCACACCCTGACGGTATTTGAACGAGTCAACTTTTATCAATCCCTTGGTATAGACGCTCGCGAATACAACAAGAGAGTGATTGAAGAAACCAACAAAACATCCGCACGAGCATTTCCAACAATTCTGAATACCCAACATCCAGAATTTTTCCAGAGAATGGAAGAATGTTCCGATAGTAATTTACGGTTAGCGGAGATTGATAAGAGCGATCGCCCTAAAATTGTTAAATTACTGCAAAAAGTACCTTGTTTTCTTGCAATTGCCGGACATATGGTGCGGTTGTTCATGATGAAACCGATTGATACTGAAGCAACAAGAGCAGCAGTACATTAAATAGATTTACTGGCTAAATTATTAAAGGAATCAGCGTAAATCCTTTTTTGATATTTTTAAAGATAAGATGAAGTAATAAGTTTTTGATATTTTTCAAATCTTACTCAATTAATTGCAATTTTAAGCGCAACAATAGGATATTTTCTGGGTAGATTGAGCAAACTTTTTTATACTTATGAGTTTAATCATTCCCATAATGACTAAATGCCAACCCTTCTCATCTGTGTATAAGCAGCGAGCAGTCCCCACTGTAGTTTGTTCCCTACTAAGGAAATAAGCATAAATGCTTTTTTTAATATTTTTAGATATTCTATTTATTAATAAATAAAAGTTCGTAGTTGCGCTTCAGCGCCTCCAAATCCCGAATCATGAGGCGCTAAAGCGCTACTACTAACCCCTAATAACTATTAAGCGCATCTTTATACAAAAGCAGTATCACTATTACGACCAAATTTAACTTTCAATTTATCTTTGGGATAAGCAGTAGGCGCTGGTATTATAGTTAAATCTTGCTCTGGTAGAAGTTCCCATTCATAATCTCGAACTAACATTGCTGCAAAAAGCTTCATTTCCAATTTAGCGAACTCCTTACCAATACATTCGCGCATCCCGCCACCAAATGTTGCATGAGAAAAGGGTTTCGATTTATCTTCAGCCCTCGAAGGTGCAAAACGCTCTGGATCGAAGTCTGAGGGATCTGTATATACACTGGCATCTTGGTTCGTTTTAGGTATGTTGTATAGCACAGACCAACCTTTGGGAATTGAGTAACCGTTAAATTCACAAGGTTCAATTACCTGTCGAAAACCACCACCAACCGGAGGAATTAAACGCAAAACTTCTTTGAGAACTTGGTCTAGATAAGTCATTTGCTTGAGATTTTCTGAAGTTAAAGGTTGCGAAAATCCTAATTCCTGCTGCTCCTGACGTACTTTTGCTAAGACTGCCGGATGCTGTGACAGCAAGAGACACATCGAAGCTATTGACGATGTTAAAGTTTCATGTCCGGCGAATAGTAAAGTTAATATTTGGTCTTTAATTTCTTCTACACTAAGGGTATTGCCGTCATCATCTTTCGCTTCTAATAAAATTCCTAAAGCATCTTTATTAGAAGCGGGTTGCTGTTGACGCTGTAATACTATTTCTTCAATCTGCTTGAGTAACAATTTACGACTGCGTAATGCTTTACTAAAATTTGTCCAAGGTAAACGCAGAGGAATGGTAAACAAACCTCTCACCAACTCTTCAAAAAGTTCGACAAAATTACTATCGCTAGCTGCATCGGTTCCCACAAGTAATTTACAAGCTACGTCAAAGGTATATTTTCTAATTTCTGGATACCAAGTCAAAGTACCCATTTTTTCCCATTTATCAAAATAACTGCGGAGAATTTCTTCCATTGTGGAAGCATATTCCGCTAAAGCTCTTGGTTGAAAAGCTTGTGATAAAACTTTACGACGCTTTTGATGCGTACTGCCCATTTGTATCGATAAAGAGCCAGGACCTAATAAGATTTTAGTGCTTCGAGGCCATTGTCCAGAAAAATATTTATTATCATTTGTAAACAGAAAACGGTTAGCTTCCGAACCAATCATTACTATGGTGGGATTTGTAAAAATATGGGTTTTGAAGATAGATCCGTACTTTTGATATCGTTTTTCTGTAAAATCAGAATCCCGTATAAAGCTGATTGTTTCACCAATAACTGGTAAACCAAAATTACCGGGAGGTAAAGGTAGTGTTTTAGGATTTGTAGGTGTCATTCGATTTTGGCTTTTAGATTTTGGATTGCCTAGAATCATCTTAGATAAATAACTGTTTTGAATCAAAAATGTAACGAAATTTACAAAATTACCTGCGATCGTAAAAAACCAGGCTAGGCTGAGAAAATATTTTAATTTTTACATTTTATGGATAAGATATCCCCGCTAATGCCAGAAAATCCTTCTCCGGCGTATATTTGCCCATTCGATCAAGCCTGTAGCTATTTAGACGCAGCGGCAAAAGAATTAAAGTTAGAACAAGGTGTATTAGAAATACTCAGTAACCCGCGCAAAGTGGTAACTGTTTCCATTCCCATGAAACGAGATAACGGTGAAATACAGATTTTAGCAGGACATCGAGTCCAACACTGTAACGTTTTAGGACCTCACAAAGGCGGTATTCGTTTCCATCCAGCCGTTACTCTGCGGGAAGTTTCAGCCTTAGCGATGCTGATGACTTGGAAATGTGCGTTGTTGGGTATTCCCTACGGTGGTGCGAAAGGTGGTATCGCGATAAACCCTAAAAATTACAGCGTCAACGAATTAGAACGTATTTCTCGACGTTACATTAGCGAGTTAATTAAAGACATAGGGCCGTCGGTAGATATACCAGCGCCAGATATGGGGACATCAGCCCGCGAAATGGCTTGGATGATGGATACTTATTCGGTAAATATCGGTCATGCAGTACCTGGAGTAGTCACCGGGAAACCGCTTTCGATCGGTGGTTCCTTGGGAAGAGAAATGGCAACCGGACGTGGTGTAATGATTATCGTTCGCGAAGCTTTAAAAGATAAAGGTAAATCTTTAAAAGATACCCGAATTGCCATCCAAGGTTTTGGCAACGTCGGCGGCGCTGCGGCTGAATTGCTGCATCAAGCCGGAGCAAAAATTATTGCCGTATCTACAGGTTCAGGTGGTGTTTTCGCGGAGAATGGTTTAGATATAGAAGAATTGAAAGCTTATAAAAAAGATAATAATAGAAAAATTTCGGGATTTCCTCAAGCGAAACCAATTAGTAATGCAGAGTTATTAACCTTACCTTGTGACGTATTAATTCCCGCAGCTTTAGAAAATCAAATTACTAAAGAAAACGCCGATCGAATCCAAGCTAATATTATTGCTGAAGCCGCAAATGGCCCAGTTACACTCGAAGCAAACCTAGAATTAGAAGCCCGTGGTGTAACAGTATTACCAGATATTTTAAGTAACGCTGGTGGAGTTGTAGTTAGTTATCTCGAATGGGTACAGGGACTTTCTTACTTGTTTTGGGATGAAGAAAAAGTGAATGGCGAAATGGAAAATTTGATGGTGCAGGCATATCGTAAAGTCATGCAGCAATCTCAGGAAAGGAAAATTTCTCCCAGATTAGCAGCTTATGTACTTGGTGTAGGAAGAGTAGCGCAAGCTATGAACGATCGAGGATTATATCCTTAATCAATTATCAATGAACAATAATCAATTATCAAAATATTGATAAAGACGTAGCAGTGCTACGTCTCTACATCAGCGATCGAATGTTCATTGATAATTGATAATTGTTAATTGTTCTGATATTCGCTACCGCTTGCACGGAAACCTTTTTCTTTGAGGATAATATTACCGTTAGTGGCGTTATTAACAATAAAATCTACTTCACCAAAAGGAATAAACCTGACATAGTAAGCGGTATTATCTTTGATGGCAACGTAGCTTTTAAATTTACTTTCTGCATCAACTTTTGGCAATCTTGCAGCATCAACGGCGTATAATTCTGTCTTTTCAGCGCGGTTGTCGTAAACATTCATATAAATCTGCTTTTCTTCGGAATAAATTCTTACTGTTCTGCTGTTGGTTGCAAAAAGTAATAATGTTGAAGCAGAAGAAGGATTTGTGTAAGTTAATTCGATTACATCTTCACGTACCCAACCGATATCATCTGCTTCCGAACCGAATTTGACTTTATACCAAGAATAAGTATCCCCAGCAGGTTTTTTTTGATCGAGAATTTTAACCCTATCTCCCTTTTTTCCTTGGTGAATCACCTGACGATTCAACGAAGGACCCGAACGGATGTTAATTGTAGTAGCATTACTATTGTTAGTTTTGAGAACGCCTTCACTAGCAGTAAAGGTTTGTATTGGTGTTTGTTGATTAGCGTCTGTCATAAATTTATCTCCCTGGCTCTATAGTTAATAGATAGTAAAAAGTATTCAGATTTACCACTATTATTTGTTACAAATTCTCATAATGTAGTTTTTGCAACATTCTGAAATGTTTGGGGGAGTTAGGTATAAATAACCGCAGAGGCGCTGAGGGCGCTGAGGGAAGAGGTTATAGAGAGATGGTGGGTAAGGGTGGGAGTTATCGGGAATTATTAATTTTGTGTAATACCAATTCTATATGAGGCTGCACTAAATCACCCTCACTCTCGAAGAGTGGGGCTACCCAAACAAAGCCCACCTGCGTGGGCTGAATTAAGCGCATCTTTATAAAGAAACGGTATAAGTATTTAAGGATTTCCAAATTAGATATCTCCGGAAAACATTAGGTAGTGCGAGCATCTTGCTCGCTTGAGACATACAGCGAGCAAAATGTATGTCCTTACGGACACGCAATACCTACGGTACGCTCCGCTAAGCGCGTTCACCGGAGGTGCGGCTAACGCACTACTTATGAAGGATAAATTATTTTTTAAAAGTCCCTTATTGCAGTAATTTTTAAAAATATCAATTAACATCAATAGCAGCAATCTCAACTTGAATATCACTATCGTTCGCCATTGCAGCCATTTCTTTTTCGATATCTTGATTTAATGGAAAAGAATTTGTATTTGTCTTCTTTCGCAAATTCTTGACTAAACTTTCTAAAAGCCACATTTGTTCTTCTAGGGATAAGTCACGGATAGAGCGGTTAATTTCTAGTAACTTGGTTGATATCCGCACAGCTATTTTACAGAGTTACTAAATTAAGTTTATAGAGCGGAAAATAAAGCCTGAGACGATACGTAACGATTTGAGAATGCAATGAATAAAATTTTTACCGCAGTGATTTATTGGGAAGAAGATGTGTATGTGGCTGAATGTCCTGAAGTAGGAACAGCTAGTCAAGGAGAAACGGTAGAAGAGGCTATTAGTAATCTTAAAGAAGCGACAGAACTGTATTTAGAAGAGTTTCAGTAGGTTGGGTTGACGTATGTTACCCAACAACAACCTATAAATATAATCTCGTATTTTAAGTTGACTTGAGACTATCTAATAATTCTTGCAACTCATCTCTTATATTTCTAACTTTTTCATCATTTGGTGCAATTTCTAACGAAAGATTAAACTCTGCTAATGCTGCTTCGTAGTTTTTTATTGCTTCTTCTTGCTGGGATAAACCTGCTTGTAATTCCCCTAAACTTGCTAAAGCGACTCCTTTATTATTGTGAGCATAAATATCATCGGCAGCGCGATTGAGTGCTTGGTTGTAGGATGCGATCGCTTGGGTGTAGGAATTTAAGGCATCTTGATGCTGTGATAAACCTGCTTGTAATTTCCCTAAACTTGCTAAAGCAAGTCCTTTATTATTGTGAGCATTTATATAATCGGGAGCGCCATTGAGTGCTTCGTCGTAGGATGCGATCGCTTGGGTGTAGGAATTTAACGCATCTTGATGCTGTGATAAACCTGCTTGTAAATCCCCTAAACTTAGTAAAGCGTTTCCTTTATTACCGTGAGCAGAAATATGATCGGGAGCGCGATTGAGTGCTTGGTTGTAGGATGCGATCGCTTGGGTGTAGGAAGTTAAGGCATCTTGATGCTGTGATAAACCTGCTTGTAAATCCCCTAAACTTAGTAAAGCGTTTCCTTTATTACCGTGAGCAGAAATATGATCGGGAGCGCGATTGAGTATTTCGTCGTAGGATGCAATTGCTTGGGTGTAGGAAGTTAAGGCATCTTGATGCTGTGATAAACCTGCTTGTAAATCCCCTAAACTTAGTAAAGCGAGTCCTTTATTATTGTGAATTTGAATATAATCAGGAGCGCGATTGAGTGCTTGGTTGTAGGATGCAATTGCTTCGGTGTAGGAAGTTAAGGCATCTTGATGCTGTGATAAACCTGCTTGTAAATCCCCTAAACTTTGTAAAGCTAGTCCTTTATTATTGTGAGCATAAATATCATCGGGAGCGCCATTGAGTGCTTCGTCGTAGGATGCGATTGCTTGGGTGTAGGAATTTAACGCATCTTGATGCTGTGATAAACCTGCTTGTAAATCCCCTAATCTTTGTAAAGCGTTTCCTTTATTATTGTGAGCATAAATATCATCGGGAGCGCCATTGAGTGCTTCGTCGTAGGATGCGATTGCTTGGGTGTAGGAATTTAACGCATCTTGATGCTGTGATAAACCTGCTTGTAAATCCCCTAAACTTTGTAAAGCTAGTCCTTTATTATTGTGAGCATAAATATAATCGGGAGCGCGATTAAGTGCTTCGTCGTAGGATGCAATTGCTTCGGTGTAGGAATTTAAGGCATCTTGATGCTGTGATAAACCTGCTTGTAAATCCCCTAAAGTTGCTAAAGCGCTTCCTTTATTATTGTGAGCATAAATATCATCGGGAGCGCCATTGAGTGCTTCGTCGTAGGATGCGATTGCTTGGGTGTAGGAATTTAACGCATCTTGATGCTGTGATAAACCTGCTTGTAAATCCCCTAAACTTTGTAAAGCTAGTCCTTTATTATTGTGAGCATAAATATAATCGGGAGCGCGATTAAGTGCTTCGTCGTAGGATGCAATTGCTTCGGTGTAGGAATTTAACGCATCTTGATGCTGTGATAAACCTGCTTGTAAATTCCCTAACCTTAGTAAAGCGTTTCCTTTATTATTGTGAGCATAAATATCATCGGGAGCGCGATTGAGTGCTTCGTCGTAGGATGCGAATCGCTTGGGTGTAGGAAGTTAAGGCATCTTGATGCTGTGATAAACCTGCTTGTAAATCCCCTAAACTTTTTAAAGCGATTCCTTTATTATTGTGAGCATTTATATCATCGGGAGCGCGATTAAGTACTTCGTCGTAGGATGCGATCGCTTGGGTGTAGGAATTTAACGCATCTTGATGCTGTGATAAACCTGCTTGTAAATTCCCTAAACTTTGTAAAGCTAGTCCTTTATTATTGTGAGCATTTATATAATCGGGAGCGCGATTGAGTGCTTCGTCGTAGGATGCGATCGCTTGGGTGTAGGAATTTAACGCATCTTGATGTTGTGATAAACCTGCTTGTAAATCCCCTAAACTTGCTAAAGCGTTTCCTTTATTATTGTGAGCAGAAATATCATCGGGAGCGCGATTAAGTGCTTGGTTGTAGGATTCTACGGCTTCTAAATATTCTTTTTCTGCTTGCTGATGTTGAGCCAATGTCGCGAAGTAATCACCTTCAGACTGCGAGACACTACCTAATTGAAAATCGCTTTGAATAACTAACTCATTTCTAATTTCCAATAAAACGCGACATTCATCATAGCGACTCAATTTTAATGTTTCATCAAACTCATTAACCCATTCATCAATACCCCGCTCCCAATCCAAACGGTTAGCATGATAAATTGCTTCTGCGATTTCCCCTTGTTCGCGGTAATATTTCTCTAATACCTCATGAGCTTGTCGGGTAGTTTGGTTATCTTCCTCATAATTCAACCGTCGCAATAAATCATGAATACGATACCAATCTTCACCCCGTTGCGCTTCCCAAACAAAGGAAAATTCTGTCAGGATATTAAAGCTAGGCTTGCTAGTTTTAAATTTTAATTCTTTTCCTAGCAATTCGTAAATATCATAATTAAAACCACGACAAGCACTTAAAGCCTGTACCGCATAATTAATTTCTCTATCTGCATATTTCAGCAAACGGTTAATTAATTGTTTAGCTTTATCCGCAAAATCAGCATTAAGATCGAGTTCGTTTAACCCCTGGTTTCCCTGCAAAATCACATCCGCACACAAACCCAATAAAAACGGATGAACTTGATTTTCCCTAGCGCTAGAGTAATCAATCGCATTCTGCTGAAAATCCCGGTTGCTAATTCCCGCTCTGCGTAGATACTCGCGAGCATCAGTTTCTGCAAGATGATTTACTAATTGGGTATCCAAAAACTTTTGGGGAATATCATATTCATCAGCATCTTGCCAACGAGGTACTTCTCTTCCCGCAACCACAACCATAATTCCATGTGAAAATTCCAACTCTGCCAAAAAATACCGCAACCACTTATCTTGTTGAAAATAGCGGTAATCTCCAACATCCCGCTGACTACCCCAAAAAGCCTCATGAGTATCAAAAAACAATACAAGTCTTTCAGGTGAATCTTTCTCAGACATTGCTGAATTTAAATCTTGAGCTAGCAATCTTGGTAACTGGAAAATTAATTCGGTGTCTACATCCATATCCCGAATTTCTTCGATGTTTTCTTTTGTCAACCTTCGCTGCTGAAACATTACGTAGAGATTTTTACCAGAATATTTCATCAACACATCAAGCACCACATCAGCAATTTGTCCCCAAGATGTGTTACTCAAAGTATCAACAATCTGCATGGTAAATTCAAATTCTTCTTCGGGAAAAAGTTCTTTCCATCTATCTTTTGAGAGTTGATGCTTTTGATGCAGATACCAAACGCAAGCAAAATCAAACAAAGGAAAACGCAGCTTATATTTCAACTTATATTTTGAGTCATTCGCCTCAATACCAATATTTCGGCGTAACATCAACAACCCATAAAATAAATCTTGGGGTTTATCGTCATCAATGGGTGGT
Organism: uncultured Rivularia sp.; assembly: GCA_963665115.1. Taxonomy (GTDB): domain Bacteria; phylum Cyanobacteriota; class Cyanobacteriia; order Cyanobacteriales; family Nostocaceae; genus Rivularia. Next base: position 6,649,901 of record OY762007.1, on the reverse strand, counting down.
GAGCCAAAATCATGTAATACTGCTGGTACTCGAACAAAATCATTATTATTAGGAATTGCAATATCACTAGCTAATAATTTAAAATCTTTTTGATGTATTATTTGCTGCCATATTTTTTGATCGAATCTATTGCAACATTTTGTCCTTAAATACTTGAGTAACAAAGATTTACCATTACCACCATCGCCATAAAAATACAGAATTTTCTCTGTAACTGGCTCATTATTAATATATTTTGCAAAATGTTTGATTAAATGATGCCTGTCAATAAATAATTGTAAAGCGCGATTTGCTTTTGAATTTGATGCTTTTTTCTGATTTATGCTCATACCAACAGAGATTTGATAGTAGCTGTATTTAGGTAAATACTAACAGATTCGTCTTGATTAAATTATTTTAAAAATAGCAGAGAATATATTCCGAAAATACAAACTCGTTTCTTGTAGCTTTATAGTTAATACTATTTTCTAAATTCTCGATAATAATCAAAATGCGGGGAGACGTTGCAGTGCAACGTCTCTACATAATTGATATGTATTTACTTGAAATGCTGACTCCAGAATTAATTAAACCCACGTTAGCGCAGCGTGTCCGTTAGGACATAGGTGGGTTTCGTTTGTGTAGCCGCGAATTAATTCGCCAGGTATTCTTAAAATACACAACCCATAAATAGGAGAATATCCCCCAGTGCAGCCAGATTTAATCGGTTTAGAAATTACTAAAGGTGAATTAAGACGCTTAACGGGAGTCGATCCAGAAGATGTATTTCGCCCTTCGATTCTAAAAAATCGCGAAAAACGATTTGCTTTTTTCATGAATGAAGTAATTACAGCCTTAGCGTTTACTCCTATTTTTGTTGGTTTTATTTATGCATTTATTATTTTACCTACAATCGGTTCCTCAATTTCTATCGGATTAATATTGTTATCTTTAGTACCAGTCATGGTGATATTAGTACGGGGGTTTTTACGACGACGAAATTGTCCAAAATCGCTGACAAAACTTTTGGATGAAGTTGATGAATATCACGAAGTTATCCAAGCTATCGATCTTAACGACCAATTGGATACAGCGGGAAATACGCAAAGTAATATTAATGATAGAGATAAAGTTATTGGCGCATTACAACTAATTCGAGAAGATTTGGTACGAGCTTTGAAAACGGAACGAATTTTACGGGATAATAAAAAGTTACTTGCGAACAATCAAGATTTATTTGTTAACAATTTAGCCAATCTGCAAGCTTTGCAAGTTAGTACGGAAGCTGGCGAATATGCCCAACTTCTTAATCAATCTTTGCAGATTGCTGTTGATGTTCAATCTCAAATAAGAAAGTTACAGTCGCCCAAATAGTTTTAATCTAACTAAAAAATGGCTACAAAACCAAAAATAATTGTTCTCGATGACGATCCAACGGGTTCTCAAACTGTCCACGGTTGCTTGTTATTAATGCAGTGGGATGTGGATACTTTGCGTTTGGGGTTACAAGATGATTCACCGATTTTTTTTGTTTTAACTAATACTAGAGCCTTAACTCCAGAAAAAGCTGCATCTGTGACTAAAGAAGCTTGTCATAACTTGAAATTGGCAATAGATGCCGAAAAAATCGAGGATTTTCTAGTTGTTAGTCGTAGTGACTCAACTTTACGGGGACATTATCCAATTGAAACTGATGTTATTGCTGAAGAATTAGGCCCTTTTGATGCTCATTTCTTGGTACCGGCGTTTTTTGAAGGAGGGCGTATTACTCGCGACAGCATACATTACTTAATGATGCAGGGTGCCCCCGTTGCAGTTCATGAAACTGAATTCGCTCGCGATTCGGTATTTGCCTATAATCACAGTTATTTACCCAAGTATGTAGAGGAAAAAACCCAAGGGCGCATTGCTGCCTCCAATGTAGAAAGATTTTTACTTGATGACATTCGCGGTGGTAGCCTGGAACGATTGATGAAGCTCAGCGGCAATCAATGTGGTGTTGTCGATGGTGAAACGCAAGCCGATTTAGATAAGTTCGCTGAAGATGTGTTAACGGCAGCAAGTCAGGGAAAGCGCTTTCTATTTCGTTCTGCTGCAAGTATTTTAACTGCTTTGGCTGCACTTCCTCCCCAACCAGTTTCCTCGGAAAACATGGCTGAATATGTAATTACGGGTAAACCGGGAGCGATAATAGTTGGTTCTCACGTTAAAAAAACTACCCAACAACTCGAAGTACTTTTACAGACAAAAGGTATTGTCGGAATCGAAGTAGATGTAGCCAAGTTACTTGATAATGAGAATCAATCTGCTACACTGCTACCCGATATACTCAAAAATGTTCGTGAAGCACATAATGCTGGCAACACACCAGTAGTTTATACCAGCCGTCAGGAATTAACTTTTGAGGATATTGATACGCGATTGCAATTTGGAGCTAAGGTTTCAGCTTTATTAATGGATGTCGTGCGGAATTTACCTGAGGATATCGGATTTTTAATTAGTAAGGGAGGTATTACTTCTAACGATGTTTTAAGTAATGGTTTGGCTTTGAAAACAGCGCGTTTGCTCGGTCAAATTCTCGCTGGTGTTTCGATGGTGCGTACTCCGGAGAATCATCCCCAGTTTCCTAATTTACCAGTGGTGCTATTTCCAGGTAATGTTGGTGATGCGGATGCTGTCTCTACCGTTTACCAAAGGTTAAGTAAAAATTTAAACTGAGGTTTGATAATATTTCCCACATACCGCCATTAGTTTTTCAATGCATGAGAAGTTCGCATTTTTACGTGAATAAAAAATAATTATCTAAAATGCCTGCATTTAATGCTATTGTAGTGCGTCAATTAACCAAACATCTTTAATGTGTGTGAATTGTTATTAGTGATACATCATACAGGTTAAATATGCAGGAATTGTAATTTCCAATGTTAAATGTTTGATAATTGCTTAATGTTCGCTTTTTGGATGGTGTTGCATGACTTCTGAAGAAGCTATCCCAGATCTTAATTCTCACAATGATGTTTCTGAGACAGACTCCAAAGTTACTAGTTCGGATGAGGAGTCTACTGTGACAGAAGTGACTTTTATATCCAGTCCAAATAATGTAAATGTTTCTTCAGCAGTAGTTTCTAATCAAACTACTGCTGAAGATAATTCTACTGTTAATCTCCATCAAGATGTCTCTGAGCGAGCTAGCGATGAAGAAAATTCTCATGTGACTTTAGATCGATCGGTTTCCGAACCAACAAACATCAAGGAAAATGCTGCGGTTGAACAAATTGATAATCAGATAAGCATTGATAAACCGTTATTAGAAAATGCGGCTCATCAAAAAATACAGGTAGAAATCAGAAGCGAGAAAGATAGATTGGTGTTAACTTTACCAACTGTATCGGAAGCTTCTGTATCCGAGTACAGCTGGTCTGAAATTTGGCAACAAATGAAATTGCGGCTTTTAGCCCAAAAACGCTTTTTTTCCTCGAAGATAAGCGTACATTTGGTTGCATACGACCGTTTACTTGATAGCAGACAGCTACAAGACATAGCCGATACCTTAAGCGAATTGTCTTTGCAGCTAAAATCCGTTGGTACCAGTCGTCGTCAAACTGCGATCGCAGCTGCGGGTGCTGGTTATTCTGTAGAGCAATTGCAGCCGAAAACGGCTTTTTCGTTTGAATCTGAGAAGGCTAACTTACCCCCAGCAGAACCACTTTACATGGAAACCACCGTGCGTTCTGGTGTAGAAATTCGTCATAGAGGTAGCGTAATTATCTTGGGAGATGTAAATCCTGGTGGTATTGTAGTCGCAGATGGCGATATTCTAATTTGGGGTCGCTTGCGTGGGGTTGCTCATGCGGGTGCCCAAGGAAACAGCGAATGCACAATTATGGCTTTACAAATGGAACCAACCCAATTGCGAATTGCCAATGCTTTGGCTAGGGCACCAGAAAAATCGCCTACGCAGCCATATGCTGAGGTCGCGTATATAACGACACAGGGAATCCGCATCACCAACGCTAATGATTTTTCTCGAATTAGTTATTAGTTATTAATTATTAGTTATTAGTTCTCACAACTAACAACTAACAACTAACAACTAACTACTAATATATTTTGCAATGCCATCACGAGCGCTTTCGTAATCATGACCCGAATTGTTGTCATTACCTCCGGTAAGGGAGGAGTAGGAAAAACCACTACTACAGCCAATCTTGGTATGGCTTTAGCCAAACTTGGTCGTCAAGTTGCATTAGTTGACGCTGATTTTGGTCTGCGAAATTTGGATTTGTTGTTGGGGCTTGAAAACCGCATTGTTTACACTGCGCTGGAAGTTTTGGCTAGGGAATGTCGTTTGGAACAAGCCTTAGTCAAAGATAAGCGACAACCCAATTTAGTGCTGCTACCTGCGGCACAGAATCGCACCAAAGAAGCTGTCACACCCGATCAAATGAAGTTACTGGTTAATGCTTTAGCGCAGAAATATCAGTACATCATTATCGATAGCCCCGCTGGAATCGAAATGGGTTTCAAAAATGCGATCGCTCCAGCAAAAGAAGCTTTAATTGTCACAACTCCCGAAATAGCAGCAGTCCGTGATGCTGACCGGGTAGTTGGGTTATTAGAAGCACAAGGGGTAAAGAAAATCCACTTAATAATTAACCGGATAAAACCCGCAATGATTCGGTTAAATGATATGATGTCTGTGCAGGATGTCCAGGAACTTCTAGCAGTTCCTTTAATTGGGGTAATTCCCGACGACGAGCGGGTAATTGTTTCTACCAACCGTGGCGAACCTCTGGTTTTATCCGAAAATCCTTCTTTAGCTGCCACGGCTTACGATAACATTGCTCGTAGAATGGAAGGGGAAACGGTAGATTTTATTGATTTTGACTCGTCCCAAGACAACCTATTTTCCCGCCTCCGAAGGTTATTGTGGACAAAAATTATTTAATTAAATCCAGTATGCGCTCATAGGGCTGCAATGATTCTTGAACTTTTAGAACGACTTTTTTTTCGCGGTAACGACAACAGTCGCAATGATGTTAAACGTCGTTTGCAATTAGTTATTGCTCACGATAGGGCTGATTTAAGCCCTCAAATGATAGAGAAAATGCGGCAAGAAATCTTAGAAATTGTTTGTCGCTACGTGGAAGTTGAAGCTGATGGCTTGGAGTTTTCGTTGGAAAGCAACCAGCGTACAACAGCTTTGATTGCCAATGTACCCATTCGTCGAGTAAAAGACTCTGCTGCGGAGTCGGAAACAGGCGAAAAAAAGTCTGAGTAATTTTCTAAGCAATATCTCTTTATTGGGTATAGGGCATAGGGCATTGAACATAAAAAACTCTATATATAAATAAATGTAGAGGGATTTTATTTTTAATGACAATTACTCAAATTACTCAAGGGTTAACAATTAAAAAAATAGAAAATAGGTTAATAAGTTAATTTCTATACCCATGCCCCATGCCCTATTACCAATAATGAAAAATCCCGTTTTAGTGTTTACTAGAACGGGATTACTTTAAGTATTGTAAAAATTGTTAACTTATTGATAAGCAACTTGCGGCCCAGCCCAAACATCAGTAGTCTTTCTACCAAAAGTGGTAGGTTGGTCTACTTCTGGTGTAGCAACTGTTCTACCATCATTGGCAACTGTAATTGTAGGCCAAGTTTCTTGACCCATTTCGCCAGCTTGGAATACTACGTTGTCAGGTGTATTTTTACTCCAACCTAATAAAATTGCAATATCATGCTGATGATTCTTCTGAGAAGGAGCAACTGTATTAGAGTGGTTTTTCTGACGATTCCAGATAAGGGCTTGATCTGTAGCGTGAGCAGTATTGAATAAGCCTTCAAACTTACGTGCTAAGAAACGCTCGCCATTTTCTGACCAGCCAACAGGAACTAATACGCCGATTTTTCCTGGAATTTGACTAGCTTCGCCACCCATTTCCTTCGCTTCAAGCAGAGGATCTACCAAAGCAGAAGTAGATGCAACAACTTTCAAATTATTAGTTTTTCTGTCTTCCACAAACAACACGCTGCTAACACGGCTTTTGTGCATTTGCGGTTTAACTTCTAACCTTACGCGGCTGTAAATAGAATAACGACCATCTGGAGACATTACGGGTGCGCTACGGTAATACCGTACTCCCGAACCATTCTTGGAACTTACAGCTTCTTGAGTCGCCGTTATCCATTTCCAGGGAACTGGATGAGGACTTCCAATTGGATCTTGCTGCGATAATTCTGATTGTTCTGGTTCTTCGCTTACAGGCGCATCTGTCGGTTCGGGAATCAAATTTCTTCTCAAAGCGACTAATTTAGTTGCCTTGAGCGACTTAACACGCGCCAATTTAGCTACTAAAGTATCTTTTTTTGAAGATTGAGTTTTTGCAGCTTTTAAACGCTGTACCAACTTAATTCTGCGGGGAGAAGGAGAAATTTTTCCTGATTCTAGTTCAGGATTACTAACAGGAGGAGCAAGTTCAACTTCTCTAAATGGGTCTTCATTTATAGAAGAAGAATTATTAAAAGATGTTACTTCTTTTTCTCCAGTCAAAGTCTCTATCGTTAAAGACTCTATTAAATACGTCGGCTGTTTAATTTCAGGCTCTACAACCGCAGCCAGTTTCGTTGACTCAGAATTATTTTCCGGTGTCAAAGTTTTGACAGTTTCTGGTTGCGATAATTTGTATTCGCTAGCAATCGGAACCTCTACTAACACCGAGTCCAATTCTGGCATCTCGGCAGTAACTTCAGTTGCTTGCGATTGCGATAGATAAGCCGAACTCGAATGTCCTGACGCTCCGACTAAAGGCGCAATCAGTACTACGACTAATACGTACTTAAGGAATGGTTGTACGCGGAACCATCCTGATAATAAAAGATGTTTCAGCATTTTTTGGTTGACTCTCTAGAGGGCGGTTGCTGTGGGAGGAGCAATGCCTCGCGGCAATGGGGGAGGCTATCTTTTATATGTATAACAGGGAACTTAAGATTTAGCGACATTCAGTACTTTAATTTCGCATATTTCCCGAAAATAAAGTATCTTTTTTTACTCACATTCTAAACAATCGTTTAGAAAAATTACGATTGAATTTTTGTCCGCTTAACAACAATATTGTCGCGTAGCTACAAAAAACCTGAAAATGACAACAAAACCTAACATTGGGCCAAAAAGGTTAAATTAGCTACAACAAACTCGCTCTTTCAGAAAAGTAACTACACCTAAACTAATGTAACCGAAATCACTTTGTACAGATATTACAAGTAGAATGCTAGGTGTTAAGTAGCGTGTGCTAATTTAACTTCCACATTTCAACCCCCGATTCCGGTGATGATGTGGAATATCCCAAAAATAGTAGAACAAAAATTAAAGCCGTATTATAGATGCTACTGAATATTTTATTACAGTGAAACACGTATAAGTTTCAATTGCAACAGTACAAGTAACCAAAATAATATAGAAACTTCGCTACAGATGCTCAGTTTCCTTCTAAATAATAAAAAAATAAGTAACTCAACTGATAAAAATATTAAATTTTCAATATTCGACTTACTCTACATAATTATAGTCTATAGATTTACTAGTGCCACTCTACCGTTTGACTTATTCTTAAAAAGTTTATCGGTAGTGTTACTGTTTACAATTGGACGTTAGCCGTGTTGAAAAAGATGAAAGTAATATTTTTTGGTACTCCTCAATTTGCCGTTCCGACCCTAGAACAATTGCTCGATCGTTCAGAATTTGAAGTACTTGCAGTTGTTACTCAGCCAGATAAAGTTAGGGGGCGTGGCAAGAAAATTACACCGTCTCCCGTGAAAAGTGTTGCTCTGACACACGACTTACCCGTGTGGCAACCGACTCGAATAAAAAAAGACGAATCGACTTTAAATCAATTAAAGGAAGTGGATGCGGATGTATTTGTTGTAATTGCTTACGGACAAATTCTCTCGCAAGAGATTCTAGATATGCCGAAAATTGCTTGCGTTAACGTGCATGGGTCGATTTTACCGAAATATCGCGGTGCAGCCCCGATTCAATGGTGTTTGCATAATGGAGAAGAAGAAACCGGCAACACTACTATGTTAATGGACGCGGGTATGGATACCGGCCCAATGTTATTAAAAGCTACTACACCCATTGGATTGCTCGATAATTCTCACGAGTTAGCAGAAAAATTAGCATCAATAGGTGCAGATTTGTTAGTAGAAACACTCATAAAACTTCAAAACAAAGAAATTGAACCTCAGACTCAAGATAATTCTCAAGCAACTTATGCACCTTTGATCAAAAAAGAAGATTACCATTTGGATTGGTCTAAGAGTGCCATACAGTTACATAATAAAATTCGGGGTTTTTACCCTAATTGTGTTGCCACATTTCGCAATCAAACAATCAAAATTGCAGCTACCGCTCCCCTCGATCCTGACTACTTGAGGCGATTGCCACAATTACAGCAAGAAATCCAAGATAAATTGCCAGATTTATCAAACCTGTCAGGTAAACCTGGGCAAGTTGTCAGTATTGTTAAAAATATAGGAGCAATTGTACAAACCGGGAATGGTTTATTGTTATTACGAGAAGTACAGCTAGCTGGTAAACGCCCCCAGTCGGGATGGGATTTTGTCAACGGTACCCGTTTAACTGTAGGAGAAGAATTAGGGAGCGTGAGTTAGGAGTTAGGAGTTAGGAGTTAGGAGTTAGGAGTTAAATGTTTTTTTTAAAGCGATTATTATCAATTATCAATTATCAATTAGCAATTAGCAATTAGCAATTAGCAATTACCTTTTCAAAATATTTGCAACCTTCACAAGGTCCTACTGGATTAATTGCACAGCGGATAATTTCTGAAAGAGCGTTATAAGTACAGTTGGCATTACCAATCACCCAACGTCCATTCACTAGGGTTTGTTCATCTGGTCTTTTTGCTGACTGTACATAAATCGCTATCTTGTGCAAGCAATAACGTCCTTCTTTTAACTGGTAGCGGTGGTGACGTTCTAAAACTGCGTAGGTTTTACCATTTAAGTCAATATAGTTTCCAGGTTGTGGTGTCCAATCAAGTTTCATGCTGCCTAGAGACTGATGCTCGGAGGTTAAAATTACTTCTGTTACTAGTGAATCTGGCTCCATATTGCAGTGGATTGGTTTACATTATTAGGATGTTAGCGCAAATATTCACATTAACGAAGGTAGCTGTATTTGAAATCATGTAAAGCATTTTACATCTTTATTTAAGTAATGGCGATCAAAATAAAATTTATTGACTGTACTATTAATACTAAATACTCAAAATAAAGAAACCCGATATCTTTGAGATACCGGGTTTAAAAATGGGAAATTATTTACTTAGTTATTTAAAATGTTCTTTTATATTTTGCATTTCGTTTATTAACTAAGAAAACGCTGTTGCAAAGCTCTAAAATATGCCTTGATTGGAATTTGATAAACTTCTACGAACAGCCAAATTATAATTGTTAGATGAGAACAAAATGTCAGTATTGTCCAAATGTAAGGAACCCAGGATAGAGGAGCATTTGGATCGGGGGGAAAATTATAGGCAACTAGTCCGATTAGACTGGTGGGAAGTAATACAAATGCTATTGTAGCTAATATATAACCCCAGCCAAATTCAACTCCTTCTAAATGAGCCTCCGCCCAATAGAAGCCATTCCAGCGCCAAATTAAGGGAGGTTCCCGCGAAGGCATTTTCAGTTGCTGTTGCTCTAAGTTGACGGTAAAAATTTGATGGCAAAAATCACAAGACATTGCCTCCATTAAAGGCATATTTTGGATTTTTCCTACTCTACATACTGGACAAGGGTAAACTCCTTTATAGTCCAATGGACTAGCTAAGTTTTTGGAATTTGGGATTTTAAACATCAGTTTTGGGCCTAAGCAGATAATGGTTTCCCTTCACGGTATAAGCAACTAAGGGACAAGAAGAACAAAAATAACGCTAAGATTTATAATTTATAATTTTAATTACTTTCACTCTTACTGTCTTCGGTACCAACATTGATAGAATGGTTTGTTCTTTACTTTAAATAAAATTACGCTTCTTTTATATTTGATCGTAAATCCCGTTTTAGTTTCTAGTTTAAGGTAGTCGATCCGGAGTTAGTCTTGCTTCTATCATAAAAAAGTTTATGAATTGTACGATCGCACTTATCTCAAATTATGTTTATAGAAATAATTTAAGCAAAAAAATAGAGTCGGAAAGAAAAGTTATTAAGACAGTTTCTACAGAAGTTTGGAGAGAGACTATTTTTCATTGTTTCAAGCTTCCGGAATAATTTGTAGGGTTTATCTCATATGTCATACTCTTGATTCCAATTTAACAGGATAAGAATTTTATCTAGGGTTAAGAGTTTACCCCTGAAGGTATCACTGGTTATTAATCAGTTTATTTTTGGTCATGAAACGCTTACTAGGTGGGCAGGAATCAATCAGTTACCGTGTTTGTTAGGTGATGCCTGCTTATAAATGATTAGAGAAGTCAACTCTTTGCCTTTGAAAACGATGTGTAGGTGGAAAATAGAAAGCAAGTATGTTTACTTTAAGGAGAAAATTATCTCAAATAATGCCAAACTGGCAGCAATATCTTATTCAAACTATCAACTATGATAAAGTTCTTTTGAAGCTGTTGCTCTTGGCTTTAGAGACTTCCGAATTAAAAAATATTCAACTACCGTAATGCTGCCTAAGACTATCGTCTCGCTCCGCTAACGCAGCCTGTCCGCTGGAGATACAGCATATTTGATTTTAGTGAAGTACATTCGGATGCTCCGGGATGTTTATCCCATAAGAATTGTAAAGCATAGTAATGTACTTCATCTCCCTGCAAAAGAGGGGTATATCGCGAGCAAGATACATCTCCTTACGGACGCTCGCCGCACTGCGTGTATCGCCCTTCGGGCGACGCAAGCAACAGCTTACTGACTCGTTATACCAATTCTGTATAAGGCTGCGCTGAATCGCCCTCAGTCTGGAAGACTGGGGCTATCGAAACAAAGCCCGTCTGCACGGGCTGAATTAGGCGCATCTTTATAAAGAAATGGTATTAGGGTAACGTTAACGCACTACGATTGTTTTGGATAAATTATTTTTGGATGTCCCTTAGCGTCTTGGAGGCATCACTTATCACTCATATGCAATAAAAAAAACTTACGCAACCAATGTCAAGTATAGAGGTGTTTAACATAACGTAAGTTTATTTTTGACCGTGCTTCAATCGCGAGAAAATATAAGGACTCTATATAATAGTATTGCCTGAAATCCTATTGCACTCCTCCACAAGCTTAAAATTAGTAGCATAAACTTTAATAATACTGCTCATACACTGCAATTTTAGATAGTAATTGCTCATAATTCATATGCGTAACTATAGGAGTTACAACGTTAGCCATTGATTTTTCTACCGAATTTAAAACCCTATTCAAAGCATCTAATACTCCTGCAATCAGCATTTTTTGGTGTACTACTGACTTTGCTTGACAAGCTGCCTTGATATTGTTAATAGCTTTATTCATAGAAGAGGCTGCATTGGGAATACTGGCTCGGGATAGTGCTTCTCTCGCAGATTCCAAAAACCAAAATGCAGTCGTGAAATCATGTATTTCCACTTTCTGTGGAGAATTTTCTAACGGTTTCATGACATCCACAGCATCTTTAAGATGAATAACGGCTTTTTGCAAGTCTTCAAGTTCAATTTCAGCTTCAGGTATTTTGGAAACCCACAACCTGCTTAATTTATTTTCAGCAATCATATTGGTTGGTTTTGCGAACAAACTGACGATTTTCGCAACTTTTGTGCTCATAAGTTTAAAAAAGGGATACATCCTAAAGTCATTCATCAAGATGAGAACTAAATCAGTATATTTACTAATATCAAAGCAAATCAAGTATCGCTTAAATCAGTTTAACAAATCAGAAAACAGAATTAGTGATTTATTAATAAGCATCTAAGATATGCATTCCAGAGGTTGACATCCCCTCAAACCGACCTGAAAAAGGGGCTGAGCGGGCTGTGCTGCTATATTCAACGAAAAAAAAGATGGGCATCAAAGCCCATCCCATAATTAATTCAAATTAAATTCACATTAAATTTAAATTTGATTCAAATCTAATTCAAGTTTGAAATTAAATTAGGTTCCAGTAGTCCAAGAATTCATGTATTCAATCTGTGCTGAAGTTAGAGTATCAATTTTGATGCCCATTGCTTCTAACTTCAAGCGAGCAATGTCTTTGTCCACATCTTCAGGAATTGAGTACAAACCAGGTTCGAGTTTACCTTTATTCTTCACTAGGTATTCGCAAGCCAAAGCTTGGTTTGCAAAACTCATGTCCATTACGGCGCTGGGGTGTCCTTCGGCAGCCGAGAGGTTAATCAAGCGTCCTTCACCAAGGACAATAACTGATTTACCATTAGGCAACTTGTACTCTTGGGTGAAATTACGAACTTCCTTCACTTCAGAAGCTTTTGCACCCAAGGATTTGAGGTCAATTTCAATGTCAAAGTGACCGGAATTACAAACCATCGCGCCGTCTTTCATTACATCGAAATGTTCGGGGCGAATTACGTGCTTGTTACCAGTAACGGTGATGAACAAATCGCCATGAGATGCTGCTTCTGCCATAGGCAAAACGCGGAAACCATCCATTACTGCTTCAATAGCTCTGATGGGGTCAATTTCAGTAACGATGACGTTACCACCCATGCCTCTAGCTCGAAGTGCAGCACCTTTACCGCACCAACCGTAACCAGCAACAACAATGCACTTACCAGCTAATAGAACGTTGGTAGCGCGGATAATTCCATCTAAGGTTGATTGTCCGGTACCGTAGCGGTTATCGAAGAAATGCTTGGTGTCAGCGTCGTTAACGTTCATCGCGGGGAACGATAGCACGCCGTCATTCAACATCGCACGCAAGCGAACAATTCCAGTTGTGGTTTCTTCGGTGGTACCGATGATATCGGAAAGTTGATTTTTGCGGTCTTTTACCAAGGTTGCAACTACATCAGAACCGTCATCAATAATGATGTTAGGACGGTGATCTAAAGCAATTTCAACGTGGCGCTTATAGGTGTCGTCATCTTCGCCTTTGATAGCAAAGATAGGAATTTCATGGTCTGCGACGAGACTTGCTGCTACGTCGTCTTGAGTTGAGAGGGGATTGCTAGCAATTAGCAGTGCATCTGCACCACCAGCTTTTAGCGCGATCGCCAAATGTGCTGTTTCAGTTGTGATATGAGAACAAGCTACTAAACGGATTCCCTCGAATGGCTTTTCTTTAGCAAAGCGATCGCGAATCTGTTTTAAAACAGGCATTTCGCGTCCAGCCCACTCGATCCGTTGTCTTCCCAAAGCAGCTAGGCCGAGGTCTTTAACCTCGTGCTTTAATCTGGGAGTTGTTGCAGTCATTAAATACTTCCTTTTTTAATTAAAAATGTTGCATCCAAAAAGACGCACTCTACTAGATTAGAACAAGTCTGGCAAATAAAGACCATGATTTACTTCTATTTTGGAAATCATATATGGTTTTCAACTAGTTCTTTCTTTGTTTATATGTATCGCATATCACAATTAGATATCCAAATTGGTTAAAACTCGACTATCGATAGGTACATTTGCAGAAACTATTTGCCAAAATCGGTGTCAGCTTACTCCAAATAAGTAAAGGAGGTATTAATTGCGTTATCGATTTATTGTTATTGCTTTATGTTCATTATTAGTAATTGTGGGGATTGATGCCAAGGTGGGGATGGCGCAGTTTCCCTTTTTACCTCAAGTACAACCACCTTCCTTAGATATTAAAGATTTAGAAAACAAAGTTGTTAGTAGTTGGGTTTATTTAGATGGTCGGCGCTTATTTCAAATAGCTGCTCCCAGGGCTAGTATAAATGAGCGCTTGCAAGACATCAATCTAAAAATTGCTAAAATTAGCCAAAATTACCTGGAATCATCCGATAAAGAACTTAATGTTCAAATTCGGACTCAAAACGGCTTACCAGTAATTTACGTTAATGACCAATATCTTTTAACTGTCACTCAAGAAGATGCAAAGTTACGACAGGTTCAGCCTCAAATTTTAGCTAGGAATCTTGAGCAAGATATTCAAGATAGTTTAGAACGAGCGATGCTAGAGCGACAACCTGAATTTATTATTAATCAAAGCAAGATAGCTGTGGCTATTGGCGGGGGAATGATTCTGATGAGTTGGGGAGTCTGGCGTTTATCGCAACGTTCCAAACGAAATTTTATGTTAAAGCCACCAACTTCAGATGTACGAGTAATTAAACCAATTACAACACAACTGAGCCATCAGCAAAATCGGCATATTTTAGAATTCAAACGACGTTTTTTTCAGCTAACTCAGGCTGTAATCTGGACTGGCGGAACTTTATTAATACTGAGTTTGTTTCCCTATACGCGAGCAATTGAAGTCGGAATTATCGCTGCCATACGAATTCCTTTAAGGTTGGGTATTGTAGCACTGGTAACTTATGTAGCAATTCGCCTCACCTATCTATTAATTGACCGCTTTACCACTGCTTTCGTCCGCAGTAGTACTTTAATAACTCCAGAAACGTCCGAAAGACTCCAACTACGAGTTTCTACTTTTTCTGGTGTATCAAAAAGTATAATTACTCTTCTGTGGCTGGCAATTGGTGTTTTGGTGGCATTAACGGCTTTAGGAATAGATATCATTCCCTTATTAGCCGGTGCAAGTTTGGTCGGTGTTGCTCTTTCTTTAGCTTCTCAGAGCTTGATTAAAGATGCAATCAATGGCTTTTTAATTATTGTAGAAGACCAGTACGCTTTGGGTGACGTAATTGATGTGGGTGATGTGGGGGGTAAGGTAGAAAACCTCAACTTACGGATAACACAGGTACGCGATGCAGAAGGACGCTTGATTACAATTCCCAATAGTGAAATTAAAATAGTTGCCAACCTTTCAAGTCGCTGGTCCCGTGCCGATTTGACCATCCCAATCGCTTATCAAACGGATGTCGATCAAGCTTTGAAGCTAATTGAAACGGTTGGTTTAGATATGGATAAAGATGCGCGATGGGAACATCAAATCATCGAACCACCTGAAGTTTTAGGAGTTGAGAACTTTGGCGATCGCGGTTTGATAATTCGCATCTGGATTAAAACTCAACCCCTCAAACAATGGGATGTAGCCAGAGAATATCGTCGTCGTCTTAAAGTTACCTTCGATAAAGCTGGAATAAGTATTCCCGTATTGCAACAATCAGTTTGGCTGAATTCAGCAAACAATTGACAGTGAGCAGCGAGCAGTTATCCCTTATTTAAAACTTTTTGGTTCCTCCGCTCCCTCTGCTCTATCTAAATTAGAGGAATCAATGACAAACGATTAATTCCCCGTCAGCATATTATTTCACCGTAGGAATAAACTTGTCTCATCCTTTAGCAGCAAGCTTTTTGATCGATCGCAAATCTGTGTCATTGCTAAGAAACGACTAGTTATAAGGCTTTTAACCGAAATCATCTATTTTTCTCCTCGATTTTTACCTACTCCTGAAGAAATATTGTTTTTATGGTTCATATGTACTATAATAAGCTAAATGGCGATATAAAAGCCTTCGAGAAGATAAATATTTAAATATTGGATATTGCTAAGATGGTTAAGCATTTTATTCTGAGTATCAACCCTACTGCCAAGCACGAATGGGATAGATGTATTTTGCGCGATGTGCTTAGTTCCAAGCGTCCAGATATTGCCAAGTTAATTGCAGAAGCAGTTGATGCTGATGGAGGTAATTATTTGATCGGCGTAAATATTGAGATTGAAGTTTTGCAGAAGGAAAAAGCACCCGTTTCCGAA
Source organism: uncultured Rivularia sp. (assembly GCA_963665115.1). Classification (GTDB taxonomy): domain Bacteria; phylum Cyanobacteriota; class Cyanobacteriia; order Cyanobacteriales; family Nostocaceae; genus Rivularia. The sequence continues at coordinate 6,634,066 of OY762007.1, read as the reverse complement.
CAGTTGCAGTTTACGTTTCCGGAATCGCAAAAACCCCAGTTGCGAGAAGCAGCGTGAGGGGGGATGGGGAGATTATTGAAGTAGTGAGTAGTAAGTAGTGAGTAGTAAGTAGTGAGTAGTGAGTAATGAGTAGTGAGTAGTGAGTAATGAGTAGTGAGTAGTGAGTAGTAAGTAATGAGTAATGAGTAATGAGTAGTGAGTAGTGAGTAGTAAGTAATGAGTAATGAGTAATGAGTAAAAATAGACGCAATTAGCAGCGACATTTATGACAATAATAAAAAGTGATTTACTTGCTACTCTCTACTCTCTACTTACTACTTACTACTTGCTACTCTCTACTCTCTACTTACTACTCCCTACTTTCTACTTACTACTCCCTACTCTCTACTCCTAACTATTCCCAATGCCCGATGCCCCATGCCCAATTCCCAACTGATAACTGTTCACTGTTCGCTGTTTACTGGTAACTGTTGAAGTAGTTGAGCGATTTGCCGATTGATATTTGCGACATGAAATCTTTGGCTGGCGCTGTTACGTGCTTTTTGTGCGATAGCGTCAGTTTTTTGTTTGTCAGATAGGCAAGTGTTAATAATTTCGGTAAGCTCTTGGGGATTTCCTGGAGTTGCTAAAAAACCATTTACACCAGGCTCTACTAATTCAACTGCGCCACCTGCTGCTGCTGCTACAACGGGTGTTCCGGATAGCATGGCTTCTACAATGACTCTTCCAAAAGGTTCTGGAGAAGTGGAGGTGTGCGCGACTAAATTACAAGCCGCCATTAAAAGGGGAATATCGTTACGAAAACCTAAAAATTTGACTCGGTTTTGTAGTTGCAATTCTTCAATTTGTTGATGTAGCTGTTTGACGTAATCTTGTTCGCCAAATAAAGCATCTCCAACTAAAATTACCGTAACTTCTGGCGGACATTTTGCGAATGCTTCAATTAATATATGCTGTCCTTTCCAAGGTGCAAGACGGCTGAAGTGTCCGACGATAAATTTATCGTCTAGTTCTAATTTTTGTCTAATTTGCTGAATTTCGGATTCTTGACTTATATAATTTTGCGGTTCAAAACCGTTGTAAACTATTTCGACTAATTCGGCTTTCCCACCTGCTTCAATAAAGGCTTTTTTACTAGCTTGAGAATTAACAATAACTAAGGATGCACGATTTGCTAATGTAACCGAAATATTGCGATTAGTTTTACTAAAGTGTTCTGCTGAAAGAATATCGTGTAGGTGGAATACCAAAGGGCGGCGGCTGAAAATGCTTGCTATCGCGCCGACAACTAATGCTTTTTGGGTATTAGCGTAAATTAAATCGTAATTTCGGGCTATTTTAATTACTTTGGTAATTAAAGGTGCAAGTTGAGTAATACTTGCTAATCCTTGACTAAAAGAACTTTCTTTTTTAACCTGTATAGCTTTATTTGTTAAAACCCGTACCGGAATATGATTTTTTTCTAATAAATCCTTAAAAGAACCATTGGCGAACAATCCTACCAAGCAATCATTTTGATAGGGTTTGGCAATATCTATTAAACATAATTCGGCACCACCGGGTTTACCGCTTTGATCTAAAAATAAGATTTTCATAATTTATAATTGGGAACGGGCACGGGGAACAAATAGTTAGGAGTAGCAAGTAATGAGTAATGAGTAGCAAGTAGCAAGTAGCAAGTAATGAGTAATAAGTAGCAAGTAGCAAGTAAATCACTTTTTATTATTGTCATAAATGTCGCTGCTAATTGCGTCTATTTTTACTCACTACTTATTACTCACTACTCACTACTCATTACTCATTACTCATTACTTTAATAATCTCCCCTTCTACCTAATCTCCTGCCGTAATATTACTTTTCTAACTTCTTGAGCAATTTTATCCCAATTAAAGTTGTCAACCGCATATTCGCGACACTGTTGTCGTGAAGGCTTGGTTATTTCTCCCGAAAATACCTGTTCTAATTTCTTAGCAATGGCGTTTACTTGGATGGAGTCTGTAATCAAATTGGGTGAAAATTGTTCGAGGATTTCTGGCATTCCACCGATGGGGGTGCAGATAACAGGAGTACCGCAAGCGAGGGATTCTACTATTGCTAACCCAAAGCCTTCAAAGGATTGAGAAGGCATTATTGATAAATCTGCTGCTTGATATGCTACTGGTAAAAGTTCGTCGGGTAGAAAACCTAAAAATTCAACGTTGTTTTCGAGTCCCAATTCTGTAACCTGTTGCTGTAAACTATTTTGTAACGGTCCTCTTCCGGCGATCGCCAAATATATATCGGGAATTTTCGGTTTAATTTGAGCTATGGCTGTTAATAATTTATCAAGTCCGACGCGATGTACTAAACGCCGGGATGTAAATAGAGTTGGACGTTCTACCGACCATCCTAACTTGGTACGTGCCTCAGTAATCGATAAGTCGGGTTTGAAGCGATTAATATCTACTCCACCGGGGATTACATGAATTTTTCCCCAAGGAATTTGATATTTTTGATGCAGAATATTACCGAATGCTTTACTTAAAACAATGAAGCGATCGCAACGTTTATAAGTTCTTTTTTCAACTAAAGTTTTTTTGAGCAAAGCCGTAATGTTATCAAGCCCTTCTTCCTGAGATTCTGATGCCCAAGGACCGTGAAAATTAAAGGTTATTGGCACATCTGCGGGGATTAAGTCTAATATTGGCAGGCTATACAATGCAAAATGCAAGTTTATTGCATCTGGCTTATTTATCCTTGTTTTTTTAAAGTTATTCCTCACCGTCCACAATCTTTGCAATATTGGAGTATCCGGTGCGGCTAAATTTGTCATTTTAATGGGCAGGTTGGTTTCATCCTCTGGTAAACCAACCCCACACAATTCTACTTGGTCTTTATTCTCTGCTAATCTCAGTGTCAGATCGTAAACATACCTTTCCAAGCCTCCAGGAGTTTTGGGAAACCAACCCAAACCCAAACAAAGTATTGATGCGGGCTTCACTGAAGTATAATTTTTTTCATTACATATCACTTTTGCTGCTCCCATACGAATAAGAAAAATATCCTATAATCTCAGTTTTTATGTCTAGTAGAGCTTAACTCATACGCTTTTTTCAATATCTATATGTATTGCTCAAAGCATATAATTCGTCTAATTCTAACTTGTTTATAGCTTTTTGCACCTATTTTTTGAAGAATTGATAATTCCATAGAATTACGCATCTGGTTAAATAGCAAGGCTCTAAATTATTAATAATTAGCAATCAATTACTATGAAGCTATTTAGAAAGAATTTGTTTATCGCTAGATTTATGTATAGAGAATAACCTTATTCCCTAAGTATGAAGGACACAATCCATTTTGATATTTAATGTTGAAAATAATTAGCCCTTATTTAAAAATCTTGTGTTAATTTCATAAATTTTGTGTAAAACAAATACAAGTTTTGCCATTAATCATTATTCTTGTTGATGAAAGCCAAATTATAAAGCTGTAGCCGTACATGAAGTATAAGGTATTTAAAGGAATGAAATATTTACTTTTTACTATTTTTACTTATTTCTCATCCAAACTTTTAAATTAATTCAAATATGATATTAACCAAATTGGTTTATTTGTGATGATTCCATATGGATTATAGGCTATTTTGCAGAGAAACAGCATTTATAGATATGATTTATCCATAGATTGCCAAACTTAAATAAGGGATATATTTATTGTTTGCATCGATATTTTTGATAGATAAAGTTGATTATAGCTTTATAAATGGGAATAATTAATAATCAAGATAGATTATGAAAAATAAATTAGTTACAAAATTTGGCAAATTTGTCCAAAGTCAAATAAGTAAAATAACAACTTTTGTTTCACATCTTCAAAATTTCTTTAAGAGCGGAAGTCTTAGATATGGTGGAACTGAGAAATTTCTATTAATTTTAAGCGCTACTTTAGCGACTTCGATTATAGTTGCAATTCACTTTGATGGAAAAATAACCCCGGCTGCTTCTTCAAATAGCTATAGAACTTCGTGGATTGGAAATAGTTTCGGTGGTGGTGATAAATGGGTACAAATTCAAATTAGCGGAATGTATGTGGCTCCGGATGGAACTATTTATACGAATAGCGAGTGGGATGAAGCAGGTAGAGAAGTTGGGATTTATCGAAACGGAGATGTAATCGGAAAAGCTGAAGATTTACATGGATGGGCAAGAAGCGGTGGAGTTGCTATTACTGCCAATAAGAAATACATCTATGTCGCGATGGAACAATCAGGGATCGAGCAAAAGAAAGATGGTTTCCCACCAAAAGGAACGAATTGGTATTGTGTAAGAAGGTATGATTTAACGGGTAAAACTGCTCCTTTCCCAAATGGCAAGGGGTGGGATAAAAGTATGTTAATTGTTAGTCAAAAAGATGAACTAACTGGGCTGGCAACTGTCGGTAAAGAATTATTTGTCAGCGATAATGCAGCGAATAAGGTGCGCGTCTATAATACCGATACGATGCAGGAGTTACGTAGTTTTAATTTCACAAAACCCGGAAATATTGCTGTCGATAAGACAGGTAATTTATGGATAATCCAAAATAACAAAGTTGTAAATTATTCAAAACAAGGAAAGCCCTTAGCGTATCGTATTTCTAATTTCCAAAATCCCAGTGCAGTTGCTATTGATAATCGCGGTAGACTTTTAGTTGCAGAAAATGGCGATCGCCAGCAAATTCTAATTTACGATATTAAGAATAAGCCAAAACAAGTTGGAACTTTCGGTGTCAAAGGTGGAATTTATGCGGGGATTCCTGGAGAAGTTAAAGATTTAAAATTTTACGGTATTTCGGGAGTTGGTAGCGATAGCCGGGGTAATATTTACGTTAGTAATGACGGGTTTGAACGTTCGGGAGTAGATTTACGCAGTTTTTCCCCATCGGGTGAATTACAGTGGAAATTATTGGGATTACAATTCCTTGATAATGCCGATGTAGATCCATCAACAAACGGCTTGGATGTATATACCAAAAACGAACGCTTCACAATGGATTACAGCAAGCAAGCTGGGAAGGAAGCAACTTACAAAGGTTATACATTAAACGCTTTCAAATATCCTCAAGATCCCCGCTTGCATATTCCCTCAGACGCGCCTTTTGTACGTCGCATTCAAGGTAAAAAATTTCTGTTTCTAACGGATATGTACGGTGGAAAGCTGCAAATTTTCCGTTTTAACAAGCAAACCGATGGTGAAATTGCCATACCTTCAGGAATGTTTATCGGTACTCATCCAGATGGGAAACAAGCTATAGAAGGTGATTTTCCCCCCTTTCAACCAACTTCCGGTGAATGGATTTGGCGCGATAAAAACGGTAACGGTAAATTTGAAAGCAACGAATACGATAAAAGTGAAGACCATCCTTATATTGGTGGATGGTGGGTAGATAGTAAAGGCGATATTTGGAAAAGTTTACGTACTCAAGATGGTGTTGGGATTCGTCATTTTCCTCTACAGGGATTGGATAAAAATGGCAACCCCATCTACAGCTACAGCAAAATGGAAAAAATCAATCATCCCAAAATATTTGGAGACTTACGCAGAATAGAATATTTTCCCGAAACCGACACCATGTATTTATCCGGTTACACCCCAGACAATCCTGCAATTAACAACGATTACGCGAAATTAATCGGCTCGGAAATCGCTCGTTACGACAACTGGAGCAAAGGAAACCGTAAACCAAAATATCGCATAGTGCTTCCCGTAGATAGAAGCGCACCTCCGGAAGTTTTAAATCCAGCAGCTATGAGTATAGCGGGAGATTACGTATTTGCTGTGACGGTGAAAAAAGCCGAAGTTTACGTTTATGATGCGAAGACGGGAAGACAAGTGAAGATTTTGAAACCCGGTGCAGAAGTCTTCGGGGAAACTGGTTGGGTTGATATACCTTATGGTGTACGTGCTTTTCGACGTAAAAATGGCGAATATTTGGTATTTGTTGAAGAAGATGCGAAAGCTAAGGTGATAATGTATCGGTTTAACAGTTAGTAGTTATCAATTAACAGTTATCAATTATCAATGTTGAGTTAACAGTTTGTAGGTTGGGTTAGACGCATTTCGCAAATATCGTTGCCAACTCAAAGTGATGAAAGCGTCGTAACCCAAGATCAATTTGTAGGTATTTTCCAACATTCTACATTCTGTTAAAAATAATATTGCTTATCCACATTTATGATGTTGGGTTACGACACGAAAACATAAATTATTCTTACAAATCAAATTGCTTTATGTCCTCCGGGACACGCTGAACTGCACGCTCCGCGTGAACGCTAACGTGTCTAACCCAATCTACGACTAGTGATATAAACCTTCCTAAAACTTATACTTGACAGCTTCCTCTCATTTTGAGAGCATAGTTTGGAGATAAATAAATTAGGATGCATATAATTAGTCGTAAAAAACTTCGGGATTTTTGGGGTACTCATCCCGATTCCTACGAAGCTTTAAATAATTGGTACAAATTTGTTAGTAAAGCAAAATGGACTAATTTAATCGAGGTGCAAGCAATATATTCCACTGCTGAATCAGTAGGGAATTTGACTGTTTTCAATATCAAAGGTAATACATATCGGCTAATTGTAGATATTGTATATGTAGACCAGACTATTTTTGTAAAATATATTTTAACTCACGCCGAATACGATAAAGACAAGTGGAAAAATGACCCTTACTTTTAATCGAGAAACTTACGCTCAGTTGTTAGGTAAATACCAACCGAAAGTAATTACAAATGACGCGGAAAATGAACAAGCGATAGCAATAGCGGAGGAACTGGCACACAAAAATAATAGAACATCGGAAGAATCAGCTTTATATGAATTATTGATTGCATTAATAGAAAAATATGAAAATGATGCATATCCGATGGGTGAAACAACTCCATTGTCGATGCTTCTGCATTTGATGGAAGTTCGTGGTTTGAAACAAGCAGATTTAATTGATGTAATTGGTTCTAGTGGTGTAGTATCAGAAATTATTAATGGGAAGCGAGAAATTAGCAAAGCACAAGCAAAAGCTTTGGGTGATTTTTTTAATACTGATGTTGGATTGTTTATTTGATTAATGCATTAAATCAACTTATACTTTGAAACTATTGTGGTATATCTAACCTATACAATGCATAGCTAAAAGCAATGTTAGACAAACTGATAAAATACTTTGCATACGCAACAAAAGGTCATATTAGTAAAATACAGCTGATCCGGTTTTTGTATTTAGCTGACCTTTATGCAGTGAAGTGGACAAGTAAACAACTGACTCAACTAAATTGGTATTATTATCATTTAGGTCCTTGGGATGAAGATATAAATTCTGCTTTGGATAAAATGAATGGTAAAGAAATTAATTTAGAAACTGAATACAATACTACGTTTATTAAACTTGGTTCAAAAGCAGGTAATATCGACGATCTACAGTTACCTGTTAGCTTAAAATTAATTATTGATAATATTAGAAGAGAATGGTCTGGTTCCGGACAAGATAAAATTAAGCAGTTATCAGATTATGTGTATAGTACTGCTCCAATGGTTGAGGTTAAAGAGAAACATAAACCAGAAGAAAAAGTTAAACTTAACCTGCAATTAGAGCGAGAAAAATTAGTTAGTGAACTGAATTAGGATTATCAAGTGGCTGGAAACAAACCTAGACAAGGTTGGATATATTTAATAAATCCCTACCGCGTATTTCTTCGTTGTAAACTCGATCATCTTCACTTTTATAAATTAGATAAACCGGATAAAATTTCCTGTAAAACTGGTGATTGCAGACAAATAATTAACTATAGTATGCTATTTCGCAGAGAACAGGCTTATATCATCTGGGAATCCGATAAATTTAAAAACGGTGTCAACTATATAGATACTTTTACTGCAATTCCTTTAACTTTCAGTATTTTAGAAAAGAATAAAGGTTTACCAACAGCTTACCCAATTAATCCCACAAAGAGTAATGGATTTGAAAAACAATCTTTTGCTTTAGCTCATCAGATATTCACTGTTGATGCAAGTTGTTTTAAAGATGATAGCGGTGATTGGTTAACTAGAATTGGACAAATAGATAAAGGTGATAAGCAAGCTATAGAAGAACGCTTAAAATATTTTTTAGATATTCAAGAAAATCCCGGCGATGATTGGTTTGTGAATAATGTATCTCCAGATGTTTTAAATCAAGTATTTGATAATTTATCAGCAGATAATCAACAGTCGGCTTTGGCAGAATTGATTGATGATGTTGAGTTTTGAGTTAAAGCAACAATTAAGCTTTAAAATAAAAAAATATAACAGGTAGATGGAGATTAACTGTTGAGCAAGCTTTATCAAGGTAAAGATCCCCGCAACATTGGGACTTATAGCGTAGCAGAAGCAGTACACCATTTGCGCGTACCATATTCTACCGTGCGTTCTTGGGTATTTGGCGCTCGATATCGAACTAAAGCCGGTTCAAAACGTTTCGAGCCAATTATTACTATTCCAGAGCCACACGAACGATTATTGTCTTTCACTAATTTGATCGAATTACACGTTCTTAATGCTATTCGACGCTATCATAAAGTACCTTTAGAAAAGGTAAGACTTGGGGTTTCATATCTTCAAAGCCACACGGGAATGCAACATCCTCTTGCTAACAAAAAGCTTTATACCGATGGAATAGATTTATTTATTGAACAGTTGGGATATTTGGTAAATACTTCAAAAAGTGGACAGTTAGTCATACCAGAAATTGTGCAAATTTATTTAAAAAGAATTGAATGGGATGAAGATGATTTACCGACTACACTTTATCCTTTTACTCGCACAAAAGAAACTGCAACGCCAAAGTTGATTGTTATAAATCCTTTAGTATCCTTTGGACAACCTGTTTTAGAAGGAACGGGAATACCAACTAGTATATTGGTAGGAAGGTATGGTGCTGGAGAATCAATTGATGATTTGGCACTAGATTATAAGTGCGATCGCTTGAAAGTAGAAGAAGCTATCCGTTATGAATTGGCATTAGCTGCATGAGTGAAAAACTTGAAATTATATTTTTTATCGATCGTTCTTTGGGAAAAACTCATGTTGTTAATGCTTTAATAGATATAGGTGAATTAGTCGAGATTCACGACAACCATTTTAACCAAGCAACTCCCGATACAGATTGGTTGCCTGTAGTAGCATCAAAGGGTTGGATAATTTTGACTGCTGATAAAAAAATTGCCCATCGACGTTTAGAAATGATGGCTGTTCAAAATTCCGGTGCTTGTATGTTCGTTTTGGTTTCAGGTAATTTATCCGGTAGCGAAATGGCAGAGATATTTGCCCAAGCAGTACCTTCGATGAAGCGCTTTTTTAACAAAACAGCAGCACCTTTTATTGCGAAAGTTCATAAGGATGGGAAGGTGAGAGCTTGGAAGTAGGGATTATAGAATCAATTTTTCTAAATTATGCTCTAACTTTTCTAATCTCGGAATAATCCATCTATTTTTCCAATATTCGATTAATTCAGTTTTGCTAAATTTTTTCCATTGTGGTTGATTAGATTCTCCTGAAAGATATTCTTGCCAATTATCAGCTAAAGGGCAACTATAATATCCTCTTTGCCAGCCAATACTTAACATATGTTCTGAAAATCCTAATTCTCTAAGCCCTTTTTTTAGAACTCTCATTTTCCAATTAGGACCTTGACCAAATTTGTAAGTATTAAAAAAATCTTCAGGAACAGCTTTTTTAATTAATTCCCAACTTCCATTAGCTGTTATATGTAAATGACTTTGACCTTTTGTATAACCAATAAATTTCCAATTCATTAAACGAGTGTATATCGCAGACTTTCCAAAAGCTCCTAAAGTATCTATATAGACAAGATTAGCTTTTTTATTTTGACCAGAAATAAGAGATATCTTATCTTTATATTTATCATGAAAAACTCTTCTAATTTCTGGAAACATTAAACACAAAGCAATTAACTTGCTTCCAAGAGCTAAGTTATAAGGTGGTACTGCGCCTGAAATATACGCAGTCATGCAATTATATAATCTTTGCAATCTCTGCTCTTTTGTCCAGCCAATATATTTATCTCTTATTCCTAAACCAATAATAGGGTCACTTAATCCTAAAATACCGATTAATTTATTATTTTGTTCGTCAAATACTAAAAAACGAATTCTTCTCCCATAGCCATTTGTAACTGGAATTGACCAAAAAGAGGTGGCATAAGCCCAAAGCTCTCTTTCTGCTTGAGTTTTGACAACTTTTAAATAAGGATTAATTTTAAGAATATCTATTTCTTGAGGTTTAGCTAAATAGTTTTTGAATTTACTTTCATATTTTAAACCTCGTAAATTAGTATGTTCAGCTAATTGTTTTTGCATATGTTTTAAATCATCCACAATTAGCTTTTCTGAATCAAAATCCCATTCAACTCCATAATTTGCTAATTTAGTTAATAATTCTTGTTTTAATTCATATAATTCATCAATTGTCATGTTTACAATATATCATTATTAAATAAATTACCTTGAGATTGTTTTACTAATTTATTAGCCTCTTTAAACTTACTAAATTCTGTAAACATTTGAATAAATAGAGGCGAACCTATAAAAGATAAAGGAGAAATTGGACCTAGAAACATAAAAGGATATTGTCTGCTACTTTGAGGATCTACAAATGATTTATATAAACTTAAGGCTTGTCTATCACTTACTAATTCTTCAATTTGTCTATATTCACTACCTGAAGTAAGACCATATCCAAAAGCATAAAGTCTTAATTGTTGAATAATCTCTTTATGTAAAGATGCAATAGTTTGAGTAATAAACATATAACCAAGACCATATTTTCTAGTTGTTCTTACTCCATCAACAAAAGCTCGTGTTAAATTAGACATTTCACTATTATCACCACTGCCAAAAGAAGATTTAACAAATCGATGGGCTTCATCGAGACAAATCAAACAGTTTAATTTTGTATCATGCTTAAATGCTTCTTCTCCAGCGACTTTTAGAGTGATACTAATTTCTTTCAGAATAAGAGCTTTAATTTCCTCATTATCGGCAAATGTTGTACCTTCTCCTTTAATATCTAAAAATACAATAGGTTTTTGCTCATCTGTAGCAGCTTTTTGAACAATATGCCATAAAGAAGTCCTATGATTACCTGCGCTATCATTTTCCAGAAATAAATCTAATACAGGTTGCCAAATTTGCTCTTTAACTCTTTGAAGTTCTATTCTTTCAATAAGAAGATTACCAAGAGCTTGTTCTAGTCTTTGTCTTGGTTGTGTAGTAGCATATATTCTTTGTAAGGCATTATCATCGTCTCTTAGTTCAGTTAATACTCTACGCAATAAATCATCAGGAGAATTTTTTAATTCAAGTCTTGGCTGAAAGCCTGATAAAATATTTCTTATGATTCGATCTACTTCCTCAGAAGCATATTCTTGATTCTCTTTATTTCTAACTCCAATATTTCTATAAAAATCTGCTTTAAGTAAAAGATTAACAAACAACTTCACGGCATTTTTTTTAGTTCCTAATCTAATTTGATTTGTTAAACGATAAATATTAACTGTTCTACCCAAACTCCTTAGAGAATCATGTAATTTAAAAGGTAAATCAGTATCGCTAGCAAATTGATTCTGAGGATCGATAAAAATAATTCCCATATTTTTATGCTTGCCATATCCTAACAAAGTATAAGCAGCTAAACCAGATTTTCCTGAACCACTTTTACCAAAAACTCCGATATGATAAGCTTCTCCTGCACCTCCTTCTCCTCTATCAAAATGCTTTAACCAAAGCGGCATTTTTACATCGGTGGCATAGGCATTACCTAAATAAATAATTTGATTTTTATACTGTTCTAAAAGTTTATCTAAAATTTCATCTCTCACTGAAAAAATAGGCGTACCTGTTGCTGGAGAAGTACCTAATGTTCCTTCACTAATTTTTCCATCTAATGCAATACTAAAACAAGCTTGTACATTTAATTTAGCTGTTCTTACGTCTGCTTTTCCACTCAGATGAGGAAGTGAACCTCTACGTTTAATTATTCCTCTAAAAGTCAAATCTTCGTGCCAACGATTTTTAGTTTCTATTTCGCTAATTTGTCCAATAACGACTAGTTGTTCTTGTTCTTGTGGTTGAATAAGACATACTAATTGACCTAAATTTCTTTTTTGTTCGCTTTTTTGATTAATGTCAATAATAATTTCTGTTGTATTACTTGGTGAACCAACACTACCGATATTAAATTGATTTGAGTGGTCTTTTAATAAATCTAGTAAATCCATCTCTTTCCCTCGTGAAAATATTAATTAGGTTCTGTATGATTGAGTTAGTAGTTGAAGAAAATCTTGATTATCACTGAATTGGTACTGTATAACGGCTCTTAATGCTTCTAAACCGCCACTAATGCTTTTAGCCATCATATCAGCTAAATACTGAGGGTAAGGTTCTTTAATTTCAGTAGAAACAACTTGTTCTTTAACTGCTTTTAAAACTTTTGCAAATTCAATATCTGTTTTTGCACAATTCTCTTTCATTTCTATTCTATAGGCAGGCGACCACTGATAAGGTTTATAGTAAGTAAAATATATTTTATGATTTTTGGGTAAGATGATTGCTTTGTTTAATCCCTCTTTAATACTGTCTCGTTTCCCATGAAAATCGAATTTATTTGAAACTGAAATATATAAATCACCCCAAACTTTTTTTGTTTTAGGAGTTTGACCTACGGGTAAAGGTTTTGTATACTCATCTGATTTTAAAATTAATGTCATAATTGTTTTATCATCAAGCTTAGAATTAAAATCACTAAGAAATTTTAAGCCAATTTCTTGTGAAGAATCATATTTAACCATATAAACAACGTTGGGATTTGTCATAGCTTTATTAAGAGAATCTATCACATTAAATTGATTCAGAATGTCCCATGCAACCTGTTGTAAATGAGGCTCATCTAATGTTGACATACTTGTTAAACTATTAATTCCTATTACTGGTGTTTGATGAGAACCATCAGCAATTACAACATCGTGGGGAGTTTGACTAATGACTAATAATTCTAAAGCAGTCATCGCCCCTCTAGTAACTTTAGGATTACTCTCAGAACTATGAGGAAGAACATCTTGCCAGTTTTTATATTGAACTGAACCCCATTTACGCTTATCTTCTCTTACTAATCCTTCAACACCAACACCTACAGCGATTACAGTATCAGCTCCAATAGATTTTTCAATCGCTTGTCCACCATCAATAGCAGCAACAGAAGGACTGGCAGGATTGTCTAAATCACCAACTCTACAAATTAAATCATTATCTTCTAATGTTTGGTGTATTGTTTTTCTTTGTTGTTGTAATTCTTCAAATAACGGTTTGATTTTATCTGCTATTTTTGGTGCATCCTCCAAAATATCTTCTAAAAGTTCATCAGGAAGATTAGCATAACTATCATTTCGATTATCATTCATAGTCGTTTGTTATTAGTTGTCTTATTAGCTAATAAAAGTACACTAAACTCTTACCCTGTAATATTTTTATCATCTATCTTTTTCTGGGCGATCGCCTTTTTTCCGAACTTACCTTCTTCCAATTGCTGATACCGCTCAAGCATTTTATCCTTAGTGGGTTCCAACAAACAATCCAAAGGTCTTAACATCGTCATTGGTAGAACTATATGTCGGTATTTTCCACGAACATAAACGTCTTTTAATACATCATCAGCAATATTCCAAATAAAGTTGTGTGTGGTGTATTCATCTAGCGATTTGGGTTTGGATTTTGGATTGTCCAACAACAAATCATACATCACCTTGGATATTTGCGATCAAGCAAAAAAATAACCTCCGTCACCGGAGGCTAAAATTATCTTTAGCATTCTTAACCTTGTTCATGCATTTGTTCAAGTATTCCCAAACCTCTTTCTATTTTTGGCTGTTCCAAAAACTTTCGGCATTTTCTACCAGCTTCTACAGCTTGACGTATTAAATTATGTCCCTCGCGATATTTTCCTTGCTGAATCAACTCTAATCCCTGCTGACTTAAGTTTTTAGCATCATTCGCTAAATTTTGCGCTTCTTCTCTATCCATTTTGCTCCTCCAAAACAGCTATAATCGCTTCCGCTTGTTCAAACAAAATTTCTGCTCTTGACTCAAGCAAACTTGCATCTGCATCATCTCTATTTTCCACTGCTTTTTGAAATTAGTTGTAAAGCTCCACAACTATTTCCTGTAATGAATTGTACGCTTTCAGTAAAGCGCTTGCAGTTGATTGTTTCATAGTTTCTCATTCTGCACCATGATTATTCAACCATAAAGTTACACTTTATGCTTTACTATTTATCAGATGTAACATAATGATTTAGAACAAAGGAGGATATGACAGTAAGGAAATATTGATGAAAGTCAAAAAAATACTAGAAATAGAGATTCCAAAATTAGGTTCGCGTATTCGTCAAGCACGAGAAGCTGATAGTCGCTCGCTGGCTGAAGTTTGTCGCCAAATACCAATGACGACAATGAACTGGTATAGAATTGAAGCTGAAGAAACTAAAGCCTTACCTATTGAAACCTTACAAAGAATAGAAGAAGTACTAGGTGTTGATTTTGGTGTGAAGTTTGACTAAAGGGCAGCAAGAGTAATCTTCTAACACCGTCAAACTACATGAACAACAACAGTAAGAATTATTGATGTTATTAAAAATCTAAAAAGCCGATGACGAGAGTCGAACTCGTGACCTCACCCTTACCAAGGGTGTGCTCTACCACTGAGCTACATCGGCGAAGAAAATTTAAATCTAGGTCTTGAATTTTTCTAAAGCTAAATCCAAAACCCAGAAGTGAAAATGGGCCGAGCTGGATTCGAACCAGCGTAGGCTAAGCCAGCGGATTTACAGTCCGCCTCCATTAACCACTCGGACACCGACCCATGTCGTCTCACGATTACTAATAGTATCACAAGGTCTGGAAAATACCAACGTTTTTTTTGAAAAAGTCTTGAAATGCTCACGGGGATTGGGGATTGGGCATAGGGCAAGGGGAAAATAAATAAGGAATTGGAAACAATGAAACGATTTTCGATTCAGCAACGCCAACTATTTGTAGTGCGAGCATCTTGCTCGCTAGCTATTCCTCATATCCAATGCCCCATGCCCAATGCCCCATCCCCAATTACCCATTACCTAACTCAAAAGTTCACCAGTCTCTTGCAATGAATGCAATCTCTTGTAAATCCCTTTTTCTTGTAATAGCTCGTCGTGGCTGCCTATTTCTACGATTCTGCCGTTATCTAAAACCACAATCTTATCGGCTTCTCTCACAGTACTCAGTCGGTGAGCGATGACTATAGTGGTGCGAGTTCCTTGGATGGAACTCATGGCTAGCTGGATTGATCGCTCGGATTCGTAGTCTAAGCTAGATGTTGCTTCGTCAAATACGAGTACGTCGGGATTAACTAACAATGCTCTGGCTATGCCAACTCGCTGTCTTTGTCCCCCGGATAATCTGACTCCGCGTTCGCCCACTACGGTATAGTAACCTTCAGGTAAGAGACTAATTACTTCATCGAGTTTGGCGATTCTACAGGCTTCTTCAACTTCGGCAAAAGTTGCGCTTTCGTTTCCATAGGTAAGGTTATCCAAAACCGTACCGTTAAAAATATCTACTTCTTGGTGAACTATTGCTAATCTGCGTCTATATTCTCCTACGTCTAAATCGCGGATGTCTTCACCATCGATAAGTATTTTCCCTCCCTGGGGTTCAAAGTAACGAAATAGCAGTTTTACTAATGTCGATTTACCGGAGCCGCTACGTCCTACTAATGCTACTGTTTGGTATGGTTCGATTAGCAGATTAATATCGTGTAAAATTAGGCGTTTGGGTTCGTAACCAAAGCTAAGGTGGGATAATTCAACTTTTCCGGTAAAATTGTAGGATTTTTCTGGTTTACGCGTTTCTAAAAGTCCCTCGGAATCAACTCCAGATGGCTCTTGAAGAAATTCGTGGAACCGCAACATGGAACTATAACGACGAGCGAACATCTCTGCAAGGATGCTAATTGGTTCTAGCTCGGCATATGCCATGCTTGATAAGGTCAAAGTCGTGATAAAGTTACCCAAGGTAATTCTACCTTCGATGGTTGCGGCTAAAGTTAAACCAAGCACCATGAAAACGCAAAACTGAATTACGCTTTTTTGCCAGGTGTTTAATTTGACGTAACCTTTGTGAATACGATATACCACTACATCTAATTCGCGTTCGTAACGTTGCTGCTGACGTTTTAATTCCTTGGCTTCGGTGGCAAATGCTTTAACAGTTTTTATATTACTGATAATTTCTGATGCTCGACTTTCTGTATTCTCGGAATATTTATCTAAACGACTTTCATATTCAATTAGCTTTTGTAAATGCTTTAAAGTAAAGCTAAGAATGATTACAAAAGAAGTCAAAAATAAAGCCGCAATCCGCCAATCAACGAAGCAAATAAATATAAAAATTCCCAAGACTCTAAACAGTTTGGGAAACAATTGTCCCGTGACTTCTGGATATGTCCAGGTATGATTTGAAATTCCTTTTGCTACTCTCGATGCTATTCTTCCAGGATTGTTTTCATCATAAAATTCTAAAGGTAATGTGAGAATTTTTTCTACTGCTTTTTGACTTTGATCTCGACGTGCTTTTAATGCAATTACCCAATGAAACCAACCGCTCAACCACGGCTGTGTCGGCGCTCTCACAACTGTTACAAGGAAAATTAAACCCAGTAAAATACCTAACGATAAATTCTTGTTCGCCGGATAATTTGTGATATCAGAAATAGTGGCGATCGCACTCTTCAAAAACCCGTCTAACGGTTGCCCGGAAAGCAGGTTTAGTATCTGTCCAATCGCATAAGGTACTAGTAAATCTAAAATTTCGTAAAGGCTGGATGCGGCGATGCTAAATACGCTCAGCTTCCAGTAGGGACGAAAATAACTAACGATATCTCTTAAGTTTGCCATGACGCACGCTGAAAAATCTGTGCAATATCGCTTTCAAAGCCTTATGCTACACATATGTTACAAGAAAGTCAATAGGTAGATTCGTAAATTATACTAAAGGTGGAAGTGGATTTTATCTCGGGAGTCAAAAATAGAATTAATTCATCTATCTGATGATGAGAAGTTTATTTATAATACGGATTAAGATTTAGTTTCGATACCAACCGATTTGAGATTAAGAGTTTTAATTTCAATTCCCTAATTTTTTTATCTACAAAGTTATATGATTTTCTAAACCTTTAATCTTTACTTTTAAATAGATAATCTACTTGGGAAGCTCGTTTATCTACAAGCAATAAAATGTCCTAGATCAAAGTTAAACTACTTGCTAGGACATGAATAAAAATAAAATGATGTATATCTAATCGCTTTCTCCGCCAGCTAATAGTTAAAAAAGACATACAGACTTTTGCTGTATGGGGCAAGTTTTGTCTTGAATAGGATTATTATTAACTAAGAGAGCAGTTAACTGATTTAAACCACCTAACGATTTTATATCATTGATTTTATTGTTTGAGAGCCAAAGGAAATCTAAATTAGTTAAATTAGAAAGCGGCTTTACATCGCTAATTTCATTACCTGCGAGCCAAAGAGAATTCAGATTAGTTAAGTTTGAAAGCGGCTTTATATCATTGATTTTATTGTGCAATAGGTTAAGAGAATTCAAATTAGTTAAGTTTGCAAGCGGCTTTAGATCGCTGATCTTATTGCCATAAAGGACAAGCTCAGTCAAACTAGTCAAAGAAGAAAGTGGTTCTATATTGGTAATTTTATTAAACCCAAGTTCTAGCTTAGTCAAGTTAGTTAACCTTGAGAGCGATTCTATACTATTAATTCTACTAAATGCAATATCTAGCTTGGTCAAGTTAGTTAATCCTCGAAGCGGTTTTATATCAATATTTTTATTCACACTAAGGCTAAGCTCAGTCAAATTAGTTAAGGAAGAAAGTCCTTCAGCATTCTTGATTTTATTATTGCTGAGATTGAGTTGAGTCAAATTTGTTAAAGAGGAAAGCGGTTTGATGTCGCTAATTTTATTACTTTGAACATAGAGTCGAGTCAATCTGGTTAAAGAAGAAAGTCCTTCAACATTGTTGATTTTATTTTTTACCAGACTAAGATAAGCCAAGTTAGTCAAATTAGAAAGCGGCTTTAAATTGTCTATCTGATTTTCTCTAAGAATAAGATCGGTTAAACCAGTCAAATTTGAAAGTGGCTTAATATCGCCGATTTTATTGTTGTTAAGCCAGAGTTTGTTTAAATTAGTCAAGTTTGAGAGCGGTTGTATATCCTCAATTTCATTCCCTCCCAGATTTAGGAAAGTCAGATTACTGAAAGAAGACAGCGGTTGTAAGTTGACAATTTTTTTGAATCCAAGACTAAGGGAATTCAAATTGCTAAGTCTTTGATTCGCTTGCTGACAATCTTGAGTAGCAGCTTTTTCCAACAGTACTTCAACAGTATGTTTTGTTGCTTTTGGTAGTGTAGATTTCTGCTGACAATATTCTGTAAAAGTTTTAATCCTCGGTTGGAAAGGTGCTGCGATCGCTTTCGTAGTTTGTAATAATGCACTTAAGGATAATACAGTACAAAAAGAGGCTCTAATTATATTCATATTTTAAGAAAAAAGATTATTTAGTTTATTTATAGCTAATATTTAATACATTGAAATGACGAAAATTACTGAAGTTTCGCATTATAAATTCAATTGGATTGCAGATTCGATGCTGGGATATAGCCAAGGGTTTATTGCTAAAAAAATAAAGTCACCGCAACCTCGAAGATGCTGATATCAAGCTCGGTCAAACTCGTTAATTTCCGATTCGCTTGCTGACAATCTTTAGTACCAGCTTTTTTTAACAGCACTTCAACAGTATGTTTAGTTTCTTTTGGGAGTGTCGATTTTTGTTGACAATATTCTGTAAAAGTTTTAATGTCATTTTGCTGAGCTATTGGATTTGCTATTGCTTTTCCATAATTCAGGACAAATAAAGCGCTAATAAATAGGATTCTTCGTAATTTAGTGTTTATACGCATATTAAAGTTATAAAGGTGACAGTTTTTTTTTAATCTAATACATACTTCATAACATACAATATTGATTTCGTAAGGTATCAACTGGGTTTGATTAAAGATTTGATGTGGGGATATTAAGGAAAAATAAATCATAGAGCAATAGGCAAGCACTGCAACTATATTTTCAATGGCGCAAAACTTAGTTAAAATTAGCTTTTCTATCAAAATACTATGAAGGAAATTAAATAGCTTTGTTGCGATTAGATATAGTCGTTCACCATGAAAAGCTTATCGGTAAACTTGATTCATGTGTTTTAAAGTGGGCGATCGCCTCCGGTAGAGCAATCTAAAAATCTTGCTAAGAGATTTTAGTACGGATCTAAGTAACATACAGATTTTAAGTGTATGGGACAAGTTTTATTGCGGATAGGATTATCCTGTAAGTAAAGCCAGTTTAAATTAGTGAAATCAGAAAACTGTTGTAGGTTGTCGATCTGATTTTTCCTAATGGAAAGCCCAGTTAAGTTATTAAGCACAGAAAGTGGTTTGACATCACTTATCTTATTTTCATTAATATGGAGTATTGATAATTTAGTTAAGTTAGAAAGTGGTTGTACGTTGCTAATTTGATTTTTATTCAAAGCAAGGAATTTTAAATTAGTTAAAGAAGATAACTGTTTAACCTCGCTGATTTGATTATTAACAAGGAAAAGATGGGTCAAATTAGTTAACGAAGAGAGCGGTTTTAAGTCACTAATTGGGTTTCGGGTAAGCTCTAGATTAGTTAAATTAGTTAGTGTTGAGAGCGGTTTGATATTACTAATCTTGTTTTGTCTAAGGCTAAGTCGCTTTAAAGAAGTTAACGAAGAGAGTGGCTTTAATTCGCTGATTCTATTGAAACTGAGATGAAGCCAGTTTAAATTAGTTAACGAAGAGAGCGGTTTTAATTCCTCTATCTGGTTTCCTAAAAGTTCAAGCTGCTTTAAATTAATTAACGAAGAGAGCGGTTTTAATTCACTGATTTGATTATCCCGAAGGCTAAGTAGAGTTAAATTAGTTAGAGAAGAAAGCGGTGTGATGTCGTTTATTTGATTTCCCCCAAGGCTAAGTAGAGTTAAATTAGTTAGATAAGAAAGCGGTGTGATATCACTGATTCTATTTGCCCAAAGGTAAAGCAGATTCAATTTAGTTAATTTTGAGAGCGATGTTAGGTCACTGATTTGATTTCCCCCCAGGTTAAGCTTGGTCAAATTAGTTAAAGAAGAAAGCGGTGTGATGTCACTTATTTGATTACTAATAAGGTTAAGTTTAATCAGATTAGTTAAGGTTGAAAGCGGTTTTAGGTCACTTATTTGCTTCTCTTTTAAATTCAGTTCTGTCAAACTCCTAAGTTTCCGGTTCGCTTGCTGACAATCTTGAGTAGCAGCTTCTTTTAACAGCACTTCAACGGTATGCTTCGTTGCTTTTGGTAGCGTAGATTTTTGTTGACAGTATTCTGTAAAACTTTTTACACTATCTTGTTTATGTAATGGTGTTGCGATAGCTTTGGCATGATTCAGAGCAAGTATAGTGCAAAGGGATGCGATTATCTTTTTCATAGTATTACTACTTATCAAATAGTGATATTTAATGCTGTATGACCAGCCGAATACATACTTCATAACACATGAAGTTAATTTCGTAAGGTATTAACAAGATTTGATTAAAGATTTGATGTAGGGATAGTTAAGGAAGTATGATAATAGGGCGATCGCCTTACAATTGTTGATTTAATTACAGCAGTTGATCGAAGGCGAGCTTAGGTAGCATAGCTGAACACCACATAAATAAAGCATATTGTAACCAATTCCAAACCTAGAAATAATTAGTCACCGTAATATTGATATTGCGGTGACACTATCTGTCGTCTTAATGCTTATTATTTCTACATCGTAGTAACTAAAATCCGCAATTAGCAGGAGCAAATAAGTTACAAGTGAAAAACTTGGCTTGCTTACTTGAAAGATCCACTAATTTCAAATGAAAAAGTGGTTTTAAATCGTTGACTTCATCGAAATCAAGAGAAAGGAAACTTAGCTTAGTTAGGTTTTTCAGGGAATTTACGTCACTTATTTTATTTTTTTTCAGGTAAAGCTGACTCAAATTGGTTAAATTAGAAAGTGGTTTGATATCGGTTATTTTATTTTCGCTAAGGTTAAGCCAAGTCAAGTTGGTCATTGAAGAAAGCGATTTTATGTCGCTGATTTTATTTTCAATCAGGTTAAGCCTAGTCAAATTAGTTAAATTAGCAAGCGGTTTAACATCAACTATTCGATTATAGGGAAGGTTGAGAAAATTTAAATTGGTTAAACTAGAAAGCAATTTTACGTCACTTATTCGATTTCCTGAAAGACTAAGAGAAGTCAAATTAGTTAAATTAGCAAGCGCTCTGACATTGCTTATTTGGTTTTCTGAAAGACTAAGAGAAGTCAAATTAGTTAAATTAGCAAGCGGCTTTAAATCGCTGATTTGATGTGGGGATAGTTAAGGAAGTACCATAATACGGCGATCGCTTAAGGCACAGCATCAAAACATAGGGCAAGCTTGGCAGCATAGCTGAACGCATCTACAACAAACTAGACTCGCGATTTGCAGTTAATAAACAAAATCACGTAAAAACCGAATAAAAAATATATCTGCAATCGAGCAAATATTTTATTAGATATCGCGATAAGAAAGCTTAAGGATAAATAACTAAAATTTGCAAACAGATTTTTGCTGTATGGGACAAGTTTTATCCTCAATGTGATTATCCTTAAGATTAAGATCGGTCAAATTAGTTAAGTTAGACAGTGGTTTGATGTCGCTAATTTTATTTTTATCCAAATTAAGATATGCTAAATTTCTTAAAGAAGATAGCGGTTTAACGTCGCTTATTTGATTGCTATCAAGACTAAGAATAGTCAAGCTATTTAATTTTGAAAGTGGCTTTAGGTCGCTAATTTTATTACCAGTAAGGAAAATTCTGGTTGAGTTTTTTAAGCTGGAAAGCGGTTTTAAGTTACTAATCTGGTTTTGGCTGAGTTGAATAATATATAGATTGGTTAAAGTTGAGAGCGGTTTTAAATCACTAATTTTATTTTGGCTTAGTGAAAGACGAGCCAAATTAGTTAAATTTGACAGCGGTTTGATGTTACTAATCTGGTTTTTATTAAGTTGAATTCCTTCTAAATTAGTTAATTTTGAAAGTGGCTTGATGTCACTTATTTTATTTTGATTAAGTGAAATATATTCTAAATTAGCTAAATTTGATAGTGGTTTTAAGTCACTAACTGAAGTTCCATTCACATGAATAAATTTTAAATTAGTTAAAGTTGAAATCGGTTTTAAGTCACTGATTTGATTTCCGGAGAGTTTAATCGATTCCAAATTAATTAAGCTTGAAATCGGTTTTAAGTCGCTGATTTGATTAATTGCAAGAGAAAGATTATTTAATTTAGTTAACTTTACGAGGGGTTTGATGTCACTTATTTGAGTTTCGCCAAGGGCAAGACTAGTCAAATTAGTTAAGTTTGAGAGTGGTTTGATATCACTTATTTGAATTCCGTCAAGGTAAAGTTCGGTCAAATTAGTTAAGTTTGAAAGCGGTTTGATGTCACTTATTTTATTTTGATGAAGTAAAATATATTCTAAATTAGTTAAGTTTGAGAGTGGTTTGATGTGGCTGATTTTGTTTTCATTAAGAACAAGTCCCTCTAAATTGGTTAAGGTTGAGAGAGGTTTGATGTCGCTGATTTGATTACCAGAAAGAAAAAGTCGCTCTAAATTGGTTAAGGTTGAGAGAGGTTTGATGTCGCTGATTTGATTATTAGAAAGGTAAAGCTGATTTAAATTAGTTAAGGTTGAAAGCGGTTTTAAGTCTCTTATCTGATTTCTTACAAGGTTAAGCTTGGTCAAATTAGTTAAACTAGCAAGCGGTTTTAAATCGCTGATTTTATTATCTAGAAGGGTCTATCTCAGTCAAACTCGTTAATTTGCGATTCGCTTGCTGACAATTTTGAATATCGGCTTCTTTTAACAACACTTCAACGGTATGTTTGGTTTCTTTAGGTAACGTTGATTTTTGCTGACAGTATTCTGTAAAAGTTTTGAGAGGTGCTGCAATAGCTTTTGTAGTTTGTAATAATGCTGCGAAGGATAATACAGTACAAAAAGAAGCTTTAATTATTTTCATATTTTAAGCAAAAAAAATTATTTAGTTCATTTATAGCTAATATTTAATACATTGAAATGACTAAAATTACTGAATTTTTACATTATAAATTTAATTGGATTGCAGATTCGGTGGTGGATATAGGCAAGGGTTTATTGCAAAAAAAAATGTCACCGCAACGTCGAAGATGCGGTGACACGATTAAAATCGAGCTTAAATTCACCACCATCGCGATCGCAAATAATCAATGTTGGAAAAACCTTAACTGTTGTGTACACCATAGCCGATATGAAGGCAAAGGGAACGAGGGTGAAGTCGATTTGAATTGCACCCAAGTTAAAACCGTATATTTTATTTATGGTATTAATTTTTAAAACTGCATATATCATCTGGCTTTACAGGACAGATTTTGTTCTCGATAGGATTTCTATCAAGATTTAGTCCAAATGAATTAAAGTTTGTTGATTTAGTTAAATTAGTTAAAGAAGAAAGCGGTTTGACATCGCTGATTTTATTAGAAGAAAGGTCTAGGTTAGTTAAATTGGATAAATTAGCAAGCGGTTTTATGTCGCTGATAAAATTATTTGCAAGCCCTAGTT
Organism: uncultured Rivularia sp.; assembly: GCA_963665115.1. Taxonomy (GTDB): domain Bacteria; phylum Cyanobacteriota; class Cyanobacteriia; order Cyanobacteriales; family Nostocaceae; genus Rivularia. The sequence continues at coordinate 6,610,222 of OY762007.1, read as the reverse complement.
TCTTCAAGTTTGTCAACTTTGAGAGCGGTTGTAAATTAGTGATTTTGTTGTCTCCAAGGTAAAGTTCGGTCAAATTTGTTAACTCTGAAAGTGGTTGTAAGTTACTGATTTTATTATTTACAAGGTAAAGTTTAGTCAAATTGGTTAATCCAGCAAGGGGTTTTAGAACGCTGATTTTATTATCTTTAAGGTAAAGTTCGGTCAAATTTGTTAACTCTAAAAGTGGTTGTAAGTTACTGATTTTGTTTCCACTAATACTAAGGGAAGTCAGATTAGTTAAATTTGAAAGTGGTTCCAAATTGCTGATTTTGTTTCCACTAATAGCAAGGGAAATTAAGTTTCTTAACTTTGAAAGTGGTTCTAAATTGCTGATTTTACTTTCATAAATACTAAGAGAAGTCAAGTTAGTTAAGGAACTAAGCGGTTCTAAATTGCTGATTTTGCTTCCGTTAATATTAAGGGAAGTCAAATGGGTTAAAGAGCTAAGCGGCTCTAAGTCGCTAATTCCGTTTTCAGTAAAGTTAAGGAAATTCGATTCACTAAGTTCTCGGTTAGCATCTTCGCAATTTTGAGTACCTGCTTCTTTTAATAACAGTTTAACTGTATATTTCGTTTGTTGTGGTAATGTAGATTTTTCCTGGCACCATTGAGTAAAATTTTTAGCAGGCTTTTGATTGTGCTTGCAAGCTGTTAAAGCAAGTATAGTGCAAAGTGATATGATTATTTTTTTCATTTTATTCTTTTATCTATGTAGTTAGAGCTAATATATTTTTTATAAGTCCATATTAAATCGGAGATTTACAGCATATTAGCTGTTTGAGTATTTTAAGTAATGCCTAAAAGTGGCATTTAGATTCTGGTTTTAATGGACAAACTTTATTAAATATTTTATTTCCTAATAATAAAGTGCTACGTAAGTTAGTCAAAGAAGAAAGCGGTTTTATATCACTTATTTGATTATTATGAAGGTAAAGAGATGTTAATTCTGTCAAAGAAGAAAGCGGTTTTATGTCACTTATTTGATTATCTTCAAGCTCAAGCCGAGTTAACTCAGTTAAATTAGCAAGTGGTTTCAAGTCACTTATTTGATTATCACCAAGGTCAAGCTGAGTTAACTCAGTTAAATTAGCAAGTGGTTTTAAATCATTTATTTGATTATCTTGAAGCTGAAGCTGAGTTAACTCAGTTAAATTAGCAAGCGGTATCAAATTACTTATTTGATTATAAGGTTAGTTAAATTTGTTAAACCAGAAAGCGGTTTGATGTCGCTGATTTGATTAGACGTAAGGATAAGATCGGTCAAGTTAGTGAATGTAGAAAACGGTTGTAAATCACTAATTTTATCGTCGTAAATGATAAGTTTAGTCAAACTACTCAATTTTTGATTAGCTTTTTTGCAATCTTGGGTACCCGCTTCTCCTAATAAAACCTCAACTGTATACTGTGTTTGTTTGGGTAAGGTTGGTTTTTGCTCGCACCACCAGATAAAACTTTGAGTGGGAATTTTAAGTTCGGTAAAATTAGTTGATTTTGATAGTGGTTTTAGATCGCCGATTTGATTTTCCCAAAACAGTGGTTTTAGGTCATTTATTTGATTTCCATAAAGCGCAATTACTGTCAAAGAATTTAAGTTAGAGAGCGGTTTGATGTCGGTGATTTTATTATCATCGAGTCGAAGTTGTTTTAAGTTGGTTAAATCAGCTAGCGGTTGTAGGTTTTCGATTTGGTTATCAGCAAGGCTAAGCGATTCTAAATTAATTAGTGAAGATAGTGGTTTGATATCGGTGATATTATTAGATGCTAATCTCAAAGATTTTAATTTGTTTAAAGAAGCCAGTATTGTTAAATCATTAATTTTATTTTGATCGAGTCGAAGTTGAACCAAATTAGTTAGTTTTGAAATCGGTGTTAAGTTGCTAATGTTGTTTTCTGAAAGGTTGAGTTCGGTTAAATTGATTAACTCAGAAAGTGGTTCTAGATTGCTGATATTGTGTCCTCTAAGGTCAAGCTCGGTCAGACTGCTAAGTTTTCGATTGGCTTTTATGCAATCTTGAGTACCTGCTCTTTCTAATAACGCTTCTACTGTATATTTGCTTTGTTCGGGTAAAGTCGATTTTTCCAGACACAACTGAGTAAATTTTTCAACTTGTTTTTTGTTTTGGGTACAGGATGTTAAAGTTATTGCTGCAAGTATAATTATTAAAAATTTTCTCATTATTTTATCTAAGTAATATTATTTTTAATTGCTAGCTTAAATATCAAATATTAAATTGATAGCATAGTTTAAAAGCTTTGTCGTTTGAGTTTTCAGCAGCAGCTATTCAATCTATGGTGTTACTGATTAAAACCGGCATATATCATCTGGTTTTACAGGACAGATTTTGTTCTCAATAGGATTTCCAGTAAGATTTAGTCCGCGAAATGAAGAACTTTTGGTTAAATTAGTTAAAGAAGAAAGCGGTTTTATATCGCTGATTTTATTGTAAGAAAGACCTAGACCAGTTAAATTTTTTAAATTAACAAGCGGTTTGACATCGCTTATTCTATTGGCTGAAAGGTCTAGGTCAGTTAAATTTGTTAAATTAGCAAGTGGTTTTACGTTACTTATTCTATTTCGCCAAAGTTCAAGTTTAGTCAAATTAGTTAAATTAGTAAGAGGTTTTAGGTTACTAATTCGATTAATCTCAATATTTAGCTCAGTCAGTTTATTTAAACCAGCAAGAGGTTTTAAATCACTAATTCGATTATTGTTAAGGTCTAGTATAGTCAAATTAGTTAAACCAGCAAGAGGTTTTAAATTACTAATTAGATTATTATCAAGGTCTAGGTTAATTAAATTACTGAATGATGAAAGCGGTTGTAAATCGCTAATTTTCTTGTTATAAAGCCTAAGTTTGGTCAAACTACTTATTTTTTGATTGGCTTTTTTGCAATCTTGGGTACCTGCTTCTCTTAATAAAAGCTCAACTGTATGCTTTGTTCGCTTGGGTAAGGTTGCTTGTTGCTCGCACCACCAGATAAAATTTTGAGCGGGAATTTCCAGTTCGGTGAGATTAGTTAAGCTTGAAAGCGGTTTTGTGTCGGTAATTTTATTTTCATAAAGCGTAATTACTTTCAAATTAGTTAAGGTAGAGAGCGGTTTAATATCGGTGATTTTATTATCATCGAGTTGAAGTTGTTTTAAGCTAGTTAAATCAGCTAGCGGTTGTATCTCTTCAATTTGATTTCTGTCAAGCTTGAGTTGAACCAAATTAGCTAACTTTGAAAGCAGTTGTAAATTGCTAATATTGTTTTCCGATAAATTAAGCTCGGTTAAATTAGTTAAGTTAGAAAGTGCTTTTAGATTGCTGATATTATTTTCTGATAAATCAAGCTCACTTAAATTAGTTAAGTTAGAAAGTGCTTTTAGATTGCTGATATTATTTTCTGATAAATCAAGCTCACTTAAATTAGTTAAGTTAGAAATTGGCTCTAGATTGCTGATATTGTTTTCTGATAGGTAAAGATGGGTTAAATGTGTTAAATCAGAAATTGGCTCTAAATCGCTGATGTTATTCTGTGATAGGTAAAGCTTAGTTATATTACGAAGTCTGTAACCGGCTGTTTTACAATCATCTGTACCCGCTCTTTCCAATAATGCGTCTACCGTAATCCTTGTTTCTTCGGCTAAAGTAGATTTTTTCTCGCACCATTCTATTATTTTCTTGACAATTTCAGCTTTTTCATTAAGAGAATTTGCAGGTTGTTTTTTTTGCGTACAGGCTGTTAATGTTAGTAGCGTACAAAGGATTATGGCTATTTTTTTCATTTTATTAATGTAATTTTAATTTATTAAAGCCAGTTGATTTATTAATTATGTTTGACTGACTCCTTTCATCTCTAAAAAAGCAAACTCGTAATTTTAATTCTCATTTGGAAAATAACATACAGAAGCTAACTTTACCGGACAAGTTTTATCCTCGATAGGATTTTGACCAAGCTCAATTAAGGTCAAATTATTTAAATTAGAAAGCGGTTTGAGGTCGCTAATTTCGTTTTGGTTAAGTCTTAGTCTATTCAAGTTATTTAAATCAGAAAGCGGTTTAAGGTCGCTAATTTCATTTTGACTAAGTTTAAGTTCGGTTAAATTAGATAAATCAGAAAGCGGTCTTAAATTAAAAATTTTATTATCCTTGAGGTCAAGATTAGTCAAATTAGTTAGGTTTTGCAGCGGTTTGAGGTCGCTGATTTGATTTGAATCAAGATGAAGGGAACTTAAATTCTTTAATTCGGACACAAAGCTCAAATTGCTAATTTTATTTCTATGAAGTGAGAGAAATCTTAAATTAGGACTAGTTAACTTTACAGGAGGCTGAGTATCAGTAATTTGATTGTTTCCAAGAAAGACAGATTCAAGTTTATCTAAATTTTCCAGAGGTTTGATATTAACAATTTCATTTCTTTGAAGATGAAGATTTCTCAATTTAGTCAATTTTGCCAGCGGTTTTATATCTTTGATTTGATTATTACCAAGGCTAAGCCAATCTAAATTTGTTAACTTGGAAAGCGGTTTGATATCGTTAATATTATTATCATTGAGTATAAGAGAATTTAGATTAGTTAAAGTTGAAAGTGGTTGTAGATTACTAATTCTTTTTCTACCTAATGAAAGGTCTTCTAAATTACTTAGTCTTCGATTTGCTTCCTGACAATCCTTAGTACCCACTTCTTTTAATAAAACATCGACTGTATGTTTAGCTCCCCAAGATAAACTTAATTTATTCTCGCACCATTCAGTAAAGGTTTTATAAGATTGATTCTGCTGAGAAATTCCTAAAGTACAGCTTGTTAAAGTTAGTGTTGTTAAAAACAATGCAATTAATTTCATTTTTTAAGTTTCCTTATTATTATCAATTTAAAAGAAAGCATGCAGACTTTCGCTTTACAGGACAGGTTTTATTAGTGAGCGGATTTTCCAAAAGATTAAGACCTCTATCATCTAACTTAGTTAAGTTTGAAAGCGGTTGCTGGTCACTGATTTTGTTTTGACTAAGGTCAAGCTGGGTAAAATTTGTTAAATCAGAAAGCGGTGTTACGTCGTTAATTTGATTTTGACTAACTTTAAGTAGAGTTAAATTAGTTAATGTTGAAAGCGGTTCTAAATTACTAATTTTATTTGCTTCAAGGTAAAGCTCAGTCAAATTAGTTAACTTTGAAAGCGGTTTTAAGTCACTAATTTTATTTTGATAGAGAGCAAGCTTAGATAAATTAGTTAACTTTGAAAGTGGTTTGAGGTCGCTAATTTTATTTTTCCCAGCGTAAAGCCTAGTTAAATTGGTTAACGTTGAAACGGGTTTTAAGTCGTTAATTTGGTTTTCATCAAGCTCAAGCGCTTTTAAACTAGTTAAATTTGAGAGCGGTTTTAAATCACTAATTCGGTTTTTATTCAAATAAAGGCTGCCTAAATTAGTTAACTTTGAAAGCGGTTTTAAGTCGCTGATTGGATTTCTACTGAGGTTAAGCCAAGCTAAATTATTTAATGTTGAAAGCGGTTTTAAATCGCTTATCTGACTTTGACTAACGTCAAGCCAAGTTAAACTAGTTAAATTTGAAAGCGGTTTAAAGTCACTGATTCGATTACTACTAAGTTTAATCGAGGTTAAACTGGTTAAGGTCGAAAGCGGTTTAATATCCTGAATTTGATTACTATCAATATAAAGATTATTCAAATTAGTTAAGCTTAAAAGCGGTTTAATATCCTTAATCTGATTATCGCTAAGGTAAAGCGTATTTAAATTAGTTAATTTTGAAAGCGGTTTGATATCCTTAATTTTATTACGACTAAGAAAAAGACTAGTTAAATTAGTTAATTTTGAAAGTGGTTTTAGATCACTAATTTGATTATCATAAAGATAAAGCTCAGTTAAATTAGTTAACTTTGAAAGTGGTTGTAGATTTTTTATTGGATTATTAGTAATAGAAAGACTAATCAGATTATTCAAAGAAGAGAGCGTCTTTAGATCCTCAATTTGATTGTGACTAAGGATAAGTTCGCTTAAATTAGTTAAATCAGCAAGCGGTTTTAAGTCTTTAATTGGATTAAAACTGAGGGTAAGATGAGTCAAATTGCTTAAAGAAGATAGCGGTTTTAAATCGCTGATGTTATTGCCCAAAAGGTAAATATAGGTCAAATTAGTTAACTTTGCGATCGGTTGTAAATCGCTAATTCCTTTGTCATAAAGATTAATTTCAGTCAAACTACTCAGTTTTTGATTAGCCTTTTGACAATCTTGGGAACCTGCTTCTTTTAATAAAACCTCTACTGTATGCTTTGTTTTTTTGGGTAAGATTGCTTTTTGCTCGCACCACCAGAAAAAACTTTGAGGGGGAATTTTAAATTCTTTCAAATTAGTTAATTTTGTCAGCGGTGTGATATCAGATATTTCATTTCCCCAAAGCGTAAGCTCAGTCAAATTAGCTAACTTTGTCAGTGGTTTGATATCGGTTATTTTATTGCGATCAAGCCGAAGTTTCTCTAAGTTAGTTAAATCAGCTAGCGGTTGGATATCGCTGATATTATTAGACTTTAAACTCAAATATCTTAACTCTTTAAAAGAACTGAGTGGAACTACATCGTCGATTTGACTGCTATCAAGTTCGAGTCGAGCCAAATTAACTAATTTTGAAAGTGGTTTTAAATCGCTAATTTGATTTCCTCCGAGACTAAGCTCAGTTAAATTAGTTAAATTGGAAATTGGTGCTAGATTGCTGATATTATTTCCACCGAGCTTAAGAGCAATTAAATTAGTTAAATTAGAAAGCTGTGTCAAATCGCTGATATTATTATCTTCAAGGTCAAGTCCAGTTAAATTAGTTAAATCAGCAACAGGTACTAAATCGCTGATATTACTTTGTGATAGATAAATTTTTTCCAAATTACTAAGTCTTTCGCCAGCCTTTTGACAATCATTTGTACCCGCTTCTTCTAATAAAGCTTCAACCGTAATTCTTCTTTCTTCGGCTAAAGTTGATTTTTTCTCACACCATTCTGTCATCTTTTCAGCAATTTCAGCTTTTTGTTTGAAAGTTGAATATTGATTTTTTAACCCACAGGATGTTAAAGCTAGTGCCGTACAAAGGATTATGGCTATTTTTTTCATCATATATTTATTAATTGTATTCAAAATTTAAATTTTATTTGATTCAGGATTATCTTGTTTTCTTCCATTACTTACGAACTATTTCACAACTCGGGGGAACCCCAAAAACAACAAATCACTTCTATGAAAAATCCTTCATTACTCACTTAGCTATAGATTTGTTATGTTTTCGGGGTTTACAAACAAGTTATGGTAATTATTCTGAGTTAATCCGTTATTGATTAAGTAATGGTTAATTTATGCTAATAATCTGATTATTCAAAAAAAAGGAAATATATAATCATTCTTCAGAAAGAACATGTAATATCTTTTCTAGGACAGTGTTTATTAAAGAAAGAGAATTTATTCTCCTCAAGAAAAAGCAAATTCAAATTATTCAGTGAAGAAAGCGATTTTACATCACTTATTTGATTATATTTAAGATTAATCCAAGTCAAATTGGTCAGTGAAGAGAGCGGTTTGACGTTGCTAATTTGATTTTGCTTAAGGTGAAGTCCAGTTAACTTAATCAGTGAAGAGAGCGGTTTTACATCATTAATTTGATTATTTGTAAGTTCAAGTTGCTCCAAATTAATTAAATTTGCAAGTGGGTTTAGGTCACTTATTTTATTTCCCCCAAGCCCAAGCGAAGTTAAATTGGTCAATGAAGAAAGTGGTTTTAGGTCACTCATTTGATTACTGTGAAGCCTAATACTAGTTAGTTTAGTCAAATTTTTCAGCGGTTTGACATCACTTATTTTATTTTCCCCAAGGGAAAGGTCAGTCAGTTTATTCAAATTAGCAAGCGGTTTTACATCTTCTATCTGATTATTTTCAAGTTGAAGTAGAGTCAAGTTGCTTAAATTTTCAAGCGGCTGCAAGTTACTTATTTTATTATTATTAAGTTGCAAAGTATATAAATTAGTTAAGGTCGAAATCGGTTTTACGTCAGTTATTTTATTTGTTCCAACTTCCAACGAATTCAATTTAGTTAAGGAAGCTAAAGGTTTTATATCGTTGATTTGATTATTTGTAATAGTAAGTTGAGTCAAATTAGTTAAATTCGCTAGCGGTTTTACGTCACCTATTTTATTATTCCAAAGGTAAAGGTCAGTCAAATTAGTTAAATTTTCAAGTGGTTTTAAGTCACTTATTTGATTTGTTCCTAAAAATAGGTAATTTAGCTTAGTTAAATTCGCAAGCGGTTTTATGTCACTTATTTGATTTTTTCCAAGATTAAGGTGAGTCAAATTAGTTAAATTTTCAAGTGGTTTGACATCACTTATTTGGTTTTCTCCAAGACCAAGTTCAGTCAAATTAGTTAAATTTTCAAGTGGTTTGACATCACTTATTTGGTTTTCGTTAATTCTAAGGGTCGTCAGATTAGTTAAATTAGAGAGCGGTTTTACGTCACTTATTTTATTTCTGGTAAGCTCAAGCCAGGTCAATTTAGTTAACTTAGCAAGCGGTTTTATATCGTTAAGATGATTTTGTTCAAGCCTAAGAATAGTTAAATTAGTTAAATTTGCAAGCGGTTTTATGTCACTTATTTTGTTATTATAACCAAGGTAAAGTTTAGTCAATTTAGTAAACCCAGAAAGCGGTTTTATGTTACTTATTCCACTTCCCATAACATCGAGTTCGGTCAAATCGCTAAGTTTTTCATCTGCTTGCTGACAATCTTGAGTAGCAGCTTTTTTCAACAGCACTTCTACTGTATGTTTCGTTTCTTTTGGTAGTGTAGATTTTTGTTCGCACCATTCTATGAAACTGTCGTAAGAGATGTCCGGTTGTGGGGTTGCGACTGTTTGTTCGTTTTTCGTACAGGATGTAATAGTAATTAGAGTGAAAAGGAATATTATATTTTGTTTCATAGTGTTATTACGTAACATATAGTATCATTAGAGACTATAAAAGTTGTCTAATACATACTTCATAACACACAATCTTGATTTCGTAAGGTATCAACTCGGTTTGATTAAAGATTTGATGTAGAGAAGGAGTTCCGAAGCTTCACCTTAATGCCATTAGCTGCACATCTGCGCGATAGAGGCAGCATAGCTGAACGCACTAACGGAATTAATTGGAAATCATATCTAGAGAAACTAGAGTTGTGGTTTGCAGTCTATAGATAAAACCACCCTTCAAAAACGCAAATGAAAAAATATAAATATATCTCTTTAATTCATATCGCAGCTATTTTATTGACGGGATGCAGTTTATACGATGCGTCCGCTGGAATGGAGCAAAATACACAAATGAGGACTTGGAACAAGTTAAGTAATCATCAAGAAAGCTGTATTGACTTTATTAAGGATAGGGATAAGTTTACAGATTGCTATAAAACAGCTTTAGAAAATGATGCTTCAATTAATTTCAATATTGACAGCGAGGTTAGAAGATTTTATTTGCAATGGGAATGCATTCAATTGCCTGAAGAAACAGAGCAAGATAAGTATGAAGCTTGTATTGATAATGCAGATAGTATTTTGAGAAAGGAGTTTTCTGGAGAGGGATATTAATTATTTATAATTAAAAAATTAGAAAGCGGTTTTATATCAGTGATTCTATTTGTATCAAGCTGAAGCCAAGTCAAATTAGTTAAATTAGAAAGTGGTTTTATGTCAGTTATTTTATTGTGTTGAAAAGTAAGTCTAGTTAAATTAGTCAAATTAGAAAGCGGTTTGATGTCACTTATTTGATTTTGCCCAAGTAGAAGCTGAGTCAAAGAAAGGTAAGTTAATTTATCAAGTTTTAGATTAGCTTTTCTACAATCTTGAGTACCTGCTTCTTTTAACAATATTTCAATCGTAATCTGTGTCTCTTCAGGTAAGGTTGATTTCTCTTTACACCAATTCTCAAAGTTTTTACCATTATTTCCTCTTTGTAACGCAACTGAAGATGTATCTGAGGAACAAGCTGTTAATGTGATTGTACTTAAAAGAATTGAGATTAATTTTTTCATTGTTAATATCTATGTATTATTACTTATTTTATTTAAATTAAATAAACAGTTAATACACAATTAATAACAACTATATATTGATTTTGTAATCGGTAAATCCCGCTTAATAACAATATAAGAATGGTGCTGTACTCTCCTAATAACAGCACCTTACAAATAAACCCAGGTGGATTTTGCCTGTGTAGACAAGCTACTGCGTTGCGGGGGAACGCAGCCGTTGTAGCAACGTGCGATTTGAATCGTCGGGCTTTCTACGAATAAAAGAAGCGCTGAAGCGCAAACTACAAACCTAAACCCACGCACCATCTGGGTTTTGCCTGTGTAGACGCGATTTCAATCACCGGGTATTTTCAATCGCCAGATATTCATTCCAAAAATTAACCTATACCATCACAACTTCGGGCACAGCATCCTGCATCTTAATAAATGCATCTATCAAGGTTTGCAATTGCACATCTGCTTTCATTACTCCCAATCCTCTAACTGTTACTTTCCCAGGAGAATATACAAACCTACTCATCATATTCTGCGGTAGTTTTTCTGCTAACAATTTCCAACCGGGTTCTTCCATCGGAGTTTCTAAAACAATATGTTGTTTCCCATCTGGTTTTATCCGGCTAAATCCCAAGTTCTTGGCTAATTGCTTTAATTCCATAACCCGTAACAAATCATTAGCTGATGTGGGTACTTTACCGTATCTATCGTTCCATTCGGCTGCTATTAATGTTAATTCTTGTTTGGAATTGGCTACTGCTACCGCACGATAAGCGCTCATTTTCTGATCTAAGTCGGTAATATAATCTGCTGGAATAAACGCTGTCAAATTCAAATCGATTTGTGTATCTTCCACTGTCGGAATTTCTTGTCCGCGAATTTCCCGAATGGCTTCTTCTAACATTTCCATATATAAATCGAAGCCGATAACGTTCATTTGTCCCGATTGCTCTGCTCCCAATAAGTTACCAACCCCCCTGATTTCCATGTCTCGCATTGCTAGTTGATAACCGGAACCTAGCTGGGTAAATTCCTGAATTGCTCGCAATCTTTTCCTGGCTGCTTCCGATAACGATCTTTGTCTGGGATAAAATAACCATGCATGAGCTTGAATTCCAGCCCGCCCAACTCTTCCCCTCAACTGATAAAGTTGCGCCAATCCAAATTTATGAGCATCTTCTACTAATATTGTATTAACTCGCGGAATGTCCAAACCCGATTCAATAATAGTCGTACAAATTAAAATATCTGCTTCCCCACTACTGAAAGAAAGCATGATCGATTCTAATTCGCTGGCTTCCATTTGGCCGTGCGCGATCGCAATCTTTGCATTCGGTATCATTTCTCGGATAAATGCCGATTTGTCTTCAATTCCATCGACTCGCGGAACTACGTAAAATACTTGTCCGCCTCTGTCTAACTCTTGACGTATGGCGGTACGAATCGGTTCGGGATTCATTGGTGAAAGATGAGTTTTAATTGGTCTTCTTGATGGTGGTGGTGTGGTAATCAAACTCATTTCTCTTATTCCCGATAAGGACATATACAAAGTACGGGGAATTGGTGTTGCACTTAAAGTAAGTACGTCAACTTGAGTTTTCAAGGATTTTATTTTCTCTTTTTGATTAACCCCAAATCTTTGCTCTTCATCTACTACTAATAATCCTAAATCTTTAATTTGAACGCTTTTACCTAAAAGTTGATGGGTACCGACAACTATATCTAATTCTCCCGTCAGCAATCGTTTTTGAATATTCCGTTTTTCTTCAGCACTACGAAAACGGTTGAGCAATCCAACTTCGATCGGGTAAGGTGCAAATCGTTCTTTTAAAGTGTGATAATGCTGCTGGGTAAGAATTGTTGTAGGTGCGAGTAATGCAACTTGTTTACCAGAAGTCACAGCTTTGAAAATCGCTCTTATTGCCACCTCAGTTTTACCAAAACCCACATCACCGCAAACCAAACGATCCATCGGACGTTCGCTTTCCATATCCCGTTTGACATCTTGGGTTGCTTTTAACTGATCGATTGTAGGTTGATAAGGAAAAGAATCTTCCATCTCTTCCTGCCAAGGGGAATCCTGGGGATAGGTAAAACCAGTTTGTTGGGTGCGTTGAGAATACAGTCTTAATAAATCAACCGCTAATTTTTTAACGGTTTTGCGGACTTTATTCTTTGTATTTTCCCAAGCCTTACCCGTCATTTTATTTAATTGCGGTGACGAGTTGGTAGTTGTCCGAAAACGAGATAAAGCACCAACTTGATCGGCTGCTACTCGTAATAATCCATCTGCATACTTAACAACTAAATAATCGCGGGTTTCATGATTTAATGTCAGACTTTCCAACTTAATAAATTGGCCTAAACCGTGATTTCTATGAATTACATAATCACCCGGACGTAACTTGTTAGGATCTACCTGCTTAGAACTAGCTTTACGACGCTTGCGGACATAACCGGGAGTCGCTAAAGTATGCTGTCCGTAGAATTCCTTATCGGTGACAACAACAATTCTGTAAGTAGGTAAAATAAAACCTTCTAACTCAGCCAACCCCGAATATTTCACAGCTACAGGTACGTGACTAGTCAACGAGCGATCGATAGCTTGATAATCGCGGGGGTTAGGAATAAACTGAGCCGGACAATCGTGTTCCTGTAAAAGAGAAACCGAACGAGAAGGTTGAGCCGAAATTAGCCAAATATTAAAATTGCGATCGCGCTCTTCCCTTAAAGTCTCCGCCAACTTTGCAAAAGCATGAGGAGTCACCGGAATCGAACGAGCCGCCAAATTAACAGCATCATCACCTTCCTCAGCAATCTCCGACAAATACAAACTTTCAAATTTATCTAAATCTTTGAGACAATCTTCCCAAAAACGGTGAATTTTTGGTAATTGAATATGGGGCATGGGGGATTGGGCATCGGGCATCGGGGATTGGGCATCGGTAATAAGAGAATTATCATCATCCCCTTGTCCCCCCCTCTCCCCCTCTCCTTCCCCAAGCCATTGCTCCTGGGCATTCTCCACCCAAAGCAAACTGTGAGCGTAACACTGCTCTATTTCATCAACGGCAACTAAAGTATTTTCTGGTAAATAATCTAATAAAGAAGCGGGTTTTTCGTAAGCTACACCCAAGAATCTGCGGGTACCTTCTAATAACCGTCCCGATTCTAACTGTTCTTTTTCTTCTGGTGATAGATAATTTTCTATAGACGCACTAAATTGTGTGTCTGACATTAAGATAGGAGCAAAACTAGTAGGAGTAAGAATTATTTGGTTAATTTTATCTAAAGCAGAACGCTGAGTAGAAGGATCGAATTCGCGGATTTGGTCGATTTCGTCGCCAAACCAATCCAAACGTACAGGTAATTCCGAAGATACGGGAAACACATCTACAATATCTCCCCGACGGCTCCAAGTACCTTCCATTTCAACCAAAGGAACTCTTTCGTATCCCAAAGCAGCCATTTTTTTGGCAAAGGTACCCAGATTAAATTCCATTCCCTTGGCAATATTCAAACAGAAAGGCTTGAATGCTTCGGGAGGTGGTAAATGGGGTTGTAAAGCTGCTTGAGTGGCGATTACTGCTACAGAGTCAGAATTATCCGACTTTTCAGATTGGGGAGTTAACTTAATTAAATCGGCGAGAACCTGCATTTGCCCCCAAGTCATTTCTGTTTCGGGATCGAACGGTTCGTAGGGGGAAGCTTCAGAAGTGGGATAAAAATGTATAGTCTTCCATCCCATCGCTTCCAATTGTGTAGTCCAACGTCCGGCTTCTTCCAAAGTAGCGCAGACTACAAATAAGTTCCGCTCCGAACTATTCGCTAATGCCGAAGCAACCAACCCTTTTGGTAAACGTGGAATCCCATTTAACTGTAATTGTGTTTGAGTCTTTAACTTAGAAAGTAGTTCGGTGGTGAGAGGGGTACGCCCCAAAGCACGCACTATGGAAGAAAAAGCCATAACTTTATAATTCGTAATTCGTAATTAAAATCAGCCGCATCCCTTTAGCTAAACCGCAATACGACCTACTATGGTGCTGGAGTTGGCACGGGAGATTTAGCCGATCGTAAAGGTTGATTTGTAGATATAACAGACCTTTACCTCAATAAATCGAGGTATAAGTAAAGAAATTATCCCTTTTCTAAAATACAGGCAACAAGTCTTTTTTATGAATGCCTACTTAACTATTTTAGAAGCGTCAACGGTCAATTTTGCTCATTACCGTTTTTTACTAGTAAAATTACCACACTGGCCCCTGCCTACTATACGTAAGTGTGTTCTGTATTCGGCAAGAAGTTTCTTTCTCGGATTAAATTTTAAATTTTATGTATTTAGAGTCTTTTCTTAGTACGTCTGGGATGCTAAATACTTAAAGACTATAACCGTGCATAACTAGCCGAAAAAGAACGGCAATTTTTTAGAATGTCCCTTAATTTTGAGTTATTAATTATTTTTCTGCTGATTTTCGCTAATGCCATGTTCGTCATGTCGGAGTTAGCGATAGTTTCCGCTCGTAAAGTCCGTTTACAACAGCTTGCCAACCAAGGAAACACCAGAGCCAGAGCCGCTTTTGAGTTAGCTTCCTCTCCGACCCAATTTTTAGGTACCGTTCAAGTCGGGATAACTTTAGTTACTATCGTCGCTGGTGCCTTCGGAGAACAAATTATTTATGAAAGAATATATCCACTTTTAAATTTTATTCCTTTATATCAATTTCAGGTAGCTCATGGTATATCAGTAGTAATTATTACATTTTTAGCGATTATTCTCGGTGAACTCGTACCCAAGCGTTTGGCGCTAAATCACCCAGAGTTAATTGCGACTATTGTTGCTTTGCCGATAAAAAACTTAGTAAAAATTGCTTACCCAGTTGTATTTATATTAAGTGTTTGTACAGATACAATAGTACGATTATTAGGAATTAAACCTTCCACCGAACCGCAAATTACAGAAGAAGAAATCAAAGTATTAATCGAACAAGGCACCGAAGAAGGAACCTTTGAAGAAGTAGAGCAGGACATGGTAGAGCGGGTGTTTCGTTTAGGCGATCGCCCGGTAAGTTCGTTCATGACACCACGTCCGGAAATGATCTGGTTGGATTTGGTAGATAATATTACTCAAAACCGCGAGAAAATTATTGAAAATGGCTATTCGCGGTATCCGGTGTGTCAAGAAGGATTAGATAATATATTGGGAATTATTCCAGTCACCAACTTATTAGCTCGCTGTTTTACTGGAGAACAGATGGATTTAACGGTAGGATTGCGAGAGCCGATATTCGTACCCGAAAGCACCCGTGGGTTAAAAGTTTTAGAGATATTCAAGCAAACCGTTAATCATGTAGCGTTGGTGGTTGATGAATATGGAGTAATTCAAGGATTGGTAACATTGAACGACATATTAATTGAAATTGTCGGTGATGTCCCTAACGATGACGATGAGGAAGAAGAACCACAAGCCGTACAAAGAGACGATGGTTCGTGGTTACTCGATGGGATGTTAACAATGGATGAGTTTTTTGAACTTTTCGACATGGAAGAAGAAATAGAATCCCACTCCCGCGACAGTTACCAAACATTAGGTGGCTTAGTTATGACTCATTTAGGTCGGATTCCCATCGCTACAGATCACTTTGAATGGAAAGATATGCGTTTTGAAGTCATGAATATGGATGGCAACCGCGTTGATAAGATTTTGGTCAGAATATTGCACAATGAATCAATCAATTTGAGTCAATTGGAAAGTGAATAGGTAATTGGTGATTGGTAATTGAAATGTAGGGTGCGTTATGGCGCGATAGTTAATTTAAACTGTGATGGAGTATGTGTTTCGCGCCTAACAAACCGTTTTCTTGGCGTGTAAGTAGGTGGGCGGGAAAATTTACACGTAAACGAGAAGTTAACCACTAATATTGGATTGAAACGAAGATTTTTTCTAATTTTATCCTTAGAACATCATCCAAAAGCTATGCTCCAACCAGATCTATCTGCCTTGAAAGCTCGAAATACATTACTAACTATGTTTGTGGTGCTTTGTATCCTAGATATAGCGTTAGTCGTGATTGCACGGGATAAGTGGGCAATTGGACGCATCTTACTAACAATCATAGTTATGTACTTTGTTTTGCAAGGGCGAAAATGGGCAAAATATCTGTTGATGGGTATCTGTAGTTTGCTGGTTGTGCTTTTAATCGCAATGGTTTTGGCTCTCAGTTCAAAGCTCTCTACCATTCTCGTCGTTGGAAGTTTGATTATGGTTGTTCTCTGTGCCATTATTCCAATTTATATGGCTACTAACAAAGATTTAAGTCGTTATTTATCCTTTAAGAGAGAAAATTATTCTCAATAGGTTCATACAACGCGCCCAGATAATTGAAAGCACAATTCGCGCTTTTTTCACTTTTACCGATTGGGTAAAAGTTATTCATCTGTCCAAAAGGGTAGGATTAAATACATCCTTGCTATAGAGTCAAAATTTTTCTTTTGAGATATTATAATTTGAACAGCTTTAACATCAAGTTTCATTGGTACAAGATGCAAATTTATTACGCTTTTTATCCTGTTCTGAAAGTTGGGAACCAACTGGTTGAACTGCGTACCAATATCTCACTTCCAGCCAACGTAAAGGAGTAAATAGCAATGCCAATTGTCCATTAATCAATAAACCGATGATACCAGAGTCCCCCGGTTCCACACTATGATAATAATAAGTACAGCCAGAAGTTCCGGAACCATGAACAATGCTGTTACTTGTTAATCGAATCCCGACATAAGAAAGGGTATAAGCAATTACGAAACCAACAGCAATTTTAGTAATATTTTTTTTATTCATATTTTTATTAATCTTAGTGAAATATTATGCTCAATTACTAAAGACTATTTTTACCCCTAAAACATAAAAACCGTAATTATATTGAGAAAAAGCCCAGATTATATCAATCAGCTTTGTCAAAATTGTAGCAAGCGGTTTAATTTAGCGGTATTCCAACTTCACATTTTACAAGGGTGTTATAAACCCGGTTTCTTGTTGATTAGATAACAATATATTCATATCTTCACGAATAGAAACCGGGTTTATTTAGGCTGAAATAACCCAATTACGGAATATTTCTAACATTAAATTATAACGGGTAGAAATATAAAAAATTTATTCCCCAATTCCCCATGCCCAATTCCCCATGCCCAATCCCCAATCCCCAATCCCCAATCCCCCATGCCCAATCCCCAATCCCCAATTAAAAAACCCGCCATTGACGGGTTTTCATCAAATTAAAATATAGATAAAGGCTAAGTTTTAACTTGCCTATTCTCCTGATAATGATTCGATGTTCTTCCTTGCCCACAACCTCCAGAAGATTCTTGGTTGTCGTCAGGATAAATAAAAGGACAATATTTAGTATTAGCGCTAATACAATCCATATGTGGAGTTTTAGCGCACACGAGTAGTAATACACCCAAAATTATTAATAAACCACAAATAGAAGCTACTTGAATCCAAGAAATTTCCATCGCACCATGAACGATTACCTCTCGTAGCAAAGATACAATCGTTACTTCCACGGCGACTCCAACTGCAATGCTATGCTCTTGTAGATACACCACTAATAGTCGAAATAACTCGACTAAAATTAAAATAAATAGCATTTTTGCAGTTACTTCTTTGTAATTAACAGAATGCAATATATCGTGAAATATCCCCCATAACTTGACTACCATTACAGAGAACAAACAAAAACATAGAGAAATAACAACTAAGTCGCAAAAAGTCTCCATATTGCTGACTATTCTGTGCCGATCTAACCAACGGTTCCATAATAGAAATTGGCTTTTGGGACGTTTTTTCACAAACATAAACATGAACTACCAAGAGAACTACAGACCACACCAGCCATTGTTCGAGCAATTCTTTATATTGTGACGTACCTTGTTGCTAGTTAGCAGCAGTATTGATAACTTTTTATCGAGGAATTTGATAAGTAAAGCTTTGTGCTTGCTGCATAAGCTGTTCGGCGTTACTAGCCCATAGCTGATTATTTTGTGCTAAGAATAAATCCCTAGAGTATTGTAATACGCGCATGGCATCGGGATATTGTTTCATTTGTATAAATGCCAATCCAGCACCGTAATAAGCGCTGGGATAATCGGGGTTAGCTTGGGCGGCTTTTCTAAATGCTTCTAAAGCCTGTTCGTGCTTACCTTGAGTATACAAAATCGAACCAAGATTGTAGTGGGCTTCGGGATATTTGGGATTAATTCTTACCGCATCTCTAAAAGCATTTTTGGCTCTTTTAAGCTTGCGTTCCTGCATATAGCATAACCCAATTTGATAAGCAGGTTCTGGTGCTTTGTTGCTATATTTCATCGCTTTTGTAAAAGATTTGATCGCTTTCCTACAGTCTTCTTTTTGCTGATACAATAAACCAATATTGTAGTAAGCAAATCCCAATTTTGAATCTAATTCTATAGCACGCTGTAAATAATTTTCAGCTTGAGTCAAATTATTCCCTTCTAACAAAGCACCACCCAAATTTGCATAAGCTAAAGCAAACTTAGGATCGACTTGAGTGGCTCGATAAAAAGCATCCGCAGCCGGTTGCAACTGTCCTACCTGTCTTAACGCCAATCCTAAATTGTAATATGCTGGTGCCAAAGATGGGTCTAGCTGAATTGCTTGATTAAAAGCGGCGATCGCCTGTTGCGGACTTCCCGACTGAACCAACTGCAAGCCCTGATTTAAATAAGTTGTAGCGCTGTTACGAGCGTACTGTGCCAGTTTTTGCGGAACTGGGTCAAACTTAAACTCATAAGCTTCATTGGCTTTGACAGGAGCAATCGTCATACTCAGCAAGATTGCACTAAAGAACGCACTCAGTCGATACTTACAAACTAACTCGTTCATGGATTTTCTCCTCAATAACGCTTTTATTTGTCCGAACCAATATTAAATTTTAGATTCTGGTTTAAAACAAGACCTTTTCAACTATTAAACTGTCGCGTAAATGGTCAATCTAGAATCTAAAATCCATCGACGCTTCCAATTGCTGCAACAAGAGTGATTTATAAGAATTTAATTTTATATGTAAATGTTATCTTTTTTTTATATTTCGTTAAATAAATTTTAAAAGATAATGCGATTCTTGTATTCGCGCTTTACAAGACTAAGTGGATCTAATTAAGTGCAGGATAATCATTACAGTGCGGTGCCGATCCAGATATGCCGCATAAGGAGGTTGTTATGACCCTAAAAGTTAGAACGGGTTTGCATTCGATTGCGATTGTCGGTCCTTATTTAAGCGGAAAAACTACATTATTAGAGAGCTTGTTGTTCGTTACCGAGGCAATTTCTCGCAAAGGTAGCTGTAGGGAACTGCAAACATAAACGCTTCAAACCGCAAACAAGCCGTTTTTGAAACCACATTATGGGTCTTGTCAACTTTTGGTGATCGAGACATATCGTGTTTGTAGAAGACACCGTTTCTGGACGGGAGAAATGGTCGGAACGAGGTATTGGTCGTCTTTTAAAAGAAATTGCCCAACCAGGAGACGTAGTAATTTTCTCAGAAGTCAGTCGCATGGCACGCTCTACGCTACAAGTGCTGGAAATGTTGGAGTGCTGCGTGCGCCGAGAAATCAATGTTCACATCGCCAAACAAGGCATGGTACTCGATGGCTCCATGCAAAGCCGAATTACAGCAACGGTTTTGGGTTTGGCAGCAGAAATAGAACGGGAATTAATTGTACTCAGAACAACCGAAGCGTTAGCCAAACGTAAGGCTGAGGGTAAGACATTAGGGCGACCCAAAGGACGAAAATCGGCACATTTGAAACTGGATAACAAGGAAGCAGAAATCCGCAGTTATCTAAATAAAGGAATTAGTAAGCGCTCAATTGCCAAACTCGTCGATTGTTCCCCTTCCACCCTGTACGACTGGTTGGAACGGAAACACCTCCACTCAAGACATAAAGTGGGGGTCTGTGTCATAGAATGCCCAAAAAAGAAATACCAACAGAAGCAATTGTAGATTTACGTCGTTGCCTAGACCAATTACCACCGCGCAGTAAAGAACGTCGGGTATTAGTCCAAGAAGTAGCGCAACTGTATGGTATTTCGGAAGATACCGTGTATAGGACACTACGAGAGAATATACAAGTTAGAACCCCCAGCGAATTTACCTCTAAAGTATTGCAACTATTAAGCAGTAGACGCGGGCAAATTTTAGGTTACGAAGCGATCGCCAACTGGCAAAGCTGGGATAACGTCACCGGATACCTGCCCCAATCGGAAATGCAAAGCTTCATCATAGAATTGCGATCGCAAACTCTGGGAGTAGGTTCTTTCGATTGGAAATACGACCATTTACAAGAGGTACCCGACAAACTCGCCGACCGGATTCTTGCTGCTTACAAGGATGATAATAACAACCGCAATGGTAAATGAATTTTAAATTTTGGATTTTGTGGAAAGTTGAGCCTTCATAAGGTGCGTAGTGAGAGCAGTCGCGTGCGGGGGTTCCCCCCGTTGAGCGAACTGCCGTTAGCGTTCACGCTCCGCGTGCGGCTCAGCGTCTCCCCTTGGGAGATACCCGAAGGGGTTCCCCGCGTTGAGAGAACGTTGGGGTGTCGGTTTCCGTCCCCAAAACTTTCAAAGACAGATTTTGGATTATTGTTGTTACCGGGAATTATTTTCTGGTAACAATTTTTATTATTTTTGTAGAATGCTGTGAGCAGTAATCTTAACGCATTATAAAGACTATTTTCAAATCACCAAAATTGCCACCAAGGTGGTTTCGGTTTTGGTAATAAATCTTCCCACTTAAATTCTCCTAAATGAAATTCATTTTTGATAATATTTAACCAAAATTGTTTCCAAACACGTTCTTGAAAATAATAAAATTCTCCTGTTAATCGAAAGTCATTAACTTGTAATTCACGGACTTTATTCCATGATATTTCTGTATTTTGCCATCGAAAACCAGATGAATCATGGCATAGAAGCTTATATTCGTTGATAAACAAGATACAGTAAGTATCTTTAAGAAGATGCGGAATATCAATTACATCAATAATATTACCAGCAAAACTTGATAGTAACTGTTTACTTTCTGGATTAACTATATATCCCTGTCCTTGAGAAACCACAATTAAATCATTTTTATTCGGATATTGATAAACTCCAGAAAATTTTGAACATCCCGATTGAAAATTACCAAGCCATTTACTACCTGTATTAGAGATAATTTCAACAATTAGTCCTGTTTGAGATATTTCTTTATCTGTAACTTTAAATTCCTCTAAATTATAATTGGCAGGAATATCTGGCAAAATTTTAAAATTTTCTAAAATATATCTTTCTAAACTTTTATCCCATCTGAGTTGAGAACGATTTAATTTTAACCATTCCTTGATTTCATTAGGATTTTTAAGACAATTAAAACCCGGTGGTAATGGTAGAAGTCTATGTAAAACTCCAGCAAAATGATTTACACTTCCCCTTCCACCGGGAATGTTATCTAAAATATCTTCAGCAACATCCAATCTTCCGAAGCAAAAAAGTCCGACAGAAATTACAAATAAACCATTTCTTGTTGCTTTTATACGTGATTCAGATGCTTCTTCGTTTATTTTTAAGTCTCTTTTTGAATCTTCATACCAATATTGCAATTCGGTATAGAAATCAGCATCGGTTACTAATTCAGCAGAATTGCGAAATTCACTACGAATTGATTCCTGAATTCGTCTTGCGTCAGATATTTCGGTCATAAATCCCAGCTTGTCTCAACCCACTACCGCACGGGAACAAAACCAGCTTCACTAATTGCCTTTTGCCCTTCCGCAGTCAGCAACAATTTAGTATAAGCATTACCAACTTGCTCTTCCCTACCGTTATTCTCTTTAGTAACTACAAATAATTTGCTCTTAAGTGGGTAACTACCGTTCTTAAACGCTTTTGTATTTACATTATTGCGCTTTTGCGGACACTGGTTTGGTTCTACTAATTCTCCAACATACGGAGCAACTAAATTATCTGAAGTAGTACCTAAAGGCAAGGACTTTACCGTACATTGAGGTACTATAGCCCGCGCCGATCCAAAATACACGGCACCTTTATTTTGAGCGACTTTACGCAAAGCTTCTGTGGGAGAATAGAGATATTCGATATTAGAGGCTAATTCTTGCTCGTCTAATTCTTTACCGTCAAATAATGTTAATTTAACATCTTCTGAATTTTGAGAAAAAGGCGTAATTGCTAAATCCGCCCCTCCTAATTGCTTCCAGTTAGTAATCTCGCCTAAATAAATTTGCTGTAACTGTTCGACGGTTAAACCAGAAACTTCAAGTGCCGGGTTGACTGCTACGGCGACTCCATCAGTGGCAACCTGACGTTGCTTGAGCGTGAAACCTTTTTGTTCGGAAGCAGCATATTCCGACTTCGTAAGGGGACGCGAAAGCTGAGCAAAGTCTATTTCTCCATCCAACAACATCCGAATTGCTGCTTTTGAAATAGGAGTATCACCTTGAGGGTGGGTATATTGCAACTTTAATTCCGGGCGATCGCCTTGAATTGAAGAATTTACAAGTTGCCGAATGGGTGCCCAAGCGGTACTTCCACTATATTGAAACGAACCGATGGGGACATTGCTTACCGTTTTAAAAGTTGAAGTTGCTGTTTCAGAAACCGTTCCCGATTCTCGATTAGCTCTGATGCTGCCTCCCGGTTCTAAATACTGCTTTACCAACAACCACAATCCCCCCATGACAAGGATTGTCAGCACTTTGCCAATAATTAAACCTTTGACTAACTGTATGGAATCTCTACTAAGGGGAATTAATTTTTTGGTAGTATTGTTCATCTTTATGCCGATAATTTTTATAATTTAATTAACTCAGAGCGTATCCTTCCGGTATGTAATTCGTTAAGTCTATTTCCCTACTCGTGACAAACTTTTTCTCTCTTTCATCAAAATATAAGTATATTTGACGGTTCTTTTATAAAAAGCCTTGCTAACTAAAATATGAATTATATATAGGTTGATTTTACGTAAATTAAATTACTGAACAGAAGCATTATAGGTAACATAAGAAATAAATATGATAGGTAAATTAATATGCGATCGCTATGAGGTAATTCAGATTATCAATCAAGGAATGTTCTGTCAGACGTATATTGCCCGTGACATTACTATTACTGATTATCCCACTTGTGTCGTCAAACACTTTCTACCTAGCGATAGAATTGCGCTGCCGGTGAAAACCCGCAGAAGGCTATTTACCCGCGAAGTTGAAGCTTTGATGAAGTTAGACAATTATGAGTATGTTCCACATCTTTTGAATCATTTTGAACAAAATCAAGAATTCTACTTAGTACAAGAATTTATCAAAGGACATTCACTGAGCGCTGAATTGCAGCCCGGTAAGCGTTGGGCTGAAACTCAAGTAATTGACTTACTGCAAGAAGTTTTAAATATTTTAGTTTTTGTTCACTCTCAGGGGTTGATTCATCGTGATGTCAAGCCGAGTAATATCATGAGACGGGAACGAGACAATAGATTGGTGCTGATTGATTTTGGTGCGGTGAAGCCAATGTGGAACAAATTGCTTAAAAATCAACACAATACCGACAATACAACCATTGCAATTGGTACACCGGGCTATATGCCTTACGAACAACATCAAGGTAAACCAGTACCTAGTAGCGATATCTATGCTCTTGGTATGATTGGTATCCAAGCACTTACGGGCATTCATCCAATAAAGTTACCAGAAGACCAAAATACTGGTGAAATTGTTTGGCGACACTTAGTTAATATTAATAAAAAATTAGCTTTAATAATCAATAAAATGGTGTGCTACCATTCTCAAAACCGATATAATTCGGCGACAGTTGCACTCACTGCATTAATGCAGTTAAATAATTTAAATTGTGTTGCTTCATCTACAAGGCAAAATAACTCGATTTTTGCAGCAGTTGAATTAGCACCAGAATTAAATGAATTCAGTTCAAAAGCAACCGATTCAATAGCATCACAAAAATTACTACCCCCAGCAACAAGTGATTTAGACTCCCTAAAATGGGATGAAGAAATGAAGACAGCATCAGAAAACGATACCATTGTTTCGATTTTTCCTCACAAATCTGCTTTACTTATCGGCTTGATAATAGGTGTAGTTTCTGGTTTAGTTTTAATTATTTTCAGCTATTTGTCCATACAGACAATTGATTCTATTAAACTACAAAACTCTCAAATAAAAAATCTTCCACGTTCTCGTTAAGGAAATGGGGAACGGGGAATAGGGAAGAGTGAGAATAAATAACTTTTATAATCTGAAATCCAAAATCGTATTTATGGAATCTTCACAATCCTGGTATATTATCAAACGCTCGACCCAAAAATGCGAAATCGTCTCCAGCGAACTAACATCTGAAGACGATACAGAAATTATAGAAAAATGGGGACCATTTAATTCAAAAGACGAAGCCATATCCCGCCGTATCGGGTTAATAAGGACGGGAAAATGTCAGCCAGCTTGAAAAAGTTAAGAGTTAAGAGTTAGGAATTGAATGAATTCACGCTCAGACAACACGGGAACGAGAAATATTAATTTGTAATTAGCAGTTCTTAGGCTCATTTCAAGAGAAGATGTAATTTCCTTCTGGCACAATAAATAATAAAAATGCCTCCCTGCAAGCCTTTACTACTAATTAACTCCTAACTAATTCCCTTTTACTTTCTCTGTGCTCTAACATTGCCTTTTGCAGCAATTTCTTTTTTCAATTGTTCAATAGCTTTGGCAAATTGAGGATCTTGTAAGGTAGCTAGTTTATCGCGTTGTTTGAGCCATAAATTTTGTCGCTGTTCGTCGCTCAACTCGACTTTGATATCTGGCTTAATCCCGGCTTTGTTAATATCTGCTCCGCTAGGGGTAAGATATTTAGCAATCGTGACTGCCACTCCGGAACCGTCATAAAGGGGACGTACTGATTGCACTAAACCTTTACCAAAAGTCTTGCTACCAACTAAAACAGCACGCTTATTATCCTGCAACGCACCGGAAAGAATTTCACTCGCACTAGCACTTCCTTTGTCTACCAAAACTACTAGTGGTTTTTCGGTGAGCGATCGCCCAGTTGCGGCCTCTTTATCTACCGTTCCCTTACGGTCAACGGTGGAAACAATTGTACCTTCCTTGAGCCACATTCGGGCAATTTCGATACTAGAGAATAATAAACCGCCTGGGTTATTACGTAAATCCAGAACGTACCCATCAACGTTTTTCTTCTCTAATTCTCTAATAGCTTCACGCATTTCCTTGGAAGCATTTGCGCTGAACTGCTTGAGACGAATATAACCAGTTTTACCCGCAGGAGTTTGTTTTACCGAGTAATCAACCGGATGAATTTCGATTTTTGCTCTGGTTATTAAATAATCTCTTGGCTTTTGACCGCTACGAGAAATAGTTAACTTAACTTTACTTCCAGGTTCTCCTCGGATTAAAGTTACAGCTTCACTGGTATCCATCCCCTCAGTGCTTTTGCCATTAATTTTAGTAATGACATCTTTTGCCAGAATACCGGCTTTAAAGGCTGGGGTATCTTCCAATGGTGCAATGACGGTTAACTTTTTAGTTTCCTCATCAAGACCAATAGTGATACCAACACCAGTTAATTCCCCAGAGGTATCCACCTGCATATTCTTGAACTCTTTGGGGTCCATAAAGCGGGTGTAGGGGTCATCCAGCTTCTTAAGCATTTCCCGGATGGATTTGTAGGCTTGTTCCTTGTCAGTGTATTTTTTATCCAAATACTCTTTACGAACAGCCTGCCAATCTACCTGGTTAAAGGTACCATCTACGTATTGGCGGTAAATAATCTGCCAAACTTCATCTACTATCTCTTTAGGACTTTCTTTAAATAAGGCTTGTCCTTGTGGAAGGTTTACAAGACCTGCGACGGCAATCGTTGAAAGCGTCACGGCTGTAGCACCTAAAACAAGTCCACTTCTTCTAATCACCATATTACAGCTGTGCCAGACTGAATTTACATAGTCAGTATGCTCAATCTAACACAGCCTAACACTGTACAGACTGAGCATAGTTTGTTATTTCGGTAAATTTTTCCATCAATCCGGCTAGCTTTACGGCATAACGCAAAACTAGCAAGAATATTTAACCAACATTGTTGTTTGTTTAATCTGGTTCTATCCAACGTTCATCTGCTTTAATCAAGTTTATCAATTCCTCCACACCTTTATCTTCAGGTACCTTTTTAATTTCTTCTCTACCCCTGTAAAGCGAGATAAATCCTGGAGTTTTACCAACATAGCCATAATCAGCGTCAGCCATTTCTCCTGGCCCGTTGACAATGCAGCCCATAACAGCAATATCCAATCCCGTGAGGTGACTGGTTGCTTCGCGGACGAGGTGCAGCACTTCCTCTAAATTAAACAAAGTGCGACCGCAGGAAGGACAAGCGACGTATTCTACCATCGTCTTCCGTAATCCCAGAGCCTGTAAAATACTGTAGCAAACTGGAATTTCTTTTTCCGGTGCTTCGGTTAAAGAAACGCGAATTGTATCGCCAATGCCATCGGCTAACAAAGTCGCAATTCCTGCCGTAGACTTAATACGTCCGTATTCCCCATCTCCGGCTTCAGTAACACCGAGATGCAGGGGATAATCCATACCTTCATCATCCATGCGCTTGGCCATCAACCGATAAGCAGCCAACATTACCGGCACTCGCGAAGCCTTCAGTGAAATTACGATATTATGAAAATCTAAAGATTCACAAATACGAATAAATTCCAGCGCCGACTCCACCATTCCTTCCGGAGTATCCCCATAAGTAAACAGCATTCGTTCGGCAAGGGAACCGTGATTTACGCCGATTCGCATCGCTTTCCCTTGATCGCGTAGAGAAATTACCAAAGGTTTGAGAGTATCGGCAATTTTATCGCCAATTTCGTCAAATTCAGCTTTAGTATACTCAGTTCGATTAGAGTCTGGTTTTTCAAAAACGTACAAACCTGGATTAATCCGTACCTTTTCAATATGCTTGGCAACCTCCAAAGCAATTTTCATCCCGTTGTGATGTACGTCGGCAACAATAGGCACATCCTGGTAAGTTTGCTTTAACTTTTGTTTAATTTCAGATAAAGCCTTAGCATGAGCCATGCTCGGTACGGTGACTCGGACAATTTCGCAGCCGATTTCATGCAAGCGACGAATACCGGCCACGGAACCGGCAATATCCAGAGTATCCTCATTAATCATCGACTGCACTACCACGGGGTACCCTCCCCCGATAGTGACATCTCCGACCATTACAGGACGAGTTTTGCGCCGCTTAATGGTAGTTTCAAAAACGGCAGGAGCCGTAGATGCGCTATTAGTTGTTGGATTTGGCAGGGTTTGCATAACCTGTTTCAGTAAAATTCTGTAGCGAAGATATCAAATTTTCAAACATTCTGTTTTTTAGATTGCCATAGTTCAAGCCGTTTAGATGTTAAATTTCTTGGTTAAAGTTAATAATTAGGATAAAACAGCTTTATGATTGCACGCACTTAGCTAATTATCTAGGTAGAAGCTATACAATAACCGTTTTAGGAAAAATAATTCAAATTACTAATACCATTGATTCCGACGGGTTGTAGAGACGTAGCAGTGCTACGTCTCCCGACGGTTGCGGAAAAACGAACCAGTTTCTCAGCTAAGGCGATCGCGCAACCCAACAATAAATCTTAAATTATATTGATTTACCCTTCATTCCACCCAATCAAAAAACTAAATATGGAAAACAAAGCAATAAAAATTACACCAATAAAGCAACATCAAATTGATGAAGCCAAGCAAATAGTAATTACAGTATGCTTAGAAATTTGGGATGAATTGTTAACAGAAGATGATTTAAAGATTCAAGGATTGACAGCAGAAGGACGAACAACTGCGAAATTACTTCAATTAAATACTGATGATAGAATTGCAGAAAGGCAAAGATTTTGGGAATGAAAATCGAATAAATAGGGCGTTACTTTTTTAATTATTTCGTAGGGTGAGTGACGGTTACGATAAATTATCGATTTTAGCAAGCTAAGTTGATATTACCGTCACGCACCAACCAGTAATGATGACAATATCG
This sequence comes from uncultured Rivularia sp., assembly GCA_963665115.1. Classification (GTDB taxonomy): domain Bacteria; phylum Cyanobacteriota; class Cyanobacteriia; order Cyanobacteriales; family Nostocaceae; genus Rivularia. The sequence continues at coordinate 6,582,003 of OY762007.1, read as the reverse complement.
TTAATTAAATTATAAATTAACAATTATCATTCCTAATACTTCCATCCGGCATAATAGTATTGCAAAAAACCGCTTTGTCTAGATGAGCATTTTTAATATTAGCATCTTTTAAATTCGCATTTGTAAAATTAACATGATCAAACTCAGCATCTTCTAAATCCGCATCTCGTAAATCCGCATTTGTGAAATTAGGGTTTTTTAATTGCGTGCAAATAAAAATTGCACCTCTTAAATTAGTTCCGGTAAAATCCACATTCGTTAAATTAAGTCTACTAAAATTACAACCGTTTAAATCTAGTCCGCTTAAATCAGCATCATCATGTAATCTAATTAAACCTGGTGGTTGATTTCCTTCTGAGTTAATAAATTCTTCATCGCTGACGTAAAGAGTACCGCTTACATTGACACCCATTTTAATGAAGTAAGTCAAATGATCATCTGTTAAAACTGCTCGTTTTATATTAATATTCGGACATTTATCATATTCAAAAATATATGAGTTGGTTAAATTTGCTTTTTCCCAGTTAGTATTATCAAGAATTGAGCCTTGAAAGTAAGAGGAATCTAATGATGATTGACTAAAATCAGCGTTCGTAAAATCATTGTCATATAGCGATGTTTGAAAGTCGCGTACTGCTTTGAAGTTAGCACCAGTACAATCACATTTTTCTATGCAACAACGACCTAAGTCAACTCTATAAAAATTAGCTCCTCGTAAGTTAGATTTAATAATGTCAGCGTGAGATAAATTTACATTACTGAAATTAGCATTACTTAAATTTGCGGCTTTTAAAGTAGTACCTTCTAAATTAGCATCATTCAAATTAGCATCATTCAAATTAGCATCATAGAGATGTAATCCAGTTAAATCAGCATTCTTTAGATTACTGCCCGGACAAATACAATATGCTTTTGTTAAGTCAGTGTCGGGAGGAAAAATAGTTTCAGGATTATGTAAGGCTTGATTCAAATCAGCTTCATGAAGATTTGCATCTGTTAAATTCGCACCTCTTAAATCTGTATGCTTTAAAGAACCACTTAAAATAGCAGCGCCTAAATTCGCATTTCTTAAATTAGTTTTTTTAAGATTAGCTTCTCTTAGGTCGGCACCACTTAAATTTACACTTTCTAAATTACCGAATGATTGAACACCCCTTAAATTTGCTTCAGAAAGATTAGCACCGCGTAAATTTAAAAATCTACGTTCTAAATGTTCAAAGTTAGCAATACTTAAATCCACACCCGGAGCAATCAAGTAAGCTTCACTAAGGTCGGTACCTTCTGGGAAAATAGTTTCCGGACTGTAAGTTATTCCTTTGAGAACTGCATCTTTTAAATTAGCACCATTTAAATCAGCACCAATTAAATTAGCATAATTCAAATAAGCTTTATCAAGATTGGCATTTCTTAAGTTTGCTTGTAAAAGAATTGCACTTTCAAAAGATACTGACTTTAAATTTACATTACTAAGATTAGCTCTTTCTAAATCAGCCCCAGAAAAATAAGCACGATTACTAAGCTTCATTACCCCTTCTTCATAATCTATAAAGCAATATTTTATTGTTGCTTCATGGAGATTCGCACCTATTAAAACAGCTTCTGATAAATCACTATAAATAATAGTCCTTGTTAAATTAGTGTTTTCAAAAATAGCATTTAATAAAAATACATAAGTTAAATTAGCTCCTGTAAAATTAGCATTACTAAAATTTGTTTCTGTAAAGCTTATATAAGAAAGATTAGCATTGCTGAAATTCGCTCCTGTAAAATTAGCTTCGCTTAAGTTGATAATATTATCCAAACTTGGATTTATCTCATCAAAATCAATCCCACTAAAATCAACACCAGAAAAATCTCTTTCACCTGCTTGATAACGCTCAATTAATTCTTTGCAATTCATTTTTTTTGACAGAGATAAATATTTATTAAAACTAACGCGGTCGCAATTATATTTTTAACCCACGCAGATGGGTTTTGCCTGTGTAGTCAATTATCGAACTTACGATATTGTCATAAATGATTGATGGTGCGTGACGCTACAACGCTTATTGCTACGTTCAATGTTTTTCATCGCGTCACACACCCTACAAAACTAGCAACAATCAATCAAGATTCATACCATTAATATAATGTCAACGATAACAAATCATAAAAATGAACCCCCAACTCCCTATCCCCCCACATTTCACCCCTGCAAAAGTCAGCGAAATCTGGCGGGTACCTTATCAACTACGTTCCATCGAAGCTGAAGCATGGGCAAAGCAACACAACATCAAACCAGCTTCTGAAGATAAAAGTCGCGTTTGTTTATTATTAATCGATGTGCAAAACACTTTTTGTATTCCCGATTTTGAATTATTTGTTGGTGGCAAGTCGGGAAAAGGAGCTATAGAAGATAACGTGCGTCTGTGTGAATTTATTTATCGCAATTTGGGTGAAATTACTACAATTATCCCGACGATGGATACTCACACTGCAATGCAAATTTTTCATCCGATATTCTGGGTGAATTCCGCTGGGGAACATCCGATTCCTTCGGCTACTAATATTGTTCCAAATGATATCGATAATGGTAATTGGAAGGTTAATCCGGCAGTTAGTTTCAGTTTGGGATATGACTACGAATTTTTAGAAAAGTACGCTTATCATTACGTCAAGAAACTCACCGACAACGGAAAATATCCGCTCACAGTTTGGTCTTATCATTCGATGTTAGGTGGAATCGGTCATGCTTTGGTTTCTTCGGTAGAGGAAGCAATCTTTTTTCACTCCATCGTTCGCAACTCGCAAGCACAATTTGAAATCAAGGGAAATAATCCATTAACTGAAAATTATTCGGTATTAAGCCCGGAAGTATTAGAAAGTTTTGATAATAGTCCAATTGCACAAAAGAATACCCGTTTAATTAAACAGCTTCTAGATTTTGATAAAGTTATTATTGCGGGACAAGCAAAAAGTCACTGCGTAGCTTGGACAATCGACGATTTATTAACAGATATTAAGAAAACAGATATTAATCTTGCCAAAAAAATTCATCTTCTAGAAGATTGCACCTCACCCGTGGTTGTACCTGGAGTTGTAGATTATTCAGAACAAGCCGACGCTGCATTTAAAAGATTTGCTTTATCGGGAATGAAATTAATTAAGGTCAAAGGTTAGAGGTTAAAGGTCAAAGGTTAGGAGTGAGGAATTATTGAATTTTGAATTTAATATTAGCCCACGCAGGTGGTGAGAGCAGCCCTGTGCGGAGGTTCCCTCCGTTGAGGGGACTGCCGAACCCGGAGGGGCTTTGTTTATGTAGCCCCAGACTTCCAGTCTGAGGGTTTCTACGAGTTAGTAATTAAAAATCAATTGAATCTTGAATTTAAAATGTTGGGTTACGGCGCTGCTTATTTATAGTCAAAACCGTGATTCGCGGATGCGCCTAACCCAACCTACGAAATATTCTCCCCCCTCTTCCCCCTCTCCCCCCTCTTCCCCCTCACCTCCTCAAATACTCTTGGGGATCTTTCGCTACCCAACCCAAAGAAGAATTAGAACGGATTTCAAAGTGGAGGTGGGGTTTTTTCAAAGTTGGTTCACCCGTACTTCCTACTGTTCCCACTAAATCGCCTTTATTTACTTTCTCTCCGGCGCTAACTTTGATATCCTCAAGGTGGGCATAGCGGCTTTGCATTCCGCCACTGTGATTGATAATTACTAAGTTGCCGTAAGAACCTTGTTCTTGGGCTAAGACTACTACTCCTTCACCAATTGCTTGTACGGAGGTTCCAGGTTGTGCTGACAAGTCTATACCGCTATGGAAGAATACGTCGCCGTTACTTGGATTTATTTGCCATCCATAAGGAAATGCTACAGCAGTATTTTCTGGTAAGGGATATCCGTTTAATTTACTGGAATTGGAAATAGTTTCGAGAACATTTGGTTCTGTAGATGAAGGTTGAGTCGAATTTTGCGATTTCTTAAGTTGCGGAACAAAAACGACTTCAGGATTCTCTTGACAACCATTGACTTCAAAAAGCGCATCGGCACGAATCTTATGTTGTGCTGCAATTTGCTTTAAAGTTTGTCCGCTGCGTAATTTAACGACAATCCCGTCGTAGGGAGGAATAATTAATTTTTGACCTACAGTAACTTTACCGTTACGTATTGCAGGATTCATGCGGATAATGGTTGCAGGAGTAACGTTATAGCTTTGTGCTATGGCTTTTAAAGTTTCTTCTGGTGCTACTTGATGGCGCACGAAACGCTCCAAAGCCGGTTCTGGGCAATTTCTTTGTTTAGACTGCGCTAAAGCAGAATTAGGAAATGTGGATATTAAGCTAAGTATACTGGCTAAACCACAAAACAAGACTGAACAATAACGAAAGCTCATGTATATAAAAAAATGATAAGTTTATATATAGATTATTTTAAAGATTAAACACCGCGCGTTTGTCTTTTGGATTTTAGATTTTAGATTTTGGATTTTAATCACGAATGCACTTGTTTTCGATTGCTGTTTAAAGCAAAACCTTTTCCGTTAATCTAAAATCTTCTCCACCTGTGGATTTATTCAGTAGAGTTAATCCAAAATCTAAAATCGATTAGTTCTTATAAATTTTATTATTCAAAGGTAAATACTTGAATGCCTTTGTTATCAAACTTATCTCTCAACTAGTCTATTTGTTGACTAAAATTATAAATTAGCATCTGCATTGCTGTCCTTAAGCGTATGGTTATGAAGTTATCTGTAAAGCGATTGGCTGTTTCCCTTTCTTTAGTGGCAATTGGTGGTGGTGCAGGTTTATTAGGAAGTCGCTTCCTGCCGCAAAGTCGCTCTTATAATCAGTTTAAAAATGTCACAGTAGCTTTGCCTCCGGAAACTGTTATTAACCGTCCAGTGGGAACTTCTGCTGCCGGGAATGGAGGAGGCGAAATGAATTTTATTGCTAGCGCAGTACAAAAAACTGGATCTGCGGTAGTACGAATTAATGCTACTCGTAAAGTGGCTAATCCGATATCGAAAGCATTAAAAAATCCTCTCCTACGTCGATTTTTTGGAGAAGATGAGCAACCGTTTCCTCAAGAAAGAATTGAGCGGGGTACGGGTTCGGGTTTTATATTAAGTGATGATGGAAAGTTGTTGACCAATGCTCACGTAGTATCAGATACTGATACCGTGCAGGTAACTCTTAAGGATGGTCGCACTTTTGAAGGTAAAGTGGTTGGTGTTGACAAAATCACCGATGTAGCCGTAGTCAAGATCCCCGCTTCGGAATTACCTAATGTCAGATTGGGAAGCTCTCGCAATCTAATTCCCGGACAATGGGCGATCGCCATTGGTAATCCTTTGGGTTTGGATAATACTGTCACAATTGGAATTATTAGCGCTACCGATCGTACCAGCGCTCAGGTAGGGGTTCCAGATAAGCGAGTTAGCTTCATCCAAACTGACGCTGCTATCAACCCCGGTAACTCTGGTGGCCCCTTTATTAAATTCCCAAGGTGAAGTGATTGGGGTAAATACGGCAATTCGCGCTGATGCTCAAGGTTTGGGTTTTGCGATACCTATCGAAACTGCTGCTCGTATCGCCGATGAGTTATTTACTAAAGGAGAAGTACAGCATCCTTTCCTTGGTATCGAAATGGTGGATTTGACTCCTAGTAAGACAAAGCAGTTGTCTCAAGAAACATCTTTTGAGTTAAAGCAAGAAACAGGCATTCTAGTAAGAAGAGTTACAGATGATTCCCCCGCAAAAGAAGCCGGTTTGCGCCCTGGGGACATTATTGAAAAAATTAACAAGCAACCCGTTAAATCTTCCGCACAAGTACAAAAATTTGTAGAATCTTCAACAGTAGGAGATATTCTGCAAATTCAAGTTAAACGAGAAGGCAAACTCCAAACCTTTAAAGTTCAATCTGGAGCTTATCCCCACAAGTGATAAGGAGTTTTAGAAAAATTTGAAAAAATTTGAAAAAATATTAACAAATCCTCAACACCTGCTCCGCATAAATTTAGAGAAACTCAGATAAACAGTTAAGAGTTAAGAGTTAAGAGTTAGTTAACAATCGTCAGTTTCGGGCCATTACTATGTATGGTAATAACCGGGGAGCCGTAAATCGATTAATAACGCTCATAACTCATAACTAATTTGAGCTATTTACTAGTTAAATCATCTAAATTCATTCGTTGTTCCATTTGGCGCAGGAAATACCCCGTCATCATTGCTGAAGCTAAAAGTCCGGCAAGATTATCCCTGTCTGTTGTCACCTGCACGTTAAAATTTGCTGGGGGTAACATTCCTACAAGCCCTTGGACGTTTTGCGAAATGATTTGTTTAATTTCGGGGCTAACAGACTGGGCTACCCGTGCTAAAACCTCGGGAGGTTGATGTTCAAGATATTTGAGCAACTGATTGGGATCTTCCTCAATGTTGTCAAAAATATTTTGATTGGGGTGTTGTTCAAAGTTGTCGTTCAAAAAGTCTGGATCAAACACCATTGGCAATTATTTTCGCTTTTGTTGCTAATTCTACTGTAAACCATACTAAGAGTATGAGGCACCTTGACCCTGCTCAAATAATGCGGTAAGTGAAATTTTTATTTACAGCTATGAAGCAGTTATCCGCCATCCTGTTACACTTGCTGCATTTAAGTCAATCGCCCCTCATACTTGCTATATAGTTACTTTCACCCTTCTAAGCGCTTTCTGCCGCTTGGGTAGTTACCGGCTGTAATTCAAGTTCGAGTTGTTGATTCTTAAAATTGGAAAAAGGTTGAGGTAATTTATCTATTTGAAAATATTGATGAAATTTTGGGGTAACTTGCAAAGAAAAAGAGCGAGAATCGCCGCTACGTTTTTTACGAACAAAACCTTGTTCTACCAACTCAGGAACGTGTTGATACGCTCCCGAACCTCTTAAATTGATTAAATCGCTTTGCAGCATCGGACTATTTAGAGCAATTGCAGCCAAAGTCCGCAAAGCTCCTACACCCAACTCTACCGGGATCAGCGTTTGTACCAAATCATGAAAATCCGAGCGCAATTGCAGACTGTAACCCTGGGGAGTCTCCACAACTTCCAAAGCACTATCTCGATGAGCATATTCATCAACTAACTCAATTATCCCTTCCTCCGCCGTGACGCGATCGCACTTTGCACAGTCAGCTATTTCCCCAATAGACATGGGTTTGCCCTTCAGATACAAAATCGCTTCGATCTTTGATGCCGCTACAATCATCGGTTATCAATCCACATTCAAGAGTTTATCGCAACGGACAAAGCACAACTCAAGAAAACACACTACAAGCAAGTTGGCACGGATAGTACCATTTTATTAATTGGATGTCAATGTTTAATAGGGAGTAGGAAGTAGCAAGTAGCAAGTAGAAAGTAGCAAGTAGCAAGTAGAAAGTAGAAAGTAGCAAGTAGCAAGTAGCAAGTAGAAAGTAGGGAACGGGAATAGTTAAGAGTGAATAGTTAGGAATTAGGAGTTAAAAACTATCAACCCATCTCCTTGTCCCCTTGTCTCCCCATCTCCTCCCCTCTTCCCTACTCCCTACTTTTCAAAATAAACTCTGCGATCGCCAAATCCTGTGGAGTGGTAATTTTTAAATTAGTTTCTTCCCCCGGAACTATTAATACTTCCAACTGGCACTTTTCAAATAAGGCAGCATCATCTGTGACCTCCCAGGCTTTGCTAACGGCTTCTTGGTGGCATTGTTTTAATAATTTGACATCAAATCCTTGAGGGGTTTGTGCTGCCCATAATAGCCGTCGGTCGGGTGTCGATTGAATTATGTTATTTTCATTTACAACTTTAATTGTGTCCTTAACTGGTATTGCGGCAATTAAACCGCTAGTTTTACCAAGAGTTTCGGCACAAGAGTTAAATAAATTTGGCGTGGCGAGACATCTTGCTCCATCGTGAATTAGTACTTGCTCTGCTTGAGATGGCAATGCCCGCAGACCATTGTAAACTGATTCTTGACGAGTAGAACCACCATTTATTAATTTGACTGGCTTATCTAACTTCATCTGACTTAGAATTTTCTCAAAATCTTGCCAATCGTCTGGCTGAGAAATTATTCCAATCCAATCGATCCGCTCGGCGGTTGCTGCTGCTCTTATTGTCCCAGCTAATAATTGATTGTCCCAGCAAATCCAACAGGAGTTTATTTCTATTACTACCCATTCTTCTGCCGCTTCCCGCTGCGGGAATTAGTAAGTACACTTCGGTGAATCCTCGATTTAAATTAATAAGCTGATGTGCAGCTAAATTGTATAAAACAAAATTTGGTAATTATTGTAGTGCGGGCATCTTGCCCGCTAATACTATACAAATTAAGTGCGTAACAACTTAATCTTTCTTTATCACACCGTGGAGGGGGATGGGGGATGGGGAGATGGGGGGACAAGGGGACAAGGGGAAAATAACTCGCTACTCCTAACTATTCCCAATCCCCAATCCCCAATCCCCCATGCCCAATGCCCAATCCCCAATTACTCATTACCAATTACCCATTCCCAATTACCAATTCCCAATCACTCATCTTCCCCTAAAATAAATAGCCAGTTACCGTAAATAAATAATATGCGAATAGTAGCCCTTGTCCCTGGTGGAATAGGAGAGCAAATTCTATTTTTTCCGACCTTGGACAATCTCAAGCGGAAGTACAATACATCTACGATTGATGTGGTGTGCGAACCTTCCTCGAAGGCTGCTTACCGGGTAAGTAAGTCTGTCTCGGAAGTGAAGGTTTTTGATTTCAAAGATCGCAATAGCATGGCTGATTGGGGTAACTTAATCGGTACGATTCGCGATCGCGAATATGATATTGCAATTACCTCGTCACAAAGTTGGTATACTCGTTTGCTATTGTGGCTGACTGGTATCGGTACGCGGGTTGGTTTCAAGGGAAATGGTTCCGTATTTCTCAATCGCGTAGTACCTCGGGATGAGGAACAATACGCCGCTTATATGTACAATGATTTGCTCAGAGGGCTGGGGATTGATTCTACTTATCCCGAGCTAGCACTCAATGTACCAAAACCAGATATTGACTGGGCATCTTCCGAACAATTACGTTTGGGAGTTAATGATACGGGCTATATTTTGGTTTACGGTGGCTCCGGTGATGCCGAGACTTCCTATCCCGTGAAAAAATGGCTATCTGTGATTAAAGATTTTAGAGAAAAGCAGCCAGATATGCCCGTAGTGGTTATCTCTCAACCAGATAATCAAGATTTGATGCGTACTTTCTCTGAAGTAATACCAGATATCAAGGAAACTTTTCCCGATAATATTGGTAAACTCGCTGCAATCATTGCCGGGGCTAATTTAATGTTGTGTACTAATAGTGCGCCGATGCAACTTGCTGTCTTCTTGCAAACCTACACTATTGCTTTATTCGGTTCGGCCGAATCAACTAAATTATTACCTAAAAGTGATAAGTTTATTGCCATTAAATCTCCTTCCGGCTTGATGGCAGATATTCCACCAGCAACCGTTTTAGAAAAAGTTTGGCAAGGCTAAGTAGAAAATTTCGGTTGTCGGAGAGTCACAGAAAGTAAAATTTCATATAACTTACAGCACTGGGTATCAAAAAAAATACCTGGTGCCATCTTTTTAGAGGCTCCTGCTTATAAGTAGAAATTATTTGAATGAAAAAATTATTATCGGGAAACTATTAATTTTGTTATTTACTATACAAATAACCTTGACTTTGAAAAAAATCTTTTATTTGCTAAGGAAGTATTTCAAAACACTTTTCAGTTACTATCATTCGACACCAAGCATAATTAATTTTTTTAAACGGAAGGTTAAATTCTAATTAAAGTTGATAGAATACTTTATACTAGGTTGAAATAACAACGTGTTTTATTAATTACCTAAATCTGCTTTTTTGTATTTCCGAATACAATTACATTTTTTTTGAAAAAAACTTTATGTTTTGAAGCGATTAGATTTTTATACACAGTTTGAAGAAAACAAAGTTAGCGGGTTTGAATACCAAAATGTATCAAAGTTTAATTCTCGACAAAGCGCATAAAGCCTTGTTGACAGAGCATTTTAATTAAATGGGGGGTTGAACCCCTCAATATAAAAACATAAGTATCTATTAAGCTATAAAACTTAGTCCAAATTTTGCTTGAAGGCTACTCACTTTTTATTTTCAGGAATAAAACTTATGTAGATTTCACATCTTATTGTTGAACAAAATACATTTAATTGCAATATGTCACATAGCTAACAAAATATTTTTTTTTGATTTTTTTTTAGTTTGTCGTCTAGAAGCCGCTTAATATCGAAGTTCATCGGCTTTGAGAAAAAATAATCATTTTTTTTAGTCAGAATGTTAGTTTCATATCATTTATGGGAATGATAAATCAGAAGCCTAAAAAAATATTGTGTATCTCACCGTTCTATTTAAATCATCACAAGTAGTGCATCGTCGCTACAACACGAATGATTTGATTATCCAAGTTAGCAATAATGGAAAAACCGGCTGCGGTTTACAAATCCCAACTATTGCATTCAACTTGTCATATTTAAACTCAGTAGTTAGAACAAAAAGGCTTTTCAAATTAACAGCTAGTTTGAAGTTTTGTAACTTTATTAGTCAACATAATAAATGAAGTTGATGTGAAATATTAATCGTTAATAATCAATGCCAAAAAAACTTATATTTTTAAGCTTAAAGTGGTTAATTGATACAAACACTCTTCCTTGTGAAAGATGTACTAATAGAGATAAAAGCGTTAAATTCTTTTGCATGAACTTCCATCTAGCTGTTAAGTAGGTGAAATCACCTTTGTAAATGATTAATTAAATATAAGGAAAGAAATAATGGCGATTCGGTTACATAGCTTAGTTATTACTAAAAAGCGTTATATCCAGGTGGAGACTCAACCTCATCATCTCACAGGTATTTATAAAAAGATTATGTTCGGCTCTCGGAATATACCATTATGGCAATTTAGCGATACAAAAAGCGCATATTTTGAGAGTGAAGAAGAGGGAACTATTACATTTTATCAAGCTGTAAGTAGCGACACAGCAAGTCCTGGAATTTGGACTTATATGGTATATGATTGTCCCGAAGGTGCAGAAAATGTATTTACTGACTCCGAATTCAATACAAGCGTTCAAACTTTAAAAGAACTGTTTGCTGGAAAGAAAATAGAGGCATCGGCTTCAGATATTTACGAATATTTACAATATAAATATAGCGATAGTGATTGTTTAGATATTGAACTGCCGTTAAGTTGGAATAAATTAGTAGGGCAGAAAATAGGAGATGTTTTGTTTGAGGAATACAAAGCATTTAAAGCTACATCTGTATTTGCAGAAGGTGCAGGGAAGCGTTACGCACAAATAATTTTAGATGAATTTATCAAAGCGGGTGAAGAAATTATTGAAAATGGCGGCAATATAGAAGATTTTGAATCAGCCCAACATCATATTTTAAATAAAAATAGTATCGATGAAATGGCTAAGTTGATTATTGAATATAACGACTATCGTATATGGCAATCAGCTTTACCAACCAAATCAAAAGCCGTTGAGTATGCTTTTAACACGGCATTAAGTCTGATTTCGCGCATTCAAAAAGATTAATATAGTATTTTAAATCCGAATTATAAGAATTAAAGATACATAGAAACCCGGTTTTTTCAAAAAACCGGGTTTTTTTATTGTTCCCTATTCCTTTTTTTTCAATTACAGCATTGCGAATAGCTCATCATCCAAATCATAACCCAGCAATTTCGCCATTGACTTGATTCGAGATTGACTGGGAATGTTGTGTTTTTCCAACCAATCTTTGAGAAGAAAGGTTTTTTGCATCAGAAATATTTCTAAAGCTTCGGGATTATACTGAATACCTTCTTTAGAACTAAACTGATGTGGAACTAACATTGCAGCATAACGAACAAACTCCCCAGATTGCCAATCCAGTAAAAATGGAAGCCACGGGTATTTTGCATCCAAACGAATAAACCACAATCGGACTTCTGGAATTTCAGAAATTTCCCGTGGATCTCCCGCTTCTAATTCGTATTGAATATCCAAACATAACTGCTGTTCGTTCAATGCGATATTATCCTCTGCAAGGATTTGATCGATTGCCTTTGTTGCAGGAGACAAATCCAAGCTGTTAATAGATTTATTAGGAATTGCGATAGTGAAAGTCATTGCCGTCATATTGAGCTACGACATTTTACACTAGCACCAAAACGATTTTGGATTGATAGTTGGGAGTGTAGAGACGTAGCAGTGCTACGTCTCTAGAATTAGGAGTTAGGAGTTAGGAGTTAGAAATTAAAAATTTTATTTCTTCCCAATTACCGATGCCCAATGCCCCATGCCCTATCCCCAAATTAACTCAACCACTTGTGATACAAGGCACTATCGGCACCGACGGCAAATATATCAATGCGGCTTTGTGCTGAGGATACGGCTGCGGGTGCGGATAGTGATGCTCCACCGAGGTTTTCCCATTCACCCCAAACGGAACCATTGCATACTTTGCGGTATACGGCGTTATCGGTACCGACTGCAAATACATCGAGGCGATCGCCATTTCCGGAAGTGACTGCGGGGGAGTATGCCCATTCTCCACCTAAGCTTTCCCAATTACTGCTCCACGATGTGCCATTCCAAGTTTTGCGATATATGGCGCGATCGCAACCTTTAATAAATACGTCAACGGAATTCTCGGTGGTAGAAACTGCTGCGGGGGCACCTAAACTTATACCGCCCAAAGATAACCATTCACTCCAACAACTTCCATCCCAGAATTTGTGCCAAACGGCATTGTCGGCAGCTACGCTAAATAAATCTAATCGGCTACCCCAAGCGGCGGCGGCAACACCGTGCTTGCATACACCACCTAAATTTTCCCATTCACCCCAAATTTTACCGTCCCAGCATTTACGCTGTAAGGTTCTGTCTTGGGAAATAATGAATAAATCGATGTTGTTTAAGTCACGGGCTAATACCGCAGGACTACCTAAACTAAAACCTTCTATCTTCTCCCACTCGCCGGGATTTTTGTCTTCATGCCAAGATTTACGATAGATAGCGCTGTCACCACCAACGATAAAGGCATCAAGATGATTTTCTCCAGAAGATACTACCGCAGGTGCATAAAAACTGTTGCCTCCCCAACTTTCCCATTCGTGCCATTTTGGCTGTTGAGGTAAAAGCTGGTCGAATGCTGCTTTTGCTTGAATAATTCCAGCACCGGAATGATGATCAAAACCGGGTTCGCCGATATTTTTCGCGGTATTTTTGAGTAAATCTTTGGCTTCTTGCTGATTTAAGTCAGATTTAGCCTGTTTGAGCAACGCTACTACACCAGCAGCAATCGGACAAGCTGCTGAGGTACCGTTATCGCTGGCAAAATAACCTTTAAAATGACTTACCGAGCAAAAATCTGGTTTTTGATCGTCTAAAGATGCTGGCCCCTGGCTGCTGTAACCAATAAACTGTTCTTCTTTATTAACTGCACCAACAGTCATAACTAAAGGATGTCCGTTTGCACCCCAGATGCTCTTACCAGAACCAAAATCAGTTCCGCATCTTTGGCTCGGACAACTTCCTCCGCAGTTACCTGCTGCAAATAATACTAAAATGCCTAGTTCGATCGCTTCAACAACTTTCCGGGTAAAGGGATGTTCGGGATTATTTGCGTAAAATTCATCCCAGCTTTCTTGATAAATTCCCCAACTGTTGGTGAGAATTTGTGGGGTACCGTCGGTTTGGTACTGTTTAATTGCCCAATCGAATACTTTTAAAGCATTGGAAACTGCATCACCACCAGCAATCCGACAATCGTAAAGTTTAGCTGCGGGTGCCATTCCCAATACATCGGTAGCGGACATATTACCGTGTTCGCCCCATTCCTTAGCAGTAGTTCCCCAATCGGATGCGGGGGCCACCGATAACATTTTTGACGCGACGAATGGTTTCTGAAGGACCACAATCGCGGCCTTCAGCAGTTATTCCACCATCGACAATACCAACAACAATACCTTCTCCTTTAAATCCAGCCGACCAAATTTGATCTGCACCAAAATACTTGGCGACATCAGCCATAGTTCCCTTGGCTGTGGTTGGGGAGCAGTCGCAGGTACCGATCGGGCAATCTTGCGCCCCTTCCATCGGTGCGACTAAATCTTTGTTTTTTTCTAATAAGGCAATGTCGAAAGGTGCAATGGGGGTGTCTTTATAAACTTTGACTACATTAGATTGTGATTCCAATTCTTGAATATCGCTTTCTTCGATCGATCCCCGCACGATAACTGTTTCTTCGTTATGAGCTCGTATGCTAGATACTTGCTCGCCACTAGGATTAACGGTTATCGGTTCGTAGCTGGCATCAAACCTGAAACTACCTACATTGATTTGTGCAGCAGTTCTAGATGCAGCCAATACACCTTGATTGTTGGGTACGCGCATCTCTACCAAAACTTTCTGCATATGTCCGTAAGATGATGAAGCATCCATATCGCTACTGGGCATTTGGCGAGGTGCGGATGGCGAGTTCATATCTAAGATCGGCATTCTCCGAGGAGAATTATTAAAACCATTATTCATGCTCGGAGTTTCATTTGAATTACTCTGCATTTTTATCACCCTGTTAAATCTGGTTAATTGGAATTACGGTTATTAACTGGTTTGTCAATTTCAGAAAATACCGTTCAGTAGATGTGCTTAATTCGAGAGAAAAATCGTAACTTTTCGAGCTTCTTTTCTGACATTATGTAAATACACCATACTATATGAGAATAAGTAGATATACTGAATTACAAGTTTCCAGGCTTTTGATTTAAGTAGAAACCACAGTTATTTTCGTTTTAACTTGCGATACTTATCTTTCTTGTTTTTTCGTGAATGCAAAAAATAGGGGCGATTACTGATAAAATTAAAAGTATCTAATTATTTACACTTACCTAGTAAATTAATTGAAAAGAAAATATAAATATAGTGACTCAGTACGATTGCGGAAAAAGTCAAACTCGCAGCTTTTTTCAGGAAATATAACAGGATGCGAAAAATACTTAGTACCTTTCCTACTCCCTACTCCCCACTCCCTTTCTTAATAAATTATTGCCGTGTAACAGCAAATCTAGCCCTTAAGTAGACGTTTGTAGTGACTTTAAGCTAAAGTGGTAATGAGTTTATTTTAGATTGACTGGTGACAAACTAGACTTTTGCGAGCCTTCCAAAGTATCTCCTATCAAACTGCATCCTTATAGATATAAAGCTGGAAAATGTGAGTCAAGGATAATGTGTGGGGTTACTTTCATTTTTGCATCTATAAAACAAAAAATAAACTTTGATAGTTAAAAATACCAATATGCAAAAACAAACATTATCTACAAACCCAATTCGTTCCTTAGAAGACGCATTAGAAAGATGTCAAACTCAGGGGATGCGGGTTAGCCGTCAGCGTCGTTACATTTTAGAGTTATTGTGGAAAGCAAACGAACATCTTTCTGCTCGTGAAATTTACGATAGGTTGAATTTAGAAGGTAAAGAAATTGGACATACATCCGTTTACCAGAATTTAGAAGCGCTATCTTCTGGAAGTATTATTGAATGTATCGAACGCTGCGATGGGCGTTTGTACGGAAATATTAGCGATTCTCACAGTCATGTTAACTGTTTGGATACAAATCAAATTTTAGACGTTCATTTAGAATTACCATTAGAAGTGCTTCGTTATGTAGAAGAGAAGACGGGAGTTAAGATAACTGATTACAGCGTTAACTTTTATGGGTATCGTGAATCGCAAGATTGATGCTCGTTTGTGGTTGGAATTATAGGGAGACGTAATATATTACGTCTCTACATTTTTGGGATTGGGTTTTTCGCGTCAATTAAAATGAATATTTACAAAAATCAAACGCTTCATCAATTGCGTTGTTGTGGGATTATATTTATGTACGCCCTCTGTGAAAATATTTGAGTTATGTTATCTGCAAAAATTGCCATAACTGCCGTATCTGCTGGGATTTTTTCTGCTGCTTCCGTCAGGGCTATTGATAGCTTATTTGAAACGGTTGTAAAAAAGAGATATATCGCAAATTTTAAAACGATTACAAAGCAGTGTTTGCTTTCAGGTTTCACTTATGGTCTTTTTTTAGGTGTAATATTTTATGCTTTTAATTATGCTGACTCGAAACCTATACAAATGATTGTTATTTACTCATCTTTATTAATAGTTTCTACTATTTTGTCAAATTCACTTGTATTTGGATATTCAAAGTTGTTTTCTAGGAAGCAAGATGAAGTTACTGGTGATAGTTAATTAATCGCAATTATCTTTTGGATGGTGCGTTGCACTCCGTGACAACACACCCTACAAATATTAATTATCTTGTTTTTTAAATACAAAATTTTGGAATATCTGTATTACTAAAACCATTGAAGGCATCCCAATTATTATATAGGGAAAGATAAATTCTCTAACGTTTTTTATTGGTGTAGCTGTATTAAAAATTAAGCCAATAAAAGCAATCATCCCCATCGGTATAGCAAACATAAAACTAGCATCAGCATAAGACCCTTAACTTTGAAATATTACTTGGTGCTGGTTGATTACTAATTTTACTAAAAATATCTTTTATCAATTGCGAAATTAACCCTATTAAAGCGCCGGAAGCAATAGCTAATAGCAGGGCTAATAGCATATAGTTGTCTATTTCACTAAATTTATGCATAATTAAAACCTTTCAACTCAAAATTAGATTAAAAATGTTTACAAATAAATCATTAAATCATAGCATATTGGCTGATTAACTTCGATAAATTACCCTATCTTTTATACAAAAAAAAATTATAGTCGTAGGGTGCGTTATGACTTCAGTCTAACGCACCTAAATATTGATTAATGGTAAATGAATGGTGCGTTGCACTCTGTGACAACACACCCTACAAATATTAATTATCTTGTTTTTTAAATACAAAATTTGTTAATAGCTCTGTACTTAAAGTTATTAAAGGTAGAAGAATTATTGCATAAGGGATTATATATTTTTTAGTATTTTCGATTGGTGTATTGGTATCAAATTCAAAAAGAATAAAACCGAATATTCCGGTTAAAATACTGCCAGTTATACAAGAAGATAGATAAAGCTTTATTTTCTGAACAAAGTTTTTTACTGGACTATTTTTTATTTGACTAACAATATCTTGGATAATCGCTTGAATTAATCCCCCTATAGCTCCAGAGCCGATAGCTAGTAATACGTATTTATTTACTTCAGTTAATTGATACATGAGCAAAACCTTTAATTATGGAACGATAAGAATGTAAGCTATAAAAATCAGATTGATACATAAATTTTAAAACCATGTCTTTAAACAGAAAGGTTTCCTTGATTTTAAGCATTGCATTCTTTGCTGGCTGTATTGCTTTAATAATATATATGCTTTCCTTACCTCTCAACCCAGCTACTAAGCAATCGATTTTAATTTATCTATTGGTATACGGTGGATTGACGGCAATAATTTATTTATTTAAGAATAAAGATACTCGAAACTATGGATTTTCGGTTATTCGTACTATCGGAGCAACACTTGGATTAATTGCTGGTTTTTGTTTCGGTTATAAAGTGTGTGCTTTAACTGGAATATTTGATGGTGTCAGCCCTATTGAAACATCATATATTACTATTGCTATTAGTTTTGGATGTGGCGTACTTGGACTTCAAATTGGTGGTGTTTTGAGTAATAATATTTTATCGTCTAAAAATTATTAGCCAGTTTTTATTGACGAACTTAAAATTTAGAAATAGGAATGCTTATTTTGTGATTTTTGCTATCACTCTTTGCACATTGGAGCAAAATAGGTATAGCTCATTATAGAAGCACTATTGCCGATGAGAGTCATGTTACTAGGAACAGCAGAAAAGCTCTTAAGGCGATATCCTTTATCATAATGTTCATTGATAATTTTAGTCATTTTTCCATCTTTATAGCCATCACCATGTAAAACCATACAATGCGGTTTATTTATATCTAAATTATCTATACTATCTTTCTTCTCAGCTTTAGCAATTGATTGATATTGAGGCTGTATTGTAATTTCTACCTTAATGCGAGGCAGAAAAACTGATGAGAATACAACCGCGAAAATAACGATAACAGCAATTGGCAATAATAAAATAGATTTTTTCATTTTCATGTTGAATTCTATTATTTTTATCTGCCAAAAAATTATATCATATCGATATATAAAAATAAAGTTTAATATATAAATAGACAGAGTAATTCAACATTTAAACTTCAATAAAAACCAACCAATTAATAAACCATTAAAATTAGGAAACCAAACTCCCCAAAATACTGGAATTACTTCTGCAACACTTAAAGCGGTACTCAAAAATTGAGTTGAATAATAAACGCAAATAACGATTGCTGCAATACCCAAACTATTGCGATTGGCTTGTTTTCTCGAACTTATCCCTAAAGTTGAACCAAGAAAGCTAAATATCAAACAAGAAACAGGTGTTGCATACCTTTCTTGGATGCTAATCTGTAATTCACGGATTTGTTTTGTATTCCCAGTATTTTTGACAACTGTTAGTCTACGATATAAATCGATAGTATTCATTTCGCGATTATCAAGATGATGATTGGCATAATCAAATATTTTTCTAGTTAAGCTTAAAGATAATTTATCGAAGTCTTGACTGACAACATAAGTATTGTTGCTATTTAATAATTTGAATTTACCAGAAAATAATTCCCATTGTTTTGTTTGATTATTCCATTTTGTAGAGCGAGCAATTATAAATTGTCTAATTTTTCGATTTTTAAATTTGAGTAAGGTAATATCTCTCATTTTTTCACCATCAAAGTTATCGGCGAAAAATAGTAGTTTTAAATGTTTTTGGTTATTATCGGTTTCAAATTCTTGATAGATAATCTCTTTTTTGTTGTACTTGGCTAATTGGGTTCTATCTATATCTAACTGATTTTCTAAAACCATCGCTGCTTGGTAATTTGCAGGAGGAATAATCAACTCTTGGAAAACGAACATGAGTATTATGAAAATAAGGGCGATCGCCAATGTAGGAATTATTAAACGGTACAAACTAATTCCAATACTTTGGAAAGCAATAATTTTATTTTTATTAGATAGATTTGTATAAGTTTTTATGGTAGATATCAATAATGCAAATGGTAGAGCTATACAAATAAAAGAGAGATATTTTCTGCAAGATATAAACAAATATCAATGCTTCTACTTATGATTTATTCGTTGTCAGCCTTTACTACGATTACCTACCTGCAAGTAACTTGATGAATTATTTATAACTAAGGATTAAGTAAAAAAAGAGAAGTAAAAAGTTATTTATCGTAACTATAAGTACATACCGAATTAATAAAGAGTCTACGCAGGTGGGCTTTGTTTGTATAGCCGCACCCTTCGAGGGTGTAGGATAAAATATTTGTTCAAAATTGGGATTGTCAAAAACTAGCAGCATTAAAAGAACTACCTGATTTTAGGTGTAGTCAAGAATATATTCAGCATCAAACTATATTGGTTCAATAGACACAGACAATTAATACCGAAATAAGCAATAGATTGATTGTAGGGTAAAGGTGGTATTTAAAATTTAATTACCATTTACCTGCGACAAATAAATCTAAAAAAGTTGATGAATTATGGATTTATCTCCCAGTGAAGTCCGGTTTCAATGTCGTCAAGGAGCATTTCACTTTCCGACTCCTGGAATTGCCTGTGGATATCTACAAGCAAATTTAGTTGTTTTACCAAGAAAGTTGGCATTTGATTTTTTAGTGTTTTGCACTCGCAACCCCAAACCTTGTCCTTTGCTAGATGTTACGGAAGTAGGAAATCCCGAACCCGAAATCGTTGCTGCTGGTGCGGATTTGAGAACGGATTTACCGCGATACCATATATTTCGTGATGGAGAATTCCAGGAAGAAGTCGCTGATGTTTCCGATATTTGGCAAGATGATTTTGTGGGTTTCTTGGTTGGCTGTTCGTTTTCCTTTGAAGCAGCGTTGATGGATGAAGGAATTCCTGTCAGACATATCCAAGAAGGTAAAAATGTGCCAATGTACAAAACTAATATTGCTTGCAACACAGCAGGAGATTTTTCTGCTCCTTTAGTAGTGTCGATGCGTCCCCTTTGTCTCCAGCAGACATTGTTCGTGCGGTACAAATTACCAGTCGTTTTCCTAAAGCTCACGGTACGCCGATACACTTTGGCTCTCCCGAAGAAATTGGCATTACAAACATAGATGCTCCCGATTTTGGTGAAGCTGTAACAATTGCTGAAGGGGAAATTCCTGTATTCTGGGCTTGTGGAGTGACAACTCAAATCGCGATTCTTCAAGCAAAGCCAGAAATCGCAATTACTCACGCTCCGGGATATATGTTCGTTACAGACGTTAAAGATGACCATTTTTCCTGGTAATCGATTCGATTTTGGATTATGGATTAATTATTTGCAAATTCTTCCTCATCGGAGTTGCGGTTTAATCTAAAATCTAATCCAAGTTAGGTTGTGAAATTATTTATCCTTCAACTCTCCTACTTTTTTGCTGATGACAAAAAAACCGCAATGCGTTAAGCGAAGCTCTACCGGAGGTAATCGCCACAGTCGTGATGAGCGCGAAACTTTAGATAAAATAGCTCGCTTAGAAAGTATTTGTTCGCAAGATGTAGGTAGAGGAATTGAGTCTTTGGTGAAAGTAGCTAAAGGAGGATTGTTAGGAGCAGCTCGTTCAATTGCGGAACATCCTCATCCCAATGTGGCGATTGTTACAGGTTTTTTCATGCCTAACGGCAATCCACCATGCCCCGAAACCGATGGTCCTATAGGCAGTGCGTTATTAGCCGCGACTTTGCATGAGTTGGGAATATCGGTAAGAATTGTAACTGATTCTTTGTGTTATCAAACCGTAAAAACAGCAGTTGTTGCAGCAGGAATTTCTAAGGATATACCTTTAGATATTGTCGCTGTAGGGGAAGTTAAAGAAAACCAACATTCAGTCACATCGCTTTTAGAATTTTGGAAATCTTTAGCATCACCAATATCTCATATAATTTCGATTGAAAGAGCCGGTCCCAGTAAAGATGATATTATCCGTAACATGAGAGGACAAGACGTTACGGCTTATACGGCACCATTACATTTATTATTTGAGTCTGAAAAAATCATCTCGGTGGGAATTGGTGATGGTGGTAATGAATTAGGAATGGGAAATATTCCCAGAGAAATTATTGCGTCGAGCATTCGTCATGGAGAAGAAATAGCCTGCAAAATTAAGTGTGATTATTTAATAGTTTGCGGAGTATCTAATTGGGGAGCTACAGGAATATTACTAGCTCTTTCATTACTTCGTACCGATTGGAAAGCCGTAATTCTTAATAAATTAAATCCAGAAATAGAGTTTCATATTTTAGAAACACTGATAAATCAAGGTTTAGCAATAGATGGAATTAGAGGAATCCCAAGTTTATCAGTTGACAATTTATCTTGGGAATTTCATGCTGAAGTTTTGAAAAATGCGATTGAATCAGTGAACAGTGAACAGTAAATTATTTGTAGTGGGAGCATCTTGCTCCCTATAGCTTTCTAAATAATTCTAATTTACCAATTACCAATTACCAATTACCAATTACCAATTACCAATGCCCAATTACCAATTACCAATTACCAATTACCAATCCCCAATTCCCTATTTCTCAAATTCTTCTATAATTGTTTCTGCTTGTTTACAAAGCATTTCGTGACATTTACCATTACTGGCTAATAAACCACCCCATTGATTAATATCTCCAGTGTTGTATTGTAATGGAGTTCCGTCAAAATGAGTGTATTTTCCGCCTGCTTCGGTTAATATTAATTCTGGTGCAGCCATATCCCAATCTTTGGGTGCGGATTTACCTGAAAGTGAAATATAAATATCGGCTTGTTGTTCGATAATTGCAACAATTTTACCACCGACGCTTCCCACAGATTTTTGATTTTTCAAAGGTAATTTATCCAAGAGATAATTTAATTTGTCATTACGGTGACTGCGACTTACAACTAAAGTTAAATCTTGGGGATTTTCGCGTTCAGAAACCCTTACTGATTTTCTATTGCCATCAAGAGTTTCGACAAATGTACCACCACCTTTAATTGCATAATATAATTTTTCAGCTTCAGGAATTGCTACTAATGCTAATTCGGGACGCTTATTTCTAACCAAAGCAATATGAATCGCATACTCGCCAGTTTTATTAATAAAATCTTTTGTCCCATCTAAAGGATCGATAATCCATACCCATTCAGAATTATTTTTACCATCTTGCTTCTGATAAGTTTCTTCGCTGATATAGCCAAAATCTTCACTACCCAATTCCGAACGCAATTTTTGTAAAATATAATTACTAACGGCTAAATCTGCTGCTGTTACTGGATCTTTACCTTTATCATCTTTATATTCTACATTTAAATCATCTCGTTTATCGCCGCGATAGTAAGAGCGCAATATTTCAGATGCACGCCAAGCAATAGGACGAATTAATTCGAGAATAGATTGTAAATCTTTCATATGATTAGTTAATAGTTGTTAGTGGTTAGTTGTTAGTTACTAGTTGTTAATTTTTTTATTAATTCCTAACTATTAACTTCTTACACCTAACTGTTAATTTATACTTCCATCCAACGGCGAGTTCCGAAAGATTCACAGGATAAAGCTGCTATTTTGGCTGCTTCTTCTAAAGCAGATGTAAATGTTTCTTGCAATACATAGTTACAAAAAGCACCATGAAAAATATCTCCAGCCCCTAGTGTATCAGCAGATTGTATTTTTGGAACATCTAACATTTTAATTTCACTTTTAGATAAATATTGAATCGGTTTCTCTCCGTGAGTGATGGCGATATGAGCAATACCCATTTGATTTAGATAAGCAAAAACTTCTTGAGAATTATCGCAATCTGGGGGATAGAAATTAGCCGAACAAATGGCATAATCAACAAAAGGTAAAAGTTTGTCGAATCCAGGTTTCCAGCTTCCACCATCGATAACTACAGGTATATTTTCCGCTTTGGCTTTTTTGGCGATCGCACATCCCAATTCCATTTGATGCCCGTCAATAAGTACAATATCTATGTCTTGTAAATCTGGTAAAATAGCTTGGCTATCAACTTGGGTTTTAACGGCATTAATAGAAATGACAGCACGCTCCCCCGTACCTTTAGTGACAATAATTGAAGATACTGGTGGTGGGTTTTCTATGGTAGGGTAATGGTCAATTATTTCTACTTGGTAATTTGCTAAATCGCTTTTGATTAATTGCGTCATTGGGTGACAACCAATTACACCAGAGATAGCCGCATTATTACCCAAGTAACTAAAAGTAACAGCAGCATTTGTTACCGGACCACCCGCCGCAACGATATAGTCTTCCGCAACCAATTTTTGATTATTTTTCGGGGGAGATTCAGCCAGATAAATCAAATCCAGCGTTACTAAACCCACGAATAAACCGTTGAAATTTTGATTTGACATGATGAATTTGGGGAATTGGGCATGGGGCATGGGGCATTGAGAATTGGGAATGGACAATACAGAAACCAACTAAAATATCAAAATAAATAACTTCCACACTGCTAACTGATAATTGTTCATTGATAATTGTTCATTGATAATTGATAACTGATAAATGACTGAACCAAAACCAGGTGTACTTTACATTGTTGGCACTCCGATTGGGAACTTGGAAGATATGACTTTCCGAGGAGTGCGAATTTTGCAGTCGGTGGATTTTATTGCTGCTGAAGATACTCGCCATACGGGAAAACTTTTAAAGCATTTTCAAGTTAATACGCCACAAATTAGTTATCACGAACATAATCGCCACAGTCGGATTCCAGAATTATTAAAGCAGTTGGAGGAAGGAATTGCTATAGCTCTTGTCTCGGATGCTGGGATGCCAGGAATTTCCGATCCAGGTTATGAATTAGTAAAAGCTTGCGTGGAAGCTGGGATTACTGTAGTTCCTATTCCTGGAGCGGTTGCAGCGATTACTGCATTAAGTGCTTCGGGGATTTCTACAGACAAATTTGTATTTGAAGGATTTCTGAATGCTAAATCAAAACAAAGGCGATCGCACTTAGAATCCTTGAAATCAGAGGAGCGTACTTTGATTTTCTACGAATCCCCCCATCGTTTGCGATCAACTTTACAAGATATGAGAGAAATATTTGGCGACGATAGACAAATTGTCTTAGCGCGAGAATTAACTAAAATGTATGAAGAGTTTTGGCGCGGAACTATGAATGGTGCTTGTAGCTACTATGAATCCAAGGTTCCTATAGGTGAATATACTTTGGTTGTCGCGGGGAACTCCCCCACTCAACGGGAGTTTACACAAGAAGAACTTGTTGCTGAGTTAGAAACAATCATGAATCAAGGAATATCGCCATCACAAGCGAGTCGTCAGCTAGCTGCATCAACATCTTTACCCCGTCGTCAGCTTTATCAACTTGCTCTGACTCTGAAAAACTCAGATTATGAGATACATGATACATAGAAACCCGATTGAAAGGTAAAATAGGAAATCTGGAAATTCCAGTTTCTACATTCAAGACAATAGTCTTGTTTGAATTTTGGTAAATCGTGGAATATTTTGATCCCGATAAACCAGCATATTAAAATAAAGTACAGATATAGTTGTTGACAACGAGGGATTAGAATGACCCAAGTGGTTTTAGGTGAAAACGAAGGAATAGACTCAGCTTTACGTCGATTTAAGCGTCAAGTTTCCAAAGCGGGTATTTTGTCCGATATTAAGTCTCATCGGCATTTTGAAACCCCACAGGATAAGCGTAAACGTAAAGCAGTCGCAGCAAGACGCAAAAGACGTTTCAATAAGTAAGTATGAGTAATTTTACTATTTGCAAACGTTTCAAATTCATCAAAGACGGTGCCTAATTTACTTAAAGAACATGGTAAACGGCAAAATATATCTAAACATTAACAACTCGAATAAGGACTTTTCTAAATGTAAAGCACTTTGAAATTTCCGTAATATAGTTGAACGAGGCAAATATTACCATTAATCGCCCATCAACAAATCAATTCTAAAAGCAAACAAGCGTTACTTAATCAGTAGCGCTTGTTTTGCTAATCCTATTTGGGAATTGGTAATTGGTAATAGTTAGAAACAATTTTTTATTATCCCCTTGTCTCCTTGTCTCCTTGTCCCCTTGTCTCCTTGTCCCCCTTCTCTTCCTTAGACACATTCAAATTTTTGCGATTACAGTCATTCATTGCCTTTTCTACACCTTTTTTAAGGCATAATTCGACACATTCAACGACATAATTAAGAACTGAAGACATCACCTCATTTTCATCGGGAGAAAACTTTCCTAAAACATGAGAAACAGTACCATTTTCGCTGGTTGCAGGGTTTTTTGGTCTACCAATTCCAATACGTAAGCGGGGGAAATTTTTGGAACTAAGATGAGAAATAGTGCTTTTCATGCCGTTATGTCCGCCAGCAGCACCCGATAAACGCAAACGAACTCTTCCCACGGGCAAATCCATATCATCATAAATAACTAATACAGATTCCGGCTTCAATTTGTACCAAGAACACACTGCACCTATTGATTGTCCCGAAAGATTCATGTAGGTTAAAGGTTTGAGCAAATGAACTTTTTTTCCACCTGGTGCAGTTGTTTCAGCGTACTCACCTTTAAATTTACGATTTTCGCTTAAAGATGCCTGCCAAGAACGGGACAAAACATCAATTGCAGCAAAACCGATATTATGCCGCGTTCGATCGTATTTGGGTTCTGGATTTCCCAAACCAACAATTAGCTGAGGAATCAATATAGTTTTCCCTGGGGAATTTTTACTAGCAGCTTGCATGATAAGAATAAATAATAAGCGATCAATTATAAACCAGTAATGCGTTTTATTAATTAAGAGAAAGTTCGTAGTAAAGACTTTATTACTTGGATTGGAGGACTAAAGTTCTTACTACGAAACGAGATTGATTCATTAAGCTTGCTCTTTTTTTTCTACCCCACTACCAAGCTTAGGCTCAAGTTCGGCAGTCGTTTTGACAGCTTCCTCCAATTGTGAAGCTTCTTTTTTAAACTCTTCTTGAAACTCTGTCGAAGCATCTTGAAAGCCACGAATAGCTTTTCCCATACTGCGACCAATTTCCGGCAGCTTTTTCGGACCAAAAACCAACAGCGCAACAGCCATAATTACAGCCATCTCTGGTAAACCGATACCGAATATATTCATTTCTTTTCTCCTGTGAACTCAAAAATTCTTAATCCACATCTGTAGTTTAACGACTTGAGGGAACAGTTAACAGTGAACAGTGAGCAGTTAGGAGTTAGGAGTAACAAGTAGTGAGTAGAGAGTAGCGAGTAGCAAGTAAATCACTTTTTATTCTGATTTTCATAAATGTCGCTGCTAATTACGTCTATTTTTACTCACTACTTACTACTCACTACTTACTACTTACTACTTTAATAATGTCTCCTTGTCTCCCCATCCCCCTAGAAATTCGCAAAAAAAACCCAGGACAACTCCTGGATTCAAATTTATCCTTATATCTGAAAGTATCTAACTTACAAACCTAAGCTTCTCCAATCCACATTAATACCCTGAATAATGATTGATTTGTTATAAAGTTGCAGAATAATCAACAGAAAAACAAAAAATAACAGCATGAAAACAGCCATTAATGGGGTAGTACCCCAACCGGGAGCCACTTTACCATACTCAGCATTCAAGGGTCTGAGAACATCTCCCAAACGTGTTCTTTGCGCCATAATCTAATTCCAGGTTAGTTACCAAAAAATTTTTTAATCATCTGTAATGTTGATAAGTATATCATTTCAAGGCGCGTGAAATTGCCACCTCGTTTTATATAGCTTCATCGAATAGCACGGTCTTGACGGGAATTACGATGTATTAACTTTTATGAAAATATTATAAAATGTAAAAATAATACTCATAATATACACCCAATATGGAACCCGCAATAGTTCTCAGCATTTCCGTCGCTGCTGTCTTAGTTACAGTTACAGTGATGTCCGTTTATACCTCCTTTGGCCCACCCAGCAAGGAACTCGGCGACCCCTTTGAAGACCATGAAGATTAAGTAGGGGATTGGGAATTGGGCATTGGGCATTGGGCATGGGTAATTGGTAATTGGTAATTGGTAATCAATCATTAACTCCTTATTTACAATTCACTACCCCCAACTCCCAACTCCCAACTCCCTACTCCCAACTTCCTACTCCCAACTCCCAACTCCCAACTCCCAACTCCCAACTCCCTACTCCCAACTCCCAACTCCCTACTCCCTACTTTCTACTCCCAACTCCCTACTCCCTACTCCCTACTCCCAACTCCCAACTCCCAACTCCCTACTCCCTACTCCCTACCCCCTACTCCCTACTCCCAACTCCCAACTCCCTACTCCCTACTCCCTACTCCCTACTCCCTACCCCCAACTCCCAACTCACTGTTAACTGTTAACTGTAAAGCTTGCGATTTTCCACGGCTCGATTGTAAATGAAGTTGGTAGAGGACGTTCTAATAAATCTACAGATTCCTTTACATTTAAGCCGATATCGCTGGTGAGTTGAAATTCTGCTGTTTCTCCATCACATTCATAACAGCGTAGAACCCATTGTTGGGGGTTGTCTTCGGCTTGTTTAAATGCCATTAATATTAAGCTTTGACCGGAATTTTGAGCAGATATACTTATAAAACTGCCTTTGTCTTTCAATGTTTGAGTTTGCGGTTTATTTTCACAAAGCACTACTTTTAAAGGGTGGTTGAATTCATACCCACGCTTCACCGTCTGCGCTTTTTCCCAACTTCCCGCATGGGGATACAAACCATAGCTAAATTCATGATTACCTTTGTCAGCTTCCGGATTCGGCCATTCCGGACTTCTTAACAAACTCAATCGTAATTCCCAAGGTTGAGCATCATAACCATATTTGCAATCATTTAATAAACTCACACCATAGCAATTGTCTTTTAAGTTAGATGTTTCGTTGCCAGTGTGGATATCTTCCATGCTTGGGTTTCCAGTGCGGGTATCTTGCACGTTTGAGGAATTACTAGGGAGCAAGATGCTCCCACTACGACGGATATTTTCATCTCCTCTTGTCTCCTTGTCTCCCCATCTCCCCATCCCCTCGTCACTTTCCGTCAAATCCGCCCAACGCAACGCGGGAACTTCCCATTTCGCTTTTTCTGCTGCTGTTTGAGGTTTGGTTGTGCGTTGAATTGCACCGCAGGGAATTTCATAAGTTGCAAAGTCTGCTTCTAAGTTCAAGGGAAAGGCAGCTTTTACTAAAACGTGGCGCTCTAACCAGTTGACTTTAGTATGAATTTTCAAGATTTGTGACTTAACTTGCAAAATATAGTCTTGAATAAATTCCGATTCTCCCAACTGACGCACTACCCGCAATCGCTGCTGTAATATTCCTTGTTCAATCCATTCGATAGATTTGAGTTTTAATGATGGTAAAATATGCTCGGCATAATTGGGATCGATGTTCCATGCATCCCAATATTGACCTTCATCTTTAAAAGCTTGCAGTTGATTACCGTTTCCTGAAAGTATTTCGCGATTATTTAATTTATCAAAAACGCTGCTTAAGTCCCCAGTTTCTTCATTTACGACTACCCGTAAAAATTCATTATCCAAAATAAACTGTAGCGCTATAGTTTTTGATTGATTTTCTTGTGGCTCTTGATGGGGAGAAAGCCAATATAAGCAATAGCCAATTGCAGGAATATTGTTTGCTAAGAATAACAAATTTGCATCAGCATCGATTTGAGAAGTAATTTGATTGCCCGAACTATCGTAAACTTGCCATTGTTGGTTATTAGTTTGCGGAGGTAAAACAGATATAACTTCCGAACGCTGCCAATTAAGAGAATTGAAAACAACAACGGGTAAACTATCGGGTTTTGGCGGATGTGGTAAATTGATTTGACTCGTTAAAGTTTCTAAAGACTGCTGCAATATTTCCGTTGCGGTGTTTTGCATCTCCTGCCATTCTGGTTCAGCATCTTGATAAACTTCCGGAATTGAGGAGCCAGGTAAAATATCGTGAAATTGGTTAAATAAAAGTTTTTTCCAAGCAGCTTCAATTTCAGCCTTCGGATAATCCACACCACAGCAAATAGTAGCCAAACTCGCAAATAATTCCGCTTCATACAGCAAATTTTCACCGCGACGATTGTAAAGCTTTTGGTCGCCATGAGTAGTGTAACAACCGCGATGAAATTCTAGATATAGTTCGTCGTTCCAGACTGGGAAGGAGGGGGTAGAGGGGGTAGAGGGGGTAGAAATTTGTTCGTTGTCTCCTTCTCTCCCCCTTCGGGTTGCGCCACTTGCTACAAGTCGGGGAACCCGCCCAACGCAGTGGCTTACCATCCCCTCGTCTTTAATTTCCCGCAAATACTTCTCAACGGTGGTGAATTCAAAATCGGGGCAAACAGATGAATTCTCCCAGCGTCGGGCTATTTCAAGCATATCGCGAGTTGGCCCGCCGCCGTGGTCGCCGACTCCGGGAAGCCATAGATAATTTTGTAAACCCGTTTGTTTCTCCCAGGCAATCGCGTATTCTACCATTTTTACCGGATCGATACCTTGACCAATCGGCGCTGACATTAAACTAAATATTTCGCTACCATCAGGCGATCGCCACCAAAAAGCACCGTAAGGAAAGTTGGTAGTGTCGTTCCAAATCAGTTTTTCAGTAACAAAATATTCAACTCCCGCACTAATCATAAACTGCGGTAAAGTCCAGCAAAAACCAAAGCTATCAGGAAGCCACGCCACCGTAGAGAATTCGCCAAATTTTTCTTTGACGTAAAGTTGACCGTATAATAATTGACGAACAATCGACTCACCAGAAATTATATTTAATTCCGGCTCCACCCAAAAAGCACCGACAACTTCCCAAAGTTGATTTTTAACAGCTTTTTTTATTTGTGCAAATAAATCCGGACAATTTTCTTCCACCCAAGCATAAAGCGCCGGAGTAGAATGACAAAAAATCAACTCAGGAAAATCCTCTTGCAGCTTTAAAACCGACGCAAAAGTATTCTTAGCAGCCTCCCAAGTTTCACTCACCCGCCACAACCAAGCCATATCCAAATGTGCATGGCCAACAAGCTGGATTTTGGATTGATTTAGCTTATTACCCAGAAAAAGCAACGACTTATTAACTGCTTGCTTTACCTCCTCTCTCTTCCCTTCTTCCTCAGCGCCCTCTGCGCCTCTGCGGTTTATAACCTCAGTAACTTCCTTTACCAACCCAGCAACCACATCCAACTTATCCGGAGCAAAAGCCTCACAATAACGCTGCACTATTGCCAACTCCGAAGCCACAAAACCGGGATCTATATTATTCCTATTCCCAACAGCTTCATAAACGCACTTTGAACTTACCAAAGCACCATTATCATGTCCAGGACTTACCAAACGCAAAGCAACAGTAAACTCAACTCCGGGAATCACCGACTCAGTTAATAAGACTCTTTGCGAAACATCAAATAAATCTCCTTCACCAACCAAAGAACCATTAATATAGACTTGAGCGGAGTCGGCCCACCAAACCAAAGCCAATCGCAAACACAAACCTTCGAGCGGATAACCCTGCAAATAAGAGGGGACAATTAATTTTTGTGCCAACCAAAGCACTTTTTTACCCTTCTCCCAAGCAATATGTCCTTTCGCGTTTAACTCCCTAGTTTCCCAATCAGAAAAATCCGACGCGAAAACCTCCGTAACACTCATATCACCTGAAAAACAGCGCCAACATTCGCGAACATCCATTTCAGAAAAAGCACGCAGTTTTTCTATAGCTTGCGAAATAGTTTGTGAATTACTTTGTGAATTAATATTTGTATTAGATTCAGATATAGAATTGGTCATCTTTCAGCTAAAATCGGGTGAAAAGTTCTATACGCTCAATAGTAAAAGAACCATTTAAAAAAGATACCTATAAATTAAAAATGAATCTTCTCATGTAACAACTTTGTATAGCTGCTAACTCTTAATCTCGTTAAAAGATTACCCAATTGAGGGAGAGGGGGTAGAGGGGGTAGATAACTCCTAACTCCCAACTCCTAACTCCCTACTTCCTACTCCCTACTTCCTACTTCCTACTCCTTATTTAACCTTTCCTACCATGTCTTCTGCTTCCAAAGGCCGTTATCAAAGCAGGCTATTTAATTTCTTTCACAAACAATCCCGGCGCTTCGGTGAAGGATTCGGACGCTCGTTGCGACAATTGCAAGTTGCCACAAGTTGGTCTTTAGAAGCACTATCTAAATCAATATATTTACTGTTACAAAAAGCTGCTGAGTCTGCTGGCACTCAACTTCCTGGAACGGCAGGGGAATCCAAGTTGTATTTGCAACCTTTAGAAGAGCCTTCCTCGGATTCTGCGATTATTCGGGTGATTGAAAACGTAGAAACGCGATATGTTAATTCTTCTACAAATCAAAGTAGGAAAATGGTAGTAGGAGCATCTCACTCCCTATCTAATCAAACCAGCGAGCAAGATGCTCGCACTACAATGATTCAAACCAGCGAGCAAGATGCTCGCACTACAATGATTCAAACCAGCGAGCAAGATGCTCGCACTACAATGATTCAAACCAGCGAGCAAGATGCTCGCACTACTCTAAAATCTTCTTCTCAAAAAATTCAAGGAGTTGCTTCACAGCTTTCCAGCCAAAATTTAGTTCTGGTAACTAGCCAAAACGAAATTCTTGACATTTTAACTCCATCGCAACAGCAAGCTTTAGAAAACCAGATTATTTCTGAAATTGCTAATTATTGGCGCTCCTGGCGATTATCTCAAGTAGATGGGGAAACAGAATTCCCATCTAGAACGAATAGTTTCTTGAAAAGACTTGCTTCTGGCAATGCTCATACGAAAAAGGCATTACCTACAGTAGATGTAAAAGAAAGCGAACACAAATACCTGCAAATCAACCCGGCTACGGTAGCATCTTTAGATACAGTAGTTGCGAATTTAGAAACAAATGCTTTGGCTCCCGTATCTCGCGCTCAAATTATAGTCAGAGAGCGCGGTGGTGAATTTATTAAAGTAGTAAGAACTAGATTAGATATTTTCTTATATGGCGATAAACAAGTAACTGTCAGCAAACAGGATATCGTAGCCGATAGTAATTTAGAAACGCATCCCTCAAAAATTCAAGCTTTGATTTCAGCAGCGTTTAATTACTTTTACAGACAACCCGAAGAGAAAAAAATTAAGCAGGCTCCATTGACACCATTACTTTCTTCTACTAAACCTAATCCTCAGTTGCAAAGCGAACAATCGGAAGATAATTGGTTAAGTAGTGCTGATTTATTTGGTAATGGATTGATTAGCAACGGATTCCCACAATTAAATCCAAGAAATCGAACATCAAATAAATTAAACCCTTCTACAAAAAATAAAAAATCGTCAGAAAAACTATTTAGACGCTTTCAAATGCCCAACTGGCGAACTTTACGACTCAAAGAAAGAGCCGGTTTAGTGCAGCCACAGAAAGGTATTTTGAAAAGCGAGCTGAGTGCTTCTACAAAATCAAGCGAGCGGGATAGTTATATTAAACCTAGCGAGCGGGATAGTTATATTAAACCTAGCGAGCGGGATAGTTATATTAAACCTAGCGAGCGGGATAGTTATATTAAACCCAGCGAGCGGGATAGTTATATTAAACCTAGCGAGCGGGATAGTTATATTAAACCCAGCGAGCGGGATAGTTATATTAAACCCAGCGAGCAAGATGCTCGCACTACAAAAGCTTCCCAAAAGTCGCAAAAAATAGTAAGTAATTCCAATTCCGAATTAGGAAGTAGAAGCAAACGCGAAATCGCTGCAAATCAAATCAACGAATCAACAGAAATTGAAGCCAAACCAGAATGGATTGAAACCAAAGCCGAAATAGTTGGTTATCAAAAGCATCCATTAGAGCAAGTTTTGGCATGGATTGACAACACAATGTTGAAAATCGAAGAAGCAATTGCAAAATTCGCCAGCGCTTTAAAGCAAATTTGGCGAAAGTGACAAAGAGTTAGGAATGTAGAGACGTAGCAGTGCTACGTCTGTTAGGAGTAGGGAGTTGGGAGTTGGGAATTTTATTTATTACCAATTATTTTTGGCGCTGAAGCGCAACTACGAACCAATTATTTTTGGCGCTGAAGCGCAACTACGAACCAATTATTTTGGCGCTGAAGCGCAACTACGAACCAATCCCCTAATTACCGCTGCTCCAGTCCCACCAACGACTGGCTTAACTCCTCCTGCATCGTTGCCGGAAAATGGATCGGTTCCTCCACTCCAGTTAAAGTCGCTGATGCGAAAACTAATACCACCGAGTTCGAGTACGGGGTTGTAACGCAAGCTGACACCGTAGGTACGACGGCTGTATTCTAAGATATAGTCAGTACTGGTACGTTCGCTGGTATCTAAATTGATGGTTGTTTGAAATCCTAAACGAAATGGCCCGTACAACTGTTGGGTAAAACCGGCGCTTAATACTTGTCTATCGGCGTAACGGTCGAATAAAAAGGGCGACAATCCGTCATTTGTACCTTGCGAATAAGTGACGTTGAAGCCGGTATAGTCTAAAAACTTTTTGGAAAAGTTACCAAATTGTCCCTGCAATCCAACTGAACCTATCAAGGTATTTTGCTCGTCGCCGTTGCTATAAAAGCTGCCGGTTCCAGTTACATTACCAAATACTTGTACGTAAGGCACTACTGGATTGGAAGTATATTTTAATCCTTCTGTGGCGGTGGGTGGTAAAGCTTTACCCTGCCAAAGGTTGATAGCCCCGCCGATAGTAGCGCTGGCTTGAAGGCGACCTAAAGAAACTCGGTCGTTGCTTCTACCTACATCTAATAACTCTGCCCGATCGGTTCTGGCGCTGACTTGTTGAGCGCCTGCTTGATATCTTAGATTTAACCCGGTTTTACCTAAAGGGATATTTGGAGAAGTTATTACTCCACCAAAGCTGCTTTGTACGGTTTGGAAACCAAGACTTCCGTTGTAAAGGCGATCGCGATAGCTGTATTCAAATGCAGCTTGATAGGGGTTTAGGGGGTTCCCTAGTAAATAGTTGTATCGCACGCTCGCACGCAAATTGTCTTCTAAGTCAGTTAAGTCGAGACTTGTTAAAGATGTCGATGCTCGAACTTGCGATCGCGGACTTAAGGTTGCATTAAAACTTGACTTTAAACCAAAAAGCGCTGGGAAACCTCCGTTATTATTTTGTACGGCTTGTTGAGCAAAAAATTGCGGGGTAACTTTCCAGCTTGCCTGTGGTGTACTTAATACATTAAATGAGCGCTCTAAATATAAGCCACCGCGTTCGTCACCATCAAAACCGATGGAAACTGGAGCGGGAGTGGCATCGCGTTCGCTGCGATCGATTGTCCTTGTATAACTGCCTATACCTAAAGTTAAGCCACGATCGAATACTAAACGCGGTTTTTTTAATCTAAGTTTGTCTCTTAAAGGAGAAATTCGTTCTAAAGTAACTGAGTTTGCACGTACTTCTAATTCTGGGGGAGAAAAGGGATCGTTGGTAATGCGGACATCTTTTGCTTCCCATCCTTTCGGATAAAAATCTACTCGTGCGGCTTCAAAACGCAAGCGATTAACTACACCACCTTGTTTTCCCCCTGGTAAGTTGCGAGCGCCTCTACCGCCGAAACGAAAACCGACTCCTCCAGGGCTACCAACACCAGTTAAAGGTTGATTTTGTCTAATTCTATCGCTGGGAGGACGACGGGGAACTCCACCTGCTGCTACTGCGGGAGAGTCAAAAGATAAATCCTGCGATGCTTGGGCTACATTAACTTCACCGCTTCCACCTTCTAAATCCCCAGTGTCTTGAATAAAGTTATATGTAAATCGGTTTCCTCTTAAAACTTGTTCCCCTCTGGTGACTGCAACATTTCCTTCACCAACAGCAATTAAGTTATCTATATTTACCTGTAAACTATCGGCATCTACTACAGAACCGTCAAATCTTACAACTACATTACCTTCAGCGGTTACAACCCGGCGATTCTCGTCATAAATCTGCCTATCTGCAATAATTTCAATAACTCTTCTTGTCTCAGTTGGCGCTTGTGATGGTTGTGGCTGCTGAGTTGGCTGCGGTACGGGTATAGTTTGTTGTTGAGGAGTTTGTTGTGGAAGAGTTTGCTGAGGAAGTTGTTGTTGAGCTTGTATCTGAGAACGGGACTTAAATTCTATCGTCGCGGGAGCTTTTGTAGAGTTTGTATTTTGAGAATAAAATTCTATGTTTGTCGGTTTTTGCGTTTCTTGGGCAGCCTTTTTCTTATTTACAAGCTTCTGAGGTGTTTTAGTTGAATTCTTTGTAACATTCTTGGGAGCAGATTCCGCTTTCTTTTGAGTAAAGCTGGCGGCTTCAAAATGCTTCAAACCTCCGGATAATACTTGCTGGTTCTCTGATGGATAACTAACACTAAACTTTTCCCCTAGAGAGGCATCATCATTCGCAACAGTAGCGGGTGAAAATTCCGGTGAGAGAATAGTTTCGGGTTCGCTTGTTTTCGATAGACTTCGATTTTGACTTAGAAAAGATTTTGGCGGTGAAAAATGTTCGCGAAGCGAGAAACTTGTTTGGGCAGTAGGAGATGCTTGGATAACAGTACTATTTTGTAATGTACTTGAATTATCCGTAGAGACATCTGCTACGGCAAGGGAATTGATAACAATCGGGAATTCGGGCGGGGACGCAACTGGATGAAGCATACTTACACACTATATAAGCCAACAAACAGTCTTTAAAGCAAGCTAAAGAACAGTTAATAATCAAATTAGAAGCATACAACCTCAAGGATTAATAGACTCCCAACTTTAGCCTTCTACTTAACTTGCGAGCAGATTCCGCCCAAAAAAGGACACGCTTCCCAAAGAAATTAGTTAATTATAACTCTTCGGACGTGTCCTTAGACTTAAAAATATCCTCTGCAAATGCAGCGATAATGGACGAAAGCGACTATAAATTATTCAAAATCATTACGTCCAGGGTTACGAGATGGGTCATTTGACAAGAATCCAAAGATAAATGTAGCTAAAAACAACCCAACGACAATATAAACAGCGATTTTTAAACTCAACATAGCAATTTCTCCACGGGGTTAATCGAAAAAGTTATTTTTAGTATCTGCTTTTGCAGAAAAGTTAACTTCTTTATATTACCCAAAATAGCTCCATTTTTGGAGGATATAAAAGATAGATGCTCATGGGGGATTTTTTATACTCGAATTTTATGCGCTTCAGTAGACGGGTTATTTTTTCGACGCTCATTCCCATTAATATGTTTCAAGCAGTTACCAGTTGGGCATGGGGATTGGGCATGGGGGATTGGGCATTGGGCATTGGGAAATGAGGAGAATTTCAATCTTTAACCTTTGACCTTCGTAACTCCTAACTGATCGCTGATAACTGATTGCTCTCCAATACGGCTTTTAACAACTTTTGCAGGGGTACCGACGGCTATCGAGTAAGGAGGGATGTCTTTTGTGACTACTGAGCCAGCACCGATAACGCTACCTCTTCCGATGGTTACTCCATCTGTTACCGTTACACCATGTCCGAGCCAACAGTCATCTTCAATTACAATTCCTTTACGAGTTATACCTTGTCTGGCAATATATTGAACCGGATCTACAAAATTATGGTTGTTAGCAAATAATCCGCAATGTGCTGCAATCAAACAACCTTTACCTATTTTGATATTTCCAGGCCCGGCAATACAAACATAAGGACCAATAAATGTTTCGTCTTCAATTTTTAAATAAGTATCGTTCAATGCTCTAATATCAACACCTTGTTGAATTTGTACTCCATCACCAATAGAAATTTTATTCTTGGGATTTCCGATTGCGTTTATATTTGCTCCTCGTAAAATTTGCGCTCTATTGCCAATTTCTATGCAAGGAGTATTAATAAATTCAACGCTATCTTGTAGGTAAACTCCTTTACCCAAACTTGCAAATATACCGCGATAAAAGAAAGTTCGTAAATTGGAACCTATAACTTTGGTAGGAATATTACCTAACAACAAAGTTAAAATTATTTCTTGTAAACGTTTCCACTTTGATACAGTTTTTTTACTATTCATAATTATATTTCCTAGAAGAAAGTTTCTAATTTATTAACCGATTCTAGATTTTGATTTATCCTTTTGAAATAAAAGGTTGAGGCCGTTTTATATTTTAAATAAATAGCTTCTCAAATATGAGGATTTAAATTATCCCCAACTTGATTCTGCAAGGGCTTGTTTTTAATCTAAAATCCGATGATGCTTAGTTTGTGGGAAGATATTCTTCCCCAAACTAACTTTCCATAAAATCCCTGCATCTAAAATTGGCAAGTTCGGGATAATATTCTTAAACGGAATTAGCTGTCATCATTTCTAAATCATTGGGGTTTACAGAATCTTCGGGAAGACGACTTTTAATAACTCGGGCTGGTGTTCCAACAGCAATTGAATAAGGAGGAATATCTTTTGTGACTACAGAGCCAGCACCTATAACGCTACCTTTACCAATAGTTATTCCATCTATAACCGTTACAGCGTGTCCCAACCAGCAGTCATCTTCGATAGTAATTCCTTTACAAGTAACTCCTTGATCGGCAATATATTTTAGTGGGTCTGCATAGTTATGATTGTTAGCAAATATTCCACTATGTGCTGCGATTAAACAGCGCTTACCAATTTTGACGTTTCCCGGTCCCGCAATACAAGCACCAACGCCAATAAATGTACCTTTATCTATATATATATGAGTATTATCTAAAGCTCCAATATCTACGTTGCGTTCAACAGCAACTCCTTCTTTTAAAGTAATTTTATTGTCTTGATGTCCTAAAGCATCTACACGTACTCCTTTGAAAAGATGCACTCCATCGCCAATCTCTACGTTATAAGCACCGAGTAATTCAACACCATTTTGTATATAGATTGACTTACCCATTCGACTAAATAAACTTCTATATATCAGCTTTCTTAAGTTTGGTCCTAAAGCGATAGCAGATAAGTCTCCTAGCAAACCAGTAATCAAAACTTCTTGCAATCTTTTTAATTTTGAATTAGCTTTACTCATGTTTAATCCGCGTTGGTTGTGTTTGTATTTAAAAGAAAATTACGGTTCAATTTAACTTTAGTTATTCGCCTACTTGACAATTTGGTCTATATTAATTCATTTTGATTGTTTGATTAAGAAATAAATGAATATTTTCGAGAATATATTAGGATTTTTATACATATGAATACTATTAAGCTAAAAATGTTTATTTTAAACTTAAAACATTATCTCAGCTTAATATATATGAAGCTAGCTCATAAATTATTTGAGTCTATTACTGTATCTATTAAAAATCCGTAAGTTAAGAGAAGAGAAAGAAAGTAAATTGAGTACTTGAAAAAGCTAGCGCACGCTACGCTAACAAAAATATGTTTTAATATAAAAGCATCACCCCTTTAATAAGTTAAGAACAAGGCTTGTAATTTTTGTTCTTGAAAAATAAACACAAATCATTAAATAAGCTTTAATATAGCCAATTTAGATAGAATGCGAGCATTTCAATTTTGCCTTGTTTGTTATGACATAATTTTTAATTAATATTTTCTATATTTACGTATAACATATATCTTTTATCGAAACAAAATAATCAAATTTACTTTAAACTAGTCGCTCATTTATAAAGTTTTGATTAAGTAACCAATAATTATACTTGCGTATCTTGAAATACACGCAAGTGTAATTATGTTTAATCGAAGCGGGATTAAAAAAACTTTATTTATCAACTCGTTGGGGACTTGAAAAGTCGCTGTAATCCCCTAAAAATTTTCATTCTGCATTTACAAGATTTCACGCATCAATTATTCGCTTATATATGTTCCTTACTCCACCAAAGCGTATTATGAGAGGTTCTACGTGGCGGCTTTAGCCCCTCCGAATTCCGAATAATCAGTCCCGCAAGCGTTACTGCGAAGCATAATTTATAAGGGATTGGAAGTAGTGCGTTAAGGTTAGCGAAGCTTGCCCGAAGGGCATAGTGTGTCCGCAAGGATATGCATCTTGCTCGCTGGTTGTCACGAGGGAGCGAGACGCTCCCACTACGAATGTGTTAACCCTCAAAATTATTCATACTCGAATTAATCCTCTGGGTACTCTGGGTACTCTGCGGTTTTTTTTAATCCGTTCATAACCCCGCAGAATTATCGTGGCGAAGGACTACTAGTAGTCCTTTTCATTTGTTTTAATGGGTTGTAGAGACGTAGCAGTGCTACGTCTCCCGACGTTAGGTCGAAAACGTACCCCTCAGAATTTATGCAAAGGACTACTAGTAGATTTCATAAATTTTGACTGATTCGTTTTCTCGGTAAACCTTGGGAGACGTTATGTATAACGTCTCTACAACCTGTCAGAACAAATGAAATGCAATACTCTAGTAGATTTCATTAATACCTATGGTTTGTAGAGACGTAGCAGTGCTACGTTTACCGACGTTTCCCGCAAAAACGAACCTGTCAATTTTAATGAAATCGACTACTACACCATTCTCCAAATTCAAAAAACGAGCGCGATCGCACTTAGGCTTTTTCTATTTTATATTCGCTTTCTCAATAGAGTAGTTTTTACGAATCACGTTGCTAATCGTTAAATTTAGTTAAACTTCCACTGGATAACGTTCCATCATTTGATGCTTTTTTCTCCAAGCTTGAGGAGGAATGTCATGATGTTGGCGAAATTGCCGGGAAAAATGACAGGCATTTTGATAGCCTACGTTAGTAGCGATTTCTTCAATGTTTTGACTGGTATTCCTGAGTAGATAACGCGCAGCAGCCATACGACGCTTGACAATCCAACTGTTAACTGTTTCTCCAGTTATTTTCGCAACTCTATTAGTTAAGTAAGCTGCCGAATAACCAACTGCTTGAGCTACATCGCTCAATGTGATTCCCTTTTGATAGTTAGCTTCGATAAAATCA
Source organism: uncultured Rivularia sp. (assembly GCA_963665115.1). Classification (GTDB taxonomy): domain Bacteria; phylum Cyanobacteriota; class Cyanobacteriia; order Cyanobacteriales; family Nostocaceae; genus Rivularia. The sequence goes on along the minus strand of OY762007.1, from coordinate 6,541,916 downwards.
AAAACTTCTTTCAACTGAGGGACAATAGGAAAAATCGACTTCTCTTCGTTTGATGCGACAGATCCATCTAACCTTGATGGTGAGATACCATCGTAGTTAGCATAACAATAACGAAGGAAAGCCTGCTTTTTCTCCAATCGAGTGGCGATCGCCTTTAATAATTGTTCGACTGTAGCGGGTTTAGTTATATAGTCATCAGCACCAGACTCCATTCCTTTGCGGAAATCTTCTTGAGAAACCCCTGCCAGTAAGAAAAATAAATGGAATTACTGCTGTAAGGGGATTTTGACGCAATTTTCTTAAAACCGTGAACCCATCAAGATCGGGCATTAAGATATCACAAATGACTAAATCGGGTAAATTAGCGACAGCTTGTTGAATACCCGCAGTACCATTCGACGCACTTATCATCTCAAAGCCTTCACTTTCAAGTCCATCTAAATACATATTACGAGTACGAGCATCATCTTCGATTACCAATATTTTTTTAGAGACTGCGTTGATCATGATTTATTGCGATAAAGATTAAGTTTGGGAATTTATGCCGAGCTAACAAGGATGTAAAATTTTTCTTAGCTATATAATTGATCGCTAATTTAAAAATAAATAAATATTGGTCAGTCTTAAAATTCGGTTTTTTTCAAGATGGGACTTTTAAGGTAAAAATCGTTCCTACACCAACTTCACTTGACAGCGAAATTTTACATCCATGTAAATCTGCGAGAGTTTTTACGATGGATAAACCCAGTCCGGTACCAGGTATACTGTCAATATTACTGCCTCGATAAAATGGCTCAAATATCTGAATTTGATCTACTGCTGGAATCCCAATACCTTTATCTTTGATTTTGAAAGTCACATCATCTTCTCCACAGATAAGCTCTAAAGCTACAGCATTACTACCTATGGAATATTTAACGGCATTAGAAAGTAAATTAGTCAAAATATGATGCAATAATTTAGGATCTACACTTCGAGTCGAACATTCACCTTCGCTTCGGAAGTTAATTGTTTTTTGCTTGCCTCCTGCCAAATAAATCTGTGCTATAATATCTTGGCAAAATTGCTTGAGATCGAGTTGTCTTGGTTCGCACTTTAATGTATCTGCTTCAGCTTTACCAAATAACAAAATTTCATCAAGTAGTTCGCTTATTTGCTCTACAGCATCTTGAATTAAGTCAAGATAAGAGTGATTTTTCTCTTCACTCCATTGATGAATATTGCGTCTGAGTAAGTCAGATGAGAAAGAAACAACATTGAGTGGAGTACGAAATTGATGACAAAGCATTGAAACAAAGCGCTTTCTGAGTTCGCTTAACCTTTTTGCTTGTTCTAATGCTTGACGGAGTTTCCGATTCGGCTTGCTTATAGTCGGTAATATCAATTGCTGTAATCATCTCCACTTCTTTCCCCGCAAAGTCAAGCACTCCATCGAGTCGCTCTAAGGTACAAGCTAACCAGCGAGACAAACCTTGTTTTGTGCGAATCTGCATTTCTTGGTACTGGCAAGTAGTAGCTCCATCTTGCTTGCGTACTTGTCTGTGTTGTCTTACTTGAACTAATTGTTCAAATTTGAAATTGTTGTGAGTTAATTCTTTTATTGAATAGCCGGTTAGCATCTCTGCTGCTCTATTGGCATAACAAACATAGTTATTATGAACTAAAATAATCCCAGCTTCCGTATTTTGGGCTAAAGTACGGAATCTCGCTTCATTCCGCTTTAATGCTTCCTCCGTTCGCCTTGATTCTGTAATATCCCAGATACTCCACACTCTACCAATAATATTGCCATTGAGTCTATAAGGCTCTGAGTAGTGTGCGAATATTCTTCCATCTTTTAACTTTAACAAATTGTAGGTTTCTGAATCAGACTTGGTAGGTAATTCCCAAATATGCGAACGAAACACCTCTACATCTTCAATTTGACTCTCAAAAAAATCTTTTGCTTTACTACAGTTCCTTGATATACTTACTTCCGGTGGCAGATTCCACAAATCTATAAATTTCTGATTGTAATAAAGTATCTCTCCATCAAAGTTGATTGCAAGTATGCCATTAGCTGTAGATTCTAAAGTTGAACTTAGCAAAGAAAGAGAATTCTTTAAATCATCACCTGTTTTCTGATATTCAACAATTTCTTGTTCCAAACCATCTCTGATGTTTGGAGACTCTACTACATCCGATTGCGAAGCGCAGTTTTGCGACTCACGATTATCTTTGCAAGCATACACGCAACATACTTGTTTACTTCCTAATTCTTCCAGAATAAGAGTGATGTCAACGGGAAACACCTTACCTACCTTATCTCGATAGCAAGTCTCAAAGCTTATCGAACCTTGTTGCTTAAGTAATTCCCATTGCTGCAACCATTTTTCCCATTCCCAATTAGCATCGACTTCTCGTAACTTCATCCCAAGTATTTCGTATCGGGAATACCCAACAAGCGAGCAAGTTGCGTTATTGACGTAGAGAAACTGACCATTTTCTTCTACGCAAAATACAGCATCTTTAGAATGATTAATTAGTATTTGAGCTAATTTAAACTCTTCTTGCAGCTCCAATCTGATTTTAGAGTTGGGTTCAATAATCATAAGAAAGTATATGCTCCGCTATGCTGGTTTAATCATTGAGAGGTTCAAGCAAGATTGCAACGCCCGGTTGTAAAAAGTTCCAAGTTACCGCTAATAATCGCTTCTAACTTCGATAAGCATTTTTACTTACTGTTAAAAGCAGAAAAGTCACTTTGCTATAAACCCGCCGTATACCTTTGCTTAAAATAACTTATCAAAAAACGTAAATAATTCATATAACTTTACAAAAAATTTCACAATTGCTTTATAAAGTTGAGTTTGAATCAATTGATGTATCATTAACAACTTAAACACTTAACTCATAAAAAACTTTTTTGTATAAACAAGCTTGTTCTGTGTAATGTCAAAAAGTTTATGAATCATGCTTATCTAATTATGCAGCATATTATTGCTATATAACCCGATTAAAGATTTAAAACCTGGATCGAATCAAAAAAGGCTTTAGATAGAGATAAAAGTAGCTATCATCAAAAAAATGCATTACTTCACTACTCTATATACCTTAAAGCATAAATAATTGTAATTAGTTCTTCATGCTTGAAAGCTACTTAGATACAAATATTTTTACGGAAGATTTACTTTGTATAAAAAATTATACTTTTGGAAATATATAGTTGATTTTACTGCTTAATTGGGATAATCGAGAAAGAATTACTGCTTAATAAAAACAAATTACAGCTAAATCTAATTTATTTTGCTTAATTAATTTTCTCATTATTCTTTAAAAATTTAACTATAAATTTTAACTTTGCTACATCTCCCACAAGACATACTTGCAAAGGACAAAAAATCACTTGATATATGTCTGCATCTATCTTTAGGTGTATTTTAGTATTTATTATTAATTATTTTGATTGTAGATTGAGTTTGATGATTTTAGGCATTGTTCAGTATTGCAATCCAACCTAATTATCTCAGTGTATAGACTTAAATAAAAAACGTATAAATAATTTATTTATTAGACAATATATCCGTTAAAAACCGGATAACCTAATAAACAATAGACTTCCCAGCCTAACTAATTGAGTGTAAATAAATATTTTTTAGTATATTTATTTACTAACTTTGCTTATTAGATTGATTTTAAATGTAAAGAAAAGCAAAAAAATAGGCAATGCGATCAAAAGATTTTTCATTGCAGTAATATGCAACATTTATGTAGGCTTGTTTTTATAAACACAGAGTCCTGGTTGTTTTGCTTCTATAGTTAAATTTTTCTACTGACGGCAAAAGTGGTAATTAACCATTCCCGGTGTTTGTAAGGCTGGGTGTGAAGTTATAAGGAAACAGTAAGGAAGCATAGCCATAAGTTTCGAGTGTCATTGAAAGCGCATCCGAAAAGCTGTGAATATTAAATAGTTAGGTACACCCAACCCTAGTTCAGGGAGCGTATATTAAATAATGGTTCAAAATGTTACTAAAAGAGCTTCTTCTACGAGCGTAGAACAGCAAGAAGCTCTTAAGCAAAGTTATGCACAAGCGATAGTAAGCGAGTCTACTGAAGACAGCAACGAGAATATGGCTGTTGCTGATGCATTAGCTCAAATGTGTGAAAAGTTAGGAATAAAATCGGCCTACGGAGTTTCCGGAGGTGCGATGGCATCACTTTGGGGCGCTTTATCCAATAGCGATGTTGATGTATTGAATTTCCGCCATGAGGCTGGAGCGGCGTTTGCTGCTACGGAAGGTTATTTTGCTAGCGGTAATCCCACTGTGGTGTTTACCACAGCAGGACCTGGTATAACGAATGCTTTAACCGGATTATTTGCTGCGCGTGGCGAAGGTGCAAAAGTGATTTTGCTGTCAGCTTGCACCTCAGCAGCGCAACGGGGACGGTGGGCAATTCAGGAAACCAGTACCGACACTTTACCAAGTAGTGGTATTTTCACCACGGGTACGGTGTTTAATTATGCTAGCACAGTGGAATCTCCCGCTCAATTGCCGCAAATATTTCGTAAACTTGCTTTGGGACTTTCCCAGCCCGGAGGGTATGTTGCTCATATAACCATACCTACAGCGGTACAAAATATGAGTATGGATGAGACTCTATTGCCAGAGCAAGGCATTAGCTGTTCTTTAGTAACATCGAGTTCGGAAGTTGTTGCGAATGCAGTTAAGTTACTTTCTGAAGGTACATTTGCCATTTGGTTGGGATTTGGTGCCCGTGGCGCGGCTGCGGAAATTCGTCAGCTTGCCGAAAAAACTGGAGCAGCAGTAATGTGTTCTCCTCGGGGTAAAGGAATTTTCCCAGAAAACCATCCTCAGTTTATTGGGGTAACTGGTTTAGGCGGGCACGGCTCAGCGATGACATATATGCAAGAACAGGCTCCTATCCGCACTTTAGTATTGGGAAGTCGTTTGAGCGAACCGACTTCATTTTGGAATCAGGATATGGTTCCTTCAAGAGGTTTCATCCATGTCGATATAGATCCTAATGTTCCAGGAGTCGCTTATCCTCATGCTGAGACTTTGGGAATTCAGTCTGATATTAAAGCCTTTGTTTTGCAATTGCTAAGTGTTTTAGAAGCTGACGAAAATTCACAGTCACAAATTAAAGCATCTCAACCTTCATCATTACCCAAGCCGGAACGTTCCACGGTAGAACCCGGACAAGAATCACCCATTAGACCAGAAGCTTTAATGGAAGCGATTCAGCATATAATTGTTGACGGTAGCGATGCGGTTGTTATGGCTGAATGCGGCAACTCGTTCACTTGGTCAACAAATCTTTTGCAATTTAACCAAGCTAATCGCTATCGAGTTAGTACTGGAGTCGGCGCGATGGGACACGCTGTCACTGGTGTTGTTGGTGCCGCGAGCGCTAGAAATGGAAAAGCCGTAGCCATTGTGGGAGACGGAGCGATGTTGATGAATAACGAAATCAGCACCGCAGTAAAATATCAGATTCCGGCAATTTGGATTGTCCTCAACGATGCTCGCTACAATATGTGCCATCAAGGCATGAAAATGTTAGGCATGACCGGCGCAGATGCAATCATGCCCGAGACAGATTTTCAAATGGTCGCTCGGGGAATGGGAGCCGAAGGTATTCGCGTTACTAAAGAATCTGAAATTACAGCAGCATTAGAAAAGGCGATCGCCGCAAATGGTCCAGTAATAATCGATGTTCTGATCGATCCAGATAGACCCTGCTCCTTCTAAAGGACGTAATAAAGGTCTGGCTTCTCAAGGAGTTAAATCAACTTCCGAACAGAAACCAAAAGTACAAGCGTCATTTCCGAATATTTAAGTCTTGTTAGTTGTAGTCTGTTAAGAGTTTTGCTGTAGTGGGAGCATCTTGCTCCCTGGTGATTACTTGTTAACCACTAACCATTAACAACTAACCACTAACCACCTTTATTGTATTTATTTAATTTTTCATCTAGTAGGAGCAGGTATATTGAATCTTTTTGATAATGTGACAGAAATGGGTCACGAACAAGTATTGTTTTGTAATGGTAAAGACCCAGATATCAAAGCAATAATTGCTATTCACGATACAAGTTTGGGACCTGCGATGGGAGCAACAAGAATGTTGCCTTATGTCTCGGAAGAAGCTGCGTTAAAAGATGCTTTACGTTTGAGTCGTGGTATGACTTATAAAGCTGCTTGCGCTAACATTCCGGTTGGTGGAGGTAAAGCGGTAATTATTGGTAATCCTAAACATAAAACAGACGAACTTCTATATGCTTACGGGCGTTTTGTCAACAGCCTGAACGGACGTTTTATCACGGGTCAAGATGTCAACATGACCCCGGAAGATGTCAGAAAAATTAGTCGAGAAACTAATCATGTTGTAGGTGTTGAAGAAAAGTCCGGTGGTCCCGCACCTGTAACTGGATGGGGAGTATTTTTAGGTTTAAAAGCGGCTGTGGAGTTTCGCTTAAAAACTTCCGATTTAAAAGGACTAAAAGTAGCAGTTCAAGGGCTGGGAAATGTTGGTACAAACCTTTGCCGTCATTTACATGAAAACGGTGCAAAGCTTTTTGTTACCGATATTAATGAAGAAAGAACAGAAGAGATCGAGCGTTTATTTGGTGCTACGGTAATAGAACCTTCAGAAATTTACGGTCTTGATGTTGATGTATTTTCTCCTTGTGCTTTAGGTGGAATTCTTAATAGCGAGACAATTCCTCAAATAAAAGCGAGTGTAATTGCTGGTGCTGCTAACAATCAGCTAGGTGAAGAGAAACCAGACGGAATGAAGCTTGTAGAAAAATCCATTCTATATGCTCCTGATTATGTAATTAATGCCGGAGGATTAATCAACGTTTATAACGAAATGATTGGTTATAACGAAGAGAAAGCCTTTAAGCAAGTAAGAAATATCTACAATACTTTACTTGAAATCTTTGACCGAGCCGAGAAGCAACAAATTACCACAGATGATGCTTCTAAACAATTAGCAGAAGAAAGAATTGCTAACGCTAAAAATCTTAAAAAGGTTTTAGCAACATCTGGATCTAAAAACGGTAAAAACTGAGTTACAGATAATTGGTAATTGTTAATTGATAATTGAAAAGGGGTGACAATGGAAAAAAATACGTTTGCGACATCAGCTTATATTGCAACTTCACCAAAAACAGCCTTTAACTATCTTTGTAGTTTAAAGAATTTGGATGAATGGACGCTGTTTAGCCGAATGAAAGAAAAGATTGACGAGGATACCTACAGAGGAACAGCCTCCGGCTATCATGAAGACCTTTACTATCACGTCAAAAAACTAGAAAATCCGAAGTTTTACGGCATAGAATGGCACTGTGGGTTGGAATATCAAAAATATTACCAAGTTTACCCCGTATTACTTTTCCCTACCGATTATATTGAACCGGGAACCGACGAAAAAGGCGTATATTTTCATTGGTTAAGTTTTGTCGATCCCAAGCGGCAAACTGGAATGATTATGCAAGGCATTCATACGGTACATACTTCTGAATGTCGTTCTTTGAAAGCAAATCTCGAACGTAAAGAAGGTTTTACTAGTGCAGCAAAAGGGAAGCACTTTGTAGATACTGACACTATATACGTCGATGCGCCAATTGAAATGGGTATCGAATTTTTACAAGACTTGCGGAATATGGATGAATGGGCGCATTTGCTCAAACCCGATGGTGAGATTACTGCCTCTGAGGGTGAGTTTAGAGATGAATATAATCAGAAAGTCAAAGCGAGCATCCAGCTACATAGTTTGAGTAAATATTATTTGCTTGAACAAGAGTTTTACTATCCAGAACATGAATATTATCAGCGGACTCCTATGCTGTTAATACCAGCTTCTTATGCATTTGCAGATCCCGAAGCTCCAGGTTTTATTATGCATAGAATTAGTTTTTGGAAAGCTGATAAATCTGAGGTTCACGGCAAATTGCAAATTGAAGATTTAGGTGCTGAAAGTATGAACATTAAGCGGATGCTCGAAAGCAAAGCTGGCAATATGGAAAGCTTTAACAGAGGGATGAGCTATATTCCGCAATAGGATTTTAGATTTTGGATTGGAATCTTTTTTAAGAGTTTCCGTATTGAAAAAATCGAAAATTAAAAGCTTTAAAGTCTTTGAAAATATTTGAGAATACCATTCTTAGATTAATCCAACATCTAACAAATTTGGATTTTGAACGTTCTTAATTTGAATAATATTTTGATCGGGGTGCTTTCTACTAATTTTATAGGCGATCGGGATTTTACCCGTATAACCTCCCTTACGTAAGGGAGGTTAGGGTAATTTGAACCAGATAAAATACTAGCTTTTAGCTGCTATTGCGTTAGTCCCGAATAATCTTAAGCACAAATAACTTATTTTTTTATAAATGACAGCAAAGCTACTCACAAATACAACTTTTACAATACTCGCCGAAGGTCTTAATAATCCAAAGGGGTTAACATTTGCTCCCGACGGTAGTCTGTATGTCACAGAAGCCGGAATTGGTGGAGATGGATCTATCATTCCTTCTCCTAGCGGTCAAGGCGATTTACACTACGGTTTTAGTGGTGCTATTTGCAAAATTGAAAATGGCATAGTTCAACGTATTTTGACCGGATTGCCTTCCGTGGCATTCCCCGATGGTTCGGGTGCTGCCGGTCCTCACGATATCAAGTTTGATGCAAATGGAACAGCTTATGTTCTATTAGGTTATGCAGCTAATCCAGCTTTTCGCGAATCTCTTGGCGATACCAGTTTGGGAACAATTATTACATTCAATGAGAGTAATAATACCTGGTCAAGTGTAGCAGATATCATTAATTGTGAAGTAATTAATAAGATTGTATTAAAGGATAATGAAGTTGCCAGCAACCCCTTGTCTTTATACGTAGATGAGCATAAATTGGTAGTGGTTGATGCGGGCGCGAACAGTCTCTTCAGCGTAAATACTGACGGCAGCAATTTGAACTTAATTGCTGCGATTCCCGAACGGATATTAACTAATCCAATATTACCTGGTGCTAAATCGCAAAACTTCGACCGAGGGCACGTACCAGCGCCCGGAGCTTATCATCAAGCACCACCATCCCAAATGTCGATTCAATCGGTACCTACGGATGTTGTTAAAGGCGCGGATGGTGCTTATTACGTTTGCGAATTTAGTGGCTTTCCTTTCCCTGAAGGTGAAGCAAAAATCTATAGAATTAGTGCGAACGGCGAGTTAGAAGTTTTCGCCGATGGATTTACGCAATTAATAGATATGACCTTTGATGCTGAGGGTAATTTGTATGTTTTACAACATATGAATCAGTCTGGCTGGAAAGGAAAACCAGATGGAGCCTTGATTAAAATTTCTCCTAAAGGCGAACGGACAACGCTCATCGAGGGTAATGGATTAGAAATGCCTTCTGCTTTAACAATAGGTCACGATGGTGCTTTTTATATCATCAATAGAGGCGGTTGTCCGGGAATCGGACAGGTTATCAGAGTTGATAATCCTAAAAATATTCCCCGTTCTTGATATCTAGTGGCGCGTTATGGATTGTCAATAACGCAAGTTATACGAACGGAAAAAAGTTTCAAGCCAACAATCTGCTTGATATTTATATCCCAACAATCGGGGCTGTTCTTTAAAGAACCGCATTTATTCCATAAACTACTAATCAATTTCACAAATTATGAAATTCAAGTCAATTGCTTTAACGCTTTTCACAGTAAGTATTGCCTCCATGTTTGGAACGGCAGCAGCACAAGCAGCCTCCTTATCAGTATTAGCTGACGGATTAGATAACCCTCGTAACTTCGACTTTGATACCGAGGGAAATATTTATCTAACAACCAGCGGAAAAGGTGGAACTGGAGAAGATGGAAGATGCGTTCCATCTCCAAGCTCGCAATTTATCCCTTTATGTGCGGGTGATACTGGTTCCTTACTTAAAATCGGTACCGACGGTAGCACCCAAACAGTTATTCCAGATTTGGCTTCTTTAGCTTTAACTCCCTTTGGAGAACAAGCAGCAGGCCCAGCAGACTTCAAATTTGATAGTCAAGGGAACGCATATCTATTGATGGGTTATGCGGGAGATCCTTCTACTAGCGGACCTATCTTGCAATCTCCTACCCTCGGAAAGTTATATCAAGTAGACCTAGCAAATGGTGCGTTAGGAAGAGAAGTTGCTGACTTTGCTCAGTACGAAGTAGATAACAATCCCGATGGTAGCGATATCATCACCAATCCTTATGCGATGACGATTAAGGACAACACTGCTTTCGTAGTTGATGGTGGTGCGAACGTAATTTGGAAAACACCACTCGATCGAGGCGGCATTGAAAAAGTAGCAGCGTTCCCTATCCTACCTGTCGATCAAAGCGAACTGGAATTCCCCAGCTTTGAACCACCTGGTGAAATTCCAGATGGAGAACAACCATCTGATGCACCCGGATTACCAGCAATCAACGGTCAAGGTGGCGAAGCACCAAGCGGCCCACCTCCAGGAGCAGAAGGAGAAGAAGCAAGTCAAGATTTTCCGATCACATTCCAATCAGTACCTACAGGAATTACTCAATCTCCCGATGGTGATTTCACAGTTTCTGAATACTCTTACTTCCCCTATCCAGAAGGTAGAGCGCGTCTTTATTCAGTTGATAGCGATCTGAATATTGAGGAAACAATTACCAACGGTGGTGACGGCTTCACTCAGTTAACTGGTACCGCATACGACGAAGAAGGCTCCTTGTACGTACTGCAACACATGAACACCTCCGAATGGAAGAACATTCTTCAAGGTGGTGAAGTAATCGGCGATATCAGCAGTTCAATTATCAAAGTTGCTGCTGACGGAACTCGCGAAACAATCTGGAACGGTAACGGTTTAGAAGCTGCTTCCGGTTTAACTTATCGCGATGGTTCTTTGTATACTGCAAACCGCGCTCGTCTAGCAGAGCAGGGACAATTAGTCCGAATTGATTTAGGTAAAAGTGGTGAAAAACCTACAAAAGTCCCCGAGCCTGCTTCCATAATTGGTTTATTAGGAGTTGCTGCGGCTGGTGCGGCTTCTAAATATGGCAAGCGCAAGCGTCAAGAAGAGAAGCTAGAAGAAATTTTGGACAAGGTTGAAGTTCTTTAACAGTTATCAGTTATCAATTATCAATAGCTGGTACTTGATAATTAAATACTTAGAAATTACTAAGTAAAAAGAAGCAGTAAATTGCTGTTTTAGGAAATGAGCAGCAACTTACTGTAAGAGTTCCAGGACAAGACCTGGACACAATACCTAATCAAAAGTATAACTAGCCCTATCAGGAATTTCAACGATGAAACTTGTCAAAAATGTATCACTAGCGCTTGCGAGTGCGGGATTTATGGTTTTGGCAGCTACTGCCGAAGCTAAAGCAATAAACCTTACATACGATAGCCAAATTGGTTCGCCGGGATTCGGACCGGGAGAACTTTTCGTTCCCCAAGGTGTTGCAAAGAGCAATGCTGACGGTAATATCTATGTAAGTAACGGTCGCGGTTTTGACCCAACACAAGGGGAAAATGGTTTTCTTCCTAATGTTGGTAACAGAGTTGACGTATTTAGTCCCGACGGTACTTATCTTCGAGCTATCGGAACTGGCGTTCAGGGCAAAGGAGCAGGTATAGACGAACCTGGAGATTTGAAATTCGATTCTATTAGCGGCAACTTATACGTAGCTGACGTTTTCAACAGCGAAATCGACGTATACGACCCTAATACCGGCGATTTTGTGACTTCCTTTGGTTCATTCAGCGGTCAAGGTCCTGGCGATTTGTTCTTTGGTCCCGGTGGTATCGATTTTGACGGTCAAGGTAATTTACACGTAACCGATTTCAGTGCTGATGAAATAAAGGTTTATGGTAGAGATGGCGAATTAGTTAAAACCTATGGCAGCTTGGGTACCGAACCCGGACAGTTTGATGGCCCTGCTGGTTTAGCTATATCTGAAACTACTGGCAATATTTACATTAACGACCAGTTTAACAACCGAATTCAGGTACTTGATTCGGAAGAGAACTTCCTTTATGCCTTTGGTACTGAAGGAACCGAACCCGGACAATTTAATGAGCCAATCGGTATCGACGTGGACGCACAAGACAATATCTACGTTGCAGATTCTCAAAACAGCCGCCTTCAAGTATTTGACAAAGACGGTAATTTATTAGACGTATTCGGCGGACCTGTAGAAAATCCCGGACCTCCCGCACCTGGAGAACTACCTTTTTCTACTAACCCTGACGACTTGGAGCCAGGTAAGTTTAACTGGAGTGGTGGCTTAAGCTACAACGATGACAAAGTTTATGTAGGTGACTTTTTCACTGGTCGCGTTCAGGTATTAAATGTTAACCGTCATGACGATACCAAGAAAGTACCCGAGCCTGCAACAATCTTAGGTTTAGGTGTATTTGCCCTTGGTGCTGCTGCAACTAAGTTGAAGAAGAATAAGCAATCTGCTTAATTAAGATTTTGCCTTATTGATTCTCGTTTAATTCTGGTTCCCAGTCTTTGGCTGGGAACGCTCAAATAAAAGGTTCCGCTTTCAGTACATCGTCATAAAACTTATCAAGAGAATAGTAAAAATATTACTACTTAATTCAATAGCAAATATTTTTACAATCTTCACACAATAGTTCTTTGACAAGGATAAAATATCGTTACAAGCAATACACAGACTTTACTAGTTAAACTTACGTATTTAATTGTAAAGAGTAACTAAATGTTTTAAGTCTTGGAGCAAGAACCTAGTGCAATAAGCTTTCGCATGGCTTAGCGATCGCAATCTTGGTAATATTGGCTAAAACTCAGTCAACATACAACATCAACATCAGTCCTATTCAAAGTTTTGTAGAAAGGACTATGCAAGAACTACTAAGAAGCAACTATATATAAACGAAGAAAGATATAACAAAATGTCACTTGCTATAAGTTATATAGAAACACAAAATATTACTGCTGAAGATTTACTTTACCGCTGGGTATCACGACAAGTCAATACTGAAGCTCTCAATTGGTTAGATCAAAAGCGACAGCAGATCGGCGAAGGTGCCGCACCTTTTCTATTCTTTACTGCCTTTAGTGCAGTACCTCGTTATACAGATAAAAACGAAATACAGCCCACGGTAGAAGAATTAGAATCAGCCTCAAATGTTTGCAATAACTGGTATCCAGCTAATTGGACTATAGACCAATCGGCTCGAACATTACTGGTATTGAGTTTACCATCAAATTATACAGATAAATATTTACAGATATTAAACCAAGTATTCGCCGCTGCCGACGTAAGGGAATTAGTAGCACTATATCAAGCATTACCGCTGCTTCCTTCTCCAGAAAGATTCTGCTATCGCGCGGCGGAAGGTATCCGCAGCAATATGACAGCAGTCTTTAATGCCGTTGCTTTAAATAATCCTTATCCAGCAAAGTATTTAGACAATCTGGCTTGGAATCAAATGGTTTTAAAAGCTTTGTTTCTCGGTAGTCCCTTACATTTAATTCAAGGAATCGACGAACGAGCAAATCCAGAGCTAGCCAGAATGCTGGTTGATTACGCTCACGAAAGATGGGCTGCTGGGCGCGACGTATCACCCGAATTATGGCGATGCGTCGGAAAATTCGCCAACAGTGAAATGTTAGCCGATTTAGAGCGCGTTTTAACCGAATCTCAAAATAAAAGCTATTCAAACGGTAAAGGACAAAAGAAACTACTTGAAAGAACCGCAGCAGCTTTAGCTTGTGCCGACTGTCCCTTACCCCAAACACAAGATATTTTAGCTCGATATCCAGAATTGCAAAACGATATTCAAGTAGGAAGACTGACTTGGAAAAATGTTCGATGAGAGGGGGTAGAGGGGGAAGAAAATCCTATAATTTCTAACTCCTAATTTTTAATTCCTAACTCTTACCAATTACCAATTACCAATTACCAATGCCCTATTCCCAAAATCTAAAATCTAAAATCTAAAATCTAAAATCCAAAATTATTATTATGTACATAGATCCACATATTCACATGAGTTCCCGCACTACCGATGATTACGAAAAAATGCGTGATGCGGGTATTGTTGCGGTGATTGAACCTTCTTTTTGGATGGGACAACCACGGACTAATATTGGTTCTTTTCAAGATTATTACAGCAGTTTGGTGGGCTGGGAACGCTTTAGAGCGTCGCAGTTTGGCATCAAGCATTACTGCACTATTGGCTTGAACTCGAAGGAAGCTAATAACGAACCTTTGGCGGAACAGGTAATGGAATTATTACCTTTGTATGCTTGTAAAGAAGGTGTAGTTGCGATCGGTGAAATTGGTTACGACGATATGACACCGGCGGAAGATAAGTACTTTCGCTTGCAGTTAGAGTTAGCGAAAGAATTAGATATGCTGGTAATGATTCATACACCGCACCGCGATAAAAAAGCGGGTACCATTCGCAGCATGGAGGTATGTATCGAACATGGTTTGGAACCATCCAAGGTGGTAATGGATCATAACAATGAAGAAACCGTCAAAGATGTATTGGATAGAGGTTTCTGGGCAGCGTTTACAATTTATCCCAACACCAAAATGGGTAACGCTCGGATGGTGGAAGTTGTACGTCAATACGGTTGCGAAAGAATCATTGTAGACAGTAGCGCCGATTGGGGAGTAAGCGATCCTTTAGCAGTACCAAAAACCGCTCAATTGATGCTAGAGAGAGGCATTCAGCAAGCTCATGTGCGAGCCACCTGTTACGAAAACGCCCTTGCAGCATACAGCCAAAGCGGTCAAATACAGGAATCTGACTGGTTAAATTCATCTCCAATCGATCAGCGCGAATTATTCAGCGGCAACTCCGTACTGCGCGGACAAAAGCCAGTTGTTGAAGAGTCTAAAACCGAATACGCACTAATCGAGTAAGAGTTGGGCATAGGGGATAGGTTAAAAGTTAAAGCGAACAATTTCTACCCCCTCTCCCCATCTCCTTGTCCCCTCTTCCCCATCTCCCCCTCTCTCTTTAAATCATGAACACGGCAACTTTAAACACCAACCGCCTCTGGGCGTATATACAGTTAACGCGACCTGCAAATATTGTCACTGCTTGGGCGGATGTACTGGCAGGTATTGCGGTTTCTGGTTTTGCAGTTTTAGATAATCCGGCACCTGTTGCATGGTTACTCTTGGCTACTACTGGTTTATACGGTGGTGGTGTTGTATTTAATGATGTTTTTGATGCGGAATTAGATGCTAAAGAAAGACCGGAAAGACCTATTCCTAACGGTAGAGCTTCTCTGTGGGGAGCAACTTTTTTAGGTAGCGTATTTCTAATTACTGGTATACTTGCTGCGGCTCAAGTTTCTTGGTTAAGTTTTTGTATTGCCTCTGGTGTGGCCGCTGCGGCTTTGCTTTATGACGCTTATGGAAAACATCACACGTTTTTCGGTCCTTTAAATATGGGGATTTGTCGCGGTGGTAACTTACTACTAGGTGTAAGTATTTTGTTGCCAGTGCTGAGAGAAAACTGGTATTTGGCTTTAATTCCGATTATTTATATTGCCGCGATTACAGCTATTAGCCAAGGTGAAGTACATGGTGGAAAACGCACTACAGGTGTTGTAGCATTGATGCTAATGGGTACGGTTATTGCTGGACTATTAGGATTAGGCTGGTTAAATAAATCTTACTTTTTGGCTGTATTACCATTCGTGATTTTACTTAGCTGGCGCGTGCTAGTTCCTTTTGTAAAAGCCGCAGGTCAGCCAAATGCCGAAAATATACGTATGGCAGTGCGTTCGGGGATTTTATCACTTATAGTATTAGATGCAACTCTTAGCTGTAGTTTTGCAGGCTTTACTTATGGCTTAGCAGTGTTGTTTTTACTACTAATATCCATGCTGCTGGCGAGATTATTCGCAGTCACTTAGGATACACATGATGGGTGAGGGGATAAGGAGTTAAGAATTAAGAGTTAAAAATTCAAAGCTTCCAATGCCTTATGCCCCATTCCCTATTAACTTATAAAAAGTCGATGTAAATGCAAATTCTAATTTATTCTTATAATTATCATCCCGAACCTATCGGAATTGCACCTTTAATGACTGAGCTTGCTGAGGGATTGGCTAAAAAAGGGCATCAGGTGCGGGTGATTACTGGTATGCCGAATTATCCACAGCGCGAGATTTACGAAGAGTATCGGGGTAAGTGGTATGTCACGGAAGAGAAAAATGGCGTAACTATTCAACGCTGTTATTTAAGAATTAAATCTAAGCCTAATTTAATCGATCGCTTACTATTAGAATTAAGCTTTGTATTTACAAGTTTGCCCCAAGCTCTGAATGGTTGGCGACCTGATGTTATTCTTTTAACTGTTCCACCTTTATTAGTTTCGCTACCTGCGACATTTTTAGGCTGGTTTTATAATTGTCCGGTGGTATTGAACGTACAAGATATTTTACCAGAAGCTGCAATAAGAACTGGATTATTGAAAAATAAATTCATGATTCGTGCTTTGGAAGTTTTAGAAAAATTTGCTTATAAAAAAGCTCATACAATTAGCGTCATTGCCGATGGATTTGTTAAGAATTTAGTTAATAAGAAAGTTCCTATAAAAAAAATTGCCTGTATTCCTAATTGGGTAGATGTCAATTTTATTCGCCCTTTGCCACAAGAAGCTCAAAAATGGAAAGCTATTCACAAATTAGAGAACAAATTTGTGGCGCTTTATTCGGGAAATATTGCTTTAACTCAAGGCTTGGAAACGGTAATAGAAACAGCGGCATCATTAAGTCATATTCCTGAAATTGCTTTTGTCATTGCTGGAGAATCCAAGGCGTTGAAAAGGTTGCAAAAACATTGTTTAGCTTGTGGTGCGGATAATGTTTTATTACTACCCTTGCAACCACGAGAAAAATTACCAGAAATGCTCGCGGCTGCTAATGTGGGTTTGGTAGTCCAAAAACGCAACGTGATTTCTTTTAATATGCCTTCCAAAATACCCTTATTGTTGGCTTCTGGAAGTCCAATTATTGCATCCGTTCCTGCTTCCGGTACAGCAGCCCGTGCAGTTAGAGAAAGTGGTGGTGGTGTAGTTGTCGCACCAGAATCACCCCAAGATTTAGCTGCTGCAATTATGAGTTTATATAGCAACCCTGTTTTAGTAAAGAAACTGGGTGAAAAGGCAAGAAAATTTGCTGTCGATCGCTATTCTTTTGAACAAGCATTAACAGCTTATGAATCTGTTTTTACTAAAGCTATTTATCGCAAGGTACCTGGCATTTTACCAGCAATAGAAAAGAAGTTAGGGGTTAGATGATTTTGGATTTTGGATTGGGGATAGGGAGTTGGGAGTTACAAATTATTTTAACTATCTTAAATAGAGCAGTTACGCTAGAGCAGCGACTCAAGTTTATTAAGACATTTTTATTTTTCTATTCCCCATTACCAATTACCAATCCCCGATTTCTTTTTCCTAAAAATAAATCAATTAACAAAAAATATATCAAATATACATATTAAAGATTAATCGATCTATTAAAGTATAATTATGCTATTGGAATAGGGATTTTAATTTTAGGCATAATTTTGAAAAAGATATTTAGAAATAAATAATATTAAAGGCAGTTTGACATTTATTGCTTTAATAATACCGCTACATTAATCAACTATTACGCTCTTGATAGCGTTTACCGCATGAAATACTAAGAATTTAAATATGATTTCTCAAACAGAAAATAAGGGTAAGTCTCAACGAATTACTATCATCGGGGGACGCGGGCAGATGGGACAGTGGTTTGCTCGCGAACTTTCGGCAAGCGGGCATCAAGTGTGCGCTTTCGGAAATCAAGATTGGCCGTTTGCACAAAAGTTACTTAGTGATGCTGACTTAGTGTTAGTTTCAGTTCCCATTGAGAAAACTGTTGAAGTAATTAAGCGTGCCGCTCAATATTTGAAACCGACTGCGGCGATCGCCGATATTACTAGTGTCAAAGTTGAACCCGTACAGGCAATGTTGGAGTACCACGAAGGGGCTGTAATGGGTTTACATCCAATGTTTGGTCCGAAAGTTGAATCCTTTGCACAACAGATTATAGTGGTATGTCGGGGACGAAATGACGACAGGTTTCAATGGTTATTAGATTTTTTCAAGGCTAAAGGCAGCAACTTGGTAGAATCGACACCTGAAGAACACGATAAGATGATGACGATTGTTCAAGCAATGCGTCATTTTGCGAGGTTCAGTTTGGGCGTATTTTTAGCTGAAGAAAATATCGATATTCAGCGTAGTTTATCAATGGCTAGTCCAACTTACTGCCAAGAAATTGATATTCTTAAACGTTTATTTGCTCAAAGTTCGCATTTATGTGCGGACATTATGTTAGCCACAGAAGAAAGATGTGAAGCTATAGTTACTCTTGCCGAAACTTACAGCCGTTTGGCTAAACTTGTAACTGAAAAAGATAGAGACGGATTAATTAAAGAGTTTGAATCTACTCAAAACTTTTTTAATCAAGCTTTAGCTTCTGAAGACAAAGAAGAAGAAACAATAGACGATTATTTGATTAATAATAGTTTTACTTCACAAGAATATCTTGATAAAGGTAAAACAAATCGTAGTGAGAATGTTTTGCTTACTACTTGATTAAGATAAGAGGTAATGGGTAATGAGTAATAGTTAGCAGTAACTGACATCTTGTACCATTTTCAACAACCACCTTGGAATAAATCCCCAGGCTCACATACCAAGGACTAAATAAGGATTTTAGTGCGTTTCAACGTGCTTTATATATAGGTCTTGAAATTGATTTCAAGCTGGTAATGTGGGCTTAAGGAGAATGGTACAAGATGTGAAAATAAATTTAGTCCTTAAAATAAGAGCTAAAGATATTTACTATAAACCTAAATAACCTCAAAATCTATTTATTATATTCTCACTGTTGCTTATTCCCTAATCCCTTTCAAAATAAAAACTATGCTAATTGACGTATTTCATGATACCGTATGTCCTTGGTGTCGAATTGGGAAAAAGCACCTTTTTGATGCGCTTTCGGAATATGAATGCGAAGCTGTAGAGATTCGCTGGCATCCTTTTTTGTTGGATAATTCAGTTCCGAATCAAGGATATGAATTCCGTAATTTTATGCAGCAGCGAAAGGGAATGTCACTGCAACAATTACAGCAGATGTTTGATTATACGAGACGCATGGGTGAAGCTGCTGGCGTAATATTGGATTTTGAAAAGGTGCGATTGGCTGTTAATACAACTCTCTCTCACCGACTGATCGAATTAACTCCGAAACCTCTTAAAAGTAAAGTTGTTGAAGCAATTTATAAAGCTTACTTTGAAGAAGGTTTAAATTTGGGAAATGTCGATCGTATAATATCAATTGCTAAATTATGCGGAATAGATTCTCCTCAATTAGCAGAGCAATTAAACGATAAAAATGCCCGCAATGCCATTGTTATTGAATCAGATAAGGCTCGGAGTTTGGGTATTAATAGCGTACCATTTTTTATCATTAATAACGAAGTAAAAATTAGCGGTTCTCAGTCCAAAGAAACGTTTCTTAAGCAGTTAGCAGCGAACAGCGAACAGTTAGGAATTGAGAGTTAGGAATTAGGAATTAGCTTATCTCCTTGTCTTTTTGTCTCCCCCCTCTTCCCCTTTCCCAATTCCCAATTACCAATTACCAATTACCAATTACCAATTACCAATTACCAATTATTAGTTATTAATTATGATATTAGAAGTAAAAAGCAAGACTAAATATAATCTGCAACCGATTCAGCAACGTGTTGAGGTGACTTTTAACTATCCGGTTCACTTCACTAACGGTATTTTTGATTTGGATAATTCACTTTTAGCTTCGATTATTGCAAATGATGGAGAAGCTGAACCGAAAAAGGTGATGGCTGTTGTCGATGGTGGTTTGCTGTCACATCGAAATGGGTTGCTTGACGAATTGGGGGAATATTGCCGTTTCAATTCTGATATCTTAACTTTGTCTGCCGATCCTTTCGTAGTTCCTGGTGGTGAAGCTGCGAAAAATAACCCCCAATTGCTTGAAGAAATTCATCAGTTGGTTGATACTGCTGGTATTTGTCGTCACTCTTATATAATTGCGATCGGTGGTGGTGCAGTTCTCGATTTAGTTGGATACGCGGCAGCTACAGCCCATCGCGGAATTAGAATCATCCGTATTCCTACCACTGTCTTAGCTCAAAATGATTCTGCGGTAGGAGTCAAAAACGGTATTAATGCTTTTGGTAAAAAGAACTTTTTAGGAAGCTTTGCACCACCTTACGCTGTTTTGAATGATTTTGATTTTCTCAACAGCCTTGACGAACGAGATTGGCGATCGGGTATTGCTGAAGCGGTGAAAGTCGCGCTGATTAAAGATGCGGACTTTTTCGAGTTTATTTCTAATAATGCTGCACTTCTAGCTCGTCGTGATTTGGAAATCATGCAGCAGGTAATTTACAGATGCGCTCAGTTGCATTTACAACATATTGCCACCAGCGGCGATGCTTTTGAAATGGGTTCTTCTCGTCCCCTTGATTTTGGACATTGGGCGGCTCACAAGCTCGAACAGTTGACTAATTACCGCTTGCGTCATGGTGAAGCGGTAGCAATTGGCATGGCTTTAGATAGCACTTATTCTTATTTAGAAGGAATGTTGACTCATGCAGAATGGCAACAAATACTGAACACTTTAAAAACATTAGGATTTGAGCTATACGTTCCCGAACTTAATGAAGAATCTGAAATAAAACATCCAAGATGTTTGTTTAGAGGGCTAAACGAATTTCGCGAACATTTGGGTGGAGAATTAACCTTGACGCTTTTGCGAAGAATTGGAGAAGAAATTGAGGTTCATGCAGTGAAAAATTCTTCATATCAACAAGCAATTACACTGTTATCTAATGCGAAAATGTAATTATTCGCAATGTTGCTATTTGCAATTTGCGTTTAGCATCTGATAAATAGTTATAAAAATGAAAATCTTTTCTAACAAAAACTTTCACCTGACTTACTGCACTAATATTCACCCCGGTGAAGATTGGAATCAGGTTTTTGCTAATTTAGTGCAATACATTCCATCTCTCAAGAAAAAGCTATCTCCAAATCAACCTTTCGGTATTGGGTTGCGTTTAGCAGATGCAGCATCTAGAGAACTTTTGCAAGGTAACACTTTAGAAGAGTTTAAGTCGTGGTTAAATGAACACGATTTATACGTTTTTACACTGAATGGTTTTCCTTATGGAGGCTTCCATTTACAAATAGTAAAAGACAAAGTTTATGCGCCGGATTGGTCTAAACAACAGCGTTTAGACTATACATTGCGATTAACTCAAATTCTTGCCGAACTATTACCCGAAGAAATTGAAGGTAGCATTTCCACAGTACCTTTATCTTATAAACCGTGGTTCGATGGGAATCAACTTTCTCAGGCGAAAGTAACCAGCAGTGCGACTATTCACATAGCGCAAATAGTAGCGCAAATGGTCAGAATCCGCGCTGCAACCGACAAAGTTCTACATTTGAACTTAGAGCCAGAACCCGATGCATTACTTGAAAACGCCGATGAAGTAATAAAATATTTTGAGAAATACTTGTTGCCCATCGGTGGAACATATTTAGCAAAAACCTTGGGAATTCCTCAAGCAGCAGCCGAGGTGCTGTTATTAGAACACGTGCGAGTATGTTACGACACCTGCCATTTTGCAGTTGAATATGAAGATCCAGCTTCTGTATTTGAAAGATTTGCAACAGCAGGTATTCAAATAGGTAAAATTCAAATTAGCGCAGCATTAAAAGCTAAAATACCGCAAGATAAAAGTGAAAGGCTATTATTAAAAGATAGATTGCAGCCTTTTGCCGAATCTACATATTTACATCAAGTAATCGCTCGTTACGCAGATGGAAAGCTGCAACATTATCCAGATTTAGGATCGGCATTATCTTTTCTTGAAGAAAGCACGGCTTCCGAATGGCGCACTCACTTTCACGTGCCATTATTTATTGACGATTATGAGGTAGTACAGTCAACACAAGATGACATAGTTACCGTATTTGAGCTATTACAAAAGAAAGAAATTTGCAATCATCTAGAAATCGAAACTTACACTTGGGAAGTATTACCCCCTGAAATGAAAGTCGATATCGCAGCATCCATTCAGCGCGAGTATGAATGGGTTTTGTGGAAACTACAAGCAATCAATTATCAAGAGTTAGTACAAATTGGGGCATAGGGCATGGGGCATTGAAGAGTTGGGAGTTAGGAGTTAGAAATTAATAAGAGTCATAACCATTTGTAGTGGGAGCATCTTGCTCCCTTGCTATTTTACAGGTAAGAAAAACTTTCAATCCCCAATTCCCAATTACCTATTCCTAGTCTCTTCCCGATAGAATATTACCTATTATAAAAACCCTTCTAGACGCAGAGGGGATAGAAAGAGATAGGTAATCGGAAAGCGATTGGAGGAGTAATTATCAATCCCCAATCCCCAATCCCCAATCCCCAATTATTTTATGAATAAAACAGTAGTAATTAACGTAGTCGGATTAACCCCAAGTTTATTAGGAAAGCATACACCAATGCTTTCAGAGTGGGCGGAAAAAGGAAAGGTTGCTACCGTAGATCCAGTTTTACCGGCGGTAACTTGTTCTGTACAGTCTACTTATTTAACGGGAAAAATGCCTAACGAACATGGCATTGTGGGTAATGGTTGGTATTTTCGAGATGATTGCGAAACGAAGTTTTGGCGACAGTCGAATAAGTTAGTTCAATCTTCTAAAATATGGGACATAGCGCGGAAATTTGATCCTGATTTTACCTGCGCGAATATGTTCTGGTGGTACAATATGTACTCCTCGGCTAATTATGCAGTGACTCCTCGACCGATGTATCCTGCTGATGGTAGGAAGATACCCGATATTTATACTCATCCAAGTAAGTTTCGCGATCAATTACAAGCAGAGTTTGGTCAATTTCCTTTATTTAACTTTTGGGGACCAACTGCATCAATTGAATCTACAAAATGGATTGCCAATTCATCGAAATGGGTGGAAGAAAAATGCAGCCCAAATCTAACTTTAATTTATCTACCGCATTTAGATTACTGTTTGCAAAAGTTTGGCCCTAACCAAGACAAAATAGCTAAAGAATTACAAGAAGTAGATGCAGTTTGCGGCGATTTAATTAATTTTTACGAACAACGTGGTGCTTCCGTTATTGTATTATCGGAGTATGGTATTACACCCGTTTCTCAACCTATTCATATTAATAGATTGTTACGTTCCAAAGGTTTATTAGCCATCCGCGAGGAAGAAGGAAGAGAACTCCTTGATGCTGGTGCTAGTAAAGCTTTTGCCGTTGCAGATCATCAAATTGCTCACGTTTACGTTAATGATGTTGACTACATTCCTCAAGTTAAGAGTTTATTAGAACAAGCTGAGGGAATAGACTATGTTTTAGACGAAACTAACAAACCAGATTACGATCTAAATCATTCTCGAAGTGGGGAATTAGTAGCTGTTGCCAACAGTAATGCATGGTTTACCTATTATTACTGGCTCGATGATAAACGCGCTCCAGACTTTGCCAGAACAGTAGATATTCATCGCAAACCGGGTTACGATCCAGTAGAGTTATTTGTCGATCCCAAAGTCAAATTTCCTAAATTAAAAGTAGGTTCAAAACTGCTCAAGAAAAAGCTTGGTTTTCGTTACTTGATGGATGTAATTCCATTAGACGCTTCCTTAGTAAAAGGTTCTCACGGATGTATTCCTCCCACCCCCGAAATGGGACCTTTATTCATTAGCAAACAAAGCAACTTAATAAATTCCGAATCTATCAAAGCAACCGATGTATGTCAGCTGATATTACAACATTTACAGGTGGGTGAGGTCAAAGGTCAAAGGTTAGAAGTAGAGAGTAGTAGTACTTCAACACATTAATTTTGAGAGGTTGTAGAGACGTAGCAGTGCTACGTCTCCCGACGTTTCCGGGAAAACCAACCGACGCTCCCTCTACAAATGTGTTACCCTGCAAAACTTATGTGGTCGAATAGTCGAATAATAGTAGTCGATCGCATAAATTATAAAGGGTTGGTTTTCCCATAACTGTCGGGAGACGTAAAATTTTACGTCTCTACAACTCCTTAAAATTAATCAAAAATATTAGTAGTTAGTTGTTGGTTTAATAAAATCCCCTTGTCCCTATCACTCATCTCCAACCGAAGACATATATGCATTTTCATACTTTTGATACTAGCGATAATACTGATAGTTTGCAGTTTGTTTTTTGCAAAGTTAACTTATGTAACAACTAAAAATTGGACAGACCGATCGAAATATTGTTCATGTATGCCTAACACAATATCTAGTAGGCTTAAGTTGTAAGAAGTTTTAAAAGAGTTGGGGCAAGCTGCCTTTATTTTGTTTTTTCTAATTTATTAATAACTTACGTGGTAATAGACAGTATCTCAACCGGACTGCCTTTTAGCAATTTTACTGTAGTGAAAGTCTTGTAATTTACTTGTAATTAGAAGTAATCTTAAGTTAAAAGTCTACAGTCAATATAATAAATAAATTAATCGCAGTTGGGTTTCGCGATATGGATGCGTGAAGCTTGTAACTGAAAACCTATCAAGGTGAATGCATTTATAGCTTTTGCCTAGATGTTGATTTTGATTTTTTGACCGCAAACTCAGCAATTATTCCAGAGGGATAGCCCATGATTGAAAATCTTACTTATACAACTGCTGGTGGTGTTAATGTATCTCGCACCGGTACGGATGTAGAGATTGACGCAGCCTTGGAAGATATTTTATTTCACCTTGACTCTAAGCGCGGGGGTTTGCTCAAAAGTAGTTACGAATATCCGGGAAGATATAAAAGATGGGCTATTGGATTCGTAAATCCACCTCTGGAAGTTGCGACGCGAGATAAAGGTTTTACGATTACGGCGCTGAACGAACGAGGTAAGATTCTTTTGCCGATGCTGTTGGGGCGTTTATCCGAGCATCCGCAATTATCAGAAGTTCATAATAATATAGAAAGTATTACTGGTGCCCTCAAGCGATCGCAACAATTTTTTACTGAAGAAGAACGCAGTAAGCAACCTTCAGCTTTTACAGTTATTCGGGATATTCTTCAGGCTTTTTACAGCGATGAAGATGAACATTTAGGGCTGTATGGTGCGTTTGGTTACGATTTAGTATTCCAATTTGAACCGATTTCTCAGCGTTTGCAGCGTGCGGGACGATCAAAGAGATTTGCTGCTGTATTTACCCGATGAGTTGGTAATTGTTGACTACTATTTACAACGCGCTTATCGTCTGAGCTATGAATTTGAGACAGGCGGAAATAGTACCGACAATCTTCCTCGCACTGGTGAATCAATAGATTATAGGGGTAAGCGGCTTACTCCCCCGACTCAAAAATCCGATCATAAACCGGGTGAATATGCCAAACAGGTAGAAGGTGCGCTTGATTATTTCCGCAGGGGAGATTTATTTGAGGTTGTACCTTCGCAAAACTTTTCTATAGAAAGTAAAACTGCACCTTCGGAATTATTCACAACTTTACAGCAAATCAATCCCAGTCCCTACGGCTTTATATTTAATTTAGGTGGGGAATACATTATTGGCTCTTCTCCCGAAATCTTTGTTCGTGTTGATGGTAGACGGGTAGAAACTTGTCCGATTAGCGGTACCATTGCGCGGGGAAGAGATGCTTTGGATGATGAAAAGCAAATTCGTCAGCTGCTTAATTCATTTAAAGACGAATCGGAATTAACCATGTGTACCGACGTGGATCGTAATGATAAATCGCGGGTTTGCGAACCTGGTTCGGTACGGGTAATCGGTCGCCGTCAAATTGAAATGTACAGTCATTTAATCCATACGGTAGACCATGTAGAAGGTACGCTAAGACCTGAGTTTGACGCTTTAGATGCATTTTTGACTCATACTTGGGCAGTGACGGTAACAGGCGCACCGAAGAAATCAGCAATTGAGTATCTCGAAAAGCACGAACGCACCCCCAGACGCTGGTATGGTGGAGCAGTAGGCTGGTTAAACTTTAACGGTAATTTGAATACTGGCTTGGTTTTGCGGACAATTCGACTCAAAGATTCAGTTGCAGAAGTTCGAGTTGGCGCAACAGTATTGTATGACTCTATCCCCGCAGCCGAAGAACAAGAAACCTTAACCAAAGCTGCCGCTGCTTTTGAGACAATTCGCCGCGCTGGGGAGAAAGCAAAAGCAATTGATAGTAAATCAAATTCTTTGAGTGCTAGTATTCCCAACGTAGAATCGGGAAAACGCATCTTATTAATCGATCATGAAGACTCTTTTGTTCACACCTTAGCGAATTATATGCGTCAAACCGGGGCTGATGTCAAAACACTGCGTCACGGTTTCGATGAAGAGATTTTTGATACTGAAAAACCAGATTTAGTCGTATTATCTCCTGGTCCCGGTAGACCGAGTGATTTTAAAGTACAAGCTTCCGTTGCCGCTTGTATGCGTCGTAATATTCCAGTTTTTGGCGTATGTCTGGGATTGCAAGGTATTGTTGAAGCTTTCGGTGGAGAATTAGGAGTTTTAGATTATCCGCAACACGGTAAACCTTCAAAGATCAACGTTACCGAATCTAATTCGGTTGTGTTTAAAGACTTGCCCGAATCTTTTACCGTTGGTAGATATCATTCTTTATATGCATTACCCGAAAAGTTTCCTCAAGATTTGAAAATTACGGCAATGTCTGAAGACGATGTAATTATGGCGATCGAACATAAAACATTGCCAATTTCAGCCGTACAGTTTCACCCAGAATCAATCATGAGTTTAGTGGGAGAAGTTGGTTTGGCGATGATTAAAAACGTTGTTTACAAATACACTAAGTCGGGAGACTCGGAAATTTTAACAGTGAACAGTTAGCAGTGAGCAGTTATCAGTGAGCAGTTACCAGTTAAGAATTTGTTTTAGAGTTTGAATTTCAGAACAAATTAACAACCACTGCTTGTTGATAACTATTGACTGATACCTGGTAACAAGTTTTTAGCAAAACAAATCATCTACAGTACCTCAAAAGGTTCCCGAAGCGGGGAATACCAAGACAATATTTGCTATAGATATTTGCTATAGAAAGAATTGGTACTGGTTTACTATTGCATAAACGTCGCTATTGCATCGGTAAGTAATTCTTAGCAATAAGCAATAAAAATAATCGGCTCGTATTAGTTCTTCTTACAAAGTAATACTATGAATAATGTGACAACTATCAATAAAATAAATATGCTAACTAAGCCCCGACACATACTTGAGGAAATTGTCTTGCATAAAAGGCAAGAAGTTGCTCAAATGCGATTTGAAACTCCTTTAGCTGAGGTACAGGAAAAACTAAAAGATGCGCCCCCTGTACGGGATTTTTTAAAGGCTTTGAAAGATAATTCCCAGCATCCTAGTTTGATTGCCGAAGTTAAAAAAGCATCACCTAGTAAAGGAATTATTCGGGAAGATTTCGATCCTGTAAACATAGCTCAAGCATATGAAAGAGGCGGGGCTGCTTGCCTTTCAGTTCTTACCGATACTAAGTTTTTTCAAGGTAGTTTTGACAACCTACGTAAAGTTAGAAAAAGCGTAGAATTACCGCTATTATGCAAAGAATTTATTATCGATTTATATCAAATATATTTAGCTAGAACTGCGGGCGCTGATGCGGTACTATTAATTGCAGCTATTTTATCTAACGTACAGTTGAAAGACTTTTTACGGGTAATTCACAGCTTGAAGATGACAGCTTTAGTAGAAGTCCATACCGCTTCAGAATTGGATAGAGTGTTAAGACTTCCTGACGTAAAGTTAGTAGGGATTAATAATCGTAATCTTAAGAATTTTACCGTAAATTTAGCTAATACCGAAAAATTGATTGCTCAAAGAAAGTCGCAATTACAAAGCTTTGGGATTACCGCGATCGGCGAATCAGGTATATACACACCCGATGATTTGAAATTCGTTAATAAAGCTGGCGCTCGTGCCGTTTTAGTAGGAGAATCCTTAGTTAAACAACCCGACGTGGAAGAAGCGGTGCGTCGGCTGCTTGGGTAAGTGGTGGGGAGATGGGGAGATGGGGAGATGGGGAGACAAGGAGAATTTTAACCTTTAACCTTTGACCTTTGACCTTTAACCTTACTAACAACTATCAACTAACAACCAATAAAATGACTGCAATATCTCAACGTTTTGAAGAATTAAAAAAATCCAATACTTGCGCTTTAATTCCGTTTATTACTGCGGGAGATCCGGATTTAGAAACTACTGAAGCAGCACTGAAAATTTTGGATAAAAATGGTGCTAGCTTTATTGAATTGGGGGTTCCTTATTCCGATCCTTTAGCAGATGGGCCCGGTAATTCAAGCTGCTGCGACTCGTGCTTTGGCAAAGGGTACGAAGCTGGATGATGTTTTACAGATGTTGAAGACATTAACTCCCCAATTACAAGCGCCAATTATTCTATTTACTTATTACAATCCCATTTTGAATTTAGGGATTAAAGAGTTTTTAGCAAAAGTTGCTGAAGTTGGTGTGAAAGGGTTAGTAGTTCCCGATTTACCATTGGAAGAAGCTGAAAATTTGATCCAGTCAGCCCAAGAATTTGGAATTGAACTAACTTTGCTCGTGGCTCCTACCAGTTCTAAAGATAGAATCAGCGCGATCGCCAAGCAATCTCAGGGTTTTATCTACCTTGTGAGTGTTACCGGCGTTACTGGTGTACGTACTAGTTTAGAAGGTCGAGTCAAAGACTTATTGCAAGATTTGCGCGGTACAACTGACAAGGCAATTGGTCTTGGTTTCGGTATTTCCGGTACAGATCAAGCAACTCAAGCTAAAGACTGGGGAGCTGATGCGGTAATCGTTGGTAGTGCATTTGTAAAACGATTAGCAAACGGTACCCCTGAAGAAGGATTGCAAGCACTCGAAGAACTTTGCAAAGAACTTAAAGCTGCAATTTCTAGCGAGCAGTTAGTTAAAAGTTAAAAGGTCAAAGGTTAGAGGTTAAAGGTCAAAGGTCAAAGGTTAAAATTCTCTTTGTCTCTCGATAAGTACCAGAACCTACTTCCATATTGGCTTTCACAAGTTTTGCTGCACTACTCGCAGTCTCTCGCAGACAGTTAGCAGTGAACAGTGAACAGTGAACAGTTAGGAGTTAGGAGTTAGGAATTAAGGGATTTTAGATTTTGGATTAAAAATTCTACCCCCAATTACCAATTACCAATTACCAATTCTCAATTCACAATTTTCAAATTACTAAAAGGATTAAAACATGGTCAGCACTCCAGACATCAATACTAAATCATCAGTTGCTCGTCCCGATAGTTTGGGAAGATTCGGAAAATTCGGTGGAAAGTACGTTCCCGAAACTTTAATGCCAGCTTTGCTTGAATTGGAAACTGCTTATGCTAAGTATCGTGAAGATCCAGATTTCAAAGCTGAATTAGATGGTTTATTACGGGATTATGTGGGAAGACCTAGCCCCCTATATTTTGCAGAACGTTTGACGGAACATTACGCTAAACCTGATGGTACGGGAGCGCAAATCTACTTAAAACGTGAAGATTTAAATCATACCGGCGCTCATAAAATTAATAATGCTTTAGCTCAAGTGTTGTTAGCCAAACGCATGGGTAAGCAAAGAATTATTGCTGAAACTGGAGCCGGTCAACACGGTGTTGCAACCGCTACTGCTTGCGCTCGCTTTGGTTTGAAATGCGTAATTTTCATGGGCATTCACGACATGGAAAGACAAGCACTTAATGTATTTCGGATGCGGTTGATGGGAGCAGAAGTTAGTCCGGTAGAAGCAGGAACCGGAACTTTAAAAGATGCTACTTCCGAAGCAATCCGCGATTGGGTAACAAATGTAGAAACAACACACTATATTTTAGGTTCCGTTGCGGGGGGCCTCATCCTTACCCAATGTTGGTACGCGATTATCACGCCATCATCGGTACAGAAACTCGCAATCAATGCGAAGAAAAGTGGGGAGGATTGCCAGATATTCTTTTAGCTTGCGTTGGTGGTGGTTCCAATGCAATGGGACTGTTTCACGAATTTGTTAACGACGAATCCGTGCGTTTAATTGGAGTCGAAGCAGCCGGTGAAGGTGTCGGAACCGAAAAACACGCCGCAACTTTGACCAAAGGAAGAGTCGGAGTATTGCATGGTGCGATGAGTTATTTGTTGCAAGACAACGACGGACAAGTTATCGAAGCGCATTCAATTAGTGCCGGTTTGGACTATCCCGGAGTTGGGCCAGAACATAGTTTTCTCAAAGATATGAATCGCGCCGAATACTATAGCGTTACCGATGAGGAAGCTTTAGCAGCATTTAGAAAAGTTTCGGAATTAGAAGGAATTATTCCAGCATTAGAAACCGCTCATGCTTTTGCTTATCTCGAAACACTTTGTCCTCAATTAAATGGCAGTCCTAAATTAGTTATAAACTGTTCCGGTAGAGGTGACAAAGACGTGCAAACCGTAGCTAAAGTAATTAATCTTTAGGTAAATCCTTGGTTCGTAGTAAGCGATTTATCGCTCAGATATTAGGACTAAAGTCTTTACTACGAACCTTGAATTGACAGCAAAAAACAAATTTATCAATATTTTTTAGCAACGCTTTGTTTTTCAACGAATTTTCAATCCAAAATCCAAAATTTAAAATCTAAAATCTCATGACTCAAACCCCACTTAACAATTCCCAAGCTGCCGATACTTCTCGATGGTCTACTTTACTCCAACAGCTGCTAGATAAAGAATCTCTCAGCGTCGATCAAGCGACTGAATTAATAGAAGGATGGCTAAACGATGAAATTCCTTCAGTCCTTTCTGGTGGGATTTTGACTGCAATTCAAGCTAAAGGAGTTTCCTCCGAAGAATTAGTCGGTATGGCTCAAGTTTTGCAATCTCAGTCTTTGGGAGGAATCGAGAATCAACAATCTGAGTTCCCATTGATAGATACCTGCGGAACTGGTGGAGATGGTGCTTCAACTTTCAATATTTCCACAGCGGTTGCTTTTGTTGCTGCTGCTGCGGGAGTAAAGGTTGCTAAACACGGCAATCGTTCTGCTTCTAGTAAAACGGGTTCCGCTGACGTACTGGAAGCTTTAGGTATAAATTTACAAGCAGATCCGAAAAAAGTGCGGTCTGCGGTTGATGAAATTGGCGTAACATTTTTGTTTGCACCAGGTTGGCATCCGGCTTTGAAGCCTGTCGCTCCTTTGCGAAAAACTCTCAAAATACGTACTATTTTTAACTTGCTTGGTCCTTTGGTAAACCCGATGAATCCGACAGGACAAGTTATCGGTGTATCCGATCCGTTTTTAGTGCAAACAATGGCTCAAGCTTTATCTCAATTAGGAATTCGTCGGGGAATTGTCATTCACGGACGAGAAAGGTTAGATGAAGGGGGTTTGGGTGATATTAATGATGTGGCGATTACCTTCGGTAGAGCTTCGCTTAACGCCGAGAATGGACAAGTCAAATTATTGGAATTGACGGCAGAAAAATTAGGCTTAACTCCCGCACCAATCGCAGCTTTAAAAGGTGGAGAAGTCAAAGAAAACGCCGATATTTTGCAAGCTGTATTACAAGGAAAAGGCACTCAAGCTCAACAAGATGTAGTTGCTTTAAATACAGCATTAGCTCTAGAAGTTGGCGAAGCTATTGATGATGGAAAAGATATTTTAGAACGTTGTACTAAAGGTGTAGCTATTGCTCAAGACGTTTTAAAAAGCGGTGAAGCTTGGACAAAATTAGAACAGCTTGCTGAATTTTTGAAGTAAAAAATTATTAGGGATGGGGCATTGGTCATTGGGACTCAGAAATTATTACCTTTAACCTTTAACCTTTAACCTTTGACCTTTAACCTTTGACCTTTGACCTTTAACCCTTGACCTTTGACCTAATAACTATATTTTTCATAAATTTAATTTAGCCTAGATTTAAATCAAATAAATTATTTGTAATTTGCTGTACTTCTATTTTACTAAACAAACATAAGATTTTATTTTTATTAATCGAATAATTATAGATAGGTATAAGTTTTATATAATTTCTGAGCTTGTGTATCAAAAAAAATATCTAAAGAAACGAAAGGATCATCAAAATATTCTTCATAGTATTTAACATATAAATCAATTAGCCTAGTGTGTAGATGTTAGATAAAGAGTATCCAATTGATGGCAAAGAAGTATCTAAATTATTGTTTTTTATACGAACAGCATCTTCATTATTAAAATAAGATTTAGATATTCATCAAGGTAGCTTACTTTTATTAAATCAAGCATTTTTGTTCGTAAATGGTCAAAAAATTAGCTTTCTAACAAATTAGGAAACATTCAATAATTTGTTTCTTAATTTAATTGAAACAAGTCCCAACATAGGAGAATTATCTGTAATGGAAGAAGATATGAACAGTCAACCGAATATCGGTCCGTTTTCTCGTCTACTTGAGATACAAGGTGCAGATGGAGAAAATATAGGAATTGAAGATATATTCGGCGGTCTTAGTAGCGGCGATTCTGAGGGTGGTGGAAATCCTTTCGGTGGCAGTGGTGAAGGTGGTCCTCCATCTGATATGGATATGAGTGAATTACCTTATAACGGCAATCCTTTTGCTGGAGATAATTTCTGGAATATATTCGCTGGTGGTGTAAACCCTACTGAGAGTAGTTTCGGCAGCGATTTCGGCGGCGGCGACATGGGTGGCGGCGGTAATCCATTTGGCGGTGGCGACATGGGTGGCGGCGGCAATCCATTCGGCGGTGGCGACATGGGTGGCGGCGGTAATCCATTTGGCGGTGGCGACATGGGTGACGGCGGAAACCCATTTGGCGGTGGCGACATGGGTGACGGCGGAAACCCATTTGGCAGCGGCGACATGGGTGGCGGCGGAAACCCATTTGGCAGCGGCGACATGGGTGGCGGCGGAAACCCATTTGGCGGTGGCGACATGGGTGGCGGCGGAAACCCATTTGGCGGCGGCGACATGGGTGGCGGTGGAAGCCCATTCGGTGGCGGCGGAATGCCATCATTCGGTGGTGGTGGTTTCGGCGCTTAATCGATCCTCTGATTTTAATCTTTTCTCAGAATTGAATTCAGATTTAGGTAACTATATGATGCCGATTGAAAATAATTTGATTCTTTGACCATGCTGAGTAATGAAGAATCATAATTGAAAGTAAATCAATTCTTTACCAACATTTTGTTGCTCATAGTCGCACTGTAGAGGCGCGGTATTGCTACGTCTCTACATTTTTTATAGATATTAATTAAGGGCAATAATTGTATTTAATAGTGATAGATAGGTTAGAATAATAACAAATTAATCTTATTAAAAATAACCGAATTATTCAAAACTTTAAATACTTATTAATGATATCGGATTACTATATTTTATAGAAATAACGTTATTTTACTTTTACAGGAATAATAATAAATGGAATCTGCTGAATCAAATTCAATTAATCAAATTAATGACCAAGGTATTGATTTTACAGGTTCATTAATCAGTACTAGTAGTTCTTTTTCAATTAGTGACAATATATTGCAGGGTGGAATAAAATCTGCTCTTAATATTGGCAATGTTGTTATCGGTAACGGACAATGGATAATTGATGATGAAACTACGGAAGAGTCGCTAACTTCCGAAGCAAAAGCTAATGTTGACGAAAGAATTAATTCTCTTTTTGATAAACTGCGCGATCGATTACCTTTGGATGAAACTGAAGAAGAATCAACAGGTAATCCCTTTACAGAAGAAAATCCTTTTGCTGATGGTGAGAATCCCTTTGGGGAAGGAGAATTTACTCCACCACAAGGTTATGAAAATTCTCCTTTACCTTCACAAGATATTGTAGATGATATTAAATCTGTTGAAGATGAAATTCCTGTTGTAGATAGTGAAGTTGAAAATTCATCTACTAATAGTGAAGAAGAAAATCCTATTGTAGAAGATTTTAATCCTACAGTAGAGAGCGAAAATGAAAATTCTGTTGTAGAAGATTTTAATCCTACAGTAGAGAGCGAAAATGAAAATTCTGTTGTAGAAGATTTCAATCCTACAGCCGATAGTAGTGAGAATCCATTCGTTGGTGGAGAAGGTGCAAATCCTTTCGCTGGTGGAGAAGGTGAAAATCCATTCGCTGGTAAAGAAGGTGAAAATCCTTTTGCTGGTGGAGAAGGTGCAAATCCATTCGCTGGTGGAGAAGGTGAAAATCCTTTCGCTGGTGGAGAAGGTGAAAATCCTTTTGCTGAAAATGATAATGGGGAATCTTCACCATCCTTTGATATGTTAGGAATGATTTTCGGTGAAGATTTACCATTCCTCAACGCTAGTGAAGGTGATGATGGTTATAGCTCCATACCCAGTCAGTCAACTAGTGAAACTTTAAAAGCTGTTAGAAATAGTCTTTTAAAATTTAACGAAAATCTTAATTCTTCAGAAGTTTTTGCAGGTAACGAAACACCTTTACAAACACCAAATGACTTGTTGACGCTGTTTCGTAATGATATGTTCAGCTTCAATAATTCCGCAAACTCTTTTCAAGGATTAGTTGGTGATGATAATCCCTTTTCTAGCGGTGAATATAATCCTTTTGGTGAAGGTACACTAGCTGAAGAAATCCCCTTTGATATTTTAAATGTTGCTTTGGATGGTTTATTGCCATTCAATGGAAACGAAAATGTATTTAGCACACCTGAAGGAGAGATTCCGATTGGTAACGGAAATCAAGACTTTGGTTGTGATAATGCAGTTATCGGTAATGCCAACTGGAATTATGGTAGTTTAAATGCAACTATTGGTAACGCTAACTGGAATTGGGATGGTACAAGTAACAATTCAACCGTTGGAAATGGTAACTGGCATTTAGATTTTACTGCTGATAATAAAACAGTTGGTAACGGTAACTGGTATTGGGATTCTAGCAGTGACAATACAACTCTTGGTAATGGTAATTGGAACTTTGGAGATAACAATACAACTATTGGTAACGGTAACTGGGATTTCGGTAATAACAATACAGTAATTGGAAACGGAAACCGAGTTTATACCGATAATAGTATCGTGATTGGTAATGGGAATTGGTCGGTTGTTGTTGATAAATCAGCCGAAATTGCCGATGATTTATTGGGTGAATTAGAAACTATCGCAATGGGAATTGGCGTTAAACAAAGTGCTAATATGCTGGTTGATTCTGTGATGGGTAAAATGGGTGAGATTTTCCAACCATTGACGGAAGATTTTGATGAGTCAGCGCTAAGTACTTATAATCAGCAGTTTGTTAATTCTGGTAATGATATGAGTTTTATTTCTAGCTGATGGGGAGAATTAAATAGTCATAAACCGCAGAGTACGCTGAGGAAGAGTAAGAGATAAAATATT
Source organism: uncultured Rivularia sp. (assembly GCA_963665115.1). Lineage (GTDB taxonomy): Bacteria > Cyanobacteriota > Cyanobacteriia > Cyanobacteriales > Nostocaceae > Rivularia. Next base: position 6,506,461 of record OY762007.1, on the reverse strand, counting down.
GTCAGTGAGTAATTGAATTTTTAATACGGGCTGTTCAGCCCGTTTTTTTATTCAAACTTAGGTAAAAGTATGAATTTTATTCTTGATTAACTTCTACCATTTTTTGATAAAAACGAGGTTCAACTGATTCTATTGCGCCAAAAAAATCCTGATTATGTAAGTCTTTAAATTTTTGATTATCGCGCAATGTGGCTACATTTTCCTCACTTTCCCATCGGGCAATCGCCGTTACCCGATTTCCATCATTACTTTGCAATAATTCTGCACTAATAAAACCGGGTTGATTGCGAACAACTTCTTGATATACTCGCTGAATATTCTGTAAAGCCTGCTGTTGCTTTTCAGGTTTGACGGTAAATATGTTGATAAATGTGACCATAAAATAAAGGTTATAGGTTATAGGTGAAAGAAAAAATTAACGATTTTGTTCTTGTAAATAAGGTACGCTTGAGTTAACCATATGTGCTTCATCTGAAGCTAAACAAGCTACATAATCGCCTATTTCATCGGCTGTTATCCATTCGGGTTTTGCATTATCTTCAGTAGCGCGAGTATTTACCAAACTGTTAACCATTACTTCATTAATCCGAACACCACTATCTTTCATTTCTTCCATTAATACCTTTGCCATCATCAATTGTCCGGCTGCGGGTATTGCAACTAAACTATAATTTGGAATGGCATTTTCAGCAGCAGAGCCGCCTAGAAAAGTATAGCTACTACCTTTATTTTCAGTCAGCACGGGTAGAAAAGTACGAGCGCAAACGAAGTGAGTAGTTAAGTTTGTGAAAATAAACTTCTGCCAATCTTCCATTGAGACTTGAGTCATGGGAAACCCCACTCCAAGTTCCACCAATGGAAGCAACAACAGTATCAAGACGATTGAATTTTTCGAGGATTTGATTGCGGAGTTTTTCAGCACTTTCTAAGTCTCCCAAATCACCGACTATGGGGACAAAATTATCGTTTGCTAAATCTCCTAAATAACCGCGTAATTCTTCAAGTTTTTCTTGCTTGCGAGAAGTCGTAATTACCGTTGCACCTGCTTTAAGGAAAGAGCGGACAATTCCTTCCCCAACATTACCAGCACCACCAGCGATAAAAGCTATTTTTCCGTTGAGAGTCGTCATAATATCTTAGCCTTTCAAAAAAGTGAGTGTTAAACAATTCCACCATTAGCTCGAATACTTTGCCCAGTAATCCAATGAGCATCATCAGATACCAACATGGCAACAGCATTCGCTACATCTTCAGGTTTACCCAAACGATTTAGCGGTGTTTGAGCAATCAATTGATTTACCTGTTCTCGATCTAAAACCAAACCATCAGTATCCGTAACTCCTGGAGAAACCGTGTTTACAGTAATACCTCGTTCGCCTAATTCTTTCGCCAAACAAGCACTAAACTGTTCGATTGCAGATTTACATCCCGAATAAGCTCCCCCGCCAGGAATTGCCATCACCGTACCGCTGGTAGAAATGCTGACAATACGCCCGTTATCAGCTAGGTGTTTCGCGGCTTCTTGCAGAGCAAAATATACACCTTGCGTAATATCAAACATACTGTTATATTCTTCTTCAGTCATTTGCGCTGTAGGCTTAAATATATTTTTACCAGCAGCATTATTAACTAAAATATCGAGTTTACCGAAATGTTCGAGGGTTTGTTTGAATAAATTACCCACGCTGGCAATTTCTTTAACGTCTACTTGCAGCGCTATAGCTTCAGAACCCTGAGACTTGATTTTTTCAACAACTTCTTGGGCTTTATCCTGACTGTTGTAATAAGTCACAACAACATTAGCACCATCTTGCCCTAATCTCAGAGCAATAGCTCGTCCAATACCGCGAGATGAACCAGTAATAATTGCAACCTTTCCTGTTAGTTTATCCGTCATATTTTATGCAAGACTTCGGCTACAATTTCTCACATTAAATTAAATTAATCTTTCCCGTCTATCAAGATATTGCTCTCTTTAACATACTGCTTCGGTGTAACTCCCATAACTCGTTTAAAATGCCAGCCAAAATGACTTTGACTGGAAAAACCTGTTTTAACAGCGACTTGAGAAATTGATAAATTACTTTTTAATAAAGCTTTTGCTTTCTGAATTCTAATTTGGGTTTGGTATGCGTGAGGTGGAATTCCAATTTGTTTGCGAAATGCGCGATTAAGATAAAAAGGGCTAAATTTGGCGATACGTGCTAATTCTTCAAGCGAAATATTTTCGGCATAGTTATCATTCAAATAATCTCTAATCTGCTGAATCGGTTGATGCTCATTTCCTATATTTTTTAACGTCGGACTATTTTGTGTATGTCTTAATAAAATCTTCCCTAAAATTTTAAATAATAAAGATTGTTGGTTTACTCCCTTCCCGGCAGAAGATTACCGATTTAAAAACCGCAGAGACGCAGAGTACGCAGAGGAAAGAGGTTAAAAGAAGAAGAATCGCGATAGGCAATTTCAATATTTTGAATATGTTGAGGTTGCCAAACTCGCCGCCGTTGGTAGATTGCGTTTGTGTTCATTGTATTTTCAGCCATTTATTAAACAAATATATTTTATACTTTTATAAAAACAATAATATAGATAATAAATAATGAAAACAGAACAACCATTAAAAATAAATGCTTCTCAACCGGATAAACTAAAGCAAATATTACCTCAACCATTAATTATTTATACTCCGATATCTCTCTTTAATGGTTTTTCTTTCAACTATCATCGACAATTAAATTATCAAGTCCCCGAAATCTTATCCGATCGGCATATTATTGGTATTTCTCCTGAAAGCTTCCATGCAAGTTTTAGAATTAATAGAAACTGGCAACGTAAATATTACGGGGAAGGCGATATCGCAATATTTCCGGCTTATCAAACTTCGCCAGCAGCAGAATTTGAGCAAGAGTTAGGGTTTATTCTATTAAATTTTGAACCAATTTTTTTAATTAATGCTGTACATGAATCTATTAATGTTGATAACATTGAAATAATACAGCAAATCAAAACTTTTGACCCTTTAATTAAACAAATTGCATTGGCAATCAAAACAGAATTAGAAATTAGTGTAGTTGATAGTCGTCTTTATGTTGAATCAGCAGCTAATATGTTAGCGGTACATTTATTAAAACGTTATTCGACGCGAAAATTTAATATTAAAGAATATAACGGTGGATTACCAAAGTATAAATTAAAAGAAATTATAGATTATGTTAACGATAATTTAAACCAAAATTTGTCTCTTACTAAAATGAGTCAAATTGTACAAATGAGTCCCCATTATTTTGCTACTTTATTTAAGCAATCGATGGGAATTGCACCTCATCAATATATAACTAAATGTCGAGTTGAAAAAGCCAAATATCTTTTATCTTCTCGCGAATTATCAGTTACACAAGTTTCTGATTTAGTAGGATTTAAAAGTCAAAGCCATTTTGCAAAGGTTTTTCGTAAATATGTTGGCGTGAATCCGAGAGAATTTAGGAGCAGTGAGCAGTTAAGCTAAAAATCTTTTAATTTGTATATATAAATTTATGAAAAGCTTGTAGTGCGGGCATCTTGCCCGCTAGGGTAATACAAATTAAATACGCGGCAGCTTATCTTTTTAATTTAGCCAAATTACTAATTAATCGGAAGATTTCGCTATTTTTCGGAAGATTCCGTGAGACAGTTTTAGTTAACAGATACTAAACTGATTTGATAAATCTGTTAGTTAAAAACTAATACAACTATGCTAAAAGGGGCACCGTGGCTGTTAGCACATCGTTCGATGTTGAAGCCTAATAAACCGATGAAAGTTTCTCTCTACGGCAATGACTACGTACTTTGGCAAGATGGCACGGGTAAAATAAGTTGCTTACCGAATGCCTGTCCCTCATATGGGTGCGATGCTATCAGAAGGATGGTGCGTAACCAAACCCGATAATAGCAGTGCGATAGTTTGTCCGTTTCATGCATTAGAATTTGACGGGGCTGGCTGTACGATATTACCCGGTACTGATAAGCCAACTAAATCGCTATTACAACCATTGGAATTAATAATTCAAGAAGATTTTTTTTGGAGTTACGGCGGTTGTGAAGCCAAAATTCCGATTCCGACGATTATGAATGAGATTGCAGCAGAATATGAATTTATTGGTTTTAGTGGCGATCGCTCTATTAAAACTGATTTTCTCTCGCTTCTATTAAATATGCACGATTACAATCATCAAAATGGTACTCATCGCAAGTTATTTGAAATCGAAGAAGTGCAGTTAAAGCAGTTTATCGATGATGGGTTTCATTCCCATGCTTATATTGCCCAACCTCGTAAAAAACCGACATTCCACGATATTTTCAACAATCCCGCGCTGTTAGCAATGCCAAAAGTCTTAGAAGCACACTTAGAAAACTTTTTTCCCTGTATGGCAGTAATGCACGGCGAAAGTCCAATTTTAAGCATCAAAGAATGTCATTTTTATATCCCAGAATCATCAAATCAATCCCGCGTTTTTATTCTGATGTTTGTAAAAGCATATTCACCAATTGCTCACTTAATCAAAAGTAATTTACTAAAACTCGTCGAAGTAGTTATCGAGCAAGATGCCGATATTCTAGGAAAAATTTACCCGAATGTTTCTCAACGTATCAAATTAAATAATGAAGTCGGTATGAATTGGGTGCGGCGAAATTATGATAGTTTTCCTACAGTTGCTCAACCAAATTTGTCGCGCTGAATACAATATGCGCGAAAATTTATTTTACTTAATCAATCTTAACTCTTGTCTGTCTTTTTAATTAATTTACGAAAAATCATCAGAAACATTCGCCACTTGATTTTTTTTGTGTGAAAATAGTCTTTAATACCTGCGTATTATGACGAATCGAGTTGCAATAATGGCGCGTGGAGATAACGATGGTAATCCAAAAAACAGATTTTTCACATCTCGGCTATCAAATTAATAAGGAGTTAGGAAAAAATCACTTCGGGGGACGCATCACGCATCTTGCTGAAGCGGAAAACTGCAAAAATCAAGTAGTAATCAAAGAATTTCGTTTTGCAGATGTAGGTACTGATTGGTCGGGTTTTAAAGCTTACGAACGCGAGATAGAGGTACTTAAGCAGTTAGAACATCCGCGTATTCCGAGCTACTTAACAACATTTGAAACACCTCAAGGGTTTTGTTTGGTACAGGAATACAAAGACGCGCCATCATTGGCTGTTGAAAACAAGTTTACTCCCCAACAAGTTAAGCAAATTGCCATATCGATTTTAGAGATATTAGTTTATTTGCAACAGCGCAACCCGCAAATTATTCATCGGGATATTAAACCTGAAAATATATTAGTTGATAAAAATCTTAACGCTTATTTAGTTGATTTTGGGTTTGCTAGAGTAAGTAATAATGAAGTTGCACTTAGTAGTGTTGCTTCCGGAACTCCTGGTTTTATACCTCCAGAAGAATACTTTGGTCGCGATTTAACCGAAGCATCCGATTTATATAGTTTGGGTGTGACATTAATTTGTTTGCTCAGCGGTACCCGTTCGGTTAATGTTGGTAAATTAATTGATGATGAATATCGTTTTGATTTTAAGTCTTTGCCATCAAATATCAACCCAAAATTTGTAGAGTGGTTGAGTAAGATGGTTGAGCCAAATCTCAAACATCGGTTTACAAATGCAACCGAAGCATTAGAAACATTAAAATCAATCCCCGCTATTTTAAAACCAAAATCAAATGAAGGTAACGCATTTGCTCAAACTCTTGCACTTCCGGCACTTCTTTGGATAGCTATTGTGGGAACTCAAGGTGTTCAAAAATCTTCTATTTCTCAGCAACATAGGATTGACAGGCAACAAGCACAAATTTACCGTCTTCGCCATAGACAAGAACAACTCGAAGACAAAGCATATCGAATAAATAGGTTACAAGAAGAACTTCTTGAACGCCAGCAAGCAACTTTAATAGATAGATTGCAGAAAACCAAAGAATGTGACAACTGTGATTTGCAAAAAGCAAACTTAGATGATGCTCAGCTAAAAGATGTCAGCATTAAAAATGCCAATTTAGATCATATTAATTTGGTGAATGCGAATTTACAAGGCAGTAATTTAAGCGGTGTAAGCCTTCTTGGAGCAAGACTCAGAGGTGCAGTGTTAACAGATGCAAATTTATCAAACGCGAATCTAGTACACGCTAATTTAAATAACGCGAATTTGCGTGGAGCAGATTTACGGGGTGCAAAATTTGATTTTACCGGGCTGTATGGTGCCGATTTAAGAGGTGCGAACTTGCAATATACTAACCTCGACGGTATCAATCTTAGTCATGCCAAACTGACAGGTGCAATTATGCCAGACGGTAGCATACATCCATAAAGTTACTGTTAGAAACAGTTGGCGAATATCTGCCCACATTTCCCCATTTTAATCCATTTTGGGTAAAACTTTCAGTTATTAGCCGACTAAATTTGCTTCAAAGCCGTTCTTAGCAATTAGGAACGGCTTTGAGTTTTTCTCTTGCTCGCACTACGAGATATTTTTCAAAAATTGGGATGCTCCCAAATAACATGACTTTTGTAATATATTCAGATGACTTTTTTCACGTGATTTTATAAGAGTAATTAGTTAATCTATAAATAATCAATTATTTGGAGCGTTTATCTATGATTGCTAAAGATATTATTTATTATAGATTTCTATATTCACTGTCTAAAAATTATGTTCCAAACAAAAGCAAATTTCAAAAATATAATAAGTTAAAAGAATTAAAATCTATATATATAAATTCCCATCCTAAGAAGTTGAATAATAAATATAAAATAGAAAAAAAGAATTAGGATGCTGATTTTTTCAAGTAAAAGTCTAAGTAATGCTAAAAACAATCCAATCTTTATACAAGAGTAATTGCGACTCTTATTTAGGTTTTTGCTCGAATTTATTTCTCCCTATACCCCCTCTCTTCAACTCTGCGCCGGAATCACAATATAACCAGTACTGACATCTCCTAATACTAAATTCCGCTGTTCTCCCCAATACCACCAATAAGCTGCTACATAAGCACAGATAAGACTATCAAGCTTATCTTCTGTTGCTTTAAGAATTTTACCCGTACAGGTTGAATTTAAGAATTTAAAATTCAAAAAATCCGAACTCTTATCCAATTTCAAATTTGGTTCCAGAGTCGGTAAAATATCAATAATGTAATTAAAAAGCTTAGTTAATTCAAGATGGCGATCGCCTATTCTTCCCTTCTTATATTTAAGAATTTTTTGTAAGCCAAAAAGCTGAACTATTGCAGGATGCGGAAAAACTTCAATTTGATATCTACCAGGCTTTTGCGCTTCCATAGTTGGTGCGTGAAGATAACCGCGAGATTCCAATTCTAAACCAAAATTTACCGTACGTTGAGCAAAAGGTAAACCGAGATTCGCCGGGTAACATCCAGCGTGATATTTACCAAAGTGTTTGTGAGTTAGCTTGTCGGGTAAGCGGCTTCCGGTAGTATTTGGGATAAGAGTTGGTGCATCTACGGCAATAATGGCGCTTTCGTCTGGTTTAACGCAATTATCAACCCAAGCGAGGATATCTGCAATCGCATCGAGTCTACCTAAATCTTGTAATTGCAGCTTACCGTCGATTAATTCTAAATAACATAAGCCGCTTGGTTGCGATTTCCAACCCAAATCGATACCGAGGAATTTCATTTGTTTATACTTGAATATCAGGTTATTTTCGCATTTTTCAAATGTAAAAGAAAATCCTCTTTAATGTGACACATAGTCCGTAGACTGATAGTCCGCAAGAGGTGAAAATCGCTACATGAATGAATCGAAAATAAAGATTCTCTGTGCTTTTGGTCATCTTGTAAGACAACAAAGAATGCAATTAGGAATTTCTCAAGAAGAACTTGGATTAAGGGCAAATTTAGACCGCACCTACATATCGGGTGTGGAGCGCGGAGTTAGAAATCCTTCTCTCACTGCTCTTATAAGTCTTGCTAATGGTTTAGGTATTAGTGTTTCGGTTCTTCTTGAGAATTTGGAAATAAAAGCCGATGATTTAGAGAATGAGTAGCCAAGAATTAATAATACAGATTCGAGAGCAACTCCAAAAAGCTCCAGTACAATTAAAAGTCTTTAATCTATTATCAGATAGTAAATGGCATTGTCGGGAACATGAAGGAAAAGAGATTGCATCCGCTCAATATGCTGGTGGGGGTGGAATAAAAGGATTAAAACGTGGTACAAAGAATCGTCCTGGTTTGGTAATTGAAACAAAAAAAGAATATTGTATTAAATGCAAACAAAAAACTACTTGGGATAAGTGGACTGGAGAAATACAATCAGCAAACTCTGCTGCTAATATACCTAATCATTTATGCCAAAAAATCCTTAAATTTTATTCATATATAGATGTAATATAACAAAGAGAAAGGGCATCTCATGAATTAGTTATTGACCATCGTTTTCCTATGGAACGTAGGGGACAAAACGAATCACCCCACCCTAAATCTATAAGCGAGGATGAAATTAGACAAAAGTTTCAATTACTCAAAAAAGATACTTCTGGCAATCACAACCTTTTAAAATCAAGAAGTTGCGAACGCTGTATTAAAACGGGAAAAAGAGGTACGCCTTTTAGTATTAGATTTTGGTATAAAGGTGATGAAAATTGGAGTTCCCCAGTTCAACGAGGTGCTGAGGCTGAGGAAGGCTGTATTGGATGTGGTTGGTACGATTTTGGAACTTGGCGTGAAGCCCTTAATCAAAAGTTAGCTGAATCTGCTGGGGATGATTAACAGAAACTGTATTTTCCGTTTTTAGAGCAATATCAGTTAAGTAAGGAATCAACGCATAACCAATACATTCTGCCAATCGCGGAGGTACGGCATTTCCAATTTGCCACATAGCTTTTTTCATAGTGCCTTCAAAAATAAATGAATCTGGGAATGTCTGTAATCTTGCCATTTCGCGAGCAGAAATAACGCGATTTAGATAAGGATGAATATGAGTACCGCCGTGATTTTCCTTAACAGTCATACTTGGTAAACCTGGATATTGACGCTTAAAAGCATCGGCATATTTTTTATATAAAGAACCTCCAGGAGGAACTTTAGCAATACGTTCCATATATTCGGCTGAATGTTTAGTCCATTCATGATTAATTTCCGGTATGCGGGTATATTCCGGTAAATCGGAAATCGCCGATTCAATATTTTTGTATTCTTCAGTTAATAATTGAGCCTTTGGATAAGGATTGGGCATTCCAAATCTATTCGCAATAAATATAGCTCTGGGACGAATTTGCGGAACTCCATAAGCAGCAGATTCGAGGATTGCCACGGAAACATTATCGTAACCAATCGATTTAAATGCCTCGGTAATTGCCGCCCTCACATCTCCCTTTTGAATTGTCAAAATCCCCGGTACATTTTCCATAACAACATACCAAGGACGTATCTTTGAAACAACACGAATAAATTCATAAAATAGACGATTGCGCGGGTCATTTGGGTCGCGTTTTCCTGCTACTGAAAAACCTTGACATGGCGGACCACCTGCAACTAAATGTATTTCGGGGGAACCGATTTCTTCGAGCCATTTTACAGAATCAAAATTTTCAATATCTCCACAAAAATGATGGCATTGCGGGAAGTTTTTCTTATGAGTTGCCGAAGCAATTGGGCTAATTTCAACACTCGCTAATGGTTTAAATCCTGCTTGAACTAATCCTTGAGTCATCCCTCCCGCACCGCAAAACAAATCTAAAAATGTGTAATCAGATGTTGGTATTGGTTCCGAACTGATTTTAATAAATATTTTATTTGGGTCAGTTTCGTTTTCTTCTAATTCGCGCTTAATACGTTCGTAACGTCCCAACTTAGGTTTTTTTTGCTTGATAGTAGCAACCTTTTCTTCTTTTTCTGGGAAAAAAGATAATTGGTTTCCTTTCATTTATTAGTTAAGATTTGCTTTTGATTTGGTTACAATTAATTGTAACAAGAAACATATTTTTATTAAAAGATTTAATCTAAAAATTATATATATAAATGGATATTTGACAAAGTTAAAACATACAGAGATCAACAATATGCTCCTGCAAAACTACGAGCAAAAATTTTAGATTATTTATTCAACTTCTTCCACTTCAGCAAAAATCTTATTTCTGAAGATATTAAACCAAATATTCCACTATCATTATTTATATTATAAATTAAATATTGATTTTTATTAACTTTTACAAAATTTATTAACGAATTCAAACATTAGGTATGCAAAAATTTTTACGATAAGACAGCAAATTAAAGTTTTTTTAAAGAGGGGAAAATGGGAACATATAAAGTAACATTAGTCAACGATGACGGACTTAATAAAACAATTGAAGTTGAAGACGATCAATATATATTTGATGCAGCCGAAGAACAAGATATTGATCTTCCAGTTTCTTGTCGTGCGGGTTCTTGCTCTAGCTGTGCCGGGAAACTTATTTCTGGTGAAGTAGATCAATCAGACCAAGCATTCCTCGATGAAGACCAAATTGCTGCTGGGTTCGTACTTACTTGCGTTGCTATCCCTACATCGGATTGCAAGATTCAAACTCATCAAGAAGAAGCGTTGTATTAATGGTTCTTCCGCCATAGTAATGCGGCATTAAATAATCATACAAAAGGGAATAAGGAGTAGGGAGTAGGGAGTAGGGAATAGGCAGTAAGGAAAAATAATATTATCCTTACATAAGTTTTTTGATAATTGTTACTGACATCGAGCAGATAATAATTACTGAATAAGCAGATTAATTTACGTTAGTACTAATAAAAAATAGCTTGATAAATAAAAATACCATGCCAGAAACAATAGCAGTTGAATATATTAACGAAAAAGAATTCGATACACTTTCAACCAGTGATGGTGTATTTGTGTGTGACTTTACCGCAACTTGGTGTGGCCCCTTGTAAAATGATTGCTCCGATGATGGAAAAATTAGCAAAAGAACATCAGGGCAAAGTAAAAGTAGCAAAAGTAGACCTTGGAGAGAATTCTAATTTAGCTAAAAGGTTAAACATTCGTAGCATTCCGTCGGTGATGATTTACAAAGATGGAAACCTTATAGAAACGATTGTTGGGATAGTTCCCTATGAAAAATTCAACACAGTTGTAACTGAACTGCTTTAGATTTAGAAAATCCGACGGATTGTAGAGACGTAGCAGTGCTACGTCTCCCAACGTTTCAATCAAAAGTGAAACATTTATAATTAATCGAAAGCAATACTATGCACTGCTACGTCTCCCAACGTTTCAATCAAAAGCTAAACATTTATAATTAATCGAAAGCAATACTATTGAAATATTAGAAACACGGCATCAGTGATAAATTGGTAATTGCAAGTTGGTTTAGCTATCCTACCGGAGTTAACAATGGCAGATTACACCGAAATTTTCCCATCATTACCATCAACAGCATGGCAAGAAACCTCCTCCACCCTACAGCTATGGACGCAGGTAATCGGTAAAATCCGCATGGAATTAACTCCACTCATAAACCACTGGTGGAATGTAACCCTCTACGTCACATCACGAGGATTAACCACTTCTGCCATACCCTACGAAACTCGCTTCTTTCAAATAGACTTTGATTTCATTGCTCACGAACTTTGTATTTCCACATCCGACGGGCAACGTACCTCATTTGCATTAAAAGCATTTTCCGTAGCCGATTTTTACCAGAAAACAATGAACGCTTTGGTATTACTCGGTATCAAAGTAAAAATATGGACAATGCCGCAAGAAGTTTCCAACCCCATTCTTTTTGAGGAAGACACAAAACACGCATCTTACGATCCAGAATACGTAGAGCGCTTCTGGCAAATATTAGTACAAACAAACTGCATATTTACACAATTCCGTTCCCGCTACCTCGGAAAAGTAAGCCCCACACACTTCTTCTGGGGAAGCTTCGACTTAGCCCTCACCCGCTTTTCCGGGCGCAAAGCACCAAAACATCCCGGTGCCCCAGGAATGCCAGATTCCATCACCCACGAAGCATATTCCCACGAAGTCAGCAGTTGCGGATTTTGGCCCGGCGGAGGTGGAGTAGAACCATTTTTCTATTCTTATGCTTATCCAGCACCAGAAGGATTTAAAGATTACAAAATACAGCCAGAAGCAGCTTACTTTCATGAAGATATCCAAGAATTTATATTGCCCTTAGAAGCATTGCGATTATCAGATACCCCCGACGAAACCTTATTATCCTTTTTGCAAAGTACTTATGAAGCTGCTGCCGTGCTTGGGAAATGGGATAGGGAAGCCTTAGAGCGTTGAAAATTATGATTACTAATGAAGACGAATTAATCGCTAGCCAAAATCGGATTAATTCTATTTTAGATAAGGGAAATATTACTAAAGATGACAGAGATTATTTAAAAGTACTAAGTACGTTAGTTTATGATTACGAAAATCAACATGAAATAATACCTACCTTAAAAGGAGTTACGCTGATTAAGGCATTGTTAGAAGAATCTTCTCTTCAACCTCAAGATTTAATTCCTATTTGTAAAAGCAAATCAAGAGTTTTAGATATCTTGGATGGTAAAAGTCAACTTACCGAATGTGAAATTAAAGGATTAGCTGATTTGTTTAAGATGCCTTCCAAATATTTTGTAGAGTAAAACAACTAACCTATTATTTCCGCATCTTGGAATAAACCATCAACATTAATATCCACAATAATTTTAATTTATCTAATTTCTAGTGTCTAAAAATATAACTTAGTAAATAATTAATTTTCGTATTCCTCTTTAAACCTTTTCATTGCTGATTTTAAAGCTGGATTTGGTTCCGGTGGATTTTCTATCAAACATAAAAATATATCTCGCTCGCTATCAGTCAAAACAATAGTTTCGGAATCCAAATTATTTGTTTTTGATTGTTTATTTTTCTCTTTCAAAATAATTACTCTTTAATGAACTTAGTTAGTTAATGAATCTATTATTTATTAAAGCTCGTCGTTGGTGCGTGACGGTAATTCCAACTTGTTTGATTATAAAATAAATATTTCGTAACCGTCACACACCCTACAAAATATGTATACCATGCCCCATGCCCAATCCCCAATTCCCCAATATTAAAACCTATCCGTAGCATCAAGCAAAGCAGTTTGAATACCCGGTTCAGTCATTGAATGCCCAGCATCCGGAACCACAATAAACTCAGCTTCCGACCAAACTTTATGTAATTCCCAAGCTGATATCATCGGACAAACTACATCGTATCTTCCCTGCACAATCACAGCCGGAATATGGCGGATTTTATCAACATTTAAAAGTAATTGATCTTCCCTTTCAAAAAATCCCTTATTTACAAAATAATGACATTCAATTCTAGCGAAAGCATCTGCAAAAGCACTTTCACCAAAAGCTGTCATTAAAGATTTATCTAAAAATAATTTGCTCGTACTTGCTTCCCAAATTGACCAAGCTCTTGCTGCTTCTAACCTGACTCTTTTATCTTCACTAGTCAAGCGTTTGTAATAAGCATTTAACAAATTATCTCTTTCTTCTATTGGAATTGGCTTTAAATATTCCTCCCAAGCATCCGGGAAAATATTACTTGCGCCTTCCTGATAAAACCAATGTAATTCCTTTTGACGCAGCATAAAAATACCGCGTAAAATTAAACCGTTGCAGCGCTCTGGATGATTTTCGCTATAAGCCAAAGAAAGCGTACTTCCCCAACTTCCACCAAACACAACCCATTTATCTATCTTCAAATGTTCGCGCAATTTTTCAATATCGCTAACTAAATCCCAAGTTGTATTTTCGCGTAATTCTGCATGAGGGGTACTTTTACCGCAACCACGCTGATCGAACATGATTAAACGCCACTTTTCTGGATTAAAATACTGGCGATAATAACTCGGACATCCACCACCAGGCCCGCCATGCAATACTACAATAGGTTTACCTTGCGGATTCCCCGATTCTTCAAAATAAATCGTATGTAATTCAGTTACTTGTAATTTACCTTCTTGATAAGCTTCTCTTGGTGGATATAATTCGCGCATAATAATCAATTAACAATTAACAATTAACAATTAACAGCGAGCAGCTAGCAGCTATCAAAACGTATGATAGTGTATGAACAAGCTATCAGCAATCCGGTTTCATTTTTTAAATTGTGATGTTTCGCTAGGCTACACTAATTTTTACGCGAAAGTAAAACTACTTTAAACCTTAAATGGATTTCGCAACCCTTCACTGTTCATTGATTATTGTTAATTGTTAATTGTTAATTGATTTATGGCTAAGCAACGAGTTTTTTCTGGAGTACAACCAACTGGTAATCTACATTTAGGTAACTATTTAGGAGCTATTCGCAACTGGATAGAAATTCAAGATCGGTATAAAGACGAGTATGAAAATTATTTTTGTATCGTAGATTTACACGCAATTACCGTACCGCAAGATCCTAAAAAGTTGGCGGCAAACACTTATCATTTAGCTGCAATTTATCTAGCGTGCGGTTTGGATTTAAATTATTCTACTATCTTCGTACAGTCTCATGTTTCCGCTCACAGCGAATTAACTTGGTTGCTCAACTGTATCACTCCCATGAACTGGTTGGAAGATATGATTCAGTACAAGGAAAAAGCAATCAAACAAGGTGAAAACGTTAATGTAGGTTTGCTGGATTATCCTGTACTGATGGCTGCCGATATTTTGCTGTATCAAGCCGATAAAGTACCCGTAGGTGAAGACCAAAAACAACACATAGAATTAACAAGAGATATTGTCAATAGATTTAACCATCAATTCGCTAAGCCGAGAAAACCTGTATTAAAATTACCAGAACCGATAATTCGTAAAGAAGGTGCAAGGGTAATGAGTTTGACAGACGGTACTAGTAAAATGTCAAAATCCGATCCTTCAGAATTAAGTCGGATTAATTTGACAGATACCCCAGCAGAAATTACCAAGAAAATCAAACGCTGTAAAACTGATACCGTGCGCGGTTTAGAATTTGATAATAGCGATCGCCCCGAATGCAATAACTTATTAACGCTGTATATGCTGCTTTCTGGTAAACCCAAAGAAGAAGTAGCAGCAGAATGTCAAGATATGGGCTGGGGACAATTTAAGCCCTTATTAGCAGAAACAGCTGTTAACGCCCTGCAACCCATTCAAGAGAAATATCAAGCCGTAATGGACGATAAAGCTTATCTAGAGCAGGTTTTACGCGACGGTAGAGAAAAAGCCGAGGCGATCGCCAATGAAACTTTAACCCAAGTAAAATCGGCATTAGGATTCTCTATGCCTTTATAAGCTTTCCTACGGGAGTTATATGTGATAGAGCTGTACCAAGTATCGAAATATAACAACCGAAATGCTTGGTACGCTAAATCCAACTCAATTAACAACATTCCGTGCGTCAGCAAGTGCAGGAGAATTCTTAGTTACTGCTGAAGTCGCACCACCGAAAGGCGGTAATCCAGAACACATGATACAAATGGCGGCGACTCTTAAGGGGAGAGTTCATGCCGTCAATATCACCGATGGTAGCCGCGCAGTTTTACGGATGTCTTCGTTTGCAGCGTCTATAATTTTACAGAGAGAAGGGATAGAGCCGATATGTCAAATGGCTTGTCGAGACAGAAACCGCATTGGTTTACAAAGTGACTTGATGGGCGCTCATGCTTTAGGCATCCACAATATTTTAGCCTTGACCGGCGATCCAGTAAAAGCGGGAGATCACCCCGACGCAAAAAGCGTGTTTGATTTAGAATCAGTACGTTTACTGCAATTAATCGAAAAACTCAATCGCGGCTTTGATAGTAACGATAAAACCTTAACCGACGGAGCCACCGATTTATTTGTTGGAGCAGCCGTAGATCCACAGTGTCGCAGTTGGAGCGGTTTGCAAAAGCGATTTGAGCGCAAATTAGCAGCAGGAGCGCAATTTTTCCAAAGTCAAATGGTAACAGACTTTGAACTTTTCGATAAATTCATGACTCAAATTGCCGCAGGTTGTAATAAACCAATTTTAGCGGGAATATTTCTCTTAAAGTCAGCAAAAAACGCTCGGTTTATCAACAAATGCGTTCCTGGAGTTGAAATTCCAGAGCATATAATTGATAGATTAGAGCAAGCTAAAAACCCTTTAGAAGAAGGAATGAAAATTGCTGCCGAACAAGTACAAATTGCACAAGGATTGTGTCAAGGAGTGCATATGATGGCAGTGAAACGTGAAGATTTGATTGTGCCAATATTGGATATGGCAGGAGTGAAAGCAGTTAGAATTTAGATCGCATCCGTCGTTACCAGGCTATACTTCCAGTTTATATTGGACGTATAGCCTCTAGATGATAAACAATTTGTTAGCGATCGAAGTTTTAAATTAACTGGTTTAGAATACCTGATTGAGTTAGAAGGAAAAACCTATGATGAATTAGAACGTAGATATCAGCGTCGTATAGAAGAAACTCAGGTTAGAGTTTATCTAATAGCGAAAGGCACGCCAATTGAAGTAAAATTTAATATTTTTAAACTTAATCCTTTTATAGTCTTATAATACTTTCCAGACCAAAAGTACCCAATTAATTCCGCATATTTTGGATTGCTAAGCTGCTACGCATTTAATTTGTATAGTAATAGCGAGCAAGATGCTTGTCCTGGCGGACACGCTGCGTTAGCGGAGCGAGACGATAGTTTTAGGCAGCACTACAACCTTTTCAAATTTTCCTATTATCCAATTTAGTTGCACATCAGCTTATACAACTTTTCTATTGCTGTGTCATTCCCATCCGCAATTACCTATTCCCCATGCCCAATCCCCAATGCCCTATTTTCAATTAATTAAATGACAATCCCTATTTTTCTCGTTATCTTATTAGCTTTCTACCTTGCTTTTAATTTAGGAGCGAATGACGTTGCGAATGCAATGGGTACTTCGGTGGGTTCCAAGGCTATTACTTTAAAGCAGGCTTTGGTAATTGCTGGAATACTAGAATTTACTGGTGCTGTTTTATTCGGACATGAAGTATCCCAAACTTTAGCGACGGAGGTTAGCAATCCGGCTTTGTTCGCGAATGTACCCGAAATTTTTGCGACTGGAATGTTTTCGGTGTTGTTGGCTAGTGCTTTATGGCTGCAAATAGCGACTTCGCGAGGTTTACCAGTTTCATCTTCCCATGCGGTAGTTGGGGCGATCGCCGGTTTCAGTATTGTGGCTGCCGGGTTTAATTCAATTGAGTGGTCATCAATTGGCACAATTACTTTAGGATGGATAATTACACCAGTTATCAGCGGCTGTATTGCTGCTTTATTTTACAGTCAAATCAAGCGGTGGATTTTAGATCAACCACAGCAATTACAACAGTTAAATGAGTGGATTCCCTGGTTAAGTGCTTTGTTGTTAGGAGTATTCGGGATAATTGTTTTACCAAAAGTAACTCAACCGTTAGCAAATTATTTAATTGAAGAAGTTGGTTTGCAAATACCGTCTCATGATGTTCCACTTTTTATCGGCACAGTCGCAGCAGTAGGGCTTACGGTTTATAGTTGGCAAGAGGCGGGAAGAGGGGAAGATGGGGAGATGGGGAGATGGGGGGACAAGGAGACAAGAAGACAAGGAGAACAAAACAATGCCCAATCCTCAAATCGAGTAGAGCGTATATTTGGAAGATTTCAATTGTTGAGTGCTTGTTTTGTGGCGTTTGCTCACGGCTCTAATGATGTGGGAAATGCGATTGCTCCTTTGGCTGCGATCGCTCATATCAATCGCACTGGAAAAGTTCCTATTTACGATTTAGACATTCCTGTATGGATTCTTGCGATTGGTGGTGCTGGTATTGTTGTTGGTTTGGCGGTTTTGGGTAAAAAAGTTATTGCGACTATCGGTGAAAGTATTATTACTTTGCAGCCAAGTAGTGGTTTTTGTGCGGAGCTTGCAACTGCTACTACGGTAATTCTTGCGTCTCGTTTGGGTTTACCTGTTTCTACTTCTCACGCGCTTGTTGGTGGTGTGGTTGGTATTGGCATAGTTCAAGATATTAAATCGGTGCAGTTCAAAACTTTGCGCTCAATTGCTGCTGCTTGGATTGTTACGCTTCCGGTAAGTGCGGTGTTAAGTGCGGTTATTTTTAGTTTGGCTCGTCTGGTATTGGCATAATTCAATTTTGGATTTTGGATTTTGCGGAGAGTTTGGGGTGTAGATTCTCTTCTTCCAAAACTTTCCAAGACGGAGTTTGGTTTGTATGCTTGGTAGTGGGAGCGTCTCGCTCCCTTGCAAAAACTAGCGAGCAAGATGCTAGCACTACGAATAATCTACAAATTGCTTTTACCGACGGGACGCTGACCATCTATATTCAACATATGGTCAATTTCTAAATCGCTTTCATCGATGGGACGTTCGCCATCTACACTAATGGTTTCATTCTTTTCAAAATTGCTTTTGCCGATTGGGCGATTACCATCTACATGAAATGTTTCTTCTACTTCAAAGTTACTTTTACTGACGGGACGACGACCATCTATATTTAAAGTATGGTCGATTTCTAAGTTGCTCTCATCAACAGGGCGATGCCCATCTACATGAATAAATCCATCTTGTCGATCGTCGCTTTTAGCAATAGCAGTTTTTTCAACTTCAAAATTACTTTTGCCAACAGGACGTTCGCCATCTTCTTTAAAAGTATGGTCAATTTCTAAGTCGCTGGGTTCGACGGGGCGACGACCATCTATATTTAATGTATGGTCAATTTCTAAGTCGCTGGGTTCGACGGGGCGATTACCGTCTACATGAATAAATTCACCTTCTTGCTCGTCGCTTTTAACAGTGGGAAGATGATATTCAACGTTATAGGTTTCTTCAATTTCAAGATTGCTCTTACCAACGGGACGTTCGCCATCTTCGTTAAAAGTATGGTCGATTTCTAAGCCGTTTGAGTCAACCGAAGGCTTGTTATCTGCGCTATTTTTTTGTGAATCTACTTTTGATTTTTTGCTTTTTTTATTCATAACGAATCCTAAATGGTTAGAAAAATAAATTCTGTGCTGAAATTATTTTTCAATAGTATGATACTAGGCTGTCCAATTACTTGTATCTTTAGGATTAAAAATTTTTACCTTCCTCCTAACTTTTCTGTTAATAAGACCGATATTCGTGAAAAATTTCGGCTTCCCCATCTTTATTAAAAGAAACTACAGCAAAAGGATCTTTTTTATTTCCCATTTCCATTCCTGGGGTACCTGAAGGCATTCCGGGTACTGATAAACCTGTTTGCTTGGGAGATTGAGCGATAAAACGTTTAATATCATCAGCGGGAACGTGTCCTTCCATGACATAATCGTCAATAATTGCGGTGTGACAGGATGCTAATTGTTGGGGGACGTTATATTTTTCTTTAATTGCTTGCATATCTTCGCTTTTAATATCATCTTTGATTTTAAAACCGTGTTTTTGCATATGTTTCACCCAGTCTTCACAGCAACCACAAGAAGGGCTGCGATAAACAGTAACTTGTTTTACTCCTGATAACAATGGTTCTGTTTCTTGACCCCATACGCTAGCGATGGCTTGAGCAGCATTATTTCCCGTAAAAGGAAGCCAATAAAAGATTCCTACCATTGTTAAAATAACGACACTTTTGATTACAGAAATAAACATTAATAAAACCTCGTTTCAATAAAGTCAAGAGTCAAGAGTCAAGAGTTAATAATCTTTCTCCTTGTCTCTATATGTTCTTAATAAATTGTATCTTGGATGACCATTTTTTAATTCAAAATTCAAAATTCAAAATTCATTATATTTTACTTTTTAATTGTTTAATTAAGGATACGAGCCTCTCCTTTTAAGAATAAAATGATCGAAGCATATTCCTTGCTTCAAACCTCAAACTTTAGATAATGGTAATTTTTAATTGATAATTTTGAATTGTGTTAGCAGCATTATTCTACTTACTTTGATTGTCATCAACCTAAAGATATAAATTGAATATTATTTAATTATAGGAATGACCGCACTTAGATATTTAAAATCGCTGTAATCCCCTGTTGCCCGTTCCCTTTTCCCTATAGCCCAGAACCTTATTTTTTGGTTATAGGATGAGCAAGAAATAAGGTTCTGGGAGAGGTACAAGATGTGAATTACAACAAAAATGGAGTCAGAATCTTGTAAAGCGAAAAGAAACGTTGCACTACAATGTCTCTACATTGCTATGATTGATACAATTGTAGTTATCGGTTAAATATTTATTGTGGAACTACAAGCCTTTGTGCTGGGCAGTATTTTAATTCTATTAGGGATGTTTTGGTGGAATATTTATCTGTCAAAACGTCTTTATTCTGTTACTCAAATAAATCGCAGCTATAATCATATTTTTGATCAAAGTTCTCAATATTTATTTATAATTAAACCCAACGGTAGTTTATTAGAAACTAATCAAAAAGCTCTTGATTCTGATTATTTAATTAAAGATAATATTCCAGGTAAACCTTTATGGTCAGTTTTTTCACGAGTTGTTACTTCTCAAACGCAGCAACAATTACAAGATGCTGTATGCCAAGCTGCTTGTGGTAAGTTAATCAATATTAAAGTTGAATTATTAGATCAAAAAGATTTAACTAATAGCTACGATTTTTCATTTACTCCTGTAACTGATGACAAAGGGAAAGTAACGGCTATTGTAATTGAAGCTTGTAATATTCGAGATGATCGAAAAGAATCTATACAACATCAACTATTAGAAACTTTTTTTGAAAATGCTTCCATCGGTTTAGCTATTCTTGATGACAAATGGCGACACGTACAAATAAATAAAACTTTAGCTGATATTAATGGTAAATCAATAGAAGAGCATATTGGTAAAGCTGTGCGTGAGATGATACCGGAAATAGCTGATAATTTGGAGTCGATTTATCGACAAGTTACAAGTACAGGTTTACCCGTATCTGGAATTAAAATTACTGGAGAAACTCCTAAGCTACCGGGTTTTATAAGAGATTGGGAAGCTGCTTATTTTCCATTAGCAGTTTCTAATACTTACAATGCAATTGGTTGTGTAGTTTTAGAAGTAACCGAACGTCAAAAAGCACAAATATCGCTTGCTAATAGACTAAAGCAACAAGCGGTTGTGGCACAATTAGGACAACTTGCTTTATCGGGGCTGGAATTACCAGATTTATTTGAGCAAACCACAGCTTTAGTTGCTCAAAGTCTCAATGTTGATGATTGCAAAATTCTCGAATTGCTTCCCGATGGTAATTTTTTGCTGTTACGCTCCAGTGTCGGTTTAGAAAAAGAATTGACGGATCGAGTTACATTAGAAACTGATTGCAAATCCCAAGCTGGTTATGCTTTGTTATCCGGTAAACCCGTTATATCAGACAATCTCAATGAAGAAACAAGATTTACAGGTTCGTCTTTACTGCATCAAAATGAATATATTAGCGGTGTCAGTACGATAATTCCTGGAAAAGAAAATCAACCTTTTGGAGTTTTAGAAGCGCATTCTATTCTAGAACATCAATTTAGTTGGGATGATGCTAATTTTCTGCAATCAGTAGCCAATATCTTATCAGCTGCAATTACTCGCAAACAAGCAGAAGAAGAAAACCACTTGCTGAATGCTAGTTTGGAAATACGAGTAAAACAGCGTACCAGACAATTAGAAGCAGCAAACCACGAATTAGAAGCGTTTTGTTATTCGGTTTCTCACGATTTACGCGCACCTTTACGCGCTATCCAAGGTTTTGCTCAAGTTTTGCTCGAAGATTATGAAAGTTTGTTGGACGATATTGGAAAAGAATATTTAAATCGGATTACGATAGCATCCGCGCATTTAGATACTTTAATTTTAGATTTATTAGCATATAGTCGTTTGGGAAGAACTCAAATTCAATTCCGACAAGTTAGTTTAACCAGCGTAGTTGAAGAAATACTCAACGAACTTGAATCCGAATTACAAGAAAACCAAACGCAAGTAATCATTAAAACAACACTTCCCGTTGTCAGAAGCCAACAAACCATTTTAAAGTCAGTTATTAGTAATTTGATAACTAACGGGATCAAGTTTGTTCATCCCAATGTTGATCCAATTGTACAAATTTGGGCGGAAGAACGAGGTGAATATGTCAGATTATGGGTAGAAGATAACGGTATCGGTATTGCTCCGGAATATCAAGAACGAATTTTTCGAGTTTTTGAGCGCTTGCACGGAATTGAATCTTACGTCGGCACGGGAATTGGTTTAGCAATTGTTAAGCGTGGTGTGGAAAGTTTAGATGGTAAAGTCGGTGTTTGTTCTAATGTCGATCGAGGTAGTCGGTTTTGGATTGAATTACCGAAGTTCCCCCAACATTGAACAGTTATCAGTTATCAGTTATCAGTTATCGTAGAGTCAGGAAGGGAGTAATCGTTTTTTAATACCATATGTAAAGTTTAAATACAACTTCCAAAAGTATATTAATTTAAAGTTCAGAAGTAAGCCTTTAATATAGATTGGAATGATGATAGGTTTAAGGCAATTTAGAATATTATCCAAATAATATTAATCATAATGGGTTTAAAAGAGTCTGGAATTCTTTTGGTAGAGGACGATCCGAACGATATCCTGTTTATTCAACGGGCTTTTCGTCGTAGTGATTTGGAGAACCCCAGCATACAGGTTGTGCGCGACGGTGATGAAGCTGTTGCCTATCTTTCGGGTGAGGGAGATTATGGGAATAGAAATTTTTATCCTTTACCCGGTATGATTCTTCTAGACCTCAAACTTCCGCGTCGTTCGGGTTTGGAGGTTCTTGAATGGCTCAGAAGTCAACCAGTTCTCAAACGCATTCCAGTTGTAATATTAACTTCTTCTAAAGAAAATGTTGACGTAAATAGAGCTTACGATATTGGAGTCAACTCATATCTATTAAAGCCAGTTAATTATAAAGCTTTGAATGAAATGATTAAAACGCTTAATGCTTTTTGGTTAGACCTAAATTGCTACCCTTCAATTGCATCTACATAGTATACTTTTATGAAGTTATTTGCTGTTTTGCTAGCTTTATTTTTTGGTCTTCATTTTATAGAACACAGAAAAAATAAACTATTTACATAAAGCTAATTAATATATTACTGAATAATTACGAATTACAGACTATCTTGACTGCTTACAATCAAATATTTGATTATTCAATATTTGACCTAATCTGAAAGTTTATCGATCGAGCAGTAATTTTAATATTAATTTATTACTCGGTTCATTAACTCAATATTGCATGAATATAGCAGCAACTTGTAAAGTTTCTATGTCATTAATATATGAATCAGGTTCGTCCTTTAGAAAATGTTGTCATTGTAGATGATAACCCAGATGACCGTCTTTTAGCTATTCGAGAACTTGGAAAAGAGTTTTCTGAGTTGCATATAGTAGAAATTAATGATGCTGATGGGTTAGCGTCAATATTGGAAGCAGATAATTACGATTTAGTTATTACAGATTATCAACTCAAATGGACAAATGGGCTTGATGTTCTGAATGCTTTAAAATTTCGTCATCCCGATGTTCCGGTAATCATGTTTACTAATTCCGGTACTCAGGAAGTTGCGATTGAAGCAATGAAAGCAGGATTGGATGATTATGTAATTAAATCACCCAAGCATTTTGTGCGTTTGAGTCAAGCCGTACGTCTAGCTTGGGAAAATGCTCAAACTCGCTTAAGATTAAATCAAACAAGTTTACGCTTGCAATTTTTGTTGAACCAACTGAATGTAGGAGTATTTCGGGCTACTTTAGATGGGGAATTAATTGAATCTAATGATGGCTTTTTACGTCTTTTAAATTTAAATACTCCAGAAGAAGCAAGAATCTTTTTTCGTAATTATCCACAATTAAATTTCGTTGATTCAGATATTAAACCACCTTGGGAGAAAGAAGTTAAATTATTGCTCGATGGAAATATCACTTGGTTAATGTTGAGCGAAACTCTTACCGAGTTAAATGGCGAAACTGTGATTGATGGTTTGCTGCAAGATATTACCGAACGAAAATCCGCTGAAGCTGAAATTAAACAACTTAATAAAACTCTCGAACATCGTGTTATAGAGCGTACTGCTCAACTAGAAGCAACCAACAAAGAATTAGAAACCTTTGCTTATTCAATATCTCATGATTTGCGATCGCCAATTCGTCAAGTTTATAGTTTTGCCGATTTACTACAACAGTCTTTATCATCAATCAATCTTTCGGAAGATATTGAAACTTATTTAGGAATGATTCTTAAACTTACCAAACGAGCCGGTAAGATGATCGATGATTTAATGGAATTTTCTAGTACCGGAAGATTTGAAATGCTCTACAGCAGCGTTGATATGAATCGTTTGGTACAAGAAATTAAACAGCAAATAATATCACAAAACCATAATAGGAAAATCATTTGGGATATCGAATCGCTTCCGAATATAAATGGCGATCGCACTTTAATCAGAATAGTTTGGCAAAATTTGATTGAAAATGCTTTTAAATATACTAGTTATGAAGATATTACAAAAATTAATATTGGTATTATCAGCAACTCCTCAGAAATAACTTTTTTCATTAAAGATAACGGAGTCGGGTTTAATATGCGCTACGTTGAAAGAATATTTGGCATTTTTCAAAGATTGCATACTAACGCAGAGTTTGAAGGAACCGGAATCGGACTTGCTAACGTACAGCGAATTATTCATCGTCACGGAGGAAGAATTTGGGCGGAATCAACAGTAAATCAAGGGACAACATTTTATTTCTCATTACCAAATAATCAATGTTAGCCAAGCGCGATAGAACGGAATACAGATAACAATTACCAGGGTGAAAAGTCAAGCACTAAAGATTAAAAATTAATTAAGTTTATGAATTTTTTACTCATAATTCCTAAATAATAAATTTTATTTTTTTTTAATACCCTGTCTAAAGAAATGTAAAAAATTCTTCTTTAGATAGACGGTAATAATTATATATTTTAGTATTCTTCAGGTGAGGAAATTAATAATTAAGGAATTTTTGCCAAGCACTCAGGAGGTAGTAACTTTGCTAGTAAACACTTTATCCAATAATCGGCTTTCTCAAAAAATGCTGTATATTCTGTTGTTAGAAGATGATGCCGCAGATAGAGAGTTAATCGGCGCTACCTTGAAAAATGGTGGTATAAACTGCGAACTAAAGCAAGTTGCGAATCGCACAGATTTTTTAACAGAATTGCAAAATGACAATTTAGATTTAATTTTATCTGACTATCTGCTTCCTCAATTTGACGGAATTTCTGCTTTAAAAATAGCTCAAGAAATTCGTCCGGATGTACCTTTTATATTAGTTTCTGGGGTATTAGGAGAAGAAAGAGCTATAGAAGCACTTAAAGATGGAGCAACTGATTACGTTCTCAAACAGCGATTAGAGCGTTTGCTCCCCTCAGTAAAACGAGCTTTGCGCGAAAGCCAGGAAACGTCACGAACTCCAACGTGCCGAAGAATCCTTACGTCAAACAGATGATATGTTGCGAGCGGTGGTTGATGCTTCTCCAGTGGCAATTATTACTTTGAGCTTGGATTATCAAGTTTTAACTTGGAATAAGACAGCAGAGCAAATTTACGGTTGGAAATCGTTTGAAATTTTACATCAACCGCTACCAGTTATTTCCGAAAGTTATAAAAATGCTTTTACAGCTTGCGTAGAAAGAGTATTGCAAAGCCAGACTTTAAAAAATTTAGAATTTCGTCATCTAAGAAAAGATGGTTCTGAAGTTGATATAAATGTTTCCCTAGCACCTATCCATGACAGTGAAGGAAATAGCAGTTGCTTTATAATGACTGCGGTTGATATTACTTTAAACAAACAAGTAGAAGCAGAGCGTAGGGTTTTACTACAGCGAGAGCAGAAAGCTCGTGCGGAGGCAGAAAAAGCCAGTCGTATCAAAGATGAATTTCTAGCAGTAGTTTCTCATGAATTGCGGACTCCACTCAATGCAATTTTGGGATGGACTAAACTGATTAGTAGTGGCAGAATTAAACCAGAAAGATTTGAGCAAGCGTTAGAAGTTATCGATCGTAATGCAACTTTACAAGCGCAATTAGTCGAAGATTTATTAGATGTTTCGCGGATAATTCGCGGCAAACTTAATTTAGAATTAAATCCAGTTGATTTAAAAAGCGTAATTCGCCAGACTGTAGAAACTTTAGCTTTAGCAGCAGAAGCCAAATCTATTAACGTACAGCTTAAATTAGCTGATAATGTTGCTTGCGTAGTTGGGGATTCCAATCGTCTTTCTCAGATATTGTGGAATTTACTTTCTAACGCAATTAAATTTACTCCCGAGGGAGGAAGCATTGAAATTAACTTACAAGAAGTAAATTCAATGGTTCAAATTCAAGTCAGCGATACAGGCATCGGTATAAGTTCCGATTTTCTACCTGCAATTTTTGAATATTTTCGTCAAGCAGATGGTTCCACAACTCGTTCCAAAGGTGGATTAGGCTTGGGTTTGGCAATCTCGCGTAACTTAGTAGAAGCCCACGGTGGAACAATCTTGGCAGAAAGTTTGGGAGAGGAACAAGGGGCAACTTTTACGGTGAAATTCCCCATAAAATCGAGTAATATCAAGCCACAACCATTACCAGAATCAAAAGATAGTGACAAGCAACTGAATGGAATCAAAGCGTTAATAGTAGATGACGAACCTGATGCTCGCGAACTATTAGCCTTTATTTTAGAAGAGCAAGGTGCTGAAGTTGAATTAGCAAATTCGGCTGAAACAGCTTTGCATAAACTTAAAAGTTTCGTACCCGATATTTTAATCAGTGATATTGGAATGCCCGTAGAAGACGGTTTAAGTTTGTTAAAGAAAGTTCGTCAGCTTCCCTATAATCGTGGAGGTGATGTTGTTGCGATCGCGCTGACGGCATTTGCATCCGAAGAAGACTGTAGAAAGTCTTTAGATGCAGGTTTTCAAATACATTTAGCAAAACCTTTTGATGCCGATGAACTGATTAACGCGGTAATTAATTTAACTGAAACAAGAAAATAAAACTATCCGGTCTACCATTTAAAATTAATTAGTCACGTTCTTAATATTATTTCTTTATTCTATTCCCCTTTCCTATTCTCTACTCCCTATAAAATAAAATGCTCGATTGGGTCACTAATATTATATCTTCATTTGGCTACGTGGGAATTGCTTTACTAATGTTTTTAGAAAACGTCTTCCCACCCATACCTTCAGAATTAATTATGCCCTTAGCGGGATTCACAGTAACTCAAGGTAAGCTAAGTATGCAATTTGTAATTTTAGCAGGAACTCTGGGTTCTGTTTTAGGAGTATTACCTTGGTATTATGTTGGTAAACTTGTAGGTGAAAGACGTTTGCGAGAGTGGATAGATAAATATGGAAAATGGTTAACTTTGTCGGGTGCGGATATAGATAAATCGAAAAGGTGGTTAGATAAATACGGCAAAGCAACAGTATTTTTCGGTCGTTTAGTTCCCGGTATTCGTACTTTTATTTCCGTTCCCGCAGGTTTAGATAAAATGTCTTTAGTGCCTTTTATATTATATTCTTTTGCGGGTAGCTTCATATGGACAGCACTGTTAACTTATGCAGGTTTCATATTAGGAAATAATTTTCAATTAGTAGAAAAATATATTGGACCAATTTCTGGAATTGTTTTCGCTTCCTTAGCAATTTTCTTAATAATTTCATTTATTCGCCGAAGAAACAGATAGTGAGCAGTTAGCAGTGAACAGTAAATAAAAAGTTCGTAGTAAGAGTTTTAACTCTTATATCAAGGATTAAAATTCTGACTAAGCTGATGTGCAGCTAAATTGTATAAAACAAAATTTGGTAATTATTGTAGTGCGGGCATCTTGCCCGCTAGTACTATACAAATTAAGTGCGTAACAACTTACAAACCTTGTAAAAATATTACTGCTCGCTGTTAACTGTTAACTGATAACTGCAAATGATTCAGCTCGCTTAATTCAGCTTCCCAATTCGGCTCAATCGCAATCGTACTAATCTTCTCCACAATAATTGCCGCACCTTGAATAACATCCCCCGGTTGCAAATCTTCCCTGCGATAAACGGGAGCCGAATACCACTTATCATTACTAAACATCTGCACCGTTTCCACAGCAATCGGAAATTCATCCAAACCCCGACTACGTTTAACTAAAGCTTCCTCCGGAGTATCCATTTTTTGAATCACCTCCACCGAAACCGACTCCACAATCAAATTTTTCTCAGCTTGAATAAAACCATATCTCAACTGATGCTCCCGCTCAAACTCAAAGCGCATCACTTTCACGTTTGCATTAAAATCAACCCCCAAAACAGAATTAGTCCCCTCATACTTCAAATTAACTTTTCTTATAACTTCTTCCTCCGCGTTAACCTCCGCGCTCCTCTGCGTTTTTAATTCTCCCCTCCCTTGACTTTCCAACTTTTCCATCAACCCCCCCAATTCTTCCAACAACCGATCGTTTAAAACCTGCTCCACCCCCGCTTCCCGTATCGCTCTCACATCAGCCAAACCCATACCATAAGCAGAAAGCACCCCAGCATAAGGATGTAGAAAAATCTTCTTCATTCCCAAAGTATCTGCAATTAAACAAGCAACCTGCGCTCCCGCTCCCCCAAAACAGCAAAGCGCATAATTAGTTACGTCATAACCGCGTTGCAGACTTATTTTTTTAATCGCATTCGCCATACTTTCCACAGCAATGGAAATAAATCCTGCTGCAACCTGTTCGGGTGTACGATGGTTTCCCGTAGCTGTTTCTATATCCTGCGCTAGCTGTATAAATTTTTCAGTAACAACATCTTTATCTAAAGGTAAATTCCCATTCTTACCAAACACCGCAGGGAAATATTGCGGATGAATTTTACCCAACATGACATTAGCATCCGTCACCGCCAACTTACCCCCGCGACGGTAACAAGCAGGCCCCGGATTTGAGCCAGCAGATTCCGGCCCCACGCGATAGCTAGAACCATCAAACGATAAAATAGAGCCACCACCCGCAGCAATTGTATGTATTGCCAATACAGGAACCCGCATTCTTGCTCCAGCAATTTCGTTTTCTAACTGCCGCTCGTATTCCCCGTTAAAATGGGCAACATCAGTACTAGTTCCCCCCATATCAAAAGTAATTATCGAATTAAAACCACCCCGCAAACTAGTTTGCACCGCACCCACAATACCCCCCGCAGGGCCGCTTAAAATGCTATCCTTACCTTGGAATTGCTGGGCATCAACTAAGCCGCCATCCGACTTCATAAACATTAATTTAACACCGGGTAATTGACTAGCTACAGAGTCAACATAGCGACGTAGAATAGGAGTTAGATACGCATCAACAACCGTCGTATCACCCCGGCTAACCAACTTCATCAACGGACTAACTTCGTGAGAAATAGATATCTGCGTAAAACCAATATCTTGAGCAACTTTAGCCACCTGTTGCTCGTGTTGCGGATAATTATAACTGTGCATTAACACAACAGCACAGCTACGAATTCCTTTGTTGAAAACAGCTTGTAAATCTTGTTTAACTTGTTCAACATCTACCGGAATTAGCTCATTACCCTTCGCATCGTAGCGCTCGTTAACTTCAACAACCTGCTCGTAAAGCATCGAAGGTAAAACGATGTGACGAGCAAAAATATCGGGACGATTTTGATAACCGATTCGTAAAGCGTCTTTGAATCCCTTAGTGATGACAAGTAAAACCCTGTCTCCCTTTCTTTCTAATAAAGCATTAGTAGCGACAGTAGTACCCATTTTTACCACTTCAATTTCTTCAGTAGGAATGGGCTGATTGCTGGAAATTCCGAGAATATCGCGAATAGCTTGAATAGCTGCATCTTGATATTGTTCGGGATTTTCGGAGAGTAGTTTATAAACGATTACCCATTGCTGGTTGGGAAGAGGAACAATTAAAAAGCGCTGGGGATGATTTGCGAGTTGGTTGATTGTGGTTTGATTGTCGGTGACGGCAACAATATCGGTAAAAGTTCCACCCCTGTCTGCAAATACTTTTAGCATAGTTTTGGTTTTTGGAAGTTGTAGAAATAGTTATTTAAAACCATAGATGATGGGGAGACGTAGCACTGCTACGTCTCTACAAGAGTTATCGTTAATTAATAAAGGTTTTTACGGGAAGCGAACAAATCGCCCTCACCCTCGAAGGGTGGGGCTACAGGAACAAAGCCCACCTTCGTGGGCTAAGTTACTAGAAATTTAACGAGATTATAATTGAAAAATATTGTATAGCTTTTTAATAAAAATATGACTGGAATAGAATGGTTGAGAACACTTCATACCAAACAGCTTATTGAATTGAAAAATGATTGTTACAAATACTTACGTGGTGGAGGTGATATTGATTATGATGGTTATGTGTTTAATCTTGAACAATTGAAACAGGTTTTGAGTGAAAGACCTCATATTCCGAATAGAGCAGAAACTAATATAATCCGTAAAAAATCAGCAAAATATAAAAAGAGATTGCATCAATCTAGTAAATAAGAAATTATTCTTTTGTAGGGTGCTGTTAGACGCACGACAATATTGTGATTTCACGAATAATTTAGAATTCGTCTAACGCACCAAAACAAACCTCTGTATGATACTAATCCAAAGATGTGTCAATTGTGAGAGACAATATCAAAAGATAAGTACATTTGTTTTTCGTTAAACCAATGCCATCTAAAGATATTATTCATGATGCAGTAAAAAATGCTCTAATTAATGATGGGTGGATCATTACAGCCGACCCTTACACAATTAGATATGAAGAAATTAAATTATTTGCTGATTTAGCCGCAGAGCGTCCACTTTTAGCCGAGCGCTCTGGAGAAAAGATAGTAGTTGAAGTTAAAAGCTTTACTGGTGCATCCTTCATTCGAGATTTGGAAGGAGCTTTAGGTCAGTATATTATCTATCGGAACTTATTAACAGAAACGGTTCCTGATTATGATTTATACTTAGCTATCAACGAGCGTACTTATATAAACTTTTTTCAACGAAAAGCGACTCAATTCATTATTAAACAAAATAAAATGAATTTAGTAATTGTAGATATTGCAAATGAGGTAATTACACAATGGATAAAATAATTCACTATCGCACGTTAATAAAAAATATTTTGATACAATATGACCAATTAGCAAATAATCCACCGATACCAGAAGTAGAAACAATTTTAGCCTTTGACGATGAACACAACCAATACATTTGGTTTCAAGTTGGTTGGAATCAAAAAGAACGAGTCAAAGGAATCACAATTCATATTCAGATTAAAAATAACAAAATTTGGATTGAAGAAGATTGGACAGAAGTTGGAATTGCCAATGATTTAGTTAATTCTGGTGTTCCTCAAAGTGATATAGTTCTGGGTTTTCATCCTCCAGAAGTACGTAGCGATACTGATTTTGCTGTTGCTTAAATTATTATGTCGCAGTTATTATCAGATAGTAGGTTGGGCTAAGGAACGCAGCCCAACAAAAGCAGCAGTTGTTGATGTTGGGTTTCACTTCGTTCAACCCAACCTACAAACTATAAGTCAATATGAAGAGTTGATTTGTGTAATTCGAGGAGATTCTGTGCAACGTAAAACTGCCCCAATTATTCAAATTAACCATGACGATTTATTAGAAAATTATGATTGGGAACCGAGAATTAAATATCTCAGTTTAACGGAAATGATAATAGATATCGCAGATTGGATTGAGTACCCGTATGGATAAGGAGTATTCGGAATAAATAGTAGGTTGGGTTAAAGGCGCAAAATAATGCAACAAAGCCGCTTATTTAGCAAACCCTAATGAATCCGCTATTTCTCCTGATGATTGGGAAATGAATTTATAGGATGTTTCAAAAATCAGGAAGGGGTTTTTTCCCCCAAGTATCAAGGATTTTTTGATATTGCTGTTCTAAATCGCTATTAGCACAATCAAGCGTTTTCGCTTTTTCTTCTAATTTCGCTGCTTCTTGTCCAAAGCCTAAAGCACCCCCTAAGACAGTGATTGCAAAGGCTCCAGAGAAACCTTTATACCAAATGAAGGCAATACATATACATATCGAAACTACTATAATTCCAATTTGAGTAAGTGTTAAATGCATACATTTACGTACTGTAGATTTATATTCACTCAATACAACTTCATTGGTAATGACTGGATTTTTGCTTAAAAAATGGCTTAGTAAAAATTCTATTCTCTGAGATACTACTATTGACGCTGAACAAAGTCCGAGATAAAGAATGACTAGTATAAACATGATTTAATTCTATGTACATAACATTCATGTTTTTATTGTTCCCAGCTTCACGAAAAATATATCAAATTTAACTAAAAAATGGTGCGTTACGCTCCGCGATAACACACCCTACAAGATTTATTTTTTACTATTCTTTATTCTTCTTTCTCAACTTTCCTCGCTGCTAAATATTCATACATTTTCCATCTTTGATTTACCTCTAATTCCGCTTCTTCCATCAACTGTTTTGCAATTTCCGGTTTACTTTTCTTCAACATTTTGAACCGATTTTCTTTGTACATTGATTCTTCTGGAGAATTTTTCGGCTCTCTCATATCTAGCTGCAAGGGATTTTTACCTTGTTTAACTAAGTCGGGATTGTAGCGATAAAGTAACCATCTTCCCGATTCTACTAATGCTTTTTGATTGCTCATTGCTGTACCCATATCGATTCCGTGAGCGATGCAATGGCTGTAAGCAATTATTAATGATGGTCCTTCGTATGCTTCTGCTTCTAAAAATGCTTTCAGGGTATGTTCGTCTTTAGCTCCTAATGCTACGCTGGCTACGTAGATATTTCCGTATGTCATCGCAATCAATCCCAGGTCTTTTTTCGCTGCGGGCTTACCGCTAGCGGCAAATTTAGCGACTGCTGCTTTAGGTGTGGATTTGGATGATTGACCGCCAGTATTGGAATATACTTCTGTGTCCATTACCAAAACATTGACATTACGTCCGCTGGCAAGTACGTGATCCAATCCTCCAAAGTCGATATCGTAAGCCCAGCCATCACCGCCAACTATCCAAACGCTCTTTCTCACTAAATAGTCAGCAAGGGATTTTAGATTTTGGATTTTGCGGAAAGTTTGGGGTGTAGATTTTCTTCCCCCAAAACTTTCCAAGACGGATTTTGGATTAGTGGAGTTTTCTGACAACTTCTGTTTTAACAACTCAATCCTTTCTCTCTGCTCCCAAATATCAGCTTCAGTTTTCTGGGGTGCATTTACAATAAACCCTGCTAAACCAGAAGGAAGTAAACCTTTATAATCTTCCCCATATGCCAATTCTTGTAACAACTCCGCAGCATATTCCGCTTTCTTATCAACCGATAACCGGAAACCAAAACCGAATTCCGCGTTATCTTCAAACAAACTATTCGACCAAGCCGGACCTCTGCCTTCGGCATTTTTCGTCCAAGGTGTTGTCGGCAGGTTGCCACCGAAGATAGACGAGCATCCCGTAGCGTTGGCAATGATAGAGCGATCGCCAAATAATTGACTCAGTAATTTTAAGTAGGGCGTTTCGCCACATCCAGCACAAGCACCGGAAAATTCAAATAATGGTTCTTGTAATTGTTGCTGGCGAATTTGATTTAATTTAAGTTTATTTCTATCTGTCAGCGGCAATTTAAGGAAATAATCCCAGTTTTCTGTTTCTTGCTCTCGTAGAGGCAACTGTGATTCCATATTAATTGCTTTACGTTCGGGATTTGTCTTATCTTTCGCGGGACAAATATCGACACAAATGGTACATCCAGTACAGTCGGAAGGCGCTACTTGAATAGTAAATTTTTCTCCGGCAAAAGCCTTATCTCTAGCATCAGTAAATTTAAAAGTTGCCGGAGCATTACTCAATTCACCTTCCTGATAAACCTTAGCGCGAATCGCAGCATGAGGACAAACCATAACGCACTTACCGCACTGAACGCAGACATCCTCTTCCCAAACGGGAATCTCTTGAGCTACATTGCGTTTTTCTAATTTGGAAGTACCAGTGGGAAAAGTTCCGTCAGCAGTTAATACGCTTACAGGTAATTCGTCTCCTCTTCCAGCCATTATTATTTGCAGCGGGGATTCTGGGAGACGTTGCAGTGCAACGTCTCTACATGGGGATTTGTTAATTTCTACTTTGTGTAAATTATCTAGGGTATTATCTACCGCTTGCAAATTCATGGCGACGATTTTATCGCCTTTTTTACCGTAAGTCTTTTTAATAGAATATTTAATTTTTTCTATGGCTTCATCTTGTGGTAAAACACCTGCTAAAGCAAAGAAACAGGTTTGCATTATGGTATTGATTCTTCTACCCATACCGCTGTCGCGAGCAACTTTATCGGCATTAATAACGTAAAATCTCAGCTGCTTGTCAATAATTTCCTGCTGTATGTTAGCGGGAATATGTTGCCATACGGTATCGGCATCGTAGGGACTGTTTAACAAAAATGTCGCACCAGTAACGGCACTTTTAAGTACATCAACTTTTTCTAAAAATGTCCATTGATGACAACCGATAAAATTCGCTTTGTCGATTAAATATGTAGAGCGAATTAACTGAGAACCAAAACGCAAGTGAGAAACCGTCATCGAACCCGATTTTTTTGAGTCGTAGACAAAATAGCCTTGAGCGTAATTGTCTGTTTCCTCACCAATAATTTTGATAGAGTTCTTATTTGCTCCGACAGTTCCATCCGAACCCAAACCGTAAAACATCGCCCTGACAACGTTATCGGCTTCTGTCGAAAAACTAGAATCGTAACTTAAAGAAGTATTAGTTAAGTCGTCATTGATACCAACAGTAAAATTATTTTGCGGTTTTTCCTTAGCTAAATTTGCGTAAATAGCCAGTACCATCGCTGGTGTAAATTCCTTGGAAGAAAGTCCATACCTTCCACCGACTATTTTAGGAAAACTCCCCTTGTCCCAATTCTGATAAATTGCCGTTACAACGTCCAAATACAAAGGTTTCCCCAGCGCTACCGGGTTCCTTGGTACGATCTAAAACGGCGATCGCTCTTACGGTATCGGGCAAAGCTTCGATCAGTTGATGCGCGTCAAAGGGACGGAATAACCTAACTTTGACAACACCTAACTTTTCACCGCGAGCATTGAGATAATCGATAGTTTCATGTACCGTCTCACAACCCGAACCCATCAAAACTATTACCCGCTCGGCATCTGGGGCACCGTAGTATTCAAAAATCCGATAATATCTACCAGTTTGTTTTCCAAAATCATCCATTACCTGCTGGACAATTCCAGGGCAGGCATCATAATAAGGATTAATCCGCTCGCGGGCTTGGAAATAAACATCGGGATTTTGTGCCGTACCGCGCAAAACTGGGTTATCGGGAGTTAAAGCGCGGTTTCTGTGGGCAAAGACTAATTCATCATCAATTAAAGCCTCCAAATCTTCTTTTTGTAAAAGTTCTACCTTTTGAATTTCATGGGAAGTGCGGAAACCGTCAAAAAAGTGCAGAAATGGCACTCTTGCTTTGAGAGTCGCAGCTTGAGCAATCAGGGCAAAATCGTGTGCTTCCTGTACCGAAGCCGAACACAACATCGCGAAACCCGTTGCGCGAGCCGCCATTACATCACTTTGATCGCCAAAAATCGAGAGAGCATGAGTAGCCAGGGAACGCGCTGCAACATGGATAACGGCACTGGTGAGTTCCCCGGCAATTTTGTACAGGTTGGGAATCATCAACAGCAAACCTTGAGATGCAGTGAAAGTAGTAGTCAGCGAACCCGTTTGTAAAGCACCATGCACCGCAGCCGCAGCACCACCTTCACTTTGCATCTCAACCACGCTCGGTATAGTACCCCATAAATTGCGATTTCCCCCAGCAGCCCAAGCATCAGCCCATTCTCCCATCGAGGAAGAAGGAGTGATGGGATAAATCGCAATAACTTCATTTAAGGGGTAAGCAACCCGAGCAACCGCTTCATTTCCATCAATTGTTGCAAATTTGTTCATAATTTTTTCTATAAATAAGGTTAAGGGAATTGGGGATTGGGCATTGGGGATTGGTTGCAAAGCTACGAGGAGTAAAAATTAATTAGTAGTTTTATATATAAAAGCAATTGCAAATTCAAAGTTTTATTTTATTTATCAGTTTTGACCTCAAATGTATTATCAAAAAGCAGTTAAAAGCTTAATACGCTTTGATAAATTAATATTGATTATTCATGTTACCCATTACCTCTTCAAACCCTGATGTACCAATATCTCATTCTTAGGCATGACAATATTTCGTACTTATTATGCTGTGTACTCAAGATAGAAAAGTCTGATATCACAGGATTTCTATTATTTCTTAAAAAAAATAGGGGTATGGGTTCGGGTAATTTTACAAAACTATTGCCCATTCCATAACAGAAATAGGTAATTATAGAGTGCGTTGGGAGTAATTCCGTTTAAGTGCCAGTTACGATAGTGACATATAAGAATAACAGCGTGAATTTCGGATAAGATATATCTATATACATGAGAGAGCAATCTCTAACAACTCAATAACCCGTTAAAAGGCGGTTTAAAAAAAGTGAATCCAGGCGATTAAGTAGAAAGGTTTTCTGCTTTGAAACAGCAAAAGAACGATACATTTTTCATTTCCCCGGCGGTTTAAACCGCAACTACATAAGCAAAGTCTACCTGCGTGGACTAACTTGATTAATACTTGTAAACGTCCGTAGTTTTGTTGCGAGACGAATGCAATTGTAGTACGAAATTTTTCCTAATTCAAATACGATTCTGTCTGCCAATAAAAGTAGTTATTGATCGCTGCTTTTGATGTAGAGAGACAAGGTACAAACAACTAAAACTATTTTTTGAAGGTTAATAATCATGAAATTCTCCATTGCTTCCTTAATCTCCATTGGTTTCGCTTGCACAGTTGCAGTTACCGCACCTATGAGTGTTTTCGCACAAGAAAAACCCCTCAACTACTTTGGTGTAGGTGCTTCTAATCGCGGTGCAGCATTTGAAAGCAAACTTTCGATCAACAACCGTTTTTCAGTACGCCCAATGGCAACAACCAAACTTTTTGAAGAAGGCAACAGGCACGCCACAATATACGTACCAGTTACCTACGATTTCGGTCAAACTGATGGTGGATTGCGTCCGTTTATCGGTGCTGGTGCTGGCGTAACTACTGAGAATACCCAGTTTGGTGGCGTTTTAACTACTGGTGCTGACTATCGTATCAACAAACGTCTCACCGCAGTTGGCAGTGTAAACCTGGGATTATTTGAAGATAATAGAGATTTCACCGCAGTTTTAGGTGTAGCGACTAATTTCAACCAATAATACTAACGTTGCGTCGTCGCCATCGCACAAAATAATCAATAATGTAGAGACGTAAAATTTTACGTCTCTCTTTCCTATGATATAGGGACATTATAAATTACAAAGTCGTTACGAATACTGGCGAACTAATAATTATTCAACTATATTGTTGACACTTCAGTTTTATCATCTTAAATGAAAAGTTATTGGCAATCGCAAAAAAGAAAGTTAAATACTTTCTTGAAAAGATTTTTTTATTTTGTTGCGTCTATTACTCTGTATTTTTTACTTACTATTGTTCCCTTTTCACCAACTCACGCCCAAGTACCAGCTCCCACACCTACTCAAACCCCTGCGATTAATTCCATAAATAAAGGGGCAACTGTAGAACTTGGAGGAGAAGAACTTTTTAAAATTCGCGCTGGAGTCGGAGCATTTTCTCCTGAAGAACGTGCTATGGCGCTAACTAATCGTATTCTTAAACTTGCCGAAGACACAACAATTGCGGTAGAACGAATTAGAATCGATGACAAACCTTTAACTACTAATTTAACCGTAGATAATCGCATACTGTTAACTATAACAGATGCAGATGCACGCGCTACCGACCAATCCCGACAGGAATTAGCTAGAAACTATCAAGAACAAATTCAAAAGACAATAACTCAATATCGCATTGAACGCAGTCCAGACTACATTCGTCAAGGAATATTTAATAGCTTAATCGCAACAGTTTCTGCTTGTAGCGACACTAATTTTACTTGGCTTTATCTTTCCCTGGCTTTATAGAAAAGTAAATAATTTACAAAGTACGCGATTTCGGGCAATCAGAATTCAAAACTTTGAATTATTCACAGCTACCCGAATTCATCAAATATTAGTTTCTTTACTCAAATTATTAAGATTTTTATTTACCTTGGGCGCATTTGTAATATATGTACCCCTGGTAATGAGCTTCTTCCCTTGGACAAGACAAATTAGTTTGAGGGTATTTAGATATTTCTTGCAAGCAGCAGAACACTCCTGGGAAGCATTTCTCAGTTATTTACCGAATCTTTTTGCTCTTGCTATCATCCTTTTCATTACTTACTACTTAATTAAGTTAATGAGAAATTTCTTTACCTCTATAGGTAACGGAAATTTAACGATTCAAGGCTTTTACCAAGAATGGGCAGAACCTACTTTTAAATTATCGGTATTTTTAACTGTCATATTAGCAGCAGTAATTGCCTTTCCTTATTTACCGGGATTTGGTTCTCCCGCATTTCAAGGAATATCGCTATTTTTAGGTTTACTTTTATCTTTGGGTTCTAGCGTCGTAGTAGCCAACGTTGTCGCCGGAATTATTTTAATTTACACTCGGGCTTTTCAAATTGGAGACAGAATAAAAATCGGCGATGCTGTTGGTGATGTAGTAGAAAAAACGTTGTTTGTTACCCGTATGCGTACTGTCAAAAACGTAATTATTACCCTTCCTAATACCAGTGTTTTTACAAATCAAATTGTTAACTATACCGCTGCGGAATTAGACCCCAATCAAGCGCCGTTAATCCTACACACTACCATCACATTAGGTTATGACGTACCTTGGCGCAAAGTACATCAAGTATTAGTTGACGCAGCAAAATCAACAACACATCTGCTTTCCGAACCAGAACCTTTTGTACTGCAAACGAGTTTAGATGACTTTTATGTAAGTTACGAATTGAATGCTTTTACTCGCAATCCGAGTATAATGGCTCGTA
Organism: uncultured Rivularia sp.; assembly: GCA_963665115.1. GTDB lineage: Bacteria > Cyanobacteriota > Cyanobacteriia > Cyanobacteriales > Nostocaceae > Rivularia. Next base: position 6,467,399 of record OY762007.1, on the reverse strand, counting down.
TTTATTCAGAATTGCATCAAAATCTTCAAGATAAATGTAACGAAGCAGGAATAGAAATTCTTTCACCACATTATTCCGCAGTGCGAGACGGTAGCCAAATTACAATTCCAGAAGAATATCTGCCAAAAAATTATACGACACCAGGTTGGGGAATTTTCCCTCAAGGAAGCATACTTGATTTATTGAATAATAATCATAATTCAAATCAAAATCAATCTAAAGAAAGTAAAGAGTAGGTTTTGTTTGTAGTAAAGGCTCGATTTTGAAATGGTGTGTTACGGCTTCAGCCTAACGCAGCATTGTAAGAGCTTATTCACATCTTGCAACACTTCCAAAGCTGCTTTTAAAACACCCTCGGAATCAATTCCGAGGCTCATATACAAAGTACGTTGAAACGCACTAAAACCTTACCCAGTCTGATAAATCAGACTTTGTGTTTGAGCCTGGAGAGCAGTGCGTTGCCGAGGTTCCCTCGGTTGTAGCAACTGCGGAGAATTTATTCCAAAGCGGTGGTGACAATAGTGCAAGATGTGAATTTTATAGAACTTTCCCTTAAGAGCAAGAAATGGAATTTTCCGGCGATGTTGAAAATGGTGCAAGATGTGAACTTACCCTAGTTAATGAAATTAATAAAATGACAATGGAGCATAAAGCTTTTATCTTTGATTACGATGCTTTTGTCAAAGAATTAGCAGAAATTTTAGAAAACGCTATTGCAAAAAATGAAAGTAATCAATTAATAGCTTTTATCGAAAACAACTTACTATATCTAAAACATCCAGATGAAGGAAAATATTTAGATTCTTCTTGGAAAGAATTTTTAGAAGTAGGAGATGTTAATGAGTATGGTGATTTTGCAATAACCAAATACTATAATCCCGACGATGATATTGGGATGAGCTATGATTGGATGCAGCTTGATGATTTACTTTTACAAGAACTAAATGTAGACATATCTCCATTATTAGGTACTATATTTGCTTCATCAGAAAATTATTTTAACCCAGGTAAACAAGGCTCTTATTTTCAATCTCCAGAAAAAGTAAAGCAAAATGTAGAGTTGCTTAATTCATTATCAAATGAAAAATTGCATAATCTACCCGATCTAGCTACTCTAAAAAAAATGCTTTTGGATGCTTTAGTTTCAAAGAAAGGACTTTATATTACATTTTGACTTCCGGATATTCATGGTTTGGAGCTTTTCTATTAAGCGATCGCCTGGGACATATAGGAAAACTATTTGAATAAAGAAAAAATAATCAGTACGGTTTCTGTTCCCTCTTCCTTCTTCCCCGTTCATTTTCACCTACATTACAACTATAGATGGAAGGGATAAGCGCGTTAATATAATACACTCAACCAAGAAACACTGTATTACTAAATTACCAATATTTTTTCATGAAAGGAATTAGCGGAAAAAACGTTCTAGTTACAGGTGCAACTTCGGGAATCGGTCAATCAATTGCCGTTAGATTTGCTCAAGAAGGCGCGAATGTAGCGATTAACTATCGAAAAAGTCCTGAAGATGCCGAAGATACCGAAAAACTGATTTATAAAGCCTGCACCGATGCCCGTTGCGGTTGTGAAGGTAGAGAAATATTGGTGCAAGCCGATGTATCTAAGGAATCAGATATTGTAGAAATGTTTGCCGAAGTAAAAAAAGAATTCGGCGGATTAGATATTTTAATTAATAACGCAGGAATTCAAACGGCTGGAGCAGCACACGAAATTGAATTTGAAGAATTTGAGAAAGTAATTGACGTTAATTTAAAAGGTGCTTATTTATGCGCCAGAGAAGCAATTAAAATGTTTCTGAATGCGGGTAATGGTGGAAGTATCATCAACGTTTCTAGCGTTCACCAAATCATACCCAGACCACAATATATCAGTTATTCAGTTAGTAAAGGCGGAATGCAAAATTTAACTCGTACCTTAGCGCTAGAATATGCTAGAAGAGGAATTCGAGTCAATGCGATCGCACCTGGTGCAACCATAACCCCCATCAACGATGCTTGGACGGACGATCCAGAAAAAAAAGCAAACGTAGAAAGCCATATACCAATGGGTAGAGCGGGTACCTCCGAAGAAATGGCAGCGGTAACAGCTTTTTTATGTTCCGACGAAGCAGCTTACATCACCGGTCAAACTTTATACATTGACGGCGGACTAACGCTTTATCCCGACTTCCTCGAACCCTGGTCTGGGCAGGGTTAGGGAGATAGGGAGATGGGGAGACAAGGGGACAAGGGGGAATTTTAACCTTTAACCTTTAACCTTTGACCTTTAACCTTTAACCTTAATAACTGCTCACTGTTCATATGCGAAAATCAATTTGGCTGAATGCAGCGTTAAGCTGTTTTATTACCTGTCTACCTGCTTTAACTGCTAATCGTGCTGTGAGTGCGGAAAGGTTAAAGCTTTCTTTTGGGATAGTTGAAAGGTCGATTTCGGTTGATTCTTTGGAAACTTATGCCAAAACAGGAGAAATAAATGATGAATTAGCAGCTTATTTTAAATATGTGCCTGAAGAAAATAGAGGACAATTAAGAGAAGCATTGCTTGCTCCGATTCGTTTGGGGGCTGTTGAAGTTTCTCAATTCTTATATTCGCCTATTGGTGAAACGCTTTTAGAAAATCTTTCGCAAATAGTTCAAAGCGAATTCCGCAATCGCGGACAAACAACTCGTGACAAGTATCGTCGCAGCAGTGGATTTTATGGGACTCGTGCCGCATTAATTTTAGCAGCCGATAAATCTGAAAATTTTAATATTATAAATATACTACGTAAATTTCCTTCTGAAACTATTTCAATAGATTTATTCCGTAGTTTAGAAATTGGATTACGGGCAAGAAATATTATTAATCGGACACAAAAAACAGTTACACTAATCAATGAAAAATCTTTAAAAGAAGCTAATAACAAAACCGTTTCAAGTAATATTGTTTCAGAACAACTACGAAAAGGAAATTTTACCTATATAAAAGAAAGTAGAACCCTCACCGATGTATCTCGCATTCGCAGTTTTCCTGTAGATATTTACTTACCAACAACAACAAAACCTCGTCCGGTAATTGTAATTTCTCACGGATTAGGTTCTGACCGTACCAGCTTCGCTTATTTAGCTGAATTTCTCGCTTCCCACGGCTTTGTAGTTGCAGTACCCGAACATCCCGGAAGTAATGCTCAACAATTAGACGCATTGTTAGGAGGAATTGCGAACGAGGTTACAGAACCCAGAGAATTTGTTGACCGACCTTTGGATGTAAAATACATTTTAGACCGCCTCGAATTTCTATCCGCTTCCGATTCCGAATACAGAGGACGTTTCAATATGGAACAAGTGGGTGTAATCGGACAATCTTTCGGAGGCTATACTGCTTTAGCATTAGCAGGTGCCCAAATTAATTTCCCGCAGTTGCAAAAGGATTGTCCCGTTGACCAAAACACTTTAAATGTTTCGCTATTATTGCAATGTCAAGCGTTGGGTTTACCCGCATTTGATTATAAATTGTCAGATCCAAGAATTAAAGCAGCAGTTGCAATTAATCCAGTAGATAGCAGCGTTTACGGTCAAGAAGGCTTGAGTAAAATAAATATTCCAGTCATGATTGTAGCAGGTACTGCCGATACAGTTGCTCCTGCATATCCAGAACAGATTATACCTTTTACTTGGTTAACAAACGAAAATAAATATTTAGTATTAATGAACGGTGGAACCCACTTTTCTACAATTGCAGAATCACCCGACTCTTCGATTCCTGTACCTTCACAAGTAATCGGTCCTTATCCTAATTTAGCTCGCGATTATACCAATTATTTAGCTCTGGCAATGTTCAAAACTCATGTTACGAAGAATTCAAGTTATCAACGTTATTTAAATGCAAACTATATCAATTCTCTCGGTCAAGATGATTTATTTTTACGCATAGTAAAAGAATTAAAAAGTGAAGAATTAAAATAATTTTTTGGATTTATCCATACTTGCTATGTTAATTACTTCCTTTTTCAATTACCAATTACCAATTACCAATTACCAATTACCAATGCCCAATGCCCAATCCCCTAATTAGCAAATTGGACTACTTTCTGTTCCAAAACTTGAATAAAACCTACGGCAATTTGAATTAATGGCCAAGCAATTAAACAAATTAAGCCTGCTTTACGGGTAGTAATATCTAGGGCTTGAGTAGTCGCTACAATTACTGCTAAAAGACTCCATAATGCTAACACTAATTCAATTGGTCTTCCTAGTAAGGGAATTAAAGTGAGAAAGTTTAATATTTGAGGTGCATAAGCAAAGCCAATTGGACTTAATAAACTCCGAAATGTTGGATCTATTGACTTTATCCATTGCCCAACTTTCCAAATAGTCAAAGTCCAAACATAATATCCGATAATTATCGAAAGAGCATCAATTAAAAGCGCCAATAATAATAAATAAATTGATGCTCGATTTATTAATAATATAAAAATACTGCCTAGAGCATGAGAAACACCAGCTAAGATGACAATAGTTAAAGCTAATTGATTATTGAAAGGTGTATTACAGGCATTATCGTAAAGCTGCTCGTTTAAAAGTAAAGCATTTTTAATTGTATATAATAATTGCCATCTGGATGTATTTTGAGTCGCATTCATATTATTTCGTTAGACGTTGCTGAAATTTTGAATATAATCGAGTATTGTTGAATATGCAATATTCTGCGAACATATATTTGTTTATTATATAAAATGTTAAAAATCATCCAACAGGTTTTGCGATGGCTGCGGGGAGAAACTTTGAAGTTATTAATTTTCGCAGGTATATTATTAATTGTTTGGGGAATTACTGCTCCGGTAGGCACTTTATCTTGGTGGTTAAGTACGGGTACTCAAGCTTTGGGATTTGATATAAATCCGACTCCAGATTTAATTAAAAGTAATAGTTTAGCTAATGCTGGAGATAAAAACTGCTATATCATCTTTCTCCCCGGAGTTGGAGACTTTTCCGCTAACGAATTAACTCCAGGAGAAGAAATATTTCTCAATAAATTAGCAAAACTTCATGCCCAATGTGCAATTGTAGATGATGTATTTCCTTATTCGGCAGCAAATAAAAGTTTGGGGGCACAGCGTTTCTTAGCACCTGTATGGCGTTTTGCTTCTAAAGGACAAGGTTGGTTGAAAAATGCAGATGTGTTGATCAAAATTCGTAATTTGTGGCGTTTTGCTATTTCCGCCGATAGTCGCTATGGTTCGGTTTATAACTTGGGAATTGCGAACGCGATCGCAGAACGTATGAACGCTGCATCTCCTATAAATACAACATCCGAACAACCTATAAAAATTATCCTTATCGGTACCAGTGGAGGAGCGCAAGTATCTTTAGGTGCAGTAGAGTATTTAGACAAATGGTTAAATACACGGTTAATATTAGTTTCCGTTGGGGGTAGTTTCGATGGTGAAACAGGATTTAACAAAGTTGAAAAAGTATATCACCTGCGAGGTAGCCGAGATTGGGTTGAAGATGTTACTAAAATTATATTTGCCGATCGCTGGTCTTGGATGGTAAATTCTCCTTTTATTCAAGCAGTACGCCAGGGACGTTATCAGGTAGTGGAAACAGGTTCGCATACTCATGATGGTGTAAATGGTTACTTTAGTACTGAAGCGGTAGAAAGTAGTGCAACCACTTATGTTGGTGTATTGTTAGATAAAGTCGATCGGTTGCCCATTTGGGATGATTAATTATCCCTTAGCAATGTATTTCCAAAAAAAGTAAAACACACTACAATATAAACTTCTTGCATTAAGAAAGTTTTTGCTGTTTTGGTGAAATGGATGTAGTTACTTTTTGTAAGCATTCTCTTTCCCTTAACTGATTAAAGTTGTGTAAATATACTTATTTTCAGGAGTTAAGCCGTGAGCATTGAGACTCTTGTTCAACAAGCCAACGCATCATCTACCCCTTTTAATAAAGAAAGCTTTGATGAAGTTGTCATGTCCACTTACGGACGTTTTCCTATAGCCTTAGAGAAAGGCGTTGGATGCCGTTTGTGGGATACTGAAGGAAAAGAATATTTAGATTTTGTTGCGGGAATTGCTACCTGTACCTTGGGACACGCCCATCCGGCATTGATAGAGGCTATAACCCGACAAATTCAAAAAATACACCACGTTTCAAATTTATATTACATTCCCGAACAGGGAGAATTGGCGCGTTGGATAGTTGATAATTCCTGTGCCGATAAAGTATTTTTCTGCAATTCCGGTGCCGAAGCAAACGAAGCGGCGATTAAATTGGCGCGAAAATACGCTCATAGCGTTTTAGATATCGATAAACCGATTATTTTAACGGCAAAAGATAGTTTCCACGGACGCACTTTAGCAACAATTACCGCGACAGGACAACCGAAGTATCACAAAAACTTTAAACCTTTAGTACCCGGATTTCATTACGTACCCTATAACGATATTGATGCGGTAGAAGCAGCAATTAGCGAGTTGGATGAAGGTGATTATGGTGTCAGTGCTATCTTGTTAGAACCGTTACAAGGAGAAGGCGGTGTTCGTCCAGGAGATGTAAAATATTTTCAAAAGCTGCGTTCGATTTGCGATGAGACGGGCATCCTACTAATTTTTGATGAAGTACAGGTGGGAATGGGGCGTACTGGTAAATTGTGGGGTTACGAATACCTTGGAGTTGAGCCAGACATTTTCACCAGCGCCAAAGGTTTAGGTGGTGGTGTGCCCATTGGTGCGATGATGGCAAAGAAATTCTGTAACGTACTTGAAGCAGGAGAAACACGCTAGTACCTTCGGTGGTAATCCATTTGCTTGCGCCGTGGCGATCGCCGTCTGTCATAGTTTAAAGAAGGAAAATATTCTCGAAAACGTACAAAAAAGAGGCGAACAACTGCGGCAAGGCTTACAAAAGATTGCTGCAAAATATCCCGAACATATTGCCGAAGTACGCGGTTGGGGTTTAATTAACGGAATGGAATTGCAAGCAGATATTGAGTTAAATGCTATTGATGTAGTTAAAGCTGCGATAGAAGAAGGGTTACTATTAGTTCCAGCAGGTAAGAAAGTTGTTCGTTTTGTTCCACCGTTAATTGTTACGGAAACACAAGTAGATGCTGCTTTGCAGATAGTTGATGAAGTGATGAAGCAGGTTGCAGGTTAAATCCCCAACGGATTTTGGATTGGGGATGATAATTCAAAATCCCCAATCTGGTGCAGGAAAGTTTAAGGAACTAAACACCCTACTTGCTCAACTTTCCGCAAAATCTAAAATCTAAAATAAAATTTATCTTCAAAGTTGATGAAAATCTAAATTATCATTTAAGAATTGCCGCGAGTATTGATATTTAGCATTTTCCTTGATAAAGCAGAATTTTCCGTTCAAATGCGGATGACAACAGGACTATATCGAAGCAACAGAGCCGTACTATTTATGTTATGGTATAAGGCATAAGATTGAGTTCGGTGGTTCAGTTTGTTTGATTATGTATTGCAGACTTCTCCGGATGTAAATCTCATCACATTGTTAATTCTGGAGACGTTGTATGTCGATTTACGTAGGCAATCTCTCTTATGAGGTTGTGGAAGATGAGCTAAAGCAAATCTTCCTCGAATATGGAGAAGTAAAAAGTATTTATTTACCAATGGATCGGGAAGCAGGGCGTGTTAGAGGTTTTGCATTTATTGAAATGGGTTCTGATGCAGAAGAAGCTACAGCAATAGAATCCCTTGATGGCGCTGAATGGATGGGGCGCAGTCTACGAGTAAATAAAGCTAAGCCAAAACCAGAAAGAAGTGCTTCCGGTGGTGGCGGTGGTAGGTGGTAAGTGAATAATGTCGAACGATATAATAGACATTACCTTACTCGATTGAAACATTATTTAACTTTTGAGTATTAAGGGCATACAATTAGTTTGCCCTTTTTTGCTCGCGGTTAATGCTAATCTTGACACTTGAGCATTAATTGTTATACCCGACAGCGTAACCTTAAATTAGGAGAAAGAATGACCCAAATAGTTGTAGGCGAAAACGAAGGAATCGAATCAGCATTGCGTAGATTCAAGCGCGAAGTTTCTAAAGCTGGCATCATGCCCGATATCAAGAAGCATCGTCACTTTGAAACGCCTCTACAAAAACATAAGCGCAAGGCGATCGCCAGATCCAAGCAGCGCAAGAGACGCTTTAAATACTAAAGACAATAAACAAAGTTGTCTCATATTGTCTAAAATTTTCTTGGTTTTCGCAAGAATAAGTTAATTGAGCATTGTGGTAGGTCAATTATCAGTCATCAATAATCAATTATCAATAAAAATTAATAATTGTTCATTGTTCATTGGTAATTGTCTTCCCTTTTTGCTTTAGAGTTTTAGTTGTTTAAAGAAGATGTTCCCACGATACGAATAGGAACGTTATTTTCAAGCCTTGGTTGGGGAAGAAGAATTGAGCCGGGAGTATCTAAGTGAAACCTAATTGCTAAAGTTTTAGAATTATCGCTAGAAATAAAAGTTGCTTTCACCACCAACCATCTGTTTTTTATTTAAAATGACTTTCAAATAGAACTAAAATTTGCACCATTTGCAGTTAGCATTCACAACCGCCTTGTAAGCCGGAAGCTTTCTAGCCCGCACGCTCCGCGTGAACGCAGAGAAACCAATTTCAAGCCTAACATACAAAGTGCGTTAAGCACTAAAAGCCCTACTCAGTCATCTTGAGATGACTTTGTATATAAGCCTGAGAATTTATTCTAAGGTGGTTGTTAAGAATGGTGCAAGAAGTAAGATTTATCTGACTTTGTATATGAGCCTAAGAATTCAATTCATTCTAAGGCAGTTGTTAAGAATGATGCAAGATATCATTAAAATGAATAAATTTGTTATGATACGGAAACTTTATTCGTAATAACAAGTTGATAAACATTATATTTTACCAACTATCGCCACTGCCACCACCGGCACCGAATAATTTGAGCGTCTAATTTCTTCATTTTTTTTCGCTGGTATAACCGCAGACTTAATAAGTATAGGGTTTTCAACGAATACCAGCTTTAGTTTTGATTGCTGTCAAAGCCATATCATCAACTGTACTTTTACGCTTCCTCTGTAGACAGAAAGTATGCTTGAACTGTTTTCAATCGCTAGGAAGATGGATGCAACACGCTTAAGTGTTTAGATTAAAGCGCAGAAGTAGAAAAATCTATTGATATAAGCATTAGTAAAATCTTATTCAAACCGCTTCTACACAAATTTCTAAAAATAGGTAAACAATTATGGCGACACAAAACGGTAAAAAGAAAATACGCTATGCAGTTGTTGCATTGGGATGGATTGTTCAAGAAGACGTTTTACCAGCATTTGTTAACACCGAAAACTCTGAATTAGCTGCATTAATTTCTGGAGATGAAACCAAACAGGAAAAACTTGGTAAAAAGTATAACGTTCCTACTTACAGTTACGAACAATACGAAGAATGTTTGAAAAAAGAAAATATTGATGCAGTATACATCGGCTCTCCAAACCATCTGCATCTCGAACATACAGAAAGAGCAGCTAAAGTAGGTGTACACGTACTTTGTGAAAAGCCAATGGCTATAACCGAAGACGAATGCAAGCAGATGATTAACGCTGCTAAAGAAAACAACGTCAAATTAATGATTGCTTATCGTCTGCACTTTGATAAAGCAAATATGGAAGCAGTCAAAATAGTTCAGTCAGGAAAAATTGGCGAACTTCGTTTCTTTGATTCCGTATTTTCGCAACAGGTTGCTGAAGGAAACGTAAGATTAAGAGAACCACTTGAAAACGGTGGCGGTTCATTTTATGATATGGGTATTTACTGTATTAATGCAGTTCGTTACTTATTTCAAGATGAGCCTACAGAAGTATTTGCTTTCATTGCTAATAACGGAGAAAAACGCTTTGAAAAAGTTGATGAAATGACAAGCGTTTCGATGCGTTTTCCTAAAGAAAGATTGGCACATTTTACAAGTAGTTTTGGTGCTGCTTCTACAGCAACCTTGCGAGTAGTAGGAACAAAAGGCGACTTACGAATGGATAGCGCTTATACCTATGCAGGTGATTTGAAGCAAGAAATTACTGTAGACGGTGAAAAACAAGAGCAATCATATCCTGCTGGCGATCAATTTGGTGCAGAAATTCAATATTTTTCCGATTGCGTGTTGAATAATAAAGAACCCGAACCTTGTGGAAGAGAAGGTTTAGCAGATGTGCGTATTATTCGTGCGATTCTTGAATCAGCACAGACAGGAAAGCCGGTAAAACTTGATGAATTTAAGATAGAAAAAAGACCAACTGTTGAGCAAGTAATTCAGCTTCCTGCAATTGACACACCAGACAATTTTGTTAACGCCGCCGATATGCAGGGGAATGGGTAATAGGTAATAGGTAATTTTGATGTAGAGACGTTGTAATACAGCGTCTTTATTTTTGGCTGCATGAATATACTTAAGTTAACTATAATTTGCGTATGTTTAGCATTCAGCATTTTAATCGCGATTATCTAAGTATAAACCGATGAAACTACATTTAATTGATTCCTCTTCAAGCTTCTTTTTTAAATAGTTCAGAAATTTCATCGTTGAAATAAGCATAATTAATCCGGACAATAGTTAATAGATAATAAAAATATTTTTTTGACGATTATTTAATGATTGTTGCTGTATTCATAACTGAGCGATACAAATTGCTAAGTTATTAGCATTCAGGCTGGAATTTTGCAGTGATGGTTAAAAGAAAATAACAAAAAGGCAAGTACAACTTTTTTAATAAATCAATAGAACAAAACATGAATAACAATACTACAAACATTCTTTTCATTGACTCTTCAGTTGATAACTATGACTTTCTACTTGAAGGAGTTGTAGTAGATATTGAAAAAGTTGTCCTTGATTCCAAGCGCGATGGGATAGAACAAATTACCGAGGTACTTGCAAAAAGAAGTGGAGTTGAAACCGTTCATATCGTTTCTCATGGTTCACCCGGCTGTCTTTATTTGGGTAATAGCGAGTTAAGTCTGGGAAATCTGGAATATTACAAGCAACAGTTAGATAATTGGTGTTCTAACAACTTTCTTCTTTACGGTTGTAACGTTGCTGCTGGAGATGCTGGTGAAGAGTTTATTGAGAAATTGCATCGTTTAACTGGTGCGAATATTGCTGCTTCTAAGACTAAGACGGGTAATGCTGAACTTGGGGCAAATTGGGAATTAGAGGTTAGAGTTGGAAAGGATTTTGCGGTAGAGAAAGATATTAGTTTGGTATTTGAGCAAGATACGCTTGCTGAATATAGTGGAGTTTTCGATCCAGGGGATTTGGATGCTACATTTGGTGACGGTGGTAAGGTAATTACTGCTTTGAGTACTGATGGGGATAGAGCTAATGATGTTGCAATCCAAGCGGATGGGAAAATAGTAGTTTTAGGTTCAGTCAATATAGGTAGTAATTCCGAGAATCAATATACCTTAACTAGATATAACGTAGACGGTACCTTGGATACCACATTTGGCGATGGTGGTAAGGTTATGACTCAGATTGAGCATACATTTAGTTCCGAAGGTAGTCTTATTATCTCACCGAATGGAAATATTTTAATTGCAGGTTCGGTAAATAGTACTACTGGTGGCTATGTTGACTTTTTATTAGCTCAGTTTAATACTGATGGTACTCCTACAACGAGCTTTGGCGGTAACGGTGTAATTACCACTGCTGTTGGTACTTGGACGGATAAAGCTAATAGTATTGCTTTGCAACCTGATGGCAAAATAATTCTTGGTGGCGCTTACTACAGCAACAACGGAGATCCCAGTCAAGATTTTGCTTTAGTACGTTACAACGCTGACGGTAGTTTGGATGATAGTTTTGGTAGTGGTGGTAAAGTTACTACCGAGCTTGGCAGTGATTTTGACATTATAAAAAGTGTTGCTGTTTTACCAGACGGTAAAATTGTTGCTGGTGGCTATATCCAAGAGAACAGTAGTTCTAAGTTTGCTTTGGTACGATACAATTCCGATGGAAGTTTAGATAACAGTTTCGGTGATAGTGGTAAGGTTATAACTTCAATAAAAAATAGCCCGTATGAAAATGCTTTTACTATGGCGGTTCAAGCTGATGGAAAAGTCATTTTAGCAGGGACGTGCTGGTAGCGATTTTGCCTTAGTACGTTATAACGATGACGGTAGTATGGATTCCCAGTTTGGAAATGGAGGAATTGTTACTACCGATGTTGTTGGTGGCAGCTCAATTAGCAAAATTGTTATTCAGCCAGATGGAAACATTGTTGGAGTAGCTAATATTAACGATTATACTCAAACATCAAATACCTGGGATTTTGCTGTAGTTCGTTACAACCCGGATGGAAGTTTAGATAATAGTTTTGGCGACAACGGTATAACTTTAACAGATATTGGTGGTGGTGATGATAGAGCAAATAGTGTCGCGCTACAATCTGACGGTAGAATAGTTGTGGTAGGAGAAGCGAATGGTGATTCTGCAATTGCTAGATATCAAATAAATCCTAACGAAAACCCCTCAATCGCAATTACAAATAACACCCTCAACTACACCGAAAACGCTCTCCAAATCATCGACGCTCAAGCAACCGTCACGGATATCGACTCACCCAACTTTAACAATGGTACTTTAACGGTTCGCTTCACATCCGGTAGTACTGAAAATGACCGTTTATCAATCCGCAATCAAGGTACTGAAGCCACTCAAATCAACGTTGATAACACAATAGTTAAATATGGTGATGTTGAAATCGGAACCTTTAGCGGCGGTACTGGTACGGAAGAATTAGCCGTTAGTTTAAATGAAAACGCTACTCCTACCGCAGTCCAAGAATTATTACGGAATATCACTTATCAAAACGTTTCAGACAATCCCGATACTACCGAACGCAATCTTGAATTTATCGTAACTGACGGACAAGGTGGTAGTAGTGAAGCAGTAAGCAAGACTATCAGCATAACTGCTATTAACGATGCTCCTATAATTGATAGATTACTTTTGAGTGTTGATGAGAATGCTGAGAAAGGAACTGTTGTAGGTACTTTGACAGCCACAGATCCAGAAGGAACTACTGATTTCTCAGATTGGAAAAGTGATAACAATTCAAAACACGATTTAGATCGCGACGGTAGAAACCCTTTTGCGATAAACGCTACTACCGGAGAAATTACTGTCAACGATAGCGATGACCTTAATTATGAAGTAATACGCGATTCTTGGATAGGAGTAAGCGTTAGTGATGGGCAAGATGCGAGTAAATTCTCATCAATCGCAATTAAGCTTAATGATGTCCAAGGTACTAATGTTGAAGGTACTTCTGAAAACGATAAATTATACGGAACCCCAGAAGCTGAAACTATTCAAGGTAAAGAAGGGAATGACAATATTTACGGAATGGGTGGTGGCGATACTCTTGATGGTGGAGAAGGTATTGACACGATTCGAGAAACTAGGGATGGTAATTTCCGATTAGATGATCGACAACTTAGAATTGATAGTTCTAGCAGTAGAAGCACTGAGATTAATCAGTTAGAAAGTATTGAACGTGCTGTATTAAGGGGAGGTAACAACCGTAACAGAATTGACGCTAAAGAATTTAGTGGAAATGTTTATCTTTCCGGTGGTGGAGAACAAGATACTCTTGTTGGCGGTCGCGGCAATGATACTCTCAGTGGTGGTGAAGGTAGCGATAGTATTGAAGGTGGAGAAGGAATTGATACGGTTCGAGAAACCGTAGATGCTGACTTTCGGTTGTCAACATCAGGAAGTTATACGGCATACCTTTATGCCTATGCGGCTAATACAAGAGAAAGATTAGGTACTGACAGGTTGTACGGCATTGAAAGATTATCCTTAACTGGTGGTGAAAGCGATAACAAAATTAATGTTGAAAAGTTTAATGGAAGTGTAAATCTTTCCGGAAAAGGTGGTAATGATTCATTAGCTGGGGGACGCGGTAATGATACGCTCAGTGGTGGTGAAGGTGAAGATTTCCTTGAAGGTGGCGATGGAAATGATATCTTAAGTGGTGGTGAAGGAGATGATACCCTTGATGGTGGAGAAGGTATTGATACGGTTCGAGAAACCGCAGATGCTAACTTTAGGTTTTCACGATCTTCCTATTCTTCTTCGGGAGAATATAACGGCAGGCTTGAAAGTTATACAGCCGACGGAGGAAAGCAAATAGCTAGCGATAGACTTGAAGATGTAGAAAAAATATATGTAACTGGTGGCGAAAGTAATAATAACATTAACGCTGACAGGGTTTGGGCTGACGTTAACCTCAAGGGGCTTGGTGGTGACGATACTTTAATTGGCGGATACGAAGCCGATACCCTCAGTGGTGGTGAAGGAAATGATTCTCTTGATGGTGGATATGGTTTTGATATAGTACGAGAAACTGCGGATGTTAGTTTTCAAATCAAAGGTACTCAGCTTATAGCTACCGATTCTAATACTGGCGAAAAGTTAGCTATTGATAAATTCAGATATATCCAACAATTTGAATTAACTGGTGGAGAAAGTAATAATACAATAGATACTTCAGATACTTCCGAGTTCGATGGTTATGTGAATCTTAAAGGGCTTGGGGGTAATGATAGTTTAAAAAGTGGAAGTGCAAACGATACTTTAAGCGGTGGTGAAGGTAGCGATACTATTGACGGTGGAAATGGTATTGATACAGTTATAGAAAGCGCAAATGTTGATTTTAAACTTACAGATAGTCAACTTACTAGCACTGAAGTTGAAACTGGGAATCCCGTAGCTAATGATGAACTGAGAAATATTGAAAGAGTAGTTTTAACCGCAGGTGAAAGCAATAATAAAATAGATGCTTCCGAATTCAGCGGTAACGTTAATATTTCAGCAAAAGACGGTAACGATACCTTAATTGGCGGAAGCAGTAATGATAATCTCAGCGGTGGTACCGGAAATGATACTATCGACGGTGGAGAAGGTATCGATACAATTCGAGAATCCGCAGATGCTGACTTTAGATTTTTCAGGAGAGGAGAAAACTGGGGACATCTTCATACTTATCATGAAAATCCGACAAAAAGGGATATTGACCAATTAGGGAACATTGAAAGATTAGCTTTAACTGGTGGGGAAAGCAATAATATACTCGAAGCAATAGATTTTTACGGTAATGTAAATCTTTCAGGAAAAGGGGGAAATGATAACTTAATTGGCGGTTACTTTAACGATACTTTAAGTGGTGGAGAAGGTAACGATACTCTTGACGGTAGAGAAGGGATTGACACCTTAAGAGAAACGGGAGATGTCAACTTTACGCTTACAGATGACAAACTTACTACTTCGGAAACTGAAACAGGAAACCAGTTAGATACTGACATACTCAGAAGTATTGAAAAAGCATCTTTAACTGGTGGTGAAAGCCGTAACCGAATGTATGCCCAAGGCTTTAGTGGTAGCGTAAATCTTTCTGGGAAAGGTGGAAACGATACTTTGGTTGGCGGGAGCAGTAACGATACCTTTAGTGGTGGTACCGGAAGTGACAGTATTGATGGTGGTGAAGGAATTGATACTTTACGAGAAACGGCGAATGTTGATTTTCAACTTGAAGATTTTCAACTAATTACCAAAGACTCTAATAGTAATAGGAGATTAGATACCAATAAAATCCAAAATATCGAACGGGTATCTTTAACTAGTGGTGGAAGAGATAACGAGATTATTGCTTCCAATTTTAGCGGTAGCGTTAATATCTCAGGAGAAGGTGGAAGAGATACGCTAGTTGGTGGAAGTGCAAACGATACTTTAAGTGGTGGTAAAGATGATGATACCCTTGACGGTGGAGAAGGTATAGACACTTTACGAGAAACCGCAGATGCTGACTTTAGGTTTTCATCTTCTACTTCCTCTTCTAGAACACCATATAATGGAAACCTTTATAGCTTTGAAGCTAATACAAAGAAAACATTAGGTCGTGATAGATTAGAGAATATTGAAAGATTAGCTTTAACTGGTGGCGAGAGCGATAATCAGTTTGATACTCAACATTTCAAAGGCGACGTTAATCTTTCCGGAAAAGCTGGTGACGATACATTAATTGGCGGAATTGGTAACGATAATTTTAGTGGTGGTGAAGGTAGCGATTTTATTGAAGGTGGAGATGGTGTTGATAGTTTAAGGGAAGCCGCAGATGTTAATTTTAAACTAGAAGGTAATCCTAGAGATAATAGTTATCAAATCAGAAGTTATGATTCACAAACGCTTAAACAGCTAAGCATCGATCGCATTCAAAGTATTGAAAAAATATCTTTAAGTGGTGGTGAAAGTAACAATAAGATAGACGCTTCTCAAGCTTATATAAGCGTTAATTTGTCAGGAAAAGGTGGAAGCGATACTATAATTGGCGGAAGCAGTAACGATACGATTAACGGCGGTGAAGGCAGCGACACGATTGACGGTGGCGAAGGTATTGATACCTTACGAGAAACCGCAGATTCCGACTTTAGAGTTATAGATAATCGAATCGAAAGTTACGATTCAAATAACCGAAGAAATCTAGATAAAGACGAAATTAAAAATATTGAAAAAATATCTTTAACGGGCGGGGAAAGCGATAATAGAATTGAAGCAAGAGAATTTGATGGAAATGTCAATCTTTCCGGAAAAGGTGGAAGGGATACCTTATTAGGCGGAAGCGGTAACGATACCTTAAGTGGTGGTACTGGAAATGATACTATTGACGGCGGAAAAGGTATCGATACTTTACGAGAAACTGCGGATGTTGATTTTAGGCTGAAAAATAACGACCTTTACACTTATGATGTAGACTCCGGTTCAATTGTAGATAGGGATTCACTAAAAGATATTGAACGAGCATCTTTAACTGGTGGAGAAAGTAATAATAAACTGGATGCAAAATATTTTGAAGGTGATGTTAGTCTTTCCGGAAAAGGTGGAAGTGATACCTTATTAGGCGGAAGCGGTAATGATACTCTTAGCGGTGGTACCGGAAGTGATACCATTGACGGCGGAGATGGTATTGACACGATTCGAGAAACTACAGATGTGGATTTCAGGCTTAGTGGTAATTATCTTCTCAGCTATGAATTGGGTAGCACAAGACTTATAGATAGAGATTTGCTTAAAGATATTGAACGCATATCTTTGACTGGTGGGGAAAGCAATAACAAAATTGACACTTCTCTATCCAAAGACAGCGTAAATCTTTCCGGAAAAGGTGGAAGAGATACTTTATTAGGCGGAAGCGGTAATGATACTCTTAGCGGTGGTGAAGATTACGATACCCTTGATGGTGGAGAAGGTATTGATACAGTGCGAGAAACTGCTGATGTTGACTTTAAATTAGACGATAATCAACTTCAAATTTCCCAGTATACTCAAACAACTATCCAAAGAACTACTGATAGGCTAACAAGTATCGAACGTGCTGTACTAACTGGTGGCGAAAACGGTAACAGAATTGACGCTGAAGGGTTCACTGGAAACGTTAATCTTTCAGGAAAAGGCGGTAATGATAGCTTGCTTGGCGGAAGCGGTAACGATAATTTAAGTGGTGGTACCGGAGACGATACTATTGACGGTGGAGATGGTATTGATACTTTGAGAGAAGTTGCAGACGGTGATTTCAAACTTGAAAGTTATTCCTCACCAAATGACGATTATCAACTCAAACTTTACGATTCTCGGTTTCGTCAACTATTAAGCACCGATAGAATTATAAATATTGAAAAAATATCTCTAACAGGTGGCGATCGCGATAACAAGTTTGATGCTGCTCAAGCCTACACGAGCGTTAATTTTACAGGCAAAGGTGGAAGGGATACTTTAATTGGCGGTTACGGTAAGGATATTTTTAGTGGTGGTATCGGGGACGATACTATTGACGGTGGAGCAGGTTTCGATACGATTAAAGAAACCGCTGATGCTGACTTTAGGGTTGTACGTAATCGGATTGAAACTTATTATTCAAATACAAATTTCAGTAGAGATGAGTTTGATAATATTGAAAGAATATCTCTAACTGGTGGTCAAAGCAATAATATATTTGAAGTCAGAGATTTCGATGGTGATGTCAAATTTTCCGGAAAAGCTGGAGACGATACTTTATTTGGCGGACGCGGTAATGATACTCTTAGTGGTGGTATCGGGAATGATACTATCGACGGTGCAGAAGGTATCGATACAATTCAAGAAACCGCTGATGTTGACTTTAGGTTAAAAGCTAACCGACTCGAAAGTATTGAAGCCAGTACTCAGCAAGTTTTAAGTACTGATGAATTCAGAAATATTGAGCGAGCATTTATCAGCGGTGGGGAAAGCAATAATACAATTGACGCAAAAGATTTTGCAGGTAATGTTAATCTTTCCGGGAAAGGTGGAAAAGATAACTTATTAGGTGGAAGCGGTAATGATACTCTAAGCGGTGGTGAGGGTTATGATACCCTTGACGGCGGAGAAGGTATTGATACAGTCCGAGAAACCGCAGATGCTGACTTTAAGCTTACCAATACTGGTTCCCTTGAAACCTACAAAACTAATACCACCACTATCCTGGATAAGGATTTACTCAAAAGTATCGAACGTATATCGTTAACTGGTGGGAAAAGCAATAATAAAATTGATGCTTCTGAATACGAAAACAGCGTCAATCTGGCAGGAAAAGGCGGTAATGATAGCTTACTTGGTGGTAGTAGTAACGATACTTTAAGTGGTGGCACCGGAAGTGACACTATCGATGGTGGAGAAGGTATTGACACTTTACGAGAAACAGCCGATGTTGACTTTAAACTTACCAATACTGGTTCCCTTGAAAGCTATGAAGCGAATACTGACACAGTTTTAGATACAGATTTACTGCAAAACATCGAACGCATATCTTTAACTGGTGGGGAAAGCAATAATAAAATTGATGCTTCTGAATCCGCAAATAGTGTCAATCTTGCAGGGAAAGGTGGTAATGATAGCTTAGTTGGCGGTAGTGGTAATGATACTCTTAGCGGTGGTAACGGCAATGATACGATTGACGGTGGAAGTGGAACTGATTACCTAAGAGAAACTGCAAATGCTAACTTCTTACTTACAGATAATAATCTCACTATTTCTGACTTCCAGAGTAGAAGAGAATTGGGTAAGGATGACATTAGCAATATCGAACGTGTAATTCTTAGTGGTGGTAATTATCGTAACTTCATTGATGCATCTCAATTCAGCGGTAGTACTTACCTTTATGGGCGTGACGGTGAAGATACTTTAATTGGCGGTAGCGCTAACGATAATCTTTACGGTGGTGAAGGTGAAGATAGCTTAGTTGGCGGTAGCGGGAATGATAATCTCTATGGTGGTGGAGGTAAGAATACTTTAGATGGTGGAGAAGGTATTGACACGATTCGAGAAACTGCCGATGCTAATTTCAGGCTTTCAAACGATTATCTCGATAGCTATGAAGCTAATACTGGCAGAAATTTAGGTCGAGATAGACTTGTAAATATTGAACGTGCTGTATTAACTGGGGGAGGTAGCGATAATACAATTAACGCTTCTGATTATGCCGGAAATACTTACCTTTACGGGAAAGCTGGTAACGATACCTTAATCGGCGGTAGTGGTAACGATAACCTTTACGGTGGGGAAGGTGATGATACTCTCGATGGTGGAGAAGGTATTGACACGATTCGAGAAACTGCCGATGCTAATTTCAGGCTTTCAGATAATTACCTTGAAAGCAATGAAGCTAATACTAACAGAACTCTAGGTAGAGATAGGCTTGTTAATGTTGAACGTGCTGCACTAACAGGAGGAGAAAGCAATAATTTGATTGACGCTTCTGCTTATACCGGAACTAGTTACCTTTACGGAAAAGATGGAAACGATACTTTAATTGGAGGAAGCGGAAGCGACTTTATCAAAGCTGGTTCGGGTGATGATTTAATCGACGGTGGTGCAGGCAGCGATCGCCTTTACGGCGAAGGTGGTAGCGATACTTTTGTTCTCACTTCCATTACAGGTAAGGATACCATCTACGATTTTGAAGATGGTGTTGATTCTTTACGTTTATCTGGTGCTTTGTCTTTCAATGATTTAGATATAAAAGCAAGTGGAAACAATACCAATATTCTCCAAGGTACTCAAACTCTAGCTACTTTGATTGGTATTGGTAGCAGCTTGATTGACCAAACCGATTTTACTTCTGTTTAAAACGACAGAAGAATTAAATTTGAGCAATTAAAAGAAACCCGGCTTTTTCAAAAAGCCGGGTTTCTGCTATACCTAATTCTGATGAATTATAAAGAGATTCCTTTGAGCTTCTTAAACAAGTTAGTAGCGTAGGAATCAGTCATGCCGGAGATAAAATCGGTGACTTGCAGAATTTTGTCATATGAATCAGCGCGTTCAGCTATGCTGCCTCTATCGCCAAAAAGATATTGCTGAGGTATCATTTGCTTGAGAAATTCGGCTTTGTCTCCTTTTGATAAAACAGCGTTAGCAAATTGGTTAAACAATTGTACTAATATTTCATGTCCGGCGATACGGGTACTAACAACATCTGGATGGTTTATTACTTTGATTTTAGTTTCGCAACGTATATCTTCAAGTACGGAAGCATATTGACTCAAAGCTAACAATTCGGTGTCAAATTCACCCCTTAGCATTTCTGGCTCTTTTAATAGAAAAATATCGGCAACATCTTTTACAAGTTTGCTAATAGCATGAGCGCGTAAATAGGGTTTGCTGAAAAAGTTTTCTTTGACAAGGGCAGGGAGCAGGGGGAAAAACAAGATTGTATTTCTGAGCAAGTTGACTAAAAGTGCAAAGATTTTAACCCAGTAGGCATCATAAGCTTGCACTTGAAACAGAGAAAAAACCTTAAAACCCTTATGTGGTAAAGGTAATAGTTTTATTCAGCAAGCCCTAAATATTTAATTTGTTCTTCTTCAGTGTTTGTTTGTGCTTTGATGTCAGATTCCGAACGTTGAGCAATGGCGTTGAGTAATTGTTTGGCATTTGTAAAAGGAATATATCTCATGCGGAAGCCATCTTCTACATCTACAATTAGATAGCAGATATCGTCAGCAGCTTCCATCAAAAAGGCTAATGGATGCCTTGCCCACCATGCAACTCGATCGCTGCGGCGAATTAATCCTACTGTTTGGGCAACTTCAGTGAATAATTCTTTTTCTGCTTGAAAAAAATTATATTTAGCAACACTTTTACCGTGATAATTATTAAATATATGTTCGGGAATATAGGATTCTCTGGGATACTTAGCGAAAGCGGCTATTGTCGGACAGGTAAGTTGCATTCCCCCTTTTTTCGGCTGCATTTCCAGATTGCTGATAATCCGGAATCCTTGAGCGTTACCTTCAAATAAATTAAAGTCAGTTTCTTGAATTTTGTCGAGAGATATTTGTGCAGTTGCAAACCAATTTTTAAAGCCGCTTTGAATCGCATCTTCCCCAGAATGACCAAAAGGAGGATTACCGATATCATGAGCGAGACTTGCAGCAGAGACAATATCCCCAAAATCAGAAGGATTGTAATCTTTAAGATTACTTTAGATAAATTAGAAGCAGGGGTGAAAGAAAAAGTCAAACCCGAACAGCCTTTAATGGTGGTGTTGAATGCTGATGAAGCGGTGAATCATGGAAAAATTGTCGCGGTTATGGATAAAGTGCGACAGGTAGAGGGTGCGAAGTTAGCGATCGCCACTAAGAAAAAGTAATTGAATCAGTTTGATTATTTATGCATCTACCTTTTTCACCACCAAATAATGTAGAGACGTAGCATTGCTACGTCTTTATAATTTTAATGGCTATATTGTTGTTTCGACATTAAATTATAACTGCGGTCATTGTTAATTCGTAAAACTGAGTCATGATAGTCTACCAAAGTAGAACGATGACCAACGCTGATGTAAGTAATATCGGTTTGCTGTAATTGACTGTAAAGTAATTTTTCATTTCTAACATCTAGGGAACTAGTAGCTTCATCTAAAACAGCATATTGTGGTTGAGCAAGCAGTAACCGAGCAAAAGCAAGACGTTGTTGTTCTCCCATTGAAAGTATTTTATTAAATTCTACGATTGTATCCAAACTACTAATTTTATTACCAATTAAAGGTAAGTTCACTTTTTCTAGCATTTGTAATAATTGTTCGTCTGTAAATTCTTGCTGGTGGGGATACAAAAGTTGTTCGCGTAGAGAACCTAAAATTATGTAGGGACGTTGGGGTAAAAATAGTATTGTTTCTTGAGGAGGAAGGATAATAGAACCATCTCCACAATACCATAAACCAGCCATAGCTCTAAGCAAAGAACTTTTTCCTACACCGCTAGCACCGACAATTAATAATGATTCACCCCTATTAACGGTGAGAGATAAATCTTTTACTAAACTGGTTTGATAGTCTGGAGTATACAAAGTTAAATTACGGGTAGATAAAAAGTTATCTTCTCTAAAATCAATAATTGATGCTTCTGGAGGAATTTTATGTGCGGTACGTGCAAATTTTGCATAGCTTTCTAAGCGGTTAATTCCTGCTGCAAAGTTACTTAATTCTTCAAACTGCGTCACAATTAAAGTTAAAGCCAACAAAATACTTCTAAAAGCTGCACCAGCTTTAGCAAATGCTCCTACTTCTAATTCTCCAGAAAGAATACGGGGAGCAAGAATAACGGCTGGTAAAAGAAAGGTAATATATTGATAGCTATTTTGAAATAAATTTAATCTCAATTGCCAATTAACTAACCGATTAAAGTTGGTTAAAACTAACCCAAAACGCGACTGAATTTGATTCGATTCGGAATTTTCTCCTCGATAAAAAGCAATAGCTTCGGCATTTTCCCGAACGCGAGTTAAGCTGTAGCGAAAATCTGCTTGATATTTAAGTTGCTCGTAATTAATTTGAATCAAAATTCGACCAAATAAAATAGTTGTAATTACGGTTCCGAAAACAGCATAGCCAACTAAAAATAGCGTTAATGGTATTGATGTTACCCATAAAATTCCCACAAAACCAATTAGTTGTAGTACTGAATCAAGAAGAATAATTAAAAAGTTGACTGCTTGAAGGGTAAAAGTTTTTATATCTTCAGCTATACGTTGGTCGGGATTGTCTATTTCGGGATTAAAACTAAAGCGATAAAACGTTTGACGGTCAAAATATTTATTAAGAAAATGATAGGTTAACCAGCGTCGCCAGTAAAGCGAAAGTTTAGCTTGGATGTAGCTTTTTAAAGATAGTAAAAGTACGCCAATTACTATTATCCCAATAAAAATTGTTACGGATTGGATAAAAACTTCTTGATTTTGTTGTGCTAAGGATGTGGTTACTTCTCCTAGGAAAATACTAACTATTAATAGTAATGCCGTGCTAATTATTGATAGGATAATTAATAAGATTAAAAGAGTTATAGCTCCCCATTTTTCGGAAGAAAGCCAGTAAGGTTTTGCTACTTTCCAAAATTGCTGTAGGAGTTTAATGTCGAATTTATTGTTCATGAGTAAGATTACTGAGAAAAAAACCGCAGAGACGCTGAGGGCGCAGAGGAAGAAAATAAGAGAGATAGGAGTAGTTTATTGTGATAATCCCTTGTTGTCTATTCCCTGTTCCCTATTCCCTATTCCCTAAATATTTTATTTACTTGGATATAAATTCCATTGTTGTTGATTTTTTATTTCTAGTACTTGTTGATGATATTTTAATAATTGAGGATTATGACCGACGCTAATATAGGCGATTCCTGTTTTTTGAAGTTGTTGATAAAGCTGCTCTTCGTTTGTTTCATCTAAGGCGCTTGTGGCTTCATCTAAGATTGCATAATTGGGTTTTGTCAGCAGTAAGCGAGCAAAAGCTAAACGCTGTTGTTCTCCAATAGAAAGTAGTTGCGACCAGTCTTCAATCGTATCCAAATCTTGATATTTAGTTGCTATTTTTGATAGATTAACTATATTTAAAGCTTCGATTAGTTCTGGTTCGCTAATTTGTTTGTGTAAATAAGGATATAAAAGTTGCTGGCGTAAAGAACCTAAAATCATGTAAGGTTTTTGTGGCAAAAATAATATATCTTCTGGTTTTGGTCGATGAATATTTCCACTACCAAAATTCCATAATCCTGCGATGGCACGTAGTAATGAACTTTTACCAACCCCACTATCACCCATAATTAGTAAAGATTCACCTCTATTAACGCTAACTGATAAATCCTTTACTACAGTTTTACTGGTTTCAGGAATTTGAACGGTAAGATGATTGATATCTAAATCGGGACTTTCTCGAATGAGAATATTAGTATTTACTGGCTCCGGTAAAGATTCATTGCTTTGTGCAAACTCAGATAAAGTTGACAACCGATCGACTGCTGCACTCAAAGCGCTCAACTTCTCAAACTGATTTATGATCAAGCCTAGAGCAAAACCAATCCTCTCAAAAGCTGCTTGCGATCGCGTTACTGCTCCAATCTCTAAATCTCCGGTAAAAATTCGCGGTGCAAGAATTATAAATGGCAAGACAAAGTTAATATATTGATAGCCATTCTGAAATATAGTTAAGCCAAATTGCCAGCGAATTAAATTATTGAAATTTTGAAACGCATTCACAAAGCGCTGCTTAACTCGACTAAATTCTTGATTTTGTCCGCGATAAAAAGCAATTGATTCAGCATTATCTCGTACCCGAATTAAACCAAAACGAAAATCAGCTTCTCGTTTGAGTTGTTTAAAATTTATAGCTACTAATTTACGTCCAAAGACTAAAGTTGTAATCAGGGTTCCTCCCACAGCATAAATAATCAAAACAAGCATTAAAATTGGCGAAGTTGCCCATAAAACACCACTAAACAAAATTAACTGTAAAATCGAATCAGATAAAATAGTTAATAAAAATAAAGACTGTTGGGTAAAACTATTAATATCTTCCGCAATACGCTGATCTGGATTATCTATTGACTCAGAAAAATTGAGCCGATAAAAATTGAGCTTATCAAAATAGCGATGCAAAAAACTATGAGTTAACCATCTACGCCAATGTAGACTTAATTTACCTTGAACGTAAGTTTTAAACGAAATTAACGGAATCGTCGCAATAATGATACCAAATAGCAGCAGCATTGTTCTTAAAAATCTATCGGAATCCTTAGCTGCTAAAGATGAAACCAACTCTCCTCTTTGTATGGTTTCTATTACTAAAAAACTACTGCTGCTAATCGAAAGAAGTATTAGAAGTGACAATAAAGCTATAGCACCTGGTTTTTCTTGAGAAAACCAATAAGGTTTACTCACCTTCCAGAATTTTCCCCATAGCTGACGGTGATTATTCATAGGTTATTTTACGTGACTTGATTACCTGTTGGGGATTAAGTCTGCTAAAAATCAATTACTCTACTGAGTCTATAAAGAAGAGATTTTACGGCACTTTGATTAATATACGTACAGTACTTATACAAGAATTTTATCATTAAGCAAGCAATTACAAAACAGGTGGTAGGTAGTGCGTTAACGGAGTGTATCCGGTAGGATATACTCATGGGTAAAGCACCCTACAATTAAATCCAATATTCACTCAAAATCAACTCTCGCTAAAATATCATCTAATTGATTTTGCTCAATTTCTGCTAAAGAAAAATCTGAGGGTGTGTAACCACTAGCTTCAGGAGATTGACAATGTTCGATTAATTTTATTAGTGTTTCTAGATATTTTTCGCCTAAATTATCTATTAGCGATTTATCGTAAAAATGCTTATTATAAGTCCAAGTAAATTTAAGTTTTTTTTCAATTATTGAACCGTTAATTTCTAGTATATATGGTCTTTCTGAGTTGATATCTTGGGTTAAGCCGAGTGATTCTTGTGCTAATTCAAATACGTTTGATGTTGCTAACATCGAGTCGAATTGTCCTAGATAGTTAAAGCTAATTTCAGGTTTTGTTAATTCAAAATTCTGGTTTTTATTTTCTTTAAGATATCGCCATACACTATAATCTATACCATTGTTAGGTATACGTAATTGTTCTTTGATGCATTTGATTGCTTCTTCTAGATTATTAATATCTGCTAATTCTCCTAAATCTAAGTTGACTGGGACTATATTTGTGAACCAACCAATTGTGCGGGATAAGTTAAGGTTCTCAAATAATTCGCTTCTTCCATGTCCTTCTAAATCAATTAAAAGTGATGATTTGCCTGTCAATTGAGCAAATGTTTTAACTAAAGCTGTTAGTAATATGTCGTTAATTTGGGTGTTATATGTTGTCGGAACTTCTTTTAATAATGCTTGGGTGTGTTCTGAGGAAAGTACAATTTCTATTTGTTCGTTGGTAGCAATTGTGTTGGGGAAATCTCTCTCGGCATGGTCGAGAGACTTTGAATCTTGTTCCCTCTCATTGTAGGAGAGGGTTAGGGAGAGGTCATTTGCATATGTCTGCAAATGTTCTGCCCATTGTTTAAATGAAGTGGTTTTCAATGGGAGTTGAATTGCTTTTGCTTGACTTAGTTGTTCGTATCCGGTTTGTAAGTCTGATAATAATATTCGCCAAGAAACGCCGTCAATTACTAAATGGTGAATTACAAATAGTAAGCGACTTGCTTGATTTTCACCTAAGTTAAATAATGCAACTCGTATTACTGAACCTGTTGAAAAATTGAGACTTTTCTGGATTTGATTGGCGACATTTGTAATTGCATTTTGTTGCTGTGAATCTGTGAGTTTAGAAAGGTCAAAACAGGTAAAAGGAACTTCTGGTAATGGTTCGGTATGAAACTGTTTCCAACCAGATTCGGTTTGCTCAAATCGCAGTCGAAATGCATCATGATGTAATAATAATTCTTGCAATGCTTGTTCTAACCAGTTTAAATTGAGCTTGGTTTTAACTTTGAGTAAAACAGCTTGATTGAAGTGATGAGGATTTGATTTTTGCTGTTCAAAGAACCAATGTTGAATCGGTGTAAGGGGAACAAAACCTGTAATAATTCCTTGTTCGGCTTTTATTAACGGGGTTTGAGTTGCGATAGTTGTTAGTTCAGCGATAGTTTGATGTTGAAATAACTGTTTTGGTGTAATTTGAATTCCCGCTTGATTAGCGCGACTAATAATTTGAATTGCTAAAATTGAATCTCCCCCTAATTCAAAGAAGTTGTCGTTAATTCCTACTTTTTCAAGTCGCAAAATATCCACCCAAATTTGTGCGAGTGCTGTTTCAATTGGAGTTGTGGGAGTTACAAATTCATCTTCTGAGGTGATAATATCTGGATTAGGAAGAGCGCGACGATTTACTTTTCCGTTAGCTGTAAGAGGTAATTCTGGGAGAGATATAAAGATGGAAGGAATGAGGTATTCTGGGAGTTTATCGCTTAAAAAACTTCCTAAATTATTAGAAGAGACGCGATCTATCTCGTCTCTACATACAACTGGTACAAAATAAGCAACTAACCTTTGAATATTGTCTTGATTTTGTACAATGACAACAACTTCTTGAACCTGCGGATGTTGAGATAAAGCAGTTTCAACTTCTCCTAATTCAACTCGGAAACCCCGAATTTTAACTTGATTATCGAAACGACCGAGGTATTCAATCGCACCATCCATCCGATAACTAACTTTGTCACCAGTTTTATATAATTTAGGCATTGGGCATTGGGCATTGGGCATTGTTCTGCCTTCTGCCTTCTGCCTTCTGCCTTCAAAAAACGGGTTGGGAATAAATTTTTCTGCGGTTAATTCTGCACGATTCAAATAACCACGAGCTAAACCATCACCACTAATATATAATTCACCGGGGACACCTATAGGAACGGGTTGTAAATGACTATCTAAAATGTAAACTTGGGTGTTAGAAATTGGATAACCTATTGGTATTGGTTTGTCTGCTGGGTGATTTTTAGGAACAGAATAACAGCAAGCAAATGTTGTGCTTTCTGTAGGACCATAACCGTTAATTAACTGACAGTTTGGATGGATTTGCTGTAGTTTCTGAGCATGAATTGGTGATATGACATCTCCACCAGCTAATAATTGTCGAACACTTTTTAAACTTTGGGGTTGTTCATCTACCATTAGATGAAATAAACCTGCTGTTAACCACAGAGTTGAAATATGATATTTTTCTAATGTTTCTCCCAACTCTTTTAATGAAGGTTTTTGAGTTGGTAAAAGAACTAATTTTCCTCCGTTGAGTAAAGCACCCCAAATTTCAAATGTGGAAGCGTCGAAGGAAATTGGCGCAGCTTGTAAAATAATTTCTTCTGCACTTAAATTAACGTAATTACTCGATTTGACTAAGCGGACAATTCCTCGATGTGTTGTACAAACCCCTTTTGGTATCCCGGTTGATCCAGAAGTGTACATGATATACGCTAAGTTTTCTGGTGTTAGTAACTCAATAGGATTTTTAGCACTATTTTGATTAATTATTTCCCAATTCTTATCAAGATTAATAACCTCACCCCGATAAAGCTGCGCTTTATCACCCCTCTCCTTATTAAGGAGAGGGGTTGTGAATTCTTTTCCCCTCTCCTTGTTAAGGAGAGGGGCTGGGGGTGAGGTTTGTGAGGTTTTAGAATCTGTAATCAAAAATTCTACCCCAGCATCTTCCAACATAAAAGTTAACCGTTCTTGGGGATATGCTGGATCTAAAGGAACATAAATTCCTCCTGCTTTAAGAATTGCTAATATGCCAATAATAGCTTCTGGGGAACGTTCTATATAAATACCAACTGGTGTTTGTGGTTTGACTCCTAAGCCTATGAGATGATGAGCTAGTTGATTAACTCTGATATTTAATTCATCATATGTAAGTTTTTGATTTAATTCTTTATTTTGCCAAACAAGTGCTGTACTATTCGGTATTTGTTGAACTTGTTCCTCAAATAGTTGATGCACGCATTTATCTCGCGGATATTCTATTGTGGTTTGATTCCATTCCTCAAGTAATTGCTGTTCCGATGTAGTTAAAATCGGTAACTCAGATATTTGCTGCTCTGGTTCATCAATAATTGCTGTTAATAAACTTAGATAATTTCCTGCGATTCGCTCAATAGTTTCTAAATCAAATAAATCTAAACTATATTCCAATACTCCTGTCAAACCTTCTGAAGTTTCCTGCATTGACAAAGTTAAATCAAACTTTGCAGTGCTACTATTACTTTCAAGGGGTTCCCAATGCAAACCTTCAATTTCTAAAGCTTCCATTGGCGCATTTTGCAGCACGAACATCACTTGAAATAATGGAGTATAACTTAAAGAACGTTGGAGTTGTAAACTATCTACAAGTTGTTCAAAAGGTAAATCTTGATGAGCGTAAGCACCTAACGAAACTTCTCGTACCCGATTCAATAATTCCTCAAAAGTCGGATTTTCTGATAAATCAGTTCGCAATGCCAAAGTATTGACAAAAAAGCCAATTAGCCCTTCAATTTCCGGATAATTACGATTAGCAATGCTGGTTCCAACAACTATATCCTCATTACCCGTGTAGCGATAAAGTAAAGTTTGAAAAGCTGCTAACAGCGTCATAAATAAAGTACAACCTGACTGTTGACTTAAGCGTTTCAGGGCTGCGGTTAATTCTAGACAAATTTGAAAAGTGTAGCTATCTCCTCTTAAACTTCTAACAGCAGGACGTGGATAATCTGTAGGCAATTCTAACAAGATTGACGCACTTTGTAACTGCTCTTGCCAATAATTCAGTTGATTTTCTAATACTTCCCCTTGTAACCATTCTCTTTGCCAAACAGCGAAATCGGCATATTGAATTGGTAATTGTGATAGTGAATTAAAAAACCTCTCTCCTACAAGGCGAGAGGCTTTGACTTCTCCCCCTTCCCTGGTAGGGAAGGGGGTTGGGGGGTTAGGTTTTTGAAGATATGTTTGATACAAAATGCCTAATTCTCGCACCAAAACCCCAATTGACCAGCCGTCGGCAATAATATGATGAAAAGTAAGTAAAATTACATGGTCTGTATCGCTTAACTGTAATAATTTCACTCGCAGCAAAGGACTACTATCGAGTTTAAAGGATTGCATTGCTTCAATTCGCGCTAATCCCTCGATTTTAGTTTCCCGTGTTGATTCATCAATATTACTTAAATCAATAATTGAAAAAGGTAGCGAATCAACCGCATGAATTTGCTGTGTGGGTTGTCCGTCAACAGTTGAAAACGCCGTGCGTAGAGTTTCGTGACGACGTACAATATCATTTAAACTTTGTTTTAAAGCGTCAATATTGAGCGAGCCAGTTAACCTTACGGCTGCGGGGATATTATAGTAGGGACTATCGGATTCTAACTGACATAAAAACCACAGTCGTTGTTGAGCAAAGGATAGAGGTAAATTTCCTTCACGAGGGACGGGTTCAATCGGTGGTGCTACTGATTTTCGGGTAGCTGTTTCGATACAAATCGCAAGTTCTGTGATAGTAGGTTTTTCAAAGTGCGATCGCAATGGTAATTCTACAGCAAAAGCTTGTCTGACTTGAGAATTGACGCGGGTTGCGAGTAAAGAATGTCCTCCCAATTCAAAGAAATTATCGTCAATGCTAACCTGTTGTAAATTCAACACCTCAGCCCAAATACCAGCTACTATCTCCTCAGTAACGGTACGTGGTGGAATATATCTTGGCGTTTTATTTGATATTTGGTTTATGTCATCTGGTATTGGTAAAGCTTTTTGGTCAATTTTACGATTTGGTGTAAGCGGAAATTCTTCTAACATTATGTAGCTAGAAGGAATCATATAAGCGGGTAATTTACCCTGCAAAAACTGCCTTAATTCAGTTTGCGATATTTCTGAAGAGGGAACCACATAAGCAATTAATTTTTCATCATCTTGATTTTTATATAATGTCACCACCGCTTGTTTTACAAGAGAATGCTGAATCAAAACCGCTTCAATTTCTCCTAACTCAATCCGAAAACCACGTAACTTAACTTGATAATCAATTCGTCCCAAATATTCCAAATTACCGTCAGGTAAATAACGTACTGAATCTCCCGTCTTATAAAGATTAGAGGGGGAAGAGGGGGTAGAGAGGGAAGAGGGGGTAGAATAAGAAAATGGATTGGGAATAAATTTTTGGGCTGTTAATTCTGGTTTATTTAAATAACCCTTTGCTAATCCTGTACCACCAATATATAATTCTCCCGGAACACCAATCGGAACGGGTTGTAAATAATCATTTAAAACGTAAAACTGGGTATTATTAACTGGTTTACCAATCGGAACAGATGTAGGGACATTTTGGGAGACGTTAAATTTAACGTCTCTACATTCAGTTACAGATGACCAAATAGTTGCTTCCGTCGGACCGTATAAATTCCATACTTCTTTACTACGTTTCAATAATTCTTCAGCAACATTTATATCTAAAGCTTCACCACCACAAAGAACTTTTAACTGTCGATTACCCTTCCAACCTGCTGTTAGCAATAACCTCCAAGTTGCGGGAGTCGCTTGCATTATTGTTGCTTGATTTGTTTCAATACTTTGCGCTAATCTTATTCCATCAGTTGCAGTTTCTCTACTAGCAATAATTAATATAGCACCTGTAATTAAAGGTAAATATAATTCTAATCCAGCAATATCAAAAGATAGTGTAGTTACTGATAGCAAAACATCATTTGATGTGATTCCCGGTTTTTGTTGCATTGATTCAAGACAGTTAACCAAGGATTTGTGCATAATTTGCACTCCTTTGGGTTTACCTGTAGAACCCGAAGTGTAGATAATATAGGCTAAATCTTCCGGGGTTGTTTGAATTGCTAGATTTCCAGAAGATTGTTTCTCAATTAATTCCCAGTCATTATCAATGTTAATAACCTCACCCCGATAAAGCACAGCTTTATCTCCCCTCTCCTTATCAAGGAGAGGGGTTTCAGATTCTTTTCCCTTCTCCTTAACAAGGAGAGGGGTTAGGGGTGAGATTCGAGAATCTGTAATTAAAAAATTCACCCCCGAATCTTCCAGCATAAACGTCAAACGTTCTTCAGGAAAAGCTGGATCTAAAGGAATATAAGTTCCACCCGCTTTCAAAATACCCAACAACCCCACGAGCATTTTTTCAGAACGCTCTAAACAAATTCCAACCCGCGTTTCTTCTTCTACACCAACCGATTTTAAATAATGAGCAAGTTGATTTGCTTTTTGATTTAACTCTTTATATGTAAGCTGTTGCGATTCAAATATAACTGCTATTTTATCCGGTGTTTTCTCCGCTTGTGCTGCAAATAATTGATGAATACAAAGGTTTGAATAATCGCAGTTAGTATCATTCCAGTCAACTAGTAATTGCTGTTTTTCTATTGCGGTTAATAAAGGTAATTCCCACGGTTTTTGTTGCGGATTTGTGACGATACCTTGTAATAATGTTTCTAAATGACCTAACATTCTGGTAATGGTTGCCGATTCAAAACGGTTGCTGTCATAGTTAATCCGTAATGACAGTTCTGCACCAGGAATAACTGTTAGTGAAAGAGGGTAATTAGTGCGTTCAAAACCTTTAGCTTGAGTAATTTGTAAATCATCGCTCCATCCCTGTAAAACAGCATCGATTGACACCGGATAGTTTTCAAAGATAACTAAACTTTCAAATAATCCTACTCCAGGAAGTACATCACTCCACTGTTTAATATCAATTAACGAACTATAAGAAAAAGATTCTTGTTCAATTTGCTGAGTTTGTAATTGTTGCAACCAAGGTAATAATTCTTTGTCTCCAGATAGATTTACTCGTACAGGTAAGGTATTGATAAATAAACCTACTATTGATTCTACACCAGGTAAATTCGGCGGACGACCGGATACTGTGGCTCCAAATACGATGTCATTTTCTCCACTGTAGCGACTTAAGAGTATTGCCCAAATTCCTTGAGAAATGGTATTTAAAGTCAAGCGGTTTTCTTGTGCTAAATTTTGAAGATCAGTTGTTAATTTAATAGGTAATTGAATTTGTTGTTCGCTTACGATATCTTGTTGATATGTGACGGTTCGACTATCTTTAATTAACGGAGTTGGTGCTATAAAACCTTTGAGTTTATCTCGCCAAAATTTTTTTGATAAAGCAATATCTTGCTGCTGTAACCATTGGATATAATCGCGATAAGGACGTGGATGTGGTAAAAATAGCGATTTACCACTGATTGCTGCTTGATAAAAACTGAAAACTTCTTTTAATAAGATTCCGTTACACCAACCATCCATTAATAAGTGATGGTGACTCCAAACAAAATAATATTCCGATGTTTGTATTTGTAATAAAGCACAGCGCATTAAGGGAGGTTGATTTAAATCAAATCCTTGCTGTCTATCTGCTTGTAAAAATTCTTCTAATTTATCATTTTGTTGATTAATAATGAAATCTTGCCAATTCTCTTCAATCCAAGATAAATCAACTTGTTTATGTACAACTTGTAGAGGTTTTTCTACTTCTTCCCAATAGAAAGCTGTGCGTAAAATTGTATGACGTTCTATGACTTTTTGCCATGCGGTTTTGAAAGCTGAAATATTGAGATTACCTTTTAGTTTACAGTTACGTTGTTCAAAGTAAATTCCCGATTCGGGGGAGTATAGGGAATGAAATAGCATCCCTTGTTGCATGGGGGAAAGTTCGTATAAGTCTATTATGTTATCCATTTTTTTATTAAGAGGGAATAGGGAATAGGGAACAGGAAATAGTGTAGAGACGTAGCATTGCTACGTCTGTTTGGAGTGAAGAATTAACAACTAACAACTAACTATTTTTTATTTTTTATTTTTGACATGAATTTATCAAGTTGTTTTTGGTTAAGGTTGGCTGCTTTGAAGTCTGAGGGAGTGTAACCTCCTGAATCTGGAGATTTACAATGAGTAATTAAAATTTGCAAGTTGGTAATATATGTTTGTGCTAGATTTTCGATAGTTGTTTGTTGATGAATATTGCGGCTATAGTTCCAATTAAATTGCAGTTTTTCTTCGGAAACCCATGAGTTTATTTCTATTAAATATTGACGCTTTCCTTGAGGGGACTGTAGTTGTTTCCTGTGGGTTCTTTTGCTAGTCCTAAAATTAAGGAATCTGTACTTAAGTCAAGTTTTCCTAAGTAGTTAAATTTTATCTGGGCTTGTTGTTGATTTTCTAAACGGGTTTTTATGGTTTCATCGTTGCTCAGATAGCGTAGTAATCCGTAACCGAATCCGCGAGCAGGTATTTGTCGGAGTTGTTCTTTTACTGATTTGATTATTACTTCTAAGTTACGATTATTATCTAATTTTAAAACCACTGGAAATATAGTTGTGAACCAACCAACTGTACGTGATAAATCTACATCTGAGAATACATCTTCTCTTCCATGTCCTTCTAAATATATCAGTAAGCTTGATACGTTTGTCCACTGATTAAAACTTTGTAATAATGCGGTGAGTAAAATATCGTTGATTTGGGTTTTATAAGCTTTTGGAACTTCTTCTAATAAAGTGCAGGTTTGTTCTGCATTTAAGATTGTGCTTACTTCAGCAGTAGAAGAAATTGTATTTTGGGTTTCGTTATTTTGATAATCGATAGGTAAGGAAACTTGAGAATTTACAGACAACCAATAATTTAATTCATCCACAACCGTTTGCGATTGACCATAGTTAATCAATTGATTTGCCCAAGTTTGGAATGAAGTTGTTTTCGGTGGTAATTCTATATTTAGTCCAGTTTCAATTTGTTTATACGCTGTTACTAAGTCTGTTAACAAAATACGCCAGGAAACGCTATCAATTACAAGATGATGAACAATGATTAAAAGACGATGATTTTTAGATGCACCAAGCTGAAATAATACGCATTGTAATATTGATTCTGATAAATTTAAACTAGTTTGCAGTTGAGAACTAATTTCTGTAATTGCTTGCTTTTGCTCGTTTTCTGTTAACTCCGATAAATCGACAGTAGTGGAGGGAATATCGCTGGGATTTA
Organism: uncultured Rivularia sp.; assembly: GCA_963665115.1. Lineage (GTDB taxonomy): Bacteria > Cyanobacteriota > Cyanobacteriia > Cyanobacteriales > Nostocaceae > Rivularia. The sequence goes on along the minus strand of OY762007.1, from coordinate 6,432,453 downwards.
CATAAAACTGTTGCCATTCAGAATCATTTTCCACATAGCGCAGACGTAAAGCATCATGATGTGTGAGTAACTTTTGCCAAACTTGTTCTAATAATTCAGGTTTCAAATTTGGTACAACTTCCAATAAAACCGATTGATTATAATAGTTAACTTGCGATATTTCTTCAAAAAACCAGTGTTGAATAGGTGTTAACGGTACTTCACCTGTAATAACACCTTGTTCCGCTTGAATTTGAGGTTTTGTATCGGCAACAGTAGCAAGTTCGGCAATGGTTTGATATTGAAACAACTGTCGTGGAGTAAGCGTTAACCCAGCTTGATTCGCTCTCGCAATAATTTGAATACTGAGAATCGAATCTCCTCCCATTTCAAAAAAGTTATCATCAATGCCAACATTTACCCCCAAAACCTCAGACCAAATTTCTGTTAAGATGATTTCCTTCTCAGTAGTTGGTGGAGTATTATTTTCATTTTCTCGCTCAGATAAATCTGGTACGGGTAAATTTTTCCGGTCAACTTTACCATTATTTGTTAAAGGTAAACTTTCCAATTCCACAAAAAATGATGGAATCATATAATCGGGAAGTATTTGCTGTAAAAATTCACGAATTTGGTTGTTAACTATGGGATGAGAAGAAACAATATAAGCAACCAATCGCTGATTCCCAGAATTATCAACATAAGGAATCACACAATTAAATTCAATCTGTGGATGTTGATTTAAAACAGCTTCAATTTCTTCCAACTCAATGCGGAAACCCCGAATTTTCACCTGATTATCTAAACGTCCTAAATATTCTAAATTACCGTCGGGTAAATAACGAACTAAATCTCCAGTTTTGTATAATTTGGTGATTGGTAATTGGTAATTGGTAATTGGTAATTGTTCTTTAAACGGATTGGGAATAAATTTTTCAGCGATTAATTCTGGTTTATTTAAATAACCCCGCGCAACACCTACCCCACCGATGTACAATTCTCCTGGAATACCAATGGGAACTGGTTGCAAATATTTATCTAATACGTAAAGCTGCACATTTGCTATTGCTTTTCCAATCGGAACTGTACTAGATGAAGGTTTATTTGAAGCATCATAAATACAGCAACCGACAACAGTTTCAGTGGGACCATATTCATTAATTAATCTGGTATTAGGAAAATTTTCGCGCCAAAATTCAAGATGATTTTCTAATAGAGCTTCACCACCAATAATAAAGGCTCTGGTTGGGTTTAACCTCACCCCGTCCTGACGCACACCCCTCTCCTTGTTAAGGAGAGGGGAAGGGGGTGAGGTTTCGAGTTGACTTAATACCTTCAAATGAGCGGGTGTTAATTTCACCAAACTAAAATCATTATTAGAATTCGATTCAGAATTTAGTAAATTACTTAAAGCTTCAATTTCTTGTTCTTCGGGTATTAGCGTTACTGTTTTTCCTACCATTAAAGGAGCATAAAGGCTAGTAATTGTAGCATCGAAACCAATAGAAGATTGTACTGGTGAACCATTTCCTTGAGCTAAATTATAAGCTTCTATTGCCCAACTTAAATAATTTGTTAAACCTTGATGAGTTAATAACGTTCCTTTTGGATTACCCGTTGAACCAGAAGTATAAATTACATAAGCTAAATTCTCTGCAACAGTTTGATTGAGGGGATTATTTATAGATAATTGAGAAATAGTTTCCCATTCGCTATCAATACAAATAGTTTGCGCTGAATTTGCGGGTAATTGAGCTAATATTTTTTCTTGAGTTATTAAAATAGAAACTTGAGAATCCGCAAGCATCAAAGCAATGCGACTGCTCGGTAATTTTGCATCAATAGGAACGTAAGCTCCACCCGCTTTGAGAATACCCAATAATCCAACCAACATTAAAGGGTTTCTCTCTACACAAATCCCCACCAGCATATCTGGTTTTACACCTTGCTTTCTCAGATAATGTGCAAGTTGGTTTGCTTTATTATTTAGTTCTTGGTAGGTGAGTACAGTATCTGAAAAACCTCTCTCCTTGCAGGAGAGAGGCTTTAAATTCTCCCCATTCCCTTGTAGGGAAGGGGGTTGGGGGGTTAGGTTTTTTAATTCAACTGCAATATTATCCGGTGTTTTCTCAACTTGCTTTTCAAATAATTGGTGAATTCCTTGCTCTAGAGGATATTTTGTATATGTATTATTCCATTCCACCAAAAGTTGCTGATGTTCTATTTCTGTTAAAATTGGTAATTCCGATAAATGCTGGTTTGGATTATCAATAATACCCTTTAATAAAACCTGGAAATGTCCTAACATCCGAGCGATGGTATCTTGATTAAATAAGTCCGTACTGTACTCAACTACAGCCAATAAACCTTCATTTCGTTCTACCAAATGCCAAGTCATATCAAACTTAGTTGAACCGGAATCGCTCCACATCTGCTCTAAACTTAAACCCGGTATTGCCAATTCTGGATTGAGGGCATTTTGTAACTGATAAGCTTCATTTTGAACCTGGAACATTATCCCAAATAAAGGATTATGACTCAAACTACGTTGGGGTTGAATTTCTTCTACTAACTTTGCAAAAGGTAAATCTTGATGCTTAAAGGCTCCTGCTGCAACATCTTTTACTCGTTGCAAGAATTCTAGAAAAGTCGGATTAGCAGAAACATCAGTTCGCAATACCAAAGTATTAACAAAAAATCCAATTAACGGTTCTACTTCTGTCCAGTTACGATTAGCAATTGGCGAACCAATAGCGATATCATCTTGAGAAGTGTAGCGGTGCAGCAATACTTTAAAAGCTGCTAAAGCCGACATAAATAATGTTACGCTTTGCTTGCGGCTTAAGTCTTTTAAACTGTGTAAAATTTCCTCTGAAATAAGAACAGATTCAGTAGCGCTACGAAATGTTTGTACTGGCTTGCGAGGATTATCGGTAGGTAATTCTAATATTGATAGATTGTTTAATTGCTGTTTCCAATAAGCTGTTTGTACTGCGAGTTCTTCACCCTGTAACCATTGCTGTTGATAAACTGCAAAATCTACATATTGAATCGGTAATTCTGGTAAAGTCGAACCCTTATATAATGCGGTTAATTCTCGTAAAATTACACCCCGCGACCAACCATCAGCAATTAAATGATGTAACGTTAAAAGTAATATATTTTCGTTGTCAGTAATTTGAAGTATTTTAACTCGTATCAAAGGAGCTTCAGTTAAATTGAAGGGATACCGAGCTTCTTGTTTTGTTAATTTCTCTACTTCTATTTGACGAGTTAATTCTGGAACTGTACGTAAATCAATAATAGGTAAAGCTAGTAGTAATTCGGGAATAATAACTTGATTCGGTTGTCCGTTTACAGCCACAAAAGCAGTCCGTAAAATCTCATGACGCTGCACAATAGTATTCAGACAACTTTGTAGTAATGCAATATCTAAATTCCCGGTAAAACGCCATGAAAATGCAATATTATAAGCAGTAGTATCCGCCTCTAACTGATGCAGAAACCATAACCTCTGTTGAGCAAAAGACAAAGGTAACTCCTTGAGATTATCTCGCTTGCAGATAGTTGCTCTATCAAGCTGCAATCCCTTTTCTCGGAGTTGACGCTCAAATAGCGCTCTCTTTTCTGGAGGTAATGCTGCAATGCGTTTTCTCAAATCATCCATGTCAATTTCCGCTTCCCCATTGTTAGAAAGTTCGACTTTTAAAACATTTTCTTATAACAATTCTGTGACTGCACTGATTTTAAGAATCATTATACTTGTTTTATTATTAACTAAATAGAAACTCCTAGTCTTATCGCTAGGAGTTTATTCACTAATATTTATGATAGAACCGTATCAACCATAAACAGCTTAAAATAGATTGATTAAGCTACATTTTTCGTAGCTAGTATATATTATATTTGATATTTAACAAAATTTTCTTGTCGAGTTTGATTCTGTTTTATTCCCCAAAATTTGCATATTTCTTGAGAAACTAAATCTGGGTGAAAAGAATGGAAAAAATGACTACCTTGAGGACATTTCCATATAATATCTTCAGGTTTTAACCATTTCTTCCACTTGTATAACTCCAGATAACTTAAAATAGGATCTACTTGACCACCGCATATCATTAATGGCATAGAAACACCGCCTATAGGTAGTTGTTCTATATCGAATATTGAGTGCATCAAAGGTAAATTATTCAAATCCTTATTAAATTGATTAATTAATTTGTGTGGATAAGGAATTGCTTCTTCTCTAAATAAATTATGAATAGTATTCAATAAAGCTTCTGCTTTACTCAGAGAATAGATTCGACGTTGTTGATAATAATATGCGTGCCAGGTATTTGCAGGTTGTGCGGCTACTGCAAGTAAGGTTAATGACTTAACAAATTCAGGGTATTTACGAGCAAACATTAATGCAATCGTACCACCAATACCATGACCTATCAAATGGATCGGAAATTGCTTGGTTTTCAAGTATTTATGTAATAACTCTACTGCCGTATCCATACAAGCAGGTTCATCCAAAGACTGAAAATAATCCCATCCTGCAATCTTTGTATGCCTTGACAATGTTTTTATCAGAGGCATACTAAAAGTTCTCAAAGAAGGGCTACTGCTAACCCAAAGGACATCAAAATCATAACGAGATATAGACATTCTGACTCTCTCTAAGCAAAATAACTTTACGGAATAATAATTATTTCCAATACATACATTGCCCCACAATGCAGTAAGCCCTCACAGGCGTTAATGAGTATTAATTTCAATAAGCACTAATCAAATAATATAATATTTGGATACAAAGTTGAAAAAAGTTTAAATATTGCAAACAATATTCTGGATAAGGAATTATTGGTTACAGAATTATAGATGGGGATGGGGAGACAAGGGGACAAGGGGACAAGGGGACAAGGAGAGATGAGGAAGCTGATTTTTCACCTCTGCTCCCTCCGCTCCTTCCGCTTTCTTCCTCACTGCTCACTGTTGACTGCTCACTGTTGACTGCTCACACATTTCTTTCAACTTGCTCAAATACGGTAAACTCTCCATCACATAATCAAAATCTTGAACAAAATCAATCAAACAAGCCACTTCATTCACTCCTGCATTCTCAAGCTCATCAATTAACGAACGACAGCTTTCTGGAGTACCAATTAATGACCTACCTTTCATAAATCCTTCGACACCAAATAGTAATAAACTATCGAGATCATCTTCGGAAAAATCTTTAAGACTAACATTTAAACCCATACCTTTAGCCAAATTTTCTAGTAAATCATAATGGGTTTTTAAATAATTACAAAATGGTCTTCTAACTTTTTCTTTAACTGTATTAATATCATCACCTAAAAAAGTGTGGATCATCAAAGAAACTTTACCAGATTGAGGGTTGTGACCGTGTTTTTCTCGCTGTTTTCTATACAGTTTAATTTTAGGAACAATACTATCTAAAGTTCCCGTAAGTAAAGAAGTTAAAACATTGGTACCGAGTTTACCTGCTTCCATAAAAGTTTCATTGGATTGACAAGTCATCCAAATTGGTAATTCTGACTGAATCGGTTTTGGTAATGTTTTAATAGTAAATGATTTGCCTGTAGCATCCTGACGTTCAACCGCTTCACCGCTCCAAAGTTTTTTAATAATATCTATACCCTTCCACATATTGGCTTTGCGGTTTGCGTGGCTGTCTTTTGCTAATACGAAATCATCAACAGTCCAACCGGAAGCAAAAGCAATAGAAGCTCTCCCATTAGAAAGGTTATCAACCACAGCCCATTCTTCAGCAATTCTAACAGGGTCATGTAATGGTAAAACACAGCTACCAGCACGTAATTGTACTTTTTTAGTAATCATTGCTAGAGCGGCTGCGGTTAGGGATGGGTTGGGATATAATCCACCAAATGCATGAAAATGTCTTTCGGGTGTCCACACTGCGGTAAAACCATTTTCATCTGCGAATTTAGCGCTTTCAAATAATAGTTTGTATTTGTTTGATTGAGCTAACGAGCCGTCACCGTCAAAGTAAAATAAGCTAAAGTCCATTTTGGTAATTGGTAATTGGTTCGTAGTTGCGCTATGCCCTAGCGGGCACGCTACGCTAACAGGGCTTCTTAGGGGAATGAGAAATTAAGCAAACCTGATATTAGTTATTCAATTCCGTATTTCTCAAATTTTCTTCTACTTCTTCTATTTCCATTTGTTCTATTTCTTCTAACATATCAGCAATTTCCGATTGGTTTTGATTCAGGTTTTCGTTAATAATTTTGGCGATTCCCGCGACGGTTGGAGATTCAAATAAAAATTGTCGCATTGGTAGTTCAACGTTCCATTCTTTTCTAATTCTGGTAACTGCTTGAATTGCTAATAATGAATGTCCTCCTAGTTCAAAGAAGTTGTCGTAAATTCCCACTTTTTCTATTCCTAATAAATCTTGCATTGCTTCAGCAATTTTTTGCTCAATTTCGTTTCGAGGTGCTTCATAAGTAGTAGATAATTCGGGACGAGTATAAGCGTTTAATTGCTGCTGACTATCGGTTATTTTTGTTTGTATTGATTCATCGATGCGAGTTTGTAAATCTATAGGGGTGACGATAAGTTGAGGAATTGCGGTTTGAGATAAAATTCTTTCGGTAACATCCCAAACTTCTGGGGGTGTCATCGCTAAGTCAAGTAATGCTGAACCTGTAGGTGTGTTTTCGGTTTCTTCTAACTGACAAGCATCCCAATTAACGCTTATCCAAGGGATAGAACCTTGTTTATTGCGTTCTCGTGCTAAAGTATCCATGAAGATATTTGCACCCGCATAAGCTGAAAATCCTACTCCACCGACGATGCTTGAAAGGGATGATTGAAGTAGGTAAAAGTCCGGTGTTTTGTTTTCTAAGGCTTTTTCTAGATTCAGTAAACCGCGAACTTTGGAACTGAATTGATGTTTAATTTCATCACTATTGAGAGAATTTATCAAACAACTGGCTCTGTCACCCATGACTCCAGCATGGATTACTCCATTAATTTCGCCAAAATATTGGTCTGCTTTATCGATAATTTCTTGAATCTTACCTTCATCTGTCAAATCTGCGCTGAAGAATAGTAAACCTTGACCAAGTGCTTCCAATCCTTGTAATTTACGGATACAGTGACTTATTGCATCATTTTGACCGTGAGTTGCTAACCATTTTTCCCAATCGTGCTTTTCTGGAATTCCGGAGCGTGCAATTAAGATAAGTTTGGCTTGGAATTTTTGGGCTAGATATTGAGCGAATACTAATCCTAATCCTTCTATCAAGTCTCCAGCGATTAAATAAACACCGTTGTTTTTTAAGGGAAGATTGGTTGTGTTAGCTTCCGGAAGTGGTAATGATTCAAAAGTTTGTATCCAGCGATGGTTATTTCTATAAGCAACAATTGAGTCGGGTGTTGGTACGGTTAATTCTGCAATTAGATCCCCCCAACCCACGCCACTTCCTTCAACGGAGGGAACCTCCGCAACGGAGTGGCTCCCCTTATCAAGGGGGGCTAATTGATGATTTGTTTCCCCTTTCTCAAAAGGGGCTAATTGATGATTTGTTCCCCCCTTTTCAAGGGGGGTTAGGGGGGATCTAGTTTTGGGGATCACAACATCAATATTTTGACAGCGAATCTGGGGATATTCCTGGGGAATTACTTTACATAATCCCAAAATAGTTGTTTGTGCGGGGTTAACTGTTTCTATTCCGACGACATCATGCAATTCATTTGTCACCACAGAAAGTTCCACAGTTGTGGAATCTTGATTTTGAGTTTGATTTTTAGCAAGTGCTTGTGTCAGAAATAGTAAACTATGAAATCCCCACTTTTGTTGTTCTTCAAAATCAGCATCCGTTGCCAAAATATCCGTTTCCAGTTGCCATAAATGCACGACTTTTTGAGTATTTTTTCCCAATTCTTCCAAAGACTCAAATAACTTGTCGTAATCTTCGGGATTATCCGGTGCAATTGTATAGCTTTCACCCTGCTGAGAAAATTCTTTACCAGCTTTGACGATAATTACATCTTGTTCTAATTGCTGTAATTGTTGAGCAAGTTGCGAACCCAAACCATATTCATCAACAAATAACAGCCAACATTTACCCCTCTCCATGAACCCGAAAGCGTTTTCTCGTAGAATAGGCTTAGAATTTGAATTCTCCCCCTTCCCTCGCAGGGAAGGGGGTTGGGGGGTTAGGTTTACAGGTACAGAACGTTTCCAGGAAGGAAGGTAAAACCAATCAGCAATATCTGACTTTTTAATTATTTGTAAATCTTCTTCCTCTGGTGCAACACTATTTTCCTGACGTTCAATCCAATAGCGTTTGCGTTCAAAAGGATAGGTAGGTAGAGGAATTCTTTGTCGCTTTTCATCTTGATAAAAACCATTCCAATCAACCTTGATTCCTGACTTCCAAAGTTGTCCCAATGTATTTAAAATTAAATCAATATCGGATTTTTTCTCTAAAGGATGTCGTAACGAAGTTAATGAAAGTACAGATTGTTTTTGATTTGTTATAGCTTGTTTTGCAATAGTACTTAAAGTTCTTCCCGCTCCCACTTCCAATAAAATTGGTGATGATTGCTCTAATACTTGATTCATTCCATCAGCAAAACGCACCGTTTGACGCAGATGATTTCCCCAGTAATTTGCATCTGTTGCTTGTTCGGGAGTAATCCAAGTTCCTGTTACATTGGATATAAAAGGTAAAGAAGGTGGATTTAATTTTACCTGCTGCATTTTCGCTACAAAAGGTTCTACCGCTTGCTGCATCATCGGAGAATGGAAAGCATGAGAAGTATGTAAACGACGACAAGTAATTTCTTGAGCAGTTAAATCCTTTTCTAATTGTTTTATCGCATCATTATTACCAGATACGACACACATTTTTGGTGCATTTATAACCGCAATTGTCAAATCTTTATTTAAATGTTGCTTCAGTTCCGATTCAGTTAAACTTACCGCTAACATTGCTCCCGGAGGACATTTTTGCATTAATTGTCCCCGCATTGCCACAATCTCTAAACCATCTTCTAAAGAAAATACATTGGCGATCGCACCTGCAACATATTCCCCAATACTATGTCCAATAGAGGCTTGCGGACGAATTCCCCACGACATCCATAATTTAGCTAAAGCGTATTCGATGACGAATATGGCTGGTTGAGCGTAAGCAGTTTGGTTAAGGGAGAGAGGGGTAGAGGGGGGAGAGGGGGTAGAGGGGGTAGAGGGGATAGAATAAATAATGGTTCTTAAATCGAAACCGATATGGGGTTTTAGTAAATTGCAGCAATTATCTACAGTTTCTCGGAATACTGATTGTGTTTCGTATAATTCTTTTCCCATGTTTTCATATTGACTACCTTGTCCAGAAAACATGAAAACTACAGTTTTATTTGCAGCTTGGTTCGTTTGAGTTATTGAGGAATCATCATTAATATTACTCAGAATTTGAATTGCTTGTTGATGATTTTTACAAACAATAAAACGTCTTAAATCTTGTGCTTGTCTTCCTATTTGTAAGGTGTAAGCGACATCGGCTAAATTAACATCTGGATGGGATTTTAAATATTCTGAGAGATTATTTGTAGCTGTAGATAATGCTGTTGGGGTTTTAGCAGAAATTAATAACAGTTGCCACGATTTAACCTCACCCCCATCCCCTCTCCTTGTTAAGGAGAGGGGTGTTTGATACTCTTCCCCTCTCCTTGATAAGGAGAGGGGTGCCCGTAAGGGCGGGGTGAGGTTAATTTCTTCCAATACCATATGAGCATTAGTCCCACCCATCCCAAAGGAACTAACAGCAGCTCTTCGTGGTGTACCATTACTATCCCAATTGAGCAGTTGATTATTAACGTAAAAAGGACTGTTATCAAAATCTATTTGAGGATTGGGAGATTCAAAATTAAGACTGGGGGGAATTTTGCCATATTTAACTGCTAATGCTGCTTTAATTAAACCCGCGATTCCCGCAGCTGCATCTAAATGTCCGATATTGCTTTTAACTGAAGCGATCGCACAAAATTTTCTGTCTTGGGTATGTTGACGAAATACTTTATTTAAAGCGGCAATTTCAATCGGATCTCCTAATGCTGTACCCGTACCATGAGCTTCAATATAACCAATTGTTTCGGGATTAATTCCGGCTTTTTCTAAAGTTGCAGCGATAACTTCTGCTTGTCCCCTTACGGAGGGAGCAGTTAACCCAACTTTTTGCGAGCCATCGTTGTTAATTGCCGAACCTTTGATAACCGCATAAATACAGTCACCATCGGCTATTGCATCACTGAGTTTTTTTAATACGACTATCCCAACACCATTACCAAAAACCGTTCCTTCTCCCTTAGCATCAAAAGAGCGACAATATCCGTCAGGGGATAACACACCATCAGCTTGATAAAGATAACCAGATTTACCGTCAGCAGCAACAGAAACACCACCAGCCAAAGCTATACTACACTCACCATTCAGCAAACTTTGACAGGCAAGATGCACGCTTACCAAAGAAGTAGAACAGCCAGTTTGTACTCCACAACTTGGGCCGGTAAGATTTAATTTATAAGATACTCTTGTGGGCATTAATCCCATCACATTACTAATAACAGCTTGGATATTATCAGTATTTGCTCTTAAATTTGTATTTAAAAAAAGGTTAATAATATAACTATTGAGAGACGAACCACCATAAACACCGATCGCACCATTGTATTGTTCCGGGGTCGTATCCAGCTTGTTCCAAAGCCTCCCAAGCACATTCCAAAAACACCCGATGCTGGGGGTCGATAACTTCAGCTTCTCTGGGAGAATAACCGAAAAAACTGGCATCAAAACCATCAAAATCAGCAAAACTAGAATAAGCTTTGACGTAATTAGGATTATTTAAAGTATCTGCATCAACACCAGAATTCAAAAGCTCTTCATCAGATAAAAATTGAATCGAATTGACACCATTACAAAGATTTTGCCAAAACTCATCAATATTATTAGCTCCAGGAAAACGTCCAGCCATACCAACAATAGCTACTCGCTCATTCTTGGATTCTTCTACAGCTTCAAGTTTAGTTCTAGCTTCCTTTAAAGCTGATAAAATTCGTTCTTGAGTAAATTCCTTAGTCATCTTGATTTTTCCCCAGTATTTTCTCTAGCGCTAGTAATTCTGATATCACCTCATCTTCCTCCTCAGAGGGAACAGAAAAATTAATATCATTTCCACTATCAACCGAAAAACTCTGCGCTCCTTTGCGTTTACCTTCGCGCTCCTCTGCGTTAAAAACATATTCCTCCCTTCCTCCAAACACTTCCCCAACTAAATACTCAGCCAAATCAGCAATAGTTGGATATTCAAAAATCACGGTGGAAGAGATAGAAATTCCCAAACTAGTTTCTAAACGGTTTCTTAATTCCACAGTCATTAAAGAATCCATACCCAAATCAAAAAAGCCTTGTTGTAAACCGGGTAATTGATTGGAAGGAAGTCCGAGAACTTTAGCGACTTCAGCTTGCAGATGTCCCATGACGATAGAAGAACGTTGTTCAATATTTGCTCTTTCTAATTTTTGTAATAATTGAGAGTCTTGCTTAAGTAATTGTGAATTTGAATTTGAGTTAAGAAAGTCTGTAAAAAATGGTGATGAAATATTTTGTTGTAAAAACTTGTCCCAATCAACTGGTATTACTCCAATCTGAGCAGAAGATTGAGCAAGTAATTTTTCAAAGATTTTCAATCCTTGCTCGTTAGTAATTTCACCTACCCCACGTGACTGCATCTGTTCGCTGACACCACGTTTTGCTGCGGCTCCAATTTCCGACCAAACACCCCAATTAATGCTTAATCCGGGCAATCTTCGCGATTGACGATACTTGGCTAAACTATCTAAAAAGGTATTTGCTGCAACATGATTACCTTGCCCAGGGGAACCAAACAAAGAAGCAGCAGAAGAGAACATAATAAAAAAGTCTAGCGGTAAATCTTGGGTTAAAACGTGTAAATTCCAAGCTCCCAGCATTTTGGGATTTAGTACGGTGGTAAATCTTTCCCAAGTTAAATGTTGTAATACTCCATCATCTAATACACCAGCAGCGTGGATTATTCCCCGTAAAGGTGGTAGAGAGGGGGGAGAGGGGGAAGAGGGGGTAGAAGATTTGATGTTTGAGATTAATTGAGCAAGTTGGGATTTATTGGTGACATCAACTTGAGCAACCATTACTCTAGCACTAGAGTTTTCTAAAGCTTGAATCCGCTTTTGAATTTCTGCATCAACATCACGACGACTGACTAAAACTAGATTTTTCGCACCTTTTTGTATTAACCATTCAGCGAATAATAAACCTAAGTCTCCCAATCCACCTGTTATGAGATAGGTAGCGTTTTCTTCAAAATTAATAACCTCACCCCGATAAAGCTGCGCTTCATCTCCCCTCTCCTTGTCAAGGAGAGGGGTTGGAACTGTTGCATTTTCATCTCCACTCTCCTTAATAAGGAGAGGGGTTGGGGGTGAGGTTGAAACCACAACTTTCCCAATATGCTTCGCTTGCTGCATATGACGGAAAGCCGATATTACATTTTGAATCGAAAAAACTTGACGTGGTAAGGGTTGAAGCTGTTCATTTCCAAATAGCTGCATCAAATCTTGCAACATTGATTGAATCAAATCTGGCTGATGTTGAGCCACACTCATCAAATCAATTAAAGAATATTGTGCATTTGGCTTAACTTGTTTTACCTGTTCTAAACTCCAGACATCCCGCTTTCCAATTTCGAGAAAACAGCCATCTGCTTTCAATACAGAAAAACTTTTATCGATAAAATCACCAGATAAGGAATTAAGAACAATGTCTACTCCTTTCCCTTGCGTTATCGCAATAGTTTCTTCAGCAAAGTCCAAAGTGCGGGAATTAAAAATATTTTCACGTTTAATTCCCATTGCTTCAAGCTTCTCCCATTTCGGAAGACTCGCAGTTGCAAATACTTCCGCACCCGCTTGTTGTGCGATTTTCACCGCAGCCATTCCAGTTCCCCCAGCAGCAGAATGAATTAAAACCCGCTTTCCGATGGAAATTTTGGCTATTTTATTTAAAGCGTAATAAGCAGTCAAAAAATTCGCGGGAATAGTAGCTGCTTCCTCAAAGCTGAGATTTTCAGGTTTGAGAATAACCATCCTCGCATCAGTTGTGACAAACTGACTAAAACTACCTGGTGCTAAAGCAATTATGCGATCGCCCGGTTTAAAATCTTTTACCTCATCTCCCACACCAACAACTTCACCAGCACATTCCACCCCAAACCAATTACGTTCAAAAGGTAATAAACCCAAAGCATCAAGCACATCAATAAAATTCAAACCCGTTGCTTGTACTTGAATTTCTACTTCGTTTTCTTGGGGTTTTCTTCGTGAAAGAGGTTGTAATTCCAGATTTTCTAAAGTTCCGCGTTTGGATATTCCCAGTTGAAGATCCCCCCTAGCCCCCCTTCTTAAGGGGGGTTGAGAAGCCCCATTTGAGAAGGCGAGTTGAGAAGCTCTGTCTGAAGAGGATTGAGAAGCTTCGTTTGAAAAAGAGAGTTGATTAGCCCCCCTTAAGAAGGGGGGTTGGGGGGATCTTACCAACCTGGGAACAAAACGCTGATTTTGACGAAAAGCAACTTGCTCTTCCTTACTCTTAGATAAAATTTCCGAAATCAAACCCGATGACTGTTTCCGCTATCGGAATAGTTGGATCTAAATCGATACAGAAACCACCAACACCCGGATACTCCAAACCAATAACCTTTCCCAAACCCCACAAAGGAGATTGAATAACACCACCAGCTTGATCATCTCCGACATTAATCGCACCTTGAGTCACCAACCACAAAGACTGATTACTATCAATAGATTGCACCAAATGTAAAACACTAGCACAACCCAACTGCGAAGATAACTGTACCTGCTCGTCAGTCATTTCCGAAATTGTAGGAATATCCAAACTCCATAAATGCACAATTTCTACAGCAGCATTTTCCCTTACACCTTCCAACAACCGCTCAAAATCATTTTTAACTAAAGGATTAACTTGATAACGGTATTCATCTAACTGCTGATAATTAATTCCTGCAAAAACCAAAACACAATTACTTCCTAACCGTCGAGCTAACTCCTCACCCAAACCGTGACTATCAGCAAAAATCAACCATCTCTCTCCACCTCTTCCCTCAGCGCTCTTTGCGTCTCTGCGGTTTATTAAATTCCGAGTCTTCCGCGCCAAAACCACCCCTTGCGGTTGCGTATCAAACCCCGCAACTGATTCAAACCCACACTTCAATAAAAGCGATCGCCATTTTTCAAAAGAAATTAAAGGATAATCCGAACGTAAATCAGTATCCGTAAACCTCCACCAACCCTCAGTCAAACCAAAAATCAAATCCAACCATCGCTGTGGTTGAGTACCTTCGAGCAATACAAGTTGTCCCTTCGGTGCTAACAACTGCTGTACGTGAGTCAAAGTTTGTTCTAAATCACAAGTCGCGTGTAAAACATTCGCTGCAATAATAATGTCATACTGCTGTAATTCCCAACCTTGACTAACAGGAGATTTTTCAATATCTAAAGTTTGATAATCGACAAAATCATATTTAGAAAACTTCTGCTTTGCTTTATGAAGGAATAACGGTGAAACATCACTAAAAGTATATTCAGTAATATTAGAATCTAAAATTGGCAGTAAATAAGAAGTGGTTCCTCCAGTACCAGCACCAATTTCTAATATTTTTAATTTTCTATTTTCAGGTTTATTTGTTAATAACGACCGTACAACCTGCTTTACCAAAGAATTCATTAATTTAGCACCAGGTGAATCTTGATAAAGTTGAGTAGCAGTAGTTAAATCTCCTTGAGGGAAAAGTAATTGTAAAGAATCAACTTTACCCTGTAATACTTCAGCTAAATTAATTCCACAACGATGTAATAATGTTAATTCAGCGTTTGCGTTAGGATATTGAGCTAATAATTTTTGATATTCAATTTCAGGGTTTAATATTTGGGGTTGTTTAACGACTTTAAATTTTTCTTGCTGTTGCTGTAGATAACCCGATTCCACCAGCATTTCTAAAAGACGTTGAAATAATTGCTGATGTGATGGTACTATTTCCAGACTTTGAATTAATTCAGATGTTGAAAAAGTTTGATTAGGAATAAGTTGTAAATTCAAAGAATCAAAAGCATTTAATACATAAGCAATACTCAATTCTTCAAGCTGTACTAAAACTTGTTGATAAACTTGTAATTCCGGTTGTGCTAGTGATTTTTCTAAATTTGTCAGTAAATTATCTCGTACTGCTGAAGGAATTGGGAAATAATCGGGATAAACTTTTTCAATATCTCCTTTATTGCGCCATTCTACTTCATAAAGCCAATCTTCAAAGAATTTTGATTTTGATTGATTTTCATTTCTTTCAAAAACAGCTTGAGGATTCGTTTTTCTCAGTTGTAAGCCAGATATATTAACTAAAATTTTTCCATCGTCAGCAATTAATTCTACATCCGCTATCAATAATTGAGGGAATTGCTTTTGCTGAGGATGAATTTTTACCGAACTCCAGAAAGAATCATTTACATTACCATAGTGAGTTAAACTCTCAAAACCAACTGGTAAATAAATATCCGTAAACTCTTCCCAATTTAAAGCCGCTCCAATCACCTGAAAAGCAGCATCTAACATTACTGGATGGAGTTTATAACCATTATTTGTTAAGGAAGCTGGTAATTTAATCTTTCCTAAAGCTTGATTTTCGCTACCAAATAATTCGGTTATAGCTTGAAAACTTTCTCCGTATTTAATACCGCGTTTTTGGAATTCTTGATAGTATTTTGATGTAGATATGGGATTTATGTCGTTTTTCTTATACATCTGGGAGACGGGATTTATCTCGTTTTTCTCGTGCATTTGGGAGACGTGATGTATCACGTCTCTACATTTTTTGATTTTCCCTTTCGCGTGTAATATCCATTTTTCTTCTTTTGTCAGCAGACTTAAAATTTCAAAGTTATATTCTTCTTGCTGAGATTCTAAAACAACTTGAATAGTTGTATTTGCATCATCAGATAATATTAAAGGTTGGAGAATTTCCAGGTTTTCTAAAATTAAATTATCTGTATTAAACAAAATACTTCCTGCGGCTAAAGCCATTTCGATATAACCAGCACCGGGAAGAATAACTTTATCAAAAACTAGATGCTGTTGTAGATAAGCGGGATTATTTGAATTAATAGAATGTTGAAAATAAATTTTATTTGAGCGGGATAAATCCAGTTTTTCGCCTAATAGTGGATGTAAAATATTTTTTTGATGAATAGTTTTAGTTAATTTAGGAGTTACATCAGCATAATATAGCTGTCGCTGAAATGGATAAGTTGGTAATAAAACGCGATTTCTACGATAATCTTGCTCAAATCCTTGCCAATCAATATTGACTCCATTAACATACATTTGAGCCAAACTTGATAGCATTACCTGCCAATTATTATTATTTTCTTCTGATGCCAAACTTGGCAATAATAATATTTCTGTTGATGTAGATTTGGCGGATTTACCACCTATTTCTAAACAAATCTCACAATTATTTTGCTTGAGATTATCAATAATTTTATCAAAGCTAACTGATTGCCAAGTCTTCTTACACCAATATTTATGATTTACAATTTCTGAATCAATTAATTTTTCGCTAATACCAGAAAATATTTCAATTTGTGGTGATGAATATTTAATTGAATTAGCAACTTTTTCAAAATCCGGTTTATCAATATTTTCAACTAATTTCAATCCATCTTCTAAACTAAAAACTCCTGCAACCGTAGCAGCAACATATTCACCAATACCATCTGCAATTACGATATCTGGATGTATTCCCCAAGATTTCCAGAGTTTGTATAAAGCGTATTTTATGGCGAAGTAAGCGGTATTGAGGGAGGGGGTAGAGGGGGTAGAGGGGGTAGAGGGGGTAGAGGGGGGAGAATAAATAAGAGCTATTAAATCTAAGTTAATTAATTGTTTTATTATTTCATTGCATTCATCTAATGCTTTTTTAAAAGTGGGTTGAGTTTGATATAGTTGTAAACCCATTTTTATATATTCACTATCTCCACCAGTGAATAAAAAAGCGATTTTAGGACGTTTATTAGATGTTGTTCCAGTAAAAACAGAACCATTGTGTAGAGACGTTATACATAACGTCTCCGGATTTTCGTTATTTACTAGTTGTTGAAGTACATCCTCATAAGACTTAGCAATAACAACTAAGCGATTTTGAAAGTGCGATCGCCCTGTATTTGCACTAAAACAAATATCTGCAAATTTAACATCACTATTTTTTGTCAAGTATTCTTGGTAATTCTTTACAAGCTCTGATAATCCTTGTTCTGTCTTTGCTGATAATGTCAGTAAATGTAGTGGACGTTCTGTTGTGTTTTCTAATTCCTGGTGAGACGTTATGTATAACGTCTCTACATCTTGTAATATCAGATGAGCATTTGTACCGCTAAAACCAAAGGAACTCATACCTGCAAATCGTGGACTATCAGAAATTAACCAAGGTGTAGTTTCTGTTGTCACCTCAATTGGCAATTCTTTCCAAGGTATATAAGGATTTGGTTGTTGAAAATGTAGGTGAGGGGGAATTTGTTGATTTTGAAGCGATAGTACTAATTTAATTATTCCTGCGATTCCTGCTGCTGCTTCTAAATGACCAATGTTAGTTTTAACCGAACCAATTTTTAGAGGATTATCTGCACTATAGTATTTTCCGAAAACGGAACCTAATGCATTAATTTCGATTGGGTCGCCTAAACTTGTTCCGGTACCGTGAGCTTCTATATAATCAATCTGCGATGGTTTGATTTGACTGTTTTCTAAAGCTTGGGAAATCACCGCTTGTTGTGAAGGACCATTAGGAACAGTTAATCCACTACTACGACCATCTTGATTAACTGCTGAACCTCGAATCAACGCCAAAATTGAGTTTCCATCTGCAATTGCATCCGAAAGTCGTTTGAGTATAATAATTCCGCATCCTTCTCCTCGTACAAATCCGTCTGCGGCTGCATCAAAGGTTTTACAACGTCCGTCAGCAGCTAACATTCGAGCTTTGGAAAAGTTGATGCTGAATTCTGGCGATATCAGTCGATTTACTCCCCCCACAAGTGCTGAATCACACTCTTGATTCCGTAAGCTTTGACAAGCAAGGTGAACTGCAACCAAGGATGAAGAACAAGCTGTATCTACTGCTATACTTGGTCCAGTTAAACCCAAAGTATATGATAAACGTCCAGCTGCGGTACTGTGAGAATTACCCGTTGCTAAATAAGCATCAATATCGGTTACTTCCCTGGTAAGTAACTGTTGAGAATAATCATTACTGCTAATACCGACAAATACACCAGTTTTACTTCCTTGTATTGTAGGAATAATACCCGCATTTTCCAAAGCTTCCCAACTAACTTCCATCAACAATCGCTGCTGGGGATCTAAAGAAACAGCTTCACGGGGAGAAATACCAAAAAATGCAGCATCAAATTCATACAGTTGCTTAACAAATCCACCGTAGCGAGTATTTATTTTTCCTGGTGTTTCAGGATTATTATCAAAATAAGCGTTGATATCCCATCTATCAGAAGGAACTTCAGAAATAGCATCAATCCCATTAGATAAAAGTTCCCAAAAAGCTTGGGGATTATCAGCACCAGGAAAACGACATCCCATTCCAATAATCGCAATTGGTTCGGTTTTTGCTGTTTCTAATGTTTGTAATTTTGCACGCATTTCTTTTAGTTCGTGCAAAGCTTTCTGCATGAGAGAGCGATAATCTCTTGGTTGCTGCTGATTCATGATTTTTTACCTCGCTCAATTTCCATTAATTCTTGAACCAGTAAATCAGCAATGTCATCTTCAGAAAATTCTGTTGATTCTGTTTCTAATTCAACTGGCTTTTGTTCCACCTCGTTATTTTCCAAACCCATTTCTTCAAGGAGATAATCTACTAATGTATTTAAATTTGGTCTATCAAAGATAATAGTTGAACTGAGAGAAATTCCTAAACTTTTTTGTAACCGATTTTTCAATTCTACTGAAGTTAAAGAATCCATTCCCAAATCAAAAAATCCTGCTTCTGCATCAATTTCATCTGCTTGAAAACCAAGAATTTGGGAAATTTGAGTTCGTAAATGTGTTTCTAAAAGATGACGACGTTCTGATGGTTTTGCATTTTGTAGAGACGTTATATATTGCGTTTCTACATTTGACGATATAAAATCAGCGAAAAATGATGAATTAATTTGTTGTAAAAACTGCGACCAATTAATTGGTAAAACACCAATTTGAGGAGCATCAGACCACAATATTTTTGCAAATAAATCTATACCATCTTGCGGTGCGATCGCATTTATTCCTTTAAGCTGCATTTCTTTGTCAGCATTGCGTTTAGCAGCCGAACCCACATCCGACCAAATTCCCCAATTAATACTCAATCCCGGTTTACCAATATTTTGACGATAATGAGCTAAGGAATCTAAAAATACATTTGCAGCTACGTGATTGCTCTGTCCGGGAGAACCAAGTAAAGCTGTAGCTGAAGAGAATAATACAAAGAAATCCAAAGGACAATCTTGAGTTAAATCGTGGAGATTCCAAGCACCGAGAACCTTGGGATGAACAACATTAGTAAATTGCTCCCAACTCATATTTTGTAAAACACCATCGTCTAATACACCAGCAGCGTGGATTATTCCCCTTATGGGAGGGGGAGAGGGGGGAGAGGGGGTAGAGGGGGTAGAGGGGGTAGAATATTTAATTGTTGATATTAATTCCGCGAGTTGGGATTTATCAGTAACGTCAACTTGAGCAACCATTACTCTAGCGCTAGAGTTTTCTAAAGCTTGAATTCGTTGTTTAGCTTCTGCATCAACATCACGACGACTGACTAAAACTAAATTTCTCGCACCTTCTTTAACTAACCACTCAGCAATTAATAAACCCAATCCACCGAGTCCACCTGTGATGAGGTATGTACCATCTTTTTTGATAGAGGGAGCAGTCGCAACCTCACCCCGATAAAGCTGCGCTTCATCTCCCCTCTCCTTAATAAGGAGAGGGGTTGGGGGTGAGGTTTGTAGGGCTGAGGTTTGAGAAACTACAACTTTACCAATATGCTTAGACTGCTGCATATAGCGGAAAGCATCGACGGTTTGTTCAAATGGGAAAACAGTGTAAGGAAGGGGTTTGAGTTTATTTGCTGCAAATTGAGATATCAAATCTCGTAGCATGGTTTGAATTAAATCGGGTTGTTGACGACACAAGTCTACTAAATCAACTGGGAAATAAGCTGCATTTGGTTTTAGTTGAGATTTAGTGAAATTCCAATCTTGTGTTTTACCCAACTCTATAAATCTTCCGTTGTCTTTGAGTAGAGAAAAACTTTGAGTAATAAAATCTCCAGACAAGGAATTGAGAACAATATCTACCCCTTCACCCTGGGTTAGTTTAATTATTTCCTCTGCAAAATCAAGGGTACGGGAATTGAAGATGTTTTTACGCTCAATTCCCATTGATTTTAAAACTTCCCATTTACCAGGACTTGCTGTTGTAAAGACTTCAGCACCAGCTTGTTGCGCTATTTGAATCGCTGCTTGTCCGACACCACCAGCACCGGAATGTATCAGTACTTTGTCACCAGGGGAAATTTTCGCAAGATGATGTAAACCATAATGTGCAGTTAGGAAAGTCACCCCAATTGTGGCAGTTTCTTCAATAGTAAGTTTTTCTGGTTTAACAACTACCATTGCAGCATTGACAGTGACATACTCGCTGAAACTTCCTGAAGCAATCGCTATAACAGTATCCCCAACCTTTAAATTTTCGACTTGATTCCCTAGCGCTACTATTTCACCTACACATTCACATCCTAAAGCACCAGCATCCCCCGGATATAATCCCAAAGTATTTAAAATATCTCGGAAATTAACTCCTGTTGCTTTGACATGAATTTCAACTTCATTATCTGCTGGTTTCTTTCTAACTAAGGGTTGAAATTCCAGGTTTTCTAAAGTTCCTCGTTCGGAAATTGTTAATTGTAACGGTTGCTTTTGAACTAAATTTTGATATCTTGCCAATCTAGCAACATAACGTTTGTCACCTCTGAAAGCAACTTGTGTTTCCTCGTCTGACCATAGTAATTCAGTTAATAAAGTTTGTATCTGTGCTGTTAGATTTGTTTGTGCATCTAAATCTATATTTTTATAATTAAAATCAGTTTCGAGCGCTGCTACTTTACCAATACCCCATAACAAAGATTGGGAGAATCCAGATATTGTATTGTTTCCTATTGGTTGAGAATTTTGTGTGACTAAATATATAGGAGTATTTGATATATTAACTTTCAACAAAGCTTGAATCAAATATAAAGCGCTACCGCAATAGTTTTCCAAATCAACTTCCAGCACTTCGGAATTAAGATTTTCAACAGGAGTCGCATCCAAACCCCAAAGATATACAACTCCTTTGAAAGATGATTGATAATTTGATAGATTTTCAATTAATTGACTAAAATTCTGGGAATTCCTTGGATTAATGCTGAATTCTTGTTCGTTGAGTTGTTCCTTCACCGTACCCGAATAAACCAAGATACATCTTTCACCTTGGTTTTGTAACTGTTGCGCTAACTCCTTACCAATATTAAAACGGCGATCGCCAAAAATTAACCAATCTCCCCTCTCCTTAACAAGGAGAGGGGCTGGGGGTGAGGTTTTCCTTGAAACAATCACAGCTTGCTGACTAAACAAATCCTCTTCATCCAACTCAGGAGCTATGGGTAAAACTTCCTCAAATCCACCATGAAGTAAAACTTCCTCCCACTTACCAACAGATAGCAAAGGATAATTTTCACGCAAATCCGTATCTGTAAATCTCCACCAACCCTCAGTTAAACCAAAAATTAAATCAACCCAACGTAAACGACGAGTTCCTTCTAATAAAACCAATAACCCATTAGGAGCAAGTAATTCATTGACATTACCCAATGTTTCCCGCATATCTTGAGTCGCGTGTAAAACATTAGCAGCAATAATAATATCAAAGGAATTTTTTAACTCATCACCAACCGTCTGCTCAATATCTAACAACTCATAATTAACAAAATCATATTCCCCAAACCTCTCCCGTGCTTTAGTTGTAAACAGTGGAGAAACATCGCTAAAAGTATATTCAGTACTAGAAGCATCGAGCGATGGTAATAAATATGCAGTCGTTCCCCCAGTACCCGCACCAATTTCCAAAATCCGTAAAACCCTAGCGCTAGACTTTTGAGCAATTGACGTACTAACAACTTGCTCTACCAAACTATTCATCAACTTCGCACCAGGAGAATCTTGATAGAGATTCGTTGCTGTAGATAAATCCCCCTCCGGAAACAGCAACTGTACCCCATCAACTTCACCCCGTAACACCGAAGCCAAACTCAAACCACAACGATGCAGTAAACTTAATTCGCTCTTACTAACAGAATATTTCTCTAATAATTGTTGATATTCATCATCAGCATCACATATCCTCTCACCAACAACCCTCCACTCCTCTACAACCTCTTCCTCTGCGCCCTCCGCGCCTCTGCGGTTTATTAAATCTTCTTCCTTCTTCAATACACCAACTTCCACCAACATTTCCAACAAACGCTCCAACAAACGCTTGTGTTGAGATACAATTTTTAACTTTTCAACAACTTCTACCGTAGAAAAACTTTCATCGACAATAAATTTCCAACCCAAATCATTAAAAGCTTTTAAAACATAAGCAATACTCAAACTTTCGAGCTTCGGTAATAATTGCCGATAAATTTCAATTTCTGGTTTATCAACCAACTTAGGTAAAGCAGGAATAAGCTGTTCGTAAATTAATTGAGGAGATAATAAATAATCCGACGAACTATATGAATTCGGAATAATAGCTTGTTCTCGCCATTCTATTTTATAAAGCCAATCTTCAAAAGACTGCTTTTTATTTATCTGATTGAAAACAAATTGAGAATCAACTGATTTTAATTTTAAACCTTCAACTTGAGCAACCAAACGTCCATCTGGTTCCACAATTTTGACATCTGCCATCATCACAGATGAATTATTATTATGATTTTGATTTTTATCAAGTTCTACATAACTCCAGAGAATATTACTTGTAGTTCCAGAAAAAGTAAAACTTTTGATTCCAATCGGTAAATAGGTTTGATTATCTGCTAAAACAGAACCTACAACTTGTAAACTCGCATCTAAAAGTATTGGATGTAATTGATAAGCTGTAGAACTAATAAATTCTTGAGATAAACAAACTTTCCCTAAAGCAATTTTTTCATCATTCCAAAGTTGATTAATTGCGTTAAAACTTTTACCATAATTAATTCCCTGTTCTTGACAGCTTTGATAAAAATTATCTACGTCAATTTCGTGAGTAAATTTCTCGTTACTAGGCTCAGCCTGGTAACGAGGTTGTTGAGGCTCTGCCTCTTGATTAACTTTACCACTCGTGTGTAATATCCAAGTTTGATTTTGTGTTTCGTACCTTCTTGATTGTTGGGTTTCACTTCTTTCAACCCAACCTACGGCTAAACTAAAAATTTCAAATTTATATTCTTTATTTGTAGATGTAGAGATAGGAGTGAGAATTAATTGTACTGTTGTAGAACTTTTTTCTAAAATCAAAGCTTGATGAATTTCTACATCAGTTAATAACAGATTTTTTATTTCAGCTTTTGTTTCATACAGATTACTAGCAGCAGCTAATACCATTTCCACAAAACCCGAAAACGGCATAATTACCGTATCAAATACTTGATGATGTTGTAAATAAGCAGGATTATCTTGATTTATTAGATTTTCAAAATGAATCGTTTCTAAATTTGCAATATCAATTCTTTGTCCTAATAATGGATGTAGACTTTCCGAATTTATGTTGTGAAAGTTTTTAACATTGGGAGCTTCAATCCAATAGCGCTGACGTTGAAACGGATAAGTTGGTAATAAAACACAATTTCGAGAATAATCTTGCTCAAAACCACGCCAATTAATATTAACTCCATTGACATACATCTGAGCCAAACTTGAAAGCATTACTTGCCAATCTTGATGATTATTACTTTCTTCTCCGAAACTTGGTAAAAATAATATTTCATTTGATAATAAATTTGCGGATTCTAATGCTATTTCTAAACAAATATCACAATTAATTTCTTTGAGTTTATCAATAATTTTTTCAAAGCTTGCTGCCAAGGAAATCTTGCTACACCAATATTGTGAATTTGTAATTTCTGAATTAATTAATTTACCGTTAATACCAGAAATTATCTCAATTTGTGGTGAAGAGTATTTGATTGAATTTGCTACTTTATCAAATTCAGTCTTAGCAAGATTTACAACTAAGTTTAATGCATCTTCTAAACAGAAAACTCCCGCAACCGTAGCAGCAACATATTCCCCAACCCCATCTCCAATTAATACCGAAGGATTAACACCCCAAGATTTCCATAATTTATATAGAGCGTATTGTATGGCGAATATTGCGGTTTTGGGCATTGGGTTAGAATGATTCCCTATTTCCTGTTCCCCATTCCCCGTTCCCTTTGAGGAATAAATAAGAGTTAATAAATCTAGATTAAATAATGATTTTAGTATTTTGTTGCATTCATTTAAAGCTTGTTTAAAAGTTGGTTGAGTTTGATATAATTCCCAACCCATATTTATATATTGACTAGCTTCCCCGGTAAATAGAAAAGCGATTTTAGGACGTTTATTTGTAGATGTTACACCTTGAAATAACCTCACCCCCATCCCCTCTCCTTGGTAAGGAGAGGGGTGTTCAAAGCCGGTTGAGATTTTCCCCTCTCCTTGATAAGGAGAGGGGTGCGCGTAAGCGCGGGGTGAGGTTTCTTGGTAATTTGATAATTCTTCTATTGCTTCAAATGTAGATTCAGCAACGATACTCAAGCGATGTTGAAAGTGCGATCGCCCTATATTTGCACTAAAACAAATATCCGCAAAATTCACATCACTATTATTTGTCAAGTATTCTTGGTAATTCGTTACAAGTTCCGATAACGCTTGCTCTGTCTTCGCCGATAATGTCAGTAAATGCAGAGGACGTTCGGTGGTGTGTTCTGATTGCTGGGGAGACGTTATGTATAACGTCTCTACATCTTCAATTACCACATGAGCATTCGTACCGCTCATCCCGAAGGAACTAATCCCAGCTAAACGCTTTTCTTCACTACCAACATTCCAAGGTGTAAGTTCGGTAGGAACGTTAATCGGTAGTCTTGACCAAGGTATATGAGGATTCGGTTTCTGAAAATGTAAATGGGGAGGAATTTGTTTATTCCCTAGCGCTAGGGTTACTTTAATTATGCTCGCAACTCCCGCTGCTGCTTCTAAATGTCCGATGTTGGTTTTGACGGAACCAATTGTCAGGGGGTTATCTTCGCTTCTACCTTCACCGAGTATTTTCCCTAGCGCTAGGGTTTCGATTGGATCTCCTAAACTTGTACCCGTTCCGTGGGTTTCTACATATTGGATTTGTAGTGGTTTGACTTGAGCGTTTTTTATAGCTTGTCGAATTACATTTTCTTGTGCTGAACCGTTGGGAGCGGTTAAACCATTGCTTTGTCCGTCGTGGTTAACTGCTGAACCTTTAATTACAGCAAGAATATTATCTTTATTACTTATTGCATCGGAAAGTCGTTTGAGTACAATAATCCCGCATCCTTCTCCCCTCACATAACCATTAGCATTCGCATCAAAGGTTTTACAACGTCCGTCTGGTGCTAATGCTTTCAATTTACAAAAACCAATAGTTGCTTCTGGGGAAAGCATTAAACTGACTCCACCAGCTAAGGCTAAATTGGATTCACCACTACGCAGACTCTGACAAGCTAAATGAGTCGCTAGTAAAGAAGAGGAGCAGGTTGTATCTAACTGCATTGTCGGGCCTTGTAAACCTAATGCATAAGATAAACGTCCTACGGCGATACTGCGGGTATTACCTAAACTACTGTAGGCATCAATACGATTAACGTCACCAGAATTAAGGCTGAATTTAGCATAATCATCGAAGCTGATGCCAACAAAAACCCCTGTATGACTGCCATTTAATTCTTGAACGCTTTGACCGGAGCGCTCTAAAGCTGTATAACTAACTTCCAACAACAAACGCTGTTGGGGGTCCATTTGTGTTGCTTCCCGAGGAGATATACCGAAAAATTGCGGGTCAAATTTATCTACATTATCAATAAATCCACCGTAACGAGTATACATTTTCCCCGGAACATCTGGATCGGAATCGTAATAGTCATCAATTAACCAACGTTCCCTCGGAACTTCACTAATTGCATCAATTCCCTCTCGTAATAATTTCCAATAAGCTTCCGGAGAATTTGCACCACCGGGAAACCGACAATCCATTCCAATAATTGCAATTGGTTCGGTTTTGGCTTGTTTTTCCGCTTCTAACTTACCCCGTAAAGAACGCATTTCTGTCAGTGCGTCTTGCAGCAGCGAACGATAATCAATTTTTGCATCATTCTGACTCATTCGCTTCCCCTCCCCTTAACTGCATTAATTTCTGCTGCGAGTAACTCCGCTAATTCCACATCAGACATTGACTCTAAATCTGATGAATTTTCTGACGGGAGTTCAATTTCCTCGGGTTGATTATCGAGTGAAGTTTCTTGGATTAAAGTTTGAGCCAGATAATTACTCAATGATTCAATTGTAGGAAAATTCCAGGCAATAGTGGGTTCAATAGCACGGGGATAATTCAACCATTCCTGTAAATCCTGAGCCAATTCCACAGCAATCACTGAATCAATCCCATAGTCAGCAAAAGATTTATTTATATCTATGCTGTTTTCAAGTAATTTTAATTTCTGACTCAACCAGTCGATTAGCCAGGTTTGGATTGAGGAAGATTTTGGAGCGGAGGAGGTAGAGGGGGTAGAGGGGGTAGAGGGGGTGGAGGGGGTAGAGGGGGTAGAGGGGGTAGAGGGATCTGAGGAGTTATGTAGAGACGTTATATATAACGTCTCCCCAGGTTGTTTTTTCAAATATTCGTCTAATTCCCAATCTTCTCCCGGTAGGGTTTGTTCTATATCGCCGATACTATCAATGTAACCAGATATTAATTCGGTATTTTCTTCGGAAGATAAAACTTTAGGTTGGGAATTTAATAGAGCTTGTCTGAGTTTTTCTTCAAAATGAAATTTTACCCATTCTATAGCGCTAGTAATTGACTCGGAAGGTGAATCTATTTGGGTATGATGTAACGCAGCCCAAAGAATCGCAAAAGTTGTTATTTCACCTGTAAGTATCGCAGCATAACGACTCGCAGATAACCTCACCCCCATCCCCTCTTCCGCAGTTGCTTCAACGGAGGGAACCTCCGCAACGCACTGCTCTCCTTGGTAAGGAGAGGGGTGTCCATCAGGAGAGGGTGAAGCTTTCCCCTCTCCTTGATAAGGAGAGGGGTGTCCGTCAGGACGGGGTGAGGTTTCCCCATAAATTTGAAGAGCTGCTGCTTGCAACTTCTCAGCTACTTCCGGAGCTTGAAAACTTTCACTAATAAAACTTGCCAAACTGTCACTTTCATGAATCGCTCTTGAACCTAAAAACATATTTAATGTTTCTGTAGGTCCTTCAAAAATACGTAAAATTCTGGCATCTCGTAAAATCTGTGGCGCTATATTAGTTTCAATATAACCACGTCCACCCAATACTTGTACTAAACTATCAGCAGCTTGCCAATAAAATTCGGGAGCAGCAGTTTTACAAGCTGTATATATCTCCGGGGGAATCGTTTCTCCTGCATCTAATCGTCGAGCAACTTGAGAAACTAAATTTTCGACAGCAGTTATCGCAGCAGTAATTTCACTTAAGCGCTTGAGTACAAAAGGATTCTCTAATAACTTTCCTGTCGAAATAGAACGACGAGAACTATAACGCAACATTAATTGAGTACAGCGCTTCATTCCTCCCACACTCGCAGCGGCGATCGCCAATCTTCCATACATCATTGCATCTTGCGCTACCTGCATTCCAGCACCAGGTTCACCCAACATCTGCTCTGCACTCACAGCCACATCATTCAGGTAAACGGTATTTTGCACCATCCCCCGCATTCCCATTGTCAAAGCTTCTTTACCCTGACGCAATCCCGTACCTTTTCGCACAGCGAAACCGCTAATACCCTGCCAGCTTCCATCATTATTTTGATGCCGTACAAACACATTCGTAACTCCAGCCCAAGCAGCAGATCCACTCCAAATCTTTGTACCGCTTAACCTCCAACCACCATTATCAGGAATTGCTTGAGAAGTTATCCCTTGAGGATTAGATCCAGCACCAGGCTCAGTAATTGCAAAAGCTGCTAATTCTCTTCCCGTCGCCAAAATCGGCAATAATTCATCCTGCAAAGCCTTGCTACCGTAGCGCAAAATCGGACGAATCCCTAAAATATTATTTAATCCCACAAACAGCGATAAAGTAGTGTCAATCGCTCCCAACTGCTGCAACACCCGCATCGTGTCATAATTTCCCAATCCCAAACCACCGTATTCACCAGGAACCTGCATTCCCAACAATCCCCGATTGCCAAAATCCAAAACAATATGAGGAGGAATACAGCGACGCTCATCAATCAAACGCGAATTAATATAACTACTCGCATACTCCCTCAGCCAAACAATCAACTCATCCGCACGAATTTTAGATTCCTCATTTCCTTCTCCTCTGCTTCCTCTGCTTCCTCCGCTCCCTCTGCTCTCTTCAACCTGCCACTCACCAATTGCATTCAAACTACCATTTCCAAAACCAGCACGACAAGCATACCTTTGAATTTTACCACTCGTCGTCTTCGGAATACTCCCCGGCTTCAGCAAAACTACTGCATAAACCTGTAGCTGATGATGCTGCGAAACCGCCGCACGAATCGATGCGATCGCACTATCAACATCAACACTCCGCCAACCTTCTCGCTTAACTTCCTGAACTATCACCAACCCCTCTTCTTTCGCTCTTTCGGCAATTTCCACACCAAAAGCAGCACCACATCCCGGTTGTAAACTAGGATGGCTTTGTTCTACCGTCAACTCAATATCCTGCGGGTAATAATTTAAACCTCGAATAATAATCGTATCTTTAATTCTTCCAGTTATATACAATTCCCCTTCCCTGATAAATCCTAAATCCCCCGTGCGTAAATAGCATTTTTCCTCAACACCCGCTATCTTCCCTTTAAAAACTTCTGCTGTTTCTTTAATTTTTCCCCAATAACCTTGAGCAATACTTTCCCCCCTTACCCAAATCTCTCCGACTTGATTTTCAGAATAAGGTAACAAATCATCTGGGTTAACTATGACAACTTCTTGCGCTATAACCCTACCACAACTAACTATTGCGGTATCTGATAATTTTTCTTTATTCTCCCCAGGTTGGGGGGTTAGGTTATCTGTTGATAATTCAATCCGATTTTCTGCTAAAGCTTTGGATTCAACATGACATACTTTATAGTCTTCCGTTTTCTCACCACCACTGACAAATAATGTTGCTTCAGCTAAACCATAACAAGGATAAAATGCTTCCTTCCGAAATCCACACTCAGCGAATACTTCAGCAAACCTCTCTAAAGTCTCAACACGAATTGTTTCTGCACCACAAAAAGCCACTTCCCAAGAACTCAAATCTAAACTTGCTCGCTGCTCAGGTGTAATTTTTTGCAAACACATCTCGTAGGCAAAATTGGGAGCGCCACTAGTAGTTGCTTTATAATCAGAAATTGCTTGTAACCAACGTATAGGCTTCTGGAGAAACGTTACAGGTGGCATTAAAATAGAGCAAATTCCTAAATACAGTGGTTGCAATACATTCCCTATCAGTCCCATATCATGATAAAAAGGCAACCAACCGACAACCGTAGTATCCTGGGTATGCCCAAATCCTTGCTTGATAATTTGTTCGTTATACAGCAATTTACCGTGACTCACTATTACACCCTTGGGATTTCCAGTAGAGCCAGAGGTATATTGTAAGAAAGCTAAAGTGTCGGCATTAATTGCAGGCTTTTGCCAATTTGCGGCTAAATCTTGGGGTAAATTATCAGTTGCTATGACATATTTTACATTTGCTAAATTTGCTGTTTGTTGGGATTCTATAAAATCAGCGTAAGATTGAGTCGTCAATACAATCTTTGCGCTTGAATCTGCTGCAATAGATTTCACCCTGAGCAAACTCTGCCCTTTCCTTGGTGGATAAGCGGGAACTGCTATAACACCCGCGTACAAACATCCTAAAAAAGCGGCAATAAATTCTAACCCCGGCGGATACAATAATAATGCTCGCTCTCCAATCGTATTTAAACTCTGGAGATGAGCAGCAATTGCTCGCGCTTTTGTATCAAGTTTCTCTATAGTTAAGCGAATTTTCCTGGCGATCGCCATCTGCCAGAAAAATATAACCTTGTTGTTTGGGTTGATGATTCGAGCGGTACTGCATCAAATCAACCACTGTAGAAAATGCCGGGAAATCTGTAGACATAGGTGAAATGTTTAAAAATCGATAAATTTCGATTCCTGATTAATAAAAAATATTCTCAATTAACTAATATAGTTTTGTGTTGAATCGTTATAATACAACTTTTATTCGTAAAAATGCGTAAAAGATTATACAATCTTTATTTATATCTGTTTTTGAAATTACTAGCTTGTCTCATAACGAAAATAATAAATTCACTTCAAGCAACAACCAAATAATACTTTTTTGGCACTGATTGTAAAATTTCTTAGTTTAGTATAACTAAATATATCTGCTAACTGCCTTTTTATGCAACTATTGTTAATAAGCTTTTTGAACCAATTTTTCCCAAAATTGTTTAATATCGTCCCCAAAAGGGAGTAAAGCCATATTAATTTACAGAGTGTAACAAAAATTCAGATGCTATCAAAGGTGCTTGACAAAGCAAGCTTATAACTAAAGTATTAAAAACAGGCAATAGTTAATCGGCGTTGCTGAATCTGGGTATGAATTTATTTTTTCCTTCATAGTGATGTCCCCTAAATCCCCTGCCCCCGTGACCCCAATGCAAGGGGGTACTGGGGGACTTTTAATCATCTTGTTCCCCCATAATTGGGGGCTAGGGGGCAATTCATACTTTTAATCAGCAACGCCAGTTAATCTATCTTAGGGTGTAAGGTTAATCGAAATTAGCCGATGCAGGTAAATTATTTGACTAAATTCATTGTGTGATTCTGATTTTTGTGCATCTTAACAATCTGAAATTTATCAACGACTACCTTATATAGTTTGTTAAATCAACCGAAAACTTTGTAGAGAAAATGTCACGTTTTGAGGATATTGTGATGAAGCAGCAGTTATTTTTTATCAATGTATGGCTGATAAGCACCGTTAGTATAATTGCTGTTGCTCCAGCATGGGCAAAGGAAAAAACAGAAACAGCCCTTAATCCAGTAATTGAATCTTCCTTACTTGCTCAATCAACTTCTCCCAATAGTCAAATTAAAGTTACTGCTGTGGAACTTTATGAAACAGATGCGGGTATAGAAGTAGTTCTCAAAACGCCAAACCCGCAGTTGCTCAAACCCGGAAAAACTACTACTGTTGGGAATGCAGTTGTTACCGATATTCCGAATGCGGTATTGGAATTGCCAAAAGGTAATCGATTTGAATTAGTTAATCCGCTCGCGGGAATTGCATCAGTTAAAGTAACTAATATTGATGGTAGCGGTGTTCGCGTTGAGATTACCGGACAAAGTGCGCCACCAAAAGCGACAGCACCCAGAACTCAAGGACAAGAATTTATTCTGGGAATTTCGCCGGTGGAAGGTACGAATGCTCAAACAACTCCTTCAGAAAATAATGCTCAAACGCCACAACCACCTTCCATCCCTCAAGAAAATAATACTCAAGCAACGCAACAGCCAACAGAAGACGATGTAATTGAATTAGTAGTTACGGGTAGCGCACCCACAAGATATCGAATCATAGAATCTTCCGTAGGAACGAGAACCGATACTCCCGTAATTAACGTACCCCAGTCCATTCAAGCCATTCCCGAACAAGTATTTGAGGAGCAGGGGGTTACGAGCTTGGGAGACGCGCTACGTAACAGTGCAGGAGTAACAACAGGACGTGTCGCTTCCGATGCTCCAGCCCTTACCCCGGTAATTCGCGGATTTGAAAGTAAAAATACTTTGAGAAATGGCTTGCGAGATACAACTTTAGGAACTCTTTCAGAAGTAACCAATGTAGAAAGATTTGAAATCCTTAAAGGACCTGCTTCAGTTCTATTTGGACAAGGTGACTTGGGTGGTACAGTAAATGTGATTACAAAAGTACCATTGAATGACCCTTCATATAAATTTGATTTTCAAGCCGGTCAGTTCGGTTTGTATCGTCCGTCAATTGATATTACCGGACCTTTAGGTAACAGAACCGATTCTCCTGCATATCGTTTGACAAGTTCTTATCAGTGGTCAGAAAGTTTTAGAGACTTTGAAGAAAGACGTACATTTTTTGTATCTCCCGTACTCAAATTAATAAATAGCGATCGCACACAATTAATCGCAGAATTAGAGCATCTTACATACAACACTAATGGAAGTGCGCCAGAACTACCAGCATTGGGAACAGTAATAGATAGTCCCGAAGGTGAAATTGATTCGAGTGTCAACTTAGGAGAACCATCACTTTCGGAAAATGAAAGTAGAGCAACTCGTTGGGGCTATCGATTCAAACATGAATTTAACGATAACTTGACATTTGCCAACGAGTTATTAATTTCTAATGCAGATGTTCCAACAAGTAATTTTATTTTGCCAAGGGGACTCAGAGGTGATAATCGTACCTTAGACCGGATTGTCGTAGAAAATCCCAATGAATTAAGCAGCTTGAATCTAAACACCAGTTTATCTGGAAAATTTGCCACGGGGAATATAAAACACGAACTGCTCTTTGGTGTAGAAATATCGCGAGATACATTTGAAGACGCGCTCGATATCAGAGGAATTGGTCCCATTGATATTTTTAATCCCGAATATTCACCCGAAAGCCTCAACGATTTTCCGATTCCTCTTGAAGATGTCAGAACAGAAACAAATTCCATCGGCTTTTATCTCCAAGACCAAATTTCATTATCCAAGCAGTGGATTGTGGTATTAGGTGGACGCATTGACGTAGCCGACCAAACTTATGAAGACAGTCTGGACATAAGGCAAAGTTTTGACCGTACAGATGAAGCGTTTAGTCCTCGTGCGGGTGTTGTTTATAAACCAGCAGAAAATATATCCTTTTATGGTAGCTATACCCGGTCATTTAAGCCCGTGATTGGACGAGAAACAAGCCTAGATCCAGTTACCAACGATTTGATTACCGGGGAACCATTCGAGCCAGAAAAAGGTACCCAGTTTGAAATCGGTGTCAAAGCCGATTTACTAGACAATAAACTTTCAACAACACTCGCACTATTTCATTTAGAACGGACAAACGTCATCGAAGAAGGAGCAAACAGTCCTTTAGGCTCCCAGCAAACAGGAAAACAGCGCAGCCAAGGAGTAGAAGTTAGCGTAGCAGGTGAAATTACACCCGAGTGGAATATTATAGCCAGTTATGCCTATACAGATGCCATAATTTCCGAAGATGATGTCTTCACCGAAGGCAACTCCTTGCGAAACGTCCCCGAAAACGCGGCTAGCTTGTGGACTACCTATCAAATCAAATCCGGAAACCTGCGAGGTTGGGGATTGGGTTTAGGACTATATTACGTCGGAGAACGCCAAGGAGACTTTAACAATAGCTTCAGTCTTCCCAGCTACGTGCGAACAGATGCCTCCTTATTTTACAGACGCAGAAACTTGTCCGCATCATTAAACTTCCAAAACTTATTTGACGTAGACTTTTACCAAGGTGCCCGTAACGACTTGCGCGTTATCCCCGGCGCTCCCTTCACAGTTTTCGGAAAAGTATCAGTTGAATTTTAGATTTTAGATTTTAGATTTTGGATTGAAAAAGTTATGAGTTAGGCAACGGATGGAGTTAGGCAACGGATGGAGTTAGGCAACGGATGGAGTTAAGAATTAAGAATTAAGAATTATCTCCTCCCTCTACCCCATCTCCCCCATCTCCCCCCTCTACCCCCTCTACCCTCTCTCCCCATGCCCCATGCCCAATCCCCAATGCCCAAAATAAAAAATGCGTACCTTCATCATCATCTGGCTCGGTCAAATAGTATCTAGCATCGGCAGCTACATGACCGTATTTGCACTGTCAATCTGGGTTTGGAACGTTACTGGTTCGGCTACTGCTTTAACTTTGGTTAGTTTTTTTGTTCAACTACCGCGTTTGCTGATAACTCCATTTTCGGGAATTATTGTAGACCGTTTTAACCGCAAACACTTAATGCTGCTCGGCGATATTGTGGCTTTTTTATGCACTTTCACCATCGGTTTATTACATTTCACCGATAGATTAGAGGTTTGGCATCTTTATTGTGTAGTGGCAATTTATGGCGGTTTTGGACAAATCCAAACTCTAGCTTATTCTGCTTCAATTCCTTTAATGGTTCCCAAAGAACAGTATACCCGCGCCGGTAGCATGAGTTCTGCTGTCAACTACGCTTCAGCAATTCTTTCTCCGGCTTTAGCTGGTGGTCTTTATCCTATAATTGGCTTGGGTGGAGTAATCGCTGTAGATATTGCCACCTTTTTTGTTGGTTTAATCACTTTACTAATTTCCCATATTCCCCAACCTTCACCCGAAGAATCAGATAATGAAAATCCTGTCAAAGAAAATATTTGGCAAAAATTAACTTTTGGCTTCCGTTATATCTTTGCTAAACCACCTTTATTAGCGATGGTAATTGCTTTTACTTTATTCGCTTTGCCCAACGATATCGCTAAAGTATTGTATAATCCCTTGATTTTGGCGCGAACAAACGGTAACTCCCAAATTTTAGGCAGCGTCACAACTGCTGCTGGTTTAGGGGGAGTTATCGGAGCATTATTGCTAAGTGCTTGGGGTGGTTTCAGACGTAAAATTCATGGAATGTTAATTGGTTTTATCGGTGCTGGCTTCTTTAGAGCTTTCCTCGCTTTTACGCAAATTCCCTGGCTCTGGATGTCATCAATGTTTCTTTCCACCATGCATACCCCCTTGTTTTACAGTTCAAGCAATGCCATCTGGTATGCAAAAGTTCCCTCTAGCTTACAAGGAAGAGTTTTAGCAGCAGATCAATCCATTGGTATCGTAATTTCTTTAACAGCCCCTTTAATCGCGGGTCCTTTAGCAGATAAAGTATTTGAACCAGCAATGCAGCCGAATGGTGCTTTAGTTCCAATTTTCGGTTCAATATTTGGTACTGGTGACGGCGCTGGGATTACCGTAATATACGCGATCGCTTCTATTTGGATTTTGCTGGTAGGTATAGGCGGTTACTTTGTCCCCACATTACGCAATGTCGAAAAGCTTTTACCCGATTGCGAGGAGCAGCTTGAGAAGGTCAAAGGTTAAAGGTTAAAGGTGTTAGATTAATGTTTTGGCATTGCTGAATTGAAGTATGAATTTATTTTTTCTTATATTTACTAGCACAGTACGGCGTAAATAAAGCACCCATTTAAAAAGTTTGAAAGCCTTATCATATAATACTTTTTACTTTTTACTTTTTACTTTTTACTTCCGCGCAGCGGTACTAGCCCCCTAAATCCCCCAATTCTGGGGGACTTGAAATTACTTTTCTCCCTCAAAATTGGGGGTTGGGGGGCAAATCATACTTTGAATCAGCAACCCC
This sequence comes from uncultured Rivularia sp., assembly GCA_963665115.1. Classification (GTDB taxonomy): domain Bacteria; phylum Cyanobacteriota; class Cyanobacteriia; order Cyanobacteriales; family Nostocaceae; genus Rivularia. Next base: position 6,396,620 of record OY762007.1, on the reverse strand, counting down.
AATGTTCTTTCTCATTTCTTGTGCAAATTTTGCACGGCACAATATGTTACACTAATTTGCACATAAATGTGCATTAAAAAATATAATTTTGACATTGTTACTTAAATAACTATTCCTCAATTTCCCCATTAGACATCTCCGGAAAACATTCATTACAGTTGAAAACCTAACCCCCCTACCCCCCTTCCCTGCCAGGGAAGTGGGGTTTAAAGCCTCTCTCGTCTCAGGAGAGAGGTTTGGAGAGAGGTGTTTTTTTATTTCCGGAGATGTCTATTACCAACGCCCAATGCCCAATGCCCAATCCCCCATTCCCAATTACCAATTCTTGTCAAATATACTGATAAGCAAAATCTCTTTATACAAACTTCATGAAGATTCTACTTGCATTACAAAATTTAAAACTACAATGTTACTGTGTTTGCTTGTAAATATTTTGAGAGTTATTCTCAATAAAAATACTTATCGAGTAAAGAAGATAGGTTTTTAACTTAGTCGAGAACGAGTCTGTCTTTAGGAAGATGTAAATGGAAATGAAGTTAGATTTAACTATGGATGTATTCCGAATAGTCAAGTTTAATACTCTCTTTCCAATCATTTACCACGGAATTGACGTAAACGCAACCCAAACTCATTTATATCCCTTTGATATAAGGCATTTGTAAATTTAAGCAAGTGATGTTGGCTATCCATATGCCTTCATGGGAATCAATAAACTGAGTTTTGCTGCGTGCGTTCGAGTGTTTCAGCAAGCTTTAAGAAGGCGTGCTGGGGCGTAATTAGTCCTTGTAGACGGACTTTTAGATTACCGGATTTACCATCTGTGAACCTTTAGCTAGCTAAAAATATACATTCGGTTCAACGTCGTTTATGTAGTTTTAACACTGAAATTATGGCAATTAGCATCAGCGCAAATCCCACAGTTCTTGTGGAAGAAGAAGGGACTGCGCTAGTACTTACACTGAGTTCAAGCGAACCAATACCGGAAGGTGGTTTAACTGTTACTATTGACAGTCCCACTGAAAATGCTCTGGGGTCAATTAGACGTATTTGCTGCCCAATTTGTAAATGGGCGGTTTACAACCGTTAACGATGATACCAGTGGTTTTGATTTTCTAATTAACGCATCGCCAGCAACTATAACCGTACCGATTTTTGACGACCAAGATGATGATGCACAAGATTTAACTTTTAATGTTGTACCTGGTGAAGGATATGAAGTTGATGGAAGTGCTGGTTCTGTGACTTTATCACTCCAAGACGCGGATGGTGCAGAACCAGAACCCGAACCTGAGCCAGAACCAGAACCTGAGCCAGAACCAGAACCTGAGCCAGAACCCGAACCTGAGCCAGAACCAGAACCCGAACCTGAGCCAGAACCAGAACCCGAACCCGAACCTGAGCCAGAACCAGAACCAGAACCCGAACCTGAGCCAGAACCCGAACCCGAACCAGAACCCGAACCTGAGCCAGAACCCGAACCTGAGCCAGAACCCGAACCTGAGCCAGAACCCGAACCTGAGCCAGAACCAGAACCCGAACCTGAGCCAGAACCAGAACCTGAGCCAGAACCAGAACCCGAACCTGAGCCAGAACCAGAACCAGAACCCGAACCTGAGCCAGAACCCGAACCCGAGCCGGAACCAGAACCTGAGCCAGAACCTGAGCCGGAGCCGGAACCAGAACCCGAACCAGAACCCGAACCAGAACCTGAGCCAGAACCGGAATTACCCGAACCGGGAGAAGGTGAAACTGATACCGAATTCACAACAGAATTCGGAACCACGGAAATGGACGTTATTGAAGTCGAAGGTAGCGCACAGCTAGTCTTTGGTGGTGGTTCAGATGACTTGATTGATGCTTCTATTGGTAGCGAAGGTGGAAACTGGATCTATGGTGGAAGCGGTGACGATACTTTCATACTTGGAGAAGATGACCATTACTCCGGTGGTGCGGGTGACGACAAGTTCTTTGCCATGAGCGGTGGGGACAACCTCATACATGGTGGTGCAGGTGCAGACCAATTCTGGATTGCAACCGCAGAACTACCCGACGGGATCAATACGATAAAAGACTTTGCCAGTGGCGAAGATGTCCTTGGTATTGCTGGATTAGGTATTGGCTTCGAGGATGTCAGCATCACTCAGCAGGGAGATAATGCGTTGATTGCTGCTAGCGGTACAGATTTAGCGATATTGACAGATATCGCAGCCGATAGTTTAAGCGGAGATAACTTTGCTTTCGGTTAATTAATCAAAGTTCGTAGTAAGGACTTTAGTCCTCAAAGGGCTTAAGCCCTTACTACAAGCCCGCTTTTTTTAGTCCACATTCAAACCCAGGGTGCATTGTTGCTTTACATAAGGCTCAATGCACCTTTTTTTAAGAAAAAATAAATTTGCAAATTGCTTACTTTATCAGTTGACTTTACGAAATCTTCATGAAAAGTTACTTTCGTGAAGCAGAATTTATCATAGAATTTACGTAAGTGATAATCTTGAGATTAATTCGCAATAATTAGTTCAAGATTAATCAGTAAAGTTCTTCCGGCTCTGAAGGTGCGTTAATTCGAGTTCCGATTTCCGCTGCAAAACAAAATTAACGTGTAAAAGGCGTTGCTGTTAGCGCAGCCCCCTAAATCCCCTGCCCGCGTGACCCCCTCAATTTTGGGGGTATTGGGGGAATTTAAAATATATTTCTCCCCCATAATTGGGGGGTCAGGGGGCTATTCATACTTTTATATGGCTAACGTCGAGCTACGCTAACAGCAACGCCGTGTAAAAAGATACCAATCGATAGGAAAGAAATTATGGCAGTTTCAATAAGTGCGAATCCCACAGTTCTAGTTGAAGAAGAAGGAACTGTATTAACGATTACGCTGACTTCAGATGAACCAATACCCGAAGGTGGTTTGGTTGTCACTGTGGATAGCGAAACCGAAAATGCTTTGGCTCAATTAGATGTGTTCGCAACCGAGTTTGAAAATTTACGTTTGGTGGGGGTGAATGATGACACTTCCGGTTTTAGTATTCGACTCACCGAGCAAACGGGAACTTTAAGTTTACCGATTTTCGACGATGATGTTGCCGATGCAATTGAAGGTTTAACGTTTACCGTCCAACCGGGTGAAGGTTATACAGTTAATGAAAGTGCAAATTCTATTAGTTTGACGCTTCAAGATGCGGAAAGTACGACAATCGAACCACCACCAGAAGAACCAGAAGTTCCTGTAGAACCAGAACCATCAGATAATACACCTCCAGTTGCTCAAAGCGATAGTTATACAACTGCTGAGGGAGAGGAATTAAGTGTAGATGTAGATGCGGGGATATTAGCTAATGATTCTGATGCTGAGGGAAATCAATTAATTGTTTCTGTTTTAGATACTCCCGACAGTGGGCAACTGTCTTTAAATGAGGATGGTTCTTTTAGCTATACTCCTAACGAGGGATTTTCCGGAACAGATACCTTTACTTATTTAACTAACGACGGTGAAATATTTTCCGAACCTGCAACCGTTGAGATTACAGTTGAAGCAGCAACGGAATCCGAACTTCCAACAGAACCACCCACGGGAGAACTACCAGTAGTCAGCTTTGAAACAACCCCCGCAACCCTATCGGAAGAAGCTGAAAATAATTTAGTTGAGTGGAAGTGGACAGTTACCGGAGATTTTCCCGAAGAAGGAATTATAGTAAACTTGGATACTTCGGGTGGCAATCCTGATATTCCTTTTGACTTTACCAATCAGTTTGCAGCCGAACCAGAAGCAGAATTCATTAATTCTGAAATCGTTGATTCTGATGACACTGGTAGAATAAATATCTTATTGTCTGAACCTGAAGCTTCATTCAAGCTTTACTTCATTAACGACATTATCGAAGAAGGTACTCAACCTTTTGATTTCCAACTTGTGGAAGGAGAAAGATATACAGTTGATTCATCTCAAAACTCTACCCTATTTACCATAACTGATGATAACGGTGGTCCCGGAATTGGCCCGAATGTGGGAATTTCTGCTAGTGCAACCGATTTAACTGAAGGTGATGAAATAACCATTAACTTTAGTGCAGATGGGGAAATTCCCGAAGATGGAGTACAGGTTTTAGTTCAAAGTTCGGTTCCCGGTGCTTTAGGACAATTTGACTTATCCGATTTAAGTACTTTGCAACTAGATGGAATCGCAGGATTACCCGAAGTTGGGGATGCTGGTGGTAGCAGTTTCTTCGTGACTATTGCCGAACCGGAAGCATCAATTACTACCTCAGTTTTTGACGATATTCTTGCCGAAGAACCTTTAGAACTTCCCTTTACGATTGTGAATGGAGAAGAATACGAAGTTGCTCCCGACGCTGGTAGCATAACTTTAAACGTAGTCGATGAAACACAACCAGCGGGGCCTACCGTTGGATTAACTGTAGATAACAGCGACGTAGTTGAAGGAGATTCGATTACTTTAACCCTTAACGTTGATGGGGAGATTCCAGCAGAAGGACTTACCGTTTTAGTTAACGATATCGATGGTGCAGCAACTCAACAAAGGTCGCTAACTGAATTTGATGTGGCTCAAATTGAGACTACAGGACTTAGCGAGTTTCCCAGACCTGCCGACGGAGATAGCGGTTTCTTTGTTACTATCACCGAACCCACCGCTACTATTACCGTACCCGTAATTGATGAAGGTATAGATGAGGATGATGCTTTAGAATCATTTACCTTTGAGGTGATTGATGGGGAAGCTTATCAAGTTGATTCCGAAAACGGTGCAGTTACTCTCAATTTTAGCGATGCAAGCGGTACTACACCAACACCACCTACAGGAGAAGCACCAGTAGTCAGCTTCAGCATTGAACCAGATTTAGTTTCCGAAGAAGACGAACAAGCAACAGTTTTTGCTAACTTTAGCGTAGATGGGGAAATTCCCGAAGACGGACTTTCATTTCTTATTAGTGGGGATTTAGATTTAACAGATCAAGTAGATGGTGAGATTGATGTTACCTTTAACAATATTGCAATCGGTGAATTTTTCGACCCCGAAACCAGTACTACTGAATTAATTATTTCAGAAAATGAGGGTTCTATTGTTTTCCCCATCCTCAACGATGTTATTCAAGAAGAAGATCGAGATTTTGGCTTTACTGTCATAGAAAATGATGGTTCGATAGATTCAAATTACGCTGTTTCCGATACTAACAGCGATGGAGTTACCTTAATCGACGGTAATGGTGGTGCTGGAATTGGTCCCACAGTTGGACTTTCTTTCAGCGAAACCGAACTAAGTGAAGGAGAACAATTTACAGTCAACTTTAATGTTGATGGAGAAATTCCTGAAGATGGTTTAACCGTTCTCGTTGATAGCGAAACCCGTGGTATTCTAGGTGAATTTAGCATCTTTGACGAAGATGGAAATTTTGCAATTCAAACAACTGGTATCGATGGTTTTCCCACAGTGGGAGATTCGGGAGGAAGTAGTTTCTTAGCGACGATTACCGACAGTAATGCGAGTCTTACCTTAACCACTTTTGACGACGGTGCAAACGAAGGTTTAGAAGAATTTAGTTTCAGCTTAATAGATGGAGAAATTTACGAAGTTGATTCCAACGCTCAACAAGTTGCTTTCAGCATTGATGATAGTCAAGTTGCAGCAACACCTTCCCCTACCTTCGGAACAATCGAAGCAGACGTTATCGAAGTGTTAGGCAGCAGTCAAATTGTTTTCGGTGGTGACGAAAGCGATTTGATTGATGCTTCTATTGGTAGCACGGGAAGCAACCGGATTTACGCAGGTAGCGGTGATGATACTTTGATTTTGGGGAATGGCGATCGCCTGATTGGTGGTGAAGGTGGTGATAAATTCTTTGCACTTTCGGGTGGTGATAATATCATTACTGGTGGAGCCGGTGCCGATCAATTCTGGATTGCTACAGCCGAAACTCCGGAAGCAGCAAATATTATTACTGACTTTGCTAGTGGTGAAGATGTTTTAGGTATTGCTGGTTTGGGTATCGGTTTTGATGATTTGAGTATTTCTCAACAAGATGATAATACTTTGATTGCTGCAAATAATTCTGAATTAGCAATTTTGCAAGGTATTGGCGCGGATAGTTTGGTTGCTGATAATTTTGCTTTCGCTTAAATCACTCGTAGGGGAGGCAGTTTGCGGTGTGGATGCACAAAGCCGCAAAACTGCCGTTCTGTTATGGCGCGACGAATAATTCGGATTATAAAAAAATATGTCTTTTTCGCGCTGTGAGCGCACCATTTCATGTAACGAGAAAAAATAACAATAACTTCAGGAAAATTAATAATGGTACAAGTTAGCCTTTCTACAACTACGAACTACTCGGGTGAACAGAATGCGCTCGTTGAAGAGAAGGGAAATGCATTAACTGTAAACTTCTCCTTAGATGAACCAGCTCCCGAAGGTGGTTTGAAAGTTTATGTAGATAGCGATGTAGAACAAATTGTCAACCGTTTGAATTTACCGGGGTTTGGGGTTAATCCAATCGTCGAAAATATCAACCCCTCGTTGCTTGGAACTAATTTTGATAATTCTGGCTTTTTCCTCACTATTGATCCAGGAGCTACGAATGCGAGCTTTACGATTAATGTGTTTGATAATTCTGAACCCGATACGTTTTTACCAGAAACTTTTGATGGTTTGGTAGAAGCGGTGTTTCAGTTGAAGACGAGCGAGCAGGTGGATGCAGCAGATTTGGGGGATGTGGGCAATCTCAGCGATTACACTATTGATAGTAATGCAGCAACAAGTAGTGTATTATTTGCTGACCTTGAAAGCCAGCTTACCGAGCAGACACGGGAACCGAATCCGACACCGGAACCAACTCCAGAAACTGGTTTACCGTTAGTTAGTTTAAATACGGGACCGGATTATTTGGTAGAGGAAGACGGAACGGTTTCTGCTCATGTTTTTAATGTCACTGGAGCAACAATACCTGAAGGTGGAATAGTTGTTGGAGTTGATGCACCCAACTTGAGTAGCTTCCGTTTAGATGCGATTGAAGTTAGTGATGGTGGGGAAATTGTCAACGTCCGAGAGGATGGTTTTGATATTCGACTCACGGATTTTACGACTTTAATTAATCTTCCTGTTGCTGCTGATGGGGAAGCTGAGGGGTTAGAAACGGCTAGCTTTAGTTTGGAAGCGGGTGATGGGTATGAGGTGAATGATGATTTTAGTAGTGGTGAGTTCACTATTACCGATACTGCCGAAGAAGTTCCTGATAATATCAGCGAGCCTAACGATATTATTCCTTTAGCTAGCGATATTGGACTCAGTGCTGATAATTCAGTAGTTACGATTGTTGAAACCTTTGATTTTGATATTGGCAATCGCTACCAAAATGAAGATGGCAGCTTTACTTATGTTGATGCGGTAGAAAACGTAAACCTCTACAGATTTGACCTTAAAGCAGGAGACGTTATTTCTTCTGACATCGATTCTCGTGCTACAGATGGAGCAGCTTTTCCAAACGTTGAATTCGATACGGTTAATAGCATTGTAGGCATACAACGCATATTTGACGCAGACGGTAACGAACTTACTGGAAGAGGTCTCAGTCCAGGGATAGGTGAAATTTTCAGATCGAGTGGAGATTCATACCTTGAATTTGAAGCACCAGAAGATGGAACTTACTATCTAGGTCTTAGCTCTTTTTCCAACGGCGCGCCTCAAAGATTTGGTGCGCCCGATACTTGGGGTGGTCTGACATACAACCCCTTCATTCCAGCTAGTGGAGATGGGTTTAATGCTTCCGAAGATTCTCTTAATATTGGTGAGTATGAACTAACAATTGCTCTTAATCCAGAAGAGCGAGCGTTTTTAGTGGAACAGCAAAATCGTAGTAATAACACACTTCCCCAAACAATCGATTTAGCTCAAGATGGTGAGCCAACGGTTTCTTTGAACTTTAACAGTGCTACTTATGCTCAGTTTTCAGATCCCCGCGTTATTTCTGGGGAGCTTGGTTTAGACACCGTACTTTCAAACAATTTAATCGAAGGACTTGACCTAGAGGGTTCACTTTTAAACCTGGTATTAGAAACTGAAGGAGAAATTCCTGAAGAAGGTATTTTAGTTAATGTAAATAGCGACAGCTATCTAAGAGACTACTTTTCAGTACGCTCTCTAATTCTTCCTCCTTTTACGCCTGGAGCAGAATTAGTAGATGTTCTAACCGATAACACTGGACGAGAAACGGGTTTTCAACTTAGAATATTTGAGCCGGTTACTTTTGTCGGATTGAATGCAAGAACTCCTTATTGGGGTCAGCTATTAGAACCTGAAACTGATGGTCCAGAAGAGGTAACGTTCTTCTTAGAAGGCGGTGAAGGCTACGGGGTATCTGAAACCGAAAATCAAGTCACACCCACATTCTATGACAGTGAAGAGCAAGCTCCAGAACCTAACGTTATTCCTGAAATCAGCCTAACAATTACCGAAACCGAACTAGTTGAATCCGAAGGAGATCGAACAACGCTCAACTTTAGCCTTAATGAAGCTCCGCCCTCTGAAGGTGTGCTGGTTTTTGTCAAGGGTGATGCAGTAGGTATCCTACCTCAATTTGATATTCTCAATGCTGAAGTTAGCGGAGGTGTTTATCCAACTCCTAATGGAGAATTTAACGGTTTCTTTTTCAAAATTACTGAACAAGAAGCATCTATTAGCTTATCTGCTTTTGAAGACCCCTTTGAAGAAGGTTTACAAAGCTTTAACCTTGCGCTTCAAGAAGGATCTCTGTATACGATTGATGAGAATGCTTCGTTCGTCAATTTCACTATTGCTGATAATCCAGATTCTGTTTTAGAAGTTAGCTTAAGAAGCGAAACTGTTGCGGTTGAGTCAGATAATACAGCAGGCGAGCTTACCTTTAATCTGACTGCATTTCCCACAGAATCAGGTGTTGACGTAACAGTCAGTGCTGACGATTTATCGAAGTTTGATACCGAAGCATTTACCGTAACGGGAGGAGAAATAACAGAAGTTACAGACACGGGTTTCTCCCTTAATATTACCGATGCTACTGCTATCGTCGAGCTACCACCAATATCAGATGGTGAAGATGAGGGAGTAGAAACAACTACTTTCTCTTTGGTTGAAACTACAAATTACCTAATCGACCCCCGATGCACCCGAAGCCACAATTACGGTGGTAGATATTCCAGAACAAGTTCCTGCTCCAACTGAAGAATTTGATTCTAATGATACGATTTCTGAAGCGATCGATCTCAATATCAATCCCTTTAATCCCACTGCAAAATTTACCGCTGCTCTTAGTAGTCGCGAACCAGGTGAATCCGCAAGAGTAGATTCTAGTGTTGGTGAAATCGTAGAGGCTTCAGAAGATGTTGACTTCTACAGTTTTACTTTGGAAGCAGGAGATACGATTAAGCTTGATGTTGATTCTATTCCCTTTGAGTCAGCTAAATTTGAAGGAGTAGAACAACGTTTAGATTCGGAACTGCGCTTATTCGATGCTTCGGGTAACGAATTAGCTAGCGTCAATAACGGTGCAGCACCCAACGAAGAATTTAGCCGTGACCCCTATCTTGAATTTACAGCCTCGGAAGCGGGTACTTACTACGTCGGTGTCAGTCAGCTTGGAAATACCGATTATGACCCCTTGGTAGAAAATAATCTAAGCGTTGGTAGCGGTTGGATATTCGCCGAAATCGGCATTCTTTTCGGCGAATATGAACTCAACGTCGAATTAGCATCCGATAGTGGTGGCTCTAAACCCACTACCGAACCAATATTCGGTTCCTTAGAAGGAGATATTATCGAAGTAGAAGGTAGCAGTCAAATTGTTTTCGGTGGTGATTCCGATGATTTGATTGACGCTTCTATTGGTAGTGAAGGTGGAAACCGTATCTATGCTGGTAGCGGTGATGATACTTTGATTTTGGGGAATGGCGATCGCCTGATTGGTGGTGAAGGTGACGATAAATTCTTTGCACTTTCGGGTGGTGATAATATCATTACTGGTGGAGCCGGTGCCGATCAATTCTGGATTGCTACAGCCGAAACTCCGGAAGCAGCAAATATTATTACTGACTTTACCAGCGGTGAAGATGTGCTTGGTATTGCTGGTTTAGGAATCGGCTTTGATGATTTGAGCATCACCCAGCAGGAAGATAACTCTTTGATTGCTGCGAATGGCTCAGATTTAGCGATATTGCAAGGAATTGGTGCTGATAGTTTGATTACGGATAATTTTGCGTTTGCTTAAATAATCATTCCCTGAATTAGGCGTTATTTCGCATCAATTTGGAGACGTAGCACTGCTACGTCTCTACATCTTATGAACTAAAATTTCAAATTTTTACATCATTCCAATTATTCCCGATGCAATTGACGAAGAAGCTCAGTTTTTGGATTTTGCTTTAACTAATGTTGAAGGTAGAAACTATAATATTGGCGATCGCACTTTTCAAAGCATTATTTTTGTGGACGGCGTTGAAGACCAACAAACTATTTAATTTCACTAAAAACAAATAACATGGTACAAGCAAGTTTATCGATTTCCACCAACTTTGACGGACAACAAAAAGCCCTCATTGAAGATCGGGGAACGGCGTTAACCTTTAATTTTGAACTCAATGAACCAGCCCCAGAAGGCGGTTTAAAAGTTTATGTAGATAGCGATGTAGAGCAAATTGTCAACCGTCTGGATTTGCCTGGGTTTGGGGCTAATCCAATAGTTGAAAATATCAACCCTTCGTTGGTTGGCACTAATTTCGATAATTCGGGCTTCTTCTTAACTATCGACTCGGGTGCAACTACTGCTAGTTTTACCATCAACGTTTTTGACAATGATGAACTCGATACTTTTTTACCTGAAACCTTTGATGGTTTGGTTGAAGCTAATTTTTCACTCGTCGCACCAGGAGAAGTAGAACAAGAAGATTTAGCCGATGTAGGAACTTTGGGAGATTACACAATTAACATTGATTTAGGCTCTTCTACCGTATTATTTGCCGATGAAGAAAGTCAGCTTACCGATACAGAACCTCCTACAGAGCCACCTACATCGGGTTTAATCAAGGCAAGCTTGTTCTCAGGACCATCATACTTAATTGAAGACAAAGGAACAGTTAGCGCTCATGCTTTTAACCTTACAGATGGAGTAATTCCTGCCGAAGGTTTGGTGTTAAAGGTAAATGCACCTTCTTTGAGCGAGTTTGATTTAACAGGTGTTTCGGTTGAAGGGGGCGAAATTGTTGCTGTTCGCGATGATGGTTTTGACCTGCGGATGACGGAATATACCACTTTAGTTAATCTTCCTATTGCGGCTGATGGAGTTGCTGAGGAAACGGAAACGGCTACTTTCAGTTTGGCTGCGGGAGAAGGGTACGAAGTTGTAGAGGAATACAGTAGCGGTAGTTTTAACTTGGTGGATACAGAGTCGGATCTTCCACAAGGCGTTATTACTGAGCCAAACAATATTATCCCATTAGCAACAGATACTAAAATCACCCCTGAGAATCCGACCTTTTCTGGCAGCGATTCCATCTACTTTAATATCGGCAATCGCCAACTAAACCCAGACGGTACCTATAGCTATATCGACTACAGCGAAGATGTGGATCTTTACAAGATAAACCTGAGCGCAGGAGATACAATCGCCGTTGAAACTTTTGACTTCGATACAAATCTTAATGCATTTGATGATGGTCTTAGGTTAGATACCATGATATTCGATGCCGAAGGGAACCCGCTTCGAGATTACGGTGCTGCCAGAAGAACCGCTGCTCCCGATAAGTTGTTCGGTGGCTCCACCCCTTTTGACGAGAATGAGACGGATGGTTATGAAGAATTTACCGCATCCGAAGACGGTATTTACTATTTTGCAGTGGGTAGTGGAAGCGGTAACGTTCTCGATGTCCCGTTTACCCGAGAATTCTCTCAGCCACTATACGATCCTCTTGTGTTTGAATCGGGTAACGGCAATCGCTCGGCGTTTGGAGACTATGCGATTAATATCGATTTGTTAACGCCAGATAATCCTCGGATAGAAGGCACACCCACACCACCTGTTAGTAACCCAGGCATTACAAATCCTCCCACACTCTCGTTAAGTGCCAACCCTGCAACTGCTGATAGTGAAGGTAACTTCAGTAGTGCAGTGGTAGAATATGTTGAAATAGGCGGAGTTTCTAGCGTTACCTTTACGATTGAAGCTGAGGGTGAAATTCCCGAAGAGGGTATTGAATTTGTTCTCAACAGCGATGCTAATTTATTTGATTACGTTTCCTTTGAAGGTCAAAGCCAGCTTCCTAACACGATTGGCGGACAGTCATTAGGCGCTTTTTATAATCAAGATGGGATACCTACTGGTATTCGTCTTCGTATTGAAGAACCTTTAATGACGGTTAACTACGAAGCCGCTAATCCTAATGCGATTATTCCGCGTTTCTTTGGAGAAGGATTATTAGATGTATTTGAGCCTCTGGAGACGGATGGGGCAGAAGATGTTAACTTCTTCTTACAACCAGGGGAAGGCTATGAAATTGCCTCCGATGCTGGGGAGACACAGGTAACTTACTACGATTCTGTAGAAGATGTCCCCGCGTCTACTGGCGGCGGAGACATCGTTCCTGAAGTGGGAATAACCATCAGTGAGACAGAGCTAATTGAGACGCAAGGAACTGAAACCACGCTAACGTTTACCTTGTCCGAAGCTCCTGCCGCAGAGGGCGTGACAGTTTATTTAGACAGCGAAGATAATCCAGTTGTCGGTACTGTTCTCAGTCAGTTTGATGTCTTGAACGCTGAAATTAGCGGGGGCAACTTCCCAGTTCCGAATGGAGATTCTTCTGGCTTTTTCTTCACTATCACCGAGCAGACTGCAACTGTTACGCTGTCAGTGTTTGATGAACTAACAGTTGGTCTAGAAGTTCCCCCAGAAACTTTACAAGAAGGCATTCTCGATCTTACCTTTGCCTTACAACCGCAAGAGGGTTACACCATCGATAGTAATGCTAGCGAAATCAACCTGAGCATTGCCGATAACCCAGATTCACAAATTCTAGTAGCTTTGACTGCTTCTACTGAGGGAGATGAAGAAAGCACCACTTTGATTGAATCAGAAGGTACGGTTAGCGTTCATACCTTTAGTCTCAGTACGCCACCACCAGAAGAAGGCTTAACCGTTAGCGTCAGTACAGAGTCTCTTGATGATTTTGATTTGAATGCGATTGAAGTAACAGGTGGTACGATTGCTAACCTGCGCGACGATGGCTTTGACCTTACTATTACCGAACCCGAAGCAACTATTAGTCTACCCGTTCTTGATGATGGTACAGATGAAGGCAACGAAACCGCAACCTTTACTTTAGAACCGGGCGATACCTATGAGATCAACCCAGCAGCAACAGAGGCTAGCTTCTCTTTAGCCGAAACCTTGGATCAACTTGCTGTTGCCGAAGAAAGTGAAAGCAACAGTACTCTATCCGAAGCTAATGCTTTAGGTTTAAGTTCCGAGCGTGCTTCTGTTTCCCTTAGCGGACTAATTGGTGAAAGCTTTGTCGATCTTCCCGAAGATGTTGATTTCTACTCCTTTAATCTAGAAGCTGGACAAACCGTTAACCTTGACATTGATACAGAAGAAATACTTCCTGAGACAATTAATGCCAGACCTGTGGTTTCTCCTGCTTTGGCAGAAACACTCCAAAAGCCCGATACCGAACTGCGGTTGTTTGACGCAGAGGGAAATGAACTTGCTGCCAATAATGATGGTGCAGCCCCCGATGAAGAGTTTTCCCGCGACCCTTTTGTTAAATACACTGCCGAAACAGCAGGGACTTACTATGTAGGCGTGAGTCAACTAGGCAACCGCAACTACAACCCTAATGTAGCAAGAAGTGGTAGTGGTTGGACATTCCCAGAAATCGGCGTGTTTAATGGCTTCTACGATTTAACTGCTACTTTAGTTGACGGTAATACCGAACCAGAACCACCTACTACCGAAACCGTATTTGGCTCCCTTGAAGCAGATATTATCGAAGTTAGCGGCAGCAGTCAACTGCTTTTCGGTGGTGATTCCGATGATTTGATTGACGCTTCTATAAGTAGTGAAGGTGGAAACCGGATTTACGCTGGTAGCGGTGACGATACTTTGATATTGGGAATGTCCGATAGAGTTGTCGGTGGAGCAGGTGACGATAAATTCTTTGCAATGGGCGGTGGTGATAATATCATTACTGGTGGGGAAGGTGCAGACCAATTCTGGATTGCGACTGCTGAAATTCCTTCTTCGGCAAATATTATTACTGATTTTACCAGTGGTGAAGATGTGCTTGGTATTGCTGGTTTGGGTATTGGCTTTGATGGTTTAAGTATTTCTCAAGAAGATGATAGTACCTTGATTGCTGCAAATGGCTCGGATTTAGCGATATTGCAAGGAATTGGTGCTGATAGTTTGATTACGGATAATTTTGCGTTTGCTTAAATAATCATTCCCTGAATTAGGCGTTATTTCGCATCAATTTGGAGACGTAGCAGTGCTACGTCTCTACATTATTAATTTTTTGGCGTTGCTGAATACAGATATGAATTCCTAATTGGTATCTAACAACAGCCCCCTAAATCCCCCAAATTTGGGGGTTAGGGGGCTATTTATATTTTGATTAAGCAATGCCAATTTTTTGTCACCACAACTACGAATCGAGTTTTAATCATGCAAAATTTGCACTTATAAAACTCTACCCAGAGGAAAATGCAAATTAGAAAAATAGAACTAAAGATTATTTGCGATCGCCTCAAATCATCTTAATTCCTATAGTAGGTCTAAATTTTGAGAAGCTTTCGCAACAATGGCTTTTTCAATAAGTGCTAATTCATAAAACAATAATTGGTCAAGGTCTTCATGCACCCTACAAACTCGATGTTCAATGCCCAATTCCCATGCTCTTCACGAAAACTTCACAAATTGCTACTTCTATAAAGTATCGTTTATAGTAGAATTTACGTAAGTCAAAAAGCTTGAGATTATTTCGCAATAATTTATTCAACAGTAAAGTAAAAACTTTGTCCGACGTTATACCTACGCTCTGTTAGGTAATTAGAAGCTTTTTGTTTGATGATAAGCGCGAAATAATACTTGTAGCATGACTAATTCCACGGTGGCATAATCACAATTGCCTAAAAAATAGATTGTATAAACACTTACTCTATAATCAACATAAATTATGGCAGTTTCAATAAGTGCGAATCCTACAGTTCTCGTTGAAGAAGAAGGAACTGTATTAACAATTACGCTGGCTTCAAGTGAAGCAATACCAGAAGATGGTTTGGTTGTTAGTATTGACAGTCCAACCGAAAATGCTCTAGGTCAATTAGATGTGTTTGCAGCCCAATTCAGTAATGGGCGATTTGTAAGAGTTAATGATACTACCAGTGGTTTTGATTTTCTCATTAACGCATCGCCAGCAACTATAGCCGTACCGATTTTTGACGACCAAGTTGATGATGCACAAGATATAACTTTTGCTGTTCAACCGGGTGAGGGATACACAATTGACTCTAGCGCCGGTTCTGTAACTTTGTCCCTCCAAGATGCGGAAGGTAGTCCATCCAACGAATCTACCGAAGGTGGTGAAGGTGGAGAAGCTGGAACCCCCACAGAAGGAGAAGGTGGTGAAGGCAGCGAAGCTGGAACCCCCACAGAAGGAGAAGGTGGCGAAGCTGGAACCCCTACAGAAGGAGGAGAAGGCGGTGAAGGCGGCGAAGCTGGAACCCCTACAGAAGGAGAAGGTGGTGAAGGCGGCGAAGCTGGAACCCCTACAGAAGGCGGAGAAGGCGGTGAAGGCGGCGAAGCTGGAACGGTTGGCGAAGGTTATCAACCGGGAGATAGTTTTGAATTAGTAACTCCTGCTCCTACCTATGAAGGTGAATTAACTCCTGGGGAACAAGCAAATGTTGATTTTGTAGACAAGTTAGTAGGTGAAGAATTATTAGACGAACTCCAAGATGGTGGTAACGTAATATACTTCAGACACGCTCAAACAGAGAAAGATTTTGCGGATCAAGTTACTGCTGATGTGACTGACTTCTCTACGCAGAGAGTGCTAAGTGAATTTGGGGTGAAACAATCTTTAGCTATTGGCGAAGGTTTTGAAATATCTCAAATACCTTACGACGACGTGATTACCAGCGAATACGGTCGTGCTATTAATACTGCTGCAATAGCTTTTGGTCAATATGAAAAAGACCCCGCACTCAATTTTCTACCCTTTGAAGACTATACCGACGAACAGGTAGAAGAGATGAGGGCAAATGTTTTGCCTTTATTAACTGCTCCACCAGAAGCAGGAACAAACACGATTCTCGTTGGACATGACGATCTCTTTGAAGCAGGAACAGGCATTTATCCCAATCCCCAAGGGATAGCTTACGTTCTCGAACCTGACGGTAACGGTGATTTTGAAATCCTTGCTAACTTACTTCCTGAAGAATGGGTTCAACTATCTGAAGGAGGTGAAGCTGGTGAACCCACTGTTAGCTTTAGCACAATCCCAACCACAATCAACGAAGCGGAAGGTACCGCGTTGGTGATGAACTTCAGCGTGGACGGTGAAATACCCGAAGCTGGTATTACCGTTGACCTAGAAGGTGACGCTGCTGGTATCATGCAGCAGTTTACCGTAGCTCAAACTCGTTTTGACGCGGAAACAGGTAGCATTTTCTATCGTTTTGATAACGGTTTTGCCGAGAATACCAATGGTAATATCGTCGGTGGTACCCTCAACCGTTTCTCTCTCGAAGATGGGGACCCCCAGTGAAACTGCATCCGATGAAGCCGCTGCCGGAACTAGTTTCTTGAGTAACTTTAGCTTTACGATTACCGAAGCGGATGCGAGCATTACTCTTCCGGTGTTCAATGATATTCTTGAGGAAGCCGATGCAACTTATACCTACACCTTGGTGGATGGTGATGGTTACGCAGTTAATCCGGAAGCTAATGAATCTACCTTTACTGTTACAGATGGTGTACCGGGTGGAGTTGGTCCGACAGTAGAAATTTCAGCTACTACCGATACGCTCTTTGAAAATGAGCAGACACCAATCACAATTAACTTGACAACCCAGGGTGAGATTCCAGCCGAAGGCTTAGTCGTCTTTATTGAAGGACCACCAAGAGCAATTGCAGAATTCGATGTTAATGCAACCAACCCGCGTCTACCAGAAGACGAAACCGAAGTTACAGGGCCAGTAATAGAAGGTGGTAGTATTGTCGGTACCGACGAAACCGCAGGTGGATTTTTCTTCCGCGTTACCGAAGAAAACTCTAGCATTACGGTACCAGTTTTCCAGGATGATGTGGCAGAAGGTCTAGAAACCTTAACTTTCACCCTGCGCGATGGTGAACTCTACGAAGTAGGTGCCAACGCCAGTTCCATTACCGTTACTATTGAAGATCAGCGTCCTACAACACCCGAACCTACATCTCCAACAACTACACCGGAATTCGGAACTATCAATGCAGACATAATTGAAGTAGAAGGTAGCGGTCAATTTATTTTCGGTGGTAGCGAAAGCGATTTGATTGACGCTTCTATCGGTAGCGAAGGTGGAAACCGGATTTACGCGGGTAGCGGTGACGATACTGTAATACTGGGAACCGAAGATAGAATTGTCGGTGGAGCAGGTGACGATAAATTCTTCGCAATGAGCGGTGGTAATAATATGATTACTGGTGGGGAAGGTGCCGACCAATTCTGGATTGCTACAGCAGAAATTCCGGAAGCAGCGAATATCATAACCGATTTTACCAGTGGTGAAGATGTGCTTGGTATTGCTGGTTTAGGTATTGGCTTTGATGATTTGAGCATAACTGGGCAGGATGATAATACTTTGATTGCTGCGAATGGTTCTGAGTTAGCGATATTGCAAGGAATTGGTGCCGATAGTTTGATTGCGGATAATTTCGCGTTTGGTTAATCCAATTTATCGTTTTTCCGTGAATTGATTCATAACTGGTTCCCAGTCTCTGGCTGGGAACCCATATTCTTAAGGCTCTGCCTTACAAGTAGAAGGCAGAGCCTTCTAAAACCTGCGTCACAAGGCAGAGCCTTGTAACGAGAATTTAACGAGAATTTAAATCTCTCAATAATCAATAAAAATATCATGGCTTCAACAACTGGTTTACCCAAAGTTAGCTTGAATCTAGGTCCGAATTATTTAGTCGAAAATAATCAAACATTTAGCGCTCACGTTTTTAATGTGACTGGGGGGATAATACCTGAAGATGGATTGATTGTTTCTGTTAAAGCTACTAATCTGAGCGAATTTGATTTAAATAATATAGAAGTTATTGATGGAGAAATTGTCAACGTCCGCGAGGATGGTTTTGATTTAAGATTAACCGATTTAACTACTTTAATTAATCTTCCTGTTGCTGCTGATGGGGAAGCTGAGGGTTTGGAAACTGCGACTTTCACTTTAGAATCTGGTGATGGATATGAGGTAAATTCTGATTTGAGCGGTGGTAGTTTCAATATTACCGATACAGTAGAGAAAATTCCGTTTAATGTCAGCGAACCGAATGATACTATTCCGCTTGCGGTAGATTCGGGAATTAGTTCGGAAAATCCCCAGGTGACGTTGAGTGGTAGTTTAGATTTTGATATTGGCAATCGCTATCAAAATCCGGATGGTAGCTTTACTTATGTTGATGGAACCGAAGATGTAGATTTTTATCAAGTTGATTTGAAAGCTGATGATATTGTTGCTTTTGACATTGATGCGGTTGTTAAAGGTAATCCAGCTATTCCCGATTTGGAACGCGATCGCACTCAAGGAAATGTAATTTTTCGGTTGTTCGATGAGTCGGGGAATGAATTAGCTGCGAAAGATTTGGGTTCGGGTGCTGGGGAATTATTTGCAACTTCTACCGACCCATACTTAGAATTTCAAGCTCCTGCGGACGGCAGCTATTACTTGGGGTTAAGTGTTTTTACTAATGGAACTCCCTACCGATTTGGCGGAGATTTATTTGGCGACCCGGAACAGTATAAGGAAAGAGCTTATAATCCTTTTGTACCTGAAACTGGAGATGGAGACAGTCGCGGTGGTTTAGATTACCGGGGAATTGGCGAATACGATTTACAAATTACTTTAAATCCAGAAAATCCGCTTTTAGTTGCTCCACAGTTGGATAGAAGCAATAATACTCCTCCGGAAACTGTTGATATCGCAGCACCGGGAGAACCAACGGTTTCTTTAGATTTCCTGGGCGCAACTTACGATGGTGAAGACAACTTAATTAGTAATAATTTAGTCGAAGGGCTGCCAATTCAAGGTTCCATCTTAACTTTACTTTTGGAAACCGAAGGTGAAATTCCGGAAGAGGGTATTCTGGTAACGATAAACAGCGATACTTATTTACGAGATTATTTTACGGTGCGATCGCTAATCTCTGCTCCCTTTTCCCCTGGTGCGGAATTAATTGATGTGGTGACGGATGACACCGGAAGAGAAACGGGGGTGCAGTTACGAGTTTTTCAACCCAAAACTTTCTTCCCCTTGAATGCTAGAACTCAATTGCGAGGAGAATTAGTAGAACCTGAAACCGATGGGCCAGAAGAAGCGACATTTTTCTTAGAAGCAGGAGAAGGTTACGGGGTATCTGAAGCTAAAAATCAAATTACCGCAACTTTTTACGATAATCCAGAACAAGCTCCCATACCCGAAGTTATCCCAGAAGTCAGCATTTCGATTACTAACAGCGAACTATATGAATCCGAAGCATCGGAAACCACGCTCAAATTTACTTTAAGCGAACCTCCTCCAGAAGAAGGTGTACTAGTTTATCTTAAAGCAGACAAACCAGCGCTTGCAGAATTTGATGTATTGAATGCAGAAGTATCTGGAGGTGCTTTTCCCTTTCCCAACGGTGAATTCAGCGGTTTCTACTTCAAAATAACCGAGCAAGAAGCATCAATTAACTTTTCAGTTTTCCCCAATCCAATATCAGAAGGATTGCAAAGCTATAATTTTGCTCTACAAGAAACTTCGCTATATACTATCAACGAAAATGCTGGAGCAATTAACTTTATCGTTGGAGATAATCCCGATTCTGTAGTTGAAGTCAGCTTGAGTGGGGAACCCGAAATTTTAATTGAGTCGGAAAATACCAAGAGCATTCATAAATTTAACCTCACAGCACCACCACCATCAGACGGAGTTACAGTAACGGTTAACGCAACCAACTTGTCAGAATTTGATTTAGAAACAGTTGAAGTTATTGGGGGAGAAATTACCGAAGTTACCGATACGGAATTTTTGCTCAATATCAAAGAAACCACCGCTACAGTTGAATTACCCGTATTATCCGACGGTGAAGCAGAAAAAGTAGAAACAGCAAGTTTTGCGCTAATTGAAAATTCCGATAACTATTTCGTCAATGCAGAAAATAATCAAACCACATTCACTATAGTAGATATTCCCGAACAAACTCCCGCACCTGCTGAAGAAACCGGCCCAAATGACACCATATCACAAGCAGTTGACTTAAATCTCAATCCGCAAAACACTAGCGCTAGAGTAAAAGGAAATCTCTTCCCCAGAGAAGACGGAGTAGAAAGAGCAGATTATCGAGATTTTTCCGAAGACGTAGATTTTTACAGCTTGGAATTAAAATCGGGAGATACCGTAAAAATTGATATTGATTCCATCCCCTTTGAAACCGCAAGATTTCCACAAGTAGAACAAAGGTTAGATTCCGAGCTGCGTTTATTTGATGCTGACGGTAACGAAATAGTTCGAGTAAACAACGCAGCAGCACCAGACGAACCAGCCGGGAGAGATCCTTACCTTGAATTTACCGCTGAAGAAACTGGTAATTATTACGTAGGAATAAGTCAATTAGGAAACCGCAACTATGACCCAAATGTCGAGCGTAGCGGTAGCGGTTGGATTTTTCCAGAAATCGGCGTTTTTTCGGGAGAATACGAACTCAATGTCGAATTAACAGCAGGTAAAAGCGAACCAATAGAATCTACTTTTGAAAACATATTCGGGACAATTAAGGTCGATGTTGTTGAAGTTGAAGGTAGCGATCGCCTAATCTTTGCTGGTGATTCCGATGATTTAATTGACGCTTCTATTGGTAGCGAAGGTAATAATCGTATTTATTCCGGTAGCGGTGACGATACTGTAATAATGGGAACTTCAGATAGAATTGTTGGTGGTGTTGGTGAAGATAAGTTTTTTGTGATGAGCGGTGGTGATAATATCATTACTGGTGGAGAAGGTGCCGACCAATTCTGGATTGCTACGGCTGAAATTCCCGACGCAGCGAATGTCATAACCGACTTTACCAGCGGTGAAGATGTTTTAGGTATAGCTGGTTTGGGTATCGGTTTTGATGATTTGAGTATTACTCAGCAAGATGATAATATCTTGATTGCTGCGAATAATTCTGAGTTAGCGATTTTGCAGGGTGTTGGTATGGATAGTTTGAGTGTAGATAACTTTGCGTTTGGTTAAATAACTGGTGTAGAGACGTAGCAGTGCTACGTCTCCAACAATCAGCGGACAAAACCAAAGGGATTATTCTATTCACCTACGACGATTCACCAAATTGTTGATATAAATCGCTAAATCCGGGGAGACGTAGCACTGCTACGTCTCTACATTAGTTATGTGTATTACCTAAATTAATCGTTATTCCTTATTCCCATCCAACCAAACTTGTAAATCACCCATGCTGTTAAAATCAAGCAGTGCTTCACCAAGATTTTCTAATTGTTCTAAGGAGAGATTTTCAACTTTTTCTCGCACTTCTGGGGATAATTCTCCCACCCGTCGAGTTAGCAGACGGAGAATAAGGTTTCGTTCTCTTTCTCGTCCCCTTTGTTCTCCTTCTTGTAGTGCTTCTTCTCTAATATCCCGATAAAATTGGGTTTCTTCAAACGTAATCCCTAACATCTCTTCTACCTCCCTTCGACTAAATTGTACAAACTTGTAGGCTATTATCGTCGTAATTAGTTCTATTATGGCTTGAGAAGAAGGTTGAGGATTTTCCTGTTGAGTTCTTTGTAATAAATACCTAGCTTCTTCTGGTGCTTGCTCCTCGGAAACCGTAGTCAACAGCATTACCGCTACTTCCAAAGGTAATTCGCGAATATCCCCTAATTCATCCAAATATATCCGATTTACCTGATCGCTGTTGAGCAGATTCCGGTAAGGACGAATTTTACTTTGTTCGATGCTTCGTGACGGATAAATTATAACCATCTGTAAATCGCTAAAGTCATCGCGGTTTCGGTAGAAATATAGATAAGATTCCGCAAATAATCGCTCATACAATTTTTCATCCTTTTGAAATTGTACTTCTACGAAGTAAACCACTCCTGGACTTTTATTTTCCGGTGGTACGAACACCCCATCGATTTCAAATTTTGTTTCTTTAACGGCTTTGGAATCAAATGTGTATTCAGAAGCATTCTCTGGTGGATTTGTCAACAATTCAAACAGTAAAGGTGGATATTGTTGAAACAGCTTATAAAAAATCGAATCTCGACGCATAAAGGATTTTGCTGCAATTATTTATTAAACCTGGGATATATTGAATCATATTTCCGGCAATAGGGAGTAGGAAGTAGTTAGGAGTTATGAGTTAGGAGCGGAGGAAGCAATTTCATTTTTCTTAGCCTTTTCTCCCCTGCCTTCTCTGCTCACTGCTCTCTTCCCCCCTCTCCCCATCTCCAATCCCCATTACAGGTGTAATTGTTTTAATGATTCGACTCTAAAAAAGCAGTACGCACATAAAAGTTTATAAAAAAATACTAGACAATCTCAAATGTATAGTATGATTTACGTAAGAAGTTTAATGAAATATATTCTCAACAAAATAAAAATTTATTCTATTAGTAGTGCATCTGGATAAATGAGGGCAATGTACTTTTCACAAGTCAAAAATTACTAACCCGACATAATCGCTTCTTTTGACTGAGAATAACCACAATCTTGTAGAGACGCGATATATCGCGTCTCCACATTTACCACGTCAATTAAAAATCACAAACAAACATCATGTCACCAAACATTTCCCTGCAAACTTTAACTGGTACATTTAATGGTGAAAGAACCGAGCTACGAGATACTCTTCTTACTGAAAGTTTAGTAGAATCCCTCGGAGAGCAACCAGGTTCATCAATTTTAGTTCTCAGCTTACAAACCGAAGGTGATATTCCTGAAGGTGGTGTAGAAGTTGTAATTAACAGCGATATCGCTTTAACTGATTATTTCGCTAATTTAGGTAGAACTCCTCTAACCTTTGGAGCGGAAGTTATAGAAGCTGTTTATAACGACGAAGGAGTAGCAACGGGTGTTCGTCTATTAGTTAATAGTCCGAATGCTTTGCTTAGTTTACCTTTGGAAAACAAAGATGAAGCCGAAACAGACGGTGTTGAACAAGCAACTTTTAGTTTAGAAGCTGGTTCTGGTTACACTGTTGATGCTGATAATAGTTCTTCAACTGTAGTTTTCAATGACAGTTTAGATGATTTACCAGCTATCGATGCTCCGGAAGGTGGTTTTCCTGAAGTTAGCTTGAATGTAAACGAAAATCAACTAGTGGAAAGCGAAGGAAATACCACTACGTTTACTTTTAATGTTGATGGTGATGTTCCCTCCGATGGGATATTAGTTTATGTTAATAGCCCTAGCAGAGGTGCTTTAGGGGAATTCGACGTTTTTAACGCGGAAATTTCTGGTAGTACAACTCCTTTCCCCAACTTTGCTGCTAGTGGTTTTTACTTCAAAATTCTCGAAGATGGAGCATCAATTACCGTACCTGCTTTTGATGAAACCACCAATCCGGAAATTGAAGAGGGAATTGTTGAAGGAGTTCAAGAATTTACCTTTGAAGTAGTCAATGGACCCTTCATATTCGGTTAGTGACGATGCTGGTGAAGTAAGTGTAACTATTGCGGATAATCCCGATTCTCAAATTCAAGTTAGCTATACTATTGAACCACAAACTTTAGTTGAAGCAGAAACAACTGTTGGGGTTCATAATTTTAGTCTCAGTTCGCCACCACCTGAAGAAGGGATAACTGTTAGAGTCACTGCTGATGGTTTAGAAGAATTTGACGCTACAGGAATTGAAACCACTGGAATTTCTGGTGATATTGAAATTCTCGAAAGTTCTCCTCCCCAATTGCAGTTTACAATTACCGAACAATCGGCAACTATTAATTTACCTGTTGCAAATGACGGTGCAGATGAAGGATTAGAAACTGCTGTCTTTACTTTACAATCTGGTGACGGTTATCAAGTAAATCCAGAAGCTAACAGCGGTACTTTCAATTTAGTGGATACCGTAGAACAAATTCCTCCCGCTACCGAAGAAGTTAGCGAACCTAACGACACTCTCGAACTAGCTCAAGCGTCAGGCTTAAATCAAGCTAATTCTCAAGTTTCCATCACTGGAGAGATTGACTATAACAACAGCAACCGCTACGAACTTGAAGATGGAAGGTTGTATGTTGATTTTACCGAAGATGTTGACCTTTACTCCTTTGATTTAAAAGCCGGAGACACCGTTCGTCTGGATACAGATGCTAGTCAAACTAATTTGGAAAACCCTTCCGATTTAGATACAGCACTGCGTTTATTTGATGCAGAAGGAAATCAACTAGCTATAAGCGATGATGACGGGGCACCAGGTGAAACTTTCTTGGCTTTCCGAGATTCCTACATTGAGTATACAGCGGAAACTGATGGTACTTATTATGCGGGAATTAGCAGTTACCCGAATGGTGAATTTGAGAATTTCGATCCAGGTGAAAATAACCCATACGAACCTACAGAACCCGCTAGCGGTACCGGACGCAGCAGTGGGGAATACACCCTTAATCTCAGTCTGAATACAGATAATACTCCTTCAGCAACAGAAATTACTCCCGGAGATGGCAGCGGGCCAACAGTTTCTCTGCAATCGGTATATGGTACCTTTAACGGAGAACGCAGCGAATTACGCGATACCGTTTTAGCTCCCAATTTAGTTGAATTTCTCGGAGAACAAAGAGGTGCTTCTCTCTTATCTTTAGCCTTGAAGGTAGAAGGAGAAATTCCTGAAGATGGTGTGGAAGTTGTTATCAACAGCGACTTTGACCTTACTGAATACTTTGGGGGATTAGGGCGATCGCCTTTTACTCTAGGTGGAGAAGTTATCGGAGCGGTATACGATGATAGCGGTAATCCTAGCGGTATTCGTTTCTTAGCAACTGGTCCGAATGCTTTAATTAGTATCGATATTGAAGACCTAGAAGAAGCGGAAACTGATGGGCCAGAAGTACTAAACTTTGCTTTAGAATCATCAACTGGTTACGTCGTTAACGAAAGTGCAGCAACAACTTCCGTCACCGTATACGATACCTTAGCCGATGTTCCCGCTCCGACTTCCGAACCCACCGTTGGAATTAATATCAGCGAAACTAACCTAATTGAATCCGAAGCAACAGGTGTTACCTTCAGTTTCAATATTGATGGTGAAATTCCTGAAGACGGCGTATTAATTTACGCTAATACAGATGAAAGGGCAGCAGTTGGTGAGTTTAATATTTTTGAAGCAGAAGTGAGTGGAGGAGTTTTCCCCACCACTAACTTTTCCTCCTCCGGTTTATACTTCCGAGCTTTTGAAGACGGAGCTAGTATTACCTTAAATGTTTTTGACGAAACCACCAATCCGGAAATTGATGCAGAAGACGCTTTAGAAGGAATTGAAGAATTTACGCTTTCCTTAATTGAAAGTCCCGGTTATAGCATCGCTTCGGATAACGCTTCCGTCACCTACAGCATTTCCGATAATCCAGACTCTGTAGCATTTCCAGAAGAACCCGAAGAACCAGAAGAACCAGGTGAATCAGGCCCCGACCTTAGCGAAGGTAATGATACAATTACTGACGCAATTATCACAGGTTTAAGCGCAGACAGTCCCACCTTAACCGTTAGCGGTGAAATCGATTCCGCTCGCGCAACTCGTAACTTAGTCGATGCTTCCGAAGACGTTGATATGTACAGCTTTGAATTACAAGCTGGAGATACAGTCAGCGTTGATGTAGATTCAATACCCTACGAAATTGAAGGAATTGAAGAAACACAAAGGTTGGATTCCGAACTGCGTCTATTTGATGCAGAAGGTAACGAATTAGACCTAGTTACCGGCGCACCAGCACCAGATGAAATCTTCAACGCTAACCGTGATGCTTATTTAGAGTTTACTGCTGAGGAAGCCGGAACTTATTATGCGGGTGTCGCGCAATTAGGTAATCGCACCTACGACCCCTTGGAAGCGGGTACAGGTAGCGGTCGTATCTTCCCCGACTTTGGCATTAATATTGGTGAATACGACATCAGCTTTAAATTAACTTCCGCACCAGAACCAGAACCCGTACCACCTGTGTTTGGTTCTCTTGAGGGAGATGTTATCGAAGTCGAAGGTAGTAATGGGTTTACTTTCGCTGGTAGTTCCGATGATTTGATTGACGCTTCTATCGGTAGCGAAGGTGGAAACCGGATTTATGCAGGTAGCGGTGACGATACTTTGATTTTAGGGAATGGCGATCGCCTTGTTGGTGGAGATGGTGCTGATAAATTCTTCGCTATGAGTGGTGGTGATAATATCATTACTGGTGGCGCAGGTGCAGACCAATTCTGGATTGCAACAGCCGAAATTCCTGGAGCACCTAATGTTATAACCGATTTTACCAGCGGTGAAGATGTCCTCGGTATCGCTGGCTTAGGAATCGGCTTTGATGATTTGAGTATTTCTCAACAGGATGATAACACCTTAATTGCTGCAAATAATTCTGAATTAGCAATTTTGCAAGGAATTGCTACTGATAGCTTAATTGCAGATAATTTTGCGTTTGGATAAATAACTGGTGTAGAGACGTAGCACTGCTACGTCTCATATCAATCACCGCACAAAACGAAACCGTCTCCAACAACCACCGCACAAAACCGAACGGATTATACCATTCACCTACGATTAACCAAATTATTAATATAAATCGCAAAATCCGGGGAGACGTAGCAGTGCTACGTCTCTACATTTATGTATTATTGGTAATTAAATGGTCGGGTTTGCGTTACTCTAACAGTTCAACCACCAAATGCAAATTTTGCACAACCGCTACTGCTTAACGAAAACTTCATAAAACTACTACTTTCACTCACGAAAATTTATAGTAGAATTTACGTAAACAACACACTGAAAATTATTTGCAATAACCTACTTAAAAGAATGTCAATATAAGCAGCAAGGGAATTTGAAGGATTGAAAGTTCAATTAACCTCAAAATATTTATGAGGATAAATTTTATACTTTTATTTTCTAGTAAATATTAACTGCTTTAAATTTGCGATCGCCTTGACCATGCGGTTGAGCGCATTAAATATTGTTTTGAAAATTATAACCTAATTATGAGTAATTACGATGAAAGGATTGATGGGGATATTTCTAATAATCCCACAAACCCGTTAGAGCTTTCTTTGTCCGAAGGAACTAATAAAGTTACAGCTAGTACGGGAGATAGCGACCAAGAATATTTGACGGTAAGTGTTCCCGAAGGTTCTGTGTTAGATTCCGTGGTGTTGGAATCTTATAATCCGTCGGATGTGGCTTTTATTGGGGTACAAGAGGGAAATACTTTTACCGAACCCCTTGATGATTCTGCGATTCGAGAAAATATTTTAGGCTATACCTTATTCGGAAATCCCAGACAAGTTGGTACTGATATTTTAGATGAAGTTGGTAATGGTCTAAATGCAATTGGTTTTGAAGGTGCTTTACCAAGCGGTGAATATACTTTTGCTTTACAACAAATAGGAGCAACGAGCGATTATACCTTAGCTTTTAATGTTTCGAGCGCATCTACGGAAACCGGAACCAAATCCAGAACCAAATCCCGAACCCAATCCCGAACCGACACCAAAACCTACGAATGCAATTGTCGGTTTAACTGCTGATAAAACTGATGTAGTTGAGGGAGATTCGATTACTTTAACTCTTACTGTTGATGGAGATATTCCAGCAGAAGGGATTAGAGTTTTAATTAATGACACTAATAGCGTTGAAAATCAACGCCGCTCATTAAGTGAATTTGATGTTTTCAATATTGAATTAACGGGAATCAGCGGAATTCCCGCTCCTGCTGAAGGGGATAGTGGAATATTCGTCACCGTTACCGAACCTACGGCTACGATTACTCTACCAGTATTTGATGAAGGTGCAAACGAGGATGAAGCAGCAGAATCTTTTACTTTTGAGGTAATTGATGGGGAAGGTTATCAAGTAGATTCCGAGAATGGTGCAATTACTATCAGCATCACTGATGTAGAAGATGCGAATAATCCAGCACCACCGATGAATGAATTACCAGTTATTTCCATAGATACTTTAGCAGGAACATTTGACGCTGACGATAATTTAATTACTCCTAATTTGGTGGATTCTATCGAATCAGGAACACCTATTTTAAGCGTGACGATAAATTCTAATATTCCGGTACCGGAAGATGGTTTAATCGTTAATATCAATAGCGATTTAGCTAATATTGCAGAATTAGTAGACGAACCTGCTTTTGCTCCATTTGTTTTCGGTGGAGAATTTGTCAGCGCAATTTATAATGATGCGGGAGTCGCTACGGGTTTTCAGGTAAAGTTACTCAATCCCAATGCGATCGTTAACTTTTCTAATGTTGGTTTGGGAGAAGGGGTACAAGATTTTAACTTATTTGTAGAACCAAGTGAAAGTTATACGGTTAGCGATACTAATGCTGCTTCTGCGGTGACAATTTATGATACTTTAGACCAAGTTCCTACCTCGGAATCAACACCAACAGTAGGAATAAGCATTAGCGAAAACTCTTTGATTGAAGGAGAAACCGAAACTACCATCAGCTTTAATGTAGATGGAGAAATTCCCCCCGAAGGTGTAATAGTTTTAGTTGATAGCGATGTCCGATTTGGTTTGGGTGAGTTTGACATATTAAACGCTGATATTGAAGGTGGAGTTTTCCCGGTTACGAATGGTGATAGTAGCGGTTTCTTTTTCAAGATTACCGAGCCGGAAGCTAGTATTACTTTGACTCCGAGAAATGATAATTTAGATTCCGAGACTGGGGAAGGAATTGAAGAATTTACTTTTACCTTACAACAGCAGGTTGGTTACAACATTGACAGCGATGCAGCAGTTAACTTTAGTATCGCAGATGATGCAGATGCTCAAATTCAGGTTAGCTTAACAACCGAATCCGAAATTTTAATCGAATCATCGGCAACTACGGCTGTATTTACCTTAAACCTCAGCGCTCCACCACCAGAAGAAGGAATTACCGTCGCAATTAATTCGGAAAATCTTAGCGATTTCGATGCTTCAGAATTGGATGTAACTGGTGGTAATATCGTCAGTATTGGTGATGATGGTACAGTTAATATTTTAGTTACCGAACAAACTGCTACAGTTAATCTTCCGGTAAGTAATGATGGTATGATAGAAGGTTTAGAAACCGCTGTCTTTACCTTAGTTGAACCTGGAGAAGATGCTGGTTATCAAATTAGTTTAGATTCTGAAGCCAATCAATCCAGTTTTGATATTTACGACACCGTTAGCGATGCTCCGGTAATTGTTACCGAAGAATCATTTAACGATACAATAGCCACCGCAACAGCTACAAATATAACCCCCGAAACCGAAGTCGTTTCCATCAACGGGGAAATCTCCGGTAACTTCTTCGATTCCGAATTATCTCAAAGAACCGATTTAACCGAAGACGTTGATATTTACTCCTTAGAATTATCAGCAGGGGATAGAGTTACATTTGATATTGATTCAATTCCCTTTGAAAATTCCGCAGGTGAAACTCTAGAAGCGGGTGCGGATTTACGATTATTTAATGCAGCAGGGGAAGAATTAGTTTATAACGCTGAAGGTTCAGCACCCGGAGAATCGTTAGAATCTGGTCGAGATGCCTACATCGATTATACCGTCGAAGATGCCGGAACTTACTACATCGGCGTATCCCAAGCATTTAATGAAAATTACGACCCCAACGTGCCAGCTTCGGGAGATGGTGTAACTTTACCTAGATTTGGTATAGGTGCAGGTGAGTATAATTTATCAGTAGAAGTTAACCCAGATGCTCCTATAGTAGAGACATTTACAGAATTTGATGGTGAAAGCCCCGATTCCGTAGTTATCGAACCAGAAGAACAAGGAGGATTACCGGAAGGATTTCCAGAAGCACCCACCGATAACGACGGACGTACTAACAATAACGATACTATTCCGAATGCGGTAGACTTAGGTTTAAATCCAGCTTTCGATAATCTTTCCGTCACAATCGAAGGAGAAATTGCTCAACGCTTCGGGGGAGAAGACACAGTAGATGCATCAGAAGACGTTGATTTTTATTCCTTCGACTTAAACGGCGGACAAACCATTACAATTGATATCGATGCCAACGGTATTGGTGATACGGGACTTGGTTCGACTCTTGATTCAGTACTGCGTATCTTTGATGCAGAAGGTAACGAATTAGCCATCAATAACCAAGGTGCAGCAGCAGATGAAATATTTCAAGCAGAAGGCGACCCCTTACCTAAAATTTACCGCACCAGAAGCCGGTACATACTACGCAGGAATTAGTAACTTAGGTAACGACTTCTACGACCCCTTCGTCCTCGGAAGCGGTAGCGGTTGGACATTTGGCGAACGTTTTGCACCCGACGTTTACCAAGTTGAATTTAGTTTAGGAGATATGTTCAATCCCAATCCTCCCGAACCAGAAACACCTTTACCTGAATTAGGAACAATTGACGCAGATATAGTTGAAGTAGAAGGTAGTAACGGGATTATTTTCGCTGGTAATTCCGATGATTTAATTGATGCTTCTATCAGTAGCGAAGGCGGAAATCGTATTTACGCTGGTAGCGGTAATGATACCGTAATACTGGGAATGTCAGATAGAATAGTCGGTGGTG
Organism: uncultured Rivularia sp.; assembly: GCA_963665115.1. GTDB lineage: Bacteria > Cyanobacteriota > Cyanobacteriia > Cyanobacteriales > Nostocaceae > Rivularia. The sequence goes on along the minus strand of OY762007.1, from coordinate 6,365,608 downwards.
CAGGTGATGATAAATTCTTTGCCATCAGCGGTGGTGATAACATCATTACAGGTGGAGAAGGTGCAGACCAATTCTGGATTGCAACTGCTGAAATTCCTGGAGCGGCGAATATTATTACCGACTTTGCCAGCGGTGAAGATGTCCTTGGTATCGCTGGCTTGGGTATTGGCTTTGATGATTTAAGTATTAGTCAACAGGAAGATAATACTTTGATTGCTGCAAATAATTCCGAGTTAGTTATATTACAAGGTATTGGTGCGGATAGCTTGATTGTAGATAATTTTGCGTTTGGTTAATTAATTTGTAGGGTGTGTGACGCTTCGAGAAATTTTGTACGTAGTGATAATTTATTGTAGCGTCACGCACCATTGCCTTTGATTACCAGTTATTCGTTATCTATCAAAACAAGGTGCGTGAAGACAATATTAATTCATTCATAGAAAACAGTAATTTGTCAAGGTCTTCACGCACCCTACTAAATATTGGTTAGAGGTTAAAGGTTTATATCTCATCCCCCATGCCCAATTCCCTTTTTAAATCATGAACCCAAAAATCACCTTTACCACCGAACCAGAATTATTAATCGAAGCAGAGGAAACGGTTTCTAAACTTAACTTTAACCTCAGCGAACCACCGACCGAATCGGGTATCGTATTAAATATTAATGCACCGAATTTAGCTGAATTTAATTTAACTAAAACTCAAGTTGAAGGGGGTGAAATTACTTTAGAGCCGGAATTACAGCAACAATTAAACGATGCTTTGGATGGAACTCGTGTAGAAGATGTACCGGGTGCTGCTGTGGCAATTGTTTCTCCTTTCGGAAGCTGGTTTGGTGCGAGTGGTGTTGCTAATCTAGAAAATAATACACCTTTACAACCAGATGACCGTTTTCAAATTGGCAGCATTACAAAAACTTTTGTGGCTACAACTGTAATGCAGTTGGTTGAGGAAGGTAAGTTAAATTTAGATGATACTCTTACTACTTGGCTACCTGAAAGTATAACTGCTGATATTCCGTCTGCTGAAGAAATTACTTTAGAGCAGTTATTACAACATAAAAGCGGTGTTGCTGATTATGTTGATGTACTTTTTAATCAAGCTGCCACTAATCCTGGTGTATTTTTAACAGATTGGCAACCAGAAGAATTAATTGATTTTATTGATGGTGTAGAACCTTTATTTGCACCAGGGGAATCTTGGCAGTATTCTAATACCAACTTTATTTTAGCGGGATTAATAGTAGAAGCAGCGACGGATAATAATATTGCTGACGAAATTAAGACACGGATTATTGAACCGTTAAATTTAGAAAATACCTTTTTCGCTGAAGAGGAAGAAATACCTGGAGGTTACGTTAGCGGTTACTGGGATTTCAACCAAGACGGGACTTTAGATAATATTACCTCAGCGAATCTATCTTGGACTTGGGCTACTGGTGCAATGGTTTCTAATACGGAAGATTTGGATACTTTTGCTCGTAGTTTGTTTAAAGGAGATTTGCTCGAACCCGAAACTTTAGAGCAAATGCTCGATACTACTCCTGCGATTGATAATAATAATTATTCTTCCTATGGTTTAGGAGTCGGAACCATCGAATCCCCCAATCGTTTCTGGTACATTCATCGCGGTCAAACTTTGGGGTACCGTTCAAATATGTGGTATTCTCCCGAAGATGATTTTACTTATATTGAATTAATTAATGGATTTTCTGATGATAATTTAGTTCGCGACCTTTTACCACCTTTTAGAGTCGGAATTAGCGACGATAATTTTAATTTTACTATCACCGAGCAAGATGCTCAAATAAGTTTACCTATTTTAAATGATGGGGAAATTGAAGGAGAAGAAATCGCAACTTTTACTGTTGAAGTAGGGGAAGGATATGGAGTAAATCCTGATGCGAATAGCGGTACTTTTACTATTGTGGATTCAGGAAATGAAAATTCTGAAATCGAACCAATAGTTAGTTTGAGTACCGAACCCGAATTATTAATTGAATCCCAAGAAACAGTTTCCTTACTTAACTTTAGCCTCAGCGAACCACCGCCAGAAATAGGAACAACTCTAACTGTTAGTACTCCTAACTTATCGGAATTTAATCTCAGTTCAATTCAAACACAAGGCGGTGAAATTAATCTTAATAATGGTATTCAGTCGAAATTAGAAACCGCTTTAGCCCAAAAAGTTACAGCACAAGTACCGGGAGCAACTATAGCGATTACTTCTCCTCTGGGAAATTGGTCAGAAGCTGCGGGAGTAGCCAATATAGAAAACAATACACTCTTACAACCCGATGACCGTTTTCAAATTGGTAGTATTACTAAAACATTTACTGCAACTACCGTCTTAAAATTAGCAGAAGCAGGAAAGCTGACTCTTGAAGATACTATTACCGATTGGCTACCGCAACAAGTAACAGCAAATATTCCTTCAGCCGACGAGATTACTGTTAGGCAACTACTAAATCATACCAGTGGCATTGCAGAATACGATGGCATTTTATTACAGCAAGCAGCTTTTAATCCCACTATATTTTTAAACGATTGGCAACCGGAACAAATAGTAGAATTAATTGATGGTGTAGAACCGTTTTTTGCACCGGGAGAATCTTGGCAATATTCCAATACCAATTATATTTTGGCAGGAATGATTATCGAAGCAGCTAGCGATAATAATATAGCTGCCGAAATTAGGTCACAAATTCTTGAACCTCTGAATTTAGAAAATACATTTTTTGCAGTAGAAGAAGAAATCCCAGGAGGTTATGTTAGCGGTTATTTAGATTTTGACTTCGATGGTATTTTGGATGATGTTTCTATTGCTAATCCTTCTTGGACATGGACTAGCGGTGCGATAGTTTCTAATACCCAGGATTTAAGCCAATTTGCGCGAGCTTTGTACGCAGAAGAGTTACTTTCACAAGAAAGTTTAGCTCAAATGTTTACCTTGGTAGATACTGGTAGAGGATTTTCCTATGGCTTAGGAATGATGAGCTTTGAAACTCCCGATTTAGGAACAGTTGTAGGTCATAGGGGAGGAACTCTCGGTTTTAATGCTAATATGTGGTATTCATCAGAAGATGATTTTACCTATGTTGATTTAGCTAACGGTCGGACTAATGAAGAATTAGTAGTTGATACCATACCTGCATTTACAGAAGGTGTGATTCCTACAGTTGGTAATACTAGCGCTTACAGCGAGTTTAATTTTACTATCACCGAGCAAGATGCTCAAATAAGTTTACCTATTTTAAATGATGGGGAAATTGAAGGAGAAGAAATCGCAACTTTTACTGTTGAAGTAGGGGAAGGATATGAAGTTGAAACTGATGCTCAAACGGGTAATTTTACTATTGTAGATTCATTAATAGAAGCAATACCAGAACCGATTTTTGGTAGCCTTGAAGCAGATATTATTGAAGTTAGCGGTAGCAGTCAACTGATTTTTGGTGGTGACGAAAGCGATGTTGTTGATGCTTCCATCAACAGTAAAGGTAGGAATAGAATTTATGCAAGTAGCGGTGACGATACTTTGATAATGGGAACCGGAGATAGAATTACTGGTGGTGAAGGTAATGACAGCTTCTTTGCAACGAACGGTGGTGATAATATCATTACTGGTGGGGAAGGTACAGATCAATTCTGGATTGCAACAGCGGAAATTCCCGATTCCGTGAATATTATTACTGACTTTACCAGTGGTGAAGATGTGCTTGGTATTGCTGGTTTAGGTATTAGCTTTGATGATTTAAGCATTACTCAACAAGATAATAATACCTTGATTGCTGCAAATGGTTCGGATTTAGCCATTTTGCAGGGGATTGGTACTAATAGCTTGATTGCTGACGATTTTGTGTTTGGTTAGGTAATTGGTAATTGGATTTTTCTTCATTACCTATTCCTCATTCCCTATAATAAGAACTATGAATATTGAGTCAAAATAATAACAATTGTGACTAACAAGCAAATTGAAGATATTTATCCACTTTCCCCGATGCAGCAGGGGATGTTGTTTCATAGTCTTTATGCTCCCAATTCTGGTGTCTATATAATTCAGGTGAGTTTTGAAATTCACGGTAATTTAGATATTGCTGCATTTAAACAAGCTTGGCAAGTAGCTATTGACAAACATCCGGTTTTACGCACGGCTTTTGTATGGGAGAAGGTGGAAAAACCGCTTCAAGTTGTGGGAAGAAAAGTTAAAGTACCTATTATATTAATTGATTGGTTGTCTCTTGAATTATCAACACAAAACCAACAGTTAGAAGAGTTATTCCAGAATCAGCAAAAACAAGGATTTAACCTTAGCAAAGCACCGTTAATTAGGTTAATTTTAATTCGCAAACAGCCACAAATTTATCAGTTTATTTGGATTTATCATCACCTATTACTTGATGGTTGGTCTGTTCCTTTGGTACTTCAAGATGTTTTGAGCAGCTACAGTATTATTAGCAAAGGTAAATCTCTATTAAATAAACCTTTAAATAAATCTCGTCCATACAAAGATTATATAGCTTGGTTACAACAACAAAGTTTACCTGAAGCAGAGCAATTTTGGCGAAAAAATCTTGCGGGTTTTCTATCACCAACACCTTTTCGAGTAGATAAAAAATTAGAGCCTTCAATCAAACCTAATTCCAACAATCAAAAGCAAGAAATTCAAGTTTCAGAGGAAATTACGTCTAAATTACAAACTTTTGCGAAAAATCATCAACTCACTCTTAATACTTTGGTTCAAGCGGCTTTTGCGTTAATGTTGAGTAGATATAGTGGTGAGAATGATATTGTATTTGGTGTAACTAGTTCGGGTCGTCCGGCAACGCTTGTAAATTCTGAATCAATGGTAGGTTTATTTATAAATACTCTACCATTGCGAGTCCAAATTGATGGTAAACAAAAACTTTTACCTTGGTTGCAACAACTTCAGAAACAGCAAATAGAATTACAGCAATATGAATTTAGTCCATTAATAGAAATTCAGCGCTGGAGTGATGTTCCTAGAGGTTTACCTTTATTTGAAAGTATTATTGTATTTGAAAATTATCCTGTAGAAACAACTATAAAATCGGCAATCAAAGACCTGAGTTTACAAAATATTAATACAACAGAACAAAATAATTTTCCTTTAGGATTGTATGTAGTTGTAGATTCAAAAATCACGTTACGAATGCTATATGATGGTTATCGTTTTGATGAAGCAACAGTCACAAGAATATTAGGTCATTTACAAACTTTGCTAGAAGGAATGCTTATTGATTCTCAGGAAGTTTTATCAGAATTACCTTTATTAACATCGGAAGAACAGCAGCAATTACTTGTTGAATGGAATAAGACTAATTGCGAATATTCAAATCTTTGTATTCATCAATTATTTGAAGCACAAGCGGAAAAAATACCCGATAAAATTGCAGTTGTATTTGAATCGCAACAGCTTACATATAAAGAATTAAACCAAAAAGCAAATCAACTTGCTCGTTATTTACAATCGTTAGGAGTTACCAGAGAAACACGAGTAGGAATTTGCTTAGAACGTTCTGAAAAAATGGCGATCGCGCTATTAGGAATTCTCAAAGCAGGTGGAACCTATATTCCTTTAGATCCAGCTTTCCCACAAGAACGTTTGAGGTTTATGGTGGAAGATTCTGGGGTGAATTTTTTAGTTATAGAATCTGTAAAGACGCGATATATTGTAGAGACGCGATATATCGCGTCTCTACAGAATGTGATTAATTTAGATAATGACTGGGAATTAATTGAAAAGCAATCTTGTGAGAATCTACCACCCCAAGCAACTTCCGAAAATCTAGCCTACATTATTTACACAAGCGGTTCCACTGGTAAACCTAAAGGGGTGCAAATTATGCACAAATCTTTGGTTAACTGTCTCGAATCAATGCAGGAAAAACCAGGATTATTAGAAAGCGATGTATTGCTATCAGTAACAACATTATCTTTTGATATTGCTGCATTAGAATTATATCTTCCTTTAATTTCAGGTGCGCGTCTTGTAATTGTTAGTAGAGAATTTTCTGCAAATGCAATTGAATTAACGCGAAGCATTGAAGAAAATCAAGTTACCATAATGCAAGCGACTCCTGCAACTTGGAGATTATTGTTAGCAGCAGGATGGAAAGGAAATCAACAGTTAAAAGTTCTTTGTGGTGGGGAAGCTTTAGATATAAATGTTGCAAATGAATTATTGAAACGTAGTAAGGATGTATGGAATTTATATGGTCCAACGGAGGCTACAATTTGGTCTGCTGTAGCTGAATGTAGAGACGTTAAATTTAACGTCTCCCCCAATGTTCCGATTGGTAAACCAATTAATAATACTAGTTTTTACGTTCTTGATGATAATTTAAAACCTGTTCCGATTGGTGTTCCGGGACAATTATATATTGGTGGTGCGGGATTAGCAAAGGGTTATTTGAATAAACCAGAATTAACAGCGCAAAAATTTATTCCCAATCCGTTTTCTTCTTCTACCCCCTCTTCCCCCTCGTCCCTCTCTTCCCCCTCTAATCTTTATAAAACTGGAGATTTAGTACGCTATCTACCTGATGGTAATTTAGAATATCTCGGACGAATTGATTATCAAATCAAATTAAGAGGTTTTCGGATTGAGTTGGGGGAAATTGAAGCGGTTTTGATGCAGCATCCTAATGTTAAACAAGCTGTGGTAACTTTATCTAAAAATCAAGATGATGAGCGATTAGTTGCTTATTTAATATCATCTTCCGAAATTTCACAAATAGAATTACGGCAATTTTTACAAGATAAGCTACCTGGTTATATGATTCCTTCTAACTATATTACGTTAGAAGAATTTCCTCTGACTCCAAACCGTAAAATTGACCGCAAAGCTTTACCTAGTCCAGATAATAATCGTCCTAAATTAGAAAATTATGTCATACCTTCATCGGAAATTGAGCGGGAAATTGCTCAAATTTGGCAGCAAGTTCTACAAGTAGAAAAAATCGGCATTCACGACAATTTTTTTGATTTGGGAGGACATTCATTATCAATGGTGAAAGTTCAGAGTCAACTCCGCGAAAAATTCTCTTCCAATATTCCCTTAGTAGAAATGTTTCGTCATCCAACTATTAGTGCGCTTGTTAATTATTTTAGTAATGTTAATTCAATGCAGGTTCAGCAAGATAATTCTAGAAACGAGCAAATTTCCGCCGGTAAAGAACGTTTGAAACAGCGTTTAAGAAAAAGAAATAATTAAATCTAATTATTACCCGCAACTAATGTAGAGATGTAGCAATGCTACGTCTCCCTAATGATGATAATGCGGCGAAAATATTTGTTATTTTTATTATGTTTGAGAATGACTTATGTAATATCTAAATTCTCAAATTATTAATATCATTCTGTAAAATTATCGTTGCAAATCTAAATACTCGGAGACGTAGCACTGCTACGTCTCTACATTAGTTAACGGTATTAACTAATTAATTATGCTGAAAATTCAAACCCGAATACAGCATCGTTGAAGTCGTTGTCGCTAACACCAGCGAGGTTACTGGGAAGGTCTTCAAAGCCGAAGATGTTATTCCCACGAGATTGTAAGTGTGCAACTCCATCGGGATTCGCTTCGGTAAAGCCGAAATAAGCTACTGCATCATCAATGGATTCAGCAGCATTGTTAAACGCATTTCCTTCTCCACCTTCGCTTTCAATAAATCCATCAAAACCTAATTCACCACCGTTAGCAATTATAAACGGAGCAAATAATTTTCCTCCTTCAAGAATTACATCTCCAAATTCCTCTACCGAGGTATTATCATCTTCATCTCCCGAACCACCAGCTTGCAATACAAAATTATCAACGCGATTTTCGATTGCAGCTAGTGCATAACCTTCTTGTCCGGGAAGTATATCAGCTTGACCATCACCGTTAGTATCTATTCCACCGTTTGCGTCTACTATTTCATACAAACCTACAAGGTTCTCAAATGCTGCATCAGTTCCTAAATCTTCTACATCATCAACAAGTCTAGCAACGACATTAGTTCCTTCACCTGCTGGAGTTGTATCAAAAATTAAATTGCTGGCTGCATCGGCTTCGTTTGTATTAAAGGCAATATTGACAATCTCACTAACTTCTGATTCTGATGAATCTGGTTCTGGTGTGGGTTCGGGTTCCGGAGTTGGTTCCGGTTCTGGTTCTGGTCCCGAACCTAATGGTGGAACACTAGTATCGGTATCTGGTTCGGGTTCGGGTTCTGGTTCTGGTTCGGGTTCCGGCTCGGGTGCTGCTGCAACATTTATTTCTACCGTTGCAGGTTCGGAAGTTAACTCACCATCGCTAACTGTATAAGTAAAGCTATCGGTACCGCTAAAGTCATCAAGGGAAGTATATGCAAATGACCCATCACTGCTAAAGGTAAAATTGGCGTTGTTATCTGGAGCATCCACAATCGTAGCATTTAATGGGTTGCCCTCAGCATCCGTATCATTTGTCAATACTCCTAAAGCTACATCTATATTCAGCTGTTGACCCGCTTGAGTCGCGTAGCTATCGTTTTGAGCAACTGGAATGGTATTAGTTGGTTCTGGTTCAGGTTCAGGTTCGGGTTCGGGTTCTGGTTCTGGCTCTGGTTCTGGCTCGGGTTCAGGTTCAGGTTCAGGTTCTGGTTCGGGTTCTGGTTCTGGTTCGGGTTCTGGTTCTGGTGTTGGGCTTTCAGCATCTGCCAAAGTCAAATTTACCGAACTTGCATTTGGGTCAATTGTATATCCTGCACCTGGTTGAAGCGCAAAACTTAAATTACCTGCGTCAGGATCTTGGTCATCAAAAATCGGTACAGTTATAGTTGCTGGTGATGCGTTAATTTGAAAATTGAACCCACTAGTATCATCATTAACGCTGACAAACCGACCATTCTGGAATTGGGCTGCGAATACATCCAATTGGCCCAAAGCATTTTCAGTCGGACTATCAATAGTAACAACCAAACCACCCGACGGTATTGGTTCGCTTGAAGTGAGTGTAAGAACGAGTTCTGTTCCCTGTTCTTCAGTCAGGACTGTGGGATTTGCACTGATTGCAATTGTCATAATTTGATTCTTAAAATTACGCGAACATCAATATTTATACGGAAGTGTTTTTTTATTCATGTACTGCCAACAATTTTATATAACCATGACGGTAAGTTGTAAATGTCCCAAAGACATAAAAAATACGCACGAAGGCTGGAATTAATTTATTCTTTAATACCAATTACCTTACGTGTGTCACCAGTCATAAAAGTCATATAAAAGTTAAACCAGACATGATATATAGATGCAAATCAAAGGTCACAGAGTTTATGTTTTTCTCTCAACCTTTACCCATGACTTAAATTCATATTCCTAAAACAATAATACTTTTGAGTCAATATTTCAACACAATCGGAATCCCAATCGATTGCAAATCAATACTCTCTCTTTGAACACCATAGTCAAATGTCAACTCTAATAATGGAGAAGAATTTTGTTCTATTTCTATAATTCCGTCTCTTTTCAACATGGAAATAGGATTGGTGAGTAATCCGAATTTCCGCATCGCAATACTAGTATTTGTTAACTTTCTGATTCCCAAGGGATGATTTATTAATTTTCGATGAGTTTCTAAAAGAGGATTAAATATGGTTGAGAAAGAAACTGACTCAGGAATCATAAAACATAGCGGTTCTGTTTGAGCAGCAAGATTTGAAGCTGCAAAATTAATAAATTGTTCTGGGGGTTGATGATTTAGGCTACTTGAAGAACCATACTCGGGATGAACAATTTTAGGTTTTTGATGAAGAGCAATCCCAAATGGAGAAGTTGCTTTTTGTGGAGAATAGGAACGTGCGGTAAAGTCTATCCCCGAACGCATAGCATATATTTCTGCCATCATTTCATCCTCAACCCAAATTAATTCGATATAGGTATTTTCAAAAAAAATAAGGCTAGAAGCGGTTCCTTGCTGTGGATGAAAAGTTACATTATCCGTACAAATTAAACCTAAATCTTTCAAGAATAGTTTATCAGGTGCGGTTTCAAGACAGACAAAAATGTGATCTATTTGCAGCAACGTCTCATCTACTAATAATTGTGTCATCTTCTATTTATTATTTGTTTTTGAGTTTTTAGTCCAACTAATCCGAAGCCCATTCACCCTTATAATCATGAAAATCTATATATAGATTTGTCTAGTTATGTAAATTTTTTTCTTCGTTTCTGCAACAAATACATTTTATAAATGCTTTTACTTATCGAAATTGTGCTTCATTGCATCGTCTATAAAGTTTGCAATGATTAAAATTTCTTATTTATTTGACATGATTATCTCTCATTATTATCAACAAAATTTGATGCTTCTTTAACAATGTATATGTACTTAGACAATTTTCTGCACCAGCCAGCTAGAAGAATTTAATTTATACAAAATTTATGATGAATGTAAATTTGCATTCGGATTCATTAAGTCAAAAACATAAGTTTCTTGGTTATGGCTTGTAAACAATACTATTCACAGCTATTTCTGTGTCCCTCCTTTGGACATAAATATGAATGATATGTACTGCATTCCAAACGGAAAAACTAATAGATTTTCAAGACTCAAGTCGGTGAATTCATAAGCAACTAAGTATACTTAAATCCAAATAATAATAATTCTCATTAACTTACGAAAGCGGTTACTTGTCAACCCCGCCGTATTTTTTTTAACAAAAGTTATATATTAATCAAAACTTATGAGATGCTTTGCGATAGCTTATAGCTGGGTGCATATTTTTAGGACAAGAAATAAATTATGATCTAATAGATAAGTTGGAGCTAGGTGTGAGTAAATTGGATAAAAGCAAACAAATTACTACTTCTGTGTTTGATTACGAAGCGTTGACTGTAGAGCAACGAAACCTAGTCATGCAAAGAACTGGCGAGATTCAGGAGCGTTTGCAGCGTTCGGCACAGGATATCTGGGAAATTGGTCAGCGGTTAGCGGATGTACGCGCTCAACTGAAGCATGGTCAATTTGAGGCTTGGGTAAAAGCGGAATTTGAATGGAGCAGGCGTACAGCATACAATTTCATAAATGTCTATGAAACTTTTGGGGAACGTGCAAATCTTGCACAAATTGATATTGCTACTTCTGCTCTTTATCTTTTAGCAGCACCATCTACACCTGACGAATTACGGGAAGAGTATTTGCTAAAAGCTTATGATGGAGAAAAAATTACTCACAAGGAATTGAGTTCGGAAATTAAGCAGAACAAGCAGAAATCTAACCCTCCTGAAGTTAAGCAGAATGATTCTACACCTGTTGCTGAAACACAATTACCTATAACTGCTACTTCTATTCCCGAAATTCTTCAATTAATTCCTCCTACACCTACAGTAATTGACGTTAAATCAGTAGAAGTCCCCGAACCAGAATTAAAACAAAAACAAACATACTCCCTTAGCGATATAAAAGTTGAAGCGGGTTGGTATGTATTGGAAGGACAACATATGGTTTTTTGTGGAGATACCGCAGCACCTGAATTTCATTCTCATATACCCGATGTGAGCTTGGCTGTGGCTGCGACTTCCAACAATTGGGATCACGATTGGTTGATTGATGTAGCCCAAACGTTGATTGTTTTAGAAGAGTCGGTATTGCAGCAGAATAAGTTGGAACAGTTGATTAATATGTTTTCTCTACCTGGAGAAGCAATCGTTTTTCCTTGGCTCCCATATCCAGAAATGATTGCGATCGCAAATAAATTCAATCGAAAAGTTATTGGGGGTGATATGTCTCAAGAAAGGTGTCAGCAAGCGATTTTGGCATCTGGCTTGGAATTTGCACCAGTAAAGCTGTGATACTCTACATGGGCTAAACAGTTTTTTTATTTTTTATATTTACATTTCTCAAAATAGTAACAAAAATTACGTAATTACTTGCAATATCTGTGCAATAATAGCCAAATGTCAGGAGTCTATTAAGAATACTTCTCATAAATTGAAATTATAAATTGATTAGATAAAAATGATTCGCGCTCATTTATTGTGCGATTGAAAGTTTTATGAATACGAACGGATTAGAAATAGCTATTATCGGCATGGCTGGGAGATTTCCAGGTGCTAGAAATATCGACGAGTATTGGCAAAATATTCAGAATGGAACTGAATCAATTCGTCCTTTGACGGATGAATATTTGCTTTCTCAAGGTGTAGATAAGGAGTCTTTGAAGCATCCCCAGTATGTAAAAGCGGGTGCAGTACTCGAAGATGTCGAACTATTCGATGCTGATTTTTTTGGTTTTAGTCCCAGGGAAGCTGAAATTTTAGATCCACAACAGCGTTTATTTTTAGAATGTGCCCAAGAAGCAATAGAAACCGCAGGATATAACCCGCAAACTTATCCAGGTTTGATTGGGGTTTATGGTGGTGCGGGAATGAATGGATATTTGTTCAATCTCTACACAAATCCAAATATTCGTAATTCTGTCAGTAATTATCAATTATTTTTAGCCAGCGACAAGGACTTTTTAACAACGCGAGTATCCTATAAACTGAATTTATCAGGGCCAAGCGTTGATGTACAAACTGCTTGTTCGACATCTTTAGTTGCAGTTCATATAGCTTGCCAAAGTTTATTGAGCGGTGAATGCGACATGGCTTTGGCAGGTGGGGTAGCAATTTCCAAGCAGCTGGGGTACTTATATCAAGAAGGTGGTATTTATTCACCGGATGGACATTGCCGTGCTTTCGATGCTAATGCAAAAGGAACAGTTTCGGGAAGTGGAGTCGGAATTGTTGTTCTCAAGAGATTGGAAGATGCTTTAAATGATGGAGACAGTATTGATGCAGTAATTAAAGGAAGTGCTATTAATAATGATGGTGCTTTCAAAGTTAGTTATACATCTCCGAGTATTGACGCTCAAGCAAAAGTAATTCGTGCTGCACAATTGATAGCGGAAGTTGAACCTGAGAGTATTAGTTATATTGAAGCTCACGGTACGGGTACTGCATTAGGAGATCCAATTGAAATTGCAGCATTAACTCAAGTATTTGGAAGTGAGAAGAGAGTAGAGGGGGTAGAGAGGGTAGAGAAAAAACAAAAACCCTGCGGTATTGGTTCGGTGAAAACTAATATCGGACATTTAGATACTGCTGCGGGAATCGCTAGTTTAATTAAAGCAGTGTTAGCGCTTAAATATAAGCAGATTCCTCCTAGTTTGCATTTTGAGCAACCGAATCCGCAAATTGATTTTAAGAATAGTCCTTTTTATGTAAATGCGAGTTTATCAGCATGGGAAACCGATAAATTACCGCGTCGTGCTGGTGTCAGTTGCTTTGGAATTGGCGGAACAAATGCTCATGTGGTATTGGAAGAAAACCTCACCCCGTCCTTACGGACACCCCTCTCCTTATTAAGGAGAGGGGAAGGAGATTATCAAACACCCCTCTCCTTTACAAGGAGAGGGGGACGGGGGTGAGGTTAACGATTCGTGGGAACTGTTATTAATATCTGCTAAAACAGAATCAGCATTACAAACAGCGACAAAAAATTTAGCTAATTATCTAGAAACAAATCCCAATTCAAACCTAGCCGATGTAGCTTATACATTAAAAGTTGGTAGACAAGAATTTGAACATCGTCGCTTCTTGGTTTGTCAAAACATTGAATCCGCTATTGAATTATTAAAATCATCTTCTGCACCGGAAGTTTTTACCCACACTCACACCCCGACAACTCGAAGTATTACTTTCATGTTTTCCGGACAAGGAAGTCAATACGTTAACATGGGACGGGAATTATATGAAACGCAAACAGTATTTAGAGAAACAGTAGATAATTGCTGCACCTTACTCAAACCCCATCTCGGTTTTGATTTACTAGCCTTAATTTATCCTAATAAGGGAACAGGGAATAGGGAACAGGGAATAGGAAATCGGAATTCTTCCCCCTCTCTCAACCAAACCGCTCAAGCTCAACCTGCAATATTCATCATCGAATACGCTTTAGCTAAGTTATGGATGTCATGGGGAATTATTCCACAAGTTACTATTGGACATAGTATTGGGGAATATGTAGCGGCTTGTTTGGCTGGAGTATTTTCTTTAGAAGATGCTTTAAAGGTGGTTGCTAACCGAGGAAAGTTAATGCAGCAACAGCCAAGTGGTAGTATGCTTTCGGTGTTTTTATCTGTTGCTGAAATTCAATCTTGGTTAAATGAAGAAATTACTTTAGCTGCGATTAATTCACCATTATTATGTGTAGTGTCGGGAAATTGTGAGGCGATCGCCGACTTACAACAACGTTTAGAATCATCAAATATAGCTTGTCGGCTTTTACATACATCTCATGCGTTTCATTCACCAATGATGTCTGGTGCAGAAAAACCGTTTATGGAAGTATTGGAATCTATTAAATTAAATCCTCCTGCGATTCCTTTTATATCTAATGTTACTGGTACTTGGATTACTGCAACTCAAGCAACTGATAAAGCTTATTGGGTGAAACATTTACGAGAAACGGTACAGTTTGCTGCTGGTATTGAAGAGTTGACGAAAGATTCTAGTAGGATTTTATTAGAAGTTGGTGCGGGAAGGACACTTAGTACTTTTGCAAAGGGACAAGGGGAACTGGTTTTAACAAGTTTGAGACATCCCAAGGAAGATAATAGTAATGTTGATTTTATTTTAAATACATTGGGTAAACTGTGGTTAAATGGATTGACAATTAATTGGAATGGTTTTTATCAGCAACAAAAACGTTATCGAATACCTTTACCAACTTATCCGTTTGAGAGAAAGCGTTACTGGATAGATGCTTCTAGCTCAATAAGTCAGGATTTAAGGGGTAAGAATAAAGTTAAAATCAATCATGATGGAGATTGGTTTTATGTACCTTCTTGGGAACGGGATAAAGTCGAGTTTGTAACTGCGGAAAAACTTGCTTCTAATAAGTATGTGTGGTTAATTTTTGTTGATGCTGCTGGTATTGGTAGCGAAATTAGTCAACAATTGGGAAATGCCGGACATGATGTAATTACTGTTGCCGTTGGTGATAAGTTTGACCAACTTGGTTATCGACAATTTTGTATTAATCCTGAAAATAGAAAAGATTATGTTGAGTTGTTGGAAGATTTGGAATTACGGGAATTAAGTGTTGAGCGGGTGATTCATCTGTGGAATTTAGATGATGTTAGTACGAACTTTGCAGATGCTCAGAAGTTGGGATTTTATAGTTTACTGTATTTAACGAAGGCGATCGCTCAACAGAAAATTAAGAATTCGATTTATATCAAGATTATTACTAATTGTCTTTATGACGTTGTTGGGGAAGAGGATTTACACTCAATTCAATCTCCGATAGTGGGTTTGGGTAAGGTGATTGGGCAGGAATATCCTAATATTGCTTGCTGTAATATTGATGTAACCCTCGATGAGAAAGGGAATGAAAGGTTAGTCAAGCAGTTATTGACTGAGGTTGTAAGTGAAGTTAGTGATTTTACTGTTGCTTATCGGGGAAGATATCGTTGGGAACAGGTGTTTACGGAATTAAAAAACCGCAGAGACGCTGAGAGCGCTGAGGGAGGAGGTACGGAGGTTGTGTTGCGTGAGGGGGGGAGTTATTTAATTATTGGGGATTTGGTTGGTGGGCTTGGTAGGGTTTTTACTGAGTATTTAGTTAACACGTTGGGAGCAAGACTGGTTTTGATTGGGGATGAAAAACCAAGTTGGGAATGGGAAGAATATTTGTTTGTGGAAGCGGATATTACCTCTGAGTCGGAAATGGAGGATGCTATTTCTCAAGCAGAATCACATTTTGGGGAAATTAACGGGGTATTTTATTCAACTCCGATGAGTAATGAGAATTCAACAGCAACAATTGGGGAATTGACTAGGAATCATTGCGAGTATAATTTCCGCTATAAGGTTTATGGTTTGCAGGTTTTAGAGAAGGTTTTGCAGTCGAGGAAAGTTGATTTTTGTATTTTGCAATCTTCTTTATCTACTGTTGTTGGTGGATTGGGGTTAGGAGCTTATAGTGCTGCAAATTATTTTGTCGATGCTTTTGCTCAACAACAATTAAGCAATAATCTAAATAGTAATACTAATTCAACTCCTTGGTTTAGCGTCAATTGGGATGCTTATGATTTTGAATTAAATCAACATCGTGAATTTAGTTCCAATATGGCTGATTTTGCTCTGACTCCTAATGAAGTATGGAAAGCAACTCAAAATATTTTAGATATGGCTGCTTTTCCTCAAGTTGTGGTGAGTAAGGGAGAGTTAGATGCAAGAATTAAGCAGTGGATAAACTTAAAACCATTAAATGAAACATCTACCATTAGTAATAATTCCAGTCATAAAAGACCGAATTTAACTAATGAATATATTGCACCTAGAAATGATATTGAGCAAGCAACAGCTCAAATATGGCAAGATTTATTAGGTATAGATAAAGTTGGAGTCAATGACAGTTTCTTTGAATTGGGTGGACATTCATTGTTAGCAGTACAAGCAATTGCAAGACTTAGAGAAATGTTTCAAGTTGAGTTAGAAATGCGGAGTGTTTTGTTTGAAGCACCGACGGTGGGTAAAATTGCCGAGTTAGTAGAGAAAGAGCAGCCGAAAGAGGATGATTTAGCTCAAATGGCTGATGTTTTGGCTGAAATTCAAGGTTTATCGGCTGAAGAGGTTATGAAGGAGTTAGGGGAATGAGAGAGGGGGGAGAGGGGGAGAGGGGGAGAGGGGGTAGAAAATTCATAACTCATAACTCCTAACTCCTAACAGACGTAGCACTGCTACGTCTCTACACTCTATGAAACTTCTTTGCTCTGCGCTCTGTGCGTCTCTGCGGTTTTTTTAATTCAGTAATCTTCTAATTAACTCCTAACTCCATCCGTTGCCAAACTCATAACTCCCGATATGGATAATATTTACGAACAACTTGCAAAACTGTCTCCCGAACAACGTAAACTATTTAAACGTCGTCTTAGGGAAAAAGGAATAGTAATTGCTGATAATCAAATTTATCCACGAGAATCTGGGGATGAATTACCTTTATCTTTTGCTCAACAGCGTTTGTGGTTTATTCAACAGCTTGAATCAGAAAGCAGTACTTATAATGTTCCTAGCGCTCTTAAATTAAAGGGTAAATTAAATATATCAGTTTTAGAAAAATCGCTTTCGGAAATCATCAGAAGACATGAAGCTCTTCGCACTACTTTTATAAGTAATTCTCAAAAAGAACCAGTTCAAAAGATTGCTTTACCCGAAAAATTCAGTTTACCTGTGATAGATTTGGAAGGTTTAGAAGCAAATGTTGATACTATAAATAAATTGGTTAGAAATGCTTATGAATCTCCTTTTGATTTAACTAAACCTCTATTACGACTTATCTTGCTCAGATTAAGCGAGTTTGAAAATATTTTATTAATTACTACCCATCACATCATATCCGACCGTTGGTCAATTGGAGTATTTTTAAGAGAACTTTCAACACTTTATAATGCTTTTTGTAATAATCAAACTATCTCCGGAGGAGATGCAACGAAAAACCCGTTAAATGAATTACCGATTCAATATGGTGATTTTGCAATTTGGCAGCGTCAATGGTTACAAGGTGAGGTTTTAGAAACCCAAACTAATTATTGGAAAGAAAAATTAAATAATCTTTCGGTATTAGAATTACCTACCGATCGCAAAAGATTACCAGTACCAAGTTATAAAGGCGCACATTATCCTCTAAGTCTTTCTCAAAGTTTATCAGAACAACTGCGGAATTTAAGTGCTAAATCCGGAGTGACGCTGTTTACGATGCTGTTAACTGCTTTTCAAGTGTTGCTGCATCGCTACACCCATCAAGATGATATTGTTGTCGGAACGGATATTGCAAATCGCGATCGCACTGAAGTGGAACCTTTAATTGGTTTATTGGTAAATACTTTAGTATTGCGAACAGATGTATCCCAAAATCCCACATTTCGGGAATTATTACAGCGAGTTAGGGAAGTCGTTTTAGGGGCTTTTGCTCACAAGGATTTACCATTTGAAAAGTTAGTAGAAATCCTCAATCCCAACCGCGATTTTAGTCAAATGATGCCGTTGTTTCAGGTGAAGTTTGATTTACAGTTGGCTACAGTTAAACCTTTAGAATTAAACGGTTTGACGGTAGAAAGAGATGCATACGAACAAGAATTTGTAAAATATGAATTACGGTTAAATTTACAGGATTCGGAAAAAGGTATTTGTGGACAAGTTGAATATAGCAGCGATTTATTTGACGAAGAAACAATTATCCGTTTTGTAGAACATTTTCGGGTATTGTTAGAGGGAATTGTTGAAAATCCCGATTGTCAAATTGGTAATTTACCCTTGTTGACGAAAGCAGAATCAAAACAAATATTGTGGGAATGGAATCAAACACAGCGCGAGTATGAAAGTGGTTTGTGTATTCATGAGTTATTTGAAAACCAAGTCGAAAAAACCCCTGATGCAATTGCGCTTGTTCATGATGATTGTCAGTTAACTTATAGAGAATTAAATAATCGTGCAAATCAACTTGCTCATTATTTACAAACATTGGGTGTAAAACCAGAGTCGAAAGTTGGGGTTTATTTAGAAAGAAATTTAGAATTAGTAATTGGTATTTTAGGTATTCTCAAAGCTGGTGCTGCTTATGTTCCTTTAGATCCAACTTATCCAGAAGCTCGCACAGAATATATTATTAAAGATGCTCAAATAGAAATTTTATTGACGGAAACCTCGGAAACCTCACCCCCAGCCCCTCTCCTTATTAAGGAGAGGAGAGCCGGAAAAAGCTTTTCTTCTCCTGACCTGAAGGAGAGGGGTGTCCGTCAGGACGGGGTGAGGTTATTTAATGATTGGCAAAAAATTGCTCTATACAGCACAGATAATCCCAAAAGCGAAGTTACACCAGACAACCTAGCATATTTAATTTACACCTCCGGCTCTACAGGTAAACCCAAAGGAGTTGCGATCGCTCATCAAAGTACTGTGACGTTATTGCATTGGGCAAGGGAAGTATTTAATGATGAAGTTATTGCCGGGATGTTAGCTTCAACTTCGATTTGCTTTGACTTATCGGTATTTGAATTATTTGTACCCTTAAGTTGGGGTGGAAAAATTATCCTGGTAGAAAACGTTTTAGAATTAATAGATTTACCAGGTGCTTCCCAAGTAACCGCAATAAATACCGTACCAAGCGCAATTTCTCAATTATCTCGTCTGAATGCAATTCCACAATTAGTTAATACCATTAACTTAGCTGGAGAAGCTTTGCAATGGAGTTTAGTAAAGCAACTCGAACAAAAACATCCCCAGATTCAGCAAATATTTAATTTATATGGCCCTAGTGAGGATACGACTTATTCTACTTATGCATTAGTTGGGGGACAAGGTGACAAGGAGACAAGGAGACAAATTTCTTCCCCCTCTACCCCCTCTACCCCCTCTTCCCCCTCTACCCCCACTCCTCCGATTGGTTTTCCAATTGCGAATACTCAAACCTACATCCTCGATAGTTATCTACAACCTGTTCCCGTGGGTGTAATTGGTGAATTATATCTTGGTGGTGCGGGTTTAATGCGCGGATATCTTAATAAACCAGAATTAACCGCAGATAAATTCATTCCCAATCCGTTTTCTTCTACCCCTGCTCCCTCCGCTCCCTCTGCTTCCTCCGCTTCCTCCGCTCCCTCCGCTCCCTCCGCTCCCTCTGCTCTTTACAAAACTGGCGATTTAGTACGTTACCTCCCCAATGGAAATATTGAATATATTGGTAGGTTAGATAGTCAGGTCAAAATTCGGGGATATCGGATTGAAATTGGTGAAATTGAAGCGGTTTTGAGTCAACATCCACAAATGCAAGAATGTGTCGTGACTGTTGTGGAAGAGGAAGAAAATAAGCTGTTGATTGCTTATGTTGTATTTAAGGATTTTGAAAATAAAGATAATCAAATATCAATTTCTCTTCGTCAGTTTTTGTCAGAAAGACTTCCGGTTTACATGATTCCTTCTGCTTTCGTGGAGTTGGATGAATTACCGCGTTTGCCAAATGGTAAGATAAATCGGCGTGCCTTAATCAAACCATTAGCTTTAAATCCGGAATTAGAGACGACTTTTGTTAAACCACTCACGGAAATTGAAAAGGCGATCGCCAAAATTTGGCAAGATGAATTAAATGTAGAACAAGTTGGTTTAAACGATAATTTCTTTGAGTTGGGGGGACATTCTTTACTAGGAATCAAAATAATTGCTCTTATTAACGAGAGTTTACAAGTTGATATTCCTTTACGTGGTTTGTTCCAAAATCCAACCGTTGCGGGATTGGTTGAGCAAGTAGAAAATAATCAAGTAGCATCAAGTTCGCAGTTACCCAAACTCGTACCAAATTTAAATCAACGTTACGAACCTTTTCCCTTAACTGACATTCAACAAGCTTATTGGATTGGACGAAATCAAGCTTTTGAGTTGGGAAATGTTTCTACTCACGGTTATCGAGAAATTGAAACGGTGGGGTTAAGTGTTGAGCAGGTTGAGCAAGCTTGGCAGCAGTTGATTAACCGTCATGATATGCTGCGGGTAATTGTGGAATCTGACGGTAAACAGCGAATTCTACCGGAAGTACCACCGTATCAGATTAAAATATCCGATTTACGTTGTTCATCTCGGGAAGAGATTGATAGGGAATTAACAAATTTACGGGATAAGCTTTCTCATCAGGTGTTATCAACAGATAAATATCCTTTATTTGATATTCAAGCTGTGTTGTTGTCGGATGAGAGAGTCAGATTTTTAATTAGTTTTGATGTCTTGATGGGTGATGCTTGGAGTTTACAAATCCTAGCGCTAGAGTTAGTCATGTTAATTCAGCAAAAATCAATTTTCTCTTTTGGTAAGAGAGGGTTAGGGAGAGATTTTCCACCTTTAGAAATATCCTTCCGAGATTACGTCTTAGCTGAAAAAGAATTTCGCAATTCCGATAAATATAAACAATCTCTAAATTATTGGCAAAATCGACTTGCTACTTTACCAGCTTCTCCTCAACTACCGCTACAGAAAAACCCTAGCGCTATAGAAAAACCTCGCTTTATTCGTCGTACCCATACCTTAAACCCAGAATTGTGGGGGAAAATCAAACAGCGTGCAACTCAAAATAATATTACTCCTTCGGGTTTATTGCTGGCAGCTTTTGCGGAAATTTTGACATTTTGGAGCAATAATCCGCAATTTACTTTAAATTTAACCCTTTTCAATCGTCAACCTTTACATCCCCAAGTAAATCAATTAGTTGGAGATTTCACCTCATCAACATTATTAGAAATAAATAATAGCGCTAAAGATACATTTGCGACAGTAGCACAAAAAATTCAAGCGCAACTATGGGAGGATTTAGATAACCGTTACGTCAGTGGAGTTGAAGTATTACGGCAATTAGCTCGCACTAAACAACGAATGACTGGCGCATTAATGCCCGTTGTATTTACCAGCACCCTGACGCAAAATAATTCCGAAGAATCATCTAGAAATCGGAATTGGGAAGGAGAAGTCGTCTACAGTGTGAGTCAAACATCCCAAGTTTACCTCGATCATCAAGTTTCCGAAATTAACGGAGCCTTAGTTTATAACTGGGATACCATTGACGAACTATTTCCCGATGGAATGCTCAATGATATGTTTGCTAGCTATAGTAATTTTCTAGAAAGTTTAGAGAATGAAGCAGAATGGCAAAATACTACCAGAAAACTATTACCATCAGCACAACTTGAAACACTTACACAAGTAAACGCTACAGAAGCTGATTTAGTAGATACACAACCGCTTTTACACCAATTATTCTTTGATAGAGTTGCGCTAAATCCCGACAAACAAGCAATAGTTACCTCAAATAAAAGCTTGACTTATCAAGAATTGAGCAACTACAGCAAAACCCTAGCGCTAGAGTTACAACAACTAGGAGTACAACAAAATCAACTAATAGCAGTTGTAATGTCCAAAGGTTGGGAACAAATAGTAGCAGTCTTAGGAATATTAACAGCAGGTGCAGCATACGTTCCCATAGATCCAGAATTACCCAAAGAAAGACGCTTGCAAATACTCCAACAAGCACAAATTGAATACGTCGTCACCCAACCCTGGTTAGATAACACCTTGGAATGGGAAGATGATATTACAAGAATTCTAATCAAATCTCCCTCTGCCCCCTCCGCTCCCTCTGCCCCCTCCGCTCTCGCATACACAATCTACACCTCTGGCTCTACGGGATTACCGAAAGGTGTAATGATTAGTCATCAAGGTGCGGTTAATACAATTTTGGATATTAATCAACGCTTTGGAATCACAGAAAAAGATTCGGTTTTAGCCTTATCTTCCTTGAGTTTCGACTTATCTGTATATGATATTTTCGGAACCTTAGCCGCAGGAGCAACTATAGTTATTCCCGATGCGGATTTAGCAAAAGACCCCCGCACATTGGGAAAAATTAATACATGAATATTCAGTAACAATTTGGAATTCTGTTCCAGCTTTGATGCAGTTATTAGTAGAACATTTAGAATCAGTTGAACAAAAAGCAGATTCCTTACGTTTGGTATTGATCAGCGGTGATTGGATACCTTTGAATCTACCCGAAAGAATTTGGAGTAGGTTTGCAAATGCAGAAATTATTAGTTTGGGTGGAGCAACAGAAGCTTCTATTTGGTCGATTGCTTATCCTATCAAAGAAATCAATCCCAGTTGGAAGAGTATTCCTTACGGTTATCCATTGACTAATCAACAGTTTTATGTATTAAACAAAGCAATGGAACCCTGTCCGATTTGGGTAACAGGACAACTTTATATCGGTGGAATTGGATTAGCACAAGGATATTTAAATCAACCAGAATTAACAGCAGAAAAATTTATCTCAAATCCGTTTTCTACCCCCTCTACCCCCTCTACCCCCTCCAATCTTTACAAAACCGGAGACTTAGGAAGATATCTCCCAGATGGTAGCATCGAATTTTTGGGAAGAGAAGATTTTCAGGTAAAAGTAAATGGTTATCGGATTGAATTAGGGGAAATTGAAACAGTATTGCTCAAAAATCCTTTGATTCAAGAAGCGGTTGTTACTGCTATAGGTGATTTTGAAAATAAACAATTAGTAGCTTATATTGTCCCCAATCCTGTAGAAAAAATTGATTTTAAATTACAGCAACTTGGTATTCGTAAAGATGAAGATGAAAAAATTATTGAACTCCCACAACTGGAACGGGATGAAAATACAAATCAAGCTTATTTAAGACGACAAAGTTACCGTCATTTTCTCGAAAAACCGATTAATTTAAACCAATTTAGTCAGTGGATTGGTAGTTTAGCGCAAATGCAATTAAAGGATTCTCCACTACCAAAATATCGTTACGGTTCTGCTGGTAGTCTCTATCCGGTACAAGCTTATTTACACGTTAAAAATAACCGCATTGAAGGATTAGAAGCAGGAATTTATTATTATCATCCCGCAAAGCATAATTTAACTTTACTCCATCAAGAATCAGTTGTTGATAATCAGGTTTACAGCAGCAATCAAGAAATTTTTGCAGAATCTGGCTTTTCGTTATTCCTAATAGCAGAAACTAGCAGCAATTACTCCCGTTTATGGTGATAAAGCGAGAGATTTTTGTTTATTAGAAGCTGGTTATATCAGTCAACTATTGATGGAAACAGCACCAGATTTTGATATTGGTTTATGTCCCATCGGAGTATTAGAATTTGAAAGTATACGAGAATGGTTTAATTTAGAATCCAGTCAAATTTTATTACATAGCTTTGTTGGTGGAAAAATTGACCCAACTTGGACGCAAAAATGGATGTCATCCGAACCCCAACAGTCAATGTCAATATCGGAAAGATTGCGTCAATATATCCAACAAAAACTTCCCGATTATATGGTGCCATCTCACTATATGCTATTAGATACATTACCATTAACAAGCAATGGTAAAATCGACCGTAAAGCCTTACCAAAACCGCAATTACACGGACAAATAAATGTAGAATATGTAGCAGCTAAGACGGAATTAGAAAAGGCGATCGCACAAATTTGGCAAAATGCTCTTAAGCTCGAACAAATCGGAATTCATGATAATTTCTTCGAGTTGGGTGGTAATTCCTTATCAGCAACTCAAGTAATTACCCAAATGCGACAAACCTTTCAAGTAGAAATTACAATCCGTCACTTCTTTGAAGCTCCCACAATTTTAGAGCAAGCGCAAGTAATTGAACAGCAACCAAAACAAACTTTAAAGAATGTAGAAACAATTAAAAAAGTTGAACGAAATAACAATAAAGAGATATTAGAAAACCTCGAAGAAATTTCAGAAGAAGATGTTGATGCATTATTAAAACAGATGATGGAGGAATAGGGAATAGTTTGTAGTTTGTAGGTTGGGTTAGACAGGAAAAGCATTTAAATATGTAACGAAAATTTGTAACAATCCTGTCGTAACCCAACACGATAATCTATAAATAAAAGATGTTGGGTTACGGCACAAATATAAATTTTCGTAAAAAACTATAACTATAAATGTGCCTAACCCAACCTACAATATTGCGTTAAAAAATATGCTTATAATTATTAAAAAATTAAAAAATGTCTAAATCTTTAGAAAACCTCTCTCCAGAACAAAAGCGTCAACTACTAGCCAAACTTCTCCAACAAAAAGCCAACAAACCTCAAAACTTTCCCCTATCTTTTGCTCAAAAAAGGCTATGGTTTCTCGATAAGCTCCAACCAGAATTATCAGCATACAATATTCCCGCAGCTTTATGTTTAACTGGTTCTCTTAATATTATTGCTTTACAAAAAAGTCTCAATCAAATAATTCAGCGTCATGAAGTATTACGCTCTAGTTTTACGGTAGTAAAAGACGAACCGATACAGCAATTTTGTCATAAATTAAATTTACAATTTCCTTTAATTGACTTACAAGTATTACCAACCGAGCAGCAAGAAAAAGAAGTAAAGCAGCAAATTAAAGAAACAGCTACACAACCATTTGATTTATCTCAAGCTCCTTTATTCCGAGCAAAATTAATTAAATTGAATTCCGAAGAAAATGTGTTGTTATTTACAATGCATCACATCATCTCAGATTATTATTCGATGCGATTATTAATCCGAGAATTAGCAATTAGTTATCAATCCTTAGCCAAAGGAGAAACAGCAAAACTAACAGAATTACCCGTTCAATATGGTGATTATGCGACTTGGGAACAAGAATGGTTGAAAAGTGAAAAACGCGCTACTCAATTAGAATACTGGCAGAAAAATTTAGCGCATTATCCTCCTTTATTAAATTTACCTACCGACTATCCCCGTCCCCCCGTACAAAGATTTCAGGGTGCTAGAGCATCTTTTTTGCTTTCCCAAGACTTATCAAATGCTCTCAAAAAGCTTAGTCAATCACAAAATACTACACTATTCATGACATTGCTTGCAGTGTTTAAAGTATTACTTTATCGCTATAGCAATCAAGAAGATATACTGATTGGTTCTACAATTACAAATCGAGAAAATCGCGCTGAAATAAGCAATTTAATCGGATTATTTGTTAATAACCTGATTTTCCGTACCAATTTATCAGATAATCCTAGCTTTACTAATTTCCTCCAACAAGTTCGAGACGTTACCTTAAACGCATACGCAAATCAGGAATTACCCTACGAGTATTTAGTAGAGCAGCTACAACCAGAAAGAAATCTTAGTTATAATCCATTGTTTCAGGTAATGTTCATTCTTCACAACACACCCACACAAACAATAGATTTATCTGGATTATCATTAAAATATCTCGAACCAGAACATGAAACATCCAGATTTGATTTGAGTCTAGATATGTATGAAACAGCTTCAGGTTTGACAGGAATTTTTGAATACAACACCGATTTATTTGCTGTAGAGACGATTAAAAGAATTATCGGTCATTTTGAAACTTTGTTAACAGCAATTGTCGCGAATCCAGAACAAAATATTTGCGAACTACCTTTATTAACACCCCTTGAACAACAGCAGTTACTGCTTGAATGGAACAATACAAGTTGTGATTATTCAAAGCTTTGTATTCATCAACTATTTGAAGCACAAGCACAGAAAACACCAGATAAAATTGCGGTTGTATTTGAATTGCAACAGTTTACATATAAAGAATTAAACCAAAAAGCAAATCAACTTGCTCATTATTTAAAATCCGTTGGTGTGAGAAGGGAAACGAAAGTAGGGATTTGTTTGGAACGTTCTGAAAAAATGCTTGTGGGTTTATTGGGTATTTTGAAAGCGGGTGGGACTTATATTCCTTTAGATCCAGCTTTTCCCGAAGAACGTTTGAGGTTTATGTTGGAAGATTCGGGGGTGGGTTTTTTAGTCACAGAATCTCGAACCTCACCCCTAGCCCCTCTCCTTATTAAGGAGAGGGGAACAGGAGAAGAATCTACAACCCCTCTCCTTGACAAGGAGAGGGGTGATAAAGCGCAGCTTTATCGGGGTGAGGTTATTAATTTTGATAACGATTGGGAATTTATTGAAAAACAACCTTCTGAAAATCTAGCAATTCAAACAACCCCCGAACATTTAGCTTATATTATCTACACTTCCGGTTCCACGGGTAAACCAAAAGGTGTGGAAATTTTGCATTCCGCTTTAGTTAACTGTCTCGAATCAATGCAGCAGCAACCAGGAATTACATCAAATGATATTTTACTATCGGTGACAACGTTATCTTTTGATATTGCTGGATTAGAATTATATTTACCTTTAATTACAGGTTCGCGTTTAATAATTGCTAGCAGAGAAACTACAACTGATGCAAGACTTTTAAAGCAAAGTTTAGCAGATAATCAAGTAACAATAATGCAAGCTACTCCTGCGACTTGGAGATTATTGTTAACAGCAGGATGGAAGGGTAATCAGCAATTAAAAGTGCTTTGTGGTGGGGAAGCTTTAGATATAAAAATAGCAGAAGAATTATTAGAACGTAGCAAAGAAGTATGGAATTTATATGGTCCTACGGAAGCAACTATTTGGTCATCTGTAGCACAGTGTAGAGACGTTATACATAACGTCTCCCAGAATGTCCCTGCATCTGTTTTTATTGGTAAACCAATTAATAATACCCAATTTTACGTTTTAAACGATTATTTACAACCCGTTCCGATTGGTGTTCCAGGACAGTTATATATTGGTGGTGCGGGATTAGCAAAGGGTTATTTAAATAAGCCAGAATTAACAGCGGAAAAATTTATCAAGAATCCGTTTTTGGAAAAAACCTCACCCCTTTCCCCTCTCCTTAGTAAGGAGAAGGGTGTCCGAGAGGACGGGGTGAGGTTATACAAAACTGGAGACTTAGTACGCTATTTACCTGAAGGAAATTTAGAATATTTAGGTAGAATTGATTATCAAGTTAAATTGCGTGGTTTTCGGATTGAGTTGGGAGAAATTGAATCCGTTTTAATACAGCATCCCAATGTGAAACAAGCGGTGGTGACGTTATATCAAAATCAAGATGATGAAAAATTAATTGCTTATGTAATACCATCATCAGAAATATCACAAAGCGAATTACGGCAATTTTTGCAAGGTAAGTTACCTGGTTATATGATTCCTTCTAACTATATGGTGTTAGAAGAATTTCCCCTCACCCCAAATCGTAAAGTTGATAGAAAAGCTTTACCGAATCCAGAACAAATTCATATCCAATCACAAAATTTTGTTGCTCCTGGTAATCCAATTGAAGAACTTTTAGTAAATATTTGGTCGGATATTCTCGAAGTTGAAAAAATTAGCGTTGATGATAATTTCTTTGAGTTAGGAGGACATTCTCTACTCGCTACTCGTGCTATTTCTCAGATTCGAGAAGTATTTAAGATAGAATTACCTTTAAGAAAATTGTTTGAAACTCCTACGGTTATAGGAATAGCTAAAGCTATTACTACGAGCAAATCGGAATTATCACAACCTGAAATTAAAAAAATCGAACGTCAAGATAAGTTACCGATTTCCTTTGCTCAACAACGTCAGTGGTTTTTATCTCAACTCGAACCGGAAAGTCCTTTTTATAATATTCCTGCTGCGATACAAATTAACGGTGAACTTGATATTTTCAGATTGGAGCGCAGTTTTCAAGAAATTCTCAATCGTCACGAAGTTTTACGTACTGCTTTTCTCACTGTTGAAGGAAAACCCGTCGCTCAATTATCATCTATAAATGAATTTAATTTAAAAGTAATTGATTTAAGTCATTTAACAGAAATAGTGCAAAAAGAACAGGTTGAAAAAATTGCACAACAAGAAGCACAACAACCTTTTCAACTCGATCAACCTCCTTTATTAAGAGTTAAATTACTACGTCTAAACTCCCAAAATCATGTAATATTAATAACTTTGCATCATATTGTTGCAGATGGTTGGTCAATGGGAGTATTAGTAAAAGAAGTTGCTCTTATATATCAAGAGGAAACCTCACCCCCGTCCCCTCTCCTTGTCAAGGAGAGGGGTGTCCGTAAAGACGGGGTGAGGTTAAATGAATTACCAATTCAATACGCGGATTTTGCAGCTTGGCAAAGCAATTACCTTCAAGAGGAAGTCCGAGAAAATCAGTTAAATTACTGGCAGAATCAGTTACAAAATGCTCCCAAGTTATTAGGATTACCCACAGATTATCCTCGTCCTGCTGTACAAACTGCGCGGGGTGGAAGTATCAAATTTGAATTACCTCGGTCGTTATCCCAAGCTTTAAAACAGTTGAGTCAGAAGTCGGGATGCACGCTATTTATGACGTTATTAGCTGCATTTAAAACTTTACTATATCGCTATAGTGGCAGTGAAGATATTGTAATTGGAAGTGCGATCGCCAATCGTCAACGCAGTGAATTAGAAGGTTTGATTGGTTGTTTTGCAAATACACTTGCTCTCCGCACCGATTTATCGGGAAATCCCAACTTTAAGGAACTTTTGCTACGGGTGAAGGATGTAGCATTAGGAGCTTATGCTCATCAAGATTTACCTTTTGAACAGTTAGTAGATGAATTGCAGTTAGTGCGTTCTTTGAGTTATACACCTTTATTTCAGGTAATGTTTCTCTTACAAAATGCTCCGATCCAAACGTTGACATTGGAAGATTTAAGCTGGAGTCCGATTAATAGCGATAGTGGTACGGCTAAATTTGATTTAACCCTTGCTATGAGCGAGACGGAAAACGGATTAATTGGTAGTTTTGAATATAACCGGGATTTATTCGCAACTAGCACCATCGAACGAATGATTGGACACTGGCAAACTTTGTTAGAAGGAATAGTTGCAAATCCCGAACAAAAACTATATGAATTACCTTTATTAACCGTTACAGAGCAGCAATTACTTGTTGAATGGAATCAAACTCATGCAAGTTATCCCCAAACTACTATTCATCAGTTATTTGCTGCACAAGTTGAGAAAACCCCCGATAGTATTGCAGTTGTAGATGAGAATCAACAATTTACATATCAAGAATTAAATATTAAATCCAATCAACTCGCTCGCTATTTAATCAAACTGGGAGTAAAACCAGAAACGCGAGTAGGAATCTGCGTCGAACGTGGTATAGATATGGTGATTGGATTATTAGGTATTCTTAAAGCTGGAGCAGCATATGTTCCTTTAGATCCAGCATATCCCCAAGAGCGATTAACGTATATGCTCGCAGATGCTGGGGTTTCTGTTTTAATTCAGAATTCGGAATTTGCAATTTATAATCGTGAATTCTTTAATATTATTAATTTCAAAACAGATTGGAATCAAATAAATCAAGAAAGCACAGCCAATATTAATGTAAAAGTAGACCCCCCAAAACCTTGCTTATATCATCTACACATCAGGCTCCACTGGAAAACCCAAAGGTGTCGCAATTACCCATCGTAGCGCTACAACCTTGATTCACTGGTCGCGGGATGTCTTCAACAATACACAACTTTCAGGAGTACTCGCATCAACTTCCATTTGTTTTGATTTATCTGTGTTTGAATTATTTGTACCTTTATCTTGGGGTGGAAAAGTAATTATCGCAGAAAATGCTTTACAACTTCCCTACCTGAATACAGCAGATTCGGTTACTTTAATTAATACAGTGCCAAGTGCGATCGCGCAATTATCCCAACTAAAAGCCATTCCCAATTCAGTTAATACAATTAATTTAGCCGGAGAAGCTTTACAACAAAGTTTAGTAGAGCAGCTTGAACAACATCCTCAGATTCAAAATATTTATAACCTTTACGGGCCGAGTGAAGATACGACGTATTCGACATATGCTTTAGTTGGGGGACAAGAATCAATTATCAATTACCAATTATCAATTACCAATTACCAATCTCCTCCCATCGGAAGTGCGATCGCCAATACCCAAACCTACATTCTTGATAGTTATTTACAACTAGTTCCTGTAGGTATTCCCGGTGAATTGTACCTTGGGGGTGATGGTTTAATGCGCGGATATCTCAATAAATCAGAATTAACCGCAGAAAAATTAATTCCTAATCCGTTTAATTATGTTTCTGCGAAAGGTGATGGATTAAAAAACCGCAGAGACGCAGAGAGCGCTGAGGAAGAAGGAAGAGAGAAGAAAGCCCAATTACCCATTACCAATTACCCATTACCCATTACCAAACTATACAAAACCGGCGATAAAGCACGTTACTTACCTGATGGCAAGATTGAATACCTTGGACGCTTTGATAATCAAGTTAAACTTCGCGGTTTCCGGATTGAATTAGGAGAAGTTGAAAGCGCTTTGAGTCAACATCCGGAAATTCATCAAGCTGTTACTAAAGTTTGGGAAGATAAATCGGGAAATAAACGTTTAGTTGCTTATTTTGTTTTAAAAAATTCAGTCAATCAAGATAATTTTTCAACTCAATTACGACAATTTATCCAAAACAAACTTCCCGATTACATGATTCCGGCTATCTTTATGATGTTGCCAGAAATGCCATTAACTCCCAATGGTAAAATTAATCGTCGCGCTCTTCCGGAACCAGATAATTATCAAAATAAATTAAAAAATCAGCATCAAGATAATAAGAATAATGCAAAACCAAGAACGAGACAAGAACAACTACTAGTAAAAATTTGGAGTCAGTTACTTGGTATTGAATCGGTAGGAATTCACGATAATTTCTTTGAGTTGGGTGGTGATTCAATTTTAGCAATACAAGTAATTGCTAAAGCTAGTCAAGCTGGTTTGCGTTTCTTACCCAAGCAATTGTTTCAACATCAAACTATTGCGGAGTTAGCAGCAGTTGCCGATACTGTTTCTGTAAATGCAGAGCAAGGAAAGGTTACGGGAATTGTACCGTTAACACCGATTCAAAATTGGTTTTTTGCTCAAAATCTTGCGGATTCCTATCACTGGAATCAATCAATAATGCTTGAAGTGGATAAATCAATTCCGTTTGCATGGATTGAGCAAAGTATACAGAAACTTTTAACACATCATGACGCATTGCGTTTGCAGTTTCAGAATACAGAATCTGGGTTAAAAGAAATTAATGCCGATGTAGATAATTATATAAATAAACAAACTCCGTTATTGCAATTTGATTTATCAGCTTTAAATGAAGAACAGCAACAATCAACAATAACTAAAACAGCAACCCAATTACAAACCAGCCTTAATCTTGCAACTGAATTAGTTCGTGTAGCATTTTTTAAATTAGATAAGAATAATTCCAATCGCTTGCTGTTTGTAATTCACCATTTAGTTATCGATGGAATATCTTGGCGAATTCTTTTATCTGATTTACAAACAGCTTTTGAACAATTAAGTTCTGGTTTAAATTCAAATCAACAAATCCAACTACCACCGAAAACTACATCTTTTAAAGACTATGCTCAATCTCTACATAATTATGCTCTACAAATACCGGAACAAATAATAGAATACTGGCAAAGTATCTGTCCAATTCCAGAAATTTCCTTACCAATAGATTATCCCCAAGGAAATAATACTGTTGAGACTACAGATACAGTTTCAATTACTTTTAGCGTAGAAGAAACACAAGCTTTATTACAGCAAGTACCCGCAGCATACCAAACCCAAATTAATGATGTATTGTTAACAGCACTAATACAAACCTTTGAAAAGTGGACGGGTGAAAAACGTTTATTAATTGATTTAGAAGCACACGGAAGAGAAGATTTATTTAACGAAGTCGATATATCTCGTACCGTAGGTTGGTTTACTACAATGTTTCCAGTTTGGCTGGATTTGCGTGAAACAAAAGATGCAATCTCTAATCTTAAAAATATTAAAGAACAACTACGCCAAATTCCCAACCGAGGAATTGATTACGGTATTTTGCGATATTTGGGTAATCAAGAAATACAAACGCAACTGAGCGCAATTTCTCCACAAATCCGATTTAATTATTTAGGTCAAGTTGATGGAGTTTTCGCAGAATCAACTTTTGTAAAACCTGCAAAAGAATCTACAGGTGCAGCTCGTAGCAAACGCGGGAATCGAGATATTTTACTAGAAATTAATGGGATAATTAGCGCAGGTCAATTACGGATTGACTGGATTTATTCCACAGCAGTTCATCGTCGAAGCTCGATTATTAATGTTACGGAAGAGTATATGATGGCTTTGCGAAATCTGATTCAAATTTGTAGTAATGAAATTGGGGGATATACACCTTCCGACTTTTCGCAAATGCAGTTGAGTCAAGATGAATTGGATGATATTTTGGAGGATTTGTAGAAGAGGGAATGGGGCATGGGAAGATAAGAAGACAAGGGGAAGATAATTCCTAACTCCTAACTCCTAACTCCTAACTCTTTACCTTTGACCTTTAAGCTTTATTTATTATTATTCCCTATTCCCTATTCCCTATTCCCTTATTTAAAATGAATAAACAAAAAAATATTGAAAATATATATCCCCTTTCACCGATGCAGCAAGGTATACTATTTCACAGCTTGCTTGCGCCGGAAGCTGGTGCTTATGTACCGCAGGTTTGTATTACTGTTGATGGGTTAACAGATGTAATTGCTTTTCAAAAAGCTTGGTCAGAAGTATTTAGACGACATTCTATATTACGCACGGCTTTTCGTTGGGAAAAAAGAGACGAAGCTTTTCAGGTAGTATATAAAGTTTTAGAATTACCTTGGCAACAGCAGGATTGGCGAGAATTTTCAATATCAGAACAACAGCAAAAGTTAGAGGATTTTCTGGAAGAGGATAGAAAGCAGAGATTTGACCTCAAAATTCCGCCTTTATTCCGTATAAATTTAATTCAACTAACAGAAACTCGCTATCAATTTGTTTGGACGCAACACCATTTAATTATCGATGGTTGGTCAGCAGGATTAGTTCTCAAAGAAGTTTTTGGGCTATATCAAGTATTTCACAACGGTGCAGATTTACCAATTTATAATAGTCGTCCTTATGCTGAATATATTGCTTGGTTGGGACAGCAAGATTTATCAGCAGCAAAGACATTTTGGAAAACTCAACTTCAGGGATTTACTACACCAAATATGGTGCAAGTTAAACAATCGTCGTCAAATTCGACAAAAACTAATTGGACTGAAAAGGAAATCTCTTTACCAGCAAGCATCACTACTACTCTCAAAAATTTAGCCAAAAACCATCAATTTACTCTCAACACTTTGATTCAAGGGGCTTTTGCTATTCTTTTGAGTCGGTATTGCAATCAAGATGATATCGTTTTTGGTGCTACAAGTTCCGGTCGTCCGGCTACACTTTCTGGGTCTGAAGCAATGGTAGGATTATTTATCAATACTCTACCAGTACGAGTACAAATTGACCCCCAAGCATCATTAATTACCTGGTTACAACAACTGCAAACTCAACAAATAGAAGCATTACAGTACGAATATAGTCCCTTATTAGAAATTCAAAGCTGGAGCGAAATTCCCCGAGGTTCAACGCTGTTTGAGCATATTTTAGTATTTGAAAATTATCCAGTTGATGCTTCATTATTAAAGTCTCAAAATGAACTAAAAATTGAAAAAGTAAATTCCTTAGAATGGACAAGTTTTCCTTTGACAATGCTGGTTTCAGCAGCGAATGAACTTAATTTTAAAATTAAATATGATTCACAACGCTTCGATGATTTAACAATTACTAATTTATTCGTGAGTTTCTATACTCTTTTAGAAAATATTGCGAATAATCCCCAACAATCTTTGATAGAATTGCCCGTATTCACAGATGCACAACAGCAGTTATTAGCAGAGTGGAATTCAACTGAAGCTGAATATCCGCAGCAATGCATCCACGAATTATTTGCAGCACAAGTTGAGCGTAATAAGAATGCAACTGCGGTAATTTTTGAGGATGAAAAGCTTACCTATCAAGAGCTTAATACTAAAGCCAATCAATTAGCGCATTATCTACGAAGCATCGGAGTAAAACCAGAAGTTTTAGTTGGTATCAGTTTAGAGCGCTCTTTAGAAATGGTAATTGGTATCCTTGCTATCTTGAAAGCGGGTGGTGCTTATGTCCCCCTCGATCCAGAATATCCCCAACAACGATTAGATTTTATAAAGGAAGAAACTCAAGTAAAAACGGTTTTAACTCAAGAAAAAATTACAGAAATTCTATCATATGCTGCTCAATTACCTG
Organism: uncultured Rivularia sp.; assembly: GCA_963665115.1. Taxonomy (GTDB): domain Bacteria; phylum Cyanobacteriota; class Cyanobacteriia; order Cyanobacteriales; family Nostocaceae; genus Rivularia. The sequence continues at coordinate 6,330,966 of OY762007.1, read as the reverse complement.
AAATTAATTCAGTAAATACCACAAGTTTAGCAAACAGCATTTACGTAATTTATACATCAGGTTCAACGGGAAAACCAAAAGGAGTAATCAACACCCATCGCGGCTTAGTAAATCGGCTGTGGTGGATGCAGCAAACCTATCAACTCACAGCCGATGACCGAGTTTTGCAAAAAACACCTTTTAGTTTTGACGTTTCGGTTTGGGAATTTTTCTGGACATTATTATTTGGTTCAACTTTAATAATAGCCAAACCGGGAGGACACAAAGACAGTGGATATTTAGTAAATTTAATTAAAGAGCAACAAATTACCACAGTGCATTTTGTTCCTTCTATGCTCGGAGCTTTTCTGGAAGAGCCACAATTAGAATCGTGTAAATCTCTTAAGCAGGTTATTTGTAGCGGTGAAGCATTGACAATTGAATTACAAAACCGTTTCTTTAATCGTCTTGATGCTCAACTACATAACCTTTACGGCCCCACAGAAGCCGCAATTGATGTGACGGCATGGGGAATTGGAAGACGACAAGGGGACAAGGAGACAAAGGGACAAGGAGAATTGAAGGTTGAAAAAGAAATTACTTCCCCCTCTTCCCCCTCTTCCCCCTCTTCCCCCTCTTCCCCCTCTTCCCCCTCTTCCCCCTCTTCCCCCTCTTCCCCCTCTTCCCCCTCTTCCCCCTCTTCCCCCTCTCACACTCTCCCCATTGGTACTCCCATCCACAATACCCAAATTTACATTCTCGATTCTCACCTGCGTCAGGTTCCCATTGGAGTCGCGGGAGAATTATACATCGGGGGTGATGGTTTAGCACGCGGGTATCTTAAGCGTCCCGATTTAACCGCAGAAAGATTTATACCAAATCCATTTTCTACCCCCTCTACCCCCTCTACCCCCTCTGCCCCCTCCGCTCTTTATAAAACCGGAGATAAAGCACGTTATTTACCCGATGGGAACATAGAATTTCTAGGAAGGATTGACTATCAGGTGAAGATTCGCGGTTTCCGGATTGAGCTAGGGGAAATTGAAGCTGTATTGTTGCAACACCCGGAAGTTAAAACTGCTGTAGTTATTGCGAAAGAATATCAAAGCCAAAATCAAAACAATAATTCACGTCTTGTTGCTTATGTTGTTCCTATTCAAGCAGAAACAGCAACGGATGCAACGGATGAACTAAAAACTTTTTTGCGCTCTTTCTTAGAAGCAAAGTTACCTAGTTATATGGTACCTTCTGCATTTGTAATTTTGGAATCCATACCACTGACATCCAACGGTAAAATCGATAGACGTTCTTTGCTCGCAGTGGATGAAATAGGTGTAAAATTACTCCACAGGGTGCCACCGCGTAACTCTAGCGAAGAAGCCATTGCTACCATCTGGAAGGAAGTTTTAAAACTAGAGCAAGTTGGAATTTACGATAACTTCTTTGATTTAGGTGGTAACTCGCTTTTAGCGACTCGGATAAACTCCCGTTTACGGCAAACCTTTGAGCTAGATTTACCGTTGAGAAGCATTTTTGAGAAACCGACAATTGTGGCGATCGCCGAACATATCCAAGCCTTACAAATCACCATACAATCAATGAAAAACCCCAACACCCCAACCACAGGGCGTAAAGAAATTGAATTGTAATATTATGTAAAATAATCAAGAATTATTATTAATAATGTTAAACAACAAACAGAGTCATAACCAAGCAGAAACCGAATTTAAGAACGCAGAAATATCTAATATAATTAATTCTCTGGCTATCAAATCTCAACAAACCTTAGAAAAAATTCTTGACGATACAAAAATTTCTCCGTCAGAAAGAGCAGAAATTGCTTTAAAAATTTTACAAATTGCTAATTATTCAGATAAAAGCGAGCAAGTAAAAGTAACCGAAACCAAAAATAATAAATTACCACTTACGGTAAAAAATTCCGAACCAGCAAAAATTGCCAGATTTCCCATAAATAATGGAAATACATCTCAGATAGAATATAAACTTTTCCCAGCTACTTATTTACAAATAGACAACTTTTTACCTGAAGAAGAATATCAAAAAGTTATAGATACAGCCTTTAAAAAAGAATCAAAATTCCAAGATTCTAGAACCGTTACTAATACCGAAAATTATCGTCAATCATTGATTTTACCAGGAAAGGAGTTTTCAGAAGTTTATTATTTAATAAAAAGTAAACTTTTAGAAACATTTCCATCTCTTATAAATCAGTTAAAACATCCAGAGTTTTCGGTTTCTCATGTAGAAATGCAGATGACGGCTCATAATGATGGTGCTTTTTATAAAGCTCATACCGATGCAGGAAGCGAAAAAACTAAAACGAGGGAATTAACTTATGTCTATTATTTTTATCAAGAGCCGAAACAATTTACGGGTGGTGAATTAAAAATATATGATACAGAAGTGCAGGGTAAAAAGGTGATTCAAAAAGAAAATAGTCAAGTCATAGAACCTCGTAATAATAGTATTATTTTCTTCAACAGCCGCTGTAAACATGAAGTTTTACCGATTTCGTGTTCTTCAAATGAATTTAAAGCTAGTCGTTTTACGCTGAATGGTTGGTTGAGACGATAAGAAAATGAAGATTTTTTGGCTGGCATTTTCTTCAATCAGCTTTTTAATTTTAATTTTTCTATTCAGTTGCGGATTTAGCAACTCAGAATATGAAACTAAAAATATTCAAGGCTGGAAAGTTAAAATTAATCGTAAACTTTGGAAAGAAGAAAAACAAATTACCAAAGACGCAATTGCTTTACTCGATATAAAATTAAAAAATGTTGAGCGTGTTGTTTCTCGAAAACACCATGAATTTCTCAAAAACGTGACTATCTGGGTGGAAAAAGATATTCAGGGTTTTTCAGGAATGGTTTACCATCCTTCTGCAAAATGGTTGAGAAATCATGGTTATAATCCAGAGAAAGCTAAAGCTGTCGAAATTAGCAATATCCGCAATTTTATTTCCAGAACAAAAACCCAACCTTGGCACGTCTTACACGAACTAGCTCATGCTTATCACGATAGAATTATTGGTAAAGATTTTCAACCAATTATTGATGCTTATAATCATGCCCTAAATTCCGGTTTATATAAAAAAGTACCTAAAAATCACGGTAAGAAACCGAAAGATGCTTATGCTTTAACAAATAAATCCGAGTATTTTGCAGAACTATCAGAAGCTTACTTTGGTGAAAATGATTTTTATCCTTTTAATAGAAAACAATTAAAAGAGTACGATATTCAAGGATATATTGCGATAGAAAAAGCTTGGAAAATTGAATAATAATTCGTGTTGACTGGTTTGTTTTTTCAGTAAAATTTGGGAGACGTTATATATAACGTCTCTACAAACTCTTCCTCTGCGCCCTCTGCGCCCTCTGCGGTTTATAAAAAAATCTCATGAATATAGAACAATTTCTCACCCATCTCCACACCTTCGACGTGAAATTATGGCTCGAAGATGACACAAAATTACGTTGTAGCGCTCCCGATGACATTCTTACACCAGAAGTTACCGCTCAATTACAAACCCGTAAACCCGAAATTATCGCTTTTCTAAAACAAGCAAATTTAGTTAATCAAAAAGTTACTTCCATCCCAACTACCTCACGAAATAATAAATTACCTTTATCTTTTGCTCAACAAAGACTATGGTTTCTCGAACAACTGCAACCAGGTAGTTCTGTATATCATATTCCTACAGCAGTTCGTCTTACTGGTGAATTAAACGTTGAAGTTTTACAACAAGTTCTTAATACAATTATTCAACGTCATGAAATTCTCCGCACTAATTTTAAAACTATTGACGAAGAATTAATTCAAGTTATTGCTCCGAATAAAGAATTAGTTATACACCCAATTAATCTTCAACTTATACCAAAAGCAGAACAAGAAATCAAAGTTAAGCAAATTGCGATCGCGGAAGCTCAAAAACCCTTTGATTTAGAACAAGATTTGCTTTTACGAGTCACTTTATTAGAACTCGGAGCAACTGAAAAAGTTATACTTCTAACCATGCATCATATCATTTCTGATGGCTGGTCAATGGAAGTTTTAGTAAAGGAAATTGCAACTTTATATGCAGCTTTATCTCAGGGCATTTCGTCTCCTTTAGAACCATTATCAATTCAATATGCTGATTTTGCAGTTTGGCAGCGTCAATGGTTGCAGGGGGAAGTATTAGCAACGCAGCTTGGCTACTGGAAGCAACAGCTAGGAGGTACTTTACCAGTAATTCAATTACCTACAGATTTTCCTCGTTCTAGAGTCCAAAGTTTTCGAGGTGATACGGTTTCGTTTAAGCTTTCATCGGAACTCAGCAATAAATTAAAAAGCATTGCTTCTTCTGAGGGAGCAACCTTATTTATGACTCTGCTGGCTGCATTCAAAGTTCTGCTCTATCGCTACACCGGACAAGCAGATATTATCGTTGGTTTCTCCCATCGCTAATCGGAATCGGGCTGAATTAGAAGGGTTAATTGGCTTTTTTGTTAATACTTTGGTGTTACGGACTGACTTAAATGGAAATCCGACATTTCAAGAGGTATTACAGCGGGTGCGTCAAGTAACTTGGGGTGCTTACGACCATCAAGACTTACCATTTGAGAAGTTAGTAGAAGAATTGCATCCAGAACGAGATTTGAGCTACAACCCCTTGTTTCAAATCAAATTTAGATTAGAAAATCCACCAGCAGAGAAAATAGAAATACCGGGTTTAACTTTAAGTTCTTTGGGACAGGTAAATGCTAGCGCCAAATTAGATTTAAGCTTGGATATGTACGAAACTCCCGATGGATTAGTGGGAGGATTTGAATATAACCTTGATTTATTTGCAGAATCAACTATTAAGCGGATGGTTGGACATTTCTGCACGTTGTTAGAAGGTATTGCGAATCAACCAACGCAGCGTATAGGAGATTTACCGTTACTAACTCCCAGCGAAGAGCAGCAAATCTTGGTGGAATGGAATCAGACGCAAAAAGAATTTTCTCAAGATTTATGTTTCCATCAACTATTTGAAGCCCAGGTAGAAAAAAACAGTGATGCGATCGCAATAATCTATAACAACGAACAACTTACCTATCAAGAATTAAATCACCGCAGCAATCAACTCGCTCATTATTTACAAACTTTAGGAGTATCACCAGAAGTACGAGTCGGGATTTGCATTCAACGCTCTCCAGCAATTATTATTGCCATGCTTGCAATACACAAAGCCGGTGGTGCATATGTTCCTCTCGATCCGGCATATCCTATAGAAAGATTAGCATTTATGGTCGAAGATGCTCAAATATCTTTATTATTGACTCATGGGAAAACTACTGATGTAGCCGAACAGATTACAACTAATTCCCCCTCTAGCAAACTTGGGAAAGATAAAAAAACCGCAGAGTCGCAGAGGACGCTGAGGAAGAGGGAAGAAGAGGAATTCGGAATAATTCCGATAGAAATGCAGAAAATATTAATTAATCTTGATAGTTTTTGGGAAGATAATAATAGTAGTTCAGATTATCAAAATCCTCAAAGCGGAGTCACAACCGACAATCTCGCATATCTAATCTATACCTCCGGTTCGACAGGAAAACCCAAAGGTGTACTTATTCCTCATCGGGGATTAACTAATTTAACAGAAGATAAAATCCGCGTTTGTGATGTTGATTCCGATAGCTGTATACTGCAATTCTTCTCATTTAGTTTCGATGCTTCAATTCCAGAAATCATTATGGCATTAGCTAGTGGTGCTAAACTTTGTCTTGCATCCTTAGAAGATGTAATTCCCGGACTTCCCTTACTAAAACTGTTGCGAGAAAAACAAGTTACTCACATCACCATTACACCTTCAGCATTATCAGCTTTACCCGTTGAAGAATTACCAGCCCTGAAAATGGTATTAGTTGGAGGTGAAGCACCATCCCCCGAGTTAATAACAAAATGGTCGCAAAAACGAAAATTTATTAACGCTTACGGCCCGACAGAAGTTACCGTCAACGCCAGCATGGTAGAGTGTGGCAACGGAAATCCGATTTTACCCGTATTGCGTTCGAGTACCAACAAACAACTTTATATATTAGATAATAATCTACAACCCTTACCAGTCGGGGTACTTGGCGAACTCCACATCGCAGGTGTCGGTTTAGCGCGAGGTTACTTGAATCGACCAGATTTGACAGCCGAAAAATTTATACCTAATCCGTTTAATGATAAAACCTCACCCCGTCCTTGCGGACACCCCTCTCCTTATCAAGGAGAGGGGAAATTCGGACACCCTTCTCCTTTACAAGGAGAGGGGATGGGGGTGAGGTTATACAAAACCGGAGACTTAGCCTGTTATCTCCCAGACGGTAGCATTAAATTATTTGGTCGAATCGATAATCAAGTAAAAATTCGCGGTTTTCGGATTGAAATCGGGGAAATCGAAGCTTTACTAAATCAATATCCCGGTATCCAAGCCAGCCTTATCATAGTTCGAGAAGATAACCCCGGTGACAAACGCTTAGTCGCTTATATCGTTCCCGAAAGCAAAACCACAATTCCTACATCTTCAGAATTACGTCGTGTGTTAAAAGAAAAATTAGCAGACTACATGATTCCTGCTACGTTTGTGATGCTAGATGCTTTACCACTCACACCCAACGGTAAAGTTAATACAAAATCCCTTCCTGTTCCCGATTGGTTTGGTAACGCTGAATCAACATTTGTAGCACCCCGGACACCGACTGAAGAAAAGTTAGTTAACATATTTACCAGCGTGCTTGAGCTAGAAACAGTAGGGGTAGAAGATGACTTCTTTGAATTAGGAGGACATTCTTTATTAGCAACCAAGTTAATTGGTCAGTTGCTGAAGATATTTGATGTTGAAATCACTGTAATTGATTTGTTTGAAGCTCCTACTGTTGCTGAATTAGCAGAGCGGATAGATATCAATTTGCTGACTCAAGTTTCTGTGAGTGATGTTGAGGGGGAGAGAGAGGAGATGGAGTTTTAAACGCAAAGGAGCGCGGAGGTTTTCGCGGAGGAACGCGGAGAGGAAAGAAAGGAGATGGAATTTAAAATCAGTTAACAATGCCCAATGCCCCATGCCCCATGCCCAATAATATAGTTTATCTAAAACCAAACGCGATCGCCGAACCTTTAATTAACCAGTGGTATGCTTGGTCATACCTTGTACCACCTGCAACTGCGGCAATGTACATCACACATTCCCATATCAAAATTATGGAGTCTTTTATCGAAGCTCCGCAAGTGCATAAATCAGCTTTGCAAAATCCGGCGATGATGGGAGGACCTTTTATTAATTATGATGTTGATAAAGTTGGTGAAATTAAGGATTTATTGGCAAAAACTAAGGCAGAACAAGCTAATTTAATCAAGTTAAGTACGGCAATTCACGATTTAGAAAATATTTTACGCGAGCAAGCAACTGGATATTCTTTAGAGCCTTTATACGAACAAGTTCCTGAAGAATTGAAGGGTTATATAGAACTTGTTTATGATGCTAACAATCATCCCGCAATTCGTTTGATTGAAGGTCTTTTATATCGTAATTCAAATTATCAAACTGCTTGTCAATCTATTGCTTTATCTCTGACCGATGAAGATTCTCGCTCTTTTGTTTTAAGTACCCCTCGTTTACCAGATAATCATACGCTGCATCTCAATTTTAAATTTAATCATCCTGCTTGGGATAGATTGTTTCGGATGCGTTATCAAGGAGATTCTTATCATGAAATCAAAGAAATTTTCGATATAAAAAATCATCAAGAAGCTGTATTTTCTTCTTTATTTACAACCGAAAAACCTCCTGAATCAAATAATTATCAAGGTGATGATGTTAGGGTTCGTTACTTCGGTCATGCTTGTGTTTTGATAGAAACTCAAGATACTACTATACTATGCGACCCGCTAATTAGTTATCAACATCGTGCTGGAATTCCTCGCTATACCTATGCGGATTTACCGGAAGTAATTGACTATGCTGTAATTACTCATAATCACCAAGACCATGTAATGTTGGAAACTTTGCTACAGTTACGGCATAAAATCCGTAATGTTGTAGTACCGAAGGGTAATAAAGGTGCTTTGATTGACCCTTCTTTGAAGTTAATTTTATCAGCAATTGGCTTTAATAATGTCAAAGAAATTGATGATTTAGAGACTATAGAAATAAAAGACGGATTTATCATAGCATTGCCCGTACTTGGCGAACATGGCGACTTAAATATTGCTACAAAAGCTGCTTATTGGTTCAATATTAAAGGTAGAAAAATATTATGTGCGGCTGATTCTAATAATATAGAACCTGCTTTATATAGCAATTTACATAGTCTTTTGGGCGATTTAGATGTCATGTTTATTGGTATGGAATGCGATGGCGCTCCTTATACATGGGCTTATGGTTCTTTGTTGACGCAATCTGTTCCTAGAAAAATGGCGCAGACGCGAAGATTAGATGGTTCTGATGCTCAAAAAGCCTTTAATTTAGTCAATCAATTTCATCCGCAACAGGTTTATGTTTATGCGATGGGACAAGAGCCTTGGTTGACTTATATTACATCAATTAATTATACAGATGATTCTCGTCCGATTCTTGAGTCTAATAAGTTAGTTGAGCAATGCAAGCAAGATGGTATTTACAGCGAGCGCTTGTATGGTTGTAAGGAAATTATTTTAGGAGAAACTAACCGCAGAGGACACAAAGGACGCAAAGAAATAAAGCGAACGAGGAGTTATAATAATCAAGTAAATTCAAGTGTATCGGTACAGAAAGAAACTAAGTCAATTAACGAGTTTCTTAAAGAGCTTTCTAATAAAGATATCAAACTCTGGGTAGAAGACAATCAAGATACTTTAGGAGAACCAAAACTTAAGTGTAATGCTCCCAAAGGTGGCTTAACTGCCGAAATTAAAACTGAGATAAAACAGCGTAAACCAGAAATTGTGCAATATTTGCACGAGAGAGCTAATCATAGCAAACTCGATTTAGAAGCGGAAGCTGTTTTAGATGAAACAATTCAACCTGAAAATGCAATACCTTCTCAAGTTATTCTAGATAACATTCTTCTTACAGGAGCAACGGGTTTCGTTGGTGCTTTTCTTCTCCACGAACTTTTACAAGCAACTAAAGCTAAAATTCACTGTCTTATCCGAGCTAAAAATACTGAATTGGCAAGAGATAAAATTAAAAAGGTATCAAAATCCTATAATCTTTACCAACAATGGCAAGAATCATTTAGCAACCGGATTATTCCTATTGTCGGAGATTTATCTCAACCATTATTAGGACTTTCTCAAAGCCAGTTTCAACAACTTTCTACTGAAATTGACACTATTTACCATAACGGTGCATGGGTTCATCATACCTCCCCCTACTCATTACTAAAAGCGACTAACGTATTGGGAACTCAAGAAGTTTTGCGATTAGCTTGTAAAAACAAAGTCAAACCCGTACACTTTATTTCAACCATCAGCGTATTTGCTGGTACAAACCAAATTATTCACGAAAACGAACCCCTTGACGTAAACCGTACCCCTGCTGGTGGTTACGCTCAAAGTAAATGGGTAGCAGAAAAATTAATGGCGATCGCCCGTCAAAGAAATCTTCCAGTTTCAATATATCGTGTCGGAGCAGTCAGCGGAGACAGCCAAACCGGAGTTTTTAACAGAAACGATTTTCTCTACAAAATGATTCAGGGTTGCGTGCAGCTAGGAAGCGCCCCAATTGGCAATATGATGTTGGATATCATGCCAGTAGACTATGTAAGTCAGGCAATAATTCATTTATCAAAACAGTCAGAATCTTGGGGAAAAGTTTTCCATTTAGTACATCCCCAACCAGTTTCGGTAGAAGTATTATTCAAACAACTTGATTCAATGGGTTATCCCGTCGAAAGACTTCCTTACCAACAATGGCGAGAAAAATTACTGAAAATTATTAAAAACTCTCCCAATCATCCTTTGTATGCTATTGCTTCTTTATTTTCTGCCAATTCCAGCAATAGTACAACCGAGTCAAAGCCTTTACAGTTTGATGCTCATAATACTTTCAGTGGACTTGCCGATACATCGATTATCTGTCCGGCGATAGATGCAAAATTGTTATCTACTTATATTTCTTATTTGATGAAATGATTGGGGATGGTAATGGGTAATTGGTAATAGGTAATTGGGAATTGGGCATGGGAAGATAGGGAGACAAGGAGACAAGGAGACAAGGGGAAGAATAAATAACTTCTAACTCCTCACTCATAACTCCTAATTGATAATTGATAACTGATAACTGATTTCCATGCGTCGAGATTCAATCTTTTAAACGCCACTTGCTTTAAGCGAGGGAACCTCGCCAACGCAGTGGCTTAACTTTTTCAACAATACCCGGCTTTATTGTTTGAGCTATTGATTTACAAACTTGGTTGGATGGGATTGGGTAATGATGGGAGAGGGGGTAGAAGGGGAAGAGTGGGAAGAGGGGGTAGAAATTTTAATTCCTCACTCCCAATTCCTCACTCCTCACTATTCCTTAACCAAACGCAAAGTTATCTACAATCAAGCTATCGGCAGCAATACCCTGCAAAATAGCTAAATCAGAATTATTCGTAGCAATCAAAGTGTTATCATCCTGCTGGGTAATACTCAAATCATCAAAGCCGATTCCTAAGCCAGCAATACCAAGGACATCTTCGCCACTGGTAAAGTCGGTTATGATATTCGCTGCATCGGGAGTTTCGGCTGTGGCAATCCAGAATTGATCTGCACCCGCACCCCCGGTAAGAATATTATCACCGCCAGAAGTTGCGAAGAATTTATCAGCGCCTTCACCACCGACAATTCTATCGGACATTCCCAGGATTGCAGTATCGTCACCGCTACCAGCGTAAATACGGTTGCTCCCCGTGCTACCAATAGAAGCGTCGATTAAATCGTCGGAATCACCACCGAAAATTAGTTGACTGGTTCCGGTGACTTCGATAATATCTGCTTCTAAGGAGCCGAATACGGGTTCGGTAGGTTCCGCTGGGTTGTTAGTACCATCTTCTAAAGAGACAGTTAAATCGTAAGGACCAAAGTAAACGCCCACCTCTGGGAACGTCCAACCGCTACCGCTTCTGATGACGTTGGGGTCGTAGTTACGGTTGCCTAGTTGGCTTACGCCTACGTAGTAAGTCCCTGCTGTTTCGGCAGTAAACTCAAGATAGGGGGTCGCGGGAGAAGTCTTCATCGGGAGCTGCACCATCAGTATTCGCAGCGAGTTCGTTACCTTCTGCATCAAACAAGCGCAGTTCTGTATCTGGCTTTTGAAGTGTTTCTTCCAACGCTGGAAATACTATTGGTCTAAATTCAAGCGTTTCAGGAAGCACTTCTTCTGTGTCAATGTTCAAACTGACGGTTTGTCCAGCATCAAGATTGAATGAGTATAAATCGACATCTTCGGGATAATCAACAGTGTTTCCGTTTCTATTGATAGAGCCATTAAGAGAAACAGAAGGGTTATCCAAGCTCAAACCTAACGCATTCGCTTCAGCTAGCGTGTCGTTAAGTTCAACTTCTTCTGCCACACTAACTTGGTCTAAGGTTTCAACAAGTGTAAAAGTAGCTTGAGTTGCTGCCTGGTTGATTTCGTAGGTGTCACCTGGTTCTAAAGTAAAGGTTGCAGTTTCGATGCCCTCATTAGTGCCGTCACCAAGGACAGGTAAGGCGATAGTTGCTTCCTGTTCGGTAATGTTCAAATCAAAACCATCATCCCGTACAGCAGCAATCTTGCCTCCCGTTACTTCAACAGCATCTAAGTCAAAATCATCAAGTGAATCTGCACCAACGCTAACAGTTAAGCCTTCTTCTGATGGTGGCGCACTGAGGTTAAAGGTGTGAACGCTAACCGTATTTTCTGACTCGATTAAAGTGGTGCTTGATTCATCTACCTCTTCTTCATTCGTTTGAATACCACCAGCAAGACCGACCTGAATCTGCGAGTCTGGATTATCGGCAATAGTGAAGTTTATTTCGCTAGCATTACCGTCAATAGTGTAGCCTGCTTGTGGTTGAAGAGAAAAGCTTAGATTTACAATCCCTTCTTGGAAAGTTTCTGGAGGAAGATTTAAACCGAGTGATAGCTCATCAAAAGCAGAAAATGTTATGGTAGCCGTCTGTTCGGTAATGGTGAAGTAAAAGCCAGAGGAATCTGCATTTGGAACCGGGAAATTGCCACCACTAATCTCAGCTTCTAAAACAGCAAACTGACTGAGGGGGCTACCAACTAGCGTGTCGTCTTCGCTATCTATATACACTACTATGCCTTCAGGGGGTGGGGCTTCTGATAATGTAAAGGTAATCGTAGTTTCGGTTTCTTCTGTTTCAGTCAGTTGTGTCTCGCTAGCCGTCACGCCAACTTCAGGAACAATGTCACTGCTACCACCAGTAGACGCGGGGACATCTTCTAAAGAATCGTAGTATGTTACTTCTGCTTCATTATCAGAAGCAATCTCATAGCCCTCTTCTCCTGGTTGCAGGAAAAAGCTAACGTTTTCTGCGCCATCTGTCTCTAAAGGCTCGTATACATCGATAATATTGCCAAAGAGTTCTGGAAACCAAAAGCGGTTATCAGCAGTTTCGAGGCTAACGGTCATCGTAGGTTCTTCAATAAGTAGCCGAATTCCCGTCGGAATACCTTCTTCGTTGTAAAACGCACCTAATGACTGTCCTCCAAAGGTAACAGGAAGGTCATTCTGCGAATAGAGTGAAACGTAATCAAACAGATTAGCATCGCTATTGAGAACCAATTCAATCCCACCTTCAGGTATTTCACCTTCGGCTTCAATCGTAAAGTTAACACCAGAAATGCTATCAACTTCAGCGCGTTCTACTACCGCATTAGTGAGATTACCTTCGCTATCTATATTAAAGGGGTTAGCCGTCAAGGTCAGCGTAGGCGGATTGGTAACATTAGGATTGCTTACAGGTGGTGTTGGAGTACCTGTTTGACGCGGATTGTTTTCCGTCAGCAAATCGATTTCGATGCCGTAGTTGCCGAACATTGCCCGATTACCATCCCCCGAACCTGGTGCAAAAGGGTCATAAGGGCTTAAATCATTCGCTTCAGCGTAAAATCTTGCTACGTTGTAAAACGAACCGAAAGCGACGTAGTAATCACCGTCTTCGGGTGCAGTAAATTCTTGGTAAGTATCGGTATTATTTTCATCGAGATAATCTAAACCACCAAACAGCTTATCTGGTGCAGCAGGATCGAGACGAAATCCAGAGACAGAATAATCTTGAACCGCATTTCCTTGGGCATCAAATATTTGCGATGCAAGTTCGACACCACGCTCCCATCCATTCGGGTTTCCTTCACCTTCAAAGGTTTCAATGGCAATAGTATCGCCTGCACTTAACGATACTTTATAAAGGTCAACGTCTTCACTGTAATCGATGTAAGTATAAGTGCCGTCTGGATTGCGGTAGCGGTTGCCGGGATCAAAGTAGATATCCGCACTGCCAGAAAACGAAGGATTCTCAAGGCTAATTTGAGTATCTACTGCTTCAGTAATAATATCGTTAGGTTCGCTGATTGCACCTTGGGGAATATCCGCCTCCGTATCCACCAGATTAAACGTATTGCTACTGTAGTTCTCATTGATTTCATACCCATCACCCGCAGCCAAACTAAAACTAGCTGTTTCCCCAGCTTCAGTTTCCCCATCATCCGCAATCGGCAAATTCACCAGCGTCGTGTACTCCGTCATCAGCAGGTCAAAACCACCGTCGCGCACCGCTGCAATCTCGCCACCTTCAACCGAAACCCCTGCCAAGTCAAACTCGCTTAAACTGGGCGCATTTACCGAAACTTTTAGCCCACCTTCGGGAAGCACCCCATTGGTAGCCAGAAAAGCATGAGCCGATACCGTTCCCTCAGCTTCAACCAGGTAACTAGGTCCTCCAAAAAGGCTCAGCTGCAACGTACCGGGTTCGGGTGACGGGAGCGTTGTCGGCGGCTCTGACTGCTCGGTAAGCTGGCTTTCCTCATCAGCAAATAATACACTACTTGTTGCTGCATTACTGTTAATTGTATAATCGCTGAGATTGCCTACATCCCCCAAATCTTGAGCATCCACCTGTTCTTGAGTTTTTAGCTCAAACACCGCTTCTACCAAACCATCAAAAGTTTCTGGTAAAAACGTATCGGGTTCAGAATTATCAAACACATCAATCGTAAAGCTTGCATTCGTAGCCCCTTCATCAATAGTGAGGAAAAAGCCAGAATTGTCAAAATTAGTCCCAAGCAACGACGGGTTGATATTTTCCACGATTGGATTAGCCCCAAATCCCGGTAAATTCAAACGGTTGACAATTTGCTCGACATCGCTATCTACATAAACCTTCAAACCTCCAGAGGGAGCTGGTTCATCCAACGAGAAGCTAACAGTTAACGCACTTTGTTGGTCTTCAAGCAGCGCGTTAAGTTCGCCGTCATAGTTAGTCTCGGTAGTAAGCCTGACTTGTACCATTGTTAATTTTCCGTTATGTGAATATCATCTTTTCCATGCAAAACCGGGCGTTGCTAATTAAAAATATGATTTGCCCCCCAACCCCCAATTCTGGGGGAAAAAAATAATTTAAAGTCCCCCAGTACCCCCAGAATTGGGGGGTCACGGGGGCAGGGGATTTAGGAGGCTACTAAATATGAGAAAAATAAATCCCGCCTTTCAATCCAGCAACGCCCAAAACCGAGCCAGCGCATTTGATTTAATACGCAAGCGAAAATAAGTTATTATCTTGACAAAAAAAACCGATTGAATGCTCACCGAACACAATCATCATAAGTTGAGATTGCCGTATATTTGCAATAGTTGCAAATAATTCTTAAAGTTGGATTTACGTAAATATTACTAAAAATTTCAATTGACGAAATCGTTTTTTATGAAGATTTTGTGAAGCTCTGGATATTTTGGAAATATGTATTGGAGGTAACAGCCAACAGATAAGAGCTATTCTTGAAGTATCGGCGGAGAAAGTAATCAGATGTTGTTATTATCCGCTAATTCGTGCAAAATTTTTACAGTTCAAAACAAAGCACTCCTGTAAAATCGGCATCTTTACTGGTTCTCAACATAACCAATCCGATTAAATATCACAATATCGTAATATAATTTACCTGTATTATGACAACTTACTGTGCAATAATAACGAACATCAGGAAAATTTAGTCATTGTATTGAGAATTTATTTTAATAAGTAAAACTGACTCCCGACAAAGCATTATAAATACTATGGTGAAAACCAATCGCTATTCTGAATACGATACCTGGGCTTGGCTGTACAACCATACAATGGGACCGCAGTATGGCTTGGAGCAACTTAAGCCTGTAGAAATCATGTTACTACCACATCTACCTAAAGACGCAGATTTACTAGATTTGTGCTGTGGAACTGGACATTTAATGCAGCCATTGTTACAGCGAGGATACAAAGTAACGGGTTTAGACGGTTCGGAAGCGATGCTCGATTATGCTCATCAAAATGCACCACAGGGAGAATTTATTTTAGGAGATGCTCGCACTTTTAAACTTACAGAACGTTTTGATGGAGTTGTTTCTAGTAGTGCTTCACTAAATCATATTTTGAGCATTGACGAATTAAAGGCTGTTTTTAGTAGCGTTTACAATGCATTAAAGCCGAATGGTTTATTTATGTTTGATTTAAACCATGCAGAACAAATGCAAAAATGGTGGAATTCTCAAGTTGCAGAAGGTGAAATAGAAGATGAACTTGCTTGGTATATTACCCCAAATTATGACTCTACAAATAGAATGGGGGATTTTAAAGTCACACTTTTTCAAACTCTAACTAAGGTCAGAAGAAAAGGAAGTTTGAAGCAGTTATTGTATAAATTATTAAGTTTGAAATTATTAACTCGATTTCGTCTTAAAGTATTATCTAACTTTCAACAGTGGGAGAATTGGCAGCGTTCAGACATTACCTATGAAGTTAGGGGATATTATCCAGAGGAAGTCAAAGCAGCATTAGAAGAAATTGGATTTACCCAAATTCAAATTAAAACTATCGATGGAAAAACACAATTAGATGACAATCATTCGGCTTATTTCATTTGTCGTAAAAATTAGACGCTCAAAAAAACCTCTCATTCCTCCGCGTTAAAAAAATATTAATTATCAATAATATATGACGATAACCAAAGATAAAACCGATTTACAAACACAACATTTAGAAAAATTAATCGCATCCTATACAAAGCGAACCCAAGCATCGAAAAATTATGCTCAAACCTATCGTCCGGTTTTAGCAGATAAAAGTTCTTTAGGATTGGGATTTTCTCCAGAATTAAAAGAGGTATGTTATCCAGTTGTTGTGGAAAAGGCTGCTGGTGCTAAACTTTGGGATATTGACGGCAACGAGTATACCGATATTTTAATGGGTTTGGGAATCAATTTACTCGGTCACAATCCAGAATTTGTCAAAAAGGCGATCGCCACACAATTGGATAAAGGTTTCTCAATGGGATACCAAGCCGAGTTAGCTGGTGAAGTGGCTCAACTCATCTGCGAATTAACGGGATTAGAAAGAGCAACTTTCAGCAATACGGGTACAGAAGCCATCATGACAGCGATTCGCATGGCTAGAACCGTAACAAATCGCAATAAAATCGCTATTTTTACAAATTCTTATCACGGACACTCGGATAGTACCTTAATTAGAGCGACAATTGCCCAGTATGCCAAACAAGCTGCAAGTCGTAAACTAGAAGGAAAAATCGCCAGTGGTAGTTTAATATCTGGTTTATTGCGTCCGATACAATCAAGTTTGAAAAACAGCGTTAGTCCGAAAGGAGTTCCTGCTGCACCGGGTATTCCCAAGGATATAGCAAAAAACGTGTTGGTGCTTGATTATGGAAATCCCCAGTCATTAAAAGTAATTGAAGCAAATAAAAACCAGTTAGCAGCGGTATTAGTGGAAACCCGTACAAAGTCGCTGTCCCCAATTACAACCCAGAGAATTTTTACAGCAATTACGAAGTGTAACTTCAAAAGCTGGAATTGCCTTAATCTTTGATGAAATGGTGACAGGATTTAGAATTCATCAGGGTGGTTCCCAAGCTTGGTTTGATATTGATGCCGATATCGTTACCTACAGCAAGATCGTGGGTGGTGGTTTACCGATGTCCGTAATTGCGGGTAAAGCTGTTTACATGGATAGCATCGACGGTGGTACTTGGAATTACGGTGATGATTCTGCTCCCCAAACTAAAACAACCTTTTTTGCAGGTACTTTTTGTAAACACCCATTAGCCTTAGCAGCATCAAAAGCCGTACTTGAGCATTTGAAAGCAGAAGGAGTAGGGCTACAGGAAAAGCTAAATAAGCGAACATCTGAATTAGTAAAAGAATTAAATAATTACTTTACAAAAGAAGGAATTCCTCTTACTTATACTCACTTTGGTTCCTTCTTTGCAGCAGATAATTCCCAGAGTAATATTTCCCCAATAGCGACAAATTTAATGTCATTTCATTTACTCATGAAAGGAATTCATTTGCGACAAGGTGACAAAGGCGGATTTCTTTCCACAGCCCATACCGAAGAAGATATTAACAATATTATTCAAGCATTCAAAGACAGTGCAAAAGAATTACAACAAGCAGGATTTATAGCCCCCCTTTAATAAGGGGGGTTGGGGGGATAAATTATAACTATAGGAGAAAACAATGGCAACAATGGGTAAATACTGTAAAGCATATTTATTAAAACAGTTTCGTCAGTTTAATCAATGGAAAGAAAATCAACAGGAAAATAAACAAATTACAGAAGATTCGGTTCTTTATTTACAAGAAAATTATGTTGTCACCGACGGAATTTATAAAGATGAAAATATAATTTTTGATAATGTAACAGACGAATGGAAAGAATTTTGTCACCAACTTTTAGAATTTGAAATACCTAATTATGAAGTTGTTAGTAGTTAGTGAAGTAGGTTGGGTTAAGCGCACGAACTATATTGATAATTATCGCAAGATATAAATGCGCCGAAACCCAACATCTTACATTCAAATGTTGGGTTACGACGCAAATCACATTTATTAGTTAATAATCAAATGTTTTAGTGCGTCTAACCCAACCTACCAGCTTTCATGAAACCTCAGTGTTCCTCCGCGTTAACCTCCGCGCCCCTTTGCGTTAAAAAAGAAAATAAGAAATGAACGAACTAGTACAAAAACTATCCCAAGGCTCCCATCCCGTAGAAGCTAGCATTAAACCCGAAAAAACCGTCACCGCATTCAAAGAAAGTATCGAGCGCGGTTATATTCATATCAAATTCACCAACACAAAAGGAGGAACAGAATTAGGAGTAAAATTTGATAAAGATGCTTCCGATTTAAGTTCAGCTAACTTCGAGCAAAAAATAGGTATTGCTCATATAGTTGGTAATTTAACACTCAATTATGTACCAGTAAAATGTATTGCTGATATAGAATTAGAAACACTCACTGGTAAAGGACATTTGGAAGTAATTGGTAATGGGTAATTGATAACTGCTCACTGTTCACTGATAACTGATAACTGATAACTGATAACTGATTATGGAAGATACTATATATACTGTGGTAATTAGTGAAGAAGAAGAATATTCAATTTGGTTTGAATATCGTGAGATTCCTTATGGTTGGCGTTCGGCTGGGAAAACAGGTACAAAACAAGAGTGTCTAGATTATATTAAAGAAGTATGGACAGATATGCGACCTCTTAGTTTACGAAAAAAAATGGATGCATCTACCTCTAATACTTAAATAAAACCTAAAAATATTAGTGCTTAGAGGACATGGCCAATTATGATGAATTTCAGCTTGATTTGCTTGTTCCTTGGGATTTACCTTTTGATGAAAAATTAAGTGAAGCTGATACAGTTAAATTGTCTCAAGCACTTAGCCAGATATTGAAAGCGCTAAAACAAGTAGATGCTTCTGATGCGCTTGTGATTATTAAAGATGAATTATACAAATTAGCTTCCCCAGATGTATTTCCTGCAAAAATATCTTCTTCAAAAACAGCACTAAAAAGCTGGCAGATTGAAGATTTTGACGGTCATTTTGATGTAAACCATGTAGAAAGCCAACAACCCGCTTTGTGTATTGTTAAAAGTTTAATGTTAGCGGTTTATCGAATGTTTATTTTGTTAAACGAGCCGAATAATGATTTCGATTCACTCGCAATTGAACGACAGAAACAGGGATACATCAGCTATATTCTTCTATTGTCAAGGGTTTATCACTTAGAAATTATCGAATAAATCCCATAAAAAAAGGCTCGTAGTTGCGCTTCAGCGCTTCCGGCTAAGAAGCGCTAAAGCGCAACTACAAACCTATGAATATTTATTAGTAATAATGTTAAATACACAAGAAATTTGGAAAGGATTTCACTGGTCATTTTTTGTTAATGTTCAAGCCTTAATTATTTGTCTGCGTCGTTTTGAATCTAGTTTGCTGCTGGGTGATATAACAACAGCACGAACCGAATTAGAAACTGCAACTGACTTAATGTTAGCGAGTGGTGCATCAATGCAGCTTGCTGGTAGTTTCAGCAAACAGGAATACGATTCTCATATTCGTCCAAAAATGTCTCCCCCCTACGTTCAATCTGACAACTTTAGTGGATTAATGTCGTGGGAACACGCTACTTTGATGCAGTTGTGGAAGCGTCTTAGTCCTACATTTAAGAATATACCGCCGGGGACTAGAATCCGTACACCAAAAATTTGTAGAAGCATATTTTGAATTAGTAACAGACCATAAAGCCGTATGTCAAAAATTTGGCGGAGATGAAGCAGGTAGTCTACGGTTTGAAAAAGGCTCGGCAGTTGATACTCTAAATAAGTTCGGACAAATTCGCACCAAGCATATAGATCCTAACAATAAATCTATTAATCGCTGTCCTTTTCACCATCGTCATAAAAACTCGTGAAAGCACTACTCGCTCAAAAGCTTCCTCGTAATGTTTGGTTTTTAGGCTTCGTCAGCTTACTAACCGACGTTAATTCTAAGATGGTTCAGTCTATCTTACCTTTGTTTTTGGTTTCTGTTTTAGGGACGAATTTAGTCACGGTAGGTGTAATTGAAGGTGTTGCAGAATCTACCGCTTCTGTTTTAAAAATCTTTTCCGGTGCTTTGAGCGATTACTGGGGAAGACGCAAAGAATTAGCTGTAACCGGATATGGATTATCAGCGTTGGTAACTCCATTATTTGCAATTGCGACAACTCCCGCTTGGGTTTTATTAGCTCGTTTTGCAGATAGGGTAGGTAAAGGAATTCGGGTTGCTCCCCGCAATGCATTAGTTGCCGATGTAACACCACCTCCTCAACGTGGTGCTGCTTATGGTTTGCGTCAATCTCTGGATACCATTGGTGCTTTTAGCGGACCACTTATTGCTGCTGGATTATTATTCTATTCAAATCAGAATTTTCGCTTAGTCTTTTGGTGTGCTGCGATACCGGGATTAATGGCGATCGCACTTCTCACTCTTGGCGTAAAAGAAGCTCCCAGAACCTCTCATCAAAGACGCAATCCCTTACAGTGGAGTGCTATTCAAAGTTTGGGGAAAAGTTACTGGATGTTATTAGCAGTAGCGTTATTATTTAACTTAGGAAACTTTAGCGACGCATTTCTATTATTACGAGCAAAAGAAATAGGAATTTCTACAAATCTTATTCCCTTAAGTTTTGTAGTCATGAATATCACCTATGGATTAAGTGCTTATCCCATCGGCGTACTTTCAGATAGAATAGGTCGTAAAGGATTATTAGTCAGCGGATTTACCTTATTTGCCCTAGTTTATTTTGGTTTTGCAATTGCCCAAACAGCTTGGCAAATTTGGATACTCTTTGCACTTTGCGGTTTATATTTAGGTAAAACTCAAGGCTTATTATTAGCATTAGTTGCAGACAGAGTTCCCGAAAACTTACGAGGTACAGCATTCGGTGCGATTAACCTCGTTACGGGGATTGCACTATTACCCGCAAGTCTTCTAGCAGGGACATTATGGGAAAAAGTTGGTTCTCAGACAACATTTATGGTTAGTAGTGGATTTGCAGTTGCAGCAATTATATTGTTGATATTAACTTTTAACAGTGAACAATGAAAAATACAGATAAAAGATATAAAAGTTATCCATAGATTGTTGAAAAATACAGGGTTTGTAGTAAGGACTTTAGTCCTCATATCGAAGGGCTAAAGCCCCTACTACTAACCTTAATAATCCCATAATTGATAATTGATTTATGATTCATCTTATTAAAAAAAAACCATTAATTAAATTTGCGCTAATAGCCATAATCACAACCATAATAATTTTTATAATTTATCGAATATTTTCCAACTCCGGCTATTATCATCCCCCATCACCAACAGCAGAAGTACCACAATTAATCTATCCCCAAACTGTTTCCAACAATAACCTCCAGATACGTAAAAGCGTCACTCAACTCACACCAGCAGAAAAACAAGCTTTTGTAAAAGCAGTCAAAAAATTAAAAAATACATTTCCGAAAGACAGCAAAATCAGCCTCTACGACCAATTTGTGCTGCAACACGTCTTAACAATGGGGTTTCGTAAGAAATTGGGAGCGACGGGGAAAGCCGAAGGAAATCCCGCTCACGCACAGCCAGCATTTTTACCTTGGCACCGTCAATTTTTATATCAATTCGAGCAAGAATTACAGAAGATTGATTCTACTGTAACTGTTCCTTACTGGGATTGGACTGATGCCAAAGCATTAGATGTAATATTACAAGAAGACTTTTTAGGTCCTAACGGAAAAGGAAGCACAATCGATATTCCTGGTATTGGTAAATTTACAGGAGGTGCTGTTTCTAGTGGTAATTTCGCTGACTGGAAACTCAACGAAAATATTCATTTTGACCCGATTAGAATGAAATCTTTAGGAACAAAATTAGTTAGATTTGTAGGGATGCCTCCTTGTAATTCTCCCATACCCAAAGCATCGATAGAACAACTTTTCAAATTCCACAATTACGAAATATTTAATGCATTAATAGAAGGAGCATTAACACTTAACCAAGGTGAATATATTCCAGGTTGGACATTACACGCTTGCGCTCACTCAATTATCGGCGGTAGCATCATCGATAAAGATAACCCCATGAGACAAACCAGCATCTTGGGTACAATGGATAGCATTCCTAGTTCCCCCTACGACCCAATTTTCTGGTTAATTCACTCCAACGTAGACCGTTTGTGGGCAGAGTGGCAAGACAAAGGACATACCGGAGAAAAATTCTATCCCTCCAAAAACGTACCTTTTGGACATAAACTTCACGATCCAATGTGGCCCTGGGATGGAGGATTATCTGAGCCTGGAGATTATGGACTAAATAATATTAAATCTTTATTGATAAAAGTGAAAGAAGTCGTTACACCAGCCTCGGTGTTGGATTTTAGAAAGCTTGGTTACAGGTATAAAGTAGTAAGTAAAGAGTAGGGAGTATAGAGCAGTTCGGAATTACTTCTCTCTTATTATTAAGATGGATGTTAGCGAATTAAATATTATACTTATTCCGGCTAATTACTTACTATATATCTAATATCTTTATAGGATGTTCTCGAAACTTTTACTCATTACTTATTACTTATTACTTATTACTTATTACTTGCTACTCCCAATTCCCCCTCCCCATTCCCATGATTATCTGCCCCAAAACCAATCCCAACCCACAGCTAAAGCTATTTTGCTTCCATCACGCAGGAGGTGGAACCCTGAGTTTTCGTAACTGGGCACAGGAATTATCTCCTATAGTTGAAGTTTATCTAATTCAACTACCCGGAAGGGAAAGAAGATTGAGCGAACCTGCTTTCACCCGCATTGAAACTTTAATTGAACAACTTAAACCCGCTATAATCCCTCATCTCAACCAACCTTTTGCTTTCTTCGGTTACAGCATGGGTAGTTTAATTGCATTTGAACTAACTCGTCATTTGCGGCGAGATTATCAATTGTATCCCCAGCATTTATTTGTTTGTGCTAACCGTGCCCCTCAACTTCCTAAAACCAAGCCACCGATTCATGACTTACCGGATGCTGAGTTTGTTGAAGAATTACGTAACTTGAACGGTACCCCAGAAGAAATACTTGCGAATGACGAACTTATGGCGCTTTTAATGCCAACTTTACGGGCAGATTTTGCGGTGATTGAAACTTATAATTACTATAATGAACCACCTTTAAGCTGTCCGATTACAGCCTTTGGTGGATTAGAAGATACCGAAGCCAGCCGCGAAGACTTAGCTGCTTGGGATTCTCAAACGAATAATAATTTTAATCTACATATGCTACCGGGAAACCACTTTTTCATAAATTCCGCACGTTCCCAACTTCTTCAACTTTTATATTCGGAATGCACTCAATCTATTAAAGGGTAAGCAGAGGGAGCGGAGGGGGCAGAGGGGGCAGAGAAGGCCGAAGGGCAGAGGGGGAGAGGGGGAGAGGGGGAGAAAAAATTTTTACCAATGCCCAATGCCCAATGCCCAATTACCAATTACCAATTACCAATCTATTTGTAATCGCAGTTAAATTTTGGTGTCCGATGGTTGGGTTGGTTTTGATTGATTGGTTGTAGATGACAGCGTTGGGGAGACGTAGCAATGCTACGTCTCTACATCAATGAAAATATGCAATGTCGAAAAACCAATATTTTTCTCAGTTGGTAATCTAGATAAGGTGTTTTACCGGCATTACCTATGCAATAATAGCCAATATTGAGTTTAATGTGTATTTTTCTCAACAAACCTATTTAACGAGATAAGGGATAACTTCTAAAATATTAGACATCTCCGGAAAAGAAAAAAACCCCTCTCCAAACCTCTCCCCCACAGGGAGAGAGGCTTTAAAACCCCACTTCCCTGGTAGGGAAGGGGGGTAGGGGGGTTAGGTATGCAACGAAGTAAATGTTTTCCGGAGATGTCTATTCCCTTTCTCTTTTCTTAAATTAACATCAAAAGGTATATTTAACAACAATAGCTAGTAATGATTTGCACTGATTCAAACGAATTGTTAACCATATTTAATGAGTATAAATGCTGTCAATTTATTTAGCAATCAATACTAATTTAATAAGAAACATTATAAGTTTGTTTGGAATGAATAACTATACCTATAATCAATCTTACAACATATATTTTTTTTGATTACTTTTTGATAAAATTGTAATACAAATCACAAAAAGTTCAACAGTCTGACGAGAATTTACAGCTATTTATTGACCTAAAATTATGCTTCAGCCACAACATAGAACTTCTTTAATGGTATCTATTCTTGCTGGAAAGTACGTAAAATTAGCAACAATTCTCGCTCTTTTAGGTTTGTGTACTGCTTGCAATTTAGGAAAAGCGCAAGATAAACAAGAAACACCTGCCAAAGAAATCAAGCTTGTCTCTAATAGCCAAGTAGTAGCTTTAGGGAGATTAGTTCCCCAAGGTGAGGTTATCAAAATATCCGTAGTCAATGCTCGCGACAGTCGCGTCAATCAAATTCTGGTAAAAGAAGGTGATTTAGTTAGAGCTAACCAAGTAATTGCTATTTTACAGGGAAGAGACAGAGCAGAACAACAACTGCGAGATGCAATGGCAAATGTAGCAATCAAACGCTCCCAATTACAAAAAGTTCAACAGGGAGATTTTAAACAAGGGGAAGTATTAGCTCAAAAAGCAGTAATTTCAGAACTCGAAGCAAGATTGCAGAGTGAGATCAAAGAAAAAGCAGCTGCAATTACTGAAGCACAAGCAACGCTCACTAATGCTCAACAAAAATACAAACGTAATAATTCTTTAGCAAAGGAAGGAGCAATTAGCAGTTCCGAACTAGATAATGCACGAGAAGAACTTGAACGAACCCGTGCAATATTTGCACAAACTCAAGCAAGTTTTGAAAATGCGAAATCCGTGCTGCAAGCACAATTAGCAAAAGAAAAAGCCAATTTACAGAAATTACAGGAAGTTCTTCCGGTAGATATAGACATAGCTAGAGCCGAGTTAGAGCAAGCATTAATACAGGTACAACAGCGCAAAGCAGAACTAGCTGATACCCAAGTAAAAGTACCCATAGCAGGACAAATTCTGAGAATCAATACTCGTGTCGGGGAACAAGTAAATACACAAGAGGGAATTGCAGAAACTCGGACAGACAAAGCAAATGTACGTAATTGCAGAAGTCTATGAAAGCGATATATTAAAGGTGAAAGCAGCACAAAAAGCCACTATTAACAGCGAATACGGTGGTTTTCAACAAGAAATTACCGGAGAAGTCGAAGAAATTGGTTTACAAATCGGCAAAACTCGACTTAGCCAAGGTCAGAATAATCCTACAACTGACGTTAACGCTCGTGTTGTAGAAGTAAAAATTCGTATAGCTCCAGAAGATAGCCCGAAAGTTGCTAATTTGACGGGGATGCAAGTTCGTGTGGAAATCGAGACTAGTGGGGAAGAAGGGAGAAGGGGACTAGGAGAGAGGGGGAAGAGGGGGAAGAGGGGGGAGAGGGGGAAGAGAGGGTAGAGGGGGAGATGGGGAGATAGGGAGAAATTAGTTCCTAACTCGCTACTCGCTACTTACTACTTACTACTCACTCCTAACTCCTAACTCCTAACTCAATAACAGACGTAGCACTGCTACGTCTCTACACTTTCGATCCTCATAATTCCTAATTCCTAATTCCTAATTCCTAACTCCTAACTCTTATATGAAACTTCCTTTTTTTAAAAAATTTAACTTTGAAATCCCGCTTGCTTGGTCGCAATTGTCGCACCAAAAGGTACGTTTAATTGTTGCGACTACGGGGGTTTGCTTTGCGAATATTTTGATGTTTACTCAGGTAGGATTATTAAAAATGCTCACTGAGGGAACAACTAAACTGCATGAAAGTTTGGGGGGTGATTTATTCTTGGTTTCTTCATTCAGCCCTACATTAAGATGGAATACTTCTTTTCCCCGCGCTTATATTTATCAAGCTTCTGCTGTAGATGGTGTTGCTGATACAACTTCGGTTTATCTTGATACGGGTGAATGGTTAAATCCTGAATTTTTATTAGCAAATAACAAGGATGATTCCTCGCTTAAAACAATGGAACGCTTTGGTAAACAAGTCAGAATTATTGCTTTTAATCCAGCGAAATCTAATTCTTTGAATTTACCAGATGTACAACAACAAATAGATAAATTGAGAATGCCATCATCGATATTATATGATAGTTTATCTCAAAGTTCTTTGGGAGAAGTTCCAGAATTATATAAACAACGGGGACAATTAACAACTTTAGTAGATAATCATCGAACTCATATTGTTGGACTTTTTGATATGGGTAGTACTTTATTTACTAATGGTAATGTAATAATGAGCGACTGGAATTACTCCCAACGTCGCGGAAGTGGAGTTTTAAATAATGTCAGCTTAGGTTTAGTTTTTTTAGAAAAAGGCGCTAATATTAATCAAGTTAAAGCCCAAATAAGAGCCATTCTTCCCCCGGATATAGAAATACATACCCGTGAAGAATTAATTGCTAGAGAGCAAAAGTTTGAGTCATCAGAGCCGAATGGAATTGTTTTAAGATTCGGTACTGCTGTTGGTTTTGTTGTTGGTGTAATTATTGTTTATCAAGTGCTTTATTCCGACATCAACGACCATCTTTCAGAATACGCGACTTTGAAAGCAATGGGTTACAGCGACAATTATTTATTGTTTGTAGTGATTCAAGAAGCCGTTATCTTAGCTATTATGGGTTTTATTCCCGGCTACTTCATTTCCACCGGACTTTATCAACTATTAGTTACCTTAACAAAAATTCCTCTCGCCATGAAAGCTAGTGTAGCTATACAAGTTTTTATTTTAACTGTAGTTATGTGCGCTGTTTCCGGTGCAATTGCTACTACCAAACTTCGTTCCGCCGACCCTGCGGACGTTTTTTAATCAATTATCAATGAACAATTAACAATGGATAGTAAGAATAACAAACAACCGATAATTGATGAACCACACCTGACCAGTGATAACTGATAACTGATAATTGATAATTGATATGAATCCCACCGTCGCGATATCAAATTTAAATCACGCTTTTGGTAAAGGTAATTTACGTAAAGATGTACTTATTGATATTCATTTAAATATCAATCCGGGTGAAATTTGTATTTTAACTGGTCCTTCTGGTAGCGGTAAAACAACTTTATTATCTTTGATTGGTGGATTGCGTTCGCTACAGGATGGTAGTTTAAAAATTTTAGACCAAGAATTGCAGGGTATTTCTAAGAGAAAGTTAACCAAAATTAGAAATAATATAGGTTTTATATTTCAACATCATAATTTACTCAAGTGTCTGAGTGCTTATGGTAATGTCCGAATGTCTTTGAAATTGCACTCAGAAATTCCTACATCGGAATATCGTGAACGGGCTGAAGCAATTTTATCAGCAGTGGGATTAACTGAGTTTATCGATTCCTACCCAGAAAAATTATCGGGAGGGGACAACAGCAACGAGTGGCGATCGCCCGTGCTTTAGTTGCTCAACCGAAACTTGTATTAGCAGACGAACCAACGGCTTCCTTAGATAGTAAAACGGGTAGAGATGTAGTTGATATTATTCAAAAACTTGCTAAAGAGGAAGGTTGTTCGGTGTTGCTTGTCACCCACGATAACCGAATTTTAGATATCGCCGACCGCATTGTTCATATGGAAGATGGTAGGTTAAAGGGAACAGTGAGCAGTGAGCAGTTAACAGTGAGCAGGGAATAGGGAACAGGGAACAGGGAACAGATAATTGATAATTCCTTCCCGGCTTTATGATTTCCTATGACGTAGGTTGGGTTGAACGGAGTAAAACCCAACACCTTACTTAATTGATAATTGATAACTGTTAATTTCGCTGTTTATATTACCGGATGGTTCTGTTGCAAAAAGTAAGTGAGAAATTTAAATAGAATCTTTGGCATACCTGGATTCAAAATATGAATAGCCCCCCAACCCCCAATTTTGGGGGAACAAGATAACTAAAAGTCCCCGCTTCCGCAGGGGGATTTAAGGGGCACGCTAACAGCAACACCCCTTTTTTTATCAATTTTTTCTCTTCAAACCAGTTACTTTATATTGCTTAACTGGCTTTAAATGTAACTCGTCATGGTTCGATGGTGCTGAATCCTTGGCGCTGATAACCTCACCGCTTTCTTCAACTTTGGCTGTATATTCTCCCGACAAGCTACCATCAGGTGCTGCGAATTTGATGCGAACTTTTACCCAACTTGCTTTTTTACAAAGGCGATCGCACACAATTCGCGCTCTTTTAGCTGGAATTAGTTTCAATATTGCGAAGAGAAATTTCTTAATTCCAATTCCACCTACATCAAAAATCCAACCTTGCTTATGATAATTCAACCATTGCCAATTTTCCCGTAACCAAATTTCACCTTCAGCAATTTGTAACCATTTCTCCCAACCAGTCCAACCCCGATAATAAGGACGTAATTCTTGCAAATTTCCTTTCCTGTAAATCAAGGGGTTGAGGGTTTGATCCTCTAAATGTCCCCAAAGACGACCTGTAGGTAAATCAATTAAGGTGGGAGCAAATTGATGACCGCCAAAATGAGAAGATTGCCATACTCTTATATTATCAGCCTTGCTTGCATATTCTTTACGAAGTTTCTGATAAATGGGAGTACCAAAACGACCGCAAGCTAAATCAACTTTTGTATGGGTACAAACGATAATATCTCGAATATGTTTTGTTTCTTGGTAATAGTTATTAAATTTTTGTAACTGTTTGGGTGAAAACAAGATGGTATCTAGTAGATTAATTACTTGTTCGAGGTTAGGTAAGAGATATTCCTGTTTTTCAAACTCCGCAAACATACCTTTGGGGCGATAATAATGAATAACGCGATTCTGTTCTGGTGCCGAATATTCTTTATCGGGAGCAACCATCACAACTTTGATTATTATGCCTTTTTGTAAAATCAGCTTGGTAGATAGCTTCATCAAATGCTCTAATGGAGGATAATGCCAAAGTGAATCACCCCAAGGACGAGGTACTTCAAACACAAACCAATGGTCATAACAATCTGCCGAACCAAGTGGATCTTCTCCATTAGCTTTGGAAACAACGCTACAATAACGGCAATCATTAATAGGATTTTTTAGCATATTTTTAAGCTTGTAATGATTCTGAATAATAGAAAGATGTTTTTCCCAGATAATCGACAGGCAAAGATTCTGCCTAATATTAATTTTAGCCATTATATTAAATCCGGTAGTATCCAAATGATAAAAAACCGCAGAGACGCAGAGGACGCAGAGGAAGAGGAAAGAGAATAATTCATATACAAACGGATTTGATATTACCACGTATTTCTTAACCAAAAGGGCTGCATATTCGGTTTTTTGAGGAATATTTCCCTGAAATACAATTTAGAAACATTTCAATTATTACGTTGAATTAAATTATACGTTGTATTTGTCAGAGATACTGTATCCTGGATGAAATAATCATAGCGATGCGCCCAAGTTTGATTTTTTTGATTTTTATATCGACTTATTAAGAAATATTTGCAATAATATTGCAGCATGATTTTGTAACCGTAAGTTTCTCTATCAATAACAAGTTTCCATTAATTAACAAGATTCGGGAGGCTAGAATTAATGCTCGCAATTCAAAAATTGAGCAAGACTTATGCAAACGGTATTCAAGCGCTTCGAGATATATCTTTAGAAATAGATTGCGGAATTTTTGGTTTGCTTGGCCCGAATGGTGCGGGTAAATCAAGTTTAATGCGTACTTTAGCCACATTGCAAGATGCGGATTCGGGTTCGATAATGCTCCAGGGCTTAGATGTTCTCAAAAATCCCCAAATTGCTCGCAGTCAGTTGGGTTATTTACCTCAAGACTTCGGTGTTTATCCCACGGTTTCATGCGAAGATTTATTAGACCAATTAGCAGTATTCAAAGGATTTATTAATCGTAAAGAAAGACGAGAAATAGTAGCACGACAGCTACAGCTAGTTAATTTATACGAAAAACGAAAACAGAAATTAGGAACCTTTTCTGGTGGAATGAGACAGCGTTTCGGTATTGCTCAAGCTTTGTTAGGTTCTCCGAAACTGGTAATTGTGGATGAGCCTACCGCAGGTTTAGATCCAGCAGAGCGGATTCGGTTTCAAAATTTGCTTTCAGAAATCAGTCAAGATAGAGTTTTACTTCTTTCTACTCACATCGTTGAAGATGTAGCCGAGCTTTGTCCGAATATGGCAATTATGAATCGTGGTGAAATTATTCGTAGTGGTAGCCCCCAAGCGTTAGTTAATGCTTTAAGTGGGAGAGTTTGGACTAAAATTATTCGATTGGAACGAGATAAAAATGATTCTGAAAAATGGACGGTTATCACTTCTCGGATGTCACGGGGAGACAGATGGGTTCGAGTTTTGAGTAATTCTCAACCAGATAGTGATTTTCATTCTGTAGAACCAGATTTGAATGATGTTTACTTCACTGCTTTATTAGGAAAACCTCAACAATTTATTACTGTTTGAAAAGGGATTAGTTAGATAAAGACTAAATATTTTGTTGTACTTTCTCTCTTTTCTCTTTCTCTGTGTCCTCAGCGCCCTCTGCGGTTTAATAATTATTCAAGTGTTGGTTTATTTAAAAACAATTATCACGAGAAATGTAGGTGCCAAAAACCCGGTTTTTTTTTAAAAACCGGGTTTCTAAAATCTCACAAATGATTTAAAATTCTCCCTGAGAGATTAAGGATTAAAAAACCGCAGAGACGCAGAGAGCGCAGAGAAAAGAATTAAAGAGAGATAGAGGTATTAAACAATCTAGCTAACTGATAACTGATAACTGATAACTAATTGATAATTGATAATTGATAATTGTTATGAAATCATTTTCACCAATCCTACGTTTTGAAACTTTCTATCATCTACGTCGTCCGACATTTTGGTTGATTGCAATCTTATTTTTCGCTATTGGATTTACCGATATCGTATCTAAAGCGGGAGAAGGTAACGCTTTCTTTTTCGTTAATAGTCCTTCTCAAATTTTTCAAGTTACTATTTGGTATACTATTTTTGGAATTTTAGCAGCATCTGCTTTTGTTGCTGAAACTTTTGTGCGAGATACGAATCACCGCATGGAATCGTTAATTCTTTCTACCCCTGTTCGTAAAAATAACTATTTAACAACTCGTTTCTTAGCAGCTTTTGCGGTAACTTTATTAGCATTTTCTAGCTATATTCCGGGAATGCTTTTAGGTACTTTGATGCCGGGATTAAACCCTTTTGCATTAGGTGCATTTCGTCCGGAAGCGTATGCAGCTAGCTATCTATTATTTGTATTGCCAAATTTGTTTTTAGTGAGTGCGATCGCCTTTGGTTTGGCTTCAAGAACTCGCAGTATTATTATTACCTATGCGGGTGCAATTGTTCTAGTCATGCTCTACCTTGTTTCCCTATTGTTGGTGGGAGTTGATGTTATCGACTTTGAACTATACCGCATTTGGGCAATGTTAGATCCATTTGGGTTTTATGCTTTTGAAGAAAATACTTTGACTTGGACGGTATTTCAGCATAATACCTTGATGCCATCTTTAGGAGGAACCCTAATTTGGAATCGTATTTTATGGGTTTTTATTGCTTTAGCTGGTTGGTTTTGGAGTTACCGCAGCTATTCGATGAAGGTGATGGAATCTCGTGGAGGAAGTAGAGGGGGTAGAGAAAGAATTAGGGAGCAAGAAGCGGACACTACGGGTAATTTTTTAAATTCGGGACATTCCTTAAGACAACAAACACCACAATTATTATTTCAACAATGGATACATCGGACGTGGTTTGAAATCAACTCTATTTTAAAAGGAAAAGCGTTTATATTATTAACCGGATTCGGATTAATTAGCTTGGTTGTGGCAGCGATGGGAACTCGTTCGTTTAATTACTCTAATCCCAGTACGGATATTTTAATTCACTCAGCCAATATTTATTTAGAATATATTCTTTTCGCAATTATCGTAGTTTATTCGGGTGAATTAGTATGGCGCGATCGCCAACTTCGTTTACAAGCTGTGGTAGACGCTACACCTGTTTCTAATGCTACTTTGCTGTTATCAAAGCTAACTGCACTTTTCGCCATAATCACAATCAATTTACTGTTAGCAATGGCTGTGATGGTAAATTATCAGGCTATCAATGGCTACTACTATTTTCAGTTTGATTTGTATTTTAAGATGCTGTTTGTAGAGCATGGGCCGTATTTTTACTTAACAGCTATTCTTGCCATCTTTACTCAGGTAGTCACCCGTCATAAATATGCTGGTATGGCTTTGGTGGTGTTAATTTCTTTATCAAAAATTCCTCTTGATGCTCTGGGTTTATATCATAATCTCTATCGCTTTGCTGCTACTAACGATATTGAATATTCTTTAATGAATGGTTACGGGCATTTATTAACCGGACATCTTTGGTATACGCTTTACTGGGCAATCTTTGGCGCTGTTTTAATGCTTTTAGCCTATATTATCTATCCCAGGGGTACTTTTGATAAGAGTCTTGTTAAAGATTGGAAACGAGCATGGAAACTTACTAGTAAAGGAATAAAACGGTTTTTAGTAGCTTTAATATTGATGTTTGCGGGTGTCGGTGGATGGATTGGTTATAACACCACCGTAGTTAACGAATATCAACCTCCGGGTAAAGAAGAAACCGCAGCACAAATAGAAAAGCGTTTCAAAAAATACGAAAATCTGCCCATGCCGGTAGTTACAAATACTCGGCTAAATATCGAACTTTATCCAGATAAACGCTATTTTTTAGCTAGGGGTGAATATACATTAGAAAATCGGACTAAATCCCCTATCCGCGAAATCCACCTATTAACTTTTATTAACCTAAAACTTGGTGAAGTTAAATATCCAGGAGCAAAATTACGCGAAGCTCATCCTACATGGGGATATTATATTTATGACTTAGAAAAACCACTGATGCCGGGGGAAAAACAAACCATGCAGTTTGTGACTAAAACCGAACGTCCTCAAGGATTTCAGAACCAGTCAGACAGCGATGATGTTTATATGATTTATCCTAACGACGTGGTAGGAAATGGAACTAATTTATACAGTCCGTTTATTTTACCCTTCGTTGGTTATACCAAGATGGTAGAACATAAAAAAGCTTGGCTGCGACAAAAGCTCGATTTACCACCCCTCGACGAAAGGATGCGGAGTCACGATGACCCGGTAGGATTAGAACAGGCTTTAATGGTGTCACATTTGGGATGGGGTAGCACCGACGTTACTATCGGTACATCTGACAACCAAACTGTAGTTACATCTGGAAAATTGGTTAAAAAATGGACGCAAGGAGATAGAAACTACTTCCGCTATCAGTCGAATCAGCAAAATCGCGGTAAATTTACTATCTATTCTGGACGCTACAAAGTTTATCGAGACAATAATTATCGAGTTCCCATCGAAATTTACTATCATCCACCCCACGAAGACAACGTAAAATTGATTGCTACCCAAGTTGGTAAAGCTTTAGAATTCTACGAGAAAACTTTTGGTAAATATCCTTTTGAACAAGTACGGGTAGTAGAATTTGTTTACTACGACGGGATGGTATTTTCGGAAGCTGGAACTATTGGCATTCCCGAAGTCTTAATTTGGAAAAGTCAAGCCAAAGGGTTAGGAAAAGAAAGCATCATCGACTGGACAACATATCTTTTAGCTCATGCTTGGTGGGAAGACCAAATTATTGCAGCAGACGTAGCGGGGGGAATGACAATCCGCGAAGCTCTCAGCGCTTATGCAAGTTCTCTTTACCAACGTTCCCGACGCACCCCAAAAGAGCAACTTTTAGCTCGAAAACAATTGATGCGCGACTTCTTCCGTCAGCTAGGAAAAATTGATTTCAAAGAACCTCCTTTAACAGACATTTACAACGAATTACCAATCGCTCGTCATAAAGGAGGTATGATACTCGAACTAATTGAAGATTTAATTGGGAAAGAAGCTGTAGTATCTGGTATTCGGGAATTTTTGCAAAAATATCGATTTAAACAACCACCATATCCAACAGTACTTGATTTACGAGATGCAATATTAAGTAAAGTACCAGTTGATAAACGAGAAGAAATTAAAGAATTATTCTCTTCAGTTATTACCTATCAAGTAGGATTAACCGACGCAGTTTATCAAAAATTACCAGATGGAAAATATAAAATTCGACTTAATATACAAGCCCAAAAACTTTATACAAGTGATTTAGGACAACAGAAATCAACAGCATTAAATCTTCCATTTACTATTAGTCTTGATGATGAGCGTGGAAATCAAATTTACATTAAAAAACATCAAATCAACCAACA
Organism: uncultured Rivularia sp.; assembly: GCA_963665115.1. Lineage (GTDB taxonomy): Bacteria > Cyanobacteriota > Cyanobacteriia > Cyanobacteriales > Nostocaceae > Rivularia. The sequence continues at coordinate 6,296,560 of OY762007.1, read as the reverse complement.
ACAAGGAAGCATTGATATAGTTACAAATAAACTTCCTACCTTTGCTGCTGTTGATGGTAATTATGTTTTGCCATCCGCATTTTTGCAGGATAATACAAAGCGTCTTCGTCCTGCTTCAGGGGATTTGGATTAGTATGATAAATTTTGCAAGGTCAGATGCAGTGTAAACTCAATATTGCATTAGAAATAAACACTATAAGTACCTAGTACAGTACGGCGTAAATAAACCAAGTATTAAGCAGCTAAGACTTTGCCCTTATATGTCCATTTAAAAGGTTTAGCCATTGTTGCGTTAAAGTAGTCAATAAATTCAAGAATTCGGGTTTTGAGGTCATACTGGCTTTTAAAGCTAGCTCGCTTCAATAACTTACGAACCAAAATGCTGAGCCAAATTTCAATTTGGTTTAGCCAGGAAGAATGTTTGGGTGTATAGTGGAAAACAATTTGATGCGTTGGGTCACTCAAAAAATCTGCACGGGATTTCATGGACTTGAGGATACCACTTTTCCCTTTAATACCTAAGTCAATATCCAAACCTTCTTTTTGTGCAACAAAACGAACCAGTGACTCGGACTGGTGAGTATTGAGGCAATCCATAATTAGATGCCACTTTTTAGTATGGCGATCGCCTTCAATAACTTGACGGATATTAATGAGAAAATCTGCCAAACGTTCTAGAATCACCACAATTGGGTTCAATAACCTTACCGGTAGCAACATCGAAATTAGCAATTAAGGTCTGTGTACCATGACGGACATATTCAAACTCCTTTCTTTCAACTTTACCTGGTCGCATTGGTAAATCTTTCTCTAAACGCTCAACAGCTTGAATACCAGTCCGGAACATCAATCGATATTGTACGTTCCCCCATCGAATGACGTTCAATTGCATTTAAATATAAACCAGTAATGTCTTCAACTTTTGCTTCAAATTCTTCATCTACAGGGGGGGGTTAACCAGTAGCGACTCTGGTGGGGTTTAAGCTCTGCTTCTTCTAACAGTCTTCCAACATGGCGGACAGATATGCTTTTAATAATCTCCTGTTTTATAATCTCATCAGCGAGTTCCTTTGCTGTCCAATGACTGATTGGTCGTCCATAATCTTCAGGTGGTGAGCAAGCAAGAGCGAATAGTTCGATGACTTGTTCCATCGTAAATTTTACTGGTGTACCAGTACGCTCCAAATCTTTTAACCTTTGAAAAATGGACAATTCTTTATCGTTAGTTTCTAACCATCTTTTTCGCCATAAACGAGCCATGTCTAGGCTAATATCCAGTGTCCTAGCGATTTCACCATTGTTTTGTCCCTTGTCAGCTAGAATAATTATTTTTGCTCGCAATACTATTTGTTGCGGCGTATTGTGTTGGTTAACCAACTGTTGAAGTTTTAGGCGATCGCAATCGTTTAATTTTAATTCTTTTGGAGTTAGTCGTGCCACACCCTGATTCCTTGCAAGTTTCCTAAACTACTTTTTCTCTACTTAATTAGTATCCCATAATAATGCTTGGTTTATTTACGCCGTGTTGTACTAGGCAAAATTAATTGTGTATTTGTCATTGCGAGTGGAACGAAGTGAAACGAAGCATTCACCGAAGGTGTGGATCATCGCAACACTTTGAGATTACTATGTCCTATCGGACACGCTTCGCTAACGCTATCGCTCGTAATGACACAAATAATTTTGCACACCCACTTATTCAGTGGAAATCAGTCAACAGAAAGAACAATTTAGCGTATCCGCTCAAAATTTAGGGATAGGGATTATTGAGGCATCCATGACCAACCAAAAGGATTGGAAGAAGAGCCAATAATTTTCGGTAATAGTTCCAGAATCGTTCCAAAAAATCATCTAAAAGTTTTTGGTGACAAGGCACAAGTGGACTTAATTTTTTATAATGCCGTCCTTCATGCACCCAACAAAGAGCTAAGTCTGAGGTGATTGACTTAAATTGTGGAGCATCATCGCACAGTAGAGTTTTGATTATGGGAATATTAGATTGTTGATGATAAAAAGCAATTGCAGCGGCTTCATATATTCGGGAACGATGTTGAGAACCGAGCTTACTCAAATACTTATCTCCCTTTAATTTCGTTTGTAATGCCAGTATTAATTCTCGACTTTCATTTGAGGATTGACGCTTGCATTTACTCGTGCAGCATATTCTCGTCTCCGCTGCCAAGATAATTCGTTGAGTACTACTAAATCTTCCTTAGTTTTGCCAAATTTACGGTTGGCGAATTCCAGTAATTGTTCAAGGGAATAGCGCTTTTCTTCTACTGTTCCAAAATCAGTTGCGAAGCGCTCTTTAAATACATCCCAATTGAAATCTTGGAAACTGTTTTTGGCAAGAAGTCCGCATAAAGAACGAATTGAGTAGTAGACTTTGGAATAAAGTCTTTCTGAGTAATCGCTAACTGAATATTCACCTAAAACTCCATCATCGATTGCTTGAAAGTTTGGTGCAGAGGATTTACGTGTAGCCATAAGACAGATATCTCCTAAATTTTCATTTCTCTATTGGGCGTAAACCCTCTTTCTGTTGGAGTGTTTCAGTACGTTAAGTTTCGGTTATCAGCACCAAGAGGAATCGTGATAATCTGCTGTTCATACTTTCATTTCACAGTTATGCTGATAATCAATTTCTAACTGTTGTAAATCTGTATCTAATCCTAGATTTTTCAGTTCTTGCAGTATTTCTCTCAGATGATTTTCATCGCTGACACCTGAATAGTAAATTTTGATAAATTTGTCGGCTTTAGTCATAAATTGTTCTAGATTTGTGACGAATACCTGTTCTGAACCAATTGCCTGAATCATGATTTTCTCCTAATTCTTAAAAGTATGTGATGCGCGTTAGTATTCGTGATTGAGCATGAGAACTTTTTTAACCAAATAAAGCTTGATATGGCTCAATGGAAAATCTGTATATTCGATTTCTTGGCGTAAAACTTCTTGATTGGTGTCCCACTCGTATATCAAAACACCGGAATTTTCTTGAACTTGTAAATGCCAAATTTGAAATTCTCGTAGTTGTGGATTAGACAAGAATTGCTTTGTTTGATGTGAAGCGATGGCATCTAATAACCAGTAGCAATTTGCTTCTTGAGCTAAGTATTGGATTCCCTCAGTATATTTCAAGCCGAGCCAGTGTTTGTAGAGAGTAGCTGAACCATAAAATTGGTTTAGCTCGCTGGCTATTTCTTGTGGAGTTTTCATTTTTTAATCCTTGATTTTACGGACTTCACTCTTTCGTCGGCGTGAGCCGTAAAACGATAACTGCTGATAATAAATACCAGCAGCTGAGAAATTTTTATTGATTTCTATTTCTACCGCTTTCGCAGTTTTAATTAAAAGGGTAGATAATTAATTGCATCTCCTAATCTAAATTTCAAGAAATACTCAAAGCATTGATAGTTCGTCGGTCATCTATAACTTATTGCATGACTGCAAGAATCTGACTATTATTTTTAACAGCGATTCTAAAAGCTATCAAAGTGAAGGATTTAATTTCAAGTTTTTAGTAATGTATCTTGAGTTACCCGTCCATCTTCCATCCGTAAAATTCTATCTGCAACATCTAAAATGCGGCTATCGTGAGTCACTAGCAAAATAGTGCTTCCTTGTAGCTTGGCTAGTTTTTGCATGATATTCACCACATCTCGACCAGATTTACTGTCTAAAGCTGCTGTAGGTTCATCTGCTAGTACGAGTAAAGGTTCACCTACCAATGCACGAGCAATAGCAATTCTTTGTTTTTGTCCACCAGAAAGCTTTTCGGGGTAATAATCGATGCGTTCCCCTAAACCAACAGATGCTAATATTGCCTGTGACCTTGCGGTACGCTCCTCAATCGACAAATTTTCATGCAAGCGTAAGGACATTCCTACATTTTGCTGTGCTGTGAGTGATTCGAGTAAATTATGAGACTGAAAAATAAATCCGATTTGCTGGCGAATTTTGACTAACTGCAACTTGCTCGCACCGTATAATTCTCGACCAAATACGCATATGCTTCCTTGCTGTATTGAACGCAAAGCACCAATTAACGTTAATAAAGTGGTTTTACCGCTTCCCGATGGTCCGCGCATAATAACAATTTCACCTTTGTAAATGTATAAATTGACATCACTTAAAACAGGCTTGCATAAATCTCCTTTACCAAAAGCGTGGTAGAGATGACGAACGGTGACAACAAATAACTTTTTTACTACCCCTTTGTTTGGGGGTATTTGCTGGCTGTACGAATAAAGAATTTTCCGGTTTTTTATCTTTTGTTACAACCATAATCTGTGGACGGGATTAATGTTACACAATTAATTAGTCCCGTACTTATGTTGTATAGAAATAAGATGAGAAACTTGTGAGGAGAATTTAGGGTACAGCTACATGTAGTGAAAATAAAAATAGGGATTATTGAATTAGTTCTCCCTATCCCTTTATAAATCAAGCAAATTTTTCGTTTTATTTCTAGCAATCTGGTTTGATTTGTGTTTCTCAAAGATGATTTAGAGATGCTTCTCACGTCAAAATTAATGCTGCAACATTCATGAAGATTTAATAAGCGGGATGTGTCATAACTATCATCCAAACTAATAGAACCGCAAGCAGTACTGCGAGTTTGACAATTAGATATGTAATATCTGTTGTAAATGGTATTAGTGTAAAGTATTCCATCTTTGCTACCTCCAATGTAAATGCTTTATATGGAATGTATATTATTAATCTAAAAAATAAGTTTGAGAATCTTGTGAGGAAGTTTTATTCTGATAAGCATAATGACACGATACTTTTTTACAAAGCAATAGCAGCTTTAACCACAGAACAATCATCTGTAGGCTGAATAATAAACCCTAGTTTTTCACAAACTCGCTGCATCCCCAGATTTTCTAACAAAATTTCTGCATTGATTTCGCTCAATTTCTCATCTTTCCCAATTTGCAACAATCGTTTTAGTAATTCGCTTCCTATTCCTTGACACTGATATTTATCTGCTACTATCAAAGCAAACTCAGCCTGATTTGTTTGGTGTAGTTTACTTAATCTCGCAACAGCTAAAATTTCATTTTTTTGAGTTTGAGGATTATAATAATCGGCGACTAAAGCCATTTCTCGGTCATAATCTATAAAGCACAATCTTGTTAAACGTTCGTGAGCAATACGTCGGCTAATTTTAATCAGATGAAAGTAGCGAAAATAAACGCTTTGCTGTGATAATTCATGGTGAAATTGAATCATTAACGGCTCATCTTCGGGACGAATCGGACGTATAGTAATTTCCATCCCGTTTTGCATTTTCCAAGTTGAGATATATTGGATTGGATAGGGACGAATTGCAGGTTTTGGTAATTTTTCGATGTTCGCATCTAAATTGTGCAGTACAATTCTTCCATCTAATGCTATCAATGAATCATCAATACCTGGTTTTGCTAAAAGCGGATTAATATCAATTTCCTTAATCCCAGGTTGTTCTACAACTAACTGACTAAAACGAACTAAAAGCTGCTCTAATTTATCTAATGAAATAGATGTTCTTCCTCTAACTCCTTTTAATGCTTTGTAAATTTGAGTTTGTTCCATCATTCGCCGAGCCAAGGTAGTATTAAGTGGAGGTAATCCCAATGCTCTATCTTGAAATACCTCAACTAGTTGTCCTCCCGTACCGAATAGTAAAACTTGTCCAAATTGAGCATCTATACTACTACCCAATATCAATTCATAGCTGTTTTTTAAATTCACCATTGGCTGAATTGTCACCCCAGCAAAATGGCTGCTACCAACTTTCTGTGTCACCGATGTTTGAATAGCTTGATATGCTTCTCTAACAGCATCGGCGCAACATAAATTTAAATGCACTCCATTCACATCCGATTTATGGGTAATGGTATATGAATAAACTTTCATTACTACCGGATAACCAATTTTATCTGCTATTTGAATAGCGGATTCTACTGTTGTTGCGAGATATGTTTCTACAGTTGGAATTCCATAAGCTGCAAGTATTTTTTTTGATTCAATTTCTGTTAATAAATATCTTGTTTCGCGACGTGCCTTCTCAATGATTTTCTCAACTAAATTACAATGGAAAAAATCTACTTCTGGATTAGCTAATACTGGAGTTTCGTATAAACTACGCAAATTATAACTATAGCGCCACATATAATTAAAAATTCGGGCAGCAGTATCGGGATAGGGAAACGTGGAAATTGCGGCTTGATTGAGAATTTCTGCCCCAGCTTGGATTTCTGAGTTACCCATCCAACTTGCTAAAATTGGTTTATTGCTTTTGGCACAAGCTGTTAAAACTTCTGCTATTTTGGTAGGGTTTGTCATTGCCTGCGGTGTTAAAATTACCAAAATTGCATCAGTATTTTTATCTTGACTGACAATTTTTAAAGCATTTTCGTAACGCTTATAATCTGCATCTCCTAATAAATCAATTGGGTTATTGCAGCTAGCATTTGCAGGTAATAATTTATCCAAAGCATCGCGAGTTTCAACGGTTAACTCAGCCAGTTCTCCCCCTCCAGAAATTAACGCATCTGTAGCTAAAACCCCAGGTCCCCCAGCATTAGTAATAATTGTCATTCGTTTACCTTTGGGACGGGGTTGTTTTGACAACACCTCTGACATATCGAATAATTCAGAAATGCGATTAACTCGCAATACCCCACAGCGTCTTAAGGCTGCATCAAATACCGCGTCGCTTCCCGCTAAGGCACCTGTATGGGATGTTGCGGCTTTGGCTGCAATTTCAGTACGTCCGGCTTTGATGACTATAATCGGTTTGGTTAAAGCAACTTCCCGCGCAGCTGAAAGAAAAGAACGAGCATTACCGATAGATTCCATGTAAATCACAATACTTTCCGTATGGGGGTCGTCGCCGAGGTAATAAATTAAATCTCCCCAATCAACATCGAGCATGGAACCGATGGAAATAAAAGCACTAAATCCGACATTTTCGCGGAAACTCCAATCTAAAATAGCCGTACACAATGCCCCACTCTGACTGATAAATCCGACTTTACCAGGAAGTGCCATACCACTAGCAAAGCTCGCATTTAAGCCAATATGGGGATTAATAATTCCCAAACAGTTAGGACCAATTAACCGCATTTGAGAGCGACGAACTTGTTCTAACACCTGCTGCTCTAGTTCTAATCCTGTAGTTCCCGTTTCCCGAAACCCAGCAGAAACCACAATTGCACCTTTAACTCCCGCATCTACGCATTCAGCAATAACACTAGGTACAGTTGTAGCGGGAGTAGCAATAATTGCTAAGTCAATAACTTCTGGAACTGCGGCAATATTTGGGTAGGCTTTGATACCCAAAATGCTATTGTGTTTGGGATTAACAGGAAAAACCGTTCCCCCAAAAGGATGGCTAACGAGATTCCACAACAGAGTACGTCCTACGCTACCTTCTTTCCCAGATGCACCGATAACCGCAACGTTTTTAGGTGTAAAAATAGCATCTAAGGGGTGATGTTGGGAACGAAGAATATCATAAGCACGGTCTGAGGCTATCTTAATTGTTTGTTGCATAAATCACTCCTGTTTTGAAAATAGGAAGTAGGGAGTAATTAGGAGTTAGGAGTTAGGAGTTAGGAGTTAAGAGTTAGGAGTTAAGAGTTGATAATCACTAATTACCAATCACCTATTACCCATTACCAATTACCAACTACCAATTACCAATTACCAATTACCAATTACCAATTACCAATTACCCATTACCCATCCTCACTTCTTCCAACTGCAAATTATCCGATTCATCTACATGATAAAAAGCCGCATCAGTACGACAACCGCGATAAGCTAAAACGTACAATTCTTTCAAATCGTTAATTAACGGATAGCGGGGATTTGCTCCGGTACATTGGTCATCAAATGCTTGTTCTGCCATTGTTTCTAAACTACTATAAAAAGCTTGTTCATCATCTCCCAATGTTTCTTTAATCGTTAAAGGAATATCAACTTCATGCTTGAGATTTTCTACCGCTTCCACTAATTTTTCAATTTTTTCATCAAGGGTATTTCCACCCAATCCCAAGAAATCTGTAATTTCACCATAACGCTGTTTGGCGTGGGGATATTTGTACTGTGGAAAAATAGCTTGTTTGAAAGGAATATCGGTAGCATTGTAACGAATTACATGGGAAATCATCAGCGCATTTGCTAAGCCGTGGGGTACGTGAAAAGTTGCTCCTAATTTATGAGCCATTGAATGACAAACTCCTAAGAAAGCATTAGCAAATGCCATTCCTGCAATTGTTGCTGCATAATGAACTTTTTCCCGCGCTTCGGGGTCATTTTTGCCATTTTTATAGGCTCTGGGCAAGTATTTAAATAGTAAATCTATTGCCTGTAATGCTAATCCATCGGTAAACTCAGTAGCCATTACCGAAACATAAGATTCTAGTGCATGAGTTAAAGCATCAATGCCACCGTATGCAGTTAACTTTGTTGGCATATTTAAAACCAATTCTGGGTCTACAATTGCCATATTTGGTGTTAGGGAATAATCTGCTAAAGGATACTTAACTCCTGCTTTTTCGTCGGTGACAACTGCAAATGGCGTTACCTCCGAACCAGTACCGGAAGTCGTAGGAATAGCGACTAACATTGCTTTTTGTCCCAAGGATGGTAGTTCATAAACTCGCTTACGAATATCCATAAATCGCATTGCTAAACCAGCAAATTCCACCTCGGGATGTTCGTACATCAACCACATAACTTTAGCTGCATCCATCGGTGAACCACCACCAATAGCAATAATTACATCTGGTTGATAATTGTTTAATAATGCTAAACCCTGTTTAACATTAGATAAATTGGGGTCTGGTTCAACCTCGTGGAATATATCGTATTTGATGCCGATTTCCTCTAAAACCTTGGTGACACTATCGACAATTCCTAAATCAAACAATGGTTTATCCGTAACAATAAATGCTCGTTTTTTACCAGTTAAATCTCCTAAAGCTACAGGTAAACAACCAGATTTAAAATAAATTTTTGGGGGAACGCGGAACCACAGCATATTTTCCCGACGCTGGGATACTGTTTTAATATTTAGTAGGTGATGGGGTGCGACGTTATCGGATATTGTATTACCACCCCAAGTTCCACAACCCAAAGTTAGAGATGGGTCTAATTTGAAATTATATAAATCACCGATTGCACCTTGAGAAGATGGTGTATTTATCAAAACTCTTCCCGTTTTAATTGCATTCTCGAAATAAGTAATATCATCGTAATTAGCTGGATTGGTATACAATACGGCAGTATGTCCGGGACCGCCAAATTCAATCAAGCTTTCGGCTTTAGCAACTGCTTCATGAAAGTTTGTTGCTCGATACATTGCTAAAATTGGCGATAATTTTTCATAAGCAAAAGGTTCTGATTTACCAATGTCTTCTACTTCAGCAATTAAAGTTTTATAGCTACTTGGTAGCGGACAATAAGTATCTTTTCCACATCCAGAAACTTCACTTTTGAGTTTAAATCCTGCTAATTGAGCTATCTTTTCTACCGACTGTCCGACAATTGCTGGATTTAATCTTCCTTCCTTTAAAATTACATTACCCAGTTGGCTTTTTTCTGTATCGTTGAGAAAATATGCACCCCGACACATAAATTCCTGTTTAACTTGTTCGTAAATATCATCAACAATAATTACAGATTGTTCCGAAGCACAAATCATTCCATTATCAAAAGTTTTACTCAACAAAATCGAACTGACAGCAGTTTGAATATCAGCCGATTTGTCAATTACCGCAGGAGTATTTCCTGCTCCTACACCTAATGATGGATGTCCCGAAGAATAAGCAGCATGTACCATTCCCGGTCCGCCAGTTGCTAAAATTAGTTTGATATCGGAATGCTGCATTAATGCTTGGGATAATTCTACCGTTGGTTCGTCAATCCAACCGATAATATTTTCTGGCGCACCAGCAGAAACTGCTGCTTCTAAGATAATTTTTACTGCTTCTATGGTGCATTTTTTAGCTTTAGGATGGGGAGAAAGAATAATTCCATTGCGGGTTTTGAGAGCTATCAATGCTTTAAAAATAGTTGTAGATGTAGGGTTAGTTACGGGAACAATTCCAGCAATAATTCCTACTGGTTCGGCTATTTTTTGAATACCAAAACTTCTATCTTCTTCGATAAGACCGCAGGTTTTTTCATGCTTATATTTGTTATAAATATATTCCGATGCAAAGTGGTTTTTAATTACTTTATCTTCTATAATACCCATTTCTGTTTCAGAAACAGCCAATTTTGCTAAAGGTATTCTTTGATTATTGGCTGCTAATGCTGCGTGTTTAAAAATAAAATCAACTTTCTCTTGAGAATATGTAGCGTATTTTTCTTGTGCTGCTTTGACGTTTTCTACTAGTAACTCTAATTCTTGAATATTGGTAACTTGCATAATTTTACTCCTTTATTGAAATGCAGAGTTTGGCAAAGTTTTAATTAAAGAGTGAAAATACCTTTGCTGCGGAAGATATTTAATACTTTTTCTACCTGTTCCGAGGTGGGGCTTGGAGTTTCTTTTAATTTGTATTCGTAACCTAGTTCTTCCCATTTGTATTCACCCATTTTATGAAATGGTAATACTTCAACTCTTTGAATATTTTTAAGGGTAGAAATAAAATCGGCTAATCCGGTTATATTGTCCGTATCATCTGTTAAGTCAGGTACCAATACAAATCGAATCCAGGCTGGCTTATTAATATCACTCAAGTATTTAGCAAGAATTAGCGTTGGTTTGATATCAACTCCCGTGACTTTGGTGTAAGTAGCTGGTTCAAATGATTTAATATCAAGCAATACTAAATCTACAAATTCTAATACAGATTTTGCGGTTTCTAAATTACAAAATCCAGATGTATCTAAAGCCGTATGTATTCCTAATTCTTTACAGCGTCGAAAAATTTCTCTAACAAATTCTGGTTGGAATAAAGGTTCACCACCGCTAATTGTTACACCTCCACCCGATGCTTTCATGTAAGAAGTATATTTTTTAATTTCAGCAATCAATTCATCAACTGTTACCTGTTTTCCATGTTCCAGATAGCGACAGTCGGGATTACTGCAATACAAACAACGTAGGGGACAACCTGTAGTAAAAATTATAAAACGAATACCAGGACCATCCACCGTACCACAAGTTTCAACTGAGTGGATGTAACCGAATGTAGCAACTTCAGATACTGGATGTAACATAGCTATTACCCATAGCACGCAAGAGATTGAAGCTTTTTATTCGCTTCACTTTGATTTATACGGGAATAATTTGAGGAACTTGTGAGGAAGCTTTGAATTTGTATCCTCACATTTTCTTCAAATTATATCTATAAAGTAAAAGTATTGAATATTTACTGTGAGGAGAAATCATGATTAATCGCAAGATTTTAGTTGCTCTAGATAAATCTAACCAAACAGGAAAAGTCTTTCAAACAGCGTTAGATTTAGTAAAAGAAAAAGATAACGAAATCAAATTATTGCATTGTATAAATAGCAATATGATGGTTCGAGAAGTATCATCTATCGGTGGTATTGGTACTATTGGTGATATCAATATATATGGAAATTTACACAAAAACTATCAACAGGAATTAAAACAAGAAATCCAAAAAGTCAGTGAATGGTCGGAATATTACACTCAGCAAGCACGAATGCATAAAATTCCCGCATCATATACCTATGAGCTTGGAGAGCCAGGGAAGAAAATCTGCGAGTTTGCTCAATCTTGGGGTGCTGATTTAATTGTATTAGGTAGTAGAGGACATAGTGCGATAGCAGAAGTTTTGCTAGGTAGTGTCAGCAGTTATGTTATTCACCACGCTTGTTGTTCGGTGTTAGTTGTCAAATAAAAATTAATTAATTCTATGCCCCACATTCCGCACTGAAAAGAGCATAATTACTTCATTTTTTATAGATTCTCAGCTATAAATTCAGCTAAAAAAACTTTTATCCTCAATCAAGATAAGGATACAAAGTATTAAGCTAGCGGGAGTATTCTACAAAAATACAGTAAAAATTTGTGAGAGTTTAGGGTGCGGAAAGCAGTTTTTTTTCGCTAATTTTCTGGTAGGGAGATAATTCTGCTTTTTAGCGATTAGATTTGGTTCCGAAGCGGATTATAAAAATTGCTCAAACATCTTATTTGTTTAATTATATTATTCAATAATAATAGAAAAAAGATAGGTAGAAGATGAAGAAAAGACATCAATACAGACCACTACTTTATTTTATAATAGCATTTACAATTACGTGGGTAAATGGGTTTATTCTGGCAGTACAAAGTCATCAAGGTGAAGATAAGAATATCATATTTTTACTATTAACTTATATGGGACCATGCATTGCCGCTTTAGTTATGATGTTTGTTTTTTGTAATAAACATTTTAGAGCTAATTTTATCAAAAGAATCTACGACCTAAGATTAATAAATAAAAAATACATCCCATTTACGTTATTTGTTTTACCTATAGCTATGGTGCTTTCAATCCTGATATCAATAGTATTTGGTCAGCCATTAGAACAATTGCGATTTGCCGAAAATTTTAAAATCTTTGATGGCGAAGTAATTTTAAGTATGATTGTATTAGTTCTAGTGCCAATACTTGAGGAACTGGGATGGAGAGGCTATGGTGTTGATAGTTTAGCCAGTAAATTTAACCTATTTAAAACGAGTATGATTTTTGGTGTTTTATGGAGTGTTTGGCATTTACCAGCTTTTTTTATTAAAAATTCATACCAAAGTTCTTTGTGGGCAAATCATCCCCTATTCGCAGTGAACTTTTTTGTGGGGATAATTCTCTTGGCTATTATCATGAATTACTTGTATTACAAGAATAGGCGAAGTATTTCTCTAATTATTTTGTTTCACATACTCGCAAACTATTCATCGGAGCTATTTGAAGCTAACCAGATAAGTAAGTGTATATTTACTCTTGTTTTAGCTGTGGTGACAGTGGTTATAATTACACAAAATAAATATTTCTTTTTTCACAAGAAAATGATTGATGTATAGTCGTTACATCTGATATTTTTCTGCTGTGTCTGTAAAATGCTGGTAAATTATTTTGCATTTATCACAATAATCTAATATCTATTAATTAATTTGCTCTTTGAGATAATTAACCAAAAATCTAAATCTGTTTTTTTGGTAATACTTATTTAAAATTTCAAACATTTTTACCTACAATTATTTTTTTTCTAATTTCATTAAATATCAATGGTAAAATTGCACTACTACTAACTACAATACTATCCGCAATACTAATGGTCGTCAGACTTAATAGCGTTCGCAGTTGGGGAACCCCAATTGACAGTAGTTGTAATCCAATGGAACCAATAAGAGCAATATTCAAATATTGATTTTGCGGTAGTTTACTAATATCAAATATGGTGTATTTATCGGAGCGACAACTCAAAGCATGAAGCAGTTGTCCAAGTGTCAGACTCATAAAAGCAATGGTACTTGCTTGCAAACCTATACCATATTGGCTGATACCGTATCCATAAGCCGCTAAACTACTCAAAGTTATGCTTCCAGACTCAACAATAAAATTACCAAAGTCTGATGTTTTGATAATTGGTTCTTCAGGATTGCGGGGTGGTTTACTTAAAACATCTGGTTCGCTTGGTTCTAATGCAAGTGCCAAACCGGGAAAGATATCTGTAACTAAATTTAACCATAGCAACTGTATCGCATTTAAAGGTTGTCCTAAACCAAAAGTCGTCGCTGCTAGCATCACCATAATTTCGCTGAGGTTGGTAGAAAGCAGAAAATGCAGCGATTTTCTAATGTTGTTGTAAATAGTTCTTCCCCGACTCACAGCAATAATCATAGTTTCCAAGTTGTCGTCAGCAATAATGATATCGGCAACTTCACGGGCTGCATCAGTACCGCTATTTCCCATTGCCACACCTATATCCGCAGCTTTGAGAGCAGGGGCATCATTTATACCATCGCCAGTCATAGATACAATTCGTCCGGCTGACTGCAAAGCTTGAACAATTTGCAGCTTATTAGCAGGACTAATTCTGGCAAAAACATTTACTTTGTCAAAAAGTGCTGTTTTTTCTTCAGATTCAATGTTTTTAATATCCGTAGAATCGAGGATTTGCAGTTGATTGTGGTTGGCTAGTTCCAATTCTTTAGCAATTGCGAAAGCGGTAGCAGTTTGATCCCCCGTAATCATAACGGTATCAATTCCAGCTTGATGAAATTGACTCACTAAATCTTCGACTCCTTTCCTAATAGGGTCTGTCATGGCAATTAAACCCAACCAGATAAGATTTTGTTCAGTATATTCGCTGTTTTCCGACTCGTTGGTATAGGTATAAGCTGCTGCTAATACGCGCAATGCTTTATCGGCCATTCGCTTATTTTCTACTTCGATTGCTAATTTATCATCTTCTGTAAGGGGAATTACTTGTCCTGCTTTGATCTGCCGGTTGCACAGGTGTAAAATTTCTGTTGGTGTTCCCTTGACTGCAATTAATATACGGTCATCAGAAGTACCATGAAGCGTACTCATAATATTACGATTTTCCGAGCGCTGATTAATATATGTGAGTGGATAATCTTCTCTGAGACTAATAACATCAATTCCGGCATCAATTGCCATATAAATTAAAGCATTTTCAGTTGCAGAACCATTAACGATATATTCACCATCTGAGTGTGGCAACACATTACTTTCATTGCAAAGAACCGATACTCGAATCAATTGCAGAAATTCGTCGCAATTACTGAGATAAATTGTTTTTTCACCATTCACAAACTTACCGTTATTTACTTGAATTACTCGGCTATCAGTATGTATTTCAACTACTGACATACTGTTTTCCGTAATTGTGCCGGTTTTATCCAAACAAATCTTCTGTACCGAACCCAAAGCTTCTACTGCGTTCAAGCTGCGGATAAGGACGTTATGTCGTCGCATATCTCGAATACCTAAAGCCAGGGTTGTAGTTGCTACAGCCAATAAACCTTCAGGAACTGCTGCCACAGCTAAGGATATAGATGTCGTCAGCATTGTCAGCCAAGGGTAGCCCCGCAGTAGTCCAATCAGAAAAACAACAACGCAGATACCGCTACTAAGGAAAACCAATTGACTACCAACTTTATCGAGTTGTTTTGCTAGAGGAGTATCTGTAGCGCTAGCTTCTTCTACCAATTGTTGGATTTGTCCTAGTTCGGTAAATTGACCTGTTGCAGTCACCACAGCAATACCTTGTCCGCCAGTCACTAAGGTGCCTTTGTATACCATATTTATCCGGTCGGCAAGAGGAATATCTTCACCGTGAAGGGATTGAGTTGCTTTAGTCACTGGTATACTTTCACCAGTTAAAGCCGATTCATCGACGCTGAGATTTTCTGTTTTAATTAACCTGGCATCCGCTGCAATATAGCTACCGGGCTTTAGAACTAAAATATCTCCAGGAACAATATTTTCAGTGTTTACCTGAGTTATACTACCATTTCTAAGAACTAAAGTAGATGGGCGGTCATGTTTTTTCAGAGAGTGAATAATTTTTTCCGATTGGCTTTCTGTAAAATAGCCAATAACTGCATTGATACCTACAACCCCCATAATTACCAAAGCATCAACCCAGCCACCCATTGCGGTTGAAACCACCGCAGCAGCAGTTAGTAAAGCTACTGGTGGTGACTTAAATTGCTCGATAAAAATACTTAACTCCGAACGGGTTGCAGACTCAGGTAAAAGGTTTTGTCCGTATCGCAGAAGTTTTTCTGAAGCTGATTCGCTAGATAATCCCAGAGTTTTAGAACTATTCAAGGATTCGATAATAGAATCAGCTTCGATAGTATGCCAATCTTCTATTTTTTGATTTTCAATTTTAGTTACAATTTGTTTGGAATTAATACTTTTTTTTATAAACTTTTTTTTGCCGATATTCATTTTACTTTTGTACATAGTCCATTACTATATTCTCAATGAATAACTGGATTTAAGAATGATAAGTATATATATTTTAAAAATACTCAAAAATATTGAGGATTTTGTGAGTTTTTTTGGTTCTAAAATAATGATTAGTTTATTTTTTTTAACAATCTTCGGGATTAAAGATAAATTGGCAAATAATTTTTGAATTGTTTATATGAATAATTTGATTATTGCTATTATCTCAAGATAAGAATATAGATATTATATAATTATTTTTTTACAAATAAACAATATTAAAATTGCGTTTTCTCAAAACAGACTGTATAAATATAATATTTATTGTCTGCAAAAATTAAGTTAATATTAAATTATAAAATAAAAATAATAAAAGTATTGTATTACAAGTCATCTGGTGAACTTAAGAGTGATTAACTAAATCAATACTTTAGCAAAAAACAGCAGACTACAAGTATTGCCAAGCTTGTAAGAATCGATGAATCAAGAATTAATATACATGAATTGTGCGCGAGAACACATAATTACAAACAAAATAATCTATTTAGAAAGATATTAGCTTGCTCACAACTTCCTCACAATCTTCGTTTAAATTAAAAGTATAGAGAACATTAGTTAGAGGGTTTAAATGTTTTATCTAGAATGAGTTAATTAAAATATTTAATATATTAGATTAACTCATATATGACTCAACTGTATCGCAGTATAAACCCTCGTAAATATATTAAGAGGAAACAAATTATGCAACTTCAAGACAGAAACGAACTGGAAAACAACCATCTTATTGATGTAAATAACCTTCCTACCTTTTCGATGTCGGAAACAACAATGAAGTTGAATAAGCCGATTTTGAGAAAAGGGGATACAGGAGAAGCAGTTGAAGAACTGCAAAAACTGCTGAGATATTGGGATCTTTACTACGATGTTATAGACGGTATCTTCAGCGAATATGTTGAATGGGCTGTCAAAGCATATCAACATCGTGTTTTCCTGGAAGAAGATGGTATTGTCGGTTCGCTAACTTGGAAAGCACTTTATAGCGGCGCTCCTCCGGTTCCACCTATCCCGGTTCTTAGTCGTGGTAGTACTGGCAAGTATGTAAGAATGATTCAAAGAACCTTATCATTGCACGGTTACTATAGCTTTGATATAGACGGTGATTTCGGTCCAGTCACAGAAGTAGCAGTGAGAAAATTCCAATTAGACATGGCTTTAATTCAAGATGGAATTGTGGGTCCTCGGACTTGGCACGCTCTAAGTAAGCTATACCATTAGAAATATCCTGTCTAACTGTGAATGTTAGCAAATGCTTGGATAATACAGACTGATACATCAAATTTAAACAATTATCCAGGCATATGAATCCATTAATTACCAAAAGCAATCGGTATTCTTCTAGAGAGTAACGGTTGCTTTTTAGCTGTAAACTAATATGATTGAAAATTGCGGATAATTAATCTCAATTATCCGCAATTTTTCATTTACAAGGGTTATTATATTTGCTTAATTTCTTCTTCAGCTTGATGAAAAATCCTTTGCAAAGCGTCATTCACTTTGACATATTTCCTCTTCAAAATGTTAGGGGTTGCGCGTAAAACGTATTTTTCTGTAATTGGTACACCATTCAATTTAAAAGAAGTAGGTAGCCATAACACTCTCCATCTATATCTGACTAATAGAGCCGAAGTAGAGTGAATACAGTTTCCCTCATAGCAATAGCGTTTAATAATTAACGCATCATCGTAGTATGATAGTACCTTCTCTAAAGATTTCGTAGTGGAATTTTCGATAACAAAAGGTTGTTTGAAAGTATTCTCGAAATTTAACTTAAGATTCTCAAGACGTTCGGAATATTCGATATATCCCATATTACGATGCAGCTTTTTAGCAAACTTGCGGAAACTATCTACTAAATCATTTAACCGAATGACAGCCATCTTATATTGAATGTTATTCAGTAGATTTTGATAGCCTTCCAAATAATCTTTTTTGGTTTCATATATGGTTGTTTTCTCTGGAAGATTGTTAATAAGCTGAATGGCATTTTTGACTTGTAATTCTGCTTTCGACAGAGACTTTAAGTTATTAAAGCGAACAATATTTTCTGCCTGTAACTTTAACTTTCTAGCACGATTCAAAGCGTTAACAGCAATTTGTTCGTTTTGGGTTTTTTGATTGATGAGTTTTAACTGATTTTGGTATTTGGTGAGTTCGGATTGAGCCTGTTTTGATACATCAACATCAGTTGGAATGTTTTGAATCTCAACAATTGCTGTTTCTAAATTCAAACGAATTTTTTGCCATTCTTCCAAAGGAAGAACGGTTTGATTATTTACAGAAAAAGCTTTCTTACTCAAGTCTCCAGCATTCAGGAAACTACTCTTAGCATTAACAGCTTTGACGCATCCAGAAAATTTCGTCAGTTCTTTTTGAGCTTCTGGATATGTCGAGCCAGGTAATTTTGGAATTCCGTTCAATAATTTGACTGCTTGATTTACATTTTTGCTAGTCTCCGAAAAATTATCAGCTTCAGTTTGCTCTTTGCATTCTTTGATTAGTAAACTCTGAGCTAGTATAATTTTTCTTTCTTGTTCCTGTTGAAATTTAACCCATCCAAACGAACTACCCGCAACTAAAAATGTTGCGAATAACAGAAAAAAGATAGTTTTTCTATATTTCAGATGTGGATTTTTATTTTTTGTGAGTGTCATAATACACCTTCCTTTCAATATCACTTCTACAGATTTTTATATAGTGGATGTATCTGTAAGCAAATATAGACTGAGAATTTGACAAATGTTATTGTGAATCTATGACTTTGCTATTAAGTATAATTTCAAGTTCAACCTGCTATTTACAGCAGAGTACTGAATCAAATTTAACTCAGCATCTTTATACTTATAGTTATAAATTACAAGTTTGAGGAAGTTGTGAAGAAGTAATTATCCTTAGTTAATTTTGCTATATTCAATACCTACTGCAAAATACCACTTACAAATTATTGAACATAGTTTAATTAAGACTCCACAAGTTCTTCACATTTAATTTTTAGGATGAAATTAAAGAAATCAGTTTACTATAAAGGTTTTGAAATACAGAGGAAGTGAATTATGTTACCAACAATAGAAGCATATAACATTGAAACTATCAGAGATGAAATTAGACAACTGGTTGATAGAGGAAAACTTCGCTGCAATGAACCAATCTGCCATGCATGTAGATTTATCTCTCCTCGTGAATGGATCTGTTTTGAATGCGAGTTAGAAAGAAATGATTATTTACCTAGAGATTGGATTATAGACCCTTTTGGGAAATGGAGAATGGGCTGAGGATTAGTGGTTTCAATGACTAAATTATAAAGACGTAGCAGTGCTACGTCTCTACATATATTTATTTTAGTAAGTATGGTACTAAACTTTTAAACACTCATCCCACTTTGAACCTCTCTAATGTGGAAGTCGGAAACACAGCTTTTTCATTTTGAGTTATAGGCAAAAAATGTGAGGAAGTTGTGAGCAATTAAAAAGAAGAATTAGAAAGCAATTTTTTATTTTCTTTATCATAAGAAGTTATTTTTAATGATTAATATTTGTATACTCACGAGTTCTTCAAGTTTTTTCGTTATCTTAAAAGTAGATAGAAAGTAGAAGTTGTCAAATAATCCTTTCTATCGAATCTAGAAAATGTAGATAAATCCTACATCAACATAAATCTTTGAATTGATATAGCTAAGAATTAACTTAGTTTATATCGGGAGGGTTGTATGAGATTTTTTAATGTAGCAATTAGCCTATTTGCTGCAACTTCCGTTATTCTTTCAGGCGGAATTGCTGCTGCTCAACCGATGGGTATGGATGGTAGTTATATCGGTGTTGGTATTGCAGGAGGTGTTACTAGCGGCGGACAAGGAAACGATGGTGAAGTATTCGGTGGTAACGTTCAAGGACGTTATGCAATCCCAGAAGCATCTATGTCTGCGAGGGGTGCAGTTCTATTTGGTGGTGATGCTGCGGCTATTATGCCAATGCTAACTATTGATACACCAATTGCCGACAATACTAACCTTTACTTCGGTGCTGGTTATTCCTGGATTACAGACGAAGGTGACAACACCCCTCTGGGTAACAGAAATGCTGCTGTAATTACTCTTGGTGCAGAATCCGAAGTTAGCGATCGCGTTATCGTTTATGGTGATGCGAAATGGGGTATCGATGCTTATGAAAATAGCTCTGCTGATGCTGTTAGCCTTCAAGGAGGAGTTGGTTATAGATTCTAGTCAGGATGAGTTGTTTAGTTTGGTGTTTGCTTATGAATGAATTGTTGGTGCGATTGGCTTTTAGTCAGTCGCACTTTGATACTCGTTTATCTAATATATTCCACCACTTATAACCCGACGCAGAGCCTCTAGAACCGGCGTTCCCAGGCTCAGCCTGGGAACCAGAACCCACAGAAGGCTGTTGTAGATTATCCCAATACTTCCCCTGGCATCTCAACTTCTTCCTTCATCACCCTCCAACCTGTTTGAGAACCCATCTTACCTGCTTTCACAAACACCCAGCAGCCGCGTTGATAAGAATTTTTACCCGCTTCACATCTAGGTTTTACTCCAATCAAATCTTCTACTTCTTCGGTAGTAAGTATCCAACCATTAGTTTGAGCGCGTTCTAATATATCCATGTACCAAAGTGGATTTGAGGGTTGCAGTCTTGAAAATACAATGTCTTCAAGATTTTTCAATGATTCTGCTATTTCTGCAAGACTTTCATCAATCCACTGCTTCGTCGAATCATCTACTTGTGGTTTTGGTGTAGTAGTTTCTTGTGGTATCCCATTTTCTGGTTTTTCTTTGGGAATTGCCAAAGGCTGGTTAAATTTTTCAAAGTTGACAAAGCTATTGTTTTTATCTAAATCAGCCAGAGAAGCATCTTTCTGTAAATTGGCTTTATAGTTATCAACTGGCACTAAGTTGCGACCAATTTCAGCAGCTAAATTGCTCAAAAAACGAGCGGCTTCTTCTTCATCACGTTTAGCCATTTGAGCCGCGACTTGTTTCATCATTTTGACTAAACTCGCATCAATTAAGTTTTCGTTTGCTGCCAAAATATCTACTTCCGAACCGCTAGGACAATCTAACAATGCTTGAACAAGTTGCAGATAAGCTTGGGATTTTTCGTCACTACTTTGGTGATGAACTGCTTGTTCAAATAGGTGACTGATTTGTTTTGACCAATGGTGTAAATATTTGGATGCTTCTGCTTTTCCTTCTCCTGCCAGTTGCACTGCAAGATGTTCGAGTATTTTTACAAACTCAGGAGTAACCAATTGTTCGTTGCGTTCTAATAATGTCCATTCTTCACCGTGAGGACAAATTAGCAATTGTTGAGCTAATTGTAGGTAAGCTTCGAGGTGTTGTTGTTTAATTTTCATGATAATTTTAATTATTAATAATTGGGTGAATGCCTAGATTAGGGAGACGTAGCACTGCTACGTCTCTACATAATTTGTGCGTTTACATCCGTTCGTGGAATGTCCGTTTCACAACGTCAAGCTGCTGTTCTCGGGTTAATTTAATGAAATTGACTGCATAACCAGAAACCCTGATAGTTAACTGCGGATATTCTTCGGGATGTTCCATTGCATCTAATAACATTTCTCGATTTAGAACATTGACGTTGATATGATGTCCTCCATCGTGGAAATATCCGTCGAGCATTCCCACTAAGTTGTTAATTCTGTCTTCTGGAATTTTACCCAGTGCGCTAGGCACAATAGAGAAAGTATTGGAAATACCGTCTTGGGAGTATTCGTAAGGAAGTTTGGCTACCGACGCAAGAGAGGCGATCGCCCCTTTCGTATCTCTTCCGTGCATGGGGTTCGCTCCCGGTGCAAAGGGTTCTCCAGCTTTTCTCCCGTCTGGGGTACTACCTGTTTTCTTACCGTAAACGACGTTTGAGGTAATGGTTAATATTGACTGAGTTGGTAAAGCATTGCGATAGGTTTTATGCTGGCGCAGTTTGTTCATAAAATCGGTAATTAAGCCCGCAGCAATATCATCGGCGCGGTCATCGTTGTTACCATATTTAGGAAAATCGCCTTCTATTTTATAATCAACAGCAAGTCCTGTTTCGTCGCGCAATACTTTGACTTTGGCGTATTTAATAGCCGCTAACGCATCCGCAACTACTGATAAACCAGCCATACCGCAAGCCATTGTCCGGAACACATCGCGGTCGTGTAACGCCATTTCAATGCGTTCGTAGCAGTATTTATCATGCATATAGTGGATGACGTTAAGCATATTGATGTAGGTTTTTGCTAACCAATCCACCATCAAGTCAAATCTTTGGATTACCTCGTCGTAGTCTAGATATTCTGAGGTAATTGGTGCAAAAGCTGGTGCGATTTGCTCGCCGGATTTTTCATCTTTACCGCCATTGATAGCATATAGCAAACATTTGGCAAGGTTAACCCGTGCGCCAAAGAATTGCATTTGCTTACCAATTCGCATTGCAGATACACAGCAAGCAATTCCGTAATCATCACCCCAATACGGACGCATCAAGTCATCGTTTTCATACTGAATTGAACTGGTATGGATAGAAACATTTGTACAAAATTCCTTGAAAGCTTTTGGCAATCTTTCCGACCATAGTACAGTTAAATTCGGCTCTGGTGCTGCTCCCAAATTATACAGAGTATTGAGGATACGGAAGCTATTTTTGGTCACAAGAGTTCTACCGTCTTCACCCATACCACCGATACATTCTGTTACCCAAGTGGGATCTCCGGAGAATAATTGGTTGTATTCTGGGGTTTCGCAAGAAACGCACCATCCGCAATTTCATTACAAAATGGTCGATGAATTCTTGCAACTGTGTTTCTGTTACCTTACCTTGCTGCAAATCTCGTTCAAAATAGATATCCAAGAAAGTTGAAATTCTTCCTAAAGACATTGCAGCACCATTTTGTTCTTTGACTGCTGCTAAATAACCAAAGTAAAGCCACTGTACTGCTTCTTGAGCATTGCTAGCAGGAAGACTAAGATTAAAACCGTAGCTAACAGCCATTTCCTTAAGCTCGAACAAAGCTTTTATTTGCTCGTTTATTTCTTCCCGGAGTTGAATTACAGTGGATTCTATTGCATCTACTTCTAAAGATTCGAGCTGCTCTTTTTTATCGTCAATTAGCCTATCAACACCGTACAAAGCGACTCGACGATAATCGCCAATGATTCTACCTCTACCATAAGCATCGGGCAAACCCGTGATAATACCGGAGTGTCGTGCTAACCGCATTTCGCTGGTATAAGCATCAAAAACCCCGTCGTTATGGCTTTTGCGATATTTAGTGAAAATCTCTTCTGTCTGTAGATTTAGTTTGTACCCATAAGCTGATAAAGAAGATTTCACGACTCGAATACCGCCAAAAGCCATAATAGCGCGTTTGAGAGGTTTATCGGTTTGTAAACCGACAATTTGCTCTAATTCACGGTTAATATAGCCCGGTTGATGGGAAGTAATTGTCGAAACAACTTCTGTATCAACATCTAAAATTTCTTTTTCCCGCTCTGTTTCCATCAGAGTTTTTACCTGATTCCACAAAGTTTGAGTTTTTTTGGTTGCACCTGTTAAAAAAGAATCGTCTCCCGTGTAAGGATTATAGTTTTTTTGGATAAAGTCACGTACATTGATTTCCTTCATCCACTTGCCAGTTTGAAACCCATTCCATTGTTCCATCATTTTGACTCTGGTATCTAAGTGTTTAATTGCCGAGTAATAAGTCAAATTTATACAGATGCACATTTTCTCATTGCGACGATACCCAGGGTTTCTGGAAAAGCAAAATGTGCGGCTTCCTGCATTCAAAAAGAGGACGGTTAATTAAAAAAGTTGTTTATAACTCGTCCTCAATCGGACGCTTGTAAGTAGGTAGGCTAGAATAAACAAAACTATGTAACAGAATGTAAAACTATTGAAGTGCTTGTGATTGCTTCGTTTCACTCCGTTCCACTCGCAATGACATAGTTATAAATTTTCCCACCCACCTACTTAACCTAATTACGAATTACGAATTACGAATTACGAATTATACTTACTCCTGCATTCTTCTACAATTCCGTTGTAAATAAAAAAGATGAGGAACTTGTGAGCATATCGAGATAAAACCACCTCACAAGTTTCTCAAATTTATTTTCTATAAATAAAAATAAATTCAGAAATCATTTTATATGCCACGGAGGTGAATTATGTTAAAAGCAGCAGACATTATGACTACAGATGTTGCCACTATTAGCAGTTCCGCAACTGTGGCAGAAGCAGTTAAATTAATGCAAACCTCTTGTTGGCACGCATTAATTGTAGAACGTCGTCACAACCAAGATGCCTACGGGATTATCACCTTTTCAGATATAGTTTACAAAGTAATTGCTCTTGGTAAAGATCCAGCCAGAGTGCGCGTTTACGAAGTTATGAGCAAACCCTGTATAGTAGTCAATCCCGATTTAGATGTAGAATATGTGGCGCGGTTGTTTGCCGAACATCATTTACTCAGGGCACCCGTGATTCAAGGAGAATTAATGGGCATCATTTCGCTTATTGATATCATCAATGAAAGTAAATTTCTTGAATTACCTCGGGTTGCACTATTAGAACAAGAACTTACTGTTGCAATAAAAAAAGCCCGCGTTGCTAAGAAAATTTCTAAAACAGGCTTTGAAGAATATAGCCAAGAGTTACCAGAGGCAATCGATTGGTGTAAATATGATGCTTTATACAGCTAGAAATTCGGGGGACAGGGGATTGTCAACGCTATTTTTTTGTAGGGTATGTGACGCTTTAACAAATTTTGTTGTTATTTAAAAGGTTTGTAGCGTCACGCACTAAGCAATTTTTTTAAGATTAATTCATAAATAAAGATTGATTAATGATAATTATGCTTTGATTTCAGTATGTATTGCGTAACCCAAATACTAAATCCCGTTACGGTAGCAAATTGGAAAGTAGTGACTAATATCGCCACCGCTAAAATTCCCGATTTCACAACAAATAAAGCTAATATTGTAAATGTCAAAGTTTCGATAATCCTCCAATACAGATTTATATGAGGTTTACCTACAGCATTTAATAAGTGATAAACGGCACTATTAATTGGTACAAGTAATCTGGAGAGACAAATTATTACCAAGATTGGAATTGCAGATATCCATTTTTCTCCAAAGATAATTGGTACATAAAATGGAGCTAAACTAGCTTGCAAAATAATTAGTGGAAATATAAAGATGCAAGTTGTTTTGAGACTGCTAAAAAATCTTTGTCTAAGTAGAGTTATGTTATCTCTTGTTTCGCATAAATAAGGAAATAAAGCTGAATTAAATGTTTTAAATACATTCATGCTTATTGCCGATCCAGCATTAAAAGCAAAATAATAAATGCCTAATGCTTCAATTCCCAAAAATCTTTCTATTATAAGGTAATCAATATTTCCTCTTAGCTTATTTAATAAGTCGACACCCAGTAAATTACCTCCAAAACCAGCAATACTTCGCCACCCCTCTAAAGAAAAATATTTAGGTGGTCGCCAATTATGATTTCTCCAGGTGATGATAATCCATGCTGGAGTTGTGAGAACCATAGCCCAAACTATTGACCATATTCCCATACCTAAAATGGCAAGGATAACCGTGATTGTATTGCTGGCAAGTGACTGAACGGCGTTGCAAAGTGCTGTAATTTTCAAGCGATTTTTTCGTTCAATTATGGCTAAATTAACCATGTACAATGGAAACATCAAGTATGTTATCGCTGCTACACAAATTGGTAAAACTAATTGTTGTTTTCCATAAAAATTAGCAATAGAAGAAGCTGCAAGACATTGAATAAGAAAAATAGACCCGCACAAAATCCAATTTAACCAATACGATGTGTTGCATATCGTTTTGACATCTTTTTCGTCAGCTTGAATTATTTTGGCTTTAATTTTACCCCTAAGCGTAAAGACATTGGCAAACTCAAAAACAGTATAAATAATTGACATCAACCCATAGTCTTCCCGGCTGAACATACGAGCTAAAGTAATCGTTGTCCCCAAGCGGAAGACTCCCGAAGCTAATTCTGCTCCACCAAGCCAAGCAACGTTACGGATATATTGACCAGAAAAAATTTGTTTTAATCTGTTGCTTGTTAACTTCCTGTTCAGCATTTTATGAATGGTAATTGGTAATTAAACCTTAACCTTTGACCTGTATTTATGAGAACATAGTGTAATTACTTAGCAACGGTTTAATGTACTTTTTTTGTTTTAACTCTAAGTGTAGGTATGGCGCTCGCACTCGTTTTCACAAAATCGCATTGCTCCCTGAATTGTCCTGCCGATAATTTGATTTTTGGGCTTGGTTAAGTAAATCTATTTTTATTTCGGCATTTGATTCCGAGTCAAAAATATAGAATGCCTACTGCCAGGAAGTATAGTTTATTGTAAAACAATATGGGTCAAATGATTTGTTTCTGGAGTGTGACCTCACAAGTTTCTCAAATTTATTCTCTATAAATAAAAAGAGCAAAAGTATTGGGAGATAGTAGAAATGTTAAGCGTCCAAAATCATGGTGTTGAAACTCAATCTAGAGATTTAGATGACCCTCAAGTATTGCTTGCTACGCTTCAAGCTATTCGTCAATCGGTATATCAAGAAGGACAAGAAATCTTTTCCCAATGGAAACCCGATATTCAACGAGATTCTTTTATCAAAAGTGCTGAAAATCTAGCGTATTATCTAGCTTTAAGGCATCACGATTTACGTAGTTTACAAGCAGCCTTAACACCTTGGGGATTGTCATCTCTGGGTAGAATAGAAGCAAGAGTATTACCCAATTTAGACGCAGTAATTTCTACTTTGGGTGCTATTTGCTCTTCAGAACCGAATTCTCTGCCAAGTCGTCCTTCAATACATTCTTTTTTAGAAGGAGAATATCTTCTCAGACATCATACAGAAGATGTTTTAGGGACAATCAACAATCAACGGTGGGTAAGAATCATGGCGACATTACCTTCAACCACCTCTCTCAATTACAAAAATATTCAAGATTTGCTGCATAAAGGTACAAACTGCGTGCGAATTAACTGCGCTCATGACTCACCACAAACCTGGGAAGCAATAATTTCTCATGTCCGTCGAGCAGAAGCCCAAACCGGACAGCGTTGTAAAATTATGATGGATTTAGCTGGATCAAAACCTCGGATTGAGCGTGTTATTGCTCCTTATAGGTATAAGCATATATTTCCCGGAGATTCTTTACTTCTAAGACGTGAATTACCCGATTTAGAATCGCAAAATGGCTCTAATTTTGAAACTCCTGGATCTTGGCAAGCAACAATTACTATTCCGTCAATTATTGATAAGTTGGAAATAGGAGCCAGTATTTGGATTGATGATGGACGTATTGGTGGCTATGTTGAATGTTTGATGCCCCAAGGAGTAGTAATAAAAATTACTCATGCTAGGGACAAAGGGGAAAAAATTTCTGCCGACAAAGGAATAAATTTTCCAGATACTTCGCTCAAATTGAGTCCGCTTACGGATAAGGATAGAGAAGATTTGGACTTTATTGTTACCCATGCGGATATTGTTGGATATTCCTTTGTGCAAGAGGTTGCAGATATTGAAGTTTTGCAGCAAGAGTTAGAAGCTCGTAAGCATAAACGTTCGCATGATGAAATCGCATTGGTAGCAAAAATTGAAACTCCCCAAGCGATAAAAAATCTTCCCGAATTAATTATCCGTGCTGCGGGTAAACAACCTTTCGGGGTGATGATTGCTCGCGGGGATTTAGCGGTAGAAATTGGTTATCAGCGACTAGCAGAAATGCAAGAGGAAATACTTTGGCTATGTGAAGCCGCTCATGTTCCAGTAATTTGGGCTACACAAGTTCTAGAGCAATTTGTAAAAAAAGGAGTTCCCTCTCGCGCTGAAATGACCGATGCAGCAATGGCTGAAAGGGCGGAATGCGTAATGTTAAATAAAGGACGTTACCAAGCTCAAGCCGTCACAGTATTAGATGATGTGCTGAAAAGAATGCAGGAACATCAATCGAAAAAAACATCTCAATTACGCGCTCTGCATTCATGGAAATTTGACGGAATAATTACTAATTCGTAATTTCGGTTCATAGTGAATCGGACGCTCACAAGTTCCTCAAATTATTCATATATAACCAAAATATAGCAATTAGGAGGATTAAACCCGCAAATAAAACCAATAAAAGTTTAATTTTCAACTTCCAAAGGTAACAGCAAATTTTTGTGGATGCACAATATCATGCACAAGCATTATCGACTTAAAGAAAACAACAGCTTGAAACTATGGGAAAGATGGGTAATAGCTTCGACCATCGCTCAAATTATAGGCTGGTTCGTAGCAGTTTATCTGAGTCAAGCAATCGATAAGTTTGGCATTGAAAATATATACCAAATTTTGCTGTTACTAGGAACTTTAGAAGGGCTTTTATTAGGATTTGCTCAATGGTTAGTTTTACGTCGCCATATCCGAAATGCAGGTTACTGGATTTTGTTGACAACAGCCGGAGTGCTTATATCTTGGTTTACGGGATTGACGGTAAGCGCTGTGATTGGACTTTTTTATGCTGCTAATCTCCATCAGAAGATTACAACATTAATAGAGGAAGTTGCTTTATTAGGTGCTGCTGTCGGAACAGTAATCGGATACGCTCAATGGCTGATTCTTAAAACAGTAAGCAAACAAGCAATTTGGTGGGTATTTGCCAATGCTTTAGCTTGGTCTTTGGGTATTGTAGTAGCTTTTATTGGTGCGGGAATTGAGACACCCTTCTTTAATATTCATGCATCTTTAATTGCGATCGCAACGGGTGGGGTAATGGGGATTGTCATTAGTTCGATTACGGGTATCTTTCTGGTTTGGCTGTTAAAACCGCGTCTTAGACATCATCATTATTAAAAAATACCACGGAGGTGGATTATGTTGAGAGCAGCAGACATTATGACTACAGATGTTGCTACCGTTCGCAGTTCCGCAACTGTGGCAGAAGCAGTTAAGTTAATGCAAGCGAGGGGATGGCACGCATTAATTGTAGAGCGTCGTCACGACCAAGATGCCTACGGAATTATTACCGAAGCAGACATAGTTTATAAAGTAATCGCTTTTGGTAAAGATCCAGCCAAAGTGCGCGTGTACGAAATCATGAGTAAGCCTTGTATAGTAGTAAATCCCGACTTAGGTGTGGAATTTGTAGCGCGATTATTTGCCCAACATCGTTTGCTCAGGGCACCCGTAATTCAAGGAGAATTAATGGGTATCATTTCGCTTGTCGATATCATTAATGAAAGCAAGTTTATTGAATTACCTCGGGTTACTGTATTAGAACAAGAGCTTCAAGATGCAATTAAAAAAGCCCGCATTGCTTGCAGCGAAACCTCTCCTCGTTCCGAAGAGTGCGCTGTTGCTTGGGATATTGTTGACGAGTTGCAAGCTGAGTTAGCACATCAAGAAGCCAAGAGAGTTTCTAAAACTGCCTTTGAAGAATACTGTGAAGAATTCCCAGAAGCTATGGAAACTCGGATGCTCGATACTTGGTGTAGTGGGTAAAACAGTTAACAGTTAACAGTTAACAGTGAGCAGTTATCAGTAGGGGAATTAGGAGTTAGGAATGAGGAGTTAGGAATTATCTACTCCATCTCCAGATCCCATATCTCTTTATTAGACATTTCTACCAAAATGATGTGATGAAATTGAGCTTATCTCGGTCAGTTGAGCAAATTAGCTTGAGTAAAAGTTTGTTTTTGCTGCTGATACTTTTGCTAAGTGTTGTTGTTGCTTTATGGCAGTTAATTCCTCCTGCTGTTATCCCAGCTAGTGCGCCACTGAGGGAGTTTTCGGCTCAAAGAGCAATGCAACATTTGGAAGTCATTGCTCAAAAACCTCGTCCGATGGGTTCTACTGGTAATGTTGCAGCACGGGAATATTTAGTTCGGGAGTTAACTGCAATTGGTTTGCAGCCAACTGTACAAAAAACTACTGCCGTACAACGCTTTCCCGGTTCTCAGGTTTTCGAGTCTGGTACCGTATATAACGTTATCGCTCGACTCGAAGGTAGTAATAGCAGCGGAGCAATTGCACTCAACGCACACTACGATTCTGGTGCAACTGCTCCGGGTGCTAGCGATTGCGGTTTCCTGTGTTGTAACTCTGGTGGAAACGGCGCGGATACTTAAAAATGAATCGTCTCTTAAAAATGATGTCCTAATCGTATTTACCGATGGTGAAGAAAACGGTGATTTAGGAGCGCGGGCATTTGTTAAGGAACATCCTTGGGCAAAGGATATCCGTTTGGCAATTAACTTTGAGGCAATGGGTAGTGGTGGTGCGAGCTTGTTATACAGCACCAGTGAAAATAACAATACCTTAATAAAGGAGTTTGTTAAAGCGGTACCGTATCCTTTTACTTCTTCTTTCTTCTCATCATTTCTCAATTTATTTTCCGCACAGCGTCTTGGTTGTGATTTAGAAGAATACATGGATGTCGGTAGCGCTGGGCTTGGTTTTTTCTATGGTGCCGATACACCTGCTTATCATACCGATCGCGACAGCGTAGAGGTAATAGATCCGCGCAGCATTCAGCATCAAGGCTCTTATGCATTAGGGCTAGCTCGTCACTTTGGCAACATTAATTTAAGCAATATTACTGCCGATACGGATGCAGTTTATTTTAATATTCTGCCGGGAGTAGTTGTTTACTATTCTCAAGCTTGGGTAATTCCACAAATGATAATTACAGGATTACTTTTGATTGCAGTTGTCATCCTTGGTATTCAACGCAAGCAATTAACTCTCAAAGGAATTAGTTTTTCGGTAGTGGCTTTTGTGTTGAGTATTGTTAGTGCTGTTGTAATAGTCAACTTGGTATGGTGGCTTGTCAAAATTTTAAATCCCAACTTACAAATATTTATCATCGGTTATTATTATAGCGATATTTACCATGCTGCTTTTATTGCCCTAACTATTGCGGTAATGAGTGCATTTTATACTTGGCTGTTAACTAAATTTCACCTGCACGATCTTTTCTTCGGTGCAATATTTGTATGGGCAACTTTGATGGTGCTAACTAGTTTATTAATGCCCGGTGCTAGCTATTTATTTACGCTACCATTATTTTTCACGCTTTTAGGATTGGGCTGGATATTTTTAACTAGCAAGCAAATTTCTAATTCTTGGCA
This sequence comes from uncultured Rivularia sp., assembly GCA_963665115.1. Taxonomy (GTDB): domain Bacteria; phylum Cyanobacteriota; class Cyanobacteriia; order Cyanobacteriales; family Nostocaceae; genus Rivularia. The sequence continues at coordinate 6,265,376 of OY762007.1, read as the reverse complement.
GCAAGTTATTATCTTTTCTATTACTGCCATACCGGGGATTATTTTGCTTATTCCCAATCAAGTTTATCACTTTGCTTCTTTAATGAACCGCTTTGAAGCGCTGACAAATATACCGTTTACAACTTTACCGATGGTATTTACTGCTTTGCTATTTGGTTTAATGCTGCCACATTTCGTTTTACTTAGAAACGGATTTTCTCAAAGAAAAATTTACCGACGCTGGCTAATACCCGGAATTGCAATTTTTGTCAGCTTTTTATTAATTGGGGTAGCAACTGTTAACTCCGGCTTTGATGCCAAATATCCTAAAACCAATAGCATTGCTTACCTCTTAGATGCTGATACCGATAAATCTTTTTGGATAAGTGGCGATAAAAATCTCGATCAATGGACATCGCAATTTTTTACAGATGGTACAGCTAAAAGTCAAGTTGAAATATCTCCCTTCTCGAAAACTTCGGGTTGGAAAGCATCAGCACCAAAAGTAACTTTAGCATCGCCGAATATCGAAATTATTGAGGATATCGCTAAAGGTAACAATAGAAAATTGCAGTTAAAAATCAATTCTCCCAGACAAGCAGATAATATTCAAGTTCAAGTAAAGGTAGCAGAAGAGATACTAAGCGCGAGCATTAACGGTAAATTATTAGATTTAAGTGGATTAACTCAAAATCAACGCTCTTTGAATTTTATTTATCACAATTTGCCATCAGAGGGAATATCTTTAACTTTGTCTGCGAATTCAACAAAAGCGATTGAAATAACCCTCAGAGACTATGCTAATGGTTTACCTTCGCAGTTAGAAGGCAATATTAAAAAGCGAACAGATGCAATGATGAGCGCTCCAATGGCAATGAAAGATCCAACTATTGTTACTAAGAAATTTATTTTACCACTGTCCAAATCTAAAATTTACAGCGGCTTTCCACAAGTACGGCACAAGCTAATATTTGACTTTGTAGCGTCGGCATTTACGGTTATTTGATTTTACAGGTTTACAAACACAAGTTTAAAAATATTCAACTAATGATAAGGAATCAGTCATGAAATACTTAAGAAAAAGCTGGTTAAAACTGATATTAATATCAATCTTGAGCGCTATTTTATTTGCACCAATATTTTCAACAATAGCTTTAGCACAAGCAGATATTGATATTAACAACGATAATATTATTCGATTGGGTGGTGATGTCAGAATTCCTAAAAATACAGTTGTGGACAACGCTCACGCTATTGGAGGAGATGTCACTATTGAAGAAGGTGCCAGAGTCAGACAAACGGCGATCGCCATTGATGGGGATGTAATTCTACAAAAAAATGCCCGTGTTGATGGTGATGCCTATGCGGTAGCTGGTGAAGTTATAACAGAGGAAGGAGCAACTATTACTGGCTCTTCTGGTACTTTGAGCGGATGGGGAGTTTACGGTACTAAAAGAAGAGGAATCAATAGCTTTTTAGTTCGCTATTTCTTCGGTAGTGCTTTTCATATTTTTAAAATCATTGTAGGCGCTATTTTTGGTGTTTTAATTATCAAGTGGCGACCCAATTTTTTACACTCGATAGCAATTGCTCTTAATCGATATCCTTTACAAAGCGGGTTGTGGGGTTTGTGCGGTTTGCTTAGCATAATCGTATTAGTTATTTTGCTAACACTTACCTTAATTGGCATCCCGTTATTACCTGTAGTTGGCTTCATGAGCTATATTGCAGTCATACTTGGAACTCTGGGTGTAGCGATGTGGTTGGGAGAGCAAGCTATGAGACATAGGGAGAAATCAACGGTACAACAATTTCTTTTAGGAATGCTGATTTTAGGTTTAATCGGTTTAATTCCATTATTAGGTGGACTAATGATGTCGGTAATAAATATTTTTGGTCTTGGCGCTTTGCTGTTTTTAATATTAGCCAATCCTCGCAATCAAAGCATGATTAAAGATTGATTTCCACCAAATCCTCACAAGTTTCTCAAATTTTCTCTTTAGTCTGACAATTAGGGTTTCGTGAGGGTGTAAATTATGTCTAAGCTAAAATTAATTAAATTCCTCAATTTTTTACAAGCAGATTTGGCTATCTCCAAAGATAGTATAGAGTTGGGATTGCAAAATTTACGACAAAATTCATCAGTGTTATTACTGATGCTTCTCTGGCAATATGGATTAGTTGATTTAAGCCAGTTGGAGCAGATTTTTGATTGGTTAGATAGAACTATTTAAGGTAAACTGCAATGAAAACTCAAAAACGTCTCGGTATCTTGACAAGTGGTGGTGATTGTCCCGGACTTAATGCTGCAATTCGAGCAGTAGTTAGCCATGCGATTGTAACTTATGATTGGCAAGTTTTTGGTATTCCCTATGCGACAACGGGGTTGTTAGAAAAAAAAGCTATTCCTTTGACCGTACACGGTATGGATTTACGAGGTATGAATCCTTTGTTAAATATGGGAGGTACTATTCTTGGTAGCATTAATAAAGGCGATACTTTGGCTCATATTGATGAAATAATCGCTGGTTACAATGCATTAGAATTAGATGCTTTAATTGGTATTGGGGGAGATGGTAGTTTAACGATTCTTGATGAATTACGGGATAAAGGAAATTGGCAGTTTGTTGCAATTCCCAAAACAATTGATAATGATGTTGCATTTACAGAGAAAGTAGTAGGCTTTGATACTGCTTTAAATACAGTTGTTGACGCTTTGAACCGCTTAACTTTTACTGCTGCAAGTCACGATAGGGTAATGATTGTGGAAGTAATGGGAAGGAGTGCGGGACATCTAGCACTTCAGGCTGGAATAGCTGGAGGGGCTGACTGTATTTTGATTCCGGAAATACCTTATTCAATTAAGGGTGCTTGTTCCCACTTGCGAGAATTACGAGATAATTGGGGACGCAGATTTGGAATTGTAGTTGTTGCAGAAGGCGCTCGAATAGCTAAAGATAGTTGTTGTTATCCTAAATGTGAAACAGCAAAACCATCCTGCGGCATGGGACAATATATTGCTGATGAAATTCGCAACTGTTCCCACAATCAGTTAGATATTAGAGTTTCAGTATTGGGACATATTCAACGAGGGGGTATTCCTTCTGCTGGGGATAGATTGTTGGCAAGTGCTTTTGGTAAAGCTGCTGTTGATTTGATTGCTAACGGAGAAACTGCAAAAATGTTGGCTTGGCAAAATGGAGAAGTAGTAGCAGTACCTTTAGAAAAGGTTATAGCTAAAAGTCCGTCGCTGGTAAAACCCGATAATTTTTTGGTGAAAACGGCGCAATCTTTGGGTATTTATGTGGGGAATACCGAGCATATTTCTAGATTAGAAGATTCTATTGGTTCTTTACCTTTAGGTTATAGCTAAGAATAAGCGCTCTTACTAAACCATAATAATTTGATTAACTTAAATTGAGTTCGGGAGAGTCAAATGATTATCCAGATTTCATTAGTAATTACTGCACTAACTGCTTTCTTCTTAATCCCTATTTATCTGAAATTCTTAACAGAGGTTAGGGAAACTAATAAAATTTGGCATTCCTTAGAAACAACTCCAAATAATTCTGTATTTACTACCGAAATGATTGCGGAATTACCACAACCCGTACAGCGTTATTTTCTCCACGCAATTCAACCGGGAACTCCCTTAGCGAATTCTGTGAAATTAACAATGAATGGTAGTTTTAGATTATCACCAGATAAACCTTGGCTACCGATGCAAGCCGAACAAATTATTCGTGCATTAAAAGGATTTGTTTGGAAAGCCAAAATTGGTAGCGGTTTAATGAAATTTATTGGTAGTGATTATTGCTTTAATCATTTTGGTCGAACAAGGTTTTCTATATGGGGAATTATCCCAGTTGTAAATGCTCATAATCAAGATATCACTCGTTCTGCTATTGGTAGATTTATAGGAGAATCTTTTTGGCTACCTTCAGCTTTATTACCGCAAAATAGTGTTAATTGGCAGGTAATTAATGATAATACTATTGAAGCAAGCGTAATAGTAGATGGGGAAAATTTACATCTAACATTTGTAATTGATTCAAAGGGTAAAGTTTTAAAAGTTTCTTTACCGCGTTGGGGAGATAAAACCGAAGATGGTAGCCATACTTATATTCCCTTTGGCGGAGAAGTTTTGTCAGAGCAAACATTTGAAGGTTTTACTATTCCTTCTCAAATCAGTGTCGGTTGGTGGTTTGGTACTGATAAATACTTTGATTTTTTCCGTGCAAATATTGAAGAAGCTGAATTTTGCTAAACCCATTTTTCAACATCTTCCTCACAAGTTTCTCATTTTATTATCTTAATATTTAAATATAGATAAGCCCTAAGTAGAACGCTTTCTCAAACAGGACTTATTATATATTTGTTTGCGGAACAATAGTATATCTTTGTGGAGGTATATATGATTAACTTATTGATTTTTATTCTCAAAAATGCTGAAAGAAAAAATAAAGGCTCACCAGCAAAAGAAAACTTACCTGTATTACCTGGACTGAACAAAGATGTTGTTTTGGTACCTGTGCCCGTCAAATTTTCTTAATTACTTAAAAATAACATTTTCAAGGATTACATAATTCAATTCATACTTGAATTATGCAATACCTTGATTCAGATACTTTCAAGTCAGGAGGTGTTTGAAGTGAGAACTATATCTATTTTAGGACTTGCATTGCTCGTAATTTCAATTACAAGTTGTTCGTCAAATACTCCCACAGACGAAATTCCTCCCGTAGCTGAAGATAGCGGATTAACAAACCGAATCTCCCGGCAAAATTGGCGGAACAATAGAGAACGTTATCTTAAAAGCGTGGAAAATAATCTTTATAAACAAGGGGCTACTACTCAGACGATTATTAATTCAAACCAAGATAAAAATAGCATAATTACCGTAGATGAAGAAATTTTCTTAATCCAATCTTGTCAGCATGGAAATACAGAAGCCTGTAACTTTATTGATTCTCAATTAAACTGACTCTAAAGGTAATAAATAGTGAAAAATTTCTTTATTCTCAAAAAATGACTGTTAAGAATGCGAGTAATGTACAGGTTTCGCAATAGCATTTTTTCTGTTTTCCAATTTTTTCCATTTACCCTTCCAAAGCAATATTGCTCCTATAAAAGTTAACAATAACATTTGCCAAAGTTGAGCCAAAGATCCAAGACTTACAATATTTTCAACAGTGTCTCTTACCTCATCAAATGCTGCATGGTAAATCGTTGCAACAAGCAAACTTGAAGAGGCAGACCAAAAATAAGAAAAGATGACTGCGTGCATCATTGAAGGTACTATACTTATTGCTAAAATAATTATTATTGAAAGAATAATATTTTCCTTAACTATTGGAGTATTAATACCTGCAAATATCAAAACTGGTAAATGCCATCCCCACCAGATAAACGCCTGTATAATGAGTGCTTTTTTGATGGAATGCTTCAAAAGTAAACGAGGCAATAAATAACCTCTCCATCCAAATTCTTCTCCAAAAGCAGGAATTAATGTAATGGTAAATGATTGTAAAAATAATGTGATTGCATTAAATATATTAAAGCTTTCTGGCAATGTTTGCATACCCAATAATATTGTTATAAATTGTGGAAATACCCAAACAATAACTGGAAGAGCAAATACTATTAAATAATACTTGGGTTTTCCCCAATTCCATCCCGCATCTCTAAATGTATCTCGAAATACATACTTACCTGCAATAAAGGTGCCAACTGTTACCATAATCATAGAAACTAAAAGCATTTTGGAAGCCCAAAGCGCTTCAGGGAAGAAAAATATAAATGCTTGAAAAGGCCAAGAAATTGCAAATACTATCAGTAAATATGTCAGTAATGAAAATTTTTTATCGCTTTGAGATTGGTTTGTTAAATTATTATTCATCTTATTCAGGGCTTGTTTAATTTGATATATCTAAATCCTCCTTATCAAAGTACCTTAATTGGTATCAGTTAAAGAGGATTTTATCGTTGAGATTAAAGATTGTGCTTTTTTCCTATTTTTGAGAAGCTTGTTTCTTAAGCATCTGATTTGCAATTCACTCAGCTACATCTGGTAATTACAGTCGGGCAGTAATCCTGTGGTGCAAGCCAAGCTTTTCTATTTCCGTGTTCAATTTTGACCCATTTTCCATTGCACGCATTGAGCTTCACAATTGTTGTTGACGGTAGTGTTGCTACTAATTTCGGACTATTTTTGTTTGGTTGAGTATATCCCCAAATACCTGACTGACCTCCTGTAATCGTGCCTAACAATGGCGCATAAACCCATCCACGTCCTTGAAATTCAATTTTGCCTTCTGCTGGATCTCTTGCTTCGGTAATCATTACCCAGTTACCGACAGAAGCTGCAATTCTCACCTCAACAGGTGCTATTTTGTAAATAGTGGGCAGCTTGTCAATTATTCTATACTTAGTACCCGGACCGCTACGTACATTCAAACCTTTTGGATCTTTATCAATCACAAAAGCACCTACATCACAAGTACGTGTAATTTTAGTTGGTTTCCTTGGATTGCAGGCTGTGAGTGTTGACTTCTTAGAAGACCTTTTCTCTAAAGAAATTTGGCAAACACTGGGCTTAAGTTCTTGTTTCTGGACAGTTGATTTTGCAAGTAAATAATCCGAACAAGCGGGAATAATTAGACCAATAAGTAAAGCGATACCTAAAAGACCTAAATTCTTTCTATTTTTGCTGTGTAACACATAAATCACCTCTTTATAAAGATATTTTTTTGGATATATTATTTATTTTATGTAAAATTAAATGTAACTAAAAAACCAGTTTTACCAAGACAAATTAGCTTGCATGGGTCTCGATCAATTTTGAATGCAAATTTAATTGTGTAGAGACGTTTTTAGATGTAGCGTCTCTACATAAGTCATGTATATCCTGCTTAAAATTACAAGATATCAGACCTTATTTTAGTCCCGAGGAAAATAAGGTAAATTGCGAATCATTTCCAAAACTTCTGTAGTTTTGAACTTGCCTTTTACAAGAATCATTGGATTTTCGGGTATGCAAACAATCTCAATTTGCACGAATATATTGTCCGATGCACCAATGTTGACGAATGCTTGTATTTTGTGAGGATTTCGTTGACCTGCTTTTATCAAACCTCCTTGCATAGCCCAACGAGTTGGGTCAGCATCCATCGTCTTAAAATCGTGGAACACCAAAACACGCATCAACTCTGTCATCACTTCATTAGTGTCTTGTAAGTTGATTTCGCGGGTGAGAGATTTGTCATCTGGGAGAATATTAGCTTTTTCTTCAGGAATCACGGTTAAACGTTCGCGCAGCATAACCTCGACCTCCTATATATATAATTCCCGTAAGATAAGTAAAAATGAATGTGCTTTGTTAATTACTTTAATTATTTCCATTCATCAATTACTGCTTACACTTTAATATTAGCTTAGTTACGAATTTAATGCTTAAAAGAAACTTATTTATTTACATTTTTTACAAATATCGATAACTATTATTCATCCTTTATTAAATAGCAGCAAGTTTATTGTTTATCTACCTCAAATGCTTTGTTATCTTCATGACAAATTTGCTGGATAATATTGCGTCCCGACATGGCGACTACTGGAACACTTCCACCCGGTTCTACCCATTGCCCAATCATATAAAAACAATTTAAATCTGGTAGAGTTTTGGGTAGACCAGAAATCATCATTACGTTTTATAGAAAACTGATGAGAACAAGATAAAAAACGAGTAGGATGACAAGTATATAGTTTCCCCATAGTTTTTCTTTATCTTCTTCTGCTGGTTCAATATGAGCGTCATCATGCTCATCTAACCATTCTTGAAAAGGATTCGTTTTCTTACTCCGTTCTAAATTAGTCTTATCTTGTTCTTTTCTGTCAATTTCGCTGTCAATTTCTGAAAGTTGTTCTCGCAAATCTTGAATCTCGCTTTTAATTTGTTTGATTTTATATAGGTCTGCAAGTGTATATTTAGCTTGTGTTTTCATCTTATACTCCTTATTGAATATTTAGTACAACAGTAGTTTTTTGTTCGTAAATTCCATACCAGTGAATGATAATTTAATTTGTAATGTCGCTGAAAAATTAAGTATTATAAGCGTTTATTAATCTTCAATATTAAGAATAAAGATAAATTGTGAGGAAGCTGTGAGGGATATTAAAAAGTATTAGGACTTACGCACTCGTAACGGAAAATAGAGCTTTGCGATTACTTCTCTTCGCTCGTAATGACGTAAACACGTAGTCCGTGCGTAAGTCCTGAGTATATTTGTTTAAATTAAACTACTATTTAAACAACACTCCAATTATTGATAAATTAATCCGCTAAACAAAAACTAAATTTATGCTGAATATTCTTGAAGGTAGCACCCTCTAAATTTGGTAAAATAATTTGAGCAGCACCAACTCTTTCATCTGAACCAATACCTATAGTTCTCATTCCTCCAGCAAGTGCTGCTTCAACTCCAGAAGCTGCATCTTCTACCACCACGCAATCTTCCGGTTCCAATCCTAACTGACTTGCAGCATATAAAAATAAATCTGGTGCAGGTTTAGAACGTTTGACGCTGTTACCATCAGCAATTGCATCCAGCTTCGGAGCAATTCCCAATTTTTCGATTACTGTACGAGCGTTTTTACTTCCCGAACCAATCGCAATTTTAATTCCTTTGGAGCGCAATTCTTCTATTAATTCACTCGCCCCTGGTAATAAATCCTTTGGTGTTATTTGCTCAATAAATTCTACATAGTAGCGGTTCTTGCGCTCCATCATCTCCTGGATTTGCGACTCTGAGTATTTTCTGTTTCCTATTATTTTCATTAATGAATCTCGACGAGAAATTCCCCGTAATGCTTCGTTAGCTTCGCGGTTGAAAGGAATACCTTCTTCGTCTGCTAGTTTTTGCCAAGCTTGGTAATGGAATTCTGCTGTATCCGTAAGTACGCCATCTAAATCAAAAATAAAGCCTTTAATTTCCGATTTAACGCTGCTTACTTTTGGCTTTAAGTCAAAGGAATGCCAATCACCTCGCCAGAAAAGCTTAAATTGCAAACGTTTCCAAGTAGGTGGTAAGTTAGGTTTGGCTACAGGACCATTTTTAGTAAATTGGATACCCGCAACCCCGAAAATTACAGCCTGCCAAATACTACCGCAGGATGCAGCATGAATTCCTTCATCTGCATTACCTCGCGTATTTTCTAAATCTACCAGTGCAGCTAATCTAAAATTTTCGTAAGCCTCACCCGTATTACCTAAAGAAGCTGCAACAAGTCCGTGAATCGCAGGACCTAAAGAAGAACCATAAGTAATGTCGGTACGGGGTGCGTAATAATCCCAGTTTTTTCTCAGAACTTCTCTACCATAATCAGTTTCGGCAGTTCTTTCCATCAAGTAAAGTAGCATCAATACGTCTGGTTGCTTGAGAATCTGCCGCTTGTTAATTTCCTTGATTCCCAAAATCGATAACATTGAATCGGTACGAGGTTCGTAATCGGCAAGGTTGACATTTTCTAATTTAAAAAAGCCTTCAAACTGTTCAATAAGTCCCGTTTTTGAATCAAAAGGAATAAAAAGATTTTCGGCAATATCTAGCCAACGCCAACGTCTTTTTTCAGTTAATTGTAGCTTTTCCTCTAATTCTGTGGCTTTGTTGGGGAATTTTGTCTTTAGCCAATCGTATATATCAAGAGCTATTTGCAAATGCCATTGCACCATTCTATTGGTAAAAGCATTATTATCTATATTTTCGTGATACTCATCGGGACCAATTACATCAAGAATAGAGTAACACTCGCGCTTCACATCAAGATAAACCCTGCTACCCCAAAACAAAGCTGTATCGAGAATAATCTCTGCACCACAATCGCGCATCCACTCATCATCGTTCGTAACCTGCCAGTATAACCAAGCTGCAATACTAATATCAGAACTAATGTGAATTTCGCGATCGCGACACCAAATGCGAATATCTTCTTCATATAAATGCTTTGCTGGTGCCCATCTCGGAGTTACTTCGTCGCCGGTTGCAGCGCTTTCCCAAGCATACATTGCACCACGATAACCGTTATATTTTGCTTTGCGTCGCGCTCCTTCCAAAGTATGGTAGCGGTAGCTGAGTAAATTACGAGCAATATCAGGTTGAGTAAACAGGAAAAAGGGCAGTATAAAAAATTCTGTATCCCAAAATATATGACCGCGATATCCGAAGCCAGATAAAGTTTTGGCAGGAACACTAACTCTATCGTCATGACGGGGAGCGCTAATTAATAGTTGGAAAAGATTGTAGCGTAAAACTAGTTGAGCCTGAGCGCTTCCTTCTATTACAATATCGCTGTGATGCCATATTTTCTCCCAAGCTTGTTCGTGATGGTTTCGTAAATCTTCGTAGCTTGGTAGTTTCTGCAACTTATCGCAAGCAGCTTGAATTGGATGTTCGATGTCTCGTGAAGTAAAAACTGTAACTAATTTTTCTACAGTAACGGTAACTCCTCGAACAACATCAAACTTTGCTTCTACCGTGGGAAAACCGGGAACGCTTATATCTCTAAATCTGGGTTTCGTTCCAGATATTACTAATTTAAATGCCATTCCCAATTCAATTCGAGAAGTTCTAGTCCTAACTAGCAAACAAGAACTAGCTTCACTATAATCTTGGTCGAGAATTAACCAGGGATTGAATCCATCATTATCTTCAGGATTACCATCAATACTACCGCGAATCCGAATCGTACCCTCAAAATCAATCGGTGTCAGTTGAATGCGTAATCCTAAAACATTTTGGTCTGCAAAACTGGCAAAGCGTTCAAAATGAAGGTCGATTGTTTTACCATTCGGACTGCGCCAGCCAATTTTACGGCTTAGAATACCTTGTTTCAAGTCTAGCTGACGCTGGTAATTAAACAATTCTCCTTTATCTAAACGAAATTCTTCGTCATCGATAATAATATATAAGGGCAGCCAATCAGGACAGTTAACAAGTTCTGTATAGTAAAGCGGAACATCATCATAAACCCCATTAATTAAAGTAGCAGCTACTGCACCGGGATATCCTTCCTCAAAACTTCCTCGCGTACCCAGATAACCGTTACCAATGGTAAATACAGTTTCTTTATAGTTAAGTTGTTCGGGGTCGAAATATTTTTCGGTCAGAATCCAATCTTCGTAACGTAAATGGGGGTCTAATATATTTTTGTCCATTGGTATTCAGGCTATTGTTGGTATTTATAAGATTCAAATTAATTTTGATAATGCCAGTTAAACAGTTAAATATAGATTTTTTCTTAATACCAAACAATTGTGAGTTTCTTGTGAGGATATAACTTAAAAATTTTTACATTCGGGATTTAAATCTTCCTCACAATTTACTCACATTATTTTTTTAACTTGAGATTTAGAGCTAATTAGTCAGCTTAAAAATGGGAGATAACGATGAAAAACATAATTCGTAGCTTAGCTTTATTGAGCTTAATATTCATAATCTGCCTGATAATTATTGCTATCCCTCAACCATCATCAGGTATACAAGCACTCGCATCAGAACTACCATTAGTTGATGTAGAAAAATCATGTCCTGAATTTGAAACCAAAATTGATTTAAATAATGCCAATATTATCGCTTTTCAGGATTGCAGAGGTTTTTATCCAAATCTTGCAAAAAAGATTGTTCTCAACAGTCCCTACGAAAAAGTTGAAGATGTTTTAGAAATTCCAGAATTGAGCGAACGTCAAAAAGAACTACTCAAATCCGAGCTAGTTAATTTTGAAGTAACACCGCCAATAATGCGTCCAGCAATGAGGATGCCTCCCAGACCAGCTTTGCGGAAATGATAATAATCCAATACTTCTACAGCTAAACGGCTAAGAAATATTACTTTTGGCTTTGTAAAGCTTTGCTTGTAGGAGACAATAAAGATATAGGCAGCTATTAGTTATAAAAAACCTCAAATCTTACTACAAAGCTGCTATGGAGGTGAAACCATGTTTGACATTTCTGTAACTGATGTCATTAAATACACGACGCTCAGACTTAGCATACTAATTGTATTCGTATTGCTAGCATTGGCTTTAACTAGTATTCCAGCTTTTTAAAAAATTACCGGGGCTTGATTCATGACGATCCATGAATATTACAACTACATTTAGATTGGCTATCGCCCTTGCAATCGGTTTAATTATCGGTATGGAACGAGGTTGGCAAAGTCGAGATACTCCTCAAGGTTCTCGAACTGCCGGAGTGAGAAGCTTTGCTTTCGTCGGGCTTTTTGGTGGGTTGTCGGCACTTTTAGCAGGTAAATTCGGCGCGAATATTTTAGTCGGAACATTTTTGGGGCTGGTATTGATAGTAGCTTTTTCCTATCGCATCAGCGCCAAAGGTTCTCAAGATTTCGGCATTACCACAGAACTATCATTGTTGATTACCTTTGTTTTAGGAGGATTAGCAGGGAGTGGACTTGAAGGAGAAGCGGTTGCTAGTGCTGTAGTTGTAGCTGCATTATTAGGATACAAGCAGGAAATCCACTCTATTCTTAATCAATTAGAGCGGCGAGAATTAATTGCTACACTGCAACTATTGATAGTGGCAACTGTAGCGCTTCCTCTACTTCCAAATCGTAATATTGGTCCTTGGGAAACATTGAATCCCAGAACAATTGGCTGGATAGTACTTTTAATTGCAGGTATATCATATATTGGCTACTTTGCAATGCGTATCCTTGGCAGCCGCGTTGGTTTGTTAGCAACTGCGGTAATAGGTGGATTAGTATCATCAACTGCGGTGACGCTCGCTTATGCCAGAATAGCGCGTAAAGAACGGGATAATTTAGCTTTACTGGGTGCGGGAATTTCCCTCGCAGGCGGTATTATGGCTGTAAGGTTGCTGATTGAAATCGGAATTGTTAATCCTTCTTTACTTCCTTTGCTAATAGTTTCAATTGGATTGCTGGCAATTGTCCCTCTGATTGCAACGGTAGCAATCGCAATTAGAACGACTCAAAATGTATCATCAGCAGAAGTAAAGTTGAAAAATCCTGTTGAATTAGGGGCAGCTTTAGGCTTTGCTGCCGTTTTGAGTGTTTTGTTTGTGCTTGTGCGTGCTGCTCAAACATTTTTTGGAGATACAGGTATCTACATACTTGCAGCAATTTCTGGAATTGCTGATGTAGACACGGTGAGTTTATCTTTAGCGCAAGCGACTCGTGAAAATTTATCGCTTGAGATTGCTGCGACAGGAATTCTAATTGCTGCAATGGTAAATACTTTATTCAAAGCAGTACTAGCCACATTTATTGGTGGGTGGTTGCTGGGTAGGTGGTGTGCAACTATTTTGTTAAGCGCTTTGGCTTTAAGTTTAATTGCAGCGTTTGTGATGCGTGGGTGAGAGACTTTTATTGCAACCTCGGAGTATCAAAATAACGATAATTACTCTATCGATAGGTATCAAAGAATTTTTATGACATATGCTATCTAACTAATATTGAAGAGCTAGGGTTTATCATGTCAAATGAGATTGGAGAATAGTTAAGTCTTGATTTATTATTCAATCCTGAAGTGAAGCTTTCAAAACAACCAAAGAGTATACTAATGCCGGATTGTAAACCTATGCCAGATGCAGAGGTAATTATCTACCGAGATTTTTTTGAAGAGTCAGAAAGTAAACAGTTGTTCAAAAAGCTAAGGAATAGCTTAAGTTGGCGACAAGACAAGATGAAAATGTTTGGCAAAGAATTTAGTTTACCTAGATTAACAGCTTGGTATGGAGATGAAGGTAAAGCTTATAAATATTCAGGGATTAATATGAATCCCGAACCTTGGACACCTGAATTACTTACAATAAAAAATAGAATTGAAGAAAATACTAAAGTAAAATTCAATAGTGTCCTAATAAATCTTTACCGTGGTGGAAAAGATTATGTCTCTTGGCATAGTGATGATGAAAAAGAATTAGGAAACAATCCTGTTATCGGGTCAGTAAGTTTTGGAGAAACAAGAAGTTTTCAACTTAAACACAAACATCGAAAAGATTTAGATAAGGTTAAAGTTTCTTTAACAAATGGTAGCTTTCTGATTATGAAAGGCTCTACACAGCACTTTTGGCATCATCAAATAGCAAAAACTTCTAAACAGTTAGAAGAAAGAATAAATTTGACTTTTATATTTATATTGTCATAAAAAATAATATCAGTATAATTGTACTGTAAGCAATATAATATTTAGATGAACAATCTAAAACTCTTTGGAAGAAGACTCGAAAATTTTCGTGTTTATCGAGAATTTCAAGAAATAGGTTTTGAGTACATTCTTAATCCTAATACTGGCGAACTGCATCGTGTAGGTTGGGATAATTTTTGGGGTTCTCATAATTTAGCGTATGCGGACTTGAGTAAATTTATTGGTCTTAATAATATTGGGACTATTCCAATTCATTTTTTTACTGAAGGAAAGAGTATTCCTATATATGACCTTGAAACGAATGAACTTATTGCAAATTATGTTCTAAATAAATGCCAATACTGTTTTTCATAGCAGGTTTTATTCTTAAAAATTAATTTATATTATTGACTATAATACCTGCAAATATTTGGCTTAACTGTTTAAAGCTTCTTTGGGCATAAGCTTAGCACAAATATACTATCACGATATTTTCAATTTCAAGACATAGCGGTGTTGTCTAACTTTGACAACACCGCTAGCAGGACATATGATTTGCTATCAACGTTCAACTAGTAACAAATACTTCGTTTTCCAGCAATAAAATAATTATTTATTACACGAACGGTATTTGATATGGTATTTCAAACCACGATGGGCCAGATCAAAAGAATCAACCGTTGCAATTCCTTTTCCGCGAGCAGACATTGCTGCATTCACCCGCATATTCAAACTATCACCACAGCGCGACCACACATTAGCAACTGTTTCTAATGGATCTCGAACAAAATACTCGCTTTCACCTTTGAATATTCTGCTGAAAATCGGACCTCTTTGACCTGCAAAGAAATATTCTGCTCTCAGTCTTGCAGTAGTTGAGGGAGCTACATAACCTCGATAGTCTGCATCATAGAGGGAGATTTGAAATCCTTGAGGGACTTTTATCGGAATTGATAGATTACAGCTTTTACGACGATGTTTGCGTTTTGCTGCATCTGCAATGAATTCATCAAACAGAATAGATAATTCTTGACCATCGGGACTAACGGTAACGCTTGCTGACCTGTCAGGACAACCGCTACCACCGTAACCTACGTCATCAACAATTCTGACTTTTGGTGCAGCCAAAGCAGGTGCAATCGTAGCAGCCATTAATGTTGCTGTAGCTAAGAAAGTTGCAACAAATTTTATTGATGTTTTACGTTCATTTTTGTTATTCATAGTTACCTCCAGCGAAAACACAAGCCAGGAGGTAGATAGATAGTTTCTACACGATTTTAAATGAGCGCGGAACAGGAAATCTTTTTTAAAGCAGTTTGTGCTAACAGGTTAGCAACAATCGACTTGTGGTGTATTTACGGTCATAATAACGTAAAAAGTTTTACCTTGATATCTGTTCTATTGTTGTGAAATCTTTCTATCTTACTTCTTGCTAGTGTAAACTTTTGTAAGCTAATTTTTTAGCTGTTCTTTGATCTTAAATCTAAAATTTGAGGAAATTGTGAGTATTCCTTTGCTGCTAGCGAAAAAAGCACATTTTCTCACGATTATTGCTGATATTTAATATTTTATTTATTTTTCCTTCGTGACTATATAAGCTGTATAAGTTACTTCCTCACAAGTTTCTCAAATTTAATTTAGAAAATAAATTTTATGCTCGACCAGAGCATGAATATAGTTATTTAACAAAACTAGTTATGAAAACGGATTACCTGATTTTAGGCAGCGGTTTATCTGGCTTAGTATTTGGCGCACTGATGGCAAAATCCGGTCAGCGAGTGCAAGTATTAGAAGCCCATGAGTATCCTGGTGGATTTGGTCATACTTTCACTATGGCTAAAAAATATCGCTTTAACGCACAACTTCACTATGTTTGGGATTGCGGTGAAGGTAAACCTGTTAATCAAGTGCTGAAAAAACTTAATTTAGACCAAGATATAACTTTTGAAAGCTATGACCCGAATGGGTTTGACCATATGCGAATGCCAAATTATGCTTTGGATATTCCTTCCGATTCACAGGAATTGATTCGACGACTTGCAGATTTGTTTCCTGAAAATACAGAGCAAATTAGTAAGTTTGTTTTTGAAGTTAAAAAGACTAGAGAGGGATTAAAAATATTAGCTCCTCCGGTGAATCCTGGGGAATTATTTAAGCATTTCGGTGAAGTTAGCTGCGCTATAAGATATTTGCACAGCACCCTACAAGATGTTTTTGATCAATTCAAACTACCTCAAGCCGCGCAAACGCTTTTAGCATCGCAATGGCCTGACTTTTTACTACCACCAAATCAACTTTCTTTTTACGCTTGGGTAATTTTATTTTCAGGATACCAAGAAGGGGCTTATTATCCTACCCGTCATTTTGAAGCTGTGATTGATGGATTAGTCGAAGCGATTGTTGATAACGGTGGCGAAATTGTTTTCAATACTGAAGTTGTCAACTTTCTACTTAATGGTAAAACAGTTACGGGTGTTGAAGCTATGAATTTAATTACCCATCAGACTTCTAAGTTTACTGCCGATACCGTTATTTGCAATATAGATCCGAAAAAAGCTGCCAAAATGATTGGATATGAAAAGTTTTCTCCGACGGTACGGAAAAAACTCAACTACGAATATTCTCCCTCAAACTACATGGCATACTGTGTAGTCAAAGATATGGACTTACGAGACTATGGATTTGGTAAATGGAATACTTTTCATACAGATCATCAAGACTTGAATGAAGCATTTTATCAAATGTACGTTTCTCACGATTACTCGAATCCCAGCTTTGCCATTACTACACCCACGCTATTAACTACCGAGCAGCGTGACTGTCCGGAAGACTGTCAAATTATCGAGTTTTTGACTGTGGCTGACTACAGCTATTTCCAAGAACTTAAAGCACGAGATCAAAAGGCTTATCGGCAAAAGAAGGAGGAAATTTTAAACTCTATTCTAAATGTTGTCGAGAAGCATTATATTCCAGATATTCGGCAACACTTAGTCTTTAAAATTACGGGAAGTCCTACAACCAACGAACGGTTTTGTCATTGTCCTCATGGTAATTCCTACGGTTCTAGTCTTACTCCTAAAAACATGGGGATTGGTCGATTAAATCATCAAACCTCTCTGAAAAATTTCTATTTTTGCAATGCTTCATCGGGATATCCAGGATTTGCTCCGACATTTTGGACGGGAGCGCTTTTATATCAAAGGTTGTCGGGAGACAAGATTTTAACAAACAGTTAACAGCGTTAGCGCAGCGTGATGCGGTAGCGTCATGCAGTGAACAGTTATCAAAAAGCAATCAATATAGGAGTTGAGTGATGAGAATAGCTATTATTGGCGGGGGAGCCAGCGGTTTAGTCACGGCTTATCTTCTTGATAAACAAGGTCATCATGTTACAGTGTTTGAAAAGCAGCCTATTCTAGGAGGACATATTCGTACTCTTAATAAAAATGTTAAACCTGAAAGCTGTGAATGTAACGAATTTTTAGAAGGTGGAGTACTGGAATTTCCCGGTAATTTCTACAACTTTCTCAATTTGATGAAAGAGTTAGAAGTTGATTTAGAACCTGTTGATTTAGGTTCTACGATGTTTTTCAAAAATGGTCATCATATACATTCTGCAACGGCAATCCGCAAAAATTTCACCCGAATACAGCGACTAATCGAATTTTTTAAGCTTGATGGTTTATACGCTCGTTCGGCTGGTTTTTGGTTAAAAACTCATTTTGCTCAAATTCCGTCCGTCTATAATCGGTCTTTATCTTACTTTTTAAAGACTCGATGTGTTAGAAATACCTGGATAAAACTGCTGGCGATGTATAGTTATTCAATGCAATTTGAACTAATTGATGATTTTCCTGCGGAAACTAGGGATTCTATCTCTGCGAGATTATATTTTTATCGACTGGTTCAGAATTAAGGGGGGAGTATATTCCTATATTGAAAAGATTTTACAGCGTTTCAAAGGGGAAATTCTGTTAAACATCAGCGTCGCGGATGTCTCTAGAATTGCGGATGGTGTCAAAATTGAACTATCAGATGGTGCAACCTATCGATTTGATAAAGTTGTGTTTGCGACTCCACCAGATAGAGTACTAAAGCTATTGTTAGATCCTACAGAAGCTGAAATCAGACGCTTTGGTAGTTGGGAGAACAACCAAATAGTTACGCTGATTCATGCCGATACTTCGATGTACGATAGATACGGTATTAAACAACCTTCGGAGTTTGATTTTTTCGAGACGGCAAAGGGATGGGGATATAATGCTTATCTTAATCAGTTGTGTGGTGTCTCATCTGAAGTTAAATATAGCTTGGCGTTTAATCTCGAATCTTTAATTAATCTAGATAAAATTATTCAAAGTTTGGAACATGATACACCATTATATACTGTTGAATCTTTCCGATACCGAGATCAAGTAGTTGATACCAACGGGGAAAATCATACCTATCATGCAGGCGCTTACTTAGGAGATGGTTTACATGAAGGTGCCATTACATCTGCAATCCGAGTAGCTGAATTAATCGGATAGTATAGTAATTTAATTAAAGGTAAAGATTAGTTTCAAAAGAATTTATCTTTAGCTCATAATTGCTATATTGAAAATGAAGCTGATTGAAGCTTCCCTGGCAGATAAAATAGCCTGGTACTACAGGTTAAATCAAGTGAAGAGGTAAGTAAACTGTTTCATAATCTGTCTCGAAAACTAACAACAACACCCAACTCGAACGCTTATAATTCCTCGTTGTGAGAGTCAGGGGGCAACGTTACTATTAATTTGTGAAGCAATTGATTAGTACGTCCCTATGAAGATAACAAAAAAGAGGAAATCCCTGAGCAAGTAGATGCTTGGGTGTTATTGTTTTGAAGCAAATTATTTTGAAAAATATATTGAGCTTGCTTTATCCCGACACCTATCACGTTTTTTTATATAAATCGAATTCCTATATCATCCAAGATTGAGAACTTGATGCAATTTTCTTAGTAATTCTTCGCTAGTGTAAGGTTTTGATAAAAATAATTTGGCACCACTACTCATTGCTGCGCTTACTTTATCGCTGGTAGCTAATCCGCTGACGGCAATTATCTTAACTTGGGGATTCATTCTTTGCAGGGTGCGGATAGTGGTTACACCATCCATTTCCGGCATCATCATATCTATTAACACAGCGCTGATTTCGTTTCGATGCTGGGCATAAAGGGCGATTGCTTCAATTCCATCGCTAGCGGTAATTACTTGATAATTGTAATTTTCTAAAGATGTTTTAGTAATATCCCTAATACTCATCTCGTCATCTGCTAAAAGGATTAATTCTCCTTTTCCTTCGGGAATTTCTGCTTGAGAGACTTGTACAATTTTTGCTGTTTGGATTGCTGGTAAATAAACTTGAAATTTTGTTCCTTCACCAACTTCGCTATAAACATTGATAAAACCACCGTGACTTTTGATAATACCAATTGTGGTTGAAAGTCCTAGCCCAGTACCTTTACCTTGTTCTTTAGTAGTAAAAAATGGTTCAAAAATCCTTTCCAAAGTTTCTGGAGGAATACCCGTACCCGTATCTGCAACTGTAATTACAACATAATTCCCCACGCTCGCATCAAGATTCATCTTGGCATAGTTTTGATCGATATCGATGTTTTCAGCTTTTAAACTTAGCGTACCGCCGTTTGACATTGCATCGCGAGCATTAACGCAAAGATTCATTAATACCTGATGAATTTGTGTCGCATCGGCACTAATTAACCGTAAATCATCGGGCAAACCGACTTGAATTTCGATTGATTTAGGAAAAGTGTTGCGAGCAAAATCTTTTATCTCCGAGATGATATGTTTAACTTGTAGGGGAGTGCGATCGCCTTGAACACCTCGCGCAAAAGATAACACCTGCTTAACTAAAGTTGCTCCTCGTTTAGCACTAGTTTCAAGTACATCAAATAAATGCTTTGTTTGTTCATCCGAAGAAGGAAGTGTAAGCGGGAGAAGCTGAGAAATCGCCAAAATCGGCGTGAGAATATTGTTTAAATCGTGAGCAATTCCACCGGATAATGTACCAATACTTTCCAAACGTTGAGCGCGGAGAAATTGAGCTTCTAATTGCTTTTTCTCGGTAATATCGGTATTAACTATTAATGTTGATTTGGGATTTCCTTGTTCGTCGCGTACTAAGTTCCAAGTACTAAAAACAACAATGTCATTGCCAGCTTTAGTAACTTGATGTAGTTCCCCTTTCCAGTAATCCTCCTTAAATAGTACTTGATAGATTTCTTCTAATTGTGCTAAAGAATCGCGGAAAAGTAATTCATTGGTATTTTTGTCCAAAGCTTCTGCTGAGGTAAAGCCATATAAACGTTCTGCACCTTGATTCCAAAATAAGATTTGATTTTCGAGATCCCGAACCAAAATTGCATCGGTAGCGACATCTAGTAAAGCAGCTTGCTCGTTGATTTTTTCTCGCGTTTGCTTATACTCAGTTACATCTCGCGCTACCGAATAAAGTAGTTGCTCGTAAGGAGTTGCATTCCACTGCAACCACTTGTAAGAGCCATCTTTGCAGCGATAGCGGTTTTCAAAAGCAATTGTTTTAACTCCCTGGGAAAGTTTATCCATTTCCGCTAAAGTTGGTGCTATATCATCGGGGTGAATAAAACTTAAAAAGGGTTGTGCAAATAATTCTGCTTCCGTATATCCTAAAGTGTGTTGAAAAGCTGGATTTATTTGTTTAAAATAACCATCTAACCCAGCTATACAAAGCATATCAAGAGAAAGCGAGAAAAAACGATTTAAGTCTTCTTCTACTTGCTTTTTCTCAGTAATATCAATTCCAGTTGCGATAATATATTTTACCGAACCATCGTCATCAATTAAACAAGTATTTGACCAGCTAATTAAACGAAGACTTCCATCCTTTGCTACCCAGTGGTTTTCATTTTGATTGGGAAAGTCACCTTTTTTCAGTTGCTCAAAAACTTTTGTAGTGGTTTCTATTTCTTCGTGAGCAATTAAATTCCATACCTGCTTATTTTCAACTTCTTCAAAGCTATAGCCAGTAATTTTTTCACAGGCTTGGTTAAAGCTTATAATTTGTCCTTGTTTATCCAGAACGACAATTAAAGCACCAGCTACATCTAAAATCGCAGATGTTAAATTTCTTTCTTCTCGCAGCGCTTTTTCTATCTGCTTACGTTCTTCGAGTGCTGTCTGCACTTGCTGATAAAGTTGAGATTGCTTGGTGTAGCTTTGCGATAATTCACTTCTTTCTACTTCCAAGCGTTCGACTTTTTCCTGCAATAAATCCAAAACCCCATACATCTCAGTCGGATCTAAAGCTTGTAATAAGCTAGTTTCCGTAACTATTCCCCGTAATTCTCCTGCTTCACCAGCGATAACCAACCGTCGTACCCGATACTGGTGCATTTTCTGGTGTACAGTCCATAATGACTCATCCGCATTTACCAAACATAGCGGCGAACTCATGACATTTTGTACCTGCGTGCCTTCTAAATTTAACTCCAACTTCTGAAATTGAATTATGTCGCGTTCGGTAAGAATTCCAATAGGAATAAGTGGAGAAGATTGGGAAGGACTCATATCCGTCCCTTCATTGCCCCTTGCCCCTTGCACCATACCCAATGCCTGATGCCCATTGCCCAATGCCCTATTC
Source organism: uncultured Rivularia sp. (assembly GCA_963665115.1). Taxonomy (GTDB): domain Bacteria; phylum Cyanobacteriota; class Cyanobacteriia; order Cyanobacteriales; family Nostocaceae; genus Rivularia. The sequence continues at coordinate 6,243,577 of OY762007.1, read as the reverse complement.
CCTTGCACAATCACCACACAGCTAGTATGATGTTCAACCATTAATTTGATTGCATCTAGCACCGATATTGTTGGAGGTGCATGAAGAACTTGGGTATTCATCACTTCAGCAACCCGGCGAAATCTCAGCCACTCAGTAGGATGAAGCGCTTTTCGCATTCCTTCGGGGGTAATTATCCCCAGAAGTTGGTTTTGCTCATCAACAATTGGTAGATGACGAATATTGCGATCGCAAGTCAAACTCAAAACGGTAAAAACATCTTCAACTTCCGCAGCTTTGAGCGTCACTATCTCCTGGCTCATCACTTCTGCAATAGTTGTCTCCTGTCGTATTCTCCCAGCAGCAAGCAACCGCATCATGTCGCGCTCGGTAAAAATACCAGTCACCTGCGAATCCTGCATTACTAAGGAATAACTGCTATGGGCTGACACCACCTGATTTTCATCTGAAGAGAAATGATTTTGTTCGAGATTACAACTTCTTACCCACCCCTGACTCATTAGCTGAATCACCTCAAATAAAGGTGTATCAGGGGTGACAATCAAAGGATTGCGTTCTATCGCTTGTTCCAGTGCAAATCGCTGGTTCTGCTGCATAGTGCAAGTGCGGTGGGTAATTTCAATAAAGCATTTTTATCTTTAATCTTTACAATAGAACAAATTTAAGTTTTGCGTAACCTTCGATATCTGAAATTTCCTTTACTTGTATATTCAGCGCAAATCTTGTACAAGAAGCAAACGGACACGAAGCTTTGTTTCCTTGCTTCTAGATAAATAAGGTTTATCAAAGCCCATTTTATAAAATATTACTATAAAGTTTTATTTAATACAGCTAAAACACAACTATAAGAATATATCTTAAAAAACAGGCATCCCAAAGTCTAGCATAGCAATACTTTGAAATAAAAATACTCACATTTTTTGCAGTAATATCACTATACTTATTATTTACACACAAATAAGTATGCTCACGAATTCCTCACATTATTCTCCTAATCTTGAAATTGTAGACAATAAACCACTAAAAAAGAAGGAGAAGAACTTATATTCCTTCCTAGTACCGCTTCGTGGAAGTAAAAAGTAAGAAGTAATAAATTTGATTTTCTAGGGTTTTGTGCCATTTTTAATGCTTGTCTTATTTATGCCGACTTGTAGCAGTTTAATAGTTCACTACATTTTGGATTGGTAGGTGATTATGAATAACAATAAGTTTCAAATAGTGTTCAAGTACACAACGTTTTTTACTTTGATTACTGTATTAAGCTTGTGTGGAATTGGAATAAATTCTCAAGTTTTAGGACAGACTATTGAGGAGCAGAAAGAACAAATAGAAAAATTACAAAATGAAAATACAATTGAGGAGCAAAGGAAGAAACTTGAAGAGAATAAGAAAGCTCGGATAGAAGCTCAAAGAGCTGCAGCAGAAGCATTATTACCAAAGATTAATTCATCTAAAGCACCTGATGGTACAATTTCAGCCGATAAGAATGTAACATTCGAGAATCAAATTCTAGCCTATCAATCCATGAACCCAATCATGGAAGTAGTAACTGAAGAAATCAAAACTGAAATACTCGATCAAGTGGGTTCTAAAGTTTCTCTAATTGTTTTTGATGGAAAAGTAGTACCATTTGCACTTATAAAATTGGATTATGAACTTTTCAAGGCTCGAATTGATTCAATCAAAAAAGATTATCAAGAATTGATACCTGATAATCTAGAGATTCCTGATGGTTATACATCTTCTTTTCTAAATCCTGGTGCCACTGCTAGTTTTTTATTCGACTTGTTACCCTTTTTTAGAGTGAATAAGACTTTCACGGGGACAACAGTTAACGTCAACACTAAAGCATTTGTTGCAAAACTGAGTTCTAAATTTCGAGAGGCAGATCGATCTAATGTATCGGTTTATTACCCAGCAGAATATCCTTTGATTAGGGAAGATGCAGTTGAAAGTATTCTCAAAGATATCAGTAATTTGCAACGGCTTAATTATCAAGCACAAAAGACAATTCCTAATTTGACTCCACAGCAGCTCGCTAAGTTAAAAGAAGTCGATAAGTCTTTTGATAAATTAGTTGGTGAATTAACTAATCCAAATACTGGGAAAAGTCTTTTGGAAGGAATCGCTAGTTCCCGAAGTCTTCAATCGATTATAGATTCCGAACAAAACAAGGTATATTTTCTATCTGTGGAAATTCTTGCTGGTGGTACCAACCGTACAAGCCAAAGTTTTCTAAGCAATCGCTTGCGTCATAGCGGTGGTGTAATTGTGAAATATATTGTTTACGACTCAAATGCATCGATTGTGCTTTCTAATGTCCACGATTATCATACTGGCTTCACTAAAGTTCGTGGTTTCTAAGTGAATAAAGAGAGATAGGTAATTGTAAAGCCAGAAGAAAGTAGGAAGCACTTTGAGAATAAATTACCTATCTCTGATAAACCATAAATAGGGATAAATTTACAAGTCTTAGATTTGAAGTAACGTTCTTATTAAAAAAAAGCACATTTATTATGTTGTATAGATGTAAACTTTTACTTATTAATAGTAGGTTATGAAGGGGAGCATCCTAATTTTGCAAAAAGCCCGCAGGCTACAAGCCTGGGGCTAATACCTCTCGTATCGTAGCCCAGGTCGTCGGGCTTAGCTATTGTAGCCACACCCTTCTAGGGTATCGGATAAAGTATTTATTCAGAATTGGGATGCTCCCTTATGAAGCGAGATATATTTGGTTTTTGCAAGATTTTTTGGAGACGTTGCATTGTGCACGCCGTCTCTACATTTGTGTGGTTGAATTTTAACAATTCAAACCAGCATATCTTCGGGGTTAACTTTCGCTTGATTGTAGGGTAATTTTGCTAGTAGCAATGCCATTGCACAAGTATCTGTGACTCCAGCAAATACTAAACCAGCACCTACAAAACCACTGATAATGAGAAACCAAGGAGATGCAAAAGCACCTAAAACTGTTCCTAGAAAGACCAAAGAGCCTGCTACAATTTGAACTTGACGAAACATACTAATCGGCGCTTTTTTATTTATCTGTGTAGGATATCCTGCGGCTTTCCAAGTAGGCAATCCTCCTTTTAGATGAACAATTTCCCTAAATCCCGCAGCAAACATTTTATCAGCAGCTTTAGCCGAACGATTACCCGATTGACACTGTAAAACAATCTTCCTATGTGCTTCATTTGATATTTTTCCAGGATGAAAATGAGAAAGAGACATTAATTTAGCACCCCTGATATGTTCTTTTGCAAATTCATTTTTTTCCCTAACATCAATCAACAATGCTCCATCTTCTTCCATCAATTGCTTGAGCGTAGGAGCATCTATTTCTTGCAGTTTGTTCTCAACAAAGCTAGTCATGATGATAAATCCTTTTTTAAGATAAATATTCATTTCAGTTAGGAATTAGTTAGTTGTTAGTGGTTAGTGGTTAGTGGTTAGGAGTAATTAATAATTCTTCTCCCCATCTCCCCCTACGGGTTGCGCCACTTGCTACAAGTCGGGGAACCCGCCCAACGCAGTGGCTTACCATCTCCCCATCTCCTTGTCTCCTTGTCTCCCCATCTGCCAATCCCTTCACGCTGCAACCCTACCGCACATCTCATTAGCTGGAACTGCTTCCATAATCTTTTTCGGATTTGGAAGGTCTAAATTGTTCATTAATTCGATAAATTCTTCACGGTTACGTTCTGCAAACCGAGGATTAAATTGTTTTTCTTCACCTATGGTAGAAACGGTATGTCCTCTGTAGTCATGGGCTGGATAAACTAACGTTTGTGGAGGTAAAGTAAATAATTTCTGGGTTACTGAGTCGTATAAAGTACCTGGATCTCCATTTTGAAAATCGGTACGACCGCAACCCCGAATAAACAGCGCATCTCCGGTTAATACTCTATCTTGATTGACTAGATATGCCATATGGCAGCTTGTATGACCGGGAGTTGCAATGGCTTCAATGTTTACTGCACCAATTCCCAAGTTATCCCCTTCTTCAATTCTGACATCTGCACAAGCGGCTTTTGATTTTTCTGGAACTACACTCAGACAACCTGTAAGTTTACGTAGTTCATAAGTAGCAGTAATATGGTCTGCATGGGTGTGGGTTTCTATGCAGTAATACAGAGCTAAACCCAGTTCCTTGATTAGTCTGTAGTCGCGGTCAACTTGTTCTATTACTGGGTCAACTAATACGGCTTCTTTGGTTGATTCATCGGCTATTAAGTAGCTATAAGTTGAGGTTTGGCTATCAAATAGTTGGCGAAATAGCATGATGCAGTTCTCCTGGGTAATTATAATTTTGTGTTCCTCTAATTTAAGTAGATCTGCTAAGTACTTAGGCAAAATTAATTGTGTATTTGTCATTGCGAGTGGAACGAAGTGAAATGAAGCATTCACCGAAGGTGTGGATCATCGCGACACTTTGAGATTACTATGTCCTATCGGACACGCTTCGCTAACGCTGTCGCTCGTAATGACACAATTAATTTTGCAGACCCACTTACTACTCAATCTAATTTCAACTTAAGAAAACAATTTGAGGAACTTATGAGGAAAATGCCGTCTTAGTAAAGATAATTAATATTCAGTATTCAACATTCAGCTATGCTGACTTGAATGCGATTTTAAATATCAAATGATTTGATGTTTCATTTTAATAATTTATATCTTTTTATAGATGACAAGTTAGATTTATTCATCTATTTATTGGCGTTGCTTAATCGTGCGGATGAATTGGGAATTTCACATTACATAAGACGTAGCATTGCTACGTCTCTACACAGATTTCGCATTTCCGACAAAATGTAAACAAATATAATTCATTACTTAATTCAGAAACGTCTATTTATTTTATAAATAATAGTTGCATAAAGCACTTAAAGTCTTATCAATATGAGAGAATTAATTAGTAAGATAAAGCGATTATAGAGCAAATACGATATTACGATATATATCTATTGACTCTTCAAATAATATAGTGGAGGTTATATATGCAGGACTCTTCAAAACTGTACGCAACTCCTACAGAAGGACATATTTCTTTAGGTAAGGGATTGCGAGGTGTTTTAACTCTAATCCCCATTTTAGGATTAACCGCGATCGCCATGCTCGGTTCTCCTCAGAAAAAGGCTGCGGCTGCGGTAGCTGGTGGATCTTGGGTTGTTGTTGTTAGCGGTGTACGTGTTGCCGCAGAATGGGAAAGGGGAGTTGCTCTTCGTTTGGGTAAATTTGTTGGTGTTAAGGGACCAGGAATTTTTTACGTGATTCCAGGAATTGAAACAGTGCGTTTTATAGATACGCGGACTTTAGTTATCAATATTCCTCACCAAAAAGTCATTACCCGAGACAATGTTCCGGCAGAAATTGATAGTGCTTTATTTTTTCTAGTCAGCGATTCAGAAAAGGCTGTTACTTCGATTCGAGATTTTCAGTTTGCTATCTCTCAGTATGCTCAAGCTGCACTCAGAGATGTTATCGGTGGATTAACATTAGATGAATTGTTGTCGGAGCGCGAGCGAATTCAAGCACAAATTCTGGAAGCGGTTGAGGAGAAAGTCCAGGAATGGGGTTTACATCTTGATTCGGTTCGCTTGCAGGATATCGAATTACCTGAAGATTTAAAAAGAATGATGTCGCGACAGGCTTCTGCGGAACGAGAAAAGAGAGCAACAATTACTAAAGCCGAAGGTGACAAATTAGCAGCAGAGAACTTAATGCAAGCTGCTATGGTGATGAAAAGCCATCCAATAGCTTTGGAATTGAGGAGACTGCAAACAATTGATGCTCTTGGTGCTAGCCCTTCAAATACGGTTATTCTTTTCCCCATAGAAATGACAGACAGTCTTAAAAATATAACAGCAAAACTATCTGATAATTAAGCACGGTTATCAATTTTCTATGAGCGGCTGATTCGTAATCACGGATAATTACTTTTTGTTAGATGGAGATATTAACTATGTTAAATAAGCCAAAAATCTCAGCAAAGCTCCGCAAAGCAATTGATAAAGAGCTTGAAATTGGAGAATCAGTAGTATGGGTTGGGCAGCCTCTTCATGGCTTTTTCACTCTTGAATCATTACTCTATTTCTGTATGGGTATTCCATTTACTGCCATTGCGATATATTTCATATATGATGCAGCAGATTTTAAAATTCCAGACTTTAGTGAAGGAATCAAATTTGAGTTTGAGAATATATTTTTTCTTTTTGCAATACCTTTCGTTTTAATTGGAGTTTGGATGCTTTTTGGTCCATTACGAGAATGGTTCAAGGCATTTAGAACGGTATACTTGATTACTGATAAAAGAGCAATTTTAATTGAAAGCGGGCTACTTGTAAGCATCAGGAACTATGCACCACTACAACTGAAGGATTTGTATCGCAAGGAAAAAAGAAATGGTACTGGTCATATTATTATTACAACTGGCTTACGTAGAGGCAATGATGGTGATTATTGGAGAGAAGATATAGGATTTATGAATATCCGTAATCCGAAAGAAGTAGAAAAATTATTGCGGCAATTAGCGAAGACAGAAGTATCTTGAAGATTAGGACTTATGCAACCGCAAGCAAAAATTAAGCACAGGAGACGTTTATTGAATGAAAATGCATGACTATTGGTGATATTTAATTTCGTGAGTCTTGTGGCGAGTGACGACGCTGACGAAAAATTCCTGTTTGGTTTATTCCTGTAATCAACATCAGAATTAATCCCAAACCAACCAACAAAACATAAATTGGCTTGAAGAAATTCCCCAGATAACTTCCTTGATGAATTCTCATAAAAATTGCTGCATTTTCTGGGGACATTCCAAACCAGCTTTTTCCTAATCGGTAAATTACACCCGTTACCGCACTTACTGTTAAAGGTAAAAATACAATAGGTGCAAGTATACGGTGAATTTTACGAGCATTGAGTTTTCTTGGTTGAGAAGCACGATTTTGACTGAATATTCCACTCATGCTCAAACCAGTAACAATCATCCCCACTAATCCCAAACCAACTAAAAGCACATAAATTGGTACTAGTGGAGTTCCCAGATATTCTCCTTGATGAATCATCATAAAAATACTTCCTACCTGATTTGACATTCCAAACCAACTTTTTCCCAGTCGGTAAATGATTCCTGTCAAAGCACTAATTAATAAGGGTAGGAAGATAATTAAAGCAGTTTTACGGTGAAGTTTACGAAAGAATCCAGATGCAGCCATGATTACTCCAATTGAATGAATTTTTAGAAAACAAAGCATCATTTGTTAGATTTAATTAAATCGATTTCTTCTCCAACCACTCCATACGGGAAAACCATCTTCCGAACGCAACACTAAAGTCATATTTCCTTTTTTAACTTCAGCTGCGATAATAACGGGTTCTCCAGCAAAGTTGATTTTGGAACCTTTAATTTCCACTTTGTCTTCTGGTTTAATGGTAATTTCTTGGTTTTCAATATACCAAGCTGGTCCTAAGTGAATGGGAATCGTACCTTTTTGTGTTTCTACCTGTAAATGTACACCGTGAGACATTCCTCGTCTTGGGATAAATGCATCTACACTTACTACTTTTCCCTTGATAGTTTCCACGGTTTTGGTATTGTACATTCCACCGTAGCGATTTCCATATCCCCATCCACCACCGCCTTGTCCAGAATCTCTACATTGAGTCATTTTGTCTGAAGTTGGCTGGTTGTGTAATTGCTCTTGAACTGGTGTTTTATTCAAGAAATTATTGTCTAGAAAGAATGCTTGTTTATTTAGAAAGTTTATGGGTGTTTGATAACTAATTAAACTAATTGCAGTTAAAGCAAATAAAGCATTCACAAAAATCAATGATTTAGGGCAAATCGTAACTGTCATTTCCAAAGCCCTCCTCCGCCAAAAAGTATTTTATAAAGCCTAATAAATCGGATAATTAAGATTAGGAAACTGATGAAATGATATTCCCTTTATTCACCATCACACAAATAAGGAAACATATCTAAAAACCAATCCGATTCTTCTTGTCTTTTGTCACCCCATAGAGAAAAACCATTTTCGTCACGTAATTTAAATATTGTATCTCCTTTGGTTATTTGAGCGGCAAGAATGGCAGTTTCTTCATTAAATTTGATTCTCGAACCTGTTATTTCTACGGTTTCGTTTGGATTGATTTCGATATCTTGATTTTCGATATACCAAGATGGTGCTAAGTGAACGGGAATAGTTTCTTCATCTGTTTTTACCTGTAGACTCATACCATTACCAACAGAATTTACACTCAAAACTTGCCCTTTAATTGTTTCTACAGTTTCAAGGTTGTAGATTATATCATTGTAATTTTCATAGAACCTTTGCGGACATTCATTCGGAGCTATATTTTCGGAAAATTTCTGATGTACTTTTGATATTTTTGGGGTTACATCGATAGAATTAGAAGATAAAAACAACTTTTCTGAAGGTCGAATGAAAGAACTGCAACCTGTTAAAAGTTGTAAGGATAACGCAAAAGCGAATACATAAATTAGCACTTTAGGGCATCGTGTTGTTTTCATAAAAACCCCCTAACTCCAAAGCAATTATTGTCTTTCTATTTCTAAGCTAAACAATTAATTTGAGGAAGTTGTGAAGAAGTGGGAATTGGGCATTGGGCATAGGGTATGGTAAATAGTTAGGAGTGAGAAGTTATGAGTTAGGAGTTATTAATTTTTCTACCCACTCTCCCCCCTCTCCCCCCTCTACCCTCTCTATTCCCTCGAATTCAATGCTTCAAAACCGGAGACAATATCAAGAAGTTCCGAAGTGATGGAACTTTGTCGTTGATGACGATGTTGTGAGTTTAATTCGGTTAAACGTTCTTCTATATTTTTTTGTGCGGCTTGCATTGAGGAAAGACGACTGTTATTTTCACTTTTGAGGGATTCTGCAAATGCTTGGTACAGCGATACAAAAAGATATTGACGAACTAAGGCTGAAAATAAATCATCCCAATTCATTGTAAAGTTTGGTAGCCCTTCTCCATGCCATGCTTGTTTTTCTAAGCGCTGCAACCATTCAGCATTCATGGGTAGAAGCTGCACGCTTTGCGGACGGTATGATGCGCTAGATAAAGATTTATTGTAAAAAAGAATTATTTGGTCAACTTGTGAAGATTGCCAATTTTCAATGGTTAGTAGTATCGACTGTACTGCTTGTGTTATAAGGGTTACGGAGTTGGGTAGAGGGAATTGAGCCGACACTGGTTGTTTTGCTGCTTCTAAGTAGGGAATTAGGCGATCGCCAACTGCTGCAACAATCACATTTTCTGGTTTGTGTGGTTGCTGGTTAATTTGTTCGAGAGCGATTGTTGCAATCTGCTCGTTAAACTGACCGCATAAACCGTGGTCTGAACCAAATATAATTACACCCAAAGTGCCAGTTTTTTTATGATTGGTAAAATCTTGCGGTAGCATTAGGGGTTGTTCGCTAAAGTACCGATGGCGAAGCAAAATCTGTAACCCCATCTCAACAGTACGGTTATAATCACTCAGAGCTGTTACTGCTGTTTCATATTGACGAATACTTACCATTGCCAATGCTTTCATTGTTTTGACAACAGATTGCAAGTCATTGATACTCTCAATTTCTGCTGTTAATGCTTCTAAACTTTTCATAATTGATTTTTGTTAATTGTTTCGTAGAAATAATTAATTTGAAATTTGATTCGATTTTTTTCAAATTTCTGGTTTCCCTCACAACTTCCTCATATTTATGAAGTAGTTTCGATTTATAGCAATTAAGAAGTTTTTACGTTGTTCTTGAAACGCTGCTATCTCTATTAATAATAAGATAATCTTGCTATTCTTAGCGATATTAGTTTGCGGAAATATGCTTTACGCTCTTATGTCAATTCTAGTCTTTATAAGTTCACATACAGAGTGTAATTAAAAGAGCAATAATCTCTTAGTTTCTTAAGCTTCTATCTGGGCTGAACTTAGCTTGTGTATACTGCTTTTACGAGTTCCTTCCATTCCTATAAGTGTGAAGAATATTATTTTTTTAATGCCTTGGCGGGGATTAATCGCGATTCTAGCAATATATTCTTTGCACTTATTTTTCTTATTAATTTAATTCAAATATTCTTTTGATTATAAATTCCTCCATGCCCAATGCCCAATGCCCCATCCCCTATTCTTCAGATGCATTCAAAACATCATGGATTCTTTTCAATAATTATTCTGTGGTGTAGGGTTTATGCAAAAACACTTCACTAGGAATATTTTCTGCAACTTCTCTATTATTGGATATAGAGCCACTCATGGCAATAATTTCTATTTTGGGATTCAATTTTTTCAAGGTTTTAATAGCTTTTGCACCATCCATCAATGGCATGGTTACATCTGTTAAAACAAGTTTAATTTCTTTAATATTTTGGGCGTATATAGCAACTGCATCAATTCCATCAACAGCAGTTAATACTCGATAACCATACTTTTCTAAGGATATCTTGGTAACGTCGCGAATTACGGCTTCGTCATCAACACGCAGCTTACAGAAGATGAACTTAGTAAGCTATTATTATCGTTTCTATCAGTTTCTGACATCTGACAACTAGTAACCTAATGCTGACTCATGAGGTGAATGACTTCTGCAAGTTGCATAGAAGGAGTCACAATCAAAGGGTTAGAGTCGATAATTTTTTCTAAAGAAGTGAAATCAGCAAGGGACTGATCTTGAGGTTTTTCTTGTAAGGAATTGGTGTAATTTTGAGCAGGTACTTTCATCGCAATTACCACTTAGATAAGTTTCCATCGGGCTAATTATTGAAGCTGTCTGAGATCGCTTTCCATCGCTTAAAAGTCAATTTCTACGTATTAGCAAGCAGAAAGTCGCTTTCTCCAATCCGATAGTGGTAATGCTTCTATAAATCAGAGGAACTTAGGGGCAATTCAACACTTAAAGTATTAGACTATACCTACTACCCTCTCGAAAGACGCAAGGATGCTTATAATTATTATTTTGAATCATATCTAAATACAAAAAAAAGTCTATTCCTAATTGTTAAGATTATCAATCAGAAAAGCGCTATATAAATGAATTATAAATTACCATACTCAAAGCATTATTTTTAACAAGAGAATATTTTCCTCACAACTTTCTCACATTGATTTTTTAACCTAAAAGCATAGAAAAATAACTGTAAACAGACATTGTTTTATTGAAAATAGTTGTTTCTATAATCAAAAGAACTGATAAATAAAACTTTCTTGCCTAAACACAGTTATATCAATATAAACAAGGAGTTTGAAATATGCCGGTACTATGTGATTTTACTCAAGTTGTAGGAGATGCACCTGTAACTATTGGGGACGGTAGACCCGTATGGGAAAAAACATTTAATACAGGAGGTCGCCGCGCAGGTTCTCCAGGGTTCTTTATCTTTAACGTTAGAGGTTTGACTTACACCAACGTTGATGTCAACGTCAAATTGAATAACAGAGTTGTTGGTAAGATATCCCGTTACGGTGGTTTGAATACTGCTGATAAGAACGAAAATGCTAAATATTGGTATACCCAAATGGTGGCATTTAATGGTTCCGATCTTAAAAACGGTAACAATGAAGTTCAGATAGAAGCAGTTGGTTTTCCTGGTTCCACACCTGGTAATATCTTTGACGATTTCCAAATTAAAGATATAATGTGCTTCTTCCATCAATCGGCTTAAAAAAGTTTCAGTTATCGGGTGCGTTTATTAGGTTATCTAGTGCGTGAATTACATCATAAAGAGACGTAGCATTGCTACGTCTCTACATTATTTTTAACTGTTATCAAATTATTCTTCTTCGTAGACAGTCAAAATTTTGGGTTTACTTTTCTTGATTTCAACATAGATTCCCGAAGCTTGTTCTTCAATTAAATCTTCAATATAACCATTTTTATTTAGTTTAGCTTCTTGAGGATTATCAAAGGGACCGAAGTAATAAATACATTTGGGTTGAGCCGTTCTAATTTTTACCCAGTAAGGTGTATTTGAGTTGTTTATAAAAGGCAAATTTTTTAAAAGGGGTAGATTTTCTAAAACAGGAAGATGCATGACAACTTTTACTCCTTAATTACTTGTCTGGCTATTTTCAAAATGGCTTGATATTCTTCGTCTGTTAATTTTTCACCCGTTTCAATACTTTTACAAACAGATGATAAGTCTCTCCTCACTTTTTGACACAATGCTGTACTTATTTCGTCAATCTTTTTTAGAGCTATTGAGTCAAAAACACCATTAGTTACCGCTAAAAGTACCGCTATTTGTTCGGCTGCTGATAATGGTTGAGACTGTGATTGTTTGAGTATTTCTCGGACTCTTTGTCCTCTAATTAGAGTTTTTTTGGTTTGTTCGTCAAGTTGCGTACCAAAACGAGCGAAAACTTCTACTTCTTGGAATTGAGAATAGGAAAGTCGTAAATCTCCAGCGACAGCACGGTAAGCATTTAATTGAGTTTTACCGCCGACTCTAGAAACAGACTTACCTACATCAATAGCAGGGAAAATAGCTTTTTGAAATAAGTCTGGAGACAGATATATTTGACCGTCTGTAATAGAAATTAAGTTGGTAGGAATGTAAGCCGAAATATTCTGAGCTTGTGTTTCTACTATTGGTAATGCTGTTAATGAACCACCCCCATATTTATCGCTCAGATGGGTTGAGCGCTCCAACAACCGCGAATGAATATAAAAAATATCTCCCGGATAAGCTTCTCTACCGGGTGGACGACGCAGCAACAGCGATAGTTCTCGATAAGCCCTGGCATGATGGGTAAAATCATCATAGATAATTAATACATCGTGTCCTTGCTCCATGAAATATTCAGCCATCGTCGTGGCTCCGTAGGGAGTAATATATTGCAATCCTGGAGAATCTTGTCCGGAAGCGACTACAACAACCGTGTATTCCATTGCTCCCTGTTGTCGCAGAGTTTCAATTACTTTCGCTACCGCTGAGGCACGCTGCCCGATTGCACAATAAACGCAGATAACGTTTTTATCTTTTTGGTTGATAATCGTGTCGAGGGCGATCGCCGTTTTTCCGGTTTGTCTATCACCCACAATTAATTCTCGCTGTCCCCTACCGATAGGGATCAAAGCATCTACTACTTTCAATCCAGTTTGCAAAGGTTGAGTTACTGGAGCGCGATTCATAATTGGTGGAGCTTCCCGTTCCACAGGAAGACGTTTGGTAATTTCAATACTTCCCCCCTCATCTAAAACATTACCCATGACATCCACAACTCTACCCAGAAGTGCCTCTCCTACGGGCACATCCATGACTCTCCCTGTTCGGTAAACTTCATCACCTGCCTGTAGATGCTCACTTGCTCCTAATAGAATTACCCCAATTTCATTTTTGTCGAGATTAAAGGCAATTCCTAATAAAGGTGATTTGGTATTAGATGACGGGAAATAAAGCAATTCATCCGCTTTAACACTGGGTAAACCAGATACGCGAGCAATACTCCGTGCTACTGATTTTACCGTACCAATTTCCCGGATATTTATTTGTGCATGGTAATTATTTAATACCTGTTCAAAAGTTGAAAATGTATCTTCTATGAGTGATTGTAATATCATGATGGGGATTGGGGATTGGGCATGGGGCATGGGGCATGGGGGATGGGGAATTGGGAGATGGGGAGATGGGGAGATGGGGAGACAAGGAGAAATTTAAACTATTAGTTATTGATTCCTAACTTTATCCGTTGCCCAACTCCATCCGTTGCCTAACTCCTAACTATTCATTCCTAACTGTTCATTGTTCATTGATAATTGATAATTGTTCATTGATTCTAATGTCTGTAAATAATCATCTATATTCCATGAAATTACGTATCCGGCGAGTTTGATTTGAATACCGCAAACTAAATCGGGTGAAGTTTGAAATTCTAAAGGATGATTGTTGATAATTTGAATTTGCAAAGCTTGGATGATTTTTTGGCGATTTTCTGGTGATATTTCAAAACTGCTTTTAATAATTATTGGTTGATGAGTATCTTTAAAAGATTGAGCAATAATTTGTCTTTGATTTTCATCAATATTTTGTAAGCGTTGAGTGAAACTAGAAATTATTTGCTGTTCTAAATCCGCATTTGCTAAATCTTGCAAAGCTTTACGTACAACTAGATTAGTTTGTTCTGCTATTTGTTGTCGTAAGGAACTAACAAAATCAGTTTTTTCTTGTAATAGTGCTTCAAACCATTTTTTCTGCATTTCTTCTACTTCTCGACGTGCTTTAATTAAAAGTTGTTGATGTTCTTGCTCAACTTTTGAGAGCATTTTTGCTGTTACCGTTTCTTTTTGCTGCTGTAATTTTTGTTGCTGTTGACGATAAGTATCAGCTTCCCGTTGGGCTTCTTGTTGAGCAATTTCAGCATCTTCCCATTTTGCATCAATCATTGTTTGTCGTTTTTTGATTGTTTGCATTATGGGTTTATATAAAAAGCGCTGAAGTAAGAAAACCAGAACTAGGAAGTTAAGAATTTGAGCGATAACCGTAAACCAATTTATTAGCACGGTTTAGCCTCCTTTAAAATGTTCCCAAAATGGATTTACGAATAACAAAATCATAGTCACCACAAAGCAGTAAATAGCAGTAGACTCAATCATTGCTAAACCGACGAAAAGCGTGCGGGTAATGACATTCGCCTTATCCGGCTGTTGGGCGATCGCACCTAAAGCACGAGCAACAGCTATCCCTTCACCTAAAGCAGGAGCAATCGAACCAATCGCGATTGTTAACCCAGCAGTTACAATCGATGCCATACCAATTAAACCAAGATTATCCATAGTTTAGTAGTTAGTGGTTAGTGGTTAGTGGTTAGTAGTTAGTAGTTATTAGTTAGTGGTTAGTTGCTTAAACAATTAATAACTAACAACCAACAAATAACAATTACTAATTTTGTTTTTGAGTACTCGTAGCCGAAGCAATATATACCATTGCTAACATTGCGAAAACGTATGCTTGAATTAGTCCGAATACTAATCCCAATGCTTGCATGACAATTGGGAAAAACAATGGC
The DNA here is from genome assembly GCA_963665115.1 of uncultured Rivularia sp. Lineage (GTDB taxonomy): Bacteria > Cyanobacteriota > Cyanobacteriia > Cyanobacteriales > Nostocaceae > Rivularia. Next base: position 6,228,549 of record OY762007.1, on the reverse strand, counting down.
ACAAGCGATAAAAGAATGGCTACAAGCATGGTACCGCTCATAATGTTGCCGAATAATCTCACCGCTAATGCTAAAGTGCGAGAAAATTCACCGATAATATTAAATGGCAACATAAATATCGTCGGTTGAATATAATTTCTTAAATAGCCAAAAAAGCCACGTTTCATAAAACCAAATAACGGTACGGCTACAAATACACATAAAGCCAAAGCCGTTGTTGTGGAAAGCGAACCTGTTGGTGGCTGATATCCGGGTACAATTGCTAGAGTATTTGAAACAGCAATAAATAGAAATAAAGTGCCAATAAAACCGATGTATTTTGTGGCTTGTTGTTGACTGACTTCATGAATTTGATTGGCAATTCCTTCAACAATTATTTCTAGTAAACTTTGCCATCGGGATATTTTTGTTTGTGGTGATAAATTACGAGTTACCAACCAAGAAACTATTACCAAAAATGCCATTACGACCCAAGTAAAAACAATAGTGGCATTTAAAGTAATTGCACCAGATTGCCAATAAATAATATTGTCTGGACTAATTTCCATGATAAAAAAGGTCAAAGGTTAAAGGGTTTATAATTTTTAATTATCTAGAAAAAGTCCTGGGTTTCCAACGTCTAATTAAAATACTGCGTGCTAACACAAAGCCTAATAAAGCAACTAGTAATTGTTGCCAGCTTCCATCCATAACTAAGTAAAAGCCAAGTACAGCAATACTTAAACGACCTAATAAACTACCTATAATTAATAATATTGGTTGTTGCGTTGTTGGTAGCTGTCTAACTGTTACCCAAAGGCTGCTAAAGTAAAATATTCCAATTGCAAAACCGAAAGTTAAAGCTAGTAATAGATGCATAGAATAATTCATTTTTATTCCTCCTGAAGTTGTAATTTACCGAGTAAAGAATTGAGAAAAATCGGTACTATGACGCTGGTTACTGCACAAACAAAAACCATTGCAGCAAATATATTAGAAGGAACAGCCCAATCTCCTAATATCAATCCTCGTTGCATGATAATCATGGAAATTTCGGCTCTAGGAATCATGCTAAAACCAATCAGTGTCGCACCAGTACAATCTGTAGCAAAAAAGGCTGGAATCCCCGCACCAACTAACTTACCTATAACTGCTGCTATCAACAGAATTGAACCGATTGCTAAACCTTCATTTAACGCACGAGGTTGAATATTCAAGCCGATACCGATAAAAAAGAATGGGGTAAAAAGTTCATATAAAGCTCCGAAAGAAGCATCCATTTTCACCGCTTCTGAATCGCGGCTGAATAAAAGTCCAGCGAAGAACGCACCTATAGCGGCTGAGAAACCCAGCAATCCAGCAAGCGCAGCAATAATAAAGCCCACTCCAACTACCTCTAACATGGGGGTCGGGCGGCTTTTCTATTTTGCTAAAAAACTGAGTTAAATTTATTTCAACGTAACGTGAAAATAACAGGCACAAAGCACCAAAACCAATAGCTTTTATAAGGAATATTTTGGATGTTACAGCCAGGGTTGATAATATTGATAGTTGAGTGCCATCATGCACAGAGGGAGCGACAGTAAATAAAAATGCCATTAAAATGACGCTGATTATGTCATCTAACTCCGCTACATCCAGGAGAATTTCACCATTGGAAGTCCGAACCGCGTTTTTTTCTCGCCAGACACTTACAGAAACGCCTACACTAGTTGCAGTAAAGGCTATAGCAATAAATAGACTAGGAATCAAAGCTATTTTTAAGAAAAAATAAGCGGTAACAAAACCAAAAACACCACTAATTAAAACATCACCAATTAATACGCCAAACGCTTTGGGTAACTGACGGAGTAATCCCACTAAATCACTTTCTAAACCCACTCGAAACAACAGGGAAATAATTCCTAATTCAGCAAGAAACTCAAATATTTCTTCTGCTTCTCTCGAAAGAAAGTTTGATTGTGCATCTAAAAGTTTTAATATGAATCCCAATATTAAATAACCGATTAGTGCGGGAATACCAATTTTAGCCAGTAAAGTCTTAATCAAAATAGCAAGGGTAAGAGCTACACCCATTAATAAAATTATTAACGGTAAAGTCTGTACTGACTCAATCATCGCTACGCTCGCTTTGAATCCAATACCAAGCATTTAGACAACCTAAAACAACACCAACAAACAGCAACATCAACGTCCAAGAATACTGACTGGGAAACTTAGTATCAATCCAAATCCCTAGCGCTATACCAAGTAAAGTTGAAACAGTAATTGACCAGCCAACAATCCCAAACATCCCTAAACCAAACCAAGCAGTATGGTTTGCTTCTCGTCGTGCTTTCAATTTACGTTTTGATTTAGCCTTAACCTGCTCCTGAAAATCTTCCCAAGGTTCGCGAGGCTTTTTAGATTTCATGTTTTCCTCCTACTTCCAGAAAACCGCGTATAAAACTAGCTTCTAATTTCGCTAATGCATTACGAGTCATCTGTTCTCTTTCATCCAAGTTTTGAAATTCTTGTTCGACAGTATTTTTCAAAGTTTCTAAATCAGTTCCCCTGACAGCATTTCGTACCGACACCAATACCTCAGAACCGCATTTCACCAAAATACCCTCATCAACTGCTAAAAAAACTTCTTCTTTATTACTTGATTCAAACAACAACAATCCCGGAACTAATCCAGCGACAAAATCAACATGATTGGGTAACAAGCAAAAAGAGCCATTTTCAGCTTCAGCAGTAATTTTGCTCGCTGCTTCGTCTATTAATACTTCTGTTGGTAGCAAAATTTTTAATTGCATCATGATTAAGAGTTAGGAGTTAGGAGTTAAGAATTAGGAGTAGAAAGTTAAGAACTAATTTCTCCTTGTCTCCTTGTCTCATTGTCTCCCCATGCCCAATGCCCAATTACCAATTACCATTATTCAACTTCATCAATCCCCCCAATCATGTAAAGTGCTGATTCTGGATATTCGGAAAATTCATCATGCAAAATCCGCTCGCAACCGTTGAGTGCTGCTGATAAACTCACCAACTTACCCGCTCTTCCGATAAACTGTTCTGTAGAAAAGAATGGCTGTGTTAAAAATCTTTCCAATCGTCGCGCTCGGTAAACTGTTTTTCTATCGTTTACCGATAATTCTTCAATCCCCAACATGGCGATAATATCTTTCAAATCTTCGTAATTGGCTAAAGTTTGTCGCACCGCTTGGGCTATTTCGTAATGACGTTTACCTGCAATAGTCGGGGTTAACATTTTGGAACTAGAGCGCAAGGGATCAACAGCGGGATAAAACCCTTCACTAGCACGTTTGCGGGATAGTACTATTGATGCCGATAAATGACCAAACGTGTGAACCGCTGCGGGATCTGTAAAATCATCTGCTGGAACGTAAACTGCCTGTACTGAGGTAATTGCACCTTTGTTACTGCTGCTGATTCGTTCTTCTAATTCAGCTAATTCTGTTGAAAGAGTTGGTTGATAGCCGACGCGAGAAGGTAATTGTCCCATCAAGCCGGAAACTTCTTGCCCTGCTTGAATAAATCTAAAAATATTGTCTATTAAAAGTAATACATCTTGTCGAGCATCATCGCGGAAATATTCAGCCATCGTCATAGCTGCATGACCTACACGAAACCTTGCTCCCGGCGGTTCGTTCATCTGACCGAACATCAAAACCGTGTTATCTAAAACACCAGCATCCTGCATTTCTCGGTAAAGTTCTTCTGCTTCGCGGTTGCGTTCTCCTATACCGCAAAATAAACTAATTCCTGAATGCTGGCTAACCATATTGTGAATCATCTCGGTAATCAAAACCGTTTTACCAACACCAGCCCCACCGAATAATCCCGCTTTACCTCCTCTTTCCAAAGGTGCAAGCACATCAATGATTTTGATACCAGTTTCTAATATTTCCGATTTAGTTGATTGTTGGGAAAGCGAGATAGAAGCTTGATGTATAGAACGCCATTCTCCATCACTTAAAAATTCTTTCCCATCAATAGCATCTCCAAATACATTGAACATTCTACCCAGCAAGCGTTTACCTACGGGTACTTGTAAAGGATGTCCTGTATCGACCACTGTAGAATTACGAGCTAAACCAGAAGTTGGCGTTAAAGCGATACCCCTAATAATTTCATCGCTTACATGACTGACAACTTCGATAATTATTTGCTCGTCTTCACCTGCTCTCAACTGAGTATATATTTCTGGAAGACATCCGCAAAACTCAGCATCAATTACGCTACCCCTGACTGAAACAACTTTACCGAAGTTGGTTTTATTTAGCACAGTCATATTTACAAAATGCAAGTGAATTATAGAACAATTTAAAATCTAAAATCGAGTTGACTTTATGTATCCTTGCGAAAAGGGTTTTCGCCTATTTGAAGTTGCTTTTTACTATTTTTCAAATCTTTCCAAAGTTTTTTGATTTCTTGATAAGCGTCTTCTGGAGAAAGCTTACCATTAGTTTCAAGGTTACAAATATAGCTTGATTTATAAGCAAATTCTTGGAGATTAGCATCGAATACCAAATTCTCTGGTTTGACTTCTCCGTGAAAAGAAGAGTGAGGATAGAGGAAATCAGATGTAGCAGTCATAGCAATCTCCTAATGTTATGTGGGCTTTCTCGTGTACAACTTAAAGGTTAAATAATAAATTTGAGGATTTTGTGAGGAAAAACATATTTAATCTGGGAAATAGCACCTTCACGACTTCCCCATAATTATTTTTTACTATAAATAAAGATTATTACAACAAAAAATAATCATTTACAAGTATTCTCTAATAAGTTCACATAGATTATGAAACTTGAAACAGTTGCAGTAAAGATTCCTGAAGATTGTAATATCATCATTGGTCAAAGTCATTTTATCAAAACTGTTGAAGACTTACATGAAGTCATGATTCAACAGGTACAACAAGTTAAGTTTGGCTTGGCTTTTTGCGAAGCATCGGGAGAATGTTTAGTTCGACATTCAGGAAATGATGAATATTTACAATCAATTGTTCAGAAAAATGCTTTAGAGTTAGGGGCAGGACACAGCTTTATTATTTTATTGAAAAATGCTTATCCAATGAACTTTCTTAACACCATCAGACAAGTTCCTGAAGTTTGCACTATTTACTGTGCTACTGCGAATCCTGTCGAGGTAATTGTGGCAGAAACTGAACAAGGAAGGGGTATTATCGGCGTTATTGATGGGTTTTCTCCTAAAGGTGTAGAATCTTCTGAAGATATTGTGGAACGCAAAGATTTTCTACGTCAGATTGGATATAAACTTTGATTATGTTTTAACAAAGGATAGTAAACAAAGATTACAAGCCTTGGTATCACTTCTAATGAAATCAAGGCAATAAACAGGGTTACTCTATGAATCGCGACAATCGTCTCACAGTTCAAAAAGTTTTAACTATCACTTTGTTGTTTAATTTATTAGTGATGGGATTAAAAATTTTTGTAGGATTATCAACTGGTTCTTTAAGTTTAATTGCTGATGCACTCCATAGTGTAACAGATAGTGCTAACAATATTTTAGGATTAGTTGCCAACAGATTTTCTTCCCCCTTGCCCGATCGAGAATATCCTTATGGACACCAAAAGTTTGAAGCTTTAGGAGCATTAGGTATTGCAGCTTTTTTAGGTATAGCTTGCTTTGAAATTATTCAAGGTGTAATTGATAGAATTATCCAGGGTGCTGGAGTAGTCAAAGTTTCACAGTTTGAACTGTGGATATTACTAATTGTTTTAGGTCTTAATATATTTGTAGCATTTACTGAGCGTGCTGTAGGCAAACGTGTTATGAGTGCAATTTTAATTGCTGATGCCAAACATACGATGAGTGATGTTTGGATAACTATTACGGTGATTGGAGGTTTAATAGGTGTTTGGTTTGGTTATCAGCGGCTAGATATAATTTTGGCTTTACCAGTAGCGATGTTGGTATTTAGAAGTGGGTGGTCAATTGTGAAAGAGAATTTACCTTGGTTAGTGGATAAAATCGCAGTAGCACCAGAAGTTATTCATCAAATAGCACTTTCGGTTCCCGGAGTAGTTAATTGTCACGATATTGCATCGCGAGGTGTTGTTGGACGGCAAGTATTTATTGAAATGCATTTAATTGTAGATCCTCTCAATGTAGAACAAGCACATTTGATTACTGAACAGGTGGAAAACCGTATACAAGAAAAATTTCATCCTGTGCGGGTTGTTATCCATGTTGAGCCACCTGCTTATAAAGTAGATAGCATTACTTTTGGGGATAAGGAAATTAACTAATATATTGTGGTTTAAATAAGTAGTTAGATTGGATATAAGCCTTGATTTATATCATTTCACCATTACAATAATCAAAATCAAAACATATAAAAAACGTTGCGCCCAGCAACGTCTCTACTAGAGAAACTTTAGATGCAGACCATCACGGCTTAGCTAAAGTTAAAGACCGAATTATTGAATATTTAGCTACTTTTAAATTGAAGCAAGCTATACAGTTAAAAGAAAAGCAATCAAGCCAAATATCTGTAGGTACGGTTTTATGTTTCGTTGGACCACCCGGAGTTGGTAAAACCAGTATGGGTAATTCCATCGCTCGTACTTTGAATCGTCCGTTCGGGCGGGTAAGTTTGGGTGGATTGCGCGATGAAGCAGAATTACGCGGTCATCGACGGACTTATATTGGTGCAATGCCGGGTAGAATTATTCAAGCGTTGCATCGGTGTGGTGTCACAAACCCGGTAATTATGCTTGATGAATTAGATAAAGTCGGCACGGATAGTCATCGGGGGGACCCTGCTTCGGTATTATTAGAAATACTCGATCCGCAGCAAAACAATTGTTTCCGCGACCTTTATTTAGATTGCAACTTTGATTTATCGCAGGTTTTCTTTATCGCAACTGCGAATAATTTATCGGAAGTACCCGCACCACTGTTAGATAGATTAGAAATTATCGAAATTCCTGGTTATTCGGAAACAGAAAAATTAGCTATTGCTCAAAAACATCTGTTACCCCGTCAAATCGAAAAAGCTGGACTCCCGAATCAAGCTTTGCAGCTGTCACCTCAAACTATAAACTTGATAATTGAAAACTACACCCGTGAAGCTGGGGTTCGTCAGGTAGAACAGCAGTTGGGTTCCCTCTGTCGTAAAGTTGCCGTTCGTCATGCATCGGTCTAATGCAGAATTATTGGGTATCGATATAAATGTATTTAAAACTAACGGCTTGCATATTCACATTCCAGCAGGTTCCGTACCGAAAGACGGTTCATCCGCAGGTGTAACTATCGTAACGGCTATTGCTTCTTTATTAATGAATCGTCCGGTACGCACCGATACAGCGATGAGCGGGGAAATTGACCTCAGTGGAGAAATTCTTCCTGTGGGTGGTGTTCGAGAAAAGATTTTGGCAGCTAATCGGATTGGCATCAAACGTCTAATATTACCTACTGCAAATCAACAATATTTAGTAGATATACCAGAATTGGACTGCCAAAACATAGAATTTATATTTTGCGATTGTATCAAACAAGTCTTAGAAAATGCCTTTGTTCAAGATAATGCTTAAATCAACACCTCATCAATTCCTCGTCTTGGAGTTGGTTTAACTTCCTTACAAAAACCCAGACGCAAAACAATTTGTGGGAAACCGGGTTGAGATAATACTTTGTTCAATTCGCTTCGCAACTGTGGTACTTGAACGGGTTGATTTAAGAAAGAACAACTTAGTCCTACAGCTTGACTTCTTAATAATATTCTTTCTAAAGCTTGTCCTGCTGCTAACCAACTGTTAGAAGTATCATTTTTAGTACCTAAGACTACAATTGCTGGTGATTGTTCTACAAGTTTACGACTGCGTTCGGCTACAGAATTTCCTAAATCAAATGTTTGTAGAACTTTAGCGAACAAAGGAGTTGCAAAATCGAAATGTTCGTCTATACCTTGAGCATAAACGGGGATACCGTCATTAGTATTATTGTTAGCAGGACGAATCCAATTTGCTAATTCCTGACGATAATTAGGGTCAGCCATTAGCAAGTGTTCGGCTTGTACTACTAGCTCTGCAATTTGATGGCGAATAGTATTATGTTTGACAATATGTAGCCATGCACCTTCGAGTTCTGCATCTGACTGTAGCCATCTGAGTAAAGATTGCGGAGCATCCCACCACTGATAATTTAGTCTGTTAGTATGTCTTTTGGGAATTGCACTAAATAAAAGTTTATTGTCAGTACTTTCTTTAATAGGATTTCCCAATTTAATGCAGGCTAATAAATTAGCATTTGTTGGATCGGGAAAAGTAATAATTTCACCTTTATAGCCAAAATGATGTAGAGCAATACGTAGATTATACAAAGCCGTACCGCAACTGATAATTAATTCTCTACCTTGGGGATCTGCAATAAATAAACTTCGATTCCTGTCAGCATAAAGATAAATAGCTTCTGAATCTATTTTGAATAACCACGGTTGAGTATTGTGACTAGAAGGAGCTAATATTACGTAATTGAGAATGAATTTGAGTTTTTCTTCGGTTGTGCCAGTGTGAGGAAATTCGTTTTCTTTGACTTTCCAAATATCTAATAATTCAGACATCATAGCCCCCCTGAACAAATAATTATAAGTTTAAAATTACGGTGCAATTTTGATTAGACTTTGAACAAAAAACGATTAGATTGGCGATTAGATTTAAATCATTCCTAACACACCCAATATTGCGATGATAAAGCCGACTATGCCCAACAATCCCAAATATTTTAATTCTTCTCTCAGATAGCGAAAAGCACTAAAAAAGGAAAAAAATGTAAAATAGAATAGTAACGGTGGGGCATTTTGGGCAAATCCAAGAAATCCGAGAAATCCGATGAAACCCAAAAAACCAAGCCAAAACCGCTTTTTATTTTGCCTATCCACGTTTATTAACCTCCTGAATACTTGATAAATGCTTCTATCCGATTCGGTTATTGATACGTGAGGAAAATTAAGTGTTTCTTGTCCAAAGTCCAGTTTGAAATTTTTAACTACTAATTATTTAATTATTAACTAGAAGTTTCTACCTCTTTATTTTGAGATGTTTCCGTAGTTGAAATAATTGGTCCTTGCACAGTTAGTACAGAACAAGGTGCATGATGCATTACATAATTACTTACGCTACCCAAAAAGAATTCAGTAAAACCACGACGACCTCGACGACCAATTACTATTACATCAGCATCCCAAGCACGAGCCATATCGCAAATTCTGTTACTTGGGTCGCCAATATTAAGAGTGAATTCAGTTTTTACACCAGAAGAAGTTGCAGACTCACATAGAGAACGTAACCAATTGTGTTTATCTTGCTTAAATTTTTCCCAATCACTCAAATTCTTCTTTTGAGTTTCTTGGTGTAACTCTGAATAAAGAATAGTTGGTTGCATAAACAAAGGGTCAAAATATGGCTCATCCAGTGGAGATATAACGTGTAGAAACATTAAACTTCCACCCGTTGCTTTCGCTAAAGATACAGCTTCATCAACAACGTGTTGAGTCATGTCAGAATTGTCAATCGAAACCAAAATTTTGTTAAACATAATAATAGTTAGTTGTTAGTTGTTAGTTGTTAGTGGTTAGTTGTTGGTTGTTAGTTGCTAGGAATTGGGGATTGGGAATTGGGAATTGGGGATTGGGCTTTGAATTAATAATTATTAACTCTTAACTCCTAACTCCGGTGGTACTAACTCTTTCTCCCCATTACCTACTCCATCGAAGCAATTTCTAAAAGCGTCTTCAACACCGAATCCGGATTAAGACTCATTGAATCAATTCCTTGCTCTACTAAAAAGCGAGCAAATTCGGGATAGTCGCTGGGTGCTTGTCCGCAGATACCGATTTTACGTCCGTTTTGTTTGACGGTTGTTATTGCTTTAGCTATCATCCGCTTGACTGCTTCGTTGCGTTCGTCAAATAAATGCGCTACTAATTCCGAATCTCTATCTAAACCAAGGGTTAGCTGAGTTAAATCATTGGAACCGATAGAAAAACCGTCGAAAACTTCGCAAAATTCATCTGCTAGCTGGACGTTAGAAGGTAATTCGCACATTACATAAACTTGTAAGCCGTTTTCACCTTTAACTAAACCGTTTTTAGCCATCTCTGCTAATACACGGCTACCTTCTTCGGGAGTGCGACAAAATGGAACCATTAAAATCACGTTGGTTAAACCCATTTCGTCTCGTACTCGTTTCATAGCCCGACATTCTAAAGCAAAACCTTCGCGGTATTTTGGATCGTAATAACGAGAAGCACCTCGCCATCCTAACATCGGATTTTCTTCGTGGGGTTCAAATTGTTTTCCACCCAAAAGATTGGAATATTCGTTACTTTTGAAATCACTTAAACGGACAATTACAGGTTTAGGATAAAATGCTGCGGCTATAGTTCCGATTCCTCTCGCTAATTTATCTACAAAGAATTGCGTTTTATCTTCGTAATTACGAGTTAATTCAAAAATTTTGGATTTCTCAAATTTATCTGTCAACTCATGAAAGTTAATTAATGCTAATGGGTGGGCTTTGATATGGTTAGCAATAATGAATTCCATCCTTGCAAGTCCCACACCCGAGTTAGGTATAGCACTTAAACCAAAAGCTTCTTCGGGATTACCCACATTCATCATTATTTTTGTGGGGATATGGGGCAATTTTTCCAAATGAATTTCTTCTACTTCATAAGGTAATAAACCACGATAAACTTTACCCGTTTCACCTTCAGCACAAGAAACGGTGATATCTTCTCCTGTTGTTAAAGTTGTAGTAGCATTACCACAACCAACTACTGCCGGAATTCCTAATTCTCTAGCAATAATAGCGCTGTGACAAGTACGACCGCCAGAATTAGTTACTATGGCAGCAGCTTTTTTCATAATCGGTTCCCAATCGGGGTCAGTACGATTTGTTATCAGTACGTCTCCTTCCTCAAACAGATTGAGATTATTTACATCAAGGATTACTTTGGCTTTACCTTGTCCGATTGCCGAACCTACGCTGCGTCCAGTGAGGAGAGGATGGGGAGAGGGGGGGAGAGGGGGAAGGGGGGATGAATTATTACCTTTGACAAAGTGATAGGTACGTAGAACGTTATTAACCTTCTGTGACTGTACCGTTTCGGGACGAGCTTGGACGATAAATAACTCGTTGGTGATACCGTCTTTTGCCCATTCGATATCCATCGGGGTATAGGTACCGCGCACTTTAGAGTAGTGTTCTTCGATTAAACAAGCCCAATGAGCTAACTGTAAAATCTCTTCATTTGATAAAGCAAATAAATGGCGATCGCTAACGGGTACGGGAATATTTTTAGTTAATTTTGTCCCACCCATCTCGTAAACCATCTTGATTTCTTTGCTTCCCAAACGTTTTTCTAAAATGGGACGATAACCTTGTTTTAATGTCGGTTTAAATACCAGATACTCATCGGGATTCACGGCACCTTGCACGACATTTTCACCCAAACCGTATGCTGCTGTAATCAACGCAGCATCTTTAAAACCAGTTTCGGTATCGATGGAAAACATCACACCAGAAGTTGATAAATCAGAACGTACCATTTTTTGCACGCCGACAGAAAGGGCTACATCAAAATGGTCAAAGCCTTTGATTTGTCGGTATGAAATGGCTCTATCAGTAAAAATGGATGCAAAACACTTGTGACAAGATTGCAAAACATCGGGTAATCCGTGAACGTTGAGATAAGTTTCTTGTTGTCCTGCAAAACTAGCATCGGGTAAATCTTCAGCGGTAGCACTGGAACGAACTGCGACATCGGTATCGGTACCGTAATGGTTGCAGAGATTTTGGTAAGCTTCGGCTATTGCTTGTTCTAATTCTTTAGGAAAAGAAGTTTGCAACATCAAAATTCTAGCTTTCCTACCTCGTTCTCGCAGGTTGCTAATATCCTCTACATCTAAATCTGCAAATATTTCTCTAAGTTTCGTTTCCAATCCTGCCGAAGAGATAAAATACCGATAAGCGTCAGCTGTAGTCGCAAACCCGGTAGGGACTTTTACACCTTTGGGTTGAAGTTGACGAATCATTTCACCTAAAGAAGCATTCTTTCCGCCAACTTTAGATATATCAGCAATTCCAACTTCATCAAAAGGTAGTACTAAAGCTTGTTCGGTAGAACGAAGACGTTCCGATTTTTGATTAGCCACTGTGTTTCGCATAGCTTGACCTTCCATAACTCAATTTGAGCAATACTGACTTGGACGTTCTTCTTATCCCACACAAATATTTTTATAGTTGGTTAATTTGAGGATTTTGTGAGGGTGCTTTTAAGAGTTAGGAATTATGAGTTATGAGGCGCGGAATTATAAATTATTAATTTCCCTCCCTCCCTCACTCCTTCTACCCCCTCTACCCCCTTTGACTTTCTTCCTCACAAGTTCCTCAAATTTTAAATTTATGATTAAAAGTAGATTATCTGCTGTTTTTTACTGAGGATTAAAAGAATCATGAATTATTGTCCTTGCTGTAAAGACATACTTTTGTCTCATGCAGATGCTAGTGGAATTTACTGGTTTTGTCGAAGTTGTTGGCAAGCTATGCCAGTATGTACCTCCAAACAATCAGTTTCATCATTAGAGACGATACCCGGAGAATTGCCAATAAAATTTAATCCATTGAAAAAAGACAATTCTCTCTTTACTTTCAGAAGAAACAACATTGTCAATTATCGTCAACCATTATTTCGTTCATCTTCTTGATTGTTTGGAATATCTGCTGATAAAAAACTTAAATACTTCTCATTCTTATGGGTGACAATGTTGATAATCACATTACTCTTAACAGAACACCCCCCCTAAACAGTTGGGAGGTGTATATTGTTTAATATCAAATATTTTCAAATTACATAGAAGCCGCTTCCATTACTAAAGAATCAGTTGCATCTTCATGAATTGGTCCTTGAATTGTCAAAACAGAACAAGGTGCATGATGTAGGACGTAATTGCTAACACTACCCAAGAAAAATTCAGCTAATCCGGTACGTCCATGACGACCTATCAAAATTAAGTCAACCTTTCGACCGCTTGCAACTTTACAAATCATAAATCCAGGAGAACCAGTAGCTTGAATAACTTCAACTTTCACACCGCAAGCTTTGGCTTTATTAGCAAAGGATTGTAACAATTCGCTGCCTTTTTGTTCTAAAGCTTCCAATCTTTCCATATAGTATTTCATTGTAGTTTCACCATGTATGGTCGGATGATAACCATGTGCAGCAATATATCCAGGTTCGGGATATATTTCACTAAAAGGGGGTACTACGTGTGTCAGTATTAGTTGGGCATTGGTGAAGACAGCTAAAGAAATAGCTTCACGTAAAACATTTTGATTGGTATCTCCATCGTCTATGGCAACTAAAATTTTATTAAACATATTATTTACCTCTTCTATAGCAATGCAAAAAGAAATATCTTGATAATTGCCGCTGTTACTAAACCATCTAATTTAAGGTTAAATCTAAAATTTGAGGAAGTTGTGAGGAGAGGCTTCAAGATTCATTAAATTGATGAATAGCCAAGAAAAATGTAGTTATTTTATCCTAAAAATATGCTCTTAATCATTAATATTTACAAATACGTATAAAATGCTTAAATAAAAATTATTTTGTTAACGAAAGTCAGGTTATGTTTATCTTTTATTCTAAAATAAAGATGGGAAAGCGTTTTATCGTTAATCGTTAAAATTTGCTGTTCAAAAGCTTTATCCAATTTCAATTGCCACAAACTATGAAAATTCTAGTTGTCGAAGACGATCAACTTGTAGCTCAAGCCTTAAGTGCGGTGCTAACTCAACACAATTATGCAGTTGAAGTCGCTTACGATGGAGAAGCAGGTTGGGAATTAGTTCAAGCTTTTGACTACGATTTAATTATTTTAGATATAACGTTGCCGAAGCTGGATGGTATTAGCCTTTGCAAGAAAATCCGTTCTGGTGGCTGGTTACTTCCTATCATGCTGGTAACGGGATGTAATAGTCCCCATGAAAAAGCAACTGGTTTGGATGCTGGTGCAGATGACTATGTAGTAAAACCTTTTGAGGAAGAGGAATTAGTAGCTCGTGTTAGAGCATTATTACGAAGAGGAAAAGTAAATCTACAGCCAATATTAGAATGGGGTAATTTACGACTCGACCCTACTAGTTGTGAAGTTGATTATGACACAGAAAATTTATCTTTAACTCCCAAAGAATATTCATTATTAGAGCTATTTTTACGCAACAGCCGCCGTGTATTTAGCTGTGGAATGATTTTAGAGCATTTATGGTCTTACGAAGATATTCCTTCGGAAGAAGCCGTTCGTACTCATATAAAAGGATTGCGAATGAAGCTCAAAGCAGCAGGTGCCCCTGGTAATTTAATTGAAACTGTATATGGTATTGGTTATAGATTAAAACCCCAGGAAGAGAAGAAGGAGACAAAGGAACAAGGAGATGAGGAAGAAACATCGACTCAAGTAACTAAAGCGCAAACTCTCTTGGCTGTCGCTGGTGTGTGGGAAAAATATAAAGGAAGAGTATCCGAGCAAGTAAATGTATTGCTCAAAGCAGCACAAGCACTACAAGATGATGAATTTTTAACGAACGAATTGCATTCTCAAGCAGCAGCAGAGGCACACACCTTAGCTGGCTCTCTAGGTACTTTTGGCTTTCCTAATGGTTCAAAATTAGCGCGTAAAATTGAACATTTACTTAAAGAAAATAAGGTTTTAGATAAAGCACAAATTGCTCAATTTAATGATTGGGTAAATGTTTTACTTACTGAAATCGATACACCATTACAAAAGTCGGCTACATCTTCGACTAATACATATGAGTTAGATGAGCGTCCTTTGCTTTTAATCATTGATAAAGGTGACGAAATACCCGAAGATTTAATCAATAAAGCTACCGATAGAGGATTGCAAACTAAGATTGTTAATAGCATTTCTACAGCAAGACAGAAACTTTATCAAGAGCATCCAAATGTCGCAATAGTTAATGATAATATTTTAGGAGATGAAGACGGCTCGAGCTTATTCGCAGAATTCAAAAATCGTAAACCGTCAATTCCTGTAATAGTTTTAACTAAAGAAGCAGACGCAAATACAGGAATGCCATTTCCCCATAATGGTGAAAACATCAAACTGCACAAGTCTGCATCCTCAGAACAAATTTTAGAAACTGCGGCGCAATTAATAAAAAAGTCAGAAGATGCCCAAGCAACGGTATTAGCTGTAGATGATGACCCAAAGATTTTAGAAGTATTGCAAAAATTACTCAAACATTGGGGAATTACAGTTAAAACTCTTTCTGAACCGGGTTTATTTTGGGAAAGCTTAGAAGCAATACAGCCTGATTTATTAATTCTAGATGTAGAAATGCCTGGGTTTAGCGGTATTGAACTTTGTAATGAAGTCCGCAATCATTCACGCTGGAGCGAACTACCAGTTTTGTTTTTAACAGTTCATAATGAAGCTGAAATTGTCAACCAAGTTTTTAGCGTTGGTGCAGATGATTTCGTTAGTAAGCCGATTGTGGGACCAGAATTAGTTACCCGAATTGTCAACCGTTTGGAAAGAATTAAATCCCAACAGCGGATAATCAAAGAACGGGAAAAACTTAATAATACCGAATCGGAACGCTGGCAAAAAATATTTGAGACTTCACCTGAATGTATTAAGTTGATTGCTGCCGATGGAACTTTATTAGAAATGAATCCCGCTGGTTTCGAGATGATTGAAGCTGACGAAACTGTAATTGGTCAAAATATTTATTCTCTAATTTCACCCGAATATCGTCAAGCTTTTGAAGATTTCAATAAAAGCGTTTGTCAGGGTAATAAAGGGAGCTTGGAATTTGAAATAATCGGCTCTCAAGGAAGTCACCGGATTTTAGAAACTCATGGGGTACCTTTATTCAATCCGGAAAATGGTGAATTAGTTCAATTGGCGATAACGCGAGATATCACCACGCAAAAGCAAGCTGAAGCCGAAAGAGAAAAGATTAATCATTTAATAAAAATCAAAGTTAAACAACAAGCAACTGTAGCGAAATTGGGACAGTCGGCTTTAACGAATAAAGATATATCTACTTTAATGGATGAAACTGTAGCGCTGGTTGCTCAAAGTTTAGGTGTAGAATTTTGTCATGTCTTGGAAATCTTACCGTCGGGTAATGCGATGTTGCTGCGTGCGGGAGTTGGGTGGAATGAAGGGTTAGTAGGATTAGCGCTGTTAAGTTTTAATGATTCGCTAGTAACCAGAGAATCTGTTATTGTCGAAGACTTGCGCCAAGAAACTCGGTTTAACAGCCCGACTTTATTAGAAGAACATGGAATTATTAGCGGTGCAAGCGTGCCAATTTTTGCAATTGACGGTAATTATGGCGTTTTAGGTGTATATACGAATCATTCGCGTGACTTCAACCAAGATGACATTCATTTTTTACAAGCTATTGCAAACCTGCTTTCCGGTGCTATAGAAAAAACTTTTACAGAAACTACTTTACGTAAAAAATCGGAAGAGTTAAAAAACAGAGTAGCCGAACGGACAGCAGAATTAGTTAAAATGAACGAGTCTTTACAATTAGAATTAGGAGAGCGTCAGCGAGCGCAAGCGCAATTTGCTGGGATTGTAGAAATTGCCTCGGATGCAATCATTTGTATTGATACCAATCAGTGTATTACTTTATTTAATCAAGGTGCCGAACAAATTTTTGGTTATTCTGTTGCGGAAGTACTGGGAAAACCTTTAGATTTACTTTTACCACAACGTTCGATACAAGCTCACCGTCATCATGTTGATAATTTTGGAAAATCATCAGCCAAATCTCGAAGAATGGGGGAACGTAGTGAAATTTACGGTAAACGTAAGGATGGTAGTGAATTTCCAGCAGAAGCTTCTATTTCTAAGTTAAATTTAGGCAACAAAACTGTTTATACCGTTTACTTGCAAGATGTAAGCAATCGCAAACAGATTGAGCGGATGAAAAATGATTTTGTTTCGGTAGTTTCTCACGAACTCCGTACTCCTTTAACTTCGATTCATGGTTCGTTGGGAATGCTAAGTACGGATTTAATACCTATATCTTCCGACGATGGCAAACGCTTAGTAAAAATTGCAACTAATAGCACCGAGCGTTTAGTCAGGTTGATTAACGATATTCTCGATGTCGAACGCATTGAATCGGGAAAAATCACAATGTCTAAGCAAAGCTGCGATCTAACCGAATTAATAACACAAGCACTAAATTTAGTTCAACCTTTAGCCGATAAAGCGCAAGTCAAATTATTAGTAGAGAATTTTTCTTTACAAGTGCTGGTAGATGCCGATCGCTTTATTCAAATTTTGACAAACTTACTTAGTAACGCAATTCGATTTTCCGAGCCTGGTGGTACAGTTCGTTTAACAGCAACCGAGCAAAATTCAGAAATATTAATTACAGTTCAAGATAGCGGACGTGGTATCCCCGAAGATAAATTAGAAATTATTTTCGAGCGTTTTCAACAAGTAGATTCTTCAGATTCTCGCAATCACGAAGGTACTGGTTTAGGTTTAGCAATTTGTCGCAGTATAGTAGAGATGCATGGAGGTAAAATTTGGACTGATAGTACTGTAGGAGTTGGTAGCACTTTTTATTTCACTTTACCAGTTAACAGTTAATAGTTAACTTTGAGCAGTAAGTATAAGAAAAACGATTACAAAATATTTATATTAATAATGGCAGCGAAAAAGATATTAGTAGTTGATAACGAAGAATACATTAGAGAAGTTACCAAAATTTGTTTGCAGACTACCGCCAAATGGCAAGTTGTGACAGCAAGTTCTGGAATAGAAGGAATTAAAAAAGCCGAAATCGAAAAACCAGATGCTATCCTTTTAGACGTAATGATGCCAGATATGGACGGCATTACCACTTTTAAATATTTACAAGAAAATTCAACAACTAAGCAAATACCAGTGATTTTGCTTACAGCTAAAGTACAAAATGCTGACCGTAGCCGCTATGATGATTTAGGAATTAAAGCGGCGATCGCCAAACCCTTTAGCCCCCTAACATTAGCCCAAGAAATTTCCCAGATTCTTGCTTGGGAGAATGAGTAATGAGTAGCGAGTAGCAAGTAGCGAGTCATAAATCATTTATTTTTCTCTCCCTCCCTCACTCACTCACTCTTCCTTCCTCACAAGTTCCTCAAATTATTTTCCTACTTTAAAAGTAGAGCCAAGAAAAAAGGCTCGCTAATCTAAATTGTTATCGGGATTGCAGGGAGGAAATATATGTCTGAAAAAAGCTGGCATCCACGCAAAGAGATAGACTCTCTACGTCATCACATGAATAATCTGTTTGATGAGGTTATGCATGGAAGTACTAAAAAAGCTGATAGTCATGCTCTAAGTTCTATTCCTAAAGTGGAAAATGCAACTTGGGAACCAGCGATTGAAATTAAGGAAACGGATTCCAATCTTATTCTTCAAGCTCAAGTGCCCGGTATTGAACCTAAAGATTTAGATATTCATGTAACTAAAGATGCTGTTTCTATTTCCGGGGAACACGAAGAACAGAAAGTTCACAACGAAAAGGGTATTTACCGTACTGAATTTGAATACGGACACTTTCAACGCATAATACCTTTACCGATGTGCGTTGAATACAATAATGTGAAAGCGGAAATTCACAACGGTCTTTTAACATTGAGCTTACCCAAATCTCATACTGAAAAACATGATGTGGTCAAACTTGATTTGACTATGCAAGAAAGAGCGCGTGAATCAATGGTTAAACAGCGTCAACAAGAAGAACATATCGAAGAAACAATGCATTCTCGGATTGAAGAAGAGTTAGAAAATCCTCATGATGCTGAAATTTCAGAATCAGCAAGATTAAGTATGAACAAGCAACTTCAACACAGAGAACATCTACAAGAAACTATGCACGCTCGTACTGAAGCCGATATTAATGCACCTTCGTAATCTACCAGTTAAATAACTTTAAAAGAATATACAGGATGTTTTCCAGGATGAGGTATTGGGGTAAATCTGAAATTTAATAATTTACTCATTAACAATGCAGGAGAAAAAATTATGAAAACCCAAAATACCCGTCCGGTTTATCCAAACTTTTTCATCATTTACATACTGTCATTACTCAGTTTAGTTGTAACTGTAGTTTGGTTGAATAGTATAAATGTCAATCAAAATTCTACTTCTACAGAAACAATTACAACTCCCACACCCGAACAAGTCAAAAAATCGCCCATCACCAAAGAAAACAATACAGTTCCAAAACCAACTGTTCCATTTACAATTCCCAAACAAACTGAAAAATTAACTCCCAAGGAAACTACAGTCGCAATAGAGTTACAGCCGAAAGCTTACTTATTGCAAGTCGAAGATGAAAAAATTAGTTTGATTCCCCGATCGGTTGCGATTGAAAAGGGAGCATCGAAAGAAGTTGCATTAGAAAAAGCTTTGAACCAACTTTTCGATACAACTCAAAACAATCAATTTACTTCGACAATTCCCGCAGGAACCAAATTATTGGGTTTACGAATTGATGAAACAGGAATTCATGTAAATCTGTCCGATGAATTTCGCTATGGTGGTGGCTCCACTTCGATGATTTATCGTGTAGCTCAAGTACTTTACACTGCTTCAAGTATTGAAGAATCAGCTAATGTTTATCTTTCTGTTGAAGATGAATTATTAGATGAAGAAAATCCCCTTGGTGGTGAAGGGTTAGTATTAGCAGAACCGCTGACAAGACAAAAGTTTGTTGAAGATTTTTCTATCAATTAGATTAAATAAAAAGGAGAATACTCGTATGTCTACCGCATCTAAAGCTAAAAGAATGATTAAATCAGTTGTAGAAATTCCCCAAAAATTGATTAAATTTACAACTAATGGAATAAGTCGAATTTTTAGTCCTAGCGATGATGATTATCCTAAATCGGGGGTACAACCATACGAAGGCGATTCAGCCGAAAACAGACACTATTAAACATTGGAAAAAGTTTACTTGAAAAAGCCAATGAGCGGGTTAAGATTATTTCTAGCCCGCTTTATAGCGCTTCCCGGTCTATCAAGGTACATATCAAAACCTCACCCCTAACCCCTCTCCGCTATTTTGGAGAGGGGAGATAAAGAAAGCTGTACTTCACCAGATTGAGAAACGCTATATGCAGACAGCCGTCAGTTTTTTAAGAGAATTATAAATAATGCCAAGTGCATCTATCCCAACTTTAATTAAACAAATGCTAAAACCGGATTTTTATCCGCATCCGGTTAGCAAAAAAATACAGTTAGTTCAAACTCATATTTCTTATATTTTATTAACTGGTGATTATGCCTACAAAGTCAAAAAACCTGTGAATTTTGGCTTTTTAGATTTTTCCACTCTGGAGAAGCGCTCCCATTTTTGTCAAGAAGAATTGCGATTGAATAAAAGGGGAGCAGCACCACTATATTTGGAAGTGTTGCCTATTACTCAAGATGGCGAACAATATCATCTAAAAGGTACAACAAAGGCTGTAGAATACGCACTAAAGATGCATCAGTTCCCTCAAGGGGGGTTGCTGAGTACTATGCTCGAACAAGGAAAATTAAGTGAGTCCCATATAGAAGAGTTAGGTAAAGTTGTAGCTCGCTATCATTCTCAAGCTGAAACGTCGGATTACATTGGTAGCTTTGGTGAAGTTGATAAAGTTAGGTATTCAATTGACGAGAACTACGAGGTAACTAGTAAGTATATCGGAGAAGCGCAAACGAAAACTCAGTATAAAGAAACCAAAGCTTATACCGATAATTTTTTTACTCAACATCCAGAATTATTTGTCAATCGCATCAAAAATGATTGTATTCGTGAGTGTCATGGAGATTTACACTTACGCAATATCTGTATGTGGCATTCGCAAATCTTACTATTTGACTGTATTGAATTTAACGAATCATTCAGATTTGTTGATGTTATGTACGACATCGCTTTTACAGTCATGGATTTGGAAGCTCGTAAAAGAAAAGATTTAGCTAATATTTTTTTAAATACATACTTGGAACAGACAGGAGACTGGGAAGGTTTACAGTTATTACCCCTGTATTTGAGCAGACAAGCTTATGTCAGAGCCAAGGTAAATTCATTTTTACTTGATGAGTCAGAAGTTTCTGTGAATGCAAAAGAAGAGTCGAGAAAAATTGCTGCTGATTATTATAAACAAGCTTGGAGTTATACTAAGCCCCGACAAGGTAAGCTATTTTTAATGTCGGGAGTTTCCGGTTCCGGTAAAAGTACAGTTGCTCGCTATTTATCTCCGAAGTTAGGAGCAATACGAATCCGTTCTGATGCTGTTCGCAAACATTTAGCAGGAATACCTTTGTTAGAAAGAGGTAGCGATAAATTATATACCGAAGAAATGTCGTCAAAAACTTACAGCAAACTCCTAGAGTTAGGAATAATGCTGACAACTCAAGGATTTACGGTAATTTTAGATGCT
The DNA here is from genome assembly GCA_963665115.1 of uncultured Rivularia sp. Taxonomy (GTDB): domain Bacteria; phylum Cyanobacteriota; class Cyanobacteriia; order Cyanobacteriales; family Nostocaceae; genus Rivularia. The sequence continues at coordinate 6,207,065 of OY762007.1, read as the reverse complement.
AAATACGATAAACAAAATATCCGCGCTGATGCGATCGCCGCAGCTAAACAACATCAAATTCCTCTGAAAATTATTCAGTGTACTGCACCCGAAGAAATTTTGCGCGATCGCCTAAATCGGCGGAGTGGTGATATTACTGATGCTACTGCTAATCTATTGTCATCACAGTTACAGAATGCAGACCCATTTTCAGACGAAGAAAAAAGTTATTTAAAAATTTTAGACACAACCGAGCCACAAGAGACACAATTAGAAGAAGTGATTCGTTAATAGCTCAACAAACATTACTTAGTAGTAAGAAAATATCAGTTTTAATCCATCTTTCTCTGTGAAGTTAGCTTTTTCTCCTGCTCCAAGCACCATAATGCAATTAATTCTTTAGCCACAGCACTCATATCCGTTTCAGCCTGGACGCACAGGGACTTGAAACGGATTTTTAATTCTTTGCCAATTATTAACTTAACTGTATCTTCGCTTTTAGCCATGCCATCTATTTTGACATGACATTAGGGGAATTGAATCAATATTCCCATATGGTCTTATTCCCCTATTCCCATAATCACCGTAAAAATATATAATCTGTGCAAAATTAAAAAGCAATCTCACGTCAACTAATAGGGGAGAATTGAGGATAATTGTCTTGCTGACATCTTCACCTTCTCCTAGTAGTCTTAGGATAAAACTTAAACCTATAGGGTTGAATTGTATTTTAAGCGAATTCTAGGTATCTGGAGGTGGTGTATTTAGACCAAAATTAGAAATTAAATGTTTGAACCTTTAGAACCAAAGGAGTTTTGCTCTAAATGGATTCCGATAAAAAGCGACAAAAAGCCAGGAGAATATGGATATCGCAAAGAGTGCTGCAAACTTCTAGCTCTATTAACTGGTTATAACCCACATTCCGCACTTCAAATTGAAACACGAATAAAATACAGTGAAGATAAAAGCAAAAAATCAGAATAATTAAATAATTAATACTGAATTAATGTGATGAAGGAAGAAAAATATTAAACATAAAATATTTGGCTCATAAATGCAAGTTATTTAAGTATTAGAAAACTTCGGAACAACAACTGTTCCTTCGGAGATTGATAAATTTTGATTCACTATGCAGAAAAATGTTTATCCGCAAGTAAGTAAATAGTATTTTTGACAAGATGACGGTAGATAATTCAAGATAAAATTACGTTCTTCAGTTAAATTAACAATTTAATTAATTCCATTTAAGGTTAAAATATGAATACCTTGGAAACATTGAAAAACCCATCTTAATGTAGGAGAATCTGTTAACTTCCTTAGTTGATTCTTGATTCCGATTTTGGCTCTTTTTAAATTATTTCTCAGTTCCCTTTGACCGAGATTATAAACTAATAAGCATAAAGACATTAAAAACAACATACTCTCTATTCTTTCAGGATTTTCAACAAAGAAACTATCAGCAAAAAATAAAGGGTCTTTAAGAAATCTAAATCCTCTCATGCCTCTTCGAGGCACGCTTCGCTAACACAAGACTGTTGATTTTTATAATTTATAATAATTTCTTCTGGTTTTAATTTATCATCGTCAACTAAATTAGTCGCTAAAATAAATCTTCCTGCTTGTTTTCTTTGTAAATCTATCTCTTCTATTTTTTGATAACTTTCTCCTTCCATTTTGTAAACAGTCTTATTACATGAAGCATTAGTTTTCATTATGTTAATTTCTTTAATTCCGAATAGCTTCAGTTTTTTGTTGATTCCTTTTAATTTATAGCGAGCTTGTTCTGGGGTTTCAAAATCTTCTTTTCTTAACTCTTTTAAAAGTTTTTCAACTTTTTCTCTTTCTTTTTTTAGTTTTTTCTCTAGCTTCTCCAAATCACTATTTTTCCTTTTTTCACTTTCTACTACTAGCCAAACTTGTTTAATTCCACCATAATTAACTATTTCCTCTTTCCATCTATATCCATCTAAATTTAAGTCTGCTCTTTTTTTTCTTTCTTCTGAGTCTACTTCTTCTATCTCTACAGACTGAATTAATTCTTTAGCCTTTTTGATAGTCATTGGAACTCTACTTATCCATTTTATATGTTGGATTAGTTGGATATTTTCTTGACTATATAATGCACTATCACATACCATAATACTATCAAAAACTATTTGCTTTTTAAACTCGACTAATATTTTTCCAAATACGGCTTTATCTGCTTCATTTCCATCTCCAGTCCTCATTAGTAACGGTAAATCACCATCCCCACTTGTTACTAAGTCTAAAACTACTTGTTTTAAGTCTGGTCTGTGGTCACGAGAATAGCCCTTAGTTATTATTGGTCTTTCTCTAAGTATTTCTGAAGATTTATCCTTACTCTCTTCACTGTTGTATTTCCCATGCAAATGGAATGATGTTGCATCTAAATGTGAATATTTTATATCTATCTGAAACTTTTTTATTACTGATAATACAATTTCTATAAAAAGATTATTTAATCCATACTTGTATAATTTATCCATAACTCGTCCAATCTTATCGTCATTAATATAATCACTTTCTACATCTTCTCCTAATAATATTTTTATTCCTTTATCATCAAAAAATTGGTTAAATAAATATAAAGGTGAAGTCTGCCGTGGGGAGTATCCCCACGGCGAGCTTCACGTCTTGACACAAATCCTAGTCCATTTATTAAAATAGCTTTTACTAAAATTCCTGCTGAAATCTTCTCGCGAGGGTCTATTCTTAACTTGGAATTAATTGTTTCAACTATTCCTATTTCATCAATTAATCCAGCTACTATTCCAAGATGGTCGATATTTTTTATTTCTGCTTTTGATGTTGGAGACACTTTTTTACCTCTACAATTTTTTTTATTGTCTCATTTTCTTATTTAAGAATTGAACTATGATTCGTTAGCGAAGCGTGCCGCTGAAAGCGGCATATAGCGAAGCGGCGTTGAGGCGGGCTATGACTATTTAGGGTTTTTATGAGTTAATTGTAAGCCCGTCTCAACGCAATCGAATCAAGCGTAGCGGTAGTTCAATTCGCCCTCGCCAACGAGTTGATTCACCGCTATGAAGCCTTCACTTAATGAGTTTTATACTAAGTGTTGAAGAACCAATTTACTTAAATATTCTGAGTGTTTTTATTTATTCATATCGGAGATAAATTTCGTATTTCATTGTACTACATCCTGAAGTGCGGAATGTGGGTTACAAGTTTGTTGAAGCTACCAATGCTATCCGCGAATTTACTCGTATTGCATTTTGGAGAATCGCAGAAGCTGGTGACGAGATGAAGGAGTATGAACCGTTTGACGATTATCACCTACATCTATCGCTTGATGAGATGTCTAATTATTCTAGTGAAATCGATGCGATTGATTCTAGCGTTATGCCTAAATTTTGGGAAGCAGTAGTGCAATTTTTACGACAGGCTAATATGTCCGTGTCCTTCGCCAGTCATGGTGATACTCAGGCTATGTTAGGTGGAGCTAAGGCTCTAACTGGTAAATCTCAAACCATCAAAGATGCCATAGTGTGGGTATATGCTCAAGCTATTACTGACACTAAAGTAGAAGGTAATAAGCGTTGCGCTGGTTGGGCTTATTTGATTCGCCCCGATGGCGGAGAAAGACAAAGAACAAGAGTGGAAATTCCTACTTGGATGCAAGGACCACCTGCAACTCGAATTGATGGAAAGGATAAGTATAACTACATTCAACTTGTTCAAAAATACTGCCCCCAGTATCTGTATCTTCCAGAAAAGGCGAAAAAACCACCATCAGAAGAAAGTTCATCTATATCCACAGATACCGAACAGTTTCGTCAAAAGCTAATGGAGCAAGAAGATATATGGGGTTCTGATGGAGATAAAACATAAGCCGTTAACGATTGACCAATGATTCGGATCAAATACTTTAATTCATTAATTAGGAGTAAATATGACTAGAAAACAAGTGTATCGAAGAGATTTACCACAATTGGCTTCAAGCCATCAATTAGATACCAACGTGATAGATACACCGGCCCGAGGAATTTGATGACGGCTATGACGACCGATATTCTCGTAACAATCAGTGGCGTAATCGCGCCTATAATGCCGGACGCTACGCTAAGGGTGCTTACAATTGGGGTCAAAAATGCAGCCGTGGTGTAACCCCAGCAATGGAAAATGGAGCAGGCGCTGCAATTGGTACTTTGGGTACTGTAGCCAATCATACTAATCCTTTTAAGCCCTGGCGTTCGTTTGCTTTCTGGAGTATGAGTATTGGCACTTTAATTGTTGGCTCCTGGGTGGCTCAATTCTTTTTAGGCGGACTAATTGCAACTCGCAATCCTCGCGAATTACCGCAGAATACTTCTACTCCAGTCCGTTTTGGTCACGGCGTGATTAATGCTGGTAAGCCTGTCGCTAACGGTGTTTGGAATGGATTTGGTCAAGTTGCAACCGCAGCCGGAGATAGTTTAGATAGGGCTGTACGTCTACAGACTGTTGAATCAAATAATTGGCAACAACCACCTGTCAATGTGCAGCAGCCAAAACAGACAACTACTTTACCTTTGACTACTTGGACTGGGGATGGTCAATATCAACCTGTAAGGAGGAAGTAGAAGAGAGTGAGAGAGGGAGAGAAGAATAAAGTACTTGCATATAAACTAGAAATGTTCAAAAAATCCGATAAATTCCCTCACTCCCTCCCTCACTCCTCTTGGGTAAGGGTTCCCTATTCGAGTTTTCTTATTACCAGTACTGTGTTTGTCGTATTTATTTTGGATATGGCGAGTCCTGGATATGCTTCGTTTGCTTTAATCCCAAATATGCAACCATTAATTACAAAGCTTATTAACGATATTCGTTCGGTAAAAGGAAAGTTGACGCACTCAGAATCCTTACCCATTTCTACTCAAGAAACTCAACAGCCTTTAGGACATGAAAATTGTCGAACATTATTAGATGCTTATAACAAGAATGTTACATGTCATTTCAACCTGAAGAATTACTCAAACATCTCCCAATAGAAATTCAGTATCAAGAAATAAAGGCATTTGAGGAAGCATATCGTAAATTTAGATTATCTAAGGTAAGGGGACGTATTTGTTGTTTTGGATTGTCTTTAGGAATGGCGATCGCCATTCTACATCCGCAAGTAAACCAGTGGTTTGAATCCAAACTTCAGTTAAACCGAATTGCTGGTATTAGTTTTTCAAAAACCCTCAATCAACCAAAACAAGCTGATAAGATAACCAATTTAATGATTCTCGGTTTTTAGTAGAAGTAAATCCCACTCCCAGACTGATTGGTGCTTGGGAAGCGTCTATAGAACCGGGTAATTATTATGTGAAGCAACCCCTGAATAATGATGGTGCAGCACAAATACAAGTGCCCGGACAGTATAAAGCTTGGCGTATTGGTAAACATAAAGGTCGCGAGATTGCCGTCTTTCAAGTTGCACCAGTAAACATAATCCGGGACTTCAACCGTAATAGCAAAATTGATAAATATGATAAGAAGGAATATTCAATCATTGGAGCGAATCAACATAGTGGAAACGACCAAAAGTTTGTTGATAATGCAAGCGCTGGATGTCCGGTAGGAAGAACATCAGCAGGACATCAAGAATTTATGAGTTATTTACGTCAAGATGTGGATTATCAAGCAGATAATAATTTCATATTTTCAACTACATTTATTGCAGCGAAAGAATTGAAATTTTAACTTTTATGCCCAACAGGAAATTGAGAATGAAAACAAAAAAATATCTGTCTCCAAGCGATTATTATTCGTACATTAAATCCGACGCTTGGAGAAGTAAGCACTATCAATGGTTAAAGCAATCTGGCAATAGATCTTCGATGTTTCCTTGGATAAGAATAGGCAAATATGCGACTAGAAAATATGGTAAATACAACATACATCATACAGGAGTCGGCTATCGGCATCTAGGACATGAGGAATTAGGTAAAGATGTACTTCCGCTTTGCCCGTTTGCTCATTGGTTAATTCATGGTGGGCATATGAAAGCTAAAGCCCCTTGGCAACCTAATATTATTCAAAAAAGTTTGCATTTTTGGTGTAGCTTTCCACTAATTATAAAACAGTTATTGTTAGTCAGTATTTTTTTAGTAACATTATATTCCTTTACTTCAATATAATGGCGGTAAATTGCATCTTCAGGATTCTACTAATAATGAACGATTCAATTAAATTAGGATACAAATGGGATTTACTGAATATCCTATTATTATTTTTGATTACAAGCTTTGCATTAAGTAAACCAGTAATTAAATTTATTTCGGATGGGGTCAAAAGCATCTCTTCAACTCACGCTTCATATTCTACCGAATTAAAAGATTTATTTGCTAACAATTCCTCTATGGGTGTATTAGCAATTTGTGCAGCCGAAGGAAATTGTACAATAAATGGAAAAAAGACTTCATTATATTACTATCATGTTGATCCTGGAAATTCAATTGCTAATCGGGGCTGGTGTAGCGACCAAGGTAGAGGCGGAACAAGTTTAGAAAATGCGGATGCAGTATGTTTAAAAAGAACTAGAAGCCGCATTCCTAGATTAGTTGGAAAACTTCAAAATGCTGGCATAAAGCCTGAACAAAATATTGAAGCATTTATTAATAATTTAGACCAGTGGAATCAAGCTTCTCCTCGTGTGTCTGATGCTTTCCCTAAAAGATATGCTGACGCTTTGAAGAAAGAATTAAAGGGTAAAGAAGCGATATTATGGGCGAGGGTTGAAGCTTTTCGCAAAAGTAATGGACAACTTGAAGCAGGAAATTCACGAGTCGGTTTATTTTCAATTTGTGCTAATCCTCAAAATACTTACTACACTACGAGGTTACGAAAATATTCAATGTGGTCGGAACGTTGGAGATGGAATTGCATTGCTTTAGACCAAAAACGAAGATTAGAAGCTATCAATAAAGTATTGCTGAAAAATACTAATAATTTAATCAATTAAAATATCGGTGGATTGTTAATGCGCTTCTATAAAGGCTTTTATAATATACAAAAGTAAATCATAAATTACAATAGTTTTACGCCTTGCTTACTATTTACGTTATAAGAATAATTACTCACAGTTTTAAAAATCATCATATTCTCATCCGAGACTGTTCTATATTTTCCATAATAAGGATTTATCATGTTCGTCTTTCCTCGTTTAACTGAAATTGAAACTCAAATTAAAGCATTGCAAGCTGAAGCAGAAAAGGTGAGAGAAGTTAGTAATATAGCAGATGCAGCCTTGAATAAGATTGCTGATACTAACAGTCAGTTACAAGATTTATCTGTAAGCGAAGAAGAATTGATAATGTGGCGGAACAAGGTTGTTGATGTAGTAAGTATTATTGCACCTTTAACTGTCCAAGTCGCTACTGAAAGTAGAAACAGAGTTGAAGAAGAAAATGCGGATTTAAAGCAGAAGATTCAAAACTTAAAAGTAAGATTAGAAGAATTCTCAAAAAATGACACAGTTGAAAAATTGCAGCAACAGTTAAAAGAAGAACGCACCAGGTTCGCCGACAAAATTGAAGAAGTTTCAAATAAATTTTTTACAATGGAGCAGGAAAATAAAACCTTGAAAAATCTTGTTGAGGAAACTATAGTCAATCCTGACATTGAAAAACTGCGAAGTGAGAAAGAAAATTTAGCGAATTCATTACACGAATACAAATGTAAATATTTAGATGCTGTGGGCGACATTAAACTTTTAAAAACAAAACTCGGCGAAGATGATGAACAAGCTCAAGGACAGCATCCACAAAGACAGCAAGCTTTTGATGTAACTCCAGTAATACCAAAAAAATTTAGAGTTGGAGACTTAGTAAAAGTTGTTGGAGAATTACACCAAGGTCAAGTTGGGAGAATTGTGAATACTGAATTATCTTTGCTAAAAGTCGCAATCCCTATCGGAACTTTCGCTTACGAGGCTAAAGATTTAGCATTCGTTGTAGAAGAAGGTGGTGAAGATAACAAGCAAATTTCTGAGTCACCAAAAGTTGAAGAGATAAATACTGGGGAACCTACAACCTCCAATGAACAAGAAATAGAAGAGTTTCTTAAGAGCTTAGTTAAAAGTTATATTGCTAGAGCAAATTTGACTTGGGAAAGTATTCGGAAGGTAGCTAGAAGAGATACTAATTTCTTTAGAAAAATTCAATTGATGCGTAAAACGACAAAACAGAGTGAAATTTTTAGCGAGCTACACAATAGTCGCTTTGCTGATTTCTTGGTGAAGCACATTGAAAGCACTGGCGATATGCCGGAGGCATGACGCTCCGCGTATCGCAGTGATTTTGATTGGATTCCCAATAGATTAAAGAAGCAGGTTGAATCACGGATTGTCAACGCACCCGAACAATTGACCATGCTTATTGCATAGCCTCTGATAATAAGCCCTATCCTGTTCGTCAAGTCAAGGAGTTGAGTACAGTGCAAGTAGTGGAATTATTCGCGGGTGGTGGTGGGGTTGCTTGTGGAATTAAAGAAGTGAATCCTAATGCAGAAGTTTGGGCAGCAGAATTTGACCCGACTAATCCAAAATTAAGCGAAAAAATTGCTGATAATTATCGAAAGAATTTCCCTAACCACAACTTAATTCGTAAATCAGTACAGCAATGTCAAGAAGAAGGGTGGGCTGGATTTCCAATTAATCCCGACTTACTTTGGGCATCCACTGTTTGCTGTAATTTCAGTATTGCCAAACGTCAAAAAATTGAAATGACGAATGACTTTGATATGGCGATATCAACAATGGGAGCAGTCTTTAATTTACAACCAAAGCATTTTGTATTAGAGAATGTACCGGGTTACAAAAATTCTAATACTTTTAAGCTTTTGATTTGTAAAAACCTTACAGCAATGGGATACAAATTTGAATGGTCAATTTGTAGAGTATCATCACTTCAAAAAAGATATCGAATTATTCTACGTGCATCGAAAATAAGAGAATTACTCGAAGAAGTAAGCCTCGAACCTGTTGTTAATTGGTGGGATGTTATTAAAGATATTCCCACAGAAAAAAGTAATAAAGAACCAATGGATGTAGAATTACCAACTTGGAAGTTTCGTATCGGTAGAAGATGTAAACCTGTCACCTCGGACTGCTCATTTCTAACAATAATTAAATCTTATTTTATGGATGGAAAAGGAGCCAACCGAAATAAATTTGCGGATATATTTTTACCAGATGGTACTGTTAAGTTGGCAAATATGGAAATGGTAAAACGTTTGAGTGAATTTCCTTTGGAGTATCAACTGAGCGGAACAACAGCAGTAGACGGTGCTATTTTAGGGAATGCTGTGCCACCTGTATTCGTATCTGAGTTGTGGCGAACAATTTTAAAGCATAAACATGATTATTATATTTTTTAAGATTTAAATATTTTTAGATATCAACATAAGGATGATTAGGATAGTTTTTAGGAAAGCAATTACCTTCCTAAACTACGGCATAACATCATCAAGTTTTAATTGTAAATTTGGAAATAAATAAGAAGAAATCACATCTCCTAAACGGTATTTTTGCTGTTGATATATACCATCAACTAATTGACATACGGTAAAAGTAGGTTGTTTGGGGTTGCCGATAAACTGCAAACCACCTAAAGCACGAAAATCAATAATCCAATATTCGGGTATCCCTAACAAACTATATTCTTCCACTTTTCTAGCATAATCATCCTGCCAATTAGTACTTACTACTTCCGCAACTAATTTAACAGTATCACCTCTACAAATAATTGGTTCTTTATCCCATAGCGGCTCTTGTCTTAACTTTTCTTTATCTAAAACAATTACATCTGGACGTAATGCTGTTGCTTAGTAAGGCGGGTGGTTTAATTAGACAAGTTTTTGGGATTAACCAATTCAAATTAGAGCGAAAAATTTCAGCATAAACTCTACCAGCAATATTTCCTGAAACTTCTTCATGAGGGCCAGTTGGTTCCATATCACGTAATTCTCCGTCAATAAGTTCGTAACGGGCGTTGTCTCCATACTCAGTAATAAATTGCTCGAAAGTCAGAAGTTTGGGTGGAGTGTATGTCATAACTCATATTGTCAGCGGGAAATAGTTTTATTTTAGCGAAGCTGCCTAACAACTAATAGCTATGGAAATACGTTGATGTAAAAACGCAATTAATTAAAATATTTCAAAAATAAATATCTTAACAGTTTACTTTCAAAACGAGAGTATGGATTTTAAGTTAATTATTATTGATTAGCAAATAGAAGCTAATCGATTATGAGGGGAATTTATCTAATCTCGTTTCGTAATCTTAGCATTGTGCTTGACGTTGGCATTAATATAGTAAAGACTTTTCAAGTGATGGCTTTATAAATTAAGTTTATGCTTGCTGTTCAAGTTGCTAACAATATATTAGATAAAATTCTCGCTCTCCAGATGATGATTGCTTGGGCTGGTGAAGGTGCTTGCGAACCAAAACGACTAGATTGGTGGCGAACTGATTTAATTGATGAGTACGGTGGGGGGGATTTATTTGCGCGTTTATTGCCGAAAACTTTTAAATGGGCATCTTTAGAAGCCGTGCGTCAAGCTGCAATTGGGGTGGATCGACGCAAGCGACAGGAAATGGTTCAACCGGATGAGGTGAGAACTATATTTTTTTGGGGATATGATGTTGACGAGCAGTTAAATGAGCGGTTGGCGTTTCATAAGTCTAGTGGGGAAGAGCCTTTAGTTGCATTAAGTGATATTTCCGTAAATATTTTTGAAACATCTAATAAATCATTTTCTCGGGAAGAATTTGAGCAAGCAATCCGCATTCCCAATCAAAACGTGAAGGTAGTAGTAGTTCCTAACGGACGGGAAATAGTGGGTGATATACCCCAAGCGTTGGAAGAAAGTGCTAAAAAATTAGCAGCTGCGCTTTTACCTTTGGTTGAGTGCTACCCTATGCCTTTTTATCGGCTGAAAAAATCCTAAACCCTATGACTACCAAAGCAATTGTGTCTTCACCTACAAATTTAGTTTGTTATGGCGAGGAGAAGAATGATTTCCATACTCGCTTGCTGCGTACTTCTTTATGCTTGGAAGAAAGTCGGGCTTATTGGCAACATTCTAGAGATGATATACCTAAAAATAAATTAGCAGTTGTTGCTTTTGAGGAACGTTGGTTCGGTAGTAAAAGTATGGCGAGGGTTCGTAGTTTACTGGTTGAGCTTAATCATCGTTTTGATTCTTACCCTGTAGCGCTATCATTATTGCGACGGTGGTGTCCGAATGACCCCGTGACTCGCCAAAATATTTGTCATTGGCATATGCAATTAACTGACCCTTTATACCGTAATTTTACGGGATTTTTTTTGGAGCAGCGCCGTCAGCAACCGAATGCCAGTATTGATAGGAATACAGTTGCTCGGTGGGTAACTGGGCAAATTGAGAGTGATTGGTCATCGGCAACCACTTTACGAATGGCGACTGGGTTAATAGGTGCTTGTGCCTATAGTGGATTGTGTACTCATAATACTGGTACGCGACAGCTTCAGTATCCGAAGGTTAGCGATGAAGCATTAGCTTATTGGCTGTATTTTTTGCGTCACCTCAAGTTTACTGGGTCGGTTTTAGATAATCCTTATTTTACTTCTGTGGGTTTAAGTGAAAGTTTTCTGGAACAGCGTTTGCGTCGTTTATCTGGTATTTCTTTTAATCGCATGGGAGAACTTTACGATTTTGGCTGGAATTATCCAGATTTAAAAACTTGGGCAATTCAAGTCTTCGGCGTAGAGTGGGAGGATAAATAATGGGGTCCGCTGTTTGATGGTTCTTCTTTAGATAACGCGATCGCATCGCTCAAGAATGATTTACTTGATGAAAATGGTCCCAAAATCAGTACGATGCGGAATTATCGATTTTGTATTTTACACTACGACCCCCGCGATGAATTTAAACTGCGCGATCGCATTCGCAAACTAACTGACGAACTCAAAGGTCAAGGTTGGAATGTCCTGGCAATTTCTCTACATCTTTTGTTGTTAAATCGGATTAAGCAGGAGGAAGAACGGGTATTAGCAAGTATTATCCGTGCGGAACATCGGTTATATGCAAAAGACCCACAACGCGCTTTAAATCATCTGAAAGATAAAATTGCCCTTTATATTGAGGGTGCTGATGGTATCGCCAAAGATGTGATTGATTTAATTAATGAGTTTGCTGACAATCATCCGATTGAGAGCAACCGCACTTTAATTCTCCTGGGACGGGCTGGGGGATTATATCCTTTTTTTCGGTCATCAGCATTACTCAAGCATATTGATGGTAAAACTCGTAATTTACCAGTGGTGTTGTTATATCCGGGAATGCGAACGGATTTAAATGCTTTATCATTTATGGGCGAATTGCCATCGGATCGGGATTATCGACCCAGGATTTATTCTTAAAAAAGGCAGGGGGAGCAGGGGGAGCAGAGGGAGCAGAGGGAGCAGGGGGAGCAGGGGGAGCAGGGGGAGAAAATAATTTTAACCTTGTATGATATACCCCTCAAAGTTGACTTTGTGGACGGATTGATAATTAGCAGTGTTCTTCTAACTCCTAACTTCTAACTTCTTACTTTTTACTTCTTACTTTTTACTTCTTACTTCTTACTTCGTTTAAAATAATACAGAATTAAACTACCTACTTTCCCGTGCATAGCTACCCGATTTATGCTGATTAAAGAAATTTTTGCTGCTGATATCACCCGTAATATTGCACCAGTGGTGTACTTCCACGAACAAGACCCGACAAAGGTTGAGGAGGAAGTTTCTGAGTATATTATAGCGTTTCTCAATCTAGTGAAGTACAGTAACAGCAATGGGTAAACCAATTAAAAATATCTTTTAAGGAGACTTGGCTGAAAGCAGTATCAATGGCTTTTGCTAAATCTGGATAATTTCTAGCACCAATAGAACGTAGTATATTCTTAACCTTTGACCAACAATTTTCAATTGGCGAAAAATCAGGAGAATAAGGTGGTAAATAAATTAATTTAGCTCCAGCCGATTCAATTAATTTTTCAATCTGTGTACCTTTATGAATTGAACAATTGTCCATGATTACATAAGCATCTTCCCAAAGTTTTGGAACTAACTTTTGAGAGATATAAGCTTCAAATGTGAGACCATCAGTTGCACCTAAAATACTATATTGACTAATTAAACCATTTAGACCTATTGCACCAATCATAGAAACATTTTGACTGCGTTTTTGAGGTCGAGAACTGTATGCTCTTTTACCTTTTTGTGCGCGAGCATGATTCCTTATTAAAGATAAATTGGCTCCTGCCTCGTCAAGGAATATAAGGTTTTCAGCAGATACTCCATTAAGAAGGTTGCCAGAACTGAACTCTTAATAGCTGAACTCTTTCAGTATCTTTTTCATCAGCATGTAATGTTTTTTTTAAAGCGAATTTCCATTCTTTTTAAGATTCTATCTACTGTAGAAATACTAATTTTTATCCCAGTCTTCTCACTAAGTTGCTCACGAATCTCCGATAAAGTAGCATCATTCTTAGCTTCTACTATTTCTTTCAGAATATTCAATTGTTGTTCATTTAGTTTTGATGGAGTTTGTTGGGTTCTTACTAAGGGAGCTATATTTCCCGTTTCTCTGTATCGTTTGAGTAATTTTTCAATAAAGCTTAAAGTTACACAAAATCTTTTTGCTAATTGACGTTGTGATATTCCGCCTAGCTTATATGTATCAACTATTTTTTGGCGTAAGTCTATAGAATATGCTTTCATTCTTACCCTGGAATTAAGATGCACACTTTATTTTATTTAGTGTACTTCATTAGACCGAGAAAGGCTATATCATATAACCCCTCTTTATTAAACATTTTGCAATTCTAAAAATTGAATTGTCCCTTCTATATCTAGCAAATAGTTACGAATCATCTCTATTGAATAAACATCAGGTAATGCCCTTTGGAATTTGCTTAAACGATATTCTGGTAGCTGCGAATAAATAAATTTTTGAGTTTCTGAACTATCCCAGAATTTTCTATCTTTCGTGCGAGCGATCGCCAAGTCTAGAGTCGCTGCACCAATGCTGTCTCCTTGAATTTTCAGCTTGAAGTTATCGGAGACTATTTTCCAATCGTGGTGAAACTGCAAACCATATTTTAAGGTGTGATTAATTTGCCCTCCTGCAAATGTCCACCATAATGCTTTGTCACCATCTATTTGGATATTTATAGAATTGCTAGTTAATAATTTAAGTTCGGAACGATACTCATCTAATATAGTTTGGGTTTTATTATCAATGTAAGGAATATTAACTTCTGATTTGAGGATTGTAGCTATCTGTTGGCACAATTCCAAGCTAATTATTTGTGGAGCAAAGCCACCCCAAATAGGTTTTTTACCGCGAGGAGCAGGATTTACTGAAACTGTTCGCTCATGATGATTAATATGTGTCGCTATCCAAGCTTTGCCACTGAGGAGAAAGGAACTAACTTCTGCAACTAATTTATCAACAAATAATTGTTCTAGGGAGCCAATTGTATAACCCGCTGTTGTTTGTACTTTATATAGTTGGGGGCTGCTAAAAACGGCGTAAAGTTCCATAAAGTTTTTGCGTCCGAATACCCGCTCGGCTTCGTCTCCCATCGATAGTAAACCACCTGCATGAAACAGAAATTCTGATTGAATCATGTGTTTGATTAGTATCTCGAATTCGGTATCTGCAATCCCTGAAAAATCTGGTACGATTGCTAATTGTTCCCAGCAACGTTCCGGGCTGATAGCCCCAAATTGTAGAGTTAAAGCTAGTAATTGATGGACAAGTACTGCCCATGCTCGCGTTTGGGTGGGAACTGATTCTACCCAGCCTTTTTTGGCTAGTTCGATAATTGCGATCGCCTGCAAAGCTGTCTCGATATCTTCACAAAAAAATGTGGTGTTAGCTCGCTGATTTGCCCGCCTTCCGGTACGTCCCAAACGCTGTAAAAATGATGATACTGTAGATGGGGCGTTTGCTTGAAATACTAAATCTAAATCGCCAACGTCAATTCCTAATTCGAGAGTTGAAGTACAAATAATACTAGTATTGCTGCCACGTTGAAAGCGTTCTTCGGCTGCGGTGCGTTCTTCTAAGGAAACAGAGCTATGATGAACGAATACATCTGTACCTCGATTACGCATCCGCTCGGCTATATCTTCAGCTAGGGAGCGGCTTTCGCAAAAAAAGAGGCTTTTTTTACCTTGAGCAATTTGACTGGCTTCTTGGGCAATTCCACCCAAAGTTTCTCGCAGGTGAACGCGCAAATCTTTTTTAGAAGGAGTTTTTGGGGGGGTTACTACACAACCTTCCCGTTTGGATGTACCTTGAAGCCAATGCAAGATGTTTACTGGGTTTCCTACTGTTGCGCTCAGACCAACACGTTGGATATCGTTATTTGTGTAACGTGCTAATCTTTCGATTACTGATATTAAATGAGTACCTCTGTCTGTACCTGCTAGGGCATGAATTTCGTCTATGACTACAGCACGTAAATCAGCAAATAGTTTGTTGTGGGGCACTTTCGCTGATAAAAGCATTACCTCTAATGATTCGGGGGTAGTCATTAAAAGTGCTGTTGGTTCTTTAATGAAAGCACGTTTTTGCGAACCTTTGATATCACCATGCCACATAAAGCGTCGCAAACCGACCATTTCCGTGTAGTTTCCCAAGCGTTCGGCTTGGTTGTTTAACAGGGCTTTAATGGGTGCGATATAGATGACTCCAACTCCTTGTGGTTCGTGCTGCATAAGTGCAGCTAGTAGGGGGAAAATTGCAGCTTCTGTTTTACCTCCGGCTGTAGGAGCAAGGATAATAGCGTTTTTACCGTCCAGCAATGTATGTCCGGCTAGTTCTTGGACTGGACGTAAAGATGTCCAACCCAAGCGCGAGACTATCGCTTGTTGAAGACGGGGAGGAAAGCGAGCAAAGGCAGAGGACATTTTAGATTTTAGATTTTGAGGACATTGCGTTGCGGAGGGTCTCCTCCGTTGTAGCAAATGTCCGGGATTTTGGATTAGAATTCTACAGCATAATTTTGAACATCTTCTGGTTCTGGATCGAAGTAGGGAAGACCTTGACTAATTCGCTGTTCGTCTTCGTTTAATTCGCTAGGTTCAAAACCTTCAGCACTCATGGGGTCATATTCGTCATTTTCGGATGCTAGGTCAAGCACGTTGACAAACTGACGTAGAAATTGTCGGGGAACTACTCCTACATCTCCTTTGAAACCTGTGGTTACTTTATCAACTAATTTCTCAATAAAGTATGACGTTACTTTGGTAGTTAAAGCTGTTTTATTTATAGTGGGGTATTTTTCCCGTAACTTTAGAGCAACTTCTTTTAATCTCCGAGCATCGAAGGGTTTTAATTCTAATTGCGGTTGACGGGGACTTGCAAAACCACCAGGATTTAAAAATTGAATGCGATCGCTCAACGGTTCTAAGCCTGCTACACCACGTTTGGTATCATAAAATTCCGGGGTTCCCGTAAAAATCCATAGTAAACCTTTATAGCGGTCGGCAGCGTCGCAAATCTGACGAATACCATTTAAGGATTTACCACGGCTATCGTGACGCATTCGTAAAATGGTTTCTACTTCGTCTATAACAATTACTAATCCTTTGTAACCAGCGGCTTTGACAATTTCGAGGATGCCATGTAAGTAGTCTAAGGCTTCCCTACTAGCAATGTCTCCTTTGACACCTGCGGCTTTTTTCGCGCCAGCTGCAACATTTTCGCTACCGGAAAGCCAAGATAATAAAGCGCTAGCTTCGGCGATTTCTCCTTTTTGTTTGAGGGTAAATATGGTTCTGAGAACTCGTGTCATGTCTTCTGGTGCTTTTCCTCCAGTGAGGGAAGCAAGTTCTTCTTCTATGCGCTGTTGAACTAAATTATCAAATTCTTCGCTATTTTCGTCTGCACCACCAGCTATTAAAGCATCTTCGACACGGGCTATCCAACGGTCAATAATATCGCTTAACGCACCTCTAGGACAGGAATTTGTACCCAATTCTTGGACAACTTTACGATAAACATCGTCGAATTTATAGAAGTGTAAATCGTTATCAGAAACTACCACAAAACTAGTAGCAAAACCTTGTGCTTGAGCATCGAGAATTGCCAAACGGGACATAAATGTTTTACCACAGCCATAACCACCGCGTAAAAATTTAAATACACCTTCACCATCTGCTGCTAGTTGGAGTTGACGATTAATTTCTGTTCGCTGCTTATCTATTCCCACTGCGAATGTATCTAATCCTCGTTCGGGAACAACCCCAGAACGCAAACGCTCAAAAATATTTTCAATATCTTTTATAGACATACAATTTTAGATTTTAACAACGGATGCTTTTGTTTTTGATTTTATATTCTGGTTTTTAAATTATTGTTTATTACTAGTTTATTGTTACTTCATTCCTAACTCCTAACTCAATCACAGACGTAGCAGTGCTACGTCTCTACACTCCTAACTCCTAACTCCTAACTCTCAACTCCTCACCGTCACTTCTGCTTAACATACCGTTTGCCGTTGCTAGTCGTTTCAATCCTGACTGAGAAGGGGACTTTCTTCAAGTATTCTTCAAATTCTAGAGAAAAACGTCGGACTTTTCTGGCATTACCGAGTATTTGAGTTAGTTCGATTTCGGTAATCGAATCATGTTGTTGCAGGTGGAGGAATACTCGTTTAATACCTTCATCTGTAAAACTATCTTGCCAATCGGTGGTTGTTGATTCTTGAATGGGGGTTTCATTTGGTTCGGTTTTTAATAATGCTCCGGATACATTAAAATACTGTTGGGGAATTGTAGCTTCTACGTCTTCAATACCATCTGGATGAAAAACCTCTACACGAACCCGTTCATCTTGTTTTCCTTTGAGGTCAAACAATATTTCAATCCAATCCGATTCTACGGGAATTTGAATTTGTTGATTGTTAATTTCTGCGCCGGGAGCATCTTTAATGGTAATTTGTACGTCGGTTCGTTCCGGTACCCGCAGGGCTAAATTAATTGTTCTGGCTCCCGCAAAACTCAAAACACCTTGGGCTAATGGAGCGGGTTTGACACGTACCTTCAGACGACTGTAACCGAGCATTTCCCGTTCTGGCTGTGTCTCGATTAAATATTTAACAAGGGTCAGGTGCGTATTTTGACGCTGAGATATAGCTAATACGGGGATAATCCGTTCTTGTAAACTATTACCACCATGTACAAATGTTGCCCCTGGATTACCCGTAGCAAATACAGCTGTATCTTTACGCAGTAGTAAATAACCTTCTTGACCCTCATATTTTAATGATTTTAAGGAAACTGCCGTCATTCCTGCTTCTGTCCGAGATTCTGTAGTTAAAACGTATCTCCGATTTGGGTCGCGTTTAGTACCATAAGGTTTTTCTAGGGTTGTTTGGTCTTGCAAAAGAAAACCGTGGTCGGCTGTAAAAATAAATTCATTTATACCAATTTGTTTTAAGTGGTTCCAAGCGGCTTTGATTTGAGTTAACCAAGTTTCAAAGGTTGCTAAACCGATATTGGCTTCTCCTGCATCGTCAATTTCTTTACTGTGAACGACAATCAAATTGGCATTGGCGCAGCTTTGTTTTAATTTAGTGGTGGAATAATTGCAAACATCAGTAAGCTTTAACGAGCGCGTACTTCTACGTCCTTTGCTAATATTATCGGTACTTCTATCGCTCATTGCTCGGACTCTTTCTTGAGGAGTGCGGACGCTGTATTCTCCTGTTTTAAAGCCTTTAAAACCGTCTTTGCCTGCTAGTATTAGCTTACCACCTTGATTTACCGGCGCGATCGCATTCATTCCCACGGATGTAATGGTTGGTAGTTCGGCATATCTGGCTTTTAATGTAACTGTTGGACTGGTATTTTCGAGTTCCTGGAGAAGTTCGGTTGCCATTTCGTAGCGAAAGGCATCGATAATAAAGTAAGCTACTTTTTTATCGGTTTGGGTAAGGGGATGAACTACTTGTTCGTAGAGAGTGCGCTGTTGGAGGTTCTCTTCTGGTAAAAACCCTTCCGTAGTACAAATTTTGGTAAAATCTTCAGCTAGGTTATCAGCCCAAGTTCGGTATTGTTGACGAAGTAAATCTGCAACTTCGAGAAGTTGAGCAAAGTGAGGTAGGGTGGATTCGAGGAGTTTAAATCTTTGTTGCTCAAAGTGACGATGGGCTTTATCTACTTGATAACCGGATTGGGTATAGTATTCTAAAGCTTCGCGGAGACTGTGGAGATTTTTGATAGTATCGCTGGTTTGAATTTTACTACCGAACGTTGCTGCATCTTGAATTAACGACCATTCCTGACGGCGATTTCTATCTCTACCCAACCAAAATGAATTTGATTCAATGCGGGATTTTGACCATTGTAGGGCTTTGTCGAATTGGTTTGTTAACAATGCTTGGAGCGCAGCGTCTAAAACTGCTGTTTCTTCCCGTTGGAATGTATCAATTTGTCCTAAGTCTTCGGGACTGATATGTAAAAATTCTTTTTCAATGTGAGTTTCGGTAATTAATGCTTTAGCTGCGTAGATTTCTGGATGTCTTTGTCGCAGATAATTAATTAATTTTTCGCAAGTTTTTTGCAAAGGTGTTGATATTTTAATTAAAGGTTTTAGTATATCAAGATGTGGCGAACGGGTTAAATCATGGACGTATTCTACACACATTAACCAAGCGGCAAAGGCTTCACCTAAACTGATAAAAGTAGTGGTTTCTTTGTTTAAATAAAAATCTAAAAATTCCCGATTCATTCCCGTATAACGATAAAGATGTTCTGCGAGGATATCTAGGTCATCTGCTGTATTAATTTTGGCAGATAATTTTTTTTCTTCGTCAATTATTCCATCTGAATCTACTAACCCATCCAAAAGCGACTCCAAACCCACATTCTGTAAATAACCTACCAAATGTCCGTCTTGGGGTTGGGATAGATTCTTTTGCAACCAAGTTTCGGCTGTTGCTAGCTCGGTAACACCTTGAGAGAGATAATTTTCAATATTATCGGGGTTAATTTTTCCAGTTGCAGCTTCGCGGATGAGTGTATCGAGAGCTTTACGAAAACGGTATCCGGCGTGATAAATTTCTAGTATTGGGGTTTTACGAATTGTTTCTTCTGTGTGACCGGGCATATGTATCAACAGTCTTTCCTTGTCAAGCCCGTTGCAGTAAAGTTCTAGGGCAAGTAGCATTTCTAGATAGCTACCGCGAAAGGCAATTACTGGAGCGAAAAAATCACCTTTAGCATAACGTTCAATAAGTGTATCCACGTATGCACTATAATAAGCGTCTTTATCCAACCAGATAACAATACCGTGTTGACGCAGTTCTTTTTTTACCTCTACTTCTAAAACGCTGGTGATTATCCCTAATTCGCTCATATACTGTTTGTTTGGTTAGCCTTGCTTATTTTAAACCCTTATTTAAGCTTTGATAATTTCTTTTTTAGGTAGTAAATAGCTATTTGACATAATGGTTGATATTTCCCATCTTCTTGTTGATCGCTCCATTCTTTAATTTTCTTATTTAACATCGCTGCTGTCCAATCTCCCTTTGGTTGCTCGCTTTTTAATTGTTTAATAAGAATGTCTAGGATTACTTTACGATTATTTACTAAAGTTTGTATATTCAAATTTAATACTTGATTTAATTCATTATTTATAGCTGTATCGTCTGAGTAGATTATTCCATTGGGGAGATATTTAATTAAATTTTCGCAATTTTTTAGATTATCAATAGGATTTATAGTTAGTTTTTCATTTCCTTTTTTGGTGTCGCAATGTTGTAAATGTTTTGGGAAACCTTGACCACCTTCACAAGCACCAAGTAAGTTATTATAATCTAATTGTAAATTTGGATATTCGTCTTGAGAACGCCAATGTTCGATTTTCATTTCATCTTTCTTAATTCGTTGCATACAGTAGCAACAAATATGACCTTGTTCAGTTAATAGCGAATCTCTTAATTCTTCCTTTTGAGGATAATTATCATAATCTGCAAACGGTTGTAAGCGATGTTCCAGTAATGATTTTGGCTCTTGATTTTTGATAATTTGCTTCATCTGATTACTTCAGCCGATTATTCTCCTAAGAAACCAATAAGTGCATTTGCTCTAACCACTTCCGAATCATTTTCTCCTAACAAATTAGATAATTCATTTAAAGCCGATTTGGCTGTTTCTATATGACCGTCATTTATTAGTTTTAAGCAATTATTTATTTGGTTTTGTACCGTTTCCGGTCTTTTTTTTACATCCATTAATTCATATAAAATAGAATTACTATCTTTCCCATAAGTATGAGGTGTATTCTCAACTATTTGATAATTTTCTATAATAAATACATTTTCTCTTTCAACTTCGCTTAATACTTGTGGTGAGTGAGTGGTGACGATAAATTGACAGTTGGGAAAGGTTTGCGTCAAACTCGGAATCACACTTCTTTGCCATTGAGGATGTAAATGCAGGTCAATTTCGTCAATTAAAACTATTCCTTCACCGTTGAGTAATGCATCATTTGAGTTAGGATTTGCAATTGCTAATCTTCTCGCTAAATCGGTGACTAGCATTAATAACATTTTCTCACCGTCAGATAGTTGCTCGATTTTGAAATCTTGATTATTTTTAGTGATTGTCAATGAAGGTTTACCAGAGTTTCTCATAAACCTTTCTGATATTGACCTAACTACTCTGAGGTTAGAGAAATTATTGCGATAAAGATTATTAAAAAAATTAGTGATAGCTCTTCTGATAATTTCTAATCTGGGATTTCTATAGTCAGGATTTTCTCTTAATCGAATTTCATTTTCATAATCTTCTTCTTCTTTAAACCAATCAAAAAAATCTTGAAAATTATTAATTGCGCTAGAGAATGCTTTGTTGTAAGCCTGAAATTGATAATATTCGTCTTGTTTATTTTTTCTGAGGCTGAAAGTATAGGGATTTTTTAAAACCATGCGATGAGTTTGATAGTAAACCATCACGGGTAAATTTAAATCCGGTTGAGATTCTAAATTTTCTTGGAGACGTTGAATATAATTTTCAATTTCATCGTGGTTACTACAATTTTGATTATAAAAACCTTCTTCAATCATTTCCCAGGAGATTCTTTCATTTTCTTCTATTAAAAGAGTTATAGTATTGACGGTAGATTGAGAATTAATCTTAATATCATTTTCTGATGGTTCAATATCTGCTGTTTTATTGCGAAGCTCAGCGACAAATTGAGCTAACATCATCGCGATACAATCTAAAATTGATGATTTACCCGCACCATTTATACCGATAAAAACCGCTACTTTAGATTTAGGGAAATTGAGCGTTATGTCTTCAAATCCTCGAAAGTTTTGGATGTGTAACTTTTCAATACGCATAATTATTATTGCTTATTAATGTAAATTTAATAACTAGCAAATCGAAGAGAAGGGAAACAAAGATTATCTACATTTTAATCTGATTCTTCTAATTTAATATCAAGACTAAAATCATTATCTGACTCTTCTTTTTTTCGCTTCCTTTCTCGTCTTTTATCTTCCTTCTCTTTCAACTCCAAAACTAATTCGGGATTCTCTAATTCAAATTGTTCGCGCAATTTATCGGAATCAATTTCATTAATTTTAAAATCTGGTGCTATTTCATCTTGTAACCGCAGTTCCCATTCGTAAGCTTTTTGAGGGTGATATTTCCAGAAACAGCCGTGAGCAACCGCTAGAGAAGGGTCTTTTAACACCGTCACCCCCACATTGCCAAATAACCCCGGTAAATCCAAGGCTAACTCATCGTACAATAACTGCAAAAGAATAGAATAGCCTTCACTTTCGTCCTTGAGTAACTCCGGTGCAAAATCCCGAAATTCCCGATATCCCCGACTTTGCCAACCTCCAGTTACCACCGCAGGTTTAATTAACTCATGGGCTTCCATTTGTTTAATTACCACCAAACGGTTTAATAAAGTTGCCGCAGCTAACTTTTCAGCCGTCCGTAAATAGCGTTCCCTTGCTTGTTTATCCTTCTCTTTCCCCTGTCTTTCGCTACGGGATTGTTCCTCCAGCCAGTTTTCCAATCGCTGTCGCTTTACCCGCATTTCTTCCGATAATCCAGCTTTATGTAAAGGTATAGATAATTGATAAGCACTATCTACCGCATTGTGTAAATCCGTCAGTAACCGTTCCCTTAACGTGCGGATGGTACTTGATAGCTTAGATTTGGCTTCTGGGGTAAGGTAGGGCATAAGGGAAGTCTCGACTGCGTTTAAATTCGTCTGGGACTGTAAGTCCCAGCCTAATAGCGTAAGTCCTCTGGAAGAGGACTGGTAAAAAATATTCTAATGGTAAAGCTATTTCATTCCTAGAAGTAGGGTTTGATGATACAGAAAAATTGTAGGCTGGGTTGAGGAACGTTAGCGCAGCGTGCCCGAAGGAAGGGCATAACCCAGCATATCGTTGGGTTGAACAAAGTGAAACCCAACCTACTATCCCCTATTCCCTAATTCCTAACTCCTAACTCCTAACTCCTAACTATTCCCTACTCCCTGCTAATAATTTCAATTTAAATCATCTGAAATTATCCTAATCCGAGTATTCGCTTTTAACTGTTTCAAAAGCCTTTGTTTAATTTGATTAACCAACTCTTCCACATCTTCCGGGGTACTTATTTCCCTACCGCTCAAATTTAACGGTAATTGAATAATTTCTTCTTGGGTTTCCTCCGATAAAACATCATCAAGCATACTATTTGCTTTTACTTCTGCCGATTTAATATTAATGGCTGCGGTGTCCTTTAATTTGAGTAAACTGGGATAAATCGCATCAACAGTTGTATCGGGGGATGCTTGTTGAATTGGACGCAATACGTATTCGGCTTTTTTCTCACTAAGCTTAATATAGCCGGGACGTTGTTTTAATCTGGCTCGAATTTCTTCAGTTTGTTGTTCTTGACGTGCAATTAATTTCAATCTGACTGCTTGATAATATTTTTCAATTGCTTGTAAATAAGGTTCCAAACTACTAATATCCCGCCAAGGACGTTCTAGCTCAAGTTGTGCGTCTAAAGCTTCTATAGCTACTGCAACTTCTTTAACATCCTCAATTTCTTCAAGTTGGGCTACTTGATGCTCCCGAATCTCTATAGCCCGTTTGACTGCTGCAACTGCGGTATCGTTCAAATCGGTTTCAATAATCCCAAGCTGCTGAATCCCATCCCTTAAAGCATCGAGATATTTTTTAACACTAATTACCGTTTCTTCAATTTGACGCGATCGCATGGATTTTTCTAATGCATCCCGCAGTTTTTGTAATACCTCCGGTAACTCCGGACGGTTGGGTAAGAGATTGTAGCGTCGTTCTATGGACTGCAAACGCTTAGATACAGAAGGAAAATTATTAAATACAGCATCTGCGATCGCATCGTTTTCGCGGTCAAGGTCTATATTCAACGCATCTTGAAAGAATTTACAGATTTTTACCCTATCCTTTGGAGATATATTCGCTTGTTGTGGTGGTAATAAATCGGCACGTTTTAAATCTCGGTCTTTGGTAAATAAATCTTTTGTACCTGGGTCGCGTACAGAGGTAATTTCATCTCCTGAATCGGGTCTAATTCGCAACTTTGAACCCCGTAATAATCCCAGCAAACAAGCTTTAACTACATCAGCGGGATGCCCGTAAGGCGCTGCACCAAAGTAATTTAACAACTGACTACCGGAAACACCATTCAAATCTCCAATGTATCTAGAAATACGACTGGGAACTTCACCGCTACAGGTGGGAATATATTTACCAGAATCTAGCTCTAAAATCCCCAGAACTTTACCCATAAACTTATGGGATGGTCCGGATAAATTTGGTTCTAAAAGCTGTACTAATTCACTATTAGTTACCGCTACATCAACATAATTACTGTATATTTCCGGTAATATGCTTTCTCCCACCCGCTCTAAAACACTTGCAAAACTAGTACCGTGCTGCTGCTTATCAATTGTTCGTCCCCGGAAGAAAATTTCACCATCCATAAACGCTTGGGAAATAGCTGCTTGCACTTCTATTTCTAACTTGTCACAGCGACTTTGTTCTTCAAATAGCAAACGCTGTTTATCTGGATTTAATGATTGCTTGCGGGCATCGTATTTCTTGATTATATGGCGAGAGCGTTCCAAATCCCGGACTTGTGCTACTAGGGAACCATTTTTACCCACAACCCAAATCAGACGATTTTTGTAATTATTACCGCTGCTGGTTTGTACCCAAGTGGTTGAATCGCGGTCGCTCTGGCTGATAAGATAGCGGAAATCAATATTTAACACTGCCGGGTCGTTTGGCACTTGCAAGCGCTCTTCGTTGCGCTGCCTGCCATCGCTGTAATATGCTGCCCAAGGGAAAGACTTATTTTTGTAGCGGGGACGTTCAACAGTACCCAGTAAAGCCTTGAGTTTTTCCGCAACAATTGTAGTAATGGCATCTTGAGTTACGCTATAACTATCCCTGTCTCGCTGCCATTCCTGTCCCGCAGAACTTTGAATTTTATAACCCAATTTATCCGAATAGGAAAGCAATCCCAAACTTCGCAATTTTTCTAAAGCTTGCAAAATATTTGATTCTTGATTACCCATTCCCAACTGAGAATAAAGACATTGACTAACTAAAGTAACAGTTGTGGGTTCTTGTTCCTGAATTAACTCTAATAAAGCTACGGCTTTAGCAACCTTGATTGCCATATCATCATTAGTTACCTCTTCATGGCTAAACAACCGCGCTAAAGTAGTCTGCACGTCTGCATCCAAAGCTGATTGTTGGACTTCGTAAATCGCATTAATTGTTACTAAAGCCCCTAATTCCTGCTCCCCTAATTTTTGCTCCCGAAACAACTCTCCCAAAAGCTGCAACAACCCACGAATCGCATGGTCATCACCCTTGACGCGAGTAGAACGGGTGCGAAGATTCGAGGTAATTTGCATCAGTAAATCTACATAGCTCGGAAGCATTGGATATACTTCCACAAAATCTTCTTCCGTAATCGAATCGCACTTGTAACCGTATAACTTTAGCTCGGTGCGGTACTGTTGAAACAGCCTTCGTAATTCAACTTCCTTACTAGGAGTCTTCTTGAGCAACCGCTTGTGAACGACATCCCGAATATTGGTAGGAGCAAGATGAACCCGTAATTTAGGTGGAAAGCGGTCTTTTAATTTACCAATACTGCTTTCATCTGCGGAATCCTCCAGCTTTTGCTGACCAGTTGCAAGCAACCAAATTTTACCTTTGAGTTTTTGTCCCAAATCGGAAACAAACGACTGAAGCTTGAGCATCCGACTATCGTTTTGATGCACGTACTGACTGACTTCATCGATAACCACAAATAAAGTTTTGCCAGCAGCGCGAATTCGCAACATCTCAATAATAGCCCTGGTAGTTTCCTCCACCGACGTTCCCATCCCAGTTTGAACTCCAGCCCGACTATCCAGCCAACTCATCGGTTCGATGTAGCGATTGGGGTTCATAGCGTGCATTACTTCCGAAAAAGCTTCCTCCGCAAGTTGGTCATTTTTCGCTTTATCCCAACTTTCACCCAAAGTTTGCTCCGCACAATTCAAAAATTCATCCCACTTCCCATCCAGTTCCAACTTCAGTTCGTGTTCGGCTACATAATTACTAATAGTGCAGTAACCCAAACGTACCTGAATTTGTCGCCGAACAGCCGAGTGAATATGCTCATCATCCCTTGCCACAGCACCAATATCAAAGACTACAGCCATCGGGGTCAATTAAACTGCGTACTTGCTGCCAAGCCTTGTGAAAATCCTGACTTTTAGGCGAATCATCCCGTGCTAGTAATACATCCGCCAAAACACGACCATCGGGCAGTATCAAATTATCCAATGCCAAGCCCAAAAGCTTAGCAAAACTCGACTTACCGGAACCGTAGAAACCCGATATCCAAGAAGAAGGTAATTCCGCACCACCTAGTTTTTGCAATTCTTCCGCTAGTGCTGTAAGCAGCTTGACAAACTGCTCGTGAATCCCCGCCTGTACGCGCTTGCGGCGGGGGTCATTCTCCGGATAGCCCCCCGTAATATAGCCTTTCTCGGTCTAATGAAGTACACTAAATAAAATAAAGTGTGCATCTTAATTCCAGGGTAAGAATGAAAGCATATTCTATAGACTTACGCCAAAAAATAGTTGATACATATAAGCTAGGCGGAATATCACAACGTCAATTAGCAAAAAGATTTTGTGTAACTTTAAGCTTTATTGAAAAATTACTCAAACGATACAGAGAAACGGGAAATATAGCTCCCTTAGTAAGAACCCAACAAACTCCATCAAAACTAAATGAACAACAATTGAATATTCTGAAAGAAATAGTAGAAGCTAAGAATGATGCTACTTTATCGGAGATTCGTGAGCAACTTAGTGAGAAGACTGGGATAAAAATTAGTATTTCTACAGTAGATAGAATCTTAAAAAGAATGGAAATTCGCTTTAAAAAAAACATTACATGCTGATGAAAAAGATACTGAAAGAGTTCAGCTATTAAGAGTTCAGTTCTGGCAACCTTCTTAATGGAGTATCTGCTGAAAACCTTATATTCCTTGACGAGGCAGGAGCCAATTTATCTTTAATAAGGAATCATGCTCGCGCACAAAAAGGTAAAAGAGCATACAGTTCTCGACCTCAAAAACGCAGTCAAAATGTTTCTATGATTGGTGCAATAGGTCTAAATGGTTTAATTAGTCAATATAGTATTTTAGGTGCAACTGATGGTCTCACATTTGAAGCTTATATCTCTCAAAAGTTAGTTCCAAAACTTTGGGAAGATGCTTATGTAATCATGGACAATTGTTCAATTCATAAAGGTACACAGATTGAAAAATTAATTGAATCGGCTGGAGCTAAATTAATTTATTTACCACCTTATTCTCCTGATTTTTCGCCAATTGAAAATTGTTGGTCAAAGGTTAAGAATATACTACGTTCTATTGGTGCTAGAAATTATCCAGATTTAGCAAAAGCCATTGATACTGCTTTCAGCCAAGTCTCCTTAAAAGATATTTTTAATTGGTTTACCCATTGCTGTTACTGTACTTCACTAGATTGAGAAACGCTATAAAGTATTTGTATATACTTATTATTGATGCAGTGCAAAACTACAGCCTCGGTGGATAACCTTCGCATCACGACAATGCCGAATGGTGCTGTAATGCTTGCAGTGACAATTTTAATTTTTTACCATATTATCATTTCGGATAATATGGCTGTGTAATTAATAAACCCGCCTAAAATAACCTCTGGAATTATGTAGTTTCAGCGTAGTTGTATTCTATCTTAAGAGATGACTTAACTACGTTTGCAAAATCCACATTTCCATCAGGAGTAAAATTATTCCGAATACGCTAATAAAAATTGAAGAAACTATTCCCTAAACATCATCAACCGGTGACAGCTACATCAGATATATTCATACTTCCATCGCTTCAAGAAAACTCTTTATGGGTAAAAATACCGATTAGTCTACATTCTCTAGCTTATTTTTAGAATTATTCATTATTCTCTATTTATAGTAAATAAATAAATGTAAAAAGTTAAAAAAGATACTTTCATTTAAAAGTGATACATATCAAACTGATGAATGTAAATTTTGATTGGTAACATAGTTCAATTAAATTAAAACTACTGATAAATATTTTAGGTAGTTTTGAGTGATTATGATGTCTGTTATTTAATTATTTCATTTGGTTGTCAGGATTATTTTCTTTTTAATCTTGGCTGAGATTGTATTAATTTTTTCTGATTATAAGTTTGAGAGAACTAATATTAGTTCCCTTTCATTACTGTGTAAAGGAGTAATTCCCTTTTTCGTTATTAGTAGAGAAAATTTATCGCTTTATAACTTTTTCGTAAGTCCGTAATACGAAAACAGGTTGTATTTGTCGAAATCTTCTACAGCGATAACCCAATAATATTTATTAAAAAATAATGGATAATCTAGAAAACTCCGTACCATATTTTGAAGGTTTCGATATTTCCGGAAATACACAGTTACCAGGTAATAACCTTTTAAACAACGATATTTTAGCTCTGGATACTAGCACAGACGGAAGCTTTCAAGACTCATTGCTTGATAATAACCAAATTACTCCCCTTACCTTGGAAGAAGATTTTAGGGGAGAAATATCTGATTCTGAAATTGCTCCGATTAATTTGAGTAGTTTGAACAGCGATGGTTCTATTGACCCTTTAATTGGTAATTTACAGCCAAAAGCTGCTTTAAGTAAAACTTTAGAATCATTAGAAACTGGAATATTTACAGTTAACACGACTGGTGAATTCACTATTGATTTTCTCTTCGATGCTGGTAGTTACAAGAGTGAATTCGCTGTTTTCAGTCTTGCTGGGATGGAGGGATTAACTGCTGGTTCCTCCGAATATATAAAAGAAACTGCAAGTCGTGCTTTGAGCAATTCGGAGTCCGGTTATATTATCATTACTGATGATTCCGAGGGAGCGAAAATTACCGGAGAATTAGGAGAAAGCGATAAAAACGCGGGTAATTATTCGGGAATTAAAAGTTTTTCGATGAATCCTGGGGATGAATTCGCTTTTATGCTGGTTCCCCAGGGTAAGGTACAAGATGTATTTGATAATCCCGGAATAGATGGTGATAAACGTCCTTTATTTTCCATAGCATCAGCTAACCCCGGTAATGCAACTCAGATGATGCAATTATTGGATGGTACAGTTGACGGTGGTGTGTTTGGGATTGAGGATTTACGTTTAGATAAAAACTCCGACGCTGATTACAACGATATTATTTTCCATGTCAAAGGTGCAGCAGGTAAAGCAACTCCTTTGATTGATGTAGTTAATACTGATAATCCTTGGTATGAAACTCCATTGGGAGGTGAGTTAATCGAATTTGCTCAAACGAATAATTCTTTTGACGAACCAAGTGAAATTAGCATCGGTTTAGTTAACGATACCGGTTCTAGTCCAAATGATGGGATTACCAACGACCCCAAGTTTAAGTGGAAGTATTAGCAATCCAAGTCAGGTTGCTAGTTTCAAAGCTGGATTTAATGGTTTAGTTGATATTTCAGATTCTTTAAAATCGGATGGTTCTTTTTCCTTAGATAAGGACAAGTTAGAACAGATTAATAATGGTTCTTTACCAGATGGCGATCGCACTTTAACGCTGCAAGCAGAAGATAGTTCTGGTAACGTCTTAGATACAGAAACGTTTGCTTTTAACTTAGATACACAGACGGAAGCAGCGACAAAATTAAGCTTATCTGGAGTAGACGGAAGCGTTACTAACGATAATACTCCTACGATTACCGGGGAAGCGGAATCTGGAAGCAAGGTTGAGTTATTTAATGGTGGAGAACTTGTTGGAGAAACCACAGTAAATAGTCCTTGGGAAATAACTACTGTTGCTTTAGCTGATGGAGTCCAGTCAATTACTGCGAAAGTAACGGATGCAGCAGGTAATACAAGTACTGCTTCCGAAGCTTTAGAATTTACTGTTGATACTGTAGCACCACAGTTAAATATTACCAGTCCGCTTACAGATTCCGTTCTTAGCAAAGGTGTGAGACTCACGGGTAAGTTAGATGAAATTAGTTCTGGAATTGCTAATTTAAGTTATCAATTTAGCGGTGGTGATGCGGTAACTGTCCCCGTTAACGAAAATGGTGAGTTTGATGTTGAGTTGGATTTAACGGGATTGAGTAATGGTACTCAAACTTTAACTGTTACTACTACCGATTTAGCAGGAAATACAAACAGTAATGAAATTAGTGTCAATATAAATTTAGGTGAGGAAGATACGACCGCTCCTATAATTACAGCTTCTTTAACAACAGATACCGGAAGCAGCGATAGCGATAAAATTACTAATAATCCCGAAGTTTCTGGAAGCATAACAGATAGCAGTCAAATTACTTCCTTCCAAGCAGAATTTGACGATACAGCTACAGAAAACTTTGTCGATGTATTAGCTGATTTACAACCGGATGGTAGTTTCTCCTTTGACGCTGCGAAACTCAGAGAAATTAATGGTGATGCTGATTTAAATGAAAGTGAACATACTCTTAAATTAATTGCTACTGATGCGGTTGGTAATGTTTCTGAAGTTCTAGAATTTCAATTTACTCTAGATACTCAATTACCTGCTTTAACAGTTAATAACCCTAGCGCTAGTGAAATTTTAACCGAAGGTGCAAAATTAACTGGTAGTTTGGATGGAACTGGTTCTGAAATTGCGAGTTTAACTTATCAATTTAGTGGTGGTTCTGAAATTACAGTTCCCGTTACCGATAATGGGGAATTTGATGTTGAATTGGATTTAACTGGTTTGAGTAATGGTTCTCAAACTTTGACTATTACTTCTACTGATTTAGCAGGAAATACCAGCAGTAGTGAAATAAACGTCAATATTGGAGTGGTAGATACAACACCACCCACAGCAATTATTTCCAGCAATTTAATCGATACACCTTCATCTTTTGAAGTAACTTACAACGAAGCGGTATCCGATGAAGCTTTTGCAAGTGGTAATTATACGCTGACTATTTCCGGTGGAGATAATGACGGTAAAACTGTAGAAATTTCTTCGATTGAAAAAATCAGTAATACAGTTGCTAAATTGACATTAGCCGCACCATTAACCCAAACAAGCTATCAGTTAGCTCTGGGTACAGAAATTAAAGATTTAGCAGGTAATACTATTGCTGAAAATACGATTCTAGATTTCTCCGTCGCTCCTCCTGCTGTAACAATTTCTCCCACAAACGGTGAGGAAATGGTTGCTTTAACCAGGGAAACCATTGTCCGCTTCAATAGTAAAGTTGACCCCAGCACGGTTAATGAGGAATCCTTCTATGTAATAGCGAATGGGGAACGACTTGAAGGAAGAATTGTTGTTTCTAGCACCGAGAAATTTGCAACATTCTTCTACGACCAACCTTTACCCCAATCTACAGAAGTACGGGTAGTTGTGGATGGTGACAAAATTAAATCTCGTAGTGGAGTTGCAATTGATGGAAATAGTGATGGAATAGCTGGTGGAATTGCGACTGCTGATTTTACTACCTTACCTTTAACCAGAATTGAAGGAACTGATGTTTGGGGTTATGTTTACGATTCCTACAACAAAAACGAAGATGGTTCTGATATTCCTTTAGAAGGGGTAGTAATTCGCTTAGATTCTTTACCCGATGTATTTGCGGTAACTGATGAAAATGGTTACTTCAAATTAGAAGACGTTCCCGCACCAGATTTTTACGTATATATTGATGGTTCTAAGGTTAATAATACTCCAGAAGGTACTCAGTACGCGAGTTTAGGAAAAGCATTCCACAGCGTACCGGGACAAGAAGTTCAATTAGAAATGGATGGGGAACCATTTGATGTCTACTTACCTGTAATGGCT
The DNA here is from genome assembly GCA_963665115.1 of uncultured Rivularia sp. Taxonomy (GTDB): domain Bacteria; phylum Cyanobacteriota; class Cyanobacteriia; order Cyanobacteriales; family Nostocaceae; genus Rivularia. The sequence goes on along the minus strand of OY762007.1, from coordinate 6,174,641 downwards.
GCGGGTGACGTTGTGGAATTGTCGGATACAGAAGATACAGATGTGGGATTGGGAGAAGCTTCTTTAGAATTCTTACAAAGAGAATTCCCCGATATTGACCCAGAAATATGGCAGCAAACACAGGTAACATTTGTTGCGGGTTCGGCGACCGATGATGCAGGAAATCCCGCAACTCAAGCGATGATTGTACCTGTAGATCCAAATCGATTACCAGCACCTTTACCACCAGGTTCTGACCCTGGATTGGTGATTTCGATTCAAGCAGGTAACGAAAATGGGTTTAACCGGGAAGCTGGAGGTGGAGCGACTAATTTTGATGTTCCAGCACCCGTTACTTTCCCGAACTTGGAAGGATTAGAACCTGGTGAGAAAAGTTTGATTTGGACTTTCAATCACGATGCTGGTGATTGGGAGATTATTGGTACTGGTACGGTGAGTGAAGATGGGAAGAGTATTGTTTCTGATGAAGGAGTGGGGATAAGAGCGCCAGGTTGGCATTTTACTAATCCGGGTACTACTGATGAAGGAGATGTTGATGATAATGATGACGAAGAAGAAGAAGACGAGGGTGACGTAACTTTTGAAGCTGGGATTAGCTTTGATGGAGAATGGACACCGCTAGAGATTTCCGGAAAATTTGGGTTTCAAGTATCAAACAATTTTTTTAAAAATGTAGTTCCTGGTGATGATAAACTTAAATCATTATTATGGGAACCGAAATATAAACCATTCGATTCATTAGATTTTGGTGGGTCAGCAAGTTTTGAATTCACTGTCTCTGAATTCGTTGCTAGATTTGTTCCAGAGTTTGACTACACGCTTTTTGATGCAGTGGGAAATGCAGCAATTAAAGGACAAGCAAAAGCTCAAGCGAAAATTAAAGGTACTGGTTTTAATCCAGTAGGTGAGATAAGTGGTGATATTGCCCTTAATATTGTTACTGAAGTTTCAGGTCAGATCAAGAATAGCCCAATATGCAATATTCCTTTTGGTGTTGGGAATTTCCTGTGTAAAAAGCATAAGCTTCCTGAAATTACGCTCTTTGGATCACCAACAATAAAAATTCGTAAATATGAATATCCTTTCCTAATAACACCGATAGTTGATTTTAATGAAACTATTGGACCAATTGCAGAGATTTCTGTAGGCACACAACTAAAGCTTTCACCGCGTATTTTCCTTAGAGAAGTTGATAGCAGTTCTCAAGTATCTTTAAATTCAGCACTCAGCACTACACCCTCTCCAGCATCTTCCAATTTACCACCCAGCAATATCACCCCCTTGTCTTCATCTTTGAATACGGATTCCTCTCCGGTAAGAAGCGAAGCACAATTGTCTAATGCATTAATCACAGAAGCTCAACTTTCTACTGCATCTGGTTTCGGCAACGACCCGCGTGCTTTCTACCGTTACGTCTTGGCTAATGGAAGTGAAATTACAGGACGTACAAACGAGAAAGGTAAATATAGTACGGTATTACCACCTAACACAGACTTTAATCTTTTCATATATAGTCCTCGTACCAATAGATTTGAAATTATTTCTGGTACATCAGGTGCAAGCGGTACTTCTACTGAACGTACAACAACTCTTTCTCAGGTCGGTGGTCCAGATGCAGATGGTGATGGTATCCCTGACTTTGGTGAGTTTACCATTGGTACAGATTACGAAAAAATTGACACGGACAATGACGGAATATCCGACACAGCCGAAATTGAACAAGGATTAGACCCACTAGGAGGACAAGGTTTCCCCACAGGAATCATTTCCAGCTTACCGCTACAAGGTGAAGCCAATGCAATAACTGTAAAAGGCTCAACCACCGACACCCAAACCCAAACCGCTTACGTCGCTACAGGTTCCCACGGTTTAGCAATTATAAACGCTTCCCAATTCAATAACCCCATTATCCTCGGTCAACTTGATTTACTAGGAGATGCAACAGATGTAGCGGTTGACACTAATTTACAAATTGCAGCAGTAGCTACTAATAACGGTGGATTGCAATTGGTAGATGTATCTGACCCCATGCTTCCAACCCTCAGCCAAACTGTTAATATTTCTGCCAATAAAGTAGAAGTTGTTGACGGTATCGGTTACGCAACAGTTGGTACGAACCTCAAAGCTATTGACCTATTGACGGGAGATGAGTTACAACAATTAACTCTATCGGGTTCGGGTACCGTTACCGACTTAGCAAGGGAAGGAAATAATCTTTACGCTTATACCAGCGGTTCCGATACATTCTCTGTAGTTGATATCACAAATCCCACAGCCGCAACGGTACAAGGTCAGATAAATGTTTCTGTTGCTTCTTCTGCTGTAGGTATATCTGTTGGTAATGGAGTTGCTTACTTGGGTGGTAGTGGTCTGCGGACGGTTGATATTTCTGACCCCAGCAATCCTACTTTAATTGGTAATGCAGAACAATTCTTTACTGCTAGGGATGTGACATTAAACGGTTCCGGTTTGGCTTTAGTAGCTACTGAAGGTCAAGGATTAGGAATTTACAACGTCAGCGACCCTGCAGACACGGATAATTTTATCACCCAAATTGATACTCCTGGATTTACCAACGATATTGCGATCGCGTCGGGAATTGCTTTTGTAGCAGATGGTTCGAGCGGGTTACAGGTCATCAACTACCTGGGTTTCGATAATCAAGGTCAAGCTCCGACGGTAATAATTACCAGTCCGGAAGCAGATTTAGATGCTGACGTGGATGGTATTCAAGTGTTGGAAGGTTCTTCGCTTCCCATCCAAGTTGACGTTGAAGACGACGTACAAATCCGTAATGTAGAACTTTTAGTTAATGGTGAAGTGGTTAGTAATGATGTTTCCTTCCCATTTGATTTAACAGCTACAGCACTCAATGACGACCCAGAAGCGACTAGGGTAGATGTCCAAGTTCGAGCTACGGATACTGGTGGTAACAGCACTATCTCCAATACCCTCACCTTTAATTTAGTACCGGATACTTTTGCACCTAACGTTACCAGCACATCTCCCAAAGCTGATGGAAGACGCAAGAATATTTCTGGTATCTCAGTCCGCTTTGACGAACCCATTGACACCGAACTCTTAGATTTGAGCGGTATAACTTTAACGAATTTGGGTGCTGATGAAGCAGTCGGTGGAGATGACGATACTACTGTTAATTTGCAAGGATTCCAAACCAGCGAAACCGGAAGGAGTTTGTTTGTATTACCACCAGCAGAGTTAGTTCCTGGTAAATATCAACTGAAAATTGACTCTAGTATTATTACTGACCGCGCTGGTAATGCTTTAACGGAAGACTTTACTTTAGACTTTACCAAACGTCCTCTGGTTACATCCCTAACTTTGGGAGAAACAGTTACGGGTAGTATTTTTGAAGCTGGAGAAGATGAAGTTTACACCTTTGAAGGAACAGCAGGTCAACGTCTTTACTACGACGGTATTAGTGGTCAATTTGGAATTAACACTCGCTTAATTAGTCCTAGTGGAGAGCAAGTATTGTTTAACAGAAATACTGCTGACAATCTTCAACCTTTCACTTTACTAGAAACCGGAACTTATCAATTAATAGTGGATGGTAGTGGTAATATTACAGGTGATTACAGTTTCCAATTGTTAGATTTACCCAATGCTACTGATTTAACCTTTGATACCACTATTAGCGGTAGTCTTGAACCCGGACAAGAAACACAACTCTACAAATTTGAAGGAACAGCAAATCAAAAGCTTTTCTTAGAAGATAAAGGAAGTCAAACTGGTGGATTTTATAAACTTTACAGTCCTGACAATCAATTACTTACTTTACAAATCTTTACAGTTGCTGGACGTATTAGAGAAATCAACCTACCAGAAAACGGAACCTACGTTTTAGCGCTAGAAGGTTTTAGTAACAGAGAAATCTTAAATTACAGTTTTTCCTTAGTTACATCAGAAATCAACACTACTGAATTAACCTTATCGAAAATAGTAAGTAGCAATATTTCCAAAACAGGTGAAGAAGATATTTACACTTTTGAAGGAACAGTAGGTCAAAGTCTCTACTACAACGGAATTAGTGGTGATCTCCGAATTGACACTAGCTTAATAAGTCCTAGTGGTGAGCGAGTATTTGTCAACAATAATATTGCTTCCGACCGTCAACCGTTCGCTTTATTAGAAACCGGAACCTATCAATTGATTGTAGATGCTTTTGCGAACGTAACAGGAGATTACAGTTTCCAATTGCTAGATTTAGCTAATGCTACTGACCTAACTTTGGATACCACTATTAACGGTAGTCTCGAACCCGTACAAGAAACCTTCCTTTACAAATTTGAAGGAACGGAAAATCAAAAGCTTTTCTTAGAGGATAAAGGAAGTGAAAGTGGTGGCTCTTTCAGACTTTACAGTCCTGGAAATCAACAAGTAACTTCTGTGAATTTTAGAGGTAATAGAGAAATCACTCTCCCAGAAAACGGAACCTACGTTTTAGCGGTACAAGGCTTTAGTAACGGAGAAACCCGCTCATACAGTTTTTCGCTAACTACATCAGAAAATACTACTACCGAGTTAACTTTAGGAGAAATAGTAAATAGTAATATTTCCAAACCAGGAGAAGAAGATATTTACACCTTTGAAGGAACAGTAGGTCAAAGTCTCTACTACGACGGAATTAGTAGTGACTCCCGAATTGACACTCGCTTAATTAGTCCTAGTGGTGAGCAAGTGTTGTCCTTCAGAAATACCGCTTCCAACCGCCAACCCTTCACTTTATTAGAAACCGGAACCTATCAATTAATAGTGGATGCTAGTAGTAACATAACAGGAGATTACAGCTTCCAATTGCTAGATACTGCTTCTGCTATTGATTTAACTTTGGACAGCACTATTAGTGGAAGTTTAGAACCGGGACAAGAAACACAACTCTACAAATTTGAAGGAACAGCAAATCAAAAACTTTTCCTAGAGGATAAAGGAAGTGAAAGTGGTAGTTCTTTCACACTTTACAGTCCTGAAAATCAATCAGTTACTTCCGTGAATTTTAGAAGTAATAGAGAAATCATCCTCCCAGGAAATGGAACCTACATTTTAGCAGTGCAAGGTTTTAGTAACGAAGAAACCCTCTCATACAGTTTTTCGCTAATTACATCCTCTATCACTACCACAGAATTAACTTTAGGAGAAATAGTAAATAGCAATATTTCCAAAACAGGAGAAGAAGATATTTACACCTTTAGCGGAACAGCAGGTCAAACTCTCTACTACGACGGAATTAGTGGTAACTCCCGAATTGACACTAGCTTAATTAGTCCTAGTGGTGAGCAAGTATTTTTCATTAATACCGCTTCCAATGGTCAACCCTTCACTTTAATAGAAACTGGAACTTATCAATTGATTGTAGATGGTAGTAGTAACATAACAGGAGATTACAGCTTTCAATTGCTAGATACTGCTTCTGCTATTGACCTAACTTTGGACAGCACTATTAGCGGTAGTCTTGACTCTGGACAAAAAACCGTATTTTACAAATTCGAGGGAACAGCAGGTCAACAATTATCCTTTGAAGATTTAGGAAGTCAAAGAGGTGGTTCCTATGTACTTTATAATTCTGATAATCAATTTATTACCTCCCGCAGTTTAGGGTTTGATTTTCAAGCAACTTTACCCGGTGATGGAATTTATTTCTTAGCAGTGCAAACTAACAGCAATGAAGAGGTAAATTACAGTTTCCGAGTTAGTTAATTATCAAAACTGCGGACTTAAGTGATGAGGCGATTTTTGAAGTACAAAATGCTTTCATCTTACAAAAAGTAGCGTCTTCATAATTAGCCTAAATAGAATAAATTAAAAAGCGATTGCGTTTATATCCTCAAACGCAGTCGTTTTTTAAAGTTCTATAAAATTACTAATGAACAAAATTATTGTGTTAAACAAAACTAAAAAAATGTACGTTTATCGCTAGAATAAAGCACAATACACTCCTATTTATATGTAGTCTTATTTCTCAATATTTAGGACTTATAAATATCAGCTATCTTTGCGAAAAATAAAAACAATATTAACTGTAAACATTTTACTCTTGACTTCTCAATTAATATAATGAAAACTCCAAAATCCCTTCAACAAAAGAACTTAAAACTCAAAGTCTTCTTATTCCTATCTTCCACAGTCAGTATCCTCTTCAACCTCCCTTCCCAAGCAATGGACTTCTCCCTCCACACAGAAGACCCCGTACTGCTGTGGAACCAAGCAACATTAGAAGCCATCAGCAACACCAACATGGGTCCCACTCCCACATCTCGTGCTTTGGGCTTAGTTAATACCAGTATTTACGATGCCTGGGCAGCCTACGACCCAGTTTCTTTCGGCACTCAATTGGGCAATTCTCTCCAAGTTTCAAACCAAGAAATCAACCTAGAAAATAAAAGCACCGCAATCAACTACGCTGCATACACCACGCTATTAGACTTATTCCCCACCCAGGAACCCGCATTCACTTACCTCATGCAGCTACTGGGAATAGATTCCACCACTACAACCACCAACCCAAACACCGCAGCAGGAATAGGTAACTTAGCAGCTAAAACATTACTTAATAATAAATATACCGACGGCTCCAACCAATTAAATAATTACACTGACACCACTAATTACAAACCAGTCAACACCTGGGATAAAATAACCGACCCCAATCACTGGCAACCAATTAGTATAGATAACGGCAATAACATTCAAGAATTCCTCACACCGCAATGGGGAGACGTTACCCCCTTTGCTTTAAAATCGGGGAATCAATACCTACCACCAGCACCCGCAGAATTCGGTACACAATCCTATATAGACCAAGCTCTGGAAGTAATTGAATACAGCGCTTCCCTTACAGACGAACAAAAAGTAATTGCAGAGTACTGGGCAGACGGACCACAAACCATACTACCACCAGGTCACTGGCATTTGTTCGCCGAATATGTCTCCACCAGAGATAATTTAAGCCTAGATGATAACGTCAAACTCTTCTTTAGCTTGGGTAACGCAGTATCCGATGCAGGAATTGCAGCTTGGGGTGCAAAAGAACATTATGATTACGTCCGTCCCGTCACAGCCATCCAATACCTAGCAGCAAATAATTTATTACCAAACGACCATCCCTTAGTCCGTACCAACCCACAAAATAACGTACAAGAAATCTATGCATGGGCTGGTCCCGATAAAGGTACTCAATGGATAGATGGTACAACCTGGCTACCCTACCAAGACATATCCTTTGTTACCCCTCCCTTTGCCGAATATGTATCCGGACACAGCACCTTTAGCGCTGCTGGTGCAGAAATACTCAAACAATTTACAAACAGCGATGAATTAGGAGCGTGTCATACCCAATTACCTAACACCTCTACCTTTGAAACCAACACACCTTCCAACCCAATAAAACTTTGCTGGGATACCTTTACGAGTGCTGCTGATGAAGCCGGAATTTCTAGACTTTACGGAGGTATTCACTTCCAGGATGGGGATATCAACGGTAGGGTATTGGGACGTAAAGTAGGTGCAGCAGTTTGGGATAAATCACAATATTATATTAACGGTGGCAAGCCAGTTAAAAAAGTTCCAGAACCTTCTTCTATATTAGGTATATTAACATCAGCTATTTTTGGTGCAGTTTTATTTAAACGTAAAAATATAACTCGATATAATAAATATGTGAGTAAAAGGTAACACTTGAAATTGTTCCAAAACAGTTGAATTTCTAACCGACATATCATCTTACTCTTTTCTAAGATGCTGTAATAATTCTCCCTAAGTATTTGAGTATTTTTAAAACTTCGTTCAGATCATTTCGATACTGCGACCTAGTTGAAAACAAATCGGAAACACCATACTGTTTACCGAAAGTTTTAACAAACAAATGGCTGCTACCATTGGTTATCATTCCGTAAAGACGTTGTTCTGGTTTTGGATGAGCCGCCATATAAGCTAGTGTCTGAGGAAGTGCTAACTCCAAATCAAAAGTCGTCTTCTTCGATTCTATTAGTACAATCCACAGTTTACCTTGTATAACTAAAGCATCAATACGTCCTCGTAGAATTTCTTCCTTATCTCCTAATGCTTCAATTTCCACAGATACTTCGGTTTTAAACCTATAAGGTGACTGATAGAAACCTGCAAGTTCGAGTAACGGTGAAAGCACCACCATTTTGACAGTTTCTTCTAAAAGACTTCCATCCGAAATTTGATAAAGATAATTTTGTCGAACTTGTTCTAATCTTATTTCTTCTGCTTCACTTAATTGAGGTTTTGCAGCAATCCATTCGTTAAAAAACTGGCGTTCGTCACTAAGTTTTAACCCCAGTTTTTCCTCTACTTGAGTGAGGGTGGTTATGTTCTCTGCAATGGCTACATTGGTTGTCATATTTCACTTCAAAATTTAATTTAAGAATGCTCTTGATTTCTTTAACTGTCTTTGAGCAATCTAAAATCCTGGAACAAACAATTCCTTACTTGCTCAGGGATAATGCTCGTAAATCATTTTAGGACTAGTTCCAACTAACGCAGGCTACATCCTTTGCATCAAGCATCTTTGTTCTTCCGTCTGGGGTCGGAATTGGTGTTTCTAAGGCTGCTGTATTAAAAGTATACGATGCATGGTGATTCAAGTCGTGTCAAAGCTAGAATAAAACAGAAAAGGAGTGCAACGTGTAAAGCGTCTGAACGAACCGAAACCTGCAATGGTTTCCTGGGGAATTCGTCCCCCAGCCCACCGAGATCAGGGGTGTAGGAGTAATCCGAACCTGAGTGCAGATTCTCGATAAAGTCCAGAGATGGAACGGTAGCCCGAAACAAATCCAGATTGCCAAGGGAGCTTGTGGGGAGATAGACAATGATTAACGAAAGTGAACAACTGCCGCCTCGTTATTGTTGAACGGTGAAAACTGGACGATGCACCGTAACCAAAAGGTAACGAGTACCAAGGATAAGCGCGTCTTTTTCGCTTATCTGACGAATTATAAGGTCTCCGGGGTATGGGTTGAATCTAACGTCTATCGTAAAACTTCGTTTTGATGAACACGGTAAGTCCTGATGATTTATCTGCTATGTGAAGGTCGATTCTATAGCAAAGCAATCCGCAAGGAAAGCCGAGAGATAACGGGATAAAGGATTCTAGAAAAAGCTAATGACTCTACGTCGAAAGATAACAGAAAAATCCACGGACATAACTGAGCGTATAGGTTCCAAGTGAACTAAGTCGAAAGACTGCCCACTTCTAGAAGGTGTACCAATAATATTCCTAAAACCATAATTGTAGTAATTACGAACGTGAAAGATAGAACTAGAAATAGTATCGGAGCAATCGACTGGTGTGATATCGACTGGAAAGTTGTTAACACACAGGTACGAAAGTTACGGCAAAGAATATTTAAGGCTACAAACGATGCTCGAACGGGTATAGGCAGTTGGAATACAGTAAGAAGCCTAATGAAGCTACTTTTGAAAAGCTTTAACGCTCTCCTTCTCGCCATCCGCAAAGTTACATATCTTAATCAAGGTAAGAAAACAGCAGGTGTAGATGGCTATAAAGCCACTACAAACGCAAAAAGAAATACCCTAACTAAGAAATGGAACTGGGGGATGGTTGAGGCAATACCAACAAAACGTGCATATATACCTAAATCTAATGGCAAAAAGCGTCCCTTGGGAATCCCTTCTATAGTTGATAGGATAGCACAAGCAATTATGTTGCTCGCATATGAACCTGTGTTCGAGACGACGTTTGAGGCATCCAGCTATGGTTTTCGTCCTGGAAGAAGCTGCCATGATGCCATACAAGATATCTTTGTACACACCCGTAAGGGCAGCACAAATAAGTGGGTGTTAGATGCGGATATAAAAGGTGCTTTTGATAACATATCCCATCAATTTGTTATGGACAAGATATCTGGATTACCTAACAGAAATGTTATTTTGCGATGGTTAAAAGCCGGGTACATGGAAGACTTCACCTTCCATGACACAAAGGCTGGAACGCCGCAAGGTGGCATAATTAGCCCGCTCTTGGCAAATATTGCCCTCAATGGCTTGCAAGATTTACTAGCCTCCTACAAAGGAGAAATAAAATACTTGTCAGTTAATGGAGGCAAGAAAGTTACCAAGAAAAGACAAGTCGAAAAGTTCGATTTTATACGATATGCGGATGATTTTGTAGTTCTTTCCCCTCGAAAAGAATGGTTAGAAGAAATTCTCTCCATAATCGAAAAGTGGCTAGGATTACACGGTCTAGAGTTTAACAGCGAGAAGACAAAAATCCGAAACATCCAAAAAGAAGGCTTTTCCTTTCTAGGGTTTAATGTTAGGCAATTTAAAGGCAAAACACTTCGTAGGAACAGTAACCGCTACAAACGTGAGGCTAGGAAAATGGAGTTAAACCTGAAACCTAACGCCAAACGAAAAAGCACTCCTAACGCCAAAGAAGATAATGAAATTGTCTACAGTTCCATTATTAAACCTGGTAAACAGGAGGTTACTGAATTTCTCCGGGAAATTAGAACTTATATAAAGAAAAACGGCTCGACAACGAGTTGGGAAAACTTAATAAGGACTCTGAACACCAAGATTCGAGGATGGGGAATGTACTACAGATTTGTAGTTTCGAGGAAAACATTTGACAAGATTAGAAGTGAAATATTCCTGGCTATCTTTAGAATGTTAAAGAGAAAACATCCCCAGAAATCGACAAAATGGATAAAAGCTAAGTATTACACGACTGTTAACAAAGACCAGTGGGTGCCTTACGCCAGTGTAACTGACCGGACAGGCAAACAAACCAAACTGCATCTTGTTAACATAGCCAAGGATATCCCAATAATACGCCACACTAAGGTTAAAGACAGAAATAGTCCACTTGACCCTAATCTTGCGAAATACTGGGAAAAACGAAATACTAGTTCCGGAAAAACTAGGTTCGCTGAAGGTAGTAAATACGAAAGGGGTCTATAAACGACAAAAAGGTGTTTGTCCAGTATGTGGTGAACACATCCTTGCCGATGACCTTTACGAAGTACACCATATCCTACCCATAAAAGATGGAGGCAATAACCATGAAAAGAATCTCGTTATTCTACATAAAAATTGCCACAAATCTAAGCATCGTGACTTGCACTACAAGTCCCAGTAGTCGGTATGCTTGAGCCGGATGAGTGTGAAAGTCTCAAGTCCGGTTCTTAGGGGAGGGGGATATGGCAACATATCCTACCTTACCCGACACAAACCAAAGTTTCTGATGGTCAATTTCCGGCATACATTATCGTTGTAGAATTCAGCACACCCCTATCTTATGTAGAATGCAAATGAGTCAAATTCAAGAAAAACATACCACAGCAATGGATTTGGCGGAAGCAGCTTTTAGTGCAAAGCTTCGAGGTAACTTAGAACAAGCCTCGCAACTGATTCGAGAAGCATTTGAAAACGAGCAAGCAGCCGCAGAATTAATTGCTCACCAATTAGATGCAGAACCGAGCCGTTCAATTTTACATCGCAGCGCGGCAACAAGGCGCGGTAGATTGTGGAGAATTCAAAGCAGCAGAACGTTTAATAGCAACAGCTTTATCAGGAAATCCTCCTGAAGAAATTGCGCTCAGAATTAAAAGATTTATTTATTCAAATTAATTTGCGTCCATATTTAGAACGTAATGGAATAAATATTGATAATGAAAAAATTAATGCTTTAATTTTGAAGAGTAAATAATTTATAAAAATAAACACTCTTATAGCAATTTACTTAATAATAGAATGGAACTAGAGGGGCATTTCATTTAAATTTGGTTTGTGTCCTCGCCAGCGAAGAACTGACCAAGCATAAGCTTTTTGTAACATTAAACGGTCTGCTTTTATTCTTAACTCACTAAGTTCTTGACGTTCGCTCTTGTTTAGCTCTTCGTTACCGCTATTTTTCTCTAATAATTCTACGTGACGTTTTTGCTGTTCGGATGTAATTTGACTCTTGGCGTTAAGCGTTCGCGTTCACGCGAAAGCGTGCGGCTCAGCGTCTCTGAAAGAGATAGCTCTACCGGAGGTAATCGCCAATAATTCCTCATCATCCCAAATTTGCATTTGCAGAAGTTCTTCCTGAATTTCTAATGGTGCATTGTCGGGTGTAGGAGGTAAGTTACTGATGATGCTTTGAGCTACCAAGACTTCCAAAGGCTGCTGAGTTGCCGAGGCAATACGAGCCAATTGTTGAAAAATAGCTTGTGGGAGTTCAACCGTGACTTTTTGCGTTGCCATTGGTTGTTAGATATTGCTTGTTTTTATTACTTTTAATACTAACATTGCTAAAACTATCTGTTCTTCTTAAGAATAGTTTGTCTTATTAAAAAGTGAATTATAGAAGAATAATTTAACGCAATGCGCTTTGATGGAGTTCCGGGAGCCGGATTGACTTCACATAGCGCCCTGCATAAAAGCTAAAGCTATAATTAGCATAGTTGAGATAAGCTGACAGGACAAAACCCCATGCAATGGCAGAATTAACAATTCAAATTTAGTACGGAACATGCGAACAGGTCTGGAACATGGCGCAAAATCGTTTACCCGAATTGAAGACAGGCAATTGTTAGATGTTGCAAATGTACCGAAAAACATGAGTAAGACAGTTCAAACTGAGCCTACAGATATCCCCATAGTTTATCAAGAAGTTCTTGATTTATTAATCAAGCGCCCAACACCAGAAGAAATAATTGCTTTTAAAGTTTCACCTCAAGCTCAGTCGAGGTTAGAGGAATTATTAGAAAGAAACCGCTCCACTACGCTTAATTCAATGGAATTAGCTGAAGAACCGATGTTTACGAACAGTTAGAACATATGATGATTTTATTAAAAACAAGAGCTTTCAAACGCAACGAGTAAACATTACTTCTAATTATATTTCAATCAAAAAATAGGCGTGTAAATATTTCTACTTATTTAACAACCTCGCTTTCTTTAATCGCGATATTAAACTAGGACATTTACTATAATCTTTTTGTATTTGATTTATACTAGCTTGAAACTCTTCTAACTTTCCTTGGTACTCAGCCAAGTCCCGTAAATCAATCAAACTAGCAACAGCTTGGTCTAATGGTTTGGCTTGTTTGAGTGCAATCGCTTCAAATACTTGCTCCCAAACTTTATCTTTTTTCTTTGCTAATACTTCTAATTTTTCTATTCTGGCTTGACGTTCTAATTCTCTTTCTTCTTCAAGTCGTTGATTGTTTTTTTCTTCTGCCAATCTTAATAATTGGGACAAAGTACGTCTGTTTGTATTACTGTCAATATTTATTGAATTTTTACCAGATAATTCCCGTAGTCTATGAGTTAATTGTAGGGCGAGATGCGATTCACCTTTAAGAAGTCGAATTAATAAATCATTTCTTTCTTGTTCGCTCAATTCTGTTATCAAATCCTCTAAATGTTCTTCTTCCTCTCCCTGGAAATCACTACCTGAAGTTGCAACTGAAACCAAGTCTTCATCAATCTAAAAAAACGGTTGGGAAAGATGAAAGTGAAGCTGATAAATTACTTAAATTGGGAGGTACGGGAGGTTCAAGTAAATCTTCTTCTTCAAAGCCAAAATAAATTGTTGCAGCTTTTAGCCAAGCAAGATATAAACACCGATAATCATCTTGCAATACTTTTTCTCGTAGCGATACCATGCCGTCTGGAATAACCTTCACCAGTTTCTATCCAACCACCACCATCTTCTTCACTAATATTTATGTCTAAAATTACAGAATCGTGCTTTGTTGAAACTGTAATAAAATCTTCTACACAATAAGATTGTAATACTGCCAAATTAATTAAAGATTTGGGAAAACGAAACATTAATTGACGAGAACCCCAATTAGCCATATACAGCATCATATCGAAGCATTTATCTAAAACTTCTTGGGGATTACCACGAAAATCTCCGTAATTATAAACAAATATTGCTTGGTTAGATGTTATTTGTACTCTACTAGAAAGACTTTCAATGAATCGCTTTTCTGTAGCAGTTAGCGGTTTCTCTAATGCTAAGAATTCGGTCTGATTGGTATTCGCTCATAGCACCCTTCCAAAATTAATCCTTTTTAATTTAATTTTAAAGGTTAGATGTATTCCGAGATGGAAAAATGGTGGAAGATATTTTGAGCTTTTTTGTGCTACTGCTTGATGTGTAACTCTGAATTTTTTACTTTCCAATATACACAGTCTTTTAAAATTTAATCCCACCAATAAGAAACAACAACCGCATCCCGCTGTTCCTTATTCTCATTTCCCCATAACGCTTCTTCAAATCGATATCTCAGCATACGCTTGAGTCGATAAGTGTATTGCGTATCAGTACCATCGGTTACTTCTACGCAATCTGCTTGCCACTTTTTACCCAAATCTACAAGTTGAGATACTTTGGAGTCCTGATTTTCACTCAAAACATATAAGGTATCTGCGGGATAAGCCACGAAATGGATCATACTGGTTTCTGGCATCGGACGATAGTTAGCCATTGCAGCAAGAGTATCAATAACACCACCAAAACTCAAACCATTTTCGTCTGGGGCAAAAATCGGTTTGGTAAATAAAAAGCTTTCCCATAAATTATTATGCTGTAATAAGTCAGTAATAACTTGTTCCCCATCAAAATTATTGAATTGACGCTGCCAAACCAACGCAGCAAATAGTTCTTGAGGAGAATATGATTCGGCTATCGTTTGGATTTTAGTTAATTCCAGCATAGATGAATGATAGAGGCTTCACCTTATCAATATTACAATACAAATATACTAATAGCTAAAACGGGTTGAGTATTTTAATCGGCTTCTGGGGCGATAGAATGTGTTAATTAGAAATTTATCGACCAGGTTCTGCTGTGGAAGTATTAGAAAATCCCGATTCGCTATCCGGTGATAAAGTGTTACCAGGTTTCGTCTTGAATTTGCGTCGGGTATGGGGTTGAGATAATCGCTAACTTCGACAGGAATGGCACAAACCATTATCGAGATTGGTCGTAATAGAAAGACAACAGTAGCAAAGATTCAGATAATCCGTATGACCTTCTAGAATTTCCCCAGGGTTACAATCATATTCTCTAGATGCAATTTTAACGATTTGGGTAATCACTTGCTGAGATTTTTGCAGTCCAATAGTATTTAAAACTTCTTCATTATTCAACAGTTGAATAATATCGTTGAGCATATAACTGCCAGTATGATTTGACATAAAACCTTCTCCAGTTTTAATGCTTGGCACGGAAATTGAATAGATTAACTGAATAATATCACAAAGTAGTACATAAAAACTAATAATAATTTCAGTTTCAATTATCTTCCACAGCACCTAATGCTTTGAGTGTACTTTTTTCAACTTCGGTTAAACCTGTAACGCTGGTGATATTCATGTTTTCATAAGGGCGATCGCGTTTCAATGTTTTTAGACATTTGCCGGTTTTGATGTCCCAAATTTTGATAGTTTCATCCGCACTACCACTAGCAAGTATTTCACCATTTGCATTGAAGTTAACTGAATTTATCCAACGAGTGTGTCCCTGTAGAGTATTGAGACATTTACCGCTGTTAATATCCCAAATTTTGATTGTTTGGTCAGAACTAGCACTGGCTAAAGTACTACCATCAGGAGTAATTGCCACAGAATTTACATTATTATTATGTCCTTGCAAAGTATTAAGACATTTTCCAGTTTGAACTTCCCATAGTCTTATATCTTGGTCAAAACTTCCACTGACAAGTACCTTACTATCAGAACTAAATGCAATCTCTTGTAGCTGATCTGTATGTCCTTGTAAGATTTGAAGGCATTCGCAAGTCTCTAAATCCCAAATTTTTATTGTTTGGTCGTTACTTCCACTTGCAAGTAATTTTCCATCAGGACTAAATGCTACTGACCCTTACCCATTTTGTATGCCCTTCTAAGGTTTTTAAGCATTCACCAGTCTCAACATTCCACAGTTTTACTGTTTGGTCACGTCCACAACTAGCAATTATCTCACCATTGGGACTGAATCTTACTCGATAAATACGTTTAGTATGCCCTTTTAGGGTTTTGAGACATTCTCCAGTCTCAGTATTCCACAATTTTACGGTTTCGTCATGACTGCAACTGGCAAGTATATTAGCATTGGGACTAAACGTTACTGACCTTACCCATTTTGTATGTCCTTTTAAAGTTTTCAAACACTCACCACTTTGGACATTCCATAGTTTTATTGTCTTATCACGACCACCACTAGCAAGTATTGTATTTTTGAAACTAAATGCCACAGAGAATATCTCAACATCATATCCTTGTAAAGTTTTAAGACATTCACCAGTTTGAACATTCCATAGCTTTACTGTATGATCGCGGCTACCACTAGCAAGTTTTTGACCATCAGGACTAAATGCAACTGAAAACACCTCAACATTATGTCCGTGGAAAGTGTTGAGACATTCACCTGTCAAAGTATCCCACAATCTAACTTTTGAGTCATTACCGACACTTGCCACTATTTGACTTTGGGGGCTGAAACTTACAGAAGATATTTCAATGTTGTGCGCTTTTATCGTTTGAAGACATTCACCAGTTTGGACATTCCAAAACTTCATTGCTTGTTCTCCATTACTCGCAAGCATCTGAGCATCACGACTAAAAGAAACTGATTTAACTCTAAATTTATGCCCTTTTAAAATTTGGATGCATTTGCCAGTTTGAACATCCCATAATTTTATGGTCTTGTCGTGACTACCACTAGCAATAATTTTTCCATCTGGGCTAAAAGAAAGTGAGCGTACCCTACTATTATGTGCTTGTAAAGTTATCAGACATTGCCGAGTTTTGATGTCCCATATTTTAATTGTTTTGTCATAACTACCAGTAGCAATAGTCTTACCATCTGGACTAAAAGAAAGTGAGCTTACACCACTCTTATGTGCTTGTAAAGTTATTAGACATTGCCGATTTTTAATGTCCCATATTTTAATTGTTTTGTCATAACTACCAGTAACAATAGTTGCACCATCCGGACTAAAAGCAATTGAAAGTACTAGATTGATATGTTCTTTTAAGGACATAATCAAGCATCCACCTATAGTTTCCCACAGCCGAACCACACCATCATCACTAGCTGTAGCTAACAATTTACCATCTGGACTAAATGCTACCGATAGAACCTCCCCTAAAGCTTTAATAAAAACACTTTCACCTAAATTTGCTCCCACAAAATCAACACCGCTCAAACTCGCGTCACTAAAATCTGCTCCCTTAACCACGGCAGCAGATAAATCCTTCTTTTCCAAACTCGCATTATCAATCTTCACAGCCAAAGTTGCTGCATTTCCCCCAACATAACCAACAAGAGCTTCACTCTTCCCCTTCGTAGCTTGAATAACTTCTAGCAACTTCTCACAACCATTTTCTAAATCAACCATCCCCAAAATCAAATCCATCACCGCTTTCGTTAATGGCGATTACCTTCGGTAGAGCTTCGCTTAACGCCCAAAAGTATCCTTCAATTTCTCCAACGGTTCGCTAATAAACTTCCCTAGTGGAGCTATAGCCAAACTACTCCCACTCTCATCCAACTGACGCTCAAAATAACCAGACCAAGTATAGTCAACAGGTGCAGTATTCCCATCCAAACAAGATTGCGCTTTTACCAACTCAGTAAAATCATCCGCTAAAACTCCCAATTCTGCTGCAAACTTATATGCAACAAAAAATTCCAATAGCGAACGGTGGGCTGGAGTATAATCACCGTCGGCATTACGAATCAACATCGTCTGCCCCATCATGTCATAATGCCAGTGGTCTAAATCTTTTTCTTCCTGCACCACGGAACCAAATAACCGTCGAATCCTATCGGGAAACAAGCGATAATTCAAACTCATCTGTTCGGTAGAAAGCATTTCCCAAGCTAATTCACAAAGGAAATACATCTTATCTGCTAAGGAAGTAAAAGTACGCTCTGCTTTAATATCCCGTTCCATTTTCCGCTGCACTGCATACAAATAAACCCGCGACATATCCACAGGTTTACCCGCTGCAATATCTGGTAATGCTTCTAAAATTAATTCGGTTAAAACTGGACGACGAGCTAAATCCAGCAGTTGGGAATTACCCATAACAAGTTCAACAGTCCGTGGTTTCTGTTTGCAGTGACAGCACCTGACGGATTTGGTTATCGTCAAACTTCTCCAGTTCCAACACTTCAAATTGTGGTGTCTCTCCCGTTAAATTCGCAATGGAAGCTTGTAATTCCGCATTTAATAAAGCCCTTCCTTCCTGTGCTTCGGGAAAATGTTCGGTGCGACAAGTTAAAATCACCTTGGCACCAGGAACTACCACTTTCGCTAATTCCCAAAAATTATTAATCATCTCCTGACGGTTTATCCGAGCAGCCATCTCATCAAAACCATCGAATATCAGCAATAATTTACCCATACGGTTGAGTTGTTCAAAAGCTGAATATCCGGGAATGGGAATTTCATATTGACGAAAGAAAAACTCGGAAAACAGCGACTCAACGCTTACCGCTTTGGCATAGTCTCGCAACGGAATCACCAAAGGTAAACGAGGAAGTTGCACACCCCTGCTCTGCGCGTCTTTGTATCGTTGCAGTGCTATCCAAGCATAATGTAAAGCAAACCAAGTTTTACCAGTACCAAACTCACCTAAAATTGAAATGTGTTCCTTAGCTGGATCATCCAACCAGCGGTCAATATAGCCTTCAATCCAACCATCTTCTTCTGTATAACGACTAACCCCAATCGGACGCTTGCTTACCGCGTCTAATTCTTCTTTATTACAAGCCAAAGGTACGTAATTTTTATCAATACCCCGCCGTTTAACTTCTGCTTCTAACCAATCAAGATAACCGCTAAAATCCGCATCAATTGCTACAAGTTCATCAAAAGTAAAGCACTCCAAATGTTCGTTTTCTTGCTTCTCAATTTCATCCCGTGCAATTTTACTAATACGTCTATCTGTTACTAACCAACCTTCATCGGTTTTTTGTTCCGACACTTTGGAATCCAAAGCTTGCACATCTTTAAGCCCTACTTCCCCAGTCATTCCACGTACAAGAACGCGGTCATATCGGTTACGCCTTACCGGAATGTTGATAATCCACTCAAAGTAGTCATTCTGCCAAACTTCATAACGTTCAAGCCGATAACCCAAAGTTTCAAACCAACCACGCATTTCTTGAGCTAATGCAATTGAAGTAGAAGATTTAGGAGATTGAGAGTATACATTCTCCCCCTCTCCCCCTCCCCCACTCCCCTTGTCCTCTTCTGCTGCTAACCGAGCCATTTCGGTGCGAATTCCTTCCAGCGTCGGTAATCTATCTAATTGTTCTTGGACGAGAATAATTCTTTGATGTAGAGAAGCTATTTGATGAGAAGTTAAAACCTCCGCAGTAGTACGAGAATTTTTCGCAACTTCAATAAAAATCGTAGCGAAAGCTGCTATCTCTCGCATTACATCTAATTGCAACTCTTTAATTTCATCCCCCAAAGCGTAAGCATCAACAAAAGCTTCCACTTCACCTAGTAAAATCGAAGGATTATAGTGGTCAAAGGCTTTGCGAAAAGCTTTTTTAATATCCTCTTGACGAAAAAATTCTAACAAACACTTTGGTTTACCAACACCGTATTCAACCAAAGCATAAATATAAACTCCACTAAAATCTGTTGGGGGATGCTCTGGAACCAAATTAAATTGTTTTAATATTTTGATTACCGTTTCATTGCGCTCTAACTTGCCTTTGATTGGACTGGCAATACTGGTTAATACCTTAAACAATAAATCTAGATGGTTTGGCATCACAAAAGCAAATCTTTTTTATGTAGATTACAACAGTAAATAGGAATTTATAAGTAATCTTCCAAACATAAATGATAAAACTATCACATATCCCCAGTCTTTTAATAGGAATGCGCTTTACGATTGCTCCTTTATTGGTTTTTGATGCTTTAAACCATCAAACCAGTCATTGGTTTATCATCGGTTATGTTATTGCCGTACTTTCAGATATTTTTGATGGCATTATTGCTCGTCGGTTAAAAGTAAGTACTACTCAACTTCGTCAAGCAGATAGCTGGGCTGATATTTGTTTATATTTTTGCGTAGCGATTAGCGCTTGGTTAGTTTATCCCCAAGTAATCATTAATTTTCGATTACCTTTATTATCTGCAATTGCTATCCAATTAATATTATTTGCGATAAGCTTAATTAAATTCCAAAAATTTCCTAGTTTCCATACCTATACTGCTAAAGCATGGGGATTAACTTTATTGGTAGCCACTGTAGGGTTATTTGGTTTTAGTTATGCGAATACTATGAAGGCTCCCGATTATATTTTGTTGGATTAATAGTTTAGAAGAAATTGCTATGACATTGTTATTACCAATTTGGCAGTGTGATGTTTTGAGTATATTTCATGCACTAGAGTTACGTAAAGCATTAATGCTAGAAATAACTATTCAAAATGAAATGTAGCTTTTTATAATAAAAATACACTGCACTTAGTAAAGCAATTATTTTTTATTTGTGCGATTTTTTCGCCGAGATTCCTTTTGCATTTTTTTCTTCTTCTTGGCTTTACTTCGAGCTTTTTTAGGAGATGAAGAAAACCCTTCTTTCTCTACATAAAATTTTGTCTTATTCATATCAAAGCTATACCAAATTTTCATTTCAGAAACAGTATCTTCAATCAAAGAATAATGAGGATTGTCACGAAGTTTTTTCAAATTATCCTCAAAACCTGCCTGAAGACAATTGTCAAAATCATCTTTTCCAAAGAAGAACGGTTCAAGTAAATCCTGATCAAGACTTCGCTCAATATATTCTTGAAGCTCTAAAGGAGCTATTATAGAAGCATTAATAACTAATTCAGTCCAAATATAATCCGGTTCTTCTTCTGCTGCACTTGTAGAGGATTGATTTTTAAACAGAAGTGAAAAAAGTTGCTTAAAATATTCAATAACTTGCTCTCTAGAAATAATTCCTTGAACTACTAAAATGACTAAAGACTGGAGAGCAGCACCTCTGACATATTCATTGGCTTCTCGATTTTCTATGAGTCTTTTAATTGGTTCAATATCCCCATCATAAACAGAAGCAATAATTCTAGATAAATCCTCAGTAACTACATCCCCAGTTACTTCCATTGGCTTCTCTCCAGGGATAGAGAAAAATTCAATAATAAGAGGATAAGCTTTTGATTCCCTAAATTGTGCCAGTAAAAATAAGGCATAAATATGTAAAATATATTCGGGTTTATTATATATTTCCTCTAAGTTATTTTTGCATTATGACAAAGTAGTCAATAAAAGAGGAGTAATCGCTTCCCTTTCTTCGATAGCTTTATCTAAAGCTTGATAGGGAAACTGACCAGTACTATTTTCTAACTCCGATAAGATTTCTTCTAATTGCATATTCCAAAATTTCCTTTGAGAAAAATACTAAAAAATTTTGATTAACGAAAATTGTTATTTACCTTTGAGGTGGAAATAGTAGACGAAATTTATTTGAGATTGGGGAAGAATTTGTTCTACTATATTCTCAAGCTCTACTTTTGTTTTTCCACTAGCAATTGGTACAGCTTCAAAGAAAGCAAACCAAACATTCTTTATGCCGATATCTCGCCACTGCTTACTATATTTTTTTGCATAAATTTTAGCTACTCCCTGATAATAAATCTGTTTTAATTCAAAGTTTTTATCTTTCAGAGTTTGAATTTCATACCAATATTCTTCTAAATTTCTTTGGCTTTTGAGATAAGTTTTTAACTTTGCTGTGTCTGCCGTTTCAACCTCTTCAACTGGTGCATTCAAAGAAGCAATTATACCAAATCTTGTTTTTGCTTCTTCATAACTTTCTTTAAGGCTATTGCGAATACCGCTTCCAAACAATACATTAGAAGACTTAAATATTCCATCTGAGACAATTTTATCTTTAAAGGGTAATAAAACTGTCTCAACTAATGTAGGTATATTAGAACCAATGATTTCCTTAAACGGACTATATAGTGATAGAACCCCATAAGCTTTGTAAGGTTCATCAGCAGTTAGGAAAATTGTATACTTTTTTAAGTAGCGAAACACAAAAAAATTACTTTGAATAAAACCTTTCCAACTCTCGATAATCGAAATATCTTCAGTTGATAGCTTTTCTATATTTTCTTGAATAAACTCATCAAAAATGCCAGGATTTTGATACAGTTTATCCCTAACTTTAACGGTTTCTTCAAAGGGATATCCTTCTATATCTTCTGGTTCTTTCATACCAGGAGTTATCTGAAATTTTTGATTGGTATAAATTAGTAAAGGTTTGAACAGGTTAAAGAAATGGTCTGCTTCTACTTGGGATAGCTGCATTTTGATTTACTCGGTACTTTTTTACACGAGAAAAGCCATAGCGCGTGCTATAAACTATAATTAAATATCTCATATAAAGTACTTTTTATAAGCAACTTTTTGAAACGGCTGAAGTTTAAATACTGGCTAATGTTTGCATCAGTAGTTTACCTTCGTTAAACATTTGACTATTAGATAAAAGTTGATACCATTCACGTAATTGTTGCCGAACTACAGCGCAGTGTGGATGATTATCATCTAAAGCATTAAATTCCATTATTGCTGCTCGTTGAGTTGGTCCGCGTCCTAAAAGTCTAAGCCAAAGTGTTGAAATATTTTGAGGAAGTTCGCTAGTTACAATGATAGTTGTACAAAAAGCTGGTGCGAAATGGTAAATACCTGAAATATTAATGTCCCGACGAGATGCAAATCCTTGGAGGTGTTGAGATGCAATTGAAGGCACAATTATAAGTAGAGTTTTGTTAATTTCTTCCCTTACAACGCTGCTTACTTCTGAAGTACTGACACTCGTTTCATTTGCACTCATAATGCTTTTACTGGCTTCACTTTTCCAGGTTAACCAATGGCGCAAACAATCTTCTAGCTCCAATACATTTGGTGCCCAACGCAGAATTTCAATAATACACGGAACTGACAAAAACTCTCCTAATAGTCCTAAAGATGTTCGAGATTTTTGGGAGTTTGGTTCAAACAGAATATCGACCAACTCCGCTTCTCCAATAACCTCTGGACTAATCATCACTCGATTGTTACCTTGAGTAATTTCCTTTAAATACTCAGTTCCCAGGTTAAATCGAGATGGAAGTTTAAAAACTCTCAAATTAGCATCTCGGGGAATTGGTTCGTTTAGGTAAACAGTTCCAAAATCATTAAGTAGAACTGAGAGATATTGTTGAGCAAAAATAGAAAAAGCTGGACGAGACATAGTGGCAGTTTTAGAGCACCTATATAATTATTGATTCTTTTGGAAATAATTCAAGCAATAGAAGAAGTGAGCAAAGTTATTAATTGATTTGGGTATCCGAAATCTATCCATTGCATTAAAATAAGCAATTATTAACTTAGCTTCGTAAAAAAAAAGATAAATATTAGTTTCTTAAATAAACTCCTAAAAATGTAATAAAAATTTACTTTTGCATAAATTGTTAATAATTGCACTAACTTTATAAGTATTCTCACTGAATAATTATGATTTACAGAATTATGTGTAATTAAAGTCATGTTAATAGCAAGTTCATTTAGAATGTTTTGTTTAAGCGCGAAAAATGCTTATTTGAACAATATTGAAACAAGAGATAAATCTAGCTTTGAGTCAGAAAATATGAATAGCGAGAAACAGTTCTTCACGTCGAGGTTAAAGCTGTAATCATTGCTGCAAAAGCTTTTAACCATATTAACCTAAACGGATAATGTGGCGAGGTATCCCTTGCTTCCGGCTAAAATACTCGGGTCGTTGCTTTATAAACCGCCATATTAATCAATCGCTTCTGTTTGCATAATAAAGACAAAAACAAGTAGACAATTAAAGGTATCCGCTCAAAAAAATGGGGTAAAGGTACACCTTGCGTCGTAGAATATGAAGCATGACGCAAAAACGATCATCTAAAAAATTAGTCACAGCATTATTGCAATCAATCGACCCAAAACAGATTGCAGACGAGGACGTGCGTCAAACGGTAGAAGTATTACTCAACTTAATAGAACAGCTAAATGTAAAAATCAAAGAATTAGAAGAAGAAAATCAAAAACTACGTGATGAAAACAACCGCTTAAAAGGTGAACAAGGTAAACCAGACATCAAAGCGAATAAAAACAAAGGGTTTAAGAAAAACTATTCATCAGAAAAAGAACGAAAAATAGCAAAAGAACACAGTAAAGCAAGTAAAAACGAGTCTATCAAGATAAACCGAGAAGAGATTGTAGTTTACCCACAAGAACAATTACCAGCAGACGCACAGTTCAAGGGTTATGAGGAAGTAGTAGTCCAAGACATTTTACTTAAGCCAGATAACATACTGTTCCGCAAGCAAAAATACTACTCACCAGAAACAGGAAAAACTTATTTAGCGGAACTACCAACAGGTTACGAAGGTGAATTTGGTCCAGGAGTAAAAGCTTTGGTCATGAGTCTATATTATGGTGGAAACATGACCCAAGGGAAGTTATTAGAATTTTTAGAAGATATTGGTATCTCGATTAGTGCAGGAACAATATCAAATTTATTAATTAAAAACCAAGAATATTTTGAAGCTGAATACGAAGAAGTATACAAGGAAGGGTTAGCCAGCAGTCCTTGGCAACACTTTGACCAAACAGGTGCGCGTGTTGCAGGAGTGAACCATACAACAAATGTGATTTGTAACCCCTTGTACACAATTTACCAAACAACGCGATACAAAGACCGTTTGACTGTATTAAAAGTATTTCAAAACACAACCGAACTCTCCTTTGTTCTCAACGAGATGACCTATGAACTTTTGGAGACTTTTAAAGTTCCAATTAAGTGGGTTAATAAACTAAAATTACTATCTCAACAGAAGGCTTTTACCGAAACTGAGTTTAATTTTTTGATTGGTGAGTACTTAAGTAGACTTGGTTCTCAACACCGTTCTCGCATATATGAATCGGCAGCAATTGCTTTTTATCATCAGCAATCAACTGTACCAGTAATTACAACTCTAGTATGCGATGATGCTCCGCAGTTCAAGTTAATAACATCGGATTTGGCTCTTTGTTGGGTGCATGAAGGACGACATTATAAGAAATTAAGTCCGCTTATACCTTGCCATCAAAAACTTTTAGATAATTTTCTAGAAAGATTCTGGGAATATTACAGAAAATTATTATCTTATCGAGATTCTCCAAGTTGGGATAAAGCTCACGAACTAGAAATGGAATTTTGGACACTTTTTACAGAAAAAAGTGGTTATCAACAGTTAGATGAGCGAAAACGATTAACTACTTTGAAAGTAAACGAGTTGCTTCTCGTGTTGGAGCATCCAGAATTACTATTGCATAACAACCCTGCCGAATTAGCTGCTAGGACTATGGTACAACGACGTAACATCAGTTACGCAACCCAGACAAAACAAGGCACAAAAGCGTGGGATGTTTTTATGTCCCTTGTTGACACTACTCGTAAGTTGGGTATCAGTTTTTATGAGTATATGCGTGACCGCATTTCTCAAGTTGAAAATATTCCATCTTTGGGGACAATTATTCGGAAGAAATCTTCTTCTAATTCCTATGGTTGGTCATGGATGCCTCAATAACACCCCTGTATATTAAGACTGTGCTAAACCCTCATATCCTTGGTTGTAGAATACTGTAAAGTGCATGGATTAACCACATCTATTTCTTCATAGTTTTTATAAGCGATTGAAACTTTTTTAGTTACTTTGATAGCATATTTACAATTTACCTTATTTGCAACTTCCGCTATTAATCAATTTCTTGATTTTGATTATTTTTATTTATTTGTTGCTCTCACGAGAGATCCAGCAACTGGGGAAGATTTGGCGGCGACAGCGGAGTGCCAGGTGGGGGCACGATTATTTTCTGTGCCTATGTAAAATCTATCTGCCCCTACCTGGTACCGTCAAATCAGCGTAGCGGTTCCCCAGTTGCGCCGCTGCTTTTTTTTATCGTAGTTGACATTCAAGACAGCCGATACCCCGAAATTTTGAGGGGATACAATTAAAGTAACGCTAAAATAATGACTAATTATAGTAATATTGCATTAAACCCCATAACTAATGTGGTAATCAAGCCTTCATCTTTATTGACAGAAGGAATTCGTGTGGAGAGAATTAACAATATCAATCTCTTTAAATTTACAGAAAAACTAGGGTTGCGTATGCAAGAACTTCTCCATAAGAAAAAAGCAGACTCGTTAACAACAGAAGAAACTGCTGAACTAGAATGGACAATTTTCTTGGCTTAAACGCCATGATGCAATTATATCATTTCACGGCAATTAAAATTGCAAAGTCTGCCGGAAGAAGATTCTTCCGGCGAGCTTTGCGCCCGTGGCAAAATTCCGCCCCGATTTAAAAATGCGGGGCTACCTTTTTACCGCGTGCTTTTAGGTGTAGTATAGTTGCACAGTGCCTGCAATAAGCGCCTATCGCTAATAGCCTTCTAATTATACACTCTGGCTGTGATGTAAAATCGTAATACTCCCTTCGGATGTTAGAAGTTATGTCAGCAAAAGATAAATTTCACGATATCGTGAGATTAGCTTTGGAAAAAGATGGGTGGAGTATTACAAACGACCCCCTGTATATTGACTTTGGTCAAGTTCAGATGCGTATCGATTTGGGAGCAGAAAAGTTACTTGCAGCTGAGAAGGAAGGAGAAAAAATCGCTGTTGAAATAAAAAGTTTTCTTAATCCATCAGCTATCACTGATTTTCATGTAGCTCTAGGACAATTCCTTAACTACCGAACTGCTCTTCGAGCAAAAGAACCAGAACGCAAACTATATTTAGCTGTTGATATAGAAACCTATAATGATTTTTTTAAGCTTCCATTTCTACAGCTTCAACTTCAAGAATTTCAATTAAAGCTAGTAGTTTACGATACTGAAATAGAGGAAGTAGTAAGATGGATAAATTAGAAAAATATAGAGAATACGTTCAGCAACTTTTGGTTAAATATGGCAGTTACAAACCTTCCTACGGAGATGTAGAGGTTGAACAGATATTTGATACAGTACGCGACCATTATCAACTTGTTAATGTAGGCTGGGAAAATAAACATCGTGTTTATGGTTGTTCGATACATATAGATATCAAAAATGAAAAAATTTGGATTCAGTGGAATGGAACAGAAATAAATATTGCTGAAGAATTAGTTTCGATGGGGATTCCTAAACAAGATATTGTTATAGGATTTCATTCACCATTAAAAAGGCAATTTACAGATTTTGCTATGGGTTAGCAAGCAATGAATTAAAGCAGAAAAAGTTTTAGTTGCTCTAAAAGCGGGAAAGAAAATAGCATTAGAAATTGTGCGGCTCGTTTGAGTTAGGAACCAAGCGCTCAGCAGATTACTAACGTAAGCTGGTGTATGAACTCAGAAAGCACGCGGAGTAAAACCTCTGAAGCTTTTAACTGTAATAAAGATGTAGGTGAAAGTCCTAATAATCCGTTCATATGTTCGAGATTTTTGGGAGTTGGGTTCAAACAAAATATCTACGAGTTCCGCTTCTCCAATCACTTCTGGACTAACCATCACCTGATTTTTACCTTGAGTAATTTCCTTCAAATACTCAGTTCCCCAGTTAAATCGAGACGGAAGCTTAAAAACTTTCAAGGAAGGCACTCGGGGTATTGGTTTCGTTTAGGTAAACAGTTCCAAAATCATTGAGTAGAACCGAGAGATATTGTTGAGCCAAAATGGAAAAAGCTGGACGAGACATAGTGGCAGTTTTAGAGCACCTATATAATTATTGATTCTTTCGGAAATAATTCAAGCAATAGAAGAAGTGAGCAAAGTTATTAATTGATTTGGGTATCCGAAATCTATCCATTGCATTAAAATAAGCAATTATTAACTTAGCTTCGTAAAACAATGGATAAATAGTAACTACTTAAACAAAATTATTAAAATGTAATAAAAATTTACCTTTAACTATTTTGTTAATAATAAAACTATTTACATAAGTGTTATCACTTAATAAATTGCAGAATTATAGTTCCGTTGATAGCCAAGTTAATTTAGAATATTTTGCTTAGACGCGAAAAAACGCTCATTTGAGTAATATTGAAACAAGCGATAATAAGAGCGATTCAGTTAGAAAACATGAATAGCGAAAAATAGTTCTCCACATTATTAAGGTTAAAGCTGTAACCATTGCAGCGAAAGCTTTTAACCACATTATCATTTTAGATAATGTGGCAAGATGCCACTTACTTCCGGCTACAATGCTCAGTTCGTTGTTTTTTAAACCGCCATCATATTAATTCTGAGGTTCTGTTTGCATAACGTGGAAACGATATCTTGAATTTGATTCAGCAAGCCCTAATTAATTAGAAAAAATTCAAATATTCTCAATTTGAAAACCACGGGGACTTTTCAAAACAAAAATATTACTTTCTTTTGATAAATCTCCCACACAAACAATAGGTAGTCTTTCTTGATAAGCTTTGATTGCCAAAATATAATTATGGTCTTTAAGTTCAGTTCTTATTTTGTGTAATTGATCAAATACTGGACAAACAATTGTAATTTCACCGCTTAATTTATATTCGTGAGGAGTTGCAATTTGTGTGACAAAACCTTGTAGTTTTAAATTCGGATAATTATTAATAAAATCGCTTAAAATTTCAAGTTGAGAAAGATTTTCTGAAGCTGCTAGCATTTCAATAGCTTCACGAATTCTTGGAATATAATCTCTTACATTTTTTGTATTTGGAAGCAAGATTTCAAATAAGCCGCACCTACGGTGAACACCTTCTTCTGCTACTTGCTTGTGCCAAATTGTAGCATTATCAAGAAATTGTCCATCTTCATACCAACCGTGAGATTGCAAATAATTCCTCAGTTCTAGTGGTTCTATATTTTTGATGATTGGAGCATCTTCTAGTGTAACTTTCATGGTTAACGTATTAATTCATCATTAAAAATGTGGCAAGATAACATTTATAAAACCGCTATCACCGCGAGCTAGACGGTTATGCTCGTAACAGATAAAAAATCTACTTTTACAAATACGGCAATTTGCCGTATATAATATAAAAGTTAGTTATTTACATATAATCTATGAGCAACACTAACGTTCCGAAATCAATGGCTCGTTTAGAAGCTCGCGTGAATCCAGAAATCAAAGCTTTATGGCAGAAAGCCGCT
The DNA here is from genome assembly GCA_963665115.1 of uncultured Rivularia sp. GTDB lineage: Bacteria > Cyanobacteriota > Cyanobacteriia > Cyanobacteriales > Nostocaceae > Rivularia. Next base: position 6,145,432 of record OY762007.1, on the reverse strand, counting down.
GATTTACAAGGAGTAACCTTAACGGATTTCGTCATAGCCAGCGTTCAAGCAGCTGCGTGTAAAGTTATCGAACAGCAACAAACTTTAAAATTGAGTACAGAGGATGCAGAAGCTTTTGTTGAAGCAATTTTAAATCCACCCAAGCCCTCGGATGCTTTGCGAGAAGCAACTTCACGTTACAAGCAAGTAATGGAAAACAATGGCATTAACGATTGAATTGCTTGATAAAAAGAGGCATAACCGTTCGGCGTTTATTAGCGGAAATGATAGTTTAGACAATTATATTCGTAAAGGCGCATCTCAGGAGCTTAAGAAAAAAGTTTCTACAGTTTTTGTATTAATTGATTCCCCGAACATTGATATTATTGCTTACTACACGCTTTCTTCCTATACAGTGGATGCTTCTAATTTAAATGAGGATTTTGCAAAAACTGTACCGCGTTATCCTTTACTTCCTGCTACTTTACTAGGGTCGTCTTGCTGTCTCGCAGAGTCATCAAGGTAAAGGTATCGGTGAGTTGGTTTTAATTGATGCTCTTAAAAGGATTTTAGATGCTACCTCGCAGGTTGCATCGCTAGCTGTTGTAGTAGAAGCAATAGATGAGAATGCAGTCAGATTTTACCAAAAATATGGTTTTGAGCAGTTTAAACAGTACCCCACTAAACTCTATTTACCCACCAAATTAATAGCTGAAAACTTCGGGGATTAACACTTTTAATTTCGCACTCATTTCAAGTAAATATCAAGGTGTTTTCAATTTATAAAAACATCCAGAAGGGGGACTGCCTTTATTGTTAGTCCGAACAGTCATACGAATCTAGAGGGAGGACTAATTTTGCCGTTAGTCCCCGTGTCAGTAGAAATGGGGGTAAATTGGGGGTAATAGGGTATGAAAAGGGTGAAAGTACTGTGTTTATGTGGTTGAAGTCAGACTGAAAATCCTCGTGTCACGAGTTCAAGTCTCGTTCCTGGCATTACCGAAATTCCGACGTTCTCACCTGTGGAGCAAGGGTTTCGGAGGACGACTTAAAGAAGGTGTAATCAAATTATTGGATATCTTTAGGTCGATTTGGATAAAAAAATGGTGTAAAGATGGTGTAATCCTTGTGTAAACTAGAAGGTAGATTACACCTTCTTAATTCATGGCTTCTAAAACACCAACTGGCAGGGCTTCTAAAGGTTCTGTATCGGTAATTCTTTCTAATGGTCGTTTGCAGCTAAGATTTCACTTTGCCCGCAAGCGGTATTATATTTCTACTGGCTATCCCGATACGCCGCATCATCGGAAGTTAGCTAAATTAAAGGCTTCGGAAATTGAAAAAGATATTTTGTTTGAGCGGTTTGACCCCAAGGATTTGGATAAATACAAGTCACAAGTCGATTCAGGAGAAATTACACCATTTACACCATCTTCTACACCATCTGCGTCTCAACCAACATTGGTGAAGTTGTGGGAGAAATATACTGATTTTAAGCGTTCTAGCCTATCGCCGAGTACTTTGGCAAAGGATTATACTAAAATTGCTCGCCATCTGAAGCTGTTGCTTTGCAATGGAAGCATATTTCAGATGACTTCAGAACAATACGATTTGAACAAGCGGTAGTTGAAGCAGAAAACGGACTGGTATGTAAAAAAGGATTGAAGACTCAGAAAAAACGTTCGTTTCCAGCAAACAAGAAACTCGCAGCACTTCTAGAGTCAATCAAACCAGAAGGTGCTACTGGTGAGACTAAAGTATTTCCTTCTCCCAAAGGTAAATGGATTGATGTCCATAACCTTACGAATAGAGTATGGCGTTCTGTGCTTCAAGAATTAAATGGCACCATAGAGTATCGTAAACTTTATCAAACCAGGCATACTTTTATTACAGCAGCCTTAGAAACACCAATTCCTACCCCAGATGGAAGAACCAAGATGCTTGATGCAAAGGATGTAGCGAAGTTAGTTGGGACGAGTCCTAAGATGATTTACGAGCATTATGCTGGAGCAAGTAAGGAATTATTTGTGCCGGAGTTTTAAGTTATTCAAAGACGGTAAAAAATTTCAATTCAATAAATAATAAGCAGTTGAAACATAAATATGACAACTAATATAGCTATTGCAGAAAAAATTACTACTCTTCGTCAAGTTGAAGAGAAACTGGGTTTAAAACTTAGCGATGAAAGCCAGTTTTTTAATGAATGGATGGCAGATTTACCTCAATTAAGTGAAGCAGAAGAAATAAGATTAGAACAAGTTCGACAAAATTATCTTTATCAAATTTCGGATGGAAGCCTTTTAGAAGAAACTATTAAAATGGTGGTGCTTTCACCGCTACTAGAACTTGCAGGTTTCTATCAGTCACCTTACAGATTTAAAACCGAAGTATCTGTGGAAATTGAAGCATTAGGAGATAACGAAGAAATTTTACGAGGACGTATTGATGCTTTAGTTTTACAGGGTAAATTGTGGATTGTACTAATTGAATCAAAGAAGACAACCTTTGATTTGGAGTTAGCAATTCCTCAGACACTAGCTTATATGGCGGCTCATCCAAAACCAGAACAGCCCCTGTACGGAATGATAACGAATGGTAGCAGTCATTTGTTTGTCAAAGCTTTAGGTAAACAGTATGGTGTTTCTGATTTATTTTCAACTAGGGTCACAGTATCGAAATAATTTGAACGAAGTTTTAAAAATACTCAAATATTTAGGAAGAATTATTACAGCATCTTAGGGAAGTGTAAAAATGAATGCAAAATTAAATATGATGTACGGCAAATTGCCGTATTGATTTTCATTTAATTTTTTATCTGCCACGAGCATAATTGTCTAGGTAAGTAATAGTGGTTTTATGAGTGTTGTATTACCACATTATCATTTCAGATAATATGGTGAAATGCTCTATCTGTAAGCATTATAGCGATAATATTGGGCACTTAGCTTTTTATATTCAGTATAATATGAAGGCATCTTGATTGAAATCCAATGAATAATCGGAAATTTGAATAGTTGATGCATTAAATTTATCCTTCGTCTTACGGGGCTAATTTAAAAATCGTTTATTTCAACGCAATTGCAATATCCGAATAAAAGTATCCTTGACTAAGCAAAAACTCAGCTAAACCTTTCATCTTTCCTCTTTTATAAGCAGTGGAATAACCTTTAATTTGCTGTTGCTTACAAAACAAGCGTAGGTTTCGGATACCCAAATCAATTAACAACTTAGCTTGCTTATCCTTCTCCACAATTGTCATTGCTTCTTCTTTTATTACTTGAATTATTTTCGATTCAGATTGCATTTTAGTCACTTCAACGCAATCGGACTTGCTATCAATTTCGGAGGATTTATGATGTTGTTCATAATCGTAAGTTAAATAGCATAAAAACCCAAATATCAAACAAAACAAGAAGAGGGGAAACAATAAATCGTTGATAGTACAAACAATTTCGGGAGTTGTAACAAATTGGGTTGTAAACATTGCGATTTCCTTTAATTAATAACAATTGGGTAGCGGTTATCGATTACTACCCAGTAGTGGGGGAAAATCCCCCGTACTGAGTAGTTCCGTACCGCCACTAATAATTAGAAATTAAAGGTGGAGGTTTTAAAAGATTCAATCAGAAAATTCAAGCTAAGAATCCAATTCATCCACGTCATTATATAAATAGTCAATTAACGTAGATAAATTGTAGTTGTCTTTAAGCTTTGGAGGACAAGCAGGGTTCAGGGCAAAAAATGGTTCGCCATTATGTAAAAAAGTATGGACAACATTTGAGTCTTTCTCTTTTACAAATATCTTAAAGTCATCCACACTAATTATTGCATCTACTTCGTCAAGAAAGAAACTTGCTTGTTCGATAAAATCAGCATGTGAATAATCATACTGAAATTGTCGAGAGCGACGTAAGAAGTAGACGTAATCAACAATATTGCCTTCTTCAAGCCCATCTAGCGTTTTGGAATAAGAAAGAAGCTTACCATCAAAATCAAAGCTAAATTGGCGGTATGTTTTTGGATGAAAGAGACTAATTAAATAGTCATATTTAAAGATTTTCCATTCATTGAGTCCTTCGGACAAGGATGCGATAGCAGCTTCGTCTTCAAACCTACGAATTGCACTTCTTTTATCCCAAACCTTATCTGGGCAGTCAATACCATTCCATCCATAAGCATATATCCCACAAACTATCCTATCCTTGCCGTGCAAATGCTGACAGCCTTTGCAAGATTCTAAATTGCATGGTTCAAAGTCTTTGCTTTGAAGTGCATATAGGTATGGATTGTAAATATCCAAGTGTTCGCGTAACGCTTCTGTCGGTAATGGTTGATAGCTAGAAAAGGTTTTTCCAATTAACCTGGGACTTTCCCCAGGATTTTCATGGATTAGCATTAGTCTTTCTTCATCTTCTAGAGAAATGCAGTCGCATACAGCGATTGAATTTGATTGCATTCTTGATACCATCAATCCGCTAATCGATGGATTACCTTTGATTTCCACAAAATAATATGTGTAAACTAATGGTTTATTTTCTTCCTCCTTATCATTATCGCGACACATCACAAACATATCGCGAGTCATTGGTTAGAGTCGATGCCCGGTATTATCCGGGGCACCTCTCCTTCAGAACCGAGCGTGCCAGTTTCCCGGCACTCGGCTCCTAGATATCCTTTGAGTCCTCTTTCTTGAAAAACCAGGTTTTATTCTGCAATTCAATAATTTGAGGCTCTTTGCTCATGTGCTTATATTGGTGGCACGATTGGTGGATGACTTCGAGATTGTTGTCTTTCCAGTTATCGTGGTTTCCATCCTTATGGTGGAGTTGAATATCTTCACCTGGTAAGAACTTCATACCGCAATGAGTACAAGTATGGTTTTGCTTCTTGAGAAGCTTGGCTGATTTCCCGTCATAAAGTTTAGATTCTCTTTGACTCCAGTAAGTCACATCACCGTCGTATGGGGATTTTGTTCCTTTGACGTTGACGAATTTATTCTGGGTGAATTTAACAGCAGGAAAAGCTTTCTTGACTAGTGCTTGTGCCTTGTATCTGCTAATTTTCTTTTGTTTCAAAAAGACTTTAAATGTTCTGTAGCTAATGAACCACAGTGAGTGTCTGGTGTTATTCATGTCACAGTATTTGTGATAATTACGCCAGCCTCTTACGATGGGAGCTAGTTTCGTGACCTTTGTTTCAGCCCCATAATTAGAGTTATTAACTATGAATTTAACTTTGTCGCGGAAAGCTTTGAAGTTATCCTCTGAGGGAGTGCTTCTAAATTTTCCGTTTTTCTGTACTGAAAATCTCCAGCCCAGAAAGTCAAATCCATCTGTCGTAGCTGTTACTTTAGTTTTTTCTTGGCTTAGTTCCATATCTCGTTCTTTAAGGAACTGAGATATTTTTTCTAGTATTGTTACTTCATCTTCACCCGGTTTTAAGAATATAATCATGTCGTCGGCATAGCGAACGCTGGAGTGTATATCCTCAATTCCGTTTAATGCTATATTTGCTAGCAGTGGACTCACGATTCCACCTTGGGGAGTTCCTTGTTCGGGAAATTCTGGGTTTATTCCGGCTTTAAGGCAGCGGAATATTCCTAGTTTTGCTCCTTTGGGTATTATCACCTCGTCCATTATTGACTTGTGGCTAATTCGATCAAAGCATTTTTTGATGTCTAATTCGATTACTTTTTTATTCTTCCCATCTCGGTCAGATTTAAGATTGAGAAAAATAATCTTTTGTGCGTCATGAGCCGAGCGTCCTGTTCTGAAGCCGTAGCTTCTCGCGTGGAAAGTAGCTTCATGGGCAGGTTCTAGAGCGTATTTAATTAAACATTGCCATGCTCGATCTTGAATTGTTGGTACCTTAAGTATTCTGGTTTTTCCGTTCTTTTTGGGAATCGGTACTTCCCTTAGTCCTTGGTGTTTCCAATTGTTAACCTGTGAAAGTAGTCTATAAAGTTCAAATCTTTCTTTGAAGTTTAAGGACTTCTTACCGTCAATACCCGCAGTTTTACGTCCTTTATTTAGTTGCGTAACCTGCCGGATTGCTAACAACTTAGCCGATGTCGATTTCAGAACTAGCTTTTGAAGTGACTTGGCTTGAGCTATGTTGCCAACTCTAATAGCTTTGAATATTCTCTTTTGTAGGCGGAATAAGTTCTTACGGAATTTCTTCCAAGGTAACTTTTTCCAAGATTCACTAGCGTTGCCACTGTGTCTAATCATGCTCTGCTCCATTGAATATTTTCCGAATACCCGACAGCAGTTTCCGCTGTCATCCTACCCGCTGTAAGGGATTCGTCCCAACCTGGCTTACTGAAGTTTCGACTACGCTTCAGACCTTAGACAGCGTTTTTACTCGTTCCGTAACAAAGATATTATGAGAACTTAGAGCGATTCACTTTGCCTAGTATCTTCCCAGGGAATTGCATCTATCAGTTAGATAATGATGCGGGAGTTACGATACTGAAGTCCATATTCTTTTATTCAGGTTATGGCTTGCTTCTGAGACACTTTTCTAGAATCTTTTTACTCATATTCTCCCCCCATTAGCGCCAGTGTTGTTACCTGCTTGTTTTACAACTGATTGCGCCCTGTTCCCAGCTTCACTCTGTAGGATGGTTGTCACTACTCGGTGTGGGCAGATAGGGAGTCACGTCATCCCTGACGGGTGAGTTTTTCACTCACATCTTTGAAACGATTATAGATTTTGGGGTGTTCCCCGCGAATCTACCTAACTCTTACCCTTCTAGTTTCTAGAAGCTCTTAGTTAGAACGAGCCGCACCTAACTTGAAGCTTGTAGATGAATCAAGATTATTAGATGCTTCTGTACATTTATTATCTTCTGCTTGTATGTTCCGGCGACTTAAAAATGCTCCCGTTGTAGCTGCAACGCTAGTACCTGCTAAACCGACAGTGGAAGAAACAATAGCAAAAGCCCAAGCTTGTTCCCAAGTATCTTCTTCTTTAAGAACGCCAAGCTTTTCTAAAGAATATCCTCCAACACCAATTATGGCAGCTAACGAACCAGTAAATACAGCAAGAAAAGATAACCCCCCAATTACACAGTTAACATCTGATAGAACACTTGTTAACTTCGATAATCTTCTTCGTAACATCATAAACCTCCATACATTGTGTTTAAACTAATTACTTAGCCCCGCACAACGCAGGATATTGAAAGCTTTTTGTTAAACCTACTATCTACTAAAAATGCAAGATTTTAAATAGCAATTAGTTCGAATTCGGCATATAAAAACTTCCAATAGCAATAGTAAGAATCGAACTTGCTCTTATCACCAGAATTGCCTATTCATTGTTTAAAATTAATTCTATTTTCCTTAAAGCATATAGAAGCGAGTTCTACTCCTTCCCCTTCTCCTACCCATCTATTAGTTTTTTTGTGACCATAGCTGGATATGATTCCCCAATTTGTAGTATTAGCATAATGCTTTACAGCATATTTCATCTTTGTGTGGTACATTCGTCTGTAAAACTTGCTATCCGAGGCATAATCAATTCGGGGTAATGCTTGCGGTTAAATTCGGCTATCGTCTCACAACCGACTTTCTCAAACTCCCGATACCGGGCTTCCATTTGCTGTACTAACAAACTAAATAATTCTGCACTCGAAGCTGCATCCTTTGCTACGGGTGCAATTAGATGGGGTAACTTAGAAAATTTGCTAAAAGTCACTCGTTTAACATCGGATAAAGCTAGCTTGACTACTGACGGGGGATAACGACGCGCCAGATAAAGTATTGCTGCTTTCTCAAATTGCGACTTACCCCCACGAGTTCTTCCACCACCAAGGATATGAGTCACGTTTTCATCTGAGAGGGGAATATCCACGTATTTTCCATCAACACCAACACCACCGGGAATCACAACATTATGTATATCTATAGGTAATGAAAAATCAGCATAATTTTTGAAATAAACAATTTCTCTATCGCTGCGAGGGACATCAATAGCAGCACCACCAGGAACAACGGACACCATTGGTGCAGTATCCATATTTAAAGTGTCTCCGAGCTGCTGCACAAAGTCGTTACCAAAATCTTGGATTTTCTTAAATGAAACTCCTTTACCAAGTTTGATTTTGATGCGGTTAAATGTGGGACCGCATTGTGCGTCAATATATTCTGCTGCTATCTTAAATTCAGCTAGGGTATCTATAATCAGCTTTCCGGACTCAGTTGTTGATATGCTTGTTTGTTCAATATCTGTTTTCGCTGATTCCAATGCGTTAATTGGCTCCACACCTTGAGCTTTAGATATCATTACAGCTGCGCGATCGCAATATTTTATAATCGTTTCATCAGTAGTTGAGCGGGCAATATCAATGAACCACTTAATCGGTTTATTCTCACAAAATGCCGTGTAAAGATGTTGCAGTATTATCCGATATGCAACTTCCTTATATGCAAAGTTTTTAAGAGTTTCGCATCTTTTTATTAGTTCATCAACATCAAGCTCGACTAGTTCGCTATGTACGTTATCTAGTTCCCATGCAGAAGGAATGCGATTGATATTGATATAACGCAGTGCGTATTTAACAAACTCGAATTGCTCCAAGTTGCAGCTATTTGATAATTGATTTAATATTGCTTCATCCTTCTTATTTTGATTTACTAAATAAAAGATATAGTTGAATAATTCCGACAAATGGGAAAAATAAGGCTCTCATTGCTTAACATCAAAATCTAAATTATTAACAATAGCAATCGCATTGTCGTGTAAACTATCAGGTAAATTTTCTTTAGTTGTTTCTAATATTTCATCTTTACCCATTCCCCCATCACGAGCATGAACAATAGCTTTATATATAAAATTATCGAGTTCCATTACTAAATTACTCCCCGATGAGTTAATATTTCATTGATTGCCAATCGTCTGCGGTTTTGGTCAATGTCAATGCATCCACGCTTCCATTGTGTTGAATTTTGACGATAAGCAGCAAGTCTTGAGATGTAATATGGTTCTCTGCTACAAATATTAAACAAGCCGGACGCGCTTAAATTGAATGCATCAATTCGGGAGCGACGAATAGCATCATCAATAGATAATCCAAAAGATATATTATTTGCATAAATTTGAGGAAAATTATCGCTAACTTTAGGTGCAGCTTGATTCCATAAATCTACGGCATTAATATAGGCAGCAGTATGTTCATTTACATCAATATTATGCTGTTGAAATAATTTAGTTAATCGCGGTAAACGAGATTTTATTCGACGCAAACAGCCGCGATTTGCACCATCAATATCACCCGCTTTACTTTTACCGTAGTCGCTACAAAATCCTTGATTTAATACTCGCTTACCTCCTATTTTTGATGGGTCAATGTGACCATAATATAATGAGGTAAATTGACCATTTTTGTCACAATTTCCTTCAGCGCGGCAGATAGCAAGATTACCGGGACTTTCAATATTAGCAAACAGTTTTTCAGCATTATTCCTATCTATGTAGCTGAAACCTTGATTGATTGATAATCCAAATAAAGGGGAAGATAGAATTAGTAAAGACAAGATTGTGAGGTGATAGGGGCGAATCATTTTTTATCTCCCGCGTTGCTGTAGATAGGGACGCGGGTTTACTGGCTTATTATTTAGCCTCACCTCAAAATGTAAATGCGGTCCGGTGGAAAATCCCGTACTTCCGACCTCCCCAATCATTTGTCCTGTTGCAACTCTTTCTCCTTTTCTTACAGAAAGCGCCTTCGCATGACCGTAAAGGGTTGACTTTCGGGCACCGTGATTGATAATAACAGCTTTACCATAACCACCTTTGGAGCCAGCAAACTCGACCTTACCTGCTTCAAAAGCATAAATTGGAGAACCTTTGGAAGCACCAAAATCAAGACCAGAATGAAATTGACGTTTTCCAGTAAGGGGATGAATTCTCCAACCAAAACCACTGGTCATAGGTGAACCTTTTATTGTGGGAAAAGCTGTACTTTGTGATTTGGTCACGTTGTTCGTAGTTTTTGCGAGTCGTTGGAGTAATCGAATTGGGAGTTGGGACTCAACCCATCCAGAAAATTGAGGAAGTGCGATCGCCGTACATAGAACCAACGTAGAAAAACCATATTTCCAATTAGGAGAAATTGGTTTTACTATTGATGCATCTCTTTTATTCGTTTCGGTAGTACTAAAATCAATTAGAAGTCGCATTGTGGCAGCCAAATCTAGCTCGAATAACTACTTCTAAGTCATTATCAGGCAGGGGGCAAGAAGAAGGTTGCGGAGGGGATACTGTTGGACTAGTTTCTTTATTATTTAGTCTTGGCAACCTGATATCGATATTGGTCAAGGTAATCTTAGGTTGCCAAAACTTTAAGTATCCAGGTTGGGCTATATCTGCTACGAACAAACATAGCACCAACCAAAAGGTTATGCGGACAAACATCAATCCACCAAATCGACAACCGGAGTTAAATTAGGTACATTTTCCGGTGTTAGTTTAATTTCTTTATTCTGTACGTAACCAGGACCAGAATAATTACCATTTAGCAAGAAATTAATTCCACCAATGCCCAACCACAACATCACAATGGCAATACCTACGGGGGATGAAATCGCATCTTTGAGCCAATAGAAGATATACCAAAAGTAACGTAAATTGTTGTGAGGATGGAATCTATGAGCTTTCCAATAATCTGTTACGGGGACATAAATCTCTGGCACTCGATTAACCGCCGGTTTATTCTGAGAATTTACGTGATGTACGCTAATACCTTGTTCGCGGTGTATTGAAGTCGGCTCGACGTTAATAGTAGTTGGTTGTTGAGTCGGATATTGCTGTTGTTGAGCGTTATGTAACATTTGCGCTAATTGTTGTTGTGTCGCTAATTGACCGGGTTGAGAATAGTCAACACCAAAATCTCTACGTCTATTATTTGCCATAATTTACCTCTTTAATCAGACCAAACATCGTCTTCTAAAGTTAGAGTCGATGAGAGCTATTACGCTCCGCACCTCTCCTTCAGATCCGGACGTGCGACTTTAGCCGCATCCGGCTCCTAGATATTCTGAGCTTTCGCTTTGCTCATGTGCGTATACTGGTGACACGACTGGTGAACCATTTCTAAGTTCTTTGGTTTCCAGTTATCGTGGTTTCCATCTATGTGATGTAGGTGAACATCTTCTCCTGGGAGAAACTTCATCCCACATCTAGCACATGTATGGTTTTGCTTCTTGAGAAGCTTGGCTGAAATTCCGTCATACAGTTTGGATTCCCGTTGACTCCAATAAACTATGTCTCCGTCGTAAGGCGATTTCTCACCTTTTACATTGACAAATTTACTTTCTGCCCATTTAACCGATGGGAAAGCTTTCTTTACTAGCGATTCGGCTTGATATCGGTTAAGCTTTTTCTGCTTGTTGAATACTCGAAAAGTTCTTTTGGCTATGAACCATAAGGAATCTCTCACGTTATTCATGTTGCAGAAGCGGTGGTAGTTTCTCCATCCTCGTATAATAGGTGCCAGCTTTTGTGCTTTTACTTCAGCCCCATAATTAGAGTTGTTGACTATGAATTTTACTTTCTCACGCATAGCTTCAAAGTTCTCCTTCGATGGAGTGCTTCTAAACTTACCGTTTTTCTGGACTTTAAAGTTCCAACCTAGAAAGTTGAATCCTGTTGTCGATGGCCTTATCTTTGTCTTTTCTTCACTAATTTGCATACCTCTTTGGGCCAAGAATGTCTTAACTTTTTGAAGTATTTTTCCTGCGTCCTCATTTGGCTTAAGAAACAACACCATGTCATCCGCATATCGTATGCTATTGTGTACCGTTTAAAGCAATGTTAGCAAGTAATGGGCTAAAAACTCCTCCTTGCGGGCATCCTTGCTCAGGGAATTCCGGGAATGTTCCGGCTTTAAGTGATCTGAATATTCCCTGTTTTATTCCGGATGTGGCAATTAGTTGAGTCATGATTGTTTCATGACTTGTGCGGTCGAAGCATTTTTTGATATCGAGTTCAATTATTCTCTTATCATATCCCTTGACTCTCGAATTTAATCTTTGGAAGACCATCTTCTGGGCATCGTGGGCGCTTCTACCTGTTCTGAACCCATAACTATTGGCATGAAAGGTTGCTTCGTGGGCGGGTTCCAAGGCGAATTTTATTAAGCATTGCCAGATTCTATCGGTTATAGTTGGAACACTTAAAATTCTAACTTTTCCATTCTTTTTCCGTATAGGAATCCTCCTTAATTCCTGTGGTATCCATTTATTTATGTTTCCTAATTGAAAAAGTGTTTGGAACCTTTGGATGAAATTCAGTGTTTTTCTCCCATCCACTCCGGCAGTTCTCTTGCCTTTATTTAATTGCGTTATTTGTCTAATTGCTAACAGCTTTGCTGACGTGGATTTCAAGATTAGCTTCTGAAGATTTCGGACTTTCGCCATGTCACCTTCTCTAACAGCTTTAAATATTCTCCGTTGTAGGCGGAATAGGTTTTTACGAAATTTCTTCCAAGGTAACCCTTTCCAAAGTTCATTTCCCAGGGGGGTATGTCTAACCATGCTCTCTTCCTTTGAATATTTTCTGAATACCCGTTAGCAGTTTCCGCTAACATCCTACCCACTATCAGGAATTAAGTTCAACCTAGCTTACCAGGGGTTCGACCTTTCCCTAGACCTGTATAGTGTTTTTTCTTGTTCCGTAACAAAGATACCTTCATTTGAAAGCTTTTATGAAACTTAGGGCGGTTCATTTTGCCTAACATCTTCCCAGGATTGCAATTCTCAAATGCAATAAGATTGCGGGAATAAACGATGTTGAAGTCCATATTTGTTGACCAGGTTATGGCTTATTCATAAGACACTTTTCTAGAACCTGTTTACCCATATTTCATCCCCATTAGCACCAGTGTAGTTACCTGCTTTACTTCTGATTGTGCCCTGTCACCAGCTTCACTCTACGGTTACGGTCGTTGCCGCTCGGTGTGGTCAGATAGGGAGTCACGTCATCCCGGACGGGTGGGACTTTCACCCACATCTTTGAAACAGTTAAAGTATTTTGAGGATTTTACCCCGCATACTCCAGAACTCATACCCCGGCTTGCGTCGGTAATCTGCCGACCGCTTGGCTCCTAGTTCTAACAAGTCGCACGCATTTTTGAATTGTTCGGGGGTTATCGGCACGCTACCATCGGCAGTAGGGCGACGAAACGGAACTAAGTTTTGAAATTCGGGTTTAACACCCTCAAATTGCTGTGATTGGATTGCACCTTCATCTAAAAATTGGGGCATTTGGGTATCGGTGTCGGGCATCGGTGGCACAACAGGTGCAGGAGCCTCAGTGGAATCAACACCGAGGTCGATATTGGAGTTATATTCCCAAATAGCCCAGGCAATTAAACTGATACTTGCTGCAAAAAAGACTCCACCCGACAACCAATGCAAGCTAGTTCCCGGAGGTTTCATCTGAGTGACAGTAGGACGCGAAGAATTACCATTAGTAGTCTTCACCGGAATCTGCCGCACCGCTCCCAATACGTTAAATAATGAGAGCAAAAAGCATACACCCGCGCCAATAAATTTGACATACACATTAATCAACTCCTTGTTTGGATTTTTTCAACTGCTCTAGTTTCAGCTTTCTCTTACGCAATGATTCAGCTATACTCTGACGTATTATTGGTACTTCTGATAACTGCCGCACGGGGTCTTTATAGCCCTGAACCCGCAAATAGTTCGCTTGGGATAGAGCGTATGGCTCTTGTACCGTCTGGATTTGCGTTACCATTTGATTCAAATCCACTATCGGACGATTCTGTAAATTCTCGGCATAGTCAATAGCCTCTAACTTACCTAAAAGCAATACCGCAGCACCACCCGTACTTAACTTTTGCTCAACTTTAGTACCATCTGTCTTGATATAGCTGTAGGTAAAACTATTGTTTCCGGCTGCTACTTCAATCAAAGCATCCATCGTATCAAGTTTTGTGATCGCTAATGCTGCTATATGATGCAGCCTAAAGAAGGGTGAATTTTCATTACTCTGCTGGTTGTTAATATTTTGCACTATTTCTCCCGACCATTGTGCCGCAGCTAGTTGCCGCCAACCCGTTAGAGTAACACTTCCATCAACACTGAAGTTTTGTAACTCGTCGGGATTGAAGTCGGTGCGAGTCAACTTCTCGATATAAATACGCCGTCGGGAATCTGTTATTTCTTTAGCGCGAGTAATAGCAGAAACAGTGGATGGTACTTCACCTCGTCTACCTATGATAATTGCAGCGGCTGCCAACACCGAACCCAATCCAACCGTTGCACAACAAACCCACAACACTATGTCGATTTTTCGACTGCGCTTTTTGAGTTTGGGTATATCATTCGCACTCGTATTACTCGAATTAAATTTATCCCTTTTAGGAAGTAACTGCATGGCTATTAACTGTTATCAACTATCACGTACAAAGGTTCCCTTGAATAACTTACAAAAGTCGAACGCAGTATACACACCCATGCGCCGCCAAAAACCGCGCCCATGAGCAATAGCAAAGGATTAATTGCAAGGGCTGCACCGACTCCCATTGCGTGACCGATAAATCCGCTAATACCGCATCCGGTCAATATTCCACCACCGATATTAATGAAAAAATCTTTAATCGCTCTCATGAATACTAAACTCCCTGGTTATCTTCAAAATCAAAGTAAGTGCAACAGAAATTCCAACTAAGCCACCAAATAAAGAACCGTAAATTACCTTTGGTATGTTCGTCTGCTGTGGAGGAGATAAGACCAATCCCGTTACCATCCCCGAAAAGCTACCCAAAAATACAATTCCCATACCCTGCATCGCTACAATCCTAAGTTGTCGGGATTGCTCGCCAAGGTAAGATTCTATTGACGGCATCATCAAGGTTATGACTTCTCGGGCAAGGATTTTGTCTTCGACACTGATTTCAATTGTTGAGGCTGCATTTCCAACGACGGATGCGGCTCCTCTCCCCAATTGACTTTGCCGAAAAAATCATCGTCGATACGCTTGTAAACTCGACCTTGTACTTCTTCTAATTCTGTTGTTGGTTATTGGACACCGTTAAATAACATATCTTCTAACATCAAAGTAGAAGTTTCGAGAACTACTTTATGTCGTAATGTTGCCAGTTGCTTTCCTCTTTTAACATCCGAATGCAACACTTTAACGAAGCTATTAGATTCAGATTCTTCGGGATTTACGCCAAATCTTTGTTGGATATATTGGTTTTCATCAAATGTGTGTTCGTTATTAGAACTGGAGCGTTCTTGGCGCATTTCCAATAAATGGTTAGCGGCTTCTTCTAATGACATATTTTCAGCAGCAGCTACTTCTTTTAATTGAACTAATTGTCGCTCTACTTCCGGCTTGATAGTACTATCTTTATTTACAACTAAGCTTAGTTTTTTACATACCTTAATTACTATTTCAGGTGTAGTTTGCAAAGTTTGAGCTACTTTGTTGATGTGTTTCATATCTCTCAATCCTCCTAATAACAGATTTAACAATTGGGTCTTGTTTTTCATCTTCAGAAATATGTTTCGTCAAAAAATCGTACAGGCTTAGTCCGTTATTTTGACGCATAAATTCATCTAAACCACCAGAAGGAATTACTCTTTCTAGATATTCGTCTCTGGTTAATCGTCTTATCTTAGTGGCTACGTAAAAAAAGTCGGCAGTTTGAACAGCATCTAAATCAAAGTATCCTCCTCGCTTCTTGGGTTTTACTATCCCGGCATAGGGATACCACTGTTGCAAAGCTGAGATAGTTATTCCATATCTTTGGGCAAGGCTTTTCTGGGTATATATAACATTGTCATCACATACCATCATCCAGTTTAATTACTACTTGAAACAAATATTTATTCAGTTATTGTTTGACGATAGTGCTTGTAAAGTAGATTTTTCTTAACAAGCCTTGTCGTTTCAATTCAACTTGAGATAAATTAAAGTTGAGCTTAAGTCGCTGTTCTTTACACAGTCTATATAGACATAGAATCAGAAGCGTTACAAGTTAAATTTCAAAATATAATCAAACTTTCTGGTTTTCGTTAAATAGTAATTTTCCCAAACAATTGTGTAAACTTTTTTGTCAGTTATTTTTATGTAGATAAAAACAGCATTACCAAAACCCTAAATTAATTTACGGGGTTACGACTGCCGACTAACTACTTACGATTGCACCTTCATTAAAAAGCCGCTACCCTGATTTGAAGGTAACAGGTATGAGTTTATAAAACTATTTATGAATGTAGAAAATAGTGATTATCCGTATCTTATATTCTGCCGTTTTCGTCAAATCTTCCCTCAGTTACTAAAACACTCGCAAAGACAATAAAATAAACTAAGAATACAAAACAAAATTATTATTCAAATTGAATTTTTGTCTTTTGCAATATGCAGCAAGCGCATAAGCAAGGGTATGTTGATGATATTTAGACATATTACTGAACTCAATATCCCGTCCCCATTCATAAACTGTCCGCTCTGATATAGCTAAAGTTTCCGATAACAATTTAAGACAACTTCCTCGAAAGTTAGTAGAGGTTAATATCTTTATTCTTTGTGATGGTGACGAAGCATTTAAAAGAGTTTCTTCGATAAATTCCAGTGCTGTTGTTCTTGGGGCAATATATTTTTCATTACTCACTCTCTTTAATTCTTGTTGAGATAAAGCTATTTGCGCGTAACTACAAGCAATTTGTGAATGTTTTGGCATATTCCAAAAGTTAGGATTATCGCCCCAACTTCGTATAGTTTGTTTTCTAAATCCTAAAAGTTTTGAAAGTAAATTAATGCATTTAGTGCCATAGCTAAAATTTAATTCTTCTTCTAAAATCTCTTCGGGAGATAACTTATCTATGCCAAAACTGTAGCGGAGAAACTGTCTTGCTTCCAAAGGTGTTGATTGCAATAACTGAATAATTTGATTTGGATACATTTGCAACGCGATTAGAAAAAATACAAATCAATGTTACGAATGCAACAATCAATGTTGCATTCGCATAAAGTAAGTTTTGAAGGAAGAGTCTAGCAATATTTACTTATTTTTCAGGTTTTCAACTAAAGGATGAAAAAATTCCAGCTTCTTGCTTCTGCTCTTGCTTCTTAAATTGCTGAACCTGCTTCATCCAATTTTGAATTGCCTCCAATTCCGAATAACCTTCAATCACTGCTCTGACTACGTTCTTATCGTAGGAATCAGCAGTGTACTTAGGATGAGCAGACAGAGGGGAAGCCCAAGCAAGACACATCGTTTTTACTAATTCATCAACTTTGTGACTATCAAGTTGACTGGGGACGCTGAACAATATTGGATTGCAGCCATTCTTTAATTAATTCAATGGGATAATCAAGCAAGGTACGAATTTGCTTGACTCGCAAATCTTGAGTATCTGCAACCCAAGCTGATTCTAATTTTTGAGGAGATTCTATAGTTTGTGGTTGTGATTCTTCTGTTGCTAACCAGGACTTTAATTCAAACGCCAATTCCTTACCAGGATTGAGAAAAGTTTTATCCGTAACAGCAGGGCAACGGCTCTTACTAATGGTTAAAATGTGCGTATAATCAAGCTCTCCGGCGACATCAAACTCGTATTCTACTCCGCTTGCCTGTATTGGTGATGTGCCTATTTTCTTGGGACTATAAGAGGATTTACCCTTCTTTTGATTTTCTTCAATCAGCCATTCAGTTTTGCTTCGCATCGTCGCAATTATATGGCATTTTGATCCAATCATCGCATCGATTAATTTACGCTCCAAAGGGCGGACTTTTGCCCATCCATCAAATCTACCACCTGCTAACTCTAGTTCACTGAACCATGCATGAGTTAACGAATCGATAATTATGATGTCATACCCCATATCCTCTGCTTGGCGAATTGCTTCTATGTATTTCGCTGGGTGATGGTTCGTAAGTTCACAGGTGTCAAAATTGAATAAATCAGCGTATTTAGAAGCACTACCTCTTTCGGTGTCAATCAGAGCAATGCGATTACCAAGGTTAGAAGCGATTGAAAGTGCTGAGTATGTTTTGCCAGAACCGGATGCTCCGCTTAAGGCAAGCCTTATTTTCAAGTTGGATTTTGTGGCTTTCTTGAACATTTTGATTAACCTTCGATATGTTGATTGTTAATTTCATGGAATGGAAATTCGTTCTATAGAATCCGCAGAAAAGCATGACTGTTAGTTCTATAGGTTTTAGTACAAGGCTGCTGTCTGAATCTTTTTAGCAATCGGTTTGTACTTTTTTAATCTTTCCCATTCTTCGCTAATCAATTCATCGAAGGGTTGATCTAATAATTCCTCACAACTCTCACTTATACTTGTGCTTTGATTACTTTCTAGTGGAGAAATTTCTATTAACCATAAAGACTCAACTTTTAGACATATTCCATCAAAGCTTAGTGTTAACTGGTTTTGAGCGTAGACTCTCACTACCCAATGGTTACAGGATTTACAAGCAATTTCGTCGAGCTTCACCAAGTTCTGTTTGGCAACATCATTGCATAAGTCAAACTCAAACTTGGATATTGGGGTAACTTCTGCTGTTTCTTCATTACAAGTTGCAGCTATTTCTTCTTGCTGTTGTGTAGGCAATGTTCCTTGCTTGTAATGCCATATGATGTAGTCGTAGCATTTTGCCCAAGTATTTGCTCGGTGGACTTCAACACTATTTATCATCACCACCCAGCGTTGAGTCGCAAAATCATCATGGTCATGAGCAATACAAGCAATTAGTTTTTCACCAGCGTAAATTTCATGGTCGTAGAAACTTATTTCTACTGTTGTGATATCACTTTGGGGGATTGCATTTGAGCCTGTGGAAATAGTTAGTTGGTTTTTATCACTATGAAGCGCTTGCTGCTTGGTACATAGATACGTCATAATTAGATGCCTGACTTTATAGGAGTTTGGCTTACCTCCATGTGTTCGTACTAGTTTTCTCAGGACAGGCGAACGCATGGCTGTATTTGTCTTATTATCTAAAATAATGTTTGTTATCCCATTTGTCAACACGGAGGGATAACAAATAGCTGTAATTCGTATGTACACTTGTTATCCCGTGGCTTAATTGCTAATTTGAAATAACTCTAGAATAATTAGCAAAGGGAATTATTATGGCTGAGTCAAGGCTAAATATTAGAATTTCACCTGATAAAAAAGATGCTTTCTACCATAAAGTGAAGGCAGAAGGTAAAAATGCCACTGATGTTCTTATAGATTTAATCGATCAGTATCTTGGAGTAAGTGCTGAAAGTGGCGATATTTTAGAATTAAGACAACGAGTTGAAAAACTTGAAGAGGTATTGCTGGGGGAAACCGCCGCCTGAGAGAAGAAAATAATTCTCTCAGGCAATTGCTTGAACAGTTAAAGCAGATGCTTAAAGATAAACCCGCTAAACATTAGGCGGGTTTACTGCTTTTTATTCTTCAATATCTATTGTGATAACTATGTGTTACTATTTGGGATAACAAGTAATTTTCTTCTATTAAGTATTAAACAGTTGCATCTCTGTAGCTGCTTAATACTTGATAGTTCTCAATCTTGGCGATGAAAGAAATTAATTTTACTCAGTGGCGAGTTGTAGTAGCAGCGTCGCTCTATTTTCTCATGCATTTGCAACGGAGGAATTATGGATTCGATTAATTTAAGTAAAAGCGATACCAGTCCATTTGACAAAATCAAACAAATTGATGAATTAGGAACCGAATACTGGTTGGCGACAGATTTATTAGCGTCGATGGGATATAGAACTTGGAAGAGAATTAAAGATACTGTAGAAAGAGCAAAAGTTAGCGCTCGCAATTCCGGGGCAAACGTATCTGACCATTTTACCAACGTCGTCCAAATGGCGCGAATAGGGGACTCTCAGGCATTTAGAGAAGTGCTGAAAAATTATAAGCTATCTCGATATGCTTGTTATATTACTGCAATGAATGGCGACCCACGTAAGCCAGAAATAGCAGAAGCACAAACCTATTTTGCGCTCCTTACTCGTGAGGCAGAACTCGGATTGCAAAACCAAGAAACTGCTTTCAAATATCCTTGAAAAACTTAAGCAGCAGAATCAAATAATTGAGAAACAAGGAGAAGAAATACAATTGCTCCAATCCCAAATACAAAATTTACTACCAGCTTCAAAAGCAAACTACATACCGCCTGGATGGGATGCCGAAGTATGGGAAGAATTACCACCACAAGACAAACGGCACTTTCGTTTTTTATATCGTCGTCGTGGGTTTAAACCTAGCTATAAAACTGAAGATTCAGTTCCTATAGAAGCACTTACACAACAAGTTAAACAAAAACAGCATTCGGAACTAAAAACTGTTGTTGGAGAAGTATCACCGGAAGAACAGGCAAGGCTCGAAGTGGCAAAGCGTGAGGCATTGAAACAATTTAATGAAGGAGGAGATAATGACTAGTTTCACTTCCGCATCATTGGGACAAATCAATCCCCCAATCAACATCCTTAAAGAGTTTCTTGCCACATTCAACCGTCGCCAAAAGTGCAAAGCAGCCATACTGTCTTGGTTAGATGGAAAGCATTATTACGGTAACTCTTGGGTTAGAATCACTTTTGAGAATCTGGCTGATATTCTTGGCTACTGTCGAGAAACAATTAGTAAGCATATGAGGGAATTGGTGTTTGACGGATTGGTAGAAGATAAACCATCTCATCGATTCCCTAAAGATACTGCTTCTGAATATAGACTCAACCTGGAAAATATCATGGAAACTATAGAGTTTAGTCAATGCGAAAATATTGACACAAATGCGCCAGATATTTCAGGTGAATATGCAAATAATCCGCCAACATATAAAACTACAATTAAGTTTTCTGAAAACAACAATACTGCTACTGAGGAAGATAAAGTTGATGAAGCAGAACAAGAAACCCAAATACCCCGCTACGATGAACAATTAGAACCAGTTAACTCGACTCAAAACCCAGATACTAGTGTTGATAAAATTACTCAGCCGCAAGTCGAAGTACTTACAACTTCAGAGAAGTCTGTAAAGTTAGAGATAAAAGAAGTTTATGCTGAGTTGAAGCGATTGCGAATTAATCCAGACCCTTGTTTGGGGGTAATTAAGAAGTATTGGGATAATGTAAGTAGTGCGATCGCCCGTGTCAAAGAAGCAATTCATGAAGGATGGTGCGATAATCCCACGGGTTTATTTATCAACAGTTGTAAAAGCGGTGAAAAACCCAAAAATACTGTAGCTTCCGATGTGAGTGTTTGGTTTGAATGGGCGAGGAAGGAAAGAATAGTAATTGCAATGTCTGAAGGGGTGGTTTATACGCCCGAAGGTGAAGTAGTGAGGATTGAGGAGATGATGCAGCGATGTCCACTTCATGAGTAATACTCCCTTTTCTCCACCGAAGGGCAAAATTTTCACTTCGGTAAGTTGGTTGAGAATTTTGTCAAAAGTTTTAGGGGAGCAACGCTCCGGAAGGTGAACACGGGTAAGTATTCTCAATTAAATAGTTCAGTTATCTATAAAATTAGGTAATAAAGGTTGCGATTTGACCTTTCACCGTAGGTGCGGCGAGCGGGCATCTGCAAAGCAATCGCATCGAATATACAAAATAAAAAAATACACTATATTCCGTATATAATATGTCAAGCATGAGAAATGCTATGGGTCAATTAAACATCCGAATCGATGACGAGTTAAATTCCGCTTTTATTAAGAAATCGAGGAAAAATAACACTTCAGCAACAGAACTATTAATCAAGTACATAAAGCAGTATCTAGCGACTCCTCACAAGGGTGAATCCCAGAAGATTGAAGAGCTAGAAAAAAGATTACTAAAAGTTGAAAAAATCTTGGCAGAATTAGCAAGATTTTAAGCCAAATTCCTGTCTAAGAGACTGATAAATGGCGCGATGGGAAACATATGATTGAAGAACGTTAGTATTTAAAAAAGGCTGCAATATTGGATTTACCAAGATTTTAATATATTATTCTTATAGTATGCAGGCAATTGACTGTATTTGATATTATTTCATTTGCAAGATTAAATCAAAACACCGCAATAAAATCCCCACCGAATAATGATAAGACCTGCTATAAAACCAGCCTTCGATAGCTCTTCCATTATAGCCAGTTAAGTAAGAAAGAGTAGCATTACAAGCTTTCATATAACCGCGAGGGCTTCGCTTTCCAGGAGTTGGTACTTCTATTCCTGGATAAAGAATAGGTATCCAAATTATGCACCATTCTTCTGGTGACATCGGTTCTAACAGTTTCAACAATATTTGTTGATTGGCACCATTTTGTGTTTGATACAAGACAAATTTAGCGAACCACCGAGGAATTTTCTTAGTATTAGCTTGCGGCTGTTTTAATAATTGCATATTACTTATTTGTGAAAGGTTATTTTGTCATGTCAAACTAAGTGCCATTAATTTTTAGTTAAAAGCAAGGTTTTACGGAAATAGAATTTGTTCGCAGTTTAAAACGGAATTTCCTGTTCTTGATAATTCGGATGCGAAACTTTCAAGTCACAAATAAAAGCAGTTAGAGCGTGAATCCCTCCATACAACATCCCGTTTTTCGCTCTATACCCTTTACTACTCCAACCATTCCATCCCAGGTACTCTCCAATCTCGCCAAACTCATTAATAATCGAATTTGAATTTATTTTTTGCTGCAATTCTTCCTGCTGTTTCCTGCTCGTATCTTGAAGTTCAGTTAATTCCTGCTCTTTTTCAGAAAGTACGTTATTTAGACGCTCAACTTCTGACATCAATGGCTCAATAGTTTTTTCTAAATTCTTGTTAACTACCTTCGCGGCTTGCTTGTTAAATGTATTACCCCAGCTATCTCTATTGGAATCTTCGAGAGATTTTTCTAAATCTTGGATTCTTTGTTCGAGTCGTTGATTTTCTTCTAATAAGCCACGAACATGGTCTAATTCGTTATCTTTGGCTATTAATTGCTCGATTAACTTTTGTTTCGCTTGTTCCATCTGAGCCGCGTGTTTTTTGGCAGCACTTATCTCTTCTTTAGCTGCTTCGAGGGCTGCATCTCGAATTTCAACAAATTTTCCTAGTTCTTCTTCGGTTTTCTCTTTCTCTCGCTGTGCTAAAGCTTCAGTGATTTTCTTTTCAACTTCGGCAGCACTAAACATATGCTTTGAGGAAGTTGGTTTTATGGCTGTTTTTTGGGATTCTGGCTGAATTTGATGAGGTTTGAACAGCTGCTTAGTTTCCATTCCTTGAGTAACTACGTGGTCAAGTAATACCCAAAAATCACCCTTCCACTCGGACATAATGATTCCAGCAGAACCAGCCCAACCTCTGTCACATTTTGTAACTATGATTCGCGTTTCCGGGCTTTAGGAGGGAGGGAGTGAGGGAAGTGGGAGTGAGGGATTGTTCCTTCCCTCCCTCTCTACCCCTTTCCCGCTCCTCTTTCTCTCGCTCTTTCTTAATTTCTGCCGCTGTTTTCTTTGACGATCGCACTAATTCCTTTACTAAATCGTGGCTGACTTTAGTTAGTTGTCTTAGTGCTGACACGCTCCATTTTTGGACATTAGCGCGTACTAGACGCTGCAAACGCTTCGGCAGTTTTGAAAACCAATTGTAAATTTCAATTGCAGCTTTAGCTATGTATCGTGATGCTCCGAAGTCATCGGATGCTAGCCAATTGTCAAATACTTTTTTACCTTTTGGGCAATGAGCAATGCAGTCTTGATAGATTGAATTTAATGCTTGTCCGTTTTCTAGTAAGCCGTCGAAGGTTTGCCGAACAAAGCCGATAAATTGATTGAGCGTGGTTTTAGCTTTGCTTTGAAGTTCTCGATTCTCGAATTGAGAATAATCAAAGTTTGTGGCGAATACAAATGGTGGGTAGACGTTTTGGGTATTGTCGTCTAAAGCTATCTTATGCATAATATAAAGTATCCCTTTGATGTAATTGGGAAACCATACCCTCCGAACTGATTGGTAGTCTGGGCGGGGGGTTTTGGCTTTTAAATTAAATAGTCGTATCAAGCGCTGCAAGATTAAAAAATTGTGGTGCTTGTTTTTAGTATGATAATCTTATTCTACCAAAAAAGCTAACTATTAGTAACTAATTTATAACTTATCGCTACTTAATCGTAGTAAATGGCTCAATTAGTGAAGCTTGACTGTACTATGGGAGGGAAAACGAGACTTGATGTAAAACACCGTGAGTAAAAGGGTTTTTGTAACTTTGCCTGATTCAGTTTTTGAAGAACTAGAGCAGTGGGCTGATTCTCAAGGAAGACCAACTGCTAACCTTGCTGCTTTCTTGATAGAGACTTCCATAAGGCAAGCCAAAGAAAGTGGGGAAATAAATCCACAAAAAACAAGGGAAAGTAAGTAAAAATTAATTAGCCATATAGCGATCGCACAAATGTGGTTTCTGTATCTATTGTATTGATTGATAGGAAATAAGTCAATACAAAAATCAATGCAGTTGTAAATACAATTCAAATGTAGTTAAGTTAGAGATATAGAATAATCGAAGGATATGCCTAAAAGAACCTTTATATCAGTTGAAACAACACAGGAAATAAAAGAAGCTTTGAAGCGTAAAGCTGGCATGGAGGGAAAAACCGTTACCGATGTTATTTCAAGCATGGTCAACGAATATCTAAATACACCAACTTCAGAAGCTCAAGAAAATAATGTGATTAGCTTGCAGCAGAAGATTGAGGAAATGCAACAAACTCTTGATAAACATTCACAAATTATTAACCATTACCAGCAATGCTTGGGGGAATTATCAGCCTGAGAGAGGAGAATGAAGCTCTCAGGCGAACTCATCAGAAACTATTAAAACTTCTTAAGGAAAAGCCCGCTGATGACTCAGTGGATTAAATTTTTTCAACCAATTACGTATCGATTTAGTATAGATAATCGATACGGTAAAACAGCAACGCCTCTATTCTGGAGTTGTTAAAAATACTTATATGCTAAATCCTCTATTGATTTTTTTTTAATTGTTTAAAGGATAAAATCTTAAATACTATTGCACCCACTGAATAAATTCAAGTTTTAAACTATGATATCAACCTAACTTTTCTAAGTGTTCAAGCGACACACTCCTAATTAATAATTTTCTGGGATGACAGTATTGAACCACCAGAACCAGATGACTATGACACCTTAGCTGAATTCGAGGAGGCATGGGAGAAATGGGAAAAGGAAAACTCCGAGTGCTTGACCAAATAATTGTCAATTCGCAATGAGCAATTCGCAATTGATACTTATCTTTATTAAACGAATTGAATATTTGCCGCCATTTTGGGTTACAAGCCCCCACTGAAACGAAGTTCAGTGGTCTGCAATCAGTGGGGGCTTGAATCCACCACTGATTGTAATTGCGAATTGCTCATTGGTAATTGCGAATTGCTTTGACTTGTGCAGCGGAATTGGAGCCGGTTTCCCCCTCTGTGGAATTATCACCGGAAAAGTCCAATTATGCGGACTCTGTGAAATCGACTCGTTTTGTAAAAACGTTTCCCCGGTGTACCAATCTACAAGGATGTGCGCGACCCTCCGAATTCAAAAGGCAGGAATCGACATTATTACCGCATTACCCCCCCATGTTAGCCCCGAGATGGAGCCTCAAAAAATGGGCAGGCTTAAAAGGCTATCAGCAAATTATTAAAATTAATTGCTTAAATTGCATCTTCTCGTCCACGAATCATCATGCTAGAGTAAGAATTGCGTTTTCTGCGATTCAAACCGTAAGGAAATACATTGAAACCCTTGCAAGATCTCTCCGCAGGGTGATCCGGAGGCGACATCCACCCGAATTATACTTACGCTCTGTACAAATTTTGCATCTTGAATATCATAAAAAAAGGATGGCATTACGCCATCCTTACAATCTTTAAATTCTACAAACCTTAACTAATTGGAATGATAATGTATAGCTAGAAACTTAAGCGAAAGCAAAGTTATCCGCAATCAAGCTATCAGCACCAATTCCTCGCAATATCGCTAAATCCGAGCTATTCGCAGCAATCAAAGTGTTATCATTCTGCTGAGTGATGCTCAAATCTTCAAAGCCGATACCCAAACCAGCGATACCTAAAACATCTTCACCACTGGTAAAGTCGGTAATAATATTTGCTGAATCCGAAATTTCTGCTGTAGCAATCCAGAATTGGTCAGCACCTGCACCTCCGGTAAGAATATTATCACCACCAGAAGTTGTGAAGAACTTATCAGCGCCGTCACCACCGACAAGGCGATCGCCACTTCCCAAAATCAAAGTATCGTCACCGCTACCCGCGTAAATACGGTTTCCACCTTCGCTAGCAATAGAAGCATCAATTAAATCGCTTTCATCTCCACCGAAAATAATTTGACTAGTTCCGGTGACTTCAATAATATCTCCTTCAAGGGAGCCGAATACTGATTCAGTAGTGGGTAATAAACCATCACCATCGGATGCTAATTCGACGTTGAGTTCGTATTCGCCGAAGAGAACGCCGATTTCGGGGAAAATCCAACCGCTACCTCTGGTTAGGTTATCTTCTACAAGGGGATTATAATTGTTGTGACCTAGCTGGCTAACACCGACGTAGTAAGTACCTGCTTCTGAGGCTGTAAATTCTAGATAGGGGTCGCGGCTGAATTCTTCGTCGGGGGCTGCACCGTTATTAACGCTGGCTAACTCGTTACCCGAAGCATCAAACAAGCGCAATTGGGAGTCTAAACGTTGTTCGACTCCTTCAACTTTTGCTGACTCAAAGGGAATAGAATCAACATCAAGCTTAATCGTATCTCCTGCTTCCAAAGTGAAACTGTAGAAGTCAACATCTTCTGAAGCCTCTACGATTTCACCCACGCTAGAATCTACTCTTGCGGATTCACCTGGTTCGCGACTACTCAGAGCAGCGGTAAATGTTGCAGTAGGATTGAAGGGATTGATATTAAGATCGACCGCTTCAGAAATCGTGTCATTAGAATCAAATTCGGAGGTTGGAGCAGGAACTTGTTCTGGAATATCTACCACCGTAATTGTGGCTTCGGGTGCATCGGGGTCGATTAGGTAATCTGTAGTTTCAACCAAAGAGAAAGTAGTTGTTTCTACTCCCTCATCTTCACCATCTGATATTGGTGGTAGCTCAACGATAGCAGTAGCATCGGTAATATTAAGTGAGAAACCCGTGTCTGTAACTTCTGTTATTTCTCCTCCTGTTACGGTGAATGCTTCGGTATCAAACTTCGATAAATCATCAGCACTGACTGTTACGTCAACACCTGATTCAGTGGGAAATGCAGTCAGATTAAAGGTAAGCTCGCCTGCTGTATTATCTGACTCAACCGCAACAGCGTCGCTCCTTAAGCTAACTTCTAAGACAGAATCTGGATTATCAGCAATAGTGAAATTGACTTCACCTGCATTCTCATCAATCGTATACAGAGGTCCTTCTTGAAGCGCAAGGTTAAAGCTTTGTAAACCTTCTTCAAAGGGGTCTTCAAAAGCAGATAAACTAATAGATGCTTCTTGTTCAGTAATTTTGAAAAAGAAACCGTTAAATTCTCCATTAGGAGTTGGATAAACACCTCCGCTAACATCAGCATTGAGAATATCAAATTGAGGTAGGATGCCTACTGCATCACCCTTGACAAAAACTAGCACACCTTCTTCTGACGGAGCTTCACTGAGGCTAAAGTTAAGCGTCGTTCGGTCTCCTTCGGATTCAATTAGTTCGGTTTCGGTAATTGTGAGGCTAACTTCAGGAATAACGTTAGGTTCTCGAGCTTGCTCTTCACTGTCGTAGAACGTCGGTGTGACTCGATTTTCGGTTTCAGATACCCCGTAGCCTTCACCGCCTTCCAAAAAGAATGTTATTTCTTCTGGACCATCAGTTTCAGGTTCTAATAGCTGACCCCAATAAGGAGTTCTTGCATTCAATCCGACAAAAGTAACCGGCTCAAATATTCTAAGTTGAAAACCCGTTTCTCGTCCAGTGTTATCGGTTAGAACATCTACTAATTCTGCTCCAGGCGTAAAAGGAGGAAGAATTAGAGAGCGTACTGAAAAGTAGTCTCTTAGATAGCTGTCGCTATTTACATTAACTAAAATACCTTCTTCAGGAATTTCTCCTTCAGTTTCTAATACCAGGTTTAAAAGTGAACCCTCTAGGTCAAGTCCTTCGATTAAATTGTTTGAAAGTACGGTGTCTAAACCAAGCTCCCCAGAAATAACGCGGGGATCTGAAAACTGAGCATAAGTAGCACTGTTAAAGTTCAAAGAAACCGTTGGCTCACCATCTTGAGCTAAATCGATTGTTTGGGGAAGTGTGTTATTACTACGATTTTGCTGTTCCACTAAAAACGCTCGCTCTTCTGGATTAAGAGCAATTGTTAGTTCATACTCACCAATATTAAGAGAATCTTCGGAAGCATTAAACCCATCTCCACTAGCTGGAATGAAGGGGTTGTATGTCAGACCACCCCAAGTATCGGGCGCACCAAATCTTTGAGGCGCGCCGTTGGAAAAAGAGCTAAGACCTAGATAGTAAGTTCCATCTTCTGGTGCTTCAAATTCAAGGTATGAATCTCCACTCGATCTGAAAATTTCACCTATCCCTGGACTGAGACCTCTTCCAGTAAGTTCGTTACCGTCTGCGTCAAATATGCGTTGTATGCCTACAATGCTATTAACCGTATCGAATTCAACGTTTGGAAAAGCTGCTCCATCTGTAGCACGAGAATCGATGTCAGAAGAAATAACGTCTCCTGCTTTAAGGTCAAATCTGTAGAGGTTTACGTTTTCTACCGCATCAACATAAGTAAAGCTGCCATCTTCATTTTGGTAGCGATTGCCAATATCAAAATCAAAGGTTTCAACAATCGTAACTACTGAATTATCAGCACTGAGTCCAATATCGCTAGCTAAAGGAATAATATCGTTAGGCTCGCTGATATTATCAGGAACTTCTTCGGCAGTATCGGTAATAGTGAACTCACCACTACTAAAATCATCATTCACCTCATACCCATCACCCGCTTCCAAACTAAAGCTAGCCGTTTCTAACCCCTCAGCTTCCCCATCAGCAGCAACAGGAAGATTAATTAAAGTCGTAAAATCCGTGAGTCGAATATCAAAACCATCCTCTCGGACGTTGACAATTTCCCCACCATCTCCCACTTCAATTGCATCTAAACGGAAGCTACTCAAGTTGGGTGCATCAACTCCAACAACTATTCCACCTTCAGGTATTGTTGCTCCAGTGACATTAAAAACATGAGCAGAAACAGTACCATCCGCTTCCACCAAATAATCCGGTCCCGTATTTAAACTAACCAACGGTAAACCCGAACCAGCTCCCGGTGTCTCATCCGGTGTTTCATCCGGTGGTGTAGTCATTCCACCTTCAGCATCTTCAATACTCAGCGTTACCGAACCCGCATTTTCATCAACCGTATACCCTTCCCCAGGTTCCACACTAAACGTCAAATCCAACGGACTATCTTCATCGCTGTCGTCAAACACAGGTAAAGTAATCGTTCCGGTTTGCTCGTTCAAACGAACCCGAAACCCGCTGGTGTCATCATTTACGCCGAGTATTTGAACGTTCTCGGATTGAGTCGCTAGGACATCGAATTGTCCCAAAGCGTTTACTGTCTCGCTACTAACCGTCAAAATCAAACCACCTTCGGGAATTGGTTCATCCGAACTTATAGTAAGCGTTAGAAGAGTTCCCTCTTCTTCAATCAAAACGTTTGGGCTTGAACTTATACTAATCGCCATGAATAAAACCCTTATAATTGTTTACCGAAAAAGGCAGTCGGCAGTCGGCTCTTAACCCGTGGCATTCGGCAGTAGATAATATTTTTTCCGGAAAAAAGTGCATAAAAAATACTTCCTTGCTTACGACCTCTACATTGATTTAAGGGATACCACTGCCGAGAAAGAACCTTCTAGATAGTTCTGTGCCTGCAACAATACTGCCCTTCATATGTTTGCAACCAAAATTAAGCCAGCGCATTTTGATTAAACACGCAAGCATTTTCAGTGATAATTTTGACGATAAATCGCTGGAATAAGTTATTTTAAATTGCAAACATTATGAACTGAGATTAACGTATATTCACTGTTATTGCAAATAAGTCTCAAGTTCTTATTTACGTGAATTTTACTATAAATTTCAGTTTGAAAACGTGTTTTTTATGAAGAAAATGTGAAGTTGGGCATGGGGAAGCGGAAGGAGTGAAGGGAGAAAAATTCTACACTGGATAATTGGTGGTACCTTGTTATTTTTCATGAAGACTGCTCCCCCTAATCCCTCCACTCCAGAAGCGTACACTAACCTGGCATCTACGTGTTAATTAAGTACTACTTAATAAAAAACGCCGAATTACCAACTTCTGCCAAGTATTTCAATACACAATTAGAGCTAGTAAGAATGTTCTAACTACTATACGCCAATCAACGTTAATTCCCAAACCAGGTCTTTACTTGACATACACTTAGACCCTATGATACTAATTAAATTCACTACCATAACGCTACACATAAACATTTTTAAATATTCCCGAAAAATCATTTATAAAAGGCTTCTACCCTATACGATTTGGTAGACAAAGGAAAAGCATAAATATTTCATCTACCAGAAGAAAGACAAAATGTAGTAATAGACAACATTAATAAATCTGAGTGGAAGAATAATATTTATTGATGCTTTGCCTGTTGCTAATGCTACTTATTTTCGTTAGTGTAATAGAGGCTAAAGAATTTAAGTTGAGCCGCAACAGTATGGAAATGAATTCACAGAAGTGGGTTTTGAGTACTGTTATCGAAGATTTACTTAGACTTGGCGGGACTGAAACTTAACGGTCGGAGTTAATAATAAGGAAACTTATATGTTTTAAACTCGACTATACCTACTTGCTTTCCGCTGACTATTGTTATTGCGTTTTAAATTTTTAGATAAGTTTGCCCTATAAGTAATGTCGTAAAACCTTAGATTTAGGGGATGATTAGGTATGACTGCATCCAGTTATAACGATTTTGGCTACAGTATTCTTCTGCTAGATTTTTCTTGATTATAGGATAGTTGTTCAAATTCCCTTAAGTATGTATTGGTAATAATTAAATAATACTTGAGATTTAAGTATTTATAAATATACTAAGGTTTGATGCAATTTGCAACATTTTGTTAAAGCATCTTGCAACAAACTTTATTGGGTCAACAGTTTAAATCTCCATCAAATTGCCAGCGGTGGAGCTTTTAATGAGGTGTATCTATCAAACAAATGAATAAACACTCTTCCAGCTTTTCTGAAGACGCTCGCAACTGCTCTACAGTAGTTGAACTACTGCGTCTTAGAAGCTCTAAGCAACCAAATGGAAATGCTTTCACCTTTTTATTAGATGGTGAAACCGAGGAAACAAGATTAACATATCTTGAATTAGATAGACGTGCGCGTCGAATCGCGGCTCAATTACAAGCACAAGGTTTGACTAGGGAACGCGCTTTACTGCTTTATCCTGCGGGGCTAGATTTTTTAATTGCTTTTTTCGGTTGTTTGTATGCAGGAGTTGTGGCTGTAACTGCATATCCTCCGCGAAATAAGCGCAATACACCGAGAATCAAAGCAATTTCTAATGATGCACAAGCAACCATAGCTCTGACGACAACAGAAAAATTATCTACAGTGCAGTCTTTAATGACAGAAAAGACTGACGTTAAATCTTTGCAGTGGCTGACTACGGATAATCTTGCACCAGGAATAGAAGATAGTTGGAAAGAACCTTCTATTAATAAAGATACTTTAGCTTTTCTACAATATACTTCGGGTTCCACCGGCACACCGAAGGGTGTAATGATTAGTCATGGAAATTTATTGCACAATGCTCAAACAACTTATCAGTTTATGGGGCATTCACCAGAAAGTAAATTTGTGACGTGGCTGCCAATGTACCATGATATGGGTCTAATTGGCGGTATATTGCAGCCTCTGTATGGAGGTTTCCAGTGTATTATTATGCCTCCAACGTCGTTTCTTCAGCGTCCTTATCGTTGGTTGCAGGCTATCTCCAAGTATAAAGGAACAACGAGTGGAGGACCAAATTTTGCCTATGACCTATGTGTGCAAAAAATCACTCCAGAACAAAAAGCGAATCTTGATTTGAGTAGTTGGGATGTAGCATTTAATGGTGCTGAACCCATTAGGGATGAAACTTTAAAGCGGTTTGCAGAGGCTTTTGCAGAGTGTGGTTTCCGTATAGAGGCTTTTTACCCTTGTTACGGAATGGCTGAAACTACCCTAATGGTTTCCGGTGTAGATAAAGCTACATCTCCAACGATAAAAGCATTACAGAAATCTGCATTAGAATCTAGTCGAGTTGTTGAATCGTCTATTGACGATGAGGATGTATATAACTTTGTTAGTTGTGGTCGAGTCATACCAGGACAGAAGGTAGTAGTTGCCAATCCAGAAACACTCAAAAGCTGTCAAACCTCGGAGATTGGGGAAATTTGGTCTTCGGGGTTGAGTGTTGGTCAAGGGTATTGGAATCGGGAGCAAGATACGCAGGAGACTTTCCATGCTTATTTATCAGATACAGGAGAAGGACCGTTTCTGCGGACTGGGGATTTAGGCTTTTTACAGTCTGGAGAGCTGTTCATTACAGGTAGAGCCAAAGATTTAATTATAATTCGAGGTCGCAATCTTTACCCGCAGGATATAGAATTAACGGCAGAGCGCAGTCATCCTTCATTGCGTGTGGGTGCTAGTGCAGCATTTACGGTTTTAGATAATAACGAAGACAAGCTGGTAGTTGTACAAGAATTAGAGTTTCGTGCTAAACCAGATAAGACAGAAGTAGCGAATGCAATTCGTCAAGCGGTTAGCGAAGAACATGAAGTACAAGTATATGCAGTTGTATTAATTAAACCAGGTAGTATCCCCAAAACTTCTAGCGGTAAAATTCAAAGACGTGAAACTCGCGCTCGATTTGAAAAAGGTACCTTGTCTGTAGTAGGAAGCAATATTCTCGAAAGTAGCGATATTGCTAGAAAAGAAACTATTATAAAGCGTTCTCAACTTTTAAAGCTTCCTCCAAGGCAATGTCAAGCAGTTTTAGAGACATATTTGATAGAACAGGAAGCGAGAGTTTTAAATGTCGTACCAGATGATATTAATCCCGAAGAACCCTTAACTACTCTTGGACTTGATTCTCTGAAAGTATTTGAGTTGAAAAACCGGGTTGAGGTTGACTTGGAAGTAGAGGTATCGGTAGCAGACTTTTTTGAAGGAATGAGTACCCGGTCGCTCGTCACTAAGATACTGGCTCAGATGACTACAGATGGACTACCATTACTATCTCTTACCCAGCAAGAAAAAAATACAAATACATCTGATTTTCCTTTATCTTTAGCCCAACAGGGATTATGGTTTATACATCAGCTAAATCCCGATACAGCTACATATAATATTCCTGTAGTTATTAATTTAAAAGGTTCTGTTAATCAAGCAATCTTACAAGAATGTTTAAACGAAATTGTCAGACGACACGAAGTATTGCGTACAAGCTTTACGTTGAATGATGGACAGCCCGTTCAAGTTATTAATCAAGCTGAACCCTTAAATTTATTCTTTGAAGATTTACGCTCATTGCCAGAAAACGAACGCAATAGCGTAGCACAGCGTTTAACTACAGAGTTAGCACAACAGCCTTTTGATTTATCTTCTAAATCGCTAATTCGTGCAAAATTTGTACAAATAAGTGACAAAAATTATCATTTAATTATTGTTCTGCATCATATAATTGCAGATGGTTGGTCTATAGGCATTTTTATCAAAGAACTAGTTGGGCTATATGATGCATATTCTAAAAACGAACTTCCCAAACTTCCGGAATTACCTATCCAATATAGAGATTTTCTTAATTGGCAACGCAAATCAATTGATTCGGAACGTACTCAACCACTACTGACTTATTGGAAACAAAAATTAGAGGGTGAACTAAGCGTACTGAATTTACCAACTGACCGTCCGCGACCCCCAGTTCAAACTTTTAAAGGTGCAATCGCAAAATTAGTTCTTCCCCAAACTCTGAGACAAGAACTGAAGGATTTGAGCCGTCACCAGGGAGTAACTTTGTTTATGACCTTGCTTACTGCCTTCAAAATTTTGCTGTATCGCTATACAGGCCAGACTGATATTATTGTGGGTTCGCCGATTGCTAATCGTAACAAAGCAGAAATTGAGCAACTAATCGGATTTTTCGTCAACGTTTTAGTACTGCGTACAGAATTATCTGACAAGCTTAGTTTTCAAGAGTTATTAGCGCAAGTGAAATCAACAGCTTTAGAAGCTTACGTTCACCAGGACTTACTTTTTGAAAAATTAGTAGAAGAACTACAGCCAAATAGAGACCTGAGCTACAATCCACTGTTTCAGGCGATGTTCGTTTTGCAAAATGTTCCAATGCCGAGTTTAGATTTACCTGATGTATCAGTTAGTTATGAGGAAGTTCATAACGGTACATCCAAGTTTGATTTGACATTGTTTATGGAGGACTCTCAGGAAGGATTAGTTGCAACTTGCGAGTACAATACGGATTTATTTAATGCAAATACTATTACCCGAATGCTGGGAAATTTCCAAACTTTGCTGTCAAGTATAGTTACCGATTCCCAACAATGTATTTCAGAATTACCATTATTAACACCACCTGAAGTACAGCAGTTATTAGTTGAGTGGAATGATACTAAGACAGATTATCCTCAAGATAAGTGTATTCATCAGTTATTTGAGAAACAAGTAGAGAAAACACCATCTGATATTGCTGTCATCTTTGGACAGCAACAATTAACCTATCAGGAGTTGAACAGCCGAGCCAATCAAATAGCCCATTACTTGCAGCAACAGGGTGTGAAATCAGACACAGTTGTTGGTATTTGTATGGAACGCTCTATTGAAATGGTGGTAGGTTTAATAGCTATTTTGAAAGCTGGAGGAGCATATTTACCGTTAGACCCAGCATATCCCAAAGAACGACTGGAATTCATGCTGGCAGATGCTCAGGTATCAGTATTGTTAACTCAACCGCATTTGGAAAATGAAATCCCACCACATCAAGCCCAATTAGTATGTATAGATACTGAAGGTTCAATATATACAAATACAAATTACAGTTCTCAAAATCCAGCCAGCGATGTAAAGCCAGAAAATTTAGTCTATGTAATTTATACATCTGGTTCTACAGGTAAACCCAAGGGAGTAATGAATACTCATCAAGGTGCGTGTAATCGCTTACTGTGGATGCAAGATGCTTATCAATTAACATCATCAGACCGAGTATTACAAAAAACTCCTTTTAGTTTCGATGTATCGGTATGGGAATTTTTCTGGACATTATTAACGGGTGCATCTTTAGTTATAGCGAAACCAGGAGGTCATCAAGATGCGGGGTATATAGCGGAACTCATATCACAACAAAAAATAACTACACTTCACTTTGTTCCTTCTATGCTGCAAGTTTTTCTAGAGGAACCACAACATCAAAACTGTAAAAGTATCAAGCGTGTAATTTGTAGTGGTGAAGCTTTATCTTCTGAATTACAGCAAAGGTTTTTCGAGAGTTTTGAAGCTGAATTACATAACTTATACGGACCAACGGAAGCGTCTATTGATGTGAGTGCGTGGTGCTGTAAATCTGCTCAAAATGAAAATATTGTTCCTATTGGTCGTCCAATTGCGAATACACAGCTATTTATCTTAGATAAACGCTTAAAGCCTGTTCCTATAGGGGTTCCCGGCGAGTTACATATCGGTGGAGTGGGATTAGCACGAGGTTATTTGAATAGACCAGAATTAACTGAAGAAAAATTTATCCCTAATCCATTTAATGGTTTACAATTAGATAGGAATTCTTCTAGTCAAAATCTCAGTTTAAACGCACGGCTTTACAAAACGGGAGATTTAGCACGCTATCGCGAAGATGGAAACATTGAATTTTTAGGCAGAATAGATTATCAAGTCAAAATTCGTGGAAATCGCATTGAGCTAGGAGAAATTGAAGCTTTATTACAGCAGCATCCCCAGGTAAGGGAAACGGTAGTAGTAGCTAGGGAAGATACACCAAATGACTGTCGTTTAATTGCATATCTGGTTACTCATGAGAATACTAAGCCTTCTGTAGATGAATTACGAGGCTTTCTCAAACAAAAACTCCCCGAATATATGCTTCCTTCTAGCTTTGTAATCCTAGATGCTTTACCTTTGACACCTAATGGCAAAATAGACCGTCGTGCTTTACCCGTACCTGATAATCAGCGTCCAGAGTTAACAGCCACTTTTAAGCCACCCCAGTCTGAAACGGAACAGCAGATTGCCAAGCTTTGGCAAGAAGTGCTGCATCTAGACAAAATAGGTATTAATGATAACTTTTTCGATTTAGGTGGTAATTCATTACTGATGCTGCAAGTAAATAATAAACTGAGTGCAATTTTGCAGCGAGATATATCAGTAGTAACGATGTTTCAAAATCCTACTATTTACTCATTAGCAGAATATTTAAATCAAAAACAACAGCTTTCTTTTAAAGGAACACGTAGTCGCGCTCAAAAGCAAATTGAAGCTATCAATCGCCAGAAGCGCTTATTAAGTAAGCAGGGTAAAAAGAATTAAATTATGGGTAACTCTAATTTTCTCGAAGGTATTGCTATTATTGGTATTTCTGGGCGTTTTCCCGGTGCGAAAAATGTTTCCAGCTTTTGGCAGAATTTATGTGATGGAGTTGAGTCAATTTATACGTTTACAGATGAAGAATTAATTGCATCTGGAGTTTCTGGGGAATTTCTTAATCATCCTGACTATTTAAAAGTTGGAACAACATTAGAAGATATTGATTTATTTGATGCTTCATTTTTTGGTTTTAACCCAAAAGAAGCAGAAGTAACAGATCCCCAACATCGTTTGTTTTTGGAATGTGCCTGGGAAGCATTGGAAAATGCTGGCTATAGTTCCCAAAATAGTGACAATAGAATTGGTGTTTATGCTGGTGCTAGTTTAAATAATTATCAATCATTTAACTTAAACCGCGACCAAATTGGGTCAGCTAACAGTTTCCAGAAAATGATAGGTAACGATAAAGATTTTCTTGCTACTCGCGTTTCCTATAAATTAAACCTTACTGGTCCAAGTTTGACGGTACAAACTGCTTGTTCTACTTCCTTAGTGGCAACAACCCTTGCTTGTCAAAGTCTATTGAATTACCAATGCGATATGGCTTTAGCAGGTGGAGTATCTATTCGCATTCCCGAAAAAACAGGGTATTTGCATCAAGAAGGAGGAATTTTATCTCCTGACGGTCACTGTCGCGCTTTTGATGCTAAAGCAAGAGGAACGATTATTGGTAATGGTGCTGGAGTAGTGGTTTTAAAGCGTTTAGCTGAGGCGATCGCTTCGGGTGACAATATCTATGCTGTCATTAAAGGTAGCGCTATCAATAATGATGGTTCGGGTAAAGTTGGTTACACTGCACCGAGTGTTAACGGACAATCTCAAGTGATTGCAGAAGCACTAGGTTTAGCAGATGTGGAACCTGAAACCATTAGCTATATTGAAGCTCATGGAACAGGAACCGTTTTAGGAGATCCCATTGAAATTTCTGCTTTAACAAATGTTTTTCGCGAAAGCACCGATAAAAAGCAATTTTGTGCAATTGGTTCAGTCAAAACGAATATCGGTCATTTAGATGCAGCAGCAGGGGTTACGAGTTTAATCAAAACTGCTTTGGCTCTCAAACATAAGCAAATACCACCCAGCTTACATTTTGAGCAGCCAAATCCTCAGATTGATTTTGATAACAGTCCCTTCTTTGTTAATACTCAACTTTCCCAGTGGGAGAAAAACGGTACTCCTCGTCGTGCTGGTGTAAGTTCTTTGGGTATAGGGGGTACAAATGCTCACCTAATTTTAGAAGAAGCTCCAGCCCTTGAAGAGTCTACTAATTCTCGTCCTTGGCAGTTGTTATTACTTTCAGCGAAAACTGAATCAGCATTGCAAACAGCTACAGAAAATTTAGTAAAACAACTTAGACAACATCCTGAGTTAAAACTAGCTGATGTAGCCTACACATTACAAATAGGACGTGCTGAGTTCAATCACCGTAGAGTTTTGGTGTGTCAGAACAACGAGGATGCTATTAATGCATTAGAACCACTAGAGCCGAAAAAAGTTTTTACTCACTTTGAGGAAACTAGCGAGCATCCTATTACTTTTATGTTCTCCGGACAAGGTTCCCAGTATATAAATATGGCTTGGGAACTTTATCAAACTGAAACAACATTCAGCGAGATAGTAGATAATTGCTGTTCAATTTTAATGAAACCATTGGAATTAGATTTGCGATCGCTCATCTATCCGGAAGACTCAAAGCGGGAAATAGCAGCAGAAAAACTGAAGCAAACTAACTTCGCGCAACCAGCATTATTCGTAATTGAGTATGCTTTAGCTCGATTGTGGATGTCTTGGGGTATAACTCCTCAAGCCATGATAGGACACAGCATTGGTGAGTATGTCGCTGCTTGTATAGCTGGTGTGATGTCAGTTGAAGATGCTCTACTTTTAGTTGCTAATCGGGGAAAATTAATGCAGCAAATGTCACCGGGTATTATGCTGTCCGTTCCCTTACCAGAAGCTGAAGTTAAAAGCTTATTAAACGAACAGTTATCATTAGCTACCAGTAATGCACCTTCACTATGCGTAGTTTCAGGAACTCACGATGCTATAAAGACCTTACACGAACAATTAACTGCTAAAGGTGTAGAGTGTCGGTGTTTACATACATCTCATGCTTTTCATTCTCAAATGATGGAACCTGCATTAGAACTATTCATCAAGGCAGTTAAAAAAATTAAACTGAATTATCCCAAAATTCCCTTTATTTCTAATGTTACGGGAACCTGGATTACAGCAGAACAAGCAGCAGATGCAAATTATTGGGCGCAGCATTTACGGCAAACAGTACAGTT
Organism: uncultured Rivularia sp.; assembly: GCA_963665115.1. GTDB lineage: Bacteria > Cyanobacteriota > Cyanobacteriia > Cyanobacteriales > Nostocaceae > Rivularia. The sequence goes on along the minus strand of OY762007.1, from coordinate 6,106,454 downwards.
TTGTGGTGGTGTATCTACATTATTGGAAGAGCCAAATCGTATTCTGTTAGAAATCGGACCGGGGACGTACATTATGTACTCTGGTTAAACAGCATTCTCAGGAAGCAATGGGAGAAGTTGTATTACCTTCTTTACGGCATCCTAAAGAGCAAAACTCAGACGTAGCGTTTATACTTAATACTTTAGGGCAGCTTTGGTTGAAAGGTGTTCCCATCAATTGGTCGGAATTTTATCAGCGCGAGCGTCGTCATCGCGTTCCTTTACCAACATATCCTTTTGAACGACAACGTTACTGGATTGAACCCGAACAACGAATCCCATTATTAACTAAGCACGAAAAAAATCTGACTAAAAATTCAAATATTGCTGACTGGTTTTATGTTCCTTCTTGGAAACGAGTTCCTTTGTTAAAAACTGGGCAAATAGTATCGGGTTGTTACTTAGTTTTTGTTGATGAATGCGGAATCGGTTCTGAAATAGTCCAACAATTGCGACAAAAACAACAAGATGCCATTGCAGTATTAATTAGCGATGAATTTAAGCAAATTGATTGCAACACTTATACTATTAATCCAAAGAACCAGGATGACTATAATATTTTGCTCCAGACTATTTATAAACAAGGAAAAATACCAAAAGTTATAACTCATTTATGGAGTGTCAGTAATTCATTAAACCAACCAATAGAAACAATTCAAAATAACGGTTTTTGGAGTTTAATTTATTTAGTGCAAGCTTTAGAAAAACAAGATATTAGTAAAAATATTCAAATTTCAGTTATCACTAATAATCTTTATGATGTGACTGGTAATGAAAAGTTATCACCAATAAAAGCTACAATTTTAGCTCCTTGTAAGGTTATACCGCAAGAATATCCTGGCATTAAATGCAGTCAAATTGATGTAGTAATATCTGATTTAAAAGTTGAAAATTTAGTTAAGGAATTAATTGCAGAATTTGGATTAAATTCAGAGGAATTAATTATTGCTTATCGAAATAATCATCGTTGGGTACAAGTCTTTGAACCTATATACTTAGAAAAATCTTCTACCAACAATAAAACACAATTACGTCAACAAGGTGTATATTTAATTACGGGTGGTCTGGGAGGAGTAGGATTAGAACTTAGTAAATACCTTGCTCAGAAAATACAAGCTAAACTAATTCTTATTGGACGCTCGGAATTACCATTAAGAGAGGATTGGAATCAATGGTTAGCTAGCAATGATATTTCCGATGCTACTAGCATAAAAATTAAACAAATACAGGAATTAGAAACATTAGGAGCAGAAGTTTTCGTATTATCTGCTGATGTGACTAATTATGAGCAGATGCAACAGGTTATTTACCAAAGTATAGAAAGATTTGGTGAAATTAATGGGGTCATTCATGCAGCAGCATTTACCGATATTGATATTGAATTAATCCAAAACAAGTCATTAAGTAAACGAAGAAATATTGCTGACCCCAAAATAAAAGGAACTCTAGTACTTCACAATCTTCTCAAGAATATAAACTTAGACTTTTGGGTACTCATCTCAAGTCTCAGTTCGGTTTTAGGTGGATTGGGTGATGTCGATTATTGTGCAGCTAATAACTTTTTAGATACATTTGCTCACTTTAACACTCGTCAAAATCATCAATTTACAGTAGCTATTAACTGGGATGCATGGAAAGAAGTTGGCATGGCGGTTAAATCTGATATCTCTGATGAATTCAAAAAATTAAGAAGAGAAACTATTGAGAATGGTATGCTATCTACAGAAGCAATTGATGCGTTTGACCGAATTTTAGGCATTTCTCTTTCTCAAGTTATAGTTTCAACTCGAAATCTACAATTACTGATTGACAAGAATAATATTTCTTTAAATCATCCGAATTCAAAATCGGATAATCATAATCAATCATTTCATATAAGACATTCACGAAATCTTCAAGAGAGTACTTATGTCGCTCCTCGCAATGAAGTTGAGCAAAAAATTGCAAATGTTTGGAAGGAATTATTAGGATTTGAAAAAGTTGGTATTAATGATAATTTTTTAGATTTAGGTGGAAATTCATTAATGGCGACTCAGATGATTTCGCAACTTCGTAAATATTATCAAGTAGAACTATCATTAAGTGTTGTCTTTGAAGCACCAACTATATCCGAATTAGCCTTAGCTATTGAGGATAATATCTTAAGAGAATTGGAGGAATTAAACTAAGATATAATATAAAACTTTGTTTCAAAGATAAGGATGAGAACAATATGATATTAGTAGAAATAATTTATTTTCAATATGTTAAGGAGTCTAGCGTAAAGAAGTAAGATTCATTTTTTGGCAGAGATAGTATTAAATAATCGTAGTAAAATAATGTGTAGTTCTTCTAAATTAGCTGATTTCAAGGAAACTGAGAAGAATTGTAGTTCAGTTATTTTTGAAAATGATTTAACTCGAATTCAAGCTGCACCATTATTATATGTAAATTTTAAGGTAATTGATTTAGTTATTTGTAACAAAGGTTGATAAATTTATAGAAATATGATTATGCAAAGTAAAACAGATGAAATTATTAAACGACGTTCTAATCTCTCACCTGCTAAACGAGCAATTTTAGAAAAGCGCTTACGTGGTGAGCATCAGTCCGATACTAAACAAATAGTAATTCCTCGTCGTACTCAGCAAAGTCCAGTTCCTTTGTCCGCACCCCAGCAGCGACTATGGTTTCTTCAACAATTAGAACCTCAAAGTTCTGTCTACAACGAATTTGCTTGTATACAGCTAAAAGGTATTCTGAATTTTGCAGCATTAGAGAAGAGTTTTAATGAAATTGTAAAACGTCATGAATCTCTACGTACTTCTTTTGAAACTTTAGACGAGCAACCAGTTCAAGTAATTCATCCCACGTTAAGTATAAGATTGCCAGTGGTGAACTTGAGTGACTTACCACAAGCATTGCAAGATGCTGAAATTGAGCGCTTAACTGCTGAAATTGCTCACAAGTCTTTCGACTTAACATCCACTCCTTTGCTGCGGGTGAAGTTATTACATACTGGCGAACATAAATATATACTTTTGTTAGTCCTCCACCACATTATTTGCGACGGATGGTCAATACAAGTGCTAAATAAAGAATTAGCAGCGATATACGAAGCTTTTTCGGCTGAAACATCTTCTCCACTTGCAGAGCTATCCATTCAATATGCAGACTATTCGATTTGGCAGCGTCAATGGTTACAAGGGGAACGAGAAAAAACTCAACTTTCATATTGGAAGCAACAACTTGCAGATCCTCCAACCACTTTATCTTTGCCAATAGACCATCAGCGACCTCCAGTACAAAGTTTTAAAGGAGCAGCTAAATTTTTTAAGCTATCATCACACTTGAGCGATCAACTGAGGACTTTGAGCAACCAACAAGGTGTTAGTTTATTTATGACCTTGTTAACAGCATTTAAAGTACAATTGTACCGCTATACAAGTCAAGAAGACATCTGTATTGGTTCTCCAATTGCTAATCGGAACCACGGTGATATTGAAGGGTTAATCGGTTTTTTTGTAAACACCCTTGCGCTTCGTACTGACCTTTCTGGAAACCCAAGCTTTTTAGAATTACTGAGTAGAGTGCGCGAAGTATGTGTAGAAGCTTATGCCCATGCAGAGCTACCTTTTGAACGATTGGTGGCAGAACTACACCCTGAACGAAATCTCAGTCATACCCCATTGTTTCAAGTAACTTTTGCTTTGCAAGAAGATACTAAAAAAGATTTAGTACTACCCGATCTAACTCTAAAGTGGCTTGAGAACCACAATGGAACAGCAAAATTTGATTTAACGTTAAATTTGGTGGATTCAAAGCCAGAACTTTGGGGATGGTGGGAGTACAACACAGATTTGTTTGATGCCTCAACCATTGAGAGAATGGTAGGGCATTTTACTAATTTGCTTGAGGGTATTGTTTCCCAACCAAAGAAGCGTTTATCGGAATTGCCGCTATTAACAGAAGCTGAGCGTCAAACTCTTTTAGTTAATTGGAATAATACAACTACTGATTGCTGCCAAGATAAATGTATACATGAATTATTTGAAGCGCAGGTAGAGAAAATCAGTAATGCAATCGCAGTAGTTTTTGAAGACCAACAATTAACCTACCGCGAATTAAACGCTAAAGCCAATCAACTAGCACATCATTTGCGCTTACTGGGAGTAAAACCAGAGGTATTAGTGGGGATCTGTGTAGAGCGCTCCCTTGATATGGTCATTGGACTATTAGCCATCCCCAAAGCAGGTGGTGCATATGTACCCCTAGACCCTAACTATCCTCAAGAACGCTTGGCTTATATGTTAGAAGACTCGCAACCAAGCGTATTACTAACACAACAATACTTATTAGAAAGCCTACCTTCTCATCAAGCTCAAGTAATTTGCATTGATAGTGACTGGGAACAAATCGCTTCGGAAAGCACAGAAAATCCTGTATCCAATACCACAATTGATAGCCTTGCTTACGTAATTTACACTTCCGGTTCCACAGGTAAGCCCAAAGGTGCGATGAATAGCCATAATGGTATTTGTAATCGCTTATTGTGGATGCAAGATACTTACCAATTAACGTCAGCAGATGCTGTTTTACAGAAAACTCCCTTCAGTTTTGACGTATCAGTGTGGGAGTTTTTCTGGACGTTAATTACGGGTGCGCGTTTAGTAGTAGCTCAACCAGAAGGTCATCGAGACCCCAGCTACCTAGTTAATTTAATTAGAAAGCAGCGAATTACGACTTTACATTTTGTGCCGTCAATGTTGCAAGTATTTCTGGAGGTAGAAGGTTTAGAAAAATGCCAATCTCTAGTGCGAGTAATTGCAAGTGGTGAGGCTTTACCAGCCCAACTGCAAGAACGGTTTTTCAATCGACTTAATGCTCAACTACATAATCTTTACGGTCCGACAGAAGCTGCTGTAGATGTCACTTATTGGCAGTGTAAAAAAGATAATCTTAGTGACCAAAATACAGTTCCCATTGGTCAACCAATTGCCAATATTCAAATTTACATACTTGATAAATATCTTAAACCTGTTCCGATGGGTGTAGCGGGTGAAGTTTATATTGGTGGTGTAGGAGTAGCTAGGGGTTACTTAAACCGTCCTGACTTGAGTGCGGAGAAATTTATCCCCAATCCCTTTAGTACACAAGCAACACGTCTGTATAAAACTGGGGACTTAGCACGCTATCTGCCCAGTGGAGATATAGATTACATTGGTCGTATTGATAATCAAGTAAAAATACGCGGTTTCCGCATTGAATTGGGAGAAATTGAGGCAGTAATAAGCCAATACCCAGCAGTACGAGAAACTGTAGTTGTAGTAAGGAAAGATAAGGTAGATTCTCAACAAATAGTCGCTTATGTAGTTGCTCATCTTGAACAAACACTGGCAATTACCGAACTACGGGAATTTTTAGAATCAAAGTTACCAAACTACATGGTGCCAACAGCTTTCGTCACATTAGAGGAATTACCCCTAACACCTAATGGTAAAGTTGACCGCAAAGCACTACCTGTACCTGAATTAACACAAGCATCATCATCTAATATAGTCCCTGCTTCCACGCCAATTGAGAATTTATTAGTGGGTATTTGGACAGAAGTACTTGGTATAGAAAAAGTAGGTATAGATAACAACTTCTTTGAATTAGGAGGACATTCCTTAATTGCAACTCGTGTGATTTCTCAAATCCGAAAAGTATTTCAAATAGAATTTCCTTTACGCTATTTATTTGAAAAACCAACAATTGCAGGACTAGCAAAAGAAATAGAAAAAGCGAGTAAGTTAGATTCACCAGTTGAAGCAACGAGTATTGAGCGGATTCCACGTTCGCGACAATTACCACTGTCATTTGCCCAACAACGACTGTGGTTTTTAGCTCAATTAGAACCAGATAGCCCGTTCTACAATATTCCTGGGGCTGTCCGGTTACAAGGAGAATTAAATGTAGAAGCATTACAACAAAGCTTCAATGAAATTGTACGCCGTCATGAAGCGCTCAGAACTAATTTTCAAACAATAGAAGGGCAAGCAGTAGCTTCCATCTCCGAAGAAAAACCTTTAACATTATCAATCCTAGATATCAGCTCATTGAGTGCTTGGCAACAAGAAGCCCAAGTAAAACAACAAGTTGCACAAGAAGCACAAGAACCCTTTGACATCAAAAGTGACAATCTACTAAGAGTAAAATTATTACGTCTTGGCACACAAGAACACATAGTACTACTAACCATGCACCACATAGTCTCTGACGGTTGGTCAGTAGGTGTATTAGTAGAAGAATTAGCAACATTTTATTCTCAACTCTGTAATAGAGAACCCCTTACCTCAGCAGAACTACCAATACAGTATGTAGATTTTGCAGCTTGGCAACGACAATGGCTGCTTGGAGTTGTATTAAAAACTCAGGTATCATATTGGCTCAAGCAGTTAGAAGGGGCACCAAAAGTATTAGAATTACCTACAGACCACCCAAGACCAGCAATTCAAACTTACCGGGGTGCGACCTATTCATTTAAGTTATCAAAAGAATTATCCACAGCTTTAAATAAATTAAGTCAGCAGCAGGGAAGTACATTATTTATGACCCTATTAGCAGGATTCCAAACACTGCTATGGCGTTATACAGCCCAAGAAGATATTGTAGTTGGTTCACCGATCGCTAACCGTAATCGAGCAGAACTTGAAGGGTTAATTGGATTTTTTGTCAATACCCTAGTGTTGAGAACTAACTTAGGAGGAAATCCCAGTTTTGAAGAGCTATTAAAACGGGTGCGAGAGGTAGCATTAGGAGCTTATGCACATCAGGATTTGCCTTTTGAGTTGTTAGTTGAGCGATTACAACCACAGCGTTCTTTAAGTCATGCGCCACTATTTCAAGTGATGTTTGTGCTTCAGAATGCTCCAATCTCCGCTTTAGAGTTGCCTGGTTTGACTTTAACTCCCTTGGAAGGCGATAGTGATACTTCTAAGTTTGATTTAACCTTATATATGACAGAAACATTGGAGGGGTTGGTTGGAAACTTAGAATACAATACCGATTTATTTGAGGTAAATACGATACAAAGAATGGTGAGTCATTTGCAAACGTTGCTTGAAGGAATTGTTGCTAATCCACAACAGCGTTTGTCAGAGTTACCATTTTTAACCGAATCTGAGCAGCATAAATTGCTACGAGAGTGGAATGATACAAAAGTTGATCATCCCAAAGATAAATGTATCCATGAATTATTTGAAGCTCAGGTAGAAAGAACACCAAATACGGTGGCTGTAGTATTTGAAGACCAACAATTAACCTACTGCGAACTAAACAAAAGAGCAAATCAATTAGCACATCACTTGCGATCGCACGGAGTAAAACCAGAAGTACTGGTAGGGATTTGTATAGAGCGCTCGCTCGAAATGGTCATCGGACTATTAGCTATACTCAAAGCAAGTGGTGCATATATACCTCTAGACCCTAGCTATCCCAAGGAAAGATTACAATTTATACTAGAAGATACTCAAGCGCAGGTATTGCTGACTAAAGCGTCGCTTCTGGAGGGAATACCGCAACACAAAGCTCAAGTAGTTTGTTTAGATAGTGATTGGCATCTGATAGCCCAACAAAGCCAAGAAAATTTATGTGCGCTAGCTACTACTGATAATCTCGCTTATATCATCTATACTTCTGGTTCCACAGGTAAACCTAAAGGCGTACAAATTCCCCACAGTGCCTTGAGTAACTTTTTGTACTCGATGAAGCAAGAGCCAGGATTAACATCTGATGACATATTACTAGCAGTAACTACCTATTCCTTTGATATTGCCGCATTAGAACTATTCTTACCAATCATTGTCGGCGCTCGCTTAGTAGTTGCAAGTCGGGAAATTGCCTCAGATGGAACTCAGTTATCAGCCTTACTTATAGATTCAAAAGCTACAGTCATGCAAGCCACACCAGCAACATGGCAGTTACTTGTGTTAGCAGGTTGGGATGGTAATCCTCAATTAAAAATTCTCTGCGGTGGCGAAGCTTTACCAAGACATTTGGCTTTTCAGTTACTTGAGAGATGTAACTCTTTATGGAATATGTACGGTCCGACAGAAACCACTATTTGGTCGGCAGCATCCCAGATTAAAACTGATAGTAAGATAATACCGATTAGTAATCCGATTGCCAATACCCAACTTTATATCTTGGACCAATACAGTCAACTAGTTCCTGTGGGTGTAGCGGGTGAGTTGTGTATCGGTGGCGAAGGACTTGCAAGAGGCTACTTCAACCGTCCCGATTTAAGTGCAGAGAAATTTATCCCTAATCCCTTTAGTAATGAATCAACGGCGCGTCTATATAAAACCGGGGATTTAGCACGTTATCTGCCCAGTGGAGATATAGATTACATTGGTCGGATTGATAACCAGGTCAAGATACGTGGTTTTCGTATCGAACTCGGAGAAATTGAAGCAATTGTTAGCCAACACCCAGCAGTACGAGAAACGGTAGTTGTAGTAAGGGAAGATTCAGTAGATTCTCAACAAATTGTTGCTTATGTAGTTGCTCAACAAGAGCAAACACTGGCAATTGCTAAACTACGTAGTTTTTTAGAGTCAAAGCTACCAAACTACATGGTACCAACAGCTTTTGTGACATTAGAGGCACTACCATTAACACCTAATGGTAAGGTTGATCGCAAAGCATTACCTGTACCTGAATTAACACAAATAGCATCATCTAATATAGTCCCTGCTTCCACACCAATCGAGAATTTATTAGCGGGTATTTGGGCAGAAATACTTAGTATAGAAGAAGTAGGTATTGATAATAACTTCTTTGAATTAGGAGGACATTCCTTAATTGCAACTCGTGTAATTTCTCAAATCCGGCAAGTATTTCAAATAGACTTGCCTTTACGTTGTTTATTTGAAAAACCAACGATAGCTGGGTTAGCAAAAGAAATTGATAAAGTGATTAAGTTAGATTCACCAGTTGAAGCGACGGGTATTGAGCGGATTCCACGAACCCAACAATTACCACTATCATTTGCTCAACAGCGACTGTGGTTTTTAGCTCAATTAGAACCAGACAGCGCATTCTACAACATTCCTGCTGCTGTTCGTTTAGAAGGAAAATTAAATATAGAAGCACTACAACAAAGCTTCAACGAAATTGTACGCCGTCATGAAGCGCTTAGAACCAATTTCCTTTCAATAGAAGGGCAAGCAGTAGCTGTTATCTCCGAAGAAAAGCCTTTAACATTATTATCAATACTAGATATTAGCTCCTTGTCAGCCTTTCAACAACAAGCCGAAGTAAAACAACAAGCTACACAAGAAGCACAACAACCTTTTGACATCAGTAGCGACCATCTACTGAGAATAAAAATCTTACATCTTGGTGAGCAAGAACACATAGTACTACTAACCATGCACCATATCGTCTCTGACGGTTGGTCAATAAGTGTATTAATACAAGAATTTTCTTCACTTTATTCTAACTTCTGTAATGAAGAACCCACTTCAAAAGCAGAACTACCAGTACAGTATGTAGACTTTGCAGCTTGGCAACGACAATGGCTGCAAGGAGAAGTACTCGAAACTCAGATATCTTATTGGCTCAAACAGTTAGAAAACGCACCAAAAGTATTAGAATTACCCACAGACCACCCAAGATCAGCAATTCAAACTTACCGTGGTGCGAATTATTCATTTGAATTATCAAAAGAATTATCCGCAGCTTTAAATAAGTTAAGCCAGCAGCAGGGAACTACATTATTTATGACCCTGTTAGCAGGATTCCAAACACTGCTATGGCGTTATACAGCCGTTGAAGATATTGTAGTTGGCTCACCGATTGCTAATCGTAATCGAGCAGAAATTGAGGGGTTAATTGGATTTTTTGTCAATACCTTGGTGTTGCGAACTAACTTAGGAGGAAATCCAAGTTTTGAAGAGTTCCTCTTGCGGGTGCGAGAGGTTACACTAGGAGCTTATGCACATCAAGATTTACCTTTTGAGTTGTTAGTTGAGCGACTACAACCACAACGAGATTTAAGTCATGCACCACTATTTCAAGTGATGTTTGTACTTCAGAATACGCCGATATCGGCTTTAGAGTTACCTGGTTTGACTTTAACTCCCTTGGAAGATGATAGTGATACTTCTAAGTTTGATTTAACCCTATATATGACAGAAACCGAGTCGGGTTTGGTTGGAAGCTTAGAATACAATATTGATTTATTTGAAGAAAGTTCTATACAAAGAATGGCTGCTCATTTGCAAACGTTGCTCAAAGGGATTGTTGCTAATCCAAAACAACGTTTGTCAGAGTTACCATTGTTAGTAGAATCTGAGCAGCATCAATTGCTGCGGGAGTGGAATGATACTTTAGTTGACTATCCTCAAGATAAATGTATCCACGAATTATTTGAAGTACAGGTAGAAAAAACTCCCCTATCGGTAGCAGTAGTATTTGAAGACCAACAATTAACCTACTGCGAATTAAACGCCAAAGCCAATCAACTAGCGCATCATCTGCGCTCAATGGGAGTAAAACCAGAGGTATTGGTGGGGATTTGTGTAGAGCGCTCCCTTGATATGGTCATCGGATTATTAGCCATCCTCAAAGCAGGTGGTGCATATGTACCGTTAGACCCAAACTATCCTCAAGAACGCATAAGTTTTATACTAGAAGATACTCAAGCGCCAGTATTACTAACTCAAGCCTCGTTTATAGAAACAATACCGCAACATAAAGCTCAAGTCATTTATTTAGATGATGATTACGAGGCAATTGCACAACAAAGCCAGGAAAATTTGCCTTCTGAACTAACTACTGATAACCTAGCTTATACCATCTATACTTCCGGTTCTACAGGTAAGCCAAAAGGTGTACAAATTCCCCACAGTGCTTTAAATAACTTTTTGTACTCGATCAAGCAAGCCCCAGGGTTAACATCGGAGGACACATTACTAGCAGTAACTACTTATTCGTTTGATATTGCCGCATTAGAGCTTTTCTTACCAATCATTGTAGGCGCTCGCTTGGTAGTCGCAAGTCAGGGAATTGTCTCCGATGGAATGCAGTTATCAGCCTTACTTATAGACTCAAAAGCTACAGTCATGCAAGCCACGCCAGCAACATGGCAGCTACTTTTGGCAGCTAGTTGGGATGGTAATCCTCAATTAAAAATTCTCTGTGGTGGCGAAGCTTTACCTGCTAACTTAGCCAGTCAATTATTACAAAGGTGTGATTGTCTGTGGAATATGTATGGTCCGACGGAAACCACTATTTGGTCGGCAGCATCTGAGATTAAAACTGATAGTAAGACAATACCGATTAGTAATCCGATTGCGAACACGCAACTTTATATTCTAGACCAGTACAGTCAATTAGTTCCTGTAGGTGTAACGGGTGAGTTGTGTATTGGTGGGGAAGGACTTGCAAGAGACTACTTCAAACGTCCCGATTTAAGTGCGGAGAAATTTATCCCTAATCCCTTTAGTACAGAAGCAACACGTCTGTATAAAACCGGGGATTTAGCACGTTATCTGCCGAGTGGAGATATAGAGTACATTGGTCGGATTGATAACCAGGTTAAGGTACGTGGTTTCCGCATTGAACTTGGAGAAATTGAATCAGTAATTAGCCAATACCCCGCAGTACGAGAAACAGTAGTTGTAGTCAGGGAAGATGAGGTTGATTCTCAACAAATAGTCGCCTATGTAGTTTCTGAAAAAGAACAAACACTGGTAACTCATGAACTACGTAGTTTCTCTGAGTCAAAGCTACCAAACTACATGGTGCCAACAGCTTTTATCACCCTAGAGGCACTGCCACTTACACCCAATGGTAAGGTTGACCGTAAAGCACTACCTCTATTAAAAGATGCTAACAGAGAATTAGAAAGCACTTTTGTTGCTCCCCGTAATCCAGTAGAAGAAGTACTAGCCGGAATTTGGACTCAAGTTCTGGACATTTCCCAAGTTGGTATTTACGATAACTTCTTTGAACTAGGGGGACATTCTTTATTAGCAACTCAAGTTATTTCGCGTATTCGCAAAACCTTGGAGGTGGATATACCTCTTCAGCATCTATTTAAATTCCCAAAAATAGCAGAACTCGCTAAAGAGATTGAGCAAGTAAGCACCAAGAGTATTTCTGCAATTATGCCTGTCCCTGGTGATGGCAATTTACCTCTATCTTTTGCTCAAGCTAGATTATGGTTACTAGAACAGCTAAACCCTGGTAGCTATATTTACAATATGCCCGCAATGGTTCGCCTTACGGGTAATTTAAATATAAAAGTTTTAAAAGAAAGCATTAACCAAATTATTCATCGTCACGAGGCTTTACGTACTACTTTTGTTTTAGTTGATGGGCAACCTGTACAGGTAATAATTCCCAACGTGCAGCTAAAAATACCTGTAGTTAATTTAGGGAATTTGACGGAAGTCGAACGAGAAGCGGAAATTAACAGTTTGAGTGCAAAAGAATTTCAACGTCCCTTTGATTTTAACCAAGCTCCCTTACTCAGATGCACTCTCTTGGAAACTGGGTGAACAAGAACATATTTTACTGTTTACTATCCACCATATAGTTTTTGATGGTTGGTCAATCGGTGTATTAATAAAGGAGTTAGCAGCATTATATAAAGCCTTTTCTGCCCAGAAAGCTTCTCCACTCTCAGAATTATCTATCCAGTATGCAGACTTTGCAGTTTGGCAACGTCAACATTTGCAAGGTGAAAGATTAGAAAGTTTACTTACTTACTGGAAGCAGCAATTAGCAAATCTACCTGTATTGCAGCTACCTACAACTTGTCCCCGTGCAGAAGTAAAAACGAACCGGGGTGCTAGTCACACATTTTTGATACCTAATGAGGTGATGCAGGAATTGCGATCGCTTTCCCAACAAGCAGGTGTAACTTTATTCATGACACTGCTAGCGAGTTTCAAAATTTTATTACAGCGCTATAGTTATCAAGATGATATTGTTGTTGGAACAGATGTTGCGAACCGGAATCAAGCAGAAATTGAACAATTAATCGGATTCTTTGTTAACTTGTTAGTTTTACGCACTGACTTAAGCGGAAATCCTACCTTCCCAGAGTTATTAGAAAGAGTTCGTACTCAGACATTATCAGCTTATGCTCATCAAGATTTACCCTTTGACGAGTTAGTTAGAGAATTAAAACCCGAGCGTCACTTAAGCAACAAGGCTCCATTATTTCAGGTGTTATTTGTCTTGCAAAATACACCAACTTCAGCGCTAGAATTACCAGGACTTATTTTAGAACCAATAGAAGTAGAAAGCAAAATAGCCAGATTTGATTTAGCTCTATTTATTAAAGAAACCGAGCAAGGTATAGAAGGTGAATGGCAATATAACGCCGATTTATTTGCTGCTGATACTATCACTCGCTTAACTAATCACTGGAAAACATTAATCAATAGCATTGTTAGCCAACCTCAAAGCCATATCAATACATTGGAAATGTTTACGGAAGCAGAAAAAGCGCAACAAATTATGCAACAACAGAAACGTAAAGCAGCTAAAAGACAAAAATTTATGAGTATTGCTCCTAAAGCTGTTAATTTGTCATTAGATAAATTGATTAAAACAAATTATCTAACAGATGAGCAAAAATTTCCTCTCGTAATTCAACCTAATAGTGTAGAATTTGATTCAATCTCTTGGTCTGAGAATAACCGAGAATATCTTGAAAAACAATTATTAAAACATGGAGCGATTTTATTTAGAGGTTTTAACATAAAATCAGTATCAGAATTTGAAAATTTCGCCCAAGCTATTTGTCCCGATTTATTTGCCGAATATGGCGACTTACCTCGCATAGGTGAAGGTGGCAAAGTATATGGCTCTACACCTTATCCAGCAGATAAAACTATACTTTTCCATAATGAAAGTTCCCATTTACATTGTTTTCCTTTAAAAATTTGGTTTTACTGCGTTCAACCTGCTATGTTAGGTGGAGAAACTCCAATTATAGACTGTCGAAAAGCTTATCAACTACTAAGCCCTCAATTACGAGAAAAACTAGCTACCAAACAGCTAATGTACGTGAGAAACTACGCTGAAAAATTAGATGTTAGTTGGCAAAATTTCTTTCAAACTACAGATAAAAGCGAAGTAGAAAATTACTGTCGCCAAGCAGGAATTGAATTTGAATGGTATAGTAATGATGGATTAGTTACTCGACAAATTCGTCCAGCCTTAGCAGTACATCCTAGAACTAGCGAATCTGTCTTTTTCAACCAAATTCAATTACACCATATCTCCTATTTAGATACAGAAGTACAAGAATCGCTTTTATCTATATTTGGAGAGTCAAAGCTACCTCGTAATGTTTACTTTGGAGATGGTACAGTAATTGCAGAAGAAGAAATTACCGAAATCAATACAGTATATCAGCAATCAAAAACTAGCTTTTCTTGGCAGCAGAATGATGTAATTATGTTAGATAATATGCTGGCTGCTCACGGCAGAAACCCCTATACAGGACAACGTAAAATAGTTGTCTCAATGGGAGAAATAATAAATAGTAAAAATATTAATATTTGCTAAACGTACCAACTTTGTTAGCAAATCCCGAAAAAATATACTCTGCGTACAATAATCCTTAATAAATATGAAAACTCAAGCAATTAGCGGTTTTCAACTTGCACCTCAGCAAAAAAGACTGTGGCATTTACATAAAAAAAATGGTTCTGCTTTTTGTTCGCAATCAAGTATTTTGATTGAGGGAAATCTTCAGCCGGAAATAGTACGAACAGCTACTGAACAAGTTGTTAATCATCACGACATACTCAAAACTAATTTTTATCGTCCACCTGGAGTAAGAACTCCAGTGATGGTAATTGAAGATAGAAATTCGTTTAACTGGGAATATTTAGATTTAAGTGCTTTTTCTGAGAAAGATATTTCTAGTAAAGCTAAAGAATTACTCTGGCAAGAAAGACAAGAATATCAAACTCTATCTCAAGTACTACTTCGTTTATATCTAATTAAGCTATCAGATACTCAGCATATTTTAATTATTTCCTTACCTGCATTATGTGCTGATACTAGAACAATCAAAAATTTAGTTAATCAAATTAGTCAAGCTTACGCTCAATGTAGTCAAGGTAAGGCATTTAGCAAAGAATATGTACAATATGTACAATTTTCTGAATGGCAAAATCAATTACTTGATGATGAAGATGCTCCTGCATCTGAAGAATATTGGCAGCAACAGAAAATTAGCTCTTTATCAGCATTAAAATTACCATTAGAACGACAAGGAAAGAATGATGAATTTGTCACTGATAGTTATAAATTAGTTATTAATCAAGAATTACTTGATAAAATTTACGATTTTGCTCAAAAGTACGATAAAACAGCTGATTTAATTTTACTAGCTTGTTGGAAAATATTAGTTTGCCGACTAACAGAAGAATCAGAAATTGTTATCGGTACAGCAAGCGAGCGCCGTGATTATGAAGAACTCTATGACGTATTTGGCTTATTAGCCACTTGGCTACCAATTAAAACTAAATTTACACCTAATTTAAATTTTTTAGAAGTATTAACAGTAGTATCGCAAACTTTAGAAAATGCTGCTGAATGGCAAGATTATTTTGTCTCTGACACTGAAGAAGACAAATTTATTGCTTTTCCTATAGGTTTTGAGTTTGAAAATATTTATAGAAATAATTATGATGAAGAAGTCTCATTTACCTTACAAGAAATCTGTAGCTTTATTGAACCTTTTAAAATAAAACTCGCTTGTTTACAGCGAAATAACAGTTTACTCACAGAGTTTTTCTATGATATTAACTACTTTGATAAAGAAACAATTCAAAGATTAGCTCAAAATTACCAAGCATTATTAATCAATGTTATCAATAATCCTGAAATAGTTATCAGTCAGCTAGAAATACTCAGTAACAACGAACGACAAAAATTATTAATTGAGTTTAACCAAACCCAGAGCGATTACCAGCGAGAAAAAGGTATTCATCAGTTATTTGAAGAACAGGTAGAAAAAACACCCAATCAAATTGCTGTTGTATTTGAAAATGAAGAGCTAACCTATGCACAATTAAATTTTAAAGCTAATCAGTTAGCTCACTACTTACTTAAGAAGGGAGTTAAACCAGAAGTAGTAGTAGGAATTTGTGTAGAGCGATCGCCCAAATTTATAATATCTTTATTAGCTGTTCTCAAAGCTGGTGGTGCTTATCTCCCACTCGATTCTACCCTTCCACAAGAGGCTCTACAATTCCGCTTACAAGATGCTCAAGCGTCAGTATTAATTAAGGATTTGGGACAAGAAGATAGCAATTTCAATATCGCACAGATTTGCTTAGATACAGATTTGCAATTGATTTCCCAGGAGAGTACGCAAAACCCCGTTAATAATGTCAAAACGGAAAATTTAGCTTATGTAATCTACACTTCCGGTTCCACAGGTAAACCCAAAGGTGTTGCTATTGAGCATCAACATTTACTTAATTATTTATACGGAATTTTGCCAAAACTGCAACTTCCTGATAATGCTAGTTATGCAACTGTTTCTACCTTCGCCGCAGATTTAGGTAATACCGTAATTTTCCCTTGTTTGTGTAGTGGTGGATGTTTACATATTGTAACTTGGCAACGAGCATCCGATCCAATTGCTGCTTCAGACTACTTTCGTCGTCATCCTATCGACTGTTTGAAAATAGTTCCCTCCCACTTAGCAGCTTTATTAAGTTCCGAGTGTATGGAAATTTTACCCCATCAGCTACTTATTCTCGGTGGTGAAGCAGCTGATTGGAATTTGATTGAGAAAATAGAGAAAAATGCACCTCATTGTAGAATTCTTAATCACTACGGACCTACAGAAACTACAGTTGGGGTACTTACTTACCCAATCAGTAGGAAAATTCAGGAAGCTGTAACGGTTCCTATCGGTAAACCTATTGCTAACACCCAGGTTTATGTATTAGATAAACACCTAATACCAGTTTCTTTAGGGGTAGCAGGAGAGCTATATATTAGCGGTGAATCCTTAGCACGGGGTTATTTAAATCATGTTGAGTTGACTAATGAAAAGTTTATTAATAATCCCTTCAGTGATACTCAACAGCGATTGTACAAAACAGGTGATCGCGCTCGTTATCTATCGGATGGTAACTTAGAATTTCTTGGTCGTTTCGACGATCAAGTAAAAATAAGAGGCTACCGCATTGAACTAGGTGAGGTATCAACAGCCCTCAACGAACATCCAGAAGTACGAGAAAGTGCGGTCATTATTAAAGATGACTTATTAGGAGAAAAGCGCCTAGTTGCCTATGTAATTCCTCAATCTGGGACATCATCGGATATTAACTTCCGCGACTTTCTAAAAATTAAGTTGCCAGAGTATATGATACCCGTATCCTTTATCTTCCTCAAAGCTTTACCTCTGACAGCGAATGGTAAATTAGACCGTAATGCTTTACCTGCGCCAGAAGAAGTAGCCAGCAGAAAAACTAGCTTTATTGCTCCTCGTACTCCTGTCGAAGAAGTATTAGCGGGTATTTGGACGCAATTGTTAGGTGTACCCCAGGTAAGTATTAACGATAATTTCTTTGAATTGGGCGGACATTCTCTATTAGCGACTCAGGTTATTTCTCGCATCCGTACTAGCTTTGGCGCAGAGATTTCTTTACCGCAACTATTTGAATCGCCAAATTTAGCAGCACTAGCAGCGCAAATTGAAGCACCCGTGGGAGAACACCACGAAATTGTAACCATTACTCCTGTTTCTAGAGATAAGAATCTCCCCCTATCTTTTGCTCAACAAAGACTTTGGTTTTTTGACCAGTTTGAACCGGGTAGCTCCTCATATAATTTGCCTAGAGCATTGCGCTTACAAGGGAAACTAAATATAAATGCACTCCGGGCAAGCCTTAACGAAATTATTAGGCGACATGAAATGTTGCGAACAAGTATTGGCATCGCAGATGGTCAACCAATCCAAAAAATTTCTGATTTTATAAACTTAAAATTACCAATTATAGATTTACAAAAGCTTCCATCTCAACGACGAGAAGCAGAACTATATAACCTTGCCAAAGAAGAAGCACAAACGGGATTTGACCTTACTCAAGCGCCATTATTACGAGCGAAATTGCTGCAATTAGATGTAGAAGAATATGTAATTTTATTGACGCTACATCATATTATTTCTGACGGTTGGTCAAACGATATATTAATTCGGGAAGTAGCGACACTGTATACAGATATTTATTCTGGTAGACCTTCCTACTTACCACAGTTACCTATACAATATGCAGACTTTGCGGTTTGGCAGAGACAATGGTTAGAGAAAGAAAGGTTTCAAAATCAACTAACTTATTGGCAGAAACAATTATCAGGTGAATTGCCTATATTACAACTTCCTACTGACCACCCTCGTCCTACAGTTCGGACTTATGCGGGAAAAACTTTATCATTTGTTCTCCCAAAAAGCTTAGCAGAAGAATTAAAAACTCTGTCAAAACAACAAGATGTCACTTTGTTTATGACATTGTTGGCAGCATTTAAAATTTTATTGTATCGCTACACGGGTCAAACTGATATTCTAGTTGGTTCGCCTATTGCTAATAGAAACAGAACAGAAATTGAAAATTTAATTGGCTTTTTTGTTAATACTTTGGTATTGCGAAGTAACTTAGCTGGTAATCCTAGTTTTTGCGATTTGCTAAAACAAGTACGTTCCGTAGCACTAGGAGCTTATGCTCATCAAGATTTGCCCTTCGAGAAATTAGTAGAAGAAATACAGCCGGAACGTAATTTGAGCCATAATCCTTTGTTTCAGGTAATGTTTGTGTTGCAAAATGCAGCAATGAGAAAATTAGAGTTGCCTGGATTAAAGGTAGAGTCTTTAGAAAACAACGGCATAACAGCGAAGTTTGACCTGACTTTAGTTATAGAATATGTAGAGCAGGGATTGATTGCTAATTTTGAATACAATACTGATTTATTTGATGAAATAACGATTTCACGTTTAGCTACAAATTTTGAGGTTTTACTAACAGAAATTGTGGCTAATCCTCAGCAGCACCTCGGGGAATTACCTTTGTTGACCACTACTGAAGAACAGCAGTTATTAAAATGGAGCAAGGGTAAAACTATTGAGCAACCGGAACTATTTTTACATCAACTATTTGAAGTTCAGGTAGAAAGAACACCAAATACGGTGGCTGTAGTTTTTGAAGACCAAAAATTAACTTACTGCGAACTAAACGCTAAAGCAAATCAACTGGCACATCATTTGCGCTTACTGGGAGTAAAACCAGAAGTTCTAGTGGGAATTTGTATAGAGCGCTCCCTTGATATGGTTATCGGATTATTAGCCATCCTCAAAGCCGGTGGTGCATACATACCCCTTGACCCTAGCTATCCAAAAGAAAGATTAAAATTTATACTAGAAGATACTCAAGCACCAGTATTACTAGCTCAAGCCTCAATTCTAGAAGCGATACCGCAACACGAAGCTCAAGTCATTTGTTTAGATCATGATTACGAGATGATCGCACAACAAAGCCAAGAAAATTTATGTGCGCTAACTACTACTGATAATCTCGCTTATATCATCTATACTTCTGGTTCCACAGGTAAACCTAAAGGCGTACAAATTCCCCACAGTGCCTTGAGTAACTTTTTGTACTCGATGAAGCAAGAGCCAGGATTAACATCTGATGACATATTACTAGCAGTAACTACCTATTCCTTTGATATTGCCGCATTAGAACTTTTCTTGCCAATCATCGTAGGCGCTCGCTTGGTAGTCGCAAGTCGGGAAATGACCTTAGATGGAACTCAGTTATTAGCAAAATTGATAGATTCAAAAGCTACAGTCATGCAAGCGACACCAGCAACATGGCAGTTACTTGTGTTAGCAGGTTGGGATGGTAATCCTCAATTAAAAATTCTTTGTGGTGGAGAAGCTTTACCAGGACATTTGGCAAATAAGTTACTTGAGAGATGTAACTCTTTATGGAATATGTACGGTCCGACAGAAACCACTATTTGGTCGGCAGCATCCCAGATTAAGACTGATAGTCAGATAATACCGATTAGTAATCCGATTGCGAATACACAACTTTATATCCTAGACCAATACAGTCAACTAGTTCCTGTGGGTATAGCGGGTGAGTTGTGTATTGGTGGCGAAGGGCTTGCACGGGGTTACTTCAACCGTCCCGATTTAAGTGCAGAGAAATTTATCCCTAACCCCTTTAGTACAGAAACAACACGTCTGTATAAAACTGGGGACTTAGCACGTTATCTACCGAGTGGAGATATTGAATATTTAGGACGGATTGACAACCAAGTAAAAATACGTGGTTTCCGTATTGAACTCGGAGAAATTGAAACAGTAATTAGCCAACACCCAGCAGTACGAGAAACTGTAGTTGTAGTCAGGAAAGATTCAATAGATTCTCAACAAATAGTCGCTTATGTAGTTGCTCATCTTGAACAAACACTGACAATTCCTGAGCTACGTAGCTTTTTAGAATCAAAGTTACCAAACTACATGATTCCAAATGCTTTACTTTTATTAGAGGCATTACCATTAACACCTAATGGCAAAGTTGACCGCAAAGCATTACCTGTACCTGAATTAACACAAGTATCATCATCTAATATAGTCCCTGCTTCCACACCAATTGAGAATTTATTAGCGGGTATTTGGGCAGAAGTGCTTGGTATAGAAGAAGTAGGTATTGATAATAATTTCTTTGAATTAGGAGGACATTCCTTAATCGCTACTCGTGTAATGTCTCAAATCCGGCAAATATTCCAAGTAGAGCTTCCTTTACGTTATTTATTTGAAAAACCAACGATAGCTGGGTTAGCAAAAGAAATTGATAAAGCTAGCCAAGCTGGCTATAGATTGGAAATACCACCCCTTGAGCGAATCAACAAAAGAGCTACAGAATTACCACTATCATTTGCCCAGCAGAGGTTATGGTTCCTAAGCCAGCTAGAGCCTAACAGTTCCTCCTACAATATTCCTACGGCTGTCCGATTAGAAGGAGAATTAAATCACAATGCATTAAAACAAAGCTTCAACGAAATTGTCCGCCGTCATGAAGTGCTTAGAACCAATTTTCAAACCTTAGAAGGACGAGCAGTAGCTATCATCTCTAAAGTCAAAACTTTAACATTACCAATAATAGATATTAGTTCCTTAAGTGCTTTTCAACAACAAGCCGAAATTAAACAACAGGCTTATCAAGAAGCTCAACAACCCTTCGATCTTAACAGCGACCATTTACTCAGAGTAAAACTATTACGTCTTGGGGAGCAAGAACACATAGTACTATTGACAATGCACCACATCGTCTCTGATGCTTGGTCAATAGGAGTATTAATAGAGGAAATAGCAGCCCTATATCCAGCTTTTTGTGCCGGAAAGCCTTCTCCTCTTTCCGAACTGAGTATCCAGTATACAGATTTTGCTATTTGGCAACGCCAATGGTTACAAGGAAAGGTATTGCAAAACCAGCTCGATTATTGGAAACAAAAACTAGGTAATACTCATCCTCGGCTAGCATTGCCCAAATCACCAAAGCGCTCAAGGGTTGAAAATAGTCAGGGTGCAAAGCAATCATTTACATTGTCTAAAGTTTTAACCGAAGCAATCAATTTGCTTAGTCGTCAACAAGGGGCAACTTTATTCATGACGCTGCTGGCAGTTTTCCAAGTGTTGCTTCATTGCTTTAGCGGTACTCAAGACATCCGAGTTGGCTCACCAATTGCCAACCGCAATCGAGTTGAAATAGAGAAACTGATTGGATTTTTTATTAATACCTTGGTGCTACGTATCGACTTATCTGGCAATCCCAGTTTCCGGGAATTATTAGCGCGATCGCGTCAGGTTACATTAGAAGCCTATGCTCACCAAGATTTGCCTTTTGAAAAACTGGTAGAAGAACTACAGCCAGAAAGAAATTTAAATCAGAATCCACTATACCAAGCATGGTTTGTCCTCCAGAATGCTCCAATGCCACAGTTGGAATTACCCGGTTTAAGCCTCACTACCTTAGAGATTGAAAGGGATACCGTGCGACATGATTTGCTTTTATCAATTGGGGAAAGTTCAGAAGGGCTTAATGGTAAATTTGAGTATAAAACAGACTTGTTTGACGAAGCTACTATTTCTCGGTTAATTGAACATTTTAAAACAGTAATAAATCATGTTGTCGCGCAGCCAGATACAACATTAGATGAAATTGCGACAATATTGACTCAAAGCGATGAAGAACAACAGAAAATACAAAAACAAGAACTTCAAGTTACAGAACAGCAAAAATTAAAAATGACTAAGCGAAAAATAATTCGGAATTAATCAGGAACAATCAACAATGAATAATACAGGCTTTAAGAAAAATCTAAAAAAATTGGGAACTATCAGTCGTAAATCTATTAGTGTGTCCCAAGATGAATTAATTAAAACATCTTATTTACAATCAGATAATTCTCTTCCCTTAATTGTTCAACCAAATGTGGATAACTTAAATTTGGCAGTTTGGACTCAACATAATCGGACTTGGATTGAAAATCAATTATTGAAACAAGGAGGTATACTTTTTCGTGGTTTTCAGTTAAATAATGTAACTGAATTTCAAAAATTTATACAAACTATTTCTGAGAACTTGCTGGAATATTCTTACCGTTCCACACCACGCAGTCATGTCACGGGAAATATTTATACTTCTACTGAATACCCTGCAACTCATTTTATTCCGCTCCATAATGAAATGTCTTACTCTCGAAAATGGCCGATGAAAATTGCGTTTTGTTGTATTAATAAGGCTTTACAAGGAGGAGAGACACCGATTGCTGATAGTCGCAAAATTTTTGCTCGTATAGACGCAAAAATTAAAGAAAAATTTCTGCAAAAACAGGTCATGTATGTACGAAACTATGGAGTAGGATTAGATTTAACCTGGCAAAATGTATTTAATACTAATAACAAGTTAGAAGTAGAAACATATTGTCATCAGGAAGGAATTGAATTAGAGTGGCGAGATAGCAATACTTCTGGTATTGACTTAAAAACTCGTCAAATTTGTCAAGTTATTGCCAAGCATCCTAAAACATCAGAAATAGTTTGGTTTAATCAAGCTCACCTATTTCATATTTCAAATATAGAACCGACTGTTCGCGCACAGCTTTTAACTAATTTCAAAGAAGAAGATTTACCCCGCAATGTTTATTACGGTGATGGTTCTGCTATTGAAACTTCTATATTAGAAGAAATCAGGGAAATTTATCAGCAAGAATCAATTATATTTCCTTGGCAGGAAGGAGATGTATTATTACTAGATAATATGCTTTATGCACATGGAAGAATGCCATTTCAGGGTTCGCGTAAGGTTGTAGTGGCAATGGCTGAATAAAATAGTGACCAAGAAGTTTATTGTTAATATAATGGTGGTATTAATATGCAAAAAGAACAACTAGAAGGATTTGAATTATCTCCCCAGCAAAAGCATTTGTGGCTTTTACAACAAAGTGATAGCCAATTACCATTACGTGTTCAACGTGCAGTTATAATCACAGGTAATTTAAATATTGAGGTTTTAAAAACTGCATTGCAGAATGTTGTCAATCGCTATGAGATTCTTCGGACTAATTTTCATTGCCTTCCTGGGATGACAGTACCATTACAAGTGATAGCTGACACTTCTGATATTTGTATTAATAAATATATCAACGAATTTAATTTTATTGGTTTGCCTCAAAAAGAACAAGAAAATAAAATTGAGTCTCTATTTACTGAATTAAAAGGAAGACCTTTTCAGTTAGAAAAGGATTTACCTTTACAGATATATATCATTACTTTATCTCCGACAAAATATATATTAATGTTAAGTTTATCTGCATTAATTGCGGATAGCTTTACTCTCAAAATTTTACTTAACAAAATTAGTAGTTCATATGCAGCTTGCTCAGGAGAGAAACATATTCTTGATGAACCAATGCAATATGCGGATATTGCACAATGGCAAAATGAACTTTTAGAGTCAAATGAGTCAGAATTAGGCAAAGAATATTGGCGTAAGCAAGATGTGAGTTTGATTAATAATGTAAAACTTTGGTTTGAAAATAAACAAACTACAATTTCACAATTTCAGCCTGAATATATTTCTTTAAATATCAGTAATGATTTAATCAAACAGATAGAATCAATAACTAACACATATAAGGTTAATAAATCTGATTTTCTGCTAGCTTGTTGGTTGATATTAATTTGGAAAATTACTAGACAGTCGGATATATTTATTGGTGTTACTGGCGATGGTAGAAAATACGAAGAATTAAATCAAGCTTTAGGACTGTTATCCAAACATTTACCGCTTTCTTATAATTTAGAAGCAGAATTTCAATTTAGCGAAATACTAAAAAAAATAAATAAACTGGTAAATAGTGCCTACGAATCACAAGAATATTTTACCTGGCAAGAAACTGTAAACTCACAGTCTTTTTGTCCATTTAGTTTTGAATTTGAAGAATATCCGGAATTATCTGCTGAGAATCTGTTGTTTTCTTTATACAAGCAGTACTCTTGTATTGATAAATTTAAGATTAAATTAACTTGCCTTCTTCAGTCTGATAATTTAATTGCCCAGTTTTATTTCGATTCAAACTTATATAATCTGCAAGATATCAAAACATTATCAGAACAGTTTCAAAACTTATTAACAAGTGTAATTCAAAATCCAGAAAGTTCTATTGCGAGGCTAAATATTCTTGGCGCGCGCCAAAGACAACAACTGTTAGTTGAATTCAATAATACCCAAAAACAATACCAACAAGACAAGTGTATTCACCAGATATTTGAGGAACAAGCAGAACAGACACCGGATAAAATTGCTGTTGTGTTTGAAGAACAACAACTAACTTACTACGAGTTAAACGCACGCGCCAATCAATTAGCTAACTATCTACAAAGCCAAGGAGTTAAACCAGAAGTTTTAGTAGGAGTTTATTTAGAGCGATCGCTTGAAATAGTTATCGCTCTACTGGCTATCCTCAAAGCTGGTGGAGCCTATCTTCCTCTCGATCCAGAACTACCTCCAGAGGGTTTAGCGTACCGATTGCAAGATGCTCGGGTACCTGTAATTTTGACACAAGGGGCATTAGTTAAAAAAAATCCAGATTTAAAAACTCAGATAGTATCCTTAGATACAAACTGGGAAGTGATTGCTCAAGAGAGAACTAGCAAGCCGAACAACTTTGTAACAACTAAAGATTTAGTCTACGTACTCTTCACTTCCGGTTCAACAGGCAAACCTAAAGGAGTTGCTGTTGAGCATCAACAACTTGTCAACTATATAAATGCAATTCAAGACAGACTAAATCTTTCGGTATGCAGTAGATTTGCTACCGTTTCTACATTTGCTGCTGACTTGGGCAACACTGTTATCTTTCCTGCCTTATGTACTGGTGGATGCCTATATGTAGTGCCATCAGAATATGCTTCCAATCCTGAGACTTTAGCAAACTATTTTCATCGTCATTCCATAGACTGCCTAAAGATTGTTCCTTCTCATCTGAGTGCTTTACTAACATCTTCTCACCCTGAACGAATTTTACCTAAAAAGCGATTGATTATTGGTGGTGAAGCTCTCACAGGTAAATTGATTAAACAAATACAGCAATTGGCTCCCGAATGCTTTATTTTTAACCACTACGGGCCAACAGAAGCCACTGTTGGCATATTAACTTATCCAATCAAGCTTGAGCAAACTATTGATTATTCTGAGAATATTCCTCTCGGCCGTCCAATTGCTAACACTCAAATTTATATCTTGGATTCTTTGCTACAACCAGTGCCTATTGGCGTACCCGGAGAATTATACCTTGGGGGTGCGGGAGTAGCTAGATGCTATCTAAACCGGCCGGAGCTAACAAATGAAAAATTTATTTTTAATCCCTTTGCAGAAACACAAGAGATTGGTTTCACACAGCGCTTGTACAAAACAGGTGATTTAGCTCGCTACTTACCAGACGGCAATATTGAGTTTCTCGGACGGATTGATAACCAAGTCAAAATTCATGGCTTTCGCATTGAGCTAGGGGAAATTGAATCTGCACTCAAACAACACCCTACTGTTCGAGAAACTGTGGTACTGGCTCGTGAGGATCGACCAGGAAACAAGTCTCTGGTAGCATATGTAGTACTTGAAAAACAATCTACCCTTACAACACCTGACCTACGAGATTTTTTACTAGAAAGGCTACCACACTACATGGTTCCGTCTGCCTTCATTCGGCTAAAAACTCTGCCACTTTTACCTAATGGCAAAGTAAATCGTCAGGGATTGCCAGCACCCGATAGCAGACCTGATTTGGCAGAAAATTTTGTTGCACCTCGTAATACTGCTGAGAAGTTGTTGTCCGGTATATGGGCTAAAATTCTTAAACTCGAACGGGTAGGAATTTATAATAATTTTTTTGAGTTGGGCGGAGATTCTATTCTTAGTATGCAGATTATCGCCAAAGCTAACCAGGCTGGTTTGCGACTGACACCCAAGCAGTTTTTTGAACACCAAACCATTGCCGGACTAGCTGAGGTTGCGGGAAGTAATAAAGTGATTCAAGCTGAACAAGGGCTAGTAACAGGTTCAGTTCCTCTTACCCCTATTCAACGCTGGTTCTTTGAACAGAATTTTCCCCAGATGCATCACTGGAATCAAGCAGTTTTGCTGGAAGTTCGACAAGCTCTCTCACCGCTCTTATTGGCACAAGCAGTAAAGCAATTGTTAAAGCATCACGATGCTCTGCGCCTGCGTTATGATTATCAGGGAACAGACACTCAGCAGGTTAATACTGACTTTGATGAAGTTGTACCATTTACCTTGCTTGATTTATCAACCATGTCAGAGCTCAAGCAAAAGTCAGCCATTTCTAACACAGCCACTACACTCCATAGGAGCCTGAACTTAAGTAATGGTCCTCTGCTACGAGTTGCTCTATTTGATTTAGGCACTGGTAAGTCTCAACGCCTGTTAATTATTATTCACCATTTGGTCGTCGATGGCATATCTTGGCGGGTTTTGTTAGAAGACTTACAAACTGCTTACCAACAGATTAGTCAAGGAAAGGCGATCGCACTGCCTCCTAAAACCACTTCATTCAAACATTGGGCACAACGACTGCAAGAATATACCCAGTCTCAAGTAATACCACAAGAACTAAATTACTGGTTAACTAAGATTCCTCGACAAAGTGTCCAATTACCCTTAGACTTTCCTGATGGCGATAACACTGTAGCTTTAGCTGAAACTATATCGATGGCTTTGAGTCAACAAGAAACTCAAGCTTTATTACAAGAAGTGTCAGCAACTTATCGGACTCAAATTAACGATGTTCTACTCACAATACTGATACAAGCTGTTGAAAAGTGGATTGGTGTGCGCTCACTAGTGGTTGATTTGGAAGGTCATGGAAGGGAAGAAATCTTCGATGATGTAGACTTATCCCGAACTTTGGGTTGGTTTAGTACTATTTTTCCGGTATTCTTAGATATTAGAGAGACAAATGGCATAGAATCTGCTTTAGAAACTATTAAAACTCAGCTTCGGAGTATTCCGAATCGTGGAATAGGCTATGGTTTACTGCGCTATCTCGGTGGTGAAGAAGCTGCGACTTTACGAGATTGCATACCTTCTTCAGAAATTAGATTTAATTATTTGGGTCAGTCTGACCAGTTATTCGGGGATTCATCTTTATTTATACCAGCCCCAGAATCTACAGAAACAGAACGTAGCTTGCTGTCTAACCGAAGCTATTTACTTGATGTTAATGGGATTGTCACAGGAGGTCAATTACAGATAAATTGGACATATAGCAAGGCAATTCATCACCGAGCTACCATTGAGCGTCTAGCTGAAAGTTTCATTAAGGGGCTGCGGGAAATCATCGTCCATTGTCAGTCTTTTAGAACTGAGGAACATCCTTCAGCTTTAAGTAAAATCCCATCAACTGCTCAAACCCAAACTTCTATTGCGGCAAGCAAAATCACACTTGAAGTTTTAAATGCTGAAGCTGTACTAGATTCTACAATCCGTGCTGAAACATCTTTTGAGTATCCAAATCAGCCATCTCATATATTCTTGACTGGAGCAACAGGGTTTGTTGGAGCATTTTTACTATATGAACTTTTACAAGAAACTAATGCTAATATTTATTGCTTAATACGTGCTGCCAATGCTGAATCAGGGAAGAAAAAGTTGCAAAAACATCTTGAATCTAATTTGATTTGGGATGAATCTTTAAGCAACCGCATCATTCCAGTGATTGGAGACTTATCTAAGCCGTTATTAGGTCTTTCTGAGCAACAATTTAAACTGATGGCTCAGAAAATTGATGTCATTTATCACAACGCTGCGGCAATTAATCTTGTTTATTCGTATTCTGCCTTGAAAGCAACTAATGTCCTGGGAACGCAAGAAATCTTAAGATTAGCTAGTAAAATTAAAGTTAAACCCGTACATTACATCTCAACATTGAGTGTATTGTCTTCCGAAGGGCATGCACAAGTCAAAAAAATTCAAGAATTGCATAACTTTAGTCATAGTCAAATTCCTTCTGGTGGCTATGCTCAAACTAAATGGGTTGCCGAAAAATTAGTTTCTACTGCATACAATCGAGGTATTCCTGTTTCTATTTACAGGCTAGGGACGTGTATCGGGACACAGTAAAACAGGTGTTTGTAACACAAGCGACCGTTTGTATAGAATGCTCAAAGGCTTTATACAAATGAAGTGCGTACCAGATGTAAAGACTACTGTTGACATGACTCCTGTAGACTATGTGAGCAAAGCTTTAATTCATTTATCAAGCCAGAGACAATGCTTTAATAAAATCTTTCATTTATCGAATCACCAACCTATCGGCTCCTCAGAGCTTTTTAAATGGATACGTGAGTTTGGCTACTCGTTCGTGCCCATGTCTTACAATCAATGGCAAACAGAACTTATCAATGCTTCTGAAACTTCTCTGGACAATCCGTTGTACCCATTGATACCTTTTTTTGCTAATAAAGAGACTGAAGATGCCCTCAAACAAGAGTCTTCAGAACAGAATTCTAACTCAGCAGAATTAAAGTTTGATTGTCAGAATACAACCGATGGACTTGTAGATACTTCCATTGTTTGTCCACCAGTAGATGCAAAGTTACTTAGTACTTATTTTTCTTACTTGATTCAAAGCGGCTTTTTTAATCCCCCCCAGTAAATGCTTTATTAGTTTACAAAAATGCAAAATAACATCAAAGATAAACCAAACCAAACTTCCCACAAGTATATGGAGAAATTTATTGCAGCTTACATTCAAAAAACAAAAAAATCAAAACACCTTACACAACAATATCGTCCGGTTCTAGCCGATCATAGAGTATCAGCAGGTTTTAATTTACCATTTAAGGAAATATTTTATCCTATTGTGGCCAAAGGTTCTCTAGGTTCACGGATATGGGATGTGGATGGGAACGAATATATAGATCTGATGATGGGATTGGGTGTTAATTTGTTTGGGCATAATCCACCTTTTATCAAAGAAGTTCTACAAGAGCAATTAGAAAAAGGTATACAACTTGGTCCACAATCAGATATGGCGGGTGAAGTGGCTGAGTTAATTTGCGAATTTACAGGAATGGAGCGAGTTACCTTTAGCAATACAGGTACAGAAGCAGTCATGACTGCGATACGTTTAGCACGAACAGTCACGGGTAGAAATAAGATAGCGTTGTTTGCAGGTTCTTATCACGGTCATTCTGATGGGACTTTAGTAAAATTAGAGAAAATAGGTCAAAATCTGGGCACAGTACCAATTGCTCCAGGGATTCCGGCAAATATTGCAGAAGACGTTTTAGTCCTAGATTATGGCAATCCCCAATCACTCAGCATTATTCAAGCCCATGAACAAGAATTAGCAGCTGTTTTAGTTGTACCAGTGCAAACCATGCGACCTGATTTACAACCCAAAATATTTCTTCAGCAATTGCGCCAATTAACTGAACAAGCAGGGATTGCATTGATTTGTGACGAAATGGTAACTGGATTTCGTATTCATCCTGGTGGTGCACAAGCGTGGTTTGGAATTAAAGCCGATATAGCCACCTATGGAAAGATTGTTGGCGGTGGTATGCCCATTGGAATTATTGCTGGTAAAGCAAGTTATATGGATGCCATCGATGGTGGAATGTGGAATTATGGAGATGATTCTTCCCCGAATGCTAAAACAACATTCTTTGCAGGTACTTTTTGTAAACATCCTTTAGCAATGTCAGCTGCACGGGCTGTTCTCAAATACCTAAAGATTCAGGGAGAAAGCCTTCAGAACCAATTGAATCAACGCACATCCGAGTTTGTCACAGCACTGAATGTTTGCTTTGAGAAAGAAGAATTACCTATACGAATGGCTAATTTTGGTTCACTTTTCGGTCTTGCTTCGGAGGAAAGTTCTACATCCGAGGAAAGTTCTGCGACTTCACAGAGTATGGACTTGTTACGCTATTACCTACTGAGCAAAGGAGTGTATCTACTTCGAGCAGGTGGTTATTTATCTACCGCTCACACAAATGAAGATATTAGTTATGTAATTGGGGCAGTAAAAGAAAGTATTGGGGAACTTCGAGAAGCAGGTTTTCTACCTGTTCTTGTAAAAAGTTGACCTTCTTTATAAAAGGTATTGGAACAGAACTTATGCGAATTTTGCAATTAAGAAGCAGTCAGAATGTCTCTGTAAAAAATGAAAGAACCTAACTGAATGAATAATCAAAATAATCCCACCAGTATGCGTAACTTCTTTATTCTATGGGCAGGACAGCTAGTTTCTAGCATCGGTAGCAATATGAGCCGTTTTGCCATCGCAATTTGGGCCTGGGAATTTACAGGTAAGGCAACAACCCTTACCCTAATAGGTTTTTTTAGTACACTGGCAAGCATGGCGATCGCTCCTCTAAGCGGAGCAATTGTAGACCGTTTTAATCGGAAATTACTTTTTATGGTGGGTGATACGGTTGCGTTAATAGCAACATTAATTATCATGTTCCTGTATCTAACTAATTATCTCCAAATTTGGCATCTTTACTTAACTAGCGCCATTGTCAGCGTTTTTACTCAACTTCAGTTTTTAGCATACTCAGCATCAGTATCGTTGTTAGTGCCAAAACAACACTATACTCGTGCCAGTAGTCTAGAATTTTTATTAAGTTATGGAAGTGATATTATCGCACCTGCTTTAGCTGGGTATTTTTATAAAGTAATTGGGTTATTAGGGATTTGGATGATTGATATTTCCACTTTTGCGATCGCTATAAGTAGTTTATTGTTTGTACGCATCCCGAAACCAACACAAACTAATGAGCATGAGAATCCAAGCCCTATTTGGCAGGATTTGAAATTTGGTTTGCGCTATATTCTCGCTCGCAAAAGCTTGTTAGCTCTGTTAGTATTTACTTTTTTATTCTGGTTTGCTCATGATATTGGGAATTCCCTATATGCACCAATGATTTTATCACGAACAGGAAATGATACTTTGGTATTGGGTAGTTTAGCCTCTGCGGCAGGTTTTGGTGGCGTAACAGGTGCAATCATTATTAGTACCTGGGGCGGCTTTAAACGTAAAATTAAAGGTATTTTATTAGGAATGATTGGTGCGGGTTTAAGTAAAATCGTTTTTGGTCTAGGTCGAACAGCTTGGATCTGGATTCCCTCGCAGTTTTGTTCTTCTTTTAATTTTCCTTTGAATGGTAGTTCAGATAAAGCAATTTGGTTAGCAAAAGTTGCTCCCAATATACAGGGAAGGGTTTTTGCAATGAATTCATTAGCTTTACAATTTGCTTCAGCATTTGCTTATTTAATAGCTGGACCTTTGGCAGATAGGGTTTTCACACCGGCATTAACTGAAGGTGGTTATCTAGTAGGTATTTTTGGAGAAATATTTGGTACTGGTGCTGGGGCGGGGATAGCGCTGTTGTATGTAATGTGTGCGGTGTGTATGTTTCTGGTAGGATTAATTGGGTTTTATGTTCCTCTGTTGCGGAATTTGGAGAGAATTGTACCCGATCATGATGTTGCATATTCACAGCTTAGTAGTAGCGAATAATTTTCTTCTTAATAACATCTTATTACCAATATATCTGACTCTACTAACAGTATAAACAGAGTCTGTGTCAACATTAAAATCAATGACAACCATCGCTTGTCGGCTCAGTTGAACTAATAAATTTAGTTTTGTTATTTTTATAGTATGAACATCATGCAAATCGATAATATTATTCTTGTATATTGTCATTTATTATTAAATTTATAAAGTTAATAAAGATAATTTTAAAATCACATATAAAATTATTTATTAATATTCTTATAAGGAAGAATATATTATGGACTATATTTTTATTGTATTATGTTTATGCCTAAAATATTTAATTTAGATTATCATTTTTACTATTTAATAATTGCATGAAACTACAATCTTAATAATACAGATTATGAGTTATATTAAAAAATAGCTTCGTAACTTTTTTAAACTGTGTTCTAAGTTGAAAATAATGATTGTTTTTTATAACTTATAGAGGTGATGAAATGGCAACAATGGGAAAATACTGCAAAGCATATTCAATCAAAAAACTACGTCAATTTGAGCAATGGACAGAGAATTTAGAAAATGCAAGAAAAGAAAGACAAGAGATAGATGGTAATGAGGTAGAAGTTAAAAGAGTGTTAACGGATGATGATTTTTTATATTTACAAGAAAACTACGTAGTTACAGATGGAATCTACAAAGACGAGAATATTATCTTTGATAATGTAACACCTGAATGGAAAGAGTTTTGTCAGAAAACTCTTGAATTCGAGATTCCTGTTTATGAAGCAGTACAAGTACAAGCATCTGAAAGTTCTTCCGAAAAATAATTCTGAATTAGGAGACATTTCCATGAACGAATTAGTACAAAGATTGTCAGAAGGGGAACATCCAATTGAAGCAAGTTTGCGACCTGAAAAAACAGCTACAACACTTAAAGAAAGCATTGACAGAGGGTATGTACATATCAAATTTACAAATACACAAGGAGGTACCGATTTAGGTGTAAGGCTCGACCTGGAAGCATCTGTATTAAATGAAGCTGACTTCGATAATCAAACGGGAAAAGTTCACTTAGTTGGTAATTTGACACTAGACTATGAAAAAGTCAGATGTATTGCAGATATTGACTTAGTGACTTTGAACGGTCAAGGACATTTAGAGCCAGTCGAACAGTAATTTTACTTCTTTCTACCTTCACGTACTAGTTAAATATCAAGAGGTTAATTATGTATCAAGATGATAAAGAAGACACAACAATTTACAAAGTTGTATTTAATCATGAAGAACAGTATTCCATTTGGCCATCGGAGCGTGATAATCCGCTTGGTTGGAAAGATGCTGGAAAAAATGGACTCAAACAAGAATGTTTAGATTACATAAAAGAAGTCTGGACTGACATGAGACCGCTAAGTCTCCGAAAAAAAATGGAGGAAACAGCATCTAGCAGTTAAATTTTCCGTATTTTTTTACGAATAGTCACAATCCTCAATTTTGAGAAATATAGGGAGTAGGGAGTGACGAGGGTTTTGAGCCTCGACCAATTTTATAATTTTCACATGCAGACCTGTTCCCTGTTCCCTGTTCCCTATCCTCACCAAAAGACTTTTACAGCTAACCTTAGTGAAGCGAACAGCAAACCCCGCCGGTCTGTAACGATTGCTCCCATTAGTACTTAGAAAGGATGAAAACCATACGTCAGTTCAATTCCTATATTACCTGTCCAAAACCATCACCTCAAGCCTCCTTGAGGTTATTTTGTTTTCCCTATGCAGGTGGTAGCTCTTTAGTTTTTCGTACATGGGCTGAGAGTTTACCTAAAAATATCGAAATTTGTCCTGTAGAACTTCCAGGACGGGGAATACAGATGAAATCATCTCCATTTACGCGAATGGAAGCTTTAGTTAACGCGATTGCTCCGATTTTCCTCCCATATTTAGATAAACCATTCGCTTTTTTCGGTCATAGTATGGGTGGATTAGTCAGTTTTGAACTTGCTCGCCATCTTCGTAAAGAATATGCTAAAAAGCCAATCCGACTATTTGTTTCTGCTAGTCGCGCTCCTCAAATTCCGTCACCAAAACCACCTATCCACGCACTCCCAGAAGCTGAGTTCTTTCAAGAGCTTCGCCGTCTAAACGGTACACCTGCTTCAGTGTTGGAAAATACCGAATTGATGCAAATACTTGCCCCTATTCTAAGGGCTGATTTTGCAGTTTTAGAAACCTACGTTTACACTCAAAAGCCATCATTTGAATTTCCAATCACTGCTTTTGGTGGATTAGAAGACCAAGAAGTAACTTTACAAGAACTAGGAGGGTGGCGCGAGCAAACACAAAATTCGTTCCAATTGCAATTATTTTCTGGAGACCACTTTTTTATACACTCAGCCCAATCACTTTTACTTGAAAATTTAGCTAAATACTTGAAGACAATAACTTATGCATAATTAGCTAAGCGCAAGTTGACTACATTAAGTAAAGACCTAATAAAGGTGAAACCTGAAATGCCTTTTATAGCTTTGTAATATTTAGCTATATTTTTATTCGTAAACGCCCCATTTAATCTTGGTTATTAAGAATATTTTCTATCTTTTGAGCAGATAAACCAACCACTTCAGCCAATTCTTCTAAAGCGAGTTTTTCTTGCATATTTTTATTTAACATATCCGTAGCTACTGCAACATAGTCAGCATTATCTAACTGCTGAGAACTTCCTAAAGAAACATTACTGGCAATGCGTTCGCGCTCCTGAAATTTTTGCATCTGATAAGCGGCGATTTTGCTGGCTTGACGTGCTTGTAAGTAAGCAAAATATTGTTTCATTACTTTCAAACGAGTTTGCCGTTTAGTTTCTCGCAAACGAGCCTTCATAACAGGCATTTTATCTATAGCAGTAAAGATTTTAATCGGTTCTATGCTCAAACTAATAGAAAAACTTCGTTCCTCTTCAGATGAAAAATCTGGTGTTCTGTAACTTGTTCTACTTTGAGATGGTGATAATTCTATACTGATAGTATCAGTAAAAGCATCCAATCCCATTTCATGTTTCGCCTTTCTCACCTCATGAGAGTTCTTTTGGGCAATTTGTACTAGCTTGTCTATTATTCGTAAATCTTCTTGTGTTATTTCCGTTTGCAATTTCTCTGATGCTACAGCAACGGATGAAAAGCAAATCAATATAAATCCAAAAAACATCCCTGATAAAATCTTCACCATATCCCCGTGCGTCCGAGATACTCTTAAATACAGGGGCAGGCTGAACATAGATTTCAAAGCCTGCCTCTACATTAAACTCTTAAAATACTTTACGAGATTCTAAATTAGCCTCAATATCCTTTTTAGTACGCCATACCGGACGTAACTTTTTTTGAGCAAAAAGTTGTAACTGGTCAACAGAATGACGCGAGCCTGGTTGAGATGAATTACCATAACTCATAAGCGCCATTGCCTTGGCAGGTTTAGAAAACTCAATCGCAGCAACATAAGAATCGCCAGCGACGGGTTGAAATCGACCATTTTCTGAGGGAGCAAAGTTGACAACTCGGAAAATTCCTAAGTCTCCATCGCCCCCATTACCTGGTAAATTCACATTCCTATGTTTCAACCGGAAAACTTCTCCCCAAGCAACATCTAATTTTCCATAAACTTTTTCTACCTTTGTTGCTGCTGCTTCCAATAATGCGACTGCACTCTTAGAATTAGCTAATCCATCGGGTGTAGTCAATGGTGAGTCTTTCGTCCAGGGTTTACTAAAGGCTTCATCAAAATCTAGTTCTTGTGCCCAGTAAGCAAACAATACCGCTCCCCGACTATCTGCATTCGCTTGTCTATCCCACTTTTCTAAGACAGTGGCTGCAAGTTGAGCTAATTCACCACCATACTCTCGCGCCGCTGGAATTAAATCATCTAGAATCCGTTGTGCAAACTCCATGTCTGTTGAATGCTTGTACTTAACCATTTCATCAAAGGTTATTTTTTCATCTTCAGCTAACATTGAAGCAGAACTTTGCGCTCGGAAATCCATAAAATTTGGTGCCATATAAGACGGATATTTATCTGCTTTTATAGCGGCTGGAAAAGTTGTTGTCCAAGGTGGGTCATTGGCATTTTGTAACCAACCACTATCCGGGTCAATAATCCGAGGTAAATCCTCATAAGGATGAGTTTTCGTCCATAGAGTTTTTGATGTGTTCCCAGGAATTTGACCTCGCCAATATTTCCAATCCCCTTGTTCGCGTACTGGAACTTGTCCGTTAAATAAGTGCATAATATGCCCTTCTCGGTCAGCATACATCACCGTAAACATAGGTAGCTGCAAACGTTTGAGGGCTTTTTCAAACTCTGCCAAATTTTGCGATCGCGCCATATCCCACCACTGTGACAATACTCCTGGTTGGTCTAGACCGACAACACGCAGTGCAGTAGCTTTACCATCTTTCTCTGACACAACAGGTCCGTGAACAGAGCTTTTGACTACCAATGGTTTTTCGCTTAGTGTCCCATCGTTTTGTTTTACTTTCAAGGAAACAGTTCTCGTTTCAAAGGGACGAACTTTACCATCAAAACGATAGCCATCACCAGCTAACTCTAGTTGATACGCATCCCACCCATCATGAGTGTTAACGGTATGAGTCCAACCCAAATTATCGTTGAAAGCAATATTTAAAACAGGAATCCCCACAAGCGATGCTCCATAAGCGTCGATTCCCGGTGCAGTAATTTGAGCTTCGTACCATAAAAATAAATCCGACCAAAGAAGGTGAGGATTTGCCAGCAGCATAGCATTTCCAGATGCCGAACGAGAAGGTGCGATCGCCCACCCATTAGAACCAGCTTTTGATTCATCGTTACTCATACCCGCAACTTGTTCTGGACTGACTACAAATGTAAAGTTGAGTACTCTTTGTAGATGAGCGAGTATATCTTCTCCTCTAACTGGCAGAACAATTTCAACCTCATCATCAATTGCATCTGGATTTGATTTAACGTAAGTATTGATACCATTTGCAAAAGCATCTAAATAACTACGGAAAGATGCATCTTGTGCTTCATACCAAACGCGAGCGCGTTCGGGTACTCCCATTGTCAATACCCATCGGTCTGAATCTATATAGTCCTCTCCCCAGTATTCGGCTGCACGTCCTCTTGCTTGTCCGTAGAGACGTAAAAGTAAATTACCGTGGCTTTGCATTTGTGCCCATCCAAAAGCACGGAACGCACTCTTTACATCTTGACCATAAATATGCGGTATCCCGTAGGTATCCCACAATATTTCAGTAGTTTTTACCTGAGTTCCTAGAGTTTGGCATCCTAAAATCAATGCAAACAACAGGCTGAGTGTAAATGGTAAAATTCGATTGCGATTTCTCTTAAAAACCCCGAATATATCGGATTTGTTGCCAAAATGCATTTGGCGAGCGATAGTAACTAAATGCTGCATAGCTAATGAACATTATCTAAGTTAATCGATGATATTTTTAAAAGCTGTCGATGTACCAAATATCACAATTACTGATATCTTAACGAGTCGATACTGGTACCAAAGGTAGGTAGTAGACTATATTTATAACCTACGTTGCTTTTCAAATTTTTCACTTCTACCTAAAAAATCATAACAGGAATTGTTATCAAATACTTTTAATTCTTCTTTACAAAAGTATAAATAAATATAGCTGTTTAAATTGAATCTTTGTCAAAGCTTATGTAATATATAAGTTTTATTCTTACAAAACAATCTTCTATAACTATTGCCAAATAAATACACTGGCAAGCAGGGTGTTTATAAACTTGGAGGAAAATAGATAGCGATGAAAATCAAGATAGTTCCAAGAATAATTTCAAATGAAAATAAGGAACTAGCTGTCTTAGCATACACAGAAATTAAGAAGAAAGAATTTCTTGAACTAATTAATAAATGGAAAAGTCCTTATGGGAAAGTTAGCTTTGGCATAGAGGATACACCCTATGGAATGATATGTTGGGCTTTATTTTTACTAGACTCATATCATAAATTGAAAGATAAAAATACTGATTTATTTTTCTTTGATTTAATATTTAACGTAAGTAAAAAAGAAAATCGTGATTTTGTCCAAAAATGGTTAGACATCCTTCGTCAACAAAAAGAACTTAATTTATATATTCAATCAGGAGCAAATTTACATAGGTATCGGCTTATGAGCAAAATTGAAGTACAGAAATGGTGTAAGTTGATGAATGATTGGATGGTATATTCACAAACTCATTCAATCAGCTACATTCAGGCTACAAAATGGTTATATAGAAACAGATTAAATAAGTTGAAAAAAGAGATAAAATTAAAATTAACTCATGAAGCTAATATTCCTATCAATAAATTAGATAAACTATCTTCATTAATTCAAACATACATAGAATATGAAGCTCCCGCTTCTATTGTATGCGATACGATGCACTTAGTTAAAAATCATTTTATAGAAACTAAAAAATTAGAACTTCCAATTGCACTAATTGAAGATAATCTAATATGGCAAGAATTCAAAGTTAATACGAATAGTCAACTTGTTTTGTTAACTAGTTTGGTGCGAAACATACCCGCATATGCCTATTTGCTTAATGGTGATAGGTGGGATAAAATTATTGATGATAGTGATGAACTCAACCATAAATTATATACAATTACTGTATCCAGCTTATGCAATATACCTAGTCAAACAGCATTTGATAATTGCCCAAAGGTGTTGGCAGAAGCTGTAGTTAACAGAGAATTTTCAATACATCAACCCACCAGTATTATCGTTAATAAAAACGGTTTAGAAGAAATTATTTTCTATCCTCAAGATAATAGTGGTTTGCTATGCTTAATTAAAATAGTTCTTGCATATATTGATGATAATCCAAATAACTGCTTAGTTGTTGTCGGTAAAATTAATGCCAAGCAGCGAAACGTGGAAATAATGGGGAATTATCCCGATTTTGATGCAGAAGTTAAAATTCTTAAATTTCTTACTACAATCGCATACCGTGATATTTTAGTTGCGAGAAAAGTATTAAGAAAACCATCTTTATCGCCGACTTCTGGAACCGGATTCGGAAAATCATCATCAATTAATAGACATCGTATTCAATACGTTTCTCGTATCAAGTATGATAGGGATTTTGATGAAAACTTTGGTAATCCGGATAATATATCTAGAGCAATAGCAAGTATTAGTCCTCATTTAAGGCAATGTCACAAACGGAAATTACCACCAGGATATCAAGCTTCAGAAAAAGCAAAGCAATTAGCACAAGAATATGATTTTTTAATACCATCCGGATATACTTTTGTCCCACCCACTCAGGTAGGTGAAAGTCATACTTTAAGAAAGGAATTTAAAAGTATATCGTTTTTGGATTTGATGTTTAGTTGAATGTTTTTTCTCCTAAACCCAAAGCCCTCTGGGCTTAAGTAAGAAGTAAAAAGTAAAAAGTAAGAAATATTGCCCGCTCGTTCATGTACGAAGCCTCGTTTTTTAAAGACGAATAAAAACCCGCGTTATCTATCTTATTATTTGAATCCTCTACCTTGAACGGGAATGGTACTACTTCTTACTTCTTACTTCTTACTTCTTACTTCTTGCAAGACTATACCCTGAAGAAATCAGATCTCAATAGGTTTAATTCTTCTCGAGTAATTTGTGCATTTTTGCAAACAGCAAACGGCGCTTCATTCCCTTCTTCAAAAGCGCTAGGTTCATTTACCATTTCACATTTCAAGTAACCTTGATCCATCGTATATTGCAAAATATCAATTCGTTTTTTTCTATTATTTTACCGTCGAAATCTTGACTATAGTAGCTGATATCTCTAGGTATTTTGGAATGCTTTGCTTTCTTGATTAAGGAGTAAACGATATCGTTATGAGGCTCATTAGTTAGAGTTGGCATTGTATATACACCTACTAATAATTTTATTCAGATTAATGAAAGTTATTTGCATGAACTTCTGAACATAAAAATATTAAAAATGTTCATCAGTTAAATCTAACTAAAGTTCAGTATACTTATATTCTTTAGTCTAGGGTCGGACAGTATATCTATCTATAGAAGCAAAAATTATTAAAAGTTAGCTTTAGCTAGCTAAAAGTTTACTCAAGTTTATCAAACGTTACCAAGGAAAGGCAGAGGGAAGTAGGCAGTAGGCAGAAGGAATAAATAATAAATAGTTTTTCGCCCTCTGTTATCGGGTTAAAAGGCACCATTATTTATTTGTGACAAAACTCACAATATTTTTTTCGGGATACGTAGTACAAGAAAAAAGGTGTCCTTGTTTGAAACCCTTAAATTTACTTATAGGGTTCCCTTCTGCCCTCTGCCCTCTTCCTTCTCCCT
This sequence comes from uncultured Rivularia sp., assembly GCA_963665115.1. Lineage (GTDB taxonomy): Bacteria > Cyanobacteriota > Cyanobacteriia > Cyanobacteriales > Nostocaceae > Rivularia. Next base: position 6,065,962 of record OY762007.1, on the reverse strand, counting down.
TCTCATCTAACTTTACTTCAAAATTAATCATGAGGCATTATCCATAATTAAATTGGAGGTAAGTAAAATTTATTGAAGAGTTGTGCTTGTCATGGTTGCTTGCTAATAGCTGAAACATCTTGGGAACGTCGTAATGAATTTCTGGATAGAGCCTTAGTTGTAAGTACAGTGGAAACAGCAGACGCAGCGTTTTTTCCCGACGAGCTTGAGTAATATGAAATTAGGTACGTGTAAGATTCATGTTATTTTCCATTGCTCGTACAAATGTTTGACTCGATAGCAGAAATTTACCACTTTAGAATCTTTCTCGCTAATATCTTGATGTATAACTTTTTGGTCGTAGTCATTCAATAATTTTGGATTTTGAGATAAATAATTGATAAAATTTGTACGTTCAAAATCGTCCGAAAATATAATTAAAGGTATTGAACTACCACGATGAGAAAAAAGTCTCTATCTGACAAAACATCATCATTTAACTATCTATAGCCATCGAAATTTATTTTAGTTTATAAAAAAATATATTAAATAAAAAAAATGTTTTCATAAAAGATTTTTAAAATCTTTTAACTGCTGGCATCTATTATCAGCAGTTATCGTTTTACGGCTCACGCCGATGAAGTTGTGAAGTTCGTAAAATGATTTTGAAAAAATGAAAACTTCACAAGAAATAACCATCGAGCTAAAACAATTTTATGGTTCAGTCACTCTCTACAAACACTGGCTCGGCTTAAAATACACTGAAGGAATCCAATACCTAGCGCAAGAAGCTAACTGCTATTGGTTATTAGATGCAATCGCTTCACATCAAACGAAACAATTCCTATCGAATCCAAAACTCCGAGAATTTCAAATTTGGCATTTACAAGTTCAAGATAATTCCGGAATTTTGATATGCGAATGGGATACGAATCAAGAAGTATTACGGCAAGAAATTGAATATACAGATTTTCCATTGAATCATATCAAGCTCTATCTGGTTGAAAAAGTCCTCATGCTTCCAAACGAATACTAAATCGCTTCAAATAGTTTATAGGAGAAAATCATGATTCAAGCAATTGAAACAGAACAGGGTTTCGTCACAAATCTAGAACAATTCATGACTAAAGCTGACAAATTTATCAAAGTTTACTACTCAGGTATCAGTGATGAAAATCATGTTAAAGAAATGATACAAGAATTGAAAAATCTAGCATTAGATACAGACTTTCAACAGTTAGAAATTGATTATCAGCACAACTGTGAAATCAAGGATTTAATGGCAGATTATCACGATTCATCTTGGTGCTGATTACCGAAACTTAACGTACTGAAATAATCCAATAGAAAGAGGGCTTACGCCCAATAGAGCAATGAAAATTTAGGAGATATCTGTCTTATGGCTACACGTAAATCCTCTGCACCAAACTTTCAAGCAATCGATGATTCCGTTTTAGGCGAGTATTCAGTTAGCGATTACTCAGAAAGACTTTACTCTAAAGTCTACTATTCCATACGGTCTTTATGCGGACTTCTTGCTAAAAACAGTTTTCAAAACTTTAATTGGGATGTATTTAAAGAGCGCTTCGCAACTGATTTTGGAAAAGTAGAAGAAAAGCGCTATTCCCTTGAACAACTGCTTGAATTCGCTAATCGTAAATTTGGTAAAACTAAGGAAGATTTAGTAGTACTAAACGAATTATCTTGGCAGCGCAGGAGGGAATATGCCCAGAGGGTAAATGCAAGTGTTAATCCTCAAATGAAAGCCGAGAATTAATACTGAAATTATAAACCAGAATTCAAGGGGAATAAAGTTGATTTTATTCCCCTTTTTGGTGTCGTAGATTATTTCACATACATCATCATTTCAAATACTTTTCGCTTCAGAAAAATCAAAATATTTGTCCGCTATTAATATGTTGAAAAATAGTTATATAGTTTGGGAAGGGGCATCTTTAATTGACGGTTCTCCTATAGTTCTGATTTTGACAGGCTTTGTTTCTCCTAGTTCAAATCGCAAAACCGGAAGGATGATTCAAAGCTGGGTTTTACAACAAGAATTCGTTCCCACTTTTGCTGCAAAGCAAGGTTTGGATCGAGGTATTTGTGGCTCTTGTAGTTTAAAATTGAGCAAAACAGGAAGCTGCTATGTCAATCTCGCTCCAATAAATAATATGTACCGAAAATATGTAGCAGGTACTTACTCAAAACTCAGCAAAAATGAAATAGAACTTTTAAAGTATTATCGTTATCCTATCAGAATTGGTTCATATGGCGACCCTACAGCAGTACCATTCGATGTCTGGGAACCGATTATTTCTGCATCTGTTGGATATACTGGCTACACACATCAATGGTTTCGCAATGACTGCGACAAACGCTGGCAAACATATTTGATGGCTTCAGTACAAAGCGAATCGGAAGCTCGTATTGCTCAAAGTAAAGGCTGGAGAACTTTTAGGATTATGGCTCCCGATGCACCTTTAAGTGATAACGAAATCCTTTGTCGTCACACTGAAAATGACATTATAAAATGTGAATTTTGTATGCTATGTGATGGCAATTCTTCTAAGCCAAATATTGCTGATAAAGTGCATGGTTTGAACTGGAAAATCTCGAATTTCGTGAAATATTCCGAGTCACTATCTAATTAATCTTTTAGGAAATCTTGTGTCAAGGTACTTCAATTTATCTATCACAAGCTTTCAAAATTATTCAAAGTATTTTCACAAAGTAATAGTAATGGCTGAAGTTTTAAGCGAGCCGCAATTTCAAATATTTACTCACCCAAAAACTGGAGTTAAAACCGGACGAATTTATTTTCCTGCACTTTTCTTAACTGATAATTACGAAAGCATTATTCAATGGCTTCAAAGACAATAAATTCATTTCTGTGAACAAGGATTAAAGCAATACGGGGACGGTTCGTTTCGACTTTATTTCAGGACAAATAATTGCCTCGAAACTGAATACTTGCAGCTAGTAAAACCCCTCACGGGGAGTCAAAAATGAAATCGTAATAGCGGTGAATAAATAATGAAATCAGAGTATCGAAATTTTCTGAGTGATGCGAGAAATCAACAAAAAGCTATTGTGAGTCCTCAGCCTATAATATCTCAACCTCCGGAACCAGAAAGAATCAAGCATATACTAACTGGCTCCCGTAAAGCAGTAATAGCGACAATTCAGGTTTTACATCAACTTGGCTATGCAAATGTACGGGATTGGACTCCGTTGTTACCAACTTCTAATCCAGGAGAGGTAATGAGTATTTTGGTACGTGCAATCACCGTGCAGTAGTGCTGATTTTAAATAACATTTCCCCCGATGGGGGATTTTTTCTTAAGTTATTACTTCTTATCAAGTACTGAAAATAAGCTTTAGCTTTCTTTGTAGTATGCAAGCTAAAAAGCAAGCCAAGACCAAATACTCTTGATATTTTTTCGTTGAAATTTGTCTATATTCTTAAAAAACTTCCTCCTCTTCTTCCTTTGTTGGTTCATACTTAACTGCTTTACTTTCCCAATCAATAGAGTTTAAATATTTTTCATTTTCTTCTTGCCATTCTCGCTCCTTACGCTCGTATTCTTCATTCTGCGCTTGAACAACACCGTGTAAAGACAAATCATCACTGCCCAAAACCCCTTCGGCAACTAAATCTCCCAAATTATCTGTATCCCAAACATTCGGTTGTAATACTACTTTTTTCGCACTATCCATAACTCAATATCCTCAAAGAATGTTTGTTACTTAATCCCCATAGTAAACAAAAACTAAGGCTTTAAGAACAAAAATACTACTTTAGTGATAGAAATATTCTTCACTAAAGAACTACTATGCATCAATCCGTAAAAACTAGATTTGAAGGTAACTTGATGAATTGAGGCATAGAAGGTTATGGCAATTACCCTCTCCCACTTCTGCACAAAAACGGGTAAACCAATTATCGCGGACGGAGAACCAATTACAGAAACAATTGAACACTGCTTGGCAGAATACTTTGCTCAAAGTTCTACTTTCAAGTTGGGAATAGTATATCAGGGATTATCAACAGAAGAAGACCTCAAACAATTTACAACAGAAGGATTAACACTGCAATTTGCAGCCGATAATCGCTTCTACTTTATGGATGAGGAATTGCGAGAAAAGATTTTTGACGAACCCCACTTCGGTGCTGCATATGGTTCCAATATGTTTACACCCTGTCAAAGTTTTTCTGAACGAGAAAATTTACGAGTTTTAGTTGTGGATGCTGACACTGGTGAGAATGGTGGGGTGATGCCAAATTCTGAAGCAATTAAGTTAGTTGGTGATGGTGATGGGAAAATAGATGCTGTATTACATAAGTCTTTAGGTAATGAGCCAGAAACACCATTTCAAACTCGGTTTGGTATCAAAGAAAGACGTGCTGGGCTTAACCAAAATAATGACATTAATAAAACTTGGCAATTGGGAAAAGGTACATTTGCGCCACGGGATTTAAGTCAGGTAGGGAATGGATATGATTTGGTAATTTCGAGCGAACAACTCAAAGGACGAGTACAGAAAGAGGAGTGGGGGAGTGGGAGAGCGGGAGAGAGGGGGAAAGAGCGAGAGAGGGAGGGAGGGAGAGAGAGAGGGAATGAACGAGAGTATACAGCAGGTACAGAAAGAACGAATATTGTTGTAGACCAATCCCTCACTCCCACTTCCCTCACTCCCTCACTCTCCCATTCCCCCACTCCCCCCATCACCCCCTCCCCCACTCCTCTAAAACCTGGGGAATACCTAATGAAGATGGGAATTGGAAACAAGACCAATGCATATCACGGTATCACTTCCACGGGCGCTCAATTTTGGAATTCTTTTCCTAGAGGAGTAGAAGGTGATGTTCTTCCACGATTGCAAAGACGTTTGGAAGAACTCAAAGATATGGCTAATGACCCCAGAAAAATCGCTCAAGACTATATCGATTCAATAGATGCTAAATGTAAACATCAAATACAAGCTCAGACAGAATCTGAAGATTTGATTGATTTTGAAAGCTTTGATTTAGGAGATATTGAAAATCTAATTGATGATATGTTTTTGTCAAATGATTGCGAGCAAAACTTGATATATCGCATTCTCAAAGCAGATTTGAAAGAACATTGTCAATTATTGGAGCATCCCAAAATCATAGATAAACTTCAAGAACACTTGAAACAACAGTATATGGATTGCGCTACAGGAAGATTTATCAAATTTGATTCAGCAATGGCGCAAACTTGTCATGATTTAGAGAAAAATGAAGTTTGTTACCCTAAATTCCCAGATGGTGCTTCCTTAACCGTTTATCGCGGTCCCACTGCTAATTCCAACACGGTGGACGTTTATATCAATCGTCATTTACCAAACGAACCGCACGATATTGGCACGATAAAAATGTCACCCCAAGGATTAAAGCATTCGCTATCCGATTGTGACGGAGATAGAATGGCGATCGCCTTATCATCTGACTTCCCTCACACGACAGCAGAAATTAAACAGAAGCAACTAAAAGAAAACCGTTATTCCGAAATAGTTAAGCCAGAGAAAAAAGCATATAAGGGTTCTTTTGAGCAAATAGCGTTAGATGCGATGGAGAATAAAATTGGCATAGTTGCTAATTTATGCATGAAAGGAATTGCTCTTGAAAATGAATGTATCTCAATTCCACCGAAAGAAGCCCAGAAATTCATTAAAGATATTTCTTGTGCAGCAGTAGAAATTTTAAAAGCCGAAAACCATCACACTCACCCAATTCAATATCCAGAAAATCTCCGAACGCAAATAGTTGAATTAGCACAGTTGTGTCAACCAGAAGCTCAAAATAAAACTGAAATAAATAAACTACCACAACACAATAAAAGTCTACCTCGAATCCCCGAATCAAAAATTGAACATATTTTAGAAAAAATTGGTAAATTTTATCACGATGTTGTAGGAACTTTAGGAGGACAGCTACAAATCGAAGTTGATAGAGGTAAAAGTGCTAATCGCTCCGACCCAAAAATAGTAAATGCCTGTAATAACATTATCAAAAGCTTTGATATTGCTCCGTGGGTTGAAGATAGAAATAATAATGAAATTTATACTAAAAAGACAATGAATGTCAAAGGTCACTCCGCTATCGATAAAATGGCGAGTATAACCAATGAAGCATTCGCACAAAGCGCAATTGTACCGCGTTCAACCCAACAGTTTCAAAACTTTTTTAATGGAGTTGAATTTACACCCGCACAGAAACAAAAAGCAGTTAATATAAAGAAAATATACGATTCATTGATTCGTCGTGCAATTCAAATTAGTAAAGAAGTTAAACAAGCACCAGGTTTAAAAATTGTTGCAATTAATCCTAAAGGTCTTCAAATAGAAATTGTTGGTTTATCTCAGAAAAAACATCCAAATATCTTTGAGAATCGAAAACTTAATATTTCATTAATAGAAAATAAAAATCACTTCAATAAAGTCGATAACAAATGGATAGCTATAGCACCTGTACTCGACGAACGCGGAAAACCGAAGGTAAAAACCAACGGTCAGCAACAGCGCAAACACTTAGGTTATATTTCAGAAACTTCTTTAGAGCAATTTCAAGGTCGTATTAAACCATTCACCGAATTCAAAAATTTAACCAAAAAAATTGAACCTGGATTGACATCAAGTCAAGTTAGAGCAGCTTTCAAACAAGTAAAAGAATTCGCAACTACAACTCGTGAAACTATTCCTGACTCAGAAAAAGAAGCAGTTGCAGCTGCAATGTGGCAGATTTCAACAACGAGCAAAGATGATGCAAAATATGGATTTAACAAAACATCAGCTGCATTCGCTGTATTTGGAGAAGAAATAATTGGAAGATTAGAAAAACTGCAATTTACTGAATTCGCAGTTGTGGGAACCCATAAACCCTGTAACGAACATTTGGGACGTAAATGGGTAGGTGAAAAAGTTGAATGTACTATCGAACAAGCACCCGACCCCTGCTAATCCAACACAAAATAAACGTTGGTTAGTAGCTGAAGATAAAAAATTGGGGGTATTTCGTAGCGAATCAGCACAGTTACCTATCGGTACTTCTTTTAGTGCAGAAATCACTTCTCCACCAAGCGCATCGGTTGTTATCACAAGTACCAAAGGTAATCAATTGAAAGTGGGACAGTTGAAAAAATATGATGCAGTTTCAAGAGAATGGAATGGAGAGCAAGGCATAGTAAAAATTAAACTTTCTAATGTTGGTTCTTCCGTTAAACCCATTGCTTTAGTTGATGATAAACCTTTGGGAGTAATTGATAAAGAATCATTCAAAGTATTAAGTGAAAAATTGAATTCAAGAGGTATTCAAATCGAAGGATTTAAGTTTGAAGGAAAGCTTGAATCATCACCTGCTACTATTGCTCATATAAAAGTTGACCCCCAAACAATCCAATATCCTCAAACTTGGATAAAAGAAGAACCTCTAGTTACAGACAATAAAAAAAGTTTATTAGATGAATTAAAACAAATTCTCAATGAAATTTATCACGAGAAAGAGAACAAAGGTTTATTGCATGACTCGGAAGCATCTTTAGGTGTATTACCTATAAAAAATGAATATTTTGAATCTTTTTTGAAAGAAAAAAATATAGAACCAGAAGTTTTTCAGAAACTATCTGAGGAGATTGATAAAAAATTTGGTGTTGAAAGCTTGATTGGTATCGCTAACAAGGACAATATTGAAGAACTTTATTTTTGTGTTACTGTTCCTACAAAGGTTTCAGAACAGAAAACAGCAGCTAGAATCAAAGATACATTAAATTTCCCTCTAGAATACGACCAGTTACAAAATGGACAAAGAACTAAATTTATCGCAATTGAGTTGAATGAATTACGAGAGTTGATTAATGAAATCGGCAATAAAAATCAAATAAAGGAGTCAAAAACTCAACAAGTTGAAGTTAAAGCGATTCATGAAACAAATTCTGTTGAGAATAATACACACATAGCAGCCTCCAAAGAAAATAATTCAAATTTATCTCCTTTACCTCTTCCAGAAACTTCCGTATCAGTAAAACGCGAAGAATGGGAAAAGCAGATGTTAAAACAGGCTCTTGCGAGTTTAAAAGAAAATCCCGCGAATGCTGATGAGGAAATACAAACAGCAACTTTTGGGGATGGTAAATATCGAGTTATTCACCATATACCTTCAGAAATGCTGCGGATTGTTGATGAGAAGGAAAATCATCGCGGGACTTTATACAAGGCACAAAGAGGAAAACCAGTTTTAGTATGCAATTTTACAGAGGATGAGAAGAAAAGTTTTGAGCATGGTGCTTTCCAAGAGCAGAAAGGTTTACAGCAAGGGTAAGCATTAATCGAGGGAGGGAGTGAGAGAGGGAGAGAGGGAAGGAAAGGAAAAGAGTATACGGAATTTATGGCATCAGAAGTATGTAATATCTAATCAATCAAACCCAAAACCGCCGGAAACCACCGCAATTGTTGAATTGTTTTATTGCTTCTATTTGCTTCTTGTAATATGACTTTACTATACTGCTTACCTAACTCAGTTGGTAAATATAAAGGTTGTCCATTCTTTTTCGCATCGGAATTAGGATTTTTGAATTGCATCCCCTTGTTTATCAAAATTTTATTCATAAGCTTTGCATTACTTTGGCTGCTATTATTTTGATTCAATTTTTTACCTCCATGCTCCATATACAGTTTGGCAAGGTTAGTAACAGTGACTAACTCATCTTCAACAGGAGTTGGTAGCAATTGCTTTACAGCCTCCATTTGGGCTTTGAGGTGAGGATATGCTTTACCTATTTCATTGGCAATTAAACCCTGTACGAGATTCGGGTTAATTGTTCCTAAGCAGAAAACTGATGAAATTGCTTCCGAAATATCTTTTACACTAGGCTGGTCTGAAACAACTTCTTGTTTGGATTGCTGCCAATTTTTAATTTGCTGTATCCAACTACGAATTCCAACGGTGGCGAAAGCTTTATATGTCAACCTGGCTTGTTCCGTGCAATACCTGCGGGCATCGAAAGCGTAATATTCTAAAATTGTAGAAATGGCAATGTCAGGTATTCTATATGTAGACCAATCCTGAAGGTTCGCAGCATCAAAACCTTGACCTATAAGCTTTTTCGCTAATTCATTTGGCTCTAGGTTCGCACTGGTAAAAGCTTTTCTTAATGCCATATCGCTTACACCAGCTAATCTAGCGGTAGCCCGGATGCTAGCTTTCCCACGACCTTGGGCATCGATTTCAATTTCTTGTTCTATTTGCTGTAGGATATTATTCAAATCAAACTGAGCCATAATTTACCTCATTTGTTGTAATAATTTTTTCAATCCACTAAGCCGTAACGCAAAGCATGAACAGCTGCTTGAGTACGGTCTTCTGCACCAATTTTGTTGAGAATATTGCGAACGTGGCTTTTCACGGTTCCGATTGTGATATGAAGTTGATTGGCGATCGCCGCATTAGTATTCCCATTCACAATTAGGTCTAATATCTGCAATTCCCTGCCTGTCAGAGTGTACAGGTCAAGCATTTCTTCATCTAAATCGTCATAACTTCTGGAACCATCCCGGTTGAAACATATGGGATTTTTCTGAGCTTGCTGGAGTACAAAATGGGTAACAGCCGGGGTCTATCCAGTTGTAGCCAAGGCAGGTAAGATATATCGCTTCGATTAATTTTGCAAATTTAATATCTTTCATGCAATAAGAAGTAGCACCCGCAGCAAATGCTTTCAACACAGTTTCTCTGTCTGAGTGCGAAGTTAGGATTATGACTTTTACCCCTGAATGTTTTCTTTTGATTTCTCTGGTTAGTTGAATCCCATCAAAATCCGGTAAACAAATATCAACAATGGCAATTTTAGGTTTTAGGTTATTTAACAGCGTCAAACCGTGTTTTGCATTAAAAGCATCTCCAACAATTTCAATGTTTTCATATTGCTCTAATGCTTTCTTGATACCGATAACTATTAGTTCTTGGTCTTCAACAACAACTGCACGAATTTTATCGATATTTTTAAAATTACTGTCTTTATAAATGAGTGGCGAATTAGTATCTAATTGTTTATTTTCTGGTAGTTGACAATATTCTTGTTGATTATAGTAACAAGTTAATTCTTCCATCATTTCCTCCGAAATATATTGATTAAAACCAGCATTTTATTGAGTTAAGGTGATTTAACCCGCAATAAACAATAATCACTTTTACGAGTAATATGTTTGCCTTTAGCATTATTAACTACAGCCCTTTGCTCCGGATTATTAGTGCAATTTAAATTGCTCAAACTTTCAGAATTCCAAGTAACAATATTCCTTGCTAAGCGACCTTGAGAACTTTTTAACCACCGTAAACTTTCAACTTGTTCAACTGTTAATAACTTCGGCTTTCCAGACGCATAACCACCAGCCAGCCATACCGGAACAGATAACCCAGTCAAAACACCAAACCCAATTGCTGCTATTATTAGCCCTATCGCTGGTAACATTACTACTAAACGGCTTCTCTCTTTCGACTCACAATGCTTAATAAGCCGGTTTACCATCGAACGGATTTCCACTTCCTGACCACTTACAGCAGTACGCTTTGCTTTCTCCAAATGTTCGTAAATTGCTTCCGACCAACGTTTAAATAATTGGTCTAATTCACTCGGTTTATCTTCCAACAAAACTTGAAGTTGACCAGTGGAAATCATTATTAGAAATAAAGGGTCACTTGTAGATAACCCATGTTCAACAGCTACAGCTAAAACTCTTCTTTGAAAGTCCGCATCTTTTCCTTCAAGTAACTTATTCAGATAACTTTCATTTTTCGCTTTTCGTAAACTATAAATCATAATCTATTCCTGCATTTCGGTTGAGTTGGGAACCGTTTTCTTGATGAATTAACTTTTCTTCTTGAAGCATACTTCTCGCTCGTCGAAAATCTTCTCTATCAAACTGATGTAAAATCATTTCAATCTTAAGAGCATCAGTATCATTTAATCCGTGAATAATATCAGCATCAAAAGTCGCAGTAAATATAGTATGACCATCTTCTGAATCTTTTAAACTGCAACAACTTTCTTCGGCATTTATTGTGACAATTCCTAAAGGTGTAAAGACAAACTCGTCTTTTTGGCGTTTCTCATATTCATCCATGATTCTTTCGGTTAAATCTATCTGAGCATGAAATAATTCCTTTTCATCTAATAAAGGAGCATATTCTCGTTGAAAGTGGTTCATAATTTCATTTATGTTTGTGCTTTTTATTGCTGATTCTTGCTCGTTATATACAGAAATAATCTCGGTTTCTAAATCTTGCTCTAAATTAACTGATGAAGAATCATATGAATGCATAATTAAACCCTGTAATATATTCAAATTCTCTGTAGTAATGTTTAGTTGTCCTGGCATAATACCTAAATATTTTCTATTCATTCCATTTGAATTATTATCATCACTATCATTAAAGCTGTCAGGAATACTTGTTTTTTGAGATATGCTTATGATATTTTCTTCACGAAAATGCATTAGTTTCCAAACATATTCAGGACTAAACACTTGGTCAAATATTTTGTTACGAGTTGTATATTCAAAACTTGGTTCTAAATTTCTCCAGGTTGATAAACTCCACTTACCATCACTATTAATATGTCCGCTAACTAATACATCAGCTTCTTCGTGAGCAAGGTACCATTCTTCTTTAATTCCTAAATTTTTCAAGGTAGTATCGTCTGTAGTAAGAATATATAGTCTTCCCATATATTTCTCTTCATCAGCAGTGACTACATCGCAGTTAAAAGCTTGATTGGTTTCGTATAAAATTTGAAGGTCGTAATTCATATTACTTACCTCATGTATGAGTAATTTTTATTGAGACAGGAGGGTCTAAAACTCCATTAAAACTCCATTCAATTACCTCTCCCTCACTCCCTCACTCTCTCACTCCCTCACTCTTTATTTACCTTCTGCCATCTGCCTTTTTTTCCACCTTTGAGTACTTTCAATAGCTTGATTTGATTCGCTTAAAAAAGTAAATAATCTTTGCTGTGACATTATAGGCATTATTTCTTCAATTTCTTTTGCATCAAACCGAAACTTATTAGAGTCGATAAAATATCTATCTCCCGGATACAGAAGCGGAAATTCAATTATTTTTAAAGTCTTTTCATGCTTTTTACACAACTCTTTAAAGGACGGGTTATCCTTTAAAAAACTCCAATCATCTGTTTTACCTAAATTCTTGACAAACACATGAAGCATTTTATCTTTGTACAATTTTATGGATTGTTTGAATAAATCTATAGATTCAAAACCACCATCACAGACAAACCACTTACAAATATCTACACCGTATTTATCTGCAACTTCCAATAAACGTCCGTTTTTTATCCAATTATTAACTTTTGGAAATACATTCGCGGGAAGATTAACTATAACGGGTTTTTTCCTAGCTAATTCAAAAATTATGTCGGCTTTATCCCCTTTGTTTACAGCTTCACTAAATTCAGCATCAACAGCATAATCATAGAAGCGTTTCACATCTTGATTCGTTATATCTGCATCCACCAAAGTATGTTCCAATTTATGGTCAATTGCATACTGCACCATAACGCGGGTAAACAGCGACTTCCCGACTCCTCCCTTTTCACCATCAACTAAATGTATTCTTGCCATAATCAATTTCCGGGGTTAAAGGTTTCGCTATCTGTTGTCATTCCTGCTAAATTCCATGCTTGTAAATTTAAATCAGATGATTCTTCATTTTGGTCTGATGGTGGTAATTGTGTACTATATTGTAATGGCGTATCTTTTTGAGTTTTTCTTGTCTCTAATCCTCCAAATACAGTGCATAAAACATCTGTAACTGCGTGTTCGTCTACTTTTATCGCAATGCTGACGTACTGAAGATGATTTGCGATCGCCTTTACCGAATCCAGAAATATCAATTCCAAAGTTTCGCGAGAATAACTACCTTCGCTGTACAGTGCTAAAGCCATGTAATATGCATTTAGAGCAGTCATTATCATTACGGTTTTATTTTGAAATGGATGTAGGCCCTTCATTTTGAATATAGCTAAGCATTGTCGCTCTATCTGAATCCAGAGGTGGCTGATACCGCCATGTGAAGTCCTTTTTTCTAACCATCTTTTAACCCTTTGCTTTCTCCTCCTTTCCCACTCATCACCTCTCTCATAACTGCTCTAACTTTAATACCGTGGTAAACCGAAAGCGCCCATACATCAGCTAAACGATTCCCCAACCATTGTTCGTTAAGTGTTTGCGGAATGTTCACATTTCCATGCCAAACTATAGGTATTGTTGGAAAAACTGCGTCTAACTCTTCTCGCAAATAATCAGCCGTACCACCACAGATAATTAATTCATCCAATTCATTGTTATTCGGCAGTACCTCTTTTAACCAATTCACAAGCGCAATCGCATATTCTGCTCTAGAAGAATTTACAACAGATATAATCTTTTCAATTTGAGTATCTCGAAGATTACTAGAACTATATAGATGGTAAAAATGTTGTGGCTTCGGTTCATCACCAGCAGCTACAATCGCTTCAATCAATTCTTGTGCTTCTAACCCTGATGTACCTTCAATAACTTTTTCTACCATCTTAGCCATACCCAATGTAGCAGTTTTACCCCGATTCAAAATACCGCGCCGAGATATGATTGCAGAGGCATTTCGATATCCCAACATCACCAAACCGATGACTTTGCGTCTTATTGCTTCACCCGTATTTTTGCAATACATGGCATAAATTCCACCACCTTCAGGAAAACACTCGTAACCGATTAAGTTGGCATTTACCTTTCCTGTTGGCGCATCAAATTCTGCTAAAGCTTCCTTGAGCATAGGTTTGAGAAGGGTCTAGGTCTATTTCTCCAAGCACCTGAACTACTAATTCAAGGATATAGGGTGGTGTGTACCAGCAATCGGAAGATTTTTTCTTACGTACTACCCGCGAGCAGTTTAAGGAAGTATGATGAGGTATTTCTTCTTTTTCTTGTAAAACTTCCACAGGTGTGGAAACTTCGTTTTTTAACTCAGGTATGTCATCGGGTTCATCCCAGGTGGGGTCATATCTAACACCATTCCAATCGCCTGTATAACTTTGTTTTTTGGGTTGCTTGTATTGTTCTACATCAAAAAGCATCTTCATTTTTCACTTCCTCAAGCCAAATTTTTAAAACAAGTAAATTGTGCGTCAAATAGCAGTTTTATAGTTCCTGTTGGTCCGCCTCTATTTTTAGCAACAATTATTTCTGCAATACCTCTATCAACCGTATCGGGGTGGTAATATTCATCACGGTAAAGGAGTAAAACTAAATCCGAATCTTCTTCAATTCGCCCAGATTCTCTTAAGTCTGACATCACAGGACGTTTGATATTTCGACTTTCTACACCACGATTTAACTGTGACAATATGACAACAGTAGTGTTACATTCGCGTGCTAATTGTTTTAACCCTCGGGTAATTTTTCCTATTTGAAAAGCTAAATTATAATTATCACCATCCGTTCCTTCCATTAATTGCAAATAGTCAATTCCAACCATACCAATGCGACTGTATTTAGCAATAAGTTGTTTAACTTTGGAACGAATCAAATTAACTGTTAATACAGGCGAATCGTCAATGTAAATAGGCAGTTCGCTTAACTTACTAATCGATTTCGCTAAAGGATGCCATTGAGATTTACTAATAGAACCATTTTGCAGATGAATCGATTCGATAGAAACATCTTGAGATAAAAATCTATCACCCCATTCTTCCCTACCCATCTCAAGACTAAAAATTACGGTTGGCAGTGATTCTAGCGATGAAATGTTAAAAGCTAAATTGCCTAAAAATGATGATTTGCCCATTGCCGGACGACCGGCGATTGTTATAAGTTTTTCTGGTTTTAATCCTCCTAGCATTGCATTTAGGTTACAAAACCCAGTTGTTATCCCGGATGACCTTGTACCGATATTTCTTGATTCGATTCGTTCAAAAGCATTCATCAGGATAGACGACAATGAGGTTGGCTCTGATTGTGACGCGATAGCGCTGTTATTTACCTCTAAAACCTTTGAAAATGCTGTTTCTAACTGTTTACCTATCTCTTGAGTTTGGTCGTGCGCCAACTCGAAAATTTCGCCGCTTACATGAATCAATTGCCTTCGGTAGTATTTATCCATCACCAATTGCGCTAAGGCATCGATGTTAACTGCCGATACAGTCCGGTCTACAAGGGACGCTAATTTATTCCTACCACCGATTTTTGCAAGTTGATTATGGTCAGATAGCCAATTAATAACTGCAAGTAAATCCGTGGGATTACCTTTGCCATGAAGTTCTAGGGCAGCGATATAAATATCCCGATGGGCGCTGATGTAAAAAGCTTTTGCAACAAGAATGTCTTTAACCCTAGCAATCGCTCCGGGGTCAAGCAGTATACCACCCAAAATCGCTTCCTCCGCTTCGATATTTTGAGGAGGTATTTTGTCGCTACTAACAAAACTTAGATTTTCACTCATAATTCTTCTGTTGCAGTATTGGACTATTTGCTAAAAGTTCGCGGACATCTGCACGGGTTGATTTCGCCCAATTAAACCAGCATTTGTAAAAATCATCTTTGAAAAATAGCTGCAAATTCTTGTCATCACCGAGCTTGATTGCTCCTTCCACAACAACTTGCAGTTGTCCGTACCACATTTGGTGCTGCGATTCGCTGTAAGCCTCGAAGTTATATTTACAATTTTGCTTCTTCGTGTCCAACCATTGGCAATGTAAATCTTCAAAGTTAGCTTCAATCCACTTGATAGGTAGTTGCGGAGGTTTGGGTAATAAAGCTGCTTTCTTTTTTGAAAATTCCAGAAAATTCTCTCTCTCGCCTTCTGAGAGAGTCTGTATAAAGTCTGAATAAGTCTGAGGGGATTTAGAACCATTGCTAGGCAAGGGTTCTGGCTCTCGATTTGGACAATTCTGTCCATTTTTTGACAAATCTGTCATGGTTTGGACAATTCTGTCATCATTTGGACAGGATTGTCCAGAGTCGGACAAATCTGTCATTTTATTTTTTTCAGAGGATTTATTTATTCTTTTCTGTTGACAAAGTTCTTTCGCTTTTTTACCAGCTAAATTTTGACCGCGAACTAAAATCGGTTCCCAAACATAAAGCTCTAATTCTTCCAAACGCGAAAGAGAGCGTTTGATTTGTCGCGAGCTTATTCCTATAGCTTCAGCTATTTCTGGAATTTTTGGTAATTCAATCATCTTGTCTCCAAAAGGGTCTATCATTTGTAAATAAGACCATAAAGCCCAATCAGCAGCAGTAAGTTTCCCACGAATAGCTTTGATAGCCATTGAATTAGGTATTTGATAAAAACCGTTTGTTTCCACACTCTTGTGAATGCCATCTGAGATAGCATTTGGCTGTTTTTGAAGTACCATATAACTAGATTTGCTTAGTTTGCTTGAAGCCAGAAGTCAAAAAATTGTCATCACAATTGTCACTCCTCCCTCCCTCCCTCCCTCACTCTCTCACTCCCTCCCTCCTCTTCCCCTCCTCCTCTCTAACTGACTTCAGATTCGGTTAAATATTTGTCCAAATATTTTTGACCTATTTTGGTAAGTGGATTCCCCTCACCCTCTTCGTTGAGAGATTTCCAGAAAGCCATGACAATTGAAATGGAAATCATATCTGTAACCGAGCGATTGGGCATTTGAACTCGAACTGGCTCAACTCCCATCTTCCGCATGAATTGACGAGCCGTGTAGCATGGTTTTTTAACAGAAACTGCCATTTGTCGAGTTGTAATAGCAGTTTCCCCAGTTGCTAATTTATAAGCAACTACTCTAAATAATTTGTGCTTTATTTTTATGCGCTCAATAGCTACTAAAAAATCTCCATCTTGAAGATATTTTTTAGAGAATAGTTGACTCGAATTTGTCATTTTTATTTACGCGAATAGTCCACCATAAGTCGTAGTGATGGAAAAACGCGCCCTCCATATAATGGTTTCAACAATAGTGGCAATATATTAAATTGCCACCACTATATATCTTGACCAAAAGTCTTTCTCCTAGCACAGACGCTACGCGAACGACCTCTAAGAAGGAAGTTGGCGATTCTTCTAACTTTTCCGGAAGGTTGCAAGCCCCATCGTTTACAGCGGCTAAAATTTGGAAGGAGTTCAATCAGATTCCAAAACTAAAAACTTCTTCCTTCTTCCCTCTTCCCTCTTCCTTCGCATTGACCTCAATTAGTTATTTAACAACGTGGATTTAGGAGAGAAATATCAAAGTTTTATCCAGATAAACTTCTTGATTAACTGATGATTATCGATGCACTTTGATGAATAAATAATTCTTATTCCTTGAATAAATTTGGCGTTTTACGAAACTCTAATTTGTCCGGGATTCGATGTTCTTACCCATCATAAGTGATACAAAAAAATACGACAAAAATTAATCAATCAAGTTATTTTAAAATTGTGTAGTCGAAACGTTTTTATTGATACAAAGAAAATCTTAATCGGATGTATTATTTGATATACAAACTATATTGAAAATATTCAAATTCTATGTAAGTAGAAAAATAAGATAAGTGACTGTTATAAGTCGTCAAATCTTTGACAAAATAAGAGTAATCAAGAGATAAGTAATTTGTTATGTGGATTTTTTCTTTAACTGGATAAAAACAAGGTATATACTGAGAATAATTCCTTTATAGAGAAATTTTTATAACTATGCTTATATAATTTTGAATTCAAGAGAATAGTAATACAAAATACTTCGGTGACAGTTAATAAAGTTGCACAATAGTTATAAATACTGTGATAATAAGTCAATTTTTAGCCTTTTACGGCGTTTTTAGCGATATTAATTATCTAGCTACTTGCTATATATTAACTGTATTCGACTTCTCAATGACAAAAATAGAGTTTTTTCTCTACCAAACCTCATTACTATGAGGACTAACTAATTCTATTTCTTTGCTTTCTAATTGATTTACAGAAGCAGTCGAATGTTCCCCACCGTTTAAAAGTTGCTCTGCAATCTGTTTCCTCATATCTATAGCTTCATCTAATTGATTAACATCACCAATGGGGGAGCGCACAAGTAATCTTGGATAAACTTGCTCGGACCAAAGTTGCTCGCTTCTATTTATTCGCTGTATATCTGACTTAGGAATGGGGATAGTTAAAGGATAGGGAATTGAACCTTCTGCTCCGGATGTATAACCGGGATTGGTAATCACGCATTTTCCTTGTGGGAAGCGCATAATTTCATCCGGGGTAAGAATCGGCATTGTTTGTAAATTATCCGTCCAAGTTACCGTTCGTCCTTCCTTGGAATCACTGATAGATTTATTTTTGACAATAAATTCCTTGTGTCCGAAGGATTGAGAAAACTTATCCGCAGTTGAGTAATTTGCTGGGTTGTAGAGAACTTTTGTACTGCAAGCGCTAGTTATCGCAGCTGCTAAGTTTTCACCATATGTATTAGCCAGTTGTTCTAAAGATTGAACACCTAATACAAAACAAGCTCCGTTACTTCTGTACTCGTTAATCCATTGGGGTAATGCTTTTAGATACAGCGATGGTAGTTCATCGATAAATATTCCTAGTGGGTCGCATCGAGGGGTACACAAATTGCTGACAATTGTCATATGAAGTGCAGCTGCAAGCAATGGTCCTACCACATCACGTCTGGGGTCATCCAGTTTGAAAATAAGAATTTGTTTTCCTGAGAGTTTGGTAGAAATTGTGCTTTTACCAATAAAAGAAGAAAGAAGCGACCTCTGGATAAAAGCGGAAAATATTCCCACTGTGGTTGTGTCGATACTAGCAATAGTTTTCTCACTGTCTTTAGCTTTTAAGTACTGCTGAAACGAAGCAGCAACCCAACGAGAAACCGTACCTGCTTGTACTGCTGCGTGTAATTTGTTGATAAAATCATCAACTGATTGAATGCAGTAAACGGTTGCTAAATCCGGGCAATCGCTACCTTTGGCTAATTGGATTAATGCTTTAGCTAGTAAATCAGCAGCTTTTGAGAAAAACTCATCACCTTTACCGCTACCACCAGCATTTGCATTTATCACTTGAGCAATTTGTCCTGCACTCACCGCATCTTCTTGGTTCTCCATGAAATCAAGCGGGTTGATTACTTCGCTGTACGGTTCACCAGGAGCAAATATTCGCACATCGTAACCATAGCGTGCTGCGAGTGGTGCGAGTAATTTCATTTGGTCGCCTTTTTTGTCGTAGACAATTAGGGGAAAACCTTGCATCATGCAACTTTCTGCCATGCGGTCAATCGTGCCGAAAGTTTTACCAGAGCCAGGAGCGCCAAGAACAAGAGTAGAACGTTCCGCATGGGGAATCCAAACAGTTGGTGATGCTCCAAGGAAGGTTTGAAGTGATGTACCAAATTTTCTGAATTTACCAGAAAACCAATAGCGAGGCGAACCACACCAAAAAGTTACCTTATTGTGCTTGCGTTCTTCAATTTGTTTAAAAGCAAGGTTTGTTGCTGCTAATTTTTCTCCTCTTCCTACTACTCTTCCCGTAGAAATCTGACCTTTTTTACCACTAGAAAATTGACTTAATATAAATAAGAATACTAAAATTCCTATCATTGCTAAACCTTCGGGATTGGCGAAAGTTTTAATAAGTCCATTAATATCAAAACTTGATTTTATTCCATCTGATTTTTGCTCAATGACAGTTTGATTAGTGATATTTTCAGATAATAAAAAATCTTGCTTCATCTAGAATATTTTTATTTTGATTAAAAATGCTTATTCCAATCTTTCAAAAATAAGGTCGCTATTAGTAATAAAACTCCAAAACTGAAATTAAAATAGATAAGAAAGCGTACAATTTTGGAAGAAAAACGACTATTCATATCCTGCTCCTGATTATTATAAAAATTTATCCCTCACTCCCTCACTCCCTCACTCTCTCCCTCCCCCACTCCTCACTCAGTCTCCAACGAAAATAGGCGCATTAACTTCGTAATTTAAAAAAGGAACCGGACCAATAAAATATGGTGTTGCTCCACAGACATTTTTGAAGCGAAAGAATAAAGCTGTATCAACTGTATCGGTCGTCTCCGATGGCTCCATAACTACTACTTTAAAAGCGCTTCCAAACGGCAATCTTCCAGTGGGTTCCTTGCCTGCATTTACCGATTTTAAACAACCCCAACCACCTTCTACTTTTTGATATTTTCCGCTAATCCAAGAACGTCCTTCAAATTTGCTTCTTATGTTACGTCCTGAATTTTCTAAATCATCAAGTTCAATATGTGGACAATCTTCCCCTTCACATGGCACAGAAAAGCCCGCTACATCCGAACCAGATACCGTGCGTTGACGGCGCTTTTCTGCACGACCCCAGACAAAATCAATTCTGGCAACTTTATTACCTACTTCTGTTAAGGGAAGGGGGAAAGAAGCTAAAGCTACAGCGTTTAATCCCGGAATGTCTTTAATCAAACTATTTTCCCAAGCCTTAAAATTAGATAGCTGTACTGCATCAAGGTTAGGAATATCAGAAATTGTGTATGTTGATAAGTCTATTTGATTGAGTTTTAGCTTTCCTAAAGTTGGATTTTGGGATAAAAGATTTGATAGATTTGTGTTGGTATTAGTTTGAGGAGATTCGGCTTTTAAAAGCGCAGCGATGGGTGATATTTCATCCGTATTAGTTTGCCCTAAATTTGGTACTACTTCTGCTAAATATTGAATTGTTTGTTCTCCTAATAATGGAAAATATTCTAAGTTAGAAGTGTTTAAATTGGAATCATTGGAAACACTTGTAATATTACTAAGGCTAAATAATTGGGGTTTTAAGGATTCATCAATATCACCTAAAGTTAAATATCTATCTGGAGTATCTCCCGCATTCCATTCACGAAATAATCCGTTCGCTTTTATTGAACCACTTTCTTTTATTGGTGGCATATTGTTAAATGAAATCCTTTGCCAGTCAGGTATTAATACTTGTTTATCTCCCTCTGAAGAAATCATACGGGTAGGTAAATTAGTTTGACTTTGTGCAAAAGTTGAACTTGAGTAGATACTAATGGAAGCGGCGAGAACGGGGATAGCTTTTAAAGTGATAAATTGACCAATCTTCATTCATCTGTGTTGATATATTATTTCTTATTTTTAATCAATTTTCTGCATAAAAGTGATTTACTATTGACGTAAATATGTTTATGACAATAGTGATACTGTTAATAATATTTATTGTGATTAATGAAGAGAATCTCCCTTCAATAAAATAATCTGTAACTGCAACTAACTTAAGAAACTATAAGTAGGCTTAAAAAATTCTGGCGTTGCTAAGTACATTATTACTAACATAGAAAACAAAACGTTGTAGACTAATAACATTGATAATGTAACCAGTAAAAAGTGCATGACTGCCGACCCGCTTTTCTACGAAGTATTCAAGGAAATACCTGAATTATTCTTTGAATTAATTGGTCAACCAGAGAAAGACCCAAGCGTCTATAAATTCAGCGCACCAGAAATCAAACAAAGGGGTTTTCGTTTAGATGGCTTACTTTTAACTCCCGAAAATTACCCTTCGGAACCAATTTATTTTTTAGAGGCTCATTCCTACAAAGATGATAATTTTTACAATCAACTTGCTGCTGAAATTATTCTTTATTTAACCCAGTACCAACCAAGAAACGAAGAATGGTATGCCATAGTTATCTATGATGCAAAAAGTAGTGAGGGGAATTTCCCTGGATACTTAAATTTCTTGTTACCGCATCTACGTCGTTTTTATCTTGATGAATTATCGAAAACTTCAGAAACATCGCTGTCGGTGGGAGTTATGCGCTTAATAGTCGAGAATAAAAGCCAAGAAAAAACTGGTGAATTTGCAAGACAGTTGATGAGTCAAGCTCGACAAGAGCTAACCGATGCCACTTTGGAGGAAAAAGTCTTAGAATTTATAAAGGCAGTGGTGAGCCTGCGCGTTGCGGGGGTTCCCCCCGTTGTAGCGACTGGCGAACCCGGAGGGTGATTGACAAATTTTCAAGTTTGAGCGTGGAGGAAATAGAGACTATGTTGAACTTAGATTCTTTAAAGAAAAGTAAAGTTTATCAAGAAGCAAAAGAAGAAGGCTCCCTGGAGACAAAATTAAAAACTATTCCCAGACTAATAAGACTAGGGCTAACTGCTGAACAAATTGCAGAATCTCTCGATTTAGATGTAGAAACGGTAAGAGAAAATACTCAATAGTAAAACTAGCTTGATTGCAACAAGTAGGTGTTGAACTTAAGAGTATTTCACTTGATACTTTTCGACAGTCAAGCAAAACCTCCGGTTCTTTAGCCCACCTACTTGTATCTGGTGATGCAGCCGGACAAGTATCATTCGAGTTTGAGTATGCAGGAAATTGACAACTATGTTGAACTTAGATTCTTTGAAGAAAAGTAAAGTTTATCAAGAAGGAGTAGAGGAAGGAATTCTCAAAAATAAGCTGGAGACAATTCCTAAACTAATTAAGCTAGGTTTAAGTATTGAACAAATTGCAGAATCTCTCGATTTAGATGTAGAAACGGTAAGAGAAAATACTCAATAGTAAAACTAGCTTGTTTGCAACAAGTGGATGCTGAACTTAAAAGTATTCCACTTGATACTTTTCAACTGCCAAATAAAACCTCCGGTTCTTTAGCCCACCTACTTGTATCTGGTGATGCAGCCGGACGAGCGTAAGCAGCTTTATTACGAATCTCCACAATTTTATCTTCTTCCCGAATCATGCTGGGGGTAAATTGCGATCGCGTTTCTAAAAAGTCTCTTACACTGACATCTAAAGGTTGTTTTGCAAGTTCAGAAGTAAGAAACTTTTGAGTATTTCGATAAAATACTTCCTCAGCCGTTTTTCTAACCATCAACGCGATTTCAGCCGGAGTAAGTAGCTTCGTCTCTCTTAACAAGCGTAACCAATCTTTTTCACAAAAATCCAGCCCTGGGAAATATTTAGCTAGGTGCAATTTGAATATCTCATACCTCGCTCCAGCATGAGGTAGGTCTACGAAAATAATTTCGTTAAAACGACGTACCAATTCCGGAGGTAAAAACTCCAATCTGTTAACGGTAGCCATAACCAAAACCTGAGAAGTTCGTTCTTGCATCCACGTCAATAACTTCCCGGCTAATTGACGCGACACACCACCATCATTGTCAGAATCGAAACCAGCGAATCCCTTCTCGAAGTCATCAAAGTAGAGAACTAAACCGTGTTCTCCATTAGCATCACAAAATTGTAAAAACTCTCGTAAATTCTTCCTTGATTCGTATGCGGTAGTACCTCTTAACCCAGCCCAGTCAGCAGCAACCATTGGTACACCCATTTTCTTGGCTGCTAATTTAGCACTCAAAGATTTACCCGTTCCTGGTGGTCCCCAAAGAATCATACCTTTTGGAAAGCTAAGGTTATGTTGTTGTGCTTCTGGTTTTAGTAGTACCGCAGCACGTTCTAAAATTTCTGACAGTAAATCTAAACCAGCAGCATTCGGTACATCTGGTTCGCTTATAAACTCCACACCCTGACCTTTTAGCTTACTCTTCTTATAATCCAATACTCCATCAATTAATTCTTCTAAAGTATAAGTAAATCTAGATAAACGTTTCAATAACATTTCTAATTCACCAAGCGGTAAACCCAAACAAGTACGGACTAAAGTTTCATATTGACTTGTGTTGATATTAGTTGTAGAAAATTTATCACTACAAAAGTTTTGAATAAGGGTTTTAATATTTGACGGATTAGGTAATGGATTAATTAATGTTGGAATTAAAGGTGCTAGCGAGTGAGGAAGTTCAACATAACTTTCCATACATACGAGAAATTTTTGCACAGGATTTGAAGCTAAATCATAAACTAAATTACTTAGCATCATCTCTGTTTGCCCAGACAATTTACCTGTTTTAGTATCAGGTGAAATTACTCCTTCAACCAGGAATATTCCTGTTATATCAGAATGTTGTAATAACCAATTTAATCCCGAAAAACATTGATGTTTAGTAGATATAAGTTGTTGATTATTATTGAACAGTTGTAACTGAGAATAGCCCTCATTCCAAAAATATAATGGTAAGCAAAGTTTTTGGGCTAATTCATGAACAAACTCTAGTATTTTAAATCTTTCAGTAATAGGGCTTTCTATTGCAACAACACCTTGCTTACTGTCAAATAGTAATGGTAAATCATTTAAATTCATAATTAGTGTATGCTCGTAACAAGAGAAAATACGGTTTCAATCTAATAAGTAATAATGAGCAAAAATACCGAAGGTTTAGAACAGATTTTAGGTAAAACAATCACGGAATACACTCCCAATGCAATTAAATTTAGTCATTTGTCTTTAGATGTATTAGAACAATTACTTAATAAAGGTTACACAAGAGAGGATAAATATTTCAATGGATCACCCACCATAGGTAAATTCATTAAGTTTGGTAAACGTTGTGTTGAAATGAGAGCAGTGGCAACATTTGACGAAGTAGGTTTTAAAAACCAAAGTTCAGATGTAGTTATTGACGCGATAAAAGTTGTTGGAGTTAAAGATTTAGATTTTGCAGGAGAATTTATAAAGTTTGTACAAGGATGTGATGAAATAGAAGTATCCTCAGAATATTTATTTGCTTGGTGGGATTAGGATTCTATTTCATGTTAAAAAAATTTTATCGTATTTATTGTAAATAAGTTTTTCGATAATTGTCCTTTACCCACTTCTTCGCTTGCTTTACAGTCCACATGGGTTCGGGTGGTAATGATGGTACATTATTTAACTGACTCAAGAAAGTAAAATCACCTGAAACTCTAGCAATAACTTGAGCTATCACTTTGCAACAACGATACGGATATTTAACAGCTTGCTTCTCACTAAAACGAATCACCACCCAATTATTATTAGTAAAAAATTGATTTCTAATCGTGTCTTTTCCTTGGTCAATACAATGATGTGGTTCTTTAGTATTACCTACATATGGTTCGTCAATTTCTATATCGATGCTTAAACCGCTTGTATGTACTATTAAGAAATCCGCTGAGTAAGGGTGGGAGAATTTTGGGTTATGAAATGCTACTCCTTGAACAATATTTGGAAAGAAGCGCTTAGTAATTTGATAAAAAGTTTTTTCAGAAACACCACTCTGAGCATCACTCTTACCTAGTGGTTGTAATACTTTTCCATTCAGCCAACGATGTAGTTTTGCTTCACGCTTTGGTAGATGCATTACTATTTTATTTTCTTTATTCGTTTTTAGTTGAATAGAACTAGGAATATTTTTCTTGCTTGATTGTTTACGTAAGTTGGATATAAAACATGAGCAGCCTAAATTGATAGAAGCCCATACAGCAACAATTAGCCAAAGGGGATATAAACCAAGGAAATAAAAACAAATAGAGATAAATAAATTTATACAAATCAATATATAAAATATTTTGTTTAAAACATAGTTACTGTCATTTGTTTCTTTGTTTGGTAAATTGGCTTGATTACTATCAATTATATGAGAATGTTTCTTAAAATTTGGTGTAGGATTCTCCGCAATAAATTTAAGTATTAAACGCGGATAAAATATTGCAGTATAATACTGGTTCACTTAATTGTCATTAATATAAATTTTGAAATTAATTTTTTGATTGAGGTTGTTTGGGTAAAGGTTGTTTTAAACTATCTTCAATTCCTAATAATCCTAATTCAGCTAATAAAGGTAAACTAACTTTTGTATTTTGAGCAATTTCAACCAAAGATTTATCTGAGGTATTTCGAGCCAATGCAATAAATTCTCTAACTTTAGTAACAGCTGGGTCAGATGGTGGAGTATAACCCTTACGAATAGCAGAAACCAAACCACGTTCAATATCGCTAATTGTCGCTTTCCTAAAAGAACCTACTTGTAAAGTAGGCTCCCCCCTCAATGGGTTTGGAGTTTGATTGGATATGCTTAAGCCACTGTAAGCAGGTGAGCTATTACTATGAAGTAAGTTAAAAGTGTATAAATGAAATTTACCGTCACTAGCTCTAGTCTTAACGAATAAATTTGTAACATTCGTTGTTGTCAAATTAGGAAATTTTAGAGGCTGTATTTTACGTAAGAAGATAGTTGTGCCTTGACCGCTATCTAAAGGTGTATCGGTAGCATAAGTAAAGTGAGTCGGGTCTGCTAGAAAAATTTGAGTAATGCGTTCGTTAACTTTTGAAAAATCAATCGCAGTTGCTCGACCAGTCCAAACTTTTACATCAATAGCTTTTGAGTCTAAACCTCTAGCTTGGTTCGCATTGACTGTTAATATCGCTGATTCGGCATAGGATGGAGTCGGAGTTGTCAGGAGTATAGTAAATATTCCGAAAGCTGTCATTGTTGGTTTTTTCATATCCGTCTTAAAAAGGAGTGGGGGAGGGGGAGAGTGGGAGAGTGGGGGAGCAGGAGTTACAGAAGTAAATAATTAGAAGGTAGAAGGATGGTTCACTGATTCATCCCCCACTCCCCCACTCCCCCACTCCTCCCCTCCTACCTCAAAGAAGTTACTAAAAACAACCGAAACCTTCGTCCCCGCAGGTACAACAGCAACATCGGGACGATTCATAATTTCGTTAGACGCTTTATTGGCACGTTGGCTTAAACGTTGTGACATGGGTTTGAAAAATCCTTCTACAGCTGCGGCTAAAAGATTTGGTTTTCTAGCTTTAGTGTTAAATGTCTGGCTACTAAAACCATTATTAGAAATGACCGTCGAAGATTGGTTTTGATTTTGATTAAATACTTCCCCAGCACGACCTGCTGCTCCTAACAATCCGATTAAAATATCTTGTTTATCTTGTTCTTTACCTTTATCAGAAATAGATTTTGCAAGTAAGGGTTTGTTCTTTTCTCCTCGAACTAAAATCGTATTTTTGGGTATTTTTTTTTGTTGGATTCTACCAGCAGAATCTTTATAAACAACTGCAACAACACTTTGCTTAACAAGCTTATTAATTTTATAAACTGAATGTATTTCTGTAATTAGAATAGTTCCTTTTGCTAATGCTATACGTTTATCCATAGATAAAACGTCTTCTTGTAGTTCAACAGCAAAGCGTTCCTGATTGTTATCTTCCTCATTCCAAATTATTGGTACTAAAACAGATGCTTCTGCACTTGTCCCTATTTGCACTTGAATTGGAGAATTGGAAGCAGTAATAGTTTCTTGCTGCAAATTAGGAGGAGTTCGATTTAAAATACCTAATTCCCCTGGTGTTTGATTCTCCAAATGGTTTCTATTTAAATTATTGCTTGAGCTACTAATTGGAACTGTTGAAATAGCTCTATCTTTATCTTGCGCCTCATTAGAAGCATTTGTAATTTGGATTGGAGATGAATCATTTTCTAATTTCGTTGGCGTATTTTTACTTTCTGATAATTCAGAAAATGGTTGATCTGGTAATGACTGTGCTTGTTCAAATGTTTGATTATCTTGTGTCCAATTTTTGTTACTCACTGATGTTGTTTGTTGTCCCAAAGTTGCAAGTTGATTCCAACGCTCGAATGGGTCTATTTTTTCAACTGTCCTTGGTGCTACAGAAGGAATAACAACTGTATTCTTTGGTTGTGTCTTGTCTGGTACTGTTTCTCGAATAATTTTCGGTGGGGATGGCACTTTTTCTCGGATTATTCTCGGTGGTGATGGTACTGTTTCCCGGATTATTCTTGGTGGTGATGGGACTTTTTCTCGGATGATTCTGGGTTTACTCCGTTTTGGTTTGCGAGCTGTTCTTACGGGTTTACTAGGCTTTGATTTTGGTGAAGGTAGAGTTTGTACGGGAGGTTGTTCGACATTCCGACTTGCTTGGTTCCTCAGAGCTAATTCAGCTTTAAGACGTGCTGCTTCCGAGCTTTCTTCCTTCTCGAAAACTTTTGATGTGGGTTTTTGTGCCGGAGCTTTAACAACTGGTTTAGGAGAAAAGAAGATTGACCAAATCATCCAACCAAACCCCATAACACCACCGACTACCGCAGACGCGATTGCAAATCTGATTAAAGGATTTTCGCTTCCCGATTGGGGTTCTGCTTGTTCGTTATCTCGCTCAATTAAAAACTCTTGGTCAATCAAAGCTACTTGTTCGGGTTGATATCCCGATATTTCCAATTCCTCCTCTGGAGTTAATTCATCATCAAGTAATTCGTTTTGATGGTTTTCTTGATTAGTGTTCATATAAAATGACTATGTATTATTTTCTCTTCCCTCACTCTCTCCCTCCCTCACTCCTTACCCCTCCCGTAAACTCAGAAATCTTAACTATCTCCAAGCCTGCACTTCTAATCTCATATAATTGCTGTTCTAATGCAGAACTATCATTCGATTGTGGAGAAGGAATATCAACTGCTTTTAATCTAAAAGTGCGGTTGAAATTGATTTCTTCATCAGCACCACCAGGTAAGTTTACTAACACCCTTGTTGCCACCATATCTACTTCCCATTCGCCCATTTTTACTTGTCTAGGAGCCGATAAATAGGAAATAATTATTTTGGAACGAACTTGACCTTTGAATACGCGAGCAGGTGTAATAGAAGCAAGTTCTTCGAGTACAGCATTACGAAATCCTTTTTTACCCGATTGAATTAAAAACGAAGCAATATAAGCATTTGTAGTAACACGTTTACCTTTACCTATATTTCTTCCTTTATCTAATTCTTTTGTTCCTGGAATAATACCATCCCAATTAAAAGTTAAATTAGCCCATTGTCTAACAGTATTTTTTATAACTTCTGGATGACGATATAAATAGTGTTGCTCCGACATAACTAGAGCGCGACCATTAACTAATTGTACAAACGTTGTTTTTCTAGCAGTAAGTTGATTAACTTTAAAACTTAAAAACAGTAAAAACAAAAAACTTATCAAGCTAAATGTTGTTAGCCCGACAAAGCATAAAGGAAGTATATCTTTGGAATCGATTAACAAGTTAGGTCGTCGAATTTTTCTCAAAGACTTAAGCATCTATTACACCTTTCCTACAAAACCTGTTGCTACCGCTACTACTCCATCAAATGCTGCATTTACAAGTGCTGGAACTCTACTATTAATACCTGTATAAAGTGCAATTCCTCCACCACCTGCAATCAACAGTGCAAGTGCAGGAGCAAAGATACTGATAAATGCTAAAAATGCTAAATCGGAAACGCTTTGTGCCCCAGCAGAAACAATTACAGTTGCAGCTAAACCCACCACAATGTTATATCCCAATTGGACTCCAAATAAAGATACAAAACCGCTAGCCCAAGCCCATATTGGTTTTGACCCTAAAGGTAATAAACTTAACCCTAAAGCAATTGGTGCAAATGTTGCAGTCATCATTAATGCAGCTTCTAAAATATTGACAAAAGCCCATTGAAGAGCATATAAAAAAGTTACTAGTATAAGGGAAATAGAAGCATTAAAAACTGTCCCAGGGTTTTGTACAAAATCTTTTAATTCAGCAACAGCTTGTCGTGCTTGTTCTAATGGTGCATTATTTTGTTGCTCTGCTGTTTCAAGAATTTCTTCTACAATTGGTCTTTTTTCTTGGAGACAATCTGTAAGAGGTTTACCAGTTTTCCCCTGACATTCAGCATAAATTGTAGACACGCTCGTTTTAACATTTTGGGTTAAGGTAACATTAGATATTGCACTTTTAAAAGTCGTATCTGCTAGTTGAATATCAAGAACACTGACAACTTGTTGATGACCAATATTTCTAATAATAAGCACGGTTTGGGAAAGTAAATAACCGTTACTTCCGAGAAAAAGAGCGATTACCAACGGGTAGATAACAGATGCAGCTAATTCCGACCATAAAAACCGCTTTTCTTGATAATCAGCAGCCATCTTTATGGCGAGAATGATGATACTTAATGCTGCTAATGTTGTACCTAAATTACATAAACCTGCCCATAATGCACCCGACGGGTTAACCACGTCTCCCCAAACTTTATTCCAAGATTCAACGGTTTGTTGACTCAGTTGAATGCTGCTTCTGATTAAACTAATTCCAACAGCCGAGTCAGAATAGTTATCCGCTTGGGCAAGGAGTGAGAGAGGGAGAGAGTGAGTGAGTGAGAGAAAGTGTGAGGAAAGGAGAGAAGTGAAATGGGAATAAGCTGACGTGCAATAGTGGGATGGTACTATAAAATTACTAATTTGCATGATGAATACTTCCTCAAAATAGATTATTATCAATCACAATTAATTGATTCCCTCACTCCCTCCCCCTCTCACTCCCTCACTCTTCCTAAGACGGCACCTCCTGGCATCATCAGCAGAGAACCTTGCGATACAGCACGATTTCCAGTAGAAATTTGAGATTGGCGATCGCCAATGTTAGCAGCATTAAGTTCTTTTGCAACTTGAGCAGTCAAATTTAGTCCCAAAGCCCTATCAAATCTTGCTTGTGAAGCTTCCTGATATTGAAGATTGGAAATAGTAGCATTATTTTTCAACTGTTGAGAGATGTTCTGAAGAATTTGCTGCGAAGTATCGGTATTTTGAGAATCATCTGACATTTGAGTTGATTCAATTTCAGAATTAGCGCTTAATTCAAGAGTTTCAAAAGATTGTTGTTGAGCATTCTTAGAAAGAGTTTTACTCTGTGAAACTTCAACTGCTCCTACTCTTTCGCTTTGATTAGCTAAATCTTGGCGAATCGCATAGGAATTAGGAAGATTGTTTTCTAATCTATTAGATGTAACTCCATCTTGGGGAAGCGAACCTCTCATAATTTGGTTTACGACTTGACCTAAATCGGGGATATCAACCGAACCGATTGAATTTTGAACGAGCTGTTTGATGTTACCGAAAAAATCACCGCGAACAAAAGAACGTACATCATCAATAAATCCTTGAATTTCATTTGATGAATTTTCATTAAATGTTGTACCTTGAGTTTGAGCAACAGCATTATTGTCAGATATATCTGAAGTTGCTGCCAATGATGAACTGACTCTAATCACATTCAAAGCTGTAACTGTTATTCCTATGATTGAAATACTTCTAACAAGAAGGTAGAAGTAAGAGGGTGCAAAACGTAAAGAGTTGGTTCTTTTTGTTGTAGCTTCTGCTTTTTGTTTTCTACCTTCTCTACTCTTACCTCGAAATCTACGTATTCGTTGGCATTTCCGAGTCTTCAACTTTATCTTTTTCTGATACATTTTTACCTTCTCCATTGATATGTGATAAACCTCTGTTTTGCTTAATAGATGAAACATAAACCCTGGTAAATTCAGCTAACCCCTGTAATTGTCCTTTAGTGGTATTGGGGTATTGGGACAAAATTGCTCGACGAGTACTGCGTTCTTCTTGATTGGTCGCTATTGCTGCCAAAGCCATTTCTCCCGGATAAAATCTGGTTTGCCAGAAACGTCCTCCTTTCTCGATTAACCAACATGAATACAAATCAGAACGACGGGGAAAGAACGATTCCGAAGCATTATGAGCAATGATTTCAACCGGATATGACAAGTACTTCTCAAATGAAGCAACAGCATTTGAAGTAATGCAACCAGTAATTCTGTAACTTATATTCTGCATAATCATCGCTGCTGCTGATGATTGACAGATTGTATCCGGGTCTTGGCTTGATAAAACTATACTTAATCCATCTTTCCTTGCTGTAGCGCAGAGTTCTCCAACCATTGCGCTGAAGCCATCTTTGCGGAACAATACAGAAAGTTCGTCGCCGATAAAAAGGCTTTTAAGATGGGAAAGCGCTACTCTCAAACAGGCAGCCTTTGCAGCAACAGCCATTGTGTATGAATCCTGGTCGTTACTCAAACCTGTCAAAGCATAGAATTTGACCATTGGTTCTGGTGAAAAACTGCTTGGTTTACCTATGGCTGTACCTAAAGGACTTACTAACAGTGCGGCAATTTGGCTAGTGATTTGGTTTATTGCTTGATGGTCAATGGCTTCTGGTTTTTGAATATTAAGTCGCGCAATGGAACAGAATCTTGAAAAATCCTTTAATGTTGGAATATCCTGCCATTCGGGAGATTTCCAACCTTTAGAAAAAGCCAAATTATAGCGCTCGATAATGTCAGGGGTCACTTAGAAACACATCTAGTGCTTGCATCAGAATTGCATCTACTCGTTGTGCTAAATGGGGAGCATCTAAGCGTCCCATAACGATAACACTCAAAGCATTACGTATAAACGAACGCCATGATTTCATCCGCGAAGCTCGTTCTTCTGCGTCAAAGTCCCGTAAATCTGGGGGTTCCATTAGGTTATTAGAAGCGCGGGATAAATCAAAGTAAGCACCTGCATCCCCTAATAAATCAATAGCTGTCTTAAAAGAACTTTCTCCATCGGCTGCGGGTATATCCATGCCAACCACTGGTATCCCCTGGGATAATGCATCAAGCATAAATCGCCATAGCAATACTGATTTACCAGAACCTGTTTTACCCGTAATTAATGCATGTTGGGTATGGGTAAATAAATCCACGCAAACAGGTTTACCACCTCGATTGGTGAGAAACTCTACACCCCTATCATCAAGTTTTTTAGGTAGAGTTAGCGGTAAAACACCTGCGACTGTTTCACTTTCTAATACCAGTCGTCGTTCGCTGAGAATTGAACTCGAATGTAAAATTCTTCGCCAGGTTATTGGTAAAGTTTCTAACCAGATTTGAGAAGCGATGTTTCTTTCTCGGACTACTGTCTTCTGTACCGAAACTATTGCATAGCAGGTTACAAGCAAGGTCTAAGCTCTCTGCATTCTCGCGGTACACTAAAAATACTACTGCACAATTAAGAGGAACAGCACCTTTATATAGTTTCTTTTGTGCATCAAAGCTTTCTTCCTGCTTGATTTCAGCACCTACATCCCTGCCAGTTCCCTTAAATAATGCTCGTTCTCTAGCAGCTTTGGTTTGCTTTGCTTGACGGTGTAAATTGTCTTGGGTTAGATATCGGTTCGCTGCTGAAATTTCTACCCATGCTTCGGTATTTCGGACATGATTTTCGCTCAAAACTTTCCACATCCATGAAATTTGTTCTTTTGCATTAAGCCACGCAATAACAGTATCAGTCATCGTCAAGACACCGCAAACTTTATCTTTAACATAAACGCGGTTCGTACATTGACGGTGTTCGGGACAAGAACTTCTACCTTTTTCTCCAGAAATCAAGATAGTTGTGGAATGTTTGAGAGAATTTTGGATTTCCGTTAATTTAATACCGCTATCTTTATCTTCTGAAATAACTAGTAACTGAGGAATCGGTGGTGCTTCGTATTTATTAAATCTTTTCCACAACCACGACCATAATTGTGTATCGTTGAGCGGAGAAAGTTCTAATCCAGCCTTTGTATTAAACAGCATTTCCCACTGAATAAATCCTTGGGTGTAGGCTTTCATCAATAAGATATTGAGAAGTTGCTCTTGTCTTTGTGAAATACGTCCGGTAACGTTATCCAAGAAAAAACGTCCTGCTTTCCCCGAATAGTATATTAGTTTAGACAGAGGGTCAGTTTTATTGTCTCCAAAAGTACCCGCAGTCCAAGTACAGAATACAATTTGTTGCCAAGTTGACCTTGCTCCTCTACGATTTAATTCTTGTACTCTTGCTTGTTCGTTACGAGTTAGGATAGCTGGTAGTTTTAACGAACAATTTTGAGCAAGATTATTGAGATGTTCTTGTCTTAGAGAGTCATCCGAATAACGTCCTAGAAGAAAAGTACATTTTTCTCCCGGAAGGATAGATTTCATAGCCTCGGAAATGGAAGCCGATATTGATGTTACTTCTTCTGGATAAAGTTGATTGTGGATACCTTTGACTTGGAAACCGAAAACAACTTGGAATTGGTTTTCGTCTTTAATATCGCCTTGATTGAGTAGAAACGCTCCTACTTTGCGATTGTCTCTTTCGATGCGAACCATGCAGCAGAGGTCGAGTTCGTTTTCAAAAGGGAGGTATTGCGATTTTTCATTGTTTTGGTCGATAGAATTTATCGTTTGAATATGAGCTTTCATCCGCGTTTATGCTTCTTTAGTTGCTTTCTGATATTCCGAGAAAGTAAAGGAGATATATAAATTGCACCACCGATAACCCAGTTGCTACCTTTGGGTTTACGAAAAAGATTAATATATTTATCTGGGTCTTTTCCCGTTACGAACCACCAACTCAAAATTAACCAAAAACTGATAACTGCGACCTTGGGTATTCCCCAACTAAGTAATCCATCAAAAATGAAATAGGTAATTGTAATAATCGCGAACCAAGGCAAAATTTGATTAGCTGGGATTGGACCTAAGCCCGCTTGTTTTCCAATTATTTTATTTACTTTAATTGGCTCTTTGTCCCAATTCATTCAACTATTTTTTTTATTACGTATTATTTTCCCTCGCTCTCTCCCTCTCTCCCTCCCTCACTCTTTCATACCCTGCCTCCCTCACTCCTATCACCCTCCAGCAGTTCCAGTTCCATCACCAATAAATAGAAATGTAATAACATCGATTGTGAGGATAATTCCAATTGCTAAACCTGCTTGAGTTGCAATTGGTCGCCAGTCGTTCCCTTGCTGTGCTTGGTTATAAGCAAATAATGCTGCAACTCCAACCAATAGCAGAAAGACTCCACGAATTGCGTTGAATACTAAAGTTATTGCTTCTGGTGATATTGTGCTTGCTCCTCCTACAGAACTTTCTTCTGCAATTCCTGCTAGAAATTCTTCTAATCCACTCAAGAAGATTGCGTGCGCTGGTAATTCAAATATTGTAAGTGTTGCAGTTAATGCAATAATTAACCCTGCTATGTGCCAAAAACTAATTTTAGCGTTAACTATTTTGTGGAGCCAAGGTATTAGTTTAATTATCCTATTCAAACAGTAGAAGAATAAACTGATAGATAAGATAATTGAAATTAGAAGTGGTTCTTTTACAGTTAAATAAATTAAACCAAATCCTAAAACTAAGCTTAATCTAGTATCTGTTTTAGTCCATACAAAGTTTGTGACTAAGCTCAAAACACCAGAATAATAAATATTAGCAGCAGCAGTCTTTAACTTGTAGTGTTCGTACAACTCATTTCTCGAAGCATATTTCTCTTTGCTGTACATAGTTAATTAGTAAGAGATTGAAAAATTTTATATTTCATAAGAAAAATCATTAACCGCATCCAATGATGCGGTTGAATGATTGGGGAGTGTGGATTGTGATGCTTTCTTTAAAGATTGAATCTGATTTTTATTAAAATCACATTGCTCAATACTCCAACGGTTATATTTAGAATCTATTAGAGTCGCAGCAAATACTTGTTGTTCAGTTTCTACAGATTTTGTATCAAACCCCTTCAAAGAAGCAGGAATTAAAACATTTCCATCTAAATCAGTTTTAGCTGCTTCAAAACAAAAGCGATATTGTTTATTTGACTCTGGGGTCTTTCCAATTAAAAGCTTTGGGAGCTTCACCTGCTTTTAGCTCGATGAATTCTTGCGGTAAAACTTGCTCAAAGCGTTTGAGTATTGCTAATCCAGCAGTTTGAACATCTAGTTGTTCCTCTTGTTGTAAAGCACCTTTTAAATTAATACTTGATTTTAGAGGTAATCCAGTTAATAACAATCCATTAACTTCTTGTTGATTCGCTAATTGATTGGCAATATTTATTAAGTCTGGATTGATATTTTCTTTGACTGAAAAAGACGATTTGAGGATTGTTTGATTTTCCGGTTGTTCCGGATTGATAATGTGTTGGTCTTCTACTTGTAACCCCGGTGTAATAGTTATCTTTTGAGATGATGGAGAAGAAACTGTTATGTTATTTTCTGGTTGTGTCACAACAGAAGAAATAGTTTGCTTACCAGAAATTATATCTCCCTTTTCTGAAGAGATATTGCTTTGCTGCTGCTTGAAAGGAATATTAGCTGTCGTTTTGCTAGAGTCGTTGGTGACAGAAAAGTTGAATCCACTCAGTTGATTTTCTTCAAAGACTAGATTCATTTGTATTTCTTGACCATGTTGTAAACTCACTTCCTTTAAAGATGCTTGTAAATCCTTTATATCGGCTAAGTGATGTTTTGATTCTAATACTTGGTTTACGACATGGGAAATGTAATTCAAGTCTAATGGGTCTGTAATGAAACAGTTATCGATTAACTTGCTCATAGTTTTATCCAATAGCTATATACATTCGCAGCTATGCCTCTTTTAATTTTTTGAATATGTTGTAGAAGTTAGCCTTCTAAACTATTAAAGTTATTTTCTATTAAATATCCACTTTAAATGCTTTCCTTGTGACGTAAAGAGGATTATTACTATAGTCATAAAAACTCTTATCACTATAGTGATATATAAATAAAAATTAAAGTTCTCAGTATATTATCTACTTATGCTTTGGTTATAAGAAAGCAAAGAATATATTTTAGGGGAGTAAGCTATGGTGTTCCAGTTTGTGACAAAGCAACAAGCATCAGAGATTCTAAACATGAGCTTTTCTACACTGAAAAAATATCGTTTAGATGGAACATGGATTGAAGGAACCCATTGGGTGAAATTGAACAGTCGTTGTATTCGATATAATTTAGAACTTATTCAAGATTGGTTTCATAATCATCAAGACCCAATTGCTCATCATCGAGCAATTGATTTATATCATGCTAATTTGGCTAGCAATCAAAAACGTACAAAACAAAAATCTCGATAGCATTAATATTTTGTGAAAAGAGGATTTACTCAATTTTTTTTGGATAACCACTTTTTCCAGAACGCAGAGCATATACTGTAAAAAATAAACTCTCGGTTTTGCAAGCATCTTTTTATAAGCAGCTTACAAATTGTCTTAGAGAAGGGTTTAATCGTGCTGAGTTTTCTGAGTAAGAAGGATTTGTACGATTTTCACGACTAGCTAGCTAACCATAAAAAATGAAACATGAAAAATGGCTAGAATTCATAGAAGCAGTAAAAACCAAGCTGCCTATGACACCTGCTTATCAATTGAAAATATTTAATCAACCAGAATATCCTGAGACATTTGACGAAGAAGTAGGTTATTTAGGTGATTGGTCTGATGAATGCCTTTATCCTTACACAAGCATAGAATGGATTAAAATTAAACCCAGAATGCTTGAGCATATTGGTATGAGAGTTCCAAAAAAAGTTATTTCTGTAGAAGAGCAGTTACTTTCCATTCTTCATGAATTAAATATTAAGTATGCTTATTCAAATCGAAATATTCTTATTGAATCAAAGCTTCTCCATACAAGCACCTGACAAATGGCAGGAGTTTACGTTATGATGCCGTTTTTATTCGGGCAACCCCCATCTGGTATGTTATATTTATTCCACAACGTGGAACGAAGGAAAATAAGGCTTTATAACGAAATGTTCTACAATGTAAGCCTACAAACTCATCATTTTATATTTTTTAAATTATTCAAATCTGGTTAACTGCGTTTTACCAATTTTATAAAACTGTTATATCATCAGAGTCACTATATCAATAGAAAATATCATGTCATTATAATCACTATCACCAATATTAGGTAAGTCTTCAAAAGCAAATGTGTTGTCTCCTAGCAAACGGAGATGATCTAAACCATCCGAATTCGCTTCTAAATATGGGAAATAAGCATCGTTTTGTTCGCCATCTGCTAATATATATGGTGCATAATACGCTCCTCCTTCAAGAGTTACTGTTTCAGTTTCATTCCGGTCAAATTCTACAATACTGCTTTGAAGTGCGGCTTGAGTATAACCAGATTCACCAGGAGAAATCGCTTCACCAGTTAAACTATCAATAACTGTTCCATTTTCATCTGCTATTTTATATAAACCTGCTACATTATCAAAAGCTGCTTCGCTTTCTACTTTAAAAGTTCCTGCTAACAGGCTTCCTTGTTGTTGAGTTAAATCGATTATTTCTTTTTCAAAAGCACCTTGTAAAATATTTCCTATAGCAGGTATTTCATTGTTTGCTTCTATTTCTACTACCATGTCGTTAAAATCAGTATCGCCACTACCGTGAATTTCTTCCCAAGCGATACTTAAAACATCATCACTTAGTTTGGATATTTGTGAATGGTCTAAGTTATCAGCATTTGCTTTTTCTGTAGTAAAAAATACGTTAGCTGTTGGTTTTTCAGTATTTAAATTATTTAAAACTTGGTCTGAAGTACTATTTTGAACTAAGTAAAAACCTAAATATTTTCCAGTATCTAAATTTAAGTTTCTTGGAACTCGTAAATCGGGAAATTGATTATTAGATAAAGCAGAAAAAACTACTTTTCCTTGTTCGAGAACTGTTTTTAGATAATTAGAGTCACCTGGAGAAATACCGTTGACTTCTCCTTCATCATTATCAGCGACGAAAACCCCTAGTTCATTAACAAAATCAGCATTACTTTCTGTTAAGGTAAATTTAAG
Organism: uncultured Rivularia sp.; assembly: GCA_963665115.1. Classification (GTDB taxonomy): domain Bacteria; phylum Cyanobacteriota; class Cyanobacteriia; order Cyanobacteriales; family Nostocaceae; genus Rivularia. Next base: position 6,027,579 of record OY762007.1, on the reverse strand, counting down.
TTGAGTTTCCGAACCATTACCTTGAAGAAATACTAAGTCATTTGGTGTGGGATTAAGAGCGGAAGAACTATCACTACTTCCATTTGTATTAGCATCATTACTATCACTACCGTTAGTATTTTCAACGCTATCACTATCTGTAGGAGGTATAGGAAGAGTGTCATTACTATCACTTTCACCGTCATCTAAATTGATGGGAGGAGGTTTAACCGTACCCAATGTACCACCTTTTATAAAGACAGCAGAATCAAGTAAACCATCTCGTGCATCTTCAATATTAATTTCTAAGGTATTTTTAGCATTTTTTAATAACGAACCGACAAAAGTTAATGGCTTTGTATATCCGTCTAATTTAGTTTCGCTACTGGCTACTCCTTCATCAACGGGATTGTAAATATAATCGGGATTATCGGTATCAAAAGGATTAGAAGAAATATTGTTAATGGTTACAGCAGAACCGTCGTTTAATCTTGCTAAGTTAAAACCATTTAATTTCAAGCTGAAATTATCGTTGAATAGACCTGCGTATTCGGCGAATTCTTCAGAACCAAAGGCAAATTGAAAGTATAGTTGTTCTGCCGTTTCGTCTGCATCGAATTCAATCTCGATGGAGATTGAGTCATTCTCTATACCGGGTAAACCGAAATCTGTGTTGAGGTCGCTAAAACCATTAATAGGTCGGTTGGAAACGGTGATTTCACCACCTGGGCTTTCACCCGTATTGGAATGTTCTCCAACATATAGGTAAAGCGGACGCTCTGATTGGGAAATACTTTTTTTTAAATCAAATCCAATCTTTCCTCCATCACCTAAAGTTACTCCCCTGAAACGATCGGTTGAATCAAAACTTTCTAAGGTTGCAAATTGGTTATTAATAAAATTGCTATTTATCGTACCATTAAGCTGTGGGTCGCTTGGTGGACGCTGGCTTCCGGCTTCAAATGTAGTTTTTGCAGGACTAAAATCAAATACATTTAAAGCTGTTAAAGAATCAACCTCTGCCTCTGTGGCTAAATTAATTAACTTATCGCTGATGACGATAGCATCTAAATCAAAACCACTCCAACGTCCTTCAAGACCACCGATTCCGCTACCACTGTCAGCAAAAGTGATGGAATTTATATCAAAATCAATATCCGAGAGTTCTGCAACAAAAACTCCAGTGCTACCAACTTGACCTGGTAATTTTTTAAATTCAAGAGGAACGCTGACACCTGGAGAAAATCCACCATCAGATGTATTTTTACTGGGCAATTCTTCTACATTTCCGGTACTTAAAACTACTCCAGAATCTAAACCAAAAGGGTCTTCTTGAAATGTACCAAAAGCTCTAGCATCTCCTGTTAATTTGATTTTAGGGTTACTTAATCCAGAAGTGTTACCTAAAAGGCTTTCTAGTAAGTCGTTAGCAATATTATTTTGTTTGACTTCAAATGCCATGATTTTACTCTTGTATTTTATGTTTTGTTGAAGAAAGCGATATCTCTACCGATTGATACTAGTTATAAAATTGCTATTAATTAGGTGAGTAAAATATTATTTACCAAATTAATATGTTCCCTTACTCACCAATTATGATTTGAAAATTATTCTAATATCGTTGGACATTTAGTATCTTCAGAATAAACGAAATTAAAATAATCTTCCTTCAAATTTAAGTCAGTAACGCCCTCAATTTTAGCAACACGATTTTCGTATAGATAGATAAATGATGAATCTACCGTATAATCATTGTTGTCGCCACAACTATACAAATGAATCACATCCCCTTCATCTGGGTTGAAATCAGTTATAACTGTATATTTGTTATCTTCTAATGAAAAATCGTAATCATTCCTATAACCAAGCCAATTGTTTCCTAACCAAAACTGATCTGCTCCTGCTCCACCCGTTAGAGTATCAATTTCTTCATATGACTTATTTATATCTTTTTTTCTTGTATCAACAAGAATATCATCCCCATTTCCACCTTCTAAAACATCGCTACCATAATTGCCAATTAGGATGTCATCGCCATCATTACCAATTAAAACATCATCCTTATCTCCTCCAAGCATACTGTCACTTTTACTAGTTCCAGTAATATTGAAGCGTTCAAAATTGCTAAATTCAACTTGGTCTAAAATATCTGTGTTATCTGCTGTCGCTCTAGCATAAAAACCACCAGATGAGCCATTCTCTTTGGCAAGAGCAGGAAGTGTATTATTATCTAAATCAATATTAGAATCTTCCCGTTTTTCAATACTTTCTGCATTGGGAATATCTTTGAAAAAATGTACGCCAGTACCTGTATCTTCGATGGAATAATCTAAAATTAGTAAATCGCTGCTGAAGTTATTATTTGAAAGAAATGAACTTGCTAAAGGAATAGTAAAATTGCTATTACCTCCATCGACTTTATCGAAACCTAAGCCTGGATTGATAATGTCTGAACCTAAACCAGAATTAAATTCGTTATCTATTCTGCCAAGTTGAGTAAGTATATCGTTACCACCACCTGTTCTAATATCTTTAAATATTTCAAAATTAGAAATTGCGGAACCGTCAGATAAAGAAAGTAATTGATTGGGATTTTCTACTAAGGTATTAGTGCTTTCAAGAATAATTTCATCAGAATTATTAGATAAATCAACAGAAAGAGTATCAATTCCTCTGCCTCCATCTAATAAGATAGAATTATTATTACTAATAATATCAAAACCGCCTAACTGACGTGAAAAATTTGTTTGATCGACAACTACATCATCCCCATCACCAGCTCGAATATTATTTCTTCCTTTACCACCATATATGATGTCATTTCCGGCACCTGTTAAAATAACGTCGTCGCCTGCACCACCGTATATTTCATCATTTTTAATTGTGCCGATAATTTTAATTTCTTCGATATCTTTAAAGGAAACGGCATCTTTTATACGGGTATTATCATTGATGTTGCGGGAAAGGAAACCACTTGCAGCAGAACCCAAATTATAACCACCTCTAACTCCCGTACCGACATCATCGCGGGAGTAGTCGATAATAAGGCGATCGCTCCCGTCAAGTCCATCAATTTCATCAGTACCATTCCCCAATCCGGGATTAATATTGTTATCCCCGTTATCTGCAACTAAATTATCTGCAAAATCGGAGCCGAGTAAGTTCTCAACTGTTGAAATATCACCTTTCTTTTCAAAAGTATCCCCAAGAGCGTGACCACCTTCACCAAAATTCTCATCAAGGTTTACGATTACAGCTTCCAGTGATTCACTATAGTCAGCCCAGTCAAAACCACCACCACCGTCTAAGTTATCAGCACCCGCACCACCAATTAAGGTATCGTCACCTTGGTCGCCTTTGAGAATATCATCGCCGTTTAAGCCTTCGATTTTGTTATTCCCGACATCACCTTCAAGCAGAATATCGCTGTATTCAGAACCTTCTAGATTTTCAAATGAGCTATATTCTGAGTTGGGTGTACCATCCTCATTAAATTCTTTTCCAGGTCGTTTCTCAAATGCTTTTTCTAACGTATCCTTATTTCCATAACCATCATTTTCTGCTTTACCATTTTTAAGACTTACTTCCACTCCATTAGGCGAAGTTCTATAAGATAATAAATCTTCTCCTGGTGATAGATTTGGGTTTGGTGAAAAATCTCGGACTCCACCTCCGCTTAAGGTGTCATTACCAGCCCCTCCGCTTAAGGTATCATCACCTTCAGAACTGAAAAATATATTATCTAAATCATTACCAATCAAAATATCGTCATATGCGGTAGCTTGGATACTTTCAATCTTAATTAGTACATCACCATCTGCGTCGCTACCAGGGCTTTCAACTTTCCCTCCTGTTTCCAAATTTATATTTACAGGGGCTGTGGAATCAAGATAGCTAACAGCGTCGTTGCCTTCTCCACCATCTAACCTATCAGCACCTGCACCTCCAATTAACAGGTCGTCTCCTTTTAAACCTACAAGAGTATCATCTCCTTCTAACCCATCTAGTATATCTCCAGGAATATCCCCAGAATTTTCTATATCTTTACCAGTAATTATGTCATTGTGCTTTGAACCTTCAATTTGTTCAATGTCAATAAGCGTATCTTTACCACCGTATCCATCATCTCCTACAACTAAATCACCACTTGAAAGATTAAAGTTTATTGCACCTGGGGCTTCAGCATAACTTACGGAGTCAAAATCTTCACCACCATCAAGAGTATCATTACCTTTTTCTCCAGAGAGGAAGTCTTCACCTTTACCACCGTACAATTCATCATCACCTACACCACCATGAAGACCATCCGCACCTCCGTCTCCCTTCAATGTGTCATTTCCGCTACCTCCTCGGAGTTCGTCGTCTCCCTTTCCTCCTTCAAGAGAAGCTGGTGATAAAACACCAGAACCCAATTCAATAACGTCATCCCCCTCACCAGCTATACCTATAATTTGATTAATATTCTCATATTCATCAGCGGCGCTGTAACCTCTGACAATTAAAGTTTCATCACCAGAAACACCACCAGAATTTACAACTGTAAGAAAATCATCTGGTTTCGTAATATTTTCGGTATCTTTAAGTTGATTATCTCTATTGCCTACACTCAAATAAAGAATACCGTCTTCTTCTGTTTCTGCAAGCCCATTTTTATCTTTGCTGAAATCATAACAAGGGCTAGTACTAAAATCAGCTATCGTTTCTCGAATAAGCGTAATTCGCTTTGTGTAACTAAAAAACAAAAAATTTATTTTGAACCTAACTCCAAATATTGCATCTAAACCACCATTGAGTAGAAATTTACACTCAGGGTCTTGTAAATTGGAAATGTAAGTTTTGTTTTTTTCCAAATCCAATAGAAGGTAGCCGTTAATACCACCGAAAGGACCCCCGCTAGCAAAACCCAGATTTATTTCTGCAATTGCTGTAATTCCTGCTCCCGCACCTGCAACAAAAGACTTATCTGGTGGAAGTACTCCTTCTTTATCACTATCTTCTGGAACTTTTGAAGAAAGATACAAACCACCCGTATCTATACCGAAGTTGAGATTTGCAGCAGCTTCTGCACTCGCTCCTACTGCCACAGTTACAGGACCAAAAACTGGAATTGGTGGAGTTGATTCATTAAAGCCCAATCCTAATTTCCCTAAGTTAAGCTCGAAAAGATCAATATTTTTATCTTGATCTTTTTCTTCATCTTCATCTTTATTTAGAAGTAAGTTAAATACTTCTTGCTCAGGATTTTCTAATAGAGGAATACTTATTTTAGGACTTTCGATAACTGTTTTAAATTCGCTGGTTATTTCCGAAACTTGATTTGAAGGAGTCTTATTTGTTTTTGTAAGTTCGCCAATTTCCGTATTACTTAAATCTTTACTACTACCAACGTTAATGCCATCTACCTTAAAACCACCCAGATTAATCCTACCATTACCTTCAAACTTTTCACCCAGTTCAGCTAATTCAATAAATTGGTTAAGAGCTTCGATAAAATCCTTTGTATTTGGATCTATTTCTGCTGACTGTATTCCACTCGCAAAATCAAGAAGCGAAGTTTGAATTATAGATAATTCTTTAGTAATCAGATCGGTCACTTCTGTAATAGGTGCAGCTACTTTATTTATTGCTTTAAAAACAGGACCCGTCAAAGTACTAGCAAATGAACCCAAATCAATTTGCACATTATTGAAAGAAAGCTCTGGATTTGCTTTATCTAAAAAACCATTCCACTTTAAATTTAAATCTGTACTAAGCGATGGTAATGTTTCTTGAGCGGCAATATTAGTTGCTAATTCCAGGTTAATGTTAACTACATCTTCTATAGGCTTTATATCAATTGGCTTTCCATTTTCTAAATCGGCAGAAAAGCCAAGTTTTATACTGCTCGGTTCTGTGCCATCTCCATCTACATCTTGACTATCGTTGTCAGGATTTTCGTCTGCATCTTCATCTGCTGCGATAACGTTAAGGAATCCTAATTGACCTTCAAATTCTAAATCAGGAATTGATGCTTCTAAATTAACTTTTAAGTCTTCCTCATCTGGAGTTTCAAATATAAATTCTCCCGTCGTTTTATTGATACCAAAGGTAAAATTGAAATCATAATTCAAACCAACTTTAAGTTGACTTTCTTTACCTTCTCCAACCTTAAGCCCTAAGAAAGGTACACCTATATCTACTGCAAGAGGGTCTATCCTCAATAGATTTTTCATCGCTTAGTTTTAGACTAAATTTAATTTCATCTTCATCAAGGTTACTAGTAACTCTATTAATTTCTTTAAGAATATTAAGTCCATCTGTACCTAATGCATCAGTAAGAGCTTTCTGAAGAGCTTGCTGAATTTCTTCTACACCAGCATCTGTTCCTAATTGATTAAGTTCTTTAAGCTGATTAACATTATTAAGGATAGCTTCTTGAATTTCTTTAATAAAGTTCAATGGATTGTTATCATCATTGAAAATATCTCCAATTAGAGGAATACTATTAGGAAATATCTGATTGTTAATATTTTGTTCAATATCGGAAAAAGATTCCTTAATTTTATCTATCGATTTATCGTCAATAAGTGTAGATATGGAATCATTAGGATTTGAATTCGTATCATCCGTAGTAGAACCATTATCAGTATCTTGTTCAATTTTTATTTTTTGATTATCTAAATTGACTACGTTAATATCATTATCTGCTTTCAATAATTTAAGTGTTGCTTCATTTAGCTTTACACCTTGAACTAATGCAGAAAAAATCTCCCCTTCATCACCAACAGTATCAATTTGATTTATATTAGCATCAACAAAATGACCAATTTCCTCTAAAAATACATCAACTGTTGCTCCAGAATTAAAACTATTCTGTGCAATATACTCCTTAGCCAAATAAATCTTATTAGTAGATGCAGCAAACGCTCCATTAGCACCACCCAAATCTTCCTGGGAGCGAACTTCAATTTCTGGAAGCGTTTCAAAATCACCATTTAGCCAACTTTGACGGAAATAACTTAATTTATCAGCATCAAAGCTACTACCAAAAACATCGGTTATCTTTTGCAAGAAAACGTTACTTCCTGCAAATTTACTTAAATAACTTTGTGCGTTGACAATCGCTTCCTCTAAAACAGATTGAGAGTCTTCGTTGAGATTTTCAAATCTAGCAATTGGGCAAAATTTATCTTTTAACAACATAGGCTTGAACCTTTGAATAATTAATTATTAGACAGTTACGGCGTATTAAATCCTTATATACGGTCAATATTCGCATAATTTGCATCAACCGTTTACCAGAATTACACATTATGAAAAACAAAATGGTTCACCTTATTAGTCCACTAATGGTTCACCACTGTTTCTACTGATATAAAGCAGAGCTAATAACATACAATGATTCGTTTAACATTTAGATTAGTTACAAAAGTTGTATGGACAAGAAACGTTATGATTGGTTTAAATAAAGGTTATCAATTATCTTATGATATTCTTAAGAAATTAATTTACATAGCAAATGCTAACCACAATCTGAGGCACGACTGAAAACCTTTTACTAGATAAAGAAAAATAAAATTATTTTAAAAAGGTTTTCTATTTTTAACTTATAAATAACTTTAATTACTAAATGTATCGTTCTCCCTTTCTAACATGGCTTCATACAAAAATATAGATAGTCAATAAGATATGGATTAATTATCATGGGTTTGAAAGCATCTACAGCAGGTATAGAAATTGCTGATAACAAAAGAAGAAGCCAAGGATGGACAAAATATTCTAGTTATTTATACAATAAAGCTAATGTTGGAGAAACAACACTAAAAAGATTTTGGCGACAAGAAATAATTAGTGTAGAAAATTTTCAAAACATTTGTAATGAGGCTCTAGGCTTAGATTGGAAAAAGCTTGTTGACTGGGAAAATAGCACTACAAAAAGAGATAACATTACATCACTAATACTGAAAAATTATGATTTACCGCCATTTGGTGATGTCGGTTGTATTGAAAATGGAAATCGTTTCTTTAACCGTAAAGAGTTATTAAATAATTTGTTTGAAGAAATCAGTTTTGGTAGAAGTATTTCACTTGTCGGTGAATCAGAAATTGGTAAATCATCAATTTTATATAAAATTTGTAATTTAGGAAAACACCGTGTTTTAGGTTCAAAAAAACAAAATTTCATTTATTTAGATTTACAGTTATTTCCAGATGATAAGTTTTTCTATCAAACATTGTGTAATAAACTGAATCTAAAAATAGATATTAATGATACTTCTGGTTTTGACTTAAGAAGAAAGTTAGATGGTAAAAGCTATATTTTATGTTTAGATGAATTTGAGGTATTTACCGAATTTTCTAATTACGCATTACGCTTATTACGAGGTTTGGCTGGTGCCGATAATGCACCATTGACTTTAGTTACAGCCAGTCGTTCTTCTTTAAGTCAATTGTTTCCTGATTCTGAAAACAAACCATCACCTATTTATAATATTTTTAAAGAAATGGAGGTAAAAGCTTTTTCAAAAAAAGATGCTCGTGATTTTTTAATTCACCGTTTGCAAGGTAATAAAATTAAATTTACCGAAAGCCAAATTAAAGAATTATTGAATAAAAGTAAGTGTCACCCGGCTAGATTACAGGAAGAAGCAGCATCTTTATACAATTATTTAGCTCAAAACAATGAACAATAGTAATGCCTCATTTTCCCTATTATTTTAGTGACTTACCCGAAGATTTTAATCTATTAAGCTTACGGCATTATCTATTATTAGCTTACTGGGTTTATTTTCGTCCAACTACACTCAAATACTACCTCTATCAAATTGATAATGAATTTTATCATGCGAATTCTGGATTAAAGTTTCTTCGCCTTCTGCACAAAGCTGATTACCGTAACCTTTGTTTTACAATGACGGGTGCGAGTCTTCTTATATCAGTTATTCTCAATCTTCCAGTATTAATAATAATCTCTTGGATTACTTCTGAAAATATTAATTGGTTGGGATGGGCATCTGGCAGCACGACTGGTGTAGTATTAGGTGCAATAATGTTCTCCATTTTTTTCGTTCTTTATGGCTTGCTAGTTAATATCGCCAGATGCATGGCTGCAAGTATAGTGGTTGGGATGTCGAATAGCGTGATATTAGGTGCATCATTCGGTGTGGTTGTAGGCTTGGACGAAAAGTTTCAATTTATTAGTACAGAAAATGCCTTATTAATTAGTGGAGTAGTTGCTGTTATAGTTGGCATTTGGGTTAGCATTCAAAAAAGTTTATTTAAGGGAATTATTCTTAGTGGATTAGTCGGTATAATATCTTTTTTTTCTTATGGCTTATTGCACAAAGAAATTGCTGTTTTATCAACAACTATTACCAGCAATCATTTTTTGATTATATCTAGTTTGATAGTTGGCATAATAGTCAGTATAGCTATTGGAGGAATTGCTGGAATTGCTGTCGGTATAATAATTGGTGTAATTACTGGATTTATAATAAGTATCATTTTCAATTTACTATCTAGCAATGGAGATATACAACAAACCGTTCTACTATTTAATTTAGCGGTTGGGATAGCTGCTAGCGGAACAGTTGGTGCAGCAGTTAGTAATGCTAGAGGTGTAGTTGATGGATTAATAATATGTGTATTGCTTGGTATAGCCGCACGATTGCAGCAAGATAGTTCGAGTATAGGGTTGTTGACTATAACAATAGGTAGTGTTTTTGCATTACGCATTCACTTTTACTTAATTGAATGCGCGATCGCACTCTACGGCTGGTTAAAACAAGCAAATCATCCTTCGCAATGGGATGAATTATTAATCTTTCCATTACCCGGTACCCGAAGTAATATTGTCAAGCAATTAAAACTGAATGAAGCTCAGGGGCTGCGTTTGATAGCTAATTTAGCTTGCAATCCCTTTCAAGCTTGGATTGCACAACAAGCTCTTAAATCCTACATCCACAAACACGTATCCCCCCTACACTGCTTGTATACTATATTGACAATGGAGATTGGAAATGCATATGTTGCAGCACCTGTAAGCAAAGAAGATTGGAAGCAACTACCAACGGTTAAAAATCTCTTACTTAGCGAACTTAATGGAACAAGAATAGATTGTACTTTAGATTTAACTAGCTCTTTGATAGAGCGTTTAATTTATCGTTTAACTTTTTACCTGCGTAACCATCAAAAAACACCAATTACTAATTTTGCAGGAATGCTTCACGAGCTATTGAATCGCAAAGCTATTAATAGTGAAGATTTTGATTTATCTAGTTATCGTCATATTTATGCTAATTTAACTGACTATTCTGGTGGATATGAAATTGAGCATTCATTTTCAGTAATGGCAAAGTTCTTATCTTATAGAGAAATTAATCAGTTAGCTTTATATGATGAAACTTTAGAAGATAGTTCTACTGAAAATGCAATTAGACCAGAGGTAATTATTGCTTTAAATCGCTTACAAGCAATCAAAAAAGATATTTATAAATATTTTAATGCAATTATTTGGTCTAATAAACAAGCTGCACTTCTTCGCGCTCTTGAAAACATCAATAACTTAGAATTATACATTAAGCATGAAATCTTAGTCCCAGAAAAACATATTCTCAATCGCATTAACAAACAGTGGCGCAATCTCGTAAGCGAAGAAGCTGGTAAAGCGGGACGAGGTGAACTCTACAACCCTATTCCTAATCCTTATGTAGTAGGTAATCCAGTGACAGGAGAACTGTTTGTGGGACGTGAAGATATCATGCAAAGGCTAAAAGAAATTTGGGATAAACCAGGGACAATGTTCTTCGATAGTTCTTTACGGGCATCGACGCATGGGTAAATCTTCTATCTTGCAAAACTTAGGAAATTATTTTCATTCAATACCAACTGAGTTTTTATCAAAAACAATCTTTGTAGATTTCAATATGCAATTGGTGGGAGATGTTAGTAACACCGGAGAATTACTTTTTTTACTTGCTGAAGAAATCTACTACAGCTTAGAAGAATTATCTTCCAAATTAAATAAACCACAAGAAGAAAATTTCACCTCGCATAATCCCTATAATGCTTTCAAGCGTTTTCTTAATCAAGTTGATAAAGTACGCGACGGACGAAAATTTATCATTACTATAGATGAGTTTGAAATAATTGAGGAAATGCTGGAAGCCAACAAGCTGCAATCTCAATTAATCGGATTTTGGCGCGGTATTTTTTACACTTACGAATGGTTTATTATGGCATTTGCTGGATTGCATACTCTAGAGGAAATGAATCGCAATTACTGGAATCCTTTCTTTGATAGCGTTCAACCAATTTTAGTAAGTTTTATTTCCCCAAATGCAGCACGTCAACTAATAGAAAATGCCATACCTGTTGAATATACACCAGAAGCAGTAAACGAGATTATTTATCTTACTAATTGTCAACCTTTTTTAGTCCAATTAATTTGTTCGGCATTAGTAACGCGCTTCAATAGACAAGTTTTTGAAAAAGGAATGATAAAGCGAAAAAAACTAACCAAGCAAGATGTTGAAGCAGTTATCAAATCCGAAGAATTATTTCGCAATGGTTTGGCTTATTTCAATGGTGTTTGGACGCAAGCTATGAAAAGTAAACCAGACGGACAAATAGAAATATTGCATCAGTTGTGTAGGAAAAGAATGTCCGAAATCGAACTAGCTGAAGTAACTAATTTTAGCTTAGAAAATATACAGTCAGCATTAAAAACCTTACAACGTCATGATGTAATCAAAAAAGAAGGAGAACAATATGTTTACACAATCGAACTTATGAGACGCTGGGTAAAAACGCAAAACTAGATTTTTTTGAATGCAGTTTTCTGTATTTTTTTATAAAATATTAGTATTTAAGAGTCTTTATGATAGCTTTATTAAAGATATTACTAAACAGGCTAACTAACTTTTTAAATATTTTTAATCAAGTGATTTATTAGCATTAGTGGCAATAAATTTCATCTTTTATTTATTGATTATTTAATAGACAATATTGGATTATTAATATTGCTAATCATTGTTTTAAACAAAGTCTTTTCATAGTACTATTACTGTAGCAAAAAATAATGAGTAACAAAAATGAAATTTTTACCCATTTCAATAGGTTTAGGTCTTGCCTTGTCTTTAGCAAGTATAAGTATTGATGCGAATACTTCATTAGCTAACAAACCGGGGCGCAGTAACTTCAAAGAAAGTAAACAACTAAATTCTGAAGTAGAGCCAGCAGAAAAGCAACCAAACCCTCAAGTATGGAGACTAGTAAGAACTAACACCTACACCCTTAATATCCAGCAACATAATGATAGTTTTATTGGCTGGTATAACGAGATTATCAACGATAGTATCTTCACAGGAAAAATATTAACTGGTAGAGGAGAAACCCTGATTAACTTTGTTCAACAAGACGATGGCGAATACTATGCAGTGCATTCGGGAATAATGATTAACCCCAATTTGTACGAAGGACAATGGTTTGATAATAACGGAAATAGTGGTACTTTTAGGCTAGAGAAGTAACATAAAGATTGGTGTTCAATCGCATTAGTTATGATGGGTAGTAAAAGTTTTTAATAAGGATTATCTTTTCTCGTTTAAAGAAAGTATTTTCTTGATTGCAGACTCATCAAAACTAATGCGGTTAAAAGGTTGAGTAGCTTTTTTACAGTATTTATATATTTGATTTTTTAATCTGTTAGACGTACAAGCAGTATTAAAAATTTTGTAATGCTATAGTGTAATGGAAAATGATTAATTTTCACGTTTTAATATTTTTGTTAGCTAAAATTCCCAACATTGGGGTCAAATCCTACTTTACAAGTTCCAGTACTACCATTACGATTCTTAGCTATAGTAATCTCCATCACGCCTGATTCTTTAGTATGTGAATTGTAATATTCATCACGGTAAAGTAATAGAATTAAATCAGCATCTTGTTCTAAATCACCGCTGTCTTTAATTGAAGCCATACTTGGACGTTTATCCGCTTGAGATTCGACACCTCGATTTATTTGAGCTAAAGCGATAAATGGTACATTAAATTCTTTAGCAATATCTTTAAAAGCACCGGAATATTTGCCCACCGTCTTTGGTTCGTGTCGGTGCGGCCACCACGTTCCCCTGACGGCGAACACAACACGAAAGCCGCACCGACACAAAGGCGCTTACGGGAGTTGTCTATAGTTCCTGGAACCCTAAAATTCCGGTAAGAAAAGCTCCCGACTTTGCCCAGCATAATGTCGATAAATAATTTCCGGCGAATTACCTACCATTTTGGCTAAATCTTTCACATCTACCCCATTCTTCAAAGCCATCGTAATAAATGTATGTCGAGTTTGATAAAGCTTCCGATACTCTACATCATCAAGCGTTTCTAAAATACCCTTCCAAGCCCTTCTACCAAGGTTTTGCACATCTATCCATTTACCTTCTGGTGAAGGAAAAACTTTCGCTTCACCAGACCTTTCAACTGGTTGAATTGATTTTAAAAAACTAGCCAAACGATTATTAATTGGAAAAATTCGCTTCTTCTGCGTCTTCAAACCTGGTTTACAGGTTAATCCTGACTCAGAAATCACCACGGCTTGCTCAAACCGAATATAGGTAAAGTCTTTACTTATGTGCTTCCATTGCAAACCTACAGCTTCAGATGGTCTGCAACCCGTGATGAAAAGAAATTCTACTAGCGGCGCGTAGTGGGCATAATAACGATTTTCTTTGAATGCTTGGATAATGCGATCGCGTTCTTCAACACTGAAAGGATTGATATCCGTTTCCTGAGAATCTCCCTTTGGTAGTTTAATATCGCTCGCCATACCTTCAAAGGGGTTTTCTTCAATTAATTGAGACTTCACAGCCCAATTACAACAAGCACAAAACTGAGTCATGATTTTTTTGGCAGATAACGGGCTTCTATTTGCAATTAACCAATCGCGAATCCCCACAGCTTTATCCAGAGTCTTCACGGGGAGATGCACGTTAATACAGCGATAAATTTTCTTGTAATCCTTCGCCAACGTACTTGGAGATAAACTTGACTTTTTATATTCGGTATAGCTGTCCCACAAGTCAGCCAAAGAAACACTACTTTCCGTGGAAGTCTCCTCGTCAGAAGCCGATGGTGTAAAAATATCTTGCTGCGATTGAGGCTTGTACCGAACTAAAGTGATATCAAAATTGTTGCAGAGTATATCCAACTCAATTTGTTTAGCCTTCATCTCCGCCAGCTTGCGGTTGGCTTTGGTGTCGGTAAAACCCGTTGATAAATAATGACGTTTACCCCCAAAACTAAAAACGAGTTGTAAACGCTCATTTGAGGTTTTGATTTGGACAGTACCTTTACTTGCTTTAGTCCTAGATTTTTGGGAACCCACAATTGACTCCTGAACTTACAAACGAAGACAAAGAGAAACTGCTAGCTTGTTTCTCCATTGCCTTGCTGGACTTGGAATCAGCGCGCTCTGATTTACCCCAACTTTACCCCAATAAATTGTCCAAACCCGTCTAAAAATGTCCAACGTGGGGGTAAATTTACACCCAACTTACACCCCTCGAATCGCTGAAACGGGGTTTTTGGGGAATTAAAAAACCCCCAGTAGCTAACGCTTCTGGGGGTTTCATCTTGTATGCCAGGAACGAGACTTGAACTCGTGACACGAGGATTTTCAGTCACCAGACCCCGAGGACGTGTAACTCCTATGCTCACTCGATCGTTGTTCAAAGTTACTAAAAATTTGACTAATCCTTGCCTAGATGGTTGCCTGGAATGCTTGTTTTTAGGCATTTTTCAATCATGATGACCCGAAGAGTTTAACTCTTATTAGGTATCCCCCCATTTGAAAATATGATCTAAATAAAACAATAGGATTACTGCAACTGCTACGCGAGATTACATCTCGCGCCTTGAAGTCTTTTATCTAAACTTTGGAAATCGTGCGCGTATACTAAGTGTCCGTGCATGACAGCTTAACTATAAAGTCCCAAAATTAGTACGTAAGTATTATGCTCGTGTCTTGAAGGAAATAAAAAATTTAGCTGGTTATCAAAAGCTTCATAACTGCTACGCGAATATATATATTCGCGTCTTGAAAAGTTTTGTCAAAACTTTGGAAGTGTTCCGCTCATACTAAGTATGCGCGAGTTGAAAAAATTATAATAGAGCCAAAAATCTCTAAGGAGGTTTAACCCTTGTAGAAATTTTTGGAACGCGACTGGATGCTGAAATACTTACTCAACGCATGAAGGGTAATGCTTGTTGGTGTAGGCAGAAGGCGATCTACTAGCAAGCTCATTACTGGTAACTTTATATACCTATACAACTGTAGTCTACCCACTGTAACCATTGATGTGCATGGGCTACAGCCATCTATACCCGATTTTTGGGGATTTTGCAACAGTAGGCGCTGTAGATGTAACAAAACTTGTAACTGTAACTGCAACAAAGGCTTGTAACCCTTGTAACCCGGTTCCGTTACATCTCGTTTGAGGACTAACACTTGTTACGTTACAACGCTACAAACGACTTGTAGGCGGATTAAAGACAACTAGTAGACGGTTTGTTGAAGACTGTTGAACTGTTGAAAACTGTTGAACAAACCTGTTGAACCATTAGCAACAAGGATGTTGAAGATTGTTGAATGTGTTGAACGAAACCGTGTTGAATGGTTCAACAAGCCGACCCCCCCCGTCCCCTTCAAAGTTCAACAATTATTACCAACACCAAAACATTAGGGCTAGGAAGTAAGAATAAAGTAAGGTAATTTGTTGGTATATAACTTTCAACTATTGCTATACCGTTATTTGAGATAACCGATGCTGCGAACACTTTCTGCTTAGTTACAGTTTAATCCCTGCAACAACTTTGCAACTGCAACTGCAACAAACGGCTGCAACCCTTGTAACATCGTACTGTTGCAGCCATTTTAGATATTCTTTCTTGTTGCGTTGCAGTTACAGGTATTGGGTTATGGTAATTGGAGCAAAGCAGCGATAAACTTATCCAAAGCGAGCGCTATTCGCTCTTTACTTTCTGCTCGCTTGACTACTTTCCATTGAGCTACAATTTTACTTTTAACCTCCTCTATAGCTTCTTTATCATTTCGCCTAAATGCTACTTCCTCCTCCTCGGCATTTAGGCGATTAACTTTTCCTCAAGTTCTTCTAACCGTGTTTGAATTTGGTTAAACTTTTCTTCAATAATTGGTGATAACTTTGAATCCTGCTTAGGTAATTCTAAACAACTTCTAACTAACCTAGCAGCTGTTAAATTAATAGATTCATCTTCTAATTGATGTTTTAATAATGCATCAATCTCATCATCATTAAACCTAAAAGTGATAATCTTACTCATGTTTACACATTGTATACGTCGTATACAATATTATTGCATAGATATTAGTATTTAAAGGTATATGTGCAGTTTATGCAGATATCTTAATATGTATACTTGCGTTTACTATCGTATACATATTCTTGAATAAATTGTTTACATAATGTATACTCGTGTATACTAGCTTGTATATGGATAAGTCGTAGCGTCGCACCATAAAGTGTATCCGGTCATATAAAACTATTATTTGGTAGTAGCACGGATAAGTCGTAACGTCGCACCGTTCCCAAACTAAGTTACCAGTATGACTTTAATTCGTGGTAAAAGTTAAATAACAACTGAAGTCAGCGCGACTTTTAACGCGCACCGTAAAAAGATGCTTACAACATCCCCAAACGGCACGACTTCCCCAAACGTTCACCAAAAACGATGGAGCAATATGATTATGACATCTTCTGATTTGAATCAAGCGATCAAATCAACAATTGAAGCATTAGATCAGTTTGAGCAGATTACCGAGCTACAAGAATTAGTCAAACTGGTATACGAGCAATTAGAAAACCCGAATCATAATATGAGGCGTACAAATTTACTTATTAGTATCTACCTGGAGGATACTAACGAGTTAATGGTCAACGTCAAAAAATCTCTTGATCAGATACAAAGCATACTTGTGACTAATAAACATTAGAAAAATTAAGTCAAAAAGCTTACTCATAAGATATTTGAAATTTAGCTACCTTGAGCATTGTATAAATAGTCCTCGTGTCAAAATTGCTAAATAGCTTGCAAATCAAGGATTATTTTATTTTGTAAGCAGCAAGTTGGTTATATTTTTGACTAAATCTTGCCTAAATGCTTATTGAAAATCATTTTTACTGTGTAAACGCTTATATATTATTTTTAAGTGTATGTAAGCTAAAACCTTTATGCAGTAAGCAATTGAGCTTCAATTACCATTTATAATAAATTTTGATGTATTTGTCTCAACTCTACTGCAAGTTTGCAGAATAAAATTTGCCCGATGCGTATTAAAGCAACGGGCAAAAATTATACTTTTGAATGTCAGTTCAAGTAAGAAAGGTTTTGTTTCTTGTGAATTGATGTCGTCAATGACCTACAAATCGGCAACCCGCTGATTTCAGATAAACCTACTGATGTCATTAGGTATGCTCAGAAATTGATAATCTTTTCACACTCATTTTGAAAAAATTGGTAATTGATTCTCGAATCAATATCCAAAAAACAAAACATCAATAAACATCTATAGATTATCAATTTTTGAGTTACTTCTGACATCGGTACAAAAAAATGCTGATGCTGCAACTACTATCTACTTTAATCAAAGCCAAATTACTAACGGAAGTCTTTACCGTTCGGATTCATTCGCGCATTGCGCGGAACCCGTGGGCAAGGCTTTGGTACTTGTGCCGTGGAGTTGATAAAGATGGTAGTGGGAAAGTAGCAATACCAATTGCAGCTGCAACAACGATGCTAGATTGCAGCGAAAAAAGCATGTACCGCTGGTTGCAACAAGGTAAACGGGCATGGGCGTTCCGTAAGTATCGCGTCCGAGAGGGAGTGCTACACGTTTACTTAGGCGGGTTATTTAAAGTTTGTTGGAAACTGAATTTAAAGAAATGGGGGGTGGTAAGTCAATGCCCGCTGTCGGAGGTTAACGCTCATATTAGGGCGATCGCCACGGGCATTGTTACACAAAGATTGGTATGACACGAGGACTAACAATAAAATAAGTCCCCCTTCTGGATGTTTTTATAAATTCAAAACACCTTGATATTTACTTGAAATGAGTGCGAAATTAAAAGTGTTAATCCCCGAAGTTTTCAGCTATTAATTTGGTGGGTAAATAGAGTTTAGTGGGGTACTGTTTAAACTGCTCAAAACCATATTTTTGGTAAAATCTGACTGCATTCTCATCTATTGCTTCTACTACAACAGCTAGCGATGCAACCTGCGAGGTAGCATCTAAAATCCTTTTAAGAGCATCAATTAAAACCAACTCACCTATACCTTTACCTTGATGACTCTGCGAGACAGCAAGACGACCCTAGTAAAGTAGCCGGAAGTAAAGGATAACGCGGTACAGTTTTTGCAAACTCCTCATTTAAATTAGAAGCATCAACTGTATAGGAAGAAAGCGTGTAGTAAGCAATAATATCAATCTTCGGGGAATCAATTAATACAAAAACTGTAGAAACTTTTTTCTTAAGCTCCTGAGATGCGCCTTTACGAATATAATTGTCTAAACTATCATTTCCGCTAATAAACGCCGAACGGTTATGCCTCTTTTTATCAAGCAATTCAATCGTTAATGCCATTGTTTTCCATTACTTGCTTGTAACGTGAAGTTGCTTCTCGCAAAGCATCCGAGGGCTTGGGTGGATTTAAAATTGCTTCAACAAAAGCTTCTGCATCCTCTGTACTCAATTTTAAAGTTTGTTGCTGTTCGATAACTTTAGACGCAGCTGCTTGAACGCTGGCTATGACGAAATCCGTTAAGGTTACTCCTTGTAAATCAGCGGCTTTCTGCCATAAAGCTTTGATTTCTGGATTCACGCGAGCTTCTAAACGAGCCATTGATTTCGGAATGTTAGTGTTGCTCATAGATTATGTGTAAATAACTAACTTTTATATTATATACGGCAAATTGCCGTATTTGTATAAGTAGATTTTTATCTGTTACGAGCATAACCGTCTAGCTCACGGTGATAGTGATTTTATGAATGTTATCTTGCCACATTTTTAATGATGAATTGATACGTTAACCATGAAAATTACAGTAGAAGATGCCCAAATCATCAAAAATATAGAACCACAAGAATTGAGGAATTATTTGCAATCTCACGGTTGGTATGAAGATGGACAATTTCTTGATAATGCTACAATTTGGCACAAGCAAGTAGTAGGAGAAGGTGAGTTTGAAATCTTGCTTCCAAATACAAAAAATGTAAGAGATTATATTCCAAGAATTCGTGAAGCTATTGAAACGCTAACAGCTTCAGAAAATCTTTCTCAAATTGAAATTTTAAGCGATTTTATTAATAATTATCAGAATTTAAAACTACAAGGTTTTGTCACACAAATCGCAACTCCTCACGAATATAAATTGAGCGGTGAAATTACAATTGTTTGCTCAGTATTTGATAAATTAAGCAAAATCAAAACTGAACTTAAAGACCATAATTATATTTTGGCAATCAAAGCTTATCAAGAAAGACTACCTATTGTTTGTGTGGGAGATTTATCAAAAGAAAGTAATATTTTTGTTTTGAAAAGTCCCCGTGGTTTTCAAATTGAGAATATTTGAATTTTTTTCTAATTAATTGGGGTTTGCTGAATAAAATTTAAGTTATCGTTTCCGCTTACGAACGCCGAACCGTTATATTTTTTCAGTTCGCAATTCAATCGTTAACGTCATTATTTTTTATCACTTTAATTGTCTACTTGTTTTTGTCTTTGTTATGCAAACAGATGCGAGCAGATTAATATGATGTTTTACAAAGCAACACCCGAGTATTTTAGCCGGAAGCAAGGGACACCTCGCCACATTATCCGAAATGATAATATAGTTAAAACCTTTTGCAGCAATGATTACAGCTTTAACCTCGACGTGAAGAACTGTTTCTCGCTATTCATATTTTCTGACTCAAAGCTAGATTTATCTCTTGTTTCAATATTGTTCAAATAAGCATTTTTCGCGCTTAAACAAAACATTCTAAATGAACTTGGCTATTAACATGACTTTAATTACACATAATTCTGTAAATCATAATTATTAAGTGATAATACTTATAAAGTTAGTGCAATTATTAACAATTAATGCAAAAGTAAATTTTTATTACATTTTTAGGAGTTTATTTAAGAAACTAATATTTATCTTTTTTTTTTACGAAGCTAAGTTAATAATTGCTTATTTTAATGCAATGGATAGATTTCGGATACCCAAATCAATTAATAACTTTGCTCACTTCTTCTATTGCTTGAATTATTTCCGAAAGAATCAATAATTATATAGGTGCTCTAAAACTGCCACTATGTCTCGTCCAGCTTTTTCTATTTTTGCTCAACAATATCTCTCAGTTCTACTTAATGATTTTGGAACTGTTTACCTAAACGAACCAATTCCCCGAGATGCTAATTTGAGAGTTTTTAAACTTCCATCTCGATTTAACCTGGGAACTGAGTATTTAAAGGAAATTACTCAAGGTAACAATCGAGTGATGATTAGTCCAGAGGTTATTGGAGAAGCGGAGTTGGTCGATATTCTGTTTGAACCAAACTCCCAAAAATCTCGAACATCTTTAGGACTATTAGGAGATTTCTTATCAGTTCCGTGTATTATTGAAATTCTGCGTTGGGCACCAGATGTATGGCAGCTACGGGATTGTTTGCGCCATTGGTTAACCTGGAAAAGCGAAGCCGATAAAGGTATTATGAGTGCAAATGAAACGAGTGTGGGTAATTCAGAAGCGCGCAGAGATCATTCGGATGAAATTGACAAAACTTTACTTATTATTGTGCCTTCAATTGCGTCTCAACACCTCCAAGGATTTGCTGCTCGTCGGGACCTGAATATTTCAGGTATTTACCATTTCGCACCAGCTTTTTGTACAACTATCATTAGACATCTCCGGAAAAGAAAAAAACCCCTCTCCAAACCTCTCCCCCACAGGGAGAGAGGCTTTAAAACCCCACTTCCCTGGTAGGGAAGGGGGGTAGGGGGGTTAGGTATGCAACGAAGTAAATGTTTTCCGGAGATGTCTATTGTAACTAGCGAACTTCCTCAAAATATTTCAACACTTTGGCTCAGACTTTTAGGACGCGGACCAACTCAACGAGCAGCAATAATGGAATTTAATGCTTTAGATGATAATCATCCACACTGCGCTGTAGTTCGGCAACAATTACGTGAATGGTATCAACTTTTATCTAATAGTCAAATGTTTAACGAAGGTAAACTACTGATGCAAACATTAGCCAGTATTTAAACTTTACCCGTTTCAATAGGTTGCTTATAAAAGGTTCACGGGTAAGGGTAAAATTAAACGATGTCAAAGCTGTATTTCACGAACCACACCCAGAAAAAGAAACTGATAAAGGAGCGTAATGCGAGAGGTAGCAGCGTTCGCTACTATTTTTATTGAAGTTGCGAAAAATTCTCGTACCAGTTGCGTAATTCCTGTACACATTAGAGGATATTTGAAAAGTTTTTAGAGTAAAATATTATGCTAATCGCCTCATCATTATACGAGATATAGCAACTATAAATTTATATAAATATCTGATTACAAGTTTTGCAGTTATCTTTATAAGTGGCTATTATTGATGCGTGAATATGACACTAGTTAACAGTTTCGGGATGAATTTCCTATCTTATAAAAAAAATTGCTCTCTAAATACCCCACTGGGCACTTGTTACCCCGTGAGGTATTTTGATTAAAAGAAAATACTTCTATTTAAGCCGTAACGGGTTCAAGAATGATATTAGGAGGAGTCACAGCGCCAGACAGATTAATTTCTGTATAATTATCACTTCTACTTAGTTTAACAACTTCTTGACCATTTGATAGATTAGCAGTTATGACAAGTGTATTTCCGTCAACTTGGTAACTACCAGTGGTAGTCTGACCATTAAAAGTAACTGTACAAGGTCCATTATTAGAAGATGGATTTTGGTCTGTTAATTCAAATTTGATATTGAAATTACCAGACCAAAACGTTGAAGAAACTTCACCATTAAATCCCAAAGCATAATCGCTACATTCGGTAACTTTTCCTGTTCCTACTTTGATATGAAACAAAATAACAGCATCTATTTCTTCTGATTGTCCTGCTTTAGTATTAGGTCCAATAAAGTTTGTAAGTTTTGCCATAATTCTTCTTCCTGTTTTAAGTAATTACTGTTGAGTTAGAGAATATTTTGAAAGTTGCAGATAGCCAAAAACTGTAAAAATCACCTGATCGTTATCCGAATCATAGTAATATATATAAAAAGTTCCGAAGTCATAGGAAACTTTTGATAATTTTTACTTAAACGGTGACACAAGTTAAGCGAAATAAAAGTTTTCTCTAACTTATTCGCATTACATTGATAACTAACTAGTTAATTAATATTCATCAGTAAAATTACTTATTTATATAAGATATAAAATCTCGTCACTTAATCTTGTGGTGAATAATTTTTTTTATAAAAAAGGAATAATAATAGTGTAAATAGACAATTTATGCTTTGTGCAATTGAAATTTTTGGCTGAGGAGAGTAGGTAGCAGTAAGGCTTTCAGCCCCTAAATTACTTGCTTATGCTTCCAAGGGCTAACAGCTTTTGAGTATAGTGACAGCTACAATTAACGAACAGAAGCGTTTTGGTCGAAAAGTAGCTGTAAGTTTTGGTCATATATAAATTCGTTGCTCACTTCTACTTGGATTTTGGGAAGAGGATTATTTGTGGTAATGGAAGTTTGCTCCGGAACTAATAATGTATAGGGAGCAACGGGAACTCCATCCAAACGATAAAGTCCAAATTCGTCTGTCCAAGCAGCTCCTACTCTTTTTCCTTCTTGATTGATTAAATCCAAACGCATATTCGCAACCGGGTTTCCTACAGCATCAGTCAGTCGTCCTGCTATGCCGTATTCGGCGGCTGCGGTAAAATCTAAGCTAGTCACAGCAGCGCTCGCTACTTCTGCAACTACAGTACTTTTCTTTAGTGTCAGTTCAATTGGCAGTTTTTCTGGGTCGATTTCGACTGTATATATACCTTCGGGTAAATTCCCTACAAAAAAGTTACCCCTCGCATCAGTTTTTGCTCCACCAACGTTTTTACCACGGTTATTGATGATTCTAATAATTGAATTCCCTAAGTCAAAATCTTTACCACCTTCTACAATAATTCGTCCGGCGATCGCACCTCTTTGTTTTCCTAAAGAAGTTGAACTAGCAGGAGAAATTTTATTGCCAGCAAAAGATAAATCTGATACTAGTGAAATAGATAAACGGTCATCACCAAATCCCCCGAAACTGTTTTTACTTCTGCTGGGTATACCTTGATAATCGATTCTAGCTAACAATCCTGGCAACACTTGCATATTTGCACCGACAATTGGCGCTATATCTCCATCACTATAAGCTAAACCCACCCGCCAACTTAAACCATTGAGGTTAAAAGCATTACGGTTAATAGTCGCAGAGTAACGTGTACCAAAATCTCCACCAAATTCGTTACCAAAAGATAATTGGTATTGACGATTCAAGTTATAGCTAAAATTAGAAAAGTATCTATTATTATAAGTATTAAAAGATAATCTGCTTGCTTGGTTGATTCGATATAAAGCGTTAAATAGATAGCCTCCTTCAATATCAGGTCTGCCGCTTAAATACATCCCTGACATGGGTCGGATGCTAAAAGTTGGTAAAATATAATCAGCCGCAAAAGTTTCATCTTGGCGATTGCGGGCGATAAATCCTAAGTTGAAAGTGTTAGAGAGCCTGTATTTTACTTGCAAACTGTGATTATAGCGATTGCGCGAAGCAGAACTGGATGTATATCCATTTGGAAATAGCTGAGTGTTTCCAATAACCTGCAAGCGTTCCAATTGAAAATTTAAATCTGCGATATATCCCACTTCACCACGGGAAGTACCAACACTAGCAGATAAAATCAAAGGATTTGCTAATCGCCAAATTAAACCTGCTTGTGCTTGAACTGTATCGGGAAGGGTTTGTACACCACCTTCAAAGGTTAAATTTTCTGAAATTCCTTGGCGTAATTGATAAAAAGCGGTAAATTTTCCGGCTTCGGTTGAATTAAAATCATCAAATAAAGTATCTTGCGCCAAATTACCAGTTAAACCCAAACCTCCTAACTGGACATTTCCCCCAGATGGTAATAACAAATCAGAAGAATTCAATCGCAGCGCACGAATCTCTACTGGTACATTTGGATTATTACGGTCAAAAACAAGTAATTCGATTTCGTTGCTTTGACCAGTCGGCAGGTTAACATTAATAAATTCATATTTTCCGTTTAAGCCAACCTGCTGTTGAGCAATGGTAATACCACCAACTCTTAATTGTACAAAACTTGCAGGAGGTGCCGCACCTTGAAAGGTTTGTATCGGTCGAGAACGTCTGGGTAAAAGCTCAGAAGCGCTGTAAGTTTGATTAAAACGCTCTGCTGGTATATTGCTAAAGCCAAATTGCGCTCCAGTTAAAGTAATACCACTCAATAATGGATGTAGACCAAGTTGCTGCTGACCTACCTGATAGCTAAATTGACCGTTATTTTTGTAATAAAAGTATTCAGAGATATTTGGGGAGTTAATAAAATTATTATTCAAACGGACGCGCCAGGAACCACCCCCCAAACGTCCCCCCAAAAGTGAAGAAGCTCGAAAGCTAGTATTACCAGCACCCGTACTAAAATTTAGTTCTTGTCTATAACTAGAAAGACCGCTGCTAGGAGGGAAAAATTCTGGTTGTAATTTAACAGCTTCTTGTCGAACCTCGCTACCTTCTCCCCACGGTAAATCAATAATTAATGCAAAGTCAAAGGTGTTTAGCTCAATCTTTGTAAATAACTTTTCTTTGAGAACACCATCGCTGATATAACTAATACCATTAATTTCTTGTAATTCATCTGCTGCCAGTTGGATAGTTCCCAAAGGTGTTTTTAATTGGCTATTGTTACCATTCGTATCAACAGTAAACTTAGCAAGTGTGGCAAAATCTAAAAGTGGCAGAAGTAGAGTATCTCCTTGACGAATAACATCTAAGTTCCCAACTTCGCGTTTATTGATAACTATACCCACCAGTAAACTATTTGTTCTGGATGTAGCGATTTTGGCATCAGCAATTACCGAAGTATCATCTATTTTAACTACTTCTGTTTCTGTTTTTGGTACCGTCACAAGTTGTTCTTGTAAGTTGATTAAACCTTTTTGGGGGGGTACCGGATTAACAGGCTGTTTTTTTAATCTAGTCAGTAAATCTTCTTCAGATGTTGGATTATATGGTTGTTCTGCTAATTTAACAACTTTATCTTTTTTTTGTAGATGATTTTGACGCTCTTTCTTTAATCTAGCTATCAAATTGCTGCTTGCTTTTGCTGCGAGAAGTTTCTCTACAACTGGACTTTTTCTTGGTGAAGAAAATTCTGATGGGACAGATGCAATAGTTGAACTAGAATTAGTCTGACTATTATTAGCAGTAGCAATGGTAGAATTCTGTAAAATTGCGATTGTTGGGGGTTGGGGAGATTGATAAAACATTATCAAATATAATCATCTATTAATAGATATAGATAGCTAAGAAAATAACTAATTATCTATCTGTTACGAAGCTGATTTCTGAGGTTGCTAGAAGAACGTCTTGGTTGATTATTACTTCCTCTAACAGGAGTATTAGCCTTTGCTGGAACCGTAAAATTTATACCTTTATCAATTTGCACGCCGCTTAATTCACCATTCAAATCCAAAACGTAATTACCAGGAGCTAATTGTTGGCTAATATTTAGTATTAATTTGCGGCGAGTACTTGGTAATACTGGAGTTGAAGGCAAAGTGCCAACTGCGATCGCGCCGTCAGGAAGTTTTGGTTTGGCTTTACCTAATTGAGTTATTTGTTGGGTATTTTTAGCGCCGGGATACTTAGCAGCTTGCCAAATTGCATACTGCCCATTCATCCGCACGTAAGCCGTACCTTGACTGGAAACATCAAAAGTTGCTTTAAGTGGAGCGTTTTTGCTATCTACCTCAATTGAATTAACTACACCAACTTTTTTGATTTCACCAACGTAAGCATACACACCAACCCCGTAGCGTCCAATAACTTTAACAGGATTGTTTGAATCTTTATTATCTGGAACTTCTTCTACATAAATAAGAGCGCGGTGTTCTCCAGCTTCAGGTTTAATGCGCGGACGAATCGAGAAACGTACAGTTTGAGACTTTCCCGGAGGAAGAGTAAATTTCCCAGGATTGACGAGAATCCATTTTTCTAAAGATTGTTCGCTTGGTGGTATGGGTTGGATTTTGTTTTTTTCATCTAATATCCAACTTTGAACGTAAATTTTGAAAGTAGCTGGTTTTGAACCGATATTGACAACGCGAAATACTTCTGTTTTAGGTCTTTTGTTGTCAAGTTTCAACTCGAAGCGGGGTGGACTGACTCCAATTGATATTGCTGATGTAGGAGTGCATCCTACAGCAGTTACACCAGCTGCTACAATAAGACTTACACAAGCTTTTTGTATGTTTTTATATATTGTCTCTTTCTGCATCGTCAATATAAGTAATGTTCCAATATTATGTGACTTTTATTTGGGTAAAAACTAATTGCTTGATGTACCTGGCGTGACTTTTATGACTAAATTACCCAAATATCTGCCAGAAGCTTTAATGTTAGATAAATTAAACTGAAAAATTGCTCCACCCCCAACGACAACTTTATCTGGAGTTGAACCTTGGCGCAGAACGGTTGGAGATATTTCCTCAATGTTCTCTAATTGAATTTCTGATGTGTTTAAAGAAGAGTGCGTGAGTTTTTCGTATTCGTACTCAACCTGTAAGTCATTTTCACTACCGCTTTCAACCTCTAGCTCCCACAAATTCTCAACTGTACGGTCAATGTTTTGATTAACAGCAGGTGTAGATGATGCGTCAAAGGGATTGCCATTAGGTACTATTAGCAGAGTTTGATTTGACGGTACTATATCGGATAGTTTAAAAGTAAAAATATCGCGTAGAGACTCTTTGTTTATTTTGATACAACCGTCAGCTACATTTGTACAATCATTTGCATAAGCTATGTCTATATTGCAAAGTTGATAAAGACAAAGCAGGGTTGCAACTGTACCAATAAAAAAATACTGTTTCATCAAATTTCGAGATTGTTGGGTTGGGAAAGACTAAAAAAGTGGTACCGAGCAGCAAAAAGCCATCGAATATCTAAAAAATTTTGCTAGCACGGGTGAAGTTTGGATATGCGAACTTAACCTGTGATAGCACTTTGAGTTTAAAACTTTTTTCTCAGATTTTGATGCTTGTTTAATAGTAATTAAAGCTATTCACCCTGATTAATAAATGATATTTTCTGAACTTGTCTTAAATACAATCTTTGGGTTTGAAACCAAAAGAAATACAACAGAGAAATGTGCTGTAATTAGTAGATAATAAGTGCGAATAAACTAACTATTCAAAGGCAGATAAAAAGCTTTTATTCTACAGATTATTTATACTAAATACCTTCAGCTGAAACTGTTACAGAAGCACCCGTGTGAGTCCCCGACAGCGTGACACCACTTAAGTCGAAAGTAAAATCTACTGGGACTTCTATTGGAGTACCATCTACACCAGTTGCATTATCTTGGGTTAAGGGATTTGTAGCGACTGGACTTGTCATGGTTATAGTAGAAGTCGAACCTCCGCTACCAATTAGGGTTAACGTATCGTTTACTGTTGTAATACCATGTTCAATTTGTCCGTTAGTACTACCAAGACCCCAAGTTCTATACAACAGTACGTTTGAGTAAGTCTTAGTAGTTTTACCAGTTGTTGTTACAGGTTGTGCTGGCAAAGCTGGAGTAACTGCATTCGTACCTGCTGCAACTGAACCAACCGTGGCATCATCTACGAAATTTGTGGCGGTTGTCAGGTCATCAGCTCCTAAATCAAAGGTGATTTTGTCATAGGTTTGTAAGAACACTATATCCGGTACATTAACTTCAATCTCTACCTCTGATGTTACGGGTGCAGCATATGCAGGTGCTGAGAATAATCCATTCACTGAAGCAATCACACCTGCGGTTAATGAAACCAAAGAAAAAATCTTTTTCATGTTAATATATTTTATATTTAATACGCTTTAATTTATAACTGTTATAGTAGAGATAACACCTCAGAAAATTTACGATAATACACATAAAAAAAAACATATTCCTTCGCAAACAAATAAGTATGATTACATAAGATATGTAAGTGTCACAAAATATTATATAGTCCTCACTTTGCACAATTTAAAAGCTTTGAAATACCTTAATTTGTTTGTATATTTTGCCTTCAGAACCTGGATTATAGCTTTGTTGATAGAGTCAAAATTAATGAATAACCATTAGGAATCCCGGTTTCTTTAAGAAACCGGGATTATTGATTACCACATATGCTAATTACTACGGGAATCGTATTGAGCGTCACAAAGCATGGTAACTATGCAAACAAGAACTTAGCAGTATTACCCGCAGCTAAATTAGAATCAATATTATCAGCAGTAAATCCGGTAGTATTGTTCAAGGTCATCAAAATGTCACCTGTACCAAAACCACTATTTGAGCTAATCCCATCGCTCAAATGGAACAGCGTGCTGCTACCATTGACAATCACATCTACTGCTGACACTCCATTAAATTGGATTAAATCTCCGTTGACACCGCGACTGAATTCATTTACCGTATCGCTACCATTGCCAAAGTTATAAACAATAGTGTCGATACTGTTATCATTACCTAAAAACAGTGTATCGTTACCGCGTCCACCAGTAAGAGTATCGGCACCTGCATTTCCAACAAGGGTATTATTACCGTTGTTGCCATTGAGTAGATTATCCAACTCGTTACCAGTTCCATTTAGATTTGCAGAACTAGTAAGAGTCAAATTTTCTAGATTTGCTCCTAAAGTCCAATCAACGAAAGAGAATACTGTATCTATCCCCTCATCTGATGCTTCAGTGACGATATCATCAGCTATATCCACATAATAAGTGTCATTACCAGTTCCCCCAATCATCGTATCGCTACCTGCGTTCCCGTTGAGGATATCATTACCGTCGCCGCCGTTAAGAATATTGTTGCCACCATTGCCCTTAAGCCTATTATTCAGGTTATTACCCGTACCATTAATATCGGCTAAACCAATCAGCGTCAGGTTTTCAAGATTATCTGCTAAAGTTATACTCACAGAAGCAAGGATAGTATCTGTACCAGCATTTACTTCCTCGGTAACAACATCGGTTGCAGCTTTGACAATATAAGTATCATTACCGTTTCCACCAATTAAAGTATTATTACCATTATTACCAATTAGGAAGTCATTACCATCACCACCACTGAGGGTATTATCACCGTTATTACCTTGGAGGAAATTATTTAAAGCGTTGCCAGTTCCGTTAATATTAGCAGTGCCAGTTAGTTTCAAAGTCTCCAAATTATCCCCAAGAGTCCAGGTGACAGAAGACTTAACGGTATCTACTCCTTCATTTGATATTTCAGTAATAATATCGTTGGTGCTATCAACAGTGTAAGTATCATTACCCGCTCCACCAATTAAAGTATCATCACCTGCACCGCCATTTAGGGTATCTCTACCAGCAAAACCATAAATAGTATTGTTATTGCTGTTACCGAGAAGGATATTATTTAATGCGTTACCCCGTGCTTCAGTTGCCGCACCAGTAAGCGTCAGATTCTCTAAGTTATCGGAAAGATTCCAATCAATTGAAGCAACAACAATATCTTTACCTTCATTCAAGTTCTCAACGATGCTGTCTTTGCTGTCATCTATATAATAGGTATCATTCCCAGCACCACCAGTGAAGATATTTGTACCGCTGTTGCCGATAAAGACATTATTGAGAGCATTACCAGTACCGTTAATATCTTCTGTACCCGTAAGAGTGAGATTTTCAAGATTGGCACCTAAAGTCCAAGTTATGGAAGATTGAACGGTATCGATTCCTTGGTTTGAATTCTCGGTAATAGTATCATTATCATTAATAATGTAAGTGTCATTACCCCTACCACCAATTAAAGTATCTGCACCCGTACCACCATCGAGAGTATCATTACCTGCTAAACCACTTAGAGTATTAACTCCGGAATTACCTTTTAAAAGGTTATTAATTTCATTCCCAGTAGCATCAATATCATCAGTTCCAGTTAAGTTGAGATTCTCAACATTACTACTTATGGTGTAGCTTACAGAAGTTTGCACGGTATCGATGCCATAACCGGAATATTCCTGAATTACATCTGCTGCGTTGTCAACAGTATAGGTATCGTTACCATTACCACCATTCATGGTGTCAACACCAACACCGCCATCAAGGATATCGTTACCATTACCACCTCTGAACATATCGTTCCCAGCGCCACCGTTAATGGTATCATTACCACTACCACCGTTGATGGTGTCGTTGTTGGCAGTTCCGGTTACTTCCTCATCATTTGCATTACCTCTGAAATTAACAGTACCAGCAAAGCCGCTATAATCGAATTTCTCGAAATTTTTAACTGTTAAACCCGAAATTCCCTTGGTAATTTGGTTGCTGGAATTGTTGGTGTTGAAAGTTACTGAGTCAGTAGCTGCTCCACCTGTTAGAACAAATGTGTCGTTTCCACCTTGTCCGTCGATTACATCATTTTGCTGTAGCTGGGCAAAGTTTGCGGTAATTGTATCATCGCTCTCACCAGCAGTAATTATATCTTTAGTTGTGCTGGTTGAGAATGCGTCTGACTCAGGTGTTCCGGTAATTATGTTGTCGCCGTTATTAGTATTAATGCTAAATTTATCGACGCTATCTAACTGGTTTTGGATGTTACCCCCTACATCTTTTGCCCCTGTGACGCGGATATCTATGTTGGCAACAGCTTCATTTACATCTACAACATTATAAGTGGCTACGTAGGTAGTATTGTTTGTCCAATTTCCAGAAATACCTAAAATGGTATTGTTGGGGTTTTCGTTGGGGAAGCTAATCGTTGGGTTAATGGTAGTATCCATCGCTTCGCTGTAAACCAACGTTAATGTAAAGTTACTATTACCAACGTTTGCATCGGTAATCGTTGTCAAGTTTGGTGTGATGCTGCTAAGAGTTGGTTTAGTTAAGTCAACACTACGAGTTAGTTGTGCTGATGCAGTGTTATCATTTCCAGCAATATCTTGGGCAACGTTGGCAGCAATATCTACAGTTAAAGTTCCTTCAGTTGTAGGGGTGAGGTTGAAAGTGTAAGTTTTACCTGCATCCGTTGAATTTAAGCTGTTTGCGACAACCGTACCACCTGTAACCGTAATATCAGTTTCAACAAAGTTGTTAACTACTTCGCTGAATGTAGCGGTTACGGTAAATGGAGTATTATTAACTGTGGTTGGAGATGTAGAGGAAAGAGTCACGCTTGGTGCAATCGCATCTACCAATACATTAGTTGTGGTGCCTAGATTATTCAAAGACAAAACAGCGTCATTACCTGCATTGTCACGAACAGTGGCATCACCATTTAAAGAAATTGCATTACCAACATTAATACCATCGCTGTCAACATTACCATTGACTACTGTATAGCGGAAGATGTGAGTTGAACTCGAAGCACCTGTACCCAAGAGATTTGCGTTAACTGTACCTCCTGTATTCAGGATTATTGGTAGTGCTACAGTTCCACTTCCTGAATTGATTGCTACTGCTTCACTAAAGGTGACAGTGAAATCTAGGTTTTGCCCTGCTCTATAACTAGCATTCGCAGGGACATTTACACTGCCTATAGTTGGTGCAATGCCATCAACTATAATATTATTATTTGCACCTAATGAACCTGTTGTACCAGGCGCCGCTAAAGTTAAATTCGCGTTGTTACCAGCAGCATTCGTAATAGTACCACCATTTAAAACCAGTGCTGCATTAGAAATGTAATCCAAATCAGCGCTATTGTGTCCTGCATTTACTGTGTAGTCGAAAGTCAGTGTATTTGTACCGCTTCCACTACTGTAATTGACGACCGCATCAAGAGTACCAGTTTCTAATATTAACTGTGGTATGCCAGTCACATTCACATTTACTATTTCATCAAAGGTGATAGCAATAGGGATAATATCACCAACTTTATAACTGCCATCAGCTCTAGTAGAGGTAATACCATTAATATCTGCTACTGGTATCACATTTGTATTAATTGCCGTTGTTGTTGATGCAATAGCTGTGGTGCCACCATTAGTTGTTGTATTAACGTAGACAGGGTTTGCAGTAGTAAAACCGTTTGTATAGGTGTTATCCAGCGCTCTAACTCTCAAAACTTCTGGTGTGCCGTTATAATTTGCAACACCAACAAAACGTACTCTTGTATTTGCCGAAAGTGCTAGAGCGTTGGCGCCATCATTAACAACACCAATATCTGACCAGTTAGTGCCATCTGTAGAGTATTGCCATTTACCTTGAGTAGTTGCATTTGCGGTATTACCTACAACTGCAATGCCACTTAAACTTGAGCTTGCATCTGGGTCACTAAATTTACCATCGAAGAGGCTGGTAATAGTGGCGCCACTGGGGTTATTAGTGTCCTCCAACATCGCAGTCAAGCTCGCATTTGTAGTAAAAATAGGAGCATCGTTGACAGCAATAATATTGATATTGCGCGTTGCAGTATTACTAACGCCATTAGTACCACCATCATTAAGGGTGACATTTACCGTTCGCCCTGTAGTGCTAGGATTTTCTGAAACGTTGGAGAAACTTATATTTTGCAGTAGTGTCTGAACTAGTGAAACAGTAGCGCTACTGTTAAGGGTTATGGTTAAAGGAGTTGCACCGACCCCACCATTATTATTAAGCGTACCAACTGCTGTGGCGCCAACGCTGACGGTACTACCAGAAACGGTAACTCCACTGCCAAAGCCTAAGCGGTCATCGGTAGTTGCATTTGTCAAACTAATAGTTAGAGTACCGTCATTTAAGTTAGCAGGGTTGTCAGCATCTGTAACCGTAGCTCCTGCATCTATAATTACAGGGGTAGCATTTTCTGTATAAGAAATCGCGGCGCCTCCTAAAGTTATTACTGGAGGATTATCATTTGCGGCGATAGTTAGGCTATCTGTTGCTGTTCCTAGAGTATAGTCGGAACCAGATGCTAAGGTAATTAGAATATTTTCGTCTGTTTCAGCAAGTGTATCATTAATGACTTGTACAGTTAATGTTGCTGTGGTTACATCAGCTTGTACGACAAAGCTATTGGCGCCGACACTGACAATACCTGTGCCTGCTTGTAGGGTGTAGTCGGCGCCTCTATTCGCAGAACCTGCAAGAGTGTAATTAACCGTGGTATCTGTAGAGAATGCATTGTCGAGGGTGAGAGTGTAAGTGCCGTTGGTAGAAGTGTTTTCTACTGGGGTGATGCCTGCGGCAATGCTTAAGGTTGATGGTAGCGCCAGCGCCTGAATCGTCCCATAAACATCCCTATTATCTTGATTCGTACCCACACCCTTTGTGCTTGCATTACCCACTGCGTTTGTAGCATTACTACCCGTGAAAGTAACAGCACGAGCGGAAACCTGCGGTAGAGCAGTAGGCATCTCTTGATTATTGCCGTTGGTGTTAGTGGTAGTGTTCATCACAAAGATGGCGCCTCCCTTACCCAAGGGAGAACCGAATCCACTAGGAGTTGCAGTGTTGTTTGTAAAATTAACCGTGTCAAGAGTTACAGTACCTTGTCGGATAAAAATAGCTCCTCCAAATCCTGCACCACCGGCGCCAATGGGGGCGCCACCACTGCTGCCACCGCCAAAGCCACCATTATTGCTGAAGCCGCCAAAGCCGCCACCGCCACCGCCAAAGCCGCCGAGACTGTTCATGCCACCGCTACCACCGCCAAAGCCGCCATTACTTTGGTTGACTCTGCCACCGCTGCCAATGCCGCCAATGCCGCTACCGCCAATGCCGCCAATGCCGCCGCCACTGCTGCCAAACGCATTTGGACCGCCAAAGCCGCCTATTGCTTGATTATTGTCAAACCTGACATTATTAACAGTAATAGTGCCGTCATAGATAAACAGCCCACCACCCATACCAGCACCACCTCCGCCACCTGGACCGCCGTTTCCGCCTTGCGCGCGTCCGCCTGCGATGGTTAAATCATTAAAATTGACAGTACCAGATTTAACAAACAACAGACGAACATCTCCACTATCGTTAGAACCGTTGTTGTTTGCATCGCCGCTAATAGTTTTATTATTACCAATAAAGGTGATATTGCTATCAATTAAATGGTTAATAGGATTCGCCGTAAATCGTACATTTGTTCCCAGTGTGATGGTATCATCTCCGGCTGCTGCATTGGCTGACTTAATCGCCCAACTTAGCGTGCCTGCTGTATTCCCGCTACCATCATCTGTTGACTGCGTGACATCAAAGTTTAGGAGTACTTGGTTGTAAGAATTACTAGATAACTGTGGCGATTCTATTTTACCTGTTTGCGCTTCCAATACCCAATCACCACCCAGCAACGTACTTCCCGTCAAATCATCAGATGCTGCAATGTCGGCACCTGTTAATTGACTCAGTTGCTTAACAAAAGCTTGCCCTGTTTCCCCAGAGGCAACATTACAACCATAAAATAGAATATCGGCGCCTTCAGTTAATGCACTTTTCCATTGCTGCAACTGGCTGGTATATTTATCAAGACTATTTAGGCTTAATTGCGCCGTTCCTAATTGGGCGGCGCCTGAACTACCGTGTGAAACAATGTGGACAGATGTAAGTTCGTTTCGATTTGCGAGGACAGAGCTAATTTGTTCGACTCCATCGCGCGTGGAGTCAAGTAAAACAACTTCAACTCCTGTATCAATTCCAGCCACTAAAGTTTGGTAGTCTGGAACTGCCGCATCAATAAAAATAATGCTCTTGGATTCAATACTATTTATTGGTGGCTTTTGCTCAACGTTATATTCTTGATTTAAAAAGTCATTCTGTAGCATTTTATACTGTTATCCTTAAAAAGATAGGGGAATGTGATTAAAAAAAAGGAAGCAAAGATCGCGTTTTTCAGATAAATCGACATATACATAAAAATTCAACTCAGAAAAAGTTGATTATCTGAGTCCAAAAAAGTGTATTGTTTATGTAATAACTTTTGAGCATAGCAGTTTAACAGTAATAATTATTACTGTTAAACTGCGTTTTAGCTTCAGCAATTACACTAAATTTCTAAATAAAGTCAAGGATACATTGAATTTGTATTCAATAATTTATACCGAGAGTGGTCAGTTTTACATTCCACTTCAGGATACGGTGGTACTTCGTAAGGTGCATCAATCCCAGTGGTCTTATTGCCATTACGACTCATTTGCCAAGAGCGATAATGTGGTTTCTTTCTTTATCTTGATTATATGAATGATTTTTTCTAACTTGTGAGCGGGTCATGGGGGGACTTCCCGCAACAGTGATGAAAGCAACTTGTGATCGCAAAATCGAAAAGTACGATTTTATAGGTTTTTCAGCGCAAGTTTCTTAGAAGCAACCCCACTGGCGGCATACCACCCGCTACGAATGAAAGAAACAGTAAATGTGTAACGTTTATCAGGTACATTAAAAGTGCCCCGACAGTTAAAACCGAAGCCTCAATAGTGCTGTATGCCTGTTTATAAGCATGGTTCTGGGTTTTAATGACTACGACATTGGTGAAGGAAATTTTCCTATCCCGTTTGAAAGATTATCTGAATAAATTATATTCCCAGGTCTGGGCATTTTTGAATCATGATTGCGTAGCGGATAGTTTGCCATGAAATTGCCACAAAAGCAGCAAAAGAATCAACCTGTAAATCAAAAAAAAGTATGATCACATTTAGAACAAATCAACTACAATGCAGCAGGTATTGATTTGGGTGGTACAGAACATTGGGTATGCGTTCGTAGTGATAAGGCAGAAAAAAATGTGCGACGATTTGGATGCTTTACCCCTGATTTAATTGCAATGGCTAAGTGGTTAGTAGAGTGTGAAGTGACAACTGTAGCAATGGAGGCAACAGGTGTTTACTGGATTCCTGTATTCCAAATTCTCGAATCATTTGGTCTTGAAGTTAAATTGGTAAATGCTCACTACGTAAAAACCGTTCCAGGACGTAAAACTGATGTAAACGACTGTAGCGTGGTTACAGCAGTTACATACATACGGGCTACTATCGGGTTCCTTCCGTCCAGAAGACGAAGTTTGCCTATTGCGTAGTTACATTCGTCAACGAGATAACTTGATTAAAAGTGCTGGAATTCATGTACAAAGAATGCAAAAAGCACTTATTCAAATGAATTTGCATTTACACAAAGTAATTAGTGACATTACTGGTCTTACAGGAATAGCTATTATTAAAGCTATTGTTGCTGGAGAGAGAGATCCACATTCCTTAGCAAATTTAAAAGACTCTCGTATTAAAAGTAGTAAAACAGAAATTGCTAAAGCTTTAACAGGAGATTATCGCCCAGAGCATTTATTTGTACTCAAACAAGAATTTAATCTTTATGAAATTTACCAAAACGAAATTAGTAAGATTGATTTAGAAATAGAGAAATGTTTAACTGATTTTAGACCAAAAACGGACTCAGAACTCCCAAAAACTCAAAAAAAACTGAGAAAAAAATCGACGGCAAATCATCCCAATTTTGATTTGCGTAAATATCTTTACCGTATGGCAGGCGTAGACTTTACTCTTATTGATGGTCTTAATGCTTTAAGCGTACAGACTATTTTATCTGAAGTTGGATTAAACCCAGAACGTTTTCCAACAGCCAAATATTTTTGCTCATGGTTGTTGGGGGTCTATGCCCTGGTCAAAAAATTACTGGTGGTAGAGTTAAAAGTTCTAAAACTTGCCCAGTTGTTAATAGAGCCGCAAATACTTTTAGAATTGCTGCTTTATCCCTTACTAACAGTCGCTCCGCTCTTGGAGCTTTTTATCGGCGTTTGCGCTCTCGTTTAGGCGCTCCCAAAGCTATTACCGCCACTGCCCATAAAATAGCACGTATGTTCTATCGGATGTGGACGACCACTGGAGAATATTCTGACCCCGGCATGGATTACTACGAACAAAAATACCAGGAGAAAATCATCAAAAATCTTCAGAAAAAAGCCCAAACTCTTGGTCTTGATCTTGTTCCAATCACCCAAGATACCCAAAATACTTCCCCTCCTCAAACACTTACTACGTAAGCTTTACAGATGGTGTTTCTTGAAAGAAGTCAGAGTTTGGTGTTTCAACAATAAGCGCGATTACCTTCGGCTGCCCCGATGTATCCCGAACCTCGATCCCGTTGTCAATATTTTTGGTAAAGGAACTGTAATTAAAGCCTGAAGCTGAAGCCGATTCAAAATTAAACGGTCCGATACCAAAGGTCGCTTTTGTTGACCAGTTCGTCTGGGCTTGCGAGTTCTGCCAATCTTGCATCTCAAGTCGAAAATAAGGAGCATAACCAATAATTATACCTTTGACCAGAATGTTAAGAACGCCATTGGGTCCCCATAACTTTTTCCCATAGAAGGGATCACCTGACTTGAGAGTGCTAAGATCAAAATTAGCGTAGGTTGCTAAAAGTCCCTCATTGAACCATGCCCCCTCTTGGAACATAACTTTCGTTACCGCTTGGTAGGTAATTGTTCCTTTAAAAGCGTACTTCTCATCGTACTGCTTGTGGTGAGAACCACTGGCGTTCCCCCCTAGCCAAAACCAGTCAATAGGAATTCCGACATTAACGCTGAACTGCCAACCGCTTTCGGTGTGGTTAACCGAAGTATCGTCAAATTCGATTTTGACATCTGCCTCCTTATCAAAAAGATATCCATTATTTGCAGCTCGCCCCTGTTGGATTTGCAACCAGTTTCGGAAATCCTCTAGATCAGGAGAAGTGGAGAAACTAGGTACGTAGATGGCATTGCTTCCTTCTTTAATTTGCATCAGAAGAACCTTTTTTTGATCATCTGGCGGGGGATCTTTGCTGATTGCTATTCCTTCAGGATCAGCCCAGGCAACAAGCTGTTGAGCTTCATTGATAGTCTGATAACCTGCACCAAAGTACTGCTGGGCGAGGGTGGCGTATTGTATTTGCAAGCCGTTGAGCGTTTTTGCCCCGTTCTCCGTCAGAATCTGGACTTTCTGAGCATACTCGTTTGTTTTTTGATAGTTCTGAAACCAAGAAGTATAAGTTTGGTCAGGACTCTCTCCATTGGGATGGGCATCTGATGGAATATAAGAATTAGTTTTGCATTTTGGAAAATTGGGAGTGGCATCATCAATATCCAAACAAACGTCGTTCAACCAGGCTCCATACATCTCTTTCTTAAGAGTATCAATACCCTCCTGAAATTTTTCTATTTGCGTTTTAATGTCCTGCATTTTAGCCCAAAGTTCCTTTCCTTCCTTAGAGTCTGCATCTAAGGCATTAGGGTGGATGATATTGACAAACTGTTGGTAGTTGTTGAAGAGGTAGGTGTTTGTGGCTCCATTCCATTGGAGTGACCAAGGTGGTATCGTGTTTGCTAAGGTGTATAGTTGGGCAGAAGCAATTCCGGCATCAAGACTACCGAAATCGCACGGAAATCCCGATCCTGCGGCGATCATATTTTTTGGATCTTCATTAATTTGCCCAGCGATTCCTTTGAGAAAATTTTGCCAAAGACTAGCTTGATCTGTCTGCTGTGACATGGTTTCAATCTCCTTTATGTTGATGTTATTTGTATTAGATTAAGTTATATTAGGGGCAACCACAGAGGCATTGCCCCTAAGATATGCTAAAAATACGTCAGTCCTGAAGTTTAAAGAAACTCAAATTTTCCAAGCTCGCTTAGAAGACTTTCAGGTTCGCCAACCTCGTCGTTGGCAAGTCCCTCACCTTCAGATGACGATTCAACCTCTTCAGGATTCTGCTCGAACTTTCCTTTTTCACTGATGTTCTCTGACTGTGCTTCCAAGTCTTCGACGCTCTCAGCAGGAGGAAGCTCTTTATCTGAAATCCCATCTAGTCCGTTATCGTTGAAGTCATTCGGATCTTGAAATTCAACGCGATCAAGATTTTCTATTGGAGAACCAAGGTCTTTAACCTCACTAACTGAATCTTCAACCTCCTGCGACTGCTCGTCGATGTTGTTTACTGACTCCTCAGTACTTGAAAATTTGTCTTTAATCTTCCCAAAAAATTCCTTTGCCGATTTGAAACCCGAAGGAAGTTTTACCAAAAGAACATCCACTATGAAAAACCCAGCCATCGCATAGCCCGTGTATTTGACGATCTTGTCAACAACAGGCAAATCGACTGTGGGTGGAGTCTTCGGAGTCTTCCCAGGAGGCACTTTGTCTGTGGGTAGTTTACCGATTCGCCCCATGATAGAGGCTGTTTTATTGGCATGGT
This sequence comes from uncultured Rivularia sp., assembly GCA_963665115.1. Lineage (GTDB taxonomy): Bacteria > Cyanobacteriota > Cyanobacteriia > Cyanobacteriales > Nostocaceae > Rivularia. The sequence continues at coordinate 5,988,119 of OY762007.1, read as the reverse complement.
TGGGATCGTCTTTGGTGAATATAATCGTCCCGAAGAACTCACTACCGACATATGGATCGTCCTTCGATGGTATAGACACATGATTGAATGTGATTTTCCCGCTATGTGTAATAGTTCCGAAGTCGTCAGGCTGCCATTCTAGGACTCCCATGCTGTACTGAACCTTGTTAAGCTCCCAGTCTAGTTTGTCCTGTGCAAACCCAAGCTTGTCATCGCCATAGACGATGAGAACAGGTGCCATTTTTGAATCTGATTTATCTCCATCAGAAAAAGTAAGAACAGCAGCTCCATAAATACCTGACCAATAGCCTAGCTTCTGGTCGCGCATTTTAAGGAAGGAAGCTTTAACTTGAGCCGCATTACAGCTATACCCTTTAGCTTTTAAAAACTGCTCTGCGGCATCCGTAGGTTTTCCGTTGATTGCGTTGCTAAGAGCAGTTTGCCATGCGCTCAATAGCTTAGAGTCTGTTAGTAATGCCTCTACAAAACGATCTGAGTCAAGGTTGGGCTGGCTTTGCTTCAAGTGTTCCTGATACCAGGGATCTTTCAGCAGAGCAAGAACAGAACTACTGTTAGTATAGTAGTTGTTGTTGGCAAGGAAATTATCTAGAACAGTAAGACCTTCCTGGTAAATCTTCGGATTATTGGGATTAAGCTTTGCCTTAACTTTTGTCAGCAAATCAGTCCATTTCTGCTTTAGCTTCTCATCAAAATCTAAGTTCTTAAGAAAAAGAACTGCATAAGCTTAAAAAACATCTTGTTTGGATAGGGACGTATCGGTTGTAGGCGATATGATGGTGTCAGTCATAGTTATTGTGTATTTAATCCGTTCTATTCTTAGAAAGAGCCTAGTTACAAAGCAATTGCTTAAACATTAGACATCTCCGGAAATTAAATATACGTTATCTAGAAACCTTGTAGAGACGCGATATATCGCGTCTCTACATTCTTTTTCGGAGATGTCTATTAGCTATACAATCACTTGAACTTAGTCTCAGGGCTACTTTTTTCAACTTAGAGTCAGCCACAAAATGAATGATCCTGTGTTGTCACACTGAGTGTAACGAAAAATCTCCAAGATTCTTCACTGTACTTCGTTCCGTTCAGAATGACATTGAACATTTCTTTTTGTGGAGTTCTCTTATCATTAAGACTCTATCTTTCATAACCTATTTAATCGTTAGGTGTCTACCTTGGCGTTTTTCTACCGTTAATTAATAAAATACGTACAATACCTTCGCCAAATATAAGAACTTAGGACTTACGCATTGACAGAGAAGCTTAAATAGCAGGTATAGCTTTCAAAGCTTACAGCTAGATTTTTGAATCATAATTTTGGCGATTGCCACGAATCAAAAGCAGTACCTAAAAGCTTGGAACCAAGTATTTACGTTAATACACAAGATGGTTATTTTGTACAGTGCGTAACTCCTAGAACTGCTAGAGTCAGCACTTGATGCTTTCTACTATACCAAATGTAACTAATTGTATACAATTATCTTTTGTTTGTTAAATATTGACATATAAGTGATATGACTTATTAAGATAACATATGTAAAATCAATTCATCATAAACAAGTAAATATACTCTTGCGAAATAAATATATATTTACTTAGTTTCAGTAAAAATACTGAACCATCAAGCAAGTTGATAGGCTTAAACTAATTGACTGGAGGGTAATGAGTCTTGTCAAGCAAGTTGACACATTCCCCAATAGCCAAAGTCAATATTATTAGGATATTAATTTGTTAAAGGTTGTAGATGGCGATCGCATCAGGTAAACCGATCTGTGAATTTTAGTGTAATCACTAGCAACTCGTTTTTGGCTTAGAAGATTTTTTGTACTAGGTAAATGTCCGTTAAAAATCCCAGAAGAATTTAAACATGATAGACAAAAATATCTTAGATGTGGCAGTTGTCGGAGGCGGAATATCAGGAGTATATTCTGCTTGGAGGCTGTTAACCGATGGTGGCAAAAAGTCGGTTACGGTTTATGAAGCTGATAAGCATATTGGGGGTCGTCTTCTTTCTGTTAAGCCACCAGAGATCGATAATATGGTCGCCGAATTAGGGGGGGATGCGTATCCTACCTTCAGAAATCCAACCCTTAATTAACACACTTATTTGGAAATTACAAGAAGTTGCAAAAGACCCGCAATCGGGAATTTCTCAGATCGATTTGTACGATTTCCCGGTGAACGACCCCACTTGCATCTGACAATATTGTTTTTACGCGAGGAACCTCATTTCATTGGTCAGAGATTGCTAAGAAATCGAATAATATTCCTTACAAATTATGTGAGACAGAACAGCATATATCGCTTGGACAGATAATTCTAAACGCTATCAAGAAAATTATCCCAGGTATTAGTGAGAATGACTCTCCAAAAATAAATCGCCAAAAAGCTCAGGAGGCGACCTACGGTCCTGAAAATTTACCTCTCCATCAACAAGGATTTTGGGATGTCCTGATACAAGTTATGAGTTATGAAGCTTATAGATTTGAGCAGGATGCTGGGGGATATCTGACGACGCTTAGTAACTGGAATGCTGCGGACGCGATTCCGTGGTTTTTAGCAGACTTCAGCCCTAAAGCAACTTACCGTGGCTTTGCCCAAGGCTATCGACAAGTAGTAGTGAACATGGCTCAGTTATTTACCAAAGCTGGTGGTAACATTGTCTGTGGTCAGAAATTAGCTAGTTTCGACTGGGACGGGGACGGTAATGTCTTTATGCTCAAGTTTGCTAACGGCAATACTGTGATGACTAAAGCACTTATCCTTGCCATGCCCCGACGCTCACTGGAACTCATCTCATGCGGCAATAAATATTTAAGCAATGATGCTACTAGCAAGCTCATTAAGAGCGTAACACCGAAGTCTGCTTTCAAGATATTTTCTACCTATCCAACACCATGGTGGCAAAAGTTAAATCTGAGTTTGGGTCGGAGTCTAACCGACTTGCCCCTTCGTCAAACTTATTATTGGGCTGATAGTCAGGGAAACCCAGTTAAGAGTGGACCAGCGATGCTCATGGCTAGTTATGACGATGGAACTAACACTGAATTCTGGGATGGCTACCGCGACTTGAGCAGCACCAAATGGAAGTTAAAAGGGCTGCAACAGACGGAAAAGAGTACAGTTCAATGGACAGATGATGCACCCAAATGGAGTGACTATAAAGCACCGTCACAAATGATGGATGAGATGACACGGCAGTTAGCCGAAATACACGGAGTTAAGGCAGCAGATATACAACCTGTTAAAGTATTTTTTAAGGACTGGGCTGAAGATCCGTTTGGTGGCGGTTGGAACTTCTGGAACATTGGAGTTCAAAGTTCACAGGTAATGAAAGCCATCATTAAACCCGATTCAACCGTACCACTCTACATCTGCGGGGATGCCTATTCCAATTGGCAAGGATGGGTGGAAGGCGCCTTAGAAACTGCCAATATGGTGTTAGCACTACCTGAGTTCAATGTGAGACCACTAAATAGTGACAAACTCTCAGGAAGAACCAACGAGTTTTTAGCCGTAGGCGATGGATTGGTATCTAAAAATAATCAGTACAAACTGATTTATCAACATGATGGTAATCTGGTGCTATACCGAATATTAGATAATTATCCTTTGTGGGCTACTAATACTAATGGAAAACCTGCTTGGAGGGTTTACATGCAACCTGATGGTAATTTTGTAGTTTATGAAGCGTATAAAAAGCCAGTATGGGCTTCAAATACTAATCATGATGATGATAGCTACATTATCATACAAGATGATGGAAATTTAGTAATTTACGATCGACAAGGAAAATCTGTTTGGGAATCGAATGTAGCCAGCAAAAAAGAGTTAATGCCCTTGTAAAGTATTGTCAATCAAAGTATTTTAACCTGGGGAGCAACGCGATTTTGTGAAATCAACCAGTTTTATCGCGATCGTTAACAACAAATATCAGTAATATAAATACAAATAATACAGAGTATAGAAGTAATAATACTGTCTAAGAAAAGAGATGTGTGCCGCTTTGCGGCACATCTATCTTAAATTAATATGTATTATTACTATATTTATCTGTATTCTTTTTTTTATATTACTGGTTTTTTTGTTGGCGATCGCATTCGTTTTCACAAAATCGCGTTGCTCCCTAAATTCCGTTACCTTTAGTCCGAATGGACATATTTTGGCTAGTGGCAGTATTGACAAAACTATAAAGTTGTGGAATTTAGCAACTGAAGAATGTCTTTATACTTTTGAGGGATATACCGATTCGGTAAATTCAGTAGCGTTCAGCCCTGATGGAAAAAAGCTTGCTAGTGGTGGTTATAACCAAACTATAAAGTTATGGGATACCTCTACTAAAGAATGTCTTCATACTTTACAAAGACATAGTAGTTTGGAAAAAGCAATAGCATTTAATCATGATGGTAAATTACTTGCTAGCGTTAGTGATGATGAAACTATAAAGCTATGGAATGTTGCGACTAGGGAATGCATTTATGCTTTTGTTAAACAAACTGATTCTATCACTTCGGTAGCATTCAGTCCAAACGGTAAGCTGCTTGCTAATGGTAGTTCTGACAAAACAGTAAAATTATGGAATATTGCTACAGGTAAATGTGTTCATACTTTTGAAGGACATACGAGTTGGATTGCTTCAATTGCATTTAGCCCAGATAGCATGATTCTTGCTACTGGAAGTATAGATCGAACTTTGAAGTTGTGGAATATTACTACTGGAGAATGCCTTTATAGTTTACAAGAAAATATAAATTGGTTAGAAGTCTCATTAGCCTTTAGTCCAGATAGCAAGATGTTAGCTAGTGGTTGTGATAGCAGAATTATGAGATTATGGAATGTAGCTACCGGAGAATGCATCTACTCTTTCAAAGGTCATACCCATTCGATAATGTCAATTGCTTTTAGCCCTTCAGACGAAACTCTTGCTAGTTGTAGTGACGACAAAACAGTGAAACTATGGAGTATTACCACTAAGAAATGTCTTTATTCTTTGGAAGGTCATACCAGAGGTATTAGAACAATAGCTTACAGCGTAGATGGTAAGATGCTTGTTAGCGGTGGTGATGACCAAACTGTAAGGTTGTGGAATGTTGTTACTGGAGAATGCATTTATACCTTGTATGGACATACAAATGCAGTATATTCAGTGATATTTAATTCGGATGGTAAAACCGTTATCAGTTGCAGTCAGGACATGACAATCAAATTTTGGGACATCAACACCGGAAAATGTCTAAAAACATTGAAACGCGATCACCCTTATGAAAACATGAATATTACCGGCGTTACAGGTTTAACCGAAGTTGAAAAAAGTACGCTCAAAGCATTAGGTGCAGTGGAAGATAATTGAAACTGAAATTATAATTAGTTTTTTTGTACTACTCCATGATATTATTCAGTTAATATATTCAATTTCCGTGCCAAGCATTGAGACAGGAGGAGGTTTTATGTCAAATCATAGTGGCAGTCGTATGCTCAACGATGTTATTCAAGTGTTGAATGACGAAGAAGTTTTAAATACTATAGGACTGCAAAAATCTCAGCAAGTCATTACCCAAATCGTCGATATTGCATCTAGAATTTATGATTGCAACTCTGGAGAAATTTTAGAAGGTCATACGGACTATCTCAATCTTTGCTACGGTTGCCTAGCAATTACAACCAATCTCGATAATGGTTTGTGCCATTCCTGCCGAAGTTAGCTAAACAATAATTGCAATTTCATCCTCAACCCCACACCCGACGCAAATTCAAGACGAAACCTGGTAACACTTTATCACCGGATAACGAATCGGGATTTTCTAACACTTCCACAGCAGAACCTGGTCGATAAATTTCTAATTAAGACATTCTATCGTCCCAGAAGCCAATTAAAATACTCAACCCGTTTTGAATATTAGTATATTTGTATTGTAGTATTGATAAGGTGAAGCCTCTATCATCCATCTATGCTGGAATTAACTAAAATCCAAACGATAGCCGAATCATATTCTCCTCAAGAACTATTTGCTGCGTTAGTTTGGCAGCGTCAATTCAATAACTTTGATGGGGAACAAGTTATTACTGACTTATTAGAACATAATAATTTATGGGAAAGTTTTTTATTTACAAAACCGATATTTGCCCCAGACGAAAATAGTTTGAGTTTTGGTGGTGTAATTGATACTCTTGCTGCAATGGTTAATTATCGTCCGATGCCAGAAACCAGCATGATCCATTTCGTTGCTTATCCCGCAGATACCTTATATGTTTTAAGTGAAAATCAAGACTCCAAAGTATCTCAACTTGTAGACTTGGGTAAAAAGTGGCAAGCAGATTGCGTAGAAGTAACCGATGGTACTGATACGCAATACACTTATCGACTCAAGCGTATGCTCAGATATCGATTTGAAGAAGCGTTATGGGGAAATGAGAATAAGGAACAACGGGATGCGGTTGTTGTTTCTTATTGGTGGGATTAATACAAGTAGAGCTAAAATTCATATCCCATATCTATCCAGTAATGCCAATCAGCAATAGCTTCCGCCGTTCCTTCATCAACTTCAATCGGATGAATATCCTCAAGACGTGCAGAAAATATATCATCAACTTCCCCTTCCCGATAACGTACCTCAACAAACATAGAGCGCATACATTCATCTTCAGGTGACATTTCTACTACTTCAATTTCCTTTCCTTGAGGACGTTGGCGATTTACCCACCTAGCTTTAAAAGGGAATTGTAACTTATCTTCCAAGTAATAGTACCATCCCATTGCCCTTTCATCTTCGTTGTAAGCATCAACAACTACTTCCATATCGATGCGCTCTTCTCGATTTTTATCTGGTGCTGTACCGGACATAAAATCTATCTCCAATGGTTAATTTTATTACAGTGTTAAAGCATTAAAATATTTTTCATTATTTTCCCATCTTGGAATACATCTAACATTTAAAATTAAATTAAAAAGGATTAATTTTAGAAGGGTGCTATGAGCGAATATCAATATTATGAATTCTTAGCATTAGATAAACCCCTAACTGTTACACAAAAGCGATTCATTGAAAGTCTTTCTAGTAGAGTACAAATAACATCTAACCAAGCAATATTTGTTTACAATTACGGAGATTTTCGTGGTAATCCCCAAGAAGTTTTAGATAAATGCTTCGATATGATGCTTTATATGGCTAATTGGGGTTCTCGTCAGTTGATGTTTCGTTTTCCCAAATCTTTAATAAATTCGGCAGTATTACAACCTTACTGTATAGAAGATTTTATTACAGTTTCAACAACGCACAATTCTGTAATTTTAGACATAAATATTAGTGCAGAAGATGGTGGTGGTTGGATAGAAACTGGTGAAGGTTATTTATCTGGTATGGTATCGCTACGGGATAAAATATTGCAAGGTGATTATCGATGCTTATATCTTGCTTGGCTAAAAGCTGCAACAATTTATTTTAGCTTTGAAGAAAAAGATTTAGTTGAGCCTCTTGTACCTCCCAACTTGGATAATCTATCAGCTTCGCTTTCGTCTTTTATTGATTTTTTTGAAATTGACGAAGACTTGATTTCAGTAGCAGCTTCAGCTAGTGATTTTCAAGAAGAGGAAGAAGAACATTTAGAGGATTTGATAACAGAATTGAGCGAACAAGAAAGAAATGATTTCTTAATTCGACTCCTAAAAGGCGAATCTCATCTTGGAATACAATTAACTCATAGACTGCGGGAATTATCTGGTAAAAAATCAATAAATATTGATAGTAATATAAACAGACGTACATTATCCCAATTATTAGGATTGGCTGAAGAAGAAACGAATCAACGACTTAAAAAAGAGAGAGAATTAGAACGTCAAGCCAGGATACAAGAATTAGAAGTATTAGCAAATAAAAAAGATAAAGTTTGGGAGCAAGTATTTGAAGCAATTGCACTCAAACAAGCGAAACCTTACGACCAAGCTGTTGCTAATTTGATTGATTTACCGGATTTGGCTGAGTACCAAGGAGAGTTAGAAGAGTTTCAAGCTAGCATTAATCAAATACAAAAAGATTACAGTAAACGTCCAGGATTGATATCGCGGTTAAAGAAAGCGAGGTTATTAAATAAGTAGAAATATTTACACGCTTATTTTTTGATTGAAATATAATTAGAAGTAATGTTTATTCGTTGCGTTTGAAAGCTCTTGCTTTTAATAAAATCATCATATGTTCTAACTGTTCGTAAACATCTAATTCAGCTAATTCCATTGAATTAAGTGTAGCGGAGCGGTTCCTTCCCAATAATTCTTCTAATCTCGACTGAGCTTGAGGTGAAACTTTAAAAGCAATTATTTCTTCTGGTGTTGGGCGCTTGATTAATAAATCAAGAACTTCTTGATAAACTATGGGGATATCTGTAGGCTCAGTTTGAACTGTCTTACTCATGTCTTTCGGTACATTTGCAACATCTAACAATTGCCTGTCTTCAATTCGGGTAAACGATTTTGCGCCATGTTCCAGACCTGTTCGCATGTTCCGTACTAAATTTGAATTGTTAATTCTGCCATTGTCTGGGGTTTCGTCCTGTCAGCTTATCTTATATTGCTAATTATAGCTTTAGCTTTTACCCAGGGCGCTATGTGAAGTTAATCCGGCTCCCAGAGCTTCATAAAAGCGAGTTAAGTTAAATTATTCTTCTATAATTCACTTTTTAATAAGACAAACTATTCTTAAGAAGAACAGATAGTTTTAGCAATGCTAGTATTGAAAGTATAAAACAAGCAACATCTAACAACCAATGGCAACGCAAAAAGTCACGGTTGAACTCCCACAAGCTATTTTTCAACAATTGGCTCGTATTGCCTCGGCAACTCAGCAGCCTTTGGAAGTCTTGGTAGCTCAAAGCATCGTCAGTAACTTACCTCCTACACCCGACAATGCACCAGTCGAAATTCAGGAAGAACTTCTACAAATGCAAACCTGGGATGATAAAGAATTATTAGCTATCGCCAAGAGTCAAATTACATCCGAACAGCAAAAATGTCACGTAGAATTATTAGAGAAAAATAGCGGTAACGAAGAGCTAAACAAGAGCGAACGTCAAGAACTTAGTGAGTTAAGAATAAAAGCAGACCGTTTAATGTTACAAAAAGCTTATGCTTGGTCAGTTCTTCGCTGGCGAGGACACAAATTACCAAATTTGAATGAAATGCCACTCTAGTTCCATTCTATTATTAAGTAAATTGCTATAAGAGTGTTTATTTTTATCAATTATTTACTCTTCAAAATTAAAGCATTAATTTTTTCATTATCAATATTTATTCCATTACGTTCTAAATATGGACGTAAATTAATTTGAATAAATAAATCTTTTAATTCTTCAGCAATTTCTTCAGGAGGATTTCCTGATAAAGCTGTTGCTATTAAACGTTCTGCTGCTTTGAATTCTCCACAATCTACCGCCAGAGTTGCCGCGCTGCGATGTAAAATTGAACGGCTCGGTTCTGCATCTAATTCGTGAGCAATTAATTCTGCGGCTGCTTGCTCGTTTTCAAATGCTTCTCGAATCAGTTGCGAGGCTTGTTCTAAGTTACCTCGAAGCTTTGCACTAAAAGCTGCTTCCGCCAAATCCATCGCTGTAGTATGTTTTTCTTGAATTTGACTCATTTGCTTTCTACATAAGATAGAGGTGTACTAAATTCGACAATGATAATATATGCAAGAAATTGACCATCTGAGACTTCGGTTTGTTCCTTTTTCTGTTTTATCCTAGCTTTGACACGACTTGAATCACCCTTTCGTATACCAGATACTTCAAGCCTAACTTTATTTTTAAAGGGTTGCACTTCATCTACGTCCGCAGTGCCTAACCAGTAATCAAATCCTGTGCCTTTCCTAGAACGTTCAATTACCGTTAAATCAGTGAGTTCTCTAACAATTAAAAATGCAATACCGTAAGCTGCTTGTTCTGTTGTAAACTCCTCATCATTCCAGCAACGTAACATTTGTTCGGTAACTGGTTGCCAGGATAACTCAAATTTTGCATCAAAATCTCCATTTACTGTAATTTCCACACCCTGGGAATGTTTCTGTTCCTCCAAGCATACCGCGCAAGCTTCTGCCAAGGCAGCCCCAAAGGAAGGGGTAATAGCGGGTAAACCCTTGGCTAAATCAGTAATTACGAGTTTTCGAGGCTCATTCAAAATTAAATTAGGTTTACTAAATTTTAGTTCAATTGTACTTTGTTATGTTGATTATTTAGTGAACTCTCATAGCTTTTTACTGAGATTTCTTGCTTTAATTAAGATTTAGGATTAGCACGTAGTTTTTCTTGCAGAATATATCAATTATAGAATTCACAATAAAATAAAATTAATTTAATACTGGCAGTACGTGAAAAATAATAGTGACTATATTTACTTACTATTTATTTCATAGTGTGATTTTAAGGAATAAAAATGCCTAAGTGATAATACCAAAAGCTTGCCAGCACAGGAACATAACTTTCATAGGTATTTCTGAAACAGTAAAATATCAAATGGTGTAAAGATGGTGTAAAACAGATTTTAGGGAATGAAATGTATATATAGCAAGGTAATTACACAGTTAAAGAAATCGAGAGCATTTTTAAATTAAATTTTGAAGTGAAATATGACAACTAATATAGCTATTGCAGAAAACATAACCACCCTCACCCAAATTGAGGAAAAACTAGGATTAAAACTTAGTGACGAACGCCAGTTTTTTACCGAATGGATGGATGATTTACCTCTGCTGAGTGAAGCAGAAGAAATAAGATTGGAACAAGTTCGAGAAAATTATCTTTATCAAATTTCAGGTGGAAGTCTTTTAGAAGAAACTGTCAAAATGGTGGTGCTTTCACCGTTACTAGAACTAGCAGGTTTCTATCAGTCACCTTACAGATTTAAAACCGAAGTATCTGTGGAAATTGAAGCATTAGGAGATAACGAAGAAATTTTACGAGGACGTATTGATGCTTTAGTTTTACAGGGTAAATTGTGGATTGTACTAATTGAATCAAAGAAGACAACCTTTGATTTGGAGTTAGCAATTCCTCAGACACTAGCTTATATGGCAACTCATCCAAAACCAGAACAGCCCCTGTACGGAATGATAACGAATGGTAGCAGTCATTTGTTTGTCAAAACTTTAGGTAAACAGTATGGTGTTTCTGATTTGTTTTCAACTAGGTCGCAGTATCGAAATAATCTGAACGAAGTTTTAAGAATTCTCAAATATTTAGGAAGAATTATTACAGCATCTTAGAGAAGAGTACGATGGTATATCGGTTAATGTTCGCCCTTAGAAAGTAAAAGATTTTCAATCTGGCTTCAACCACCACATCACACCATATCATAGTACTTTCACTCTTTTCATATCCTCTTATCCCCATTTCTAGGCTCCACGATGACTAACAATAAAATCAGTCTTCCCTCTGGAGGTTTTTATAAATTCAAAACCGATTAATTTTGAATCAAAATGAATGCAAAATTAAAATTATAAGCTGTTGAAATTTTCAGCTATTAGCCTGGTAGGTAAATAGAGTTTGGCAAAACAGACTTTTAATTTAGTCCTGTATAACCGAGGTGATTTTAAGCGGGTTTATTAATCGCACAGCCACATTATCCGAAATGATAATATGGTAAAAAGCTCTTTATATAAGGATTATAGCTACTTAACTCATACTACACCTTGACTAATAGTGCAGATTATATAGCGAGCATATTTTTGACTATCGCTAAAAAAAATTATTAAGCCTTACGCAGGAATATTTTTTGGTTCTTGATTTAAATTGAATGAGTACACGCACGATTGTTAACCCAAATTGATGAACCATTGTAAGCAAAAATATGAACTTTATTTGAGTTATCGCTAACAATAATTCTGTTGTTTTAAACTCGAATAGTCGCGTCTAATTCTTCAATAAAAACTTCCGCTTGTTCAATGAAATCAGTACAAGAATAATCGTATTGTCTTTGTCGAGTGCGTTTGAAAAAGTTAACGAGCTCAATAAGATTTGCATCTTCAAGTCCCGGAACGCTTTTTGGAATAAGGAAGAAGTGCATTTACTTAAATTTTAAAGGTATGTGCCAGTCTGCCATTTGTTGTGACGCGCAGCCTTAGTCCTATGTTCAAAAATTGCTTAAATTTTCAACTAAAAGAATTTGCTCAGCAGTGCTTGGTTATTTCTTGCGATCGCCTCACTCCGAATCTTGAATATAACTTTATCTAAAGCGCTATCCGAAATACCTGGATTAGTACTTCTGATTGCTTCTTTAATATCAGTAGTGGGAGCATCTAGAAGTTTTTGAAATACCAATTCAATTTCATCTTGTGCAGCTTGAATCTTAGTATCTTGATGATCCACACGCGGAGCGTGAATAGTTTGAAGCTTGGTCTTTTGATTGTCAGAAGCAGTAGTAAATGTATCATTATCACGGTCGTATCCACTATAGTTGGTCATCTCAGGTATAGGTAGCCAGCACTCAAACTTACTGAAATAAAATGCTCTTTTACGAGGTGATTTTTCGGCAGTAACTCGAACATCATTCCAACTATATTTACAATCGGCTAGAAATTTAGTTCTTTGCATGGTTTCAAAAGAGGTTTGACCTTCACCTTTCTTGAGAGAAATCAAACCGATACGAGCATAGTTATTTTGAATACCTTTGTTGATTCCAAGGTCTTCGCAGTGAGTGTTCTGAGCGATTATCATGTTATAAACTGCTGAGGAACCGCCAAGATTTGGTAGGTCTGAGATTTTGGAGCGTAGGTCATCTGATTTTTTGACAAGCTTATAAGTAACGCCCATCGTCGTCGCTTCATCAATAACTAGAAGGATTTTTGAGCCGCGTTCGCGAAGTATTTCATAAAAGCCTTCCCACATTTTTTCATATGCAAGATACTTATCTTTTGCGGTCTTACCGAGTGAGTCATAACTAAATAATTTATCCACACAACCTTCAAAATAACCTTTTTCTTTAGAGTCTCCCTTTGGGTCAAAAACTATTACAAAATAATCTGGATGCTTAGCTTTGAATGCTCTTAAAAGGTTACTGACAACAATTCCTTTACCAGTACCACCCGCGCCAACAATCATTGTGTTTCTTGGTTCCCTCGCAAATTCGGGAATTAAATCTTCTGGCTTATGTTGATTATTTGCTTCTAATTCCTCAAGTCTTACCTCATCCATTGGTAAGGTAAAGTTTATTTTCTCAACAGATTCTAATTGTTCAATTTCAGTTTCTAATTCATCTACAGGTGGGTTAATTTGCAACTGTATATTTTCAACTACTTCTTTATCCAAAGTTGGGTCAATGACGATAGCATCAATATTTTTATTAACGCTTGCTGCTATAGCTTTCGCGTTTTCCCCAAAATCATAATTAATAGCTGCTTGTTTAAGTACCTGATAGATTGCAAATCTTTTACCTGTCTCCACTTGCTCTAGCAACTGAATAATCATGCTTTGATAATCAGTCAGCATTAACAATTCACGAGCTTTATCAAATGGCAAGAAATCTAATTTATCGTACTCTTCGGGTAAATCACTTTGCATCTCCCGTAGATCGGGACTAAGCTTGTGGACTAACTTGGAGGGTGAAAGATTCAAGAATGGTACGGGAAACATTTTATTGATTCGGGCTTTGGTATCTACCAATGAAGTGCAATATCCGATAGCGCCTAAGCCGATAATGATGGGGGATAAAGCAGCCATAGTACCCCCAGACATTGCAAAACCAGTAACAACTACAGCAACACCAAAGCTTTGAGCGAAACCGGAATGGTTACGAGTCTGGGACGCATCTTCTATCAATTGCAGCTTTCTTTCCTCAAGCCATTGCTCTACGGCACCTGCTTCTAGGATTTCAGTATCGGGATAACCAATCTTCTGACGACGTAACTTATCAAGTGCTTGCTGAGATTTGATATTAGCTTCAGAGATTTCAACAGTTGCTTTTTCCCCTTCATCAAGACTATTAGTTACAGGTTGAGATTTTTGAATAAATTTTTGATGATTTTTTCGTATAGCCATAATGGTAGTAAGTACTAAATTACGAATGCCCCCGCAGGTCTAGAATCCTGTACAGACACTTTTGGGAGCTTTTTTTATGGTATTAATCCTTATTCATAGCTTTAAGCAAGATTGCGATCGCGGTTTCTGGAAGAATTACCCGAAAGATATTCATTAGAGCAACCCACAGCACCTTGCCAGGATTGCCCCAATAGAGCATCGGGTCATGAGTAGCGAAAGTGTTAGAGATATCGATAATCCAGCAAATACCACCAGCGAGAGCTACCAGCAAATATCCTTTGACTCCTGCAAACTTGTACTCGGTATGAGCAATCGACGCTCGTGCTATCTTGCCCTTTGGAGCTTCACCCACATCGTATTTAGAATAATGGTCAAGCTTATGCTTTGCTTGTTCTGGAGTTATCGAGTGAAGAGTAAAACCCTCAACCACTTGCAGAACCATCGACCCACCAATAACCGTGGCTAATTGTGACCATCTGTTTGTGAGTAATATTGATAGTGAATCAAAAACTCCTAGTGCTGGCGTTCCTTCTTTCATGCCGAAACCGATAAGTGCTGGTGTTCCATAGTTAGCAACCCAGAGAGAATCGGCACCAACTAAAATTCCCCAGATTACTACACCCCAGAGCATTAATTCTCGACCTCGACCTTGAAGCAACCAAACTAAAACATCAGCACTTATCCGAGGTATAAACAAAACAATATTGGATAGTGTTTGACCAAAACCACCGGATTTTTTTTTAGTTGAAGTAGCGCTGTAAGACTGCGAGCGGGTTCCCTTTCTGTTACTATTTACTGCCATCTTTATTGATTCCTTCCTTGAGTTTTATCTGTTGGATTAATGGTTAAACAAGTGTTAAGATAATGCACTTTGAATTCAAACTTTTGATTGCGAATTCTTCCAATACAAACGCCGTTATTATCAAAAACTTGAATATGCTCGTTGGGTTTAAAAGCCCGCATATCAAGCTTAGGAGGATGATTTACAGAAAATGAGTAATTCTCAACTGTTATTTGTTTGTATTCGATATGTTCTCCAATTTTTGATGCTTTATCTAAAGTTTGTTGACGTTCGTGATAGCCAAACCTTTTTAATTCTTCCTGACGTTTAATATTGTCTTGCGCTAGTTTTTGCTCAACCTCTAATTGCTGAGTTCTGATTGCAGTTTGAATACTCCCAATCGTACTGGGTAAAACAGGAATTGCTATTAACAGCAAGCCTAAACTTGAAGCGCCATAACTTAATACTCGTAAACTCATTGTTTTGAATATTTAATTAAAAGTCCAATAGTTGACCAAAAGAAAATAGAAAATATCATACAAAACCGTAAAACGTAATTAATATATGGTCTTACGTTTTTGTTTTTCCAAAATATCTTCCAGTGAACAATATTATGAGCCGTAACCGACAGAGCTACGGTATCCCTAATCGGTATTTCTCTTGTCATATTTCTGTAAGTTAAATGATGGCAATGTCGGCTCCGCAAGCCAAGGGAATAAAATGCAGTGATTATTAGTTAGACTTTGACATTTCCTCGCAGACCGCTTTCCATTCTTTTGAATTAATCCAAGAAATATATTGATTTGAGTGTTTCATTATTCAATTCCACAAATCAATAAGTACTGTTGTGCTAAAACTTCGGCTTGTTCAATATTGTCAACTACCCAAGCATTCGTTAGATGCCATCTGCGTGAGTCTTCACGGTAAAGCTTCATCATTGCAAGAGTATTTAAAAGGTTGGTTTCCTCCTCAAATGCTTCATAAGCAAAAGCTTGTTCCTCTTGATCGAACCCTGACTGCCAACAGATGATTGGAGCAACCAGTCCACCAGCTTGCTTTATTGCATCAACTCGGTTTTGAATGCGAGAGCGTTCAGCTTCAAAATCTGACTCTTCTAGGCATTCCGAATCTATACTGCTGGTATCTAGTAATGAGAATTGCATCAATTATAGTCCTAAGTAATTACATTATTTTGGAGCGAAGCAGCCTAGCGAGAGGGCTGCTCTTTTGTATTTATTGACCGGGGTTTAAGAGCTTTGCCCAGCCGCGTGCTAATGCATTATCTTCTTCCAAAGTCAGATACTTGAGGGAATCGTCTGTAGGCTGTTCAAAGCTTTCAATCTGCACTTCTTGAACTTCTCTTTTACCGTTTAATCTATCCACGTTCCGAGAGAAGTGGCTGTTGTGAATAGTGTGTTGAATTGCTCCATTGATGAAATCATAAAATGCTTGGTCGTCATTACCCTGAACCCCTTTTAAAAAAGCGTCGTTTCTAGCTGTGTTGAAGGCTTGAGCTTCCGACTTACCGACCATAGAACCAGCTTCGTACAACCGTTTGATGCGCTTTTCTGTGCGTTCTTGGCTGAAGACATTTAAATTCTCTGCTTGGTCATTTGTTGAAACCTTGCCTGAATTCTCATTAGATAATGAACCAGTTTGAGGTAATTGCTTTTGACTTAGGTGCTGACTTAATTTTTCAATGTGTGCAGCATCATAACTTTTAGGCACAGCCCCAAACAGTTCTATACTCCCTTTGAGCACTAATTCTTCAGTGCTATTTAACTTAATGGATGCTTGCTTGAGATTCATGATTTTACTCCTTAATTAATGACTAATTCTGCATTTTGTACTTCTTGCTCTTCAGTCTCAGTAGTCTCAGTCTTTAAGTAGTTTTCTTTTGATAAGAAACTATCCAATTGTTCATTAAAAACCGTCATTCCATCACTATCCTGATAGACCATTTCGGTTGTAGTCATTCCTCCTTTGACTAGTGCGACGAGATTTTTCAATACCCATATTTGATAGTTTGTAAGCCCTGAGCGCTTGCGGTAAGTATTACCAAGCTGAGGATAATCAAAGATAAAATCCGTGACTTGTTCTGCTACCTTTAGATAACAAGCATGCAGCCATTGCGGTGTAATTCCTAATAATTGAGCAACATCATTTTTATGTTTGCGCTCGATTATAAAATCAGAGATTTGCATATCTAATTATCAATGATTGATTTAATCTTTAGCCTAGTTTCTAACTTATTTTCTTTCACTTGAGTTGTTGTTTACTTCTCTACGGTAGCACGCGCCGTGCTAGAGGCGACAAGGTATAAGAAACTAGTATGGAGCGGGGGAGGGTAGCAAGCACCGTGTGTTTATTGGTATGCTGTGGATTGCGATAGCGCTTGTAGTTTTGGCATCTATAAGTAAGGGTTATAAATGACAGTGATAATTGTGCTAAAAGAGACACGACAAACAAAAGGTATGTCACGTCAAGAGTTAGCAGACCGGGCTGAGATATCAGTTAGTTATGTAGAGAAATTAGAGCAGAACAAACCACAGCGCGTATCGTTTGATATTCTTGATAGGTTATGCAATGTTCTGGGGTGCGGGATTGATGGGGTAATAAAGCATTTTCCAGATGTTTAACTAATATTTATAATCTAGAAAATTAGAAATTTTTTGATGCGACTATTGAAGTTAGTTGCAATTTTTTTAGTAGGAATTAATAATTAAAGTCGAGTTATTCAAAGTTAATTAAATCCTCAATTAAATACTGAGCAAACAAAAAGCTAAATGAAATAATAGCATAGATACATTTATAACTCTCTCAGTACTCAACATTAATCAAAGTTCAATAAAACAGGAATAAAAATTAAGTTAGCTAGCGGATAAATGGGGAAAGAAAGAGATAAATCCTTGATTAAACGTGTTTCTAGTAGTTGCTTTTAGGTTTTGCGAACTGCGAATACAATCTTGACTGACTCAAGGAAGAAGGAATGAGTAATCAATCAATTAAAATTCGATACTCAGTGAAAGTTCAGCAAAATATTAAGTAAAGCCAAAGTGAAGCGCTACTCAAGTAAACAGTAACCAAAATCGACAAATAGTCAATCAAAATGAAATACGAATCAAGTACTTCCAATTTTTCAGGAATTACTGTTAAGAAAAAACGCCCCCAGTTACTCGGAACTAGGAGCGAGACAAGTACATCACAGTATGTATTTACAAAGGCGCGATTTCATTCTTGGCGAGTTCCTTTAAAACAATTTTTCATTTAGGGCTGCCAGTTTTTTAGGCTGGATGCCCCGCACCTTTAGGTCGGGGGTCGTTGACTCTTCTTAGTTCTTATTTTTATCAAAGTGGTGCGGGTGGTGCGGTATCCCTTACAGTATAAAGATTTCGTAGTTTTGAAGTAAAGCGATATTGGTGCGGGTGATGCGGGTAGCTAGTTGGAATTATTGCTGGCTAGGCTTTTTATCTTCTCCAGAAGAAGTTGACTTTTTGTTTCAATCATTGCATCGCACCAAGGTGAAGATTCTTCTTCCTTTGCTATAGCAATTATTAAATCTCCGACATCTTTATATATATCTATAAGCTGTTGGTATATGGCAAAATAATCCCATGTTTGATCGCCAGGAGCGGCACCTAAATTAAAAATTTGAAATAGAGTTGCAATGCGGACAAAATCTGCTACGCTTAATCCTCTCAATAGGGCTGCTTCAGCTATTGCTTCTGATTCTTGAGGACTTGACCAAAAAGTTAATTTCTTTGTTCTCCTCTTTCCTTCTGTCATAATTCCTCTTTTTAAGAATAATAGTATAGATTGTACACTTCAAGAGGGGTTGATGGGCAATAACCATTACTAGCTGCAAAAAGACTGAAATGCTTACTGCAACTGAGACAACATCACTAATTTACCAGTGTAGTACCAGTTTTTATTTGAAAATAAAAAGATATCGAAAAGGTCAAAAAGCGGTTTGACTAGTGCCACTTTAATCATTATTGGGTTACAGTCCTCGTAAAAGCGTGCGATTGGATTTAAATTGGCGCGGGTGCTACTTAGTTCTACTGGTAATAATAAAAAAATCTGAAAAAAAATTATAAAACTATCTGGATAATACACCTCTAGAGGTGTATACTATTATTGTGAGGTCAAAATACACTCCACATAATAATAAAGCTCGTTGGGGACGAGGAAAGAGATTCCTCTCAAAGACAAGATAGGTGTGTATTGAAACATATCTTGCATCGTAGATCAAAGTCTGGAGCGATGCTTGTCAAGTAAAAAATATTTCCGAGTTTACAGCATGGCGCACAGTTGTTCTGTGCTTTGTTATTACGCGACACTATAAGCGTAAATTTATTGAGAATTTCGCAACAAAAAGAAAAGTCTTCCTTGCGGTTCAATGCTATGTTGCTGCATTCGTCGCACAGAATCAACAAATATAATTTTTGTGCGACACATACTTAAAAAAGGCATACCGTCTATTTGTAAAAGAGGTTTATTTCAATGACTATCGTGGCTCAAAAGACTATTGCACAAAAGGTAGAAGCACCTGAGAGATTTGCTGACAGATTAGGTAAGCACTTCGACGACCGCCACCGTGTATTTTTAGCAATGATTGCTGGTGAAGCTTTGGGAATCGACTTAGAAGCTAAGGATATCATTGGGGCTGTTGTTGAGGGTGAACAGTTCCATATTTTCTGGTGGCAGTGGAATGAAGAGAGGCAAGAGTTAGAAATGATTGGCTTTTGGTTTGATAGAGAATGGATTCGAGCTACAGCGAAAAAGTTACTTCTGAGACTCGCAATTCAAGCTCCATTTGAAAAGTTCATGGCTCGTTTAGTAAACGGCGAATTGATTGAATGGGATATTGCAAAATCGATTCAAGCAGAAATAGTTAGCATACTTCGGACACCAGGATGGACGTTATAGACTACTTATTAGTAACCCATAATAAATTCAAAAAACTCCTGTCTCTCCATCCTGAGAAAACAGTGGTGCTTTCTCCAGTTCTTCAAGAGTTAGAAAACAGCATTGCACAGTTAGTCAAGAAGGAAGTACAAAGCGCCACCTTCGACAATTGACAGACTTTACAACTTTTATGGAATATTTATCCATTGATTATGACTTCAAATAAACTGAAAGCAACAAAAACGAGAATTGCTCAAATCCTGAGTCCTTGGTCTTCTTCAAGAGCGAATGAATATAGTAAAGCCACAGCGGTTGAAATTGCACTGTATATTCTTATCGGTGACTATCATATCGACAAGATAACCTTTCAGACTGGCAGCTTTTCGCCACCGTCAAGATGTACTGGTGGAAGCTGGCTCGTTGATGGGAATAGAAAGGTAATTGAGCAAATTGGTGAAGAAGACAAGGTGTTAACCACTTGGCACTTCAGATAAATAAAAGGCTGGATTTCGCTTACTCATTGGACTAAGACAAAAATATAAGAGATTAGCAAAATGCAAGAACAATTGTTAGAACGAATCGCGATCGCCCTTGAACGCTTGGCTGGAGAAAAGCAAGACCTGGGTATATTTGATGCTGAGACTATTAGACAATCTACCTACATTTTTGGTGGTGGGTCAGACGATATAAAGAAAGGTGTTCCTTGGTATATCTTAAGCGACAATAGCGAACACCTTTCTTTAGCGGGTAAGGTTATCAGAGGCAAGCTTAAGGAAGTTCGGAAGAAAACCACAACTCACAACTTCGGAGAAAGCGAGAAATTGGAAATTGAGTTATCCTCGACTCGTAATGGTGTTCTCCACAATTACATCATCAGATTTGGATGGGATACGGTTTTTACCTCTGCTGCATTGCAAGCTTTAACAAGCATCTCTCTGAGGCAAGGTCAGGTGATTGGCATTTACTGCGAAGCTGGCGAACGTGCAGTAATGGGACGGTTTTACAATGACCGCTCAATCATAAAATTTGACTGGCAAGAGCGACCGCATAAAGAGTTAATGCTTTCCAATATTCGCAAAGCATTAGGATTAAGCGAACCAGCTAACTATCAGACAACAAAAGTCGGAGTTCCTGAGACTGATAAACATATGTTACTCGTAGAAATCAATAGTTTAAAGCGTCGTAAAAATTTAAGTGATCAACAATTAAATACGATGCTGGCTAAACGATTCAATAACAGAACATTGGATATGTTGAGCAACGTTGAGTTAACAAGGGTTCGGGATGGATTGCAAGCAATGGAGACTAGGCAGTAATCCTTGGAGGTTTATTCTCTGTTAAAACCTGCTAAAATTTTACTATAATTGAAAGGTTTTATGGAAAAGCGTTATAAGCCAGGAGAATTTGGCAAAAAAATAAATAGTCCTGGCACGTACTTTGCGACTATGGGACAGAAAAGGTAAACGATGGGGCTAACCGACTTCCTTCAGGTCAAAGATACTATACTGACGAACACCTAGAGCAGGCATTAAGTTAAGCAAAAAACAAGGAGGTGACGGAAACATGGCGAAAAAGAAAAAAAGTTTATATGACAAGCTAACTATTAATTCTTTTTCCAGGCAGAAAGATGCTGATGGCATAAAAATCCGTCACCAAAGGTTTGGTGTTGAAAACAAAATAAATAATGTACATCCGGCTTTAATTCTTTGGGGAGATGTTTATCAAAGAATATTTAGAACCTGCGTTCGTCGTCTTCAAGATGGAAAAAACAAATCACAACTAATCAAAGATATACAACAAGAGTTCAAGATTGATTGGCACTGGGCGGATACCCTACAGTCGGACGCTCAAGGAACAATTGACCAACTACAAGCTTCTAAAGATAACCAAATAGAAGAACTAGAATCGGACATCAATAAGGGTTACGAAAAAGTTGATTATATGATATCCGACGTTGGATCTAGATTTGAAAATCCAACAATAAAAACAAGATGGGGTATTCCAAAAATTCTAAAAGGTATAAAGTCAAAATTAGAAAGATTAGCCATAAAAAAAATCAAGTTAGATAAACTCAAAATAGAAGAAAGACTTCCTGTTTGTTTTGGAACAAAAAAACTTTTTAATGCTCAACATAATTTAAAAGCCAATGGATATAATAGTCACGCCCAATGGCTAAAAGACTGGAAAGATGCTCGCTCTGGAAATTTTCAATGCAAAGGTGATGGAAACAAAGTAGGCGGAAATCGCGGCTTAAAGATTCATCATATCGAAGGAGATAAATTTCAGTGTGAGTTTGTTGTTCCTAAATTTATGAAAGAAGAATTTGGAGACAAGATTTTATTTGATTTCACTCTTAGAGGACAGCAAACTCGTGATTTGATTTACGCTATTAATAATAAAAAGCCTATAACATCTCAAATATTTAGAAGAGAGAATAAAGATTCATGGTATATCCACATCACGAGTTATGCTCAATTTGTTCCTTGGCAACATAAAATTGAAAATGGTTGTTTGGGAATTGATTTTAACGCTGAATCTTTAGATGTTATTTATGTAAAAAACGACGGCAATCCTTTCTCGCTAAAAGGAGTTGAAACAGAAGTTTCATTACCTTCTTCTCGACATAAAAACATACAAAAAATTCAGGGTAAATTTGTAATGTTCAGCTTTCCCTTGAATCCTTATTGGACTTCTGGGCAAAGAAAAGCTGCGTTAAGAGATATTGCCGCTGATATCGTTTACCTAGCTCAGCTATTCAACTGTGGAATAGCTGCCGAAGGATTAGACTTTGGGGTTAAGAAAAGTCAAATGAGGCATTCAGGTTCTAAAAAATATAACCGTATGCTTTCCGGACTCGTATATGATGGATTTCGAGTTGCGTTGATGTCTGCTGCCGATAAAGTTGGAGTTCAAGTTAAATTTGTTTTCCCTCAGTACACTTCAACTATAGGGATAGCAAAATATATGGCAGTTTTCGGTTTAAGCTCCGGAATGGCTGCGGGAATCGTTATTGCCCGTAAAGCTATGGGATTTACCGAAAAAGTCACAAAAAAATACTACACTGGCTTCCTCAAAACGGATTCGGATTTGGTGAAGCCACAGAGGATAACTTGGAAGCACATACATTTTCTTACGAGAGAATGTAAAATAACCAGGCATTCTCGATTCAATATAGCTACCTATATCAAGGCTCTAATAGAACGTTTTCATGAAAAAAGTAAGCGTAGGCGTAAACCTGCTTTGAACTCGAATCCGATTCGAGAGCTTGAGTCTTATTCAACTTGGGTGTCTCCGAAGCCCACCTGATGTTACTGTTAGTTTTGTAAGGGTTTAACAGGTTTTAACAGGAAAAAAGAAGGAGAATAGATAAAGTAATAGTTAGAAAAAAGTTCTTAAGCGATTTAATTGACGGGACTGAGAACTTTATAAATGCTGTTTTAGCTTTCGCAATCGCTTCTGGTGGTGGAAGTGAATCACTACGATAGGATTTTGGCTTGGGACCATAGCCACGAATTTTAAGTTGACCTGGTTTTTCTCCTTTTGCTTGTCGGCGTTCGGTAGCGTTCATTTGTCTCGCGGTTGCCCTTCCTAGCTTTGCGGATAGCTTCATTTCTATCTTTGGCTGATACCGCAATGCCCGTCCGACTAACACCAAAGAATACCATCCCTACCCCATCAGTTCTCTGTTCGACTTCTTCGGGTTCCTGTTCTTCGTTCTCGTCTATTTCCAGTGCTTCATCTAGAATAATGTTAAAATTCGGTTCAGTGCGGTAAAACTGTTGCCGTACTTCTTCAGTCTGAAAAACCCCCATCCCCATGTATTTTTCGTCTCTACCTGCCGCCATACTTTGATACTCCATCTCTTCAACGGGAGTCATCTTATACAGCAATGGAAACTTTATTGACCAATCATCGTAGTTGTTGTCTATTGGGGAATCATCAGCGGCGATCGCCTTCGGCGCAGCGAAGCTGAACGCAACTTCATAAATTTTGGTTAATGGCTCCTCAAGTTGAGAAACCATCCAGCTATTCAACCTGTAAGCATGGTCTAGCCGAGCCATCTTAAAAGCTTCGCCGCTTTGTAATCCAGAGACACCAATTAAATTAAATAGTTGAATCCTGGACATATCCGCATCACTTGCCCAAGCATCTTTTAACTGCTCAATAATTTTATCGACTCCGTTATATTGATTGAGTTATTTCTAGCCATCAAAATGAGTTTAATAATTCATTTGTTTACCTCCACATTAAGATATTTAGCGATTTCTTGTAATACCGAAGCCTTCCATCGCAAGTGCTGTACTGTCTTGTTGCTTCCGGCTTTGTCTAATATAAATATGCTGTAGTCATTCCCCCTTTCAGCTGGTGAATAGGATTTGGTGCGCTTGAGTTTACCAGTTTTGGTGCTAATTCGCTCAGAGTAATAACTCGTCTGTAATCCCACTTCCTCTAATGCATTGTTGATTTGATAGGCTTTGATGTTTGTACCGTGGCGGTTATTCCAGATTTGCGCGAGTTTGGTTGGCGATACGTATTCTTCGTCCGACTTTGGTTGA
This sequence comes from uncultured Rivularia sp., assembly GCA_963665115.1. Lineage (GTDB taxonomy): Bacteria > Cyanobacteriota > Cyanobacteriia > Cyanobacteriales > Nostocaceae > Rivularia. The sequence goes on along the minus strand of OY762007.1, from coordinate 5,963,840 downwards.
ATACCTGGGAGTATTTTTTGAACAGAAGGAGATATTTCTGGGAATTGGGCTTCAATAGCTCGCAGAAGATAGGTTGCTTTAAGTTCCTCAGATAAGGATGTAGGGGCAAGAATATTCCCATAAATTCTTATCAGTTCTTCGGGAGATATTTGGAGTTTAGTTGAGCTTGCTTCAGTTTCGATTACTTTTCTTAAGGTACGGTTTGCCCAGATGCGGAACTCGACGCTAACCCATTGCGCTAAATCAATGGCGATTTCTGGATGTCCCCAGGTTCCTTGGGGTATTTTGTCGCCACGTCCTCTTATGGTAATAACCAATTTAGATACCGGGATTCCGGTTTCTAACGAAAGCCCTTCCCAGTAAGCTTTTGTGGAATTAAGAGATGCATAATGGTTCCACTTTTTCTCGCAAGCCTTACACATTTGAGTCAAGTTAACATAACCACTCGGTACATCATATTTTGAAATCTTTGTGGCTTCGCTTAATTGCGCGATTATACTTCCATTCCAATCGTGAGTTATTAGATTTAGATTCATAATAAAAATTGATTGATACAGGGAAAAGGCGAATGCATTGCCTCGTGTTCGATTAAACTAATTTGTTATTCAGATAGCTTTCAATGATTTTTATCAGAGCTAATTGCGGCACTGTCGCAAGATATAAGTTTTATTGAATCAACAGGCTGTGACTTCGGGTTATAATTCTACCTGCATTGGTTCTTTGTCGCTGTTCTCTGCGTGAACATCTTTAATTAAATCCCACCAATTATAAACAGGTTCGAGGTCTACATCTTCAAGTAACTCCTCGGTTTTTGATGCACACAAAATAATTCGATATCTTTTTTGAATTGACGACACTCTACAAGTTGACCACTCAAACTTATATCCCATTGCTTTCAGATTTTCACAAATCAAAAATTTGAAAGTATTGGAATTTTTGTAACCCGGTACGTTTTCCAATAAAAAGTGCTTTGGTTGTAAATGAAAGACGGCTCCCATTGTTGATATTGCCATATCAAAGTCAGTCATTTTTTCAATTTTTTTACCCCTGGCGATACTGAAACTACAGCAAACAGTAGATGCCCAAAGTAAATCGGGATTCCTTGGAAATCCAGCCCATTTTTCTTCTTGACATTGCTGCACTGATTTACGAACTAAGTGATGGTAAGGGAAATTCTTTTGATAATTGTCAGCAATCTTTTCGCTTAACTTTGGGTTGTTTGGGTCAAATTCCACTGCCCAAACTTCAGCAGTCGGGTTAACTTCTTTAATTCCACAAGCAACTCCACCACCACCCGCGAATAATTCCACTATTTGCACTGCTAAAACTCCTGTAATTTTTGAATATACAACGTTATGCAGCAGGTATGGTTAATTGTTCGGGTGCATTGACAATCCTTGATTCAACCTGCTCCTTCAATCTGTTGGGAATCCAATCAAAATCACTGCGATCGCCAGTGCTTTCAATATGGTTAACTAACAAATCAGCAAAGCGAGTATTGTGCAAATCGCTGAAGATATCGCCCTGTCTTGGGGTTTTAGGCATCAATTGAATTGTTCTGAAGAAATTAGTATCTCTTCTAGCTACTTCCCGAATCTGTTCCCAGCTTAACTCTGCCCTAGCTTTCTTACTTTTAACCAAGCCTTTCAAAAACTCTTCTATTTCTTGTTCGTTACAGCTTGTGGATTCCTCGATAGTCATCTTTTCAGCTTTTGATTTCCCTTGTACTGGTTTTTCATCTTTAGTCTCTCCTTCTACAACTAATGTTAAATCTTTAGCCAAGAAGGCAAAGGTTCCTTCAGGGATTGCCACTTTAAACAAAGAAAAATCAATCTCTACAATCCGCCCGACTTGACCTGTGAAAGACTCTCCAATAACTTTTACAATATCTCCGACTCTAAATTTTGTGGATTTATCGTTATCTGGAGTTACATTAAACTCCGTGGATGCTTGTTCTTTGACTTTTTCGTAGTCTTCATCCTCACCGAACCTTACTTTTAAAAGTTTTATATCACCCATAGCATCCAAATACTTACATTGGTACTCATGACATCTATCAGCTAAAGTTTCTCTCTCATCTCGGAGTTTTTGAATATCGGGATTGGCTATAGTTTCCTCAACTTGCTTTTTCAAAGCTTTATTCTCCTGCTCCATCGTGAAAAATTTCTTTGAAACTTGTTCGATTTTGTCGGCGAATCTAGTACGCTCTTCTTTTAAATCTTGCTGTAATTTTGTAACTTGGTCAGTTTTGGACAACTCTTCTAATCTTGTTTTTAAGTTTTGAATCTCCTGCTTTAACTCTTCATTTTCTTTTTCAAGCCTGTTGTTATCTTCAGTAGTTGTTTGGACAGTGACAGGCTCAACAATACCTACTGCATCAACTACTTTGTTCTGCCACATTATCAACTCTTCTTCGGTTACAGACAATTCCTGCAACTGATTGTGAGTATCTGTAATCGCATTCAAGGCTGCATCTGCGACATTACTAACCTCTCTCATCTTTTCAGCTTCAGCCTGCAATGCTTGAATTTGGCTTTCAATTTTGGTTAAGCGGGGAAATGCGAACATGATAAAATCTCCTATTATGTGTGAATAAATGAATCAAAACTTTGCTGTGAGAGCATTTGGTTTACGAAAGTATGAGTACTTCTTCTTCTGGGGTAAAAACTAACAAGTTTCGATTAGTTTTAAGGCTTAAAATCTTCAACCAATCACCGTCTACGCTCAAAACTTGACACAATTCACCTTCAAACTTTACTTGTTGACCTTTTTTGAATTTTTGCTGCTCAAATTCTCTTACTAACTCATTGAATTGGTCGCGAATAAAGTCAGGAACTAACTCCAAATCAGTGCGATCGCCAGTCAACTCAATATGCTCAAAGAGTAGCTGAGCTAACATTCCGTCATATAACTCATCAACAATGTGTTCTTGTTCAGGCGTTTTTCGACATTGCTCAATTTTTTTGAGCATCTTGGAGGGACTACCCAATTCATCTTTGAATTTCTGCCAAGTGACATGACTTTTAGCAACGGAATTGTTAGCCAAACGAAATAATAATTGCTCGGCTGGATTTATTTTTTCCAAGCTATTTGCTGCAAAGAGCCACTCTTCATCAGTCAATTTTTGTAATTGCTGAGGTTTTGATGGAACCGTCAATTGACTTGGCTGAGGAGTTTCAAGCTGAGTTGCTACTTCTTCTGCTACTGCGGGCTTAGACTGCTCTGGCACTTTTTCAGACTGAGTTGCCACTGACTCTGCAACAATAGACTGAGGTGGTGATTCTAGAACAGGTTTACTAAAGCCTACTCCAGTGAGAATCGGAACACTGCGGTGAGAAAGCGAACAGTAGCGAGTCCCTCTTTTAGCTTGGGGGAAGAGTTGAGAAATACGAGCAATGACCTGGTTAAGCCCTTTAACATTCTTGTCACCAGGCTTTGCTTGGTCAACCCATTGGCGCTTACCATTCTCGGCAATGTTTAAAGTACCCTGGTCAATGTACCACTGTTCCAAAACCTGCCAGATTTCCTTAGCTGTCAATTCTTGTCCGGCGATTGCCTCCAAATCAACATCCTCACAGAATTGGAATAGATGATTGTTAGCTTTCTGAATATCTTTAAATGCATCTTCAGTACATTCGTAATCAATCCCATCAGCGCACAAGTCAACTAACGCTTTGAGCATTCTGTTTAAAAATGCTGGTGCTACTTCAGTACGAATGAAATCCGGGTCGTATGCAAAGCGCGGGTCAGCTAACAACTCGTTTGGATTTCTGGTGTCAGGCTTACTTTTAAAGGTTTTGCGGAATTGCAAGACGGCTATGCGGTCTAAAATTGCCTGCATCGTTCCTTGTAAACTGGGAGCTTCATTGACGTTGAATAACCCAGTTGCTTTCGGAGTAAATTCAATGTGGTCTTTACCCTTTCTTTCGGCGTGCAGCTTATTACCAGTGACGAATAACTTTAGCGCCTGGATTTTATCCAATCGGCTAGTTTGGGGATTTTCAGAAGCCCAATTTATCCTACTCGCCATCAATGGAGCTAAACTAAATTTACGCCCATCGTCATAGCTGGCGAAATCAGCCAAGGAACAAGAGGTCATTCCCTCATCACCCCAAATAGTGCTAACCACTTCACGCAAAGAATCTTTACCATTGCTACCTAATCCAGAGAGCAACAGTACCTTAACTTCCCTACCGCGAATCCTGCGAATCGTCGGTAAGTCGATTGAGGCAGCAAGATTTCTCAAGAGTACTTCTTGTTGTTCTGGGTCAAGAGACTGCAAAAGGCGATCGCAATGAGTATCGTCTGCAAATGGATCGTAAGCAACCAATGGCGAATAAGTATAAAAGTAGTCTGGACTATGAGGTTGTAATTCAACAGTTGGTACATTACCCTCCCACTTAATACGGACTATACCGTTAGTGCAATTAATTCCGGGTGGATTCAACCGCTCAACAGGAACAGTCAAGCGAAGCTTAGCCCAACTTAAAACTTCTTTGACGCTGCGAGTGTTTGCATGGGGGTAGATAATTTCTCCGCGTTTTTCAACTGCAAACTGATTACAAAATGCACTAATCGGGGGAATTAACTCGTCATCATGTACTAACTTGTAACAATTTCCTTCCCAGCGATAAAGTTTGCTATCAGCACATATCCAAGGACGGTCGCCGAAGAATACCTCAAATGCTTGCTGATTCAGGGTCTTTTTCGGGCTTAATTGTTTTAACTCTTCTTCTAACCCTTCCTCGACTTCTTTCTTGAACGCAGCAGCCTGTATCTCGTCTTCCAGCCTCTTGATAAACTCAGGGGTTTCCATACTGTCAAGTATTTGCTCTATGTCCCCCTCTACCTCAAACATTTCAGGAGATATGACCAAGCACGGTAATTCAACCTCAGCACAGGCATCACTAAAAGTCTTAGCTTTTTTCTCACCCGTGGCATCTGTGTCAGCAATAAACACCTGCACGCATCGAGAATTAGCTTTAGCTATTGGTTCAAGAGAGCGCACAATATCCGCTTTATTCCAGGCGCTTCCTTGCAACGTTAACGATAAAATGCCATCGCTACGGGCAATCTCTACGCATTTTTCGCCTTCACCCCAGAGAACGGCAGGAACTTCTACATCATTAATATGTGCCAAAACTTCATCAAGACGGTAAGCCATCCAGGGGCGATCGCCTTTCTTCATCTCTACGGTTCCGTCAGGTAAACGATTGTATTGACGAAATGTTTTATCGTATCCCTTTGCCTTACTGCTATCTTCCCACTGAAAGCGAATTACCCATTGGTCATCGGAGTAGTAGTAGGTGGTTTGGGTGGAATGTTGGGGTACTCCTTTTGGTCGTTTAGGTGTCAAAGGTTTAGGCTTTGGAATGTCGCTTAATTCCGCCGCTATTAACAAAGTCGCTCCACTTGGTATGTTAATAGTTTTTTTCGGTTTTTCTTTGGAAGGTTTTCTCTTTGACTTGTGAAGAAAATTTGTAGTTTTTTCAGTTGGAGCGATTGCTTGACGAATATCAGCGACTTCACAGCCATTCCAACACTGGTATGCACCAGTTTCGGATTGAATTGTGAGATTAGAGCCGTTACAAACTGGGCATACAAATCGATTTTTTTGTCCAGTTGGAATTAATCTCTCTACATAATTGCGAATGTCAAACCTATCATCGTATAGTAAGTTTACAGATTTATTGAAATCATCCATATTTTTTAACCTAGAACTGGTTAAAGCACCTATAGCTCGTCCATTGCATTCAAGACGGGTAATATCTTTTTAGTTTTTTCTGGCTCTTGTAATCAACCATAACAACAAGTCCGCGCCAAGAGGCATAGATATATTCTGTTTATCCAAGTAGAAAACAAAGCATACACCCGCAAAAATGTAATGCAATCAAAAGTAGCTATTACACAACGATGCATATCCTTGTGATAACTTATTTCAAATCTCTTGACTTCAACGCTTTTTATTTAGTTGATAACATGATACACCTCTATAGGTGTATTGTCAGCAAGAAAAGAATTATTTTTTTATATTTTAATAAAAGGTCAAGTCAATATATAGAAAGACGTAGCAGGGGTATTGCATAACTTCGCAAAAAATATATACAAATATAATCAAATATCGGCGTTACTCCACTACTGCGGATGTTAATAATGATTTTTGTTACGTGCAATGTACTTACGACTCAATAATCATGTTTAATGTATAGGGTTTGGTTCGATATGTTGCAATACAACCATGCAGCTCGTAGAAAAACACGTCATAAATAAATCCCATAAATATTGGTCTGAATGCGACCAAGTTTGTTTGAATGCCAATATCATTCGCAACCAAGGGCTTTATATACAACGTCAATCATGGTTTTATGGTCATGGTGTAATTAAGTTCGGCAAAACGGAATTACACAAAAATATCGACTCATTAATGAAACAAACAGCTTGTTACCATAACTTACCTGCATTTCTAGCTCAACAGGTGATGAAATCAGTTAATGAAGAATGGACAAGCTTTTTTAAGGGAATAAAACAATGGAAACTGGATAAAAGTGGTTTTACTGGTAGACCAAAACCACCAAAATATAAACCACGTAACACCGGACGTTATAAAGTTACTTATCCTCACACAAGAGCTTATAAAAAAGCGAAAAGAAATGGAATAATTCACTTATACAAAACGAACATTCGCATTCAATCCAAACATTCAAATAATTATGACTGCGTGCGGATTATACCAGCAACTGGTTGTTATATAATTGAAGTAATTTATACAGTTAAACAAAGTATTGTATCCGCTCAAAAAAATGGGGTAAAGGTACACCTTGCGTCGTAGAATATGAAGCATGACGCAAAAACGATCATCTAAAAAATTAGTCACAGCATTATTGCAATCAATCGACCCAAAACAGATTGCAGACGAGGACGTGCGTCAAACGGTAGAAGTATTACTCAACTTAATAGAACAGCTAAATGTAAAAATCAAAGAATTAGAAGAAGAAAATCAAAAACTACGTGATGAAAACAACCGCTTAAAAGGTGAACAAGGTAAACCAGACATCAAAGCGAATAAAAACAAAGGGTTTAAGAAAAACTATTCATCAGAAAAAGAACGAAAAATAGCAAAAGAACACAGTAAAGCAAGTAAAAACGAGTCTATCAAGATAAACCGAGAAGAGATTGTAGTTTACCCACAAGAACAATTACCAGCAGACGCACAGTTCAAGGGTTATGAGGAAGTAGTAGTCCAAGACATTTTACTTAAGCCAGATAACATACTGTTCCGCAAGCAAAAATACTACTCACCAGAAACAGGAAAAACTTATTTAGCGGAACTACCAACAGGTTACGAAGGTGAATTTGGTCCAGGAGTAAAAGCTTTGGTCATGAGTCTATATTATGGTGGAAACATGACCCAAGGGAAGTTATTAGAATTTTTAGAAGATATTGGTATCTCGATTAGTGCAGGAACAATATCAAATTTATTAATTAAAAACCAAGAATATTTTGAAGCTGAATACGAAGAAGTATACAAGGAAGGGTTAGCCAGCAGTCCTTGGCAACACTTTGACCAAACAGGTGCGCGTGTTGCAGGAGTGAACCATACAACAAATGTGATTTGTAACCCCTTGTACACAATTTACCAAACAACGCGATACAAAGACCGTTTGACTGTATTAAAAGTATTTCAAAACACAACCGAACTCTCCTTTGTTCTCAACGAGATGACCTATGAACTTTTGGAGACTTTTAAAGTTCCAATTAAGTGGGTTAATAAACTAAAATTACTATCTCAACAGAAGGCTTTTACCGAAACTGAGTTTAATTTTTTGATTGGTGAGTACTTAAGTAGACTTGGTTCTCAACACCGTTCTCGCATATATGAATCGGCAGCAATTGCTTTTTATCATCAGCAATCAACTGTACCAGTAATTACAACTCTAGTATGCGATGATGCTCCGCAGTTCAAGTTAATAACATCGGATTTGGCTCTTTGTTGGGTGCATGAAGGACGACATTATAAGAAATTAAGTCCGCTTATACCTTGCCATCAAAAACTTTTAGATAATTTTCTAGAAAGATTCTGGGAATATTACAGAAAATTATTATCTTATCGAGATTCTCCAAGTTGGGATAAAGCTCACGAACTAGAAATGGAATTTTGGACACTTTTTACAGAAAAAAGTGGTTATCAACAGTTAGATGAGCGAAAACGATTAACTACTTTGAAAGTAAACGAGTTGCTTCTCGTGTTGGAGCATCCAGAATTACTATTGCATAACAACCCTGCCGAATTAGCTGCTAGGACTATGGTACAACGACGTAACATCAGTTACGCAACCCAGACAAAACAAGGCACAAAAGCGTGGGATGTTTTTATGTCCCTTGTTGACACTACTCGTAAGTTGGGTATCAGTTTTTATGAGTATATGCGTGACCGCATTTCTCAAGTTGAAAATATTCCATCTTTGGGGACAATTATTCGGAAGAAATCTTCTTCTAATTCCTATGGTTGGTCATGGATGCCTCAATAACACCCCTGTATATTAAGACTGTGCTAAACCCTCATATCCTTGGTTGTAGAATACTGTAAAGTGCATGGATTAACCACATCTATTTCTTCATAGTTTTTATAAGCGATTGAAACTTTTTTAGTTACTTTGATAGCATATTTACAATTTACCTTATTTGCAACTTCCGCTATTAATCAATTTCTTGATTTTGATTATTTTTATTTATTTGTTGCTCTCACGAGAGATCCAGCAACTGGGGAAGATTTGGCGGCGACAGCGGAGTGCCAGGTGGGGGCACGATTATTTTCTGTGCCTATGTAAAATCTATCTGCCCCTACCTGGTACCGTCAAATCAGCGTAGCGGTTCCCCAGTTGCGCCGCTGCTTTTTTTTATCGTAGTTGACATTCAAGACAGCCGATACCCCGAAATTTTGAGGGGATACAAAGTATTGATGTAGTAAATACAGATAATAATTATATTGCAGCGATTGATTTAGGGGTTAATACGATTGCGGCTGTAACTTCAAATAAGCCCGGATTCGTTCCGATTCTTATTAATGGCAGACCGATAAAATCAATTAACAATCGCTATAACAAATTTATCTCGAAGTTACGTAGTATCAACAAAAAATTACATAGTTTGGATTGGTCAAATCAAATGGAATTGATGACTCGTAGAAGGAATCATCAAATTGATTCTTACCTTCATAGAGCATCAAGATTACTAATCTCCACTCTCAAAGATTCGGATATCGGCACTTTAGTAATTGGTTTAAATCCAGACTGGAAATTACGTTGCAATATGGGTAAACGAAGCAATCAAAAATTCGTTTCTTTGCCTCATAAAAAATTTGTTGATATGTTAACTTACAAAGGATTATTAGCGGGAATAAAAGTCGACATACGCGAAGAATCTTATACCAGCAAGGCAAGTTTTCTCGAACTTGATGATATTCCCAATTATGGACAGGTCCCACCAAATTGGAAACCAAGTGGTGTAAGAATCAAACGTGGTTTGTATCGTTCCAAATCTGGCTTAATAAATGCCGATATCAACGGTTCGTACAACATCTTGAGAAAAGAATTCCCCGATGCTTTTAGCCAGGGGATAAAGGGTTGCGTAGTTCAACCAAGGCTAGTTAACGTACCAGGATACAAGCACTCCCCTAGCTTTTGCTCGATTGCTTGTCTGATACGTGATACTAACTCAAACTAAGTAGATAGTTTATATGTGTATATATATGACTATGCGAAAGGCAACTATATAGTGTAGCAATATTGCACTTAAAGGCGAATTAATGTATTTATGAAGGAACTGAATCCTGTTTACTGACACACGAACCGAAGAATGAAAAGTAAGCGACTGGGTTTGGAAAAATTCGGAGAGATTGTTAAGCGTTCGCGAGGTCATTTAAGTTTACGTGAATACGCCAAAATTGTTGGTGTAAATAAAGCAACTATTTCTCGGATTGAAAAGTGCGTGCATATGCCAACAATTGATACTGTGACGCTGATTGCGCCTCAAACAGAATATTCAGTAGAAGAATTACTGGCAATTTTGAATGGAAGACAAACTGTAGATAAAAGGGAGCTACTTTTAGGTGAAGAGGCGCTAGCGCATTTACATAAATTGACAACTGATGAAAAAATAAAGGTCGTTGAATCACTTATTGGAGGTATGACAAGGGAAGAGCGAAAACAGGTGATTAGTAAATTAATATTTTTAGTGTGATATAAATACTTATCACTAGACTTGAAGCTGATGCAGAAATTAAAGAATTAATTGCTAAAGAGAAGAGAAAATACACGAATGCTAGAAATGCACAGACTGGTATAAGACTATTTTGCGGTTTTACAAGAGTATGTAGAAAAAACAGTAAATCTTGCAGCACTGGGAATATTATCGGCAACGGAGTTAATCGCGATCGCCGAGCAGCACTTGGAAATTGTTTAGATGTACGGCTCGCTCAAATTGTTTGGGAACGGGTGCTTTATCTCTATTCGCTTTCTTAATATTCTAAACTTTTGGCTTATCGCCAATCCGCAAAACTTCTAATTCACAACATCTTTTATCAACGAAGTATCCATGCAAATATTAAACGTCAAATAAAATACCTAAAATATTTGATATCACGGTTATCGAAGTTTACCTCTACTGACATTAACTATACGTCTAGCCTTACTTCTTATCTCTGTTTGCTTGTTAATAATTTTACTCTTATAATTTACTCGCAATCTTGCAAATTACTTGTTGCTTGAATATATTCAAGATTATATTGTCAGTGTTTGTCACCCTTGGGAAGCTTGAGTTAAGTTATATAATACTCAAGACCTAAAAACTGTGGAAGTGCGAATGAAGCAATCAAGGTTGATGTTGAATGAGGAATATAAAATGTCATATTTAGAACATCAGCTTTTAGAAAGTAGTACCCAGCAATATCGAGATGAAAGGGAAGTTTCGATTGTCAATCTTCTACAACGCCGCGCCAGCGAACACCCCAACCGTGTCGCCTTTACGTTCCTGGAAAATGGCACCTCACCCACCAGCCTGACGTACCGGCAATTAGACGAAAAAGCTAAAGCTATTGCTGCTTACCTACAAGCGCAGCTTAACATTGGAGAAAGGGTTTTACTTGTCTATCCCCAAAGCTTAGATGCGATCGCCGCCTTTTTCGGTTGCCTGTACGCTGGAGTCGTTGCCATTCCCGCTCCCGGACTCCTAACAGCGCGGCTCAAACGCACCCTCCCTCGGTTAGAAGCAATTGCTGCTGATGCTGGAGCTTCTCTGGTTCTCACCACTGCCCCACTGGTTGCCAACCGCGACAATAACTCGTTTACCTTCACCGCCCGCAGTATTGTTCGACCGCTCAACGGCAAACCGTCGCTGTTCCTTCACTATTCTCTCATGAATGCCGACATCGACCAGTCAATCCCACATCTTGCCCAGCTTCCTTGGGCGGCAACCGATAAAATTCCTGATTGCCTTGCTAACCAATGGCAAGAACCGGACATCAACGGCGACACTCTCGCCTACCTACAATATACTTCTGGCTCCACCTCTACCCCCAAAGGGGTGATGCTCGATGGCAATAATCTCATGGGTCATTTAGCCGAACTGCAACAGGCGGGTGGTTACGATGCCAACAGCATCACCGTCACCTGGATGCCCTATTTTCACGATTACGGGCTGGTGGAAGGGATTCTCGCACCAATTTACAACGGCACGCCTTGTTATTTGATGTCGCCGATGGGGTTTATCAAACAGCCGCTCCGCTGGCTGCAAGCGATTTCCCGGTATCGTGCTACCCACAGCCAAGCGCCAAATTTTGCCTATGCTTACTGCTTGCGGCGGATTGCATCGGAGGAACGGGCGACGCTGGATTTGAGCAGTTGGGAAGCGGCGGGGAATGGTGCAGAACCAATTAATCCCGAGGTTATCGACCAATTTAGTCAAGCTTTCGCTTCCTGCGGGTTTCGCCGTCAGGCGTTTGCCTTGGGTTATGGATTGGCGGAGGCAACGCTGATGGTAACGATGAGTCGGAAAGGGATGGAGCCGGTGTTTTGTCGGCTGTCGGCGCAAGCTTTGGCACAAAACCGCGTGGTCGAGTCGGCGACGGGACAGCGGTGGGTGAGTTCGGGACGGTTTTCAGGGAATACCCAAGTGGCGATTGTTCATCCCCAAACATTAACGCGCTGCGCCCCAGATGAGGTAGGGGAAATTTGGGTGGCGAGTGCGGGAATGGCGCGGGGTTACTGGCAGCGTCCGGAGGTGAGTGAAGAAACCTTTGGGGCGCGTTTGGCAGACACAGGAAAGGGACCGTTTTTGCGGACGGGGGATTTGGGATTTGTTCGGGATGGGGAACTGTTTGTGACAGGTCGTCTCAAGGATTTGATAATCATTCGCGGCGAGAATTACTATCCCCAGGATATTGAGTGGCTGGTGGAAAAGAGCCATCCGGCGTTGCGTCCGGGGTATGGGGCTGCATTTTCCATCAAAGTTGATGGAGTTGAGCAATTAGTTATAGCATTTGAGGTTGAGCGTGGTGCCAGTCAAAATCTGGATGTTGAAAAAGTAGTGAGTGCTATTCGCAGTGGGGTTGCCGAACACTATGAGTTACCCATTTATGGCGTTGTGCTGCTTAAACGAGGCAGTATTTTTAAAACCTCTAGCGGTAAAATTCAGCGTCAAGTTTGTCGAAAAGCATTTTTGGAGGGCAGCTTAAACAGTTTGGCAAGTTGGACTATTGAAGACAAGGTATCAAGTCAGCCGAGCGACGCTCCCCAGAATGAGCTAGAGATTCTGTTGGCAGAAATTTGGCAACAGGTTTTGGAAATTGAGTCAGTTAAGCGAAATGACAACTTTTTCGAGTTAGGAGGGGATTCCGTCAAAGCAGCAGTTGTGGTGACGGAAATTGAAAAATCATTCGGTCTAAAAATTCCATTAGCAAGTTTAGCCGAAGCCAAAACCGTCGTCCAACTTGCCCGTCGAATCAACCAACAATACTGGGACAATCTCGGCTCTCGTTCTTTGGTTACTATCCGCCCCACGGGAAGCAAGCTACCTTTCTTTTACGTCCATGCCATCAAAGGTAGGGGCGGTTTCGGACAGTTGGCACGTTACCTCGATCCGGAGCGTCCCCTTTATGCTCTAAAAGCAGTAGGACTCGATGGTGAAGCAGCACCCCATACCTGTATCGAAGATATAGTAGACTACTACATCCAGGAGATTCAAACCGTCCAATCTCAAGGTCCCTATCTTCTAGGCGGTGTATGTATCGGAGGTAATATTGCCTTTGAAATGGCTCAACAATTAGAAAAGCAGGGTCAGCAAGTTTTGTTAGTGGCTATGGCAGATAGTCTAAATCCCTTAATTACAGACGAAGACAAAATACAAAGATGGACAAGTTGGCAATCTTTTGGAAAGGAGAAGAAACGAGAGAAATTCCGAAAATATGGATTGAGTGACAATATAATTGAGAATATTTTAAAAGTTTCTGAAGCCAACTGGCAAGTTATTATTAATCATCTTCCCAAAATCTATTCGGGACGGGTTATTTATTTTTCTGCGGCAGAAAATCGACAACATTTCGGCTCTCATTTTGACCCGATGCAACCCAATGGCTGGAATGATTGGGTTAAGGGTGGGATTGAAGTTATCGAGGTTCCCGGAAGACACAACACTTATCATGCAGAACCCCACATCCAAGTTTATGCAGAAAAATTAAATGCTTGCTTAAATCGAGCAGAGCAAGAAGCATAGGAGCAAAACAATTGGTATTACTTCAAACTGACCTCGAAAGCGACAGACAAAATAAACTAGTATCTCACTACCAAAAAGCTTTAGTTATTAAATACAATAATCCCCGCACCCACGAGAAACTAGCAAAAATATATCAAAGCCAATTTCAATTTCAACAAGCATCTTATCATTACATAAAATCCCTTCAATTTGACCCCAATAATCTTAGAAATTATTGGAAACTAAAGTTCTCTCTACTAGCTGCAAGCTGGAATAAAGAAAGAATAGATCCGGATTTACTTGAGGAAGGAGTTGCACTTGTGCATCAAATAGTTGAGAATCAACCAAATTTTCCTGTTGCTCGCGTCGTTTTAGGTATGTTGTTAACTTTACAAGGTAAAATTGAATCAGCAATTGATTCTTATAAAGCAGCTAGCTATCAGCAAATTCTTCTATCCCATCCTCATTTGGTTGAAGAAAATTGGGATTTCGGACAACAACTTCAACCAAAATTCATAATTCCTGGATTTAGGAAATGCGGTACTACCTCTCTTTATTCCTATGTAAGTAAACATCCTCAAGTACTTCCTGCTGTTGGCAAAGAACTTCATTTTTTTGACTCTTCTTTCAAACAAGATATTGATTATTATCTTGCCCATTTTCCTCAAATTTCTAATAGCAAAAATTATATTACTGGTGAAGCAACACCTAGATATATTTATTCTTCTAGAATAGCTCAAGAAATATTCGCTTTTTTTCCCAAAATGAAATTTATTGTTCTATTGAGAAATCCAGTAGATAGAACTATTTCTTCCTATTTTCATAGACGTAGAATAGACTATGAATATTATAAATCGCAGCTTACACAAGTTACACAAAATTGCTTAAATAAGACTATAGAAAAAATCCCCAGTCTTATAAATCAACGGTTTGATTGGTTGTTCGATGACTCACTATCATCTTTACAAGAAAAATATCAACAATTTACAGATTACATATTATTACCAGATTTATTAAGCAGTTTATATATTTACTACCTAAAAGAGTGGATGAATATTTTTCCAAGAGAGCAGTTTTTAATTATTCAAAGTGAGAATTTATTTGAAAATCCATCAGCAACATTGAAACAAGTTTATAATTTTCTGGATTTAGAGGATAACTACATAGCTGAATATCGCAATTGTAATCCTGGCTCATATTCTCCGATTCCCGATGATTTACGTCATCAGCTAGTAGATTTCTTCCGTCCTTATAATCAGCAATTAGAGGAATATTTAGGTATGAAGTTTGATTGGGGATAATTATAAAATTAAGGAAGAAGGAAGACCACCGATGCAAGAACTTCTCTCGTTCTCACCATTGTCCCACTGCTTACCAGCCGTGACAGTAACTTATTTTTCATCCCGGAAGACACGTTACTTATCATGCAGAACCCCACATCCGAGTTTATGCAGAAAAATTGAATGCTTGATTAAATCGGACAGAGCAAGAAGCATAGGAGCAAAAACAATTGGTATTACTTCAAACTAACCTCAATAGCGACAGACAAAATAAACTAATATCTCACTACCAAAAAGCTTTAGTAATTAAATACAATAATCCCCACGCTCATGAGAAACTTGCACAAATATATCGAAGCCAATTTCAATTTCAAGAAGCGTCTTTTCATTACATCAAATCCCTCCAATTTGACCCTAATAATCTTAGAAATTACGGGGTTTTAAAGTGTTCTCTACTAGCTGCGAGTTGGAGTGAAGAAAAAATAGATGATGGTTTACTTGAGGAAGGAGTTGCACTTCTACATCAAACAGTTGAGAATCAACCAAATTTTACTTTTGCTCGCTTCGTTTTAGGTATTTTGTTAACTTTACAAGGTAAAACTGGATCGGCAATTGCTTCCTATAAAGCAGCTAGCTATCAGCAAATTCTTCTATCTCATCCTCAGTTGGTTGAAAAGCATTGGGATTTCGGACAACAACTTCAACCAAAATTCATGATTCCTGGATTTAGTAAATGCGGTACTACCTCTCTTTATTCCTATGTAAGTAACCATCCTCAAGTTCTTCCTGCTGTTGCCAAAGAGCTTCATTTTTTTAACTCTTTTTTCAAACAAGATATTGATTATTATCTTGCTCATTTTCCTCAAATTTCTAATAGCAAAAATTATATTACTGGTGAAGCTACACCTATTTATATTAATTCTTATAAAATAGCTCAAAAAATATTCGCTCTATTACCCAAGATGAAATTTATTATTCTATTAAGAAATCCAGCAGATAGAGCTATCTCTTCCTATTATCAGAGATGTCGGTTAAGATATGTAGACTATACATATACGCAGCTTATACAAGTGACAAAAAATTGCTTAAATAAGACTATAGATAAAATTCCCAGTCTTATAAATCAATGGCTTGATTGGTTATCTGATGACTCACAATCATTTGCACGAAAAAAATATCAAAAATTTACAAATTATATATTATTACCCGATTTATTAGAAAGTTTATATATTTACTACCTAAAAGAGTGGATGAATATTTTTCCAAGAGAGCAGTTTTTAATTATTAAAAGTGAGAATTTATTTGAAAATCCATCAGCAACAATGAAGCAAGTTTATAATTTTCTGGATTTACAGGATAACTACATACCTGAATTTCGCAATCTTAATCCTGGCTCATATTCTCCGATTCCCGATAATTTACGTCATCAGCTAGTAGATTTCTTCCGTCCCTTATAATCAGCAATTAGAGGAATATTTAGGTATGAAGTTTGATTGGGAATAAGTATAAAATGAAGGAAGAAGGAAGAATGGGCAATGGTCATTGGGCATTGGGCATGGGAAAATAAATTGAGGACTTAAGTTTCTTCCTTCTTCCATCTTCTTTCTTCCTTAATTACTTCAATACCAGCGACAAAGCTACAGCGGCTAATTCAGTATCAATTTCTGTGGGATTTGATTTTTGACGGGCTTGGATAGCTTCATTAAAAATAGCTTCTATTTCAACGTTAGAAGAGCAAATTAACTTTGAGTTTTCATCAACAATATTGTCAAGGGATGGAGAAAATACTACCTGACGATCTAGATATTTACTGAATTGACTTGATTTGATATTACCGTTGCTAGAAAAATTATTATTGTCGTAGCCCAAGTCAATAAAAGCTACCTGGGGAAACTCTGCACGGAGTAAAGGTAAGAAATAATAAGCAATATCTACGTGAGATATTATGATGGTGTCAATTTGGCGGTATTCTATGATGTAGCGGGTAAATGCTAACCAGTAGGCTTCATCTAGGAAGTTAGGTAAGTGAAAAATATCTGGTGTGACATTGTAAAACGATTTGCTTGCTCGTTCTTTTGTTGTTGCGATCGCAGTAATTTTGTAATCCTGCTGTTCGAGCTTCGTTATTAATTCCAGGTTACATTTATCGATATCGCTGTTGAGCGAGGAGAAGAAAAATAATAAGTTTTTGTTAGTACTTGAGTACTGAATTGAGTTTTGGGCATCGATTTTCAGTTGGAGTTGTTGCTGTTTAAGAGATTCACCATTAAGGGAAATTTCTTGGGGAGGGGTGGAGGTAAAAAATTCTCGATAGCGAGATTGAATTAATTCTTTTGCAGGTTTTGATTCTGAGCGATTTTGTTCAAATGTTGGTGCTGCAAAGGTAGTGCAGCGATTACATCCTAAGTATTCGGGAATTGTCCATCCTTTTTGATGATTGGCTATTGCTTTTACCCATCGTTCCCAATCTGCACGATACTTTAACTCGTTGTCGAATCCTCCTAATTCATCAAAGTCGGCTTTGCGATAAAGTAATTGTCCCTTGACAAAATTGTCTTGAATCAGCTTCGCTGGTTTGTTGAAGCCATGATTCCACCAGTACTCTTGTGCTTGAAAAACAGCAGAATAGGAGTTAACAAAAGAAAATTCGGGATGGGTTTCTAAGAAAAGCAGGCATTTCTCAACATATAAGGGGTCAATAATGTCAACTAAATTTACAAAAAGTAAATACTCGCCTTGAGCTTCAGCAATTGCCATGTTTCTTGCTGCTGCTTCACCTTGATTGTTAGTGTTAGAAACAACTTTGATTTTTTTGGTTCTTTGAGGCAACGACTCGATGAATGCTACTGCATCAAGGTTAGTTGAACCATCGTTGACGATAATCCATTCAAAATTTTGCCAGGTTTGGTTAATAACGCTTCTATAGGTAGTTTCAAAAAATTCATAGTCGTTGAAAAACACGGAGATAATTGAAACTACAGGTGTTTCTACTGCTTCTGGCTGAAAATATCGAACTTTCTGGGTAGCTACGGAAGTCACATAATCCCGAATGTCTTTTTCGGAATTAACTTGAGATGCTAATTCAAGCGGATCGATTTTGGTTTTAATGATGTTTTTTAGTTTTAACCAAGCTTTGCGGAGATGCCAAAATTTACTGTTTGCCATCATGCTTGCTATCGACTGCCACCTTTGCCATTCTAATTCGGCTTTTTGGGTTCTCAGCATCCAAGTTTGCCACTGAGTCTCTAGCCAATCTTTCCCTGCTTGTAGCTGTAAGTTTCCAAGACTGAAGGTTTTTTAGAGTTTCTTGTGTCTGCGTTAGTTCATCTTGAGTTTGCTGGGCTTTTTGCATCCAGGTTTGCAACTGAGGCTCCAGCCAGTCTTTGGCTTTTTGTAGCTGTTGATTCCAAGATTGAAGGTTTTTTAGACTTTCTTGAGTATGAGTTAGTTCATCTTGAATTTGCTGTGCGGTTAGCATCCAAGCTTGAGATTGAGATGATAACTTTTCGCCATTTCCCACTGTGAAGCGCAATGATTTATTTTGTTCTTGCTGCTCTAGGAGTTGTTCGACACCTGTTAATAGTAAATTTAGCTGGCGCTGATTCCACTTTGATGATTCAATTTGGTATAAGTATTGACGTATGTAATAGCGCTCTTTAGCTATATTTATGGGATTGTTTGTCGATTGCGTGCTTGAAGTGTAAAGGGGGTAAGGGTAGTAAGCAATTTCTTTTCCGGTGGCGATCGCCGCTGCGATGATGTGCCAATTTAACGCGAATATTCCTCTTTCCTGACTGTAGGGAAATTCTTTGAGTAGTTTGAGAGAATATAGTGCAGATATATCTTGGTTGTAGTTAAATTCTAAAAGCTTAAGCAAACAACCATCGATTAAATTAATTTTAGTTCCATCTTCCCCAACCGTAACTTGTGGAGATACAACAGCATCTGCTTGGGCTGTAAGTGCAGCGGTAACAAATTTTTCTACTGTATCGGATAAGGGGATATGTTCGGGTGATAATTGTAAAACATATTCTCCTGCTGCTAATTCAACCAAGTAGTTATAACTTTCTCCCAAGCTCCAACTAGCATCCAAATTTAAATATTTGCAGCTGGGAAACTTGGTTTGGGCTTGAATAATTATTTCTTGTAGATACTCGCTTTTATCTGGATACCCAACGATGATTTCAAAATTATTGTAGGTTTGAGCGGCAAGGCTTTCGAGACACTTTAATATAGCAGTTGTAGGATGCGAGCAGACAATCGCTATAGTAATTGGTGGAGAAGATAGTTCTTTTGGCGCACCTTCCATAAAAACTTGACTCATATATTCTAATCTTTGGTTAAGCAGATTTCGATTAACTTGTTCTAAAAACTCACCTTCGGGAATTAATGGGTTTTCGGGATAAGCATCAACAGCTTGAGTTATGGTTTGAGCAAGAGAATCAGAATTTCCTGGCTGAAAGTAGCGCACGCAATCGGAGCGCTCAATCAAATTTAAGGTTTCTCGAAATCCCCCCGTATCTGAAACCACCAAGCTGACAGGTAATTGTCCCATTTCTAATCCCGTATTGGGAAAGTTTTCTTGGAGACTGGTTAGACAAACAATTGGGCTATTTAACTCGCGAACAAATTTAATCGCTTCTTGACTGGATAAATTTGGTAATACTTTGTAAGCTACATAGCCATCAAGTTGTTCTTCAATGTACTGCTGGCTGTCAAGATGTTGATATTGCGATGATTGTAAAGGAATAATTTTGCCAATAAAAATAATTTGAATTTTATTAATTACATCCCGATTGAGTAATTTGATTGCTTCTACAAAAGTGCAGAATCCTTTTCTTTCTTCAAGTCTTCCGAAAAATACAATTGGGAATTTTTCTTTTCCCTCGTCTACGGTGTACGCACAAGTTTTGTCGAGTTGCTTTATAGATTTTTGATCCCCCCTAACCCCCCTTGAAAAGGGGGGAATAGGATTCAAAGTCCCCCTTAAGAAGGGGGATTTAGGGGGATCTGCCTCGATATGTGTACCCAGTGGTTTTTCCTCGTAAGCAAGGGAGGTTAGGTTTGTTGTTTCGTCACCTTGTGATTCTACAATCGGTACAAAATAAGGTAAATGATTCCCCTGTTTTTTCCAACCATAACTTTCTAGCTTTGACTTGAGAAAATAGGAAGGGAAGTAAGCGACATCGGCATTTTCATAAGAATACTGCTCGTAATGGTAAGCTAGCCATAACCACTGAGGGTTTGTTACGCTGTATTGACTGTTTACTTCACGCAACCATTCAAAACACCCGTGGGTAGTAGCACCGATAAGACAACTGCTACTGAGTAAACCAGTTTTTTTCGCTTGTGTTGTACGGTAGCCAAATCCCCATATATCTGGAAATTCAATGTAAGTAACTGCATCGGGAAAGCTAGCGATAATTGCTTGAGTGAAGAATAAGCAGCAGTAACTTTCATAGTCAAAGCTATTACTGATTTCGTCTTCCTGGGTTTGAGCCAAAATAGAAAGGTGAATTGGTTGGAGATTTAAAACCCCTTCTGCTTCGTGGGTAGAGAAAACGCTATCAACATGAGGAAATTTGGCTTCTCCTTGAAAATTTTCTTCAGTTTGACAAAGTAAGAGTATAACGTACCAACCATCCTTCTCCAGCTTTTGACTTAAGGTTGTATAGTAAGTACCGATTCCGCCATTTTTGGAAAAACCTTCAAATTCATTAGTGACGAGAATGGCTACTTTTGCAGATGATGGATTAAATTTCTCTAAGAAATCCGGTTTAAAGTTGATTTCAAAGTTTGTCCGATTGGGAACTTCCATTTTGGAACTTGTTGTTCCTAGTTTTTTTATCAGCGACTTTGGTTTTAGCTTCTCAATTTCGCAATTGTACATTCTATAATTATTCTTTCTTTAAAATAAAAAATAAGTTTGTTCTTAACTGATATCTTGCACCATTGTCAATTAGTAATCAAAACCGCCTGGGATTGCAAATCCCAGGCTGATAGCGAAAGTCTACTCAAGTAGACTAAAATCCTTACCCAGTCCTATTTATAGGACTTATACTATTAGCTTGGGGTTTGCAACCCCAAGCGGTATTGAAAATGGTGCAAGATGTCAGTTCTTAACGAACTTCGTTCTTCAGTGCAAAGGAAGAAGGCAAGATTAATGATTTTTTCTAATCTTAAGAACTGGTTTTATTCTCATCTAAATTCCAACCGCTCAAACCCTCTTCCTTCATTTCTATTGAACACAATAATAATACTAAGGTTTCACTTTTGATTTGAGAATATGTGTTGCGCTCCTTAAATTTAAGTGGCTAGTGGAAAGGAAAAATAATTAAATTTAAATAAAAATTAATATAATCTGAAGTTAGTTGAAATGTTAAGTATAAAACAATGACTACTTAAGTAGCAAGTTGAAATTTTAACATGAATAAATATTGACGATTATCCGATGAAATGTTAAAACGTGTCATTAGATACTTTTATATAGATACTTATTCGTGAGACGGAGTGATTATATAAACCGTTCTGACGACAAACTATCATGATGAAAATTGCTGTAAAGACAGAAATTTCTTGAAATTTTTCCTCTTGAAGGGAGGCTGTCGGCACCGATTATAAGCTAAATTCTAAAAACTAAATTGTAATGGTATATTATTCTGTATCCGTGATTATCTGTACTGTGAATAGGGGTCATTTTTTACAGTACGTTATGGATGCTGTTTCTCGCTGGCAATATTCCTTTCAAGAGTTAATTGTAGTTGTTGGTCCAACATTTGATGATACCGAATTTGTTTTATCGGAATATAAAAGTATTATCAATAAAATTATATTTATTGACCAAAAAAATGTAAGTGCGGCTAGAAACTTGGGCTTGAAAGCAGCATCTGGAGATATCATTTTCTATCTTGATGATGATGTAATTCCACCTGACAATTGGATAGAAAAACATTTACAAATTCATCTGCAACAAGGAGCTAATTGTGGTTGTGTTGGTGGAGCGGTTATCGATAAAACTAAACCATCATTTTCCTTGCAATTTGATTGCGGTGTTAATAGTCTTTTGAGTGAATCTCGACCAGTTTTATCTGCTGATAGACAACATGACTATTTATCAAAGCCTAATTGGTTTCGCAGTATTATGGGTGCCAATGCTTCCTATAAAAGAGAAGCGTTAGTGAAAATCGGCTATTTTGATGAGTTTTTTGAGTATTTTCTCGAAGAAACAGATGTTTGCTTGCGCTTGCATCAGGCTGGTTACAGGATTTGCAATGTAAATGCACCTGTAGAGCATTACGTGCAACCGAGTCATAACCGTCGCGATGGGCAATATCTCACCTGCTGGTATTCCCTTGCCAAAAATACTACTTACTTTGCTCTCAAGCACGGCTTTCCAAGAATACCTTTACCGATATTCGCTATACGTCTCACCGGGCTTCTTATCTATCGTTGTTTGTTAAGAATTTTACGCCTTAAATTTACTCACAATCTTTCAAATTATTTGTTATTTGAATATATTCAAGATTCTATTGTCGGTGTTCGTCACGGTTGGAAAGCTGGAATGAAGTTATATAATACTCAGCCACGAAAAATTGTAAAAGTCGGAATTAAGCAATCGAAGTTAATGCTTAACGGAGAATAGAAAATGTCATATTTAGTACATCACCTTTTAGAAAACAGTGCCCAGCAATATCCAGATAAAGAAGCTGTCGTCTACAAAGACAACAGTCCAATAAGTTGTTTAACTTATTAAAAAAATTGCAGTAGCGTTGTCTTCGGAAAGCTGTAATTTGCGAAAACAGCGCTACTAGAAACCAATGTATAAGTGCATAATATTTAGTGAAATGAACAAAAACTTGTGATGTAAACCAAATACACATTCCAGAACAATTCTTGCAGCGAAGGTCAAAACGAGCCTTTTTTAAATTTATTAGGTTAGTAAGCTAGAATAAATCGGGTTTATGCTAAGATTCCAAGTCACGTATACATGAATTACGATTAAAAAAATTATCCCATGCGTAGTCTGTATCAGGAACTTGAAGAAAAAGGATATGCAGTTGTCAATTTTCTTGGTAAAGAGCAAGTGCAAAGGCTTTTAAATTTTTATCACGAATTCCCTCTTCCTAAAGACTCAATTACGGATGCCCCGTATTTATATCGTAGCGATATTAGCTCAGACACATCATACCGTCAGCTAGTTAATCAAGAAATTAAAAAAATATTTGCCCCTAAAATAGAAGTTTTATTTCCAGAATACAAAATTATTAATTGTAATTTTATTTATAAATCGCTGAATTCTCCAAGTGTATCCATACATCAAGACCCATCTATAGTAGATGAAACGTTACACAAATCTTTTATTATTTGGTGTCCCCTCATTGATGTAGATGAGCAAACTGGTTGTCTTCAAATTGTTGGCAAAAGCCATCTCATCACTTCAAGTCCAAGACCTTGTTTTGTTTATGCAGGCTCGTCTTGCAGTCAAGATATTGTGTCACTGATGCAACAGGATTATCTAACGACTGTGCCCATGCAAACAGGCAAAGCACTTATATTCGATGGACGGCTATTTCATGGCTCTAGCCCTAACTTATTTACTAATGAGAGAGTAGTAGCGACTTGCCACATAGCTCCCAAAAACAGTTCTATTTATTTTTGTTATCGAAAGTCGCAAACTGCTAAGAAATTACAACTTTTTGAAGTAGATGATAAATTTTATCAGCAATATATTAGAGGTCAAAAGCCAGAAGACTGTATAAATTTGGGAGTCTTTGATTATAAAACTAATCCACTAACACCAAGACAACTTGCGGACTATATGAATGCTCCAAAGACAAATAAAAATAAAGAAGGTGGAATTAAAGAAAAGTTTTTCTCATTTTTCAACTTGCTCCGGGGTAACGATTGGTGGTTTTATAAAATTCCCCCATTACTAGCTATTGCCTACGCTGAAATCCTCATACAAGATACACCTACTCAACAATCTATCGTTACTCTACTCGCTCTTTTAGCTTCAATGTTTTTCGTCGCAGCTTACGGTCATGTTGTCAATGACATCTTTGATATTGAGATAGATTCTCAGGCTGGTAAGCAGAATCGAATGGCATCTCTTTCTAAAGGACAACAAACTTTATTAAGTTTGAGTTTAGCCATTTTAGGTGTAATACCTTGGTTATTTATTGGCTTTAACTCAACTTCAGCAATTTTGCTTGGTTCTATCTACACGTTGCTAACCATTTATCCGGCTCCACCGCTTCGACTCAAAGAACGATATATTTGGGGTGTAGTTGCTGATGCTGCTACCGTACACGCAATTCCTACATTGTTAATCACTACAGTATTTTCTAGCTTAATAGCAACGTCTGAATCTGGAAGCCATTTTCTAGCAATCGTTGCTACAGTTTGGGGCTTTGGGTGTGGAATTAGAGGTATTCTGTTACATCAAATTTGGGACAGAGACAATGATTTGAAATCGGGTATAAAGACATTGGCTACAAAGTTTGGTGTGGAATCACTGCGATTTTGGATAAATTATATTGTATTTCCACTGGAAGCTATTTTTTCAGTTGTACTCGTTCTGTTGATTTCCCAATCTGCACCTTTGCTTCTTGTCTCGTTTACGATTTACCTTTTACTACAATTTTTCAGCACCGAATATAACAAGTTAAATCCTTCACCATCTGTTGGCAAAAATATTTTACTGCACGATTTTTATGAAGTGTGGCTACCTCTAAGCTTAGTGACATTACTATCCTTTCGACAACCTTTGTTTTTAATTTTACTCGTCCTAC
This sequence comes from uncultured Rivularia sp., assembly GCA_963665115.1. Taxonomy (GTDB): domain Bacteria; phylum Cyanobacteriota; class Cyanobacteriia; order Cyanobacteriales; family Nostocaceae; genus Rivularia. The sequence continues at coordinate 5,939,023 of OY762007.1, read as the reverse complement.
ATATCATTCTGTTTTATTTCGCTATTAAGCAACGATTGGTTGTGTTAGCTCATTCGTTGACTTTGAGATTGAAAAAAATGATTAATCCCAATACTAGTATGCAAGAAAGCTTAGAAATAAATACAGATAAAGTTGAAAATAATCATGCTCAAAACAATAATCAAACATTCATGGAATTCCCATCTAGCAAATTAGAGATGAGTATATTCAAAGCCATAGATTTTTTAAGTCAAAATCAACTGGATGATGGCGAATTTCCTACATATGAAGATTCATTTGAAAAGCTATCCAAATTTGATAGCTCTCCCTTTGCTACTTCTTTAATTTTATACTCTTTAAATTTCTTAGTTTCTGACGATTCAAACAATAAAGTAAAACAAATTATAGACAAAGGATTAAAATTTTTAATCCAAGAAAGGGAATTAGGAGACTTATGGCGATATTGGTCTTCAAAAAATGAAAAACACACAAAAATACCTCCGGATTTAGATGATATTTGTTGCATATCCTATATTTTGAAAATTAATAATATTTCATTTAACAAAAATATTGGTCTTATTCTAGGTAATCGCAATAAAGACGGTATTTTCTATACTTGGATTTTACCTCGTTCGATGAGAAGCATACTTCTAAATCTTATAACTTTTGGTAAAGCACTATCTAATTCTGAGGAATTTTGGCAAAGAACAGAAAAGGATGATGTTTGTTGCGTAGTTAATTCTAATGTATTGCTATATTTAGGTGAAACGACAAAAACTCAGAAATCAATTAAATATTTGCTTGATGTTGTTTATAAAGGAAATGAAGAAGAAAACACTGAGTTTTATGCTCATAAATTAAGTTTTTATTATATGTTCTCAAGGGCATATTATAACGGTGTTAAATCTTTAGGAACAGCTAAAAACTTGTTAATTAATAAGATTTTACAGTTTCAGAAGAGTGATGGTTCTTTTGGTGATGAACTTCTAACTGCTTTGGCTATATGTACACTTATCAATTTTAATTATGTAAGTCCCGCACTCAGCAAGGCTATTAATTTTATACTCGATACCCAAAAGGAGGAGGGTTACTGGAAGAGACTTGCAATGTTTGGTGGTAAGCATACTCAGCACTTTTTTGGTTCGGAAGCCTTGACTACAGGTTTTTGTCTAGAAGCGTTAGCTCGTTATCGTTTACTCAATCTTCCTGCTGCTGAAGAACGGAAACAATTGAATTTCTTGACTCCAGAAATGAACAAAGAGCTTGAAGAACATGGCTATGTAGTTATAAATCGTTTTTTAAGTGAAGCCGAACTGGAAGATTTACAAGAGTTTGATCGCGCTCATCCTCTTCCTGATGATATTGCTGACTTAGAAAACAGCACAAATATTAACACTTCTGACATATCTTACCGACAAGAAGTTAATAACAAACTTAAAAATATCGTTTCTCCAAAATTAGCGAGAATACTACCCGGTTATCGAACCGCTTTTTGCACATGGTATATAAAATCCCCCAACTCTAGCACCAACACCACCCCCCTCCACCAAGATCCATCCCTCACTGCCGAACCTCATACCCTTGGCTTTGGGATTTGGTGCCCCCTCATTGATGTAGATCCTGACAACGGTTGCCTTCACGTTGTCAAAGGCAGTCACAACCTCAATGCCCAACCTCGCCCGTTTTATCAATTCTCCCCTTTCCCCTACAACGACGACATCGCCACACTTGTCACTGAGCATTACCTCACCCATATTCCCCTCAAAGCCGGACAAGCTATCATCTACGACAAGCGCCTGTTCCACGGCGCAACCGCCAATCCTACCACCACCTCACGAGTCGCCTTCACCTGCCTGATATGTCCCGAAAGTCAACCCACCCAGTTTGTTTACCGCTCCAACCCCGACTCCCAAACTGTCGAAATTTACGAAGTCCAAGACGACTTTTATAATCGCTACATTCTCGGCGAGAAGCCCGACGGTAACGGCGTGAAACTCATCAGCACAGAGGATTACACCTACGACCCCCATAACCCCTGAAATCATCGCCGAAGTCCTCGAACCACTCCACCAACAAACATCAACTAATAACTCCTTAGTTACGACTCAAAACCCAAGCTCAATACCCACAACACAACAGCAAAAAACCCAACCCACAAAAACAGAAACAGACCGGTATCAAGATTTACAATACATCCAAGAACAAGCTCAAAAAGATAATGAGCAGTTACAAGCGCATCTAGAAGAAGTAAAAACTGAACTGCAAAACACTCAAGCTGAACTACAAACCTCACAAACTGAACTAGCACAATCCCAGTCGGAACTAAAGACCTCTAAAACTCAATTAGCAAAACATAATTCAGATTTACAATATACTCAAACACAATTGAGTCAAATTCAGTTTCAATTACAACAAACTCAAACAAAACTAACACAATCCCAATCTCAATTACAAACCACCCAAACTGAATTAGTACAACTAAAAACCTATCTCCAACAAACTCAGGGAGAAGAAGGATTAATCAATTATTATCGCTCTCGCATTGCATCTAATCCCGACGATATTGAACTTTACCATCAGGTATTGACAATTAAGCCAGATGATGGTCAAATTCATTTGCAGCTAGGTAATGCTTTAGTTCGGCAAAATCGCTTTGATGATGCGATCGCCTCTTACCAAACAGCACTTCAACTTCATCCACAGAACTTTGAAATTTACTTGGAACTAGCAAAGACTTTTGAAAAACAAAATCAATACGAGCAGGCTATAACTTCTTATCGTCAAGCGATTGAACTTAATCCAGATAATGCTTTAGCTTATAAAAGCTTAGGAGATATTTTAGCTGAAATTGGTCAGCTATCAGAAGCAACTACCTCTTACCGTCGGGCTTTGCAACTTCAGCCAAGGGTTGTTTGAATTATTAAGCCAATAAGTACTTAGGCAAAATCAATTGTGCATTTGTCATTGCGAGTGAAACGAAGCAACCGCAAGACTCTGGGATTGCTTCGCTGTCGCTCGCAATGACACAAATAATTTTGCATACCCACTTACAATTAATCTGCAAACAAATTATCAAGTTTAGTCAATATTCTTAAGCCATCTTCAGGATTTCCAGTTGCAGCCATTGCTTTAAACCTGGTATAGCCATCAAATTCCGCTAGAGCTAAGGTAGATAATTCTTCAATCAATTTATTAACACTTACTCCTTTGGCTTGAGCAAGTTCTTTTAACCTGTTGTGTTTTTCGTCTGGTAAACGAATAGTTAAAGTAGCCATTCTTTTTAACTCCTAATAATTTCTTCTGGTTTTAATATTGATAAGTTTGGAAATAACAACTCAGAATTGCGGAAATCCTTTATATTTTGAGTGGCAATAATTTGAGCATTACCAGCAATCGCTAATTCAATTAAGTGATTGTCAGCCTCATCTTTTAAATTAGGGTCGCCATAAGTAGTAAATAGAAATCCACTCACTCACGCTCAAAAATGATGCAAGTAAAGCAGAAATTTCTTCACTAGTTAAAGGACATTTAGTAAGAATTTCTTCTCGCCCAATTACTGACTCATACTCAGAAAATAAAGCGTTTCCCATTAAAGGCAGATATTCGCCTTTCAAGCAGCGTCGAATTAATTCTCGACTAGAACCTGTAGAACTAATAAGCGCACTTATCAAAACGCTAGTGTCAACTACAATTTTAATTGCCATGCAGTTATGATAGCATATACGCTGTCACATTCAAGTGAGTAGATCGATTTAATGATAAATCTAAGCAATTTTCTGTTGAACCTCAACCAACTCTAACCACTCACCATCACCAAGTTGTTTGGTTGATTTGTAAAACTCTAACTTAGCTTTGTCAAAATTCCTAACATGAACAAAGTACATAACTTTAGCTGCCAAAATATTAGGTTGCATTTTCTTGGGTGTAATCTCCAATGAATAATCAAAAGCTGCTTCTGCTTCTGCTTCCGAAAAGCTAGCAAATGAATATGAATTTTGTAAAATTTCCTCGGGAATCCGTTTGACATAGCGAAAAGCTCTGGAAGAATAAATGAAGGGATGCTCAATCGGCACTAGATAATCTCGCAAGCGATACATGATTAAATGAATCCAAGAAGTATAATAATGGGCAAAGTCTTGATGGATTACCATAGATACTTCAGGGATAAGATAGGGAAAGAAATTTTTGATAATACTATTCGTTAATTCCCAAGATTTCATCGCATCAATAAAAAGACACTCGATTTCATCTTGTTTACAGCCAGTTTCTGTAAGATCCCCAGGATAAACGCGAATAAGATGATTCCAAGGATTAATTCGTTCGAGGTATTCTTCTAAAAAACTATCTCCATCTTTGTACTTTCCTTCTAACGAAGTACCGATGACACTTTGCGGCATATTAGCCATTGAACACCAAATAAAAATATCGTAAGCATGAATGCGCTGGCTTTTGTTAGTTACACGGGAGTTAGCCTCAAGCCCCATTGCGAAGGAAATGGTTGATGAACCAAACCAGCAACCTAGTTCTACAATCTCCCCTCTACCTGTATAATCATTTTGGGCGTAGTTCTCTAAGAAGATTTGCTCTTGCATTGAAGTCATCCCCAATATCCATTTTCTAGGTTCATTTGTGTCTGGATGACTTGCAGTTAATCCACCCACTTGATAAAAACTCTGCTTCATGTATCCAAGTCTTTGATTGAGCAGTTGTAGATTGACATAATGGAGAAATTCTTTCGTTGGTACGCTGACTTGCTCTGGATAATCTGAGATAGCTTGAGTCATAGCTTGTGCAAGGGAGTACTGGTTTTCCGGTGTAAACCAGCGCAAGCCGTCGCTACGTTCAATTAAATTAAGAGTTTCTCGAAAACCACCCGTATCTGAGACAATTAAACTGACGGGTAACTGTCCCATTTCTAATGCTGTATTGGGAAAGTTCTCTTGAGAGCTGGTGAGACAAACAATCGCACAACCTAACATTCTTACCAACTGAATGGCTTCTTGACTGAATAAATCATTAACAATGGTGTAGCAATATTTAGAACCCAATTTTTGTTCAATATATTCCCGGCTATCTAATCCCTGTAAACCCTCTGCTTGCAGTTCAACGTTTTTACCAAGAAAAAGAATATGAAGTTTTTCGGAGAGATTACTTTCTAACAATTCAATTGCTTCCAAGAAAGTAAAAAGCCCTTTTCTCTCTTCCAATCGTCCAAAAAACACCAGGAGAATTTTATCTTCATTAACCAGGCTTTGTAAATCATTTCTCAGGGGAAGTTTTGACAGAGGTTGTTCAATCACCGAAAAACAATAGGGTAAATGCAGAGCATGAGATGTTTTCCAACCATACTTTTCTACCTTCTCTTTAAGAAAATGTGACAAGAAGAAGGCTAAATCAGCTTTTTCAAAGGAATATTGCTCGTAATAACTAACCTGCCAAAACCATTCATGATTGGACTGCGTATACCTTCCATGAGCTTCCTTTAGCCACTCCTGGGAGCTATGTAAAGTCACAGCCACCACACAATTTTCTCCCAAAATACCTGTTCGCTTGGCTTGAATGGTGCGGTATCCCAATCCCAGCATTTCGGGAAATTCAATGTAAATATAAGTGTTAGGAAAAGTATTGGCGATCGCCTGAGTAAAAAACAGCGCACAGTAGTTTTCGTAGTCTACCCATTGCCAATCCTGCAACTGTGACAAAACACTCAAGTGAGTTGGCTGCAATTCCAGTACGTTCATACACTCACTAGTTGAGAAGATATGTTTAACTGCGGGAATAGTTGATTCTCCACCAAAATCCTTTTGACTTTGGCACAGCAGCAGCACAACATGACAGCCTTTTTTTGCTAATTTCTCACTCAAAGTGCGGTAATAAGTTCCAATTCCCCCATTCCTAAAAATACCTTCGTATTCGGTTGTGACAAGTAAAGCTATTGCTGTAACTGTTGGGGGAAACTTGTCTTTTATTGTTTGTTTGAAGCTGACTTCAAAGCTATTGTTTACAGTAGTTAATTCATTCATATTAATCTTACTCCCAATCAAATTTCATACCTAGATAATCTTCCAATTTTCTATTATGCGGTTGAAAAAAATTAGATAATTTTTTGCGTAACTCATTGTTATTTTTTTCATAAGAACCCGAATTGATCTTGGGATATATTGGAAGAGAGTAATTGTCTATTTCTAAGAAATCATAAACCTGTTGCATAGTTTTATCAGTTTGATTATAAAGGTCTTCACTTCGCAAAATCAAAAACTGTTCTCTTGGAAAAACAGCCATCCACTTTTTGAAAAAATCAAAATATAAACCAAACCAAAGATATCCTTTTTCTGTTTGCCAGTATTTCTCAATGATGTCATCAGTATCTGTTATACCTGTTAATATTTCAATTTCCGAGTTAATTGCTACTTCTAAAGAACGATGTTCTTTCATCATTTTGAAAGTCATATAGTAATTAGAAATAGCTCTAGTAACGGGATTGCGTAGTATGGCAATCAGCTTGATTTTAGGAAATAGCTGAGATACTTTTTTTTCAATTTCATAACCACCAAGATACCAAGGAGTTGCTTCTCCTGTTAAAAAACCTCCTTGTATAGGAAGAGGAGGAAATTGAGCTAAATACCAATCAAGTCCAAGGTCAAAATTTATATTAAAAAAATGTAATTCTTTTTTGGTCGGTGGGATAATTTGAGGATGTTGGCATAGATAATGAAAAAGGGAAGAAGTGCCAGCTTTACCCATACCAATAATTAAAAAACTTACATCATAATTTTTAGGAGAGTTTATGTACTGGGCTGTAATTTTTGTATCTAAATCAATTTTTCTCTCAATACCATTTTTATAAGCAGTAATGGCTTCAGATACTTTGCCTTGTTTGGTTAACATATCTCCTAAAACTACGTTAGCATGGTGAGAAGTTAAACGTCCTGAAATTACTCGACGATAACAGGAGATTATTTTCTCTAGTTGATTGGCTTGAAAGGAAAAATTATAGTTGATTATGTAACCTAATATCAAATAGGGTAAAGATAAGGATGGTTCAATTTCTATCGCCTTAATGAAAGCAGAAACAGCTTCATCCAATTGCCGTTTTTCTTTGAAAGAACATCCCAGTGCTACAGCATCTTTCCATGTCTTAGCATCAGCGACATTTGTGACGTGTTCGCAGCCTAATACCAACATATAAAAGCTTTCATAAGATGATTTTTTTTGAAGAAAATTTTGAAATTTTCTATTTTCTTCTCCTTGAAAGCCTAGAGTTTGTAGCGTTTTATTGAAAACTTGAGATACTGATAAAAAATTTGGTTCTACTTGCAACGCTTTTCTCAAAATTCCTAAAACTTTCTCTAACTCTCTTTGTTGATAATAAAGTTCGGCTATTTTCTCATAAACAGCTAAGTTATCGTGCTTTATTAGTAGGGCTTTTTGATAGTGAGTGACTAATTCTTTTAATTGGGATTGCATAATTTTAAAATGAAGGAAGAACGAAGTTAGTTAAACTCACAACGCGCATTTTTAAATAACATTACCTTCTTCCCTCTTCCCTCTTCCTTCTTCCTTCATATTTATAACTTGAATTTGACTATCTCCCGGCAAATTACACAGCCCAAAGTGAGATTGTTTGTTGAGAGTATGATGAGGTAAAACATTAAAAGCTCCCACTTTTTCATAAACATCACAAAGTTGAATGAGGTTCTTAAATTCTGCTCGTGGGAGTTCATCTATACAAGCATAATCATCAGGATTCATTGTCATCAAGCCAAAACCCAGAACATATTCACCCGGTGCGATACTGAAGGTAATATGACGACAAAAGCGTAGATAATTTCCTTGATTAAGTTGATTCGGAACACCAACCTTTTGCAGACAGGAAGATTTGCTATGAACTAACACATTAAACCTATTGGTAATCGTGACAGCAGCAATTGGTACACCAATAGTTTCCTTCAGTTGAAACTCACAACATAAATAAGCTTGTTCTCCTTGCACAAAGTTAACACAACCTTCTCCCTTAGCATTACAAATAGCGTAACGGATTAATTGAGCATAATTTGCTTCGGGAAAAGAAACAGGAATAAAAACTTCTTCATCGGGCCAAAAAAAACTATCCGATACTTTAAAATTTAAAGATGCTTCTAACTGTTTTTGAAAAAAATCTGATGATAACTTCTTACCCCGATTATTTCTCAGTTGATGATACTTGATAACAGCTTTTTTCGATTCACCTTGAAAAATTTTTTCTCCATGATGCAATACAATAACTTCATCACAATATTGCTGTACTGTTGCTAACTGATGGGTAACTAAAATAATCGTAATTTTCTTGGCTATCAATTCTTCAAGACGTGCATAACATTTTTGTTGGAAGAATATATCTCCAACTGCTAAGACTTCATCTAAAATCAGGACATCGCATTCCAAAAACGCAAATAAAGAAAAAGCGAACCTTGACTTCATCCCGGATGAATACAACTTTATTGGACGGTCAAAAAACTCTCCTAACTCTGAAAATTCTTCAATTTCTTTTATTCTTTCTTGCACATACCCTTTAGGGAATCCCAACAATTCAGCACTGTAAATTGCATTCGCTCGACCACTCAATTGCTGATTAAAATCAGTTCCTAATTCCAGCAGCGACAGAACTTTCCCATTTAATTTATAGCTTCCCGTTGTTGGTTTTAAAACCCCAGTTATTATTTTTAATAATGTACTTTTACCCGCCCCATTTTGCCCAATAATTGCAAAAAATTGACCTTTCCTCACCGTAAAAGATACATCTTTAAGCGACCAAAATTCTTGATGATGAGTGTTATTTCCTAAATTTAACCATTCTCTAGCACGATGCCAAGGATTTGCATATATTTTGAAACATTTACTTAGGTTATTCACCTGCAAAATAATATCATCACTCATATTACATCTTTAATTTCATCTTGAAGTGCTTGATTCATTGCATTACCTAACCACACAAATAAACATAGCCAGCCAATCATAATTAGCCAAACATATAATCCTGGCATTTTGTTTTCTAAAATCAAGTCACGAACTGACTTAATATATGCATAAGGTGGATTAAGATAAAGCCAAGGTAAAATATTTTTGGGAATAACAGATTCTGGATAAAAAATAGGTATTACCCAACTCCATAGCGGAATCAGAAATTGTAATATCTGCTTGACATCAGGAAAAAGAGTTTGTAGGTTAGCTAAAATTAACCCCATCCCAAAACCTAATCCGTGTAAAAGTACTGCCAATACTGGTAAAAGCAATATTCCAAAACCTAAATTTTCCCCCAGCAAAACACCAACAGGAAGCACTAAAGCTAGGTAAATAAACAGTAAAAATAAAGAAGTTAAAGTGACTTTAGCCACGAAAACCTCAGAAGGAATTGCTAAACGTCGCAGATAAATAGAATTTTGCACAAAAGCATTACTACCTTGAGTAATAGTTTCTACAAATGTCCGCCACGGTAGTAGTCCAGCCATCAAGTATAAAGCATAAGAACTCCCCCTCGCACCACGAGAGAGTAGCAAAGAAAATACAACTGTGTAAATCAGAATTTCGCACAGGGGATTAATAATATTCCAAAGGATACCTATACCCGTACCAGCATAGCGATAACGCAATTCATACCAAGCATTGTAAAAAATGTAGCGTCTATACTTATAAAGATTCTTAACTATGAAGTAATTTTTCATACTTTATAATTGTATACAAATTTTAAGAATGCTTGCCAAATAATATTTCTGAAGTACCATTTAGAACTTAGTAGTTTTAAATACATAGTGGCTATTAGCCTAGAAATTTGATTCTAAGGCGAGCAAGCAACTAACAATAGAGGTAAATCCTAACAGTTCGCTTATTTTATGTCTACAGTTACACCTTTTTCTACTGTCAGCGAATTTATCCAGGTGTTGCAAGCAAGGAAATGGAAATTTTATGGTTCAGAACGTTGTCAACCAGTTGTATCAATTATTTCTTCGTTCTTTAACGCCCATAGGTATTTTGAACCCACTTATCAATCCATAATTAATCAAACATTCCAAAATTTTGAATGGATAATTGTTGATGATCGCTCAACCGAACCAGAAGCGATTGCTTTGTTTCAATCTTTACCCCAAAAATACGGTAAGATTAAAACTTTGCAGCATCCGACTAACAGGGGAGTAGCAGCAGGTAGGAACACAGCTATTACCCACGCAACTGGTAAATACTTGTTTTTCATGGACTTAGATGACTTGATAGACTCTACTTACATCGAGAAATGCGTACTATTTTTGGAAACACATCCAGAGTTTTCCTTTGTTAATTCCTACTCAGTTGGTTTTCAAACTCAAGAATACTGGTGGAATCATGGTTTCGATCAACCCGCACGCTTTTTAGAGCAAAATTGGGTTACGGGTAGATTGCTATATCGAAAATCCGATTTTGACAGCTTGGGTGGATTTGATGAAGACTTGAGATTTTATGAAGATTGGGAAAGGTGGTTAAAAGCAATAACCAATCACCAAAAAGGTTGGACAATTCCTGAATATTTGGATTGTTACCGTCGTCTTGATTCTGGTTTGTTAGAAACTTCTCGTAAAAATACTCCTGAAGAAAAACGAGTTACAAATTTAATTCAATCTCGCTATCAAAGCTTTTTTCAAAACGGTTTAGATAATAGCGAAATTAAAAGAGATAATTTCGATGTCGGTCAAATCCGCAAGCAAATTACAGTTAAAAATCCACTTAAACGCGATAAGGAGAGCAAACGTGTCCTTTGTTTTTTTCCTCATTTAGAGGTTGGTGGAGCGGACAAGTTTAATTTAGACCTAGTTTCCCTGCTTACAAATCGCGGTTATGATTTTACAATCGTCACAACATTAGAATCAACCCACCCCTGGTATCAATACTTTTATGCTATTACTCCAGATATCTTTCATTTACCAAACATTCTTAATGATTGTCACTGGTTAGCATTTACAAAATATATTATAGAATCGCGACAAATTGATATTGTTTTTATCTCTAATTCCTATATTGCTTACTACTTTTTACCTTTCCTAAGTCAAGAATTTCCTCATATTGCTTTGATGGATTTTACTCATACTTTTGACCCTAATTGGCGAGGAATCGGATATCCTAGAGTTTCTTGCCAATTTAGTCAATTTTTAGATTATCAAATTGTTACTTCTAAATTATTAGCCGATTACTATCAAAGTACAAACTCATTTAAAGAGGGAAAAATTAAAACTTGCTACACCAATGTAGATACAGAATATTGGGTTCACAACAGCCACAAACGTAAAGACATACGGTTACAGCTAAAAATAACAGAAGATACAATTGTCTTGCTATTTCCCGCACGCATTGTCGAACAAAAACGCCCTTTATTTTTAGTTGATATTATCAAAGCTTTAATTGATAATCTACCCATAAATACTTGCATCTCAGTCATAGTAATCGGTGATGGGGACTTGTTAACCACCATGCAGGCTAAAATCAATCAACTGGGTCTAAATGATTACTTTCACATACTTTCGAGCGTTGCTTCTACCGAAATGTTGGGGTTTTACTCAGCAGCAGATATTTTACTGTTACCTTCAGCTTATGAAGGCATTTCTCTCGCAATTTACGAAGCTATGTCGATGCAGCTACCTGTTGTTGCTGCTGATGTGGGGGGACAAGCAGAGTTAGTCACAACCGAAACAGGTTTTTTAGTAGCTAAAGGTGATAGTGATGAACAAGAAGTCAATTCATATTTACAAATCTTGCTACCGCTGATTCAAAATCAACAATTACGTCATAAAATTGGTTTGCAAGCACGTCAGCGCGTTGTTGATTCATTTTCATTGGCACAAATGGCTGACCAAATGGAGGAGATATTTACAGAAGCTATTAAAACGGATGTTGAAGGAAGAAAGAAGAAGGAAGAAGGTTGGAATTGCAATGGGGAATTAAATCCACACTTAGAAGTTAACTTAGCAATGGCTGAAGAAACATTATTAATAGCGCTCGAATATCTGCACCAAGAACAACTGTTAAATAAGTTGTGGCAAGAGAACTGTTTATTAAAAGAAGAAAGACACGAATTATCTTGGAAAAAACGTGCGATGGAATCATCTAAGTTCTGGAAGTTGAGAAAACAATGGTTTAATTTAAAGCGCTTCCTTCACTTAACTATTGAGGAAGAAATTTAGGTTTATGAAACTATTTTTGATTGCTAGCGAATGTCCTCCAGTTCCCGGTGGTATTGCTACTTATGTCGGCAATACATCTACAATGTTCTCAGATGCAGGACACGATATCACTGTTTTTACCCGTAGCGAAAAAGCGGGAATAGAATCAACAGATAAACTTAAATTTATTAAAATAGCTCCTAAAGATACTTCATTTTTTAGCAATACAAAAACGCATCCACGTTCCCAAACCCATCCATCATTTCCATATAACGTAATGGGTTACTGGGGAGCGCTTAGTTATCAATTAGCAAACGAAGTTATTAATTATATCCGCATTCACGGAAAACCTGATGCCATTGAAAGCGAAGATTATAGTGGGATAGCCTATTTCTTACTTCAGAAAAAATTATTAGGCTGCTTAGAATTGCAGGGAGTACCTATCATCCTTAACCTACACAGTTCCCAATACTTGCTATATCCTGCCAGCAAAATGCCAGGATTTCATCTTAGTGACTACTGGGTAGGAAGGATGGAGAAGTTTTGTACTCTCGCTGCTGACGGAATTATTGCTCCCACCGAGTACATTGCCAAGCAAGTAAAAACAGCTTTAAATCCCAACCTTGATATTGAGATTATCCCTTTACCAGCACAGAAGCTACTTTTAGACAAACAGCAATTACCATTATCCTCACCTACACCAAAAGATATAGTTTACTTTGGCAGGTTAGAAGTCAGAAAAGGTATCATCCCCTTATTAGAAGCTTGTAATCGAATGTGGGAAGCAGGGGTTGATTTTAATCTTACAGCTATTGGTGGCGATACTTTGTATCATCTCCAAGGTTGTTACATGAAAGCTTACTTAACAGAAAAATATCGTCAGCATATAAATTCGGGTAGACTTACAATTCTTCCCCCTCTCCCCCAACCAAAACTGTACGAACGAATCAAGAAAGCATGGTGCATAGTACTTCCCTCACTTTGGGAAAACTATGCTAATACTTGTTTGGAATCCATGCTTTTAGGCAAAGCAATTTTAGCTTCATCGGGAGTCGGTCATGTAGAAATGTTACAAACAGCAACAAGTGTTGGTGGTGTAATTTTTGATTGGCAGATAAATAACGATTTTGATAGAAAATTAAAGAAAATTCTGAACTATTCAACTACTGAAATATTAGAATTAGGAGAAAAAGCACGTCGAATAATATTAGAAAAATCGGGACATGAAAACGTATTATCCAAACGTATAACCCATTTTCAAAAGATTATTGAGCAAGATAAACATAAAAAACGAAATGTTTTTCCTTCCTTGAACTACCCACCTCACGGTAAAATTTCATACCCTCCTCTCAAATTAAACGAAAGCACCGGCATTCAAGGTAAAATATCTGTTTGCATTCCTTTTTATAACTGCGATCGCTATATCCAGGAAACGCTCAATTCTGTATTTGCCTCAACTTATGCAGATATAGAAGTAATTCTTCTCAATGACGGTAGTACTAACAAAAAAAGCTTAGAAACTCTAGCAATAGTAGAACAACAGTATAGTAACCTAAAAATTCTTCACTCCGAAAACTTAGGAGTAGCCACAGCCAGAAACAAAATGGCAGAAATTGCAACAGGAGAATACATTGCTTTCCTTGACGCAGACGATAAAGTTTCTCCAACTTTTTACACCCAAGCAGCATCAGTTTTGCAACAGTACGAGAATGTGGGTTTCGTCGCTTCCTGGATTAAAGAATTTGGTGATTCCGAAAAAGTTTGGGTAGCTTGGAATACAGAATTTCCTTATTTACTTTGCCACAACACCCTTGGTGTTTGTACCGTAGTACGAAAAGCCGTTTACCTTGCTAGTGGTGGCATGAAATCTTTATTGGCAGAAAACTTAGAAGATTACGAATGCTGGGTTAATATCTGCGAGGGGGGATGGTTGGGAGTTGTAATTCCCGAATTGCATTACTTTTATCGCATTCGCTCCGATTCACGTTTGCAACAAAGCAATCGCGAGCAACTACTTTATCTTTACGAGTTAATTGCTCAAGAACACCCTCAATTGTACCAAGATTATGGCGCAGAGATTTATCATTTATTAAATCAAAATGGTGCATCTTGGCTGTGGGAAAATCCGTCACAAAACATAATTGAACTCAATATTAATATGACGGGTATGGAAATACTTTCTCTTCTAGTGAATAAACTTAAAAAAGTTTACAGCGATGGGGGTACATCTTTAATAATGAACAGATTGCGGTTATTAGTTAAGTCACTTTTAAGCGGAATTGGTAAGTGAAAATCGTGTTTTATAAAAAATTGATATAAATAATCAATTAAAACCACATCATAAAAACTTTTGTAATTAGCTAATAACAAATAAATTTTTCCCAACTGCTGGTATCTGTTATCAGCAGTTATCGTTTTACGGCTCACGCCGATGAAGTTGTGAAGCTCTGCGGGGGAAGATTCCCCCGCAAGACTTCACGTGAAGTCCGTAAAATCAGGAATTTGAAAAAATGAAAACTCCTCAAGAAATAGCCAGCGAGCTAAACCAATTTTATGGTTCAGCAACTCTCTACAAACACTGGCTCGGCTTGAAATATGCTGAGGGTATCCAATACCTAGCCGAAGAAACTAATTGTTATTGGCTGTTAGATGCAATCGCTTCACATCAAACAAATCAATTTCTATCAAATCCGAAGTTAAAAGAATTTCAAATCTGGCATTTACAAGTTCAAGATAATTCCGGTGTTTTGATATGTGAATGGGATACGAATCAAGAAGTATTACGACAAGAAATTGAATATACAGATTTTCCGTTAAACCACATCAAGCTCTATCTGGTTGAAAAAGTTTTAATGCTTCCAAACGAGTACTAAATCGCTTCAAGTAGTTCATAGGAAAGAATCATGATTCAGGCAGTAAATTCAGAGCAGGTATTCGTTACAAACCTCGAACAATTCATGACAAAAGCTGATAAATTCATCAAAATTTACTACTCAGGTGTTAGCGATGATAATCATCTGAGAGAAATGATACAGGAACTGAAAAATTTAGTTTCAGATACAGATTTACAACAGTTAGAAATCGATTATCAGCATAACTGTGAAATCAAGGATTTAATGTCAGATTATCATGATTCCTGTTGGTGGTAATTGGCTAAGAGCTTACGCTCAGAGGACAATGAAATAATTAGGAGAAATCTACCTCATGGCTAAACGTAAATATTCTACACCAAAATTTCAAGCAATTGATGATTCTGTTTTAGGCGAGTACTCAGTTAGCGATTACTCAGAAAGACTCTACTCAAAAGTCTACTATTCAATACGCTCCTTATGTGGACTTCTTGCTAAAAATAGTTTCCAATATTTCAATTGGGATGTATTTAAAGAGCGCTTCGCAAGTGATTTTGGAAAAGTAGAAGAAAAGCGCTATTCTCTTGAACAATTGCTTGAATTCGCTTATCGTAAATTCGGTAAAACCAAAGAAGATTTAATCGTACTAAACGAGTTATCTTGGCAGCGCAGACGAGAATATGCTGCTCGTATAAATGCAAGTGTTAATCCTCAAATGAAAGCTGAGAATTAATACTGGCATTATAAACGGAATTAAAGGGGGATAAAGCAGATTTTATTCCCCTTTTTGTTGTCGAAAATTATTTCAAATACATCATCACTTCAACCATTTTTCGCTTCAGAAAATTCAAAATCATTTTCCGCTATTACTATGTTGAAAAATAGTTACATCGTCTGGGAAGGAGCATCTTTGATTGACGGTTCTCCCATAGTTCTTATCTTAACCGGATTTGTCAACCACACGTCTAATCGCAAGACAGGTTACTTATTACAATCATGGATTATCCAACAAAATTTTGTACCAACCGAAGCTGCAAAGAAAGAATTGGATCGAGGAGTTTGCGGAGACTGCCCATTGAAATTGAGTCAAACAGGAGCCTGCTTCGTTAATCTACTCCCTGTTAATAACATTTACCGGAAATACTTTGCAGGTAATTATCCAAAACTTAGCGCGAATGAAATCGAAATCATCAAACGATATAGATATCCTATCAGAATTGGTTCCTATGGTGAGACAGCGCTGCAGGAGGGTTTCCCTCCACAGGCGACTGCGAACCCGAAGGGCGACCCCTACAGCAGTACCATTTGATGTCTGGGAGCCGATAATAAGAGCATCAAGCGGGCATACTGGCTACACACATAGATGGTATAGCAATAAATGTGACGAACGTTGGAAAAAATATTTAATGGCTTCTGTACAGAGTGAGTCGGAAGCTCGTATAGCTCAAAATCAAGGTTGGAGAACTTTCAGAATCATCACTCCTGACGCTCCTTTGAGTGAAAACGAAATCCTTTGCCGTCATACCGAAGATGATAGGGTGAAATGTTCTTCTTGTATGCTTTGTGATGGCAAATCTAACAAGCCCAACATTGCTGACAGAGTTCATGGATTGAACTGGAAAATATCTAACTTCGTGAAATATTCCGAATCACTATCTAATTAATCCTTTAGGAAAGCTTGTGATAAATCAACTTTATCTATCACAAGCTTTCAAAGTCACATAAATATTTTACAAGGTAATACTAATGGCTGAAGTTTTAAGTGAGCCGCAATTTCAAATATTTACTCATCCAAAAACAGGAGTAAAGACTGGAAGAATTTACTTTCCTGCACTTTTCTTGAGTGATAATTACGAAAGCATTATTAAATGGCTTCAAAGACAAGAGATTCATTTCTGTGAACAAGGATTAAAGCAATATGGGGACGGTTCGTTTCGACTGTATTTCAGGACTAATAATTCTTTAGAAACAGAATATTTGCAGCTAATAAAGGGCAGTGGAAAGTGGGCAGTAGGCAGTAGTAATAAATAACCTTTTAGGCTACCCGAAAGCCTGCTTTTCTAATCCACTGCCTACTGCCGACTGCCGACTGCCTTTCCTAATAAACCCCTTACGGGGAATAAATAGTGAAATTTACTGTCCAAGCTAAAGGTAAAGTAACCAATGAAGTCAAAATATCGTAACTTCCTAGCTGATGTAAGCAATCAAGAAAAAGCTATTGCCAGTCCTCAAGCAATAATATCTCAACATCCAGAGCCAGAAAAAATTAAACATATTCTAATTGGCTCAAAAGAAGCGGTAATAGCGACAATTGAGGCTTTAAATCAACTTGGTTATGCAGATGTACGCGATTGGACTCCGCTGTTACCAACTTCCAATCCAGGAGAAGTAACCAGTGTCCTGGTACGTTCAATAAAAGTCCAACAGTAGTTACTATAAATACTATAATATATCCCATATTGAGGGATATTTTTTTCCAACAATAAGAAGGAAATTTATCTATAATTGATGAGTCAATGTAAATTTACTATTGATTGGAGTTCTATAAAATTTCAGGAGGGATATAGGTAGTTTAAGCACAGATTGCTTTCTGTTGAATTTTAGAAGTATTACTTTTATTGAAACGGCGTATCAAACTAATTAATTAAGACCCAAAGTACGCGCTACTTTTGAATTGTAAGTTAATAAATTCAATATCTCTACAACTGGAACTTTCGTTTCATTCATTGAAATAACTTGCTCCTTGAAATGCGATCGCACATAAGTCTTTCCTCTTTTACCCATATACTCCCACTCGAAGTAAAGCTGTTTGACTGGTTTCTTCTTAGTGCTATTAGCATTTGCATAACCCCAAGAAATATTACCGCTGCCCTCACCACGTTTACGATATGTACTAGGGGAATTGTTGAGTGATATATTTTCCCCTAGCACCTGCTCATCATTACTTAGTTGAGTATTTGCATGACTTAACTTTGATGAAGTATTGTCCGGGGTTTGGCTGTTATCTTCTATCTGGGTGTTAGGGGAATTGTTAAGTGATATGTTTCCCCCTAGCACCTGGTCATCATTACTTAGTTGAGCATTTGAAAAATTTGATGTTGATGAGCTATTAACAAAGGTTTGGCTTTCATCTTTTATCCGGGTGCTAGGGGAATTGTTAGGTAATATATTTCCCCCTAGCACCTGGTCATCATTACTTACTTGGGTATTTGCATCACTTAACTTTGATGAACTATTACCAAGGGTTTGGCTTTCACCTTCTATTCGGGTGCTAGGGGAATTATTAAGTAATATATTTCCCCCTAGCACCTGGCCATCATTACTTAGTTGAGCATTTGAAAGATTTGATGTTGATGAACTATTGTCTAGGGTTTGGCTCTTATCTTCTATCCGGGTGCTAGGGGAATTGTTAAGTGATGTATTTCCCCCTAGCACCTGATTATCATTACTTAGTTGAGTATTTGAAAGATTTGATGAACTATTACCAAGGGTTTGGCTCTTATCTTCTATCCGGGTGCTAGGGGAATTGTTAAGTGATATATTTCCCCCTAGCACCTGGTCATCATTACTTAGTTGAACATTTGAAAGATTTGATGTTGATGAACTATTACCCAGGGTTTGGCTTTCACCTTCTATCCGGGTGCTAGGGGAATTAGTTAGTGATATATTTCCCCCTAGCACCTGGTCATCATTACTTAGTTGAACATTTGAAAGATTTGATGTTGATGAACTATTACCCAGGGTTTGGCTTTCACCTTCTATCCGGGTGCTAGGGGAATTAGTTAGTGATATATTTCCCCCTAGCACCTGATTATCATTACTTAGTTGAGTATTTGAAAAATTTGATGTTGATGAACTATTACCAAGGGTTTGGCTCTTATCTTCTATCCGGGTGCTAGGGGAATTATTAAGTGATATATTTTCCCCTAGCACCTGGTCATTATCAACAGGGGGAATTGGGAAATATACCACTCCATAGTCTTCAAATACTTCCCTGAATTTCTGCCAATTATTACCCCAATAAATCAACACATGAGACTGTCTTGCAGATAATTTTGGTTGGTAATCTTGACCTAAAAACTTAATTCTTCCCTTCCAAAAACACACAGGTTGAGTTTTCAAAACTGGAGATAACCAATTGGTGTCCGTAGCAGCTGGTACAAGAGCAATTGCTTCATCCACATTACCCGTTTCAAATTCAAGTTGCAGTTTCTTCATCCAAACACCAGGGTGCGAATAGGGAGGGTTCATATAAACTTTCCCACACCAAGGCTGTTTCAACCCATCATCATCAAACGTATAATGCTTTGCTGCTCTTATATGTCGTCCATCATCCGCGCAAGGGTCAAGATTTATTTCTCCTAAAACCTGTATGACTAATTCAACAATTGATGGTGGGGTATACCAACAATCAGTTTTGTTACTACCACTAGTTTCTTGTAAAGAAGTTTTAGAACTAGTTTGTGGAAAAGCCGAACCATCATATCCCAAGCTCCATCATACTTCACACCATCCCAGTCACCTTTGTGGTTTTGTGAATCTGGGGCACGATATTGCTCGATATCAAAAAGCATTGTCATTTTACGCTAATCCGTTGTTATAGGTTGATACAAATTCAACGTTCGTCGCGTTCAATATCTTTAGTTATTTCAGCAGTCTTTTTCGGAGCAGGTAAATTCCGTCTATCAAATTTTTGCGTTTGAGGATTATATGTGGCGATCGCCTTTCCCTGAGCAGTTACAAAATCAATAATGCCAAGACTTTGAGCGCTCTTAATCCCGATTGCAATATCTGATGGTTCCTTCATCAATCCGATTGCATCTTCAACAGAAGCACTACCGATAAAATCAACAGTTATATCTTGGTGTTCAGCTGCAAGTTGCTTAATAGTTCTTGAAGCTGAAGACTCTGTATGATTTGTAGAAACATCAACAAACTGTACCTTCTCATAACCCAACTCAGCAGCACGTTCAACAGCTCGATGGAGCATATTAGATATTACTTGCTCTGTTAATGGCTGAAGTTTACTATCTACAGATGCTTCAAAAAATAAAACGGTGCAAACCGGCTTACTACTTTCAATCGAGTTTTTATCATGTTGTAATGTAGTTTCAATTTGTGGAAACTTTACGGTAGAAGGGTCAATTGTAATATCCGCATAGCTAACAGGAGCATTTTTTAAGGTACCTGAAAACGTAAATCCCTGAATTGACTTACCAACAGCAGCAAGTTTTTCTTGTAAAAAATTGACTGATTTTTTATTAACAGTTCCTAATATTTGATTATTTATCTTAGCAAACACAGTTGGTGCTTTATGTCGGTTAGTTTGTCCTATAACTAAAGTAATATTGGCTTGTTCATTCTGCCACTGACGATATTTAAAAGCATATTTATTAACGTTATCAATTTGTAATTTATTATCTGAATTTTTCAAGCTGGTGATAATAACGCTTTTACTAGGAGGAGAAGTTATAGCAGCAATCGCTTCACATCCAGCCAGCAAATGAGGAGAAGAGGCATCAATAGTACCCAGCTTGTTACCTTCTACAATTATCCAACGCGCAGTTTGATTGGGGGCACGGGGATTAATACCATTCTCAAATTTTACCGGGACTTGTTCACCAGCAAAGTTTCTGTCAGCATAATGATTGAACTGAGTACCAAGTACTCTCATTTGAGTAAACTGTAACTGATTTAATTGACCTATAACTTCGTCGGGAAATATAGCAAAAGCCACACCTGCTTTTTTAAGACCTAAATAATTTTTATTTTCTTCGGTATGACTAATATCATGAATTGCAGCTGCTAGCTGTAGCTTTTCATTATCAGGAGTATTTTCTCTTATTGATTCAACATATTCAAGAGTTTGTTGCTTTAAAGCATCAACCATACCATCGCTAATACCGAAATTAAATTCAACATTACCTTGTTTTATTTTCATTCCAGGTTTTAGGTTATGTTCTCGGATAGACTTCATGCTAATTGTGCCAATAGTTATATCTACGTCTTTACCATCGGATTTTTTTGATTTAATAGTAGCCTTAAAAATATGGGGCATATTTTTTGATGGTTTTCTTGATTCTATTGCAATAGTCAATTTTGAAAACTGCCAAAAATCAAAATCCTTAGCAATATCAAATGAAATTAAATTAGTAATCTCTAGTTGTTTTCCTGTAATTGGAGAAGTAATAGTTAAGTACGGACCCCGTTCGGGTTTCTTGGATTCTTCAAGCTGAATACGTTGTTTAATTAAGAAGTTATAATGACTTTTAATTTCTTTAGCTATATTAATAATTTTATCAGTAAATTCAACAGTAGGATATAACTTTCTAAATTGCTCAATAGGTCTTGCCGTAATTTGGCTTTGTTCAAAAATTTGGTTTGTTTGTTGAATCATTAAGTCAATAGGACTATAACCATTACTTTTCATACCTTGAAGAGTAAAAGCTTCTGGATTTTTCTTATCAGCTAACCATTCAACTTCTTTATAACCTGTTATTTTTTGACAATAGTTAACAATTTCATTATCAGGACGTAAAGCACTCTTGGGTCCATCTGTTGCAACTTGTAGTTCGTTACTCAGGTGAGCAACGCAATCAAACAATATCTTTTTTACTTGATGTAATTTTTCCTCTATTTCTAAATTATTAATAGAATTGATATTAGTTGAGGCAACTGGTATTATTTGCTCTATTATCTTATCTGGAATTGCTAGTTTACCTCGGTCATGTTGTTGTAATAGTTTATTAAAATGTTCCGATAAATGTCTCAAATATTCAAATTTATCTGATTGAGGCATTGCACAAATTTCGGATTGTAGGGCTAAGTTCTTCTGAATTTCGTTAGCAATGATTCCAATCTTATTATCCATCGCTTCAACAGCAATTTCTTCAAAAGTTCCTTTGTAGGGTATTTTATCTTTTTTGATAATATCTGGATAACGGTTTTCTAATAAGTTTCTTTGTTTTACTTCGATTGCTAATTTTGGAAAATCCTTACTAGGTGCAAATGCTAATAAATCTCCATCAAAATCACATTGCATATTATCCATTGCTGTTTTTGGATGAATATAAACACATCCATCTAACATTTTAGGTAAATATTTATTTTTTAAAGTAATAACACCATTAGAATTAATTAATGGCGAACGAGTAACTATAATTTCTTCCTTTTCATCTAAATATGGTATACATATTTCATCGCACTTTAATTCCAAACTTGGTTGAGCTAAACCAGAAGTAAACTTGATGGAGCGTCCAGTTGCGATATCTACCCACTGTTTACGTACAAAATCTTGAAGCTCGCTCATAATCTTTGGATGTTCAATTAACTGACAATAATTGTTTACATCAGCTTTCAGTAGCGAATAAAGCAACAAATCTTTCTGAACGCAATCAACATTATCTCTGTCATTATGTTTTTCGTCTTCTCTATCAGAATCTAAATCGTCAAATATAGAAAATTGATTATTTAAATCTAAATCTTTTGGTTCCAAATCTAATTGAAAATTTTGTTGACATAAAGCTTTACGTTTTTCGTAAGTTTCAATATATCGCTGCGCTATTTTTAAAGAGTCTTTTTGCTCTTGAGCCAGTTGTTCTGCTTGTTGTTTTATAATAGGTAAAATTTCTTGTTTTACTGCATGAGGATAATTGACTAAAAACTGAGTACCCAAACTATGCTCTCGATATAATGCTAATGATTTCACACCCAAACCAATAGAAAGTGTATATTTTCCAGGTTGAATTGCATCTTCTCCTTTCCTTCCTTTAAAAGAAGACGTGGCTAGTACCATATCGCAACCAAATTTTGAACGGAGAGTACCATCGGACAGATTACCGTCCATAGTAAAAAATGAGTCTCCCAGCTTATCCAATCGCACTGGTGCAAGTGTACCCTTAGCAATTCTCATAACTGGACTTTGTGCTTGAGGTCTTATACCAAGCCGAAATTGAAAAGCACGGGACGCAATATTATTCGAGATAGCAAAATCTTTATCAATTAAACCTTTACAATCACCTACCATTTTTTTTGCATCACTTTTTGCAATCGCACCACCGTTGTCTCCAGTGACATCATCAACAACTAAAATTCTGACATTTTCTAATTCATGAAAACTTCGACAGGGTGTAAAAGGTAAAGGATATGCTGCACCATCGGAAGGATTTGGGTATAGTTTAGAGCGGATAGTCGGGTCATTTGCAAAATACATTCTTTTACCCGCACAAAATTGTAAAGTCATTCCGTTATGTTCTTGTAAATCTTGGGGAGTAGTAGCTTCAGGATAAGCAGTACCAATACTAAACTTGACATCCCTGAATAAGTATTCTGCAAGAGTGTTTTCTAGTTTTTCCTCTATTCGAGTATCCTGTTTAGTTTTAGTATCAAAGTGTTTGAGTTTTAAAACCATAGTTAGTTTGCGGAGTCTAAATTTTCTTTACGGTAAGTGATACGCAGTTACTATATGTCAACTAAAATAGAGACTAGTATCTTAATGTTGGTAGATAAATGAGTAATCAGCCAAAAACAAGTAGATATCAGATAGTTTCATCTATGACCCCCGATGAACTTCTGAGCGAAGGGTATGCGAACTATGATGATTTTTATGACACCTCAATAGAAGAGCGTAGAAAAGAAGCAGCAAGAGATGAAGAAGAAACGCGAAAGAATGCTAAATCCCAGGAATATTGGGATAAATATTACACAGAGTTTTGACATGAATGCGATTTAACGGCAAATGCTCTCTATTCGAGTGAGATGTACGGAAAATGACTAAAAAAGGAAAGTCAAAACGACGGAAACAGTCTTTATGCAGAATATGCAAGAAAAATCCTACCTGGCGTTATAAAAACTCAGATGGAACTGTTTGCAAGCGTTGCTACCATAAACACGTTTGGGCTGAAAGACCAAGTGCGAAAAAATCTCAAAAAACTGCTGCAATAAATAGTGAATTTGAAGTCGAAGATATAGAATCATCTCAAGAATTAATTTTCGATGGCTACACCGGAGAATTTTATCCGGCTGACCAATACTATTGGTGGTTGTGAGTAGAAAACTTGATTTACAACTTAATTGTTAGCGTTCAGGAACTGTAAGCCAACAATAAAGTTTATTACTGTCACATTAATTATTAGCTCAAAACCAGAAGAGTTTTTACTAAAAAACGGTTAACAAGTCTCAAAAGTTATAGTTCAAGATTCTTTCTCCAAATCAAATCCCGATTCCGATATGTGACAATTAGTTTATAACTTTACGACCTAGTTTACGATTTTACGTCTTAGTTTAAAACTTTATTGTTTGGGTTCAAGAACCAAATTTACGTTTATCTGCCGGAACCACCCAAATGGTGCAAAATCCTGACCTGGCTTTGCGGTTATATTGCGATAAAACTACTCCTAACTTTTGAGCATCTTTAACACATTCCTTATTATCCAAGTAACCGCGATTCCAATTAATTAAATCCCTCGCAAATTTACCTTCACTCGACATTGCCCATTTCATTGCGTTCATCTCGTCCCAGGTTAAATTATTAGATTTGACTAAGGTATACCCCTTCCCCAACACACCAACAATCCAAGGTGGTATCGTTACTCCTCCGATAAAACCCGCTCCAAAAATCAGAAAGAATACAATAGCAGCCGGATAAATAGAATTGATGATATTCCGACCTTCACGTACCAAAGATTCATGAATCAAAGCTTGTGCTGCTCGGTTAATTGCTACTTTTTGTCTTTGAACAGCAACTTGTTCTACTTTCTCCAAGTTATTGGCTAAATCTTGATTCCAAGTTTTAAAAAGTACTTTTAATGTTTCTGGTGCATCCTGTAACATTGCTTCCAATTGTCCGGTAGCAACTAGTACCAGAAATAATGGGTCATCTTTTGATAAGCCACTTCTAAAAGCGAAATCAACCACTCGCTGCTTAAACTCTTCACTCTTCCCTTTCAAAGCTTCGTGCCGCGTAACTCATCGGGAGTTTTGGGTTTTTCTTCTGTACCTTTAGAAGCATCACCCGCACTCATTGAATTAACTCCGTTGCAGCTAAAGAAGCATAAGCCTTTTTAAGAAAATTTTTCACCCGTTGTTTAGGAATAACTTTCAGTTCCGGATGTGCGATCGCCATATCGAAAGTTATCCCCAAGCGGTCAATCATGTTTCTCTCCCAAAACGGAAATTTAGGGAAATCCATAATCATAAAGTTGTAATCGCTAATAGCCGATTGGAATTCTGGCATCTGGTTTATATACTCCCATTCGTCGCATAATCCTTGATTTCTTACAAATACATGAGTAATGTCATTTCCAAAATCGTTCAACGACTTAAGAAAGAAATTGACAGAATCTACCCCTCCCATACAAACAAACCATTTAATAAACTTAATTGAATTGTCTTTACCCAAATTAACTAAATCATTACGTTGTATCCAATCAGTAACATTTGAATAAACTTGAGCGGGTAGATTAACAAGTACAGATTTTTCAAAAGCTAAATCAAATATTTTATCGGCTTTGGATGCTAGCTTTTCATCATCACTGAAGAAAGCAACCTCTACCGACGGATAAATAGTAGCTATATCTTTGTTACTAATATCCGCATCGACAATTGCAATATCGTAAGCGATGGAATTACAGTATTCAATGAACGTCCTACAAAAAAACGATTTACCGCATCCTCCTTTTTCTCCATCAATAATGTGAATAATTGTTGGTTCTTTGAAACTATTTTCCTTCTCTACTCTCACAAAACTATTAGTTGATGTTTGCTGCTTTTCATCGTTGTTATCATTACTTGTACTAAGTTCTACCTCTGGTTTTCCATTGATTGGAGGTTCTGTAATTTCTTTGTTGACGAACGAGCCATCAATTTCTTTATCCCAATCATAATTTTCTTCATTTGTCGGCAATTCATTGTTACCCACATTTAATTTTTCGGAATTATTTTCAATCTGCATATCTTCTCGAAGAGTTAAAGTAGTTTTTCTAGGTCTGCCTCTTTTTCGTTTCATTTTTCTATAACTCATAAGTATCTACATTCTCATGATTCAAAATGTTTCTACATGAAATTACTCAAACCCGCATCATCATAAACATGATTTTCTATATCTTTGCTTCTGGAATTAGAAATTGATGGATATTGGGTTAAAAATGTTGGAGCATCTTCCAATCCTGCTAATTCAACAATCTCTTGCGCCTGCTTTCTCAAAGCTTGTATGCAACTTCTAGCTATACGCTGTACTTCTTTTTCATCATCTGAACAATTAGCCACAGCATGAGTTAACCAAAATGAGCGCACTGCTAAAAGCATCATTTGAGTTTTACTAGTCATCAGATTGCACTGAATATAACTCATTAATTGGACATCCATTGGTTTACACGGTTGATAACGCCAACGGAAATCTATTTGTTTTAACATCAACTTACCTGTTGTGAAAAGTATAAAAATACGCTGTAAACATCAGCCAAACGACTTCCCAAACCAAAGTTATCAAGTTGTGCAGGAATATCTGCTCCCACTCCCCATAAACAAGGTGTTCCGGAATAATGAGAATTTAGCTCTCTCCTCACATAGTCAGCAGTTTCCACCACAAAATAAGATTTCTGAAACAATTGAACGGGGAACTACCTGGTCTAACCAACTTATGAGTACTGCTGCATATTCACTTCTAGCAAGTTTTATGCTTGTTTGTATTTGCATCAACTCATGCCGTTTATTAACGTTATTAGTGCTTTTCAACAACTTTGTAAGAGGATTTGTAGAAATATCGCTACCAGCAGCAACTACAGCAGGAGCTAATTGCGAAGGGTTTTGTCCGGAAGTTCTAGCAACAACTTTTTCTAGTAATCTAATCATTCCTAATTCGCTTGTCTTTCCATCAGGTGCAACTATCCCCTTATCGCTGATTAACACCGATGCATTTCTATAACCCACCATCACCAATGCAATAGTTTTAGTTTTGATTTGCTGTGCTAATTTCTTCTGGTAGGCAAGATATATTCCCGCACCTTCTGGTAAACACTTGAATTCGGTCAATTTAACCTGGATTTTACCTGTTGGAGTTATGAAACCAGCAAGTATTGCTTGAAGATTTCTATGAAAACTCCCTCGATTTTCAAACTCTCCTGGTGGCAGCAAACAAATAAGAGCTAGTCGAAATTTTTGACCTAACTGAAGTTTCTGCGAGATAGCCCATACAAAAGCTAATGTTTTCGCAACTGCACGTTCGTACTTTAATTCTTGTAATCCCTGATTGGCATAATACTTACTTTTCGCCAAATATCCCACAGCGAAAGTTTCACCCATGTAATTAACCCATGCAGCATTTTCTGGTTCGGTTGCACCCAAAACTTCAGAAGCAACTGAATCATTTGAAATTTTTACCACTTCCGGTTCCATTACTAAGGATGCTGTTTGATTCCGCATTGAAGTCGAGTAAATACCTTTGGTTGAACTTCCTCCAAAATCCAAAGCCAGAATTAATAAGGGAGATGAATTATTTTTTTGTTGAGTGTTTTTACTCATAAAATTTAATTAATTTAATGCGGCAACTTCAAGGAAAGCAAAGGAAAATAAAGGTAGATTATTAATCAAACTTATGGAGTTTTCGGTTATTTTCATCTCCATTTTCCTTATAATTCCTTTTTACTGTTTACTTTTCATAACACCTGTCTAGATACTATGGTTAAAGGATTTAAAAGATAAAACACAGCCTTAAATGACTAAATTCGGTGGTAATTTGAGAAAATATTAAATACACCGTTAAAAATACGGCATAAAATATTCCAGCTTTTTATTAGTTACAAAGGTGAAACACACTACACCTTTGTTTTGGATGATGGCTGAGAAATATTAAAGAGATATCACGTTAAATATTAAATTGCTCATAGTTCTTTATTCCTGAATAATGGTTTACCAGCGCAGCACATCTGATTAACAAAGCTAATAGCTCAAATATTCCGTCTTGTTCGTTATTTCTCATTAATTCAATAAAAACCTTAATTACCTTGTTAGCAAACTAATACTAATTTCTGCAATATAACTAAAGGAAGATAATATACTTAGATAAAAAGTGTCAAAAAATAGCAGTATAAAAGCAGCGACAGTTAATTTTACATCAATTAAAATTGTTGTATTGCTGTATTTATTTCTATGCTTATATCTAGGAACATCATCTTAAAACTTTGCTTATGTATAATTACCAGTTTTGACCATATAAAGGTGTTTGATATATTAACTTGAAAAAGTCGCAAAAATGGCAATCATCAGTCTTTATACACAATTAGCATGACTAAAATATTACTTATTGTGTTTAAAAAATACGTAATTAAAAAGATATATATTTTGGCTATTTTTAGATATTTTTGCACAATAATTCTGCATACTTATCAATAAATGCGATAACAGTAAGTAAAATCAATAGTTATTATTTTATTAAATAAAAATATATGGCTTTCTCAATTTGTCGAATCCAGAAAATAAAATCTTGGGGAGCTTTAGCCCGCAGTGAAGCTCACGCTAAAAGAGAAGTATATACACCTAATGCTAATCTCCAGATAAAGAACTTAGAAATAGTCGGAGATTATGACAACCTTGATTTAGTTTCAAAGGTTAAAAATAAAATTGGTTCTCAAAAATACCGTTCTGATGCTGTTCTGGCTGTAGAGATGTTACTGAGTGCAAGCGCCGAATACTTCCGTCCCCAATGCAGTATATGAAGGTGGAAGTTATGACAAACAGCGTTTAGACGATTTTGTGGACGCAGTTGTCAAATGGTTAGACAATTCCTGGGGCGATCGCATAGTAAAAGCAGAGTTACATCTTGATGAAATGACACCTCACATTCACGCTTATCTCGTACCGTTAGATGAAAGAGGAAAGCTTAACTGTAAGGCTTTATTCGGTACGAGAGCGAAAATGTATCAGCTACAGGATAGCTTCGCTTCTTCTGTAAAACATCTAGGAATCATCCGTGGTGTAAAAGGAAGTGTTGCAACTTACACTAAAGTCAAAAAATACTATAGTGCAGTAAATCAAGATTCTCAATTAATGGATTTGGAACCAAGTCTACCTCAGCCACAACTACAAGAATCAAGTGAAGTATATAGACAAAGGATAATTGAATTACTAAGTCCACAATTTGAAATAATTAATCATCAACTAAGGGAGCGTTCGCAAATTCTCGAACAACTCGCACAATGGAAACAAACCGCATCTGCGAGCGAAAAATTACGCCAGCAGATAGAAACAGAATTACAGCTATTTAAAACAAACGAGTACAGACAGGACATACCATTATCTGAAATTGCTTACGAACTAGGACTTTTGCAATATAAGCATTCAGATAATCCATTGTCTTTGATCATGGACGCGAATAGGTGTAACCTCGACGATGCGATAATTTGGTTGCGCGACAGATTTGGTCAAACAGGTATGCTTAATACAGTTTCTAATCACGCTCTAAGTATTGCTAAAAGAACACCTTTCTCTACATTCGTACCACCCGAAGCGTCTTCTAAGAACTTTAATGAGGTCGAATACTACCTTAATCGCGAGCATTCAATTCCCCAAAGACTTTTGAAAACTTTACGACAACGAGGTTTATTGTATGCTTCGACTAATTGCAATGCAGTATTTATAGCCCGGAATTTAGATGGAGGAGCAACAGGAGCTTATTTGTATTCTTTGAAAAACAGCGAAAACAAGTTTACGATTCATTCTGGTAGCAGACGTTCAAGTGGCTGGTTTCATTTGAGTGTAGGTGGAGATAATCGCGAATTGATAGAAACAGCAGTTCTAAATTCTTCCCCAATAGATGCACTCAAGATTATGGTAAGAAATGCACCTCACGAACACAGAACGCTTTATCTCACCATTGATGACGAAAATGCAACATTACCATCCGAATATCTCAAGAATATATCAAAAATAGTTGTTGAAATGTCAGAAAAAAGATTTAAGTCCATAGGAAAAATTCTCCCTAATGCTACTAAGTTTTCAACAACTAAACAGCAAATTGTAGACTATTAACATCATAATTGCTGTATTTAATTGAAATTTTAATTGAATAGTAAAAATTCAGTGCAATAAGTAATTAAAATCACTATATGTTTATCAGCCCTACAGAAAAACTATTGATAGCATAAAGGTTGCTCATATAAGTGTTATTCAATGCATAGAAGATACTATGAGTAATATTTATTTTTGTTAAGATGCCTTGACCTGTATATTGTATCAATGTGGTGACAGTATATTTGATGCATAGTAACCGAATATTTTTCAAATGAGAATATTTATCGACTACGTATATATATTTAAAAAAATTGCTTTTTTATGTAGATAATTTGTCTCTTATAACTCAAATCATTATTTTAATTTTTCAGCAAAATATCATTAAATGTTGTAGTTATTTGAAGCCTGTATTTTTTTAAGCTAGTATGAATTAACTGACATTCAAATTTGAATTTTCTGTAAAGTTAGGACTATTTATAATTCACAACTGACGGGAGATAACAACTACTAGGGAGGAAAATCACAAAGTAAGTTTTTAAGGCGCTATTTTCTCTTTCTCCCTTGTTGAAGTAATGAATTTATAAAAGTAACCGAAGACAGCAAAAATGGCGAAAACACCGGACAAAGATGTCTGGTTTTTTTACAAATAAAACAGAAATATCTTTCTCATCAATTAGCAGCAATCTCGTTAGTCAAATTGTTAAAATTTGATTCAATTTAATCTGTTGATAACAGTTAACAAGTTGTAGTTATGAATGAAGCAAACAACATAATTTTCAACCCAAATGCTCATCAATATTGTGATAAACAATTACCGAGAGTATCAACAACTTCATGGCATTACCATGATTTTTCCTGGAAAGCTTATCAACTTCCTAATGGTGCCTTATTTATGAGCGACCGTCAAATGGCACTATTAATTGGTCAGCCCAAAAACATTGTGCGCTCGTTTATTGAATCGCAAAGCTTAGAGATTTTAACAGTGCAAATTGAAAATGGTGTAGAGGTTCAAGTTTATCCCTTATCTGTGGCAGCAATTTACTTATCTACACTATTGAAGAATGGAGAGTTAGATGAACACCCCGTGCAGTTTTCTCGTCCCCAATGGCATTCTTTAATTAAAGCGTTATGCAATTTTAAACCAGCATCTGGTAATACGCCAAACCCTTGTTTCTTCTCTGGTCGTTATTGGGTAGAAATAGCTAATCCGTTGTCTGTCGAAATAGAAGCTGATATAAGCATCCAAGTTTTAGTATTGCAGTCTGGGGAATATCGTATTGAATACCAGGAAGGATTAAGGTGCATTGGACATGACCCCCGACTGGTTGGTTAATTATTCATCTAAGAAGGCAAGAACCCTATCTGATTTAAATCTGTCGAAGGATATCACCGAATGCAGAGTGATGACGAAACAAGGTTTTAAAAGTGTGTATGCACTATTAATTCGAGATTGGTTATCGATATGGGAGCATTTTGCAAATAGAGGTAATAGGTTGGCGACTGCAATTTTAAAAGCTTGTGCAACAGAAGCTATTAATGTGCTGATTGAAAGAGCTATTTTAAAAGGAAAACAGTAAATCTTGTGTTGAGAAATGCAAATTTACAACTGTCTATCAGAATTTCAAGAGGAAACTTCTCCCCAAAAGCTACTGATTGCAGGAGCGAAAACCGACGTGTCAGGACTAGATGCTGGTTGAGTAATATACTTTGCACGGTTGGCGATCGCCAAAATTCTATCGGTATCTCGAACGTATAAAGGAACCATCATTTCTCGTTGCTCTAACAGTTCATGTAACCCAATCTGCATCTTTTCACCTAGATGAAACTTAGCACGAGCAGCTTTTTGAACGATTTGCGATAACTCAGCACCCGTGCAGTTAACAGTTTTATTAAGTACAATTCGCCATTCTTTCTCTGTAAGCACATCGCCATTTTTATAACGGCTATCAAATCTCGCAAGATGCATCATCAGAATTTCTTTCCGCTCAATCGCTTGGGGGAATCCAACATAAAATATTTCATCAAATCTTCCTACCCTAGTTAACTCCGGTGGTAATGCATCAAGTCGGTTTAGAGTTGCAACTACAAACACTGCACTTGTTTTATCTTGCAACCAAGTTAATAATGTTCCTAAAATTTGGCGAGAACTGATATCTTCACCCGTAGATTTAGATGCAGCAAAAAGTTTATCAAATTCATCAAAATACATCACAACGGGGGCACAAGCTTCTACCCTTTCTAGCAAACGTTTAAGATAAATAGCACCATCAGTAATCACAAGAGCAGTATCTACACTAATTAAAGGAAAACCTAATATTTTGGCTATGACATTAGCTGATAAAGTTTTTCCGGTTCCCGGTGGTCCTACTAATAAACACCCTTTAGGAAGAGGAATTTTCGCTGTTCGTGCTTGAGGTAAAAAGTCATATTTGACATTTTGTATATATTTTTTAAGTAAATCCAAACCACCAAAATCAGGAATGCTGGGTTTAGCAATAAAATTTAAATTAAAAGAGCGAAAGCGAGTGATTTTATATTCAAGCAGCTGTTGAACGAAAATGTCATAACTTAATTGAGAACAGGAATTTAGTGCAATATTTAACCCATTAGATATTTCCTCCCTTGTTAAACCAGCGCAAGCACTGATTAAAGATTCTTTATTTAATATTCCTGGTGAATCACATAAGAATGTTTCTATCAATTGAATAATTTCTTCTTTACCAGGTAATGGATAAGAAATAGTAGGAATTAAACTGTTTAAAGCTTCTGGTAATTCTACATTATCAGTTGATAAAATCACTAAATACTTTAATTTATTACTATTCTTAAACTCAAAGTAAATATTGATTAAATACGATACAATTTGTGGAGAATGTATGCTGATTAATGATGATAGATTTTCAAATATAAAAATACCTGCTTTCTCATTATTTAATAAAGAATCAAAACTAGTAAAAATATTACTATGTTTAGGTTGTGGATTAATAAAACTCCTAATTGAATGCGAATTATATTTTACTTTCTTGAAGCATCCCCAGCCAGCATTCCATACATAAAGGGGAATATTTCGTATTTGAGCGCATTCAATATAAATTTCGGATAATACGTTCATTCGTTCTGGTAAAGGAGCATTAATACAAACAATTGGAATACCAGAATTTAGGTATAAATTCAAATTATCGAACTTCATATAATAAAATTATCTTTCTAAGCTGTTATCGGTAGCTTGATTAGCTTGAGATGCAATTACTTGTCTTTGACTTCTTGGCTGCAACTTAGGTAAAATTTGCTCAAAATAAATTAAATCGCGTTCGTTCATATTACTTGTTAATTGTCCACCAGTTTTTTCAAGTAAACTACCGCGTCCATCTTTCGCTTCAATTTGTACGTTACCATCAGGACTAGCTTTCCATTTATAAGAAAATCGTCCATCAATTTCTACATCTCGTTGCTGTGCAGTAGCATATTCGATAAGTGCATTCGTAACTCTCTCAACACGAGCAAAATATTCGGCTTCTTGTTTCCCGACTGGAGCAAAAGATGTTGGAATTGGCTCATTTTTACGTAATGATTTTTGTAAGGAATTAATATCTTGAATCTCAAAGTTTACTAAATCGCTTTTTTCTACTTTGACTCCTAAATTAGTGTCCCGAAACTGCATTAAAAGTTTATCTGTACTTGAATCTTTTACGTCGTAGTAAGAACCATTGCGAGATATTTGATAATCACCCGCTTGATACTGATTTTCTCCCGGTTGAGTTTGTAATTGAAATAAGTTTTTGATTGATGCTGCAAATTGATGTTGCTTTGAATTTTCTTTAAATTCATTTATTCCTATCTTTACAGCAGAAGTTACACTAGAGACTACAGTTGATGCATTATTAACTATTTGCTGCCACCAAGAAGTATTTTGAGGTTGCTTTAATC
The DNA here is from genome assembly GCA_963665115.1 of uncultured Rivularia sp. Taxonomy (GTDB): domain Bacteria; phylum Cyanobacteriota; class Cyanobacteriia; order Cyanobacteriales; family Nostocaceae; genus Rivularia. The sequence goes on along the minus strand of OY762007.1, from coordinate 5,905,098 downwards.
TTTGTTCTATTAATTCCTGATATAAATTACGTTCTTGCTGTAGTGCTTTTACTTCTGCTTTCAATTGCTCAACTTCTGAACTTAATAATGTTTTCAAAGGACTATCTTCTAATAACTGTAATGATTCAGTTACTCGTGTGGAACCCGAAACGGGAGGTGAGTTTGTATGATTAGGCTCAAAGGGCGATAATTCTGGTTGATTAATTTGATTAATATTACCTAGATTTTCCCAATATTCTAAATTTTGTGGAATTTTATCTTTAACAGCTTCTTGCTCCAAAAAATTGTTAACGATTACCTTACCTTCCGAATCAGATTGTAAGAGAACTTTGCCATCTAATTCAATTCTCTTATTAGCAGCCCCATCTACAACTTCCCCAACAGAAGTTGAACGTAATTCTTGAAGTTGTGTTATTAATTGAGGATTTAATAGCTCTCCTGAGAAACCAGATACTTCATCACGAAATTGATTTTCATCACGTCCATAAACTAATTTATCCCCATCAAATATTTTTAATCCTTGTTTGTCCGAATTTTGTTCTACATCCAATACAGCTTTTAATAATACTTCAATTAATTGTTCGTAACGCTGCTGCATTGCTGTTGCGTCACTTTCGTTGACAGTAAATATATTTGGCATTTCATTTACTCTCCTTTGTTAACTACAGCTACTGCTTCCAAACGATTTACAATTAAGGAAGAGCCAACATAAAATACAGCTAATTCTCCATCAATTAGCCAAGCATTAAAATCACTTTTATGTTGAATATCTCTAGTACATTCATAAGCGGATAATCCGTTGATTTTTCCAGCCAACAGACCATGCTGGTCAAATATTTCAATTACATGAGGACAATAATTTTTATCTATAACTGGTTTATCTTGTGCTTCAATGACCATTTCTAACCATTTAGGATATTGCGATAAAAAATCTGAAACTTCTGAACTAAAATTAATTATTTTCTCTACCATATTATTTAACTTTAAAAAATGTTGTTTAATTCCTCTGGAGAAGCCAAATCTTCTCCTTCTTCGGGTAATGGAAATAATTTTTCTGCTAATGCTTTACGCTCTAAAAACTGTGCAGAACGTTCTTCATCGCTAACACTAACTTTATTATTTCCAACCAGTCGTTCCCGCACAAAATCCCATTTACTTTCCGACCAATTCATTTCTTCAATATCACTAGGGGGAACCTTTATTTTATGGAGCAAGGGAACGTATGCTTCCGTGCCACGACTATAAGCTGGATTAATGATTACTGCTCTACCAGTCCCCATTTTGGCAAACTGCGCGGGTTCTAATAAATGTCGCTTTTGATGATGTTCGTTTCTGCTACGAGAACCACCTCCTTTACCAGTGCTTTGAGATTTAGAATTAAATCTAATCTCCATCTCTCCCAAATAATCGCTGAAAATCTTTGCAGATTCGGGGGTCTTGGGGATTAAAAATAAACTTAGTTGCAGTACCTCCTAATATTGCTCGCGATAATTCTTTCCCATATACTTTCTCAAGTTGAGCAATATTTTGATAACCCAAAATACCGACGAAACCGTCTTCGCGTCCTTCGTTTAACCAGTTGACGAGTGCTGGTAAATAGAATGTCGGTAGCTCATCCAAAGCAACAATCAAAGGGTCAGTGCGTGGTACTGTCCGAGTTATATTGCGGGTTACAATCATATGAAGAATTGCAGCAAGCAGTGGACTGACAATATCTCTGTTGTTTCTATCCAATCCAAAAACAATCAACTGTTTCCCGTCTAAATCCAAAGGAAGGGTTGTTTGACCGCAGAATGCACCTACAAAATCTCTTTTGAGAAAGCGTTGGAACATCCTTTGTGCTGTACCAATAATTGATGCAGCTGTTTTTTCTGAATCTTTGACGCTGATTAACTGCGATAATGGTCGGGAAGTCCAGACTTTTAGTTTTTCTTTTGATGCTGCTTCGAGTCTAGCTGCTAAATTTGGTAATGATAAAATCGCTTGAGCCATCATTAAATCACAATACTTATCTTCACCTGTTAAAGTTTTAATTGCCTTTGTTACAAGTAAAATCCCCTCAACCAAAGAATCTCCAGCTTCCTCAAAGAACTTATCGCTGCTAGCATTTGCACCTCTGTCAAAGTTACGAGAAATAACTTGTGTAAGTTGTCCTGCTGCAATGGCATCTTCTTCATCTCTCAATAAATCCAACGGATTACAAGTTTCACTTTCAGCAAACCCCGGTGCAAATATTCTTACGGAATAACCCCGCTTCATCGCATAAGCTACAGCTCGTTTAGTTTGTGCAGGGAATTTAAAATCGTAGAGCAGCATTGGAAATCCTTGGTCGAATGCGCTACGAATTAAGGGGGTCTATTACCGAAAACGTTTTACCAGAACCAGCTGCACCAATAACAGCTATCCCTCTTTGAGCATCTGGTACATAAAGAGTTGAATTGGAAGAAAGAATTTGTTGACTAAGATTTGGTTTAGCATTGAGTAAACCTTGAGAATACCATTGTTTTTGTAAAGCAGTTCTGATGTAAGGGGGAGTTCCAACATATAATCCGACAGAATTACGAATTGGTTTAGATATCTGCTTCTTCGCTTTCTTGGCTGCTTGGGATTTTTCTCGACTACCACCCCAATAGCTAGTAGCTACTTTACCTTTATAATTACTTCCAGAAATTAATTTGAAAATACCAATACTAGCAAAGCAGCCGAGCAGTACTAACCCAGATTGTGATTTCATTAAATTAGACAACTTATCAAACTGGGAATTTTGTGGTGGTGTTGATGGTTGTTGTACCACAAGAAAATCATTATTCATTTTTTTCACTAATAAAACTTTTATTTAAGCGAACGTAATGACCGTTTTGATAACAAAATTTAGTTTGAGATAATAATTTATCTGTGTCTGTAAATTGAGTAATATTCAAACAAGGAAAGCCTTGCTTAACATTCTCTCCGACTTTAATTAGCTTTTGTGATTTTGGAATTTGGGAATGGGCAATAAATTCTAAAAGTAGCTTACCTGAATCGTCATACACCGAATATAAGCACCCCGCAGAACCACAAAGTTGAGGAGAACCATAATCAAAAATATATAAGTTACCGGCACCTTGGGATGGGATTCGCATAACCCTTATTGAGGAAATATCAAGATAACGAGTTGATTTTTGAGTAACAACCTTTTTTAGAAGAAGTTTTGGTACAACTTCATCTGCATTTTTCCAAGTGGTGATTGAATGATTTTTAAATAAAGTTTTATATACAGTCGATACAGTTAGAGTCATGACAATTATGCATATAATTAAAACAATAATTTTACTTTTACTAAGTCGTATTTTATAAAAACTATATATATTTGATTGCATAATTAGTTTGATAAACAATTCATTGATTCCAATTTTTGCTTATATTTATTTTTAGTTTTTTGTCCATATTCTGTGACTGTCATTCCCTTATTCACATCACGAACTTGAGAATAAGAAGGAATATTAACCCCAGCAAAATGCATTTGACTTGCACGCTCAATCAATCTATCTCCACTAAAAGGTTTACCTGTGCTTGGGTCAGTTTGCTGCGATGTAATTGATAGTAAATTACTAGTTTCTGATTCTATTGAAGATTGCTGTTCGGTCGATAAAGAATTCTGTGTCACCCTACTATTTTCTACATTTAATAATGCAGAACTTAAAGCATCGAGATTAGCACCAGATGAATGAATGTTTCTGCAATCTCTTTGTGTAATAGGTATTAAGTCAGATACATTATTTTTCTTCGTTGAAGAAATAAATGGAGAATTATCAAAAGTAAATCCACTACTCTTTAAACCCGTAGGAATTGACATAGAGTTTTTATTAGAATCAATCCTACCTAAAAATATGAGTTCTTTTTCTCTATAAGTCATGAATGGAACCGGACCAATAAAATAGGGGGTACATCCTAAATCAACAAAATTATTTCTCATACAAACCCGGAAGAATAAAGATTGAGAAACTTTTCCATCAACTTCTGACACATCCCAAACGGCTACTTTAAAAGCATCACCGAATAAATTTCTACCTGTCGGTTCTTTACCACCATTTACTGAACCTAAAATTCCCTTTCCACCTTTAACCAACTGGTATTTACCACTAACCCAAGCCTTTCCGTGAACAGCTTGAGAACCAGATACTTCTATATGAGCGCAGTCTTTATCACAAGGAACCGCAAATCCTTCTTTATTACTGCCTGAAATGGTTCTATCTCGTTTTTGTTCGTCAGTCGCAAAAGCAACATCTACTATTCCAACTTCCATACCTACAGGGTTAGCAGGATTGGGAAATTGAGAAAATGGTACATCGCTCAATCCGGGTATTTCATCAATATAAGTTCCTTGCCATTTATCAAAGCTGGCAATAGGAGTAGCTGATAACCCTGGAATTGAATCGATATTGTAAGATGCTAAGTCCAAAGATTCAAAGCTTAATTTACCCAAATGGGGAGATTTTTCAAGTAAGTTGCTGATAGTTTGATATGAACTAAATGATGTTGATAAATTCTGTGATAGTAAATCTAGTATTGGTTTGACATCCCTTATCTTCCATTCTTCCAAATCAGGTATTGCTTTAACTAAGCTTTCTATTGTTTGAAATTTGACGACACCAAAACGCGATAAGTCAATTTCTTGCATATCAGAGCCAGTAATTTGAGAAATATCTAAAAGTGAAAATTCTTGGAGCTTGAAAGAGTCCTGAAAATCACCCAGCATTGTAAACGCATCAGGCTTTTGTCCCGCATCCCAACTACGAGAAGGGTCATATCCTAACTTCTGAGAAACATTTCCAGGTGCTTGAAATGAACCAGATTCAGTAATGGCTGGCATTTTAGAAAATGTAATTTGATTCCAATCTGGTAAACGAGTATTTTCCCAATTAATTGTAGGAACTTCTGTTTGTGCGGATGGAGGGTTTGATACAGATTTCTGTTGCGATATAATAATAACAGCACCACAAATCAATATTGATAAACTTAATCCACAACTTCTGATTGAACGCTTTTTATAAATTTTCATGATATTCACTAGCTACGAACCATAAATTACGAATTACGAATTACGAATTACGAATTATATTTGCTTCCGAGTTCAATTAAGCGATTAACTAACCGCATTGAAATCCCACTTTTACGAGCGGCGTTATCTACAGATTCTCCCATTTCTACCTTGACTAAGAAGTTCGCTATTCTTGACCACAAACGGGATTCTCTATGAATCAAGCCTCTTTTACTAACAAGTTTTAACCCTCTACTCAGAAGCTGCAATTCTTGATTATTTTTGATGTTAGAGAATTGAGTTGTTTCGGGAGATATTTTGATATCAGGTATGATTTATAGAGTATGGAAAGTAGGGGTTTTATCTCCCATTGCCACTTTAAATAAATATACCTTTCTTCCCGATTTACCTTTTGCAATTACAGTTAATAAGCTAGTATTAGATAATGGTAATTGTCTTACTTTTAATGGATTAATTCGTCGTAAATGTATTACCGTTGCTCCTTGCGGGTCGCATTCTTTTCCCTCTACAGATAAGCAGCCATCAACATCTAAAGATGCGAATGTCGGATTATCTAGCCAAACCTTCTCTACTATTTCATCACTCCTAATGAAAGATATATTTACTCCATACCCTGGCGATAGTTCAATTTTAGGTATACTTGAAGAACTGTTACCAGTAGCAACTTGTTGAGTTATTTGTTTCACGCTTTGCTTTACTTCACTTGCAATGGCTGGTGATAAATTGAAGTAAGGAAGCGTTAAAGAACAAATAACAATAAATCCTTTTATAATTGAATATTGCTTACTCATCATCTAAAAACGATTACTAAAATTGAAAAGATTGATTAACAAAGACTTGTACATTCGTACCTGCTTTGACATACCAAACATCTTCTTGTTGCTGTAGCTCTTGTAGTGCTTGCTGATTACGTTTAAGAATTTGTTGAGTTAGCGGTTCAAATCCTCCCTCTAAAACCGCTCCTAAAATATTTTCTCGACCTCTTCTAACAGAAGAGAAAGAATTAGTACCACCAAACCCGCTGCTCGTTGATATTTGTTGTTCCTTTGGCTGGTTGAGGACTTTACCTACTTTCGCTAAAGAACCTACAGCAAAAGTTTGTGCATCTCGTCGCGCAATTTCTCCCTTTTTACTGTTTAAACGAGATGCTACTAAAGGTTTTCCCTCGTCACCACGAATGGCGATCGCATTTGGTGGAAGAATGTATTCTTGTCCGTTGATTAAAACTTGTGTTGCTTGTAGTTCAACGAGTCCCCCTTGATTAACGTTGTTAATTTGAGCTACAACTTGAGAACCTTTTGGTAAAACAACAAAACCGTCTTGTGTATTTAATGGTTGTTCCAGTTCGATTACAAAACTTTCGCTTTTTGACTTATTTTTAGATTGTTGAAAAGAATTTTTGCTTTGATGTTTACTCCAAATTAAAGGGGTTAATAACTTTCCATCACCAGATTCCCCCACCTGCAATTGATAATTATTTTCATACCCAATAATTGCAGCTTCTTCGGTATGAAGCGGTTCTAGCTCATTATTGTTTGATATTTGAGTTGTATAATCCGCTGCTTTTACTAAAGTTGCAGAGGGGATTATTTGTTTTGCTTCTTCTTGTATAGTGTTATCAAGCGTACTTTCCGAGGCTTGCTTATCAGAATTTGCAGTAATTACGCTTGAACCATAGCTTCCCAAACGACTAATTTTAGTCCATTCTTCCATCGGGTCAATTTTTTCTTCAAGTTTGGGTGCAGTTGGTTTACTTATTCTATTTGCAGTCGGTTGAAATTTCGGTATTTGTGGAACTCTAGGGGGACTATAACTTACAGGTAATGGTTGTGGTTTCGGACGAGGTATATATGGAACTCGTGTCGGTCGTGGCGGTCTTGAAACTATTTTAGTTCTGACGGGTGTAGAATATTCTCTTGTTGGAGTTGGTCTAATGTTAGTTTTTATAGAAGGTTCAATAGTTGGTTTAACTTTGGGTTTTGGTTTGCTTACAGCCGTTTTAGGGCTTTTAGTACCTTCAATAGATTTAATTTTTTCAGCTTGAGTTGATAGTGCTAATTCTGCTTTTAATTTTCCCGTTTCTCTTTCCTGTGGATTATCAGCAATTTCTACCTTGGGTTTGGATTGTTTTGAGTATTCTGTTGTTGGTGCAGTTTTAAGACTACCTGACATAATGCTGTTTAGAACTGTCGCAGCCGAGCCGAATACAACAAGCATTACTAAACCGACTGCGCCAAATTTAGCGAAAGGATTGCTATAGAAATTCGGTTGAGTTTTCCCCTCATGTGGAGAGTCAAATAATTCATGAGTTGCAATCGGATTTGTAGCGTCAGCTTGATTGTTTGAAACTTCGGGATTACTATCTTGAATGGAAGCAGTTCCTTCTTCCAAATGTGATTGATTATCGTCTTGAAATCCAAGCAGTTTCCCGAAGCTTACTTCATTCCAATCACTATCGGTTTTATCCGATTCTGTTTCATGATTTTGATATGGCTGCTCATCCATTATAAGTTTTCCTCTTGTAAATCCCTCATCGCATAAATTTCTAATCCACTAGCACGCACCTGATAAATAACAGCAGCTAAATCACTGGTATTTATAGGTTCCGTTGGAGCAACAACTGCTCTAACAAATATCTCTTTATTAAAAGGAATGACTTCCCCCATACTATTACTTTGGTCAAAAACATTTAAATTAGCAATCATTTTTACTTTCCATTTACCTTCACCTATTTTGATAGGAGATTGAATTGATAGTGGTATTAAAACAACTTGGGTTGTACCTTTAAAAACTCCTTGCGGTGTCATTGACGCAAGCTTTTTGAGAAATTCTTTACGAAAGTCTTCTGATAATGCATAAGATGCTTGCCATGCTCCTGAAGTAATTTTATTTCCTCTTAATCCTCGCTCTCCAATGTCTATACCCTTGTCCTTGATTGGTTTTGCGTTTTCTTCAACAGTTGTAGGGGGTAGTGTTCCAGACCAGTTCATCATCAAGGTCATGGTATCGGAAACAAAACGAGATACTACCTGGGGAGTGCGTTCAACATTTCCCAACGGTGCAACTTTAATTCCTTTACCTGTTTCTAATTGAACCAATGAAGGAGGTGGTTTTTTATTTAGCTGTGAATAGGAACCATAGAGCAATATAAGCAGAAAAAATGTGATTAAATGTAATCCAAAAGTCCCAACAGCAAACAATGCTAAAGTATCGGCATTTGAAAATTTTTTGGATGCACGATTTAAAAACTTTAATCTTTTATTATCAGTTGATTCTGACTTAAAATTGCTATCTAAATTTGCCATATTTTTTCTATTTACTTACAATTCTGGTTACGAAGGTTGAAAGACCAAAACTAGCAATACTTGAAAAACTTCTAAAAACAGCTAATCCACCACCTGCTGCTAAAGCTACAGATAAAATTGGGGCAAGAATACCAATTGCAAATGCAAAAATCATTGGGTCATTATTGTCAGCATTTAGCACCATCGTGGCAACCAAACCGGAAATAATATTGAAACAAATTTTTATCATTCCTACCGAGAAGAAACCCGTTAACCATGCAAAAATAGCTTTTTGACCAACGGGAAGTAATGAACCTCCAACAGCTAGCGGTCCTAGTAATGCAGTTAGTAACATACAAATCTCGATTATCCATTGAAAAGCAGCTGCAAGTGCGAGAAGCCAACCACGTACTGTTAATTGAAAAATATTGGTGTTGAAAAAATCACTAGCATTTTGGAGCCAAGAAGGACGGTTATCTTGCTCGGCTTCTGCTTCAATTGTTTTTGCTTGTCGGGCTGCATTTTGTAAACACTCGGTTTGTTGCGTTGGGTCAGCAATGGTATTACATTGATTAATCAATGACTCAATTGCGTCTGTTTTACCAGTTTTGAGCATTATTTGCTGATAAGCTTCTTGTAATTGGATGGAAGCAGAGGTGGAAACCAAAAGTGTTTGGTTAGTTTGGTTAATTATTCCTCTCAAACCTTTAGTCACAGCTATTAATTGTTGACCGTTGTTTGCAAGTAGGGGACTATGACAACGATTGTCCAGATTAATTCGGTAAATCCTTTGGAACTATCCCCATCAATCATTTCCTTTGTCCATTGCACTATGAAAATCAGTAATGTACCGACAGCGAAGAATATTCCTAAGTTGGCGATCGCACTATATAAACCTCCACCTAAAACGTCATCCCAAAGATTATCAATGGATTGAGCAACAGCTTCACTTGCTGCTATGCCGTCCTCAGTTATCGTAGAAGCAGCTTGTCCGGGTTCTGGATTGTCTACTTGAGCAAGGAAGAAGGCAGTCGGCAATCGGCAGTCGGCAGTCGATGTAAATAAAAAACCATACATATACGAATTACCTCATCACTAATCGCACAAATTCTGTCTCACGTTTTATTCTCCTCACCACTGCCGACTGCCCTTAAAAAAGACGTGCTTGAGATGCAGTTCTCAAGTTACTAAACCCTTGACCAACAACTTCTTTTTGACGTGACTGATTCTGACCATCTAAAGAGCGAGAAATATTGGTCAAATTAAGATTCGCCAGGTCTTGAGACTGTTTTGATTTCAATCCATCACTTCGCATTGCACCCAAAATACCTGTGATTTGAGTATTTTGTTGGGCAATACGTTTCATTACATTTTGCGTTACTACATCATTCTGAGCAGCATCAGAAAAGATGGAGACTGTTTCAATTGACGTTTGAGTTTTTTCCACTTCTGCTTTCATTCTTTCTTGTGCCTCTTTACTCAAAGTCGTTTCTGTTTGTGCCCTTGTTATTTGACGGTCTAGCTCATTGCTTGCTCTGTCAACACTATTTACAGCATTGTTGTTATCAGATGCTATCTGCTCAATTTCCTTTCTAACTTCTCCGGCATCCGGTAAACCTAAAATACCAGCAGCTTCTTGTACTACTGCTTGTAAATCTCCCTCTAAAGATTCTGATAAATTATCTAATTTTCGGGAGATGGTTGAGGAAATATATTTATTCACAGAACCAGTTTGTTCTTGCAATTGCTCAATTACTGTTATCAAAGGATTTTTTATTTCTAAAGCATACGCTCCGTTTATACTAATTAATGATATTGTGCTAATTCCAACTAAACTAATGGTCAATTTATTGATTTTTTTCATACTTTTCTAATGATGTAATTATTAAGTTTAAATCAATTGCTTAGAAAGCTCAGTTATTGCAACAAATTTCGAGGGATACTTTGATAGGTAAAGTGTTCTCTGCTCTTGTTCTTTTGGATTATTACCAACAACAGCTAACAGAATAGGTGCTGGATAATAGCGACAAAACGTAAATATCCCGTTATCATCAAGCAGCCATTGCGAGTACAAATCCTCCTTTTTCGGAAAAAAGCTTTCTGTCGCATTACGAGCAATAATCTCTTGAGGATATTTCAAAATCGTTGTAAAACTATCAACCGCAGTAGGTTGAATTCGTCCAATTAAACGAGTAGTTAAATTTTGAAATATCTTTGCTCCAGACGGAGATTGTGCAATCGTATCCGGGTCTTGAGCCGATAAAATTACCCTTATTCCTGCTTTTGCACCATTTGCACATAATCGACCAACCAAAGCTGCAATTGAATCATACTCAAATAAAATCGGACTTTCATCAATGAAAAAGATGCTCGCTGGTGCAGCCAAAGCTCGACGCAATGCTGCACTATAAGCACTTAAACTTAAAACAGCAGCATCTTCATCGTTGGATAAATTACGGAGAGCGAAGATAAGTAAACGCGCATCACTACGGAAGGTTGAAGGTTTCGCTAAAGCTTGTCCAACTCGTGATGAAAGCCAAAATCGCAGACGCAGTTTGATTGTTTCTAGGGCTGCTTTACTATCAGCACTATTATCTTCTAACTGCAAACGTTCGTAAGAGCAGAAACTTAAAAAGTCATGCAATGTAGGCATCGCAAACCATTCATCCGAACCAAACCCATTGGTATAAGCAGCTGCGTAACGGTCGCGAATTAAATCATCCCCAAAAAATGCTTTCAAAGCTAAAGCAATTATTGAACGGACTGCATCAACTTGTTGTTTGCTTTGTGTATTTCCTCCACTACCAATAACCATTGCCATGATTGCGGTAGCGAGGAAATCTTTATAGTCTTCAAAACGCTCTTGCTGCAACTTCTGGGGAAGGGAACGTAGATTCGGTAATTCAAACAAATTACTTGACTCTTTACCAATATCAAAATACGCTCCATCCTTCTCCATAAATTGGGTGTAGTCTGTAAAGGTGCTGGTTCCATCCGGCTTAGGATAATCCATTGCTACAACTGGCATTCCATGTGCTAGTGCTTGAGTTAGAATTCCAGAGGCTAGAACGCTCTTACCCGCACGGGTTGTAGCAAATAATCCTAAGTTCTTATGCTGGTTATATAAATCTAGTTCAACGGGTGTTCCTCCTTCTTCTGCTAACAAGCTAAAGCCGCTACCGTCTCCGGTTTTAGTTTTCACTACAGGCATTAATCCCGGTACTTCGCCACTTAAATAAACTAACCTTCGATTAAAAGGTGCAGTCATTAAACGTTCCCAAACGATGGGCAAAGTTTGTAACCAGATTCGCCAGGGATATTCAGTCTCTCTTACAACCCAAGCTGGACGTAGAAAGCAAGATTGTAAGTAACGACAAGCTTCATCTAACTGTTCGCGAGTTTTGCGATATACCAAAAATATCGTTGCGACGTGGATAGGAACAGAACCTTCATAAAGCTCTTCCTGGGCAGCAATAGATTTTTTGATATTAAGTAAAGACTTTACGTCAACCGAGTTTTTGTCTTGAGCTAATGCAGCAGATGTGTTTGATTGTTTAGTTAAACGCTGCATATTGGTTTTAACAAGTGTTTCATTAGCCCGCATCAACTGACAATATATCTCGGTGTCGTAAACTCTTTCTCTAGATAAAACCTCCCATAAATAACGAAGTTGTTGTTGTTTATCAACCCAACCACCGGGTTTATCCGCGAAGGTGAGAGCTGCAATATATTTGTCTTTGAGATGCACCCAACGTTTATCAGCGATGGGAATTGAGGAAGAGGACTCCATAAGAAGAGATGTAGGAGCTACATCCGAATAAATTTCTTCTCGGAGTCCGTTTTCGTCATAAATTAAAAGTTGTGGTATGAGACGTGATGGTGTGTTGTTAAATCGCTGCCAAAGTTCAGACCAAAGTTGTTCTGAATTTAAGGGGCGGATATCTAGCCCCATTTTGTTTGACATTAATTGTTCCCATAATTGGAATCCGTCAGTAAATGATGTGTGGATTAACCGTTCGATGGCGATAAATTGAAGTTCGTTGATTTCTCCTGTAAAAGATTTCCAAGAACGCTCTAGCTTAGAAAGAATTTTCTCGATAGCATCGGTTGTACCCGTGCTAGAAGTTTCAACGGTGTAGGTGCAATAAAGACGTAGTTTTTTAGGTTTGCGTACTCCTTTAAAAGTTAATTGTTGTGTTCTACATCGTTCTCCCATCAAAAGGAATTGGAGTTCTTTGTTGGGTGCATTTTCACTTAAATTTTTTAGTTGCTGCTGTCTGGTGGTGTCGTCAGTAAAAGAACTCAGACGGATAGTTAAACGTTCCCCAGGTGGTAAATCCTTCAAACCTGATTCAATTGCATTGAAAACCGGGTCTATTTGTTCTGTTCTTAAAGTTGAATGAACACCCGTACATTCAAATCCAAATTGAATCAAATAGTTGTCAACTCCTTTGCGTAAAACATAAGCCCCAACAGACTTTCCTTGTAGATTAATTTGCAACATAGTGACTAGTGCAAATGAGTCTTCAAGAGGTGTCAAGCGGACTTTCTGTTTTCCGTTATCAACAACTTTCATGAGAGGGCAGTCGGCAATCGGCAGTCGGCAGTCGGGGGAAGAAAGTAGTAATTTTGTTTTATGAATGGGTAGCTCATAAGGGATAATAGGAGGTAATAGGAAAGTGATTTAGGAAGCATCAAAGTGAATAGCAGCGAAATACGTTCTTATAGAGATTTACGCGGGGAGGGCAATCGGCAGTCGGCAGTCGGCAGTGGAAATTATTTTTGAGTAAAACTAACTGTTGGAAAAGTTTTTTGGTGCAAATACAAGCGAATATTTCTTTGTTCTCGACTGCCGACTGCCTACTTTCGACTGCCTTTTTTCTACGCTCGCTAATTCGCTCTATCCAATCCTCAATGTAAAATTCTCTTTCTCTTTCTTTTACCACTGCCGACTGCCGATTGCCGACTGCCTCTTACCACTGCCTCATACTTAGCACGTACTCTTGTCCAATTAGGAGTTGCAACAAACTTAGACAAAATTCGCCAAGCGCCATTGGCTGTTAATATCCACCAAGTTGCTATTCCCCAAGCCGCTATTGCACAAGTCCAAACCCAATTTAATCTCAACAAACCATGAGCAAGATAATAGGAAATACCACTAATAATTGCCCAAGGAATTAACTGGTCAGCAGGAAATGGACCAATTGATGGTTGTTTACCCAAAGTGGCATTCACTTTACGATACTTTTTATCCTCCATCTATTTACTCCAATTACTCCAAGAAAATCCTTCTCGACTGCCCTTCGGGTTCACCACTTTGCTTATGCCGGGGAACCCGTCCACCGCAAGTGGTTCACCGACTGCCGACTGCCGACTGCCTACTTACCCCCCAGCACCTCCCCCTGCTCCTCCAATTATTAGATTTGTAAGAATATCTCCTACCGTAACTGCAATCAAAATAATCATTGGTGTTCTCGCTAAATTTTGCCAGTCTTCATCATTGCGGGCGGCTTGAATCACCTTTACCAAAGAGATTCCTAGATAAAGGATGAACAAGCCTCTGAGTACATTGAATGATAAAACAATAGCTTCATCCGCACCTGCAAACTGTCCGCTCATCCAGGTTTCTGCATTTTGAAAAAACTGTGCTTGCACAGGAGTTGACAGAGCGTCTAACAGTAGAAATGCGCCTAAAACCGTAAGTGCAGACGAAGTTACCTTATATCGTTTAGAAAACTTTGTAATGACATTAAATAAAGCATCTAAATACTGTCGCCAAGTAATTGCAACTGCTCCAGATACCAAAAAGCTTGTCGTAGTAAAGCTAATCAAACTCGGACAAATAATTGAATCTAGACATGAAACAAATAAACCAGTTCGTACTATCAAAGGGGAACTAATTAAATATTTTCTGCAATAGTTTCCTTGGCGTGATTCAGAAAATTTAGACGCTTTAAAAAGCATAAAAAATAGAGCAACATTTTGTTTTCTATTTACTTGATAACTCTAAGAGTATCGTAATTTCATCATCCGATTGTTAGAGATGTTACTCGTATTTTTATTTATGAAAATAATATATTTTTTAGTCAAATTAATAACTTCTATTTTGTGTATAGATGACTAAAAATTTATTATTATGTATATTTTATTTCTTGGAGAAGCGTATTAATGTGTAATTTGTAGATTATAAATTACAATTCAACTTCCGTGGTACACCTAGAAAATAATTCTAGAGAAACGTTTGCTTTATTCTGTTTACAGTTACTCTAATTTATTTAAAATAAGTAATAGTAACTAATAAAATATAGATGATTGCTAGACGAAGGCCTATTTTTTTATGTAAGTTACTATAATTACTATTAAAACTAGTAAATTAATGCAAAAAATATTCTCTGATGGCAAAATATTTATCTGTAAAAAGTATTAATTCTAAAACTTATAAACTAAGAATTACTTCCATTAGTTGCAATGCAAAAGCTACGGTTACTTCTATGAAAAGAAAACAGTATTGCAATTTTCTTACCATCAATAACCGTGGGGTCGTAATATTCTTTTCCTACTAGTGCTTCAGAACCAAGAGATGGTTCTGTGAAGATTGCCTTCCTTCGCCCTTTTCAAAGATATTAACTGAGTAATTTCTTTACCGAAACCTTTATTCCCTCAAAAGCTATTGGACTTATCTCACCCGAGGTAAGAGTTATTTCTTCAACATAATTTCCATCAACTGGGTTACGAAAAACTTTGACGAGGCGATTTTTCAAATCCACAACCCAATATTCTTTAATATCAGCATTTTTCTTAAGCTTTTCTTTTAGTGTCTAAATCTTTACTTAAGCTAGTATTCGCATATTCAATTACCCAAAAAACATTTTCTGGATATGGGTGACGAGTCCGGTAAAGTTGTCTTAGTGGTTGAACTATTGCTAAATCTGGCTCTGGTTCGGAACTTGTTTCCGGTATTGTTATTGGCTTTGCATCACGAACAAGTGCTTTTTCCCCAACTAAAGAACGTAAATAGTCCCCAGCATCTGTACTTAACTGCGCGTGTAGTGGTCCTTCTGGGGGCATTTCTACAACTTCTCCATTCAATAGTTCAACCTGACGACCATAAAGTAGACCGACTTCAATCCCGCACGGTGATAGTCTTCAAGCGTCCATTTTGCAGTGGTGACGGTCATCTTTAATTATTAGCTTTCTCTGAAGACGGCTCTATTTATTTATATTTTAAACTTAACCATGACTTTCAACACCCAGACAGTAACTGCTATTCAAAATATGTTTTAAATCCTTACCAGATAGGGATTTTAGAAAGTTACTATTTTTTGCAAATTTTAAATAGTGCAATACTTTCAAAGACAATTACTTGAGACATTCCCAATCTTCTTCTGAGACAATGGAACTAACTATATTACCATTAGTTTTACCTTTACCAGCAATAGAAGTAGAAGCAGCACGACGTAATGTTCGTGGTTGTTCATCTGAAAGAATCGTTATAATTACATGAGCCTTCAATATTTCAGGCTCCGAACCTAACCATTTAATTTTACCGTCTTCAATCATAGCCTCATAGCTGCGAAGCATTTTTTTCTCCTAATCAAAAAAAACTAAGGAAGACACGTAAAGAAATCCTTACATCCCCAAAACTAGCATGAAAAATATCTTCAAGAAGCTCTATACATAAATTTTTCAACTTGTTAAGAGATAAAAGTTGTTTTTTCAATTGTTTACTAGTAACTGATAACTCATAATCCCTCAAATACTTATTCCACCTATGATGGAGCAGTTACCGTTAATCAATTTTATTAACCACTATTCACTCCACTCGAAGCAGTAACCATTGTCTGGCTATCTTGATAGAACTGCTCGAAGCCCGATTCAAAACTTGATAATCGCTCTTTTAATAACTCGATTGGAATTTCGACACAACTGCGAGTCACCATCTCTGGGGGCAAGGGCTGTAAAATCTCCCCATCTACATCAGCCCTAACATTAACTTTTAACCGTTGGTAAGTAATCGAAGAATCCCTGTCACAATGGAACTTCTGCTTACTATAAGTCTTCCCTCCCACTTTTTCTATCTGCTGTCGAATCATTTTTTGGCTGTAAGGCAGATTATTTTTGAAATAGCGGGACATCAATGACCAAACACCATGTAGATAGACAGCGAGAGACTTATAATTTCCATTTTCTCGATTCCCATCTTCTGTAATTAATCTACAGTTCCATTCACCCACTTCAGTTTGCGATCGCAATATCAAAAGTTTATCTACAAAGTCATCCAATGAAGCCTTCTTCGATTCATCCTCATTAGCTTCACCGCATAATAAGCTTAAATAATTCCAAACTTCTTCTGTTGAAACAACACTAGAAAGTTCAGCTACTTTAAAAGCGTAGTAACCAATCAATGCCAAGCTGGATGCTAACCTAGCATGAGCTGCTGGTAACTTGGTGATTAGCTGCGATTCTAAGTCTTTGATTCCTTTTTGGTCATAACCAATCTTAATTAAATCGGGTAGAGCAGACGAACAGATACGGGATATTGCTCGTAGTTCTGGAAAAGCCGCAGGGTTCGGAGTTCCTGCAAACTCCAATCGAATCAAGCGTGACAGAATTATTGGGTCATCATCACCAATCGAGTAATTAGAAGCGACAATTAAAGGACTGTGGGGGGTCTTGATTGTTTTCTCGTACCGAACGAGAGCCACCACCAAATTGAGATTTGATTTGTTGACAAACCCACTGTATTTGAGCTTTATCAGGGTCATCGAGAAACTGAGTTAACCCACCCATGAGTTTAAAACGCTCGTGGTAAGCGCTTTCAGATGCTTTATTAATCTTGGCTCTATGGTCAAAGCCCAACAGGGAAAGTGCAGTAACTGCGGCGAGTGTCTTTCCTGTTCCTGCATCTCCGTAAAGTCCCAAAACCGGAAAAAATCCTTCTTCTTGTTGGATTTCATCGTAAAACAAACCAGCAACAGAAAATGCTGCTGTAAATAAAGCTGGCATAAAACCTTCTGCTCCGAAGAAATTACGCATAGAATTTACTAAACGTGGCAAGACATTTGGTTCTGGTTGAGTATTAATTTTAGGAACTGGAATTTTTTCTGCGGCTATTAACCTTTCATTAAGAACCCAGCCTGATTCTTCCTCTGTAATAATTGCTCCATCTTTTGAAATTTGACAGTCGTGGAACACCCAATTTCCATCTGATTGACGACCAAGACGTTCTGATAATTTATAGGGTTTTCCTCCACGTTCTCGGTATGCTGCTAATTCTTTATGCAAATACTTGTGCAGTTCATCTACTTTCAGTTTGTTTACAAAATAGACTTTCCCCGTTGCACGAGATAAACAGTTAATGAAATCCGTTACCTTATTAAATGCTTCGGCAGGGACTACTACTCTATGCTGTTCTAGTGGTGGGTCATAAGTACGTTTAACTTGTAAAACTAATCCCCCGTAATTGTCGTTTGTTCCAACTAATTCTCGCTCAACGATAAAGCTAAATCCTGCTTTGGGAATCCATTTCCACTCTGTATTAACTTTCTTCCAATAACCTAATTCTGACCTGTATGGATGTTGCACTGGAGCTGACCAATCTGACGTGTTGAACTGTACTGATTTATATAGCAAATAGTTACGGATGTCATCTGACCATAGTTTCATCCATTCATCGATTGAAATATAAGTAATAGTATGGCGCTTCCCCTGAAGAATTAGGTCGTCAATATCTAGGTCATCTTTGTTAAATTGTCCCCACCAAGCAATGCGTATTTTACATTCCCATTCCTGCAATAATTTGATTGTTTCATGGTAACGAAGCATGATGTGTTGATTTGAAAGCATCCCCGCATCAACGTACAAATCAATTACTAAGTTAGATAGAGAAGTATTTTGTTGGGTAGCAGCATTTTCCAAATATCGTTTGAATAATTTTGGGCTACAATCCCAGGCTGCTCCAGAGGCTCCAATGATTATTTGTTTTAAGTTACAGGCTACTGACCAAGCTTTTAACACTCCTTCAGCTAAACCAATTGATGGTAACTCAATCGATTCTGGACGGCAGAATGCAAGCGGCATTTCTCCATTATCTAAGCGAGGACCATTACCACCAGATGGTGCAGATGAACCCCATTTATATTTGCCATTACTGGTATCATCTGGACGAATTTGAAAAGCAATGATTTGTCCTAATTCATTGTGAATTGGTAAAAATATCCCTTCGGGTTTGTACAAGTACAATGAGTTGTCATGTTCAACTACACCAGGTAAACAAGCACTAAAATTTTCTACTGGTTTTTCTTTCCACGAACGAAAACCAATTAAATCAACAAAATCTCCCAATCCACGTATATCTGTTAAATGATTGAGGTGAGTTTCATTTAATGGAAGTTGATTTAAGATTGAACGATATTGCTTATCTCTTTCTTCCTCGCTCAAAACTAATGGTGATGGAAAATCTTTCTTATCTTTTGGAGGAGGTTGATTTTTCTGCTTATAAGTTTTAGGGAGCGTAACATTCGAGTGAGTGTCCAATCTATTTCCAACTGGAAAATAAGATGGGTAAGATTTTTGAACCGCGTAAGCCCATGAAGAAGGTCGCCCCGTCAAATCACTTATCTCTTTGCAGCTTGCTCTCTTCCCTTGACTCTGTAGGGTTCTGACTGCTGTTAATAACTCATCAACAACATAGGATTCAATGAAAGAATGTCCCATACCATCCGATAGTTCTCGAATATGAATGTAACCAGATGGTACGGAATTTGGTGTGGAGTGGAAGCAATAAATACTACCATCGTCATTTATTTTACAACTACCTTTCGTGTTACCGCAAACAGGGCAAGGCTGTTGTTTATTTGAGTATCTTCCTTTCTTATATTTTGTTGACATGAAGCTTAACTATTATAAAAAGGTAATTCTTGTCACCGACTACTTACTTGCTACTGCCCTTATCCCTTAGCTCTTTCAACCCAAGGTCAATATCCATGTTTAAGTGCAGTAAAATTGAAATGGTCAACTTTTTGTAGCAACTTTAGGCATAACAACAAGTACCCATCTAACCGCCTAGACGGGAGTAGTATTGCTAAAACAACTGATTGCTTAGTCAAAAACGTCCAACATATTGGACGCTACTTCTAATTTACCGCTATTTTGCACATAATTAAATTTGCAGACGCTAAAATTCCACGATTCAAGTATAAAACTGAGTATGGCAACCAAGGCAGAAAGATTAGCCGAACTTATTAAAGAATTACGAGGTGCTACATCTCAACGTCGCTTTTCTCAGCAGTTGGGTGTGAGTAAATCATCTGTGAACTTCTGGGAATCTGGTTTATGTTTCCCCGATACACAAAATCTGGAGAAGTTAGCGAATTTTAAAGGTTGGACTCTGGCTGAACTCCAAACCTATTTAACTGAGGGTGAGTTACCGACTGAAGACTCATTGCAACAGATTTTGAATAAATTGCGATCGCTACCAACAGAAGCAGTGGTTAAAGTCGTTTCTGTAGGAGTAGAAACCTTGGCGAAAAGAAGTAAATCGGCATAAAGCTTGCCCCCAAGAATTTATTTGTTCTAAAGCCTATAGAGTCTTTCTCAAAAATAGCCCTTCCAAATTGCTTGAGTAGCTAGTACACCCTTGATAAATACCGGAAAATGGCAGTAAACAAATAATTTTCTCGTTTTTTAATCTCTATTAGAAAATACTGACTTTCTCAAGATGAAAAAAAATCATCCGAAAGGAGTAAATAATAAAAAAATTTTTCTTAACTCTTTAGAGAGACGTATATGAATAAATTTATTTTTCATAGTAAAAACATTTTATACATCCAACAAGTAGTAAAACTTCAATATTTATACACAAGTTTATATAGCAGATTCTGGCATTGATAAGCAGAATATTATTACTTTAAGTTTCAAAGCTTCTAATGTCATTAACACTTGGACAGCAAGGAAAATTCTATATTTGTTTGAGCTTTTAATGTGTACATAAAAACGCTAGAAAATTAATTTAACGTTGGGTCATAAATAGCCTAACCTATATTAAGACATTGTAGTATTTTTAACCTTCGTATGATTATGAGATAATTTGATTTTTTTTGATATATTAATTGAAGAAAATCAATCAATTCCAATGTTTGTAGTCATATTGATAATCTGGTCGGTTACATATTGTTCAAAATAAAATACAGCTTTAAAATTCAGTGTTCGGATATTAACTATACATTTACATACAGATGATTTAGGATATTAATTTATCAAAAATTCGTTTATTCCCTAATTTTATAGCGCATAGAAGAATATAGATATTTTTTGTTCTAAGTAGTAAACAGTTATTTATATATAAAATATATTACAGCTTGATTTTTGCTTGAAATTCTTTAACCGCTGAAAAATTGCCAAATATAGCCAACGAATGTATTAATAGTTGAAGGAATTGATGATGTGTTGTTTGATTGTTTGCTTTATCCGATAAATTAAGTGAATTGATTTTATTTGAAGTTAGTACCTCTTTGTTTTTGTGGTATTGAGCAAAGAAATGTCTAGCTTTGGATAAAGGTGAATTCGAGTTTCACCTATAAATTTTGAGTTAAGAAATTAACTAAAAATAAATAAAATAACAGGCTGCGCTACCTACATATTCATTGTATTTAGGGAAAAAACGATGTTTCAGTTTGCTAATAAACATTTAGCTTCTTCGAGGCTAAATTTAAGTTGCGCTACGCTCAAGAAATATCGATTAGATGGAACGTGGATTGAAGGAACTCATTGGATAAAAGTTAATAGTCGCTGTGTTCTTTACAATCTTGAATTAATCCAAGATTGGTTGCACAATCGTTACGACCCCAATAGCTCATCACAGAGCAATTGATTTGTATCATGCGAGTTTAGCAAGTAATAAAAAACGTAATTCCCAAAAAATCCAAAAACAAAGTTTGAAGCGTAATTGAAAATTTTTCAACAGATTTATGTCAGCACCCTGAATACAAATTAGGGCAGTGGAAAGTAGGCAGTAGGCAGTAGTAACCTCATTATTTGTGGGGCTAATAAGTTCGGATATCTTTTTTCTCGTACTACCTCGGAGTGTTAGCGCAGCGTGTCCAGAACGGACATAAAAAATATTGTCCTGTATTCATAAATAAATAATGATGTCTTTAAGCCCCTATACTTTTCCTCTAAAACTGGTTTTACTACTGCCTACTGCCGATTGCCTACTGCCTTTTTTGTTTAAAAATCTGGCACAACAATTTCTCGACTTTGACCCGCATAATGGCGGTAAATTATTTCTGGAGAGTTACCAACTAATGTAGCTACATCCTTTACATCCATTCCATTCTTTAAAGCCAAAGTGATAAAGGTGTGTCGCGTTTGGTAAAGTTTTCGGTATTCAATACCATCCAAAGCTAATAAAGTTTCTTTCCAACCTCTCCTTGTGAAGTTATGAACATCAATCCACGTTCCTTTTCTGGAGGGAAACACTTTTGTGTTATCACAAGCAGCTTTAATTGATTTGAGCAAAGTTGCTAGACGATTGTTGATAGGGAAGACTCGTTTCTTCTGAGTTTTCAAACCCTTTTTACAGGTTAATCCGGACTCAGAAACCACTACTGCTTGCTCAAAACGGATAAAACTAAAGTCATTAGCAACATGCTTCCACTCTAAACCAGCAGCTTCTGATGGTCTGCAACCTGTGAGGAACAAAAATTCAATCAAAGCCGCATAATGCCTGTAATAGCGGCTATCTTTAAATGCTTGGATAATCCTGTCGCGTTCTTCTTGGGTAAATGCATTAATGTCGGCATCTTCCTTTGAAGCTTTGGGAATCTTAATATCGCTTGACATATCCTCGAAGGGGTTTTCTTTAATCAGCCCAGACTTAAGTGCCCAATCGCAGCAAGCTGAAATTTGGGTTAACATCCGTTTGCAAGAATTTGGAGTTTTATTAGCAACCAACCAATCTCGAATGGCTACTGCTTTATCAAGAGTTGTGAAAGGTAGATGTACGTTAATGCAGTTCCGAACTCTTTGAACGTCCTTAGCTAAGGTACTAGGAGACAAACTACTACGTTTGAAATCAATATAGCTTTCCCACAAATCAGCCAGGGATACAGCTACTTGTGTCGGCTGTGGAGGTGGTGTAGATGCTTTAACTTTAGCGATTAAAGATTCCGGCTTATACTTAGCTAAAGTTGGGTCGAAATTTCCCGATAACATATCAAGCTCAATCTGCTTGGCTTTCATTTCTGCTAACTTACGGTTAGCTACCGTATCTGAAAACCCAGTTGAAAGGTAATAACGTTTTCCAGCGAAACGGAAAACAAGCTGTAAACGCTCGTTGGAAATTTTTATTTGGACAGTACCTTTAGATGATTTACGTTTGGGGGGTTGGCTAGTCATAGGGAACTCCTGAAACCGCGTCACAGAACGCGCTTAAATTTACCCCCAATTTACCCCCAAAATTTAGCTAAACATATCCAAATATGTCCAACGTGGCTATTTTTTACACCACAGTTACACCTCCGTAAATCGCTGAAACGGGGTTTTTGTGGAATTAAAAAACCCCCAGAAGCGTTAGCTGGTGGGGGTTTCATTTTGTATGCCAGGAACGAGACTTGAACTCGTGACACGAGGATTTTCAGTCCTCTGCTCTACCAACTGAGCTATCCCGGCAGGGTTATTTGACCTACGATTAAAGAATATAGCAAACTTATATTACTTTTGCAATAGTTTCGTCAAAAAAAACTATTTATGTAGAGTTAATTGGCAATTTTGCCAAATGTACAGCAATAAAAAACTATCAATTTGGCAAGAACTATCATTGGAAGGAAAATTTCGCTTAAATGGTCTATCTACGATAAACAGTAGCAGTCTTGTCTAGCAAAACATCATCCTAAAGGTTTAATGGTGGACAATTCATAAGCTACGGCAAAGGCAAATGAAAATAAAATAACTTTCCCCAAAACGATACTCTTGGAGTGCAAATGCATAGCACCTATGTTTCGTATTGAGTTCAAAGCTCACAAAATTTGTTGCCGTAAGATTCATAATAAATAATATAGTGCGACTGAAGAATCAAAAAAATGCTGCACAAGTAATAAAATTGTATAGAGTGTATTTTGTTTCACTGTTTAGACTTAATCCCTTTTCTGTATTAGGACTTACGCAAAAGTAACGTAATTATGTAATTACGAGCAGTAGCGACGTATTCACCCGTTCCTTGTTCACTCGCAAGAATGCGGCTCATATATTTTTCTATTCAAAGTATATATGACTTGCTTTCCGAGGAAAGTGAAGTAAGTATAAATAGTCAAGATTTCTAGATTTTAGTGAAAACAACCACTGAATGCTGATATATTATTGAAAATTATTTGTAATAAATTATTACTCTATAACTAGAGTTTGGCTACCGAATAATTACTGTATAGTGTGAGGAAAGAGAATGAACAAAGTATTGCAGGCTCTGCTGACAAGCCCAATCTTGGCTGCAACGATAGGTTTCAGTAGCGATGCTATCGCAGCACAGCCCGTTGTTGATTTAGAAAGCAAAGAAGAAGAAGCAGTTGCAATACCAAATCTTCAAGATGAAAATTTCACTCAAGAGAAGCTGATAGCACAGGTTACTTCAGTGTCTCAGCTATCAGATGTGCAGCCTACTGATTGGGCATTCCAAGCCCTGCAATCTTTGGTAGAACGTTATGGATGTATTGCTGGATATCCGAATCAAACCTATCGCGGTAATCGAGCATTAACTCGATATGAATTCGCTGCTGGTTTGAATGCTTGTTTGGATAGAGTCAACGAGTTAATTGCTACAGCTACTGCTGATATTGTTACAAGGGAAGATTTAGCTACACTGCAAAAGCTGCAAGAAGAATTTTCAGCCGAACTTGCAACACTGCGCGGAAGAGTAGATGCACTAGAAGCACGAACTGCTCAATTAGAAGCGAATCAGTTTTCTACGACTTCTAAATTTGAAGGTGAAATTGTAACAGCAGTAGTTGATGCTTTGGAAGGGGAGACGAACGAAGACAATACGACTTTTGGAGCTAGAGCGCGGATAAATTTTGTTACTAGTTTTACAGGAAAAGACACTCTATATACTCGTATTCAGACTAATAATATTGTCAGTCCCGATATTGGGACACCTGAAGGTAATCTTGCTTTCGGTGAAAGTAGTGATGATGCTAGTACTGATGCTGCACTTGATGCATTATGGTATAGCTTTCCTTTGACTGAAAAAACCAACGTTATTGCGATCGCGAATGCAGGTGCAGCCGATGACGTTGTAGATACTGTTAACCAGTTTGATGGTGACGGTACTGAAGGTGCGATATCTGCTTTCGGTACTCGCAACCCGATTTACTATAATATGGATGGTTCGGGATTGGGAATCACCCAAGAATTTGGCAGTAGTTTATCATTGAGTTTAGCTTATTTAGGAAGTTCCCCTAACGATCCTTCCTCGGATAGCGGAATATTTAATGGTCCCTATGGTGCGCTTGCACAGTTAACCTTTGAACCAAGCAAACGCTTCAAAATTGGTTTGACCTATATAAATGCCTACAATCAGGAATTAGGTACTGGCAGCCAACGTGCTAATCCCATATCCTTCCTTCGAGGTGACATTGCACCTCCTCCTGCCGAACCTGGAGAACCCGAACCTGAAGAGGTAGAAGTGCCATTTTCTAGCAATTCCTATGGTATACAAGCTTCTTTGGGCATTAGCGAGAATATAGTTTTGGGAGGTTGGGTTGGATACACAAATGCTAGTAACTTATCTACGAAAGGAGGAATAATAGACCGTGGAAGCCTTGATATATGGAATTGGGCGGTAACTTTAGGTTTTCCAAATTTGGGTAAAAAAGGGAACTTGGCAGGTATTGTTGTAGGTATGGAGCCGAAGGTCACGGATTCGAGTATTGATGAGATAGATAAAGATAGAGATACTTCCTATCATATCGAAGCATTTTACCAATATCGAATAAACGATAATATTTCTATCACACCTGGAGTTATCTGGTTAACAGCACCAGACCACAATGACGACAATGACAATGTTGTAATTGGTGCCCTTAGAACTACTTTTACTTTTTAAATCCTCGTATCCAGTAAAAAAAATCGGGAATATTTAATTCGAGCAATTTAAAAATATTAGTTGTTCGTTAAAAACCCGGTTTTTTTGCGTTTGATTTTAAATGGTTAAATTAGACTTCTCCACTGAATTATATTCAATCAAAAGCTTTGCCAAATATGGCACTAGAGTATTTTATACACGATATTTTTTTTATGATATAATCAAAATATAAATTAAGTATATTCACTAATGTTAAAGTAAATTTGTGGGTCAACTTTGTTTGCACCTATGTAAATTAATGGTAATTGGTTAAAAGAACATAGAAATGAATTGCAATTACTATGTCTTTCTAAAAATTGTTTATCCCTAGAGCAAGATTGTAATAAATAATTACAACAAAAAGACCAGCTTCCCAAAGCTGGTCTGTAATATTTTTATTCGTGTTGTCTTCTCAATAAAGTTAGACCCAAAATTTCGCGTTCCCAAAACGCCTCGGGTAATCTTTCTTTACAATATTGTAACAGGCAGTACAAAATTTTCCTGAAAATTTATCAAAAAAAGATATTTACATAAATATTGAGCCAAAATCTTTAACCATAATTCAATATGCATAGTAATTGATCGGCATCCGAGGACAAAAGGATAAGGAGATGGGGGATGATGAGACAAGGAGAAAAAGAAACAAAAGGAGATATACAGAAAATTCCTAACTCCTAACTCTTAACAGATTGCGGTTTTCCCCAGAGTATAGTTTCCTGCTTGTAAATAGCAATTCCTGGTTTTGCTCCTTTTGGTTTATAAACGTGCTTGGTAGGAGTGTAAATAACTGGTACTTGTTCGCTTTGACGAGCGCGACTGTAATATGCTGCAAGATTTGCCGTAAACTGTAAATCATTTTCTTCGGGTACTGCACCGGGTTCTAACCTTAATAATAAGTGACTTCCGGGAATTTCTTGAGCGTGAAACCATAAGTCATAATCTCCAGCAACCCGAAAAGTTAGCTGGTCATTTTGACGGTTGTTACGTCCGATTAATACTTCAAAACCGCTTGGTGTTTGGTGACGATGAAAGTTTGTAGTCGCATCGTTAGAACCACGTCTGCGGTATTCCGAGTCTTCCAAATATTTTTGTGCAATCAATTCTTCGCGGATTTCTTCTAAAGCCTGTAAATCTTCAGCCTCAAGGTAGCTGTCAATTTGAGAAATCGCTGCTTCAACTTGTTCTAAATATTCGATTTCAGCATTTACTTCTGCCAGTAAAGGTTCTACTGCTGTACGGGCACGTTTGAGTTTTTGATGCTGCTTATAAAGTTTTTGTGCGTTTTGTACTGCGTTTTTATCAGGTTGCAATTTAATTTTTACTGGTTCGTTCGTCTCGAAATCAGCCAAAGTAATTTCTTCCATCCCCGGTTCCCATTCTTGCAGATAAGCCATTAATAAATCGGCTTGGGTACGATATTCATCGGATTGTTCCGACTGTTGCAAGCGTTTTTCAAAATTTTGAGCTTTGGTACGCAATTTTCCTAAGATATTACTCAGTTTCTGACTAAGTTGATGTTTTAGCTGAGCAAATATCTGTTGATTAAATTTATCGGTATAGTAGCGGTTGAGTAACTCTTGAATATCTTTTACTTTTTCAACTGCACCCCAGCCAAGTACGGTATAACCACTTTCAGTCCAAGCCGGTTGAAAGTTCTCTTCTTGCAAAGCCTTAAGCCAAATATGCCATTGCTTAAATAATCCTTGCCATTGTTTCGATGTCAGTTTATCGGTTGTACTTTCTGTACTAAGATTTGCCGCTACAAGCATTGATTGTACTAAAGTAGGAGAAACACCACGATAGTTTTTAGGCAACTGACTCTTGATTGCTCCGGGTATCAAGCTTACCCTTTCGTACCAATCTTGTTGTGATTCATCCAAACTGGGAATAGCCGTAGTCAGCTTTGGTGGTTGTTGGTAAACTTCTCCAGTTAAGATAGGGCGAATGCTTGATTTTTTTTCACTAATTTGACGACCGGCGGTAATAATTATATTGTTAGCATCCGTAAGAATCACGTTGCTGTACTTGCCCATGATTTCTACATACAGGTGATATAAAGCTGGCTCTCCCGGACGACGAGCGAATTGTAAGTCTACCGCACGTTCCCAAGGAGCAATTGTCTCAATTGTCACCAGAGCTAAACCACCTAACTGGTGAACCAATTGTTGAGAAAAAGTAAATGTATCTGGCGATCGCGGTGGTGGAGAACCGATATGAATGCGAGCAGCTTGGGGATGCCAGGAAACTTCAAGCCAACCCCGACTTTTAAGAGTACGAAGTGCAATTGCAATAGTGTAGCGATCGCGCTGATAAACTTGTTCGAGGCGTGATGGTAGCCAGTTAGCACGGATATCGCTGCAAACTGCACTTAAAGTAGTATAGTCAAATGTTTGCACAGCGATTTTTCTTTTAAGGGCGTTAATGTTCGTCAGTATAGCTCGATTGAAACAATAGATGCACGTCTTTAGATATAGATATATCCAAGACGTGCATTTGTAAAATTAACTATCTTTAGGGGGAAGACGAGAAAATTTTTTTTAATTAAACAAGGCGATGCAACTCTATTTAATGTTTAATATTTAATATTTAATATTTAATATTTAATATAAATTAGATCGTAATACAGTTGATGCACTTGTTTTTCATTAAATCTCTTGATCTTTTTTCTTCTTTTTGCTCAAGCCTAAACCAGTCATCCCAGTTATAAATATTGCGCCGATTGTGCCGGGTTCGGGTACGCTGGTTGGTGAATTACCTACTTTGATTTGAAAAGCATTGCGAGAACCTCTAGGAGCTGTCCCTTGCCAAGTCATTGATGCTTTACCTGTAATCTTGAAAGGGGAAGATACATCCTTAAGTTGGAGATAATCAATATCGCGACTACCACTTTCACTGGAAGTTAAATCCCCAATTGCTGTACCGTTAAACATAAGATCGGTCAAAGAAGTTGTGGTATTTTCCCAGGCACTGGTACGGAAGAAAATACTATTTATTGGGCCGTTGAAATCGGTGCTAGTAAGGGTTTTACCGCCGAGCATATAGTTTACCGTACTTCCGTCGTATTCTAAGCTGAAGTCATATTTTTCGCCATTTCCCCAGTTAAACTGTGTTTCTTCTGAAACTTTAGCACCTTCAGCTACATCACCATTAATTTTTAATTCTTTCTGTGCATTACCTCCTCTATCCCCAATTCTTCCTTCACCAACAAACAACTCCGAAAATTGTCCGTTATCGATTAAAGAGTTGAAGTCTGCATCATTAAAATTAGTATTATTAACTAAAGTCATAGCTTGGGCTGAATTTGGTGCAGTTAAGAACCCAAGAGCAGTGAAGGATAAAGCAAATAGTGAAGTACGTGCACTGATTTTCTTTGTTAAGTTTAAATTTATTCAGCCAATTGATTGTAGTAGCAAGAAAGCTTGATACAGCAGAAATTGGATAAAATGCACCCATGCGAAATCTTATCAATTACTCGAATTCATCTTGATTATTTACTTAAACTTCTAGATTTATATATCTTCCTTCGGTACAAGCAAACAACATTAATTTGAAAGTAACTGTTGAAGGTTTCGGTTGCTTATGTATCTAATTAAAACCTTATTAAGCAAGAATGTCGATAAAAAAATCTGTCTTTTATTGAAACTTTTTGTTCGGATTAAGTATTTTCTATTTTTACTGAAAAACACTTAGATATAGTTGATCACAATTACTTGTATCTCAAAAAACTCTTACTAATTAAGTTTAGTTGGGAGTATAAATACGTGTATTAAAATTGAATGTTTATATAAAATTTGCAAATTATATTGTTTTCATATCTTGAATTATTCTCTATCAGAGCCAGGGAGTTTTAAGTTTTGTTCTTTACCTACTCCCTACTCCCTGAAATAACTTGTACCCTTACAGGTATTCGCTATCAAAAAATAACTGATAATGGGCAATCGGCAGTAACGAGCGTACAATAGGAATCGACCCTCTTCTTCTTCAATAGAAATTTAAGTTAATTACCGTAAATTCCCTGCTCGCAATTACCGATTCCCCATTATTTATGTGTTACTACTGTTAACTGTTGACTACCATAGGCTGCTCTACAGATTGCTGCAATAAATTTTTATAGAGTTCGCCCAATTGCATTGCAACCCCATCCCAACTAAATTTATTTTCAACACGCTTTCTCGCAGCTTTACCTAATTTTTCACCCCATTGAGCATCCAGTAGAATTCTATCAATAGCATTCGCAAAAGCCCGAACATCTTGCGGTGGTGCCAACAAACCAGTTTCTTCATTGACAACAGTAAACTGAAGTCCGCCAACATCACTTGCAACTACTGGCGTAAAGCTTGCCATTGCTTCGATAGCTACCAGCCCAAAAGGTTCGTAATGACTCGGAACAACGCAAACGTCAGCAGCACCATAGTAAAATGGTAAATGTTCTTGACTGACGCGACCCGGAAATTCCGTCATCTGATTCATTCCCAATTCTGCAACAATTTTCTTTATTCGTTCGCACTCATCACCATCACTGTGTCCCCTGCTCGACTTCCTCCACAAATCATTAACTTGAAGTCTTCCCTACCAAATAATTTAGATTGTCCCACTGCACGTACTAAGGTTTCAATACCTTTGCGGTGGTCGAAACGTCCTACATACAATACAAGCTTAGTCTCGGGATTGATTCCCAGTTCCATTCTGGATGTTTTTCTGTCAACGCAACCAAAGCGTTCGATATCTGTACCGCAAGGAATTACATCTATGTTTCCTTTTGTCGAAACAAGGGTACGCATATGTTCTTCTTCTTGCGGCGAAGTTGCAACAATTCTTTGCGCCGTTTCTAATATCTGTTTTTCTGTTCCCAAACGGGTACTAGCAACTAAAGGAACAGTTTTTACAGTATTGTATTTAACTGCTCCAAGTGAATGGTATGTATGTACTACTTGGCTTCCTTGCTTTTGTCTTAGCTGCATACCAACCCAGCTAGAAAGCCAATAATTAGTATGAATTAAAGAATATATAGTTTCGTTATCTTGTTGGAATTTGAGAAAATTATCGACAAATTCTGGTAAATGTTCAAAAATATGATCGCGCGGTACAAAATCAACATTACCTGCTTTCAAGCGAATTGTTCGACAATTTGGAGAATGCCAAACAATATCTTCTTGCTCGACATTTACTTTACGGGTAAACATATCAACTTGCCATCCAAGTTCAGCTAATGCTTCCCCTACATGACGAACGTAAACGTTTTGCCCTCCAGCTTCTTCCTTACCTATTTCAATCGCTGGGGTCGCCGTGGACTGAAATCAAGGCGATGCGTTGTTCTGTTGCAAGGTTCATAGTTTATTGGTTAATTATGTGTTTGACTTGTAAGGACAACTACTCTTCAAAGTACGTCAGCCTCTAAAACCAAATTCGTTGTAAATGTTCATGTAATCTTTATTTTAATTTAAGATGTGAACTATTTTTGCTTATTTGCAATTACTTTTACTCCTGTAACTTCAGTAATAATATGGCTTAATGCAATGCGATAAACTATATACTAGTATTTCCCAATACCTTGGATATCACTTACTTAAAGTCATATTTATTGCAATATATCTATGCTTGTAAGTATTATTTATGACTATTTAATTTCTATACTTTGAACATAAAAATACCATAGATGGCACTAAACATACTTACAGATTTAGTATTTATACTTAAATTAAATTTCATTGAAAACAGTAAATCAATGTTCATTACTTTTTCAAAGATACTAAAAAATAATAGCTATCTAAAAATATGTAACTAACTATACATAGTACGTCTCTGCAAAATAAATTGTGCTTTTGGCTACTTTTTTCACAAGTTTACAGAAAGGTTTATAGCATATCTAAACGTAAAGTTTTATACCCTTGTAGCGGAACTGAAAAATATGTATCCTATACGATTTCTTTATAGTTAACGTTTTATCTAAGAAATACAGTGACAAACGTCAGTTCAACTACTGTGCAACCAATATTGTGCGCCAATAGCTCTTTTAAAACAAAAATTGTGGTTCTTCAGTACGTCTTATGCTGAGTAATCAGTTTCAATAAGGAAATAAGGAACGGGTAACAAAGTAAAAGATGATATTAGATATTAATAAATAATTTTATTTATAGAGGTTCGTAATTCAAGTGTAGTAAGTGTTACAGAGCTTTATTATCAGATTTCACTATACCAACTACTGAAGAACAAAAATTGTTTTAGTGAAAATCACTAAAATGCTTACTATATGTAGACGTAGAAAAGAAATAGGTGGTGATGTAGAGATGAAAATTATATTTCCTTGAAGAGAGATTGAGGAAAATTATTGTACACCATTTCAATCGAGCGGCTATGGAAAATCCTTTGTTTAGAAAAATCTCTTTCAATAGCTGAGATTAAGGATTAATGTCTTTTATGGTTTATAAGTACCTTTGCCTTCATTAATTGAATATTTTGTTTGGATAGGGAATGGGTTGGGGGGGGGGACAGGGAACGGTTACATAACACAGTAGTAATTATATAAATAATCCGGGCTTAACTACTTATAGAGATGACGCTTCAGATAGCATAGCGCATCAAAATAGCTAATTTATAAGCAACTACTAAGCAACTACTATAAATAAAAAGGAAGCTTGATAAGCCCAACCTAAGAAATAAGAAGGGAAATTGTACCCCAAATTGCGAACTCGGTGGGCTAATCCATTCTTCCTAATTCATGAACTAATTAGTAGTCTGAGCGGCAAGCATTTCCTTCAACTTCTCTAGCTCTGTAGCCCAACGAGGATCTGGAGAAACCCCATCTGACGAAGAACTGCTTGAACTGCTGCTATCTTTAGAATTGCTACCGCGACGAGATTTTTTCTTACTCTTACTAATTCCGGTAGTAGCAGAACCACTAACAGCAGCGGGTACTGGTGTTGATGCTTTAGAAGGCTGCTGAATTTCTTCTCCTTCCTCACTACTCTTAGTGCGAGGTAATGCTTTCTCCAACTTAATAGGAGATTCCTTGAACATCAAACCATTATATTTTTCAATAATTTGGTCTGCTTGTTCATCGTTGTTCACAGTCATAAAACCAAAGCCGCGACATTTTCCTGTCTTACGATCTTTGATTAATTTAGTCGTGATACTGCTACCTTCTTCAGCAAAAACTGCTTGCAATTCGGATTTATCTATTTCTTCTTTTGGCAAATTGCCTATGTATAGGCGAATGGACATGAAAGAACCTCCAATATGGTTAGATGTTTAGGAGCGGGTTTAAAACAAAAACTTGGGTTTATAGATGACGGACATCTGTTATTAACTAACATTGCCGCGAACCATCTTTTTACTCCAAACTGTCAATCTTTACAATACAGTTTTTCGCCAAGTTGATTTTTTTATGCAAAATTACACATTTGAACGTGCAAACAGGTTAATCCCAAAATTTATAAATTCTGCATTATACTTCTTGCAAAACAAAACTGATTCAATGCTCTTTTATTATGAAGATTTAAACACCATTTCCTACAATATCACGCAATTCTTAGCACAACTAGTTCAGCACAGACATTTCTAGCCCAGTCATTAATGCATAGTAGCATAAAATACATTTTTTTCGTAAAGCATACCCTTTCAAGAAACAAAAACCAGTCAGATGCGAGTTCATTTCCTGCTGTGTTGAAAGGACGAAAGGGGGATACAGTAGCGCAAACAGCCTCATACATTAATTAAGCCTATAGCTTTCTGGTTTGAGCTAGCAGTAGTTAGTGTTAATAAATGTAACATTTTGTTTGAGATTTGGCAAATTTTATTTACAAAAGTATTTTTAATCCATGAACTGCTCCTGTTTGATTATCCTGTTAAAACAATGTAGGTTCCCCAAGCAAAGGTTGCGACTGTCAAAATGGTAGACCAAATAGGATGAGGGCTGTTGACTCGAATGCCACTAGCCGTTTTTAAAGTTTGAATATCCAGCCAAGGTGTTGCACCTCGTCGCAACCAGCCAGTGACAGAAACATTTTTGCCGATGAAGTCTTGAGGGTTAACAGATTGTCCCAACCAGGAGACATGATGCAATTTCACTAAAATATTTCCGACTTGAAGAATTAAGTCTTGTCCTAAATAGTTGGTGCTACCACGACGACCTAATAATTTTCCCGAAAGTTCAACGGGGGTACTATCTATAGGTAAGGCTGTGGGATTTGTGGTTAACTCGGCTATTGACTCGGACTTTTGGATATTTTTAGTTTCAATATTTGCAAATAAAGAATTCATTCTGATTAAAATACCGATACTAAAACCGATCAGCATAAAACCTTTAACATAATCCCAATCGTCGTATATCCATTTGAGGTTAATTAAATTTAGCGCAAATAATCCGTGCCAAGCCAACCACACAAGTAATGCTAATCCAGCGCCAGCTAAAACGCCCAAGTAAGGAGCAATTTGCAATAAGAATGACTCGCGTTTTACCTTCAAAGACTGCTGACTTTCGAGGTATACTTCAGGCTCAACGTGCCAGTAGCGAGCAAGTTTACATAATTTTTGCAAGCGTATCCCCATTAAGGGATGGCTGTTGTTTATTACAAACCATTGATGATAGGGATTAAGATAATCCCACATCAGCAACGATTCAAAGGTGGTATTTGCAGCGATACTACCTAACCATAAACTTTGTTCGTGACCAACTGGGATTAATAAATTTAAACTCTCTAATTGCCAAGGTGTTTGTTTTTTATTAGCTATATCCGAGGCGTTACCAATCGCAATTTTGAGTAAACCGCGAATCAATGCGTTGGGGTTTCCAGTTACTTCCGCGCCAATTCTATCGCTCAATAAAACTCTTCTTCGAGATAACCACAAACCCGTTCCGGTAAGCAAATACCAAATTCCATAAATGCCATTAGCGATTATTCCTACAACTGTACCTCCAATTCGGTTGGATATATTATCACCTTGTTGGGAAATCAGTTGATATAGTTTATAAATCGGCATTGTCACCGACAACATTAGAGACATAACCGCACAATCTACGCGGCCGATTTGACTTAATTCAGAAGCTATTATTGCCGCGATTTCATCGGGAGCAAGTTTTTCTAAAAGTCCCTGACTAACTATTATACGAGCGGTACGGGGCAAATGACCTACAGTAAATGCTACTGGTGCTGCGATCGGTAAAACCCCTAATTTCGGTAAGCTCCAGCCTCGCGGTTGACAGTAACGTTGTAGTACCCGTAATGATTCAGGAGAATATGTCTTTAAAGTTTCTCGTTCTAATTCTTTTTTACCGTAAAATGTACGTAGCAGCCAATCAAGTAACCACGGTGAAACAGCTAGTACGACGATAAATAGACCCAGCAATAAGTAAATCGGGTCATTGTATAAAAATTGTATTGGTTCTAAAAATGGAAGCGCAACTAAAATATCGTTAATTAATTGCATTACTAGCTGTACGAGTGCCCGTACTACCCAAAATAAAGCAACTCCAGTTGCAATTCCCAGCAATGGCAAGCGAATAGACTTGATAGAATTTGCTTTTGGCAGCGGTTGCCATACCTTCGCCCTTCCTCCCAACCGCCAATGAATATTAGAGTTAACATTTGGACTTGTAGAATTTGCTTGGGAAGCGGGTACTATTTCACCACCACGAGGTCTTTTTTTCGTTTGCTCGCCGGGTTTTTTCCAAGTCGAAGTATTTATCGCTTCTAAGTTTGAAAATAATGGTGGAGGTGGAGGTGGAGGTGGAGGTGGCGTAGGAGTAGGAGTAGTAATGCTTGGGAATTCAGATAGTTCTTCTATTTCATCTTCTGACGATTCAAAAGCAACAAATCCTGTTGAGTGTAGCTTCGTATTTTTTTCCGGATACTTTTTTCTCAGTTGCTTCAAAGAGTTTTCTGCCCACTGTTGAACTTGAGAATTATTGCTTTGAACGAGAGATTCACACACCGCGATCGCCATTTCAATTTCGCCGCTACGGGAGTAAGCGACTACTAAGCCAACCTGGGCTTGTAAGCTTTTATTGGTATCATCATCCCTAGCTGCAACATCTTCTAAGATGATTTTTGCCACGCGGTAATCTTCTTTTTTGAGCGCAGCTAAACCGTCTTTCAAAGATGATTTGGAGTGTGAAGACATAGATATTCTTTCACCAAACGTATTTAAGAATAGTTATTATAATTGTGTCGTGCAAATATCGCCCATTATTGGCAAACGGGCTATAAAGCCCGTATAAGAAGGTTTTTTGGATAATAAATACCGTTTACGTCTTCGTAGTTCCGGATACGGGAGCTATGGCATTTAACTTTAACTCAGGATGATCTTGCTTTAATTGATTGGTGTTCCATTCATTACGGAATAATAATACAGGTCGTCCCATACTATCCTTCATAGTGGTAGTGTTGAACAAACGTCCCACCTTTTCCAAAGCTTCCCAACCACCTTCTACCCAACGGGCTACGCTATAAGGTAAATATTCCAAACGAGTTTCTACACCATACTCGTTTTCCAAACGATACTGTACAACTTCAAGCTGTAACTGCCCCACTGCTGCCAAAACTGGATCGCGTTTCGATTCATCCACCGAATACATAATTTGCACCGCTCCTTCTTCGCGCAATTCGGTTACACCTTTTTGAAATTGCTTAAATTTTGAAGGATTGGGATTTCTTAAAATGGCAAATAACTCCGGTGAAAAATAGGGAATACCCTCATATTCTAATTTTTTACCAGTGTAAATTGTATCGCCAATTGCAAAAACACCGGGATTATTTAAACCTATAACATCCCCCGGATAAGCTTCATCAATAGATTCGCGCTCTTGAGCAAAAAGTTTTTGCGGACGAGATAAACGCACGTTTTTACCAGTACGAGCGTGATTCACTGTCATATCTTTTTCAAATCTACCCGTACATACGCGGATAAAAGCAACGCGATCGCGATGTTTGGGGTCCATATTTGCTTGCAGCTTAAACACAAAACCGGAAAAATCGGGGTAAGTGGGGGGAACTTCACCCAGGCTGCTGCTGTGAGAACCCGGTTTGAGAGCGCATTTGAGAAAATTCTTGAGGAATAATTCTACGCCGAAATTAGTCATTGCCGATCCAAAAAACACCGGAGTCATTTTGCCTTGGTGGATCAAATCCATGTCTAATTCGGGGGCCGACTCCATCCAACAATTCCAAATCGTCTTTGAGTTGATGATAAAGCTCTTGTTCGAGAAGTTCTTCAATTTTGGCATCGCCTAAATCAACTATCGTGTTTGCTGCTTCCTTACTACCGTGGGCGCTTCTTTCAAACAAATGGATTTTTTGCTCCTGACGATCGAATACACCTTTAAAGCGATCGCCCATGCCGATAGGCCAGTTTACCGCATAAGTTTGTAAATTTAACTCTTGCTCAATTTCGTCTAAAAGCTCTAGCGGTTCTCTTCCAGGACGATCGAGTTTATTTATGAAAGTAAAAATTGGAATACCCCGCATTTTACAAACTTCAAATAATTTTCGCGTCTGGGGTTCCAAACCTTTCGCCACGTCAATCAACATGACTGCATTATCGGCAGCACTGAGAGTACGATATGTATCTTCACTAAAGTCTTGGTGTCCGGGAGTATCTAATAAATTTATTTGACAATTTTTGTACTCGAACTGCAACACCGTTGAGGTAATAGAAATACCTCTTTGCTGTTCCATTGCCATCCAGTCAGATGTAGCTTTACGCTGTGCCCGTCTAGCTTTTACAGAACCAGCTTCGTGAATGGCACCTCCGTACAAAAGTAGTTTTTCAGTCAAAGTAGTTTTACCAGCATCCGGGTGAGAAATGATGGCAAAATTGCGACGACGTTCAACTTCTTCGTAAATTTCTTTCTCAAGTTCGGTTGACATAAGGTATTTGTTTGGTTGTATTCTAACTAAAATAATGGTTTTTCAATTTAGCTGAGGTCTTTTAATCTTAAAACAACTATCAAGGTAATCGGTTCGTTATATAATTCGGTCATCTCAACTTCAGGGGAGGAGAAAATGTACGACACCGACAGCAGAAAGCTTTTATCAGCACTGTCTCACGGAGCGATTTTTTTAAACTTCATAGTGGTACCTATTGCCATTCCTATCGTGATATTTTTTACTACTCAAGATCCAGTTGTAAAGGACAATGCGAAAGAAGCTCTCAATTTCTATTTAAACGTTTGGCTTTTTGGAATAATTATCGGAGTATTGGTTTCTGCTACTTTTGGTTTGCTTTGGTCTCTAGTACCTGTATGGTTTGTTCTTCATTGGGGACTTACAATCTGGGCGCTTTTCCACGTCTTAGGAGACTCCGAGAAACCTTTTCGCTATCCCTTCATTTTTAGAGTCGTTTAGCATTTATTATCCAGCCCTCAGATACAATCGCCTGTTCTTTTAGTTAGCTTGAAAGCCTGGAAAACTCACAGCATCAAATTTTCACTTGGCTCACTCACACATCTTCTTTTTTTTTTCAACAGTCCGCTTCATTTAACTAAGTAAGTTGGCACAAGTAAACCAAACTACGTTACAAAATGTAAATTGACTCTAAAGCCTTACTCTCTAATTTTTACTCCCTACTCTCTACTCTCTACTCTCTACTTTTTACTCCCTACTCCCTACTCTCTACTCTCTACTCTCTACTTTTGACTCCCTACTCCCTACTCCCTACTCTCTACTTTTGACTCCCTACTCCCTACTGCCTACTCCCTTGTCCTAATTACAATTTTCAACGCCAACCTACTTAGTATTTCATCTCAATATTAAAAATTGTGAAAAATAATTGACCAAAGAAACAAGTAGCCAACTAAAAATTGATTAAATAATATTTTCAAGTGAATACTTTTTAAGCTTTTTTAGGATATATGTAAAGCTAGTTGTAAAATACAAAATTGCCCCACATCTTCGCAGACAGTAGGGCATAGGAAAGTTAAGCGCTGTTTGCAGTTTGTCCTTTCAAAGTTCAATTTTGCTTGCAGTTTGTGACGCTTTGAATTTTGTCTGTAAAAGTTTTCCTTACTGTTTAAAAAAAATTATGTTTCCTACTCATCGTCCCCGCCGTCTGCGTAGCCATCCTCAATTGCGCCGGATGGTACGCGAAACCGTATTAACTACCAACGATTTGATTTATCCTTTGTTTGCCGTACCTGGTGAAGGTATAGCCAACGAAGTCAAATCAATGCCGGGAGTTTTTCAACTTTCTGTTGACAAAATTGTCGAGGAAGCAAAAGAAGTTTACGATTTGGGAATTCCTGGTGTTATTTTATTTGGTATTCCTGAAGATAAAGATGTAGAAGCGACAGGTGCTTGGCATGATTGCGGTATCGTTCAAAAAGCCGCTACTGCGATCAAGGAAGCAGTTCCAGATTTGATTGTGATTGCTGACACTTGTTTGTGCGAGTATACCAGTCACGGTCACTGCGGTTATTTGCAAGTAGGCGATTTAAGCGGTAGAGTTTTGAACGATCCGACTTTAGAATTACTCAAGAAAACAGCAGTATCTCAAGCTCAAGCCGGTGCTGATATTATTGCTCCTTCGGGAATGATGGACGGTTTTGTACAGGCTATTCGCGCAGGTTTGGATGAAGCTGGATTTGAAGACACGCCGATTATGTCCTACGCTGCCAAATATGCTTCTGCATACTACGGGCCATTCCGCGATGCAGCCGATTCATCACCGCAATTTGGCGATCGCCGAACTTATCAAATGGACCCCTAGCAACTCCCGCGAAGCAATCAAAGAAATCGAATTAGATATTGCTGAAGGGGCTGATATGTTAATGGTCAAACCTGCTTTGTCATATATGGATATAATTTGGCGCGTCAAACAAGCTTGTAATCTGCCAGTCGCGGCTTACAACGTTTCTGGCGAGTATTCCATGATTAAAGCCGCAGCCCTCAATGGCTGGATTGACGAAGAACGAGTTGTACTTGAAACTTTAACAAGCTTTAAGCGTGCTGGTGCAGACTTAATTTTGACCTACCACGCTAAAGATGCTGCGCGATGGCTCTGAGAAGCAGAACGAAGCACAAAGATTTATCGGGTATTGGATAAAGGAGTAGAGGAAAAAGACGATATTAATTTAGGTTGTTAGTTGTGGAAGATGATAAGTCTTGTAAAGATTTTTGCTGACACTTGAGCATATTTATTAAGTTTCGGAACTAATATTATTTTCTAATATCGTCTTTTCCCCTGTTCCCTGTTCCCTGTTCTAAAACTATTTAATTGGCATAATAAGTACGAAATAACCTTAATTTTTCGTATATAAACTATTTTTGCGTCTAATTTTATGATCGAAAAATTTTTAAACATAAGCTAAGAAAATATTATAGATACTATCACTGTATTTTTCACATCTATCTTTTTATAGAGATTAATTAGAATAAAAACGGTAGAAGATAGTAAAAGATTGATTGCAGTATGGTTAGATTGCCATACGGGTATGCAAAGTCCTATACAATAATATAGTTAACAAATAATTTTCAGTTGGCTTTTTTTGTCAATTGATTTAATAAATCTAATTAATGAGTTTTGAAAAGGGAGCATTGAGATATGGATATGCAAGTCCTGAGAGAACGTGCGGGACTCAGCCGTGCAGAGGTTGCGTTCAGGCTTGCAATCAGTGAAACGAGCGTTCGCAACTGGGAAGCAGGGCGAACCGAACCAACCATGACACCTAAAAAATACTGGGATGCGTTACGCCTGTTTAAATGTACGCCAGAAGAGTTGGCTGGAGCAAGCGAAAAATCAATTAATCAAAGGCACAAGCGTAAACCAGGAAGACCAAGAAGATTTCCAGAAAATAGCGATTATAATCAAGCTGCTGGAACAAGCGTAACTCAAGCAACTTCTGAAGAAGATTCAACAGTTTCTTCTAATTGCTAAACTTTCAATTTACAAAGAAAATTTTTATTTAAAATTCTTTGTAAAAGAAAAAAATATAGAAATCGAGTTGTTTACTTGATTTTGCTGTCTTTTGAGCGACAAGCCAGTGCGTTCAGCTATCCTGCCCCCATCGCAGTTTTAAATTATCTCCAGAGTTATAGTTCTATCGGTAAACTATAATGCTGGAGTTTTTTAATGTTTGTGACAAGATTTATTAGTGATTATAGTAATTATTAATTAGTATAATAGGCGATCAAGTTTAATATCTAGAAGCACGACTAAGGGTATTATTTATGCTTGAAAAGAACAGGTAAAACTACTATAAGTGCATTTTACAAAATATACTGTCATCTTCTGCGAAAGAAACATTATATAATTCATACGATGCGGTGATTATTATCTTCTTTCGGAAAAGTTAGGTGTTATTGCACAACTTACGCTATCTTTACCGTATTTTTCACGGAGACGCGATAAAATTCATTCAACAATATTTGTAAATTTTGAACTAATGGCAGAAACTCTATTTTTTAATGCTTTGCGGGAAGCCACTGATGAGGAAATGGCGCGAGATAAAACCGTGATGGTACTTGGTGAAGATGTAGGACACTATGGTGGTTCCTATAAAGTAACTAAAGACTTATACAAAAAATATGGCGAACTGAGAGTTTTAGATACACCCATTGCCGAAAACAGTTTTACCGGATTAGCGGTAGGTGCTGCAATGACCGGGTTAAGACCGATAATTGAAGGCATGAATATGGGCTTTTTGCTGTTAGCCTTCAACCAGATATCCAATAATGCCGGAATGTTGCGCTACACTTCTGGCGGTAACTTTAAAATACCTTTAGTAATTCGCGGCCCCCGGTGGAGTTGGAAATCAATTAGGTGCAGAACATTCCCAGCGTTTGGAAGCTTACTTCCAAGCTGTTCCAGGATTAAAAATCGTTGCTTGTTCCACACCCTACAATGCTAAAGGTTTATTAAAATCAGCTATTCGCGATGACAACCCGGTATTGTTTTTTGAACACGTACTGCTTTATAACTTAAAAGAAGATTTACCCGAAGAAGAATACTTGGTGCCATTGGATAAAGCAGAAGTTGTGCGAAGCGGTAAAGATGTCACAATTATTACTTATTCGCGAATGCGCTATCACGTAATGCAAGCCGTAAAAACATTAGAAAAATCCGGTTTTGACCCAGAAGTTATCGATTTAATTTCTTTAAAACCATTAGATTTTGATACCATCGGTGAATCCATACGCAAAACCCACCGAGTAATCATTGTAGAAGAATGCATGAGAACCGGAGGAGTAGCAGCAGAAATTATCGCTTCAATCAACGAACGCTTATTTGACGAATTGGATGCGCCAGTATTGCGACTTTCTTCTCAAGACATTCCCACACCTTACAACGGCAACTTAGAAAGATTAACAATTGTTCAACCAGAGCAAATTGTTGAAGCAGTAGAAAAAATGGTTGCAGCAAGAGTTTAAAAATGGGAATGGGCATGGGGGATGGGACATTGGGCATAGTTAGGAGTTAAGAGTTAAGAGTTAAGAGCTAGGAGTTAGGAGTTATAAAACCATTTGTAGTGGGAGCATCTTGCTCCCTAGTTATTACTTATACAATTACCAATCCCCAATTACCAATTACCAATTACCAATTCCCAATCCGCAATTCCCAATCCGCAATTCCCAATTCCCAATCCCCAATTCCTAATTACCAATCCGCAATCCGCAATTACCAATCCGCAATCCGCAATCCCCAATCCGCAATTCCCAATCCCCAATCCCCAATTCCCAATCCCCAATCCCCAATCCCCAATTCCCAATCCCCAATTCCCAATTCCCAAAAAATAATAACTATTCGCTCATAACCGATCGAGAAGCGCTATTATAGCGTTTGTCGCGCTTTTTGGGGATGGTATGCAAAAACAGCGATTGTTTTTAGCTTTGATTTTTCTTCTGGTAATTGCCGCAGTGACGGTGATTACCACTATTAAG
The DNA here is from genome assembly GCA_963665115.1 of uncultured Rivularia sp. Taxonomy (GTDB): domain Bacteria; phylum Cyanobacteriota; class Cyanobacteriia; order Cyanobacteriales; family Nostocaceae; genus Rivularia. The sequence goes on along the minus strand of OY762007.1, from coordinate 5,862,789 downwards.
GTGCCTTTGGGGCTAGATTTGAAGGGAGGTTCGCAACTGACTATTCAGGTAAAGACGACTCCTGAAATTAAACAGATAACCGAACGTGAATTGGAAGCGGTACAAACGGTTCTTGGTAATCGAGTTAACGGACTCGGTGTTTCCGAACCTGTAATTCAAACTGTTGGAACGGATAAAATTTCAGTTCAACTGCCTGGAGTTGAGACTTCGGAACAAGCCGAACGGGTTTTAGGTGGTACGGCACAGTTAGAGTTTATGACTCAAAAGCCGGAAACAGAAACTCAACTTTTTGCTTTGAGAGCTAATCGTCAACAACTCAAAGCTCAACAAGCAGATTTACTTGCTGCTGAAGATGAAGATAAAGATAAAGCTGCAATTGAGAAAAATCAGCAAGAATTAAAAACGAATCAAGAGGCAATTTCTGAATTATTCGCAAGTTTAGAAACGCCGTTAACGGGTAAATATTTAACGAATGCAAATGCTTTAAGCCCGCAACAAGGTGCGCGTGGTTGGAGTGCGGGACTTCAATTCAATCAAAAAGGTGGCGAACTATTTGCCGAGTTGACTAAAAATCTCGCGGGTACTGGACGCAGTATTGGTATTTTTCTTGATAATGAATTAATTAGCGCTGCTTCTGTAGGGCCTCAATTTGCAAGCACGGGAATTAGTGGTGGTAATGCTGTCATTGAAGGTGACTTTTCCGCTCAAGAAGCTCAAAACTTAGCAGTGCAGTTACGCGGTGGTTCTCTACCAGTACCGATAGAAATTGTCGAGAATCGTACAGTCGGTGCGACATTAGGTAGAGATAGCATTAACCGCAGTATTTACGCTGCCGTTGGTGGTTTGATTTTAGTATTAATATTTATGGTGGTTTACTACAGACTACCCGGAATTATTGCTAATATCGCCCTGGTAATTTATGCGCTTTTTACTTGGGCTTGTTTCGCTTTGCTTGGCGTAACTTTAACTTTACCCGGTATTGCCGGTTTTATTCTTAGTATTGGTATGGCAGTTGATGCTAACGTGCTAATTTTTGAGCGCACCCGCGAAGAATTACGAGCAGGTAAATCACTGTATCGTTCTGTGGAATCGGGTTTTTACCGCGCATGGTCTAGTATTTTAGATAGCAATGTCACTACACTGATTGCCTGTGCAGCGCTGTTTCAGTTTGGATTTGGCTTAGTCAAAGGCTTTGCTGTAACTTTGGCTGTAGGGGTAGCAGTTAGTATGTTTACAGCAGTAACTTGTAGCCGCACGCTAATGTTTTTAGCAATCAGAATTGATTCAATACGCAAGCCAGAACTTTTCTGTCCTAACCTGCCAACTTCAATAAATAAAGCAGGGGTGGCGAGATGAAAATAAGTGTTAATAAAACGCGAACTCTGTGGTGGAGTATTTCCGGTGCCATCATCTTAGCTGGCATCATCTCTATGCTAGTGTCTTGGCAGCAAATTGGCGCACCGCTTCGTCCTAGTTTAGATTTTGTCGGTGGTACGCGATTGCAGTTTGAAAGAGACTGTACTTTACCGAATAACTGCGAACAACCAATTGATATCAATACAGTCCGAGAAGTTGTAGAAGCTCAGGAATTAGCCGATAGCAGTATCCAACTTATTGCCGACGGAGAAACTGGTGAAAACAACGGTGTATTGATTCGCACAAAAACTTTGGATGTAGATAAACGCACCCAGTTGCAAAGTGCTTTGAGCGAAAAAATTGGTACTTTTGACCCGAAAAACAGTCAGATTGATACTGTAGGGCCTACTTTAGGAAGGCAATTATTTAATAGCGGAATAACTTCTTTACTCGTAGCATTCGCTGGTATTGTAATTTACCTATCAATTAGATTTCAGAAAGACTATGCAATATTTGCCATTGTCGCGACTTTTCACGATCTGTTAATGACAACGGGGATTTTCTCGATATTTGGATTATTATTCGGTATAGAAGTTGATAGCTTATTCATTGTCGCTTTACTTACCATCACGGGTTTCTCAGTTAACGATACCGTAGTAATTTACGACCGAATTCGCGAAACTCTTAAACAAGATCCCAATCGTCCCATAGTTGAAGTTGTAGACGATGCAGTAAATCAAACCTTAGCGCGATCGATAAATACGACGCTAACAACTTTACTGTCATTAATCGCAATCTTTCTATTTGGTGGGGAAACCTTAAAAAACTTTGCTTTAGCCTTAATTCTTGGTTTCGTTGCAGGAGCATATTCCAGTATCTTTATTGCCAGCACGCTTCTAGCTTGGTGGCGCGAACGACAAGAAAAATCAAACCCTCCTGCTGGAAACAGCGAACAGTTGACGGTTAACAGTTGACAGTTAGGATTTATGAGTGAGGAGTAAGTAAGGTTAAAGGTTAAAGGTTAAAGGTTAAAATTCCCCTTGTCCCCTTGTCCCCTTGTCTTCCTCTCCCCCTCTCCCCCCTCTCCCCCCTCTTCCCCTTTTCATGGCTCAAGTAGAACAACCATCATCTGATTCATCTTTTGTTCAACAGGTGCAAAGATTGCATCGGCTGACGGTTTACGGTAGATGGCTGTTAGCTGGATTTTTATGGGTGACTGTAGCACCTTTGTGCTTGTGGGAATTGCGTGAAGATATTAAGTTCTTGCAGCAATATTTTACCTGGGCTTCGGTGCGATATGGTCTATTTTTCAACCCTTTTGCTGCGGTTGGACTTGCTTTATGTGTAGGTATGACCGTTAGTGTTTTAGTTTGGCAAAGTCGTAATATTTTATTTGGTTTGCCAGATGCAGAAAAACAGCGTTTGGAAAAGCAAGTTTATCGCATTCGTCAGCAAGGTTCTTCTCATCCTTTATGGAAATGGGTTTGCAAATAGTTGTTATATGCTAATTTTAAGTACTTGTATTGAAAAAGTATAATTTTTGTGTTGTAAAATTAAGTCTTACACCGAAATAAAGAAACAGTGTTCCAGTTTTTTATATAATCTCAAGCCCCCGATTCTTTGAGAGGCGCTGCATAAGCAAGATTTACTCCTTCGGTGTAACTGCAATTAATACAACTTTTAGCTGGTTAGGGTAGATGAATAATTCTCAGATTTTATTTAGCGATGCAAAATCAAAAATCGATCTAGTCCAATTGCAAAAATTGTTTACTTTAGGCGCTTTTTGGGCGAAAGAGCGCAATATAGAGGATTTAGCGGAAGCCATCAAAAATAGCGAACCAGTAATTGCTGTGTGGAATAAACAGCAATTAATCGGTTTTGCTAGAGCAACAAGTGACGGTGTTTATCGCGGTACGATTTGGGATGTTGTAATTCATCCAGACTTTCGTGGAACTGGGCTGGGTAGTAAATTAGTTGAAACGGTTTTGAGTCATCCACGGATGAATAAAGTCGAACGTGTCTATTTGATGACGACTCACCAGCAACAATTTTACGAAAAGATTGGCTTTGAGCAAAATTCCTCCACAACAATGGTGATATATAATCGCTCAAATCTGACAAATTTAGATAGTCTTAGTGCTGTAACTCAGCTAACTGAGTCCCTAGAGGGATAGAAATTTGCAATCTAGAATATTCGTCTCTATTATCAGGATAGGAAACAATTTCTAGTTTTCCTTTCATTACTTCAAGTAAAGTTTGATTTAGTAATAGCTTCATTCCTGCTTGGAGTAACTTAATTTCCTCCTCATCCATTTTCTTCTCGTCTTCTGACTCAATTAAATCTATAGGTTCGTTAGAAGGAATAGCTTCACTAGGTACATCTAGCCAAATAAAAGCAACATTATTTCCATCGTCAGCTTTGGTAGAAATAGTGATTTTACCTTCTTCCATTCGAGAAATAGCAATATCTACCATCTGCACTAATATTTGTTTTAACCAGCGTGGATCTGCACAAACATAAATTTCCTCGTTTGATTGTAATATCTTAAAGGGATAATTACGATTTTCAGCAAGCATATAAGTTAATTCATGTACTTCCTGTAAAATTTTATTTAACGAGCAAGACTGAATATCTAACTTACTATTGCCATGTTCTGCTCTGGCAATATGAAGAATTTCATCAATAAGATTTAATAAGATTAAAGCTCGTTCGTGAGCTTGCCCGATAAACTCGCGTTCTTCCTCCGGATTTTCACATAAATCCGATAAAATTAATTGATGCAACCCAATTAAACCATTAAGTGGCGATCGCAATACATGAGTAGTTCGAGCTAGAAATCCGGCTTTAAACTGGCTCATTTCTCGTGCCATATGGTAAGCCAGTTCAACTTCTCTCATTCTTTGAGATAGCTGTACTACATCTTGCTCCGATTCTATTTCTGGCAGGGTAAAAGAGGACTTATTAGAATTTGAGTTGAGCAAAAACTTGTAAATACCTATTCCTGATGCTAATCCAGCGCCAAAATATACCCAGTTATTCCAATCCATAATTTTGTGCTAAATAAAAAGTTCTTAATTGATCGCAAAGGTACAATATTCGATTCCATCATTAGATAGATTAATCGAATCTCAATTATTATAAATACATAAATACTGAAAATAATACAGAGAAACTATCTCAGGACAGCAAAAAATCTCAGTACGCTTTCTGCTTTCTCTTTCAATAACTATTCTGCTAGCGAACCGGATTCCTATATTTACACATCTAAATTAATTGCACCTTGCCGTAAAATTTGCCATTTTTTACCATCCCACTTAGCAACAGTGGAAGGAATACCTATAGCAGGCGTTTTACTATCATATGCTGTTGTCGCCAAAGTTGGTATATTTGGAAACTCTGCTTCAATTTCCGCGATAGTCTGCAAGGGAGGTTTTCCAGACAAGTTGGCGCTAGTAGTAGCGAGAGGGGCCTGTTTGAGCCAAAATGCTGCGAGCAATATCACTTCGAGGAACTCTAACTCCGATTGTAGTAGGGTCATTAGGATTCATGCATGACGGCACTTTTGCAGATGCAGGCAATACTAAAGTCAGCGCTCCACCCCAGTATTTATCTGCAATACATCGCCAAATTTCATACTCTTCTTTACTGCCTTTGACAAAATCCCATATTTGCTCTGAATCAGCCGCCATAAGTATTAGCGGTTTACTTGTATTGCGCTGTTTTACTGTAAAAATTAATTCTGCATATTCGGGTAAAGCCGCCAGCGCAGGAACAGTATCCGTGGGGAAGCTGATTACTTTACCAATTCTTGCTCCCGCTACCAAATCAGCAATAGAAACCTGTGTCATTTATCAGTGAACAGTGAACAGTGAACAGTTATCAATATAGAATACATTCCTAACTCCTAACTCCCTACTTGCTACTCACTACTTACTACTCCCTACTTGCTACTCCCTACTTACTACTCCCAACTCCCAACTCCTAACTCTTATAAGCAAGGGCAAAACGTTCTATTCGGGCTAAATCGAGGTGAATTTCAATTTTGCTATAGCTACCGTTATCGCGGAGCATTTGAGTTACTTTATCTGCTTGTCCTGCCATCATTTCAACCAACCATATTCCACCAGGTTTTAAATAGTCGGATGAAGTTTCTATCAAATGGCGGATGCATTCTAAACCATCTTTACCACCATCTAAGGCTAAATGCGGTTCGTGCTTAAATACTTCCGGTTGTAGCTCAGGTAAGGTATTTGTAGGAATATAAGGTGGATTGGATACCATGCCACTAAATTCGCCTTTAAGAAAATCCAAGGGTTCCCACCAAAAACCTTGATAGAATTTAATGCGATCGCCTAAATCGTAATTATCGGCGTTTAACCGAGCCATAGAAAGCGCTTCGGCAGAACGATCTACTGCATGAATTTTTGCTTGACTAAAAGCCTTCGCTAGTCCTAAAGCGATTATTCCGCTACCAGTTCCCAAATCTGCCCAATTTCCTTGCTGCATTTTTGAGTTGTCAGCAGTTGCGGAAGCAGCTAAATCAATTAAGAATTCGGTTTCTGGCCTGGGAATTAAAACTGAGGGTGAAACTTTAATATTAAAATGTCGCCACGCAGTCGTTTTTGCAATGTACTGCACGGGAAGACTTTCGCTGAGTCTTTGTTGCCAGAGTTTTGATAATTCTTGTAGGGGTATTTTTAACTGGATTTGAGACTTTTCTTTGAAAGAACCAATACGCAGTGTTAGAGAGTCCAGCCCAGCTATTTCCTGCAACAGCCAATCTACTTCACTAGAAGAGACATTAGCGGATACAGCAGCCGATATAGCAGTATCTCGCCACTCGGAAAGTTGATTGCCAGATACTTGTAGCTGCTGATTGTCCGCCATGTCTTAATTTAAAGTAAGTAAATGTACTATTTTTTCTTTGCGGGTGCCGAGCTAGGGGCGTTTTGCTTAGGAAGTTTTTGAATATATTGCCTAGCTTCTGGATTTGGGAAAAATAGGACTTTATCTAGCCAAGGATCGTTTTTCTCTTGCAAAGTATTAAGTATCCCGTCTACATCTACCACCTGAATATCAGCCTTGGGAAATTTTGGCTTTACTTGGTTGAGCAGATTATTAGCGTCTTGCATACTGAAGAATAAAGGAACTACTTCCTCTTCTGCTTTTTTCTCTCCAAGTTTAATTGGTACATAGCTTTTATCTGGTGCGAATCTAACGATAAAAACAGGTACGCTTCTAAACTGTTTTACCTGTTGACCGCTTTTTTTCAACAAGTTCATTGCCCCTTTAACTTCACTATCAACAGGTTTAAAGGCAAATAATAAGCGGTTGGGTTCGTTTTTCGTTTTCTGTACTTGCTGGAAAATAACCCCTAAAGGTACGGGAGTGACTTGTAGGCTTTTCACCATCTGAGTCATTTTAGGATCTTTTTCTTTCACGCTCTGTAATTCGCTGATGAAGGCTTGAGCTTCCTGTTTGCTCATATAAACGCCAGTTACAGAACCAGTAGTTTTCTTACCGTTTTCTTCGGGTATGGGACGACTTAACGGTAAACCTTGTGGATTGGTAATCAACCATACTGGTATATTATCCAGCTTACTTTTAATTTGTTGTTCTGATAATGCGATTGCTGGGGCAATTCCGCTCGTGACAGTTGCTAGCAGAGTACTCCCCACTAAACCTAACGTTGCTCCCCAGCGAATTAATGATTTCATGACTTCTCCTAGCATCAGTACTTCAGTAAATTCGAGTCAAGTCAGATTAACGATTTAACCGACTCTATCAGTTATAGTCTCTTCAAGAATTTTTTTTGACTATGTTATTTGCATCTAAGCCAAGTTTTATTCAATATTTTGATAAAAAACAAGGCAAAATGCTGGCTAAAGACATTCTTCGACTCAAAAGCAAAAACCAAATTTGCTGTTTATCAAAGATGTCAAATGCCATTTTATTGCTTTTTCTTAAATAATGTTGACGCTTTGGAAAATAAGATCGTTCCAGAGAAAGCTCTATTAGGAAGTTATTTTTTACACCCTTTTTTCAGTTGTCTTTTTTAATAGTTAGAGCATCTTTTACTTGCCTATACGGGACATGAAGAATAATTTTCATTCCAAGGTCTACAGTCTATTTACAGAGGAATAATAGTATTACAATGATGTTTATTACTCACTACATACTTAACTTTTTGCAAGAATAATATTAGTATTTTGATTTTTTAATGGTAACTATTAAAAAATTTTAGAAGCTCTAATCGCTCTAAAACAACATTTGGCAATAAATTGACAATAATTATTAAAATCGGGATGACAGGATTCGAACCTGCGACATCCTGCTCCCAAAGCAGGCGCGCTACCAAGCTGCGCTACATCCCGTAAAAGTTAACCCTTCAAACGGCAACATTCATACCTTATCACATTTAATCTACTTGTGGCAAATAAACATGAAATAAACATTATGGGCAGAAAGTTACGGAGAATAAATTGAACCAACGCACCAGACCCCTATAAATATAATTTAGGGGCACCGTGCGCGTTGAGGTAGAAGACTTCTTACGATTAAACGTTAAAATATGTAAATTTTTTAGTCTAGGTAATTTAGGAGCGGATTAGTGAGGATACCAAAACATTCCTTTAATGCCTTCTGGATCGGACATAAAACCCAGATTCTGGTAAAAGTCTACAACATGGGGATCTGCAAACAGAGTCACATTGCTAATATCTTCACTTCTAAGTTTTTTGAGTACGTACTTCATTAAAGCCTTACCCATTCCTTTCCCTTGAACGTCTGGATGAACCACTACATCCCAAATAGTGGCATTAAAGGCATGATCTGAGGTCGCACGAGCAAAACCAACGAGTCTTCTTCTGTTTCCTCGTACTTGCCACATAGTGGCTACGAGAAAACTATGCTCGATGGCTTTCTTTACTTTTCTTAAAGGACGACGAGACCAACCTACAGCGTCACAAAGTTCTTCTAACTCATATAGGTCAATATCTCGCTCCGTACTAAAAACTATGCGATCGCCACCACGATTAGAGCTGTCTCCATTGGAAGTAGCGGTATGTTCTTCAATTCCATGAGTCGTTTTAGTTGTCACGACTCCATCGTTAGTATTAAACCAAGTTTTCCAAAAACCCATGCCAGCCTGGTTCGGGTAGTATAACTGAAGACGGTTCCACGTCGATCTTGGCGAACTGACTATAAAAATCTACAGCAACCAACTTGCGTTAATTTGTAGAGATTCGATAGAAAAAGCCACCATTGAAAAAACGTGTTTAACATCAATTATTTTCAACTTTAGCATCTTGTTGACAGACAGGACGGAAAAAATAACTAAAAGCTACCCCCCCAGGTAAAAACAATTGTATACAACACTGCCTTAAAATTTTGAGGGACGGCAATATGGTTACAATCAATTTCCCGCTCAATACAGTCACCGTCGCCGAAAATATCCCGTTTAAACGATGTTGCTCTACTGGGCAATCAATGCATCAGTTTTGCCCGGAATATTTGTAAAATACCGGGACGTTTCATTTCTGGCATCTTCCATTCGAGCATTCGAGCATCAATTTTCACAACAAGCTGCGTCTTAGATTTAAAAATGGCTTCTGGTTTAAAAACATCAACACTGGAATTACTCAAACGCTTTAATAAGTCGTTTCCCCAGTTTTACGAGCAATTTGTCAGCAGTGAGATTCAACTGCAAAATTTGCGCCTAGCATATCGCCTTTATAAAACCAGACGTGCCGTTATCGAGTTGAAACCCGAAGGCGGTAAAAGTGCCTTGCATTTCGCCTACCGCAATCAGTCTTTTCTCCTCAGCGATATTTTTGGTGTCCTAGCGGCTTACGGACTTACAATTCACAGTTTAAGTTTGTATGGCCAAATTAAACCACCAATGCTGGTTTTCATGAAACTAATTGTTTCTCGCGGTAGCAAAGCTCTCTCGGAGAAAACAGCAGAAAACGCCTGTCGTGCAATTCGCGAAGCTTTGGGAGGACGCTTCGAGGTAGAAGAAATGCTAGCAGTCGAATTCAATCTCGATGCTGGTTTAGAAAAAGTAGAAACCGAGTTTTATGTAGATCCAGTATTTCATTTACCAGCTTTAGTTATTGAAGCTGACAACCAACCCGGATTATTCTATAAAGTTATGTACGCTATGTGGCTAGAGGATTTGCTTGTAGTCAATGCGAACTTACTGGTTTGGCGAGGACGTACACGCTTGATTCTTTATTTATTAGGACCTAATGAAAGCTTAATTCCGGAATATTTGGGTCATAAAATTGCCGAAAGCGTGCGGGGGAGATTTCTTGGCAGGTGAATATCTTACTATGTAGAACTAGAAAAAATGCGAGCGTGTAGCTGTAAAAATTAAACTATATATAGCTAACTGGCTAATCTCATCTTTCATAATACTCGCCTCCGCACAAAACTCCCCTTCCGATCGCCCTTTGATGCCGCAAACATTCAATCGGGAGTTTTTTAGTTTTTTGTAAACAGAGCTGTTTTATCGAAGAATGTCCTTAAAGGTACGTGCTATGAGATCGGCAACTATCGAAATCTTCGGCGTTCCCCACGCATACGAACTAACGGGTCCCAAAACAACAGAATACACCTTAGTATTTATTCACGGCTGGTTAAATAGCCGTGAATATTGGCAACCCGCCATCGAACGCCTACAGTCAGAGATGAAGTGCCTCTCATATGACTTGCGGGGTTTTGGGGAATCTCAGCCCAAACAAAAAACTGATATAGCCCGCGATATGCTTGTCTCATCTAGCGGAGCTAATCGCACTTCCCCAGATTTAACTGTTACGGGACGCAAGATTTCAGATAATCCCTTTGATTCTTTTTACACCCCAGCTGCCTACGTAGAGGATTTAGTAGTGCTGCTGCAACAGTTGAATTTAGATAATGTTTGGTTGATCGGTCATTCCCTTGGTGGCACGATCGCTTTATGGGCAGCAGATCGAATGCCTCAAGAAGTCAAAGGAGTAATCTGTATCAACTCCGGTGGTGGAATTTATCTTAAAGAATCTTTTGAAAAATTTCGCACCGCAGGACAGCGCTTTTTACAATTTCGTCCCAGATGGTTATCACAAGTACCTTTGATTGACTTACTGTTTGCCAGAAATTCCGTCGCGCGTCCCTTAGAACCTCGTTGGGCGCGTCAGCGAATAATTGATTTTTTAGTAGCCGATCCCCAAGCCGCTTTAGGAACGCTACTAGACTCTACAACAGAAGAAGAAATAAATTATCTACCCCAATTAGTATCTCAACTTAAACAGCCAGTATATTTCTTAGCCGGTGCCGAAGATAAAGTTATGGAGCCAAAGTACGTTCGTCACTTAGCCAGTTTCCATCCCTTGTTTAAAGACTGCGGTGACAACGCGATCGAAATCCCCAACTGCGGACACTTAGCAATGTTAGAACAGCCAGATATTGTCGCCGAACATATTCGCTCTATTATTAATTGAGAATTGGGCATTGGGCATTGGGCGTTGGGAATTGCGGACACGGAGAATTTTAACTTTTAACCTTTAACCTCAATTACTGCTCACTGCTCACTGAATAAAGCTCCATAACCCGATTCAACCCCAATCTTGATTCAACGCCAAGGTTCAAGGAAGAAATATGTCCTCTCGATAGATGATCTGCGGCGCAACAACCGATCATGGCGGCGTTGTCGGTACAAAATTGTAGAGAAGGAAATAACACTCGCAGGTTATGAGTCTGTGCTGCTGCTTGTAATTGCTCTCTTAAAGCGCTGTTAGCTGCGACTCCGCCACCTACGGTAATAGTGTTCAAGCCATAATCTAAGGCGCAATTTATAGCCCTTTTGGTCAGCGCTCTGGCTACGGTATTCTGAAAGCTGGCTGCTACATCTGCTACTGGTACTACAGGATTATCTTTCTCTAGCTGCTGTACCAGTCGTAATACGGCTGTCTTCAACCCGCTAAAACTCGCATCATAGGGATGATAGCCACCCGACGGTAAAGATACTCTTCCTTCTGGTAATTTGAAAGCGCTTGAATTTCCATTTTGGGCTAATTTGTCGATTATTGGTCCGCCAGGATATCCCAGCTTTAACAATCGCGCTACTTTGTCAAATGCTTCTCCTGCTGCGTCATCGCGGGTAGTTCCAAGGCTTTCATAGATTCCACAATCTTTAACGTGAATTAAGCTCGTATGCCCCCCCGAAACTAATAGGCTTAAAAATGGAGCCTTAAGACTTGGTTCCGTTAAATAATTAGCGTAAATATGACCTTCGAGGTGGTGAACTCCTAAGAATGGTAAGGAATGTACCATACACAGAGTTTTTGCGGCAGTTAATCCTACTAACAATGCTCCTACCAATCCAGGGGCGCAAGTTGCGGCTACACCGTCAATTTCGCACCAATCTAATTGTGCTTGTTCCAAAGCTTGGGCTACGCCTTGATTTATCGTCTCCAGATGCATTCGGGAGGCAACTTCTGGTACTACCCCACCGTAGTTTTTATGCACTGAAATTTGCGAAGCAACAATGTTGCTAACAACTTTACGATTATTAACAATTGCTACGGCAGTTTCATCGCAGCTAGTTTCTATTGCTAAAACAGTTACCATTTATCAGGATTATGTGAATAAAAATTTTGTTGTAGAAGCTTTAACTTTTATTTACTTCAACTTTACTCAGTTTACGCATCAAGAGTATGATCGCTTCTTAGTAAGACAAATTTACATTTGTACGAGCCGCTTCGTTTTGTACAAAAAATTTTTGTTTCGTAATAAAGGGAAACAATTTCATGCGACGCTTGTTTGCTCTAATTTTAGCTGTTTGTTTGGCGTTTAATTTCGCTCCACCAGCTTTCGCTCTAGGTGCCGATCTAGTACGATGCAGCGAATCTCCTGCCTTTCAACAACGTGCTGCGGCCGCCCGCAACACGACTTCCGACCCTAATAGCGGAGAGAAACGTTTTGAACGTTACGCTCAGGCTTTATGCGGTCCAGAGGGTTTACCTCATTTGATTGTTGATGGTCGTTTGAGTCGTGCTGGTGACTTTTTAATTCCTAGCATTCTGTTTCTTTACATGGCTGGCTGGATTGGTTGGGTAGGTCGAGCTTACCTCATAGCCGTTCGGGGAGAAAAAGATGCTGAAATGAAGGAAGTAATTATCGACATACCTACAGCATTACCACTAATGCTTTCCGGTTTTGCTTGGCCCGCAGCAGCAATCAAAGAATTCCTTTCGGGTGAATTGACCGCTAAAGATGAAGAAATTCCAATTTCTCCACGCTAGTAGCAATTGTTAGTTAAGAAAATTTGACTTAAGCGACCTTAGCGATGAAAAGACAAGCTAATAATTATTAATTATTGTTAATTAATAGTTGTTTTATTAGCTGTCTTTTAAAAAACTTTTCTTAATTATACAGGCGCGTAAATCTACTCATCCAAAATCCATCAAAGCTCATTATTTGGGAGTAAAATCCATGCAGCAGAATGATTTTTTGAAGTATCTTTCCTTAGCACCAGTCTTACTGTTTGGCTGGTTAATATTTACTGCGATTTTGTTGATTACATTCAACTACATTTTTCCCGACCTATTGTTCCATCCACTACCGTAAATTGGGTATACAAGACATTTTTATTTGGAGCTAGCAGTTCCGAAGTAACTTACAAGTCTGAATAAACCCCTATTTTTGTGGGAATAATTTGTTCTGAAACTCGCTTTTGCCCTTTGCGGTAGAAGCGAGTTTTGTATATATTTATGTTTATTAATTTTTCTAAAAATTACTGTTAAAAATCTCCTCTAGATACAATTATTAATATGGAGAAAAATATCAAGTTATTTGAGAGGTAAACATAAAATATGTCAAATATCGCGCAAGCAGCAGATGCATCCAAAAATAAATCTAACGATCCTAGAAATCAGGAAGTTGTTTTTGCGGCGGAAGGTAATCCGCAGCTAGGCAACCTAGAAACGCCAATAAATTCTTCTCCCCTAAGTAAGTGGTTTATCAGAAACTTGCCTGCTTATCGTCCCGAACACACTCCGTTCAGACGAGGATTAGAAGTTGGTATGGCTCACGGCTACTTCTTATTCGGTCCATTCGCTAAATTGGGACCACTGCGTAATGCTCCTAGTGGTAATTTAGCTGGCTTGCTTTCCACAATAGGCCTGGTTGTGATTCTCACTGCTTGCTTATCTTTGTATGCAAATAGCAACCCACCTAAACCAGTTGCCACTGTTACTGTCCCCAACCCCCCTAGTGCTTTTAATACCACCGAAGGTTGGAACAACTTTGCTAGTGCTTTTCTAATTGGCGGTATTGGTGGTGGGGTAACAGCTTACTTTTTAACCAGTAACCTAGCATTTATCCAAGGTTTATTCGGTTGATATTGGATTATCCCCGTACCTGGTTCAAAAACTAGGTTTCATTAATAAAGGCAAAAGGACACAAACCAAGACTTAGATGGTCTTAGTTGGTGTCCTTTATTTATTATTTATGCGGCATCAAGCGCTTTTCTGGCGGCTCATCAAAATAATTACCGATCCGAAAACATTGCCACTTCAATTTCATGAATAGCCGTTTCTAAATCGTCATTCACGATTTGCAGGTGGAATTCAGAAGCAGAGTCAATTTCTTCTTTAGCACGCTGTAGACGGCGGGATATAGCATCTTCTGAATCCTTTTTTCTACCGCGTATCCGTTTCTCTAATTCATTAAAAGTGGGTGGAAGTATAAAAATACTTAACAGTTCGGGAAATGCCGCACGAATTTTTCGTGCGCCTTCCAACTCAATTTCAAGCAATACAGACTTTCCAGACTCCATCAAGTTCATTGCTGGCTTGCGAGGAGTGCCGTATAAATTACCAGCAAATTCCGCCCATTCCAAAAATTCACCTTCTTCAATTAACCGCTGGAATTTACTGCGACTAATGAAATAGTAGTCCTTGCCGTCCACTTCCCCATCTCGAGGAGAACGGGTAGTGGCAGATATCGAATAATTGAGTTCGGGATGACGCGAAAGAAGTAATCGCATTAGAGTGCCTTTTCCGACACCACTAGGACCTGTTAAAACAATGAGTTTCCCCGGAGACAGTAATTTGTTAGTAGTAGCACCAGTTTTGGTCGATAACACTTGCATCATCCGCTTTCCCTGTGAATCATTTATATACATTATTCACTAGTCAGCAGCCATTTGTTAGTTTGGCAAATGACTATTAACTAGCGAGGCTTGTAACATGAACGACTTTTTGAATCGCTTAATTCACATGATACAAAAAATGTATATATTCCCTTGATTCGAGATATCGGTTCCGAGATTGAACCCATACCCCTTTTAGTTATCTACAACATGATGCTCGCGGGAAATAACGAAACGATTCGCTACCGTTTCTGGCTGGATAGCCGAAAGGATAACGTGACTCGAATCCGTGATAATAACGGCCCTTGTCCGACGACCGTAAGTTGCATCAATCAGCTGACCTCGATCTCGCGCATCGGTAATAATTCGCTTGATTGGGGCTGATTCTGGACTGACAATTGCAACTACTCGGTTGGCAGAAACAATATTGCCGAAACCGATGTTGATTAACTGAATGTCCATAAGGAAACTGAAGATAAATGTGTGTGAGGATAAGACATGATTAATCATGCCTTTAAAAGCAACTGTTTTCCATGTTATCCCCAAAAAATAGCACTAACAACGCGCTTAGTTGGTAATTGCTTTCATTTTATTTACAACAGTACTTTTTTTCATAATTTTGTGCGGCTTTTTTATTCAAAATATTCCTTAAGATATAGATATAATTTGACCCAAACAAGGTATCATACGATTCCCTAATAAAATTTGAAGTTTCGATATTATCCGATTCTTCATACCCTGTTTTACTACCCCTATTCACTTTCTACTTCTTAGAGATAGCTGCCTTCATAGGTTTAAACAGTTCTATGATGGCAGTTTACGTAAATTAATAATAATGTTTTTTAGCTTACAATCTCCGCAAATCAATATTTACTTATTTTCGATAATCAATGTTCCGAATGGTTACTTAAAAAAATTCTTATACATCTTTTTCTCCTGCGGCGCATTTATTCAATATTTACTTAGCTATATAGCTCTATGGAAAGTTATTAATCCATGCCAGAGCAGTAAAAATTTTAAATTATAATAATATGTTTATAAAATTGGTTGAGGCTCAAGACTGCCATCTTTGAAGTGGGATATATAGAGTTAGTTCGGGACATTTACAAATAATATGGTTATCCCGAGAAGCACTTTCTTCTAATAATCCTTTTCATTAGTTATCAAGGGTAGAGGTAGTGCGTTAGCGAAGCCTGTCCGTTAGCGAAGCGTCTCTGAAGGAGATAGCACATACGTCCCGCTCGCTGGTTGTCACGAGCGCGTTACCTGCCGAATTTAATGCAATTGACTACTAGTACTAGTACTTCACCACATTAATGATCGGGGGTATCTGGGAGTGCGAGCTAGAAGCTCGCTCTTTACCACCAGGGAGCGAGACGCTCCCACTACAAATGATGTTTTATCCCTCTGCTCCCTCCGCTCCCCCTGCCTACCTTCACCCCTCCTAACTTATGTGGTGAAGTTCTACAGGCACAGAAGTCTAGCAGTAGCCAACTGAATTCACATTGAATTGAATAGATTTTTTGTTAGAAGGGCATTTTACCCATAAAAAATACAGGCTAGAAGCCTGTACCATGTATATTTTTCCAAAGATTCAAAATTTATTCCATTCAAGTAATAACTAAATACATTAGAAATTATAAATACAAACTTATTTCTTTGAAGTATTTCTTATCTGTTGCCATTTTTGACGTAAGCTGTCCAAATTTGGGCTGTTATCCCCGTAACGCCAACTCACATAAGCTTGTGAAATTTCTTCTATGACTTCCACGGTTTCTGGTGAATGATGTCCGTGAGAAACCCGAGCATATTCTAAAGGTGTTTGTGCTGGATGTTTAACTAAACCTTTTTCAGTAGTCCACTGAAGCATTTGTCGATAAAGTCTTTCCATAGGCTGCAATTTACCCAAAAACTGCCATTTTCGCCATTTTCGCCATTTATCCCAACCCAGCCAAGCGAATAAGGAAATTGCTGTTATTAAGGTGAGTCCCGCTCAATATCCCGAAAATACCTTGCGAGAATAAAGAGAAAAACCACGATATAAATCTTAAAATAGCGCCTAACATTTTTCCCAATACACCGTTGAGAAAGCCCGTTACTGGAGAAGGAAGCCAACCCGCAATCCAATTCCAAAATTGTCTTAAAGCTGGAAAAGTTTGAGTTTCTTCTATTGATGGAGGAATCAAAGGATGATTGGGTATCGGATCGAAAGCAAACCAACCATATTTAGGAAAGTAGACTTCTGTCATCGCGTAAGCGTCGGTGTTACGGACTTCGTACATCCCTGTAAATAGATTAAAACTTCCTGGAGAAAACCCTGCGACTAACCGCGATGGAATACCGATAGAGCGTAACATTACCGTTAGTACCGTAGAAAACTGATCGGGTAGCCCTCCTTTGTTTTTAAATAAGAAAGCTTCTACCAAGTCTTCTTTTTCATTTAACAATGGTGCTTCAAAAGGATTTTGCGGTACTGTATAGTTTTGTTTCAAATATTGAGCTATGTATAAAGCTTTTTCATAAGCTGATGAAAGATTTTTTTCAGTTTTACCTACCCTCTGACGGTTGTAGTCTATAAGAATTTCTTCGGTAAGCTGCTTAACTTTATCGTTGATTTCCGGAGGTACTTGCAAGTAATAATTTTTTATGGCGTTCGGATACTTACTCCCAGCTTTCCCCAGCAAAGTGCGATCGCGATAGGGAACTTCAGATAATACGGTGTAGGTTAAACCTTCAGATAAACCAACTGGCGCTCGCAAGCCGCCTTCTGTATCTACAGCTATCATCGGTGTCGGAAAATAAATTTCCTTGGGATATGACATCGCTGGAATTAAGTTAGGCAATTCCGAGACTAAAGTATAAGTTTGTACTACTTCTTTAGTTTTACCAATAATTAAAGGTCTATCGAGAAAAGTTTGGTAAGAAAAAGGCGAACGTTTGAGGCGCTTTACTTTATCGTTACGAGAAATCTCCCATCCCTTACCCGTGTAACGATCGAATGCTAAAACTCGCCAGAAACCTTCTGCTTGAGAACGCACCCGCATCACCAGTTTGGGTTTCATTTCTCCGCGCAAATTCTGGTTGATTTTGGTATTAAATCCGTAGTAGAAGCTATCGTCTACTTTTTGCTCGCCGGTAGAACCTTTGGAGTTCCCGTCCCCATTGCTACCACCTTGACCGTTATTATTACCGGAACGTACATAGCCAGGATTGACAATTTTGCGTCCGGTAAAGTCACCTTTTACGTCAATAGGCGAACTAACCGGGAATGTCCGCAAGCCATAACCAGGAACTCTAGGTAAAACTGCGAAAATTGCCAACCCTATAGCTAATATGACTGAAAAATTAACAAATAAGAATTTTAAATTAAAAGCTGTATTATCTTTCTTTTCCGATTGTTGTTTTTTAATTGTTAACGGCTTTAAACCCAAACGCGAACGATAGTCCAATAACAGAGTAGGTAAGGCAATAGCTAAAAATAGCAGCAACACTGGTGCAAAAGCTAAAGTTTGGCTCAGTGTTGCTGCAACACCTAATAAAATTAATCCGATGACAATCGAATACCCCAAATCCTTACGCCGAGGCATATCAAAACTATGCAGCACCTGAAGTTGAATCAGTAATTCTGCTAATAAAAGCCGGGTATCGTTCAATTCACCGAACAATCGCCCGAAAAACGCACCCAATGCTAATAACATTCCGATAGCGATACAGAATTTTGCTGCTACATTCTTGTGCTTGCGACGGTAATAACTCCAACTACCGCCCACTATACTTAAAGGAATTGCCCAAAAACTAAACGTAGCCCCTGCGGCTACATCAGTCGCCACAATTCCTATAATTACCAAGGCACTAACTAGCACCCTAAAAGTAATTGAATCTTCTACTTCTATTGGCGGCACCTTGATTTTTTGCCGCCAGTACCCTATATGTAGACGCCCGCTGAACCTATTCATTCACTCAAATTTCCGTCTTCTTAATTACCCCGCTTTACTCATATAAATATTTTTACGCACTCAACGCCCGATAAGGAAAAATAATCCCTATGAAAGCATCGGCGTATTTATTAGAGTTGCGACTTTACGCTCGGGGCTGTCTGTTTGTTAAACAAAGGTTCAGTTTCACTACTACCCCTAAACCTTTTCATATTCATCGTTTCTTTTATGAACTTAGCAGTTTAAAAAACTTAACTGCTGAATTCGGATGAGTTTGTTGGAACAATCGCAAATGTTAGCGGTTGAGTATCCATGTCTTGTAACTCAACAGCCAATGTATAAGTAGCCCCAAGATCAACTGAGTTCAATTCTAAACTGACAATTCCAGAAGTTGAACGTTCTGCAACTGCACTTGCTGTCTCTCCTTCAAATTTCAAATTGCCTTTCTGAGGTAGTGTTGCTTCAATGAAGAGTTTTTCGGCATCTCGATCGTATTTGACTCTCAGAGTTACCGTACCCACCGTACTTAGCCACTGCTTTTCCACTACCTCTTGGGCAGCATCTACAGTTAAGGTTAAGTTTTCTAACAACTGTTTTGCAGCCAACAATGACAATGCCATTTGTTGACGGGGTTGCAAATCTGAGAAACTACCTTCTACCGTTGTGCTTTTTTCTAAAGTATCGGCAGAACGGTATGGACTTCTTAATACCATCCCAGCTAAGTCATTAAGTGCCTGTGGCTCGTTAGGGAATAAACTTTCTACCGCTCCAACAAGTTTCGCTCCCAAAGGCACCGGGAACGTAAGTAATTCTTGACACCTTGCCAATAATTGCTGGAAAACTTTCTCCGGCATTAAAATTGGCAAACTCATCTTAGACTGTTGTGCTGCCCATCCCCAGGCAGGAACCCAAGCGATAGATGGACTGTCAACATAATCGGGATAATCTACTAATTGCGATTCCCAAGGGAATAACGGTGGATTATCTTGAACTTGATTTTGTAAGCGACGTTTAAGAACGGCTTGGAAACGTGTTTGCACAGCAGGAATTTCTCCCAATTGAAAAGTATAGGGCATATTTTCCGACTCAGAAGCACCGCTTATGGAAGCAGTGTTTGCAGAATTTGTTTTAGCCCCGTTAATTTCCTCACTTTCGACCAAAAAATCCTCCTCGGTTGAAGCATCTTCTGCTAACAACCAAGCGAGTAATTGGTTCTGTAAGGATTCTGTGTCACTATTCATGAGTAGATGCACTCGATCCGGACATAAAAGAGTTACGAATATCCCAAGCTTGTTCGAGAATTTTGAACCACCTTTTTTGCAGTTGTGCCATAGATAAACCTAATGTTTTGGCAATATGAGCATCAGCTTCACCTTGTTGTTTCAGTTCTAATAAACAACGTTGTTTATCGTCAAGCTTTTCCATATAAATTTGCCACTGGTATTCGGTCAAACCTAGATTGGTATGCAAGTCTGCTTCCAACCATTCGTGAACCAGTTCCCAGCGATGTAATAAGGCAAACCGAATCAGATGATATTTGAAACGTTGCTGCAAATAATCTCTCTGACGGGGGGTTAAACCTAAAATTGACTCAATTTCTTGAGCGGATAAATCTTTCAAACGTAAAGCGAAGTAATCGGCGCAATCTCCTTGCTGTCGTTCCTCCAGATAACTCATTAATTCGTTAATGACTACAGAACGCAAGGTTTCCTCAGTTGGTTCCGGCTCTGGTTGAGATGCCATTGCCGATCTGAGCTGCTGTACGGCTGGATCTTCCCAAGAACCATCCCCATCATTGCTGCTACCTTCTGCGGCTTTTTCTATATCAACGCAGGTTTCTGGAGGTTGCTGTTGAGAAAAAGTTTGTGCCCGCAGGATAATTAACTGCTGCTGCCTTCCTGGTAAAGGAATGCGTCTTTTTGCATAGCGTTCGGTAAACGCCATGTACTCCGCTAATTCTAGAAGAGTCTGAGGACGATAAGTCGGTTCGAGTTTATTTTCTCGTCGGCAAGCATTCAACGCTTCCAAATAAAAATTTTGCAGAAAATCTTCAATTACGCTCAACCGCCCTTGATAGCTTAGTTGCCTCTTTGGCGGATTAATGTAACGATAGATAATTGCGCTTAAAGTGCTGTGTAGCTCTATTCGACCTCGGTTTGAACCGAATTGGTAGTATCTCATACACTGGGTTAGCCGGTGTCTAGCTAGAGCGATCGCCGAGCTTTTAATATCCCCAGAAGCTTGAATACGTTTACTCTCATTGCAAATCCGCATGACTTCGGCAGCAATTCGTGTTGCCACTTCATGGCAATTAGACTCCGAAGCTTTAGTAGAAGATTTAAGTTCTCCGAATAGGAGTTTAAATATCGCCTCCACGCCGATAGACTTTTCTCCCTGAATAGTTGTGGTCGCGGGTGATTTCATAGTCTACTTGTTTAAAAGACCGATTATATAGACGAACGTTACAACCCATATTGTCTGGGACTGCCGGTTGATTCGGTTGTGCGTTGAAACGCCGATGCCGAACACCGATTATTCAGCTCCCATCAATTTGGTTAAATATATTATTCCCATTATGCGAGCGAGAAAGCGAATCGCATTTCATAGAAGTTATAGCTAATGCCCACCAACTATTAATAGGTACGAGATGGATTTACAAGCACAAATTCAATTTTTGATTGACAATGCACCCCAAGATGGTATTACACCTCAACTAGTTGCCGCAATTGCTCCGGCACTTATTCAAATTGCTCAAAAATTGCGTTCTCCTCAATATTACATACTCCAGAATCCTTCTGGTGACTGGGTTTTAACAACATTAAGCAATAAGAGTAATCCACAATTACAAAAACAGGTAATATACGCTTATCCAACGTTACAAGATGTCAGTACTACCTCTGGTGTTGGGTTTGACCCTCAAATGATAGCTGCCCCAATTGGAGTTATTGAAATTTTGTTCCAGATAGTAGCCCTACAACCCGTAGACAGTATAATTTTTTTTGATACTCCTGGCACTACAGCCAATGCTGTGGAAATTCCACGTTCACACGTTAACAGTATTATTGAAAGCTCGCTACAACAAAATAGTCGCAGATCGGATGTTCCTCCGGACATTGCTTAAATAATTTTAAAATAGAGATTTATATAGTTAAAACATATACCTATTAGTATTGCCAAATTATGCTTTGAGGTAGAAATTATAAGTTAAGGATTTATTACAAAGGAAATCAAGGAGAGTTCAAAAGCCCCTACCTTTTGAGGAGGGGATGAATTATAAGTCAACAACTAATAACTAATGAACCATTATTCAAAAATATGCAGGATGATATTTCAATATTTTTAGTTCAAGCGACTCAAGACATAATCTGCCATATCGATCAAAGTTTGACGAGTTGAAGAAGATGGTAATTGACTCATATGCTCGACTGCTAGTTTTGCGTGGTAAGCAGCTAAATCCCGAGAACGTTGAATTCCTTTACTATCTTCTACTAGTGTAAGAGCTTTTTCTAAATCTCCGGCTTGTTCAAATTCTTCTTCAATCAGCGTTTTCAGTTCCGGTTTTTCTTCCAGAGCATATATCACAGGTGCTGTAAGATGCCCGTCTTTAAGATCGGAACTAGCAGGCTTACCTAATGTATCCGCAGAACTAGTGAAATCGAAAATATCATCAACTATTTGGAAGGCTAATCCAAGATTACGCCCATACTCATACAAGTTTTCGGCTGTTTCTGGAGAAACTTCGCTGAGTATTCCAGCAGCTTTGGAACTATTGGCAAATAATGTAGCAGTTTTGTAGTAAGTCTTTTGCAGATAAGTATCCATCGAAATATCGACATCAAAACTATTCACTGCTTGCAGAATCTCCCCGGTAGCCAAATCCATAATTACTTGTGAAAGCAATTTCACTACATCCAAATTATCTAAATTGGCTAAATACCAAGAAGCTTGAGCAAACAAAAAGTCTCCGGCTAATACTGCTACTCGATTGCCAAACAAACTATGAACTGTATCAACGCCACGTCTTTTTTCGGATTCATCTACCACATCATCATGGACTAGAGAAGCCGTATGAATCATTTCTGTAATTTCAGCTAAGCGTCGGTGACGAGGCGTAATATCGTCGTGCAGCATTGTTGCTCTTGATACAAGTAAGACAATTGCAGGTCTAATACGCTTCCCCCCAGCTCCGAAGAGATGCTCTGCGGCGAGACTGAGGATGGGGTGGTCGTTACCAACTAACTGTTTGAGGTTATCTGCCAATATATGCAGGTCTGCTTCCACTGGGGAAAACAAGGAGGTGGCTGGGGTCATGAATGGGCGGACTCTGACTTTGGTTACGAAAGTTTACATATCCTATACTCATTTTAAGATAAGCCCGTGCCTTTTCTCAAAGCATTCTAGAAATGTTGTTATTGATATAAAGACCATATTTGATATAAAGACCAAAATCCATGCTTAAAGATAAATATCTAGGAAAGGCAAAGCACTGTAATACGAATTAAAAATTTAATGTATCTACAAACATACGTTTCTTTGAAAAGAGCGTTTAAGCTTTATATTTAGTTACATTATTTCCGAAAATTGCTTTGAAGCTTATTTTCAAGGTGCCTTTTCGTCTTTACTTCCGCGTGTTCCCGCGTCTTTGTCGCTTACCTTAACCGAATACTCTTCTAAGGATAGAAGGATATTCCATCTTCTGAGCGAACAAAAAATATCTTACTTGAACTAAAACAAAATTTTATACTAGCTAAGTGTAAGTGTATTCACTAGTGGGGTTTACTGGTTTCGCGCAACTAAATTATTTGTATCCGAATGATTTTTGAAGATAAAAGCTCTTATTAACAAAAATTTAATATTTTACGATATAACCACAAGTATCTTTGATAACAGAGTGAAAACTAGTCAACTTCATCATATATGACCGATAACACTATTTAGACATAGGGAAAATAAGTAAACCAATTATATTATCTCAAAAATTTAAAATTAAATCATAAAATACCTGCACTTGTTAGAGTTCTTATGTTACTGTTGTATGTAGGGATTTGAAATACTTAAAATATTCACTCAGAAAAAGTAAGTCGCTGCTTTATTCGCCTTCATACTTAACTGATGACAGTGGGTTTAAATAAGTCGAAGCTCAAACTAAGGGGATTATTCGTAAGTAAATCTACGAATTAATGAATTTCCCAATAATAGCTACGTGCTGTCCTGCCATGTATATATTGGCGCATCTTGAAGACTCGTTTTAGAGTACCCAAGGTGGGGTTGCTGTATCAAAAGAGGAAGCACTGCATGACGCAGTTGGAATGCAGGTTAGGTAGATTGCATAGTAACAATCTTTTTATTGTCGCTGGCATAGCCTGCAAAAACTAATTACGTATAAAAAAAATTCGGAGAGTATTTATACTTAATCCGGAATCTTTTAATAAAAAAGCTATAGCAATAAGCTATATAGCTTCAATTGTTGTATTTGTATTCAACTTAGTGTTTGCGTTTAAGCGTGTAATTAAAAATAATACTTGTCGGGGAAGTATACTTATGATGATATTTGTTCTAGCTTCTAGTTATTTGTTTGCTGTATATGTATTTTTAGCGATCGCCAAGAAAGCAATTAAAAATACTACGGGAACAGCTATTTCATCGCAAAATGTGGGAGATTATTCTTCTGAGATGTCTATCAATAATTTTGAATAAAGGCTCGACCAAATTTTGCTTTAATTTATTTGAAGTACAGCACACCACAAGCGCGTAGTGTGCTGTATTGCATTTAATAGCTAATTAAGCCACCATTTTCTTGTGAAAGATGGTCAAGATTTAGATGCTCCAAATTTACCGATTCAACTACTGGAGTACAGCCGAGCCACTTGACTGAAGACTGAGCAAACTGTTGCGGACTTCCGCTCACACCAAATCGAGTAGGTAAGGGTGGGTAAGTATTTCTTAAGCCCAACAAATCTAATTCTTGGGTACAAGCTTCAACAACACTCTTTCCTGGATCTACTAATTCTACAGATTCACCAAGCAGCGATCGTAATAATGTTGCCAAGTGTGGATAATGAGTACATCCGTAGACTAAAGTATCAATTTCCTGTTTCAATAAAGGTTCGAGATAGGAAACGCGCTACTTCTTTGGTATAGGAATCATCAATGCGGTTTTGTTCGATAAGAGGAACAAATTCCGGACAACCAACTTGCCAGACTTGGGCATTACTGTTAATTTCTTGGATAGCCAGCTTATAAGCATTGCTTTTGGCTGTTGCTGGTGTAGCAATCACGCCGATACGTTTTCCGGCTTTCACGGCTGTTACTGCACCCGGTAGGATAAGTCCAAGTATAGGTACTTTAAATTCGGAACGTACTGTTTCTAATGCTAAAGCGGAACTGGTGCTGCAAGCCATAATCACCATTTTCACGCCTTGACTTTCCATCCAGAAGATAATTTCTCGGGTAAATTGGATAATTTCTTCTTGGGAACGAATGCCGTAAGGTAGTCTAGCTGTATCGGCAAAGTAAATTATTGATTCATTGGGGAGTTGTTCGTAAATTTGGCGCAGTACCGTTAAACCACCCACACCGCTATCAAAGACACCTATAGGGGCACGTTGGGGTTCTTGTTCGGATGAATGGTAAAGATTGCCTTCAAAGATAGAAGATGAAAACACAGGCAAATTTTGATAATATTTTTTGAATTTTGCACGGAGGATTTAGAAGAAACTTCAAGATTTGAATTACTAAATCCGACATGAAAGAGAATTTTACATCCTAACTTTCTCGCTTCTAAAATTTTTACTATATTTTTTACTTAAACGTAGGTACTATTAGATACCATAGCCCGCAGAAGACGAATTAAGTATTTAATAATACATTTTTGGATTGACTTTTTTTATTTTTTCATTTTGAAACTATTAAAATTCTATTTCTGCGAAATATCGAAGAAATAAAAATCGCCGCATCTAAGTAAATATACTACGACACGGCTATTGTTACGTTCAAGTTCTGCACTTATCGACTTCTGATGTAGCTGAGAATACCATTAGCAATTCCTTGTGCCATTTTCTCTCGATATTGTGGAGAAGCTAGTTTTGGTGCATCTTCCCGTCCGGTAACATAACCTGTTTCCACAAGAATTGCAGGCATAGAAGTTTTTCTGAGTACGTAAAATCTGGCTTTTCTTACTCCTCTATCTTTAACACTTACAGAATTTAAGATACCGCTACGAACAGTTCGGGCAAGGTTATAACCGCTGCTGTAATAGTAAACTTCTAAGCCACTAACATCCGGACGACTCATACCGACGGAATTAGCGTGAATGCTAACAAATAAATCGGCATTTCCTCGTTCGGCCATGTCTACCCGTCCTTTCAGGCTGACAAAGTAGTCGGAATTGCGACTAAGTACAGCTTGCACTCCGTTTTGCTGCAAAATTTGAGCAACTCTTATACTAATAGGTAAAATAACGTCTTTTTCTCGCAGTCCACCGATACCAATTGCACCTGGATCTTTACCACCATGTCCGGGGTCAATAATTACTGAAACTCTACCCGACGGAACTCGCGATCGCCCTAATGTTGGCTGGTTAGTCCGTGGAAGAGTCATAATCGGACGACGCGCTGAAGGTGTGGGAATTGGTCGAGATATGGGTGGTAAACCTCTAGAATTTGTAGGAGGTATAACTCTACGATTGCGCTGTAATTCTAAGGATAAAAGTTGATTGCTAAGTTGATTTAGTTCCCCAATTTGTACTCCAGATGCGGGTTGAACAAAGATAGCAACTTTGTCCGATGCAATTTGCTGCAATTTGACTCGTAGAATGGGGCTGCTGGCGCTAAATTTGGGACCTTTAACTTTAGGAGCCAATTTAGCATTGTTAACGGTGATGCGATACAAACCGGATTTTCTATCCCAACCACCACTAGCTTCAAGATTTTGATTTCCTCTAATTAGTAATTGAGTACCGGCAGGGGCTAATTCGATAGATTCAATTGTTGCTGTTCTATTTCTTGTAGTTCGGACTGCTGGAAGGGGAAATGAATCCGATTTATTAGAAGAATCAGAACTAGAACTATTCTCGCTGCTGGAGTTACTAGAACTACTACCTCTGGATAACCTACTGCCCAGACGATTAGGTAGAACTATTAAACCATCATTACCACTGGTGGCAGCTCGCCAATCGGGAGCATTTTTATCCACCTGCAAAGTCATGCGAAGAACTGGGGATTTACCATCAACTTGGCTAAATTGAACGCGGCTAACCGAGTGCTTGTTAACCGATATCTCCTGTTGAACTGCCGAACTTAAAGCCGCATCTGAAATATCTACGTTAATTTCCTTGCCGTTTCGACTGCGATTCACTTTAATTTTGGGTTTATCACCGCTGGTACGCAGGTAAAATCCGTCTCCGGTAACTTGCAAACTTTCTATTTTTGTTGCTGCATTTGAATTGGTAGCAGCTATTGTTTTCGGTGGTGTGGTGTTAGATGCTGGGGTAAAACTGTAAGCACTTCTGGCAGAAACAGCATTTTTTTCGGGTTTTGGCGAAGGCAGCTGTACCGTCCATTTGCTAGGAGTTATACCGATAAATTTGACTTGAGCGGGGTCAAGAGTATACCCCTTATTCATTTCGACAACTATACGAGCTGTTTTTGGGTTAAATTGTCCGACACGAAGAGAACGAATCGCACCACCGCTTACAGGCTCGGTTAACTGGGGTCGCCCAAATG
The DNA here is from genome assembly GCA_963665115.1 of uncultured Rivularia sp. Taxonomy (GTDB): domain Bacteria; phylum Cyanobacteriota; class Cyanobacteriia; order Cyanobacteriales; family Nostocaceae; genus Rivularia. Next base: position 5,835,642 of record OY762007.1, on the reverse strand, counting down.
TCGTTCCTGGTAAATCAATTACTAAACGAGTAGGATTAAATATTAATTGTGCTTGGGGTTGAACTGCACCATCAGTTTGAAATTCTAATTTGTTTTGATTGGCATTAAAACGCCAGGAAGACAGTTTCGCGCCGTGAGCGGGCGACGATAGCATTAGTACAGAAACAAAAGTAGTACCAGATACTAACCAGTTTATTTTCACAGCGTTTTCTCCTAATCGGTATTTTATTGATAACTATTAATGTGTAAAAGTGTGTTTTGCTTCATGCTTGAATATTTAACAACCGGGGAAGCCAAAGACAATTTTGTGGACGACTATACCGCAAGCATTGTAGCGAATAATTTATCTTCAACAAAGACATTGTTAATCGCATTAACCTTAGCATGAAGCTTTTCCTATAATCTGCCTCAAAGACATCATTAGCCACGTTTTTTAGCATTTGATTATACCAACATCTGGCGGAGTTAAAGTTTAACTTAGCAGTCAGATCCTTTCTTTATACTAATGATGTGTCATTTGAATGTTAGGAGTGGTGTAGATCAAAAATGTAGTTATTTAAAACGTGCTTGTTGCTCCCATATCCGAATTCCGATCGATAGATTTATATTTAAGTAGTTCTAGGTTGGCTTGGTTTTAATCCTAAAATAGGCTTATAAAGTCTCAATATGCGTCTGGAATTTTACAATGCCGCAGAAGCTTCCCGATCGTATTTTTGAGAGAAAATGTTCCCCAATTTACAAAAAATAATATTGACCGTAACGACCCATAGAGTTTAGATTTTAGATTAAACTTCGAGCGAACGAGCGATCGCGAAGATAATTCCGGCATTCTCTAATTGTACAAGCATCCGATTGCCTTCTTAGGGTGCCTTAGTTTACAGACAATCGATAATTCTTCTTATCTATTGGTTTTAAGGAGAAAAAAGCTACTGCCATTGCTGCATCCTGTTGGGTAAAACTGAATTCGATTGCACAATGAAAGCTTATCTATACAGAAGCAGACGATTTATTTGTTGAAGTTTGAATCTTCGTTCCCGCTCAACTTTGTCGATAGTTTGATTGAAGGTAAATTACGCGAGCCTTTTTTTACTTTTAGGAGATTTTCATGAATAGAATACTTAAACTAATGGTAAATATTGGCGTAAATTATATATGAAATAAATTTTATAAGCAGGATTATTTTTTTAGCTTGAGTCAGAACATAAAATATGAGACTATATAAATACAGATAAAATACAAAACCAATAGAGCATATCTTCAGCGACCGAAGCTTAGAATAGCACTCTTATTCATTATTTGGTTCGACCTAAATAAAATTATCGCAACCGGCATATTTTGTTAAAGGCAACTTGACCGATGCCAATTCTAAGATAAGTCCGGGCAAAACATTAAAAAATGGGGGAATTATTGCTCGCTTCCGAACAATAATTCCCCCATAATAACCGCTCTTTTCGATTTAGGATGACAATTTTTGATGAGTAAATTTACCCAACTTTACTCACTGCTTGTAATTCATTTATATATTTTTACCTACGTTTCAGATACCGAAGAATTCCATCGGCAATTCCTTCTGCCATTTGATTTCGGAACGAAGTTTGTTTTAGTTTCGCGGCATCCTCTCTACCCGTAACATAACCAGTTTCTACCAAAATTGCTGGCATCGAAGTTTTGCGAAGTACGTAAAATCTAGCTCGTCGTATTCCTCGGTCTCTAATTTTGACCTTTCGAGTAATGCCCTTACGAACAGCATCGGCGAGTCTTTTACCGCTGTTGTAGTAATAAACTTCCAAACCGTTAATATCGGGACGACTTAAACCCATAGAATTGGCATGGATGCTGACAAATAGATCGGCATCGCGTCTTTCAGACATGACGACTCGACCTTTTAAGCTGACAAAATAGTCAGTGTTACGGGTGAGTACTGCGTTAACTCCATTTTTCCGCAGTATTTCAGCAACTTTTTTACTGATAGGTAAGATTACGTCTTTTTCTCGCAGCCCACCAATACCAATTGCACCTGGATCTTTACCGCCATGTCCGGGGTCAATCATAACTACTATTCGTCCAGTAGGAGCCGGTCTTGGCGCTGGATTTGGCTTAGGCTTAGCAGGAGCCGGAACAGGTACAGGTCTAGGTTTGGCACCCGCAACTGGATTTGGTCGTGGAATGGGAGGTAAAACAACTGGCGGCCTGACTGCATTAGTACTACGCTGCAACAATAATGATAATTTATCTCCTCGAACATTAAGTCTGCCGAAACTGACTTGAGATGCTGGCAAAACGTAGATAGCAACAGTATTTGCATTTTGCTGTCGCATACGTACCCGCAAAACCGAACTGTTGGGTTTAAAATCTGGGCCTTTTACAGAGGGTGCTAAGCGAGCATTGGGAATCAGAATTCGGTACATTGCAGTAGTTTTATCCCAACCACTGGTGCTTCCAGATAAAGATTTGTTCGCTTTAACAACTAATTTTTTACCGTTGTCTTCCAATTCAACGGATTTAATTTCAGCTACAGAAGATGTACTAATTGAAGCAACTGGCGGCGGAGAAGATATCGGTTGATTTATCACTGGGCTAGGGTTGCTGTTTGTAGGCAAATTGCTAACCGAACCATTAGGTAGCAGCACTACACCACCAAAACTGCTAACTGAAGCTCGCCAATTAGGGCTATTTTGGTTTACCCGCAAAGTAATACGAGCAGTTGTTGAGCTTACTTGCTTGAATTCAACTCCCTTTACACCAAAACGATTCATGGGAAATTCGTTGCGCGGTAAGCTAGAGGATAATCTGGCTCCAGAAATATCTACATTGATAAATTTTTTGCCGATGCGGTAAACTCTTACCCCAGATGGTTTACCACCACTTGTACGTACAAAAAAACCATCACCCGTGGGAAGTACTCTTTCGATTTGAGCCGTTCCTTGGGCAGTTTTGATTACCGTTTGATTGCTATTAGATGTATTAGTAGGTGGACTATTGCTGGTTCGTACTACGCTGTTAGACGTATTGCTTGGTGTGGTATTGCCGGTTCGCACTACGCTGTAGATAGATTTTTCCTCAACTTGTGCTTTCTCAAGTTGCGGTTGCGGTAATTTTACCTTCCAACGACTCGGACTTATTCCTTCAAATTTGATTTGATTTGGGTCTAATGTATAGCCGGGGCTTAATTCAACCACCATACGTGTAGTTTTGGGGTCGAATTGACCGATACGGACAGTCTTGATAGCACCACCTACAGGTTTTTTAAGCTGCGGACGACCGAATTCAACTCCGGGTAAATCAATTACCACGCGAGTTGGGCTAAAAATTAGTTGTGCCTTTGGTTGTACAGCAGCATCAGTATTAAATTCTAGGCTGTTTTGATTAGCGTCAAAATCCCAAGATTTTAGTTTTGCTGCATCCGCAGGCGACGATAACAGGGAGACAGTTAAAAAAGTCCCAGGTATTAACCAGTGTAGTTTCAAGGTGCTTTCTCCTAAGTCGCATTTTGATAGAGCGGTTATAATCGCTAAAAAGTTTCAGTTCTTGCTCATATCATCTAAGCGAGAACTTTTATTAAAGATAAGTATGTTACCAACGGTGCTTCCCAGGGCAGACATTTTTTTACTAATATACGCCCACAATAGAAAATGCTTCTTAGAAAAGACGTAATTAGCTGTTGGCAAGAAATTCTAGCATAAGAAATAATTCTTGTATGTCCTTGTGGCGAGAGAAATCTACGTATCATATAGAGCATAATAATCACACCCACAACAAGATTACTAGAATTAACTATTGCAGTTAATACTAGTCAAAACACTTGATTTGGGAAAATGGTATTTGTGAAATGTAGTTTGCTGAAGCGGTAATTTATGCACGCCTGTTAGAATTATCAGCTTTAAAATAAGATGGTGAGATGCAGGAGTTGAATAAATATTCAAGCAGCTGATTTTACAAATTCTAAAAAACTACTGCTGCTTAGGGGACGGAGATTTTAATAAGGAAGTTTCCCGCATGTATAATAAGTAATCACAACATAAATAATTTTATGACTCGTTCACTGAAGTGAAAATGCTTAGTTGAACAATATTCAATGAGATTTTACTTATATCTGTCACAATTTTTAGTTATAAGATTTACAGTTATTGACATCGCAGCGAAGTTGGAGATTTTTTAATTGTTGCTTCTCGAACAAAGCCAAGTCAAATTATTTGCTTCTTAGCAACTAACGATGCTTGGAACCAAAACAATTAACCGACTCTTTATGCCTCAGATGGGCGCTTGTGTTCTTATAGAATCCAGGCAGAGCCTTTATTGCTAGTTAAGAGAACTCAAGCAGCAAGGTTTTAAAGCAATTTCAGCAATGCTTCTAGCTGCTTGTTGAGGAATTTTACCGTAATACCACAGAGTATCGGTTTCAATTCTCTTAAGCAGTAATCCCACTTCAATAACGTGATTTGAGATTGATTGAAAACATTAAAACCTGTGATAACTTTACCTGCGATTGCAACTCCAATCAGGAAAGTTGTCATAATTAGTTGTCATAATTAAACGATTAAGCGTTAAGCGAAGCTCTACCGAAGGTAATCGCCGGGAACAGTCTAATTGAAAACGCTTCAACCGTGCGATTACCTTCGGTAGAGCTATCTCTTATGTCCTCCGGACACGCTCCGCTAAGGCTTAACGCCTTTATGTCAAAATCAGCTTGAACTACCTGCCATTTCTAACAAGCGCTGCCAATATTGGGGTAAAACTGGAACTATTGATAGTCTTGGTAAGCGTATTAATTCAAAACCTGCAAATTTTTCGTCTTGCTTTATTTGCGCTAAAGTAATAGGCTCTGGCAATTTCCGAACTGCTCGTATGTCTATAACTAATCTCTTGGTATCAGTTAATTTAGGATCGGGATACGCAGTATTGGCGACTTGTGCAACTCCCACAATTCTGCGCTCTTTACCAGTGTGATAAATGAATACTTCTTCTCCTGGAAGCATTGTACGCATATTTTTTAAAGCAAGAGCATTTTTGACTCCATCCCATACCGCAATATTTTCTTTTTCTAAGTCGGTATAAGAATACTCGTTAGGTTCGGTTTTCAGCAACCAATTCATATAGCAATCCAGTTTGATTAATAGAACAATTTGTTGAGAGGGAATAGGGAATGGGGAATGGGGAATAGGGAATAGGGAATAGGGAATAGGGAACAATTTAATTTGTTATTTATATTAAGAGGGTAGGCGATCGCCGCACTAACACTTGAGCGTTTACCGAAAAATATGGTTTAGGTAAGTACCAACTTTTAAAATCAATCTACTTAGTAATTTGTCATTAAATCAAATCATAAATCTTTTTCTGTACAAGCTACATTTTTATTTTTTCAAAGCTAATTGACCTTCACAGGAACATTCAAATTGAGTAAATACTCAGGGAAGATATCACAAGAAAATAATTTAATTAGGAGTCAAAATACTATGAATAAAACAAAATTATTCGGCGATAAATTTCAGACTTACAAAAGTTTATGGAATTTACCTATAGCCTTGTTAATCAGCCTTGCTTCGGTTCAACCAGGTTGGGCAGAAGAGAAAATAATGTTACGAACATTAACAGTTACCGGGCGAGGAACAGAAACAATTCCTACAAGTTTGTCTGAAGTGAGTTTGGGAGTGCAGGTTCAAGGTAAAGCACCGTCGAGCGTACAGCAAGAAGCAGCTCGTAAGTCCAATGCTGTAGTAACGCTACTCAAGTCGCGGAATGTAGATAAATTAGAAACCACAGGCATTCGGCTTAATCCAACGTACAGTTATAAAGACAATGTACGGAAAATTGAGGGTTACGAAGCTACAAATATCGTCAGTTTCCGCGTTAATACCGACATGGCAGGTAAATTGTTGGATGAAGCAATAAAAGCTGGCGCAACGCGAATTAACAGCGTTAGTTTTGTCGCTACCGACGAAGAAATAACTCAAGCACGACAACAAGCACTCAAAGAAGCGACTCAAGACGCTCAAACACAAGCCAAGGCAGTTTTCTCTAGCTTGGGTTTAACGTCGAAAGAAATAGTTCAAATTAAAGTTAATAATGCTTCTGTACCGCAACCAGTTGTATATCGGAGATCGGTTCCCGCAGCAGCAATGGCAGAAGCTGCACCCACTCCTGTAGTTGGTGGAGAGCAAGAAGTGGGAGCATCTGTTACTTTGCAAATTAGTTATTAATTGTTAGTTGTTAGTTGTTAGTTGTTAGTGGTTAGTTGCACTCCATCACATAAGTTCTCAGAGGTATCGGGGAGCACGAGCCGGAAAGCTCGCTGGTTGTAACAAGGGAGCGAGACGCTCCCACTACATTTTTATTACCCAGCAGAATTAATGTGGTGGAATACTACTAACTACTAAGGAACATGAATTAAAAATGTTCCGGATCGTTATTGATCATCTCAGCTTCGGAATCTCTCTTGGAACCTAACAACTGTAGGTCGTCTACATTTACAACTGGCGAAGAACGAAGTACCCCTGTGGAGCGGTCGTTCCAGCTATCGAGCTTTAAGGAACCTCTGACGGCAATTTGTTTACCTTTACGCACGTAACTATTGGCAATCTCTGCCGTTTTTCCCCATAGCTCCAGGTTAAACCAGTCAGGGCCGCTGTCTTTTCTACGACGATCAACTGCTAGTGTTAATCGACACTTAACATTACCCGAATCAAAATACTTCATGTCGGGGTCGGTGCCTACACGACCGACAAGGTGAACAACATTAATACTCATATGTTTTACTTTTAGTACGGGTGTACTTTGAGATATTGATTAATATAATAGCGGATTACAACACATTTGACGTAGTGTTAAATAATAGACAACGAAAATTACCAAATAGATGATAGAAATAACTATGCTTTAATTACAAAAGCATACTGATAAGTTTACCGAGACTAGGAATATAAAATTTAAAGGGACCCGAACATGGTAAAGATTCGGAAAAGATATATCAAAAGTTAATCTGCTTTACTAGACTCAGGTCAAAAAAAATAATAGAATCCAGCACGATTCGGTATTTCGGACGTTGTAAAAAGTAACGAGAATAGGGGGCGTAAAAGCGCGTGGGTCTTTTCAGTAAGTTTTCCTTGTCGCGGGATATGGGTATCGATCTGGGTACTGCCAACACTCTCGTTTATGTTTCTGGTAAAGGCATTGTACTTCAAGAGCCGTCAGTTGTTGCCATCGATCAAAACGAAAAGGTAGCGCTGGCTGTGGGAGAAGATGCTAAGAAAATGCTCGGTAGGACTCCCGGAAATGTGATTGCCTTGCGTCCTTTGCGCGATGGTGTAATTGCTGACTTTGATACTGCCGAGCTAATGCTGAAGCATTTTATTCAGCGCGTAAACGAAGGTAAATCTTTAGTTTTACCCAGGATTGTAATTGGTATCCCCAGCGGCGTGACTGGGGTTGAAAGAAGGGCTGTAATGGATGCTGCTTCTCAAGCAGGGGCAAGAGAGGTTTATTTAATCGATGAACCTGTAGCAGCAGCCATTGGAGCGGGACTGCCGGTAGCCGAACCTACTGGTAACATGATTATTGATATTGGTGGTGGTACCACTGAAGTTGCAGTATTGAGTCTTCAAGGTACTGTACTGAGCGAATCAGTACGTATTGCTGGGGATGAATTAACCGAATCAATCATTGGGTATATGAAGAAAGTTCATAACCTGGTGATTGGGGAACGTACAGCAGAAGATATCAAGATTCGTATCGGTTCTGCCTATCCTACTCATGATGATGAAGAAGCAATCATGGAAGTTAGAGGTTTGCATCTGCTTTCTGGTTTGCCAAGAACGGTAACAATTAAAGGACCAGAAATTCGTGAAAGTATGGCCGAACCGCTTTCAGTTATTATTGAAGCAGTGAAGCGGACTTTAGAGCGCACACCTCCAGAATTAGCAGCAGATATTATCGATCGGGGCATTATGCTTGCTGGTGGTGGTGCTTTGCTCAAGGGTATAGATACTTTGATCAGTCATGAAACGGGCATTGTAACGCACGTTGCCGCCGATCCTTTAAGCTGTGTGGTTTTGGGTACTGGCCGCGTGTTAGAAAATTTCAAGCAATTGGAACGGGTATTCAGCGCACGTTCTCGAAATATGTAGGGAAGGCGATCGCTATATAAGATATTGGATTCTAAATAGAATTCAATATCTTTCTATTAAAAATATTAAGAAAACTTTCTGTTATACAAAGGTTTATATGTTTACTGCACGTCGTTGGTGGGAGCGTTTGGGGTTACAGTTCGGGTTATTAGCAATAGTCGCTGGTGGTGCTTTGGCAATTCGACATACTCATGGTGAAGTTTTAGTTGAGTTTTACGATAGTATTACTCGTCCATTTGAAGTATTCCAAACCCAACCCAACCAAGAACAATATCTGAAGGATGCTAAGGTACAGGAACTGCAAGCTAGGATAGTTGAATTAGAAAGCCAGAATAAGAATATTAAGGCTTTATTAAAGTATGTACAAAAAGAGCCAAAAGATGCACCTCCGATTCCGGCTCGCGTGGTTGGGCGTAGTGCAGACAATTGGTGGCAACAGGTGACTTTGAATCGCGGTAGCCTTATGGGAATAAAGGAAGGTTACATAGTCAAGGCTGAAGGTGGTTTGGTTGGGTTGATAAATAGCGTAACTCCCAATACGAGCCGCGTTTTATTAATCAGCGATATGAATTCACAAGTAGGAGTGAATATCAGCCGCACTGGAGCTAAAGGTATTTTACAAGGAGATGGTTCTGCTGATGCGGTGCTGGAATTTTATGAGAAAGTTCCCAACGTAAAACCCGGAGATGTGGTTGCGACATCAACTTACAGTTCCAAGTTTCCTTCGGGCGTACCTATAGGAAAAATCAAATCATTAGATTTAAAGAGACTTCCGGCATCAGTAGCAACAATAGAACTTTTTCCGCCGATTCGTTCTCTTGACTGGGTAACGGTTAATCCCAAACCTGAAAATCCAGCACCCACAAACAAAGATACACAAAAGTAATTTAACTAAAAAATCTAGGTATTTTAGATTTTAGATTTTAGATTTTAGATTAAAATCTTGCTTCTAAATGAAAGTTGGGGGCGATAATCTAAAATCCTTGAATCCTAAAATCTGAATTTAATATCTGAAATCAAAAATCTGTAAACTTTTTCTTTTGATCAAAAGAAGAATACATTATCCAGTTGTCAGAAATCTAAAATTGAATTGGCAGAAAGGCTACAAGGAAATGAAAATTCCCAAATTTCGGGAGAGACAGAAGAAGAAACAAACTTCCGGATTACCCCCATCCAGACTTTCGAGAGAGAACAAAAAACAAGCTTCCGGGCTACCCCCATCCCGACGACCGAAAAAACCTAAAAAGGGCATCAAACCCCTTTCTCGCTGGCATCCCCGCTTACGTAAAATTACCGATTGGGGAATAATCGCCGCTTCTGTATTGTTATGTTTATTTCTGTTACCCAATCGTTTCCCCGGCATGGAATTATTGGGCATTGGAGCTAACTGGCTATTAATTTGGGTTGTGGTTTGGAGTGTCAAGCGTTCGGCTTTTCAAGGTGCTTTCGCTGGTATCGTTTTAGGTTTGCTTCAAGATGCAATGACATCACCCCAGCCAACTCATGCCATCAGTTTAGGTATTGTGGGTTTTTTAATCGGTTTATTTCAGAAACAGCGTTTCATCCAAGAAGATTTTATTTCTATTGCCTTAATCGTTTTCGTGATGGCTATGTTATCGGATACAATTTTTGCTTTGCAGTTAATTGCTGCGGGTACCGCTAGCTCAGATGTGATTTGGGCATATTACAAAAAGGTGACTTTAGCTTCCGCTATTCTCAGCAGTCTTTGGGCACCTGTGGTTTATTATCCTTTAAATCGTTGGTGGCAGCAGTTGAAATTAGCCGAACAATCTAGCTGAAAAGAGTTAGGAGTTAGGAGTTAGGAGTGAGTATTGAGTAGTGAGTAGTAAGTAGCGAGTAGTAAGTAGTGAGTAGTGAGTAGTGAGTAGTGAGTAGCGAGTAGTGAGTAGCGAGTAGTGAGTAGTGAGTAGTGAGTAGCAAATAAGGAATTTATTTCTCCCCATCTCCTTGTCCCCTTGTCTCCCCCTACCCTTCGGGAACACCTCCGGTGAACGGGTTGCGCCACTTGCTACAAGTCGGCGGCAGTCGCTACAACGGAGGGAACCTCCGCAACGCGCTGCCTTGGGAACCCCTCCGGGTTCAACACTTTGCTTATGCCGGGGAACCCGTCCACCGCAAGTGTTTCACCGCCCAACGCAGTGGCTTACCATCTCCCCCACTCATCTCCCAAAGGAGGAAGGAATCGCAGTTACGGCTGCTTGATTGCTTCCTCCTTAATTTTTTTTGGAATTTATTATCCTGGCTCTGGCAATATGGATGCAAGAAGTCAAGTGAAATCTATTCACACAAAAATACTCATCTAAGTTCCCTCGTGTTATGAATAATTCTCCAGGCTTACATAGTCCAGATAAATTAGGTTCTAATATCAACAAGGAAAAAGTGGAAGCAGGTTCAAACGATGATAATGCGATAGGAAGCGATTTTGACAGAACGATGATGCAGCGCTGTTTAGAACTGGCTCGTCGTGCTTTGGGATGTACTTCACCAAATCCGATGGTAGGAGCAGTAATTGTCAAAGATGGCGAAATTATTGGGGAAGGTTTTCATCCTCGCGCTGGAGAACCTCATGCGGAAGTTTTTGCACTCAAAGCTGCGGGGGAAAATGCTCGCGGAGCAACTATTTACGTCAGTTTAGAACCTTGCAATCATCACGGACGTACTCCCCCCTGCTCGGAGGCTGTAGTAGCCGCAGGATTGGCAAAAGTTGTGGTGGGTATGGTAGATCCAAATCCTTTAGTTGCAGGTGGTGGAATTAGGCGTTTGCAAAAAGCTGGAATAGAAGTAGTTTCGGGAGTTGAAGAAGAAGCTTGTCGTAAGTTAAATGAAGGATTTATTCATCGGATTCTTTATAAAAAGCCTTTAGGTATTTTGAAATACGCTATGACTTTAGATGGTAAAATTGCGACTACAACTGGCCATAGTGCTTGGGTAACAAATGAAGATGCTCGCAGTGTAGTGAAAGAATTACGGGCTGGATGCGATGCTGTTGTTGTTGGGGGTAATACAGTACGTCAAGATAATCCCCGCTTAACTTCCCGTTTGGCAGGAGCGCACAATCCCTTACGAGTTGTTATGAGTCGCACTCTAAACTTACCTACAGAAGCACATTTGTGGCAAACCCAAGAATCACCTACCCTTGTATTAACTGAAGCTGGAGCGAATCCAGATGTACAAGAAAATTTACGAAAGCAAGGCGTAGAAGTGGTCGAATTATCACCACTTACACCCGACAAAGCAATGGCTTATCTATATGACTTAGGCTTTTGTAACGTGCTGTGGGAATGTGGAGGAGTTTTAGCAGCAAGTGCGATCGCCAGCGGAGCAGTACAAAAAGTATTAGCATTTATAGCCCCAAAAATTATTGGTGGGAGTAATGCTCCCACACCAGTAGGAGATTTAGGTTTTACTACAATGACTCAAGCGCTGTCTTTGGAACGTGTAGAGATGAGAATTGTAGGTTCTGATTGTTTGGTGGAAGGATATCTACCTTACTAAGGGGCAAAGCGTAAATATCTATATTTTGTAGCGCGAGCTGTTTGTGAAAAGTTATATGCTCTTGCTTTTGACTGAGGAACAATAATGTTTTAACGACTTGTTCGTCAATTATACGTTGATTGTAGATTGTATTGGCGTTCATGGGCTATATCGCGGATAAGGGGAAGTCGGGATTGAATGTAATCGCAAAGAAAATCGGCTTCGTGACAATCTAGCAATGCTTGGTTTGAAGTTTGTTTTACCAACAATTGAACCAAGCTTGCATCATCCATGTGTAACAATGTCTTGGTTTGTGTTTCTTCAACTACAGACCAAACTTGACGCATAATTTTAGGAGTCATAGACCTCTATTTCATGAAAATTTGATTAGTTGTTTTCAGGATACACAATTTAAACAGCAACGTCCGGTATTAACGTACATCCCGACACAAGTGTTATAAAAAACTTAATATATTGAGTTATTACTTGATATATTTTAAGAATTTACTATTCTATAGGTCAATTTTAGAACTAAAAATGAGATTTTGGACAAACTTGTTAATTTATAATTCGTTTTTTGTTGTTAATACTACGAATTAACGGAGGAGCAGTTTACAACTTTTATTAATCTATATTTAAATTACTTGATTTAACAAAAGTTAACTTATAAATGAGGCTCTACTATTGTTTAATATTACATATTTGTAAACAGGGAACAATTGAGTTTTTTCCAATAACTTAATAATGACGTTATTGCCAAAGGTCGCTTGAAGGGCTATTTCTGCTAAAGATATTTATCTTTTTATCGCAATACTCAGAATTAAACTGATTCACTTGCTATGTCGGTAAATTTAAACAAAGACATATTCGATAGTATTTATAAATCTGGTTTGTAAGCAATGTCATATTTATTAAAGCCTGTAACAATAATTCAAGATTGAATGGAATGATTATTGTTTTTGACATTGCGGACAATAATAATATCGCCTTCCACCTGTAATATCTTTAATAATAGAAGTATTGCAAATAAAGCAAGGTTTTGATTCGCGTCCAAATACCCAATGACGGTATTCCTGCCGTTTGTATCCTTTTGCTTTCAATTCCTCGACTAATTCTAGATTATTAGTAATACCTTTAGTTTGATAAGATTGTGTAGGAATAGTAAGCGCTGCATCGGCAAGTTGATGTAATTGCTTATTATTGCAATCTATGGGACGTAAATTGGGATGTACTCTTGCGACAAATAAAACTTCGCTACGTAAATAATTACCATTACCAGCAAGAAAACTTTGGTCTAGAAATAAGGTAGAAAAACGTTTTTTAGAAAATTTTTTATCTTGTAATCTATCAATTATTTGTTCTGTATTAAGTGTTTGATCTAAGATATCAGGACCAAGACGATTAAGAAAGGGATGAAGTGCTAATTCGTCTGTATCTAAAACTTCTATATCGGAAGCGCTATATAATAATGCTGAATTTTGATGATTGTGAATTGCTAAACGTAGCTGGCGGTTGGTTTTGGGATAATCGTAAGCTTTACGTATCATCCATTTACCGTAAAGTTGATTGTGACTGTAAATAGTAAGTTCGTTATCGAAGCGAATCAACATCGCTTTTCCTTTTGTGTCTACAGTTGTGATGCGGCGGTGCTTTAATTGTGATTCATAGGGTTTGAGACGTTCAAAAGCAAAGAAGATTTCTTCTACTGGAGAATGAATAATAGCGGCTTTGATTTTGTCGGCTGCTTGTTTAATTTCGGGTCCTTCTGGCATAAATATTAATATAAAATATAATTCGGACGGGCAGGGATGTCCATGCCACAAGAATACTATGAATTATTATCAACTAGTTCGATAAATTCTTTTAAAATTTTTGTATATCTTTCCCCAGCTACATAGGATAAATTATTATGTTTAGCGTCTTCTAGCCATAAGGATAGTTTTGGTGAAGGAGCTTTTTTTAATAATTGTTCGCTGTGATAAAAGGGAACTACTTCATCGAGTTTCCCATGCATTATTAATACTGGACATTTTACTTGGGAAATTTTTGCTAAATTAGGAAATTTATCGAAAGGTAAAATTTTGATCGGTACTTTAACTTTAAATATAGAAGTAAAAGTGCTTTCGGCAATTAAACCAGCAACAGGTTTTCTTGCAGCTAAATCGATTGCCGAACCTCCCCCAACAGAACGTCCAAAAGGTATGATTTGTTGGGGTAGTATTTTTAATTCTTGGGTTAAATAATTGTAAGCGGTATCGATATCTTTATAAGCATTTTTTTCTGATGGTTTTCCTTCGCTAGTTCCATAACCGCGATAATCGTAAGCTAAAACGCTGAAACCAATATCTTGTAATTGTTCTAATTTGGGTTTAATCATACCTAAATCAGATGCGTTCCCATGAGCGTAGAGGATTGTGTATTTAGCGTTGGAATTTGATAGGTGAATTGCGGAAAGTTTGGTTCCATCTTCGCTGGTTAGTTTGATTATTTCGTCAGTATCTTGATAGGTGGAAGGTGGGGGAAGGAAGATTAGTTTTTCTACTTGGAAGTAGATGACGATAGCGAAGGTTAGGTAGATAAGGATTAGGGATAAAAGCATTTTTTTGAAAAGGTTGATTATTAAAAGGTTTTTTGGTTTTGGGTTGGTCATTGAAGGTGGAATGAATATTTGTATACTTAGATAATGATGGATAAAAACTGGGAATATTAATTAAAGATACTAAGCTGTAAATAAAAATCTACCATGAATAACTTCATTCAGAAAATGAAGCTGTTTTATTCTCAAAATTACATAGAAGTTTATGACGAAGGAGAGTTAATTGATGCGAAATCTCTTTACCATTCTCAAACTTGGGATTTTGAAGTTAGTGGATTGGAAAATTCTAGTGAAGAAGAAGCGTATCTTGAAGAATGTGGGTATAGTCTAAAAACTAAATTTAATCTTGAAGATGTTCATATATTTCTAAACGAATTGCAGTTAGAAAAAAGAAAACTAATATATCCCCAAAATTTTGCAAAATCTTATCAGTTAAAATTGTTTGAATTGATTGGCGAAAATGCTCTAGGTTTACCATTTTACAAGTTCCCTTCTCCTTAATAAGGAGAGGGGTTAGGGGTGAGGTTTTCCCTTTGAATTCTAACAGATAACCTCAACCCCTCAATTCTCTCACCTTCAACGCAATACTTTCTAAAACACCATCCAAATTGTGATAAACATCATTATTAGTAAACCTAATAAATTTAATTCCTAACGATTCGATATAACTTTGTCTTTCTCTATCATATTCAGCAGCACCATCGTAAAAATGACTTTCACCATCGATTTCTATTGCTAGCTTTAATATAGGATTGTAAAAATCAATGACAAATTTATCGACACTATATTGTCTGCGGAATTTACAATCTTCTATTTGTCTATTTCTTATTTTTTCCCAAATTATTTTTTCGGCTTTTACTATATTTTGACGTAGCGATCGCCGTTTTTCTTTTTCTGACTTTTTGTTATAAATTTTCGTCATTTTGATAATTAGGTTGATATTAATGTGTTTTTATTTAATATCAGCCTAATTACATTGATTGGTTTTTGACATCCGTTAAATTACCTCACCCCCAACCCCTCTCCTTATTAAGGAGAGGGGAGCTTACTTACCCCAGCCCAACTTCTTATTAAGGAGAGGGGAGTTTGAATTAAGCGCTAAAGTATTTAGCTACGGGATGATAAGTAATTATCGCTGTCGTACTTTGCTCGGGATAAATCTGCTCACTTTCGTCCATAAACAAATTAATTCTGTCAGTTTTCAACAAGTCCAACTGCTTGTACTGGTCTGGAATATTCGGACAAGCTGGGTATCCAAAGCTATAGCGCGAGCCGCGATACCTTTGCGCTAACATATCCCGAATGTTATCGGGATCTTCGTCTGCAAAGCCTAATTCGCGGCGGATTCGGGCGTGCGTCCATTCGGCGAGGGCTTCTGCCATTTGCACTGCTATTCCGTGGAAGTACAGATAATCTGTGTATTCGTTATTGGAAAATAACTTTTGAGCAAATTCGGTAGCTATTTCACCTACCGTCACGGCTTGCATGGGGAAGACATCAATTACTCCGGTTTCTTTGGGAGCAAAGAAGTCTGCTATACACAGACGACGCATCGATTTTTGACGGGGAAATTCAAATTCTGTAACTTTTTGGGAATGGTTTTCGGAGTCGTAGATATGCAGTGTATTTCCTTCGGATTGAGTAGGAAAATAACCGTAAATTACTTGCGGATGCAACAAGTTTTCTTCTACTACCCGTTTTTTCCAGGTTTCTAGAATTGGATGCACTTTCTCTGCTAAGAAAGCCTGATATTCTTCTTTTGTCTGGTCTTTGGGTTTTCTAAATTGCCATTGTCCGGCGATTAATGCTTGTAAATCCAAGTACCAAAATAGTTCTTCGAGGGGAATATCTTCTCCTTGTAATAATTTGGTTCCCCAGAATGGTGGTGTGGGACGTTCGGTCTCGATTTCGACTGCTTCGGAACGTTTGGTGTCAATGATTTTTGGTTCTTCGGGTTTGTCTTCTACAGCTTTTTCTTCTGCTGCTTTATGTCCGTTTCCGTTTTGAGATACTTCTGCTTCTGCAAATTCACCTAAGAAACCTTTGAAATCATCCCAATCATTACCAGTTTTAGCTGGCATTAATTTTTCCATGAAATTCAAGTCGGAAAATGCATCTTTACCGTAAATTACTTTACCTTGATAGGTGTTTTGGCAATCGTCATAAACGAATTTGGGGGTTAAAGCTGCACCACCCAAAATTACGGGAACGGTGATTCCTTTTTCATTAAAGGTTTGTAGATTATCCTTCATAAACGCCGTTGATTTCACTAATAAACCGCTCATGGCGATACAGTCGGGTTTATGTTCTTCGTAGGCTTGGATAATGTTTTCTACTGGTTGTTTAATTCCCAGATTAATCACCCGATAACCGTTATTGGATAAAATAATGTCCACTAGGTTTTTACCAATGTCGTGAACGTCACCTTTTACGGTAGCAATAACAAAGGTTCCTTTGGCATTATCTACTTCACCTTCCGATTTTTCCATGTGCGGTTCTAAAAACGCAACCGCTGCTTTCATGGTTTCGGCTGATTGCAATACGAAAGGTAGCTGCATTTGTCCGGAACCGAACAATTCACCTACTACTTTCATTCCATCTAATAAGTAGATGTTGACGATATCCAACGGCGGATATTTCTCCATTGCTTCTTTTAAAGCATCTTCTAAACCAATTCTTTCGCCGTCAATTACGTGCTGTTTTAACCGTTCTTCAATTGGTAAACTAACGTCAACGCCTTTATCGCGTTTGGCGCTAACCCCTTCAAACATTGTTGTTAATTCGCCCAAGGGGTCGTAAACGCAGATATCGCCGTCGAATTTACGGTTGTCGTAAATTAAGTCAAGGCAGATTTTTTGGTGTTCTGGTTCAATTTTAGAAAGCGGTAAAATCTTGCTGGCGCTAACAATAGCCGCATCCATTCCGGCTTGCATTGCTTCGTGCAGGAACATCGAGTTTAAAACTATCCGTGCTGCGGGATTTAAACCGAAGGAAACGTTGGAAACACCCAAGACAACGTGACATCCCGGTAATTCTTGACGAATCCGACGGATTGATTCGACAGTTGCTTTACCGTTGGCTCTATCTTCTTCAATTCCGGTTGAAATCGGTAGCGCTAGACTATCAAAGAAGATTTCATGAGCGGGGATACCGTATTCTAATGCTTGACGATAAGCACGTTGAGCAATTTCAAATTTCTTATCAGCCGTTCGCGCCATCCCATCTTCATCGATGGTACCAATTACGACACCAGCACCGTAAGTTCTTGCCAATTCCAAAACTTTCAAAAACCGCTCTTCGCCGTCTTCGTAGTTGGTGGAATTAAGCAAACATTTACCACCAGCAACTTTTAAACCGGACTCCATTTTTTCCCATTCGGTGGAGTCAAGTACTAAAGGTAAGGTAATATTATTCACCAAACGCGAGACTAGCTCGTGCATATCACGCACGCCGTCGCGTCCTACATAATCAACGTTTACGTCAAGTACGTGTGCGCCTTCTTTGACTTGAGAACGTCCCAAAGACACCAATCCGTCCCAGTCTTCATCGTTCAACATGGTACGGCACTTCTTGGAGCCGCTAGCGTTGAGACGTTCGCCGATAATTAAGAAGGAATTATCTTGATCGTATGGTTGAGTACCGTAAATCGAAGCCGCAGCCGGTTCAGTTTGCGGTTTTCTATCTTTCGGTGTCAAATCCTTAGCAATTTCTGCCAAAGCTTCAATATGACCTGGGACGTGTCCCACAGCAACCCCCGATCACTTGGACACCTAAGTCTTCGATGAAATGCATCAAGTGCATCTTTAACTCTACTGGAGTTAATTTATAATGCGCTTGTCCGCCGACGTTTTCTGGTAAACCCGCATTTGGTACGCAGGAAACAATAAATGGTGAATGTTCCGACAAATACTTGATATGCGGCTTCATCAAATCTGGCCCGGTAGCGCAGTTTAACCCCAAAATATCAATTTTGTAGGGTTCTAAAATTGTCACCACCGCAGCGATTTCGGTACCGACGAGCATTGTACCCATAGTTTCCATAGTTACGGAAACCATCAGAGCGCGTCTTTCTCCCTTCTTCTCGAAAACTTCTTCAATTGCATTCAGCGCTGCTTTAATTTGCAACACATCCTGACAAGTTTCGACGATGAATAAATCAACTCCACCATCCCACAACGCTTCTGCTTGTTCGACATAAGCATTTTTCAAGGTGTCGAAGTCAATATGTCCCAAAGTTGGTAGCTTTGTACCAGGACCCATCGAACCACCAACAAAGCGGGGTTTTTCTGGTGTCGAAAATTCCTCCGCAACTTTCTTCGCTAATTCCGCAGCAGCTTTATTCAGGTAATAAGCTTGGTCTGCCAAGTCATATTCGGCAAGTACAATTGACGTACCGCCGAAGGTATCGGTTTCAACTACATCCGCACCAGCAGCCAAGAAACCACGGTGAACCGTCGCTACAGCTTCGGGCTTGGTGTGAACGAGATATTCGTTACAACCTTCGTACTCCGCACCGCCAAAATCATCAGCAGTGAGTTCCTGTACCTGTAAATTGGTTCCCATAGCGCCATCAAACACCACAACAGGGCGTTTGGGGCTTTGGATATGTTGCAAAAATGAGTTCGCCATAAAATTCAAGAAAAATTTAGGTTAGCCTTAATTTATTATTTTCCCGGATTTCTAGACTAAATGACCTATTAGATTACGTTTGGATTACATTTATGATGATAAAAGAGTACGTTAATCAAGATGAAGGCTTTATTCGTTCAAGTATTGAGGAAGTTAGAGGCAATTTGCTAGAAGCCTTGAAAACAGTAGTTTTAGCGGGAAGACGTATCGTTTTACAGCAAACTGGGGAAGATGTTGCGGCGATAATCCCCGTTAAGGAATTTGAACGTCTGGAATATTTGGAACACGAACTTATACCTCCTATCTGGGAACCCTATGAGGAAGAATATTACGAAGATGATGGGGGAATCCACTGTGTTTTGGTTGATGAGATGGAAGCGGAATTTGATGAGATTATTACTGAGGTGACGGTATATAATGAATTTTTTGGTTTGTTACCACCGCAACATTTATCGGGAAAAGAATTCGATACTTTTGCACCCGTAGCGATTGTGATGAATATTGATAAGTTCTGGGTGCCGGAATATTTGATTGGTGAGAAAGATCGGTTGAAGGCTTGTCGGTAAGGGTAGCATTAATATTTTTCGCGGTAATTGTGGATTTATAAAACCGCAGAAGGCGCAAAGGGCGCGGAGGTAAGAAGGAAAGAGAGATATAGTTTTTATCAGTTTAATTATACTGAGAATAAATTTAACTCGATTAAATTCTTTTGAGTAATTTCATCTGCTGGGAATAAGGTTTCAATTCGCAATTCTTGTAACATGATGTCCTGTGGTGTACCTAGAGTGGCGATCGCCGAAAAAAAGTTCAGGTTTAATCCGTCTTTAAGAAAGTTGACGGTTAATAATGGCATTTGCCAAGTGTGTGAATTAGAAAGTTTCCACAATTGTGGAATATCTGGATATGTCATGAATTCTTGATAAAGCAGCCTGGGTTGTTGGCTGTTATCATTTGTTATTGCTTCTCGATAAACTCTTTTGATTAAATGGCTGGCTGTTTCTTCCCAATTCGCGACAAATGGTTTTAAACCTTGGGGATGCAACATCAATCGCATCAAGTTAATTTTTTTGTCGATGTAGAAATTATTGTGTAAGTCTTCTGAATCAATCAACCAGTTGATTAACTGTTGCGAAACTGGATTACTTTGAATTAAATTCCAGTATCTATCCATTATCAACACGGGTAAATGTGTTTGAGAAAGCAAAATAAAATCCAAAGCTTTGCGGATGGGTTCAAATTCGGGTGAGGATAAATTGCTTTCGGAGTAAATCGGTGCAAATCCCGCAGCTGTGAGCATAACGTTTTGTTCCCGTAAAGGAATATCTAGCACGCTAGCAAGCTGCAATATCATTTCTTGACTGGGATTTGCTCTACCGGATTCGAGAAAACTAATGTGTCTTTGAGAAACATCGCTGGCTAAAGCTAAATCAAGTTGGCTAAAATTTCGCTGCTTTCTATGGTGTTTTAGCAGATTTCCGAAAGTTGTTTCTTGAGTTGGAGTAGATTGCATTGCAATATTTGTAGTCAAAAGCAATATCTTTATTACCTCAAAGGTAATTGTTTCTCTGAAATACAGCAATCATAATCAAAACAACAATGACGATTAAATTTGAATCGGTAAATAAAAATTATGTCCAATACAACTTATCAAAATCAAGCTTCTGTATCTGGTAAATTATTTTCAGCTAAATCGCTTTATTTACTGCTGGTAATTATTGGAACTATTGCACCTTGGAGTTTAATAATAAAATTCTTTATTCAAAATGGTTTTTCTATTGGGTTGTTAATTCAAAAGGAATTTGATAATTATGCTGCGGCTGCATTTGGAACAGATTTGCTGATTAGTGCGTTGGTATTTTTGTGCTTTTCGTTTTTTGAATTGAAGCGACTATGTGTATCTCGTAGCAGATTAATTATTTATGTTGTTGCGACTTTTGGAATTGGTTTAAGTTGTAGTTTACCGTTGTTTTTATATTTCCGTGAAGGAGTTTTGCAGGAAAAAATGTAGGGTGTGTTGTCGCGGAGTGTAACGCACCGAGAATTCCAAAAAATAATTCTCCAAGGTAGTGCGAGCATCTTGCTCGCTAGAGACACACAGCGAAAAGTAGTTGGTAAAGATAAGAGCATCTTGCTTGCTAGAGACACACAGCGAAAAGTAGTTGGTAAAGAGAGTAGAGCATCTTGCTTGCTAGAGACACACAGCGAAAAGTAGTTGGTAAAGAGAGTAGAGCATCTTGCTTGCTAGAGACACACAGCGAAAAGTAGTTGGTAAAGATAAGAGCATCTTGCTTGCTAGAGACACACAGCGAGCAAGATGCTCGCACTACTAAATTGGATATTTTTTAATTTGGAAGTCTCTTGATTAATTTTGCTGCGTTACGGTATTTCAAACATAATCTACATCTAAAAATTATTTTAAATAAGTTGAATAAAGAATGAAAAATCTACTTTTTTATTTGGGTTTTGCAACAATTATCACCCATGAACTTGATGCAATGACGCAATCTGAATGGAAACTTTTATTTATATTACGAAGTCTGCCGGAAGAAACTGCATCAGTCGCTTTTGTTATTCTTCATATACCGCTGATTGCAGCGCTGTTATGGTTGACTAATAATGAATCTCAGTTTATAAAAAGTTGGTCGCGGATTGCTCTTTCTGTATTTATAATAATTCATTCTGGACTTCATAAGTTATTAGAAAATAATCCAAATTATACTTTTAATTCAACTCTTTCTTTAGGGCTGATTTATGGTGGTGCTTTGTTTGGATTGCTTTATTTAATTTTGGTTTTTGTCTCTTGGTTAGGAAAGAGCGATAAATCGCTTACTACGAACTAAATACATAACTTATCATAATTAATAAATGGTGCGTGACGGTATGTCCAAATTATTCTATTACACATGATAAATTGTTGTAACCGTCACAGCACCCTACAATTTAAAATTCTACTTTCTAAAACTATAAATCTTCTGGGTTTCCAATTCACCGTTTAGTGAAGAAGGTAATTGACTGATTTCAAAAGCTTGTCTATCCAACTTTACCTGTAGCTTACTCAAAGGGGTCTACTCCAGGTGAAATCAGAAATTCTAATTTTTGAACGTAGGGTAATTCAACTAATTTATCAAGGATGTTAGTAACTGCCTGCACGTAAGGATGGTCTTTCTCTTGATACCAATCTGCTGAAGCAACGTTGGCTTGGTCTAAACCAAGGTGTACTGTTAAAGATGGTTCGGTAAATAAAGCTAAACCCAAAGGACGGGTTTCTTCCTGTAACAATAAATGATGGGTTTTTGCTAAATTTCTTATATTTTCCAAACGTTCGTAACGTTGGGTAATCGATAAAGGCTCGTCTTGCCAATGTAGGGCTAATGTTACCAAATAAGTCTGCAACAGCATATGACCAAGCTTTTTGGCTTTTGTTGCTAGGTAATGAGTGTTGTAATCGTTGGCTTCAATTAATAAAGGTACTCTATCAACTACTTCCAAACCATAACCTTTCAAACCAGCAATTTTACGAGGATTGTTGGTAATCAAACGTATATTATGTACGTTCAAATCCATCAGCATTTGCGCTCCCATGCCGTAGTCGCGCAAGTCGGCAGGAAATCCCAAGCGTTCGTTTGCTTCTACGGTATCCAACCCCATATCTTGCAAGGAATAGGCTTTTAATTTATTAATTAAACCAATACCGCGTCCTTCTTGACGCAAATATACAACTACACCTTCTCCCGCATTCTCAATCATTTTCAAGGCTGCTTGTAACTGCATTCTACAGTCGCAGCGCAAGGAGCCTAAAGCATCTCCCGTCAAACATTCGGAATGCACCCGCACCATTACAGATTTATCGCCGAATGTCTCCGGATCGCCTTTGACAATAGCAACGTGTTCTTTATTATCTAAAGTGTGGCGGTAAGCGTATATTTTAAAATTTCCGAACTGTGTAGGTAAATCGGCAACGGTTTCGCGTTGAATTATTCTGTCATAACGCAGACGATAACTAATTAAATCCGCGATACTGATAATTTTCATCTGATGATGCTTGGCATACTCAAATAATTCTGGTAGCCGTGCCATCGAACCGTTGGGGTTTTGGATTTCGCAAATTACCCCCGCAGGATACAAACCGGCTAATCGAGATAAATCGACAGCAGCTTCTGTATGTCCCGCTCTTTTAAGTACGCCTCCTTTTCGAGCGCGAATTGGAAAAATATGACCTGGACGGCGTAAATCCTCCGGCTTGGTATGGGGATTGAGCGCTACCTGAATCGTGCGAGCGCGATCTTCGGCGGAAATTCCTGTAGTAACGCCTAGTTCCGGCCCAGCGTCAATGCTGACAGTGAAAGCAGTTTGATTGGTATCGGTGATGTTTTTCACCATCAAAGGTAAATCTAATTCATCAAGGCGATCGCCAGTCATTGCCAAACAAATCAAACCTCGCGCTTCTACTGCCATCAAGTTGATTGTATCTGGTGTTGCAAACTGGGCTGCACAAATCAAATCGCCTTCATTTTCTCGATTTTCATCATCCACCACCACCACACAGCGACCAGCTTTCAAGTCAGCCAGTGCGGTATCAATCGAATCAAATTTAAATACTTGGGTTGAATCGGTAGTAACCGGGGTGGTTTCCCCACCTTGCGGAGAGTGCGTTTCGATATTATGCTGCGACACAGAGAATTTCTCGAAGAGCGAACGTTAATTTTTTTTAATAAATCTTATCTCACATTGTAGCTCTTTTGTGAAACCGCGAAGCATAGTAGCAATGATTCGATAACATAGCAGAAGTGTCTACAACGCTCTCTTATGTTACGAAGACTTAATTACATAACATTTTAATAGGATAGGAATTTTTAAACATGGGCAATTTTAGGCGCGTACCCGTGGGAATTATTGGCGCGTCAGGATATGGTGGAGTTCAGTTGGTGCGACTGCTACTAAATCATCCAGAACTAGAACTGGTTTATTTAGGCGGCGAAAGTAGTGCGGGAAAATCTTTTAGCGATATTTATCCTCACTTAGCCCACGTAGTAAACCTCAAAGTTGAAGCAGTAAAGCCCGAAGCAATTGCACGCCGCTGCGAAATCGTTTTTTTATCGCTACCCAACGGATTAGCTTGCGAAATTGCACCAAAACTGCTCGAATACGGATGTAAAGTCCTCGATTTGTCAGCAGATTATCGATTTAGCAACTTGAAAACTTACAGTAATTGGTACGGCAAACAGCGTCAAGACATAGAAACCGCCAACACAGCCATTTACGGACTACCAGAACTTTATCGCGATCGCATTTCCGACACTCAATTAGTAGGCTGTCCCGGTTCGTATCCTACAGCCAGTTTGCTAGCACTTTCACCCCTCCTCAAACAAGGATTAATCGTACCCGAAAGCGCCATTATCGACGGCAAAGGCGGCACTTCAACGGTTGGAAGACAAGCCGAAACTCATTTATTACTATCCGAAGCAGACAACACACTCGGAGCTTTCAACGTCGCTCGCCACCGTCACACCCCAGAAATAGAAGAGATTTGCAGCGATTTAGCAGGACATGAAGTCACCGTACAATTTACCCATCACCTCATACCAATGGTGCGCGGAATTTTAGCAACAGTATACGCAACATTGCGCGACCCCGGATTAGTGAGAGACGACTTAATTACCATATATAAAGCCTTTTATCGTCACTCTTCTTGGGTAAAAATTTGCGAACCAGGAATTTATCCCCAAACCAAATGGACTCACGGCAGTAACTTGTGCTATTTGGGTATAGAAGTTGACTCCCGCACTCGCCGCGTGATTGTGATGTCAGCGATTGATAATTTGATTAAAGGACAGAGCGGACAAGCAATTCAGTGTTTAAACATCATGATGGGTTGGGATGAAATGCTGGGATTGCCAAGTTTGGGTTTTTATCCTTAATTGGGCATGAGGGATTGGGGAAAAAATTACAGAAATAGGAAAGGTTCGTAGTCGCGCTTTAGCGCCTCATAAACCAGAAATTTAATGCACTATTTTTACCTTGTCACGACAGTTTGTAGGTTAGGTTAGACACGAAAAAAAAATTAAATTTACAACGCGAATCTAGATTATCGTGTCGTAACCCAACATCAAGATTTTTGAATAAACAAAAGTTACCTGGCGGTTGAAACCACGGCTACACAAGCAAAACCCGCCTGCGCGGGTTAAAGATAAATTGCGTACTCAAAGACGGGAATTGGAGGGTTGAAGATGAATGATTTTCAGAACATGAGTATCAAGCAGTTAAAAGCGTATTTAAAGACTAATCAAGGAGATACGGAAGCTTTTCACGTATTAATGGATAAATTGAATGCAAGACCGAATCAAAAATTATACAGCCCTGACGAGATTGACAAGTTAGGGGAATTAATAAAAGGTAAGGGTAAAAAATAGAAATTGGTAAGTTGAGTGAAGCTCATACTTTACTTACGCAACTAGCACATTTTTCTTGTAGGGTGCGTGACGCTACAAAGCTTATTGCTACGTTCAAATTAACTCAATGCGTCACGCACCATCAACTATTTGTAACAATATCTTAAGTCCCGATCTATCTCGATTGTAAACAAAATATTGAGTAGCTCGTAGGTTGGGTTAGACACGAAAATCAATTAAAGAAAGTAACCCGAATTTATATTCTCGTGTCGTAACCCAACATCAAGATTATGGATAAAATATTAGAATTTAACTCTTAATTTCTAATACCTCAATTCTCGATTCATAATCTCACAGCATTAATGTTGGGTTACAGCGAAAAAGATAAATTTCTCGTTGAAAACCATAATTTATTTTTCGCTTAACCCAACCTACAAACCAGCTTTAATTTACAGCTAGATAATGTGTAACATATTGATTTGGCGCTAAAGCGCAACTACGAACCAAGAAACCCGGCTCTTTCAAAAAAAACCGGGTTTCTCAAATTCAATCCAAAATCTAAAATCTAAAATCCAAAATTATTTCGGTCCCATTCCTACGGTACCTGCATAAACGGCAGCGTCTCCTAATTCATCTTCTATTCTCAATAAGCGATTGTACTTAGCTACCCGTTCGCTACGACACAAGGAACCTGTTTTAATTTGTCCGGCTCTTGTGGCTACTGCTAAATCAGCAATTGTGGTATCTTCGGTTTCGCCGGAGCGATGGCTGATTACGGAGCGGAAGCCGTTACGAGTCGCTAAGTCGATGGTTTGCAAGGTTTCTGTTAAAGAACCAATTTGGTTGAGTTTAATCAAAATTGAGTTAGCGGATTTTTGCTCGATGCCTTTTTGCAAGCGTTCGGCGTTGGTAACAAATAAGTCATCACCAACTAACTGCACTTTAGAACCCAATTTTTCGGTCATTAACTGCCAACTCTCCCAATCTTCTTCGTGCAAACCATCTTCAATTGAAATGATGGGATATTCATTTACAAGTTGTGCCATGTAATCAATGAATTCTGCGGGAGAATGAGGTTTGCCGTCGTAAACGTATTGTCCATCTTTGTAAAATTCGCTGGCTGCGACATCCAAGGCTAAAGCAACTTGTTCTCCTGGCTTATAACCTGCTTTTTCAATGGCAGCAACTAATAATTTTAAAGCTACTTCGTTAGATTCTAAGTTGGGAGCAAAACCGCCTTCGTCACCAACTCCTGTTAATACTCCTTTCTCATCCAAAACTTGACTCAAAGTTGCAAATACTTCCGCACCCCAACGCAATGCTTCGCGGAAAGAAGGTGCGCCGATGGGGACAATCATAAATTCTTGGAAATCAACGTTATTTGCAGCGTGTGCGCCACCGTTAATTACATTCATCAAAGGTACTGGTAATAAATTAGCCAAAGGACCGCCTAAGTAACGGTATAGGGGAAGTCCTAAAGTCTCAGCACTTGCCTTTGCAGCAGCCAATGAGATGCCTAAAATCGCATTTGCACCCAAATTTGACTTATTTTTAGAACCATCGAGGGAAATCATGGTTTTATCAAGCTGTTCTTGATTTAAAGCATCCATATCTAACAGCTTGGGTGCCAAAGTATCATTGACATTTTCTACCGCTTTGAGAACACCTTTACCGCCATAACGGCTTTTATCGCCATCGCGCAATTCGTGAGCTTCAAAAGTACCTGTAGAAGCGCCGCTAGGAACCTGCGCCAATCCCACCACGCCGTTTACTAAATGTACTTCAGCTTCAATAGTAGGTCTACCGCGTGAATCAAGAATCTCGCGAGCCACAATTGCTTCGATAGAAGTATCCATCATTTGTGTCAGTTCCTTTGTACTCATTTCGTTATAACTACTTTGTTTGAAATCGGGAGTCATAACTCCCACAGTTAGAATAGAGGTTTACGCCACTATAGAATAGATGTTTACGCGACTATATAAGCGGAGATTTGAGATTAGTTAAGAGTTAAGAGTGAGGAGTTATAGAGTTAAAAATCGGAAGTTGGGAATTTTTAATGCAGCAATATTTCCGTGTTTTTTCTAGTCTTCCGATCTCGTTGAATTGAATTTCTAATGATTTTATCGCGATCTAGCCAGAAACAAAAGAATTATCCAAAAGTCAACAATTATACTTAATTGTGTAAGTGTGATGGAGTTGAGCGTGAAGCAGTTTCTTAAGCAAATAATTCGTTCTCCAAAGCTGTTAGCGGCTTTAGTTGGCTATGGAATTTTTAGTCAGCTTTGTCTTCCCTCAGAAGCAGCTTATGAAGGAAGACAAAGGTTAGAGGTTAAAGGTCAAAGGTTAGAAATTACAAGTTCTTCCCCCTCTTCCCCCTCTTTTCTCTCCCAATCAACTTCAGTAGACGAACTCTCCGACGTAAAACCAACTGATTGGGCTTATCAAGCTTTGAAATCTTTGATCGAAAAATATGACGTAAAGCTGGGTTTGCCGGATGGGACTTTTAGGGGAAATCGCGCTCTTACTCGTTATGAGTTTGCTGCTGGTTTAGCTGCGACTTTGGATAAGGTGGAAAATTTGATTACTAGTTCGATGGGTGATAGGTATATTCTGCGAGATAGAATCACTTTACAACGTTTGCAAAAAGAATACTCTCAGGCTTTGCAGGATTTACGAACGCGGTTAAATGATATAGAATCTCGTTCTTCAAAGTTACAAGCTAATCAGTTTTCTACTACTACTAAGTTAAAAGGACAGCAGATTGTAGGTTTAACGGATGGAAGAAGAGCTAATTTTACGGTGGTTTCTCGAACTAGATTGACTTTTGAAACTAGTTTTAGTCAAAAAGATTTATTAGTTACTCAGTTGGAATCTGGGAATAACGGTGGTGATGCTGTTGGTTTAGCACAAAAGCAAGATGCTAATTTATTAGGAAGCGATGGTATTTTTGCTAATGCTGGGGGACTTGATTTTACTGACGTTGAAGATGATGTTAAACTCAGACGTTTGCATTATACTTTACGTCCTTCGTCGGATTTAGCGGTAACTGTGGGAGCGAAAATGTCTCCGCGAGATTTTATTGACGGTAATCGCTATGCAAATGATGAAGCTGCTGATTTTAGTTCGGGAATTTTTCTGAATAATCCTTTGATTGTCCAAAATCGAATTGACAGGAATGGTGGTGCTGGTGCTGCTGTTGTCTGGAAACCTAAAAATAGTAAAGTTGCTTTTCGTTCACTTTATATTGCTGGGGATGCCGATCAAAATTCAGATGATAAAGGCTTATTTGGCGACCCACATCAAGCCAGTGCTGAATTAGAATATACTTTTAGCGATAAACTAACTTTAAAACTGCAATATACAAATGCCGAAATTGACGATACCGATATTAATGCTTATGGCGTAAATGCCGAATACGCTCTCAACCGCAATACGGGAATTTTTGGTCGTTTAGGAATCGGTGATTATCAAGGATTTAACACTGCACTAAATCAAAATTTAGATGTAAAACCCGTTAGCTGGACAATTGGTGTTGGCTTGCGTAACATTGGCATTCCCGGTACCATTGCCGGTGTCGCAATTGGACAACCCTTTGTTACCGATGGTGTGGGAAATGCGACTCAAACTAACTTCGAGACATTTTATAATCTGCGACTAAGCGATAATCTTAGCTTTACTCCCGTAATTTCTTTAGTAGTTAACCCCGATAACGACAGCGATCGAGGTACTATTTGGCAAACTACGTTAAGGTCAACGTTTTCGTTTTAAATTAGGAATGGTTAGTAAGTAGTGGTTAGTGGTTAGTGGTTAGTGGTTAGTGGTTAGTAGTTAGTGGTTATAAACTATCTACTTTCACCCGCAGGGTATGCATCGTCAACCATCAACTATCAACTAACAACTATCAACCATCAACTAACAACTATCAACTATCAACTATCAATCTTTATAATATCTAAAATCTAAAATTCTTAATATGCAGCCAACAGATCCAGATAAATTTACTGACAAAGCCTGGGAAGCAATTGTTAAATCTCAGGATATTGTCCGTGCTTACAATCAACAGCAGTTAGATGTAGAACATTTGATGCTGGCTCTTTTGGAACAAGATAATGGGCTGGCTCATAAGGTTCTAAGTCGTGCAGAGGTGGAGATTGAGCAGTTACAGCAGATGCTTGAAGATTTTACTCGCCGTCAGCCGAAGGTAGGCAGAAGCGAGCAATTATACCTGGGCAAAGGTCTTGACCGGATGCTTGATGGTGCCCAAGATGCTAAGGATAGTATGAATGATGCTTATATTAGTGTGGAGCATCTTCTGCTGGCTTTTGCTGAAGAGGAACGTATTGGTAGAAAAATATTTAGAAGTTTAAATGCTACTAGTGAAGATTTAGAAGCTGCGATTAAAAATGTGCGGGGTAAACAAAAGGTAACTGACCAAAATCCCGAATCTCGCTATGAAGCTTTAGAAAAATTTGGTAGAGATTTAACCGAGCAAGCAAAAGCTGGTAAACTTGACCCGGTGATTGGACGAGATGATGAAATCCGCCGCGTGATTCAGGTGTTATCTCGTCGCAGTAAAAATAATCCCGTGTTGATTGGGGAGCCTGGAGTTGGAAAAACGGCGATCGCCGAAGCTTTGGCTCAACGAATTATTAATGGTGATGTTCCCGAATCGCTGAAAAACCGGCAAATCATCGGTTTGGATATGGGTAGTTTGATTGCTGGAGCAAAGTATCGCGGTGAGTTTGAAGATAGATTAAAAGCTGTTCTCCGCGAAGTTACTGAATCTGCTGGTCAAATAGTTTTATTTATTGATGAGCTACATACGGTAGTCGGTGCGGGTTCGGGGCAGCAAGGTTCGATGGATGCTGGTAATTTACTTAAGCCGATGTTAGCGCGGGGTGAGTTGCGCTGTATTGGTGCGACTACTTTGGATGAGTATAGAAAATATATTGAAAAAGATCCGGCTTTAGAAAGACGGTTTCAACAAGTTTTGGTTACTCAACCTAGCGTGGAAAATACGATTTCTATTTTGCGGGGACTTAAGGAACGTTATGAAGTTCACCACAACGTTAAAATTTCTGATTCTGCTTTAGTTGCAGCAGCTACATTATCAGCGCGTTACATTTCCGACCGTTTTTTACCAGATAAAGCCATTGACTTGGTAGACGAAGCAGCAGCGCAGTTGAAAATGGAAATTACTTCCAAACCTGCGGAATTAGAAAATATTGAACGTCGGTTAATGCAGCTAGAAATGGAAAAGCTGTCTTTAGCAGGAGAAGAAAAAGCGACTTTTCAGACGCAGCAACGGTTAGAAAGAATCGAGCAAGAAATTGACGATTTGACGGAAAAGCAGGAAGACTTTAACGAACAGTGGCAGGGTGAGAAGCAGGTATTAGAAGAAATCAGTGCTTTGAAGCAAGAAGAAGAGAAGCTTAGAGTTCAAATTGAACAAGCCGAACGTGCTTACGATCTTAATACCGCAGCGCAATTAAAATATGGCAAATTAGAAGGAGTACAGCGCGATCGCGAAGTCAAGGAAGCGAAACTATTAGAAGTTCAAAGCAAAGGCTCTAGTTTGCTCAGAGAGCAGGTAACGGAAGACGATATTGCCGAAATTGTGGCGAAATGGACGGGAATTCCGATAAATAGCCTATTAGAGTCGGAAAGACAAAAATTATTGCAGTTAGAAGATCATCTCCATCAAAGAGTCATCGGACAAGATGAAGCAGTATCGGCAGTATCGGCTGCAATTCGTCGCGCTCGTGCGGGAATGAAAGATCCTCAACGCCCCATTGGTTCGTTTTTATTCATGGGACCTACGGGTGTTGGTAAAACAGAATTGGCGCGGGCTTTAGCAAAATTCATGTTCGATTCCGAAGATGCAATGGTGCGTTTGGATATGTCGGAATACATGGAAAAGCATTCTGTATCGCGTTTAGTAGGAGCGCCACCGGGATACGTTGGTTTTGAAGAAGGCGGTCAACTTTCCGAAGCAGTGCGCCGTCGTCCTTATTCTGTGATACTGCTTGACGAAGTGGAAAAAGCTCATCCAGATGTATTTAATATATTGTTGCAAGTCTTAGATGACGGTAGAATTACTGATTCTCAAGGAAGACTCGTAGACTTTCGCAACAGCGTCATCGTGATGACGAGCAATATCGGTAGCGAACATATATTAGATATATCCGGCGATGATTCGCAGTACGAAAAAATGCGGAATCGAGTTATGGGAGCCTTACGAAAACACTTCCGTCCCTGAATTTGTCCAACGTATTGATGACTTAATAATTTTCCATGCTTTGGGTAGAAAACAAATGGGAGATATTACCCGCATTCAGCTAAAACGGGTAGAAAACCTATTATCAGATCAAAAAATCTCTGTAGAAATTACCCCAGCAGCTTGCGAAAAAATAGTAGAAATTGGTTACGATCCAACATACGGCGCTCGTCCAATTAAACGAGCAATTCAGCGAGAAATCGAAAACCCCCTCGCCACCAAGATATTAGAAAACACCTTCTTACCTGGTGACACAATCATCATTGATAGAGGTAAAAGCGGGTTAACGTTTAGCAAAAAAGCCGTCGTTAAAGTCTCTGCACCTGCAACTACCGTGCAATTGGTAGAATCGGCAGAAGGTTAAAGGTTTCGTGATGAAATCGCCCTCACTCTTCGAGGATGAGGGCTTCGACAATTTAAGTTTCGCCAATTTCATCAAACCTGTGAGTTTTCATCTCTAACTGGGAATAATAATCTCGGTAAGCTTTAGAAACCACTTTTAAAAATGAATACAGCCGTAAACTTAACCGTTGCTATCCCCACTTACAACGGAGAAATTCGTTTACCCAAGGTATTAGATAAATTAAAAGAACAGGTAAATACCAAACATATTAATTGGGAAGTTATTATTGTTGATAATAATAGTACTGATGGTACTGCAAAACTGGTTAAGGAATATCAAGAAAATTGGCTGCAAGACGTACCTTTAAAGTATTGTTTTGAAGGGGAACAAGGTATATCTTTTGCCAGACAGCGGGCTATGAATGAAGCAAAAGGTGAATTAGTCGGATTTATTGATGATGATAATTTACCGTTTGCAAATTGGGTAAGTTCAGCTTGCAAATTTGCTCAAGAACATCCGAAAGCTGGGGCTTTTAGCAGTA
This sequence comes from uncultured Rivularia sp., assembly GCA_963665115.1. Lineage (GTDB taxonomy): Bacteria > Cyanobacteriota > Cyanobacteriia > Cyanobacteriales > Nostocaceae > Rivularia. Next base: position 5,803,252 of record OY762007.1, on the reverse strand, counting down.
AAATCCACGGTGTTTTTGAAACTAATCCGCCGGAAGAACTTAAGGATATTACTTTTTATCTAGCTTTAGTCGATCGCGGTTCGGAACCTTTGATGTACGAACCTCGCAAAAAAGGACTTCCCCCTGGTGCGGGGATGGTAGTACGCCGAAATGTTTGGCAGAAATACGTTCCTGCAAAATTATTATTAATCGGTAAAACTGAAAAAAGTCAGATGCCTATTGGTGAAGATGCAGAAGCATTATTATATATTTATAGAGCAGGATGGGAAATTTGGTATAACGCCGAGATGGAAATTGAACATATTATTTCATCATCGCGAGTGGAAGAAAAATATCTGCGAAACTTAATGAGAATTGTTGGTTTAGGGCGCTTCCATTTAAGAATGTTAATGCTTGATTGGTGGCAAAGACCTTTTGCTTTTTTTGCTTATTTAGTCAACGATTTACGAAAAACATTATTGCATTTTATTCGCTATAGAAAAGTTTTAAATAAAGATATTGCTGCGGCTTGCGAAATGCAGCGTTTGCTAGCGACTTTAATTAGTCCTTTTTATTTATGGCGGATGCGAATCTCTAATTTCACGAGATTATACTGAGGCTATTGTTCTAAAGGTAGGATTAGCATATCAATTATTATCATTTCTATAATTGATATGTTAAACAATCTCATATCTGTAATTATCCCAGCATACAATGCAGAAAAAACAATTAAAGAAACAATTCAATCAGTTTTAAATCAAAGTTTTACGGATTTTGAATTAATTATTATAAATGCTAGTTCTACTGACTCAACTCTTTCAATAGTTTCTCAAATAAAAGACGAGAGAATCAAAGCTTTTGATTATCCTCAAGCCAATGTAGCCGTTAATAGAAATCGCGGATTCAAAGAGGCTACTGGGGATTATATTACTTTTTTAGATGCAGATGATTTATGGACTTCTGATAAATTAGCAGAGCAATATACAGCTTTGCAAGAAAATCCTCAATCTGGTGTTGCTTATAGCTGGACAAATTGTATAGATGAAAATAATAAGTTTCTGCGTAAAGCTGCTCACGTTAATTGGAACGGAGATGTCTATTCTAAATTCTTATTAGATGATTTTATCGGTAACGGTTCTAACGTGATGATTCGCAGAGACGTATTTATTGAAATTGGTGGTTTTGATGAACTATTAACCAATGCTCAAGATACCGATATGTGGTTAAAACTATCAGCTATAACTGATTTTATTTGCGTCCCAAAAACACAGATTTTATATCGAATTCAACAAATTTCCATGTCATCGAACGTATTAGGACTGGAAAAATCAAATTTAGAAGTTATTCAACGTGGTTTTGCTCGTGAAAAAGCCAAATCTCTACAACATCTTAAGCCTATAGCAATTGGAAACCTTTATAAATATCTTTGCTACAAAGTTCTGACAACACCACCAGGAAAACAGCAAAGTGCAGTTGCGGTAAGATTTTTATTTACTGCGATTAAAACAGATGTAAGTCTTTTATCTAAACCGATAATTTTCAAAGCTACTTTAAAATTGATTGCAATGGTTGTTTTACCTCCCAACTGGGCAAACGTACTTTTCAAAAAACTTCCTCGTTTCTCAAATACCAGTACTTTTTTAGGGTATGAGAAAACAACTTAATTTAATAAAAAACGGATTTTAATCAAATGTCTATATCTGTAATCATCCCCGTATTTAACGGAGAAAAAACTATTGAAGAAACAGTCGATTCAATCTTAAATCAAACTTTTAAAGATATAGAAATAATTATAATTAATGACGGCTCTACAGATGCAACTTTAGAAATCATCAAAAATATCTCCGATTCCCGCATCAAGATATTTTCTTATCCAAATGCGGGTTTATCAGCAAGTCGCAATCGAGGAATTGATCGTGCGAAAGAAGAATATATTTCTTTTATCGATGCCGATGATTTATGGACACCTGACAAACTCGAATCGCAATTGAAAGCTTTACAAAAAAATACTCAAGCTGCTGTAGCCTATAGCTGGACTGATTATATTGACGAATCGAGTAAATTTATCAAATCCGGTAGAAGAATTAAAGTTAATGGTGATGCTTTCAGTAAACTTTTAGTAACTAACTTTTTAGAAAATGGTTCTAATCCCTTAATTCGTCAAAAAGCTTTCGATATTGGTGGTTTTGATGAATCGCTAACCGCAGCAGAAGACATTGATATGTGGTTGCGTCTTGCAGCTAATTACGAATTTGTATGTGTTGAAAAACCGCAAATTTTATATCGAACATCAACCACCTCAATGTCTACCAATCTTAAAAAACAAGAAGCTGCATCATTAAAAGTAATTGAGCGTGCTTTTAGTTATCCCAAAGCTGAAAAATTACAGCATTTGAAAAAACAAAGTCTTTCACATCTATATCAATATCTGACTTTTAAAGCTATTGAAGCACCACCAAAACAACGTCAAACTTTGACTGCGGTTTATTTTTGGTGGAATTGCATTAAAAATAATCCTGCTGTGGTGAAAAATAAACAAGTAATGATAATCGCTGTTTTGAAAATTTTCTTTCCCCGTTTATTTCAAAAATGTAGAGACGTAGCACTGCTACGTCTCCATCAGCGTTTGGGCAACACAGCAAATTAATTTGACCAAATTCCGATCTCATTTCAAGGAATTTTCGTTAGTCTCCATCAGCGTTTGGGCAACACAACAAATTAATTTGACCAAATTCCGATCTCATTTCAAGAAATTGTAGTTAAAAATCAAAAGACGGGGAGACGTAGCAGTGTGGAGCTCTCTACACAATACACAACAGTCGGTAGGGAAATCCGAATCACCTTTATAGGGCAAACAATCCAGCAAGTTAGGTGCAATTTATTCGCCCAGCATTTAAAATCCAGATTGATAATAACCCTGCTTTCCTTTCCAGTAAAGTGGGGTATTGGGGTTTTATTACCCAAATAATCATTAGAATATTTGTATTTGCTGCGGTTAAATTATGTTAGAACAAGGTACCATCAGTATCCATACTGAGAATATTTTCCCGATTATCAAAAAGTCTCTTTACTCAGATCATCAAATCTTTTTACGGGAACTTGTATCAAACGCCGTTGATGCTATCCAAAAGCTGCAAATGGTAGCTCGCTCTGGGGAATTCTCCGGCGAAACTGGCGAACCAGAAATTATACTTGCTGTAGATAAAGATAAGAAAACTCTTTCGATTACCGATAATGGTATCGGTATGACGGTTGATGAAGTTAAGAAATATATCAACCAAGTTGCTTTTTCTAGCGCTGAAGAATTCGTTCAGAAGTACCAAGGTGAATCCGATCGTCCAATTATCGGTCATTTTGGGCTGGGTTTTTACTCTTCCTTCATGGTAGCCAAGCAGGTTGAAATAGATACTTTATCTTACAAAGAAGGTGCAGAGCCGGTTTCACTGGAGTTGCGATGGTTCGCCAAAATTTACTCTAGAAGAATCATCCCGCACAACTCGCGGTACTACTATTATTCTTCATCTGATGGAAGAAGAAGAGGAATTTGTCGAGGAAGCAAGAGTCAAGAATCTTGTTAAAACTTACTGTGACTTTATGCCAGTAGCCATCAAACTTGATGGTGAGGTATTAAATCGACAAAAAGCACCGTGGCGTGAATCTGCCAGTAATTTGACTAAAGAAGATTACATGGAGTTCTACCGCTACCTGTATCCTTTCGAGGAAGAACCTTTGTTATGGGTACATTTGAATACCGATTATCCCTTCATCATCAACGGTATTCTTTACTTTCCCAAACTTAAACCCGATGTTGACGTTAGCAAAGGACAAACCAAACTATTTTGCAACCAAGTATTTGTTAGCGACAACTGCGAAGAAATCATTCCTCAATTCTTGTTGCCAATGCGGGGTGTAATCGATAGTACCGACATTCCCCTGAACGTATCCCGTAGTGCATTACAAGGCGATCGCACCGTCAAAAGAATCGGCGATTACATTGCTAAAAAAGTTGGAGACAGGCTCAAACAACTGTACCGCGATGACCGCGAGCAGTATATTTATGCTTGGAAAGATTTAGCAACCTTCGTTAAGTTCGGGGTAATGAACGATGAGAAGTTCCAAAAGCAAGTTGAAGACATCGTAGTTTTCCGAACTACTCATAACCCAGAAACTACTGAGACTGTAATAAAACCAGCAGAAACCCCCGCAGTAGAAGTACAGTCCCAAGAAGGCGACGCATGGCAAGATGTTACCCCTGGTGGAGAAGCAGAACAAAATGCTGAATCCCCTAAAAAAGCAGAATTTCCCTACGTAACCATCAAAGAGTATTTAGAGCGCAATAAAGCAAGTCACGAAAATCGCGTCTTTTATTGTAACGATGCAGCATCACAAGCTGCTTACGTAGAATTACATAAAAATCAAGGGTTAGAAGTCTTATATTTAGACTCCTTCATCGACACCCACTTTATCAACTTCCTCGAACGCGAATACAACGAAGTTAAATTCACTCGCGTAGACTCCGACTTGGATAACACCCTGCTAGACAAAGAGAAATCCAGCGAAATAGTAGATCCAACAACCAACAAAACCCGAGGAGACACAATCAAAGAAATCTTTGAAAAAGCCCTCAACAAACCCAAACTCAACATTCGTACCGAAGCCTTAAAATCCGACAATCCCCAAGGAACACCACCAGCAATGGTGCTTTTACCAGAAATACTGCGTCGTTTGCGAGAAATGAACGCCATGATGCAGCAGCAAAACGTAGAATTTCCCGAAGAACACGTATTATTAGTTAATACAGCCCACCCACTGATACAAAACCTGGAAAATCTCAACCAAGGTAGTATTATTCAAAGTGACGGACAATCCTCCAACGCCGAAATAGTAAACTCAATTTGCCAACACGTTTACGACTTAGCCCTAATGTCCCAAAAAGGCTTCGACGCAGACGGAATGAAATCCTTCGTAGAACGTTCTAATGAAGTTCTCACCAAGCTGACACAGCAAGCAGCGAAATAAGGTCAAAGGTTAGAGGTTAAAGGTGGGGAATTAGGGATGGGGAATATAGCGGTTTTTTCAGTTGAGTGCAATACACTTATAACCTCACCCTGTCCTGTCGGACATCCCTCTCCTTAATAAGGAGAGGGAACGAGGGTGAGGTTCAGTTTGTATTCTATCCAAATGAAAACCGCTATAGTTAGGAGTTAGGAGTTAGGAAGTTTAAGTTTCCCCCCATCTCCCCATCCCCTCTCCCCCTCCCCCCTCTCTCATATAAAATAGAAAATTACGTTAAAAAATAGGAGATTATTCATATGGCGCGTAGGTGTCAACTGACTGGTAAAAAAGCGAATAACGGTTATGCGGTTTCTCACTCTCACCGTCGTACCAAGAAACTTCAGCAAGCTAACCTGCAAAGCAAGCGCGTTTGGTGGGCTGAAGGTAATCGCTGGGTGAGACTGAAGATTTCTACTAAAGCAATCAAAACTTTGGAAAAGAAAGGTTTGGATGCAATGGCTAAAGAAGCTGGAATCAATCTCAATCGTATGTAAATTGGAATGCCGGGTAATTCTTATATTGCCTTTCCAATCTATCAAGATATAAAGCCCACATATATAAAATATGTGGGCTTTGTTTTTATATCTAGTTTTATTTCTATATTTCGTAGGGTGTGTGACTAGTACCGTGCGGCGTAAATACGCCTACCCTTTTCAAAGGCTGCAAATGATGATTTTCCAAGATTCATAATGGTGGGTTTATTTCCGCCATGCTGTACTAGGGTGTTGACTCTGTACCCTTTAGCCCGCAAGACTTCATGCAGATTCTGTGTCTATATTTTTGGATTGAAAGTGGCTGTTACAGCCACTTTCAATCCAGTAAAAGCAACACAAATAAAGATAGCGGAAAATTCGCCAAAAACCATCAAAGTCAACAGCCTAGTGTGTGACGGCTAGAATAATTTATTAAGCGTAACGAAATAACTTACGGAATGCCGTCACGCACCATTTGGCTTATTAGGATAATATCGTAAATCCTTATCAGCTTAGGTTTGCAACCCCACGCCGATATAAAAGAAGAAAGAAGTAGCGAAATCATGTTTTTACCGCCTCATCTATTATCAGGTACAGTCGGACTGTTTGCGATAAATTATGCGTTGTATCGAAATCTTGGGGAGACGTAGCACTGCTACGTCTCTACATTTTTGCAATCAAATCCTGTAATTTTTTTTTAAGACGGCTGATAACTTTACCTTTCCAACTGGGTACTATAACTTTAGTCGGCTAATAACAACTTCATAAAGTTGTCTTGAGCTAATACTAAATTAAGTAAAAAATCGGCAAAAATTCCATGAAGCTATGGCTTTATTTTTATCCTTCGGCTATAAATTAAATAATTCATATTGCATTTTTTTAAACCGGAAAAACATAAAAAATTTACAAAATTAAAATAGCACCTTTGTTTGATTTATGAAGCTTTTTGATATTGTCGGCTGCCAACCAAAAATTATTTAGGTTGGCAATGTTTCTATATCATATTTTTCAATAAGTCCTTACGGGAACTATTTTGTTACTGCATTAGAGAATCATTAAAACACCCATATTTGCCTAAAAAAGATAGGCCTTATTTTCAAAAACTTTAAATCTATTCAATTTAAAAAATCGCATAAAAATTATTGATAGGAAAGTAGCTATGTCGAAAAATCGTAAGTTAGTCAGGGCAATTCAAAACTTTTACCAACAGTTTCGCCGTAAACCTCCATCTACTGTAAAGGAACAAAGTTTATGGCTTTTACGAAGCTTCATAGTTACTAAAAAGCGACCGGAATGGGTTAATGCAGGTTTTGTATTACCAACGGTGGCGATGGTTTCGCTGGTAGTTGTGTTGTTGACTATTGCGATTTTATTTAGGTCGTTTGAGCGTTCTAAGAATGCGAGTAATGTTAGGGTTAATCAGGCAGTCTTGAATGCGGCTACTCCGGCAATTGATAGAGCTAAAGCGAAAATAAATCAGTTAATTGAAGACCCTTTGTTGCCGCGTTCGACATTTTCAGACGTATCATTAACCCAAGTCTTTGATGCCAGTATTAATAAATATACATTTGGTGATGAAACACAGTTGAAACTTGTTCATGATGTCAATAAGAACAATACCATCGAAGACGAAGAAAGCCTAAATTCTGCTTGGAAATATCCTGTAGATACAGATAATGACGGCTTATTCGATAGTTACACCTTATACGGTATTTACTACAAGACTCCCACTAGTACAAGAGCTAGAAGTCCCTTAGAAGCAAGAACTCAACCGATGGATGAAGGGATAAGTGGTACTACATGTGATACTGATGTTGCTACTAGTGCTGACTTGGTAGGTACTCAAGGTTGGTACAAGGTTGGTGGTACGCTTAAAAGAAGTTTTTTCGTTTATACTACTACCGTACCTATTACCGATTTAAATGGTATCAAGAGCGCCGATCGTAGCAAGTATGAAGTATTTAAAGGTAATAAAGGTTTTGTAGCTTTAGAATATCAGCAAGACAGAGAAAGGATTCCGCTTCCTAACAATGCGGTACTTTATGAAGATGATTTAGAAATTACTCCTGGTGAAGGTTTAAATATAAATGGGCGTATTTTTACCAATGGTAATTTGCTAACAAGAAAATCTGATGAAGATATTAGATTTTATCTAGTCAGCAGTCCCAAATCTTGCTATTTCAATGAATCAAACAATAAAATTCTTGTTGCGGGAAATGTCATAAACAGCCGTGTAAACGAAAATCAGGCAGGCGATCCTGTAGCAGTTGATTTGTATAAATCGGGTGGTGTTACTACAGGAAAAACAATTGACGATACGCAAAAGACTGTACCTACAACTGTGTATGGGAATACAGCAGCCTACAACAGTAGAGCATATACGGACAGAATTGAGCGCTTGGTAGAAGCAACAAATTCTTACTTTTCTAGTGAAACAACCCTTCCAGATGAGGTGCAAAAAGGAATTACAAAGGATATGGAGGCTAATCCAGCTAAAAAACGTAGTGATGCACGTGACGAGCAGCTAAAAATTTACTTCAGAAAGCGAACTCGTCGCGTTCCCTATGCGGAGGTTGTCGATGGTGGCAATGCACTTGGTAGTTATGCAACATCAAAACCGATACAGGGAAGCGGCGATTCTCTGCGTCCAATAGACAAATGGGTTTTTCCCTTCGATCCAAGCAATGGTACAAATGCTACCAATTACGCCAAGATTGGAATTAAGGAAGACGGCAAGAAAATTTATCTATCTGCAACCGATCCAAAGGTACAAACGAAGGCAGATAAAGAGGAAAGAATTGGCGATCGCATTTTAGTAGGTAATGGTTTACCCCAATTATGGTACGACAATACTAAAAATAAATTTATTAGCTCAGTAGATGATGGGCAGGTCATTTCTGGTAAAGAATGGGATGACAGCACTGAGACACGCAAGCGCTATTCCCAAGCTTACCAGCTAGACGATTTAGGAATTACAGATAGAGATGATTTCTGGGAAGCATCCACAGCAAAACAACCTACAGGACCTTTAGATGTAGTTGGTGGCTTACGGATAGTTACTGGCGCAGGAATATATTTATCTAGAACTTCTACTCCAAGTAGCTTTACCAGCACGGAAAAAACAGTTTGGTCAGATGCTATGCCGATGAGTATTACTACTGAGGCTGAAGGCTTACCAAGTGATAATACGCCCTACCTGAAAATGCGGGCTACAGCAGTTTATCACTATCAGGCAGACTCTTACGACCCTAAAACACCAAATGATTATCAAACACCAATAGCCTGTGTTAGCAGTTACTATGACCCGACAAACAGTACTACAGCAATAAATCAAGATACTCTACCTAACGTTAGCTTAAGAGATACAAAGTTACCTACTTCCCAACAAAAAAGAGGTTTAACCGGATTGCCTACTGTTGCTAGTGGCAGTAGAGGTAACTCAAATAACGGGGTTGTTTACGCATTTCCTTCTTCAGCAAGTTACAGCAGTGTATTAGCTTACCAGGCAACACTGAAGTATCCTAACGGGCGCTGGGTTAATAAGCCTCTTAAAGATGCATTAGCTCAAAAAGCAGTAAACAAACCTCTTAGCCTTTCCCAGCAATCGGCAATTGATTCTGCCGTATGCGCGTTGAAAATTTTAGACAATGGTATTGGCGCTCCTACAGATAGTGTTATTCCTCACGGCGCTATTATGGAAACTGCTTTCTTGGATGCAAGACAGGTTAAAGCTATTGACAAGCCTTCAAGTCCAAAAGCCTACGACTTGGATGTTGAAATGCGTCAGCCTTTAGAAATTCGTGCAACTATTGTAGATTTAGATTTATTGCGAAGAAAATCTAGGACTAGTGGGGAATTTCTGTTTCCCAATAGTGGACTAATTTACGCGACCCCGCGATGATGCTTTAGCAGATGCAAGTGTTGAAAGCAGCGAAGATAAAAGTTCTACTGACTTTACATTAGATCCAACTCGGCGACCTCACGGCATCATGCTGATTAATGGTAGTGATTTAAGCCGTAATGCAACCTATAAAGCAGAGGAGAAAGGCCTAATCTTAGCAAGTAACCTGCCAGTTTATATTAAAGGAAATTTTAATGTCCATACTCAAGAAGAATTTAAAGACAGGGGGCTAAAAAATGTAACGGATTGGAGTGGTACATTCTACGGGCGTAGTCTTCTCAATGCTAACTTCGCTTGTCGTAAAGGTCAGCCTAGCTGCGGCTTAACGGGTGAAACTTGGCGACCAACAACGGTTTTGGGTGATGCTATTACGGTTTTATCCAACGATTTCCGCTTGGGCTTTCGCAATGAAGGCGACTACGACCTAAATAATAACTACGACACGATTGATAAAGACGGTAATCCAGTTTTTCTAGCTTTCGATGCCGATGGCAGCGGTAGTTTGGGAACTGTTAATGAATCAGACTTTGGTTTCGACCTTAATGGTGACGGTGATGCAACTGACAATAATGTTTCTGAAAGAAATAAAATAACTACCTCAGCAGCAGCTAAGATAAAAGGTTTTTGGGATAACAATTTTGTTACTAGTCGTAACTTTAGGGACGGTGATTACTCTGGTGGTAGTAGTGGTACAGGTAGTTCTTACTTTAATAATTTCGTTACCCCAATTCAGCGACGGGTGCAGTTTACCGAATATTTAATGGAAACTTGTCCGAAGAAAATAGTTACCACTTGTACAGCTAATGACTGGGTAGTTGGTTATGACTTGGATGATGATGGAAACTTTAGTAATACAGAAAAAAATATTAAGGCAAATGAGTTAGCTCAAGCTGTTACCAGTACAGGTGCAAATTTAGAGACAAGCAGAATTTGGGCGGGTACAACAGTACAACCTGGGCAAGACCAAAGCCTGCCACGAAGAGTAGCATTTCTCAGATATAGTGCTGGTTTAACAGTAGAAAAAAGTGGAACTTCTATCATTCCAGGAAGTAAAAAACCTTATACCCTAGTACTTGATCCTGTTGATAAAACACCAATTCCAATAGGAATTAAAACAGGAGGAAAAGAAATAACATATTATCCTTATTCCAATGAACTCAGTATTAATAGCAAACCATACAAAAAATACTCTAGCAATAGCGATCGTCGATATAATAATAACGCTCTATGGTTTTTGACGAATAAAAGTAATGCTAAGGACTATAGTTATGAGAATCCTTTGTGGATTCATAATAAAGGTTCACTTACTGGAGATAGACCAACAGAACAACCTTTATTGATACCCGTATTGCAAATACAAATACCTTTTCAAAAATCTGGAAAGGATTTTAATAATAGAGCTTTGGACAAAGATACTTATAACAAAAAAGAAAATGATTTATTAAGGAAAAATGATAGTTGGCAGCAAAAGGCTATTGATACAGAAACAAATCTAGTATTTGCACAAGGTAATACTCCAGGACGACCAACCGAATCAAATGGTGGTTTAGAAAACTTTATTCGTTATTTAGAAAACTGGGAAGATAAAAAACACAATGCCCTTGGTGCATTCATTCAGTACAAACGTAGTTCCTATGCTACAGCGCCTTGGCAAGTATTTACTGCTCCTTTCAAAGGTTTAACATCTGGTCATTATTTAGGTTATACGACAGGTTCAGGAACCAATTTTGGATATGCACAAGGTTATAGAATCGCTCAAAACAAAGAAGACGGCGCAGAAAACTTTGGTCGTACTCCTTTTTATACACCACCCCAACGTTTCTGGGGTTATGATGTAGCCTTGCTTACCCAATTACCTGACTTATTCTCTCAACGTTTTACAACACCCGCTACAAATGACCCGAATGAATTCTACAGAGAAGTTGGGCGAGATGACAATTGGGTAGAAACTTTGCTATGTGCAGCTCAAAATAATACTCAAGGTTACGAAAATTCTAGCAAACATGGTACGGGTTACAAATACGCAGTTCCCAGTAACCAACGTCCTAACTGCCCTTAATTATTTTGAATTAGATTTGAACCAAAAAGCCAACGTTATTTAGTTGCTTAGATATGATTAACTACAAAAAACTGCAAGCATCCCCATCCAATCAATCGGGTTTTACCATCATCGAGTCATTAGTAGCTGTCATTGTCGTGGCTATTTTAATGACTGCAATCTCACCTGTAATTGTCCTATCCGTAGCAACGCGGGTGCAGTCAAGACGTGTTGAATTAGCTACAGATGCAGCTACAGCATACATAGATGGTATTAAGTCAAAAAAAATTGACCCTCCACCTTCCCCAATTACTGGCACTAATCAAAATATCGGAAGCTACAATCCTCCTTCTGTAGGCAGTTTAACCTGCACAAAATCCAATGATTACTGTACGCGACCTGTAACTAATCTATACTGCGTGGATGGTGATGGGGGTGGCTGTACTAAAACCAGCAGTAAAGATTTTGTAATCCAAGCATTTCGTTATAACAAAGCTTCCTCTGATGCTGAGAAAGGCTATCAATTGGGTGTGCGCGTTTATAGAGCAGATGGATTTGCTAGTAACGGTGGAAATCTAAAAAAAGCACCAATTAGACAAAATACGTTTACGGGGGGGGTTGGCGGTCGCAAAACACCATTATTTGAAATCACAACAGAAATATCAAATGAAGATACTTCATTTAGTGATTTATGCGATCGGCTAAAACCCCAAAATATTTCAGATAATACCCAATCGTCCTGCTAAATCTTGAACTGTAAGGCAACAATTAATCATCATGAGTACATTAAAAGGGCTTTCAAGTAAGCAGCTAAAATGCTCTCCAGTTAAACGAAAATCAAGTGGATTTACCTTAATTGAATTATTGGTAGCCATGATTCTAGCAGCTTTGGTACTAACTCCTTTGCTAGGATTTATGGTTAACATTTTAGACACAGACCGTAGAGAACAAGCTAAGGTAAATTCAGAGCAAGAAATTAAAGCAGCACTTGACTATATTGCAAGAGATTTAAAGCAGTCAGTTTATATATATGATGCCGATGGCATTAAGAAAATTAGACAGCAATTGCCTAAATACAATGAAAAAAATAATTACTTTCCCGTTCTTGTCTTCTGGAAACGGCAATTTATTCCAAAAGGGCTTACTATTGCAAAGGGTGAGGTAGATGATACCTTCGCCTACTCTTTAGTTGCCTATTACTTAATTAAAGACAATGATTCAACATGGTCTAATGCTGCTCGAATTGGCCGATTTCAAATTAGTAACGGCTTTGGAGAGGATTCAAAAGATATAGATGATACTAGAGACAAGGGTTTTCAAATGTTTGATCTTCAAGACGAAGGCGAACTTCAAACCAAAATGAACAATTGGACGAAAAAGGCTGGCGAAACTTATACACAAGAAGTTTTAACTTTAGTTGATTACATCGACCAAACGAAAGTTATTAATAATAGTCAAGTGCCGACTTGCTCTAATAGTGAATATCAACTGGTACCACAATTCTCAGGATCTGGAGATTCTCTTGCTACTGGTGATATAAAAACACGTGGTTTTTATGTATGTGTAGATTCAAAAGATACTGTTGCAGAAGTTCATATACGTGGAAACGCTCTTGCTCGTATTCAAAACAATAACTTTGATTTTAATGAAAATAAAAAAAGCTATTTTCCTCAAGTAACAACAACAGTAGAAGGACGTGGATTTTTGTTTACTAAGTAAAAGCTTGAATAAAAAAATAGCTTAAATATTTGATAAATTTTAATAAAGAATAATGGTCATGCTTTGGACTAAAATATATCAATTTATTTAAAATTACAATTTTTATAACAATTAATAGAAGCCCACTATGTATAAGCAATTTTTACGAAAAGATTCAGAAATAAACCCTTTAGAGATAGTGGGTAAAAAATTAAAAATATCTTCTTACTTATATTCACATACTTCTGGTTTTACCTTAATAGAAGTTTTAGTAGTAATAGTAATGGTCGGTATTCTTTCAGCAATAGCCGCACCAAGTTGGCTTAGTTTTGTTGCCAGACAGCGACTTAACAAAGCTAACGATGTAGTTTTTGCAGCAGTGCAAGAAGCACAACGACAAGCTAAAAAAACAAAACTTACGTACAGCGTCAGTTTTAAAATTGATAGTAGAGATAAAGCTACAAAAATTGTTGTTCACCGAGATTCTATTGAACCTTCTATAGTTGATGATAAGTTCTGGAAGTCTGTAGGTGAAGATTTAGAAATAAAGTCTAATCAATTTGTATTAGGTACTAATCTTAAGGATAAAAATGAAGGTGACGGTGATACAGTAAAATCTCTTTCTGGCTATAAAACAATTGCATTTGATTACGCTGGGACTCTACCTAGAGATGCTAAACTACCTTTCAAAATTGTCTTAGCAACACCTAAGACTTCGAGAAGTAACCAAAAGCAACCTACCAATGTAAAACGCTGCGTCATAGTAGAAACATTCATAGGAGGAATACGAACTGCAAAAAACGAGGATTGCGATAGAAAAAACAGCACGTGGTAAAAAATCAACAAAAATACTGACGCAACAACTGCACCCAAAAGAGGAAAATTAATACACCGGGTGCAGTTTTATATTTCTATTTTCATCTACCATCAAACACATAACTTAAAAATAAACACTTAAAGCGCTATGACAGAGTGCATAAACTTTACCGTAGCTATCCCGACATACAACGGTGCTACTCGATTACCCGAAGTTTTACAAAGACTGCAAAATCAACTGCATACCGAAAATATCTCTTGGGAAATTATTGTTGTCGATAACAACAGCACCGATAACACGGCAGATGTTGTAAAACAATATCAAAAAAATTGGCAACATCCCTTTCCTTTAAAATACAGCTTTGAACCCAAACAAGGCGCAGCATATGCCCGCGAGAGAGGAGTAGCTGAAGCCAAAGGTGAAATTATCGGCTTCCTCGATGACGATAACTATCCCGTCTCAAACTGGGTTGCTTCTGCTCATGAATTCGCTCAAAAATATCCTAAAGCCGGGGCGATCGCCAGTCAAATCCACGCCAACTGGGAAGTTGAGCCACCAGAAAATTTTCAGCGTATCGCGCCATTTTTAGCAATTACCGAAAGAGGTAATATACCCTTACTTTACCTACCAAAAAGCAAACTATTACCCCCTTCAGCAGGAATAGTTATTCGCAAACAAGCGTGGTTAGAAACCATACCCGAAAAATTAGTTTTAACCGGCAGAGCTAACGGTAATATGCTCACCGGCGAAGACACCGAAATGCTGTCTTACATCAAGCAATCAAATTGGCAAATTTGGTACAACCCAGAAATGGAAATTTACCATCAAATCCCCAGATGGCGCTTGCAAAAAGAATATTTATTCCCCTTCTTCAAAGGAATTGGATTAAGCCGCTACGTCACCAGAATGGTTGATATCAAACCATATTTAAAGCCAGCAGCAATATTAGCTTACATGGCAAACGACTTACGAAAAATTTTATTTCATCTATTTAAACACGGTAAAAAAGTTAAAACAGATTTAGTTGCAGCTTGCGAAATGCAGTTATTTGTGAATAGTTTAATTAGCCCTTTTTATCTGTGGAGAAACGGCTATTTTAAGAATAAAATTGAAGGGTAACATAAATCTTCTAAAGCCCTCACCCGCTTATGGGTGGGGCTACAGTTACAAAGCCCACCTTCGTGGGCTTAAAGATTTTTTATAGTCCGCCGGACTTAGTAGGTGTAGCCGCACCCTTGAGGGTGTCGGCGAGTTATCAGCACTGTATCTACCAGCGTGGTGCATTTATCCAATCATTAAATGTTTAATAAACATTGGAATAATAATTCTAGCAGTGGCTTTACTTTGCTCGAAGTGTTGGTAGTTATTGCAGCTATCGGTATATTATCTGCTTCTGCGGCTCCTTCTTGGCTGGCTTTTATCAATACTCGTCGGCTGAATAGTGCTTCCGATCGAGTTCATCTAGCTTTACGTCGTGCCAAACGAGAAGCCCAAAGAACTAAAACCACTTGGCAATTCAGTCTTCGCGAGAAAGAAGATATTGTTCAGTGGGCAGTTCATCGTGAGACGGTAAACCCAAATAATGCCAACTGGAATAGTTTGGACTCTAACGTAGTTTTGGATGAAGAAACTACTTTGCTTTTACGAACATCAACTAACGTCAGACATATTCAGTTTGATTACAGAGGTACTGTCAAAAAACCACCTTTAGGAAGAATCACTTTATCTAGTAAAAATGGCGGTAAAGCTAAACGGTGCGTCTATATTTCTACAATTTTAGGAGCAATGCGAACTGCAAAAGAGCGCGATAAACCTAAAGATGGCGATTATTGTTATTAAAATGATTCATTAATCTTGTGGGGTGGGCATCCCTGCCCGCCTATTTATATATCCAGGCTTTTTTACTTGTATCCGGTTTTTTCATAAATACTTAGACTCTTACTAAATTCTGGATACAACCGTAAATACGGGGAGACGTAGCACTGCTACGTCTCTACATTGTTAATAATGGTGCGTTACGCTGTCGCTAACACATCCTACAAGATATCCTCTGTGGCTAGCTCACCCAACATTGCTAAAAAACATTTAATTATTTTTACGCGCTATCCCCAACCTGGTAAAACGAAAACCCGATTGATACCAGCTTTGGGAGTCGAAGGTGCTGCAAATCTCCAACGACAAATGACGGAATTCACTTTATCTAAAGTCAAAAAATTTCAATTGGAGGCTGCAATATCCTTTGAAATTAGGTTTGCAGGTGGCGATTTACAACTGATGCAAAACTGGTTGGGAACAGAATTGAATTACCAACTTCAAGGAGATGGTGACTTAGGAAAGCGTATGGAAAACTCTTTTTTGAATGCCTTTAATCAAGGTGCCCAAGAAGTAGTTATCATCGGCATTGATTGTCCCGGTGTCAATAATCAAGTGTTAGCAGAAGCCTTTGAAAAAATTCCGAATTGCGACTTATTACTCGGTCCTGCTGTTGATGGCGGCTATTATCTAATTGGTTTAAAGCGTGCCTTCGGACAATTATTTATTAACATAGACTGGGGAACCGCCAAGGTATTACAACAAACTGTGGATATTGCGGAGCAACTTAATTTATCCGTTGCTTCTTTGCGAACCTTAGCTGATGTAGACCGACCGGAGGATTTACCAATTTGGCAGAACAGTTATCAGTGAGCAGTTAACAGTGAGCAGTTAACAATTAACAATTATCGGTTGCGAACATAAATAAGTGTGTTCCCCTTTCCCCTACTCCCTACTCCCTACTTCCTACTTCCTACTTACTACTCACTGCTCGCTGTACGAAAATTTGCCGAAGACAGGTGAAATAACCTTTGCTACTGTGGTGTAATCTCGAACATAGGTGTTAAAATTTCCACCTGTATTGAGCCTACTTTATTTATCAACAGTAGCTAGAGTATTGGCAACAATATTCGAGTAACTTAATGTAGGACGATCGTACTTTATTGAATACGAGACTAAAAAGATGGTTAATCGTTTGGCTACTGTAAATACTTCCCGCACTTTGAAAGTGGTAGGGATAATCTTAATTTTGTCCTTTATAGTTGACATTTTAATACTTTCATTTCCCCCCAAACCAACTGATAATGCATGGCTAGTTGGGTTAATAACCGGGTCGGTTGACCGAGGAATCGTGCCTTTGGTAGGCATGGGTATGCTATTCGCGGGACATTGGGTTGATAGTTTTGATGATTCTAGTCCGTCAGGTGTCGATTTAAGATTCCCAGCATTAATCTTGTCAAGTATCTTAGGTCTGATTTTCTTGCTATTTTTCCCACTGCATCTCAACAGCGTTAAACAAATTAGCGATCGCAATATTGCACAAGTAACTGCAAGAGCGCAGGATGCAGAAAATCAAGTTCAAGGTCAGCTAGAGCAGGTGCAACAGAGATTAAATACTCCTGAAGCAAAAGCTCAGATAGAAAAACAAAAAGCCCAAATCAAAGCTCAGTTCACTGACTTGCTTAAAGACGATACAAAATACAAGGAAGCGTTAGAAAATAATAGAATTCCAGAAACACAAAAAGAATTACTCAAGCAGTTTAAGGCCGATCCGAAAGCCCTTGATGCATTTATTGCTGACCAAAGCGATCCAACAAAAATAGCAAGTCAACGCTTAGCTCAAATTCGCGGAGACAAAGAAGCGGCTGTAGACAGAGCCAAGCAATCGGCTTGGAAGTCTGGATTGCGAGTTAGCATGAGTAGCTTACTGCTTTCCATTGGCTACATAGTTATCGGTTGGACTGGATTAAGAAGTAAAGGTGCAACAAGCGGTGGTGGGAAGCGTAAAGCTACCGCACGTTGAGGAGAGATCGGGGGATGGGGAGAGAGGGGGAAGAGTGGGTAGAGGGGGTAGAGGGGTAAAAATTTAAAATTCATAACTCCTGAATAATCCAAAATCTAAAATCCAAAATTCCGATCCCCAATGCCCAATCCCCTATTCCCTATTCCCTATTTCCAATTTTTTATTATTTATACATATTTACTACTATCTAAATGATTACTATTTACATATTGACCTATAATGAAGAGTTGGATATTGCTGCTTGTATTGAGTCGGCTATGGTGTCGGATGACATTATTGTGGTGGATTCGGTAAGTAGCGATCGCACTGTGGAAATCGCAAATAGATATCCGGTTCGGGTTGTGGAACACGCTTTTGAAAGTCACGGTAAGCAACGTACTTGGATGTTAGAAAATATATCCCCAAAGTATGACTGGGTTTATATTCTCGAAGCGGATGAACGTATGACACCAGAGTTGTTTGCTGAGTGTGTGGAAGCAACAAAAAGCCCAGATTATATCGGATATTACGCAGCCGAACGGGTAATGTTTATGAACACTTGGATTCGTCACAGTACTCAATATCCCCGTTATCAACTGCGTCTTTTCCGTCATGGGAAAGTATGGTTTACTGATTACGGTCATACCGAAAGAGAAGTCTGTGAAGGAAATACCAGCTTTTTAAAAGAAACTTATCCTCATTACACTTCTGGGAAAGGCTTGAGCCGGTGGATTGACAAGCATAACCGTTATTCCACCGACGAAGCGAAAGAAACATTGCATCAATTAGAAAAAGGAAGCGTCAACTGGCGCGATTTATTTTTTGGCAAAACAGAAGTAGAACGTCGTCGCGCTCTTAAAAATTTATCATTACGAGTACCCGGTAGACCTTTGGTACGATTCTTTTATATGTATTTCCTCCTTGGAGGCTGCTTAGACGGACGCGCCGGATTCACATGGTGTACCTTACAAGCTTTCTACGAATACTTAATCATGCTCAAAGCCTGGGAAATGAAGCATATGCCTACGCCTAGAGCAGTGAGCAGCGAGCAGTTAACAGTTAGAGAGATGGGGTGATGGGAAATTTTAGAGTAGTGAGTAAAGAGTAAAGAGTAGTGAGTAAAAAGTTTTATTTTCCAGCTATTTATTACTCTTGACTCGCTACTCGCTACTCGCTACTTACTACTCCTAACTCCTAACTGTTCACTGTTCAAAATGCTACATTTAATATAAATTAATGTATTTAACGACTTTTTTCAGAATAGTCATCGGTCTTGATGGGGAAGTTTTCGGCGAGATAAAACTAGTGTGGAAGCGCTTTTGCTGCCTTTGCTGATGTGGCAAGCAGTATTTTGAAGGGCGCGGTAGTATTAATAATATGCCTTATGAGTTGCAACATTCGTTTACAAGTCTTAAAAATAAATTCAGGTGTATGGTGGATTAATTAGCCGCCTGCTAGGACTTCTTATTGGTGCAGCTTGGTGAAATGTGTTTTCATGAATTCAGAAAGCGGTTTGTCATTTAATCTTTTTTTGTCTAATCAAAGGCAATGGCTGTAATTTTATGGTGTAGAGAGGCAATATAATTATCAAGTCCATGATTCATTGCCAATATTCTTGTATTGATAATACAGGCAGTTAGGCAAGCAGCCGAAAACGGGTGTGCAGCTAAAAAAAGCAAATACTCAGAGCAATTGGACGAAGCAAGTTGGTATGAATGTTAATAACAGAAATTCCAATAGCCGTATTAAGGAGAATAAGGGCTTGGGCTACGAACGCTGGAAGCAAGACCTAAAAAATGACCTAATTGCTGGTTTGCTGGTAATAATTCCTTTAGCAACCACTATTTGGTTAACAGTTACTATTGCTATTTGGGTAATTGATTTTCTTACTCAAATACCCAAACAACTCAATCCTTTTGAGGGGTTAAACCCTCTATTAATTAATGTATTAAATTTTGTAGTGGGATTTACGGTACCACTACTAAGTATCCTTTTAATTGGCTTGATGGCTCGCAATATTGCGGGTAAATGGTTGCTTGATTTCGGAGAGCGCTTATTACAAGCAATTCCTTTAGCCGGACAGATTTATAAAACCCTTAAGCAGCTTTTAGAAACGCTATTAAAAGATACTAATAATAAATTTCGTCGCGTAATTTTGGTAGAGTATCCGCGAGCGGGAATGTGGGCGATCGCCTTTGTAACGGGTAACGTCAATAGCGATATTCAAGCCAAAATGCCTGAAGCGATGTTAAGCGTTTTTATTCCCACTACTCCTAATCCCACTACGGGATGGTATGCAGTGGTTCCGGAGAAAGACGTGGTTAATCTATCAATGTCCATAGAAGAGGCGTTCAAAATATTAATATCTGGTGGCATAGTTTCTCAAGCGGCTCCTTTACCTCCTTTAGAAATCCCTAAAGAACGCAAAATGGAATCGCGAGAAAAAAAGCGGCAAGTAATACCCGTTGAGGAAGCTTAATGTTTAATATTGTCTCGCAGTGCCCGGTTGCGTGGTATTTTGAGCAGTACTGATTAATTTTTATGGCAAATTAATTCTAGAAAGGCGCAAACAGCTAATTTATCAAAAAACATTTTCCTTTGTTTTACCCATAATTAGGTTTGCGTCAACGATAACCGTAAAATGCGGTTCATCGTTTCTGGAGGACATATCCGCTACATTACGAATTATATTGATATTGCTATGCAAGACCACCGTAAACCTCGTCAGATTGCTCGCGAACTAGCTTTATTAAGCCTTTCTCAGTTACCTGTAAGTCCCAAAAAGTTAACAGAAGATCAACTTCCGGAATTAGTGCTTGGAGCAATACGTACTCTAAGAAGCGAGATAAAAGATAGCTTAGAAAATGCTTCTGACGAATTAAAACACAGTAACGACCGTCTTTTAACTAGCGAAACTCGCGCTGTGGACTTAAAAACTTCTAGAACAATGCTTAAAGAAGCAATTGAACATACTCGTACAGCAATTAACAAATTGGCTTATACGTTGGATTTTCTCGAACTGAGTCAGGAAACCAACAGCGAATACAAAGAAATAAATGATTACGCGATCAATCTGATCAAAAAAATTACCTTACAAGGTGAAGTTATAGATGAAATAATATCTACTGCTTTAGTAGATTGGCAAGTCAAGCGGCTTGCTCAGATTGACAGAGACATTCTCCGTATAGCTGTAGTAGATATGGAGTTTTTTGACATTCCTTCAAGAATAGCAATCAACGAAGCTGTAGAACTCGCCAAACGTTACAGTGGAGAAGAAGGGCATCGATTTATTAATGGTGTTTTACGTAGAGTAAGCGAGCAGAGAACAGTAACCAGCGAACAGTGAACAGTTAGGAGTTAGGAGTTGTGAGTAGTAAGTAGTAAGTAGTAAGTAGTAAGTAGTAAGTAGTAAGTAGTAAGTAGTAAGTAGCGAGTAGTTAATAATTAAAAAGTTTTTTCTACCCCCTCTACCCTCTCTCCCCCCTCTTCCCCCTCTTCCCCCTCTCCCCTCTCTCCTTGTCCCCCCCCCATCACTCTTTCCCTTTTCGTTTAATAATAATTAATTAAAGTTATTTAATAACCGACGTTATTTGCTGCAATGGTTTTTAATTGGTTCCGCCGTCAAAACAAAAAGTCTTCCGATGCTTCTTCCGAACAGAAGCAGGAACAAGAGATTGAACAAGAAGTAAGTACAGAATCAACTCCAGAATCTCCTCCGGCTGAGACGACGGAAGATTTGTTGGCTTTTGCTAAAGCTGCTTACAAAAATATTCAAGATAAGCAACAAACCACTGAGGTAAGTGCTGAAGTTGAAGAAACATCTGAGGATGTCACCCAATCTCCTCAAGAAACAACCGAGGTAATTTCCGAATCTGAAGATGTTACCGAATCTCTTCAAGAAACAACCGAGGTAATTTCTGAATCTGAAGAAGTCACCCAATCTCCTCAAGAAACAACCGAGGTAATTTCCGAATCTGAAGATGTTACCGAATCTCTTCAAGAAACAACTGAAGTAATTTCTGAATCTGAAGAAGTTGTGGAAGAAAGTACACAGCCGCAAACAGAAGAAACTACGGCAACTACTGTATCGGAAGTAGAAACACCAGATGCAGAGGTGATTAAGGAAGATGTAATATCTGAAGTCGAAACGGAAGAAATATCGCAGCCAGCAGCACCGTTATCTTTCTTGGAAAGAGCCAGAGCCGAACGAGAAGCTAGGCAGGAAAGACTTGTGAAGAGTGCAATAGAAGTACCTGACACTTCCGAGGTAGAACAGCCAGCAGTGCTATCGAGTAACATCAGCGAACAACCAGTTGAAGCAGTTGAAGAAACACCAGAATTAGCATTTGATGAAGGCTTTTTATGGTCTACGGAAGTCCTTGCAGCACAAGGTAGACGTGCTGAAGACGTTTCGATTGAAGAAATTAACTGGCTGAAAAAGCTGCGGCAAGGTTTAGATAAAACTCGTCGTAATGTAGTTAACCAGCTTAAAGCCATTGTCGGAAAAGGACCTTTAAATGCGGATGCCGTAGATGAAATCGAAGCTTTATTACTGCAAGCCGATGTAGGTATAGAAGCTACTGATTATATTATTAATGCTTTGCAGGAAAAACTACGTCAAGAAGCTTTACCACCTGAAGAAGGTATCGCTTACTTGAAAAAAATTCTACGGGATATCCTTGATAAACCCCTGCAAGATTCCGAATCCCCTGCTTTTACTCCAGATAAAGAAAGTTTCAATATTTGGTTGATGACTGGGGTAAATGGTGCGGGTAAAACTACTACTATCGGTAAAATAGCTCATCTGGCGAATAAATCTGGTTATAAATGTTTGATTGGCGCAGCAGATACCTTCCGAGCCGCAGCAGTGCAGCAGGTAAAGGTTTGGGGTGAAAGAAGCGGCGTTGAAGTAATTGCAAACCCAGGGAAAAATACAGATCCAGCAGCAGTTGTGTTTGATGCAATCGCTGCTGCCCAGTCGCGAAATACTGAATTATTACTAGTAGATACCGCAGGAAGATTGCAGAATAAGAAAAACTTAATGGAGGAACTAAGTAAAATCCGGCGAATAATCAAGAAAAAAGCTCCGGATGCCAAAGTAGAATCACTGTTGGTTCTAGACGCTACATTAGGTCAAAATGGATTGCGACAAGCGGAAGTGTTTTCTCAAGCGGCCGAACTTAGCGGTGTAGTTTTAACAAAGCTAGATGGAACTGCCAAAGGAGGAGTTGCTCTTGCAGTGGTACAACAGCTAGGTTTACCGATTCGCTTTATCGGGGCTGGTGAAGGTATGGAAGATTTACGTCCTTTTTCCAGTTACGAATTTGTGGAAGCATTGCTTAGCGGTTAAGCAGGTTAATTGTTACCTGAGTTTAATCGGTTATACAAAGCAATAATCCATATAGAGGCTTACGCAGGATAAATTTAACCTTCGTCGTAAGTCTTTGTTTTGCGAGGGTATTTATTCAAAAGAAAGTAAAGTCTTTCTGAGAAGAATTGGGAATTATTCCACTTATATGTTATCTTCCCTCACAGATGAGGGAAAGATATTTATACTAGTTGAGCTATAAGAAAATTTGACACTTGTTAAATAGTTCTTTATTAGCTATACCTACAAACATATTCTTAGGAGGAAATACAAGACAAAAACGTAATGATTTAAAAAAATATCTTGATTGAGTTTTTATTTGAAGGTCTTAGGGTATACTTTCCCTAGATTTGATACGTAATTTTGTTCTCCTAAGTCATACTGTTGATAACATCTTAATTGATTGATTTACATTCATGATATTAGGAGCGTAAGTCTCTCACCCATAAAGGCTATGACCCCATATGGACATACCTAAATTAGCGTTCAAAAACTGCATATAGCCCGAATACGTTAAGATGTATATTTTTTATGTCCGAAGGTATATGATTTGAGAATAAAGTTATGAAAAAATTAAAAACTTGTAATGAGATAGAAATATTCCGAGCGAGAGACAAATTGGGATTAAACTCCAAACCCTTGCTCATAAGAAATCTATACAAATTAACAAAACAAATCAAACAAGAAAATAGTTATAAAATTTACTCTAATTGTCTTTCTACTCTTGCTAAACTTGTAAACCTTGTCTCAATATGGTTTAGCATTACTTTGAAATTATTTGATCGATCAATTATCTGCTAAGCGTCAAATTATAAAGAGCAATATAATACAATCGCCTGTGTCTCAACTGCCTTCCCAACCAGCACAAAGTAATAGCAGTGCCCCAACAGATGTCACTCCAGTGGTGGCACTCAAAGAACTTGTGGCACGGCTGCATCGGGAGCAGAATAAAATCCAAGATTTACTCTCGTCTTTAGGATTTGCTCTGCGGAGTTTCAACAACTTAAATCAGTTTTTGGAACTAATACCGCTGATGGCAACTAGAGTAACGGATGCTGATGGTAGCGCCTTGTTTCTCTACAAACCAAATGGTCAAGTTCGATTGGAACAGCTACATTGGCAAGATAGCCGCCAGCGCAAAAATATACGTAAGGCATTAGAAGCAGCCAGCAGTAAAATTTCCTTACCAACAAACGCCACACCCTTAGCAACCGCGACTGGTATGTTAGATGCTCAGATGCATCGTTGTTTGGGGCCAGATATGCAAGCTTTTGGTACTGCAATTCTGGTTAAACACAAGGAACGTGGGTGGCTTTATGTTTTAAGCAGGGACCCCGGAATATACCTGGACGGAAACTAGACAAAAATTAGTCCGTTTAGTAGCCGATCAAACTGCGGTTGCAATTGAAAATGATGAATTAGGAGTAGAGTTACGCAAGAAAGAACGTCTCGATCAAGAATTAGAAATTGGTGCAGAAATCCAGCGGCGACTTTTGCCCCGTCAATGTCCAGATATTCCCGGTGTAGCTTTAGCTGCCAGATGTAAACCAGCAAATCATGTCGGCGGAGACTATTACGACTTTATCCCCACGAATCATAATTTGATGATTAAAGGGAAAGGTATGGATGATACTGAAGCCAACCGTTGGGCTATGGTTATCGGGGATGTCATGGGTAAAGGCGTACCTGCCGGTTTAATTATGACGATGATGCGAGGAATGTTACGGGGTGAGGTATTACACCTAAATTCTCCAGCCCGAATTCTGCAAAACTTGAATCGAGTTATGTATGCAGATTTGGATAATTCTAGTCGCTTTATTACCTTATTCTACTCGGAATACGACCCGCAAAAACGGCTTTTATCTTATAGTAATGCCGCACACAATCCCCCTTTATGGTGGCACGCTGCAACCAAAACCGTCAGCAGATTGGATACCAATGGAATGCTTATCGGTTTAGAAGCCAACAGTCAGTACGAAAACGGTCAGGTATACCTAGAGCCGGGGGATACAATTATTTATTACACTGACGGATTAACAGATGCCGCTTCCCCTTCCGGCGAGCGTTTCGACGAAGAAAACCTAATAATCGCTTTTAGTAACGCTTGCAGAAATTACAAAGATCCACAAGAAATACTTGATTGTCTCTTTAATACAATTAAGCAATTCATCGGTTCAGATAGACAAAACAACGATGATATGACTTTAGTTGTTTTGCAAGCGCGATGAATTAATGTTGGATAGTTGTTAGTGGATAGTAATAAATAACTAACAACTAACAACTAACAACTAACTAAAACACAACTGTTTTACCTTCCTTTTGTACGTCTTCTTTTGTATAGGAAACGCCGTCAATTTTGATACCTTGTCTATCAAGCAAGGTAATTGTACCGCCTTTATTTTCTAGAGAAATACCGTTACTAACTAAAGGCACCTGTAATACTTCGCCTGGATTGATTGCGCCATCTAGATGATGTTTGCGTTTGTCGTAATCGGTAAGTGCCCATCCACTTAAATCAACTTTATCTGTTGAGGTATTAATTAAAGTCACCGTTTCAGTGTTACGGTCGCTACCTACTGGATTAACTAAAGCAGCTAAAATGCGAATATCCGCAGTACTAGCAGCAAGTAAAGAGTCTAATCTGTCACCATTCTTATCGTCAGTATGGAAAGATTGCGATTGGAAAGTTAAGAAAATACCGACCCATTGTTCGCGGTTGGGATAGTGAATTAACAAACCACCATCTTGCCAAACTCCATTATCTTTTTGGAATCTACCGACACTACCTTGATTCATATGGATGTCATGAATACCGTTACCGGGAACAAAATCAAAATATTTGTCTTTGGTGTCGGTTTCTGGCCCCCATTTCTCACCAAAAGCGTAGATAACAGCATCTTCGCTACTTTGCGATCGCCCTACATACAGTTCAATTAATTCATTTAAATCGTTATCGGGGCCAGGAACATCGTGAGGTAATGGTTTCATCTGAGTTGTATCGAACATATTACCTCGAACGTAGTCCAAAGCTAATCCGCCGGGTTTTCGATCTAAGTGATTAAACCCGTAATCCAATTTAACCAATTCTTGAGTGATTGGATGCTCAAAATTATCGTCTACAAAATACAGTAATTCCGAAGGGCTGAGCTTTGACTTTACATTGACAGCGATGCGATGCTTTACTCCATTTGTATCGATCAGTACCTGGTAGTGAGGGTTATTACCACTTCCTAACTTTCTGTCAATTGCCTTACCTTTGAGAACACCGTAATTTTTTAAAGGCATAGTAGATGTCTCCTGATGACCTGATTTTATTAGCTTCTACTCCAAAAACCAAAATTGGAAATTGGGTAGCTGAGATGCAGAAATATCAGTTATAACACCTAATTTTTTATACAACCAGTTTTGATGAAATTTTTTTGTTGGTGGAATTACTCATTCGGCTGCATTCAAATCTACACCCGCATCATTAAAAACAGCTTGTAGTGTTTTCTCCACAACTTGATAAAGCTGCGAGTAACGAACTTTTCCAACTTTTACCCATACAGGATTATCACCAATTTGTTGAAGAGAAAAACTTTCTTCACTAGAATCCGCACATCGCCACTTTTTCCATTTTTCAACATTACCTTTTACTAGAGAACCAAACTGCATCGCGGTTTTTTCTAAATAACGCCATTTGATTTCTAATCCTCCTTGACGTAATTTAATTCCTAAGTAATCGCATCCAGGCGTGTAAAGATATACATCTTATCTTTTTTCTGGTACTTTTGTGGGTGACAATAAGCAACCGTGCTTAAACCAAGATTCAATATATAAAGGAATATTCCCGAGCTAAACCATCGAACTTCATAAGTTGTCAGCATACGTGGGACAATAAAACGAGAAATTACCCTTACGGGGAGCATTATTTCCAGCTATTCAGGAACTAGAACCAATGTGGAAACGAATTTCAATTACTTTATTTTTAGTATTTAGCCTGTGCCTGACTAATATTGGTACAGCAACCGCCGCCGCACTTAACAGTTATATAGACTCAACTGACGGCTATCAATTCTTATATCCTACTGGTTGGGTAGAAGTAGACATAAATAACGGCCCCCGATGTTGTTTTTCACGATTTCATCGAAACAACTGAAAACGTATCTGTAGTCATGAGTCCGGTTCCCTCAAATCAAACTTTAACAGAATTAGGTACCCCAACAGAAGTCGGATATAAGTTAGGAAAAAATGCTCTTGCTCCCGAAGGCTCTAATCGTACAGCAGAATTAGTAAACGCCGAACAAACACAAGGCGAAGATGGTAAAACCTATTATTTATTAGAGTATTTAGTCAATTTTCCTAACAACCGAGAGCGTCACAACCTTGCTAGCGTCGCCGTCAGTCGCGGTAAGCTATTTACCTTCAACGCTTCAGTACCCCAAAGACGTTGGAATCGCATGAAACGAATGATTCAAGATTCTGTAGGTTCCTTCCGCGTCGATTAATCAATTGGGGATTGGGGATTGGGCATAGGTAATAGGTAATAGGTAATAGGTAATTGGTAATTGGAAACAATCAGGGAGCTTGCGGAGCAGACACTACAAATAACCATCTATTAACCATCTATAAATCTTTCTCCCTCTTTCTCCCCCTCTTCCTCCTCCCCTTGTCCCCTTGTCCCCTTGTCTCCCCATCTCCTCTAAAAATATGGGTACTCCAACTTTTGTCCTTGCTTCTGCTTCACCTGCGCGTCGTCGTTTGCTGCAAAATGTCGGGATTCAACCTTTTGTTTACGCGAGCAATTTCGATGAGTCGCAGATTCAACTTGAAAATCCAGCAGAATTGGTGGAAACTCTGGCTTTACGCAAAGCTGAAACTGTCGCACCACATTTTCAAACTGCTTTAGTTATGGGTTGCGATTCAGTTTTAGCGATCGATGGCGAAATTCATGGTAAACCTGCGACTCCAGAAGAAGCACGTCAGCGATGGCTGATGATGCGAGGTAATTACGGCGAACTTTATACTGGACACGTTTTTGTTGATAACGTTCAAAATCGCACTTTAGTTAAGCATCAAGTGACGAAAGTTTATTTTGCTTCGGCGAGCGATGCTGAAATCAATGCTTATGTTGCTACGGAAGAACCCCTTAAATGTGCTGGTGCTTTTGCATTGGAAGGTAAAGGTTCGGTTTTTGTAGAGAAAATAGAAGGTTGTTACAGTAATGTAGTTGGTTTGAGTTTACCTTTATTGCGGTTAATGTTGTTGGAGATAGGGTATTCTATTACCGATTTTTGGAGATAAGAAGAGATTTTAGCTGCTTAATTGTTACCAGGGAGCGAGACGCTCCCACTACGGATGGTCGAAATTGATGAAAAAGATTATTAGTAGGTGGTGACAACAATTTTGCCTACTTGTTGGTTAGATTCCATATAACGATGGGCATCTGCGACTTGCTCAAGTGGGAATGTCTTGGCAATTACGGGTTTAAGCGAACCATCTTTAAGCTTGTTAACGATAAATGCTTTGGCTCGCTCAACAGCTTCGGGCTGCACTGGCAAATTTAGAATGGGTAGCCCTGTGAAATCAAAAACTTTATAAGGATAAACCCGCGCTCCCTTAATTAACAGCGGAAACAGGGGAAAGGTGATGGGAGATAAATCCAGCGCTCCATAAAGAACAATTGCACCTGTCGGGGAAATCATCTGAGCAAACGCATCTAGCATTCCCCCAGCAATTGGATCGTAGATAACTTCAACACCTTTACCATCAGTTATATCGCGCACTAATTCAACTAAATCTTCTTCTTGAGTAGCAATTACTTTAGAGGCACCCAAATCAATTAGCTGTTGTTTCTTTGCGGATGTGCGTGTGGTAGCAATTACAGTAGCTCCCACAGCTTTAGCCAGACCGATCGCTGCTACACCCGTGCTGCTGCTAGCGGCGGTAATCAAAATGCGATCGCCTGCTTTGAGTTGTCCGTATTCAAACAGCGCAAAATAGCCTGTCATGTACTGTACGCCTGTAGTTGCAGCTTCTTGGGGAGAAAGGCGATCGGGATATTGCAGTACGGCATGAGCAGGCACAATTGCCCATTCGCCATATACTCCATAGTCTCCTTGATTAAAAGCAGGGTAAGTTGAAACGCGGTCGCCTACAGCAATATTTGTTACTCCTTCACCTACTGCATCGATAATTCCTGCTGCATCATAACCAATCCGAGATGGTAATGAAGGAGGATGAATGTATTGGTTTTGGCGAAAATAAACTTCGGCTCGATTCAAAGCAAAAGCTTCTACTTTTATACGTACTTCACCAAAACCGGGTTCTTGTACGGGAACGTCTTCGAGTTGCAGAACGCTGGCATCACCAGGTTTATGAAAACGAACGATTTTAGCCATGAGATTAATTCCTAATGTAATTTATCCATCGAATTCACTGTCTTAGAGCGCAAACTTGCTAGGCTCTTCACCACGAATAATAGGTTCTGGAACAAAATTCTGAGGATAGTGCATTCCTCGTTCGCGAATTAAATACATGGTCAAATCCATCGTGTGATCTGCAACCCAAAAGCGCGTCACTTTTCCATCAGTAATCCAGAGAATAAAGTATTCAATTGAAGTACCTATCCTACCTGTAGGTTCAAGGTGGAAAAATTGCTTGTCATGCTTCCAATTCAAGTTGACAGCAATGGTAGCGCGATTTACACCATAAATTTCATCTACAAGGTCGAGTCGGGGTTGAAATCCAGAATGGAATTGGGCAGCCCATCCTTTGAGTGCTTCTAAACCAGTCATAGGCATCGTACCAACGCTGCTACGAACTTCTACATCTGGTGCAACAACTTCATCCCAGAGGTCTAATTTACGTTCGTTAAAGCCTTTATAGATTTGGCGACCAATCTGCTCTGATTGAGAAATAGCATCGAAAGTTTGTTGAGGATTCACAGTCAAATTTTGATTTAATAATTGTTTCTAAATACAGAATAATTTCAAAGTAAATTAAGATAAATAGCTTAAAAGTAGATTCATTCTTTACTTTTTTTCACTAATAGAGAAATGAAGAGTTTAAGTAACATCAAAATATTTATCCGAGTTGCCCAAACTAGAAGCTTTGCTGAAGCTGCGAACGAATTAAATCTTTCTCCACCTGCAACTAGTAAAGCAGTAGCCAAATTAGAAGAAGAGTTAGGAGTGAAATTACTGCATCGAACAACTCGCAGTGTTGGTCTAACTCCTGAAGGGGAAAGGTTTTACGAAGTTGCTCAAAGACTTTTAAATGAAATTAATACTCTTACCGAAGAGTTAAAAGATAGCTCAAGGGAACCACAAGGAAAATTGAAAATTAGTATGTCTGCTGCTTACGGCCGAATGTGGGGTACAAAAATCATTACTCAATTTCTTCAAATCTATCCCCAAATATCAGTAGAACTTTCCCTTGACGATATAGATGTAGACTTAGCTGCTGAAAGTGTTGATGTAGCAATTCGCGTAGGAACATTGGCTGATAGTGCCAATCTGATGGCGAGAAAGTTGTTTCTCGATCCTTTAATTACCTGTGCTACTCCTGAATATCTTGATTTGTATGGAAAACCGCAACATCCAGATGAGCTAAAGCAATACAACTGCTTAAACTTTCGCAACCGAAAAACTGGTCGTTTGATGCCTTGGTTTTTTACTATTAACGGGCAGGTTGAACGCAGAATTCTTGAAGGGATGTTAACTATTGACGATGGTGAAGCAGTGGGAGAGACTGCGATGCTGGGAATAGGAATCAGTCAGATGCCCGGATTTATGGCTATTAATGCTTTAAAAGAAGGGATTTTAGAAGAGATTTTAATTGATTACAGACCACCGGAAGTTCCTTTTACCGCACTTTATTTAGATAGACGATTGGTTTCACCACGCATTCAAGCTTTTATTGATTTTATGGTTAAACAAGGGAATATTTGGAATTAGTAACTAAAAATGCTTTTCAATTAGCTTAATCGTTGATGGTACAAGTATTTTAGGTATTGAAACGGCAGCGATGGATCGAAGGGGGGCTATGCGTAAGTCCTAAAAAAAGATAATTTGGAAATTTAGGATTTATAATTTCTAATCATTAATGCTCCCTATTATTTCCACAATTCCTTTACGTCAAATGGCTTCTGGCGATATTTTATCGCTACAAGTTTACAAATTTATCGGTGCTAATCCCGGCAAAAAAGTTTACATTCAATCAAATCTTCATGGTGCGGAAATTGTGGGGAATGCTGTTATTCATCAGCTAATTGAGTTTTTATGGATGTTGGATAATACGGATTTAATTGGAGAAGTCTGGCTGCTTCCTGTTTGTAATCCTATGGGAACTAATCAACGCTCTCATCACTTTTCTTCTGGTAGATATTGTGCTTATGAAGCTAAAGATTGGAATCGTATTTTTTGGGATTATGAGAAAGATATATCCGAAGTTAGCAGTAATAGTGAAAATAAATTATTAGCATTCGCTCAATCTCAACTCGATCTAGATTTAGAGCAGATTAGAAATAATTTTTTAGATGCAATAAAGCAACAATTTGTCAAGCTTTCAGATGATATTAATTCCTATAGTGGAGTACCTTATACGGAAAAGTTTAGCTACAAATTACAGTCTCTAAGCGTAGATGCAGATTACTTGATTGATATTCATAGTTCCACAAATCAAGGTTTAGACTATCTTTATTATTTTAATAATAGAGAAGAAAGCGCTAAATTTTTCCTGCTCGATTTTGGTATTTTATTAGATGAATATGACGGAGATGCTTTTGACGAAGCTTTTATTAAACCTTGGCTAGCATTGGAAAAATATTTTCAACAATTAGGTAGAACTATAAAATTTGATGTAGAGGCTTGGACGCTTGAACTTGGTAGAGGAATGGAAATGATTCCCGATTCAGTTTCAAAAGGTGTTCGAGGGATAAAAAATTATTTAAAACAAAAGGGTGTTTTATCTAAGGATTTTAAATTAGATGATTTTCCACCAAAAAATAATCAAATGAGTTTTAAAACTAAAAGTAAAGCTACAAAATATTACGCAACTGTTGGTGGAATGATTAACTCAAGAATTGCCCTTGGAACAGAAGTAAAAGCAGGAGAACAGCTTTATCAAATTCTTAGTTTTAATAAACAAGGTAAATTACCGACAACGGTAGATATTTTTGCCGTTCGAGATGGATTTGTGTACGATGTTTCTGCTAATCAAGCAGTTAATGAAGGTGAGTTTGTATTGGGGATTATTTAAAATTGGGTAATAGGGGATTGGGCATTGGGCATTGGGCATTGTTAAGAATTTAACTGTAGTTAGAATATTAGTGTGATACTAGGCGATCGCCCATAGTTTTTCCTACTCCATCGACTTTTCAAGTAACTTTTAAACTTTATGAATATCTAGAACCATGTTAATAAGCATATACTGAAATCTTCTTGGTAATATTTTTCGATGTTTTACTGATAGCTTTGTAAAGCCGAGCTTCCGATAGAAATTTTTAGTTCCGGGAGCGGCTTGCACATACAAAGGCATAATTAATTCTTGATTAAGTTTGTGTATGAGAGCAGAACCTACTCCCATTCGTTGAAATACAGGTTTAACCCAGATAATTTGTAAAATCGAATATTTCTCTTTACAACGTACACTTACAGAACCTACTATTTCTCCTTTATATTTTGCAACCCATACCCTTTCCTCTTTTGAAACTAAAAAAATGCCGTATAAAAGACCAAAATGATAAATTACAATCCAAATTCCACCCATTATAAGGGGAGAAAAAAATAAGATTGCATAAATACCTTTTATACCTATAATTAACGTACCGATGAAAACTCCTAGTATTGGGAAAAATATATATACACCACCTAAAATAATATTTTTTCTTGCTAATAAATTCCTATCTTTAATAGATAATTTACCGATGAAAACATCAGATAGTAGTAATTTGTTTTTAGGCATATTTCAAAAATAGATAAGCTGTCCGCAGTTTCCTCAATTAAGAAATTCCTAACCCAAAATCGTCTAAACTCAAAGTGTCCGATAACTATAACCATTAAATGTCTCGCTGGTTTAACATTGCTGGTCCTTGTAAAGCAGAAAAACACTATATGTTACCACCAACAAGTCGGCTACCCGACTTGTCAATGCTGTTAGAACAAGAAAGTTATTTTGTAGTTCATGCACCTCGTCAAACAGGTAAAACAACAGCAATGCTAGCGCTAGCGCAACAGCTAACCGAAAGTGGACGTTACGGGGCTGTGATGGTATCAGTGGAGGTGGGAAGCGCCTTTAATAATGACCCCAATGCAGCAGAATTAGCAATTTTGGGAACTTGGCGCGATACTATTGAGGATTATTTACCTTCAGAGTTACAACCTCCAGCTTGGATTTACAATTCTCCAGGACAGCGAATTAAGGAAAATTTAAGAGCTTTCTCGCGAGCAATCAAGCGTCCGTTGGTATTATTTATCGATGAAATTGATTCTTTACAAGATGAAACCTTAATTTCGGTATTGCGACAATTACGAGATGGCTATCGCAGTCGTCCGAAAAACTTTCCTTCATCTGTAGGATTAATTGGTTTACGAGATGTGCGGGATTATAAGGTGGCATCAGGAGGGAGTGAGAGATTAAACACAGCTAGCCCTTTTAATATCAAAGTTAGTTCTATCACTTTAAGAAATTTTAATGCCGAAGAAGTTGTAGAGCTATATCAGCAGCATACTGAAGATACAGGACAAATTTTTACACCAGAAGCAACCGCAACAGCATTTGATTTAACCCAAGGACAACCTTGGTTAGTGAATGCATTGGCTAAGGAAGTTGTGGAAAAAATGGTTAAGAATAGAAGTATTGCTATTACCAAAGAGCATATTTTACAAGCTAAGGAAATATTAATCGCCCGTCAAGATACTCATCTCGATTCACTTGCAGAAAAACTGCGAGAAAAACGAGTTAGAAATATCATCGAACCAATATTAGCAGGACAAACATTAGGTGATACTCCCAACGATGATCGCCAATATCTAATTGATTTAGGATTATTACGACGCGATCCTGCGGGGGGACTTGTAATTGCAAACCCGATTTATCGCGAAGTTATTCCCCGTGCTTTAGTTCAAGGAACCCAGGACAGTTTACCCCATATTAGTCCTAGTTGGTTAACCCCTGAAGGAGAATTAAATAAAGATGCTTTATTAGAAGCTTTTATTAAATTCTGGAGACAGCATGGAGAACCATTATTAGGCAGCGCTGTTTACCATGAAATCGCACCTCATTTAGTATTAATGGCTTTTTTGCATCGCGTTGTTAATGGTGGCGGAACTCTTGAGCGAGAATATGCTATCGGTAGTGACAGGATGGATTTATGCTTAAGGTATGGTTCTACTACTCTTGGTATCGAGTTAAAAGTATGGCGTGAAAAGAAACGTGACCCCCCAAACCGAAGGTATTGAGCAGTTAGAATCCTATTTAGCCCGTTTGGGATTGAATGAAGGCTGGTTACTTGTGTTTGACAGACGTAAAAATGCATTACCAATCGAAGAACGTTTATCGACACAGATTGTTGTGACAGAAAATCAACGTTCGATTACTGTTATTCGTGCGTGAATAAACTTATTCAAGCTATTAGCTTTCATATTTTCTCAAGAGTTAACTTAAATCATTATGACTTGGTAAGCCATAGATAGATTTAGCCGCTTTAACAGCACGAATAACTGATTGTGCCATTACTTCGGCGGCTAATGCTCCAAGTAAAGTTACGTTAGCTGTTGTCTCCGATTTGCCAGTCGCTAATGCAAAGATTGTGTCTCCGTCATACATCGTATGCACCGGATTTATTGTCCGGGCTAAACCATTGTGTGCCATTTGTGCAATTTTCTGACACTGTGCCTTATCGAGTTTCGCATCTACAGCAACAACTCCAATAGTAGTGTTCATACCACCAAGTAGAGGCGGTAAGTTTTCACCCCGCGAAATTGCATTCATCGTTCCTATTAACTTTTTGCCATCAGAAGAGCGCAATCCGGCAAGCAATTGGTTGTTTGATGGATCAAATACATCGCCAACAGCATTAACGGCAACGATTGCGCCAACTGTAACTCCTATTGGTAATTTAATTGATGCCGTGCCAATCCCACTTTTCATTGCACGACTCATCCCAAAAAACTTTCCCACAGTAGCACCCGCTCCTGCACCAAAATTACCTTCTGCGGGTAATTTCTTGGAAGCATTTTTACAAGCTTGATAGCCTGCTGTAGCGTCTGGACGAATTTTGGCATTTCCAACAGCTAAATCGAATAAAACTGCTGCGGGAACGATAGGAACTTTTGCTACACCTACATCATAGCCAACACCGCGTTCTTCTAAAAATTTCATTACTCCCGTTGCTGCATCAAGTCCAAAAGCACTACCCCCAGAAAGTAGAACTGCATGAACTTGTTGCACTAAATTTGTAGGATCGAGCAAATCTGTTTCGCGCGTTCCCGGAGCTGCGCCGCGAACATCTACGCCTGCAACCGCACCGGATTGAGTTAAAACAACTGTGCAACCTGTTGCTCCGCGACTATGAGTAAAATGACCGATTTTGATACCAGGAACATCGGTAATAGCACTATTTAACTTAGATTTAGCAAATGCATGAATTGGCATTGACCTAAATCCTAAGACTAAACCGCCCAATAACATTTCGCGGCGGGATAAATTAAAATTGCTCATCTCACTCCTACAAAGATTTAACAAAAAACATCTATTTTATAAGCTAAGCAAATATTGATTGCTCGTTGAGACAGCTATCTTAATAGTTTGGCTGAAAGCTTATGGGAACCAAGGATAAAAGCGCGTAAAAACGCATTACCAACTGAAGAACGTTTATCAATGGAAATGGTTGTAACACAAAATCAACGTTCTATTACTGTAATTCATGCATGAATAAAGTTAAAATATCATTCAATTGAACGTTATATTGAAAGCAGAAGGATTAATTATTGATACTGCCTTTAAAAATTTAATCGCAATGAATGCGGCTGTAATTAATAGCATTTTTAGTTGAAAATGTTGTCAAATATAACTTATATTTCATTGGCAATCTAAAGATAAATTAAATGATAATTGTCCATTGATAACTGATAATTGTTTTACGTGAATAATATTCAAGGCAACAACTTTTCTATACCTGGAGAAGTTCTAATTCCCCAGGCTCCTCCCGGATTTAAGTCAGGTTTTATCGGTATTATCGGTCGTCCGAATGTCGGTAAATCTACTTTGATGAATCAATTGGTTGGTCAAAAAATTGCGATTACCTCACCAGTAGCTCAAACTACGCGGAATCGATTGCGCGGGATTTTAACTACAGAAGAAGCGCAAATGATTTTTGTAGATACACCAGGAATTCATAAACCCCATCATCGTTTGGGGGAAGTTTTAGTAACGAATGCTAAAATCGCCATCGAATCTGTTGATGTTTTATTATTCGTAGTTGATGGTAGTACTGTTTGCGGTGGTGGAGATAAGTATATTGCTTCATTACTCGAACGTACCACTACGCCGATAATTTTAGGCATTAATAAAATTGATAGTCAGCCAGAAGATTTTCAGTTGATAGATGAAAGTTACTTGGAGCTAGCGCAGTTTGGAGAATGGCAAACAGTAAAGTTTTCTGCTAAAACCAGCGATGGGCTACCAGAAGTACAAAAATCATTAATCGAGCATTTAGAACCTGGGCCATATTATTATCCACCGGATTTAGTTACCGATCAACCGGAGCGCTTTATTATGGGTGAACTAATTCGAGAACAAATTTTACTGTTAACTCGCGAAGAAGTTCCTCATTCGGTAGCCGTCGGCATAGATTTAGTAGAAGAAACACCCAAATTAACCCGCGTACTTGCAACAATCAATGTCGAACGCGATTCCCAAAAAGGTATTTTAATAGGGAAAGGTGGAGGAATGCTCAAATCTATTGGAAGCGCCGCCAGAGAACAAATCCAAAAGTTAATTGCAGGGAAAGTTTATTTAGAATTATTTGTCAGAGTACAACCAAAATGGCGACATTCACGCATCCGATTAGCGGAATTGGGGTATAGAGTTGAAGAATGATGGGGATTGGGAATTGGGGATTGGGCATGGGGGATTGGGGATTGGGGATTGGTAATTGGTAATTGGTAATTGGTAATTGGTAATTGGTAATTGGGGATTGGTAATTGGTAATTGGTAATTGGTAATTGGTAATTGGTAATTGGTAATTGGTAATTGGTAATTGGGGATTGATAATTGGTAATTAGAAACAGCTAGGGAGCGAGACGCTCCCACTACATACAGACTGTTTCTCAACTTAACCCTTTGCTTTGTCCCCTTGTCT
This sequence comes from uncultured Rivularia sp., assembly GCA_963665115.1. Lineage (GTDB taxonomy): Bacteria > Cyanobacteriota > Cyanobacteriia > Cyanobacteriales > Nostocaceae > Rivularia. Next base: position 5,765,765 of record OY762007.1, on the reverse strand, counting down.
CCCCATCCCCCCATCCCCTTATCTTCTTAATGCACCGCCGTAGGTGTTTCTTCTTCTACAATTGGACTGCGTAAGTCTTCAACTAAAGCTTGAATTTCTGGTGGTGGTGGTGGTGTTAAGCGCGAAACTATTAGGGTGACGATTAAGTTGATTATCATGCCTAATGTGCCGATTCCTTCAGCGGAAACACCAAAAAACCATGTGGGCATTCCAGCAAATTTTACGCCGACAATATAGGCTGTGGTAAAAATTAAGCCGGTTAACATCCCGGCGATCGCACCTTCTTTATTTGTGCGTTTGTCGAATATTCCTAAAAATATGGCGGGGAAGAAGCTGGCTGCTGCTAAACCAAAGGCAAATGCTACTACTTGGGCTACAAAGCCCGGTGGATTTACGCCAAAGTATCCGGCGACTACTACGGCAAAACCTACCATGATTCTGCCGACGAATACCCGCCTACTTTCCGATGCATGAGGATTAATCATTCGGAAATAAACGTCGTGAGCGATCGAACTGGAAATTACTAGCAGTAATCCCGATGCTGTGGATAAAGCTGCTGCTAAACCTCCTGCGGCTACTAAAGCGATTACCCAAGGTGCAAGTTTGGCAACTTCTGGAGTAGAAAGTACGATGATATCTTTATCAATTACGATTTCGTTGGTTGCTTCGTCTGGAGTTAACTGCAACCTCCCATCTCCGTTTTTATCATCGAAAACTAATAAGTCGGTATTTTCCCATTTTTTTGCCCAGTCTAATTGCTGTACTTCTACAACGGTTTTATCGTGCAATGAATTAATTAAGTTGTAACGAGCAAACATCGAAAGAGCAGGGGCAGTAGTATAAAGTATGGCAATTAATAGTAATGCCCAACCCGCAGAATAACGAGCGGCGCGGACGTTGGGAACTGTGTAAAACCTGACGATTACGTGGGGTAAGCCTGCTGTTCCGACCATCAAAGCGATGGTGATAAACAACACGTCTAACATGGATTTGTTGGCGAATGGCTGGGTATATTCTTGAAAACCTAAGTCAAGTTGAACTGCATTTAATTTATCTGCAATATCACCGAAGGTAAATGCAAATTGCGGAATCGGATTTCCCGTAAGAATAAAGGCTATAGCAACCGCAGGGATAAGATAGGCAACAATTAAAACGCAATACTGGGCAACTTGCGTCCAGGTAATGCCTTTCATTCCTCCCAATACAGCGAAAAAGCCGACGATTACCATACCGATAATTACACCAGTATTGACATCAACTTGTAAAAAGCGGCTGAAAACTATACCAACACCGCGCATTTGTCCGGCGACGTAAGTTAGCGAAACGAAGATAGCGGCTATTACAGCAACCAATCGAGCAAACTGTGAATAATAGCGATCGCCAACAAAGTCGGGTACGGTATACTTACCAAATTTTCTCAGGTAGGGGGCTAGGAGTAACGCTAGAAGTACGTAACCGCCAGTCCATCCCATCAAGTAAATTGAGCCATCGTAACCTAAAGTCGAAATTATCCCCGCCATCGAAATAAACGAAGCTGCCGACATCCAATCAGCAGCAGTTGCAGCACCATTCGCGAGGGAAGGTATATCTTGTCCGGCGACAAAAAAGCCTTTAGTATCTTTAATGCGAGACTGCCAACCGATGTAGACGTAAGCTAAAAATGAAGCGCCAACAAATAAAATGGTCCAAATTTCAACCGACATTTTCCCCTACCTTCTAATATTATGTTCGCGATCTAATTTATCCATCTGTATTGCGTAAATAAAAATCAACGCTACAAATACCAGAATTGAACCCTGCTGTGCCATCCAAAAGCCGAAGGGTACGCCAAAAAACCGGATTGTATTTAAAGGCTCGACTAGCAGAATACTAAATACCAGAGATACTAAAGCCCAAACGATTAAAAGATTGCGAATTAAAGCTACATTTTTCCGCCAGTAAGCGCGGTGGTTTTCGTTATTCATTTTTTTTATCGCTATAAATGCATGAGAAATAATAACAGTAAACTGGGCTGTTACTGTAAGTATGTGGCGATACCAACAGTATTTTTAACGATTGGTAAAGGTTTTACTCAGCTTTCCACTATTGTTATATGGTTCGAGTCGGTGGAAATTATGCATTTATGAGTGGTGTTGACTTAAAATCTTTTTTATATCTAATTTTTGAGAATGAAGATGGTAATCAAGGTTCGTAGTTGCGCTGAAGCCCCTCCGAATTCCGTAATATGAGGCGCTAAAGCCCGACTACAAACCCTTTAAAATTAATCTGGTGGATTTGAAGAATTTAAGATAAACGGCAACAAGCTGTATTGGCGATCGCTCAACACGATACATACAGACAAATAAAAAAATGTGGGTAACTGATAACTGCAAAAAACAACTATCGATTACCCGTTATCCATTACCCATTACCTACCATTAGATTAACAAATAAAATTAAAAAAAATTACGAGCGATTTTGGAATATTTTGTCAAATACTTTAATTTTGTCCATTCACACCTTTATTTTCAGCCCCAATCCATAATTGCCTTATCTTTATATTTTGTTATCTTCACCGTCAAACAGTCATTAATTAAACTTGCTTAAAAAATAATAATGTTTTTACAGATAATAAATTAAATTAGGTTATTCTAGAATGACCGTAAATATAGGAGTCTCAAAGCATCGGTGATGAGGATCGTCCAATTGAAAGAGATAATCAGCGTCTAATAGACATTTTTTTGTATCTATAGTTGGATGAAAGCTTAGTCACTATCGAGGCATAATAGAAAATCTATTAATAAGTTTCATAAGGCAATATATACGGAAAAATGCATCCGATTCTATTTTTATGAGCTTTTATAAGTTAAGCAGGTGAATATTAATGAGTTAGAGACAGCACTACTTTATTGAATAAATATTAAAAAAAGAGGCTTAAGAGCGAGAATGCGAACAATACAAAAAGTTTGTTGTCCCAACTGTGGTAGTAAATGTGAAAGACATCATATTTGTGAAAGCCAAATATGTCGCACTAGCTGTGCAGATTGCGATTATTTAATGATTAACTGTACCCGCACCGGAAAAGTAATTGAAGCTTACGCCCCCGGTATTTACGCAAATAAATAAGAGTTAGGAGTTAGGAGTAGGGAGTAGGGAGTAGTAAGTAGTGAGTAAAGAGTTTTAAATTTCTCCCCATCTCCCCATCCTATTTCTTACTCGTTCGCAACTGTCCGCAGGCTGCGTCTGCTTCTAAACCACGGGAGTAACGAACGCTGTGTGCGGTGTGGTGTTTTTCTAAGGCTTGTACAAAAGCTTGAATGCGTTCGTAAGTTGGGCGTTGATAGTCTACTTCATCAATTGGATTATAAGGGATCAAATTGACGTGACATTGAAATCCGCGTAACTGCCGCGATAGTTGATGTGCGTGTTCTGGAAGGTCGTTGACACCGGCGAGAAGTATATATTCAAAAGATACTCGTCGTCCGGTCATTTCTACATAGTCGCGACATTCAGCAAATAATTCATCAATTTGGTATTTACGAGCGCTGGGAATAAGTTCTTCTCGTAATTCTTGATTAGGTGCGTGGAGACTAACTGCAAGGGTAGCTTGTAGGCGATATTTTGCTAAGTTACGAATACGTCCGGGAATACCTACTGTAGAAACAGTTAAGTTGCGCTGTCCGATTCCCACATCTTTATTAAGGCATTGAATAGCGCTCAAAGTATTATCTACATTTAATAACGGTTCGCCCATACCCATAAATACGATGTGACTAACTCGTTGTCCAAATTCTTCCTGTACCGTTAAAACTTGGTCAACAATTTCGCTACGAGTCAGATTTCGCTTATAGCCACCTTTGCCAGTAGCGCAGAAATCGCAAGCCATCGCACAGCCAACTTGAGTAGAAACGCAAACCGTTAAACGTTCTAACTCTCCTCGATTCTCTCCTTGTCGATTCCTATTTTTTCCCCATTTCTTATAAGTTGGCATCCCAACGGTTTCGATAATTTCCCCATCAGACAATTCCAAAAGATATTTTACGGTGCCATCGGGAGCAGTCGAACGATGTTGTAAATTAGAACGTCCCACGGGCACTTCCGCGACAGATTCCCGCCACTGCTTAGAAAAAACAGTAATATCACTTAAAGAACGAACGCCCTTCTGATATATCCACTGATGTAACTGTTTTCCTCTGTAAGCTGGCTGTGCCTGCTCTTGTACCCAAGCAGTTAACTCTTCCAAAGACGCTCCTAGTAAAGGAGGGATAGAAATTTTCGGATATTTAGGAGTGGGAGGTTTAGAAGAAACTACAGAATTAACAGACATAGTGAAACCGTAATTATAAAAAAGACAGTGAATCTTTATCCTAGATTATTTGATCGAGGTTCGTAGTAAGAACTTTAGTTCTCTAAGGAGAGCGATAAATCGCTTACTACAAACTAAAGAAATTTGTCATATAAGCGTAACTTTTGTAGAGACGAAAGGGTTTCGCGTCTCTACATTAGGATATGGATTAACCGAATGTACTACCGTTCCAACCCCACATCGCACCTTTAGCATCTGCAAATTCGATATAAATGCGATTTGTAGGGACACCAAGGGCTTGATTGATTTCTTGGCAAAAGTCCTGACTCATGGACTTGGTTTGTTCGGGTTTCATTGTACCGATACTTTTGATTTCTATATAACAAACTGGATCGGTAGTGCCACCGAAAGTCATGGGAACCTCCGCTTCAAAAGCCGTCATTACATAAGATTCCGGTTTTCCGATATGCTTTGCTAATTTTGACGACAAGGTTTTCAGCATCCCCTCAACTTCAGCTTTTTGAGGAGTTGATATAGAACTTTGGACTTTGATTAAAGGCATAATCCGATTTTAGATTTTGGATTTTGGATTGGTTATTTCTAACTGTTCGCTCCCAACTCCTAACTCCTAACTCCCCTAGAGACGTAGCAATGCTACGTCTCTACAAAATTTACCCGCCGTAATTCCAACCTGTTGTTTCAAGATTGAGTTGTTTTCCTTCGCGGTGAACTCCCGCAGCTATCACTTCGCCGACGTAAACGGTATGATCGCCTTTATCAACATTTCCGACAACTTGACATTCGATATATCCCAAAGAGTCGGTAATAATTGGACATCCGGTTTCTTTACCAAGGGAAAATTCTACATCTTCAAATTTATTACCAACGCGGCGCATTGGTTTAAAGAATTTTTCCGCTAAGTCTTTTTGTCCTTCTTCTAAGAAGCTGATGGCGAATACCCCACTTTTTTCAATCATTTGATGGGATATAGAATCACCTTTGACGCAATTTACAACCAAAGGCGGCTTAAACGAAGCCTGCATTAACCAGCTAGCAGTAAAACCGTTAACTTCTTCACCATCCTTAACTCCACAGATATATAAACCGTGAGGAATCTTCCGCAACATCGTTTTTTTAGCTTGTTCGTCCAACATGAGTTTATTTACCTAATTTCTTCTCCACTGTTCAGTTTATCGAAGAGCGTGAATTGGGAATAGGTAATTGGGAATTGGTAATTGGGCATTGGGAATCGTTAGGAGTTAGGAATTAGGAGTAGCGAGTAGAAAGTAGAAAGTAGGGAGTAGGGAGTAGAAAGTAGAAAGTAGAAAGTAGAAAGTAGAAAGTAGAAAGTAGAAAGTAGAAAGTAGGGAGTAGAAAGTAGAAAGTAGAAAGTAGGGGATTGGTAATGGGTAATTGATAATTGGTAATTGTTTCTCCCCATCTCCCCATCTCCCCATCCCCTTCTCCCCTTGTCCCCTCTTCCCCATCTCCTCATCCCTTCGGACGGAACAAATGCGAATGCTCTGGATGATACAATCGCGATCGCGCTGAAGATCCACCAAGTGCGGGACTAATCATATAAAGTGTGGTGCGAATCAGTTTTTCTTTGTGGGTGCATTCTGCTATCTCGTTAAGAGGAACTACGAGAATTTTTTCGTCGTGCCAGCCAACTCGAAAGCATATTGCTACTGGGGTTTCGGGTGGATAATGTTCTAAAAGTTTTGCTTGGGAATCTTCGACGTGGCGAGCGCTCAAATACAGGCAAAGACTAGCTTGATGTGCTGCTAATGAGGCTAATTCTTCTTTTGGCGGTACTTGAGTGCGTCCACTGATGCGGGTAAGGATGATGGTTTGCACTAAACCCGGCACTGTAAGCTCTACATTTAATTTTGCTGCGGCGGCTTGAAAGGCGCTGATACCCGGAATTACTTCAAAAGGAATCTCGGCTTGTGCCAGTTGCTGCATTTGTTCGTGGATGGCGCTGTAAAGACTTGGATCTCCCGAATGCAAACGCACAACCGATTTATCATTCCTGACAATATCTACCATCATCGGCACAATTTCTTCGAGGGTTTTAGAAGCCGTGCGAATGATTTGGGCATCTTCCCGACAAAATTCTAAGATTTCTTGAGGGACTAAAGAGTCTGCAAATAAAACTACATCGGCTCTCTCTAGTAGCTTTTGCGCTCTAATCGTTAATAAATCTGGGTCGCCGGGACCAGCACCTACAATATAAACTGCTGGCTTTAGCTTAAGATTCGATTTTTCTTCACACAAGATACTAGTATTTTCACGCATAAACAAACAGACGGTGCTTCCTCTTGAAAAACTTTTTGGGAAATATCACGGTATCTTTCCGGATTCAACCCCTATATATAGAAATATTAATTGGTAGATGCACCCTGGTTAAGCCCTAGAGAAAACTCTGGGGCATTTTTTATTTTTGGTAATTGGTAATTGGTAATTGGTAATTGGGCATGGGGCATTGGGCATGGGGCATTGTAAATAGTTAATAGTTAATTATTCTTCCCCTTGTCCCCTTGTCTCCCCATCTCCAAATCTCCCCATCTCCCAATAATCTCCCCATCCCCTACCTCCTCATCTCCCTTACTTTCTCTTCACTCTGGGTAGAAACGACATCTGGTAGGGGGCGTTTTCTGATATATAGCCACCATAAGCCAGCTAATCCGATGGCTATTTCTAGTAAGCTTATTACTTGAGCGATTCTCAAATTTGAACCGAGCATTAAGCTATCTAAACGCAATCCTTCAATCCAAAAGCGTCCTAAGCTGTAACCTACAAGATAAACCAGGAATATCGTACCTGTTTTCAAGGAAAGCTTTCCCTGTAAGGCTCGAAAGAATAATATCATCAGCAAGCTGAATATCATGACATTCCACAATGATTCGTAAAGGAATGTCGGATGAAAGAAACTTTCATCTATGAATTGCGGCGGGCGGGGGTAAATTTTTGAGCCATCAATAAGCGTAATTTCACGAGGAATATAAAGCTTCCAAGGTAAATTAGTCGGCTTTCCAAAGGCTTCCGAGTTAAAGAAATTTCCCCAGCGTCCAATGGCTTGCCCTAAAATCAGTGAAGGAGCCACTAAGTCTGCTAACTGCCAAAATGAAACTTTTTTTAATTTGGCAAAGATTATAGCGACTATTAAACCGCCGATAATCGCTCCATGAATAGCAATACCACCCTTCCAAATAGCGATAATATCCCCAGGCCGTCGAGAATATTCCTGCCATTGAAATAAAACGTAATATATTCTGGCTGCTGGAATTGCGCCAATTACCAGCCAAATCGATAGATCGCTAATTAAATCGGGATTGACATTACGACGCTTCGCCAAATACTGGGAAAGCGTAACACCAATTAATACTGCTGAGGCAATCAATAAGCCATACCAGCGGATAGTTAATGGTCCTAATTTTACTAGAATCGGACCCGGAGAAGTAAACATAAACGCCAAGGGCAAATAGGAAATATCCAGTGCCATGCGGAGTACCGTAACTATACTATTGCACTCATACTTTGACATACTCCCACACTTTTGCAAGCAAGGTGGGGAGGAGAGGGGGGGGGGGAGAGCTACGTCCTAGTAAATTAAAATTTATAGTTTGGAGATTGAAAACGTGAACTACCAGACACCTCCCCGAAGGTCTTTCCTGGCTCTGGCAATATGAAAGATGCTCGCGACTTAATCTTTTCGCAAGCTTGCGGCGTTGGTTACTACCTTTTTTCTTTGCATCTTTTCTTACTTGAATTTTTTCCAGATACTTATCTGACTTTCTAAAAATTTTAAAGCAGGTAATTTCTTTCCTTCCAATGTCGCTAAGTAATTATCAAAATGCATTACTTAATTCTATGAATTTTATAAAAATAATAGTAATGATTATTGCTTAATATATGATGGCAAAAAAAGCATAGATTTTTACAAAAATTTCATATCTGGGATATATCTTAAGGTAGAAATAGCATACAAATACCCAGTTGGTATTGAGAGTTACAGCAGGCGGGGATCGCACAGTGCTAATTTTGTAAATGTAAGATACAATTGTGGCGACAAGCTCCATGCTCAGTTATGGCTCAAATACTAGATCCCTTACCTCCTGAGCAATCAGGGAAATCTCTGTGCTGCTACGTTAATGCCACGAGTAAGATACAGGTGGCTCGCATCTCCAACATCGCTAATTGGTACTTTGAAAGGGTTGTTTTTCCCGGACAAAGACTAGTTTTTGAAGCACCCGATGAAGCTCAATTAGAGATTCATACGGGGATGATGGCAAGCGCAATTCTATCGGATACAATTCCGTGCGATCGCCTTGCAATTAACGAAGCAAATATTTCAGATTTAAAAACAGATTCAGATAATCGGAATGGTGGTTCAGGAGATGAAAATCCTCTTGCGTCCTCAATTAATTCAAAAAACGGAGATAACACAAAACCATTAATAATCGTTGGCTAAAGCCTTCAAAGTCTTTAAAGCCTCTATTGATTCAAAATTTTTTTCTCTATTTTTGGGTTGCTACCGCTAGCAACCCCTTTTTAATGAGGAGTTGGGGATTGGGGATTGGGCATTGAGTAATAGGTAATTGGGAATTGGTAATTGGCAATATGCAAATAGTTAGGAGTGAGGAGTTAATAATTGTCTCCTTGTTTCCCCATCCCCCAATCTCCCCATATGTCCCACTTCCATCTACAATCCTAAATGTCACTGACTCAACCCTAAAGGGATTGAGCTTGTAAGAGGCAAAGCTTACGTAGTAGTGACTAGCTCACAGGAGGGGTAAAGCCCGTTTGAACATATGGTGGCACTGTTACGCAGCACAGATATCGTAAAGGAGATTATGTGAAAGTTACTCGCATTGATTCAACTTACTACGGATGGGTAAGCGGCGATACTAAAACTCAAGTATCTGTTTCTAATTGTGATTGGAAACGTTTAGGGCGTTTTTCAACAAAGAAGATGGAGTTAGTTCGACGCTCAACTGGCTTGATTATCACTTCTCAAAAATACAAAGCCCACGGCGGTTAAAACCGCACGTGGCGTTTTTCCCCTCAGCTTTAAAAAGACTGAGTTCCCAAACTACCGAAAAGTTCTTATGGATTTACCTTCATTTATTTGGTTGTGGAAAATCGCTGCTTGGTCGATGGGATTGTCGTTACTTGCTTATTTTCTATTAGCGGTAACGGGTGTTTGGATGTTTCGTACTAGAGCATCCGGAAATCCTAGCTTCGCGGCGATGTTGCCGGGAGGTTACGGCGGACTACGCATACTCCACTATGTAATGGGTATCACTATGGTTGCTTTAGTGATACTGCTACTCGCTATTGGTATTGTCGGTACTTTAGGTGAATATGGTTCTTTAGGACATTCACAACACTTGGGTGCTGGATTAATTACGGTGGTATTAGTTTTAATATCTGCTGGAAGTGCGATCGCGATTCGTCCTGGCTGGGTTTGGGCTAGACGCATTCACGTTAGTACGAATATTGTTTTATTTCTTGTATTTGCCTGGGTTTCGCTGAGTGGTTGGACTGTGGTGCAAAAGTATTTACCTTAATCAATAATCAGTTATCAGTTATCAGTATTTAAAACTGTTAACTAAGATTTTTTTGAGCCATCCAAGGAATATATTCATATTTTGCACCTTGACGAGGAACCGGATTTCTTGCCAGTCGAAACGAAACAATTATGCTTTTACAAGAAGAAATCCGTTTTTTTACAGTGGTTAGGATACGCCAAATTTTTAACTGATAATTGATAATTGATAATTGATGATCCACACCCTCCAGGTGAAAACTGTTCGTTGATAATTGTTAATTGATTATGGATTCTACTATTTTTCGGCTATCTCCTTTAATTAGGATTACGCTTTTAAGTTTGTACTTAGCGCTAACTTTACCGTTACCTTTTCTCGCTGATTTCACAGATGCAACCGTACCACCTGCATTACTTTGGGTAGGTATCAGTATTGGTTTTGTGATTTTATACGCCGTTTTAACGGAACGAGTAATTTTAAACGATCGAGGTATTCAAGTTGTTTATCCTCCCTTAGTACCAAAGTTTTTTCGTAAAGGTTGGTTTTTGGCTTGGGAGGATGTAGAAGATTTAAAACCGCGAACTACCGGGCAAGGTGGCATTGTCTATTATTTTGTCAGCAAGGATAAGAAAGGCTATTTGCTGCCGATGCGAGTAGCGGGATTTAATCGTTTGGTGAAAATTGTACAGGAAAAAACTGGTATAGATACTACGGATGTTTACCCATTATCTCAACCGTGGATGTATTTAATTTTGCTAACTTTTACATTCTTAATGTTTTTAGTTGATGGTTGGACAATTTTAACTGCATTAGAAGTTAGTGGTTAGTTGTTAGTTGTTAGTTGTTAGTTGATAGTTGTTGGGTAATTGGTAATTGGTAATTGGTAATTGGTAATTGGGTATTGGTAATTGGTAATTGGGCATTGGTAATTGGTAATTGGGCATTGGTAATTGGTAATTGGGCATTGGTAAACAACGAGGGAGCAAGATGCTCCCACTACAAATAAATGCTTTTATAACTCTTAACTCCTAATTCCTAATTCCTAACTCCTAACTTCCCCCTTGTCCCCTTGTCTCCTCCTCTACCCCTCTACACCTCTCTATCCCAGATACTCCGCAAACCCTTCGGGAACTAACCTAACGCTGCCAGATTTTAAAGTTTCAATGTCTATCCAAAGTGCAGTTTTCTGTCGTTCGCCTTCGTTGAATGCAATTGTTTCCTGCTCGTAAAATTTGGGATGTACGAAGTCGCATTCGTAAAGTTGAATAATTTCGTGGCCTGGTTTTCCTTGGAAGGTAAAGATGTTTTCTAAACAAGCTAAATAACGAATGTTGGTGATTTCTGCTTGAATTTCTTCTTGAAATTCGCGTTGGAGGGCTTCTTTACTGGTTTCGCCGAATTCAACGCCGCCGCCCATTGCACGATAGAATTTGTCTTTCTTGACTGGATCGTAACCTTCGGAAAGAAAAATGCGATTGTTTTGATCTCGAATTATTCCCAAGGCAAGAACGCGGATTTTACCTTCTTTATACATTTATTTTTCCTAATTATCGTAAATATACGAAGGACGACTATCGCTATCTTCAATGGGCCCAATCCGTATTTTCGCCACCAATACATACTTCATCGATGGTGACGTATTCTTGACCTAATTGAGTCAGAGCGTTGATGAGTAGATCGAGTGCGATCGCATCGGAAGTTCCTAAGTCAAACCAGCATCTTCCCCAATCTCCGTTGTACTCAAATTCGCCCATATTATGCATTAAGGCTAACAAGCTATTTTGATAACCATCTTGGTCGTAATGTAAATAGCTAATATCAAGTCCAGTTTCCTGCACTTGAAGATTTTCGGCATTAAAAGCGCCTAATTTACCTAAATAAAACCAGGAATCAAAAAGTTCTTCTACAAACTGCTTTTCACGTTCGGAAGGAACAGTACTAAACCTCAGCCAAATCCAGACATCAAAAGGATTAATCTCGCGGAATTCTATTTTCATCTATTGGAATATCCAGATTACTTTTACCCAAAGTTATTGTAGAAGAACTCGCGAGGTGGAGGGAGGGGGAGAGGGGGGACAAGGCGACAAGGAGAAATAAAAACTACTTAACTCCTAACTTCCTACTCCCTACTCCTAATTTTTTAAGCTTTGCGCTGCATTTCGACGTTCGCGTTCTATTTGTTTTACTATACCGGCAGGTAATTGAGATTTTTTCGCTAGTGCTTGGTCAAAATTAGTAAGCGCTTGTTGGATCATTTGAGGGTTTTTTTGTTTTCTGGCTTGTTCTCGGAGGATTTGTGCTTTGAGATAGTACAGTTCTGGATTCTCGGGTGTTATTTTTAAGGCGCGGTTTGCGTATTCTAGGGCTTTGGGATAGTTTTTTAAGTCTCGGTAGGCTATGGCTATACCTCTATCCACTAAATACTGAGGTCCTGCATTTTCTTCCAATCTTTGAATTGCTTGTTGGGGATTGGCGAAGGGTAAATTTACAGCAAGCATTAAATCCATGTAACCCTTGATTAAATTGAGTTCTGGATCTTTAGGAGAAATGGCTTCGGCTTTGTCTAAATGCTTGTAAACTTCTCGCAGACGACTTAGTGCTTTTGGGACACCGCCAACCGTACCTTCGCGAGTCAGGATTACTGCTCCTTCTAAAAAATGACCTACCGCAGCGTATAAATTACCACGCAATGGATCGGAGGGAATTAATTTTTTAGCTATATCTAAAGTTTTTGCGCTGTAAGATTCTAATGTAGCTGTATCTTGATTTGTATAAGCTAATGATGCCTGCATGGCATAAGCTAAGGGTTCATTCGGCTCAGTTGATATTGCCTGTTGCAGATGCTTTTGTCCGGCTTGATAGTTACCTTGCTCGAATACTGCTTTAAATGCGGCTTCGGTATTATCGCCGATATCACGCGGTTGACTGCGGGGAAAAGGGTCGGCGGCGATTGAAGAATTTATTCCTAGATTGAGTACTATTAAAGTTGTAAAAACAGCTTTAGCAAAATGTACAATTTTTTTGGAGGTAGTTGCAGTTTGTACAGAAAAATTTTTAGTCATTTGAAAACTCAGAATTATTACTGTTGAATGGGTTTAATATCTTACTTATAATTACGTAAATAGTTTACTTATAACTCGTGTAGATTTACGCAAAAATTTTATAAATAGTTTGACTGGGTAGATTTGAGACGGTTCCCAGGTTTTTTTATGATTAATCTTAAGAGGGGTCAGTCTGCCACAATAAGTTAAGACGGAAATTTTATATTGTGATTTGAGGTTTTTTCGGAACGAAGCTCTGTAGCTAAGTGTGTAGTTAATTAATGAATGGCTAATTTTTAATCTTAACCAATGCTTTATCTCAGAAATTTAAATTATCATCCTACTGCTACCCAGAATGCAATTCTCAAATCAATTAATTTAGATTTAGCTCCCCAAAAATTAGGTCTAATTATCGGGCCAAGCGGTTCTGGAAAAAGTACACTGCTGGAAATATTGTCTGGACTGGCAGCACCGACATCTGGCTCGCTATTTTGGCGAGAACAAGAATTATTAGCCGAAGAAATTCAGCAATTAGCTGGTTTGGTGTTTCAATTCCCAGAGCGTCATTTTTGCGGGGGTACCATTTTAGAAGAATTGCGTTTGGGACACCCAGAGTTAGGGATAGAGCGAGCTAGAAACGCATTAAGCGAAGTCGGTTTAGAACATTTATCTTTTTCAACCCCACCTCACGCTTTAAGTGGCGGACAGCAAAGACGTTTGGCTTTAGCAGTGCAGCTAATTCGTCAGCCAAATCTATTATTATTAGACGAGCCGACAGCAGGTTTAGATTGGTCAATGCGTCGTCAGTTGGTAAATTTATTAGCAAAATTAAAAGAACATTGGACTTTGTTGGTAGTTACTCACGATGCGGGAGATTTGTTACCGATTGCTGATAATTGCTGGACTCTCAATCATGGAGAATTGGAATCTGTAGATCCAGAAAAGTTGAAGGCTAAGGTTGAAGAATCGGAAGCAGCGGTTTAAAAAGAGCCGATGGTGGACAAGTCTATTTGTCAGTATAATAAACAACACATATATTACTGAGTTTTTTGGAAATGTTTTTAGTTAAAGATTCAAGTCTGTCTCGTGAAAATCGAATCAAGCAATTTTTGAATGAAGATCCTTCATTGTCAGCCCTTCTTTCAGTTATTCACTTTGAGTGAACGGCTCGGCGTGCAATTATTGCACTCGGTACTTCTGCAAATGTGGAGGTACGAAAGAAACTGGAAAAATGTCACGGACTCGGTAATTATAAGGATGTTTGGAAAGGTGAGGTTTTTCCAAGAGTCCAATTGCGATTTCCTCAAGCAGTAAATAACTGGGATGGTGTTGTTAGAGCTTTTCGATTACGTAACAGACTGGTTCACGGTGCTACTTCCTGTGGAACAGAGTATGCTAGAGAGCGAGTTTGCTGGGCAATTTATGCCGCAAATGATCTTAGATCGGTCTGCATCAATCACGGTATTGACTTAGATTCACGTTTGCCTGTTAGAAGATTCGTTGGCTCGTAGGATATTCAGGGGGACATTAAAAATTGCGATACTCCGAGTCGTTATTAACTTCACACCCTAAGTCGATATGGCAGAAAGTCCCTATATTCATCTCTAATACATATCACGGCATTTTTGTCCCTGCGTAAGTTCTGCAAACTACGGCAAAATTTGTGAGAGGATGATTTTTGTGCAATCCGCTTTCTTACTTTCATGCCGATAAACGATTCACAATTGCAAATCCAAGCTCAAAGAATTCTGGATGCAATTGCTTTTACGCCCTTCGAGCAATGCTACCTTCTGAGCCGAGAGTTTTCTAGCATTCCTGCGCGTCCTGGTATTTATGCGGTCAGACATAAAACTGATAGTTTGCTTTATATCGGTAAAACTAAGAGCTTACGAGGTCGTTTTAGTGGTGGACACAAAGCTTTTTTGTGGGCATGGCTTGATAAATACAGTGATGAAGATATTCGTATTGCGATACAGCCAATTTCTTACTGGGAAAACCCTAAGCTATTATTGGAGTTAGAAGCGATTATTATTAGAGCAACTGAACCTCCTTACAATGTCCAAATTCCACCCGAAAGGTAGAATCTATGCAAGCTAAACTTCAAGAGCAACTTACGAGTGCGGATGCCGAAGCGATCTTAGAACTTTTACCCAAGCGAATTCGAGAAGCTCTAATTGCTCGTGCTAACGAAATTGAGTATCCAATCGAAGCAGTAATTGAAATGGCGATCGCTAGTTTTCTTGATACAGAAGCATTGGGTTTTGCGGACTGTAAACCAGGAAGAGGACAGTAATTTTATCTGCATCAATAAATTTGGCTATGGTTGAAGAATGGGTTTATCAACAACCAGATTTTGCTGCCCAACTAAAAGCGATTCCTCAGCCTAAAACTGGCATTAGTTTACTTCGGCAAGGAATGAAACATGACTTCATGTACGAAGGAGATAAAAATCGTGCTTGGATGATACATTATGCCTTATTAGATGCAGAAAGAAACTTGTTGCCCGAAGGAAGTTTATGTGAAGGCGAAGTCAAAGCCTACTTTCGGGTTCTCAATTTAGAATTACGTCTAACAGTTCATAAACAGCGCATTCAGTCTGGAACAAAATTTTATGTGGTTGCTGGTTCGTATAAAGTTGCTGAAGGTGTTGTAACGGAAGTGTTACACTTGGTAGATGAAGACTAAGATAATTTTTCATTATGTCAACTTCTGCACAAGAAGTGTATATTCAAGTCGTTCGTAACCTTCCACCACAAGAGCGGTTACGACTAGCAAATCTTATTCTTAATGAATTAGTTGAGCAAGATTCATCTGTCGTCGATCGAAGCGATTGCTGGACAGATCGAGATATAGTTGATGTTAATAATTTTTCGTTGCAGTACGCAGCTATATTATTTCCCGAAGATGAGGAAAACGTTGAGTAATGTTTGATGCTGGTGACGTAATAACAGTTGATTTTCCGGGTGTAACTGGTATTAAACGCCGTCCGGCTCTTGTTTTATCTTCAGCAACGTATCACGCAAACCGTCCAGATATAATTGTTGGACTTATAACTAGCCAAACAACTGGACTTGGAGTAACTGACTACGTACTTCAGGATTGGAAAACAGCTGGTTTAAGAGTTAGCTCTGCATTTCGCTGTTTTATTGTTACTCTTCCCCAATCGGCGAATCCAGTTTTGATTGGTCATTTATCAGAGCATGATTGGCAAGAAGTTCGCAAATGTCTTAAGAAATCGCTCGCTGACTTTGATGCTCCTTGAAACATTTTATCTACTTTATTATGGTTGATTGAGTACCATAGGTTATCAGTATATATTAAAGTCGTTGTTACTCTTCCACTAACAGAACGATTACGGTTAGCAGTTATTATCTTCTTAGATATTTGTTCTATTAGACTAAAAGCATTGATTTGGTTAAGTTGATTTATGAACATTACAACCGACCAACCAATACAACAGAAGTCACTCAACTTTGATGAATTTCTTGTTCGTTACGGTGGCGATAACCGCTATGAACTGATTGATGGAGAGGTGTTCGACTTGGAACCCACAGGTCCCCACGAAGAAGTTGCAGCCTTCATCACCACAGAGGTCTGCGTCCAGATCGACGGGGCAGGTTTACCTTGGTTTGTGCTTCAACGGGGGCTATTACGTCCTTCAAATCTTGGGATGAGTGCATTTCGACCCGATATTGCAGTTGTTAATCGAGACGAACTGACCAAAGAAGTTCTTTGGTCTAGCCAGTCGATTTTGACGCTAGGCAGTTCGATTAAATTTGTCGCGGAAGTTGTTAGTAGCAACTGGCAAAACGATTATGCCCGCAAGGTTGAAGATTATGCAGCTTTAGGTATCCCCGAATATTGGATTGCAGACTACGCAGGTAATGGTGGTACTCGATACATTGGCAAGCCTAAGCAACCCACTCTCTCTATTTGTACGTTAGTGAATGGAGAATACGAAATTCAACAACTTCGAGGCAATCAGATCGTTTTCTCTCCAACCTTTCCAGGCTTGAAATTGACTGCTGAACAAGTGTTGAGGGCTGGTGGGTAAAATTAACAATATTTCACTATTTAATAAGCAACTTATCTTCAATGTTAATTGTTCATTGATAACTCATAGCGGTAGACTGACTATTAGATAATATATTTTTATTTAAATATGTCCTCCGCAACTAAATCCTCACTCCGCGAGCAACAACATCCCCTGATTCGTCAGTTGGCTGATTCTATTGAAAAAGCGTGGCATCAGCATTTGGATTTATCTCCTTATCATTTGCCTGCTGAGTTGGGATATGTGGAAGGTAAGTTAGAAGGTGAAAAACTTACTATTGAAAATCGCTGTTACCAAACTCCTCAGTTCCGCAAGCTGCATATGGAACTTGCGAAGGTTGGTTCAATGCTCGATATTTTGCATTGCGTCATGTTTCCTTATCCGGAATACGATTTACCGATGTTTGGTTGCGATTTAGTGGGCGGTAGAGGTCAAATTAGTGCGGCGATCGCCGATTTGTCTCCGCTTAATATGAATGGCACGAAGGGCATTTTACCATCTAGCTACAATAACCAACTTGGTGCTTTACCTACGCTCAATTTCTCCCAACCTCGTGAATTACCTGAATGGGGAAACATTTTTTCTGAGTTTTGCATTTTTGTACGCCCTGGCTCTCCTGAAGAAGAACAAATGTTTCTTTCACGGGTTGAGAATTTTTTAGAAGTTCATTGTCAAAATGCTGTTGCTGCAAAACCTGTTTCATCTGAAGCAGCAAGTAAGTTGTTGGAAGGGCAATTAAATTACTGTAGTAAACAGCAGCAAAATGATAAAACTCGCCGCGTTTTAGAAAAAGCTTTTGGTTCGGAGTGGGCTGAAAATTATATGACAACTGTTTTGTTTGATACTCCTCTAGGGCAGTAGGGAGTAGGGAGTTATGAGTAGCGAGTAGCGAGTGGGAATAAAGTATTTAATTATCTGCGCGGGTTATAGAATACTAGTCCACGCAGGTGGACTTTGCCTGTGTAGCAGTGTTAGCGCAGCGTGCCCGGAGGGCATATTCAATCGCCAGATGCTTTCTGAGATGATTTTAGATTTTTATGCAAACCCGGTTTTTTAAACCTGGTTTTTTTTGATGCATTTTTTACAATTACATAGGGCTTGCTATGTTGTTAATTCACATTTATGCAGATACAATATGTATTCCGAAATCTGCATAAATGTTATTCTCATGCATAGTTAACTATCAATATTAAATCTAGTAAAATAACCCTACAAATACTATTGGGCATCTGTAGATTATGTTACGTTTTAGAACAACACTTCAATGTAGAATTTATTTATTGTGAGTGAAATGTAACTATATAATTTTAATAAATATAGAGCGCAAAGTATAGATTAATAAGCCGGAAGATATACTTTGTTTCTTATTTCTGTTTTTACCATTTATAGCTGATTTATCGATCATATTTAATTCTATTTAATATTAAAGATTATTGTTTAGTTATGTGAACTGCTTACTAAATATGAGTTTGCTTGATTTATTTTAAGTGCTACAGGTATTTATATGTAATAAATTGAGAGAAATGAGGTCGGAATAAATATGTAAAATAATTAGAAAATTTATCAAGATGATTACCGATCTATTTATTTAAAAAGATTGTCATCATAAGCAGAAAATCTCTGTAAAAAATCTCAAGATAATGTTGAAGTACTCGGCAATTTTAACTATCAGCTAACTAAGATAATTTTAAGCAAAATAAAAATTATCAATTATTACGAATTTTAAGTTCTAAATAAACAGCAACTATACAGCAAATGTAGGTTGATTATCAAAAAAAATGTTTGTAAAACCTTTTGAAACAAAATTAGCCCCCAATGTGGGTTTGAGATGGAATTACTTATTATTTCTACTCAGCATGATTAAAAGAATGGAGAAAATATCATGTCAAGGGTAAATGAGAAACCAGTTATAAGAGAACAGCCACCGGGTAAGTCGAGACTTTGGTGGGGTATTGCAGTAGCAGTACCGTTAGCTATTACTGCTGGGGTACTAACTAAAGCGAGAATAGAAAGATTAGATAAATCCAATACGCCAGTACCAGTTAGACCGGCAATTAGTAGCGTAAATGCATCTGGCCGTTTGCAACCTAAAGGAGAAGTAATTAAACTTTCTGCACCAACAGGGATACAGGGCACATCGCGAGTAGAAGAAATGTTGGTCAAAGAAGGGCAAAAAGTAAAAAAAGGTCAAGTAATTGCAGTTTTGGATGGATTTAAGAGCAGTCAAGCCACGGTAGAACAAGCAAAAGCCAGAATTCAAGAAAGCCGTGCGAATCTAGCTGGTGTCAAAGTAGGTTCGCCGCGAGAAATTCAAGCTCAACAAGCAGTAATTGCTCGGCTTGAGGCACAGTTAACCGGCGAACAACAGGCTGGTAACGCAACAATCGCTCGTTTGCAAGCACAGTTACGTGGAGAATCTATTTCTCAACAAGCAACAATAAATCGTTTAGCTGTCGAATTAGAAGGGCAGCAAGATTCTCTCAGAGCAACAGTAGCGAGGGTACAAGCGGAAGCTAAAAATGCCCAAGTTGATGCTCGACGTTACGAACAGTTGTATAGACAAGGTGCTATTTCCCAACAAGAAAGGGATAGAAGACGACTATCGGCACAAAGTGCTACTCAGCAATTAATAGAAAGTCAAGCTAATCGCAGACGGGCGATCGCCAGCTTGCGAGAACAACGAACCCAAGCAAGAGTAGATAGAGAAAAAACTATCGCCATCCTGCGACAACAGTTAGTAGAAGCGCAAGCAAACCAAAACAGAACTATAGCAACCTTACAGAGGCAGATAGAAGAACAAAAAGCAAATTTGAATAGACTCCAAGAAATTCGCCCTAGCAATACTCGGATTGCACAAGCTCAAGTGAATAATGCGATCGCGCAAATGAGAAAAGCTGAAGCGGATATGAAATTGAGTTATGTAATCGCACCAATCGCGGGGGAAGTTTTAGAAATATATACCAAGGCGGGAGAAACCATGAGTGCTGAAGGTATTGCCGAAATTGGACGTACCGACGAAATGATTGTTGTAGCAGAAGTTCCCGAAGCAAGTATTGGTAGAGTGCGTTTGGGACAGTTGGCTTCCATAGTCAGCGACAATGGAGCATTTACCGGCAAACTACAAGGAACCGTCTCTGAAATTGGCAGAAAAATAGGCAGCAGAAACGTCCTAAATACCGACCCAGCAGCAGATGTAGATGCCAGAGTTGTAGAAGTCAAGATTGCTCTATCCGAACAAGATAAAGAAAGAGTATCAGGTTTAACTAATGCCAAAGTGATAGCTACAATTCAGATTTAAAAAAGGTCAAAGGTTAATATTTAACTCCTAATTCCTAACTCCCAACTGCTCGCTGTTAACTGCTCACTGCTCACTGAAAACTTATGGCAAAACTACCTTTAGCATGGTTACAACTCAAACGTGAAGCGTCTCGTTTAGCGGTGGCATTAGCGGGAATCGCTTTTGCCGATATTTTAATGTTTATGCAGCTTGGTTTTCGCGATTCTCTGTATTACAGTAACGTTCGTTTTCATAATAGTTTGCAAGGGGAAATTGTATTAGTTAATCGTCAGACAAGTGCTATATTGTCGATGAAAAGATTTTCTCAAAAACGACTGTACCAAGCTTTAGATTTAGAGTCAGTAGAGTCAGTAGATCCAATATATGTAGACTATACGAGTTGGAAAAATCCACAAACAGGTATTCCTCGAAATCTTTTGGTCATAGGAATAAATCCACAAAATGATGTATTACAACTTCCAGGGCTACAACAAAATTTAGATAAAATTCAACTACCAAACGTCGTTTTATATGACCGTTCTTCTCGACAAGAATATGGCCCAATTGTCGCGCAATTTGAACAAGGTGATGATGTTAAAGCAGAAGTCAGAAGTAAGTTAGTTAAGGTTGGAGGGTTATTTACTTTAGGTGCTTCATTTGGGGCAGACGGTAATTTAATTACCAGTGACCTTAATTTTCTCAGAATCTTTGGAAGTCGTCAGCCTGGGTTAATTGATATTGGCTTAATTAAATTGAAACCTGGTGCAGATCCAGATCTTGTTGCTCAACAATTAAGAAATTATTTAGATCGAGACGTTAAAGTTTTTACTAAACAAGAATTCGTTGATTTTGAAAAAAATTATTGGGCAAGTAGTACCGCTATTGGTTTTATTTTCACTTTAGGAACAATCATGGGTTTTATTGTCGGAACCGTGATTGTCTATCAAATACTTTATAGCGAAGTTTCAGATCATTTAGTTGAATATGCCACTCTTAAAGCAATTGGCTATTCGCATAATTACTTTTTAATTGTAATTCTTCAAGAAGCTCTTATATTAGCAGTTTTAGGATATTTACCTGGATTTGCTCTTGCTTTATTTCTATACCAACAAGCAAGAGCAGCTACTCTTCTACCAGTTTTTATGACTAGTAGTAGAGCAGTTATGGTGCTGTTATTAACTATTTTGATGTGCTCTATTTCAGGAATAATTGCCGTAAAGAAATTAAAGTCAGCCGATCCAGCAGACATTTTTTAATCAGTTATCAGTTACCAGGTCACAGTGACCATAAAACTTCTAATTCCTAAGTCCTAATTCTTAATTTATAACTTCTAACAACTAACTAGTAACATGATGAGAAAAGAACCTGTCATTTCAATTCAATACCTGAATCACTATTACGGAAAGGGTTCGCTGAAGAAGCAGATTTTGTATGATATTAATCTGGATATTTATCCTGGTGAAATTGTTATTATGACTGGTCCTTCTGGTTCGGGTAAGACCACTTTACTTAGTCTAATTGGTGGTTTACGTTCGGTACAAGAAGGAAGTCTTAAATTTTTAGGAGAAGAACTTTATCGAGCTAATCCTAGAAAATTGGTCAGCACCCGACGTAATATTGGCTATATTTTTCAAGCACATAATTTGCTAGAGTTTTTGACTGCCAGACAAAACGTGCAAATCGCAGCAGAACTAAATAAATGTATTTCTCAAAAAGAAGCTATTACTCAATCGAAAGATATTTTACAAGCAGTAGGTTTGGCAAATCGAATTGATTACTTTCCCGACAATCTTTCTGGAGGTCAAAAGCAGAGAGTTGCTATTGCTCGTGCTTTGGTAAATAATCCCCCACTAGTATTAGCAGATGAACCTACAGCAGCTTTGGATAAACAGTCTGGAAGAGATGTTGTAGAAATAATGCAGCACCTTGCTAAAGAGCAAGGAACGTCTATTTTGTTAGTAACTCATGATAGTCGTATTTTGGATATTGCCGACCGTATTGTAAACATGGAAGATGGGCTTTTAACTAGCGAACAGTTAACACTTAGTAACTAAGTTAATTTTGGATTTTGGATTGATGCAAATTTCAATATTCTAAATCTGCCTCCTTAGAATAAAGCTAATACTTAATCTCAAATCGCAAATCGACGGTATTTTTTGTTAAATAACTGCTAACTGTTAACTCTTAACTGTTTGCCGTTCATTTTCGATAACCAGTTTTGTTGTTTTTTGGCGAGTGATTCATTATATCGTTATTGCCGTTGCCGGAACGACTGGTACGGAAAGTGACATTAACACCTTCGTTAGATTGTTCTAACACTAATAAAGGTGTGGGTTTGGCTTTTTGGTCCCAATGCATAAAAGCTATTCGACCTTGAATGGTAGGTTGCCAACTATCATGATCTTCTGCGGGACTTAGATACGTTTCAACGCAGTCAATTAATTGGCTAATGGTGGCTGAACTTGCTTGTGTAGGCAATTTCATTAACCTAATTTGAATGCGAAACAGTACTCGTTTACCGTTATTTGTCGCAACCCCAGTTTCATACTCTACATCAAAGATTTCATCTATCTGTCTTGCAGCGCTACTTGCAATTCCCACAACTCCTTGTTTTGCATGGTTTGGACGCAGTGCTTGAGAAATTTTCTCTTTGATGGTAATTTTTATTTGATTAACAATGGCAAAGTGGAAGACTTCTTCCTCCATCCGCATTCGCAAATAATCCAGATTGAATTCCCGCGAGTTAATCAAATCGGGGTTTGTTTCCATTTTACGAATCGTTTGGAGAGATAGCTTCAGCTTCTTCTCTAACTCTCGGGTGCGGAATTTTTCAAACCTAAGTTTCTTCTCCAGCTTCTTCGTCTGGATTTTACCGTAGATAATTAAGCCAATCACCATTACAGTAAGTCCTCCAGATACCATTATTGGTAATGGAGGTAGTTGAGTTTCGGTAGCTGCGGGTACCTGCTCGGATGCCTTATTGGTTTTTGCTGCGGGAGATTGAGCAACAAGTATCGAAGTTGACATAATGGACACAATTAAAATTGGACTCCTCATAGTTAGGATGCCCAAATTTGCAACTCCGTTTTGCGATATGATTGTATTTTCTTTGAAAAATTAAAAAATTAATTTTGATCGGTCTAAATTTCAGCGATTATATAGTACTTATGAATTGTTTTATCAGGGAGTGGCTATAATGCGCTCGAAAGTCTAATTTCATACTTCTCCTGGCGGATAATTTTAAAACACCCTCTAAGCTTTACAAGAAAATTGATATTGATATTCTTCCCTGTTGCCGTTCCCTATTCCCCTTCTTCGTAAATGTCCTTATCGCTTCCTCAACCTTCCCTAAGTAACTGTTTTTCTAAAATCCGTCTGGTAGCTACGGATATGGATGGTACTTTAACTACGAAAGGTAAATTTAGTAATGCACTACTGCAAGCTTTGCAAGATTTAGCTTTCTCAAATATCAAAGTAATTATTGTTACCGGACGTTCCGCTGGTTGGGTTAGCGGTTTGGCTTATTATTTGCCAGTAGTTGGTGCGATCGCCGAAAATGGTGGTTTGTTTTATCCCTCTCAAAGCGAGCAAGCGGTTGCTATTACACCTATAGAAGATTTAAAGCAGCATAGAAGAGATTTAGAAACTGTTTTTCAAAAATTACAGCTTGATTTCCCTCAAATTAAAGAATCTTCCGACAATCGTTTTCGCATTACAGATTGGACTTTTGATGTAGCGGGTTTGAATAGCGCTTCATTACAAACTCTTTCACATCAATGCCAGGATAATGGTTGGGGATTCACTTACAGTAACGTTCAGTGCCATATCAAACCTTTGGGGCAGGATAAAGCTGTAGGGTTATGGCAAGTACTGCAAGAATATTTTCCTGGATACGCTTCGGATGAAGTTGTTACAGTTGGGGATAGCCCCAATGATGAAAGCTTGTTTGATAAAAATTATTTTGATGTATCCGTGGGTGTAGCTAACGTGCGGGAATATGTGGATAAATTAGAGCATAAACCCGCTTATATCACCGAGAATTCAGAAGGAGAAGGTTTTTGCGAATTATCCGATTGTCTTTTGAAAGCTTTAGGAAATAGGGAATTGGGAATGGGAAATGCAAACAACCTTAATGTTTGAAATAACACTTGTAATTACGTAAGAAACGGTGTAATTATTGTTCAGTAGCAAGGTAATGTCTGAAATTATAAATTGAGAGTTGCCCGTTCCCTCTGTCAATAAATAAATTTTGTTGCAATCAATAATTTGATAAAAACCGTTTCTTTATGCAAGATTCTGAAAACTCTTGGGCTGTTAACGAGAATTGTGCAGCTAACACGCCTAATAACACTCTAAAAGATGCTTTAGCACTGATTAGTAATAGAGACAGTAATGGGGAAGTTAAGCAAACTTTGCAGAAATTGCAGGAATTGCTTGTACAAACAAAGGATGAGAATGAAAATTTAAATCAAAAGCTGCACAAAGAAGTTAGCAACCGAAAACTACTTGAGGATAAGTTAAATAGTTCTGAAGCTAAATTGCGCGGTGTTATTGAGTCTATTAAAGACATTATCTTGGTGGTAAGCATTGAAGATAAAAATTTGTCTAATGTAGAAATTTTACCGACTTGTGCGAGTGATGGAGATGCGATCGCCAACGGGTTAATTAATCAGACTGCGGAACTTTTCTTCGAGGAGCAAACTGCACAAACTTACTTAGAACAAGTTCGCAAAGCTTTAGATACACAAAAAATATTGCATTTTGATTACCTCTTAAAAGAAGAAGAGCATCAGGTGTGGTTTAGCGCTAGCATTTCTCCAATCTCAGACAAAAGTATATTATGGCTAGCGCGAGATATTACTCAACGTAAAACAGCAGAAGAAGCTTTAAAAGAAAGTGAAGAACGTTTTCGCGCTATTTACGAACAAGCTGCCGTAGGAATTTTCATGGTTTCTCTGTACGGGCAGTTTATGCAGGTAAACCCGCGCTTTTGCGAAATCATAGGCTATGAAGAATCATTTTTAAAACAGTTAAGTTGGCAAGATATCACTCATCAAAATGATATTGAAGCCGAATTAATGCACGTGCGACAGCTATTTACCGAAGAAATTTCTAACTACTCTTTACAAAAACGGTTTATTAGTAAATGGGATAAACACGATCGAGAACAATGGGTTAACGTTAGTGTCTCATTGGTATGCAACCAACAAGGAATGCCCGATTATTTTCTTGGGGTAGTGGAAGATATTTCCCAACGCAAATGGGCGGAAGATGCTTTACGGGAAAGTGAAGAACGTTTTTGTAGTATTTTCGAGCAAGCTTCCGTAGGAATTTATCAAATTCAATTATCTGGAGAATTTATCGAGGTTAACCCGCGTTTTTGTGAAATAACTGGCTATAGCGAGTCAGAATTATTAGATTTAAGTTGGCAAGATATTACAGACTTGGATGATTTAGACTCTTGCATTGAGTTTATGTCTAATATTCTTAATAATAAAACTGACGCTAATTCAATACAAAAACAGCTTATTCACAAAAACGGAGAGTTAATAAAACTGAAAGTCAGCATCTCCGTGGTGAGTGATTACTTTGCTACTCCACAATATTTTCTTTGCATTGCTGAAGAGTGAACGGTTAACAGTTAATAGTTAGGAGTAGGGAGTAGGGAGTAGAGAGTAGGGAGTTAGGAGTAGAGAGTTAGGAGTCTTTTATATTAGATTTTAGATTAAAAGAGTTAAGAGTTGAAGAATAAATATTCTCCCTGTCTCCCATTACCAATTACCAATTACCCATTCCCAATGCCCCATGCCCAATCCCCAACTAATAATTAACAGCATCAATCTTGGGAGTATAGCGCCACAATTGATACAGACGAGTTGCGGGCATTGTTAAATACAGCATATCTCCACCGCTCAAAGAGGTTTCGAGTAATTCCCAACCGTGGATGGTTTGAGAGTTGGTTTCTACGTATAAAGGTACAAAATCGGCAGACATGGCTGCTTCTTGAACTCTTTGACCGCAAAATGGATGGGATGGTGTAATTATTGTGGCAAAGGCTACCCACAAACTATCTGCGGTGATACCGTTACCGAGGATTCTACCGCCTAAAGCTGCGGCGGCAAATGCAGGCGCGGCAAGTTCTGCGGGACTTAGTACTGCTTCAAAATCGAATACTTCCTGTGCCATCCGGGCAAAGTCGGGGTCGGCATAATTTACTACCACGGTAATTTTAGATGATAACCCTTTAGCTTTGAGAGCAATTTCGATGTTAGTTGCATCGTTACCAGTAACGGCAATCAAAGCAGCAGCATTTGTAACGTTGCAAGATTTTAGAGTCTCGGGGAAGCTAGCATCAGCATGAATTGTGGGAATACCTAAACTGCGAGCAGTATTGACAAATTTACCGTTGGTGTTTGGTTCAACTACAACAACCTCCTGTCCGTTGTTGTAAAGTTGCTGGACGATTTTGATGCCAATACCACCCAAGCCACAGACAATATAGTGATTGCGTCGGGGTATTCGTGCTGCATCCCAAAACTGTTTAAAACGAGTTCCTAAAACAAAATCATTGAGCAAAGCATACCAAATACCAAATATTGCTGCTCCAACTAACATCATTACAACGGTAAATATCTTAACGCTGTTAGGAGCATTTTCTACTATTGTTTCGTTACCACCTGCCCCTGTAATCATACCGACAGAAAAATACAGGGCATCGACAACAGACATATTCAGCTCGGCAGATACATAAGTCAGTGTCGCTAATGAAATAATCATCATTAACAACATCGCTCCAATCAAAACTGACTGAGCATGATGTCTAAATTGCCGTAAATTTGTAAAGACTTTGACCAGTTTTGTAATTAATGATTTGCGGGTTGTACGGACTTGGGGTTGAGTACCGACAATTAGGCGATCGCCTTTTTGAAGTTCGTGCCCTGACATGACTGCGGATACTAAATCTAAATCACCTTCCACGGGTAAATAATAGATCAGCATTCGGGAACGATCTTCCCATAATTCATTGAGTTTGCGACCGTTCCAAGGATGATATTGATGAATATATTCTTCGTGTATTGGCCAGGTTTGTTTAAATAATTTAATTTGTCCAATCGCTTTATTTCCTAAAGCGGCAAAACTAAATACAGGTGAAGCCAAACCTGCAACACTCATACTTAAATGGTCTGGCAAAGTATAATCCAAACGTTCGCCTAAACTAGTATTAAAAAAGCGGTTAATTATCCGAATGCGGGGATTAAGCACCCGTGCTTGCATAACAATCCACAAATTTAATGCGTCATCTCCTCCAGCAATAACTAAAGTATTAGCTTGCTGAATTCCTGCCGCTTTAAGAGTACTAGCCGCGTGTAAATCGCCAACAATCACATCTCCAGCCCTTTCGCCAGAAATAGCTTGATGGTGAATACCAACAACTAACGCTCCCTGTTGTCTGAGCAAACGAAATATTTTATATCCGGTACGTCCTAAACTACAAACAATGATTCTGGGTTTCATATAAAAGCAGCAAGATTGATACGAAAAGCTGCAAAATTCAAAGCGTTTACCCACATTCTTGCTCATCCACACCCATAAGAACTGTAGCCGAACGAACGATATTAAAAAAAGGCAAGAGGTTAAAGGTCAAAGGTCAAAGGTTAAAGGTTAGAACTTAGTAGAGATTGTACAAACCTGATGAATTTTAGCTATTACCAATTACCCAATTACCCATGCCCAATCCCCAATCCCCAATTACCCATTACCCATTACCTATTACCTATTATTTAATTAGAACGATAAGCGGGAAAGAAACTCGACTGAAACAAATCCTCAACTTTAGTATTCAGAGATTCTGCTCGCAGATGAGTTAGGTAATTATATTTTTCTGGATCTGGAATTAATCGCAGTGCAAACCAATCGTGTCTTTGTTTAGAGAAACCTGCTTTGAAGTGATATAAGCTATCTTTTGTTCCGCCGACACCACTTCCTATATGCATTAATTCGTTACCACGTTGTTTTGCCCAATATCTAACGTAGTCTAATAAGTAATTGAATGGACTTGATGGTAAAAATTTGTTTTTAGTTCCCCCTAAATGGGCTTGAACTATTCCGCCGCATTCAAACAATATACAGGCTGAAGCAATTTCTGATTCTAATTCTACTAAGCATAAATGTATATTTTCATCTAACTTTTGTAAGTCAGAAAAATACTCCCGATCGAAGTAATAGGATTGTTTCGCCGCAACGCGATTCATGGTTTCCTCATAAATCGCTCTAAATTTATCGGCGTATTCGACTAAATTTACCATTCTGGCAGTAAATCCCAGTCGCTTGCATTTATTGATCGTGCTTTGATGACCTTTTCTGGTATTTGCCCAAATTTGTGACTCTGTAAGTTTTAAATTAACGGAAATTGTTTCGCCAATCTTATTAACAGTCTGCTGCGAAAAGTTTGGACTGAATTTGTTACTTAAGATTGGATGCAGTTGGAAAAATGCCGAACATATACCCTTAGTTTTAAAATAATAAATTAATTCCTTGAGAGCAAAATCTGTAAAATTAGAATCATTAGCAGCAGTTTTACTTAGTAAAATACCGGGATAACCATAAGGTGAAACTGCATCGGAATAATTTTGCGCTCTTGAACCTAATATGTCATTGCAAGAACGAACTAAGAAAGGTAAGAAAAATATTTTGTCACCATCTATAACTATAAAAGCTTCCGAATCAGATGATGTTCTCTTGGCTTCTAAACGTGCATATTCTGGTAAATGGTAAACATCATACCTTAGTTTATGCAGTGTTTGCAGCCATAAGGGGTTCTGACAATCAATTACTTGAATATTCATGGGTAAGCAGTTTCAGCTTCTGCTTTTTTATCCACCACTTGTGTAAGCTAAGTTGATTAATGATGCTTCTCTTAATAAACTTAAAAATTGCCGTACAGCTAATAAAAGGATGACTAACTAAAGCTCGGATTAACTTGTTTGCGTATTGTTTCTGTTTAACTAAATTTCTTTCTTGCCGATAAATCGAAAAGCAAGTTAAATAACGGTAAATTATTTCCGATTGAATTATAGAATTGTATTCAAAATTCAAGTATTCATTCAGCAGCTTGTAACACTTAATGGCTTCTTTTAACTGCTGAATCTTTCTCATACTGCTAAACAAGCCGTTGCTATGTACCCGATAAACTCCTAAAGATTTGTTGATATAGCCGATTTTTC
Source organism: uncultured Rivularia sp. (assembly GCA_963665115.1). GTDB lineage: Bacteria > Cyanobacteriota > Cyanobacteriia > Cyanobacteriales > Nostocaceae > Rivularia. Next base: position 5,736,332 of record OY762007.1, on the reverse strand, counting down.
CATGTCTTGCATTCAATACGTGCAGTACCCAATCTCCACAAACTGTGTCGCAGTACCACTCGGGAAATTCATTAAACAAACCTCTTCTATATAAAGTTGAACAGGTAGGTATAAAGTTACTTTTTAGAATATTTTCTAGCCCAGAAAATATTTGTGGTTCAAAATCGTTATATCTCTGAGATAGCCCAGCTTTATCCTCAAAAATTGTTGTAACGTCATGAAAACAAATTGCACATTCTGGATGGTTATCTAAATAATCTACCTGCTGCTGTAGCTTGTGGGGAGAAGTCCAATAATCATCTCCATCTAGAATCGCAATATACTCACCCCTGCAAGCTTGAAGTGTTTGTACAAAAATCTTTTGCCCGTAACAGCCCAAGTTTTCTTCCGGTAATATCAAGCGAATTTTATCTGGATACTGTTTTTGATAGTCAATAACAATAGAGCGCGTTTTATCGCTAGAAAAATCTTCACCTATGATGATTTCATAACTAAAATCAACTTCTTGCAACAGTATACTTTCTATAGCTTGTGCAATAAATTTTTCATGGTTAAAAGTGACAAGAGATACGCTCACTTTAGGATAATTTTCTGTTAATTGCGAATCAACTGGCACGAACGTTTTGGTAGAGCGTTTCATTAATTAGATTTCCCCCTGAAGTTGCAAGCCTTAAAATCTGACAAATATTACTAATTTCTCTATTTCCTATTGCCGTACCCGTAGGTAATGCTAGTACCCTGGCTCCTAAATGTCTGGTATTAGTTAACATCAAACCCATGTCAGCAATACGAGAGCGGTAGGGTTCCATTTGATGACAACCGGGATAAAAGTAACGCCTTGCTAGAATGTTTTCCGCCCACAAAATTTGGTATATTTTATCGCGGCTAATTCCAGCTTTTGACTCATCAATTTCTACGATTACGTATTGATAATTACATCGTTCGGCTTCGTCATAATTGATTAAATTTATCCCAGGGATATTTGATAATTCTTGTTGGTATTTTTCATAATTTTCATAATTTATATTAATAAAATGTTCCATACTTTCGAGTGATGTCAACCCCATAGCGGCAGAGACTTCGCTCATTTTGCCGTTAGTACCTATAAAGTCAACACAATCGTAATTGCTAAAACCGAAGTTCTTCATTAAGCGAATTTTATTAGCTAATTCCGAATTATTAGTAACAATTGCACCTCCCTCAAAGCTATTACAAAATTTAGTTGCACTAAAACTAAATACTTCGGCATCGCCAAAATTACCTATCGCTTGCCCTTTGTAAGAACATCCGAAAGCATGAGCAGCATCGAATAAAAGTTTTAAATTATGGCGACGAGCAATTTCTTCAAGTGCTTCGATATCACATCCTCGTCCCCATAAATGTACCCCCATTATTGCTGTAGTTTTATCGGTAATTAATGACTCTATTTTCTGCGGATCTATATTATGAGTATTGCGATCGATATCGCAGAAAATCGGCTCAATTCCCTGCCACTGCAAAGCATGAGCGGTAGCAATAAAAGTAAATGAAGGAATGATGACTTCACCTTTAAGTCCGCAAGCTTTGATGGCAATTTCTAAACCTGTAGTCGCATTACAAGTTGCAATGCAGTGTTTTACTCCTACTACTGAAGCTATATGCTGCTCGAATTCTTGTACGAATCGTCCATTATTCGATAGCCATTTGCGATCTAAAATATCGTTGATACGTTGCAGTAAAATTTGCCTGGAACCTATGTTAGGACGACCTACGTGTAATTTTTCTTCAAAAGCAGGTATACCCCCAAAAATAGCAAGTTCGCTTAAATCTTTTTTCATATTACTTATTGCCTTTAAATATTAGCCAATATTTAGAATTTCCCTGCGTTTTTAGTAATATAAAAGCTGATTCAGCCTTCTATAAGCGCGTTTGAGAACATCTGCATAAATTGGCAATTAAAAAGTAGGCATTTAAAGACAAATTAGGCTAGAAAATATTTAATCAGCTAAATTTTTTATTACACCTAATTTGCTCATATATATGCCAAATATACTGAACAATAAAACGTCAAATTATTCCAAAACAATTGATAAGAGAGCAAAAAATCAACGGCAGTCTAAAATTGGAAGTTTTTATGACTTTCAATTTAATACCGATGACAAATCTAATGACAAATAAGTCATCAGATTAAACAATTACTAGCCGATTTTAATAGTTTGATTTAATAGAACACTTTAAAAGTAATCAAAGCTATATATTTAATACAATTTCTAGGACTTTGCTTTGCTAACAATGGTTCCCTTTTATCTACATAAGATAAATAACTGATTTAATAATAAAAATTAGCTACCTTTACATTTAGAGATTAAGTAATAAAGTTAGTGTTTTTATAAGTCTTAGAATACTCATTACTAGGTGTAATTTGATATTTTGTTTCCTTAGTATAAATGGAATCACATAAGATTTACGTAACTAATATTAAATTTCGTTAAAGATATAATATTATTTTATCAAAGAATTGTGAAGCTGAACGTCATTACTGTCTCAACTTCAACGCTCAAAAGCCTTCTAAAAAAGATCCTAATGCTGGGTAAGACCCCTCATGACAATATTACCAGAAGAGTGGTACCAAATCAGTCAGAAATACAATTGAACTTAAGGAAATACAATTATTGCCCACATAGTTGCTGCTAAACCGATAGACGCTAAATGCTGCCACAGCATACAACGTAAGGGCTGACGAGCAATTTTCTGCGTTAATAATACTGTTAATAAAGTTGAAAAAATCAAAGTTGTACCTTGCAAAAAAGCGATAACCGCAGGGTGGGCTACTAATATTGGTAAGGATGCACCATGTAAACCAAAAGTAGCAAAAGTTACAGGTAAGATACGTCCTGCTTCGTTCAAACCTAAACGTAAATAATGAGCTAAACTGCCACCCAAAACTAAAGGTAGATAACCGTAAGCAAGTTCTACAAAAGACTTGGGTTTAATTAAATTTTGGATTTGATATTTTGTCTTTTTGAGATAACAGTTAAAGCGATAAAAAAATTGCATCAAACCATAAGCAGCTAAAGGAATTGTCACGGGAATAATTAAAATAGCAAAAGATAATCCTGAATGCTGCCAAAAATCATTTAAATCTAACTGTAAATTCAGAATTTGTTGGATTTCAGGTAAGCGATGAAGATAGACTCCTCCTAAAAGTAAAAACAACAAGGCAACTTCATAACCATGCGGTACGTGAGTTGTCCATAATTCGATGCCGGGAGGACGTAAATTAAATTCAACAGAGCGATGGGGACAGGCTTTGAGACAAGTCATGCAGAGTACGCAATCTTTGTTATCTTCCAACTGTGCCGGATGAGAATATAAAGGACATCCACTTGTTTCCATTCCTTCGCCTTTTTGCGGACCACCTTTATAACATTGATAGGTGTTGCAGCTAGCAGAACAAATACCTTGCTGCGCCCTTAATTCTGTCATCGACAACTTAGCAAATAAGCCATTCATCCCGCCGATAGGACATAAATAACGACACCAAAATCGTCTTTCAAAAATTGCAGAGCAAATCATAGCTCCGGCGGTAATTAATAACAGCAAACAAGCGCTTAAATAAGCAGTATTTTCTAAATCCCAGAGTTCTTCCCAGAGAAAAATAAGAGCAAACATGGCGAATAAAAACCATCCACCCCATTTTTCTGCTCGATGTCTCGGCCAACTTTGAAGTTTTCTAGGAAACAGCCACAACGATAATTTCTGCGTAACTTCACCGTAAATCATGAACGGACAAAAAGCGCACCAAATCCGACCTAAAAACGGGAAGAGAAGTAAGAAAAATGGCCACCACCAAGCCCAAAATAGATTTAATCCAAAATTTTGATCTCGCGTTTGCGGGCCTAGAAATAAAATAGCAATGAGAACCGCAAAGGCTGGTAAAGTAAAACCATAATTGATCTTGTCTGGATACCACGAACTACGAAGAAATTTTCTTAATCTTGGATAACCATTTAATAAATTGAAGCGAAACCGTTTTTTCTTGGTATCGGCTGACCAAAATATTTCTTCCGTTAACTCTTTAGCTTCATCAGCTTGGACAATAGCCCTTTCTACCAAGCTTTTCAACTCTTTCAAATTACCCGGAAAATCGTAAGATTGCAATCTGCGTAAAGCTTCCGGCGCTACTTTAGGTTTGCGAATCCCTTCTTGACGACAGTAAAGACTAATATAATATTCAACTTGAGCTTTGATATCACCCTTCCGCACTCGCACGGGTGGAGCTTTAATAGTTTGATCGACAGCTTTTTGAATTAAAGGCTGAGTTTGTTCTGAAATAATTAAAATGCGAGCTTGATTATTATAAGCTTCAGGTTCGGGTTGTCCCTCGCGAGTAGTAGGCTTATAACTACCAGTTTCGATAAACTCTGCTAACTTTGGCAATAATTCCGCAGGTGTTTCCTGGATATTATTAAGAATTAAAGTACCTTCCCCCAACCATGCGATTAACCCCGCTTTACCACCCACACGTCCCAAATAAATCCGCACCGCTAGTCTGTAAAATTCCACAATCTACCTTAATAATCGGCTGTCGGCGAAAATCAGAACCAAAATGAATTAAAGCAGCGATATTATCTTTTTCTAAACCAGGTTCGCCAAATATCAATATAGATTCGCGAGTATCGGCAGCTTCGCGAATTTGTTCTCGCAACTTGACAGCATAACGACTTGTCCCCACAACTCCCCGCTGTGCTTTAGTAACTAAATAAGGGCGTAAAGCGATAGTTCGTTCTTGTTCGTTATTGAGTGCAGATGTTAGCTGTGCAACTTCTTGAGCTAATTCACGAGAAATTGCCGTTTGAATTTGCGGATATTGTGCAACTAACTCTTTGAATTTAGCCGCAGGAACTATCCAAAAACGACATTCACTCAAAGTAGTAATAGAACATTTTGTTAACTCATCCAAAGTTAACTCTTGCAGATTGATTGCACTACCAGGAAGTAAACCACAATTGAGAGTAGGATTATTTTTATCTTTACTACTGCTTTCGAGTTTGCCTGATAGAAGAATGTAAAGCGCTTCGGGTGTTGTTTCTTCTTCAAATAAGCATTCGTTTTCTGGAATAACTTTTTCTTCAATGATTTGAGCGATCGTTTCTAAGGGTGCGGTTTCGAGCATTCCCAAAGCCGTGCGCTCTTGTAGCCAAATTAGTTTTTCGTTCGTATTCATATTCCCCTCGGTGCTGGGATTTTCAGCGGATGATTGGGTTGGGTGAAATTCGATGAGTTAGCTGTTAAATATAATTACCTATAGAAAGCTCTTAGCATTAAAGTTGTTGGTATAGTCTGATTTTGCAAAGAGAATTAATATTACTCCTATCCCGATAGAAGATTACTGATAAAAAAACCCTTCTAGAGCGCAGACAAAAGATATAGGTAAATATAGGCAATTTTAGAGATTCAGCCAATTAAGATTCATATCTTGCACCATTCCCAACACCGCCAGGGGTTGCAAACCCCTGTCTAATAGCAAAAGTCGTCTTAAGACGACTGGTTAGGAATTTCAGTCTACTTAAGTAGACTTGGGCTATGAGCCTGGGATTTGAATCCCAGGTGGAATAAGGGTTTTAACGAGTTGTGTGTATTCCGTATCCAAAGTCAGGTTTTGTATTTAAATTTATTTTTATTACCCCCTTCCCGCGAGAAGATTACCGATTAAAAAACCTTCAAGACGCAGAGAGCGCAGAGCAAAAAGGGAAAGAGGGATAGGTAATCGCCAGGAGCGTGATAGGAGTAACTCTCAAAAAGTTCTTCAATCAATTTTTAAATAATTTTTACTCCGGATACGTCATAATCAGAGTGTACATTAGTGGCAGTGGAAACACTTAGGAGGCAGAAGTTATGCTACCTACGTGTAGGGTTCTTTCCCAGGAATTGAAGGATTACGTTACTATCGCTCGTAACAACGCAATGACGTTATTTTGCGTCAGTGGTAGATACACAAGCAATAGCTAATTTATTCGAGCTATTCTCTACCACAATTGAATGTGTTGTTCTCAACGCTTGTTATTCAGAAGTTCAAGCAAGTGCGATCGCAAAACATATTCCCTATGTAATTGGAATGAATCAAGCGATTGGTGATAAAGCCGCAATTAAATTCGCAACGGGCTTTTACAATGCTGTTGGCGCTGGAGAATCTGTGGAATTTGCTTATAAACTTGGTTGCAACGTTATTCAACTAGATGGAATTCCAGAACATTTGACTCCCGTGCTTGAGAAGAGATAGGGAGATGGAGGATGGGGAGACAAGGAGCCAAGGGGATAGGATTAAAAATACCCAGAAGTCGGGTTTTTTAGATCAGTGTTGATTACACAAGATAATCTCGCTAAAAACCCGACTTCTCACCAGTTGACTAATGTGTTTGCACTTTTTTCTGGAAATAAGTCTTTAAAGCATTGATTTATAAATGCCTGATAAGCTGACGTGTAGCTAAATTGTATAAGGTAAAGAATTTGAACGATTGTAGTGCGGGCATCTTGCCCGCTTCTCATGTACAAATTGAATACGCAACAGCTTAATTATTCAGCAAGCCCTAATTATTTACAATCGCAATTCAAACCCCGCTAAAACATCTTCCCCAGAAAGCGTTATCGGAATTATTCCTACCTCTACCGATTGATTTTGACGATAAATTTCCACTTGCTTATCTTGAGGATTAATTAACCAACCCAAACGCACACCATTTTCTAAATACTCCTGCATTTTATTTTGAAGAGGTTTTAAACCGTCGCTTTCGGAACGAAGTTCAATTACAAAATCAGGTGCCAATGATGGAAATTTTTTACGCTCCTCTAAACTTAAAGCTTCCCAACGCTCCAACTTTACCCAAGCTGCATCGGGAGAACGTTTTGCACCATTTGGTAACTTAAATATAGTAGAAGAACTAAAAACTTTTCCTAACCCAGTTTGACGATTCCAAATATTCAAATCGGTAATCAAATCCGCTTCTTGGTTTCCGCTTTCCCCTCCCACTGGTGGCACAATAATTAATCCTCCTGTAGCATTCAATTCCAAACTTAAATCTCGGTTTACCACGCAAAGTTGATAAAACTGCTCGTCGCTCAAACGAATAATTGGCTCTAAATTTAGCACAACGGTGTTCATAGAAGTGCCCGTGAATGTTGGTGTAAATCAATCTTAACTGTGATGGGGGGAAAAGGAGACAAGGGGACAAGGGGACAAGGAGACAAGGAGAGTGGTTAGAAAATTCCTAACTCCTAACAACTAATCACTAACCACCAACCACTAACCACTAACCACTAACCACTAACTCTTTTTAATCCGTCACCGCTCCCAAGCTACTAGAAGAAACCAACTTGGCATACTTCGCCAAAACACCTTTTGTATATCTTGGTGCTGGCGCTCTCCAATCTACGCGACGTTTGGCTATTTCTTCGTCAGAAACTTCTAATCGCAACAACCGCGCACTGGCATCAATTGTTATCATGTCTCCTTCTTCTACCAAAGCTATAGTTCCACCAACTGCGGCTTCTGGAGCTACGTGTCCAACTACTGTTCCGTAACTTCCGCCGGAAAAACGTCCATCAGTAATTAAACCTACCGAATCTCCCAAACGCGCTCCAATTATTGCAGCGGTAGGTGCTAACATTTCCCGCATTCCGGGGCCTCCTTTTGGCCCTTCGTAGCGAACTACAATTACATCACCAGCCTGAATTTTACCGGAAAGTATGGCATCCAAGCAGGTTTCTTCTGATTCAAATACCCGTGCAGGGCCAGTAATTTTAGGCATTTTCACGCCGCTAATTTTCGCTACTGCTCCCTCGGCTGCTAAGTTACCTTTGAGAATTGCCAAATGCCCTTGTTTATACATGGGGTTATTCCAAGGACGAATAACATCTTGGTCGCTGCGTGGTTCTTCGGGTATATCTGCCAAGACTTCAGCGATTGTTTTACCGCTAATAGTTATACAGTCACCGTGTAATAAATCGTGAGCAAGTAACATTTTCATCACTTGAGGAATGCCACCAGCTTTGTGTAAATCGATAGCAACATACTTACCGCTGGGTTTTAAATCGCACAGTACGGGAACGCGAGCGCGGATAGTTTCAAAGTCATCAATAGTTAATCCCACACCCGCAGCATTAGCGATCGCCAAAAAGTGTAGCACTGCATTTGTGGAACCTCCAACAGCCATAACTACAGAAATGGCGTTTTCTATAGATTTACGAGTAATTATTTGACGCGGTAAAAGTTTGTATCGTACTGCTTCCACCAATACAGTCGCCGACTGTTCCGTATTATCAGCTTTTTCTGCATCTTCCGCCGCCATTGTAGAGGAATAAGGCAAGCTCATACCTAAAGCTTCAAAAGCAGAAGACATTGTGTTAGCAGTATACATTCCACCGCAAGAACCCGCACCGGGACAAGCATTCTTCTCAACTGCTAAAAGTTCATCTTCTTTGATGTTACCAGCGCTGTATTCTCCTACCGCTTCAAAAGAGCTGACAACAGTTAAGTCTTTACCATCATGATGTCCGGGTTTAATCGTACCACCGTAAACAAAAATCGCCGGTATATTCATCCGAGCAATAGCAATCATCGCTCCCGGCATATTTTTATCACAACCACCAATAGCCAGCACACCATCCATACTTTGCCCGGTGCAAGCAGTTTCAATGGAATCAGCAATTACCTCACGCGACACCAAGGAATACTTCATTCCCTCAGTTCCCATCGAAATACCATCGCTAATGGTAATTGTACCGAACATCTGCGGCATCGCTTCGGCATCGCGAACGCCTTTTTCAGCCCTTTGCGCGAGTGTATTGATGCCCATATTGCAGGGAGTAATAGTACTAAAACTATTAGCAATACCCACAATCGGCTTATTAAAATCCTTATCCTCAAAACCAACAGCACGCAACATCGCTCGATTTGGCGATCGCTGCACCCCTTGCGTTACAACTCGGCTTCTGAAATTATCTGACATTAAGTTCCCCTCCGCGCCATTATTTATCATCGAGGCGCTTTTGCTCCGTAGATTATCTCAAAATATCAGAAACTATTGATTGGCAATAGGTAGGCATAAATGTATTGGTTTCTCCTAACCCCAGTCAAGCTAAGCAAAAAAGTAACTGTAAGGCATTTTACAAAATTTACATTTTTTGACACAAACCTAGTTTATGGGAATTTTTTGTAAAAATACATCTACAAAAATCAGAACTAACCATGCAAAATTAATTTCATTTTCCACATTTGGTTTACATCGAAAATTGGGGAAAGTTATATAAATAAATAGTAAATATATAGCTAATTTTACTTAATTATTTGTATGCCAATATACGAACCTGACTCGATTACTTTTGCAGGTGTAACTGGCGATCGCTATTGGTTTCACGAACATTATCCTTATACTGGGGTAACAGATATAGATGAGCGATTAAGTGGATTTCCGGTAGCTGTATTTTTGCCTAGCTATCGTTCAAGAGAGCATACACCCTTAGTAATTGGTTTACAGGGAATGTGCGCCCCTTACGGTTGGAATGCTTTTATTGTGCCGACGCTGACTCAAATGGGCATAGCTGTAGCTTTATTCGATACACCATTAGCTGGCGAGCGTAGCTTGGTACGTAGCTTTACAAGTATGGTAGACAAAGAAATTAAACCTTTGCTCGATCGAGGAATTCCCTTCGATACAGCCATGCTACTGTCAATATTTCGTAGCACCGCTAACGACATTGCTAGAGTTAAAGAATTTTGCAGTCATAAATACGGACTTGATGATTCCAGAGTTGCATTATTTGGGGTAAGTATGGGAGTGTTGTTTTCCACCTACGCCTTTACTGCAAATGGAATGGGAGAAAGACTTTTAGGAACTATTGGGCATGGGGACTTAAAATCCTTCGCCAAAAGTTGGGGATATTCGTTTTTACCAGATATTGCAGCTTCACCCTTGGGTGGAATTGCCGAATCAATATTAAAACGTTTCCAACCGGATTTGCAGCCAATGGTGAAAATTTTGCAGTTAGCCAAAAAATTAAAATACGAAGATGAATACGCCCTCGAATGCAATCCCATGAATTTCGTTGAGTCAGTTAAATTACCGCGTCGAGTTCGCTTTTTAATTGGTGCTAACGATCCGATTGTAAGCGTTAAACATACCCGTGCTTGCGCTCAAAAATTTCCCGATGGTGATGTTTACGTCGTTCCTGGAATGGGGCACGGAACAAGAAAATTTGGTCCAGATTTTGTCCAACACGTGCGCTATTTCTTAGTTACGCAGTTAGGAGATTGGCAGGGTTGAAGTGTGAAAGAGAGAGGGGGAAGAGGGGGTAGAAAATTGGTAATTGATAATTGTTAACTGTTAACTGACTTCCCACGCTGCTTGAAAAAAGTCTAATTCGCATGACATTGCATATCTATAAGCGGAAGCGACTGCTGCGGTATTACTTCCATGAGTATCGAGGAGATTTGCCAATTCTTCCGCTAAAGGTTGAAAATCCGAACTGCTGTAAGTACGAATCCAGTCTGCATATTGATGATTTGGAATACCGTTTTTTGCTAATTCCGTTCCTAAAAAAGCATATAAACCCATACAAGGAGACATAGCAGCAGCAATTAAACCGATATCACCACTCCAAGCAGTTGCGATTAAAAAATCTATGTAGCGACGAGTTGCATTACCTGGTTGCTGTATCTGTAAATCCACACTCCACTCGCGAGCATAACCTTGGTGAAGCTGTAATTCTTCCAATACACCACTAGCTAAATTGTGAAACGTCGTGAATACAGAAAAATCTGGAGATTTCGCAGCAGCGATACTGTAAGCACGAGCGAAAGATTCCAAGAAAAAAGCATCTTGTCCCACATAATAAGCGAATTTCTGCCGTTCCAAAGTACCATCGGCAATTCCTCTTACAAAAGGATGCTCCAAACAACATGAAGCTAAATCGTTATTATCTTTCCACAAATCATCAGAAACCATAAATCAGTTATCAGTTATCAATTATCAATTATCAATTAATTTCTCCTTGTCTCCTCGTCTCCTCGTCTCCCCCTCTCCCCACTCTACCCCCTCTCCCTCCTCTACCCCCTCTCCCTCCTCTCATTCCCTAATCCCCGATTCTTAAAACGGTAAAAACTGAAGTAATACAGAACTTAAACTGCCAACAAAGTCCATTAAAGTTGGTTTAGATGGACGTACTTTTCCTTCTTGGGGTGTTTTTACTTCTAAAATAAATACTTGTGCTGTTTGTATTCCTGTAATGTCTTTCTGAGATTTGAATAGTTTTTCCGCAAATTGAGCATCTTCAACAGCACCTTTGCTATCTAACATATGATAGCGAGCAATACCGCGAGCTAAGTAAGCTCCGGCGTAATCGGGTTTGGCATCAATGGCTTGATTAAAATATTGTGTTGCTTGTTGTAAATTACCTTTTTCTGCCGAAGCTATACCCCAAGCATAAAATTGCTCTGGCTTAGCAACTTGAGATGAGATACCAGTTGCTCCTTGTAAATTAGCTGTATCTACGTCTATATCTGTTAGCTGTGCGTTTACAAGATAAGTATTTCTTAAATCGGCACCCAATAAATTTACACGGTTGAGTTTCGCACCATTCAAATTAGCGCCGAATAATCCAGCACCGCTTAAATTAGCATCGCGCAAATCGGCACCATTCAAGTTTGCACGACTAAGATTTGCACCAGTTAAATTTGCACCACGTAAATCTGCTCCAGATAAATCAGACATTACCAAACCCGCACCGCTCAAATCGCAGTTTGCACATTGCTTAGTTGCTAGTAACTGTCTAACGTGTGCGGGATTTGCTGCTTGGGCTGCGGTTGCGAAACTAAAACTCGAAAGAAATACGATTGTAGCTATAACGAATTGATTTTTCATCTCTGAGTCAATAGATAGCAGTATGTTTTACTGACTACCCAGCTTAACCTATAATAATTAATACTATCTGCTATTGTAGCTAAGTGAAAACTCGTATTTTTTAGGTTAAACTCAAACTTCAAATATTCTAGTTATCAATTAATCACACCAAGCCTATATTTAATTTTTATGCTTCTGCGCCACAAACAAAAAGGTTTCGTTTTGTATACCTTCTTGGCTAGTTTGACTAAGAGAAAATAAACCTGTTAGCGTGCATAAATGGAGAGCCAACGTTAAACCAATCGCTAGTAGAAGCTTCTCATACATAGTAATTCCTCTGAGCAAACTATAAACGTATCCATATTTTTGCTTCAGTTATAACTCATCTTTTTCATAATCTAAGTGAAAACCCAAGCACCGCAAAGTGATTTCAGTCTCGAAACAAAGTGACGTTTATCACGATGGGGAGAGGGGGAGATGGTAAGCCACTCTCGTGGTGGGGTCGTCTCCCTCCGTTGAGAGAAGTGGCGCAACCTGTTCACCGGAGGTGTTCCCGAAGGGTAGGGAGAGATGGGGGGACAAGGGGACAAGGGGACATTTATCTATCAACTCCTAACTGCTCACTGCTGACTGATAACTGTATCTCTTGATAGAGATGAATAATGTTCCAAGAGATTGATGAAGAATTTATTAGTAAATGTAGAAATAGATTAAGGAGCAATAATAAAAAATTTATGTCAAAGAATGTAAATACGTTGTTTTGCTGCATTCAATGCCCTATGCCCTATGCCCAATAACCCATACTCGATAACAAAGGCTTTTATCTAGCTACACATGAAAGTAACAATAAATTAACAAACAAGTGTTTTTTTTCAGAGGGTAAAGTAAATATGGTGAATGGGTGGGCTGATACCATAGCACTAAAAATTTTAGGCTGAAGCTTGAAAATACAGAAACGTCGTTAAATTTATTAAAGTAAGGAGAAAAAAATGGAGACAGAATATAAGGAACCACAAAAGGTTGATACCGCTTTACAAAGCGAGATGCCAGCGTTAGATGGTACTAATCCCCAAACTATAGCGAAGTTACCACCTGCTGAGGAACCTAATCAATTAGAAATGGTTGGGGCCAAAATTTCTCAATTCTTGGCAGAGATTCCTGAAGACTTAAACAAGTTTTACAGCGCATATAAAACACCGCTTATTGGGCTTGCAGTGTTTTTAGCATCATTCGTCGCTTTGAGAGTTGTGTTAGCAATGCTCGCTGCGGTTAACGATATTCCTTTGGTATCTTCTGTTTTTGAGTTGATTGGAATTGGATATACTGGTTGGTTTGTATTCCGCTACCTACTTAAAGCACCAACTAGAAAAGAATTAGCCGCTGAAATTGAGTCTTTCAAAAAACAAATTACAGGTCAAAATAAGACGGAATCTTTGAACTAATTTTCCTTCACCTCTGTAGTACTTTGAACTAATTTCTAATAATGTAAACCCGATTTTTTTAAGAAGTCGGGTTTTTTATTTTTGATAGTTGCTCCAATTAATTTCCTTAGTGTCTGCTCCGCAAGCTCCGACTACAATTTTGGATAAATTATTTTTTGGAAGTCCCTAAAATCAAATAGAGCGGTAAATTCATACTATAGTTACAATAATTTTTGCTTATATTTATATCTTGCGAAAGAGAAAAATTAGTGACTATTTAGGTTAAGACACTTCTAACGATAGTATGTTCTTCACCATCTATTAACCTAATCTAGTTTTAGAAGTTAATTAAGAAACTATTTAATAAGGAGCAGTAGTAATGGCTGATAAGAATAAAGCTGTAGATTCATCCGATCGCGTTCAAGAGGAAAAATACGATAGAGGTATAGTTCCTGCTGAGACTGCGGCTCGTAGAGAAAGAGAGAAAGGTAATTATAAAGATACTCCTGACAAAGAAGAAGATTCAAGTTTAGATACTTCTGAAGGTTATACCGTAGATAAAGAAGGCTTGGTAAATAATTACGCAGTTGAGCCGGAAATGTACTACGAAGAACCTGGTGATGCTAAAGCACAAGCACAAGAAGAAGCTGCACAACGTGCTGAGGAGCTTAAAGAAGTTAATGAAGAAAAAGATGGCGATTTAACAATGGAAGCTGACACTCGTGGTAAAGGACCAGGTGCGATTTAATTTTTTGAATCTTGGCAGAAGCCAAAAGTCAAAAATCAATTCGATTTTGGATTTTGGATTATCCTCATGAATATTCCAATTGTTGAAAAATCCGCAAAATGAAAAATATGGGATACTCCCGGATGAAAATGGTTTCAAATAATAAATTTTTCAGCAATAATTAATCTTGCATTTAAGAAACCCAGTATCTTTAAGATACCGGGTTTCTATATTCTTACAAATAATTCAATTCGGTTTAAATTATAAATGATTCCATTTCTGGTTGATGCCATTCCCTTTGATAGCGTTCTGCAACTAATGGTTTGACTACGAACTTGGGTGGAGAACCTTCTTTTACATCAATCCGAAGTCCTGAATAAGGTCTTCTTTTATGGGAACCGGAACCGTTACGCCCGACAAAAAGATGCGATCGCGCAATTACCTTAGATTTTTCTTTGTCGCTCGTTGATAAATATTCCTGTAAGTCTGCTCCTTCTTCCCGCTGTCGCCGCAAGCTATGTCCGCTACCTCCGCAAACTATCCAGTTGATGTTAGAGTCGGCGTTACCTGTATCTAATGTTTCTATATGTTCCATGCAGTGGGCGTGTCCGTTTAACACTAAATCCACTATAGGGCGACCTTGAGTTAAGGAACTTACCTCTCCAGCAACTTCGTTAAGAACTTTTCGGATGCGGCTACGAACTGTGAGAGTCTGGGCTTGTTCCCATTTAGTTGCTTCAGTAACGTAGGGAGGATGATGAAAATAAACTACTCGTCCCCGCACTTCCGATGAATTCCAAGATTCTACTAAACGCTGCTTTAGCCATTCAAGTTGTTCGGTATCGACAACTACAATCCTGGGAGTATTTAATTGCTTCTCAATATCAACAATCATTTCCTCGATTTGCGACAGCTTCGACTGTAGATCATCGATTTGTTCTGCGTCGTTGGGATTATTCGGATTTAAGTTGTCGGAAGTTTCTCTAATTTCTTCTTGCTCTCGTTCTAACTCGTCGCGTCTTTTTTGCAACAATGAGCGATAAGCTTGTCCTTCCTTTGTATCTGGTAAAGGAAGCGGATCGTTAATAGTATTAGAATCTAAAGCAAAGAAATCAATCCCACCGTAACGGAATGTATAGTAACGATTAGGAAGACGGGTAAATTGCCCCGGTACGTAACGAAGACATCTTCCTGAATCTGTTTTAGCGGTGTAGTATTCATCCAAATGACGTGCGAATTCACCCGGAAAATTAAACTTGCTTAGATAATCGAAAAATGCTCGTGCAAATGCATCACCTTTGTGAGAACCGTGTCTACCAACTTCAATATCTAATTTTGACGGAATAAAGCGACGAAACGGTAAAGTTGTTGCCGATATCAAGCCGAATATAATTGGTAAGTCATAATAATCGTGGTTTCCTAATACGGGCAATATAGGCATCTTGAAAACCATTTCGTCATAAGCAACTTTTTTATAATGTTCGCCGCCAACAATAAGTTCGCGATAGGGTTTAATAAAGTTTTTGGGGTAATATTCGCTTGAACCCACTTGATAAACGACATCGCCTGTATGCAGCATAAACCGACATTCATCGTAGTGGGGTATCATCAGTTCGGCGATTCTTCTCATCGGGCTATGTCCCCGGTGAGAACCCGTACCGCTATCACCTACTACTAAAAAAGAAAATTCTACATCGTCGGTTTTACCATCATCTATAACTAAACTTGTTTGGTCAATATTTCGTTCAACTATTGCGGAGTCTCCCCATTTCACCCGCTGCTTCATTTTACGAATTTTTTCAGCGATAGTAGGCTCTGATACAAATTTCAATGCGATTTACTCCTAAATTCTCTAAATTATCAACTGACATTTTTTGTAAAATGATTCTTGTTCTTAATCACTAATATCTTTTTAAAAGAATGATTTCTTCTTTCTAGAGTCGGGTTTATTTTTTTTTAATTTAAGTCTGACGGAGAATCGAATTAACAGTCTCATAGCCCATAGGTAAATCTAATTTCCCACTCTTGACGGCAAAAGTCCTCCTCAAGTCCTTGTAAGGCAAGAGTTTATAATGTGTTAGTTAAGAGGTAGTAATGCAGCATCAAAATTGATTGCTTTATTATTACAGCAATTGCATTGATTAAAACCAGTTTTATTGAAAATATTCTTATTTAAAAAGCTTTGTTATTGTAGTTCTTCCGTACCTTGTATGCGGCATTAAATAATCGAAAAATATTGAACGGAGAATAGAGCAAAAAGACGATACTAATTTCCTGTTAATTGAAAAGCATATTTATTTTTGTACGGCAGGTTTTATAGAGCTTTTTGCCGTTAATTATAATTTATTCTGTTGCCTATAAAAGCACCCCAAATGTTTAAAAATATATTTTCTCATTGCCAATGCAGCGTAACGGAATGACAGCTTAAATCTTGGTAAATTATAAAAACTGGGATGCTCCCGTTCCTCGTTCCCTATTCCCTACTTAAAATATCAACTGCAAAAAATTAATTATTCTTTATAATTTCGCAATTTATTTTTTTGCCTATTCTACCAGGAATCAAGATAAAAACTTCCGCCTGATATGTGATTTTTAGCATCTCTAGATTTAACTGTGAAATATTTAACAAAAGTTCGTAAAGTAATGTTAAAAAATGCCTAAATTGACTTGACCCAAACTATGCAAATCAATTCTTCGAGTTCCTGATTGCGGTAGTCTATATAAGGAATATATCTCCTGCTAACCACAAAGCGCGGTTTATGACATCAGTTGTTTCTAGTTCTATCACTACCATTCGCATCGGTTCTCGTAAAAGCCAGCTCGCTCTTATCCAGACACATTGGGTAAAAGAGCAACTTTCCCTAAAGTTTCCCGAAATCCAGTTTGAAGTTCACACCATGTCTACCAAGGGTGACAAAATCTTGGATGTGCCTTTAGCGAAGATTGGTGACAAAGCATTATTCACCAAAGAACTGGAATTGGGAATGATCAATCGGGAGATTGATTTTGCAGTTCATTCTCTAAAGGATTTACCAACTCGTTTGCCAGAGGGATTGGGTTTGGCGACGATTACCGAGCGAGAAAACCCGGCAGATGCTTTGGTTGTGCATGAAAAGCACAAAGATAAGCAAATCGAAACCTTACCAGAAGGCGCGGTTATCGGTACATCTTCTCTACGACGCTTAGCGCAATTGCGGCATCATTTTCCTCACTTCGAGTTTAAAGATGTACGCGGCAACTTAAATACCCGCCTTGGTAAACTTGACGCAGGGGAATACGACGCTTTAATCTTGGCAGCAGCAGGGTTAGGACGCTTGGGAATGGCAGAGCGCATTCATCAAGTCATTCCTAAAGAAATCTCCCTTCACGCAGTCGGACAAGGTGCATTAGGCATCGAATGCCTTGCCGACAACGAAAAACTGATATCCTTGCTCAAATCAATCGAACATCCCCAAACGCGCGATCGCTGTCTTGCAGAAAGAGCTTTCCTCCGCGATTTAGAAGGCGGTTGTCAAGTACCCATCGGCGTAAATACCGAAATTAATGGTGATGAATTGACCATGACGGGCATAGTCGCCAGCATCGACGGTACAAAGCGCGTTCAAGACACCGTTTCCGGTTCCTTATCCGAACCAGAGAAAATAGGAAGTCAACTAGCGGAGCGTTTGCGCGAACAAGGAGCGCAGGAAATCTTAGAAGAGATTTTTGCTACCCTCGATCGCAGTTAATTTAGTTAGGAGTTGGCAGTTAGGAGTTAATAGTTGGGAATTGAAAGAGAACCGGCGAATTAATTCACTACTACACAGGCAAAAACCCCTGCGCGGGTTTAGAAATCAATCATCTCAAGATAGTCCAGGGTCGCCGGACAATGAGCGGTGTAGCCGTGACTTACAGTCGCCAGGTAAAGTAAATTGACGATTAACAACCAATAACTATCAACCAACAACCAACAACTGATAACTTATAACTGACAACCGATAACTGAGAACTGAAATGCGGATTCTATTTGTGGCGGCGGAAGCGGCTCCGGTGGCGAAAGTTGGCGGAATGGGTGATGTTGTAGGTGCATTGCCGAAGATTTTGCGGAAAATGGGGCATGATGTCCGAATTTTCATGCCTTATTACGGTTTTTTGCCGGATAAGATGGAAATTCCTGAAGAACCTGTTTGGAAGGGTTCTGCCATGTTCAATGATTTTGCGGTTTACGAATCCGTGCTTCCCAGTACTGATGTTCCACTGTATTTATTTGGACATCCGGCTTTTGACCCGCGCAAAGTTTATGGCGGCGAGGATGAAGATTGGCGCTTCACTTTCTTTGCTAACGGTGCTGCCGAGTTTTGCTGGAATTACTGGAAACCGGAGATAGTTCACTGTCACGATTGGCACACGGGGATGCTTCCGGTGTGGCTGAGTCAAACTCCCGACATTAGTACCGTATTTACGATTCACAACTTAGCTTATCAAGGTCCTTGGCGCTGGTATTTAGAGAAAATTACCTGGTGTCCGTGGTATATGCAGGGACACAACACGATGGCGGCTGCGGTACAGTTTGCCGATAAAGTAACTACGGTTTCTCCAACTTATGCCGACCAAATTAAGACGGCTGATTATGGCGAAACCTTGGAGGGGTTGCTGTCATTTATTAGCGGTAAATTATCGGGTATTGTTAATGGTATAGATACCGAAGTTTACAACCCAGAAACAGATAAGTATATTGAACAGAAATTCACTAGTAAAAGTTTAGAGAAACGCAAGCCGAATAAAATCGCTTTACAGGAAGAATTGGGATTAGAAGTTAATAGCAAAGCCTTTTTAATTGGGATGGTATCCCGTTTAGTAGAACAGAAAGGCATTGATTTAATGTTGCAGGTTCTTGATAAATTTTTATCCTATACAGATGCTCAATTCATAGTATTAGGAACTGGAGACAGAAATTACGAAACCCAACTGTGGCAAATGGCATCTCGTTTTCCCGGAAGAATGGCAAGCTACATACTATATAACGATGCTTTAGCTCGTCGCATTTACGCTGGTAGCGATGCATTCTTAATGCCCAGTCGTTTTGAACCCTGCGGTATCAGTCAAATGCTAGCGATGCGTTACGGTTGTGTGCCGATTGTACGCCGTACAGGGGGATTGGTAGATACAGTATCCCATCACGATCCAACGAATAACGCAGGTACGGGTTATTGTTTCGACCGTTACGAAGCGTTAGACCAATATACCTGCATGGTACGAGCATGGGAGGGCTTCCGCTTCAAACCGCAATGGCAAGAATTGCAGCAACGAGGTATGAATCAGAATTTCAGTTGGGAGCTTTCAGCTAAGAAGTATGTAAGTTTGTATCGTTCGATGTTAGGTTTACCGGAAGAAGAAGAGAAAAAAGAAAAAGATAAAGATGTGGCTGTGAAGTCTTGATAGATAATCGCCCTCACCCTCGAAGGGTGGGGCTACAGAAACGAAGCCCGCCTGCGCGGGTTAGGAAAAATTAGGCTTCTTATATCAAGTTTAAAAAGGTTCGTAGTTGCGCCGTCTTCGCCTCCTATAAGAAGCGCTAAAGCGCAACTACAAATCTCTTCTCATTTACAAGCAATGGCGGCGGATGTGATATTAGCCCACGCAGGTGGGCTTTGTAATTGTAGCCCTACCCTTCGAGGGTGAGGGCTTTAATCCTTTGACAACACACCTAAATCCAGAATCTAAAATCAGATGTGGGATCTATCTAACAATTGATAACGGTTAATTAAAAAATTAATTATTTTTGGTAGAGAAATAGTAAACCTTCAGTATATTCTCTGAAATTGATCTGAATTAAACCATATTATCTAAGTTAATAGCTGATTGAGCTGTCCGTATTTATTCTAATTATTTTTCTTTTAATAAAGATTACTCTAAACCCCTACCCATTTCAAAAATATTCTGCCACACTTAGTAATTAGTTAGAAAGCTAAAACAAGACTGCTAAAACTGAATACTGTTTAGTGCAGTAGTTTCGTAAAAGTTAGTTGATGTTAGGTACTGTTGTTTTAAAAGTTCTCATTGTGGAATCCTTTAATAATTTAATATTCACATTTTTTAGGTGAATATTGCAGTTATTAGAAGATAGTGTCAGGGATTAGTGCAAATACCATCTTTAATCAAAGAAGATTGTACCTTGACCTTAGAGAATTAAAATGAAAGAAGTTTTAGAACTGATTGAACAGAAAAAGCAAGAATTTGCGAATTTACCGTTTTTTGAATATTTACTAGATAAGAGTATAGATCCAAGACAAAGACTAATTTGGGTACCTTGTTTTACTCATGTCACAATGAGTTTATCAGAATTGAATAAATACGTTCTCCGTCAAGAGCCTAGCGATAATCCGATTCAAAAAATAATCAATAAGCATACTTACGAAGAAGATTATCATTGGATATGGTTTTTGGAAGACATTGAAAAGCTTGATTTTAATCATAGACTCAATTTTATTGATACAATAAATTTTTTCTGGAGTGAATCAACACAAAAAACACGTCAACTATCATATCAACTATTTTCTTTATGTAGTTCCTTTCAAGATCCTATTTTGAGACTAATAATTATTGAAGCTATAGAAGGAACATCAAATATAGGTTTACCATTAACAGCTATAGTTGCTCAAGAGCTTGAACAAATTACTTCTAGAGATTATTTGTATTTAAACAATCATCATGTAGAAGCCGAAAAGAGTCATGCAATCATTACTGGCAGTACACATTTATTCATTGATGATTTAGAACTAACACCAAAACAAAAAGAAACAGCTTTTGAGATAGTCAATACAGTATTTTCAGCTTTTTCTGAATGTTTTAATGAACTAATGGTTTATGCACAAACTAACTCGATAGAAAATGTTTATATAGAAACAAATCCCGAAAAAAAATCTTTGATACTTGCTTAATCGGTATACTTTGATTTCCTAGCCCCAGACTTATAGTCTGAGGGCATTATTTGTTAAGTGTACATATCAATATTTTGCTGTTGCTAACAATATATTTTAAACTTTCAACAAAATTCCTTCTATCGATGTTTAAAAAGCTGAATATTGGGGAACCCTAAATATACGAACACATTTATACTCTTCTAGGAAGGATTGTGTAATGCTCACATCTACCTTGGTTCCCGGTTATGACATTACGGAAGTCATATACGAGGGAATCAACACTATTATTTATCGGGGTACATCGCAGCTAAACCAGCAAAAAGTCATTCTTAAAATTCTTAAAGATGATTATCCTGCTTTGGATGCGATTACACGACTCAAACACGAATATAAAGTTACTGAAAACCTTGATTTAGAAGGTGTTGTCAAGATATTAAGGCTTGAAACCGACCAAAATCGCTTGGTGCTGGTATTAGAGGACTTTGGCGGACAATCTCTTAAGCAAGTACTTTTTAACCGTAAATTAGAATTTATAGAATTTTTAAGTATTGCAGTGCAATTAGCAAAAGCTTTGGTATCGCTGCATTCTCATAAAATTATTCATAAAGATATCAAAGCAGATAATATCATTGTCAATCCTAAAACAGGAGAAGTTAAGCTTACTGACTTTAGTATCGCTTCAAGACTCAGTAATGAAAATCTGCAATTAACTAACCCCAATCAACTTGAAGGGACATTAACATATATGTCCCCAGAACAAACCGGGAGAATGAATCGCGCTCTTGACTATCGCAGCGATTTTTATTCACTGGGCATAACTTTTTATGAAGTGCTTACCGGGAGATTACCTTTTCAAAGTAACGATCCTTTAGAGTTGATTCACTGTCATATTGCCAAGCAACCCGTTGAAATTCAAGAATTAAATCCAGAAGTTCCTAACGCGATCGCCAATGTAGTAGTGAAGTTGATGGCGAAAAACGCTGAAGATCGCTATCAAACCGCTAAAGGACTTTTAGCCGATTTAGAGCTATGTCGCGAACAGTTAGAAATCACCGGAACAATTATCGAGTTTCAACCGGGGGACGATTAGATATATTAAGTCAGTTACTCATTCCCCAAAAGCTTTACGGTAGGGAAACTCAGGTCAATCAAATTCTAGATTCTTTTGAAAGAGTCAGCAAAGGAAGCCGCGAACTGATGCTAGTTTCTGGCTATTCAGGAATTGGTAAATCATCCGTAGTTTATGAAGTTAATAAACCCATCACTCAAAAGCGTGGTTACTTTATCAGCGGTAAATTTGACCAATTCAAGCGCAATATTCCTTACGCTTCATTAATTCAGGCTTTAAGTAGCTTGATGCAGCAATTACTTACAGAAAGTAGCGCTCAGCTAGAACAATGGCACAACAAAATATTAACTGCTGTTGGTGGAAACGGACAAGTAATTATCGATGTAATTCCAGAAGTGGAACTCATCATCGGGAAACAACCAGAAGTACCCGAACTGGGTGGAACAGAGGCGCAAAATCGTTTCAATCGCGTTTTCACTGAGTTTATCAATATCTTTACTCAAAAAGAACATCCCTTAGTTATCTTTCTTGATGACTTACAGTGGGCGGATTCTGCGACATTAAATTTAATGCAAATATTAGCTGCCGATCCCGAAACAAAATATTTGCTGTTGATTGGGGCTTACCGCGATAATGAAGTTAGTTCAACTCATGCTTTAATTCAAACCTTAGACGAAATAGAGAAAAATAACGCCATTGTTCATAATATAGTTTTACAACCACTTGAGATTGCAGATGTGACTCAGTTGGTTGCCGAAACTTTAAATGATAGTACAGAACGAGTCAACACTCTAGCCGAACTAATCTGTAATAAAACTGGTAGTAATCCCTTTTTTATAAGTCAATTACTGCAAACACTTTACCAAGAAAACCTTTTAGAATTCGATTTTACTCCCTTTTCTTCCATAATAAATAAAGAAAAAAATCAAGGAATGTGGAAGTGGGATATTGAAGAAATTCAAGCGATAGGTATCACCGACCAAAGCGTAGTAGAGCTAGTTGCCAATCGGATTAAGAAGCTACCAGAATCTACACAACGAGTATTGCAACTCGCCGCTTGTATTGGAGATAAATTTACACTTGATGTGCTGTCAATTGTAAATGAAAAATTTTCGGTAAGTACTGCTAAAGAATTAGATGCAGCCTTGCAAGCTGGGCTAATTCTACCTTTGAGTGAAGCTTACAAGATTCCTTTAGTATTTGATGAAAATTTAGAAGACAGTGATATAGATACAAGTTATCAACAATTTTCTATAATAAATTTAAAATCAAATATTGCTAAAGTTGGTTATAGATTTTTACATGACCGCGTGCAGCAAGCAGCGTATTCATTTATTCCCGAATGTGATAAACAAGCAACTCACCTTAAAATTGGTCAGTTACTGCTAAAGCAAACGCCACCAGAATTATTTTCTGAAAATATCTTAGATGTTGTTAATCAATTAAACTTTGGTGTTGATTTATTAACTGAACAATCTGAAAAAGATCAGTTAGCAAAACTTAATTTAATAGCTGGGAAGAAAGCCAAGACTGCTACAGCTTATGAAACTGCTATAAAATATTTAAATATAGGGTTGAAACTTTTAACACATTGCAATTCGCAAGAGAACTATGAGCTCCTACTAAATATATACGTAGAGGTAGTAGAAGCAGAATATCTACAAGGTAACTTTGAAAAATCAAAAAAGCTAGGAACGCTTACATTACGAAAAGCTAATACTATTCTGGATCAAGTAAGAATATATAAAATTCAAATCCAGTGTAGTATTGCTCAAAATCTGATGTCAGAAGCTTTGGAATTAGGAGTTCATGTTTTAAAATTACTTAATGTACCATTACCAGCTGAACCAAAAATACATTATATTTTGGTATCGGTTCTACAGACTAAATTAACTTTAGCTGGAAAAAGAATTGAAGATTTAGCCTATTTGCCTAGAATGACCGACGCTTATAAACTGGCGGCTATGCAAATTCTAATACTAATTAATCCGGCCGCTAGTCAGGCAGGATCTTTACTCTTTCCACTAACTATATTATCAATGGTTCGTTTATCTGTTAAATATGGAAACTCCGAATTTAGCACTTATGGTTACTGTATTTATGGTGCAATGCTATGTGATAAATTTGGTGAAATTGAAGAAGGATACAGATTTGGTAAATTAGGTCTTTTAGTACTAGAAAAATTTAATTCTAAATCTCTTAAATCTAAACTTTATAACCTGTTCAATTCCATGATTTGGCATTTTAAAGAGCCTGTTAAACAAATGATTGCACCGGCACTTGAAGGAATGCAAAGTGGATTAGAAACAGGAGATATAGAATCTGCTAGCTACATTAATTGGCTAATAGCTATTAACTCATTTTTTAGTGGAGAAAATATAGAATCGCTCGATCGTAAAATATATAATTATATAATACTTACACAAAAGTTAAAAATAACGGTCTTGGTTTGGACTTTAAGCGCAATTAGACAGGCTATCTTAAATTTAAAAGGAAATTCATTCAATAAATTTTCGTTAGATTATGAAAATTTAAGTGAAGCAGAGATTATATTTGAATTAGGGAATAATTCAACTTGGTTAAGTACAATATATGTCTGTAAAACCATTCTAAATTATTCTTTTAATAATTTTGGAGAAGCTATTCAAACTGCTAAACTAACTGAAAAATACCAAGAAAGCAATCCAGGCTTTTTAATGTATTGCGTCAACAATTACTACTACTCCCTCGCACTCTTCGCGAATTACAAAAACGTTACATCCACAGAACAAAAGCAATACCTCAAACAAGTCGCTGCAAATCAAAAGAAAATGAAGAAATGGGCGCATCATGCAGCCTGCAATTTCCAACACAAGTACGATTTAGTGGAAGCCGAAAAAGCTCGGATCTTTGGCAAAAAAGTTAAAGCAATGAATCTGTACGATCGCGCGATCGCCGGAGCGAAGGAAAACGGCTACACCCAAGAGGAAGCATTGGGTAACGAACTTGCGGCACAGTTTTATCTGGTTTTGGGTAAGGATAAGATTGCTAAAACCTACATGACTGATGCTTACTACGGCTATGTTCGCTGGGGTGCTTTAGCTAAAGTTAAAGATTTAGAAGAACGTTACCCTAATTTAATTATTCGTAGCGAAACCACCGCACTATTACAACAAGACATTACCGAAACGATTGTTGGTAGTTCTTCAAGAGCTTTAAACTCATCAACTAATAATAGTAATAGTAGTAATAGTATTCTAGATTTAACTACGGTAATGAAAGCTTCAGAAGCTATTACCAGCGAAATCGTTTTAGATAATCTCCTCGATAAGCTATTATCTATCATTCTCGAAAATGCTGCGGCTCAAAAGGGTTGTCTCATCTTGCTCAAAAACGAGCAGTTGTTTATCGAAGCTATCGATAATGACCAATATAACGACTTAGTTGTATTGCAATCAACCCCTATAGAAGACAGCAAAGATATCCCTTTAAGCGTTATCCACTACGTTGCCAGAACTCAACAACCTTTGGTACTTAACGACGCAAGCAAAGAAGCAATTTATAAAGAAGATTCCTACATACTCCGGGAACAACCAAAATCAATTTTGTGCGCTCCCATTTTCTACCAAGGTAAGTTTACGGGAATTATTTACCTGGAAAACAACCAAGTTACTGGTGCATTTACAAACTCGCGCTTGGAAATTCTTAAACTGCTCACTTCACAAGCTGCGATCGCAATCGAAAATGCTCGTCTTTACTCTGGGGAACAAGAAAAGTCACAGCAGCTACGGGAATCTTTACAAACGCTCCAGCAAACTCAAGCGCAGTTAGTACAAACCGAAAAAATTTCTTCTTTGGGGCAATTGGTAGCAGGTGTTGCTCACGAAGTTAATAATCCCGTTGGTTTTATTGCGGGTAACTTGTCCATAGCCAATCAATATATCGAAGATTTACTAGAACTGTTAAGTTTATATCAGGCTAACGTACCTTCTCCACCGGACGAAATTGAAATTTTCCAAGAAGATATCGATCTAGATTACCTCCTAGAAGACTTACCAAAAATGATAACTTCTATGGAATTAGGAACTGACAGAATTCGCGATATCATGCAGTCTTTGCGGAATTTCTCGCGTACTGATAGCGCTGATAAAAAGCCGGTTAACGTCCATGAAGGCATTGAAACAACCTTGATGATTTTGCAACATCGTTTTAAAGCGAATGCCGAACGTCCTACAATTGAAGTTGTCAAAAAGTATGAAGATTTGCCTCTGGTTGAGTGTTATTCCGGTCAATTAAACCAGGCGTTTATGAATTTATTAGCAAATGCAATTGATGCTTTAGACGAATCCAACCAAGGCAAAAATTACGCAGAGATTGAGAAAAATCCTAACGTTATTACTATCCGTACTTCATCTGACGAAGACAAAGTTACCATTCGTATTGCAGATAACGGCCCTGGAATGCCAGAAGAAGTCAGAAGTAAGCTATTCAATGCATTTTTCACCACTAAACCGGAAGGAAAAGGAACGGGTTTAGGATTATCAATTAGCCATCAAATAGTTACCGAAACACATTGTGGTAATTTATATTGCCTTTCCTCTCCTGGAAACGGAGCGGAGTTTGTCATCGAGCTGCCTTTAGAAGATGATGATGAAGAATGAACAAGGTTTGTAGTAAGCGCTTTAGCGCTCTGAGGACTAAAGTCCTTACTACGAACCTAATGCTAATTTTTAACTTCTAAGAAACCTCGCACAATTTGCAAAATCCTCTCGGAAGCCTTGCCATCTCCGAAGGGATTAATTGCGTTTGCCATTGTTTCATAGGCTGCCCGATTGCTTAATAGTTGTGCTGCACTAGCTATTATTGTTTGAGTATCTGTTCCTACAAGCTTTGCCGTACCTGCGCTTACTGCTTCCGGTCTTTCTGTTGTTTCTCTGAGTACTAATACTGGTTTTCCTAAACTAGGGGCTTCTTCTTGTAACCCACCTGAATCTGTGAGTAATAAGTGCGATCGCATTATTGCCCCGACTAGTTGACCGTAATCTAAGGGTTCTGTTAAGAAGATTCGGGGATGATTGCCTAACATTGCCTGCAATGGTTCTCTTACCGTAGGATTGCGGTGTAATGGTAGCAATAACGCTGTATCTGGGAATTTAGCTAATACCTGTAAGAAGCTTTGGGCAATACTTTCGAGTGGTTCGCCCCAATTCTCTCGGCGGTGAACTGTAGCTAAAATAACTCGATAATTTTGCCATTCCAAACCCGGTACGTTACAGGGAGGTTCGCTTTTCGCAACATTCAACAGCGCATCAATCACGGTGTTACCCGTCATGTGAACTTTTCCTAATACCCCAGAAACGCTGTAAATTTTCCTCAGCCAAAGGTGTCGGTGCAAAATGTAGTTGTGCAATTTGAGAAATTAATCGTCGGTTGGCTTCTTCTGGATAAGGATTAAATATGTTATCAGTTCTTAATCCAGCTTCGACATGACCAATAGGAATTTTTTTATAAAAAGCTGCCAAAGCTGCTGCAAAAGCTGTAGTTGTATCTCCCTGAACCAAAACTAAACTTGGTTCGCTTTCCTCAAATAACTCCTGCAACCCGCGCAAGCTACGACAAGTGATATCGCTCAGAGATTGTTTCGGCTGCATAATCTCCAAATCGCGATCGGCTTTTAAATTGAACAATCCCATCACCTGCTCAACCATCTCGCGATGCTGTCCAGTTAAAATCACCTGAGTTTCCAAACCTTCATAAGCTTGGAAAGTTTTAATCACCGGAGCAAGTTTAATCGCTTCGGGACGAGTACCTAAGATAATACAAACTCGCTTCATAATTAGTCATAAATCACTAGTTAATAGTCAATAGTCATTACCATAGGGGTGATTCGTCAATAGTAGATTGTCACAAAAGTAGATATTTCTTGTGAAATGTAGAGACGTTATACATAACGTCTCCCTACGTTTGGAAGAAAAAGAATCCGTCAAAATTAATGACAAAGATTATTAATACTCGATTGCATAAATTCTGAAGGGTTCGTTTCTCCCGGAATCGTCGGGAGACGTAAAATTTTACGTCTCTACACTCCCCGTAAAAATGAAAAAACCCGGTTAAACCGGGCAGTTGCACTATTTGTCGAATTTAGCAATGATGGCTACGATTTCATATCACAAACTAAAATGACTCTACCTCACAAGTTAAAGGACAAGCAGCATAAACACTTGCCTTTAATTCTTCTTCTTCTCCATGCAGCCAGCTTAACCATTTAATTTCTGTAGGATGAACGCCTCGAAGTGTTAACACGCCAGCAGCAACTACTACTGCCAACACATTAAACATAATCAAGCTACCTGCAACAACCAAAACTGCGCTAGCTGGCATTACCGATTGCAGAACAATAGAAAGCAAACATCCAACCGTAGCCATTAAAACCACTAAAGGAAAGCCAACAACCAGCAAGCAGACTGCCAGTGTAAAAGTCCATATTAAAAAGCTTTTTATCATTAGTAACGAGTAGGTTTTTCCCATATCAGTTGATTGTGATAAAGCCATTATTTTTCCTCCAAGAGTACAATATATAGTTTGAAAACGAGCGATTAATTATTAAACCCCACCGGGATCAACATATTCAACATTCATAGAAACCAAGTATATATAAACTGACTGTGAAAATGAGCATTTATTTAACAAACTTTACAGTTAATATTTCGTAATTATGTTTCGGCTCCTATTTATTAATTATCTAGTTCATTCGTTTTTATCATCTATCGGAAGGCATACAGCCAGATCCAAGCCAGATAATTAATACTTTAGACAGAAAGCTTGAATTTAATATGCTTAATATTTCTTATCAAAATGCTTACTGATTCTAATAATTTTAAGTTTTTTTTAATAAATGAGAAGTATAACAATGCTATAAGTTTTTAGATTTTAGATTAAAAGAGTTAACAGTTACTCCCTTCCCCACAGAAGATTATGGATTAAAAAACCTTACTAGATGCACAGAGCGCAGCGTTAGCGGCTAGCGAAGCGTACCGTAGGTATTGCGTGTCCGTTGCCGAAGGGCTATTAGGACATAAAGTGTTCGTCTTGGGGAGCCACTCTCGTGCGCGGGTTCCCCTCGTTGAGAGAAGTGGCATGGTTTCCCCCATGTGAGCCGGAGGCAATCTCTTCGAGAACAACTTTTCAAGACAAGAGAGATAGGTATTTTTAGAGCGGGATAGGAGTAAGAGTTAAGATAGTAAGAGTTAGGAGATGAAGGGATTATGAGATGAGAAGATAACTATCACCCAATGCTCAATCCCCAATGCCCAATTCCCAATTCCTTATTTGTTAATTTTTTTAATTTAAATAACAATATCGAAAACAACTGTACTATAAAATAAAAATTAATAAGTCTTTTTCAAGTTGCATCTCTACATATTGATGTCATGCCCAAACGCCTGTTAATAGTCGAATCTCCCGGTAAAGTTAAAAAGCTGAGTAAAATTCTGGGAAGTGAATGGATTGTTCGCGCTAGTTGCGGTCATATTCGAGAACTCAGCAATGAAGGTGAGGATTCTCTGGGCTTTACTATGGATGGCAACAATGTGCGGTGTCGCTACATTCCGCGCAGTCAGCAAGCCAAGGAGACTATTAGTAAGTTAAAAGCTGCGGCTAAACAAGTTCAAGAAGTTGTTTTAGCTACAGATCCCGATAGAGAAGGGGAAACGATTGCTTGGCATCTTAAGGAAGCTTTAGGATTAAGAGAGCCGAAACGAGTTGTTTATACGGAGATTACGGAATCTGCGGTGCGGGCTGCTGTGGCTAGACCTAGAAGGCTGGATGTTAATCTAGTTGGTGCTGGATTGTGCCGAGATTGTTTGGATAAGTTGGTTGGTTATAAGGGAAGTCCGTTAGTTTGGGCTTTGAATAATGGTGCAAAGAGCGTCGGAAGGGTTCAAAGTGCAACTCTACATTTAATCTGTCAGCGTGAAAGAGAAATTCTTGTTTTTGTACCTCAAGATTATTGGAGCGTTTGGGTTGATTATGCTGAAGGTTTCCGCGCTTTTTACAAGGGAACGATCAATTCTGCTCCTGATACAGCACAGCAAGACGATCGAGAAAATGATGACACGGTAGTTAAGAAGTCGGAAAAAGCCGAATCGACTCGCGTACTTTCGGAAGCTGAAGCCGAGCGTTTGGTTACGGAAGCGCGAAATCATCCCCATCAAATTGTCCAATACGAAGGAAAAATTTCCAGTCGTCAACCACCTCCACCTTTTATTACTTCTACGCTGCAACAAGCTGCTGGTTCTAGATTAAAATTTGCCCCCGAAAAAACCATGCAGGTAGCGCAAAAACTGTATGAGGCTGGTTTAATTACCTATATGCGAACGGATTCGGTAATGTTGAGTCCAGAGTTCTGCGCTGATGTGCGTAAGTGGTTGGAGCAAAACGATCCGCAGAATTTGCCAAATAAAACGGCAACATATCGCAGTAAAAAAACTGCTCAGGAAGCCCACGAAGCAATTCGTCCTACTAATGTATTTCGTCCTTCCGTGGAGTTGCGAGTTGAACTTTTACCCGACGAGTTTAGTTTATATGTATTGATATGGAAAAGAGCAGTTGCTTCTCAATGTCGTCCTGCTCAACTTAGCAAAACTTTGGTAATAATTAAGTCGGGTGAAATACTTTGGCAAGCGAGGGGACAGGTAGTAGAGTTTCTCGGCTATGCTAAATACTGGGCAAATTTAAGTAAAGATACGCTTTTACCCAACTTGCAGCAAGGGCAAATACTAACTTTAGAAAATGCCGGACATGAGAAGAAACAAACTCAACCACCACCAAGATACAGCGAACCCAAGTTAGTTCAGTTAATGGAACGCAAAGGAATTGGTCGTCCCAGTACATATTCTCCCACAATTGCGACTTTGAAAAAACGCGGTTACGTGCAGTTAACAAAAGCAAATTTACAGCCTACAACTTTGGGATTAGAGGTAGATGACTTTTTGCAAAAAGCTTTACCAGATTTATTAAAAACAGAATTTACCGCACAAATGGAAGATGCGCTCGATCGCATTGCTTCAGGAAAACAACCTTGGCAGAAATATCTCACAAATTGGAATCAAGATTACTTTGTACCGGCTTTAGTCAAAGCGAAAACTGTACCCGTCGCTGCATCAAATGGAAAGAAAAATTATGCTGCTGCTGAACGTAAATACGATAAATCGAGAACTCGTTGTCCCGAATGCAACAATCATTTAGCAAAAATCAAGAGCAGCAAAGTTAAAAAGAAATATTTTCTTAAATGCGTCAGCGGTTGTGAAAACGTGGTTTTATTTTGGAACGATTATAGTAAGGAGTGGCGATCGCCCAAATCTCAAACAGATAAAGCAGATAAAACCCCTACCGCTCAAAAACCTCCAGCAAAAATCACTAAGTATCCCTGCCCAGTATGTAAAAAACCTTTGGAAGAATACGCTTATACAAAAGAAGGACAAAAGAAATCGATGTTACGGTGTTCGGATTCTAAAGCACGGCAAGATAAGAAACACAAAGAAGCTGTTTATTTTAATACTGCAAAAGGTTGGTGGAGTCCGAAGTTTGGGAATTTGTAAAGCAGGTAATGGATAATGGGTAATTCACTGGTTCCCAGTCTCTGGCTGGGAATCTAATTACTTGAGGCTCTGCCTCTTAATATACCGCGAGGCAGAGCCTCTTGATATGTATTCCCAGCCGGAGACTGGGAACAAGAAACAATTAAGAAATAAAACTAAAGGGTTGACTTTTATTCGTTTCTCGTTGCTGCTGTAAACGTTCTTGCCATCTTATTACTCTTTCCCATCTTTCCTGGGGAGAACTTAGTTTTTGAGCAAGAATCTTCTCAACCATTGGTGTAAATATATCTTCAATTTCACTAAATACTTCTAGAGGATTTTTCCCATAGATTGTAGGTATAAAAGGAATTTTACCTAAAATTTTATCTTGATGTTCGGCTTCAAAAGCTTCAACTTCTGGAAACTGATTGAGGCACTTATTTAAAACATAAACTACGGGAATTCCCAATTCTTCATCGATAGCTCGGATATCTTCGGAAATCGCGATCGCATCGGGAGTCGCTTCCACTACTACAACCACCACATTCGCACCAATAGGTAAACCGAATCTACCAGAATCCTCACCACCACCGCAGTCGAGAACAACATTCCCGTTTGTAGATAAAGCCAACCAAGCTTTTAACGGATTTAATGTTGCGTGAGAACAACGAGTAGAATAAAGTTCTTCCATCCGCATAGCACTAGTTCCCACCGACATCAACGCGAGTTTGTCGTCAAGGGGTTTTATGTACTTGTGAGTAAAAGAGTCCGGTGGTTCAACTGAAAAATTCTTAACTCGATCGAATGGAGTACCGTAAAAATCGCGGTAGGTTTGCTCGGAATCTAATTGTTGAAACTCATAAAAATCCTGTTCAGCTTGAGTCATCAGCGCAAGTTGCTTTAGCTCCTCTTCCCCATATCCCAAATAATGAGCAGTAAGATAGCGCGAAAGTGACCTATTAGTATCTGCATCCGCTACAATCATAGCTTTATCCAACTTTCTCAAACTTTGGATTAAACCCAGTGAAGTAAAAGTCTTACCCGTTCCACCTTTACCCATCAAAGCTATAACAACTTGATTAGAAGATGCATTAACCGTATTTATAGTCATTGCGATATCTTGATGCTGAAGAAATATTTGTTCCAGTGACAATGATAATCATTCTAAATCAGAAAAACAAGTAGTGTTCGACTGAATCAAACAAATACTAATCATAAGTTTATGTTAGAAAGACTACCTTTAAACAAAGTTTTGCGTATTATCTTTATTGTTTTTAGCGTATCAGTTTATGGCTGTAATAATTTTGATAATTCCAATAAAACTTCTTCTTACACAACAACTGTAACCACCACTACAGTACAAAAAGATTTACCGCAAGTAGTCGCAACTACCAGTGTTTTATGTGACTTAACAAAACAAATTGCCGGAGAAACAATCAATCTTACTTGCTTAACTCCAGCATCAATTAACCCAAAAGTTTATCAACCAACACCTCTCAACCAGCAAGCGATAAATCAAGCTAAATTAATTATTTTTAACGGTTACAATTTAGAACCTGGCTTAGAAAAATTTATACTTTCAAGCAAAAACAAAGCTCCTAAAGTACCTGTCGCGAAAATTGCCGTACCTTCACCATTAATGATAACTAGAAACGGTAAAAAAGTTGCCGACCCTTACGTATGGCATAATGCTAAAAACGCTGTGAAAATGGTAGATGTAATCAGTATTAATTTAGCTAGAACAATACCGGAAAATGCGGAACTTTATAAAAGTAATACGAAAAAAACTAAAAATAAACTTTTACAGTTAGATAGTTGGATAAAAACCAGAATTGAAAGTATCCCTCCAAAGAAGCGTATTTTAGTCACAACTCACAATTCAATGGCTTATTACGTTCGGGCTTATGGTTTGAAATTAGCAGGAACCTTGAGATTTATTAGTCCTACAGAAAAAACATCAGATACCAAAGTTAAACTATTAGCTAAAACATTACAGAAAACTCAAGTCCCCACAATATTTGCTCAACCTACAATTAGTCCTGAATTAATCGACGCCGTAGCTAAAGAATCACAAATAAATATATCAGAAAGACAGCTTTTTAGCGAAAACTTAGGCGTACCCGGAAGCGAAGCAGACACTTATCAAAAGATGATGGTAGCCAATACCCGCACAATTTTAGAAGGATTGGAAGGGACTTATTTGTTATTTGAATAGTTAGTTGTTAGTAGATAGTTGTTAGTTGTTAGTTGCTAGTTGGTATTTTAGACCTTTGATCTTGGATTGATAATTGTTAATTGATAATTGTTAATTGATAACTGATTATGATTTGTGAATTGTGCGTTCAGCTTGCTGTCTATATCGCGATTTGGAGAAGTTGACGGTTCATCATCTGATTCCCAAACATAAAAATCGTAAACACGGCCCCAGAATTAATATTTGTGCTGCTTGCCATAAACAAGTTCATACGCTGTACGATAATAATCGCTTAGCGAAAGAGTTAAATACTGCCGAATTGCTAAAAGATGAACCGCAAATGCAGAAGTTCTTGAAATGGGTGAAGAAGCAGAAAACCGATCGAAAAGTTCAGGTACGGGGGAAGAGAAAGTGATGGGATTTTAGAAGGGGTAGAGGGGGTAGAGAAGGTAGAGGGGGTAGAAAATAATCTTTACTTGCTACTCCTAATTCCTTACTCATAACTCCTAACTCCTAACTCATAACTCCTAACTCATAACTCCTAACTCCTAACTCTTTAACTCCCAACTCTCCTCACCATCCCCAACTACCGGGAATTCCTTTAAATGGGCCAACAACATCTTTAGTTATCCAGCCACCGTAAAAATTTCCTGGTTGCGGTTCGACTTTTTCACCATCCACGTAACAAGCGTCCATTGGATGAGCGTAAAAAGTTACATAATCTTTGAGAGGTATAAATGTTTCTGTGGGATTGGTATAAAACCAAGCTACATTCTGTGCTTCTTTATCGCCGACTTTAATGGTGTAATAATTAGCAATCCCTTTCCACTCGCAAACACTCGAATGCGGTGTTTTAATTAAATATTCCATTTTGATATCTTCGGGGGGAATATAGTAACTAGGAGGATGACTGGTTTCTATGACGCGCTTGGCTCGTTTGGTGTCTGCAATAGTTTCGCCGTTGAAGATAATTTGAATGTGTTTATCGGTATCTTGTAATACAGCGGGACGGGGAAAATCCCATACTGATTCTTGTCCGGGTTCTGGCTGTATCGGTTTTGGTCTGCTGAACATTTTTATACTTGGGAATTGGGAATTGGGCATTGGAAATTGGAAATTGCAATTCTCTATGCTTATTGCAATGCTAAAAATAATTGTAGTAAAAAATGAGTACTGGTTTGATATATAAAAGCCCCCCTTTTTGAAGGGGGGTTGGGGGGATCTAAACTGAGGTTTTATACTCTAATTACCGCAATTGCTAATAAAATTTTCTGTTGCCTATTCCCTGTTTCCTGTTCCCTTATCTGAATAAATTAGGATTCAATCTATTACCTGATTGAGATGGACGAGATTGAGGAGTAGTTTTCTTAACGTTTCTCAATAGTTTGCCGTTTCCACCATCTTTCTTATCTAGGAAAGGTTTTAGCTGAATGGCATCTTTGGATACTGCCGCACGATTACCATTACCAAGTAAGGTTCTACCTAAGTTAATCGTGTCTTCTAATCCGGCTCCTCTATAGGTATTAACGCCGATAGTTGACTGTCCGCTGTCTGCTGAAACTAAGTTTTGAAAAACGTCGTTACGTACTTGAAAAGCGTCTCTTCCGGGAGGAACTGTTAGTACTAAACGACAAGAGGGATTGGCTTCGCTGGTTACGCATAAAACGTCGTATCCATTTAAAGCTGAGGTGCGAAGTTCTACTAATCCGTCTGGACGATAGGTTTCTAAACGTTGAGCAATGGTAGCGCAACGTCTTTGTGCATCCCAACCACCACCTAATGCTTGAGGAGTAGCCCAAGCAAATAATTGATTTGGTTGACTTTGAGGAGAGTACATAACGGTATAGCCGTTGGTATCCATTTGACAGCTAAACCGAGTTGCTGTGTCAACTCTTTGTGAAGAACTGCTTGTAGAGGTTGTGGTTGATGTTCCCGTTGGTGTTGATGTACGGGTTCTGGTTGTGGTTGAAGTGCCCGTTGGGGTTGTGGTAGTTCTACTGCTTCCGGTTGTGGGTACTACAACGGCATCGTCTGAGGAGTCGTATTGCGCCATTGCAGGTGCGTTACCGAATAATACGGATACTGCTAAACCGCCGAGAAATAAAAGCTTCAAAGGTCTAGATGACATGAATCATCCTCCTATAAAATTATTGGGAGTATATGTGTTGTAGTGACGAAGTTTTTTAATAAATGATTCGCGAGTTTTTCGATCGTGTCACACTTATGCAACTGGCATACTATCTTAAGTAGGGAGTAGGGAGTAGGGAGTAAGGAGTAGAAAGTAGGGAGTAGGGAGTAGGGAGTAGGGAGTAGGGAGTAGGGAACAGGGAACAAGGTAGAGGGGGAAGAAGAGGAAGTAAGTTTTAACCTCTAACCTTTAACCTTTGACCTTTAACCTTTGACCTTTAACCTTTGACCTTTAACCTCTAACCTATTTCTTTTCTTCCTGGGGCTTTTTCTCCCCTTCGTCTTCTTTATCTTCGTCTTCTTTCTCTTCTCTTTCTTTCATTATTTGCTTAACTTTATCTTTAATTTGTTGATGCTTGGCTACTCCTTCGTAGGCGTAACGATTGTAACCGTTGGTGGTAATTAATTCTTCTAAATAAGCTACTCTTTCAGCACCTCCGGGGTGGGTGGATAACCAAGCGGGAGGAGCGTTTTTCTGCTGGTTTTTCATGGTTAAAGTTAAGTTACGCAAGCCGTCAGCGGCGTAACCACCTGCTGTCAACAACCTTGTTCCCAATCTGTCTGCTTGGCGCTCCATGTCGCGGCTGTAGTCGAAGGTGAGTATTCTGCCGACGGTTCCTCCTCCATAGGGAATATACTGCGTGACGTTGGCTATTAAATTACCTTGCGTTACTAGTTGAAATCCGTGAGATAACACTACGTGAGATAATTCGTGTCCGATTAATCCAGCAATTTCTGCTTCCGAATTTGTTTTGGCGATCGCCCCTGTATGAATAAAAACTTTTCCACCAGGTAAAGCGAAGGCGTTGAGGCTATCATCGGGTATAACAAAGAATTCGTATTCAAATTCATTTCTTCCGGCGATTTTGGCAAGTTTTTGCCCCATTTCGTTAATATAGGCGTTTACTTCTTTGTCTTCGATTAACTCCATCCGCTTTTTAGCTTGTTTGGCTACCGAACGACCCTACGCCTTTCTCACCTTTTAATAGCAGCATGGTAGAGTCAAGAGCGGAAAAGGGGCCGAGAAGACTTCCTGTAGCTGCATAACCGACAACGCCTGTAATCACGTTAGCGATGGCGTTTCCTCTAGTTTCTCTACGGATATAAGAGGTGTATTTTTTTAATTTCTCGTCTGCAAGTTGAGTAAATTCGGGAGCTTGGGGACTCTCGGGGTTGAGCATGGCAAATTGACGCGCTGCTAAGGAAGCCTGCATCCATTTTTTCTCTTCTGAAAGGGCATTTACTCTTGCTTTAACTAATCCTGCTTGGTTGGGATAAAGCGATGTTGCTCTTTCAAGTACTTGTAAAGCTTTCTCTTCTTGACCGTATTTTTTCAGAGCTTGGGCGTATTTTATATTTCCCTGAATAAACTCAGGATATTTTTCTACTAAAAGTTTTAACGGTACTAAAGTTTTAGTTTGTAAATTACTGACGATTCCTGCTTGCCCTTCTCTCCAATAAACTTTACCTGCTGGAGATAATTCGGCGGGGTTAACTATTGCTTCTTTTGCTGGCTGGATATCGTTCGTATTTGTAAAAGAATCTTTGGCTTCACGGTATATTTTTTGTGCTTCTGCGATTTTTCCCGCTTGGTAAAGCTTGTCTGCTTCAATCAGTTTTTTCTGACGAGCTATTTCTTCGGGAGTTGGCTTTTCTTCTTCCGCTTTTTCTGATTCGGGTTTTTTCTTATCGGTGGTTTCTTCTGTAGATACTTCTGGTTTTGTCTTATCGGTATCTGTAGTAGTTTCTTCTTTTACAGTTTCGATAATTACTGGTACGTCTTTCGCCAGAGTAATTTGAGGAGATTGAGTCAGGATAATAAAAACAGAAGTGCCCAACGAGAGTAATACCCAGTTGAAGGCAAGTATCAATGACTTCCATTGACGTTTCATAGCAAATTTTTTATGGAACGGAATTTGTGTATATTTCCTAGTCTAAGAAGGATCGCAATTTCACGCAAAGCAATATTGGTAATTTAACATTGATTTATCGGAGCTTTAATTTACGAGGGAGTAGAAAGTTGAAAGTTGAAAGTAGGAAGAAGCAATACGATATAGATAAATTCTACTTAAGTAGACAAAAAATTTACTTATTATTAAGCTACTTTAACTTTGCGGTATAAATTAGGAAGTAGTGGGAACGTCTTGCTCTCTCGTGGAAGAATACCCATTATCCTTATAATGCACTTTAGTTACCTCAGCATAAGAGTTATAGCAATCCGAATTTAAACGTGAGAAAACACGTAGATGTAGGATTGAAATAATAAGTAAAATTTTATTCATGCCTGGCGACTATAAGTCGCGGCTACACAGACAAAACCCGCCCTGCGCGGGTTATTTGATTAAGTCCACGCAGGTGGACTTAGTTTATGTAGTAGCGGTTTCAACCGCCAGCTAATTTATCAATTTCTCGCAAATCATTTAGGATTGCTATAAAACTCTTAGTGCAAACCAATCGAAGTTGAGAAAATTAAAAATCTTTTTCCCACTGTTCCCTATTCCCCATTCCCCGCTCCCTAAACATTTTTATTTCTTCACAAAAAAATACTTATATTAATGATAGTATTTATATGGTGGAGAAGGTGCGCCCATTTATATGCCTTTCAATCATTAATTTGAATGACTTCAATAGAATTTAATCATCCAAACCTCTGATTTATAAAACTGCTTATTGCTTTCTAAGGTTTATTAAATAGCAAACCGTTTCAAGGATAAGCCGGATTCTTGTGTATGTGATGGAGTAGGAGTCGCTGAAACTTGGGGTATTGCAATGTTTTTACTTCCTGATGACGGGGAAGTAGAAATTTGGGGAGGAGTTATTTGAATTTCGGTTTCGGGTGAAGGAGAATCATCAACTTCAGGAATAGTTGGAAATTCGGCTTTTGGTGTTACAGAATCTTGAGGAGTAGGTTGAGTTTCAGCTTCTGGTGTTGGAGTTGGCTGTGGTGACAAAATTGGTTGAGTTTCAGCTTCTGGTGTTGGAGTTGGTTGTGGTGTCGCAACTGATTGAGTTTCTGGTGTTGGAGTTGGCTGTGGTGACAAAGTTGGTTGAGCTTCAGCTTCGGGGATTGGAGTTGGTAAGGTAGGTACAGTGTAAAAGAAGTTTTTGTCTTCTAATAAAGGTTTGGCGGTGGGAACTACGACGTTAGTATCCGAAGTTTGTACGGGTGATGGAGTTGGTTTGGGTGATGGAGACTCACTTTCTATTGCAGGTGTGTCAGGTGAAGGAGGGGTTTGTTGCGGTTGTTCGGAAGAAGGTTGATCTTTTTCTTTTTCTTTATCCGATGGTTGTGGTGCGATCGGATTTTCTGTTGTTCGATCGACTGAATCCGATTTTTCAGGTTTTGATTCAGGTTCTAAATTATTTTCATCTTTATCAATTCCATCACCAACTGATTCCGATTCGCTAGGTAAAGATGTTTTAGGGTTTAAATTATCTTTGTTTTTATCTTTTTGTGACTCGGGTGAATCTGATGGAGATGCTTCTTCTTGTGGTGCAGGAATTATAGATTTTTCCAAATCATCAGCTTTTTTATCTTCGGGTTGAGGTGTAACAATCGAAGGTAAGGATTTTGGCTTATTTTCAGGTTGCTCAATTACAAAGGTGGGTGGTTTTTCTTCTTTAACCTTTTCTTTCTCAATTACAGGCTTTTTCGGAACTGGCTGAGTTTTTTCCCGAACGGGTAATGGTTTTTCCAACACGGGTTGAGCTTTATTTCTCTTATTCTGCGATCGAGAATTTTCCTTCTGATTCGATGTTTTATTAATATCTCTAAAAAATGATGGAAAAGGAAAAGGTCTTAAAGCAGGATAATTATTACTACCATCTTTTTTATTGCCGGAAGGTGAAAATGTGGGAGGAGGACTTAATTTAATATTTTCAGGTTTTACAGATGGATTTATCTTTTGAATAGTAGCTGGAATTTCTGTAGTTTTAACGGGTTCATTTCCATTAGAACTAGATTGAAACATATTCCATCCAAAAACTCCCAAACCAAATCCAACCCCCATCAAACCAACTAATCCTAAAGTTTGAAGTGCTAAAGGGCGTGGTTGACGAACGGTTGAGGGTAGAGTTACTGGTGGTGCTTCGTAAGCCGAGGAAGTGTTTGGTATTATAATTATCGGCGATTTGAGCGCTGTTAGAGCTTCTGCTGCTGTTTGATAGCGCTGACTAAAATGATGGCGTACCATACCCGTCAAAATTTCAGCGAATCTATCGCTGATTTTCGCCGAATCGCGCCAAATTAATTCACCGTTATCGGGATTAAATGGTAGCTCGCGAGGAGACATCCCAGTTAAAGCTTGAATTCCAAGCATTCCCACCGCATAAATATCGCTGCACAATCTCGGTTTACCATTAGCTTGTTCGTCTGGCATATAACCGGGAGTGCCGATAATCAAAGTCGAATTGACATCGCCTTGTTGGTTTTTCGCCAAACCTTTGATTTCTTTCACCGCACCAAAATCAATCAACACGATTTTTCCGTCATCACGACGGCGCATAATATTCCGCAACTTAATATCGCGGTGAATCACATTATTTTCGTGGACAAAACTTAATACTTCTAATATTTCTTGTAAAAGCTTAATTACCTTTTCTTCACTCAATCTATGGCGCGTTTTGATTTCCTTGGTTAAATCGTGTCCATCGACAAATTCTTGAACCAAATAGAATTCATCATTTTCCTCAAAATGCGCGAACATTTCGGGAATTTGTTTGTGTCCCTTACCCAAACGATAGAGTACTTGTGCTTCTCGATCGAACAACTTTTTGGCAATCTGCAAAATTGTGTTATTAGAATGCCGAGTTTTAAGTTGTTTGACTACACATTTTGGATTTCCAGGCAAATCCATATCTACCGCAAGATAGGTGACACTAAATCCACCGCGTCCCAGTTCTTTAAGAATTTTGTAGCGATTACGGAGAATCGTGTCTGTGAGCATCAGATTAACCTATCAGCAATTGAGAATGCCCTTAATATTGACAAAGAACATTTTAAAATTCAGTTCGTATAATGACTAATCTGTTAGAAGGCCAAGTAATTATAAACTTACCCATCAGAGAAGATTGTCGTTAAGGAACCGTTAAATATCTAAACAGTAATTCTATATTGAATTTTTGAATTTATTCTACCGTGTTTTATCTTAGAAGGGGAAAGGGCTTATCCCTGCACTGTATAATAACCCTCAAATATCAATCGTATAACCTGTCACTTGCTATCTTAATATATTTTTCACTATTATCCTTTAATCTTCCACAGTAGACATTATGTATAAAAAATATTTGTTCTATGTTGAAAAACTCAATTTAACCCTATAAACATCAATTAAATTACGGGTATTATGAGCAAAACTAGTTACAAGCAATAATTTTAAATCCTGTAATAACGAGCGATAATTTTATATAACTTAATTGCCTTAGTTGAATTAGTAGACGGGGAGAAAGAGAGCAGGGGAGGCAGGGGAGGCAACAAAAAAATTCTTTCTCCCTCCGCTTCCTCAGCTTCCTCATCTCCCTCCGCTCTCTTCAACTCCTAACTCCTAACTGCTTCTCATCACCGCATCCAATAACTTATCGCCACCAAATCTAATTACATCAGTACAGGGTAATCCGGTTTCGGCTTCTACTTGTGAAATTGCTTGTTTTGCCGCAGCTTCATCAAAATTAGCTGTATTTAAAGCAATTCCAACTACAGGTACCGATGCAAAAGCACCGGCACCACCAGCAACTATTTCATATAATTTAACTACTTCAACCAAAGGGGGAATGGGGACTCCTTCAATCACTTCGTTTTGTCCGAGACGATGTACTAAAATCATTTGAGTGGGTTGAGAGCCGCGTATTAAAGGTAGTGTCGCTGTAGAACTTGGATGTAGTAAGGAACCTTGTCCTTCAATGTGTAAAATATCGTAATTTTTGCCGTAACGCAATACCACTTGTTCCACCGCGCCCGCAGCAAAATCTACTTGCACGGAATCCAAAGCTACACCATCACCTTCCAACATTAAACCTGTTTGTCCCGTAGCGAGAAACTTGGTACGCAAACCTCGCAACCGCGACGTATGATTTAACTCTAAACTTGTAGA
The DNA here is from genome assembly GCA_963665115.1 of uncultured Rivularia sp. GTDB lineage: Bacteria > Cyanobacteriota > Cyanobacteriia > Cyanobacteriales > Nostocaceae > Rivularia. The sequence continues at coordinate 5,694,310 of OY762007.1, read as the reverse complement.
CATTTTTCCGACTGCCATATCGGTTCCTACAGTCAAAACCCGCTTACAGGGAAGATTTCTCGCCGCGAGAGTACATACGCCAATATTAGATGGCTCTTTGCGAATATCCCAAATTAACTGTCCCGGCTTTAATAAAGTCTTTAATTCCGGACTTTTACCCAGGGGAGTATGCAAACCATTCACAATTGACATTCCCCCCACCAAGGCATCTTTAATTTCACGCCAGTAATCATCTGGCAAACTTCCGCCTTTAGGAGCAATACCGATTACTAAAACCTGTGGTTTAAATTGAAGTGAATCTTTTACAGAGGCAACAATCGGCACATCACGTTTAATACCCGTCAATTCCGGTAAAGACTGCCCCGGACAATCTCGGTCGATCGCCACGACTATCGGTGCATCACTGTAGCGTAATAATGATAACCCGGTTTTTCCATGAGTTCCGCGAATTCCCTCATGTAATAGAACGGCGGTTTTTTGATTAAGCGGCAAACGCACTCCGTTGTACTCCCAACCCTGGTAAATTATTTGGCAAAATTTTTCCCTCTTCAATAAATGCACCCGTAAAGGGATCGTTTATTAAATTCAGGTGACTATCCAAGTCTAAATAATCGGCTAATGGTGCTAACTGAGCGAGAGCGGTATTTGCGATCGCGCTATCGGAATAGCAGCCAAACATTACCTGTAAACCGCAGGCACGTGCTGTATGTATCATCCGCATTGCCTCGGTTAAACCCCCAGATTTCATTAGCTTGATATTAACACCATCGGCGCATGACGCTAAATGGGGTATATCAACACTAGTAAAGCAGCTTTCATCAACAAAAATAGGTATAGGGGAAGACTTTTTCAATTCCAGCAAACTTTGTTCTTTTCCTCGTGGCAAAGGCTGCTCAACATACTTTACACCCATATCGGCAAGTATAAAACACATATGAAGGGCATCTTCTAAATTCCAACCGCCATTTGCATCCACGTATAAATCCGGCGTTGGTGCTTCTTCAAGTACAGCATCGAGCATTTTTTTATCTGCTTCAATACCATCGGGGCTGCCTAATTTTACTTTTAACATTTTCACATCCATGAATTGCAGCCAATCCCTTACCCTTTTTCTGGCATCTTCCGGAGAGCTAATACCGATAGTCACCGAAACCGGCTTGATGACATTTCTATCAAGTCCCCAAATTTGCCACAAAGGTAAGCCCACACGTTTTCCCATCCAGTCGTGTAGGGCTGTATCTATCGCCGCTTTAGCAGCAGAAGGAATTTGCGCTTTGTTTAATAAAAATTCAATTTGCTGACGCTGTGACGGATGTAAAGCTTGTAAACTTGGCGTAACTTGTATTATAGATTGTTGAATAACCTGAGTAGATTGCGGATAATTACCGACGTTGAAAGGTGATGCTTCTCCCCAACCTTCGATCCCATCTTCTGATATTCTTACCCATAGATTCGTTGTTTTTGCGGTGGTGCCGCGACTAATAGTTAAAGGAAAGCGTTTATTAACGGTAAATATTTCTAACTGGATTTGCATAGTTGAAGATTGAAGATTGAAGATTGGGAATGGGGGATGGGGAATGGGGAATTGGATAAAATACCTCATCCATGTAGTTTATTATGAGTCCGGTTTGTATAAGAAATAATATTGTTTAAAAAGCGGAGGTTTAGCATCAAGTTTTGCAGAGAAAAAGATAGGAAATTTTAGAATTAGGAATAATAAATATATTACCGCTTTAAATTTACGATGCCCGATACCCGATGCCCCATACCCCATATCCCATATCCAATATTTACAAGTAAACTATTGTTTCTACCCTATTAATTGAAATTATGGCTGGCTTAACAAAATGGAATCTCGTTCAATCGGAAATGGCATTAAACCATCCTTGGTGTAAAGTCAGGCAAGATAAAATAGAATTACCCAACGGACAGGTAATTGATGATTACTTTGTTAATATTAGACCAGATGTAGCGATTGTTTTACCAATTACTAGCGATCGAGAAATTGTTTTTGTTAAGCAATATAGACACGCTATAAGTGATTTTTTTATTGAGCTTCCCGCAGGTGGTTTTAATCCGGAACAAGAAAGCGGTGAATTTGCCGCAACTAGAGAACTTGAAGAGGAAACTGGTTATGTTGCATCAAAAATAAAGAAGATAGCAACTTTTTACGATAAACCTAGTAAGGATACGAATCAATTACATTTATATTTAGCTGAAAATGTTACGAAAACGGGAAAATGCAAGTTAGATATTACAGAAGAAATCGAAGTTATTTTAATTCCAGTAGATGCAGTTTTGCAAAAAATAGTTAAAGGTGAAATTTGTGTTGCTGGTACTGTTGCGGCTTTGTTTTTAGGTTTGAATTTAATTAAGTAAGATGGGAATGGGGGATTGGGGATTGGGCATTGGTAATTGGTAAAATAACAACTCCTAACTCCTAACTCCTAACTCTTTCAATCCAAAATCTGGAGCAGAAAAGTTTTGAGGGAAGAAAATCTACACCCCAACACCACTTCTCTCACCGCGCAACTTTCCGCAAAATCCAAAATCGGATCATCTTTTCCACTGTTGCAAAATATAGTTATAAAATGCTTGTTTATCAACTTTATCCATTACAGAAACTTTTCTTCCTCCCGATACAATTTTCGTTGCGCCTTGACTCTTGCCTTCAGTAATGATTTCTGTTTCTATTTCTTTTAATTCAAATAATTCTGGTTTTGCTAAATAAGCGGTTGCTAATACATCCCAAAAATAATAGTCTTGAGGAATTACTAAGGCATAACATTGTCCGGCTAAATCTGATACGGGATAGTTTCTTTGTTTGCCCATTTTTTGGACAATTTCTGATGTCACTGGGACGTTATTAGTAATATCTAAAGGACACATAATTATTTCAATTTGAGTATCCCAAATTTGCGCTACCGAAATTGGGGTCCCAATAAGCATTCCACTCAGCAGAACCATCTTGTCCCGGTTCCCAGTTTTTCTCGACGTTACCGGGTACGTTCAATGCTCCTCCCATCCATACGATACGTTTGATTTTCGCTTCGATATCGGGTGCTTTTTGTAACGCTACGGCAATATTTGTTAAAGGACCAGTTGCCATTATTGTTACTGGTTCGGTTGCTTGTTGCAGTACTTTCACTGTGAAATCTTCGCCAGGTTCTGCAACCAATGGTGTAGTTATGGTTTCCTGTTGATTGAGTATGGGGAAATGATCGACTACATAAGAATCGCGTCGGTAAAGATTGGGAAATGGATTAATCCCGCGCACCGTGCTTTCTGCTACCGGAATATCATCAAATCCCATTAAATTAAGAATTTTCCGAGTAGCGTTAACTGCTGGTTGTGCGTAACAATCAGCCGCAGTTACCACCACACCAAGCGATTGAACGTTATCCATCGTCATTAATAGCATTGTTGCTAAATAATCATCCACACCACCATCGTGATCCATTAATACGAGTTGTTTAGACATTGAGATTCCCCCAACCCCCCTTTTTTTAAGGGGGGCTATATGTAAATATTTAAGAATGTTTTGAGTTGTATCATAATTAGGGGAATTTTGGATATAGAAATATGAGTAATATCGTTAATCAACCAGCCTTAGTTGCTGAGTTGACAGAATTGTATATGAAGTATGAAGCGGCTTTATGTAGTAATGATACTGCGGTGCTGGATAATTTTTTCTGGGATTCAGCAAACGTTGTTCGGCTTGGATTAAAAGAAAATCAGTATGGTGCCGAAAATATCCGAGCTTTTCGCAATTCCCGTCCGAATTTTAAATTAGAGCGCGAAATAATTAATCTGAAAGTAGTAACATTTGGTGAAGATAGTGCAGCAATCACTCTTGAATTTCGTCGATTTATCAATGGTGTAGAACGTCGAGGTAGGCAAAGTCAAATGTGGCAGCGTTTTTCAGAAGGTTGGAAAGTTGTTTCTGCTCATGTTTCTTTTTTAGAGCAGTAGGGAGTAGAGAGTAAGGAGTAGTAAGTAGGGAGTAGAGAGTAAGGAGTAGTAAGTAGGGAGTAAAGAGTAAGGAGTAGTAAGTAGGGAGTAGAGAGTAAGGAGTAAGGAGTAGGGAGTAAGGAGTAGGGAGTAAAGAGTAAGGAGTAGTAAGTAGGGAGTAGAGAGTAAGGAGTAGTAAGTAGGGAGTAGAGAGTAAGGAGTAGAAAGTAAGGAGTAGTAAGTAGGGAGTAGTAAGTAGGGAGTAGAGAGTAAGAAGTAGTAAGTAGGGAGTAGAGTTAATATTAACAATTCAAATAAATTCAAATAAATCACAATAAAGTTTTTGTGAATATTCTATTAATACTGTGTTGTTCCTAATTTTAAATTTTTGATTCGTTGTATACTCGATTTATCTTAAATAAAGATATTTTGACTATTTTAATAAATATGGACGAACATAAATTAGAAGAAGTTTTAATAGAATTACGAGAAATAAATTCAAAACTTACAAAAATGAATAGCATAGACCGTAATTTGAGAGATATAAGTTTAGTTATTCATGCTTTTCTTTTTTACTTTTTTATTACTACTATTATTAGACAGATTTTTGTTGGCGTAAATTTTGGATAATTATATTCATTAAGTCAAAAAAACAAGGAGCAAGAAAAAGAAAATAATAAATATATTTGCTTTATTCATTGCTCCCTACTCCCTACAAAATTATTGCTCTGCGGGATTAAATGGTAATGAGGAATGGTGTAAGTCAATCAACAGCTTTCCATCATTGTTTTTGCGGTAGCCGAAAGTATATTCTACTTTGGTTTCTTTACCAGTATTAGCATCGGTGAAATAGTAATTTCCCATAGTTACGGCATCGCTACAACTAACGCTGATACCCGCATTTTCAAATCTTACTTTACTCCACGGTCGAAGTGCAAATCCCTTGTCTTCAGCAATTTTACCTTTAACAAAATAAGATACAGCGTCTTCCTCCGTTAAACGAAACTGTCCTTCTGAAGCTAAAGTAGGCTTAAATAAAACCTTTCCTTCATCGTAACCGTATAGATTATCAACAGTTTCTACTGCTAATTCTTTATAATCTCCTTTGTCTTTGTATGCTTTGCCAATTTCAATAACCGCATCACCCCAAGTTTCTTGAGCATCTATCACATCTTTTTCGGTGATACAATTATTTGAATTATCTGAACTGTTTGAAGCCTGTGCATCGACGTTGTTAGCTGGAGATGTATTTTCATTACAAGATGCAGCTAATATACTTACTGGTATCAATACTAAGCTTAATGCTAGCAATTTAAATAGTTTCATTCTGGTTTTATTTATGTCTGGTGATAAAACTCACTCAATGTTGGAAAAATATTGCAAAAGTACCAACTTTGAGAAGCTAAAACATATCATTTATATCATTAAATTTACCTTAATAGCACTATTTTCTTTATGAACACCATAGATAAAAACTTATATTTTGATGACAGAATAAACAATTTATAATACCTTAGACAGTGATACAGATTTTCCAGGCTTAGGTTGATTTGTCGTTACTCCTGTTGATAAAAAATCGGTTGCTGCTGGTGTTGTGGAAGCAATTATTTTTCCTTGGGAGATAACGTAACGCGGTTGGATGCGAGTGCGAATAGCATCGTAGGAATCGACAGTATCTAACACAATTAAAGACGCTGGTTTTCCAATTTCTACACCATATTTTTCTTCTAAATTTAATGTCTTAGCTCCGTTAGCCGTTACCATTTGATAACAAGCATCAACTTCCTCACGCCCCGTCATGTGACAAATATGTACTCCCATGTGAGCCACATCTAACATACTTCCCGTACCCAAGCTATACCAAGGATCTTGGACGCAATCGTGTCCAAAACTGACGTTTAAGCCATTTTGCCAAAGTTCCTTAACGCGGGTGACTCCCCGGCGCTTGGGATAAGTATCTGCACGTCCCTGTAAGGTAATATTAATCAATGGATTGGCGATAAAATTAATTTGGGCGCGTTGGAGAAAACCCATTAATTTATACGCATAAGCATTATTATAAGAACCAAAAGCAGTCGTATGACTTGCCGTAACTCTACTACCCATTTTTGTGCAAATAGCCTCCGCAGCAACGACTTCTAAAAACCGCGATTGCTCATCATCAATTTCGTCACAATGAATATCAATTAAACGATTATATTTTTCTGCTAATTCAAATATTCGTTTTACCGAATTAACACCATTTTCTCTCGTCAATTCATAGTGGGGAATTCCACCTACCGCATCCGCACCCATTTCCAAGGCTTTTTCCAATAAAACCTCATTTTGCGAATGCGAATAAATCCCATCTTGGGGAAATGCAACTACCTGCACAGTCATCCAATCTTTAACTTCATCCCGCAATTCCAATAAAGCCTGTAGCGCAATTAATTGAGGTTCGCTGACATCTGCGTGAGTTCTGACAAATAATATACCTTGAGCCGCTTGCTCTTTTAACATTGTCAAAGCGCGATTTTTCACGTCATCGATAGTGATTTCACGTTTGCGATCGCCCCAAATTTTAATTCCCTCAAACAAAGTCCCCACTCTCATTCCAGCGGGGTTCACCAGCAGTCAAAACCGAGTCTAAATGAATATGCGATTCAACAAAAGGAGGTGAAATTAACTTTGAGTCTAAATCGATTTCTTGAGACGCAGATTCCTTTAAATTGGGTAAAATTGCAGAAATTTTACCATCTTTAATGGCGATATCTACAGTTTCTAGATTTTCGGTATTAAATGTAATTAATCTACCCCGACGCAAGATTAAATCAGTCATAGTTTTATAGAACAATTATCAATTATCAATTATCAATTACCAATCCCCAGCAACTATCAACTATCAACTAACATTTTCTTGCAAAAACTTATCAAACGCATCCCTATCTGGTAACGAAGGCTGTGCGCCAGATTTAGTTGCCGCTAATGCACCTGCTGCACTACCCCAAACTATTGCTTGCTTTAACGAAAATCCTTCGGCAAGTGCTGCTGCTAAACCACCGTTGAAAGCGTCTCCTGCGGCTGTGGTGTCAACTGTTTTAACTGTAAATGCTGGTGTAAAAAAGCTTTCTGTTCCGTTAGTGCAATAAACGCCTTTTGCACCAAGTTTAACAACTGCACACTTCACGCCTTTGTGTAGTAAAACTTCTGCGGCTTTCTTTGCTGAATCTTCCCCATTCACTGGAAAACCTACTAATTGTGCTGCTTCAACTTCATTTGGTGTCAGGATATCTACCAATGGATAAAGTTCTTTTGGTAACTCGTTTTGTGCTGGTGCCGGATCGAGAATTACTTGAACTCCCGCTTTTTGTGCTGCTTGTGCTGCTGCGATCGCGCTAGATATCGGAATTTCCAGTTGTAATAAAAGTGCTTTCTTCCCAGGTAATAACCGCGATAGTCTTTTCACATCTTCTCCATCTACGCGCCCATTTGCACCAGGAATAACCACAATTTGATTTTCACCAGCATCATCTACATTTATAATTGCTACACCGGAGCTTACGGTTTGATCGATAAATACATTCTCTGTTTTAACACCCGCAGCTTGTAGATAATTAATAAGTTCTTCACTAAAGCTTTGCTTGCCAACACGTCCAACAATTTCAGTAGTAATACCTAATTTAGCAACTGCGACTGCTTGATTAGCACCTTTACCACCCGGTGCTTGAAAAAAATTATTTCCCAACAAAGTTTCCCCAGGAGTCGGCAAACGAGGTGCTGTGGCTACCAAATCCATATTAATGCTGCCGAAAACGATAATACTCATGGGAATTGTTAATTGTTAGTTGTCATTAATCAATAACTATTCACTGTTCACTGTTTCCCACACTTGGGAACTTCTAAATGGGATGCATTGTCAATAAAACGAGATTCAACCGTTTGTAATCCATCAGTTTATCATCTTTCTTGTTCGTTAAAACTGATTGTAATTATTTCTGCACATTTTTCTGCGATCTGAAGGTAGAATAGTTAATCATTTCGTCTTCAATTTCCCGTACCGTACACTTAATACTTCAAATTGTAATCATAGATAAAACACATGAAAAGATTATTTCTAGCTAGTTCTATTTTTGTAGTTTTTGCTGGATGGGGATTAGAGCAAAATTTAAAAAGTGTTAATGCTCAACCGTCTTCTGTAGTTATCCAAACTCAAAAGCAAACTACTAAGAATAAGGCTGCAAGAGTACCTCAGTTAAAACTGATTAGTGCGGGAACTGGTAATAAAGAAAAATTGCGTTTTACTCCAAAGGTTGGTGCTAAACAAACTATAAAAGTCACCTTAAACAAGGACACTTTGATGTCCATTGGTGATTTTAAAATGCCTAGAGCAAAGTTACCAGCTTATCTAATTACTTTAGATTCTACTGTTACTAAAGTAGATTCTAATGGAGATATTTTTTATGATATTGCTTATTCCGATGTCAAAATCAAAGGTGATGCTCAAACTCGTCCGGAACTAATCCAAGTAATTAGCAAACAAATCGGACAGTTGGAAAATTTTAGTGCTTCTGCTGTAATTGATAGTCAAGGAAGAACGAAAAAACTTAATTACGTAATTCCGTCTACAGTAGATGTAAATATCAAGTTTCTCGTCGAACAATTATCTAATTCATTACAACAATTATCTTCTCCACTTCCAGCAGAAGCTGTAGGAACTGGTGCAAAATGGCAGGTTAGTTCCGATACTAGTATCAACGGAATTAATCTTAATCAAACTACTACTTATGAATTAGTAAATGTCAAAGGTGGTGTTGCAACTTTAAACGTTAATTTACAGCAGCAAGAAAAATCTACTCAAGTAATTGACTATCCTGGATTACCTTTGGACGGTATTTTAACTTTACAAACGTTTAGAAGTAGCGCTAAAGGAAAAGCTACAATTGACCTTGATAAAGTAATGCCTATAAATTCACAACTTTCTTTACTTGCTGATAGTAAATATATTGGTAAAAATATCAACACTTTGGAAGAAACACCTCTGAATTCTAGATTAAAAGTAGATTTGGATATTCAGGGTAAATAGATAATTGGTAATTGGTAATTGGTAATTGGTAATTGGTAATTGGTAATTGGTAATTGGTAATTGGTAGTATTATTTTTGAGACGTTGTAATGCAACGTCTTTTTTAATTCTATTAAACACTATGAATATTGATTTTTCTACCGCTAAATGGCTCAATCAACCGAAATCTTATGAAATAAATAACCAGTCTGTGAAAATCACAACTGAACCAAACACGGATTTTTGGCAGCGTAGTTACTATGGATTCAGGAATGATAATGCTCCCGCTCTTTTAATTGATAGTAAAAATAATTTTTCATTCACAGCCCAAGCGTCATTTAAATATCGAGCAAAATTTGATCAGTGCGGTTTCATTATTTATATTAATAGCGATAACTGGTTTAAAGCATCTATTGAACTTGAAACCGAACAATTTTCGCGTTTGGGTAGCGTTGTTACTAATCATGGCTATTCAGATTGGGCAACAACAGATATATCTACAATAAATACAATGTGGTATCGTCTCAATCGTCGAGGGCCAGATTTTTTAATTGAGTCGTCACCAAATGGTACAGATTTTAAGCAAATGAGAATTTTCCATTTACATTGTCTGGGTGAAACTTCTGTTGAAATAGGAAAACTTAATCCTCCAGCACCAACACAGCAATCTTTAAATTTTGGCCTGTATGCTTGTAGCCCAATGAAATCATCTTTTGAAGCTATATTTCAAAACTTTCAACTTGATGATTGTTTGTGGATGGCTCACCACACAGGTTGAAAAAATTTATTTTTTATTCTTTTTCTTCCACACCATAAATCCAACACCAAATAATCCCAAACCCCATATAGAAGATGCTTCGGGAACTGATTTTACTTGGCTAGTAACTGTGACATTTTTATCTAATGCATCACCAGTAGAATATACATAATTAAAAGCTTCTTTATCATCAAGTACGCTAGCGCGTAAAAATAATCCACTCCAACGCGCAACAGTTTCTACCGCGACATCTTGAGGTATTGTTGGTGTATTAGGATCGGGAAATGGGCCATCAGGATTATTTGTATTAGTAATACCGTAGTGATTTGCACCGGAAATGCTAATTAATGCTTTGGGAGGATTTTTAATATTATCGTAGGTTCTTTCGGCTCGGAAAGGAAGGGCTATACCTTCGCTAGTTCCTTGTAATAGTGCCGTAGCAATTCCAGAATTGTTGATGGGGATAAATTCATCTGTGGGTTGCCTGCGGAGGTTTGTACCAAAAAATATACCTGCAACCAATTCATCCGGTTGCTCGAAGGAACCTTCACATATGACTGGAAGACAAGTGTTAGCAATAGCAGATAGTCCAACAGCACCACCGAAGGAATGACCTAACAATCCTAATTTATCTGTATTTACAATGCCTTTTATAGGTGAATTCGGATTGGATTTTTCCGTGTTTATCTGCTTTAAGACATCATCTATTTGCGAAGTTTCAGCAAAAAGTCCTCTTCCACCAAGTTGTGGAATCTCTCGCTCTCTATTTGGTACAACTACAACAAAACCATAGCGAGCCACAATACTGGCATATTTTGAATAACTAGATTTATCTACATTCGCACCTTGCAATAACAAAGCTATGGGAAAGGAATTTTTACCAGTTGTTAAATCTTTAGTTTTGGGAAAGTAAATATCCGCTAAATCGTTATTTCCAGAAATTGTTGTGCTGTAGCTATCAAAATCTTGATAAATCGGTGCGGGGTTAAATGCAGCTTTAACTGTTTGTGCAGTACTTGAAATAATCAATGCTGCACTCGCGGATGCTATTGATAATACTTTGAGCTTTGTCACTACGAACTACTCCTTTGATAAATATTTTTGTAAAGAAACCAAACAGCTTTTTTTAGGAGCTTCGGTTTCTCTATTTATTATTTGGGTGGTACAAGTCTTAATTTATGCAAACTAGCTGTCAAATTAGCAAATATTATTTTCAACGCACAATTTCATCTATCAGCCGCCAAACATATTTCGCAATATTTTTTGATTCAAGATATATTTTGACTAATTGCTATTACAATTTTTTTTATTCTTATTTAAAGCCTACACCCGATCAAAAAATAGTTTAATAACAAATTATAGATTTTTTTTCAGATTTATGTCTAATTAAGATGCTTGCACTACTTTATTCTGATATTAAAACATAGATAATTAATCAGCTAAAAATTTGATTGCAAATTTACTATCATTGATTCCGTATTTTGTATATTCTATTATTGCAGTAATTAACAATATTCTTAATAATATACTTCGGCAAATATATATTTATCAACTAAGCGATACATCAGAATAAATCATACAGGGAGAATTATTAAAATGCCTTTTCGGATATTAAGTCTGGATGGTGGAGGAGTTAGAGGAATTGTTGCGGCAAAAATGTTAGCGAATATTGAAAATAAAATAAATCAACCCTTAAATGAGTACTTTGACTTAATCGTAGGAACTTCAACAGGTTCTATTGTAGCAGCGGCGATCGCCACCGGACGCAACAGTGAAGATATTGTCGATTTTTTCCAAAATAAAAGCTCTAGTATCTTTCCCTATCAAAGTTATTTTTCTGTTCAACGAATCCCTTTACTATTAAAATACGGGATTTCTGCCCCTAAGTATTCTGACAATGATTTAATTCAAGTTTTACAAGGAGTTTTTGGAGAAACACGACTATTTGATATTGGTACTTCACCAAGGTTATTAGTAATATCTTACGACACGATCGAACGCAATCCAATTATTTTTAAAAGCTGGCGACCCGATAAACCATATGGTAACGTTCCATTATGGGAAGTATGTGTTTCTTCCGCATCGGCTCCGACTTATTTCCCAGCACATAAATTAGATAAAAGAGTTATTGGTAATCTCAAAGATGCGAGTATAAATACTATTATTTTTAGCGACAATGAATCTACCGTTGATGCAGTTTACGAAAACGCCGAAATTAGAATTACTGACGGTAAAGGTAGCGGACAAGTTAGAGTTATTAAAAATTATATTGGTTCAATTAGAAAAGCAACGGTAAGCCCTGCTTGGGATAGAATCCCGGATAAAACTTCTACTTATTCGATTAAAACTATATATTCTGCAATTGACGGTGGAGTAGCAGCAAATAATCCTTCTAGTTGTGGAATTGCAGAAGCATTACGCTTCGGTTATTCACCCGAAGAGATTAGCGTACTTTCCATCGGTACCGGAGATAGAACCCAAATTATTCCTTATGAAAAAGCTAGAAATTGGGGTTTATTTGAGTGGGCAAGTCCAATTGTTGGCGTATTATTTGATGGCTCTTCCGATATTTATGAATACATCAGCAAGCAGATAGTTCACGAACAACTTGTACGCTTACAATTCAATCTTGATAAGCACTTAACTGGTAAACTTTTAAGCGACGATTTAGGCAATGCAACCGAAGAAAACATCAGCAATCTACTTGAAGCCGCAGACGTTTACATGAATCTACCAGAAGTCAAAGCGAAAGTGGACAGGTTTTTAAAGAGTTAGGAGTAGAGAGTAGGGAGTAGAGAGTAGCAAGTAAATCACTTTTTATTATTGTCATAAATGTCGCTCATAGCTGCCCGTCTATTTTTACTCGCTACTCATTACTCATTACTCACTACTCATTACTCACTACTTTAATAATGTCCCCCCATCTCCCCATCACTGCAACACATCCCCGGAGTCAACATCAAACCAGTGAATATTCTCCGACGGTAGAGCAAGGGTAATTTCTTGGTTATCCCAATTTTGGTCTGGGGGCAGCAAGGCGCGTATAGTCGGCGGTTCTGTTTGGGAACTGGCGATATGCACGCTAACTAATTTGTACATACCTAAATTTTCTACTAAATATACTCGCCCTTTTACGGTTTGCGTATCTTCTGGTAATGCAACGCGAACGTGTTCGGGACGAATACCTAAAACAATTTGCGGTGGTGAAGCGGAAAATTTGGGCATGGTAACAGAAAAATCGCCCAGCATCGCTGTGTTGCCTTTACAAGGTAGGGTAAGCAAATTCATCTGGGGGCTGCCTACAAACCCAGCCACAAATAAATTTGCCGGATGATTGTAAATATCCGCTGGTGGTGCAAGTTGCTGTACGTAACCGTTATTTAATACTGCAACTTTGGAAGAAAGCGTCATCGCTTCGGTTTGATCGTGGGTAACATACACTACTGGCGCTTTTTGGGCTGCAAATATCTGCTTGATATCGGCTCTAACTCTTTCGCGCAATAATGCATCAAGGTTGCTCAAAGGCTCGTCTAATAAATACGCTTCAGCTTTACGCACCAAAGCTCTACCTACAGCAACCCGCTGTCTTTGCCCTCCAGAAAGTTGTCCGGGTTTGCGTTGAAACAATTCTTCTAAACCCAAAAGTCCAGCAACTTCGGAAACTCTGGTTTGAATTTCACCGCTGGGTACTTTTTTCAACTTTAATCCCGAAGCCAGATTTTCTCGTACTGTCATGTGAGGGTATAAAGCATAACTTTGAAACACCATCGCCATATTGCGATCGCCAGCACGTTTGTATGTAATATCTTCAGTTCCCAAAAATATTTTTCCTCGCGTCACCTCCTCTAAACCTGCAATCATCCGCAAAGTTGTGGACTTACCGCAACCACTGGGACCTAATAATGTCAGAAACTCGCTATCCTCTACAGATAAACTAATATCTTTTACAGGAACAACTTTCGGAGAAAAGGTTTTGTTTAAGTTTTTTAATTGGAGTATAGCCATTTTTTTATTTGGGAATTGGGCATTGGGGACATTATTAAAGTAGTGAGTAGTGAGTAGTGAGTAGTGAGTAATGAGTAGTGAGTAATGAGTAATGAGTAATGAGTAGTGAGTAGTGAGTAATGAGTAATGAATAGCGAGTAAAAATAGACGGGCAGCTATGAGCGACATTTATGACAATAATAAAAAGTGACTTACTTGCTACTCTCTACTTGCTACTCCTAACTCCTAACTCCTAACTCACCCCTTCACCGCTCCTGCGGTAAGCCCTTGAACAATTTTGCGCTGGAAGAATAGAACTAATAATACTAAAGGTAATGTTCCTAAAACTGTCGCGGCGGCGATGGGGCCATAGGGTATTTCATAACTTGATGCACCACTTAATTGGGCGGCTGCAACGGGAATTGTTTTCATACCTTCGCGGGTAATAAATGTGAGTGCGAATATAAATTCGTTCCATGCAAAAATAAAGGTGAGAATTCCTGTTGTTACCAAAGCGGGAAGAGTCATTGGTAAAATAATTTGCGTTAGTGTTTGCCAGGTATTATAACCGTCTACCCGAGCAGAATCTTCTAAATCTTTAGGTAATTGCTCGAAAAAGCTGCGTAATACTAAAATTGTCAGCGGTAAATTTATTGCTGTATAAGGAATTATCAGCGCCAGATAATTATTACCCAGATGCAGCAACTGTACAATTTCTAATAATCCAAAAAATAACAAAATTCCTGGAAATAAAGTAACAACTAAAATACTCGCAAGAATAATATTTTGACCCTTCGGACGCAACCGTGCTAAAGCATAAGCAGCAGGCGCACCTATACCCAAAGCAAAAGCCGTTGAAAGAATCGAAACAAAGGCACTATTTAATATGTAGCGCCAAAAAGGAGGATTACGAGTAAATAATTCTACATAGTGATTTAAAGTAATGCGGCTCGGAAAATAAATTGTCGGCAATTTGGAAATATCTTCATTCACCTTAAATGAAGTTAATAATTGCCACAAAGCCGGAGCTAAACTAAAGAGAATGACAAAAACAATCGCCATCCATAACAGTATTGTTTTAACAGTATTTTTTTTCATATCAATACATATAAAGGTCAAAGGTCAAAGGTCAAAGGTCAAAGGTTAAAATTCTTTTTATCTCCTTGTCTCCTTGTCCCCTTGTTCCCCCATCTCACGTACTCGTGCGAGATAGACGGAGTAGTAAATTTGCAATAACCACTGCAAAAATTAGCAATAAAAAAGTTACTACAACCAATGCTGCACCGTAACCAAAATCTAAATAGCGCATGATGGTAGAGTAAATGTAAAGCGATACAACTTCTGTCGCTCCTCCGGGGCCACCACCTGTCATTACGGAAATTAAATCAAAGATTCCGAATGCTTGGGCAAAGCGAAATAAAACGGCGATCAAGATTTGTGGTATCAAAAGTGGCAGGGTTATTTGACGGAAGCTTTGCCAAGGTGACGCTCCATCAATCGAGTGCGCTTCATACAAATCGGCAGATATTGACTGCAAACCAGCTAACAACAAAATACTGATAAAAGGCGTAGTTTTCCATACGTCAGCAACAACAACCGCAATCATTGCTAAAGTCGGATCTCCCAACCAATTAATACCAGTTTCAATAAAACCTAACCGCAGTAAAATATCGTTTGCGATACCGTATTGATCGTTAAAAATCCAAGCCCAAGCCAAACCAATTAAAGCAGTAGGTAAAGCCCAAGGTAAAATCGCGGTAGTTCGTACTAAACCGCGTCCAAAGAATTGCTGATTCAATACCAAAGCTATTATTAAACCCAACAACAACTCTGAAATTACCGATGCGCTGGTGAAGATAATCGTTGCCAGAAAACTCTGCCAAAAACGACCATCACCCATCATTCTTCCGTAATTATCTAAACCCGAAAAAACAGGTTGTAATTGCGTCCCTAAATTTTCCGTAAACAAACTCAACCAAAAAGCACGAACAATAGGATAGCCAAAAACCAACAACAGCAAAACCATCGCTGGTATTAACAAAATTAAAGCCGTTTTTTGTTCTCTACTCCGAATTGTTTCCATAAATCAGTTATCAATTATCAATTACCAATTATCAATCACCCATTACCTATTACCTAACAACTGACGAGTCTCGGATGCTGCATTCTTCATTGCTTTTTCGGGAGTCATTCGATTTGTCAATGCAGCGGAAAGATAGCGTTGCAAAATGTCGGATGCTTGAGCGTATTGAGCGATGGGTGGACGCAATACTGCTTTATCTACGACTTTTAATAATTGGGGATAATGGGGATATTTAGCAACAATTTGTGGATCGAGAAATAGCGATCGCCGACTGGGTACAAATCCGGCTTCTAAGACAAATTTTCGCTGTGCTTCTTCGGAAGTAAAATATTTAATTGCTTTCCAAGCTGCTTCGGGATGTTTCGTAGATTTAGAGATTCCTAAAGCCCAACCTCCCAAACAAGCTCCACTACTTCCATTCTTGGTATGTACCATTGGCTTGATCGCAATTTTACCGTCAATAGGCGAAGATTCTTTGTTTGCGAGAGGCCAAACGTAAGGCCAATTTCTCAAGAAAACTGAATTCCCATTTTGAAAAATCCGTCTAGTTTCTTCTTCTTGATATGTAGTTACTCCGGGAGGAGAAATTTCGGTTGGTTTAATCGTATTTTTCAGAAATTCAATTGCTTCGACTGTTTGTGGACGATCTAATCCCACTTCTAAGGTTTCAGGGTTAACCCAATAACCGCCAAAACCTTGCAGCACTTCCACAAACATCGCCGCTAACCCTTCGTATTGCTTACCCTGCCAAACATAACCCCAATCAGCCTTCCCTTTTTCTTTTAAACTTTGGGATATTTTGACTAAATCATCAAAACTTTCGGGGGGATTGAATCCGGCTTCTTTGAGTAAATCTTCTCGGTAATAAAGCATTCCCACATCACTCCGCATGGGGATTGCATATAGTTTACCTTTGTAACGTCTTCCTTCTACATCCTTTTTTGAAAATGCTGCTAATTCTGCTTCGGTAATTTTATCTGTCAAATCCAACAACCAACCAGCAGCAGCAAATTTAGGTGTCCAAACGACATCCATATTTACTAAGTCATAAGGAGAATCCCCTAAAATAAAGGCAGAAGTATACATATTTTCTAATAAATCCGTGGCATTGGGACCTTCAATAATATTGATCTCAATACCGGGATTTTTTGCTTCAAAGTCTTTGATTATTCCCTGCTTCCAAGGTTCAGCATCAGGTGCTGTCATTAATAAATTTAATGTTACCGGCTCTTGCGTTTGGGCTGGCTGCACCGAAAAAAAAGCCATGCCAAACACAACTATAAGAAATATTGCCACAACTCGAAATCTGAGTCTTTGCAATACTTTTCTGAATTTTTTTACCACTTGTAAATCCAACATTGATTGTTAATCAAACAACAGTGCGTTAAGCAAAGCTCACTTTTATGTATCGGCACCACGTATTTTGTCATCAATTATTTTCGTGATGCCTAGTTTCGCTTAATATTTCTTTGTGTTTATTAATTTATTTAAACTTTATTTGCAATTTTAAGTATGGACATTATAGCTCTTTTGGCAAAAATGGCTAAGCTACAATCGAAAATCAGATAAAAGTTAAAGTTCTGCATTTTAGAGCTTCTTAATTAATCTACATATTAAGTAGGTGTATCCAGTTTATACTTATGCAGATTCATGATATCGAAAGTAACCCGTACTGCGGTAAGGTACTACATTATTAGCAGATTTTGTACAAATCAAAACTGCGAATTATAGAAGAAATTTGAAAAATATTATGAATAAGCATAAGGCTAAAAGTCTCTTCACCTTTAACCTTTAACCTTAATTACGGTTTTCTTTCAAACACAATATACCGAGCTTTTCCTTCATCTTTAGCTTGGTACATTGCACTGTCAGCATCATCTAACAGATTTAAGGGTTCTTGGTGACTCGCGTTGCTTAAAGCAATACCGATACTAGCGGTTATCAATATCTTACGCTCGTTAATATCAAATGGCGTTTCCAAGTTTTCTTGAATGCGTAGGGCAACATTAGTAGCATCAGTAACATCTTTGATATCTTCTAAGAGAATGGCAAATTCATCGCCACCAAATCTAGCTACAGTATCGCCACCGCGCAAGCTGCATTTTAAACGTTGGCTTATATCTACCAACAATTTATCTCCCATCCCATGCCCAAATTTATCGTTGATTCCTTTAAAACCATCTAAATCCACGAACAAAACGCTAAAGCAATAATTCTTTCTTCGCTTACTATGTTCAAAAGCCTGTGTAAGTCTGTCTATGAACAAAACCCGATTGGGTAATCCCGTTATGGAATCGTAAAAAGCATTGCGTATAAGTTCGGCTTCTGTCTTTTTACGTTGACTAATATCCTGAAACACTAAGACTGCACCTAATATTTCTCCATCTTCACCGCGCACGGGTGAGACTGTATCTCCAATGGATATTTCGCTTCCATCTTTTGAAACTAATTTACAGTTTTCTGGTAAATTCAGAATCTCACCCGTCTTTATTACCCGTGCAGCTAAATTCTCAATTTCTTCTTCTGTCTGGGCATCTTTCAACTGGAAAACTTCCAATAACTCTTTACCAACAGCCTCCGAAACCTGCCAACCAGTTAGTAACTCTGCTACCGGATTAATAGTTTCGATACAAGTATTTACATCTGTAACAATTACTCCACAACCCATACTGTTGATTATTACATCTAAGTGTTGCCTTTTTTGTTGCAATCCTTTGAGTATTTGACGATTGTAGGTAGGCATTTTGATAGCCATATGTAAGTCTCTTCTTGTAAAAAGCTTGAAGGAGCAAGTGAACTGTTGATTAAAAATTTTTGTATTTTTCAATTTACCTGTTAAATCTAATACCGAAATAAAATGACGATTATGAATAGTATCTGTTAATTGCCTGCTATTTTCTCTTGTCAAGCAAATATCAATCAATATTAAACTTTTAATACTTTTTACAAACTCTGTAATTACCTCTTCAATTAAATTAATGGCTTTCAGAACGCTGTAGCAAAAATTAAGGTAAACTTTTTCTAAGATAAAAAGTCTGGTCTTCTTCATCTTCAATTCAGCTTTTCAGGCTGTTCATAGAAAGTTTTACCTACCGTTCGATATGTAGTTGTCGGAAATACCAACCTAATTGGTCTTTTAATATCTCGATCGTAACCAATATTGAAAACCACATTGTTCTTGGTTCACAATTGTGTTTCTTCCATTTATAGCGATCTATCCTAGACTAATGTTATTGTTATGTTTGACATTTATTTGCTTGTTTTGTACTTTTAATGCAAAGTCATTATAGCTAATTATTAATAAATACCAAAACGCTTTGTATAAAAGATATCTAAACAACGATCGCTTTTTATTTGGATTGGAAATAGGAACACTTGTGGTTTTTACTTAAGAAGAGTAAAAAATTTTACTCTTTAAATCGTTATGCATAATTATGAACCAAACGCGGATTGAAAGTGGGTTGTATAGACAACAAGGTTTTGTATTGCTAACAATTAAAAATCGCTATCAACCAGAAACGGCAACCTCTAATACATACCTATGTATATTTAAGTCATAATAGATAAACTTTCAAATTCTTCTTCCTCAAAATAAAAACTGTAAACTGTCTTTTCAGATATCAAAAGCTTTTGGGGAAAATAAACTTAAATTATGTTGTTTTTTATAAATTAGTTTTTACCTATAGCTTCTAATAGTCAAGCCCGTATCAATATTTAAACTAAAAATAGATATAGCCTTAAATTTTATTAAGTTAGATGAGAGAAAAATCGACCTCTCCTTTAAGAATAGGCAATACCTGCCCCATATGAAAATATGCAATAAGGCATAAAAATAAAAATAACTAATTGAGTATTAGACTTTCCGAGCTTATTTTTTTTCACGGTAGATCAATTAACCAACGAATCTATAAAAAACTAATATGGTTGAAACTGTTGCAATTACAATCGATAAAAAATTTTATTCTATTTGTAGTGGATTAATAAAAGTGGGTTATACGATAAACTGCTTGAGCTATCAAGAATTGTTAAGCAAGCCCTATTTATTTCTAATCAGTTCAATAGTAATTTTGCCGCCAAAATCTGGAATCGGTGCAGCAGGTTTACTCAAAATCACTTGAACTTGCTTTACCAAATCGCATTTTTGTAAAATAGAATCTGCAATACTACCAGCAAGACGTTCAACTAAAGCGAACTTTGAGGTTTTGACTAAATCTTGCACTAAACCAATAACGCTACGGTAATCGATAGTATCTTCAATCGCGTCAGTTCCAGCAGATATACTTAAATCCAGCCATAACTTTACATCCACCTCAAACCATTGTCCTAGCACCTGTTCTTCTTTTAGATAGCCAGTATAACCGTAAGCGCGAATTCCTGTTAAGTAGATGCAGTCCATAAGATGAGAAGATTGGGGGATTGTGTGATGGGGAGAGATGGGGAGGACACTTCCGTGCGGGGGTTCCCCCCGTTGAGGAAAGTGTCCGTAGACAAGGGGACAAGGAGATGGGGAAAATTATTAACTACTTACTACTGTTTACTTTTAACTCCTAACTCACTACTCCCTACTCCCTACTCCCTACTTCCTACTCTTTACCATGCCTAATGCCTCATTAATAATTGATAATTGTTAATTTATTTTCCCATGCCGATTGGATTTAGAAATATTAACGAACTTTGGGCTTCTATTTTTACCGAAACGCTTCAACGATTAGGTTTAAATTGTGCTGTAATTTGTCCGGGTTTCTCGTTCGACTCCGCTTGCGGTTGCTTTTGCTCAATGTCCCGATATAGAAGTAATTCCGATTCTTGATGAACGTTCTGCTGCTTTCTTCGCTTTGGGTAGAGCCAAAGCTACGGGATTACCTGTAGCTGTAGTCTGCACTTCGGGAACCGCAGGAGCAAATTTTTATTCCGCAGTTGTGGAAGCAAATCTGAGTCGCGTACCTTTACTATTATTAACTGCCGATAGACCTGCGGAATTGCGTAATTGTCATTCCGGACAAACCATAGACCAATTAAAACTATTTGGTAATTATCCAAACTGGCAAGCAGAGTTAGCAATACCTTCTATAACAATGGAAATGCTAGCTTATTTGCGACAAACGATGATATACGCTTACGAACAAACACTTCATCCCGTTTCTGGGGCCGTACATATAAATATACCGTTTCGCGACCCATTACCACCAATTAAGGATGAAAATAATCTAAATGCAGCAACTTTAGAATTATTACAGTCAAACTTTAACTCAGAAGAATTTTTTGCAGCAGTTACGGATAAATATCAACATTCGATAACTCCCAAGCAAATACCCATTCCTCAAGAATGGCTGGACAAACGAGGAATAATCATTGCTGGAGTTGCTCAACCGCAACAACCACAGAAATATTGTAGTGCGATCGCGCAACTTGCCTCTTATTTAAAATTTCCTGTTTTAGCAGAGGGATTATCACCTATTCGTAATCATGCTTCACTCAACAAGAACATTGTTTCCACCTACGATTCAATTTTAAGAAGGCATGATTTAGCAACCATTACCCCAGAAATAGTAATCCAAATCGGGGAAATGCCTACCAGCAAAGTATTACGTAAATGGTTGAATGATAACAATCCTCTACGCTGGATAATTGAACCCTCGAATCAGAATATTGATGCTTTGCATGGAAGGGTGGTTCATTTACGGATGAATGTGGAAGAGATGATGGGGAGACAAGGGGACAAGGAAAGGGGACAAGGAGAAGATGAAATCACAAATTCTTATCTTCAGATGTGGTTGAGTGCTGAAAATAGGGTGAGAGAAAACATCGATCAAACTTTGGCAGAAAAGACGGAATTATTTGAAGGTAAAGCTGCTTGGTTGCTTTCTCAAGTTTTACCACCGAAAACGCCTTTGTTTATATCAAATAGTATGCCAGTGCGCGATGTAGAATTTTTCTGGAAACCGAATAATTTAGGCATCAAACCATTTTTCAACCGAGGTGCAAACGGTATTGATGGAACTTTATCAACTGCTTTAGGAATCGCTCATCGTCAAAAAAGCAGCGTCATGTTAACGGGTGACTTAGCATTACTTCACGATACTAACGGCTTTTTAATTAGAAACAAATTTGTCGGACATTTAACAATAATATTAATTAACAACAACGGCGGTGGAATCTTTGAAATGCTGCCAATCTCAGAATTTGAACCGCCTTTTGAAGAGTTATTTGCAACTCCACAAAATATTGACTTTGCTCAACTTTGTAAAACTTACGGTGTTGAACATAAATCAATCACTTCTTGGGAAGAGTTAATTAATAAGCTCAATCCATTACCTAGTAAAGGAATTCGGGTATTAGAAATACGCACCAATCGTAAAGAGTCAGCGAAATGGCGTAAAGACAATTTAGGAAAGATGACGAACACGGATTAAATGGATTACGCGGATTACACTGATTTATTGACAGTTATTAACTGACGATCAACACTCGACTGGTGAACAACTGGTAACTATGATGAATATTTTTAAGAGTTCATATTTTTGGTTTTTTTGGTTTAGCATCATATTTTTTCTCTCTCTTGATTTTTGGTATTGGAAACCAGAAATATCATTTTCGGTTTTTTATCTTCCTCCCTGGGTGATATATTTTATCGGCTTACAGCTTCTGATTTCTTTAACGATGTTAATATTTGCTCTCAACTTTTGGAAAACACCATCAAATTAGTATAATGGGCGCGGAAGTTGGGGATTCTGGCATTCAAAAGTTTTTTAATTTGTTCTTTTTGAATATTACAAAAAGGTACTTCCACAGCC
Organism: uncultured Rivularia sp.; assembly: GCA_963665115.1. GTDB lineage: Bacteria > Cyanobacteriota > Cyanobacteriia > Cyanobacteriales > Nostocaceae > Rivularia. Next base: position 5,671,701 of record OY762007.1, on the reverse strand, counting down.
GTACTAGATAAAATAGCCATAAGTAAAAAAATATGATTACCTATCTATTTATTGCAGCATATTTATTATTAAGTTTGGGTGTAGGAATCGCTACTCTTAAAAAACAAAATAATACACCTCAAGAATATTTTCTTGCTAGCCGTAAAATTGGCAGTATTGTTTTATTTTTCACGCTAATTGCGACTAATTTTAGTGCTTTTACTTTTTTAGGATTTGCTGGTGCTGGCTATCGTGTAGGCGTTAGCTATTATCCAATGATGGCATTCGGAACCGCACTTGTAGCCATATCATTTTATTTTATTGGTTATAAAGTTTGGCTTTTAGGTAAAGAAAAAGGATTTATTACTCCCTCGGAATTGATTGCTGAACGTTTGGGGAGTCAAACTCTTAAACTAATATTTCTGGCGGTAATGGTGATTTTTACATTGCCTTATTTAACTTTGCAGCCTATTGGTGGAGGATATCTTTTAGAAAGATTAACAAACGGACAAATTCCTTACTTTCTCGGAGCAATACTTTTGACGTTTGTAGTTGTCATTTATGTATTTATGGGTGGAATGCGAAGCGTTGCATTAACTGATGTTTTGCAAGGTATTTTAATGTTTGTATTGATGATTGTAGCTCTATTAACTATTGCTAATAGTTTGGGAGGAATTACGGAAGCCAACCGCACTGCTTACGAACAATTACCAGAACTTTTTTCCCGACAGGGTGTAGATAAATTTTTTACTAAATCCAAGTGGTTTAGCTACATGGTTTTGTGGATTCTCAGTTTACCGATGTTCCCCCAAATGTTTATGCGGTTTTATATTCCTAAAACACCTACATCTCTAAAAGCTTCTGCGGTTTTGTATCCAATAATTACCGCCACAATGTTTATTTGTCCCGTATTAATTGGGGTTTGGGCACATATTCCCTTTCCTAATTTAGCAGGGAAAGCAACAGACCAAGTTTTACCAATGATGTTGGCAGAATATACACCTGTTTGGATAGCTTCTTTTGTAATGGTGGGAGCATTAGCAGCATTTATGTCAACATTAGATTCACAACTTTTAGCATTAAGTACGATGCTGACAAGGGATATATATATTTCTTATTTTCGTCCCAATGCTTCCCTTCGCGAACAAACTTTAGTCGGTAGAATATTAATTGTAATTCTGGCGATTATTGGCTTAATTATTGCTTACAATCCACCAGCGACAATTTCGGTAATCGCCACTCAATCTTTTACCGGATTAACTGTTTTATTCCCCACAGTTATTGCCGCTTTGTATGGTAGAAATATCAATCCGGTTAGCTGCATTATTTCGATTCTTGTAGGGGAAGCAGCATTAATCGGTTTTGCTTTAAATATAATTCCAGCAAGTTTTACCTTTGGTTTCTTACCAGTTGTGCCGATAGTTTTTGTTTCGGGGTTGATTATTGTTTTAGGAAGCACGAATATAGGTAAAAGGTCAAAGGTTAAAGGTTAAAGGTTATTTGATAAAATTTTGGGAGCATCCCAATTTAGCAAAAAGCCTACAGGCTAGAAGCCTGGGGCTAATACTACGAAGCCCACCTTCGTGGGCTTTGTTTTTGTAGCCGCACCCTTACAGGGTGTCGGATAAAGTATTTATTCAAAATTGGGATGCTCCCAAATTTTGGTGTTCTACCGTACTTAATCCTTGCTGCAATACTTCTAAAACTTGGGCTAAATTTCCTGATAACAAAAGCGATAGTGTTACCGGGATATAAAATATTTACTTCTTATCAAGGAAGTTATGACGCTTGATAAACACACCATACAGGGATTAACTGCATTTACTACTAAAACACTACCATCAAGCGAATTTGAAAAACGAATGATAAACGCTGGGTATTTTGAAGTGGGTTTCTGCACTTGCTCAAAGTGGAAGAATTAAACTATGGTGGAATTTTTGAAAAGCTTATGTTTACGTAAAAATATTCTATTTTACAAATATGAATTAAAGACTGAAGCGCTTATATGTTACAGTTTACAAGTCTCTGCGCGAGAGAAGAGATAACTATTCCACCATCGGCATCAAAACCCCCAAATAGCGTGGGAAGATGTCCCTGCTGAGCATTTAGGTCAAAGGTAATATTTTCGTGACTTAACCAAGAACCTCCATTCTTCCAGCCAACGCGATCGCCAAACTTATTCCATACTCGTTCATCATATTCTAAAGTGTCCCCCAAACTTTGGTAAATTTCCTGATGAACGCTAAAACCAAAATGTCCTTGACTGTAAACCACCCACAATACATTTATAGTGTAAAGGTCTTCACAAGAAAATTTTTCGATATCTTCTACTGTTAGATATGTCTGTTGTTCTTTACCAACAACTTGCAACATTACACGTAAAGTCTCTTCATCGGCTTTTCGCCATTCTTTTTTATATAAGTCATTTGACAGTTGACTATATAGAGATGGTAATTTCACCTTAGCTAAGCGAAATGTATCATTTCCTTTTAACGGTTTATATAATGTTTCTAATTGGCTTAATTGAGGATTTAAATATTTTCCAGTTAACCACATAGAAAAACGATTTGCATCTCTGTTAGTTATTTCTATAAACTCTTTTTTTGCATCTCCGGGTTTAAATATTTTATTCTGCCAATGCGGTGGAGGATTATATTGTGAATCGTTTATAAATAACTGATATTCTGCACAAGTGATATAACTATTATCTTGCTCTAAGTTTTCATCAACCCGCACCAAATTATTTAAGCGTCGTGCTAATTTTACTTCAGCAGCTAACTTAAATATCGACCTATCATCTGATTCTAAACCTGCATCAAGTTTATTTACTAATTCCTTTCTTACTTCTTTATCAATTCGCCAACCTTCCTCTTCATAATCTGCTATTACTAAAAATGTATTTATTGATGGTAAAGGCATATAAATAATTAGACCAACAATATTAGTTGCATCTTTTGCTTGTGCGGCATATAAACGAATTGTTTCCGACCACCAAGTTTTATCAATATTTTGAATTAATATATTTTCTTGATTCAATTCACTAATTTGAATCGCAGCTAAATACTCCTGAAAACTTAGGTGAGCAAATTCATATTCTCCAATTTCTTTTTCGACTAACAAACCGCAATCATCGCGAATATGTTTAATAAAATCTTGAGTATTGCTTAAATTGGGTAAAGTCTTTAACTGCCCGGATATCCAATTTTCAGCTTCAGCTAATGTAAATCTTCGCTTATAGTTTTGCATTAATTTTAATGCTAATTCCTGCAAAACCGATTCTTTTTGCGAAGCAGTCAATACATCGGGTATATTCTTTGCCCGTTGACGTTTTTCGAGTAATATCTGACAAATCTCTTTGTACAATTCGACTCGTTTCCCTGGTAACACATTTCCCCGACGGTGAACAGTCGCAATCATTTTGAGTAACAATGGATTTACAGCCATCGCTACTAAAGGACGACTATTAACAATCCGTTCTATTAAATTATTTGCTTGTTCTTCCGCAACTTGTTTTACTCCATCATCGCATTGTCCCGCACGGCTTCTAATTTCGGTTTGTAAATACCAGCGCTGCAAAAAGTCTGTAATTTGTTCGCGATTAAATGGCTGAACTTCTAACTCATCAACTGTTATTTGTGATTGTACTTCTCTATAACCATTGGGACGTGAAGTAAGAATAAAAACTGTATCTTGGTAGCTTTGCATTTGATTATCTACCCAAGTTATAACCTGCTGACGCTGATTTTTATCTGCAACTTCATCTAACCCATCCAGCATGATGAGAAATTTGTTTCGCTGTAATTTATTCTCCACCCAATTCGATGGTGGAATGAGATTTTGATTATTGATTTTGAAATTTTTAATATCTTCTTGGATTAATGTCTCTAAAGTTGGATTTTGACTAATAATTTCGTCGCGTATATCGCGCAGGTAGAATAAAACTGGAATTAACTTCGGTACTTTGCGGTTATCTTTTAGTTTAATATTATGCTGTTGTTTGGTAGCATAAATCAGCGTCAAATGTCTCAACAATGTAGTTTTACCAGAACCTGGTCTACCTAAAATTACTAATTTATTATTATTTGCGGCTAAAAAATCCCAAACATTTGTCTCTGCTGAAGACTGATTCTGTGACCTAGGAATAATATCTTGTTTTGTATTACCTGAGTAGTTAGCAGCTATTTTTAGAGGCACAAATACCTTTTGTAATTCTAAAGTAAACTCGTTATCTAAACCTTTGGTTTCATCATCTCGACATTTATATTCTAAGGCTTTGTAATAATTACGCTTGAAAGGTGAGGCTAAATCTTCTAATTTACTGATAATTAATTCACTGATTTCGGTTGCTTGCCGATTTTGTAATTCTTCCCAAAATAGAGCAATATCTCTAATTATCTGCACTAGAAAATCTCGCGCTGCCAGCAATATAATAGAAATTAACGTGAAACTAAAAGATATAAATGCTGAATTTAAATTGGCTACTTTGAAATAGTGGAATGTGAGAAAAACTCCAATTCCAGAACACAGTAAAAGTAATATATTTTGCCACCGTTTTGGAATGAGCAAAAAACTCGGTATTATTGCACCAAAGCCACATAGTATTAATGATATGTTCCCAAACTCAGTCCTAGATTCTTGCGGAATTATATTAACTTGTAGCAGCCCGTAGATTACAGCACCCACTAAAAATAGTAAAAATCCACCAATCCAATTTGATTTTATATTTTGAGATTGTGAATTTATATTGCTGCTTGTTGACTTTTGTGCTGATTCTTTTTCTAAAAAAGTAAGAATGCAAAGTACAGCAGTAAAAATAGCTGTAAACAAAAATATTGATGTATCTGAAAAACCCGTAATTCCCTTGTCTGGATCTGGTCGAATCCCTGGTAATTGGTTGATAAAGTAAGCTAAAACACCATTAATTAGTACTGTGGAAATTGGTGCTAAATAGTCTTTTAATTTAGACATACTTATAAAGCATTTTAGTATTTTTTATACTTTATCAATAATACCAATTTCGTTACATAGATAGATTTATTATGTGCCTACCTACTTACTTACACCAATTAAAAATTAGTCTTGAGTCCCCACATTACGATAAAATTCTCAAGCTAGGGTCAATTAATATCCCATCACCAATTACCCATTACCTATTACCAATTAGCAGAGAATGCAAATCAACTGGCAAACTGCCAAAACCTACGAAGATATTTTTTATCATAAAGCCGATGGTATTGCGAAAATCACCATCAACCGTCCCCACAAGCGCAATGCTTTCCGCCCTAAAACCGTTTTTGAACTTTATCAAGCTTTTTGCGATGCCCGCGAAGATTCTAGTATTGGGGTAGTTTTATTTACTGGTGCGGGGGCCTCATACCGACGGTAAATATGCGTTCTGTTCGGGTGGCGATCAAAGCGTGCGGGGAAAAGCGGGTTATGTGGATGATGATGGGATTCCCCGTTTAAATGTATTGGATTTACAGCGTTTGATTCGTTCCATGCCCAAGGTAGTAATTGCTTTGGTTGCAGGTTACGCGATCGGCGGCGGACACGTTTTACATTTAATTTGCGATTTAACAATTGCTGCTGACAATGCAGTATTTGGACAAACTGGGCCAAAAGTTGGTAGTTTCGACGGTGGCTTTGGTGCGAGTTATTTAGCACGCTGCGTCGGACAAAAAAAAGCTCGTGAAATCTGGTTTTTGTGTCGTCAATACAGCGCCCAACAAGCTTTAGATATGGGGCTAGTAAATACGGTAGTGCCCGTAGAAGAATTGGAAGCTGAAGGTATTCAATGGGCACAAGAAATTTTAGAAAAAAGCCCCATCGCGATTCGCTGTTTAAAAGCTGCGTTTAATGCCGACTGTGACGGACAAGCTGGTTTACAAGAACTTGCTGGTAATGCGACGTTGCTTTACTACATGACAGAAGAAGGAGCAGAAGGGAAGCAGGCATTTCTAGAAAAGCGCAAGCCAGATTTTCGTCAATATCCTTGGCTGCCCTAATTCAATTTTGGATTTTGGATTGAAAGTTAAAAGTTAGGAGTTATGAGTTAAGAGTTAGGAGTCATTAGTTAATAATTATTATTTTTCTCCTTGTCTCCTTGTCTCCTTGTCCCCTCTTCCCCCGTGTCATAAATACAAAAATTGCACCCCAGCAAAGTACGGGTGCAATTTTTTGTGAATGCAAGGGTGAGTAATTGCTCACAAGTAAATTTTAAAAACTTTAAAAACAAATTTTATTTAAATATAAAATCTTGTTCGGTCGTTTCATTCAGATAAACTAGACCGATTCGTTATTTGTATAGAACGGTTAAATTATTTCTAAATTAAAAGTTGCTCTACATTTTTGTCTTGATTAACCGTTCAAGTTATCCAATAAGGGAAAAATTCTCCTCACGCAAAAATTTAACTCAATAAAGCTTCAGCTTTGACGGGTGTAGATACTTGCTCAACTGATGCTTCTACACGTTCTTTTTTTAAATTCTTAGAACTATGGGCTAACAACGGGGTAGCATCGGGCAAAATCCAAGCATCTTCCAAGGTTTCCCATGAGGGCGCAAAGGGAGGAGCCGCCAAAGAGCAAGCTTTCCAACTTCCACGTACTGGCGCTCCCAGTTGATGACAATTTCCTCCGCGCCGACCAACTGGTGAGAAGTGACGACAATTTCGGCAAGCTGAGGTGAAGGTTTGGATGCTTTTCATTTTTAATGCCGTATGCTCTACTGATTTACATCTCCTATTCTGCTCCTAGATAGAAATACTGAATAAACCGATAAAGCCTTGAGTCTATATAAGTTTTCACGATCCCAATCATAAAATAGCTTTATAATCTCTTTATGTTTGTGTCATATTTTTCAATTTTTTTGTAACGAAAAAGCAACAAACTTATTGAAAAGTACCCGATTGCTTTCATGCCCAAACCAACTAGGGATCGAGATTAATCAACCTGCTTTCTTATTAGGAGCATAGCTACAATCGGCTTTAAGGAGTACTTTCTCAAACTAATTCGTTTATCCCAGATGTCAAGATAAGAGGGATAATTATCAATGAATTATCAATTATGCTTTTAACGTTTCTCTGCTCCCCATTCAAAAAGACCTAGCAGCACAAATCGAACAAACACCCCAGCGTTCTAATTCTCCCTTGGGAGCGGGAGATTCACAGTTAGGGCAAAGGGGTAAATCTAAATATCGCGTTTTTATTGTTTCAGTCCAATTAGCAAAAGCAGTATGAGGGCAAAGGGGTCGATAGTGAAGATTCGGGTTTTGATTTACGTTGTTTCCTAAATAGCTTGGATGCTCTATGGACGAAATATTTTGTTGCGTAGAGGATTTTTTTTTGGTAGGCTGCCAACGAGCGGTAGAAAAACGTATATCTACTAAGGGGGTTGGTAATATTTTGTTTAGCTTTTTTAGCAATCTGTGGCGTTCAAAAGTTAAGTTTTGCGCCCAAGCAGCCCCCGAAGTCGCAACCCACAAAACGTCCCGTTCAATAGATATTGGCTGGGTATGAGTGGCAATAACTTTTCCCACAACTTCTTGCCAACAATCAAGCAACCGTTGTAAAGGCTGTTGCTGGTATAAAGCTTCAATTTGGAGTCGTTCTAAAATTTCTGGAATTGATTGAAAAGACATCTTGAATAAGCCTTTTGGCAGGAATTACATTTTGGTGAAATTATATAACTATGATAATTTTCGCTAGGATTAGCAAAGCGGGTATCTGTTTTACCCCCCTATACTCCTAAAAATTGGGACAGGTTTGATAAAAGCTTTTCCCGGCATTGTGGGAGATACCGATCTGGATTGGGGCTACCGACTCAATCAGGGAAACCTGCCTAAATTTTACGCGAAAAAATTGTTACATATTGGATAATCTGGCTGTAGGTACGGAGGCACATGGGCTATGAGTGAAAACCCCCTATATTATTCTGGGTTACAAACATCTAAAACATCAAATCTAAAACCGGCAATTAGTGCGGCTCTGGCAAGTCTGGAAGTACAGCTTGATGAAGAGTTGTCGCGATATCGTCGAACGCGAATTGCACATAGAACCCCAATTCAAAAAAGTCTTGGTAGTTTGATAGCTGCTAAATCGCCAATTCAAAACGCTATAACTGCTGGCTCTGTTCAGTCACAGCAAAGCTTAACGGGTAAAGAAGCTGCGGCTTATATTAGACAGCAGCAAGCGAGCATTTCAGGGAACGAAATTAAAACACCACCTCCTCCACCTCCTCCTGCTCCAGAAACTTTCCCAAAAGTAACTTCTAACAAAGAGACTTCTGAAATTCCGCTTCCTCAAAATCCTTCTAGCCAAGAGCAAGTACCATTTCCTGAAACGACAACGAATGCTCAAAACCAAAGCAGCATTGTTAAAGCGGATATTAATCGGAATACACCTCCGGGAAATATATCCCCGCCAAAGAATGACACAACAAAGCAACCTGACGATTATTTAGAATCTTCCGAAGCTTTGCTGCGAAGCTTACAAGAAGAACAACAGCCCCAAACCAAAAAGCCAAAAAATAATAATGATAGTCTGCTGTCGCCTTTGAGTATTGGTTCGATGCTATTACTTTTAGTATCAAGCATCACCTTTGGCTATATTATTTTCAACTTAGACGACCTACCGACCTTGAGCTTAGGCGGATTGTTTAAACGCGACCAAGAAATTGGCAGTAGTGAAAATACGCAAACAGTTAGTGATGTAAATGCAAACGATAAAAAATTAGCGCCCCCCGTATCCAGAAATCCCAATCTTTCAAATGATGCGCTTCCAAATATAAATAGTATTGATGATGTTGCAGGGGCAACCCCCAGAGCCAAACCAACCCCAGTAGCAAAACCAACGACTGTTGCAAGCCCGGCTCCAGTAGAAAGAACAACCACAGTGGAACAGATGTCGCCCCCCGTTGCAAATACTCCTGCTCCTGAATCGCCTGTTCCCGAAACCGAAGCAGCAACAACACCTCAAAATATTGATGAAATAGAACCAACAAATGGTGGATTTTATAATGTCATCGTAGATAATACAGGCAATACTTTAGCCGAGGTTAAAAAGGTAATTCCAGATGCATATTTATCTCCAGAAGGCAAATATGTTTACTTAGGTGCTTTTAAATCCAAAACAAGATTAAAAAACCATTTAGAACTTCTTAAAGAAAAGGGAATTACGGCAAGGGTAGAAGAACCAGACAGTTAAATAGTTAGGAGTTAGGAGTTAGGGGTTAACAATTAAGAGCCTTCAGTTGACAATGTAATTATCTGTGCAAGATGAATGTAGGGGTTTTCAGTTGAATGCAACACAAGCATGAGTTGCTTAAATCTGGACTGTATTGGTATTTATTTGTTGATTGGATGATGAATTACTTAACGCAGCCTGGGAAGTCTTGCGGTATCTACCCTCTGGTTTGTAATGATTCTATTCTCCTCGCTTTTAAAATAACTGATAACTGATAACTGATAACTGATAATTGATAATTGTTAACTGATAACTGAAAAATGGAGGCTTAACTTATGGGGCTGATGGAGCGTATCGGGCGCTTATTTCGTTCAAACGTTAATGATTGGACGGCAAAACGGGAAGATCCAGAGAAAATTCTGGAACAAGCCGTTTATGAGATGCAGGAGAATTTAGTGCGGATGCGACAAGGAGTAGCGCAGGCGATCGCCACTCAAAAACGTACCGAACGACAAGCGGCTCAAGCCCATTCTACAGAAGAGGAATGGTATCGTCGCGCTCAAATGGCTTTGGAACAAGGTAATGAGGCTTTAGCGCGAGAAGCCCTTACTAAACGTAAAGCTTACCAACAAAGTTCGACTGCACTTGCAGAACAAATTGGGCAACAAAAAACTTTAGTCGCTAAACTAAAAAAAGATATGCAGGCTTTAGAGTTAAAAATCTCTGAAGCTAAAACAAAGAAAGATATGTATATTGCTCGCGCTCGTTCTGCTGAAGCTTCTTTGCGACTTCAAGAAATGCTTGGTGAAACTGGCGATACCAGCTCGCTTAAGGCTTTTGAGAAAATGGAAGACAAACTTTTAGAATTAGAAGCAAAACAAGAAGCAATTGCAGTATCTGACACAGACGAATTAGAAAATAAATTTGCGAGCTTAAGCGAAAGTGATGATGTAGATGCCGAACTTTCGGCAATGAAAGCACAACTTCCGGGTAGTACGCAAAAAAATCAACAGCCTCCCCAGTAGTTAAATGAAATTTTATAACTCATGCCTGTAATATTTCTTTTAAGAATTGGGGGTTATGGGGAGGACTAATTGAGAAGAGTCAGATTACCCTGAAATAGGGAACTATATAAGTAGTAAAAAAGTTAACTTTTGATCGCAAGAGCGTAAATCTCAAGAGGAAAAAATTATGGGATTATTTGACCGCGTTAAACGAGTAGTAAGCGCCAACCTTAACGACTTAGTAAGCAAAGCCGAAGATCCAGAAAAAATTCTCGATCAAGCCATCATCGAGATGCAGGAAGACTTGGTTCGTTTGCGTCAGGGGGTTGCTCAAGCGATTGCTGCTCAAAAACGTACAGAGAAGCAGTATAACGATGCTAATAATGAACTTAATAAATGGCAGCGTAATGCAATGCTAGCGCTGCAAAAGGGCGATGAAAACCTAGCTCGTCAAGCCTTAGAGCGCAAGAAATCCTTTACTGATACTGCAACCAGTCTAAAGGGAAGTTTAGATCAGCAAACCGCTCAAGTTGATAATCTTAAGCGCAGCTTAATGCAGTTAGAGAGCAAAATTTCTGAGGCCAAAACCAAGAAAGATATGCTCAAAGCGCGGGTAAGAGCAGCTAAAGCCCAAGAGCAACTCGAAGGAATGGTAACTGGGATGAATAGCAGCGGTGCAACTGCTGCATTCGAGCGCATGGAAGAAAAAGTGTTGATGCAAGAAGCACGCGCTCAATCGGCAGGAGAATTAGCTGGTGCTGACTTAGAAAGTCAATTTGCAAAGCTAGAAGGTAGTTCCGGTGTCGATGATGAATTAGCTGCTTTAAAAGCACAAATGACTCTACCAGGAAGCGGAACAGCAAGCCAACCCCAACTACCAGCAGAACAAACTGACAGTAGTCAAGCAAGTGAGAAGAAAAACAGCGAACCAGTGGATTCTGAATTGGAATCACTACGCAAAGAATTAGACCAAATGTAGTTTTTGAGATTTTAATTCAATTCAAATGTTTATAACTATCCCACAGCCCATAAGGTTGCGGGATTTTTCAGTGAACAATTACCAATTACCAATTAACAATTACCAATTACCAATTAACAATTACCAATTATTTTTCTCCTTGTCCCCTTGCCCGCTTGTCCCCTTGTCTCGCCATCTCCCCATCCTCTTCCCACAGCTACTAGTTTCAGGACAACAAATTGGGATACATTAAATCTGTGTAACTATAAAAGATGCTATTAGGTGGAGATTAATATGAGCGAGGGTGTAAACAATATCAACGATGCAAATTTTGACCAGGAAGTACTGCAAGCCGAAAAGCCTGTATTAGTCTATTTTTGGGCTTCTTGGTGCGGACCTTGTAAGTTGATGTCCCCAGCGATTAGCGCTGCTGCCCAGAAGTATAGCGACAAGCTTAAGGTGGTCAAAATGGAAGTTGACCCCAATCCAGTTTCAGTTAAGCAATATCAGGTGGAAGGTGTTCCTGCTTTGCGACTTATGCAAGGAGATAAAGTATTAGCTTCAAGTGAAGGAGTTGTTAATAAGGATAAATTGATGAATTTATTAGATACTCATTTAAGTAGTTAGTAATTAGTAGATAGTGGTTAGTAGTTAGTAAAAATGATAATTTAAAGAACTAGCAACTAACAACTAACCACTAACAACTAATATAAAAGATGCAATTTGCCAAGCGTTTAGAACCCCTGCAATCCAATGTGTTCGCAGATATGGACATTGCGAAGGCTAAGGCTTTGGCTAATGGTCGTCAGATAATTGATCTGTCTTTGGGATCTTCCGATTTACCCGCAGAAAGCCATGTCATTGAAGCCATAGCTGAGTCTTTATACGATAAGAGTACTCACGGATATCTGTTGTTTAATGGGACTCAAGAGTTTCGCTATGCAGCATCTCAATGGTATTCACTTCGATTTGGTATTTCGGTAGATCCAGAAACTGAAGTGCTACCCCTGATTGGTTCTCAAGAGGGAACGGCACATTTACCTTTAGCTATTTTAAATCCTGGGGATTTTGCTTTATTACTCGATCCTGGCTATCCTTCTCACGCCGGGGGAGTTTATTTAGCGAACGGTCAAATTTATCCTATGCCTTTACGGGAAGAAAACGATTTTTTACCTGTATTTGAGCAAATTCCAGCCGCAGTCTTAGCGCAATCGCGAATGATGGTATTGAGCTATCCACACAATCCTACTGCTGCGATCGCACCGTTATCTTTCTTTGAAAAAGCTGTTTCTTTTTGTCAGCAGCACGATATTGTTTTGGTTCACGATTTTCCCTATGTGGATTTAGTATTTACCGAGCCGGAAGCGCAAGAAACTAATCCACACCATATTGCTCCTTCAATTTTGCAAGCCGATAAGACAAAAAGTATCTCGATTGAATTTTTTACCTTGTCCAAGTCTTACAACATGGGCGGTTTTCGCATTGGCTTTGCTATTGGTAATCGCGAGTTGATTGGAGCCTTGCGTCGGGTAAAAGCAGCAGTTGACTTTAATCAGTATCGAGGAATCTTAAATGGTGCGATCGCCGCTTTAAGTGGGGCCGCAATCGGGAATAAAGAAGAATGTAAATAGCTTCCAAAAACGCCGCGATGCTTTTGTCAATGCTTTACACCGCATCGGTTGGGAGGTTCCTATGCCAAAAGCCACAATGTATGTTTGGGCAAAGCTACCGAAACATTATGGTAAAGATTCTATTCAATTTTGTAAGGATTTAGTGGAAAATACGGGTGTTGCGGCTTCCCCTGGTGCTGGCTTTGGTAAGTCGGGAGAGGGTTACGTGCGCTTTGCATTAGTTCGCGAACCATCTGTCTTAGAAGCTGCTGTAAATAAGATATCCCAGTTTTCGCAGTTGGTTCATTAAATCTTAATTTAAGGTTTATACAAATTTAAGGAATTAGTATCGGCAATTACAGTGTTACTCGGTTAAACTTGACCAAGTATTACATATTTTGTGCATTATTTTTTCGCAGATGAAAGCAGTATACTTACCTTTATCGGATTTAATATCCTTTAAGAGTAATGTAATTGCATTCAGAACAAAGGGGAGTATCAATTACTTGTTTTTTTAGTTTTAAGGAGCGATTGCGTCCATGACAATAACTATAAAAAAAGTTCGTAATTACGTATTACTTGGTACGATAATTAGTGCAAGCGCTACAGCCCCAGCACAAGCAGGTTCGCTCAAAAATTTTAATAGTAACGATGATTTAGCAAAAACTCCAGACAACCAAGCATCAGATGATAGAAAAGATATTTTGGTAGAGACACAAAAGTGCAAAGAAGCAGATTCTTGTATCTCCTTTCCCGAATTTGATTCCTACGACAAACTTAAGAAAAACGATAATACAAATTCAATCGATAATTCATTTTTGAAAAAAGCCAGACGTACTATAGAATCGGTTCAAGCTGCTAATACGACTCAAGTCAAAACTGTCAACGGACGTAAACACATAATATACAATACTGAGTTTACTGCATCGCAGGGCGAGGAGCTATATACTAATGTGTATTTATCCGGAGCTTCTAAGAGAGAAAAGGTTCCCGAACCTTCTGCACTGCTAGGATTAATTACATTTTTCTTGCTTGCTGCAAAACATCAAACAGCAAAAAATAGGCAGACATTAGTTGAGTGATTATCACCACAATTGCGTAGAATAATATTTGATATAATTTGATTTATTTCCTTTAATTTAACTTTATTTCAAAAATTATCTACGAAATCTTTGATTAAAGGTGCATCTATTTTCTGTCGCTACATTTAAACTGTATAAGGAATGCAAAATTTTTTATTAACCCAAATATTGAATCCTTTACAAAAACTATTTTTATAATCCTTAATATATTTAGCAACGGTTTTCGTATTAAGAATTATATTTTACGCTAAATATATTATTCAGCTAGTAAATATACAGATAAGTTGTAACTAGGTAGTGTATTGTAAAAAAAATATGAAATTCTCGTGAAGATTTAAGATTATGTTAAAGATGAGTTTAACTTTGTCTTAAATTCTTGTTATAAGTTAATATTTATCATAAGCACAAACAATAGCTAAGCTAAATTTAGTTGATAGGATTCTTGGCAAGATAACTTTTATTTAAGTGTATAAATTCAAATAAATCTAAAAATTAGATATTGTTACATTCTTTTACGAATCATTGACTCGTGAGCGAAAGTGATAGATGAAAACGACAGCGCAGCTAATAAATGTAGAGCAGCAATTCAAGTCACATTGCAGTGAAAAAGTTTTACTAGTTGAAGATAATGATACGAATCGAATGTTGCTGAGCGATTGCTTAAATTTTTGTGGATACCAAGTTAAAGGCTTAGCTAATGGTTCAAAGTTTTTCTCTACAGTAGAAACTTTTCGACCAAATTTAGTTGTATTGGATTTAAAATTGCCCGATATTGACGGTTTCTTGTTGCTAGAAAAAATGCAGCAAAATTCTCTAACAGCAAAAATCCCCGTAATTATAGTTTCGGGGTTAGCTTTTAAATCGGATTGCGAACGAGCTATATATTTGGGCGCTCGTCGCTATTTTGTTAAACCAGTAATTCTTACCGAGCTTACCCAAGCTATTGAAAAAGAGTTATCTTGTAGCCAAAAATGAGATTTACTTTAATTGACTTTCACCGATAATTTGATTCGGATTACGTTCGGATTTTTGCTGAATTAGATGTTCTTCTACACTTTGACTCAAGCTTTGTACGGAAGAACCGATTATAGAGATTTTTCGTTGAGCTTGCGCTAACAGCAAAATAGCTGATTGCAGTTCGTTGAGCGTTTCATTCATCGTTTCACGATACTGGGATTCAAAATCTTGCGAATTCATATTTTTATCTCCTTAAATATTTTTTATAAATTAAATTGGTAGTGAGTACGAATGAGGAAAATAATATCAAACTATACATGAATTCGTCACAGACGGGTAAGTTTGATTTATACCAATCATACTCATTTGGTTCAAGTCTATAAATCCGTTGATTCTCTTAATATTTAGGGGTTTTGGGAATAATAGGTCATCTTGCTTATTTTAGTTAGATGAATATAACGAATTTATGATGATCGAAGTCCTGAATGTAGAGAATTTACGAAGGAATGGGTCAAAATTGATATTATATCGCTTTAGCTAAGATGTAAATAATTAAGTTAATCCCAGGTTTAAAAGAATCCTTACTAGTTTTCCAATATTTTATAATTAATTGACAAGAAAGTTTGAAGAAATAGTAATTACAATCGTGCTTTGCCATCAAAAACGTATCAAGATTGAGTATTTGGAAAGCATCTGTAAAGCAGTGAATTATCGAATTAACACCAGAAATAAAATGCTTGGAGGATAAAAATAAAATCCGCGTACAACAAAGGTGATTTTACCTAAAATAGTAAAGATGGGTCGATTTCCAAAAATTTCAGGCTTTAATTGTGACAAAATCTGCTGAAGCTTTACCACTGTTAAAAAATCCAGAACGTCTGGAAAATCGTTTAAAAGAGATTCCCCCAGAGCCGGGGGTTTATTTGATGCGGGATGCAACCGATCGCATCGTATATATAGGTAAATCACGAAAATTGCGATCGCGGGTTCGTTCTTATTTCCGAGAGTCGCAAAAACTTAGCGATCGCATTGCAATGATGGTAAGACTGGTGACGGATATCGAATTTATTGTCACCGATACCGAAGCCGAAGCACTAGCTTTAGAAGCTAACTTGATTAAGCAGCATCAGCCACATTTCAACGTGCTGCTCAAGGATGATAAAAAGTATCCTTACGTTTGTATAACTTGGTCTGAAACATATCCGAGAATTTTCATCACTCGCAAACGCAGACTTGGTAAAGAAAAAGACAAATATTACGGACCATATACTGATTCTCGTTTGTTACGGGGAATATTACATTTGTGTAAGCGGATATTTCCTCTAAGACAACGACCGCAACCGGTGTTCAAGGACAGACCTTGTTTAAACTACGATTTGGGAAGATGTCCGGGTGTTTGTCAGCAATTAGTTACACCGGAAGAATACCGCAAAATTGTACAAAAGGTGGCGATGGTTTTTCAAGGTCGGACTTCTGAGTTAATTGATACACTCACCGAACAGATGGATCGAGCATCCGAAGAATTAAACTTTGAAACAGCGGCGCGTAGAAGAGATCAAATCGCCGGGTTGAAATCGTTAAATGCTGACCAAAAAGTATCTTTACCAGATGATACAATTTCTCGCGATGCCATTGCTTTAGCCGCAGACGACAAACACGGCTGCATTCAGTTATTTCAGATTCGCGCCGGACAATTAGTAGGAAGACTTGCGTTTATAGCCGATGCACAAGCTGGATTTGGAGCTATTTTGCAACGTGTATTAGAAGAACATTATCAAACTGCCGACTCAGTAGAAATTCCTACAGAAATTATCGTTCAGCACGATTTACCGGATGCAGAAATTTTAGCGGAAGCGTTGAGCCAGCGTAAAGGAAGAAAAGTCACCATTGTTAATCCCCAGCGCCAACTTAAAGCAGAATTGATTGAAATGGTAGAGCGAAACGCCAACTATGAATTGCAAAGAATGCAAAAACTTGGCGATCGCAATACTTTAGCACTGCAAGATTTAACCGCCATCATCGATTTACCCGAGTTGCCCCATCGCATCGAAGGTTACGATATTTCCCACATTCAAGGTTCAAATGCGGTAGCTTCGCAAGTAGTGTTTATCGATGGTTTACCGGCAAAACAACATTATCGGCACTATAAAATTAGAAATCCTGAGATTCAAATCGGTCACTCAGATGATTTTGCTTCCTTAGCTGAAGTTATCGGCAGACGCTTTCGCAAATATATAGAAGATCCGCAATTGCAAAGAATGGGTAATCCCGATTTTCCCGACTTAGTAATGATAGACGGTGGAAAAGGACAATTATCTTCTGTGGTAGCAGTTTTGCGAGAAATGAACTTATTAGAAGACGTGCGAGTTGTCAGTCTAGCCAAACGACGGGAAGAAATATTCGTACCAGGAGAATCTATACCGTTAAAAACAGAAGCCGAACAACCCGGAGTCCAACTTCTGCGACGTTTGCGCGACGAAGCCCACCGTTTTGCAGTCACCTTCCACCGCCAACAACGCACCGCAAAATTAAGGCGATCGCGCTTGGATGAAATACCAGGTTTGGGACACAATCGGCAACAACAACTTTTAGCGCATTTTCGTTCAATAGATTACATTCGCTTAGCAACACCCGCGCAAATAGCCGAAGTTTCCGGAATTGGACCGCGTTTGGCACAAGAAATTTACGATTACTTTCATCCTAATAACCAAATGATGCAGTAGTTTAAAAAGTAGGTTGGGTTAGACAGGAAAAAAAGATGAATAGTAATCCAACATCAGTGTCTGAGATAATTAGAGAAAAAAGATGTTGGGTTACAGCGCTTCAATCAATTTCTACTTGAAAATTATTAGTCGTGCGCTTAACCCAACCTACTTTCTACTCTCTACTCTCCACTTTCTACTGCCAACTCCCAACTCCTACTCCCTAACCGAAGGTAATACTTGATTTTCAACTAATACACGTTTGAGAATATCAATTTCGCCGATGTATTCTCTACCATCAAGTTCGTAAAAAACTAATAAAGTGGTTGAATTCTTTTGATGCGAACCTAAGAATCTATCCACTTCATCAATAACTTCTGTATAATCGTTTCCCGAAACATCAGAAACGGCAATAATTTTCTTATCCCTATTATCTAAAATTTTATCTTTGTTGCTATCAGCTTTAACCACTTCATACCACATCCCTCTGACGATTTTATCGTCACGTCTTTCTAGAACTACTTTTTGGGCATTCACAAACAACAAGTCATTTTCGGGCACTAATCGCTGTGCTGATTTATCGTTAGCATTTACAAATAAATAGTTACGGATAGTTAATGCTTTTTTTTCAGAATAATCTTGACGATCGTTTGGTTGAGAATTAACGGGTGCCATTAAATAAGGTGTACCTTCAAGTTCCTCAAAATTACCCAAACTTATTTTTACTTTGTTATCCTTTTGAGGTTTTTTGTTTGCCACACTATCTGCTGTGGGTTCGCGTAAGAAAAAGCGCCCAAGTTGATAGCCTCCGAAGCCAAAAACTACAAGTACAACTAAACCAATAGTCAGAAACAGCCAGCGATTCGTGAATTTCATCTTCAATGAACGTGAAAAAGAATCGGTCAATCAATTTTATATTTTAGATTAATTCAATAAATTAAAATTTACGCAAGCCCCACTTAAAAAGAGAGGTTGGGTGTACCTATAAGTTTGACGTAATCGAAACTGATACATCTAACCTTCAGCAACATCCTAAATCTAAAATTGATTCGGTCAATCAGTACAAGATTGAATCTATTATTCCATTAATTGTTACAGAAATGTATTAAGTAAAATAACTGACCGTAAATCCAATATTATATTACCATTTCAACTGTGAATTCTATTTACAGTACCGCGTTTTCCGAATTAAATCGGGAAAATATATTGCTTAAACCTGCATTGGAACGGTCATGCGGAGAAACCCGGTTTTTATAAAAAACCGGGTTTCTTAATAATCAACAATGATTGAGGAGTGCTATATACAACCTCATACGTGAACCACGATAAAACCTGTTATTGCCTTTTCGTGGATTTAATCATTATTGCAGGGGATTGGAAGAATCCCCAACAGTTTCTAATCCATTAGTTTTAAGAATGAAATCAAATTCGGGATTAATAATAGTATTATCACCACCTTCGACTGTTAAAGATTCTGTTGAAAAAGGACCCACACCTGTTGAGGTAAGCTTTACATCGTCAATCAGTAGTCCAGAATCGACAACAGTATCGGATAAATCTACAATTCCGAAGCCTAACTCATAAGTTCCAGCTTGCTGAATTAAGATTTTCGTAGATTGACTTTCGGTTGCTTGAGTAAATCTCTCTACAGATTGATCGGAGAAAGTAGAGTCGAATGTATCAGTTAATTCCTGAGTAAACCCACCAACAGAGAAGAAAGCTGAATCGTTGAAACTTGAGGATGGGGTTCCTTCATTGGTAAGAAAGGAAAAATCAAACTCTAAAATATCACCAGCTTGGGCGTTAAATGTTTGTTTGATTCCCGAACCTTCTGTTGCATCCCCACTAAGCACAGCATCGAGAGAGCCTGATGGTAAGTCTAGAAAATCAGATAAATCGGATTCTTCAACCGAACCACCCGCATCGCTAGAACCATTAGTAATTAAAGCTTGGAACTCTCCGTCGCTAGGAGGAATTCCGATGTCTTTTGTCTCGATACTGGTATCACCAATAGTCCGCCAATTCTCAAAAGTACCTCCCTCAAAGAAAGAACCTTCAAAACTACCGTTGTTAACGGAACTGTTGATGATAAAAGATTGCGCTTCGTTTGAATCAGACGGTCTTTCCTTAGATTTATCTACCTGGGGAGTAGAGATAGGATCTATTTCATTCTGGGCAAGTAAATCTAAAGTCGTGTTTTCATCAGCCATTTTTATATTTCCTCACTTAGTTCTACCTGGGGTTCCAACAAAACCATTTACATAGTAAGTCATGAATTCTCGTAATTATCTGGATATAAAATAAACGAATATCAAATTTTAATTTATTTTCGTTGCTTTTAAAATTAACGAATTATTTTATTTTTTTAAAAGCTTGGACGTACACGCATTTCAATATCTTTATAAAAACTAAAATAGTAAATCGGTTTTTATTTCATATAGGAATTATGTTCGTTAAATTTTTTATGGATTAGATTGGTCAACCCTAAAGCACTTGTATTTTTTATCTAAATGCTTTAGTGGTTTTCATCAAGTTAAAATAAAATCGATTTTGTTTAAATACTGAAAACCGCTACATACAGTCTGAGAAGCTACTTAAACTATTAAGTGTAATTAATCATTCATTAATTAAAAAAAGTCTAATTTTTTTGCGGTATATTTCCAATAGAATACTTTGCCGAGTGAATTATATCGATTGATAATAAAATCTGGGTCGAAGTTAGTTTACATTTGAAATAAATCAAAGAAATAAAACAATAAGTACATTTAATTCATCGAGAATCTAGCCAATTGTACGAATAACTAATAGTGGAAATTGGACAACATTAGTGAGAAAATATAAAAGCATCTCCGAGTTTTTCAGGAAAGGTATGGAATTATGGCTAAACCTACAGTTTTTATTGATGGTGCAGAGGGTACCACAGGATTGCAAATTCACTCACGTTTAAACGAACGCGATGATATTGAAATTGTCAGCATACCTCCAGAAAAACGTAAAGATGCTCAAGCGCGATCGCACTTCATTAACTCAGCTGACGTTGCCATTCTTTGTTTACCCGACGACGCAGCCCGTGAATCTGTAAGTTTTGTCACCAACCCCAATGTCAAAATATTAGATGCAAGTTCCGCTCACCGCGTTGCAAATGGCTGGGTGTATGGCTTTCCCGAATTAGAAGAAAAACGTCGAGAAGAAATTAGAAACGCTAAAAGAGTCAGTAATCCCGGATGCTATCCCACCGGGTTTTTAGCCTGTATGCGTCCCTTTAGTTGCAGCAGGTATTATCCCCAAAGATTTTCCCGCAACTATTAATGCGATTTCTGGATATTCGGGAGGAGGAAGAAAACTGATGGAAGAATATCAAAGCGCTTCGGGGGAACAAGCAAACAACTATGCTTATGGAATCTACGGTTTAACTTTCGCACATAAACACGTGAAAGAAATGCACGAGCATTCCGGTTTGCAATCTCCACCGTTGTTTGTTCCTGCTGTAGGTAATTTTGAAAAAGGAATGTTAGTTCAGATTCCTTTACCTTTACACTCGCTGCAAAATCCATTTAAAAATGAGTTTAAAAACAAACTTAGCGGTGAATTGATTCATAATACCCTCAAAGAATATTATCAAAACGAAAAATACGTTTCCGTCGCGCCTTTAAATGATAACGGTTCTTTACGCAAGGGCAAGTTTCTTGATGCTCAAGCAGCGAATAATACTAACTTAGTGCAAGTGTTTGTATTTGCGAACGATCAAACAAAAGAAGCCTTATTAGTAGCGCGATTGGATAATTTAGGAAAAGGTGCTTCAGGTGCTGCGGTACAGAATCTAAATATTATGCTGGGTTTGGATGAGGATTTGGGGCTTGGTTGAATATTTTATTTATAAGTAGGTTTATTTTTGGGTTGAGATACGCTTTTAGCCGAACATCAACGAGGATGGTTTTTATTATGATTTTTGATTAAACCTTTAACTTTACCCAGCTGATGAAAATTACCTTTTGTCTCAGTTCATCCTATCGGGTTTGTTTTCTTACTAATTGTAATTACATACCTAATAGTTTGCGCTGTAAGAAAGCGCTTATTCAAAGTACCTTTATTAAGGTTTCAAACGATTGCAAGTTTCATTAACTGCGGGTTTCCATCGGTTTGCTTTATCGGGAAGAAAATAAGTTGCAGTAAATTTATTTTGACTATCTTGTACAATTTCTTGACGAAGAGGTGTAGATTGTCCCATTCTAAAAAGAAATCCTTCCCAGACTAATTTTCCATTTTGCCAATCGGATGCAGTCATATTATATGAATTACCGTCACCCACTACAACAGAACGGATTAATTTTTTAGAAGCTACATTATATCCGAGAAATTCTCTTGCGTTGATAGGTTTACCACCATTTGCCGATTTTGTTTCTTCAGCATTTCCCAAGTACCAAAAGTTGTTTAAATCTTTTTTCACCGTCCAAATAAATACACCCGATGCAGGTGCAGGTGCTGCTGGTTGTTGACAGCGCCAAGTTCCTTGTAAATATTCTAAACGTTCAAGTTCCTTCGGGGGTTGAGGTTGTTTAGATGTTTCTTGAGCTAAAGCAGGATTGTTAATAATGAATACGCTTGAAAGCAAACCTATTATTTGTATAATGGGAGCTTTACTTAATTGCCAAAATAATTTCATGAATTGCTTAATAAGAAAACAATGTATTGATTCAGGCTTACACCTTCAGGTCATAATTCCACTCTTCTAAATTTAATAGTTCAACAATTTTTTCGATATACACCCCCTTTAACTTTTTTTTCACCTTTTTTGGGAATAGTAATTGTTCTACCTTGGAAGTCACAAAAACTATGATGACTGCCTTTAGAGCGCTTCTCATCAAACCCGAAGGCTTCTAAAATATAGCGTACATCTTCAAACCTAACTTCCGAAGGTTTTCTAAGGAATTACTGTACTAATTTCTCTAATTTGCTCATCGAGAAATAGTATCATATATAGTATCACTCAATTTAGCAAAGCTTGTTTAACTAGCTAATAAAAAACTGTAGTCACCTAAAAATAACTACAGTTTCCACAAATTTATTTTCAGTTACCTGAATCCGAACCTTTATTGTTGAGGGGCTTCTTCCGCTGCGGGAATCTCTAAGTTTCCTTCAGCTGGAATCAGTTTATTTAAAACATTAATGTAGCTTAAAACACTATTGCGCTGTTGTTCTAAATTAACCGCAACATTGATATTCTTTTTCGCAACAGCTTTTTGCAACTCTTGTATTTTATTAATATTCAAATTACCGTCATCCTCAACTTTACCTAAAGCTGCTGCTGCTTCCTGCAAGCGAGTATTTGCCATACCAAAGTTACGCTCGTCCAAGTTGACTGTAACATCATACAAATCGCCACGAGCTTCCATCAAATAAGCACGATTTGTTGATGTATTCAACAGTTCCTTAGTTTGCTGTAACTCTCGCTTGATTGGCTCATCATCACCAGCAAATTGAGAACGCCCTTGCCACCAACCAGCACCGTATAAAGCTGCACCCGCAATCGTCGCGATTACAACACCAATTAGAATTTTCTTAAATTTAGAAAACCCCGAACCTTTTTCATTGGAATCGGTTGTTTTAACTTCTGCTGCTTCACTCATGGCTTTTTTTATTCCTTCCTAGCTATGCTTAGTTTGTAAAACGTTTATAATCTTTTTCTTTTATTATCTCAAGAATATTCTGTAAAAAACTCGTAAATTAATATACGCAATTGGGAATTGAGGATTTGGCATAGGGAATTGGGCATGGGGGATTGGGCATTGGGCATAGCTCACGGAGTTAGGAGTTAAGATTTAGGAGTTAATAAATTAATTTTTTCTCCCCATCTCCCTATTCCCCTCTTCTCAAAGCGGATTCCGAGAGGGTACGCCAACTGCGCGGGGAAACTTCGCAGGGGTATTTGCTGTTTTTCGCAAATAGAGACAATGGCGATCGCCGTTACTCAAGGGTGTATTAAATTGTTCGATTGATTCTACAATTCCGCCCAATTGTCCGACGGCGTTTTCTATGCCGAGATTTTCTTCTTCCGTCCAGCTACCCCGGTAAACTACAGCTAATCCTCCTTGTTTTAACAATGGTAAAGCATATTCTGCACAAGCCGAAGCTGAAGCTACAGCCCTAATCAGCGCTATATCGTAATTTTCTCTATGATTGCTGTCTCTACCGATTTCTTCTGCTCTAGAAGTAGTTGCTTTAACGTTACTTAGATTAAGTACGGGCAAAATACTATCTATAAAATTAATTTTTTTCTTAGTAGAATCAACTAAATTAATCGTACAATTATTAACAATAATAGCTGCTGGAATGCCAGGAAAACCCGCACCCGTACCTAAATCAATAATCTTAATTTCTTTCCTATCTCCTACCTCTTCCCCCTCTCCCCCCTCACTTGAAATCAAAAACTTAATTCCCCGCAAAGAATCCCATAAATGTTTTTCCCAAAAATCTTCAGGTTGGGTAATGCGAGTTAAATTTAGCTGACGGTTTCCTTCAAGAATCAACTCATAAAGACGTTGAAATTGTTGTTGCTGTTGAGAAGATGGCTGCCAATTAAGGGTTTGTTCCCAGATGTCCATCATTCTTGGCAAACAAGATATAGTTGAATCGTTCACAATTAAAATGACGAGTTATATTTTTTGAGTCCAGAATAGTATTTTAGACACTAACTCGACTATTAACCCGACAAAACTTAGCGGGCGAGGTTTTAAATTTGGAGAAGCCTAAAATCCAACTCAAATTAGAACAAGTCAGCTACACAGAAAAACTGACCGTTCAAGCCAAGCATAAATTACCCGAATATCCCATATTGCAGGATATCTCATTCGAGGTTTACGAAGGCGATCGCATTGCAATTATAGGACCAACTGGCGCGGGGAAGTCTTATTTATTAAGGCTTTTAAATCGTTTGTGCGAAGCCACAAATGGTAAAATTTATTTTGACAATCGAGAGTATCGGCAAATTGCCGTGAAAGAATTACGTCAATCTGTAATACTAGTATCACAAGAACCAAAGTTGTTAGGAATGAGCGTCAGAGAGGCTTTAGCTTATCCGCTTATTTTGCGAAATCTACCTAAGCCTCAAATTCAGCAACGTTTAAGCTATTGGATGGAACAGCTACAGATTCCAGACGACTGGTTAGGAAGAACGGAAACGCAGCTTTCTAACGGACAGCGACAGTTAGTAAACCTTGCGAGAGGTTTAGTTATCCAGCCAAAAATTCTATTGTTAGATGAACCAACCTCTAACTTAGATTCAGGAACAGCAGAGCGCATCATAGAAATCTTAAATCAGCTATACGAAAAGCACCAAACCACAATTTTGATGGTGAATCACCAGCTAAATTTAGCCCAGATGTTTTGTACCCGGCTTTTTCACTTGCAACAAGGGCGTTTAATCAAAAATCAAACAGCTTCTCAAATAAACTGGAATAATTTGCAAGAAACCTTGAAACAAGCAGAAGCCGACGATGACTTTGAATTTTAAAAATGAGAATTGGGGCCGCAGGGCATTGGGCATTGAGAATAGTTAAGAGTTAGGAATTAAGAATTAAGGGTTTTAATTCTCCCTATGTCCCCTTGTCTACGGACACTTTCCTCAACGGGGGGAACCCCCGCACGGAAATGTCCTCCCCATCTCCTTGTCCACTTGTCTCCCCATCTCCTTGTCCCCTCATCTCCCCATCCGCTCACCTCCCTGAAGCAATCGTAGAATGCTGACTAGTAAATTGGTTTTTTGGCTGATGGTTAGCTATCTTTGCTGGCGATCGCTCGGTAATATTTTGAGAAACATTTATATTTAGAATTTCGACGTTAAACCGATATCCTACGTTGCGTATGGTCTGAATTAGACTTGGTTGGCGTGGATCTAATTCTACTTTTTTCCGCAGCGATAATACGTGCGTATCAATCGTGCGCGGATTATCTATTGCGTCAGGCCAAGCACGACGCAGCAATTCCGAGCGGGATAAAGGTATTCCAGCTGCTTGAGCTAATACATAAAGCAAGCTGAATTCTTGGGGTGTTAAATCAATAAATTCACCTTTAAAGCGGACGCGGCGCTGGATTAAATCAATTTGCAAAGCACCGTAATCTAGGTAAGCAGGCGCTACAGGAGTACGCTTGCGGCGAACAAGTGCTTCTACTCTGGCTAAAAACTCTTGCATCCCAAAAGGTTTGCTTAAGTAATCATCTGCACCTGCTTTCAAGCCCGTGACAATATCAGCTTCGTTATTTCGCGCAGAGAGCATTAGAATCAAAGGCTGTTGCTGGCGATTTAACCAACGACAAAACTCGACTCCATCACCATCGGGCAGATCGGCATCAAGAACAACTAGTGTTGGTTGATGAGTCATAAAGGCTTCTTTAGCTTGATAAATGCTAGCAGCCTGAAATACTCGATAGTCCAATTGTTGTAAGTGCCAACCTAACAGCGACCTTAAATGGGGATTCCCCTCAATAATTTCTATACAAACCGAACCCACGGTGGCAAACCCCTCATTCGAGTATGACTTTCAAGGTAACAAAGCCTATAGCATCGGTTTTGTAACCGTTGTTACTCCAATTGGCATTTGCTTGACATTTAAAGATTTTTTTTAATTGGACGCTTTCTTTAGGCGGTTGCGGAATTTGCAACAGCATTGGTTACACTTATCGATTTTTGGTATACTAAAGCTAAGATATTTGTTAGTAGTTTTGTTCTTTTCATTGTATTACTTGCATTCAAATTACGAGGGGCAAAGCCTAGTTCTGTAATAAGCTTAGGTAAAGCGTTTTCCAATGAGCTGGGGGGTAGATATTTTATTTTTAATAGCGTAAAGCATCCCTGACAGATAATGAATTAATCATGTAGGAAAAATATAACAATCGCTTATTTACTCATCACATTTAACCTTTTAAGGAATAGGATATGTGTAGAGGTCGTGACAATAGCTAATTTTTTTCACGCAAATTATATTCACTTGTAATTCATGCCTATTTAAAAGTTAGACTTCACATCTAGGCTTGAATCATTTACAATTCTCATTCCAACCCATAGGGACATTTTTCTCTTATCTTATGCTCCAAGACACACGAACCATCCGCTACTATCAAACGTTAACTGATGCCTTCGTCGAGATGTGGAATCGGGGTTATCGTACAGATGATATGCGGATTTATTTAGACGGTTACTTAGCCGCGCTCAGACAAAGCAACGGCATTGAACCTTACTTAATTCATCGCTTAGAAGAAGAAGCTACTCGTTTTCTATTCGATGTATCTAATTTTGCAGTTACTCAACCAGAGGCAGAGCCAGATTACTATCAATAAACTTTTCCCTGTCAATTAATAGTTAATTCTGCATAACGCAGATAATTGTAGCATATTCTCTGGGAATATCAACTGTACCAGCGGTGCGATCTATTTTGTAAATGTTTTGTAGCAATTTAAGTTAATAGTTACCCCTCACCGATTTAATTGGTTATCAAAGAAATCGGTAAGGGGATTTTTTCTAAGTCAAATTTGGGTTGATATTTTATCCATCAGCCCAAATATAACCTACGAAGCCATTGCGACTTCAACCATTTGTTGTAATTCACCTTTCTGGTAAAGTTCAATCAAAATATCCGAACCACCAACGAATTCACCGTTTATGTAAACCTGGGGAATGGTAGGCCAATCAGAATATTCTTTGATTCCCTGACGTACTTCTGCATCTTCAAGAATGTCAAAAGTTTCGTAGGGAACTGCTAAGGTGTTAATAATTTGCACAACATTGTTAGAGAAGCCGCACATTGGCATTAACTTGCTTCCCTTCATGAAGACCATGATTTTATTCTGCTGTACCAGATTATCAATTTTTTCTTTAGCTTCTGGTGTCATGATAGTTCCTTTTTGTTTTTGGTATGGGGGTACGAAAACTGGTATTTGAAGCTATAAGCTAGAGTTTGTTTACAACTATTGTTACAGAAGAAGTTGATATAGTTCTTTTCGATTAAGTGCGATACATTTTGGTTAACCCACCCCCTTCCCCTCTCCTTAATCAGGCGGGGTGAGGCTAAGAATTATTCTATCTAACTTAAAAACGCTATATATCTTCCTGTAAACAATTCATAACTCATAACTATACTTGACTTATGAAGCGGCTGCTGTTTGCCAAGCTTCGGGAGTATATGTTTTAAGTGCTAGAGCATGAATAGCTTCGGTAGACATAGCTTGTTTCAACGCACCATAAACCAACTGATGTTGCTTTACCAATCCCTTGCCTGCAAACTGCGATGAAACTACACTTACTTGATAATGGTCGCCACCGCCAGTTAAATCTTCTACTTGAACTTGAGCGTCTGGCATTTGGGCCTTTATCATTTCTTCTACTTGCTGCGGACTTATCATCGCTATCCCTAAAAATTAATTTCCCTACACTTTATTATTATGTACAAATTTTCAACAACAGCGAGCAGTTGTTATAAATGGCGAATCGATCTACTTCAAAACTAAGCGTGCTAAGTTTTTTGCTGTCATTGATTTAGTTACCACTCGCGCTTCAAGCAGTTATCAATGTCTTCCACCGGGTTGTTGGAGATTTGTTGGTAATTCAGGGAAGGGTGAAGAATAAGTTTTTATTTGTGAAGCAGTAATAATACTTAAAAAGCGTCGTAAAAATGTGAAATATCGGGGTTTTTAGTGAGGCGATCGTAAAATTTTTATCTTAACTTAATATTAATTTTACAATCAAAAATCGGCTTTGCATAATCTTTGCATTCCGGAAAATATTAATTAGGGTGAATCTCTATGAAATATCCGCGTTGTGATTCAAATCATATCCGTGTTACTTCTTACTTACGCGAAGCGGTAATAGTGAAGTACAGCGTAAATAAAGCACCCATTGCCAACAATTATAATCCTTATACTATAAAACTTTTTACTTCCGCCGTGCTGCACTAGTTAGCTAAGTTTTTATAAATCAATAAGAGCGAAATATTTATTAAAAAAAATGATTAATTTGATACATCAAATATTTGACACTGGATCTTTTATTCCACCTGGACATTGCTATCTTTGGAAACCAGCATTGGTGTGGCTTCATATCTTATCGGATTCTCTGATAGGCATAAGCTACTATTTTATTCCTATTGCTCTAATCTACTTTATACGGAAGCAGAAATATTTACCCTACAAATGGTTGTTATTGCTATTTGGAAGCTTTATCTTCTTCTGCGGTACAACTCATTTGATAGCGGTTTGGACGCTTTGGCATCCGTCTTATTGGTTTTCTGGTCTGATTAAAGCTATTACCGCACTTATTTCTTTATATACAGCACTAACAGTGATACCGATAATTCCTCAATTTCTAGCTGTAAAAGAACTAAATTCTAAGCTAGAACAAGAACTAACCCAAAAACAGGATTTTTTAGACCAATTTGTTGACAGTGCGCCTTTTGGTGTTAGTTTGCTCGATAATCAATTACGTTACACGGTAATCAATGAAGCATTGGCAGAAATTAATGGAGTTTCCGCAGCAGAGCATATTGGCAAAACACCGTGGGAAATTGACTCCGATGTGACAGACAAACATAAGGAAATATTACAGAGCGTTTTCAGTACTGGGAAATCTGTTCTCCACTTTGAGATATCTGGAAAAACTAGCCAATTTCCAGCTATAAAAGGCCAATTTCCAAATATAAAACGGACTTGGTTAACTTCTTACTTTCCGATTCAATCGATTACAAATCAGCTAATAGGAATTGGTATAGTTTTTGTCGAAATCACCGATCGCAAACAGGCTGAAGCTGCATTACAACAACAACTTCGGCAAACCCTGCTTGTCAAACGAATTACTGAGGAGATTGGTCAAAGCCTCGACACCGAAAAAATATTTCAGACAGCTGCAAATAAGATTGGGCAAGCCTTTCAAGTAGATCGCTGTCTAATTTACTCCTATTTTAGCGAACCCATTCCCAGAATTACCCCAGTTGCCGAGTATGTTGTTTCCGATTACAGTTCGATACTGAATCCGGTAACTGGCAATCCTTATGTAGAGGCGCTCTTATTACAAGATAAAGCCATCGCTTTGGATGACGTTTACAACAATTCTTTCATCACAGAAGATGCCCAAGCATTTGCTCAACAAGTTGGACTAAAATCCTTGTTGGCAGTGCGTACTTCTTATCAAGGAAACCCTAACGGTATAATTTCACTACATCAGTGTGGTAATTTTTGCCAGTGGACTCAGGAAGAAATTGAATTATTAAAAGCAGTTGCAGCACAATTAGGTATCGCCTTGGCACAGGGAAAGTTGCTAGAACAAGAAACTCGTCAACGAGAGGAACTTACCGTAAAGAATTTTTCCTTGGAGAAGGCAAGACGCGAAGCAGAAACAGCAAATCGCTCCAAAAGTGATTTTTTGGCAATGATGAGCCATGAAATTCGCACGCCGATGAATGCGATTATTGGTATGACAGGGCTGCTGCTTGATACCAAAATGACTGCTCAACAAAATGATTTTGTGAACATTGTTCGCAGTAGCAGTAATAACTTGCTCGCTATAATCAATGATATTTTAGACTTTTCTAAGATTGAATCGGGTAAATTATATTTAGAGGAACACCCTTTTACTCTTCATCATTGCATAGAAGAAGCTTTGGACTTAGTAGCTCCTCAAGCTAATGCCAAAAATATAGAATTAGCCTATTTAATAGATACTAAAACTCCAACTAAGATCGTTGGGGATGTAACCAGATTACGACAAATTTTGGTGAATTTAATTACTAATGCCGTAAAATTCACTCAAATCGGGGAAGTTGTGGTTTTTGTAAGCCTCAAAAAAGTAATTAGTCAAGACAAATACGAAATTCAAATTGCTGTTAAGGATACAGGTATTGGTATTCCTCAAGAGCGCATGGAGCGATTATTTAAGCCTTTTAGCCAAATTGATTCATCAACTACTCGCCAACATGGCGGTACTGGATTGGGTTTAGCTATTAGCAAGCGATTGTGTAACATGATGGGTGGCAGCATATGGGTTGAAAGCGAAGTTGGAACTGGCTCGACATTTAATTTCACAATCCTGGTTCAGCCCGCTACTAATGACCAAGATTTTGAACTTGAAACGGTTGTTGAAGCTGATTTAACCGGAAAACGTCTGTTAGTGGTTGATGACAGTACAATTAATCGCCAAGTAGTTAGTTTACAAGCTTCTAATTGGGGTATACGTGTTTGCACGGTTGAGTCAGGTTTGGAAGCTTTGGGATTAATTAATTCAGGTGAGCAATTTGATATTGCAGTTTTGGATATACACCTCGAAGAAATCGACGGTTTAACTCTGGCAGAACATATTCGCTCCTTACCTAGCTGCCAAAATATGCCCTTAGTAATGCTGAGTTTCTGTAGAAACGAAAAAGTATGCAGAAAAGCTAGGTTCCGTTGCAAGTTTAACTAAACCAATTAAGCGATCGCAGCTTTTGTATGTATTTATGGATATGTTGCACGGTCAACAAAACTCTGCAATAGTTAGGCGATTGTCCCCAAGAGGATTTGATTCTCAGTTGAGTGAAAAGCTACCGTTACGCATTCTCTTAGTGGAAGACATTGCTTTAAATCAGAAGGTGATCCAACAAATGCTTTTGCGGATGGGCTATCGTACAGATGTAGCAAATAATGGCTTAGAAGCAATCTCAGCCTTACGACAACAACCCTACGATTTCGTCTTCATGGATGTACAAATGCCAGAAATGGACGGATTTGAGGCGACTCGGAAAATTTGTCAGGAATGGTCAGATAACTACCGCCCTTGGATTGTAGCAACGACTGCCCATGCTATGCCAGGCGATCGAGAGGAATGCCTTGGTGCTGGGATGAATGACTACATTAGCAAACCTATCCGCATCGAGGCGGTTGCTCAAGCTTTCTATAAATATCAAGCTTCCCACGATTTAACTCAAGAAAATCAACAATTAACTGCTGTTACCAAAAATGACGAGTTAGCATATCAATCTCAAATAGCACCAGAACTAATTTTAGATGGAGCTATTGATGACGAAACGTTTCAAGCTCTAAAAGATATGTTAGATGATGAGGAAATTTTGACAGAGTTGATTAACAACTATTTGGAAGATGCACCACAAAGGTTACTGATGATTCATCAGGCAATTGAAAATCAAGATGCTGCGGAACTTTGTAGTTTTGCTCATGCATTGAAATCTTTGAGCGTAACTATCGGTGCTATGGATCTTGCCGAAATATGCCAAGAATTAGAAAGTATGGGTGATGCTGGGAATACTGTCGGTGCTTCTACTATTGCTTCCCAAATTGAAACCGAGTACCAAAGAGTAGAAGCTGCTCTACACTCACAATATTTAAACAAAGTAAATGATTGATTACAACTTTCAAAATAACCCACCTTTAATTTTGGTAGTGGATGATGAAAGAGCCTTGCGATTAGTTTTGCGTAAAGCTATGGAAAAAAAAGGATATACGGTTATTGAAGCGTGCGACACCAGACATTGTTTAGATATTTGTCAACAGCAACTACCAGATTTAATTTTATTAGATGCCATGATACCCGGTTCGGATGGTTTTAGTTGTTGCGAACAAGTGCAAGCGCTTCTAAACGATCGTTGCCCTCCGATTTTAATGATTACTTCACTCAACAAACAAGAAGCCGTCGATAAAGCTGTGAAAGCTGGTGCAACAGATTACATAACTAAACCAATCAATTGGAATTTACTCGATCGACGAGTTGATCGCTTATTGTTAACAAGGTGGGGAAATCCAGAACTTAAGCAAAAAATTCAGCGAGAATGTTTGCTGACTCTACGTTTAGAAGCAGCTTCTCGAAACCTACAAAATTATGCTTCTGTTGATAAACAAACTCAAATTGCTAATCGTGATTACTTCGATCAATACTTAGAGCGTGAATGGAATCGCTTGGAGAAGTATCAATTATCTTTATCTTTAATTTTTTTAAAAGTTAACTTTGCTAAAGTTGATAATATAGCTTCATATCCCGACAAATATCTACATGAAATTATCGATACTATACGCAAGTGCAAGGAAAAAGATACAAATTTGCTAGCTCGCTTTGATGACGAAACATTTTGCGTAATATTGTCAAAAACTGAATCTGAAGCAGCCTCCGATATAGCAAAAGCGATTCTAAGAGCTTTAGAAGCACTCAAATTATCATATGACACTACAATCGGCGAGTTCATCAACTTTAGATTATTTGTGACAACTGTGATTCCTAGTTCTGAATCATCGGCGAAGAAGACGATCGCTAAAGCAAAAACAGCTTTTTCTCAATTAACAGAATCTAATAGTGATTTTACAATTCAATGCGACACATCTATTTCCGTATTTTAGAGCAGTATTTTACTTTATTTAATATACGTATATTCAAAAACCACCGCTAAAAATTTAACGATGGCACATTCAATAACTTTATTGTAGATATCAAAAACGATTATTATTTGCGGGAAGAAGAGGAACTACCGGCTTCTTTACGGAAAGGAGAATCAACAAAACCTAATTCAAATAATTGTTGATAAGCTTTTTTGCCTAAATCTCTGGTTGGATTTTGACTTTTGATAATCTGTACCAACAAAGGTACAGCTAATTCTGGTTTGTTCTGCGCTCTATGTACCAATGCTAGCTGATAGGGTCGCTTCATCTCGCATTTGAGCGGTAGATAAAGCTTTTTTGCGTTGTGAATCGGCTACTCTATTGTCAATTCCGGCAAAACTAGAGTTTAGCTGCTGGTAAAAATTTGATAGCTGATTGAAAACTAAACGCGCTTCCTTGAGTTTGTCGGCAGCTAAAGAATAGTTCTGTGAAGCAACTGCATTACTAGCCTCGGACATCAAACGCTTTCCACCTTCGAGACTCAACACGCTTGATGTTTGTCCGGTTGGCTGAAGATTATTTGGATCGTTTGGATCGATTGGTTGTACTTGCGTGCTACCGCTAGGTAGTTTAACCTGAGCGTGAGCAGGCAGCAGGCTAAAACTTGCTATTAACGCGAGCATTGTAACACTAATAGTTGAAACGGTTGCAGCAAATTTCATGGGGATAAGTACTTGGGACTACTAAAAGGAATAATGATGAAAACTTCGGGTATCTTAACTCTGTTTTGCTATGAAAACAAAGCAAAGCCACATACTAACTGTCTGTGAATTTAGACTGAAAATCTAATCGATTGAGTTCCCACAACCATTACAGTCACCAAAATAGCTGTCATGAATATGAACGCAAATGCAAACGAAAATTTCGCAAACGGAATACCAGATAGCAGTTTAGGAATGATTATACAACGTGGAGGTGAAGAATTAATACTAGAAAAGATTTCAGACCGCTTTACAGTTCGTAAAAACTCTAATGTTCCACTCAAGCAATTAGCTCAGAATTTTTTAGGTAGTTGGCGCAGTGCTATTCCGACTTCTGGTTTAGAATTGTTTACAGTTGCGCCCAGTAGCTTGGAGATGGCGATGTCTCAAGCGCGGAGTTCTACAAATGTTGCTTTTGCCAGCCATGTTTACCAAATTAAAGGTAATGCTGGAAACAGAGTTTATTTAGGCGACCAAATTACGATTGAATTTGCTTCTTGGGTCGATTCTGCCAGAATTAATGCTGTTACAGCTAAATTTGGCTTGATTCTTTATAAAGCTATTGATGGCCTTCCTAATACTTTTGCATTTAAGGTTGGTAAACAAGCTACACAAAATCCGATAAAAATTGCTAATAGATTACAAAGACTACCCGAAGTTGTAGCTAGCGAGCCTAATATTATTATCCATCAAGAAGCATATTATAAACCTCGCGACCCTCTTTATTTTCAACAGTGGTATTTAAATCATAATGGTGGCAACCAATTAGCTTATGGTTCTCATATTTGGGTAGAAAAAGCTTGGGACATCACAAGGGGAGTTCGTTCGGTAACAGTAGCGGTTGTAGATGATTCTTTCGATCTGAATCATCCCGATTTCATGGGTAGTGGAAAAATAGTCGCTCCGTTAGATTTAAAAGATAAAGATTTTTTACCAATACCTACACAAAAACAGCCCAGCCACGGTACAGCTTGTGCGGGAATCGCGATCGCCGAAGAAAACGGTACGGGAATTTCCGGCATTGCTCCAGGTTGTGCGTTTATGCCTATTCGTACCAGTGGTTTTTTAGATGATGAATCTATAGAAGCGATTTTTGATTGGGCAATTGAAAAAGGAGCTAGTGTAATTTCTTGCAGTTGGGGAGCTTCTGCCGTATATTTTCCTCTTTCGTTGCGTCAGCGGGCTGCTATAACTCGCGCTGCGACCAAAGGACGTAACGGTAAGGGTTGCGTGATTTTATTTGCTGCTGGTAATGCAAATCGTCCGATTAACGGCACGGTTTACGAACGCGGTTGGGTTAAAAATATTGTGACTGGTAAGACAAGGTGGCTAAGTGGATTTGCCGTACATCCAGATGTAATTACAGTTGCCGCATCCACCAGTTTGAATAAAAAAGCAGCCTACAGCAATTGGGGTACCAATATTTCGGTATGCGCTCCCAGTAATAACGCTCAACCGGGAATGTGGTTTGAACAAACAGGTTTTATTTATTCCCAACCGACAATTGCAGTTTCACTTCCAGGAAGGGGGATGTTTACAACCGATCAATTAGGATCTGCTGGCTACACGAAAGGCAATTTTACTAGTAATTTTGGCGGCACTTCCAGCGCAACTCCAGTAGTCGCTGGAGTCGCAGCACTAATTTTGTCAGTAAACCCTGACTTAACAGTTGCACAAGTAAAACGCATACTTGAAGAAAGCGCAGATAAAATTGTTGATTTGGACACAGATGCACAATTAGGTTTGCGTTACGGTAGTTACGACGATAACGGTCATTCAAAATGGTTTGGTTACGGTAAAGTAAATGCCCTATCCGCAGTCAAAGCAGCGCAAAAGCTTCAAACAAATGCCGCAGTTGCAACCACACTTATAGAAGGACGTAATAATTCTGTATTCTCTATTCCCGACAATGATAAACAAGGGATAAAAAGCGGACTTTTCATATCTGATTTGGGCAATGTCCGCGATATTCAAGTTAGCGTCAACATCACCCATGAATTCTTAAGTGATTTAGAAATTTACTTAATTGCTCCCAATAATCAGCGAGTATTGTTGCAAAGTCGTACTTTAGGCCGTCGTCAAGATTTACTTACTACTTATTGTGTGCAAACCCATCCCGTTTTAAAGAATCTACTCAATCAGTCAGCCAAAGGGAACTGGCAATTATGGATTATTGATACTGCATTACAAGATGTGGGTAAATTAAAGAATTGGGAACTTGCTTTATCAATTAACAATTAACAATTAACAATTATCCGAGACTAGGGTGTGGCTCTAAGAATAATAGCTAACAACTAACCACTAACCACTAACTACTAACTTTCTATTTGTACAAAACCACTACTAGCTAAATCATCATATTGATAATTTAGCTGTTGAAGACTATGAGCTAAGTCATCTGTAAGACTTTTGGCATCTTGCTTTACACAACCCCTATCGTAGTCAGAGACTTTGATTGCAGGAGCGATGCGAATACTTACATCCGTACCCCAATTTGGATAAGGATGACTGTAATTGAAAGTTAGGGGCACAATTTTCACTCCTAAACCGGGATGAGATGATTCAGCACTCAAAGCCAAACGTCCGATTCCAGGTTTTAGTGGGTGAACTTCGCGATCGCGAAAAATACCGCCTTCAGGATAAATAACTAACATTTCGCCGCGCTTGAGTAATTCAACAGTATGGCGAAGAGTTGTAACAGAAGGACGTTGTGAATTTACGGGGAATCCTCCCAATCGTCGGACAAACCAACCTTGAAAACCCTGACATTCAGTACTTGTGACCATAAAACGTAAATCTCGCCCAGTGACGCAACGTCCTGTTGCATAAGGCAAAAGTAGCGAATCCCAACGTGCCTTGTGGGTAGGAGCTAAGATTACGGGACCATTTTTAGGTAAATTTTCCTGTCCGACAATCGTGATTTGACTGAAGTAAAAAGGTAAAAGTATATTTCCTGCCAGTAGGTAAGTTAGAGAACTTAACCAGGGAGAAATTCGCGAATTAGTATTGGCTAACTTATTACTCACTCTACAATTGGCTGTTTTCTGTCTGCCGGTATCAAATATCGAATCAAATTCCATCATCTCGGTGGTTGCTGAATATTAAGTAAATCAAAATGTAAAGAATTCTTGATTAGTAACACCGTAGATTTTCTCCCCCAACTTTTGTAGCACTCACTGGACAGTTTTACCTCTGTCCTTTATGTTGTGCTATGTCGCCGATTAGCAAACCAAGTTTGTAACTCGGAGCGACAGTCAGATTCTAGGATGCCTCCAATTACACTCAAATGGTGATTGGAAGCCGCACTATCGGGAATGTTAGCAACCGTCCGAATTGCCCCAGTTTTCGGGTCATCTACTCCATAGATTAATCGACCCATACGGGCTTGGACAATGGCACCAGCGCACATCGGGCAAGGTTCGAGAGTAACGTAGAGACTACATTCATGAAGCCGCCAACTTTGTAACCTGCGCGTTGCTTCTCTTATAGCGAGAATTTCCGCATGGGCGGTGGGGGTCATTGTCGCGTTGTTTTCTATTTACACATAAAGCAATCATATTTTGCGATGAATCAATAATAACAGCGCCTACAGGAACTTCACCTGCTTCTCCCGCTAATTGAGACAACCTTAATGCTTGTCTCATCCATTTTCTGTGTATCAAATATTCTTCGCTGAGACTTAACATATTCTTAAGAAGATCTGGGAGTTAGGAGTTAGGAGTTATACATAAAAAGACGCGGTATATCGCGTCTCTACAAAAAATTTTGGTTTTACTCTTCTTAAGCAGTTGCAGGTTGATTTAACAAAGAATCAAGTTGACCTTGCGTATCTAATTTATACAACTCATCGCAACCACCAACGTGTCGATCGTTGACAAAAATTTGTGGTACTGTACGCCCTCCATTCGCACGGGAAGCCATTGCTTCTCTTGCGGTTGCGTCTCCATCAATCTTGTATTCGGTGAATTTAACGCCTTTCCACCACAAAAGCATTTTTGCACGGATGCAGTAAGGACAAGTCTGCCAAGTATAAATTTCTACGTTTGCTTTGATTTTTTCAGGATGGCGATTTAAAAGCGGGTTAAGAAAATCGAACATATTTTTTATGTGAGGAATTTTTTGATTTCTTTCAGCCTAGCAGAGTAACCATTCCTCGCACCTTTAGGTCGAGGCTTTATCCCCCTCCTAACACTACAATTATTTTGATTTCCATTAATATATTTAATCAAATATTTCATATTAATTCGATTGGATAAAAATACAACTTAAATTTCGATTAAAACAGGATGCATTTCCTATTTACCATTTGCTGTTTACTGCTGCCTAGTTTGAGGAATATTTTGAAAAATTCAAACTAATTCCTATATATCTGGCGATTTAAAAGTTATATCTAATAAGCTAAAAAATCAAAAATATACATATTAATCTAAACAAAAAATAGCATTAAATTAATCAATAGGAAGAATAAAAAAACTCAATCCAAGATTGGTTGACAATATTCAAATGAAATATATCCGAATGTAAAAAAAGTACTAAAATGAAAAGGTAATATATGCTCTGCGTTTGATGCCAGAAATATCCTCGGCAGCAAAACTTAACAAAACGAATAGTCAAGACGGATTTCCACGGGTATACGCCCTTTGGTAGACTTAATAACTGAAATCGCAATTCGCTTTTACCGCGAATGGCCAAGCAATTGAGAGGGCAGACTTCGTGGAAAATACTCTTGGATTAGAGATTATTGAGGTAGTTGAGCAAGCGGCGATCGCCAGCGCTCGATGGATGGGTAAAGGCGAAAAGAATACCGCCGACCAAGTAGCTGTGGAAGCTATGCGGGAAAGAATGAACAAAATCTATATGCGCGGACGCATTGTGATTGGAGAAGGCGAACGCGATGATGCTCCCATGCTTTACATCGGTGAAGAAGTGGGAATTTGTACTCGTGAAGATGCCAAGACTTTCTGTAACCCTGATGAATTAGTTGAAATTGACATCGCCGTTGACCCCTGCGAAGGTACTAACCTCGTAGCATACGGTCAAAACGGTTCGATGGCCGTACTCGCAATTTCCGAAAAAGGTGGACTATTTGCTGCACCTGACTTTTATATGAAAAAGTTAGCAGCACCATCACAAGCCAAAGGCAAAGTAGATATCAATAAATCTGCTACTGAAAACCTCAAAATTCTATCTGAGTGCATGAATCGCTCTGTAGAAGAATTGGTAGTAGTAGTGATGGATCGTCCCCGTCACAAAGATTTAATTGCCGAAATTCGTCAAGCTGGCGCAAGAGTACGTCTAATTAGCGATGGTGACGTTTCTGCTGCTATCTCCTGCGGTTTTGAAGGTACCAACATTCATGCATTAATGGGTATTGGTGCGGCTCCCGAAGGTGTAATTTCTGCTGCTGCAATGCGTTGCTTAGGCGGTCACTTCCAAGGACAATTGATCTACGATCCAGAAATAGTCAAAACAGGTTTGATTGGCGAAAGCAAAGAAAGCAACCTTGCCAGACTTAAAGAAATGGGCATCAATGACCCAGATAAAGTTTACACTGCTGAAGAACTAGCTAACGGCGAAAACGTACTGTTTGCAGCCTGCGGTATTACTCCCGGAACCTTAATGGAAGGCGTTCGTTTCTTCCACGGAGGAGCTAGAACTCAAAGCTTAGTAATTTCTAGTCAATCCAAAACTGCCCGTTTTGTTGATACCATCCATATGACCGATAAGCCAGACACCATAAGTCTTAAATAATCGGTATGAGTTAGGAGTTAAGAATTAAGAGTTAGGAGTTAAGAGTTAGGAGTTAGGAGTTAGGATTGAGATTAAATGTGAATTTTGTTGATAATCCCTTTGAATACGATTTGAGACCGATCTCGAAATCTTTATAGGTAATAAAGGTATTTTTAATTCACAACTCATAACTCATAACTCATAACTCATAACTTTTTTTTCAATTCCCATTTCAAGAATATCAATTATCAATAAATAGTTAGTAATTACCATTTAAAGTAATGCATATAGCAGTCGTAGGCTTAAGCCACAAAACAGCGAGCGTAGAAGTTCGAGAAAAACTCAGCATTCCCGAACCACAAACTGAAGGTGCGATCGCTCACCTGTTAAGCTACCCCAGTATTGAAGAAGTTACAATTCTTAGCACTTGTAACCGGTTGGAAATTTATATCCTGACTCAAGAAAGCGAGCAAGGCATCCGAGAAGTAATTCAGTTTCTCTCGGAACACAGTAAATTACCTGTAACCTCTTTAAGACCTCACTTGTTTATGCTGCTCCATCAAGATGCGGTAATGCATTTAATGCGAGTTAGTAGTGGTTTAGATAGCTTGGTACTTGGAGAAGGACAAATTCTGGCTCAGATCAAGAATACTCATAAAATCGGTCAACAATATAAAGGTATTAAAACGGTTTTAAATAAATTATTTAAACAAGCAATCACTGCCGGAAAGCGCGTGCGTAGCGAAACCAGTATTGGAACTGGTGCGGTTTCCATCAGTTCAGCTGCGGTGGAATTAGCTCAGATTAAAGTACAAAATTTAGCCGCAGTTCGAGTTACCGTTGTTGGCGCAGGGAAAATGTCGCGTTTGCTGGTAAAGCATCTAATATCTAAAGGTGCCGGGGAAATTTGTATTTTAAATCGTTCGGTTAAAAGAGCTGAGGAATTAGCGAATAAATTTAGTGCTTGTACTATCCGCACTCAACCGCTATCAGAAATGATGCCAGTAATTAACGAAAGCGATTTAGTCTTTACAAGTACTTCTGCAACAGAGCCAATACTCGATCGCAGCAAATTAGAAATGGTTCTAGAACCTAGTCGTGCTTTAATGTTATTTGATATTTCCGTACCGCGTAACGTTCATTCAGATGTCAACGAACTAGACAACGTACAAGCATTTAATGTAGACGATTTGAAAGCAGTAGTCGCGCAAAACCAAGAAAGTCGTCGTCAAATGGCGCTAGAAGCAGAAGGGATTTTAGAACAAGAAGTAGAATCTTTTGATATTTGGTGGCGCAGTCTGGAAACAGTTTCTACTATTAGTTCTTTGCGAAACAAAATTGAAACCATCCGCGAGCAAGAATTAGAGAAAGCGTTATCCAGATTGGGTTCCGAATTTGGCGAAAAACATCAAGAAGTAATTGAAGCCCTAACGCGAGGAATTGTAAACAAAATATTACACGATCCAATGGTGCAGTTGAGAGCGCAGCAAGATGTCGAAGCCAGACGACACTGTATGCAAACTCTACATAAACTATTCAATTTAGATGCAGAAGAACAATTCAGTTAATCAATTAACAATTAACAGTGAGCAGTCAACAGTGAACAGTTAACAGTGAGCATTTTTATTTAGTTTCTAGAATAAAAGCTCAATCACTGTTAAAAATTATATGTTTACTGATAATTGATAATTGATAATTGATAATTGTCTAAACTTCCGCCCATTTCCGCAGCAGATTAGCGTAGGTTTTGCTAATTAAGTCAAATTCTGGCGTTTTGCCATATTGTTGAAACACCATCTGCTTGGCTGTATCTAAGTCAAATAAAATTTCGCGTTCGGATGCTTCGCGAACGAAACTTTGTACCCAACTCACTGCTGCTAAACGTTTACCTGTCTCTACTGTTTCAACTCGATGTAGGCTTGTTGAAGGATATACAATCGCTGAGCCTGCTTCTAATTTGAAAGCTTGTTCTCCTAAACTTGTATCAATCACTAATTCCCCTCCTTTGTAACTTGAAGGAGAATTAAGGAATAAGGTGAACGAAATATCAGAGCGTATCGGTTTTTCACCACCCATTATGGCGTTATCAGTATGAGAGCCGTAGTACATACCGGCTTGATAACAACTGAAAAGAATCGGACGAATAATTTTTGGTTTGACTGCTGCTTGGAATAGTCTATTACGTTTGAGTGCTTTAATTACAATAGTTCTCAACTCCTGACTAGCTTCAGCATTTCCAGATAGTTGAGTATTATTCTTAACTTCTTTAGCAAACCATCCCGCCGTCAGCTTACCGTCTACAAACTCTGCATCTTTAAGCTTTGAACTAATTACATCTAATTCTTCAGCAGTTAGGACATTTTCTATAGTAAGAATCATATTTTAAGGTTAAAGGTTAAAGGTTAAAGGTTAAAGGTTAAAGGTTAAAGGTTCAAATTCCCCTTGTCTCCTTGTCTCCCCATCTCCCCCCTTCGGGTTTACCACTCCCCTCAACGGAGGGAACCTCCGCACGGGGGTGGATTCACCATCTCCCCATTAAAATAGGGCAAGATACAGGTGGTTTTCTCACCTTAACCTTGCCCTTTGCAAGTTAATCTATAAAAAAGTAGATGTTATAGAAGTTTAGCCTTCGCCACCTTCACCACCTTCTCCACCTTCTCCACCTTCTCCACCTTCTCCACCTTCACCACCTTCAGCTCCAGGTGCAGCAGGGGTAATTTCTTCAACGTCGGGATTACCTTCTCCACCTTCTTCTCCACCTTCGGGGGACTTCACCTTGGGCACAAGCGGTGATGCTGGTTGCCATACCTAATGCAAGAAATAAAGCAATTGTTTTTGAACGCATTTTCACACTCCTCACTCTTTATTAATCTTTAATGGTTGCTTGTTTCTAATTTGCACCCCATTTCTCGACGGTTACTCAATATGAATTGAGAAGTCGAGAAGTAACGCTTCTTTAGTCGGAAGCTAATTGCAAATAATTGTAGCTTGTATTGGTAATCGCAACAAGAAGTTTAAACTACAATATATTTTGGCATAGTTAAAAATTTTTACTTTCTATATTGGCTCAAACGTTTGTATGATATTATATTAAGAGTTTTTTATTGTTCGATAGCGCTTTTAAGATAGTGCAATGGAGCGGATGATTTTTAAGTAGAAGTAGAAGTTTATTGAGAATTATTCATATAAACATTTATTGAATTTCAATTAAGCTACTTGTTTTAATAGGAAAGATTATTATATACAAAGCTTTAATTGATAATTTCCATAGGGAATATTTATCTATATTTTGCACTCACTACTCCCTATTCTCTTAAATCGGTAATATTCTTACGGCGCAGGTTAATGATATATGATATCGAATCGTTGTTGATTGTTAATTGATATATTGAGGAGAATGTATAGTTATTAATTTTTATATAGTTGCTTTTCCAGTAATTAATAAAAAGTCAGAATAGAAATAATCCAGGTAAGAAAAAATAGACGATTAAGCAGCCAATCGTTTCTCTTGCCCGGATATTGTAGCTATGAGATAAATAATGTATAAGCCTTCCACAGATATTTAACCTAAATTCTCATGCATGAGAAGAAATTAAATTATTGTTAATTAGCTTTTTCTTCTGTTGCTTCGGTTTCTTGAATTTCTTCTGGGATATCTTGACCTGATTCGGTTTCAGCAGCTTCTGTATCTACAGTTTCCTCGGTTAATGGTGTGGAATCTTCACCAGTTTCTGTCTCGGAACCACCACAAGCAGTAACGCTTACAGCTAAACCCAGAACTAAAAACAAAGCAACCATTTTAGAACGCATTTTTTCACTCCTCATCAAATTACTAACCACACAAATTTTCGGTATCTAGTTTCTTGATTCCTGACTCAATTTGAGTAATTAAACTCATAAAAATGGTGTAAAATTCCAAAAATATAGAGTCTAATTACTATTTGAAATTAATGAAGAAACTTTTC
Organism: uncultured Rivularia sp.; assembly: GCA_963665115.1. Classification (GTDB taxonomy): domain Bacteria; phylum Cyanobacteriota; class Cyanobacteriia; order Cyanobacteriales; family Nostocaceae; genus Rivularia. Next base: position 5,628,432 of record OY762007.1, on the reverse strand, counting down.
ATCGTTTTAACCGTTAAAAGTGGTAATTCTCAAGAGCGATGAGCCACAAATTCCGATCAATAGTGATTAATAATAAATTAACCTTGAGTGATGCAAATAGTTAATGTTTTTTCTAAAAAAAATTATCGAATAATTCCCATTTTGTTGGGTTTATGGTTAATTTTTGATTTAGTCTCTCGTTTGGGAGCAGAATTTCTTTGGTTTGATAAAGTTGGCTATTTATCAGAGTTTATATTGCGCTTGGTGACACAGTTTGGGTTGTGGGCGATCGCCTTTTTTACTTCCATCTGTTTTTTGCTTGGTAATTTGACTATAGCGCTTAAGTTTCAGCACCCGAAAGCAGGTTACATAAATCAACAGGTAAGCGGAAAAGCAAGAAGTTTTTTCCCTTCTCCTACTTTTATCGATAAACCAGTAACTCCTGGGTACCGTTATGGATTTAGGTTGCGCTGGCTTTTACCGACGATTTTAGGATTGACTGTTTTAGTAGCTACCATAGTACTTTTTTACAGTCAGCAAACTTTAAATGTCTGGTATCCCGACATAAAATTACCCTCCGAAGCGCTGCCATTTCCATTTTGGTTGCAGTTAATCTTGAATGTAATCGGGTTGCGGCAATTTGTTGTTTCGATTTTGCAACTAATTGTACTCACGGCTGTGACTGCGGCAATTTTTGTTAGCTACGAATTTTGGTTAAAGGCGATCGCAGTATTTGTAAGCTTGCTTTTAGGTTTCTTGATATCGGCACGCTGGATAAATGTCTTAGAATATTTCCGCGCTACTAGCTTTGATAATAAGGAACCTTTATTTAATCGCGATATTAGCTTTTACGTTTTTTCGTTACCGATTTGGGAACTATTACAATTTTGGCTGTTAGGATTATTTGGGTTGGGTATAGCTGCGGTAGCGTTGACTTATTTACGTTCGGCTAACAGTTTGAGTGAAGGAAAGTTTCCCGGTTTTACCGTAAAGCAGCGACTTCATCTCGATGCTTTAGGTTGCTTGACAATGTTGGCTATCGCTTTACGTTATTGGCTGTTACGGTATCAGCTTTTGTATTCGGTATTAGGAGTAAACTACGGTGCTAGCTATACAGATGTAAAAGTATTGCTACCTATTTATACCAGCTTAAGTTTTTTAGCTATAGGTATTGCAGCTTATTTACTAGTGCGAACTTTAGATTTATACAAAAGAAAAAACGAAAGCATAAAACGCTCTCCTTATCCGCGTCAATTAGTTTATGTATCGGCATTCTTCCTGGTAATGGCAACTGTTGCTGTAGGTTTTCTACCTACAGTGGTGCAAAAATTAGTCGTACAGCCCAATGAAATCACCCGCGAAAGACCTTATATAGAGCGTACAATCGAGCTTACCCGCAAAGCATTTAATTTAGACAGTATCGATGCAAGTACTTTTAATCCTCAAAATAATCTTACGGCTTCTGACTTACGAGAAAATGACCTAACTGTGGGAAATATTCGTTTGTGGGATGTACGTCCCGCTTTTACAAAGTAACCGTCAATTACAGCAAATTCGACCCTATTATAAGTTTCCAGATGCAGATATTGACCGTTATACTCTCAAACGCAGTCTCAAATCGAATGCTTCTTTTAAACAGCAAACTATCATCGCAGCTAGAGAGCTTGACTATAATGATGTTCCCGATGCAGCAAAAACTTGGGTAAACAAACATTTAGTTTATACGCATGGCTATGGTTTTACCCTCAGCCCCGTAAACCAAGTTGCCCCTGGCGGACTACCTTATTACTATATTAAAGATATTGGCGTAGAAAATTCCGGAGATCAAGGTTCTTTATCAATATCGAATCCAGAAATTCGAGCAAGTATTCCCGTTGCAAATCCGCGAATTTATTTTGGAGAAATCGCGAATACCTATGTAATGACGGGGACAAGAACTCAAGAATTCGATTATCCCAGCGGAAATGAAAACGAATTTAACGTTTACGATGGACAAGGTGGAATTCCCATCGGCTCACCTTTTAGACGCTTAATGTTTGCCGAGTATCTTAAAGATTGGCAGATGTTGCTAACCCGCAACTTTACCCCAGATACTAAAGTAATTTTCCGCCGCAATATAAAAGAAAGGATAAAAACAATCGCTCCTTTTTTACGTTTCGATCGCGATCCTTATTTAGTTGCAGCCGATGGAAAAGGAACAACTATCGACGATAAACCAACATATTTGTATTGGATAATTGACGCTTATACAACTAGCAACCGCTATCCTTATTCCGATCCAGGTGAAAATAAATTTAATTACATTCGCAACTCAGTCAAAATTGTTGTTGATGCTTATAACGGTGACGTGAGCTTTTATATCGCCGATCCAACAGATCCGATCATTGATACATTAGGGAAAATTTTCCCATCCATGTTCAAACCTCTATCGGATTTACCCGTAACTCTTCGCAGTCATATCCGCTACCCATTAGACTATTTCGGCGTTCAGTCGGAACGCTTGCTGGCTTATCATATGACAGATCCCCAGGTGTTCTACAACCGAGAAGATTTGTGGCAGATTCCTACGGAAATTTACGGTACCGAACAGCAACAGGTAGATCCTTACTACCTAATTACAAAATTGCCTACTGCTCAATCAGAAGAATTTATTTTATTACGTCCTTTTACTCCTACCCAGCGAAGAAACTTAATCGCTTGGTTAGCAGCTCGTTCAGATGGGCAACAATATGGAAAATTAGTGCTTTACGAATTCCCCAAACAGGAATTGGTTTACGGTATTCAACAAATAGAAGCTTTGATTAACCAAAAGCCAGAGATTTCCGAACAAATCACCTTATGGAATCGTGAAGGTTCTAGAGTAGTTCAAGGAAATTTATTGGTAATACCTATCGAACAATCGCTTCTTTATGTCGAACCCATATATCTAGAAGCAGAAGAAAACAGTTTACCGACTTTAGTTAGGGTGATTGTTGCTTACGATAACGAAATTGTCATGAGAAACACTTTAGAAGATGCTCTAGAGGAAATTTTCGATGCAGATGAAATTACAACCCCCGTATTTACTCCGGAAGTACAACCGCAACTACCCGTACCTGAATAAGTTCGATCTATTTTCAGATCCATTTATGACGCATATATGAACGTTACCGGACTTACGTAGAAATAGCTTAATCTCTACACTTCACGAGTAATGAGTAGTGAGTAGTGAGTAGTGAGTAATGAGTAATACCTAGTAAGGCTAAGTCAGAGGATTCAAATATTGTCCAAGGTTTTTACACTTTAGACCGGCATTGGAGAGGCTTTATACTTCAATCAGGGCTTTTACTCATTACTTATTACTCATTACTTTAGCCCGAAGGGCTTGGTAAGCCGTAGCTTCTATAGCTGCGGATATTTTTTTGTGCCCTAATTCCTGTGCAATTGAAGCGAGAGTGTATGCTCGCATATTCTTATAGATTAGTTAATTGGTTTCTAATTTTCCATAACATATTATTTTCATGACAAGTTAAACAGAAATTTGTCAACAAAGCCTAACACTTTAGATATAAAAATATGTTTCAGACCTGAAAATATGCTTTGTATAAGCGTTTTAAGACTATTAATAAATGTTAAACAATCTTAATTAATGCATAGTTATCTTAATAAAAGTACTTGTAAATATTAAAACGCCATAAATGACCTTTTTCCGTTTAATATACATAAGTACCAAATTTGAAAAATTTATTCCTAAAGGAGTAGTTATAAAGTACTTAATACCCTTTTAGAGGGATATCTAAGTGAGAGTAAAGATGTCAAAATTGTTAACAATGTTTAATCAATTTGTGCGTTCCGCTAAAAATTCACCGTGTAGGGCTGCTCGATAATATTTGGTCTTACCAACCGATTTTAAATACGTATTTTTTAATTACTTCTAACTAAATTTAAAATTTCTTATAGCTAAGGTACTTATTAAGGTTGCCGATTTAATCGTCATTGGATAATTAATTGCGCGACATCTTAGGAAGTGACTTTCAATCAAGGCAAACTTCTAATTTGACCGATGTTATAGAGAGCAAGTTTTCTCAAGTATAGAAAACAGATTTTCTGCTCTTATTAGAATTATTGGCTTGACTATAATCAGCTTTCTATGAATATTCTTTATACAATGCTTTTTCTCATCAAAATCAGCTAAATGTAAAAAAATCAGAGAAATTTCTTTTTTTTTTACACAAACAAATCTAAAATTGTTTTGTGTTAAAAGTAAATTAACAACATTGTTTTTGCTACTTTCTTTTAAGCAGCAGTTCAATTCTATTTGCCTCTAATTAGATAGGTGTCTAAAAAAATTATCCCACAAAATGAAAAATGAGAAATTGCAAAATCTGCTGCGTTTTTTTAAAGCGTTAGCAGATGAAAGTAGGCTAAAAATAATTGGTATTCTAGCGAATCAGGAGTGCAGTGTAGAAGAATTAGCAGTGTTATTGGAATTAAAGGAACCGACAATATCTCATCACTTAACGAAGTTAAAGCAGCTTGAGTTGGTAAGAATGCGTCCTGAAGGCAATACTCATTTTTATCAATTAGACAAAAGTGTTTTGCAAAATGTGAGTAAGGAAGCATTCTATCCAGAAAAAATCGCTTCTTTAGCTGATGATGTTAATCTTCAATCTTGGGAAACGAAAGTATTGAATACTTACATAGAAGGAGATTTTCGTAATTCTAAATCCGGGCAATACCTTAGAGAAATTCCTAATAGTAGTAAGAAACGCTTAACGATTCTTAAGTGGGTAATCGAAAAATTTGAATTAGGAGCAGAATATCCGCAGGATAAGCTCGATGAAATTCTTAAAGGTTATTATCCAGATTCTGAGACTCTGCGAAAAGCATTGATAGATAGTCGGTTGATGCAGGAAGAGAATGGAATGTATTGGAGAAGCTGAATCTTGCAAATACACTTTAGTTGATGCAGGCTTGCATTGTAAGGAGACTTTAAAATAGCTAGGAGACAAGGGACAAAGTACATTAACTACTGACTCCCATTCTCTCAATTATTTAATCGTTTCTTTATAAGTCAGTTTTGTACTTGAACAACTAAAATTAGTGGGAGTTGGGAGTAGAAATTTGGGAAAAGATTTATAATTTTATATTGGCTCATCACTTCTGAGCGGTTTCATCCATATTTATGGACTACTAGTTATTAACAAGCGCCAAAGTAATCCTGGTTTTGATGAAGCTAGTTAGACGCTTGTTAAACTAAAGCAATAAATTATTGTATTAAGTTTGTATAAGTTTGTATAAAAATTATTACGGCATTAATCTCAAGTACTTGTGAAGGTTAGGTATTTGTATCGTCAAGGAATGATGATTTTATAAAAGCGATATAAATACAAGTGAGGATTTCATCAAAATTACATGAAAATATATTCATATACTTATTAAGTTGTTATTAATAAGCGATTTAAGTTACAGGTAAAGATGATGTTTAAGAAAATAGTACTACCAACCGTTGCAATTTCAGGGATGATTTTTGTTGGCTTTGCCACGTTTTTAGCTGAATACGGTTCCGAACGCATAGAAGTACAAGTAGATAATCAAAACTTGTTTTACGGGGAAATTAGAGATATTGTTTCTCCCCGAATGGGGGTAGCATTAGGTTTAACTCTTGGTGTGGCAAGTATTGCAGTAATTGGATATAGCAAATCTGCAAGTAAAGTAGAGTTGTTAGAGAAGAAATTATCATCTATTAAAAAAGCAATATCCGATAAAGATGCTCAAATTGAAGAATTGAGATATGAGAATGTAAATAATATGCCGTTTGTTGATCTTGGCAGACGTTGATAATGGGGAATGGGGATCGGAAAAAACTAAACAATTAAATAAGAGAGACGTAGCAGTGCTACGTCTCTACAAGGTTTTTTGTTATAAATGCAAGTCGTTGTTTTATAATTTTGGTTGCTTGAGATAGCGTTGGTAATCGTTCAAATCTTTTGCCACCTTGTTGCTGAGGAAATACATTCCTAACAGGTTGAAGAAAGCCATTGCAAAGAAGGTAGCGTCACCGAAATCAATTACCGATTGTGGCTTGGCGATCGCACCGATGAATGTAGCAAGCACAAATAATATTCTGTATACAATCACACTACGCTCGCTGAAGAGATATTCCCAAGCTCTCTCTGCATAGTAACTCCAGGAAATCATGGTGGAGAAAGCAAATAAAAATACGGAGATTGAAAGTAATACGGGAAACCATCCGATTACGGTACCAAATGCTTTGGAAGTTAAGGTTGCACCTTCGCCAGCTTTTCTTATTGCTTCAAATTCGGGATTATTATAAACGCCAGTAATTACGATTACCAAAGCAGTCATATTACAAATAACTACTGTATCGATGAATGGTTCCAAAAGTCCGACTAAGCCTTCTTTGATTGGGCGATCTGTTCTTGCTGCGGAGTGAGCAATGGCAGCCGAACCAACTCCGGCTTCGTTGGAAAAGGTGGAACGTCTAAAACCTTGAACAATTACACCGATAATTCCTCCTTCCACAGCTTCAGGGGAAAAGGCTTGTTGGAAAATAGTCCCAATAGCGCTGGGAATCGCAGTAAAGTTAACTAAGAGAATCCATAATGCAGCAACTACATAAAGCACGCACATTACTGGTACTATGGTGCCTGCAACTTGACCGATACGGTGGATACCGCCAATAATTACCAAACCTACCAAAGTAGCCAGAATTAAACCGTAAACCCAAGGATATATTGGAAATATTTCTTTAACTGCACCATAGGATTGGTTGACTTGAATCATGTTTGCAGCACCAAAAGCAGCGAAGACGGTGCAAATAGAAAAGAGAATTGCTAAAACTTTACCAAATGGTGCTAAATTAATTTGTCCTAAAAAATTAATTTCTGCCAATCCTCTAGAAAGATAATACATTGGGCCGCCCGCAACTCTACCATCGGGCTTAATGATGCGATATTTTTGACCCAGGGTACATTCAACAAACTTACTGGACATACCCAGTAAACCACCAAGAGTCATCCACAAAGTTGCACCGGGGGCCACCTACGCTAATAGCGATCGCCACCCCAGCAATATTACCAAGTCCGACAGTTGCAGACAAAGCAGTAGCCAAAGCTTGGAAATGAGAAACTTCTCCTGGAGCATTCGGATCGTCATGTTGTCCGCGAACAATTTCAATAGCGTGTCCAAACAGCCGGAAATTGACAAACCACATGCGGATGGTAAAGAAAACGGCCCCGAAAATTAACCATAAAACAATGAGGGGAAAACCGCCAATGCTGAAAAAGAGAACATCAGATACTCCTTTAGCAAATCCAGCAAAAGCAGCATCTAGCGAATTGATCAAAGGTTCCCCAGCGGCTTCATCAGCAGCCAAAGCTGCGGTAGGAATCAAACATAATAATAAAGTTAATAACCAACGACGCTTTAACAATGACTTCCGCATTTAATCTCATTCTCCATTAACTATTTTTTTGAGTACACTTTGTTATTCAGGGATACTACCTTAAGGAATATGTTTCCTACAAGATTAGAACTTATACAAATATCATCTATTAAGCCAGTATTTTCCGGCGTTGAGATTTTTTATAGGTTTTGAATCCGCCACGATATGCAATATTAAAAGCAATACAACGGTTTTGACTTTTGTAAAATACAAACCATTACCTCTCTCTTGCTTGAAGAACAGCTGTATCCTAACTCCCCCTCCTAAGTTTCATCGGAGCCAGGATTAGATTGATAAAATCATCAATATATTACCCGTATCTAAAAAATATGACGGTATAAGTGTTAACTCTCATTTCTTGAATGGGAAAGCTAAAAGAAACGAAGAATAATAATTGTTGATTTTTCTTAATGATTTTATTTCTTGCCAATTTTTTATCTCAAGACAAGCATCATGGAAAATCTGCGAAACAAAATTCATAGATTAATCGAGCAATTGAACGAAAATGAATTAAAAACGACTTGGGAGACAGTCTACAGTTTACATTGTGATTTTGAGATGAAAAAAGCAATACAGGAAAGCAAGAATTCCCAGCAACCGTGGGATTTCTTAACTTATGACGAAGCGATGCGGTATTTAGAGGAATGAGGGATGGGGGAGAGGGGGGAGAGGGGGAAGAGGGGAGAGGGGGAGAGGGGGAGAGGGGGAGAGGGGGAGAGGGGGAGACAAGGGGATAAGGTGACAAGGAAATATTTAGGGAGCAAGATGCTCCCACTACTAATTCCTAACTGCTAACTACCTACCATGCCCAATGCCCAATGCCCAATGCCCAACAACTAACAACTAACAACCAACAACTAACAACTAACAACTAACAACCAACCAATATTAAGCGTGAAGTTAGAACTGAGATACGCACGGTCATTTTTAAAAGATGTAAAGGAATTAGATTTAACTGCTAAAAAGCGGGTGTTGGATTTTGTGTTTGTAGAGTTTGTGTTTTCTGAGAACTTGCACTCGCTGCCTCAATTGCGTCAAATTGATGAGTCGGGCATCTTTCACCGCTTTACCTTGGATAATTATTTGGTTGGAATTGAGGTGAAAGGCGAAATTGTGAAATTTCTGCGAGTCATACCTATGCCAGATGTTTAGGGAGAGCAGTTGTCTAAACAGTTAAAACTGTATAAGTTGACAAGGTATTCCTCGAACCTTAGCTTAAACTTGTTTGTGAAATAACGTGACTTGAGATTTCCCCTTATGGATGCTACGGCACTTTGGCAACGATACCAGAAATGGCTATATTTCCATGAAGGACTGGGTTTTTACCTAGACGTTAGCCGGATGGGCTTTGATGATGATTTTGTTACGAAGTTAGAGCCTTCATTTAAGAAGGCTTTCGCGGATATGACCGAATTGGAAAAAGGTGCGATCGCAAATCCAGATGAACAACGGATGGTTGGACATTATTGGCTGCGAAATCCCGATTTGGCTCCGACACCGGAGTTAACTCAAGAAATTGTTAGTAATATTGAGAAAATCGAAGTATTTGCCGAGAAAATCCACACTGGTGCGATTCATCCTCCCAAAGCTCCTCGCTTCACCGATATTATCTCGATTGGGATTGGTGGTTCGGCACTTGGACCTCAATTTGTGGCTCAAGCTTTGGCTACAGATTATCCACCTCTGGCAATTCACTTTATTGATAATAGCGATCCAGCAGGTATTGATCGCGTATTAACTACCGTGCGAAACCGTCTTTCTAGTACTTTGGTATTGGTGATTTCCAAATCTGGAGGAACTCCCGAACCTCGTAACGGAATGATGGAAGTCAAGAAAGCCTATGCTGGGCAAAACTTGGACTTCGCACAATATGCTATAGCTATTACCATGCCCGGTAGTAAGCTGAGCAAGATTGGAGAATCTGAAGGCTGGCTGGCACATTTTGCCATGTACGATTGGGTAGGTGGTCGTACTTCCGAAATGTCGGCTGTAGGGTTAGTTCCAGCGGCACTACAAGGAATTGACATCGGTCAAATGTTGGATGGTGCTAAAGAGATGGATGACGCAACTCGCGTCCCAGAACTCAAAAATAACCCGGCAGCACTGTTAGCTTTGTCTTGGTACCATGCTGGCAACGGAAAGGGTGAAAAGGACATGGTTGTTCTTCCTTATAAAGACAGCCTACTTTTATTCAGCCGCTATCTGCAACAGTTGGTAATGGAATCGTTGGGTAAAGAAAAAGACTTGGATGGTAAAACCGTCCACCAAGGTATTGCAGTTTACGGCAATAAAGGCTCAACCGACCAACACGCATACGTCCAGCAGTTGCGGGATGGGGTGGCAAACTTCTTCCTAACCTTCATTGAAGTTTTAGAAGATAGAAAAGGTTCCTCTTTAGAAATCGAGCCGGGAACCACATCCGGCGATTATCTTTCCGGTTTTCTCCAAGGTACCAAAAAAGCCCTTTACGACAACCAACGCGATTCGATTACACTTACCATTCCCCAAGTTAATCCCCGAACTGTAGGTGCATTAATCGCTCTGTACGAACGTGCTGTAGGCTTCTACGCTAGTTTGGTGAACGTCAACGCTTATCATCAACCGGGTGTAGAAGCAGGTAAAAAAGCAGCAGCAGCTATTTTGGAAGTGCAGCAAAAAGTAGTATCTATTCTGCAAGCAGAAGAAAATCCACTTTCCTTAGAAGAAATAGCTCAAAAAGCAGGTGCATCCGAGCAAATAGAGTCAATTTACATCATATTGCGTCATCTTCATGCCAACGGACGCGGTGTAGTAATAGACGGTAATTTTGGACAACCCAGCAGTTTAAAATTCTCTATTGGCAGATAAATTGGCTAAAAGAATATAATCTAATACCATGTTTTGGTAACTTATGTTGCATCCGCAACATTTTTTTATTTAAGAGCATCTTAGATTGAACTAACTATTCAATTTTTAGGATGCTTTTTTAGCAACATCATTTATGAGTAATATTAGGGGAATCGAAATCCGCTACTTGGAGGGAATGACTTGCTTCTTCACTCCTCAAACCAGCGACGAAACAATATTGGTACAGATTCCAGGCAATACAGTAGAAGATTTATTCGTACACAAATCCCAAACCGACCAATTATTAGTCAGTAGGTTGAGTTGGGCGCAAAAAAAAGACAATCGTTTTTAACTAGGAATTATGATTGCGCTGTAACCCAACATTTAATTATCTGTATTAAGGTAATATCTCAATTTATCTACAATACGGATGTTGGGTTACGACAGAACATATAGATTTTCGGTAAAAGTTTAATTTGGTTTTCTGTCTAACCCAACCTACAAAAAACCGGAAACAACGCAATTAATTATGAACTTTACAACCCAACGTCAATTGACAGTTGCATTAGAAAATTATCCAGGTCGCTTAGCTACTGTTACCAGTATTATTTCTCAACAAGATATCAATATTATGGCAATTTCTCTTGTTGACAGTATTGAACAAGGTGTAATTCGTTTGGTAAGTAGCGAACCGGCTATTTGCAAAAGTCTTTTGGTGAAAGAAGGATTGTACGTAATTGAAGCAGATGTTTTAGCGATTGAACTTACAGATAGTCCGGGACAATTAGCTAGGCTAACAAAGGCTTTAGGTAGCGCCCAAATTAATATTGAATATACTTACGGTAGCACCGTTCGCCCTGATGACAAAATGCGTTTAATATTGAAAGTTTCCGATTTGAAAAAGGCTTGTCAAATCCTCACAGATTTGTAAGGAGAAATAACTTGTGGCTTGCTTAAATAAAGGCAATATTGGCATTTTGCCAGCTGGAGCGCTTGGAGTTGGTTTTTTTTATCATTTAAGTGGAAAGTTAAAGCAATTAGATGGTGTTTACTTATTAGAAAGGCAAGGATCTAAGAGTGCCAAAGCTTTACGCAAAGATGGCAAAATAAATATTGACACGCCAGAAGGAATTAAGTCTTTATCTACAGAAGAGATTCTCAAACCAGATTTACTTACTTGCTTTAAATCTGGTTTTTTACCAGAAGTGGTGCTTATCTGTCCCAATCCCGACCAACTCTTAAGTACGATTACAACCATTGTCGAATTATTAATTCTTGTGTACGAGCAAGGACAGTTATCTTCACCAAATGAATCTTTACCGTTGTTTGTTCTTGCTTCAAACGGCATCTATTTTCAAAGATTTCGACAAATATTTATTGAAAAAATTGAAGAAGCGACACTGTTTGCGCGTTTACCTGACTTATGGCCCGATCTTATACCGCAGATTGTCTGCCGATTGCTGCGCGGTGTCACCATTCAAACCGGATTGCGAATCGGAAGCGGAGGTAAAACAATTTATCAACCTGGCCCCAAAGGGCGAACTCAGATTGCTGGAGGAAATCCTGCTACCAGGGAGCGTTGCACTACTATTTTGACAGAAAGAGGAGCTTGGTTTGAAGAAGCCGCAAATAGTTCAGCCACTCGCTTGGAATTTGATAAAGCGCTGGTGAATCTTATGGTTAATTTACTCGGACAATTATTAGCAATCGATTCTCAAGGACATTTTCAAATTTTGACAGTTAGGGAAATTCTTGATTCAGCTTATCAATCTCGGATTCGTGAATTAGTTGATCGAGTATTTCAGGTAGGACAAATGGTCAAAGTTTACGATTTACAAGAAGATGTAGAAGTAATTTACGATCTAGCGATAACAAGCGCTCAAAAACACGCAGATCATATTCCTTCGAGTCTGCAATGGATAGATATGAACTTGCGAAATGGAACTTTGCAACCTCAAATGACTCCTACAGAATCTTGGTTAATAGAACCTTTAATTCGTTATGCGAAAGCATCTGGTTTGGAAGATGCTGCAAATTATTTTCAACAACTCAAAGATGAATTAGTTAAGAAGTTAACTTTGGCAAGTAACGTAAAATAATTTTTTAAACTACGCGATACAAATAACCGGATAATTTTTGGTAGTTGATGTAACAAAAAGCTATATTATAGTTTGTTATCCTTGTAACCTTGATTACTTAAATTGATTTGAATATATCAGAACCCTATAGAGATGGCTTAAACAAGAATTATTTCTAAATCGTTGTCTGCATAAGTAAAAAACAAACTTAAATTTTAATTTCAGTATTTATGAAAGCAGAAACTGTAGGTATCGCATCAGTTGGTTACTATCTGCCTTCAGGAGTATTAACTTCTGAAGAAATGGCAAAACTCAGCAATCTACCTGAGATGGTTTTTACCGAAAAAATTGGCATAAATAAAAAACCAATTGCTGCAAAAGATGAGCATCCCAGCGATATGGGGATTAAAGCAGCATTAAAAGCGATCGATAACGCAGAAATTACAGCCAAAGAAATTAATTTGATTGCTTATTGTGGTGCGGGAGATTATGATTACAGATTTTGGTCCCCTGCGGCTAAAATTCAAGGTGAAATTGGTGCTGAAAACGCTTTTGCTTTTGAAGTCAGAAACTTTTGTAATGCTGGGAATTTGGGCATCCATCTATGTCGGAATATGTTGCTGGCAGATGATGAGTTAACTTATGCATTAATTATTTGTAGCGATAAACTATCCGTGCTGCTTGATTATACAGATTTAGATTGTTTATCAACATTTATTTTTGCAGATGGTTCGGCAGCAGCAATTTTGAAAAAAGGAGAACCAAGCAATCAAATTCTTGCTTATCATGCGATGACTAACGGGAAAATGGCTGATTATCTCAAAGTGCCTTTGGCAGGAACAAAGTTTCCCCTTGAGAACACAGAAATAGATACAGAATTAAGTTATTTGAAAGTTGCTAATCCGAAGGAATTAGACAATATATTATCAGATGTTTATTTAGAAAATTATCAAAAAGTTATTCACAAGTCACTAGCTAAAAGTGGTTACTCAATTGATAATGTAAATTTTTTATTTACCAATCAAGTCAAGAAAAGTTTATTACAAAGGATTCTTGAATCATTAGGATTAAGCAACGAGCAGACATTCATTTCTTTACCTGAGAATGGTCATTTAGGGGCTGTCGATACTATTTTTTGTTTGGGTAAAACCTTAGATTCAAATAAAATAAAACCTGGAAATTTAGTTGTTTTAGCTAGTAGCGCCGCTGGATTCTCTTGGGCTGCATTAACTGTAAAATATAATTAATAATAGCTAGCAGTTAACCGTTAACTGATTAAGGTTTATCAAAATATTCTCGCCAATAAATTATTTTTCCATCTTTAAGTTCAAAAATTATTGCATCATCAATCAGTGATTTGTTACCAGTTTTTTTATTTTTATCGCTCCAAGTCCATTCCACCGCACCCTCTTTCCCATCGCTAAAAACTCTTGTAATTTTAACTTTAGTATCTGTAAATTCTTTAAAATAATCTTCCGCAGCTTTTTTAATATCTGTCTTACCTTTTAAGGAAGTACCCGGAGCGATAAATTCACCGTTTTCCGCAAAGTCAGCAATGATTGCTTCAGAATCTGCATTTTCCCAAGCTTTAGCCTGTCTTTTTACAAGTTGTTCGATGTCTTTATTTGATATTTGTGATGAAGATATATTAGTTGTCGAATTCTGAACTGAATTATTATCTTCAACCATATTAGACGAACAACCGAAAGTGTAAATAGTAAGAGGAATTAGAATTACTATTTTTAAATTATTTAATAGTGTCTTTTTATTCAAGGTTGAATCCGAGTTAATATTGAAACAGAATAATAAAAGCGGAAGTGTTAATAAAATAGTAGGGTGTATTGTCGCTCCGCGCAACGCACTCACAAATTTAATGCTAAAAGAAACAAGTTTTTAATTTTGTAATTGGTAGGTTGGGTTAGGCGCATTGTAAAATAATGGTTTTAACTAGGAATTAATGTTGCGCCGTAACCCAACATTTTATAAATTAATATGAAGGCAACATCTCAATTGACCCCAAAATACCGATGTTGGGTTACGACACGATATTTAGATTTTCTTTAATAATTCAAATTGCCTGCTCGTGTCTAACCCAACCTACTAATTACTAACTAACTCGGTAAATCGCGGAGAAAACAGAATTTATCGCTTTTCCAATCAGCACCTTTGATTCTTCCCAAGTAGCCCGTTAAAGGTGAAGAAAGTTCGATTAATATTTCGTACATTTTCTTAGTTTGCAGTGGTTGCGGCGGTTGAGGAACAGAATAATAAGCACCATGTAAAGCTTCCACTCCCATAGAATCCATCTTGGTATTTTGCAGAAAATCTTTTACTAATTGAACTAAGTGCGATCGCAATTGTATATCTTGCTCGATTTTATTGATATAACTATTAACTTTATCATCTGCTAAACCGAAGGGTTCCTGCTGCAAACAATCTTTTAATTCTAATAAATTGACGCAACCTTGATAATTAGATTGTAGTTCAACAAGTTTTTCTAGAGTTTCTGGGGTAATTACGTTCATATGATTATTTTGTACGGTTAAAATTGCATCTTTTGTAAGTTCACCACCGGCTAGAATTATTTTGACGCAAAGGTCGTATTTTTCTTGAAGATGGTTTTTACCAAGTTGGATTAATTGTCCCGGTGTACTACTTGGTACTCTTTCACTTTTAGTAGCTTTGCATTCCCCGACAACAGGATAAGGATATTCGCAATAAAAATCAACTCCTCCAGCACCTCCTACTTTTTCTGGGTCAAGATTGGCTCTAAAATTGGTATTGGAACAAGAAAATCCGAGTTTAATAAAACTTTTGCGTGTTAGTCTCTCGAATTCATTTCCATCGCTAGAATTTCCCACTTCAGCAATTTTATTAATCCAAACTAAGTCTGAATCAAAATGTTTTGCTAGTTTCTGATTGCTCCAACCAAGAAATAGATGGATATTTTCTTGAAATTGTTTCGCGGCTGGATTTTTGATAGCTAAAGGTGATAGAACATCTAGTAAATTTTCCAATTCTAGATGCGGTGGTGATTCGAGTTTTTCTAACTGACGCTTGCGAGTATTAAAGATGTTATCGGGTAATACTGGGTTGGTGTTGGAAGCAGTTAAGGGTTTAGGTAATCCGATATATTTTCCTAACTTATTAGATTCTATTTCCAGCGATATTTCATAAGGCTGAGATAATTTATAAACACGTAAATAGCTCAAAAAAATATGCTGTTGTTGATGCAATATTTTATCTAATGCTTCTTGAGTCCATATACTCAACCGAGATAATGTTTCTAAAGATTGATTATCGTCAATAATTTGACTTAATTCGCATTGAGCATAAGCTTGAATTTCTGGCTTTTTAATATGGAATCTTCTATTTTGTCAGGAGCGCTGTCTTCTACGCTTCCACCTTCAAGTTGAAAAATATCATCCGCTTGCATCTCTAAAAGCCATTCACTAAACTGCTTCCGAGAAGTGCGATCGCCAATTTTTCTTCTAATTCTATAAATTGGTACTAAGTTATCTAGGTTGTAGTCGCTGTTGAGTTGTTCGTAAACTTGCAGAGCTACTTTCTTAAATTCTTCGTAAGATGTAATATTGTTTTTTGAATCGGTTTCGCTAACGATATTTTCTGAAGCTGTAGCACAATCGTTATTCGATGTATTAGCTAGTCCACAGTTCATTTCATTAATCCACTTGAGCAAAGCATTAGCAGCCCAAGTACCTACAATTGTGCCTTCAAATGCGAAATCATCACTTTTCAAATTTTCATCTAATACCTCTAAACCTTTAGGCAATTCCAGAGAATAGCCTGTTTTAGATTTAGAGATAGCTTGTTCGTTTTCTAATTCTTCAAAAACGCTTTGATAATCGGCGATTTTCTTACCTTTGGATACAATCCTTTTCGTCAGATCGCCTTTTTTAACTTCCTGCTTAACTCCTCCCAAATCCCATAAAGCCAGAAGTAAGCGCATTCTAGCCTGTGTTTCAGAGGTTTTCAAAATAGTATTTTGTGGTGCCATATCAATATTTATACTTACCGTTCCCCAGTATAGTTTTGATGAAACAGATTTAGCTTTTGGAAAATTACTGAAATATTTCAACGGAATTCATTGAAAATTTTTGATGTGTAGGTATATTTAGCAGAATCGTAATTATTCATAAATAATATCTGAAGCAGATGCTACGGTATTCGTAACCCACGCAGGTGGGTTTTGCTTGCGTAGCAGAAGGTTTCCCTCCGTTGTAGCAAGTGGCGTGCGGTTTCAACCACCGGTTTAATTGATAATTTGCACGCTAAAATTGCAGAATTTGTACCAAGCAATAAACTCTGCAATCTGCGTTTATCAATTTTTACTAAGGAGCATAGTAGATAATCTTCTTTCTTAGGTTTAGATGCACTCAATACCAATTGCATAAACCACTAATTTGCAATAGCTAGCTAATAATTTGCCGAGTCATTGTGTTTGTGAGAAGCAAACTGCGATATCTATCTAGCCTTAATCGTTTCTACAGTCTGCTATATTGTCGCCTCAATAGAAATGTACAACGCTCGCTTTCAACTCTAAAACTTACCGAATGGATGTCACAGTTAGTAGATAACACCCTGACAACATTACCCGCCATTCAAATATTAAGATGCGATTTCGGATTGCTCTGTTTCTGATGTTGAAGAAATTGTTGCTCCATCCATTTCTCGTATCCATTTGAGCAACCCACCAACAAATTTACTTGCAACTATACTTCCAACCTGCTTTCCATAAAATTTGAAATCAAGGGTTTTAAGCCCTTCATTAAGCATTTCCAAACCTTTATCGGTGAGCTTAATGCTCTCAACTTTACTCTTACGGGTACTGTTAATAGCACCAGCTTTTTCTAACTTTTTGAGAATAGAAGTATAATCTCCTGCTTTCTCATTTTTGCGTTGTACGCTACCAGTTACTTCTGTTGTTCTAACTTGATTCTTTGTTCCTCCTAAATCCCACAAAGCCAGGAGCAAGCGAGTTTGATCTTGAACTTTCTTTGTAGCAACTTTGGTTTTGCCAGTAAGTTTCTTGGTGCTAGTTTTAGTTGCTTTGGTAGCTTTCTTAGCAGTAGCTTTATTGCTTGCTGCTTTCTTCTCGGTGGTTTTAGACTTCTCAACGGTAGTTGATGCAGGTTGTGCTTTTACTTTCTTGGTAGT
Source organism: uncultured Rivularia sp. (assembly GCA_963665115.1). Taxonomy (GTDB): domain Bacteria; phylum Cyanobacteriota; class Cyanobacteriia; order Cyanobacteriales; family Nostocaceae; genus Rivularia. The sequence goes on along the minus strand of OY762007.1, from coordinate 5,610,924 downwards.
GCTAGCTGGTTTAGTCTTACTAGCTACTTTCTTAGTAGAATTCACCTTTTCTACCTTGGTAGCAGCAACGGGTTTTTCTACTTTCTTGCTGAAAGGCTTTACCTTTTCTACTTTTTTAGTGGAATTCACCTCTTCTACCTTGGTAGTAGCAGCTAATCGTCTACTAGATACTTTCTTTCTTGTGGTTTTAACTTTTCCTAAAGTGGTGCTAGCGGATTTTGTTTTGCTGGATACTTTTTTGGTTGTATTTTTCACTTCAATTTCTGGAGTATTACTTGAAACTTTTGCTTCTACAGATAAAGCTTCAGGCTTTACTTTTTTTGTGCTACTTTTAACTTTTGCTTTTGCAGCACTAGTTTGAGCTTTAGCCTTAGCAGTGGAACTTTTAGACTGATTTTTCTGACTTTGCAAACGTCTTTTTCTAAGTGCCATTGAAGGTTAATAATGTTAGTTCACTTTCTAGAATAATCTAGTACTAAGTGTTTTCAGGGTATGATAAAAAACATCAGGGTATTTTCTAAGAAATTTTCTATCAATTTTTTTCAAATAGTATTTTTATCTACAAAAAAAGGCAAAACTTCATAATAAAGTTCTGCCTTTTATATATATTGAAATCCTTAGAGGATATGCTCCCAAGCTTCTGTAGCTAGCAAAATATAGCATTTTTATTCGATTTGTAAGATATGAAGAAACCCGATTTTTTCAAAAAACCGGGTTGATCAATTTTCACAAAAGATCGATGTTACACTCCTCCTGGAAGGATGTTCTAAAAGTATCAGTTACTCAGTACTATTACATAGAAAAATCCGGCAACCTAGACAGCAAAATTTCGCTTGTTTAGCAGCCGTTTCAATCGCCACCTTTCAAAACATCCTCCAGGGTAAGCTGAAATTTATTTAAACTCTTCAAGCTGATCCATACGCAACCAAATATTCGGCGTAGGCACCTTTCCAAACTTCACCAAAGCATAATCACCTTTGGTATCTAGAATTTCCCCTTCAGTTTCAAACAAATAAGAAGGAAGACGAGAATCGCTAGCTTTAGCCTCCAAGCTGTTTTCTAGCTTTTCCCGAATAGCACGAACCATCGTTCCTTTTTTGACAGCCATAAATTTTCCTCTCTAATAAATACGATTATTTTTACTCAGAATTGTAGCTTGAACGCTGAATTGGGCAATGGGGATTGGGAGAATAGTTAGGAGTATTGAGTAGGGAGTAGGGAGTAGAAAGTAGCAAGTAAATCACTTTTTTATTATTGTCATAAATGTCGGTACTTCTGCCCGTCTATTTTTACTCGCGACTTGTTACTCATTACTCATTACTTATTACTCATTACTCACTACTCACTACTTTAATAATGTCCCCTTGTCTCCCCGTCTCCCCATCACTCCTGACACTGGGGGCAAAAATGACTGGATCTTCCAGCTAATTTAATTCGCTCAATTGGATGACTGCAATTTCGACAAGGTTCCCCGGTGCGGTTATAAACCCATGCCACATGGGCGTAGTTTCCATTAACTCCCTGCACGTTGAGGAAATTACTGAAAGTGGTGCCTCCAGCTTCAATGCTAGTTTTTAAGACTTTAATAATGCTAGAGTGCAGACTCTCTATCTGTTCTACTCGCAAATTTAGACATAAAGTTTCTGGCTGTATCCCACTGAGAAACAACGCTTCATCAGCATAAATATTACCTATCCCCGCCACCACAGATTGATCTAGTAGCGCAGTCTTGATGGCGCGGCGACGATTTTTGAGTTTATCAGCAAGATACTCTACAGTAAATTCTGTTGAAAAAGGATCTGCTGCAAGCTTTGCTAAACCAGTAATAATACTTTGTGTTTCAACCTTGGGAGGAACCCACCACATCTGACCAAAAGTACGCTGATCCACGAAGCGCAATTCCCATTCCTCACCAAAGAACAATCTTACCCGCGTATGTTTGTGCAAAGGTTCATTTTGAGGCAACCACAGTAGTTGGCCAGTCATTCGCAGATGAACGCCGAGGGCGGAAGGGATGGGGAGAGGGGGAGAGGGGGTAGAGGGGGTAGAGGGGGTAGAATTCTTTTGTGCTTGATCTCCTTGTCTCCTTGTCTCCTTGTCCTCTTCTAATAAACTCAGTTCTGCGATCAGATACTTACCGCGACGATGCCAAGAGATTATTTCTCTTTCTTTAAGACCATTTAAAAAATCTTCAGCAGAAAACGGGTAGGCGATGGTGCGGTTAAGCAATACATCTCCTCCCGTGATTTTTCTCAAGCGGGTTAATTGATTTAAACCCCTTCTAACTGTTTCAACTTCTGGTAATTCTGGCACAACTTAACGAGATTCGGTTCCTTGATCTGGAGTACCTTCTTTCTGAACGTTAGCTTCAGCAGACTCGGCTTGAGCGCCTGTTTTACCAGTAGGTTTAGTACCTTGTCCGGTTGCACGTTGTTTTGGATCTACGGGAGTTTGTTTGCCACCGGAAGCTGTAGGCGTGGATTTTTTACCCTTAGCTTTGGGTGCTTCAATTTCAATAACTTCATCTTCTGCAAAGTTATTAGTATTGATACCAGAGTAGTTAACTTTATCAAAGCGGACAATTACCGGATATATAATGCCGGTTTTATCAACAGTAGCTACGGTACCTACATCCTGATACCAATAAGATTCGGGGCGAAGAACGCGCACTTTAGAACCACGTTGAACCATAAGTTTTTGCCTCTTTAATTATTTATTGCCTTTTATGCAGGGCTGATTGATTTCACTTTACAACTTGAAGGACTACCATATAGGGTTTGTTAAGTTATTTGTCTAGATGATGCGGAATTGGGAATGGGGATGGGGTGAAAAGGAGCGAGTAGCGAGGAGCAAGTAGTAAGTAGCAAGTAGCGAGTAGTAAGTGGTAAGTAGCGAGTAGCAAGTAGCAAGTATAAGTAGCAAATAAAAGGTCTGCCATAGGCGCAGTGCGATAATTCTTACTGAAATAATCGGAAGCATCTCACCCGAAACCTATTTTTTTACTCGCTACTCGCTACTCTTCACTTGCTACTCACTCATAACTCCTAACTTTTCAAATCCAAAATCCCATTCCCTATTACCCATCCCCGGTGCCCAATTCCCAAAATACGGTGCCTCACCCCCTTGACAAAGTATTGTTTATGAAATACGTTCTTGTTCGCAAACAGTTATTAGAAAATATTTTATGACTTAGTTAATACAAAGACACTTCCCTGGTTTCCTCTACCAATACGTAAGTCGTTATCTAAGTAAGTAATGTCCAACCATCCTTGTTGTTCGTTGCTTTTAATCGGAAAATCAATTGCAAGAAATTTCTTACCTGATTCAATTTCTTCAATAAAGTTTCCTGGATATTTGTAATCGATTAAACGTTGCAAACCGATAATTGAACGTTCAAATTTAACTTGAACTCGCTTTGAGGAAACTGGTTCAAATTTTGCCGCGACACTAACTAAACCTTCAAGAAATGGTAAACCACTAATCTCGGCAATGTTATATACCGATCTGTCTTTTACGCGAATACACTGATAAATTTTAGTTAGATTTGTTAGCGGTATGCGGTTAAGATTTAATAGTTCGGAACTGGTTGTATATAGTAATCGCCAGTTGCCATCTAACAAATCGGTGGCTTCTAGCGGGCGCGGTGTTGGGTTGAAATCTTCTAAATTGGCGATCGCCGATAAGATATTTTGTTTATCAGCGTCGGTAGCGTTACTACCTAGATTTTTTCCCGCGATTACTTCTAATAAAGTAGTTTTTCTCATCCGTGCTATGACCTCAATTCGGATTGATAATTAAAACGAGATATTAGAGTGAATGTGTATAGCATCCTACAAATTCAAAGAAATCTGTAGTTATGACTATGCAGCAATATTAAAGAAGGAGTTTTTTGTCGGATTTATAATCAAAAGAGTTGAATGAATAACTAAAATATTCTGTATCAAGTGATAGACTCTTAATGTCAAGTCAGTTCCTTACTCTTCGTATCCGAAGCATTTATGATAAATTCTCCTTTATATGAAGTTCCCCGTAGCCGGAGAGCCTCTGTAATTCCATTAAAACAAGAATCTTCCTTATTAGACTGGTTGCAGGAAAACGGACGCTTAATATCTCGCGATCCAGTTGAACCACAACCGGAAGAGAAACGACAAGACATAAATTCCTTGATGGGTATTGAAGGGGATTATGAATTTGATGAAGACGATGACGATGATGATGATGATGACGACGATGCAAGTCCTAGTCCGGAATAGCTTGTTAAGGACAGAAGACTGCGCGTGAAGTGTGCTGAGTGTGATTTTTTAATAGTGTGGAGTGAAGGGAAATTTCCGTGGACGCAAAACTATCTCCAAACCAAGGTTTGAACCTCAATGGTATCCGTTTGGTTTCTTTGTTAGGCATAGGGCTGGGTGCAACAGCACTAGTTTTAGATGGAGCAGCTTCTCGCTCCCCCTGGCAAGGAACTTCTTTAACCCTACCATTTTTAGTATCGGCTTTGATTGCTGCCGGATTAGGCTTTTGGGCTGTTCCTTGGCTGCAAGCGCTTAAGGCTGGGCAAATTATCCGCGAGGATGGCCCCCAAGCTCATTTAAAGAAAGCCGGTACCCCAACGATGGGAGGCATATTCTTTGTTCCCGTAGCAATATTAGTTGCTTGTGTTTTATCTAATTTTACGATTGAGACTATTGCCGTATCCGCTTTGACATTAAGCTACGGTTTTGTCGGCTGGATTGACGATTGGCAGATTCTTCGCCGCAAGTCAAATAAGGGTATTTCACCTAAAATGAAGCTTGCTTTACAAGTTGGTTTCGCAGTCGCTTTTTGCGGATGGTTATTTATTAGTCAGCCTTCTACTATTACGAGTATTTCTTTTCCCTTGGGCTTTTCTTTGCCTTTAGGGTGGTTACTATTTTTACCTTTATCTTGTTTTGTAATGGTGGCAGAAAGTAATGCCACTAACTTGACTGACGGTGTTGATGGATTAGCTGCTGGTACTGCGGCGATCGCACTATTAGCATTAGCTGTTATTGTTGCTCCTACTTCACCCGGATTGATGATTTTCTGTGCATCTTTCAGCGGTGCTTGTCTGGGATTTCTAGCGCACAACCGCAATCCTGCTCGCGTTTTCATGGGAGATACAGGTTCCCTAGCGTTGGGAGGAGGTTTAGCAGCAGTTGGACTGTTATCTAATACTTTAGTCGCGCTGTTTCTAATTAGCGGTATCTTCTTTGTAGAAACGCTTTCAGTAATGGCACAGGTAAGTTACTACAAAGCTACAAAAGGTCCCGATGGTAAAGGTAAGCGCTTGTTCAAAATGGCACCTTTACACCATCATTTAGAACTTTCTGGCTGGTCAGAACTACTAGTAGTTAGTGTATTTTACATTATCGCTGCAATACTAGCTTCTGTGGCTTTCGCAATTACTCAGATGTAGGTTTCTTTCAAACAATCAAATAAATGATATTTAAACAATCCTTACTGTATGTGAGGGTTGTTTTTTAATGATTTTAGGAATTGGGAATTGGGAGACATTATTAAAGTAGTGAGTAGTGAGTAGTGAGTAGTGAGTAATGAGTAATGAGTAAAAATAGACGTAATTAGCAGCGACATTTATGACAACAAAAAAAGTGATTTACTCCCTACTCCCTACTTGCTACTCCCTACTCTCTACTCCCTACTCCCTACTCCCTACTCCCTACTTTCTACTCCCTACTCCCTACTCTTAACTCTTTTAACTCTTGTCTAATCCTAATTCGTTCTCCGAGGCGTAGCGTTCCATAAAGCGCATAAAACGCTCCCATTCCTCGGCAGATTTCATTAAATAAATTGCTTCTAAAGCTTCTGCTTTGCCGTTAATAAATTTACCTTTAACTTCGCGAGTAACGATTTCTCCTTCTTCGTCAACCATGTACATTCCAGTAATTTCATCGGTGCTTCCTTCATCCAAAGCTTTCGGATTGTTAAAGATAAACGTCGCGGTACCGCTGTCTCCACTACGCGAACGTGTTAAGCGTACTTCTGGAATTACTTGTTCGTTGACACCTCTTGAAAACTGTATTTTTGCCATAATACGTGTAATTTAAAATTCGATGATGGTTAAACTATGATTGTCTCATCATTTAGAACCAAATTGTAATATTAAGTTTAAAAAAAGCTTGTGATTATAAGTTCAGAAAGGATATAGGAAGTTTTGAATATTGTTAATTAACAATAAAGGATCTATCAACTATTACTTTTAGAATAGTTAGATTTACGTATAAATCCTTAGTCTGCTTCGCGTTCGAGTATTAAAGTTACGGGACCGTCGTTTTCAATTGAGACTTGCATCATAGCGCCAAATTTACCCATCTCAACCCGTAAACCGCTACTACGCAACTTTTCTGCGAAACAATTGTATAGATTTTCGGCAATTTCTGGAGATGCCGAACGACTCATGGAAGGACGACGACCTTTGCGGCAGTCTCCATAAAGGGTAAACTGGCTAACAACTAATAACTCGCCACCGATTTCTAATATCGATTTTTGCCAAGGTTTATTTTCAGCTAAATCTGGAAACAACCGTAAATCCAAACATTTACGCGCCATCCAATCTAATTCTGCTTCAGTATCGGTATTGGCGATTGCTACCAGTAAATTAAGTCCCATGCCTATTTTGCCGATAATTTCACCATCAACGGCAACTTGAGATGATGTAACTCGCTGGATGATTACGCGCATGAATTCAATTATCAATTATCAATTATCAATTATCAGTTATCAGCAATAAAAGTCCGTAGCAACTCACTTCTATCAGTGTCATAAACCCGGTTTCTTGTTGATTGCACAACGGAATGTTCATGTTTTCACAAAAAGAAACCGGGTTTCTGAAGGCTCGTTGAGAATGGTGCAAGATATCAGTAGTAAGGGATTTAGTTTTTATTTAAGGACTGAAGTCCTCACTACAAACCTTTATTTTATTTATCCTCGATCATTTCCCAAAACCTTTACCTTTATTAGCAGAAGGTATACATACGCAGTTTTCTATCTGCTTTAATAAACCTTCTTCGTCCAAGTTTTGACCAATCAACACTAATTGATTTTTCTTTTCGCCTTTCCACTCGTCATCATCAAGGGTAAAGCGTTTACCGCAAAGGTGGAAAATATGTCTTTTAGGACTTTCGTCAAACCACAATATCCCCTTCCCACGGAAAATGTTGTCGGGAAGCTGATTATCTAGAAAATACTGAAATTTACGGATAGATAGCGGTTCCTCTGATACAAATGACACCGATGTAAAACCGTCATTTTCTAAGTGGTGTGAATGATGGTCGTGGTCGTGATGGTGGTCGTGATGTTCGTGACCGCATTCTGAATGGTCGTGTTGGTCGTGTTTGTGTTCGTGGTGGTCGTGTTCGTGGTGGTCATGATTATGGTCGTGATGGTCGTGGTTGTGTTCTTCGGCAGCGTCAAAATACTTATCTGACTCGAACAAACCGACGCTAAGAACTAAAGGTAAAGGTACTTGCGATTTTGTGGTGCGGAGAATTCTTGCTCCTTCCTTGATGTCCCGAATTTTAACTTCTAAAGAATCTAAATCGGCTTCATCAACTAAATCGGTTTTGTTGAGAACAATTACATCACCGTAAGCGATTTGACTAAAAGCAGCTTCGGAGTTGAATAAATCCATGCTGTAATTTGCTGCGTCTACCATAGTCACGATGGAATCCAAACGAGTTAAATCTCTTAATTCGGTTCCCAAAAAGGTTAATGCCACGGGTAAGGGATCTGCCAAACCAGTAGTTTCCACAACCAGATAATCGATATTGTCTTGGCGTTCCATTACCTTGTAAACCGCATCCACCAAATCGCTATTGATGGTGCAGCAGATACAGCCGTTGTTTAACTCCACCATGTTATCGTCGGTGGAGACTACCAACTCGTTATCAATACCAATTTCGCCAAATTCATTTACTAACACAGCAGTTTTCAAACCCTGCTGATTGGTCAAGATATGATTAAGTAAAGTTGTCTTACCGCTACCGAGGAATCCAGTAATAATTGTGACTGGCAATCCTTTTTTCGTTTCTTCCATTGCTCGATCTGAAGTTGCTGTTGATTGCATGGCGAGAACAGTAAATTAACTAAAATTGGAAAAGAATTAAAAATAATAATGTAGCGTAGGTAGTAACGCAAAACTGCTTTACCTTATTATTGCGTAGCAGCTTATTTAAAAATTAATTGGTCATGACCCTAACAGTTTACAACAGTCTTACCCGTCGCCAAGAACCCTTCAAAACAGTAGAACCAACAAAAGTTAAGATGTATTACTGCGGAGTGACGGTTTATGATTACTGCCATTTGGGTCATGCTAGAGCTTGCATTGTATGGGACGTGGTACGGCGCTATTTACAATTTAGCGGTTATCAAGTCCGTTACGTGCAGAATTTTACCGATGTTGACGATAAAATTTTGAAGCGAGCCAGGGAAGAAGGCTCATCGATGGAAGCTGTAGCCGAGAAATATATCAAAGCCTATTTTGACGACATGGCGCGTTTGAACGTCAAAGAAGCCGACGAATATCCCCGCGCTACTCAAACTATGGATGGAATTAAGCGGTTAATTCACGAGTTGGAAAACAAAGAATATGCTTATCCGTCGCAAGGTGATGTTTATTATGCCGTACAGAAATTTGATCAATACGGCAAGCTTTCCGGACGTAAATTAGAGGATATGCAGGCTGGAGCTAGCGAAAGAGTAAATGTAGAAGATTCAGAATATCAAAAGAAAAGATATCAGTTTGATTTTGCATTGTGGAAAGCAGCAAAGCCAGAAGAACCCGCTTGGGATTCACCTTGGGGAAAAGGTCGTCCGGGGTGGCATATTGAATGCTCTGCAATGGTTAGAGAGCGTTTGGGAGAAACCATTGATATTCACGCAGGTGGAGCCGATTTAATTTTCCCCCATCACGAAAACGAAATCGCTCAATCCGAAGCCGTCACAGGTAAACCTTTAGCTAATTACTGGCTGCACAACGGCATGGTGAAAGTTGAAGGTGAGAAAATGTCTAAATCATTAGGTAACTTCATCACCATTCGCCAACTACTTGATAAAGGTGTTGAACCTATGGCTGTAAGGTTATTTGTACTTACAGCCCAATACCGCAAACCAATTGACTTTACCGACGAAGCCATCCAAGCAGCCACAAATGGCTGGAATACTCTTAAAGAAGGGTTGGTTTTTGGTCACAAATATGGAGAGAAACTTGGTTGGGACAAGGAGACAAGCGGACAAGGAGAAAATTCTTACACTCAACGTTTTCGAGAAGCTGTAAATAATGACTTTAATTTTTCTAGCGGTTTAAGCGTATTGTTTGAATTGGCGAAAGAACTTGGTAAGGAAGGAAATATCTTAGTGCATCAAGGTAAAACCGAAACCGCACCAGAAGAATTACAAAAAATGTGGCAAACATTAGTTACATTAGCTGATGTACTCGGATTAGAAGCTCAAATAGAATTGGAAGCGGCAACAGCAACGAATGACAGTTTGAGCGTTCGAGAAATTGAAGCACTAATTCAACAAAGAAAAGAAGCCAGAAAATCCAAAAACTTCGCCGAATCCGACCGCATTCGCGACGAATTACAAGCACAAGGAATTGCCTTAATTGACAGTAAAGAAGGCACAAAATGGCACAGGAATTAGAAAGGTCAAAGGTTAAAGGTTAAAGGTCAAAGGTCAAAGGTCAAAGTTAAAATTATTTTGATCTCCTTGTCCCCTTGTCTCCCCCTCTCCCCCCTCTTCCCCCTCTTCCCCCTCTTCCCTATCTCCCCATCCCCCATCCCTATGTCAGAAAAACGTAAATCTTTCACTCTGTACGATGTTCTACTAATAATTGCTGGATTTTTTCTAGTAATTTTATTGTGGCAATTAAGAAGTTTAGTTTTAACTTTGATGATTGCTACGGTGTTGGCTGCGACTATTACGCCTTTTGTTGATGCGCTCGAAAGATTTCGTTTTCCCCGTTGGTTGGGGGTTATTCTGTTTTATCTGGGTTTGATTGCGGTACTTATTGTAGTCGGGTTGTTAATTGGCCCTTCTGTTTCCGAACAAATCCAACGTTTAGCCCGCAGATTTCCGATTTATTTGGAAAATTTGGGTGTAGCTGTGGAAAATTTAGCTGCACGAGTAGGAATCACTCAATTAGAAACTATAGAACAATTCTTCGATCTTCAAGCGCTTACTAATGGGTTGTTTCGTTCGAGTCAGAAGCTAGTTTTACGTTCTTTCGGAGTGACTTTTGGTATTCTTGGTGCTGCGATCAATCTAATTTTGGCTGTGGTGATTTCTGGCTATATGGCTGCTGGAAGTAAAAGTTTAATTCGAGGTTTGGTAAGCTTTTTTCCACAACCTTGGGATCAACGTCTTGAAGCACAAGTCTTACCAATTTCTCGCCGCATGGGGGGATACGTTCAAGGAAGAGTTTTAGTTTCTTTGATTTTAGGTATTGTTATTACCCTTGCTTTACGAGTTTTAGGGCTTTCAGAGTTTGCTTTGGCATTAGGCACGATTGCAGCATTTACCAACGTCATACCGTTTGTGGGGCCAGTATTGGGAGCGGTTCCGGCTTTGATTGTCGCCATCCCCCAAGGAGGATTGACTGTTCTATGGGTACTTCTATTGTTTGTAATTATTCAAAATCTTGAATCTTATGTATTAGATCCTTTATTAGTTGGTAACACCGTAAGAGTTCACCCTTTTTATCAGCTATTAGCAGTATTAGGAGGAACCCAAGTTTTAGGAATTATCGGAGCCGTGATTGTCCCCCCTTGGGTAGCAGGTATCACAGTAGTTTTGGAAAATCTGTATCTTCGTCCAAAATTGCTAAAAGAAGAGGGAATAGGGTTGGGGGGAACAGGCAATAGTTAGGAGTTCTTAAGGTTAAAGGTCAAAGGTTAAAGGTTAAAGCTTAAAGGTTAAGAATTAGAAGGCAGGAGTTAAAAGTTATTTCTACTCCCAATGCCCAATCCCCAATGCCCAATCCCCAATCCCCAATCCCCATTTTTTTTAAATAAAGAAAAAACTTAATAAATCATAGCTGCAAAAATTGACGTTTTGTAGTAAATAATATAGTCTCCCCTATTCCTTACACTTAACTTTTGTTTTATGTGGTCTGAACTAAAAAAAGCGATCGATAGTATAGATGTTTCTGCTGACTGGATTGGTATTAGGGCGGTAGAAGAAACTTCGTCAAATCGTTTTTTCCGGGATGGTTTACCCCAAAGCAATGGTAAGTCTTCTACTGTGGGAGCAATGGTAGAGGTTCTGGTTAATGGCTGTCTTGGCTATGGAGCGACTAATTCTCTGGAATTGGATTCTCTACAGGCTGCTGCGGAAGTTGCGTATAAACAGGCAGTTGCTGCTAGCGAATGGTGGATACATCCATTTCAGATTCGGAGCGAACGTCCGAAAGTTGTGGGTGAATTTATTTCGCCGTCGGTGGAAAATCTGGATGGTTTGAATTCGCGAGAAATTAACGATTTGCTTGTGCGCGTCTGTAAAACGTTAAAAGTTGATGACAAAATTGTTCAGACTACAGCTAGCGCTACGACTACTGATAAGAATACTTGGTTTGTTAGCAGTAATGGTTCGGAAATTTATCAAAAATTCTTGTTATTTAGCACTCATTTCGGAGCTACTGCACAAGATGGTTTAATTGTCCAGCAACGCACTAATAATGGTTGGTCGGCACATTGCTATCAAGGGGTTTTGGATTTTAAGGAAGAGGGTTTGTGGCATCGCGTGCGACAAATTGGCGAGCAAGCTATAGAACTTTTGACTGCCCAAGAATGCCCAAACACTCGCACTAATTTGGTTTTAGCACCAGATCAAATGATGCTACAAATTCATGAAAGTGTCGGACATCCTTTGGAAATTGACCGAATTTTGGGCGATGAACGAAACTATGCTGGCGGTAGTTTTGTCAAGACGGATGATTTTGGCAGTTTGGGGTACGGCTCTGAGAAAATGAATATTACTTTCGATCCCACTGTCAAAGGTGAATTTGCTAGCTATGGCTTTGATGACACTGGTGCTGTGGCAACGCGAGAATATGTAATTAAAGAAGGTGTATTGCAGCGAGGTTTGGGAAGTCTGGAAAGTCAAGCTAGAAGCGGCGTTGATGGTGTTGCTTGCGCTCGCGCTTGCTCTTGGAATCGACCGCCAATCGATCGCATGGCAAACTTGAATTTGGAACCTGGTGAAGCCAGTTTTGAAGAAATTATCGCTGGTATACAACACGGCGTTTACATGGAATCCAACTGTTCTTGGTCAATAGATGACCGTCGATATAAATTTCAATTTGGTTGCGAGTACGCAAAATTGATTGAAGATGGTAAGCTCACAAAAACTCTGCGTAACCCAAATTATCGAGCTACTACCCCAGAATTTTGGCAAAGTTTGACCGAAGTAGGCAATAAATCCACTTGGCAAATGTACGGTACTGCTTACTGCGGTAAAGGAGAACCTAACCAAGCAATTTCTGTCGGACATGGCTCCCCCGTTTGTTTATTTACAAATGTGGAAGTCTTCGGAGGAGGATGAGAAGAGGGAGATTCTTAAAGTAGTGAGTAAAGAGTCGCGAGTAAAGAGTAAGAAATAGTTAAGCTGCCCTGTGAAAATAATCCAATAAAAGTATTTAACTTACTACTCACTACTCACTACTTACTCCTACTCCCAATCTCCAATGCCCAATCCCCAATTACCAATTACCAATTACCAATTACCAATCTAAAATTCAATTGACATACGTTTATGAAAAACGAAGATATATCTGCTTTTGAAGTCAGCTTTAACCGATTGCTTGAGTATTTGTTAGATCAAAAGAAACCGGGGGAAGAATTTAGTTTTAAACTTAATCGAGAACGCAGTCAGTTTACTCGGTTTAATCGCGCCAAGGTACGACAAACTGGTATTGTTGCAGATGGCTGGCTTGAATTGACTTTGATGGAAAATCAACGTGATGGTTTTCGCGTTTTTCCTGTTAGCGGTAATTGGGAAGTTGATTGCCAGCAAGCCTATAATTCTTTGCAGGAGTTACGAGCAGAATTGCCATCATTGCCCGAAGATACATATCTTGTTTTACCATCAGGAGATGAAATTACTCGGGAAGTTCATTCGGGTAAATTGTTGGCTGATGAAGATGTTGCTAAAACTATTTTAGAAGCTGTTACAGAATTAGATTTTACCGGATTTTATGCCGGGGGTATTATCAGTCAGGGTTATGCTGATTCGAGTGGTAATAAACATTGGTTTAGTAGCGATACTTTTGCCCTGGACTATTCAATTTTTACCGATTCTGGACAAGCTGTGAAAGGCTTTTTTGCTGGAAATGATTGGAATAATCAAACTTATATAGATAAAATTGCGAGCGCTAAACAGCAATTAGAGTTACTTTCTCGTCCTTCTAAACAAATACCGCGAGGACATTACAGAACTTATTTTGCTCCTGCTGCTGTTGCAGAATTATTAACAATGCTTTCTTGGGGGGGTTTGAGCGAAGCTGATATCCAACAAGGAAACAGTGCTTTAGTAATGCTAGCTAATAAAGAAAAGAAACTTTCTCCAAAGTTTAGCTTGCAAGAAAATTTTTACGCTGGTTCGGTACCGCGTTTTAATGATTGGGGAGAAATTGCACCTTTGCAGTTAAAAATCATCGAAAAAGGTGCTTTATTAAATACTTTAATTAATTCCCGTAGCGCTAAAGAATATGACAAATTTGCAAATGGTGCAGGTAGTGATGAGTCTTTACGTTCCCCAGAAGTCAGTCGAGGAAGCTTGGCATCTGATTCAATTTTATCAACTTTAGGAACAGGGCTATATGTATCAAATTTGCATTATTTAAATTGGAGCGATCGCCCTTCTGGAAGAATCACGGGAATGACTCGTTATGCTTGCTTCTGGGTTGCTGATGGTGAAATTGTAGCACCGATAGAAGACTTGCGTTTTGATGATAGTTTATACAGCTTTTGGGGTGATAATTTAATAGATTTTACTGATAAACATGAATTTATTCCCGAAGTCGGAACTTATGAAAATCGTCAGCTTGGCGGTAGTAAGGTTCCAGGTATGTTAGTGGAAGATTTCACCTATACGCTTTAGGAAAATTTCGTCAATTAATAGCAATACCCTCGAAGGGTATCGCTACATTTACAAAGCCCACCTGCGTGGGCTAAAAAGTTTAATTTGTAAGTACTTTCTTATAAATTTTTAGTTTTGTTTGTTAAACGGAGATTCGCGCAAACCCTCAAAACTTGGACAATAATGCTTTTAAGTAGATTCATTTTAAAATATAGAAGAAATTGATAGTTTAATGATGCAAGAATTGGAGTATATTGAAGAATTAAAGCGGAATTATCCGTCAAAACTTCAAGAAAAATTGAGGTCTAGGAGAAGTGAATGAGCGAATCCACTTACACTTAGATGAAAATGTAGATCCGGCAGTTGCACTTGGTTTACGACGTTACGGAATTGATGTAACTATAACAAAGAAGTAGGGTTACAAGGAAAATCAGATGAAGCTCAGCTCGAATTTGTTCGGAAAACACAAAGGGTAATTTTTACTCAAGATACTGATTTTCTGATAATATCTAATGCTGACAATAATCATCCCGGTATCGCTTTTTGCAAAAAAGGCACTCGTTCAATTGGAGAAATTATTGATTCTTTAAGATTGATTTATGAGGTGCTTATACCCGAAGAAATGATAGGACACGTAGAATTTTTATAAAAGATAAATCTATTTATTTATGCAATCCCAGGCTCAAGTTTTACAGGTAATTAGTTTAAAACTATCTATTTCTCCCAACTGTATTAATTACCATTTCTTTAATTATCAAGAAAACAATTAAAAGAAACAATATAAACTGCTGAAACTGTAGAATAGGGTCTAATCGCCAACCTTGAAGTATTAAAACGCAACCAGAAAAAAATAAAAAAGTTGGTACAATAAGCAATTGAATAATATAAAAAGCTGTAATTAAATTACTCCAAATGTTTCGCGTCCGCAACAATTTGACTATTGTATATATTAAATAAACTAAGCCTAAAATTATCTGAAATAATCCTATTAATGCAGCAATATCTATCCCAAAATTTACTTGCGCTACATAAAACATTCGTAAATATTGTATTTCGATCGAAACACCTCTACTTGTTTTACTTCTTTTTAACCATTTTGCCAGGATAAACGCGCTGGGGTGGCTGCGGCTCTCCATAAAGCTGCTGTCTACCGTTGCGAATAATCTTTAAAGATTCGTTCAGTTTCTTGCTCCATATGTTCTAAAACATTATCGGCATATTGATCTGCACCTTGAGCAATTTGTTCGGCTTCTTCCATCGCCAGACGGCGCATTTCTTCAATTTCTTGCTGACAAGCACGTCGTTTACGCTCGATTTCATCAAGAGTTTCTTGCATCATTTGCTCGCACTCTTGCTGTACTTGTCGGCTCAATTGTTCGGTTTGTTGCTCGGCTTGTCTGATAATATCGCTTTCGTTCAACACTTGCGCTCTCTTCGCTTGTGCTGCTTCTACCATTTGCTGCCCGTAAGTTTCGGCTTCTAAAAGAATTTCTTCCTTTTGCTGAATAGTTATGATTGCTTCTTGGAAAGCTTCAGGTAGAGATAAGCGGATAAAATCAAGCTGTTCGAGTAATTTTTCTTCATCTACCAAAGTCTTTCGCGTCAAAGGGATGCGAAAACTGGTAAGAATTATTTCTTCTAAACGGTTAAGCTCCTGCTGAATATCTACGCTTCCCGACTGTTGGGGAAACGGTTGAGAGGGTGGATGACTTCCGTTTTGTCCGTTTTGATTGGGTTCGATACCGTTTGGTTGTGGGTGAAGCATTTATATGTATCCAAAGCAACGTGAGGGGGAACAAGATGATTAATAGAACCACCAAACCTTGCAATCTCTTTTACCACACTACTACTTAAAAAACTATATTCGTTTGACGTTGCTAAAAAAACAGTTTCTATTTCGGTGGAAAGAGTTTTATTGGTGTGTGCCATTTGCAGTTCAACTTCAAAGTCCGAAATTGCCCTTAAACCCCTTAGCAAAACTTTCGCTTTGCTTTGGACGGCATATTCGACGGTTAAACCCTCAAAGGCATCTATTTCTACATTATCTAGATGTGTGGTAGATTGACGTATTTGTTCTAAACGTTGTTGCACCGTGAACAATGGAGTCTTGTTGGGATTACGTAATACAGCAACAATAACTTGTGAAAATAATTGACTACCACGTTCAATAATATCAAGATGTCCCAGGGTGATGGGGTCAAAACTTCCAGGATAAATCGCAATCATTATACTTAGTCATTTTAAAGTTCAGTAATTATATTGAAGTATTTCTATCTCTAAGATAATGTGTTTAAAATTACAGATTCGACTGTAATATTCAAAATGTAATTTATTTATCTATTATCCCTGAATTCGCATCAAAATATACTATTTCCATCCATAGCCGATGTCAAACGATTTTGGATTTCGCGGAAAGTTTGGTAAGAGAAGTTGCGTGCGGGGGTTTCCCCCGTTGAGCAAACTTCTGGTGTCGGTTTCCGTCCCCAAAACTTTCCAAGACGGATTTTGGACTTTAGATTAAACCGATCTATTCATCAAGTGCAACTTATTAGATGCTTTATTTTCAATTCTTAATCAATGGTTTTAAATCTTTATGAAACTACCCACTTCATGGAATAAAAGACAAATCCCCGATATCAACGTTGTACCGAATTGGTATGTAGTTTTAGGACGGGTAGATGCTAGCAATTACGATGTTACTTACAAAAGTGAAGACTTTTTTGTAGTCAAAACTCAACCTGCGAAAAGTCATAATAGTCGTTTTATTGTAATTGGAGATATCTGGTTAAGCAACCGCTTTCATTTGCTGCAATTATTACAGTTAAATAAAAAATATACGGATATTGAAATAGTAGCGCATCTTTGGGAAATTAAAGGCGAAGAATGTCTCAATTTGTTAGAAGGAATGTTCTCGCTATGTGTTTGGGATAACAAAGAAAAGCAGTTATATTTAGTTCGAGATGGCGTTGGCTGTCGTACTCTTTATTACACTAATTCCGGCAAATTTTGCGTTGTTGCGCCTCGTTTAGCGACGCTTTTACCTTTTCATTCCCAACAGTTAAATTTAGTCGCATTACGAGATTATCTTTGTTGTGCTTTCGTACCCGGAGAGCAAACGCTGTGGGAAAATGTGCGTGAATTATCTGTGGGGATGGTTTTGCAAATGGAATCATCTGGAGAAATAAATTGCATTAACAAAAAACTGTTTTGGGAAGCACGAGAAAATATTCAGAATGCAGAGGAAAGCTTAATTTGGCATGGAAAGCAGTTAAGACAGCTTTTAGATCGAGTTGTACAAGAATATTTACCAGTGGATGAACCCGTGGGTGTTTATTTATCTGGAGGTTTGGATTCAAGCTGTATAACGGCGCTTGCTGCGAAGTTTCATAGTCACCCGGTACACACTTACTCAATTCATTTTGGTGAAAACTGTCCGAATGAGTTGGAGTTTTCTGGTTTAGTAGCGCAGCACTGTAAAACTCAACATCATGTCCTAGAAATTACCCCCGATGATATGTGGGATAAGCTACCGCTAACAATGTCCTATTTAGACGACCCCATCGGCGATCCTTTGACAGTGCCCAATTATTTATTAGGAAAGATAGCGCGAGAAAATGCAGGTGTAATCCTGAATGGAGAAGGAGGGGACCCATGTTTCGGCGGACCAAAAAATCAGCCTATGTTATTAAATAGGCTTTACAGCGGGATTAAAAATACTGAAGAAAATATAGTAACAAATTACATCAACTCATTTAAAAAATGTTCTTCTTATTTACCCCAACTTCTTAAACAAGATGTTTTGACAAAAGTAAAAGAAAAAGACTTTGTATTCGCCGATTATTTGTATCGAGAAGAAAACTATCTGAATCGGTTAATGACAATCAACATCAAATTTAAAGGAGCAGACCATATTTTAACAAAAGTTAACAACATGACAACTGCGAATGATTTGGAAGGGCGATCGCCATTATTTGATAGAAGAGTAGTAGAGATGGCGATGCAGATACCACCGCAGTATAAATTAGCAGGGGCGCAAGAAAAAGCGGTATTAAAACAAGCTGTTTTGAATGTATTACCAAGAGAAATAATTGAACGTCCAAAAAGTGGAATGATGGTACCTGTACAGTATTGGTTTAAACAGCTTTGGCAGCGTCGAGCTAAAAGTTTGTTATTGAATAAAAATGCACAAATAGCACCATTCTTAAATCAAGATTTGATTAAACAGTGGTTGAATTATCGCGGCGATGCGTGGCAACGTTATGGGGTTAAGTTGTGGCTGTTAGTGAGTTTGGAAATTTGGTTGCAGGTGCAGAAGAAGTGAGGGGGAGAGGGGGAAGAGGGGGGAGAGAGGAGAGAAAATATTGTGAATTAGCAGGGAGCAAGATGCTCCCACTACAAATATTTTTTAACTCATAACTCTTAACTAATTCTTAATCCAAAATCTAAAACTGATTTACCCAAAACAATATAATTATTTTGAGTACCGCATTTTATACACTTCACGAATAATATTTATAGTGTTATTTAACTGATAACTGCTCACTGCTCACTGATTCACCCGAAGCTATCAACAGCAAAAATTGTAATACCGCTATCGCTATCATTGTCATAATCATCGTAACCACCAATAAAAGTAGTACCACCAATATCTGGTTGAAGACTATCCGGTTGGCGACTTTTACCAATACCTTGAGTTACTACTCTTAATAATCTTTTGGGGGTGTAAGATTCTAATTCTATAAATTTACCTGACTCTAACCACTCGATTTCTGCTGCGGTTAAATCTCGTTTGACATCAATTGATAAATTTCTCGCATCTGCGGCATATTCTTCTTTTTGTTGTACAAATGCCTTGTATTTTTTGATAAATTGACGCGGTAATAATCCTAAATCGTAAATAGTAACGTCGGTATTTAAAAACCAATTGGGGCTGGTGCGGAGGTGACTTACTAAATTTACACCTCGTGGAGAAGCATCATGTAAAGCGTAGACTTTTAAATCGGCATTGCGTCTTAACATTTCCATAACCGTACTAAAAATATCTTCTGGATATCCGGTAATACTTAAAACAGCACAGTTATTTTCAAAGTGGAAATTATTGGCTATTAATAGTTGAGCTACTTCCGCACTGTCGCAAACAACAACTCGATCGAAACTATATGCAGTAATATCGGGATTGATGTTAGCTGGTGTAATTCGTTGACGCGGTGAAGGCAACATACTTGTAATTGTGCCGTTAATTTGTTGCCAGCGATTTATCCAATTTTGAAATAAATCTTGATTAATTATAAAAGTTTCTGCCGCATCTGCTAAACGCTTTATCTGTATAGTACCTAAATAAATAGATGTCATACCGAAAATAACGCTGATGAGAAACAAAGGGAATGAACTAATTGAAAGCGAACATAAAATACCTACTATTAAAATTATAATGCCACCGATTTGAAGAAACTTAGCGTTGCCTTTACGTACATTTCGTTTATTTTCTTGAGATTTACTCTGTGAATATGAATTAATAAATATTATGACTAATCCCACAATCAATGAAATACCAGCAGTAAATATTACAGTTACAGGAAAAATAAGAAAGAATCCACATCCTTTCCACCCATTCATTTGATTATTTTTCTTACTTATACGTCTTTCTAGAGCGTAAAAAAACTGTTTAGGAGTAAAATATAAGGTATTATTAGCAGAAATATCTGAAATTATTTTTTGAAAAAACGGATCGGTAAATTTATATTTAATATCGATGCTTGTTGGTTCAAAAGCAAAAGTGTGATTGCAATTTTTACACCTTCCTTGGTTAGCAGTTCTTTCTTTTAAATTATTCTCAACTCCACAATTAACGCATTTCATTAATTTCTCCTTATACTTAATATTTAAATAATTATTTGATTGTGTAATAAAATATCATAATCTTCTCTGCGGCGGATTAAGTTATGGTTATTATTTTCTAATAAAACTTCCGCAGGGCGGGGGCGATGTAAAAAATGGGAAGACATCGCATAGCCATAAGCACCAACATCTAAAATAGCTATGATATCTCCAATTTCTAACTTCGGAAGCTGACAGTTTTTTCCTAAATAATCGCGGGAATAAGTAGTGTTGCCACAAACATCTGTAAGATATGATTTTCCCGTTTTCCAACTGATAATTTCGCGGTAGCCTCCATGTACAGATGGTACTGATAAATTAGCAACGGTAGTATTAACGCCGATAATTTGTTTATCTTGCTGCCATTTAATAGAAACAACTTGAGCCAGAAGAGCCGCACAACCAGCAATTGCAGCCCTTCCAGGTTCGATAATTAAATCAATTTTTTTATCCAGTTTTAATAATAAATTCGTTATTTCTATACCAAAACTTTCCCAATTAAAAGCAACTCCATCATGATGATAGGGATATCCAAAACCACCACCAAAATCTAAATATTGCCAATCTGGTAATAATTTCGCAGTTTCGATAACTTGATGAATTACTTGTGTAAAAGCTTTTGTGGCATTAGTACCCGTACCTCGATAAAAATGTAAACCGCTAATTTCTAATTTTGCCTTTTTCGCAACTTCTACAGCTTCTATAAATTCATTTGGGCGTACACCAATACGACTATTTCCGGTGATTTCAGGTAGATTTAAACGCAATCCTAATTTTATTTTTTTCGTAGTGCGAGCAATCAAATCTCTAGCGAGCAAGATGCTCGCACTACTAATATCATTATTTTCCGATTGATAAACGTCGCAAAATACCTGCAATTGAGCAACGCTATCTAAATTAAAAGCTGTAATTCCCCAATTTAATAGCTGAGTCATTTCCTCAGCATTCAGATTGCTACCGCTATAAATAATATTTTCAGCAGCAAAACCAGCTTTTAACGCTAAATAAACATCACCTGGTGTATTCGCATGAATTCCCCAACCGCAATTTTTGAAGATTTGCAGCAATGAAATATTGCCATTAGTAACGTTAGCAAAGTGAAATTTTGTATGGGGATAAGGAATTGATTTAGTTATGCGAGCAATTGTCTGACGTAAGATATCGCCTTGATAAACGTATAAAGGGGAATCATAAATTGAGAGGATTTCTGTTGCTAGGCTATGGGGAATTGGGCATTGGGCATTGGGCATTGAAATTTAACCTCGCGATGAAGTTAGTTATTCACGAGGAAATTTTATCCTAACAAGGTGTCAAATTTTACTTTTATTAATTAATTTGTAGGGTGTGTTACGGCACTAAATTTATAAAAGAAAAACCAATATGTATCCGAAGCCGTAACGCACCATAGTATTTGAAATTAAGGCAGGGAAACCTATTTCGCAAGAGTTGAGAGATTTTTGCAAGTGCCAAATAATTATTAGAGAAATTCCTATTCTATTCCCAATCCCCCATCCCCTATCCCCTATGCCCAAACTTCTGCAAAACCCTCAATCCCAACAACTGATAATCAAAAACTTTCCCCTCAGCTTTCTCCCCTAAAACTTCAACTCTCCACACTTCCCACATCAATAGCAACCACAAAACTTCACCGATGCGACGCTGACGAATTTGCCCGCCGATTTCACCCGCGAGAATTTTCCGAATAATATCTTCTTGATAAAACCCTTCAGATTTCAAAATACCTGTATTCAATCTTTTGCTAACTTCTCCCCATAATTCACCCAAACACCAATTATTTAAAGGTACTCCCATACCGCGTTTTTCTCGCCACACAATTTCCGAAGGTAGCCATGATTCAACCGCACGTTTGAGGATATATTTTTCAGTATTTCCCTGCAAACAAAGTTCTCCCGAAAGTGCCAAACTCCATTCGGCTAATGCTAAATCGCAAAAAGGCGATCGCACTCTCAAATTAAAGGCTTTTCCTAAATTAGTAGCTCTGGGATGAATGTTTTGTGCGCCTTTGAGCATCAAGCTTGCACGCCGCAATCTCGCTAAAATATTGTCGGTAAATTCTGGATTTAATGCCGATGCAATCCAATCTTCTGGATTAATGTTTTCAATTTGACTAAATACTTTTGATTGCAAAGATTGTGCTTCGTAACCATAAAGTCGATGAAAGGTTCTCAAGTATTGTTGATTAAAATCATCGGAATTATAAATACCAGCAGCAATTAAAGGTTTATTTGTCCATCCAGCAAATAATTGATCTCCCCCTTCACCGTTGAAAATTACTGAAGTTTCTTTTGATGCAGCTTCGCACAGTAAATATATAGGTACCGTCACGCCATCTCCAAAAGGTAAATCTAAAGCTTTGACGGTAGCGCGAATTGCTGATTTAATGCGTTTCGGTGTTGCGTCAACTTTTACCAAAGGAATCTGCAAATGTGCGGCGACAGTTTCAGCGAAAGGTAATTCAGAAATTCCATATTCGCCAAAATCTAAAGCGTAGGCTCTTACTTTTATTCCAGCTTGCACCAACAAAGCCGCAACGACAGAAGAATCTAACCCTCCAGAAAGAAATACTCCTACTTCCGCAGAAGGTAAATTACTAAGTTGATGGTGGATTGCATCTTTTAATAAACCTTGTAGTTGCGATATCGCCGTTTTTTCATCTCGAATTAAATTATTAGCTTCTTTCCACTGATGATTTTGAATTTGATCGTTTTGGATTTTATGACTTTTATTAATTTCCCAAACGATTTCACATCCTGCGGGTACAGTGAAAACATTTTCGATGGGAGTTAAAGGAGTAGGTACGTAAGAAAAACAGTTATAGCCGTAAAAACCTGAAATACTGACTTGTGGAGAATCTAAAACAGGTAATAACAACTGAATTCGCGTTGCAAACCAAATTATCTGCTCTTGCCGAAACCAATATAAAGGTACGCGCCCTATTCTATCTCGACTTAAAATTAAACGCTTATTTTCAAACTTAATTGTGGCATCTGCCAACTCTGGAATTCCAGCAGCAGAAAGCGAAACCTGACAAAAATTTTTATTTTTAACAATTCCTTCGCCATTGATAGAAGTTTTCTTTGCAATCCATCCAGCTAAAACTCCAAAGCAATCGTCATTTTCATAGTTAATCTTTTGCAACCCTTTCTTATCAGATGCTTTACTAAATACCCTATTCAAAAGAGCTTCCGATTCAGATAAATTACCGCAACCCCAATAACCTACTATTTCTTTCAATTATCAATTATCAGTATTTTAGAGGGCTAAAGCCCTTACTACGAACTAAAATTATTTTACCAATTACCCATTCCCAAATTACTTAACAACAAACTTATTGCTACTAATAACTTCATCATCCAAAGTCATTTGTACAATCCAATTACCAGTAGCAACATTCTTCTTGAATTTGTAGCGGCAATGGGTATTCCAAACTTCCTTACTAACAGTTTTAGTTTTCCAATTATTTTGATGAGCTATTTCACGGTTAGGATCTACCCAATTACAGCCTAATTTTACCTGTTCTCCGATCGGAACATCTTGAAGAGTAACATTGTAAAATATTTCCGGAGTATTTTGACGGTTGATTTCTTCTACGCTCCCAGAATCATTACGTCTAAAACCAACTCGACTATCGTAAACATTAATACGTTCAAGTGCTTGCTGCTGCTGCTGTTGCATAAAAAATGCCGCCGCGATCGCACTTACCACCACAGCCATTACACCGCCAATTATCAAACGATTGCGCTTCTTCTGCTTATCTACAGCTTGCTTGCGATAAACCTGCATTACCGCTTCATCGAGCAAATCTTCAGGTAAATTCAACTCCTGTAAAATCTGCTGTAACTCTTCCACTTCAATTTCAGATTGTCGTCGTTGAGACAAACGTTCAACTTCTGCGACAATTTGGGAAACTTGTTTTGTTGTCAAACGCTTCTGCATAACAATCAGCCAAAGGTTATGTACGTAATTTAACTTCTACACTGCACCCTTGGTATCAGTAAACTTAATGCCAACGATATTTTTTAGCAAAAAGACAATAGGAAATAAGTTTTACTGCCCGAACAATATTTTTCAATTAACCTGCTAACAAAACTCTAGAATATTTACTGAATCTTGCTGCATTTTTATACTGGTAATAATTTAGTTTCCCATAATATCAGACTTTAGTTCTCAACAAATAGTAACTAGATAACAATTGGCAGTTGAAGAGAGCGGAGGGAACAGGGGAAGAATAATATATATAAGAAATATAAGAAATAAAATTAATTACCTCCCCAGCCTCCCCAGCCTCCCCAGCTTCCTCTGCTCCCGATCGCAAAACAAATGGGTTTGAGAAAGGAAGTGGATGTTATCGTAAAGGTATATGAAGTTGATTTTCATAAAACTTTTCGATGAAGATAATTGTTTAATCTGGCTCTTATAGGAGTTTTTACCTGTCAAAAAGCGTTTTAAGCGACAATCTCATTTATTCAAAATTGAGTGAAAACTCAGGTACGATTGTCATTAAGGACGAAAATTAATCTAAATATCTAGTTTTAAAGCAAATATTAGCTCTGTTTTTTTGATAGCCGCAATATAGAAGTTGAAACAGTTAACTATGGAAAACAAAATTCTCTACGTTCGCCTTCCTTGTAATCCGATTTTTCCCATTGGGGTAGTATACCTTGCAGATCACGTCCATAAATTGTTCGAGAATGTCGAACAGCGGATTTTTGATTTGGGAAACGGTACCACCTTTAGACTATAAATCTGCTCTGGATGCCTGTATTGATGAATTTAAGCCGACGCTATTAATTTATTCTTGGCGCGATATTCATATTTTTGCTCCAGTTGGCGGAAGAGGTGGGAATCCTTTACAGTATTCTTTTGAAATTTTCTACGCCAAAAATCCTTTTGTGAAAATGCACGGAGCTTTAGGTGGCGTGCAAATGCTCAAAGGCTTTTATACAGAACTTTGGCGAAATTCGGCATTGATTAAACGTGGATTAAACCGCGCTCGTAAATACAATAAAGATGTCCGGGTTATTGTTGGTGGTGGTGCGGTTAGCGTTTATTACGAGCAGTTGAACAACAGCTTACCCAAAGGTTCGATTGTTTCCGTTGGTGAAGGGGAAAGCTTATTAGAAAAGCTGTTAAGCGGCAAAGAATTTAGGGACGAACGCTGTTATGTGGTAGGAGAAACTCAACCGCGCGATCGCCTGATTCACGAACAACCTACTCCCATTGAGAAAAGCGCTTGTAATTACGACTATATACAAAGTATTTGGTCTGAGTTTAACTATTATCTTCAAGAACAAGATTTTTATATTGGCGTACAAACTAAGCGCGGTTGTCCTCACAATTGCTGCTACTGCGTTTACACGGTGGTGGAAGGTAAGCAGGTACGGATTAATCCGGCTGATGAAGTAGTTGCGGAAATGCGACAACTTTACGATAGAGGAATTCGTAAATTTTGGTTTACCGATGCTCAATTTATCCCAGCACGAAAATTCATGGATGATGCTGTGGAATTATTGGAAAAAATCGTTGATTCGGGAATGACGGATATTAATTGGGCGGCATATATCCGCGCCGATAACCTGACTCCGAAGCTATGCGATTTGATGGTAAAAACCGGAATGAATTATTTTGAAATCGGTATTACCAGTGGCTCTCAGGAATTAGTGCGTAAAATGCGGATGGGTTACAATCTGCGAACCGTTTTAGAAAACTGCCGCGATTTAAAAGCTGCTGGATTCAACGATTTAGTTTCGGTTAACTATTCTTTTAATGTAATAGACGAACGTACCGAGACAATTCGCCAAACAATCGCTTACCATCGCGAATTAGAACGAATTTTCGGCGTAGATAAAGTTGAACCAGCAATTTTCTTTATTGGATTGCAACCCCACACCCATTTAGAAGAATACGCTTTTAAAGAAGGTATTCTCAACAAAGGTTACAATCCGATGCTTTTAGCTCCGTGGAATGCTAGAAAATTATTATGGAATCCCGAACCTTTGGGTTCATTTTTTGGTGAAGTCTGTTTGCAAGCCACACGACAAAACCCCAATGATTTCGGACGCGAAGTCATGAAAATCCTAGAAGAAAAACTTGGCTGTGCCCCATTAGAAGAAGCACTTTCCGCACCAATTCAAACAAAACCAAAGCAACTTGCTGGTGTATCATAAGTTATCAGTAGGGTGGCAGAGTTCACCCTACTATAAATAAATTAGGGGAGCAGCAACAAGTCAATGAGTTAAAGGAGAAAAACACTAGGAAAGATTCGGACTCAAAGTAATTACTTAGCCCTAACAGTATATTTTCGGGAGTTTTCGAGAATAATTAATTATTACCATAGATAAATCCCTTTATACCTGTAGCGGTGTTAGAATTGCTCGCAATGCATTTGAGATTAGTTTAATAAAATTAATAAAACCCAATGTTAGAAGGCTCAATACTCCAAAAGCTGCAAGAAGCCCATCAAGATAGTAAAAGACCGATCAGATACGGCGTTTACTATAAAAATACTTTGGTGGCTCTTTGCCACGCTTTAGAAGACCATATATTAGACGACGACAGTAAACCTTTAGTTATCACTGCTTTTCAGCAAGGAAAGTGGTATTTAGAAGAAGCTAATCGTTATGCAGATATTGCGAAGTGTTCTTCTCTAATTTCGATTATGGCAGCTGCCGATAGTGCATGGCTCGAACATCCTACCAGCAACCTACCTAATGTAGACTTGGTGTCTATAGAACCAGAAGATGCTGTTGCTGAAGAATGGCATTTAATTATTTTATCGCCTAACTACACGGCAATGGTGATTTGTCAAGAGCTATCTGAAGAAGATTATGGTTCATCGGGACAGCCACAATCGGATTTAGAGCGCAAATTTTATGGTTTGTGGACGTTTGAGCCGGATTTAGTTAAGGAAACCGCAAGAATAGCGATTAATCATATTGAAAGTTATAATCCCGAACTTGCGAAGAAGCTACAGGAATACGAACGGGAAATTAACCCAACTGTTGCCACATCAGAAGAATTAGCAACTGTAGTTTCCAAAGTTGTAGACTATTTGCAAACCGAACAAACTAATATTTCTGTTCCTGCTGGTAATCGTCAGAGAATTTTAGATAGAAACTTATTTTCTAATGAAATTCAAGCATTTTTACGGATGGCACAACTTCTTGATGCTGCCGATGTTACCAACCCAATGGCAGCAACAGAAGTTGTAGCATTATCCGAAACAATGGGGCAGCTTTTAGATTTGCCTGCGTGGCAAATGAAACGATTGCGGCTTGCGGGTTTTCTACATCGCATACATCCCCTGCAAAATGCCGAAAGCGTTTTGACTCCTGGAACATCTACAACTTACAAAGAAGACGCACCCAGTTGTGCTTTGACTTGTGCCTTAGTACCGGGCACGCAGGTGTTACGTACTATGCCAAGATTGCGAGCTGTAGCACAAATTATTACCCATCAATCGGAATGGTGGGATGGTACTGGGGAGCCAACAGGATTAGGAGGAGACGACATTCCTTTAGAGTCCAGAATTTTGGCTTTAGTGGCAGATTTCCAATTCAGAGTAAGTCAAAAGTTCTCTTCGGGATTAACTAAGGAAGAAACATTTACTCAAGCTTTAGAAGAATGCACTCAACAACAATCAAGTCGTTTCGATCCTAAACTAATAGAAACCTTGACTTTATTAGTTATGGGTTTTCATCAAGGGCTTGAATTACCCGTAATTTCACCTAAGTTGAGCGCTGGAGTGTGGTTGGTTGATAGCAATCAAGGAGGAATAAGCGAGCCAAGTGTAATAAGAAGTTACTTTAAATAATTTGTTTTGCTTGGATTCTCAATGGATAATTTGAAGCATGGACGTAAGGAGCGATAATAGAGTTGTCTCTTTGCGTCTAGTTGTTTTAAATTTATAAATTATTATTAATGTAATAAAGATATATATGAATATTGAAGCCATTAAATCCGGTGAATTGAAGCAGCTAGCCGGAGCTAATTTAGAAGACGAAGAATTATCTAAAGTTGACTTAAGTAGAGCAAATTTAGCTGGTGCAACTCTGGTAGGTACAAATTTTGCTCATTCCAAATTTGAAGGCGCTCATTTAGAAGGAGCGAATTTTATGGGCGCAAACCTCCAACAAACTGACTTGCGAGCCAACTTGATGGGAGCTAACTTGATGCAAGCAGATTTAACCGGCGCGGATGTACGAGGTAGCAATTTACGCGGCGCTAACTTTATGGGTGCCATACTTAGCGAAGTTTCTTTCGCAGGTGCTTTCTTAAGTGGTAGTAACTTAATTAACGTTGATTTGCAAGGGGTTGACTTACGCGGTGCCGATTTACGCGGTGCCAATTTTACAGGTGCAAACCTTAAAGGTGCAGACTTGAGTCGTGCAGATTTACAAGGTGCATTATTAAGCGAAGCCAACTTAGAAGAAGCCGACTTACGCAAAGCTAATTTAGCAGGTGCGAATTTTACAGGTGCAAATTTATTGTGCGCGGAATTACAAGATGCGAATTTAGACGGCGTAAATTTCGATAAAGCTTGTTTAGTCGGAACTATAGTTCAAAAGGTTGTTAAATAAATCCAAAATAAATAGTTGTGTCTAATACTACATACAATTAAGGTTCGTAGTAGCGCTATGCCCTCCGGGCACGCTCCGCTAACAGCGCCTCTTATCGGAGGTGCTAAAGCACTACTACGAACTTTGTATTACAAGTATTGATGACTGGTACTTGGTAACTGAAGAAGGAACATTTAACCAAACTTAAACGTGATCAAACCAGGGTAAGTAATTTTATTTTAAAGTATAAAAATTTATTAACCTTTAACTAACTGGTTCGTACCAGTATTAAAATCTATAAAAATCGACACAATTATATGGATATATCATCCAAAGCCGCTTTCTCATTTGCTTGCAAGCGATTGGCAGTGATTTCTGCTTTACTTGTTACTCTTCCCTGCTTGATATCCTCAGCACCAGCTTTTTCTAATTCTAAGGATAGCAGTTCAATTTCAAAGCGTTTAAGAAGTAGTAAAAATAACAATTATACTTTTACAATTCAGCCAAAATTTACATCAGTAAGCGAGTTTTCTGAAGGATTTGCTTCAGTATATATTGGTTATCGTAAGGGATATATTAACAATGCTGGAAAAGTAGTTATCCCGCCAGTATTTGATGGTGCTGGAGAATTTTCCGAAGGATTAGCATGGGTAGATATAGGTGATAAATGGGGATATATCAATAAAAATGGTTCGTTAGCCATTCAAGCAAAGTTTGATTCAGCGCGGGAATTTACTCAAGGAATTGCACTTGTTAAATCAGGTGATAAATGGGGTTACATAAACAAAACTGGTAAATTTGTTATCCAACCTCAATTTGATGATGCCATGTCTTTTACAACAGATAAGCAAAGCAAAGTTGCGAATAAAGTAATGCTTGCACCCGTGAAAGTAGGCGAAAAATGGGGCTATATCGATACAAGTGGAAATTTAGTCATAAAACCTCAATTTGACAAAGCTGCCTCCTTTAATGAAAATATGGCCCCCAGTTAGAATTGCTGGGAAATGGGGTTATATAAATAGCAAAGGTAAACTGGCGATCGCACCACAATTTGAGCGAGCGTGGAATTTTTCTGAAGGATTGGCATTAGCAAGTCAGGATAGCAAATGGGGATATATAAATAGCAAAGGTAAATTTGAGATCGAGCCATCTTTTTTAGAAGCCAGTAATTTTTCTAACGGGCTTGCACCAGTATGGATAAATGGAAAATATGGCTATATCAATAAGAAAGGTAAGCTTGTTATCAAGCCACAATTTGGAGACGTGGGTAAATTTTCTCAAGGGTTAGCAAAAGTAAATATTGAGGATAAATGGGGCTATATCAATAAAAAAGGTCAAATGGTAATCTCGCCACGATTCGATCATGCCGGTGAAATATTGTCATACCAAACAAATACCACTTATCCAAAAATAGGAAAAGCCTGGGTTAAAGTTGGCGAAAAATGGGGTTATATTAGCCTACCTTTGAATGAATAATTCCAAGCTAACTGATAATTGATAATTGATAATTGATAATTGGTTACTGTTTACTGCTAACTGTTAACTGCTTTTGACGCATCCACAAAGCTAACAATAGTAAACTTAATAAACCCATTACCCCAGCTAAAGGATTATTATTTACACCAGTAACCCATTGGGGAACCGTGCCAGAATATTTAATTAATTTTCCTACTTCAATAATGTAATTACCCCAGACTAAACCCCCATGAAGTCCGATGGATAAGCCTAAGCGCCCCCTGCAACTACGTTTAGCCCAGACGCAAGCCAAACCTAAAAGTAACAACCCTAAAAATTGCGGCGACGTACTTATAATTACTGGCAGCGGCTTAATAAAGTGCAGTACGGCAAAAATAATCGCAGTTGCCCAAACTACTGCTTTAGAATTATAATCTCGCTGCAATTCATCATATATAAACCCCCGAAAGAATAATTCTTCAGCGAAAGCTACACCCAAACCAGTAAGCAAACCTTCCAAAACCAATTGCAACATCGAAAAAGTGGGTTGCTGCCAAACCAACCAACCCAATATTCCTTGCACGGCGAATAATAATAAAACACTAATTAGCCCAATTGCCACACCTCGCAGCAACTCGACTCCGTTTTTCCGGGTAAACTCTAAACCATAATGGCGGAATGCTGGAGTTTGCTGATGAATATATTTACTCCACCAAGGTAGTAAAAATAAAAACTCAACTGCTAAAATACCCATCGTTAAAATAGTGCGGGTATTTTCATCCTTAACCATAATGTAAATCGCCGCAGCATAAGGCAACCACGGCAACAACAAACTTAAAATAAAGCAGCCCAACCTTATAGGGGCAGGGCGCTGAGATAAACGAAATAAATTAATTTTCATACCAAGTCGTTTGTATTGGCAATTGGACAGCAGTAAATAAACTTATATTATCTGCTGTTTCTTTACCATGCTTTGAAAACGGACGACAACTAAGTATAAACAGTTTCTTTTTTGTTTAACGTTAGTCTTCCGGCTCAATTGTGCTGCTTAACCCACGATCTTTTAGAGTCTCGCTATAAAACTCCGCGTGTTCTTGAGCGCAAGTAATAACTAAAGCTAATCCATTCGTATGGGCTTCCATCATGATGCTGACAGCCTGGGGTTGGCTGAGGCTCGGCACTGTGGCGATCAGTGTCTGCACCACATACTCCATCGGGTTATTATCATCATTATGGAGCAAAACACGGTACCGAGGCGCGTGCTTACGGATTGTTGAGGGTTTCTGTATGGTTTCGACTGACACGGTTAGTACGCTTCTTCTCTTTTGTTTACTACACTTTACTTAACACTTATTTAAAATATTGTATCGCATCTAATTGCGATGCTCGAATTTGACTAAAGTTTTATCCGCTCAATTGATTAGTAATCATGATGAGACTACTAGCATACTTTTTGAGTTTAGTTTCAGTTGCACAAATTACTATTTTTTCTCAACCAACTGGACTAAGGCTGTGAAAATAGATGAAAATGGATCGAAGTACAGTAAATAATTATTGTCGCCACATAACCCCCGAAACATGGAGATCAAATTAAATTTTCAAGCCGGACAAATAGTCTTTCTCGAATATGGCGACAGCAGACTATATGCAGAAGTGATTCAGGTAGTAGTCGAACGTAATTTATGCTGGGTGCGTCCTTTACTACTTGTTATTCAAGAAAGTGAAGCGCGGCAAGTAAGCGATTTGCGCTCTACTTCCGATTTACTCTGGGCAATAAACTTGTTTCAACCGGCTTTAGATACAGAAGTAATTGAGCTATACACACAGATTTTAGTTAAAGAAACCAAAACCAGAATTATTTCAAGCAGCCAAGCAGCAACTTCATCAGTTTATTCAGCAACTTTGGCAAAAAAATCAGTAGGTATATAATTATACTTTAAAAACATCCTCTTAAACAATTGTTTGTAGTACCACACCTTGCATCATTCTCAATAAGCATAAAGAAACCGGATTTCGTTTAGCCATTTGCAGAAATCCGGTTTCTCATCGAGGTGCAATGGGGATCAATTTAAGCCATCTGAGAGTAAGAAGCAGCTTGAGGTACTTGAGGTGTGCGATAGGGATGGTTAATTTCAATTTCGCTGGGATCGGAACAGTCATTTTCTGACATAAAAGTTTGCACAATTTCGCGATATACAAACCACTGTCTGTGAAGATGGCGAATTAATTCCGGCTCCATTCTAAAGACATCGGAATTTTTAAATCCTGCTCTAGATAACCATTCGTAAATAGAAAGAGTTTCACCATTATTACCCTGAAGCATTTTTCCTCCGAAGAAATTTAATTGATGTTCAAATACGCTTCAAAAATGCTATCTGAAGCGCTTGTAGCTTGTTTCAAGAAATGGTTACAAATGGGAACTAATTAACATAACGGGTTGATTGTATTACCTTTCCACAAAAGGAAAAGTAGAAGAAACAACTGTCAACCCATTTTTGGACAAGGGTACTAGTTAAAAAATATCTATAACCAACAGTACTGTTGGTTCAACCCAAGTATTAATTTCTATCCGAGTCTAGCTTGGAAATTATAAAAATAGTATCCGAAATATCACCCTATTAAGCAGTTGATATTTTTAGCATAAATATTCCGTCTGATAAATCTTTTTGCTGCTATCAACGAGATACACCTGTAATACAAGCATTGACTCGAAGCAAACATAAACTTATTTTCCTCAAAAAAGAAAAATGAATCTATCTATCCTTAGTAATAGATTTAATGTTTTAAGCATAAGATGAATTGAAACTTAATATTTTTTTGATTTACTTTTCCAGATTATTAATAATACATCATCGAGAGGTACATTTTATCGAAACTTAAGGGATTCCCCCAGGTTAAACAGCTTCCCCCAGGTCTACAGCTAGCTATGCTACTAGCTTCCCGAATATTTTAATTTTTATTAGCTTGAGGGAATTACCACGGCATATAGTGTATTTAACAGATAAACAAATCAATATTTGATTACTTTCTGTTTTTTTAATGATTTCACCGATGATGTAGAAAATTTTCCATGTTAAAACTTACTTATACCGACGATAAGATAAGCTTAGATTGCTTAAAACAATCCTTAGAAGACTGGATAAATACCAGAGTACTTATAAGTATACGGAGTACTGTCAGTATTAATATTGAATCTAGTACGGCCTCTATTTTAGTACCAGCATCGTTTTTCATTAGTGAACTAAATAAAATCAACAGCGAAAATATAGTAGAGTTCTGCCGTTGTGATGCCGAGTCGGTTGAAGTTGTTTTAAAAGGTATTTGGGTAACATCAGAAGCGGAAAGCGAAACGGGTGTATTCGTAACTGAGCTTGAGGAATATACTGAATATTTATTGCAGAAACTGTTTAATTGTGAATTCTGCCACGCTTAATAAACTTAATAATTAATCATTACAAATAATTACAAATTATTATCAGTCTTGCTGTTCGCGGGGGGACTATGGTGCGACTTCCGAATCCCACTTACAAATGGTCATAGCCAGTCGTGCCGCCTTTCCCCGAACAGCATCCCCCTCTTCAATTTTAGATTTTGGATTAATTATGTAGTTTCTACTCACTACTTTCTACTCCCTACTCCTAACTCCCTACTTTCTACTCCCTACTTATTACTCCCTACTCCTAACTCCCTACTCCTAACTCACTACTTATTACTCCCAACTCCTAACTCACTACTCCCAACTCACTACTTTCTACTCACTACTCCCAACTCCTAACTCCCTACTCCTAACTCCCTACTTTCTACTCCCTATGAATACTGCGTTAAATAACCGTGCCGAAGTTGTTGCGCGGGAAGATTTGGTTATGTTTATTAATGCTTGTTTGTCCTGTACGGGGCAGAGGGAATTTTATGATGATGCTTACGGACAGAAGGTTTCAATTAATTTTCTGCATGAATATATTTTAGGTAATTACCGCTTGCTCTATGCTCGGACTTTGGCAGCAGGAATTAATCATTTTAATCAAGTACAGATAATTTTAAACTTATTGGCTACGGGAAAAAATACATCTGCACAACATCGGCAAGAAGAAGGCGCGTTGATTGCTTCGGCATTGCAACAACTACCAACCCAGCGGGCTTGGGGAGTATTGCAGCAGTTGAGACAACGAAAAATCAACAACCGTCGCAGTCGGGCGATCGCCCGCGATTATCTGAATTATCGCCGCAATATTGATTTTGATGCGGTGAAATATCGTTCTAAAGTACGGGCAATAGTTACTCACGCACACTTGAAACTTCAAGGAGAATTAAGTAATTTTCTGTTTCGGAACTGGAAACAAAAAGCATATCAAACAGAATTATTTGAAAACTTTCGTCAAGCTCATTTTAGCGCTGAAGCTGTATATCAATTGCCATTTACCGTTGCTGAAGGTTTAGCAGCAAAGCATAAAATTAAACGCGAAGTTTTCTTAACCCGCATCCAAGAAAGGATGACTTTGAACGAAAAATTACGGTTTCAAAATGCGGCTTGTAGCGCCAAAATCAACATTGATTTAGATTTAGCTCGACTACCTTTAACTAAATTAGCACTATATATACTTTCCTTACCCGCGAACACTCGAAAACAAAAACGGGATATTCTCAATCAAGCTCTAGAAAAATCTGCTCAAAAAATATTGAGAAAAGCACCAATGAAATTACAGCGAGTCGCAGCAGTTTTAGATTGCAGCTACTCCAGTTATGGTTCTTCCGAAAAGCGCCGTCGTCCATTGGGTGTCGCTTTAGCTACTCACTATTTGTTAAAAACCGCAGCTAAAGAATATCAAGATTTTTGGACGCTACCTCCAGCAGATCCATTGCAAGTAAGTCCTCGCGGACAATCCGACTTAGCAACACCTTTATTAGATGCATTAGAATGGGGCGCAGACTTAGTAGTGATTGTATCCGATGGTTGCGAAAATGACCCACCTTGCGGAGCAGCGCAGGTATTAAGCATTTTTAGGAAGCGTTTAGATATAAATAACCGTACCTCAATAGTTCACTGCAATCCAGTTTTCAACTCCGACGACTTTTCCGTGCGCTCATTATGTCCCGACATTCCCACCGTCGGATTGCGAGATGCTGAAGATTTACCAACAATGTTGGGTTTTGCTCAGTTTGCAAATGGCTCTGCTTCTTTATCGGAGTTGGAAGAATATTTATCAAATAGAGTCAGTTATCAATTATCAATTAACAATTATCAATTATCAAGAAGTAGTTAACATAAATCAGCTATTATCAATTGTCGGTGAATGTTTAATGGTGGTCGATAAAATATTAATAGTTTTAGGTTATTAAGGAGTAAGGAATACTGTGTAATTTTTAATATATATATATATGAGTCAGCAATATTATTTTAGTAATAATGTTCTTTATGATAAGTCTTATAAGTTCGCTATTAGAACCGTTAATGCTTATAAATATCTCACCGAAAAAAAGAAAGAATATATTTTATCAAAACAACTGATGAGGAGCGGAACATCTATTGGAGCTAATGTTTCAGAAGCAAACGGAGCTATTTATACAGCCGATTTTTCCGCTAAATTATCCATAGCGTATAAAGAGTGTCTCGAAACCAAGTATTGGCTTTGTCTTCTCAAAGATACAGATTATATTACTGACAAAGCTTTTCAAAGTATTTATAAAGATGCAGACGAAATTGCAAGATTACTTTTTTCAATTCTAAAAAAGACAAGAATAAACCACAACAACTGATAATTGATAATTGTTCATTGATAATTGATTAAAAGTGGCACAAAAAAAGAATTTACTAACAGATATATCTTTAAAAGGATTAGAAATCGCTCCTTCTCAAGTGCGCGGTGCAGTGCGAATTGTGCCGTTGCTCAGACGTAATGTACGCAGCGATTTACGTTTAATGAAACGTTCTTATGATGAAGATTTAACTGTTGTTTCTTTAGAAAAAGATATTAATTCTTATTCCTACGTTCCCCACGGGTTAGTGATGTCTTGGACTGATGATGGTAGCCCGTTAGCTGCTTTCGGGGGACAAATGCAGAAATCAAAATCTGACGGTAAAAGACTTGATTCCGGTTGTGCTAGCGTGCGTTTAATGCATCGTATGAGAAAACGAGAGTCAAATCATCAATTAAGATTCTTACCGCTACATTTGGCAATGGAAGGTTTTCTTTCCATGTTTTTTTCTGGCCCCGATATTGCTTGGAGCGAATATTCTAAGTATGCTCTTTCACATGGATTAGGTTGTCGTTACGAAACTGCTGTAGGAGGACGTTATATTGCTAGATTGGAAGATGCTTTAAGGGTATTTGAAATTTATCCCAAACAAGTTGGAGTTTTAATTTTTGTCGCGGAAGCTTTAGCATCGGCTTTTGTAGTTCCCACTCCAGAAGATTATCGTTTGCTACATAGGAGTTTATTAGAAGATTTTTATGGTGAATTAATTTATCAATACGGTTTGCTGTACGATACAACTTTTCCTATGGATGTATCAGTAAATGAATCGGAGATTGATAATTTAGCAAATTTAAGATTAGCTATCGAAAAAATGCGAACGGATTGGGCATCTTTTCAAGGTTTCATGGCTGAAGGAATTCTAAATCGTCAATTGCAATCTAAAATTGTTTACAATGTCGGGCCATTTAGATTACAGCGTTTTATTACCGATATACAGCTTAAAGAAGAAAATCATATTGGAGAAGCGATTGTTAGGGAGAATGGAGAATTAGAATATTTAAAAACTTTCCGTTTATCTAACGCACAAACCAAGCGAGTTTACTTACTTAGTAAATTGGCCGAATATAATTGGAATATTGATGCGACTGCGAAAGCTTTAGGAAATAATTATGATGAATTTGTTCATCGTTTAGAAAAAGCTGGTTTTGGTTACTTATTAAATCAACAAGTACGCGAGCAAGTTATTAAAAGAAGGCGGAAGAAATAAAAATTGGGCATTGATAATTGGGCATTGATAATTGGGCATTGGGAATTGAGCATTGATAATTGGGCATTGATAATTGGGCATTGATAATTGGTAATTGGTAATTGGTAATTGGTAATTGAGAGTTGGTAATTGAGAATTGGTAATTGGGAAATAGGGAGCAAGATGCTCCCACTACAATATGTTTTGATAAAAAAGATTGCCAGAGATTTTATTCTTCTGACAATTTTGTTTGTTTCCTCATATATTTTGTAGAAACATCAAAATAATTGCTAACCTTTGAGGGCTTTTGTAAAATTTCTACGATAGGATTTACTCCCAACAAAGCAAGCTGGCCATAACAATGATAAAGCAAGACGATTTGTTAAGCTGTTGCTGAAATTAGTTCTTCTAAATCCAGTCCAAAACTTCCAAACTCCGCCTACGTAAGCCACAATTAGCAAACCACCAATAATTCCACCCATTTTTATCTACTCCAAAAAAAGAATATTTTCTACCATGATTTAGTATAAGAGTCAACCATTACACTCTCATACTCTAGTTTAAGGTAGGCTCACCTCTTATCTCTAGTTATATAGTGATGTGGAGATGCGCGGACAAGGGGACATTATTAAAGTAGTGAGTAGTGAGTAGTGAGTAGTGAGTAGTGAGTAGTGAGTAGTGAGTAGTGAGTAGTGAGTAGTGAGTAGTGAGTAGTGAGTAGTGAGTAGTGAGTAGTGAGTAACAAGTAGGGAGTTAGGAGTCGCGAGTAAAAATAGACGGGCAGAAGTACCTACATTTATGACAATAATAAAAAAGTGATTTACTTGCTACTTGCTACTTGCTACTTGCTACTTGCTACTTGCTACTCCTAACTCCCTACTCCCTACTCCTAACTATTCCCAATCCCCAATCCCTAATTACCCATTCCCAATTTTCTATACAATATCTTTCCGCTTGAGTAACACTAACGCGATAGTTAAATAAACTAACGTATGCAAACTGAGAATTCCCCAATTCAATCCCAAATTATCTAAAGTTGCGTCATACACTGAAGATGCGGCGAAAATATCGTCTAATGAAGGTGCCCCTGGAGTGGCTGCTGGAACCATTTCGTTAACGTTAACTAAGGCACCGTAAGCACCCATCGACCATCTGCTAATAGTTAACCAGCCGAGTTTTCCCGATAATCCTTCCAATTCAAATAGCACCCCGGAAAGAATTATCTGAGGAATCATGATTAAGGGGAGTATGCTGTTGGCTTCGTTTTCGTTCTTGACTGCTGCGGAAATCATTAAGCTAAGACTAACGCTTGCCAGCAATGTTAAAAAAGTTGTGATTCCTAAGCCTACAGACCAAGGCATGAGATTATATTCTGGCGATTCAAAACCAATTACAACGGTTATTACAATCAATAAAGTTTGTAAAAAGGTTAAACCGGAACGAATCAGCACTTTTGAAGCTAAATAAGGTAGCAAACCTAAATTAATCAGCCTTTCTCTGGCATAAATAGCAGATTCCTTGACAATTTCCCTTACCGAACTCGAAAGTCCTACCCAAATACCAATACAGGCAAAGATAAATAATACTTTGAGTGCTAAAGGAGGTTGAGTGATTTCTAATTGATCTAACTTACCTAGAGGAGTTTCGTTTCTTAATATCCAAGCCGTTAATGCGATCGCAATTGGCCCGGATATCAAGGCAAATATCCAACTGGCGCTATCCCTAGCCACTAATTGAAAATATCTCTGGCTCAGTAATATTAACTGTTTGAATGGGGATATGCCGGTATGAATTTTATCGTCGGGTTTCTTTTTGGTATCTTTCCCCGGTTTGAGCAAATTCCCAACGTATTTTTCAAAGTATGATGAATTTTGATATCTTTGCGACCAATATTCTACTGTTTCTACTACTTCTTTAGGACTTCCACCCTGGTCTAATTTAATGTAAATATCGGAAAAGTATTTTAGTTCGTTCGACGGCATTTCAAAGTAATTTAGCGCATCACCTGGAGGTCCGTAGTAACATAATTTACCACCTCTACCCATAAAGGTAATTCTGTCGCAAACTTCAATATTTGCGGTAGCGTGAGTAACTAATATTACCGTTCTTCCCTGGTCTGCTAACTCCCGCAATAACCGCATCATCTCTTTATCCAAGCCGGGATCGAGTCCAGACGTAGGTTCGTCAAGAAAGAATAATTTGGGGTCGGCGAGTAATTCGACACCAATACTTACTCGCTTGCGCTGTCCCCCACTAAGGTTGCTAATAAAATTGGTTCTGACGTGAGTTAATTTGATTTGGTCGAGGGTTCTTTCTACTACTGCTTGCACATCTGTATCGGGGGGAAGTCTTAATTTACAGGCATAAGCTAAAACTTCTTCTACACGTAAATCTGGATGTACGATGTCATCTTGAGGTACGTAACCAATTTGAGAGCGATAAACAGCCCAATTTTTGCGTAAATTATCTCCGTTGAGATATACCGAACCCGATGTCACCGGAGCAATTCCCAATAAAGATTTCATCAAAGTGGACTTACCAGCACCGCTTCCACCCACTAAAGCCACTAACTGCCCAGTTTCAATTACCAAAGAAACATCATCAAGGATAGCTTTTTGAGCGCCGCCTTTTACTTTGACAATTCGTCGTAACTGCTGAACGTCAAGACGAACTTGGCTGCCATTATTTAATAATTCTAAACATTCTTTTGTATAAAGTAGAGAAAACGGACCGATTTGAATTTTGCTGCCATCGCTTAATTTGGCACGTTTAGAAATTCTTTCGCCGTTAACAAAAGTTCCGTTACTGCTGGAATCTTGAAGAAAATAACCACCTTGCCCATCCGGTAAAAGAGTTGCGTGGATGCGGGATACAGTAGGAGCATCCAACTGCATTGACGAGTAATCCTTGCTGTTAGCAGCACGTCCTAACTGGATAGGGGATTGCTTCAAACCTTTGAAAACCAAACGCCGATTGCTGGGTATAGCCATCGGAATGTCAGTTGGGTGACAGTAAGTTAACTGAATCTGGTTCTGAACCGATTGTCCGATTTGAAGTTGCAATCCATCCTTTAACAAGCAGCCTGCTGCATCAATTCGGATGCCATTAATCAAAATACCGTTGCGGCTAGCTTTAGTGCGATCGCCATCAAAAAGCCGATAAACACTACCTTCTTTTTTTAAAACAGCTTGCTTTCTAGAAACGACTTCCCAACCGATAGGAACATCTAAATCTGCCCACTCACGTCCGCGTCCCCCAAGCGATGCTCATCTTCCTTCAGATAAAGCCGTAAAATTTGACCTTGATTATTTAATTCTAAATAAGGTTCGGGACTTACAAGCGTTGGTTTGTCAAAGCTATGAGTCATTTGGATTTTGGATTTTAGATTAAAGATGAATTATTAACTTAAGTTGAAATTAGACATTCATAGATAAGTAAGTCGGCATTGAAAATTGTAATTATGACGAGGGAGTAGGCAGTGGGCAGTAGGGATAAGACTTAGATGCAAAATTTTATTCTTTGAAGATAGCTAAAATAGCTACATCTCAAAAAAATTTTTTCCATAGAGGCACGAGACTATAATTGTCTGATTTTGAACAAATTTTGTAATTATTTATATCTATTTACTTAAAAAAAGCAGATATCGCCTATATTAGTCAATAGGTATTTTGAAACAATACGTATATATTATGAAACATTAAGTTCTGAATATATTTGTGAATCTCGATAATTAAATATGCAGCTATTTAATCAAATTTAGAAAAAAGTATGTTTGCACGTGGTTTTGTGCGATTTGGATTTTTAATATTATTTACACTTTTATATGGAGGATGCGAATCCTCGAATATACTCCCAGAAAAAGTGAATATAGGTGTAGTCAGCTATGGAGAAGAAGATATTTCACTCGATAAATACGAGCGCTTTAAAAACTATATAGCATTACAAACAAAGTCAATTGTAGAATTAGAACCGGCTTATAACGAACTACAAGCTATCGACCAAATTCGACGCAAGCAATGGGATATTGTTTTTGCACCCCCAGGTTTAGCGGCGATCGCCATTGATAAACAACTTTACGAACCTTTATTTTCAATGGGTGAAGTCAGTAGCAGACAGCGATCGTTACTGATAGTCCGAGACGATAGTCCAATTAAAAAAATACCAGATTTAGCGAATAAAACTCTTGCTTTAGGTCAAATAGGTTCTGCTGCTGGCTATTATGTTCCTTTGTACGACCTTTACGGTTTAACTCTGGGTGAAATCCGTTTTGCTCCCACTCCTAAAACAGTACTCCAATGGCTAAAAGAAGGTAGCGTTGATGCTGGTGCTTTATCTGAAAAGAACTTTGAAGTTTATCGGCGGCAGCTTCGCGGAACAAAGTTCAGAATTATACATACCAGTCGTTGGATTCCGCCAGGATTAGTACTGCTATCACCGACTGTGGAACGAAATCGCGAAAAACAAATCCGGCAATTTATGAGTGAAGCTTCAGCAGATATGACAGCAGATGCTGGTTATATTCCTAGTATCAAAGTTCCTCAATACAAGCAATTTATTCAGCTAATCAAAAAAGTTAAACCTTTAGAGGTACGGGTTAAGGAAACACCCGCTGTTTTACTGCCAAAGACCTCTAAGAACACAAACCAAACTGATTAATTAACTTTTATTAAGTTTTAGCTAAACATCTCAAATTTATAGTGATAGATAATTGAGATGGTCAACAAATCCAATCAAACTTCAAAAAATTTAAACCTGAATTTAACTGAGTTTTCTAGGTTCTCAATTATACTTAATTATTATTGATTGAAATCATTAAATAATTGGAAGCGAATTAAAAATTAAATTTGTCCTAAGTTACGAGATGGAACCGAAAAAATGAGAAGCTGAAAAATAATCTTCCTTCAAAATCCCTTTTTCTATGAAAAAATGTGGTGTGGGGAATTTATCTGCATAAAATCGGACTTCATAACTAATAAATCAATAGATAGAGCAACTTTTAGGAGTGGAAAGTAAATGTCTGTGCCCCCTATGACCAAACCAGAAATAGTTTCTGGGACTTTAGTTGATAGCCGGTATATTATTCAAATGATGTTAGGGGACAAGGGGGACTTGGACGGACTTACTTGGCACATGATACCCGTCGTTTTAATGAACCTTGCGTCTTAAAAGAATTTGCTCCCTTCGGTACTGGTAGCAATGGACTAGAAAAATGTCGCGATTTGTTCAAAAGAGAAGCAAAAATTCTTCACAAATTAGAACATCCTCAAATACCACGCTTTTTAGCTTGTTTTGAAGGAGAAGGCCGGTTATTTCTAGTGCAAGAATATGTAAATGGTAAAACCTATTCAAGGTTATTACAAGAACGGCAACACCAAGGAAAAAAATTTTCAGAAAATGAAGTAATATTTTGGTTGAAAAACTTATTACCAGTCTTGGAATACGTTCATCAACATCAAGTAATTCATCGAGATATTTCTCCTGATAATATAATGTTGCCTGAAAACGGAGATTTACCCGTGCTGATTGATTTTGGTGTAGGAAAGCAAATAGCTCAACTCAACGAAGTGACCAATCTTAATCAAACAGAATTTGCTGGTAATATGTCTCTTGTCGGAAAAGTAGGATATGCTCCCCGAGAACAAATTAGTTTGGGTTTGTGTTCTCCTTCCAGTGATATTTATGCATTAGGAGTAACGGCTTTAGTATTGCTTACTGCTAAAAGCCCAACTTGCTTGATAGACAGATATTCACTCGATTGGAACTGGCGAATATATGCTAATGTTAGCGATGCTTTTGCGGGGATACTCGATAAAATGTTGGCAGATACCCCTAAAGCACGATTCCAAACAACTAAAGAAGTTTTGACACAACTCGAACAGCTAGTTGAATCGCAAGCATTTTCATCATCCCCAGAGACTTTTCTAACACCTGCAACATTAGTTTTTCCTGACTCGAAGCTAACTCCTACAATACCCCCCTCTAATAACCAAGTCCAACCAACAGTAATTAGCTCAATTAATAATCGGGAAAACATCGATAATCAAGAACAGTTAAACCTGCTAAGCTGTTCCTTTATAGAAAATTGTCATCAACAATTAGCTTACTATATTGGTCCAATGGCAAATTTTATTATAGAAGATATACTAGCAAAAAATCCTCGAATAACTCCCCATCAATTAGTAGAACTATTAGCAAGTGAAATCCCTGATTCTCAAACGGCGATTGAGTTTACACGGCGGATCTTTTCTTAAAATTATTGATAATTATTCAATATATAACTTTCATCTCTGATTTATAAGAGTTTATAGGTTGAAAAACTCAGATTATTAATTATCAGCATCTTACTATTTATTTTTTTCAAGTAATTTTGTTCTTCATTACCTAACGTTTGTCCTATTAGTTTTGCTGGATAGATTATTCGTAGTGGGAGCGTCTCGCTCCCTCGTTACAACTAGCGAGCTTTCCGGCTCGCACTACGAAATATAAAACTCATCAAAATAAATGAAAGGGACTACTAGTACAGCACGGCGGAAATAAAGCACCCATTGTTAACGACTGAAATATTTATCCTATAAGACTTTTTACTTTTTACTTCTTACTTTTTACTTCCGCGCAGCGCTACTAGTATGCTAAATTTTTAGCTAAAATTGCTGAAATACTTTTCTCTACTATCTACTGCCTTTTTACGACTATTTAATCAGTATAGCAAGTACGGAATAACCATTAGTTTTGTTCGCCGTAATATTTATGTAGAGTCAATTAGATATAAATTATTTGATCGTTATTCTGTTGTATTCTTATTACTACCACCATTATTTTTAAGTCTCTTCATAGCCATTTCTAAACTTAGTTTCATTCTTTTAAAGGCTCTGGCAAGATTACCGATTTCGTCATTAGATACCTGGTCAAAATCGACTTCCATATGTCCCGTACTAACTTCTTCAGCCATACGGGTAATCCGTTTCAGCGGACGTACAACTTGTCTATTCAAGAACATATTCACGAATACAATGGCAAGCACAAAAACAATAGATACAATACCGATGATTACAACAGATGATTTATGAGCTTTTTGAATGACTCTATCTGCTGGGGACTGAAATGATTTGAGCGCCGATTATTTCATTTAACTTCCATCCAAATCCATGAGCAGTACCATAACGCTGTATCATACTCTTAGGTGCAACATCAACTGTGCTATGACACACCAAGCAACTTTCTTTTGTTACTGCTAGCGGACGAGCAATATAGAAAATATCTCCACCAGGAAGCGAACGAAAACCGCTCAATTCTGTTTTTTTTTCATTCTTGAAACGCTCAACGATTTTTGTTTCAAAAGTGTCAGCTTTATCTCGAAGATTAGTCGGATTTAGCGTAGCTTCTTTATAGAAAAAATCTTTATATTCTCCTTTGCTTCGTAGGTTTTCAAATACTTCTCTAGCCGAATAAGCAGGTACGCTTTGGGGTAAAAAATTTGTTTCTAATTTCTCTTGCAATTCTGGATTTACTTGGGTACTAGTATAATTACGAACCGAACTCATCGTTTCCATTAAAATTAAAGCTGTATTCTCAACTTCACGTTTAGCATTTTGCCCAAGTACGAAAGATAAAGCTAATCCGCTGATACTAATCCCCACAAGCAAAATAATTAGCAGTAAAAATGTAAATTTTTGTTTTATTTGTAAATTTTTTAGCATAAATGTAAAAGGTCTTGTTTGCATATAAAAATCTTAAACTTTAAACAATAATTTTAAGTAATGAGTAACA
The DNA here is from genome assembly GCA_963665115.1 of uncultured Rivularia sp. Lineage (GTDB taxonomy): Bacteria > Cyanobacteriota > Cyanobacteriia > Cyanobacteriales > Nostocaceae > Rivularia. Next base: position 5,566,194 of record OY762007.1, on the reverse strand, counting down.
TTAACTTCATAATTAATATAGCCTTTTGAACAACCGCAAAATTTTAAAAAAATATAAAATTTAGAATAGATCAAGATGCCGTCTGACTCAATTCAAACCGCTATGTTAAGGTATTTTGGATGAGATGCATATCTTTACAGACACGCCGCTCTGCACCCTTCGAGTTAACCCTAACGGACTACAAAATTAAAAATATAAAGGTTCTAATGCTCATAAATTAATTTATGAGCATTATCTTGTTACTTATTGAATTTATTCTCTGCGATCGAATCAGTTTTCAGTTTTCTTTAATTTCTTCTGATTCCATAATAGATAAGTGCAACCTGCCATCAGGAAGCCTAAAGAACCATTGTGTTCCGGCACTTGCTTAATTATCCCTCTAATTTCGGAACTAGGATTGTTTGCGGTGTGAATATTTACAAATAGATTACCAGCAAATAAATTACCTAATTGACTTGTTAAAGTTCTATTATCAAGTAGTCCGGGATTTTCAGGAACAAAATCGTTTGCATCCCATATACCTTTAAAGGTCACTTTTCCGTCATCTTGAATTATTTGTAAGTCATTATCATCGGGAGTATATACATTAAAAACGTGTTTGCCATCATCGAATATTTCACCATTTCTAAATTCATCACCTTCGATTACATGAAGATGGACTTTAGTGACTTTATTGCCCGAGTTTTCGTCTCCTAAATCAGCTATACCTCCCATAATTTCAATTTCGTACTCTAGTTTATCTTCAGCATCATTTAAGAGAAATACCGCATTCCCTGTAGCACTAGACTCTACATCTGGGACTAAACTTGAATTCAAGTTTGTGCTAAATAAGGTAGCTGCTTGTACTGGATTAATTATTCCGAAGAAAATTGTAGCTACAGCTAATCCTGATAAATATTTGTATTTATTTTTCATCTGCTTATTAACTCCTTATACTTTTCATTAATTTATATGAACTTGCTTTTATCTAAAGTCAACTGCAAGTAATCAATCTAGACACTTAAACTGCATTCTTTCCAAAAATAAAGAAAGATCGAAAAACAAGTTATCTATTAACTTGATAACGATGTTTTAGCTGCAAAATATTTTTTGCTTTTGAATTGTAAGTTACGTATGGTATGCGCTAATTCAATCAATAATCCGTAAATACCACAACCCTATTCGGGCAAAATTTACTCTATCTTTATTTTTTGATTTTAGTGTAGGTAGTTTACTTCATCCTCATGAAATCTTCTTACCCAAACATAGAATTTGTGCAAAAATAAATACCAGCAACTTTACAATTTTCACTAATGGCTTGGCAGAGGGGGCAAAGCTTATCTGGACGCTACATCATTGAAAAGAAACTCGGTGAAGGTGGAATAGGCGTTACCTATCTTGCAAAAAACCAACGTAGCGAACTCCGAGTTATCAAAACGCTTCGAGAACATATTCTTGAAAATCCCGCTTGGAAACCATACCTAGATAAAATACGACAAGACTTTCGCGATGAAGCGGTAAGATTATCTGTATGTCTTCATCCACATATAGTCAAGATAAAAACTATTTTTGAAGAAGAAAATCTGCCTTGTATTGCAATGGAGTACATCGAAGGTGCAGATTTAAGTAAACATTTACGGCGGATGGGCATATTATCTGAGGCTGAAGCACTGCAATACATTCAGCAAATTGGTGATGCTTTAAAAGTGATTCATCGTCGAGGTTTGCTGCATCGAGACATCAAGCCCAGTAATATTATTATCCGCCAAAATAAAACAGAAGCTGTATTAATTGACTTTGGTATAGCCAGAGAATTTATTCCTAATGAGGTGCAAAAACATACAATTTATCATACTCCCGGTTTTGCCCCACCAGAACAATACCAAATTGAAGCACCACGGGGAGAATTTATTGATGTTTATGCCTTAGCAGCCACCTTATACACTTTACTTACAGGAGTTACTCCTACAAGTGCCGAGAACAGAAATCAGCACACTTTACTCAAACCACCACAAGATTTAAATCCTCAAATCGGTGATAGAACAAATCAAGCAATAATGCGCGGAATGGCACTAAATGCTAATTATCGTCCCCAATCCGTCCAAGAGTGGTTGCAATTACTCGAAAAGCCTGTTGGTGAGAGCAGAAATTTAGCAATAGTACCCCCAACGCAAATTATTACACCCCTTCCGAAATCCTCACTTCCTCATAGTTGGAAATGCATTCGCACCCTCGAAGGACACACCAGTATGGTTCATTCAGTAACCATCAGTCCCGACGGTAAAATTATTGCTAGCGGTAGCAGCGACAAAACTATCAAATTATGGGAACTCCAAAGTGGAAAACTGCTGCGTCTGCTTGGGCGCTGGTTTTCCGGTCATTCAGGTATAGTTGACACCCTCGCTTTCAGCCATGATGGAGAGATTCTTGCTAGTGGTAGTTGGGATGAAACTATCAAATTATGGTCTGTAAGTACTGGTAAACAAATTAGCCATTTAAAAGGTCATAATAGCTGCGTAAATTCTCTTGCTTTTAATCCCAACGATCAAATACTAGCAAGCAGTAGCGTTGATTCTAAAATCAAACTCTGGCAGGTAATAGACAGTAAAGAGGTTAGCAATTTTATAGGACATTCCGATTCAGTTTCCTCGGTCGCATGGAGTCCAGATGGGCATTTTTTAGCTAGTGCCAGTGCTGACTATACGATTAAAATATGGCGAGCAAGTACGGGTAGCGAAATTCGTACTTTGAAAGGTCATTCTTTATTTGTTAATTCTTTAACTTACAGCCGAGATGGGACAATCTTAGCCAGCGGTAGTTCTGATAACACGATTAAACTGTGGCAAATAAGTACGGGTAGAGAAATTCGTACTTTGAAAGGTCACGATGATGCAGTTTGGACGGTGAAACTGAGTCCAAATAGAGAATTTTTAGTTAGCGGTAGTTGGGACAACACAATCAAAATTTGGCAACTGAGTACGGGTAACGAAATCTGTACTTTGAGAGGTCATTCCAATTATGTTCGCTCGATCGCCATAAGTCCCAATGGGGAGACTTTAGTTAGCGGTAGCGATGACGGCACTATTAAGATTTGGCAACAGCAGTAGTTAGGAAGAGAGGTAATTGGTAATTGGTAATTGGTAACTGCTCAGTGATAACTGTCTCTCCAGATAGACATTCAATGTACCAAAAATTGCAAGAATGAATGACGAAACCGTTAAATTTAAACAGTTCGTCTTATGGATTTTCGTATTTTCGATCTATTGTGGATTTTTCTACTGCTTTCTTCCATACAGCCGATTTGGCAGAAGCGTAAAATGGAGTATCGTCGCTTCCGCAGTATTGATGAATTTCAACAAAAACGTAAAAGTAGAACAATTCTACTGATTCACCGTCAAGAGTCTATCAGTTTTTTAGGTGTACCAATTTCGCGCTACATCACCATCGAAGATTCTGAGAAAATTCTTCGGGCAATTCGTTTAACCCCATCAGATGTTCCTATCGATCTAATTCTGCATACTCCAGGTGGTTTGGTTTTAGCAACCGAACAAATTGCTAGAGCATTAATTCGGCATCAAGCCAAAGTAACTGTTTTTGTACCGCATTATGCGATGAGTGGCGGTACAATGCTTGCCCTTGCAGCAGATGAGATAGTTATGGATGAAAATGCGGTTCTCGGCCCTGTCGATCCCCAACTTGGAAATTACCCTGCTGCAAGTATTATCAAAGTTGTTGAAGATAAGCCTATCGGTGAAGTTGACGACCAAACCTTGATAATGGCTGACTTGTCGCGCAAAGCCATGAATCAAGTACAGCGTTTTGTCAGGACTTTACTTCAAGATTGCATCCCCAAACAAAAAGTAAAACCAGAAAATATTGAAAACATTATCCAAGCTTTAACAACCGGACAAGTTACCCACGATTACCCAATAACCGTAGAAGAAGCAACAGAAATGGGGCTGCCCGTCACTGCCGGACTGCCCCGAATAGTCTACGACCTGATGGAGCTGTACCCGCAACCGCAAGGTGGAAGACCTTCAGTGCAGTACATCCCAATGCCTTATGATGACCGTCGTCCGCTCCTTCCGGTTCCCAAGGGTAGACCAATGGAAGAGCCGAACGGTTAGAAAGATGGGGATTGGGCATTGGGCATTGGGCATTGGGCATTGGGCATTGGGAATAGGTAGAGGGGGTAGAAAATTTCCTACTCCCTACTCCCTACTCCCTACTCCCTACTCCCTACTCCCTACTCCCTACTCCCTACTCCCTACTCCCTACTCCCTTTACGGTGATTCCGTAGGAGTAGGAGTTGGTGTTGCCTCTTCTTCATCTTCAGGTGATTCGGTAGGTGTTGGACTTGGTTCTGGAATTACAGGTGTTGGGGTAACTTCTGGTGTCGCCGTTGGTGATGGTGTTGGTTCTGGAATTGGTGTTACTTCTGGAATTGGCGTTACTTCTGGTGTCGCCGTTGGTGTTGGTGTTGGTTCTGGAATTACAGGTGTTGGTGTAACTTCTGGTGTCGCCGTTGGTGATGGCGTTGGTGATGGGGTTGCGATTGGTGTTGGTTCTGGCGTTGGTTGTGGTGTTGGCTCTGGTGTTGGCTGTGGGTTCTCCTTCGCTTGTTGATTAAGTCTTTGCCGCAAAGCTAAATCGGCGATTCCACTTTGTTCGACTTCTAATTCTTCCTGATATTTCTTAACTACTTCTTGCGTTCTTGGCCCATAAAACTGATTGATAATTAACTTAGGATCGGGATTCGCGACTAAGTTCAAGTTGTACTTGAGACTTTTAACAATTTCGGCAGCCAAATTTTGAGTGTTTGGCCCTGCTATACCATCAACTCCTATTTTGTATCCCCGCTGAAATTCGCGAATTGCTTTTCTGGTTTGAGCGTCTGTCAGAGGACCTTCTGAGACTTCGACGTTATACCCCAATCCGTACAAGACAGAACGAAATTCTCGTGGAGTATAATTGCGCTGACGAGCAGCAAAAACCGTACTTGAAACTGCGGTACTACTTACAATGAGGCAGGCAACCGCTACACTAATGTTCTTATTACTAAACTCACACCACATGATTAAAACTCCGAGTCATTAAAATTCGGCAGCATTTTCAGCCGTACAGCTGCATTTTAAGTTTATTTATGCTATTTTTATCAATTTTTTTTATTTAATTATTAATCATTTTTTCATCAATTTAAACTTTCTGTAATTATTTTAAATAAGTAACAATAAATATTTTTGTCATCTTCCTATAGATGTATCTTTAAAAGCTTGTACAAATAGTTAAATATTTTGGGATTATGTAAATTTGTTAAGTGATACAAATAATACTTAAAACAATTATTTTCCCTTGTAACAAACGTTTTGCAATCACTTGCAACTATTAAATATAATACCTTGTTGATTCTCTGTTGTATGTATTGATACTGAATAAATATGAAAAGTAGAAAACTTACGAAAAAGCGAAATCTTTGGTTTGAAAGATTAATCGCGCTTACTGCTACGGTAAATTTAGGATTAGTATTATTTAATTTAAGTTACATTGGATGGCGTGATTTTTATTTACGTAGTTTGCCTCAAATCCAAGAAATATATGACCCTATCAAAGGAATTGAGCCTCATCGAGAAACTGAAAATTATTTGAGAACTGTAGAAGAATTCGAGCAGCAAATCGGCGAAACAGAATTAAATTCGGCTATGGCGGCAAGTAAGCTTCAAGAATTACGCGATTTGAGCGTAGAAACGATTGAAAATAATCCATTTGCAGGAGCTTCAAAAAGCGGCACCTTAGAAAAAATCAAAAATCGGATGCGCGATCGCCTCTCTTATGAATCTTCAAAGCGGGCTTTTTCTACTTTCTGGAGTACTGATTATTTACTGCAACAAGGTATAGATAGAGAACTCAACTTTTTTAATCAAAAAATTAAACCCTTAATCGCAACTAATTACTATCGACAAATTGGCGAAAATGGGGAATTTATAGATAAATTCTGGATAATCGATTTACCATTTGTAATTTTATTTTTACTTGAATTGTTAGCGCGTAGTTTCTATATAAAAAGGCATAACGCTGGATTTAGCTGGTTAGATTGTATTCTTTGGCGTTGGTACGATGTATTCTTAATCCTACCCTTTTGGCGTTGGTTGCGAATCGTACCTGTGTTAGTTCGTTTAGATAAAGCTGAGTTATTAAATTTACAAGGTATAAGACAGCAAGCTCAGAAAGGTATTGTAGCCAATTTTGCTGAAGAAATAACTCAAATTGTCGTCATACGGGTTATAAATAAAACTCAAAATTCAATTAAACAAGGAAACTTAACTAGCTGGCTGCAACAAAGTCAAACATTACGTCCTTATATAGACATAAATAACGTTGATGAAATAGAAGCCTTAGCAGGAATTTTCGTACAAACAATTATTCGCGAAGTGTTACCAAAAGTCCAACCGCAAATAATTACTCTTTTGCAACACAATATAGATAGCGCATTTAATCAGTCTCCCATCTATCGCAATTTGAGCAACCTACCAGGGTTAGGACAAATGCAAAGTCAGTTAAGCGAACAATTAGCAACTCAAATTGCCACAAATCTCTACCATGCTGTAGTATCGGCAACAGAAGACCCAGTTTCTGCTAAACTTTCGGGTGAATTAGTAAAACGCTTCTCTGAATCTTTGACTTCGGAAATCCAAAAAAAGCAAGTGCTTTCACAGATACAAAGCTTATTAATCGACTTCTTAGAAGAAATTAAAATTAATTACGTTCAACAGCTTTCCGAAGAAGAGGTAGAGCAAATTCTCCAACAAACTAGAAATCTACATTTAGGAGTCTCTGTTCCCTTATTAGCAGATACAAGTCAACCTGGGAAAGCTTATCTGAATCAAACTAGAAACAAGTAATTGTCCATTTTTTGCTGCAAGCATTTTGAAAAAATGCGCTAAACTCAGATTAAGGACGAACTTTCTTACGGTTCGTTGTAAGACTTCTTGGAAGATATACTTATCGCAGGGAGTGGGTTATAGCCCACTTTTTTTGTTGGAATTGCCACATGACTCATCCTTTAGTTCCGGAAATCCTTGACTTAGCAGCACCAGTAGCAGAAGACCTTGAACTAGAGGTCGTGAAAGTGGTTTTTCACACTAATCAAAGTCCACCAATATTGCGAGTAGACATCCGTAATCCTCTTCAGGATACTAGTTTGAATGATTGCGAGCGCATGAGCCGTAATTTAGAAGCAAGTTTGGATGCAGCGTCAATTATTCCGGATGCCTATGTATTGGAAGTGTCTAGTCCCGGTATTTCCCAGCAATTGCAGACTGATCGGGAATTCAATAGTTTTAAAGGATTCCCGATTAAGGTTTGTACTTCTTCACCCCATCAAGGACACTCTGAGCTGAATGGTAAACTAGTTCGCCGGGATGAAAAAAGCGTTTACTTGAATAAAAAGGGTCGTGTAATCGAAATTAAGCGTTCAAATATTATTAGCGTGCTATTAGACGAAGAACGCGATTAAATAGGGAGACTAATTCTAATTAGGACTGCTTTTTACGCTTGGTGAAGAAGAGCGGTTTTTTGCTAAGAGGGCCTTCGTATTAATGGTAATCGTTTCATTGTTCAATTAATAAACAATTGACCGTTACTTTCTAGCAATCAGCCGTGTGGTTTCGCGCACCGCTTATTTTTCGTCTTTAAATAGGATGTTATCTGTTGCGATTTTTAAAGGAGATAGCTTATGTCAATGCTTAAATTACTTGGATTAAAAGAATTAATTGAAAGTATAAGTCGAGAGCGAAATTTACCGCGTCTGGCAGTGCAATCGGCAATCAGAGAAGCACTACTTAAAGGCTACGAACGTTATCGTCGCGCTCAAAATTTAGACCGCAAACAATTTGATGAAGATTACTTTGAAAACTTTGAAGTAGAACTTGATATTGAAGATGAAGGATTTCGCGTTGTTTCGACTAAAACTATAGTTGAAGAAGTCACAAATACCGACCATCAAATTGCGCTTAAAGACGTTATTAAAGAAGTAGAAGAATTTGGCGATGATGCAGGGCAACTGGTGGGACAAGAAGTAGTTGTAGATGTAACTCCCGACAAAAAAGAATTTGGTCGCATGGCAGCGATGCAAACCAAGCAAGTGCTATCGCAGAAACTACGGGATCAGCAGCGACAATTAATTCAGGAAGAGTTCCAAGATTTAGAAGCAACAGTACTGCAAGCAAGAGTGCTACGCTTTGAAAGACAATCGGTAATTATGGCCGTAAATAGCGGTTTTGGTCAGCCGGAAGTAGAAGCGGAATTACCCAAACGCGAACAGCTGCCTAACGACAATTACCGTATTGGTGCAACTTTCCGAGTGTATCTGAAAAAAGTCTCGCGGGGTCAACAACGAGGACCACAATTGCTGGTTTCTAGGGCTGATGCCGGTTTAGTTGTGTACCTGTTCGCCAACGAAGTACCGGAAATCGAAGATGAAGTTGTACGAATTGTTGCCGTTGCTCGTGAAGCCAACCCTCCATCTTCTTACGTTGGGCCAAGAACAAAAATAGCTGTAGATACCTTAGACAGGGATGTAGACCCAGTTGGTGCCTGTATTGGAGCGCGAGGTTCTAGAATTCAAGTAGTAGTAAATGAATTGCGCGGTGAAAAAATTGACGTGATTCGCTGGTCCCCAGATCCAGCAACCTATATTGCCAACGCTTTGAGTCCCGCCCGAGTAGACGATGTTCGTCTTATGGACCCAGAAACCAGACAAACTCACGTACTTGTAGCTGAAGACCAATTAAGTTTAGCCATCGGTAAAGAAGGGCAAAACGTTCGTTTAGCTGCTAGACTTACAGGCTGGAAAATAGATATCAAAGATAAAGCGAAGTACGATTTTGAAGCAGAAGATACAAAATTTGCCGCAGCAAGGGCGCAACACGCAGTAGAACTTAACGAATCAGAAGAACTTGAAGAATTAGAAAAACTTGAAGAATTAGAAAAACTTGATGCCGAGAGATTACAATCCGATAAGTTAGATTCTCAGAATCAACAAGTTAATTCAGCATTACCAAAAACTTCATATGAGGAAATTCAGGAGGAATTTGAGTCCGAGAATCAATCAATTTATTAGTAGTAATTTACGAATTAATAGTTGAAACTAAATAGTTAGTTAAAATGAAACCAAATTGGAGGCGTTGTATTAGTTGCCGAAAAGTCAGTTTAAAAGATGAGTTTTGGCGGATTGTCCGCGTCTTTCCTTCAGGAAAGGTACAATTAGATCGGGGTATGGGGCGTTCAGCCTATATTTGTCCGAGCGAGAGTTGCCTTAGTCTTGCTCAAAAAAAAAATAAGTTAGGACGGGGATTACGTGCATCAGTGCCAGAAACACTGTACACCACATTGTGGCAGCGATTATCTCAAGAATAATACCCTACAATAGCTTTTTCACTTATCCTGCTGTCTTATTAGGAGGTACTTTCGGCAAACAAGCGATTACAGTCGGGCGGCTATATCCGGCTAAACATGGTTGTAACATCGTCTTTTAGTCAGGTTTGTGTTTTGGCTGGCATTATAAACGAATATTGACACATGGCTCTTTTCAGCTAGGGGGGCACTTGCAAAACTTAGTCATTGTAGGCTTTCATGTGTTAAACCCAACAAAAACATCGGCAAAACAAAAAATTAAATATTGGCACTTGCTAAAGCCCTTTTTGGCGCATTTAAGCGTTAACCAATATGGCGACAGGCTTGGAGTTGCCAGCTTCCTAACAATCGCATCTCTCTTTCCTTTCGAGCGGAGGAACCTTTTCAAATTGAAAATGGCAACCATTACACAGTAAACAAAGGATGGAGATGTCGCAACAGCTGGCAACCATCCGTTAAAACTGTAAATTATAGGGGAAGAGTGGATGAACAACGGCAAAGTGAGAATTTACGAATTATCAAAGGAATTGAATTTGGAAAATAAAGAGCTATTAGCAATTTGCGATCAGCTCAATATCGCGGTAAAAAGTCATAGTAGTACTATTACAGAATCAGATGCAGAACGTATTCGCTCGCAAGCCGAAAAAATAACGGCTTTGGGGTTGTCCAAACATGGTACAAATAGTAAGGGTTCTGGCAATGGTGTTTCTGCACCCAGGAAACCACAAATATTGGAAATTCGTAGCAAACCAAAGCCATCGAAAAATTCCAATATTGCTGACTCTACTTTGAAGCCACCACAAAATGATTTAGAAAATCAACACAGTGCATCTACCGATGGTGTGCTTTCCCAATCAAATAATTCTTCAGTCTCGCCGATAGAAACAGTGGCACCAACTGCACCCATCTCCCCTTCGCAGCCCTCGCGCTCTCTAAATAACTCTGAATCCGTTGTAAATACGGATGATTCAGTATCCACCCCCTCCTCAGAATCAAATAAAACAGCTTTGAGCAAACAAGAAAAACTAGTTCCAAAATCCAAACCGGAAAGACCAAACGCACCCGAATTAACTGCGCCGCCAGCTAGACCTGCGGCAGCAAAGCCAAATTCCGGTTTAGATAATCGCGCTGTCGTAAAACCAGTCCTCAAGCGCGATCGCTCTCAATCAAAACCGCAAGGTCGTAAGCCTGCGGGTCAAGTTGAACAATCAAACGTACCAGCAAACGTATCGGCAGACGCACCAGTCTCGAAAACGGCGCGTCCGACGACGGCCCCACCAGTATCGAAAACAGAAAAACCGCAAAAGCCGAAAAAAGCTTCACCTGGTGGAAGCCCTTCAGATGTTGGTCGTCCGAGGAAGCAAGCACGTCAAGATTCATCAGCGCCCCCAAGCGTATCAACACCACTTAGACCACCTTCCCGACCGGCAAAACCCGCAGCTGGCGGCGGGGATTCAACTGATGTTGATGAGAATCAAGATGATGATGTTGTTGATGAAGTGGTTGAACTCAAGCGTCCAACCCCACCTCGCTTACCTAGAGGTCAGAAAAAGCGCTCCAAGCAAGAAGAGGCTATTGACGAAGCCAAGGAAGCAGCTAAAGCAGCTAAGGCTCCGAAGAATAAGCGTCTCAAGCCAATGGCTGCTGAAGACGATTTTGAGGTAGACCTACTTGACGATGACGAAGCAGGCGATACGATTAAAGCAGCAGTTAGCAATGCTATAGTTCGTCCTCCCAAACCGAAAAGTTCCAAGCCAACAGCAGCACCAACACCTGCTGCACCAAGCAAAATCAAAAAATCCGGTTCTCGCGACCAAAATCGTCGGCGCGGTGGTGGCGGCGGCAACAACAATAACAATACAGAAACAGAACCGAAACGTCAGCGGCCTGAGATCATCACCGTTAGCGGTCCAATGACCGTACAAGAATTGGCAGACGCTTTGGCAATGCCAGATACGGAAATTGTTAAAATCTTGTTCATGAAGGGTATTGCGGTTAGTATTACCCAAAGTCTTGATACTTCAACAGTCCTCATGGTGGCTGAAGAATTAGAAGTATTAACTGATACTCCAGAGCCAGTAGCAGAAGCCCGTAAAGTTACGGAAATGTTCGACTTGGAAGATACGGGAAATCTTATTCGTCCACCTGTAGTAACCATAATGGGTCACGTAGACCACGGTAAAACAACTTTACTCGACTCGATTCGTAAAAGTAAGGTTGCTTCCGGAGAAGCAGGAGGTATTACTCAGCATATCGGCGCTTACCACGTAGATATAGAACATGAGGGTAAAGAACAGCAGATTGTCTTCTTAGATACTCCCGGCCACGAAGCATTCACCGCAATGCGGGCTAGAGGAGCGCGGGTAACTGACATTGCCATATTGGTAGTGGCAGCAGATGACGGCGTTCGTCCTCAGACAATTGAAGCAATTAAGCACGCTCAAGCTGCGGAAGTGCCGATCATTGTCGCAATCAACAAAATTGACAAAGAAGCCGCACAGCCAGATAGAGTCAAACAAGAACTAATTCAATATGGTTTGACATCAGAAGAATGGGGTGGCGACACAATTATGGTTCCCGTCAGCGCCATTAAAGGAGAAAATCTAGATACGCTTTTAGAGATGATTGTGCTGGTTTCGGAAGTTGAAGACCTCCAAGCCAACCCAGAGCGTTCGGCGAAAGGAACCGTCATCGAAGCTCATTTGGATAAAGCAAAAGGCGCAGTTGCAACCTTGTTGATTCAGAACGGTACCTTACGTGTAGGAGATATCTTAGTAGCTGGTTCCGTCTTCGGAAAAGTCAGAGCAATGGTTGATGACAGAGGCGATCGGGTAGACATTGCGAGTCCATCTTTTGCTGTAGAGGTATTGGGCTTAAATGACGTACCGTTTGCAGGAGATGATTTTGAAGTCTTCACGAACGAGAAAGAAGCACGGTTACTTGCCAACGAACGAGCCGAGGTAATACGTCAATCCCGCTTAATGCAGGGAGGGCCGCGTAACTTTGACAAGTATTTCAGCACAAGCACAAGAAGGCGAGTTAAAAGAACTCAACTTAATCTTGAAAGCAGACGTACAGGGTTCGGTGGAAGCTATTTTGGGTTCGCTCAAACAAATTCCGCAAAACGAAATACACATTCGGATGTTGCTATCTGCTCCGGGAGAGATTACCCAAACAGATATTGACCTTGCAGCAGCCAGTGGTGCCGTAATTATCGGCTTTAATACCACATTTGCTAGTGGTGCAAGACAAGCAGCAGATGAAGCTGGTGTAGATGTACGAGAATACAACATCATCTACAAACTCTTAGAAGACATCCAAGATGCATTGGAAGGTTTGCTGGAGCCAGAATTAGTCGAAGAACATTTAGGACAAGCAGAAGTACGTGCAGTCTTCAAAGTGGGCGGCGGCGCTGTTGCTGGTTGCTACATTCAATCTGGCAAGCTGCTTCGTAACTGTAAAGTAAGAGTACGTCGTGGTAACAACACAGTATTTGAAGGTGCCCTTGATTCGCTCAAGCGGATGAAAGAAGACGTGCGCGAAGTTAACTCCGGTTATGAATGTGGTATTGGCGTTGATAAATTCAATAGTTGGGAAGATGGTGATGTGATTGAAGGTTATCAAATGGTGACTAAACGTCGCACTCTTGCAATGGCAAGATAGTGAGTAGACAACGGTGTCATAACAGTCGAGCTAGGCAACGTAGGTATTTATTACCCCCCGTTGCCTTAGCCTATAAAAGTCCTTACGCCAGTACAAATTTATCCAAATTAAGATATGTAGAGATTTTAGACTTTGTTTCGATCTCTACATATTTTTTATTAGGTATGTGGTTTAAAAAGATTGGTTATCAGCGAGTAGGGAGTAGGGAAAAAGACCGTAAAATTTATGGAAAAAATATTTGTTTTAGTAACAAGGACAACAGAAATGTCCGCAAGCGAAGCACTACTTTGAAAAAGTATGGGATCAAACCGGAATTTAATTTCTGCCTACTTTTCCTGTAGTGCAGATAAACATAACTTTAAAATATCAAGATAACAAATTTGTTATTTGACATTAAGAGACGGTATAGCGAATATATTGAAGTATAGTTCAGAACATCAGCAAATAAACGTAAATAAATCAAAATATATTCTGCACGAATTAAAAAAGCTAAATAAAAGTTAAATAGAGGATTAAGTCATTATGAATAGTTTCACAGTCAAAAGCGATGGCAACTTAAAAGGCGATACTGACATTTGGAATAATTTGAAGCAGGCGATCGCCATTAGTTCTGGTTTTCAACGTTGGCAGATGGAACGAATGCAATCTGACGATGCTTTTGGACAAATAATGTTAGATGAGCAAGTACAGCGATATTTGAGGGAAACTTTAGAAACCCTAGCTTATTAATCAATTAACAATTATCAATGTTAGCGTAGCTCGGCGCGGTAAGCTCATACAATTAATAATCGGTATAAGAGGGAGTAGGGCAAAAAGACGATTGTGCTTTCATAACAGTAAATAATTGTTACAAGCCCTTATAAGAGGGCAATTTTTCTTACTGATAATTGGTAATTGAAAATTGATTCAAGATTCTTCTTCAGACGTAGAAAACAAACTTGGATCTAAATAATTTATCCGTGAAAGAGGGCTTAGGGCTGCTAGAACTTGAGCGCCGTAGCTGCGGTAAATTACTCGACTATCAAGTATAGCCACTACGCTACTTGAATCCCTGGCTGGGGCTACAGCTCGCTGTAATTCATTTAGTGCTGTAGGCAATAAATATAAGCGGAACCAATCTTGATGGGAATGCTTGTAATGAGCAACTCTACCAGCAACCAATGGATCTTCTAAAGACGGTAGGGGTAAAGTAGAAATAATTAACATTTGCGGCGATGGTAAAACTCGTTGATTTTCGCGCCAAAATTCCCAGCCGCAGACTAAAATACCATTTTCATCCAAACAAGTCTTATCTACCTGTACTCGCGAACCAAATTCAGAAGCCAAAATTGCTCCTAGCTGAGCCTTTAAAGGTACGTCTCCTACTAAAATTACGGTTAAACCAGGTGATGTTGCACTCAAACATACCATCTGACGAACTTGATGAATAAAAACGGGTTTAAATTCCGGAGTATTAGGTAAAGGTAGTTTATTGGGTATGTAAAGTTGAATGGCTTGAGTTTGATTATCCGAAGAAAACTTTAAGCAAGTCAAATCGCCCAATCCCAAACGTTGACGAAACAATGTAGCTTCAGTATCTGGTTCTAAAGCAGAACCAATTAACACAACGGGTTGTCGCTGCCAAATCGGCGAGAGAATTTTTGCTAATTCAATTGGGGCGCAATGTAGAGAAAATAAACCTTGACGGCGATTAACAGTAGCCCAAAGTAAAGCAGGAGAAGTCGAAGATTTGGCAGGGGAAAAAGTTTCATGTCTGGTTCTAAATAATTGCCAAAACTTTTTCCAAGATTCGGGAAGGCTATTTAAATCTAGACTGGAATAAGTCCGGCATAAAATTTCTTCTTCTGGTTCCGATATTAAGTAACATTCATAGGGATTCGCGGGATGTTGAAAGATTTCATGCGTTAACTGCACCCGGCAAGTGCGAATTTCTTCAGCAAACGCAGGGCAAGCCAACATTAACTGTTCCCAATCATAAGAATCAATACTAACAGTTAGCTGTTTGCGTATCCAATCTTCTAAATCATCTACACCGTCAATAATTGTAGGAATATTTGGAGGGAACTTTGAGGTAGAACTCAACTGCGCTTCTAACCAAGCTTGGGGAGACACCATGAGAATGCCCTCGAAATCAGCAGACGGAAAAGTATCGGCAACTATTATGGATTTATTGACTTTTAACCACTTTTGCAGTCTGGGAATTTCCACTTGTAACAAACGTTGCTGTACTGCTTGATTTGCCACAATAATTACAGCCCCATGCCACATTAAAGCCGAAGCCACAAAACTAGTACGATACTGTCCTTGATAACCACAAGCCGCTCCCACTTGAATTAAGGCGCTACGTCCCACCCTCAAGGCTCGTGCTACCAACCGCGCCATCGTCAAATGATGCGGCCAAGAAGGAAAACCTGCCTGCGATCGCAGGAAGTTATGTAGTGATAAATGAACTTCTGCTTCAATCACGCGCAATAATCCCATACATAGTAAGTTTTTAGTTAAATATGAAAGTTAATTCTTTAACCCCGGAATTTTAAACAGTTCTGACTTACATTTATATTATTTTGTTAGTTTTAGGGCGGCAGCATTTAGTACCGAATTGTTACACTACAGACGATTAAACACTTTTTAAATACAGGTTAATCGACAATTACAAATTATGTAACGTAGCGCGGCACAGATACACCATCCAATCCAATTGCTAATAAATAGCTAATTACTCTGCAATTATGCCAACTTATAAAGGAATTTCGGGCGAGGCTTTTAGACATCCCCTAGATCGTCAAGCCGAAGAAGCCCTAAGAGGTTTACCAGGGTTTGATTTTGTTGCCCGTAAATTTGTAGAATTTGTCTACGAACGTCCACAATTAGTTTATTTAATGGGTAATACCATTGAAGTTGGGCCGCGACAATATTCAACTATTTATCAGATATTTCGGGAATGCGTGCGAGATTTGGATATTTATCCAGAACCCAAACTGTTTGTCGAGCAAAACGCGAAGGCAAATAGTTATGCTTTGGGACAGGAGCATCCTTACATCGTCATCAACACGGGAATTTTGGATTTACTCAACGAAGCCGAAATTAGGTCTGTGTTAGCCCACGAGCTAGGACATATTAAGTGTGGTCATACTATTTTAATTCAAATGGCGATGTGGGCGATGAATGCTGCCTCTATTGTCGGGGAACTAACTTTTGGGATTGGTAACATAGTTAGCAGCGGTTTGATTTATGCTTTTTTTGAATGGCGACGCAAAGCCGAGTTAACAGCAGATAGAGCCGCATTATTGGTTACAGATGACTTGACAACAGTTATGTCTTCGATGATGAAAATTTCCGGCGGTAGCAATAAATATGCTAATGAATGTAGTTTACAAGAATTTATTCGTCAGTCGGAAAATTATCAAGCACTTGACGAAGATGGACTCAATCAAGTGTATAAATTTTTAATGTATAACGGCGCTCAAGGGGTAATGCTCAGTCATCCCTTTGCAGTCGAAAGAGTATCTTTTCTAAGAAAATGGGCTGTATCTCAAGAATATGGAGAAATTAAACAAGGAAATTATCAGAAAGAAGCTGACAAGAGTGCAGTTGAAGTCAAACCGAAAGACAGTCAAAGTCAAAACGAAGAAATTGATAAATTACAACAACAAATAGAAGAATTACAGCGAGAAATTAATCAAATTAAACGAGAATAGTTAGTGGTTAGTTATGTAGAGACGGGGCGCAGTGCTACGTCTGTACAGTTAGAGTTGAAGAATTCAGAAACCCGGTTTCTTTAAGAAACCGGGTTTTTAAGCACTTTTCTACACCATGATTACCTATCTACTTTTGCAAAATCTTAAATATAGTTTTTGTAGAAACAGCAGAATTCTTTTTAATTTCACTGCCTTTTATCAAAGGGTAAGACATTTCCTTCAATCGCTTCATCCTTTCCATCGTCTGTAGAAACTGATTCTTTCGCCACTCTTTCCCTATCTGAGTTATTTCTATCTGAGCTTTCTTCATTTTCTTGGCTTAATTTTTCTAAATTTAAGATTATTTCTGTAGAAGCAGGTTTACGCACCAAAGGAAATATCATTTCTTCTAAATAATCAATTATCGAACGAGCAGTAAATGATTTGAAAGCTGCAATTTCTTTGGACAAATTTTCCGCTGAAGCGATTAGGTGAAGATGGTTTTCCATAATTACGTAGCCATGCAAGCTTAAACGCTGATGATTTTGCAGGAAATCTAATGATGATATAATTATCTGTGCTAATTCCGGTTGGGAAAATATCGGTAGCCAATTCACAACCGTACAGGTTAGGAAGTGAGGCTGCTTTTCTAAAAATTTATAGCGCGAACGTGCCATATAGCGATTTCAATTACGATACTTATGGCAGAGTTTTCTTATTAAGATTCCCAGCTAGAGTCTGGGAATGAGAGTTAAGATACAAACTTCATACAATTATTATTTTTTCAAAAGATAAGAAGCCAAAGAAGGCAGAGCCTTCTTAGAGGCATTCCCAGCCGGAGTCTGGGAACGAGAGAGAGCCGGAGTCTGGGAACGGGGGATAATGCTCTAGTCGAAGTCTTTGCTGGAGTTATGAATTCAACAAATGAATGTACAATTCTGCTGAGAACTATAATTAAATCTTGCTGTTCGTAAGTTCGTAAACCATGTCGGAAGAAGATATCCGTGCCACGAGGCTAGAAAAAGTAGAACAGCTACGACAGCAAGGGATGAATCCTTATGCTTATAGCTGGGAAGTAACTCATCACGCGGGTGAATTACAAGAGAAATTTGCCGATATCGCTAACGGTGAAGAAGTTGATTTTGAAGTGGCGATCGCCGGAAGAGTTATGACACGTCGTGTCATGGGTAAGTTGGCATTTTTCACTTTGCAGGATGAAACTGGCACTATTCAGCTTTATTTGGAGAAGAAGCGCATTTCTGAAAGTATGGCGGATATCGATCCGGATGCTTTCAAAAATCTCAAACAGCTTACGGATATGGGCGATATTCTGGGAGCAAAGGGAATTATAAAACGGACTGAAAAGGGCGAATTATCGGTTTACGTTAAAGAATATAGTGTTCTGACTAAATCCCTACTGCCTTTACCTGACAAATGGCATGGGTTGACTGATATCACCAAACGTTATCGTCAGCGTTATGTAGATTTAATTGTTAACCCGGAAGTGCGACAAACTTTTCGTCGTCGCGCTTTGATTACTGCTGGGATTCGCCGCTATCTAGACGAGCGGGGATTTATTGAAATTGAAACTCCGGTGATGCAAGGTGAAGCTGGAGGTGCGGATGCGCGTCCCGTTCATCACTTACCACAATACGCTGGAAATGCAGTTGTATTTACGCATTGCTACCGAACTTCATTTAAAGCGGTTAATTGTCGGTGGGTTTGAAAAAGTTTTTGAATTAGGAAGAATTTTCCGTAACGAGGGCATTTCAACCCGTCACAATCCGGAATTTACCACCATTGAACTTTACCAAGCTTACGCCGATTACAACGATATGATGGATTTAACCGAAGGTATTATTACTACCGTTGGTGAAGAAGTTATCGGCACGCTAAAAATTAATTATCAAGGAACTGAAGTTGACTTGACTCCTCCTTGGCGAAGAGTCACCATGCACGAATTGGTGAAAGAATATTCAGGTGTGGATTTTAATTCTTTCCAAAATTTAGCAGAAGCCAAAGCTGCTTGTAAAAATTCTGGGATTGAAGGTATAGATGATTGCCCTTCTCTGGGTAAACTTCTTAATGAAGCCTTTGAACAAAAAGTGGAAGAAAATCTCATTCAACCTACATTCGTAACAGATTTCCCCGTTGAAATTTCGCCTTTAGCAAAACCCCATCGTTCTAAACCCGGTTTAGTGGAGCGTTTTGAATTATATATGGTAGGAAGAGAAACTGCTAATAGCTTCTCCGAGCTTACCGATCCTATCGATCAACGTCAACGATTGGAAGAGCAAGCAGCCAGAAAAGCAGCTGGAGATTTAGAAGCCCAAGGTGTGGATGAAGATTTCCTGACTGCTTTAGAATACGGGATGCCTCCTACAGGTGGATTGGGTATTGGGATAGATAGATTAGTCATGCTATTAACTGATGCGGCAAGTATTCGCGACGTTATAGCCTTTCCCCTACTCAAACCAGAAAACAGCACCGAAAAAACTGAAGAGCAGTCTTAGCAATTACACTTTTAGGTGCGTTATGCTGTTGCCTAACGCACCCTTTTTAATTTATATATATACTGTGGAATCAAAAATCGGTTGGCGATCTAAATAGAGCCGTTAGGATGCGAGGGATATCATTTTTTGCAAGCGAAAGATATTAAAAATAGGCTAAAATATCTTATAAGGGAAGCATCTACAGTAGACCCAAATTTAGCAAGAAGATTAGATGAAATAAACCGTTGGGTAAAAGACTTAAAACCTGGTTCATTAACCGCAAAAAAATTTGTCATCTTATTTTTAGAACAAGTAATTAGAGACGCTGAAGTTTGGCTTCAGATTAAATCTTTACCAAGCTATGAAGAACAACAAATAGCTTTTGATGCCCTTAAACCTAGTTTGAAATTCTGGTACAGCTACTTGTTTCCTAAATGGTTGAGCGAAAATGACTCTAAATTTTATATTTGGAGACAAAAATTAATGTCTGGCGAATTTTCCGGAGAAGATGCCGATTTAATTGCATCCGTTGTCGATAGTATTCAACGCCGTGGAGGTACTGTCGTAAAAAGATATATCGCCGACTTTTCAATGGCTACAGACATAATCGTAAGTAGTAAATACGATACACCTCTTTGCGTTCAACTTACTAGCTTAAGTGAAGAATTTTTTCAAGATAAATTTAACAATTGGGAATCCACATTACGTTTTTGGAAGATAGATAAAGGATTACTATTAAGCTACAATCCTGGTATAACAGATTTTGTAGACCGAATAGTTAACGTGACGCTGTACAACAGTAATAATCTAGAAACAGGTATTTATTTAACATTTAGTTTTTAGTCTTTAGTTTTTGGTTTTTAGCTAATTAGAGCATCGGCAATATCTCTTAATAATTCGAGTCATAAATGGTAAAAGAAATGTCAATAGACTGTCAAAAGAGATTAGATAAGGTTATAGAATCTGTAGAAGCAGCTCAAAAATTACAAAATGACATAGTTAGATACGGACTAGAAGCAGCTTATTTGTATGCTGAAGATGTAGATGGAGATTGGTTAGAAAAGTGGGATGAAGATGAAAATAGGCAAACTAATTTTGTCGAATCGGTAACAACTTTTTTAGAAAGTGATGATTGGGTTGCTGTAAGTGCAAGAAAGCAGTTACAAGGTAAATCACTCTCAGAAATTGCGGCTCAATTAGAAGATTGTCTGAGACTTTCTGAATTGCAAAATCGAGTATTTGCAATCAAAACCGTATTAGTAGAAAGTGCGAGTTTTGCAAAAATTAATCGCAGTTTTAGCGATGATAGCGATACTGTTGATTTATTAGATTTGGCAGAACAATTGGTAGAGAGATTGGAAAGAATTTATAAGCAGGAGTGACTAATAAAGGGAGTAGGGAGATGGGGAGATGGGGTGACAAGGGGACAAGGAGAAATTTAACCTTTAACCTTTAACCTTTAACCTTAGTTACTCCTAACTCTTAACTTAATAAGAGACGTAGCACTGCTACGTCTCTACACTTAATTTGCAACTTCTGCCATTTCAACAACTCGTCCGTCGTAATCTTTCACCAAAAAATTCAGTGGCTTACGATTACGAATTTTAAATTTTAAGCCTCGTGTTTCAACTCGCAATAAAACCATTTCTAAACAATCACGATCGAAGCATACGTGACGCTGCTGGTTTTTGTTGCCCAAACTAGCTCCAGTAATTACGTGTAGCTGAGTATTTTTCTTAAGTTGATACCAAAGCCCTTCAGTAGCATTTGACATCCTGCTGGGATAGGTGGGGCTGCTACCCAAATACATCGGATCGATTCCCGTTGCACCAATTGTTTGTTCGTAATTGTAATAATAGTGCAAAGGTACTTCTGCTGCGGGTAAATCTAATAGCCCTTCATATAAATCTCGGGCTACCTCTAAATCGGAGACCATAACGGTATGTACTTTTGGAGCGCTGGAAAGGAACATCCACATAGCTCCAGCATAAGCTGCTAGAAGCATCACCATTATGCCCTGCGTGGAGAACAAACTATCCAACGGCAGAAAAGAGCCTAAAGTATTTGGAGTAAATAGGTAAGCGATCGCGTTAACTGGTGTAACCATGAATAAATCAGTAAATATATAAGAAAGCTGTTTTTGACAAAGTTTAAATCTATTTTAGATTTTGGATGTTAATAACGGATGTTTTTGTGCGGAGACTTTGCGGATTGAGCCAGTTAGCAGTGTAAATGTTCCGGCAAATTTTCTTGCGTCAGATTTTGGATTATTAATTGCATGATTTGATGATTTTGGATTATCCTCATGCTCAACCATAAGTAGAAGTTTAATCTAAAATATTCAATTTCAATCGAAAACCCGATCCGAGACAGTTAAATAAGACCAACATTAAAAATGGTACTTAAGTATGTATGAAAACTTTTAATCTAAATGTTCGTGCTAAATACATCAACACCAAGATATTATGCGATTAACGAAAAATATACATCCCTCAGATAATTCTAGCAACATAGATTAAAAAAGACCGTGCAAATTCCTCATTTTCCAGAATCCAACCATCCTCTAGTCAAGTCACTGTTCCATAAAAGCGACCAAGAACTCATCAACTTGTTTGGACAGCACCCAGACGCTGGAAGATACTTTACGGCGATATTTTGCCGATATAGTCCCATTGTCTACACCTTGATTATGCATTCAGCGCGATCGCCAGTACAAGCCGATTATTTGTTCGCCATGACTTGGAAACATATTTACTACCAAGTCGGTGGAGTTAACTTAGAAAGTACAGAACCACAGGCACCAGCTATGACTTTACAAAACTGGCTGATTAATATGACGGCTTACTGTATCAATGAAACAGAACTGCCACCTACCGAAAGTATTCATTATTCCCTGAAAACCACTTCTCCGCCTCTATGGTGCTATGTAGAACAGTCTTTAGACCAATTACCACCTATGTTGAGATTGATAGTCTTAATGGCTCAAACTTTCCACTGGAGTGAAACGAGAATTGCAGCTTATTTACAAGCCGAAGGAGAAGGTATTTCTCCAAACGAAGTAGCAAATTTTCTCCAACAAGGTTATCGTATGCTAGAAGAAAAACTACCAGCAGACATCCGTTCCATATACTTGGGTGAAAATTTCCTTCAACCAGTATCTGCGTAAAATTACTGTTATATACGAATATATGCTGGTAGAATATTTCTTTTTTGTAAATGCTTTTACTTAAAACTAAATTTTTACGGTAAATTTATATGAAACAATGGAATCTACTAGCAGCAGCAAAATTTCAATCATCCTATAGTGCCCGGAAGCAATTCCCCAACAAACTTAACAAGGCTTTTGGTTTTTTACTATTTTCCTTATTATTAAGTCCTATAGCTGCCACTGCTACTGATATTACCGAACAACTACATTATCCCCGAATAGATCAAAAAGTATTAGTTCAATCAAGGGACGAAGCAGATACTTTGCTGCGTTTAGGTGAAAGACAAAATATCGAAGGAAATCCTCACAAAGCAGTTAACTCCTTATTGCAAGCAAGAGAAATTTACCACTCAATTGGCGATCTAAATGCACTTGGTTTAACTTACGAGTTTTTAGGCAAAAGTTACATTGAGCTACAGCAGTATAAAAAAGCTTCGGACGCAATTCGCAGACGTTTGGCGATCGCTCGCGACACGAAAGACTTTCAAAGTCAGATTTTTGCGCTGAATAACATCGGAACTTTGCTGCTACAAAAAGGCGAATTTCAAACCGCTTCCCAAACTTTTGAGCAAGCATTAACAATCGCTCAAAACCTCAACAGTACTGAAGGTTACGGAATATCCTTAAGTAATTTGGGATTAGCCGCAGCAAGGGTAGGAGATTATAACAAAGCAGTTAAGCTCTACAAAAACGCTCTTAATTATCGACGAAAAGTTGGTAATCCTATAGGTGAAGCAAATACCTTAAATAATCTAGGTGAAGCCTACGAAGCAATTGGTACTTATCAAGACAGAATCGGTACCTATGGAACGGCATTAAGACTTGCTAAAACAGCACGAGATAATCCCAATCAACTACGAGCGATTGACGGGTTAGTAGCTGCTCATAGTTCGGTAGGTCGGTATAATCGTGCAATCGACTTATTAGAAAAACGGTTGGCGATCGCTTCGTACTTACAAAACTCGCGCGAACAACTAAAATCCTTTGAATCCTACGCTCAACTATACGAAAAGCTTGGTAAATATTCCACAGCACGTAATTTTTATGAAAGAGCAATTACTTTAGCAAGAACCCTCGAAGATAGTAGAAAGGAGTTGCTACTGCGCGATAGAGTTACTCAGATGATGAAAAAAAGCTGACGGAGGGGATTGAGGATTGGGGATTCTTAAAGTAGCGAGTAGTAAGTAATGAGTAGCGAGTAACGATTAGGAAATAGATGGTTGAGGAGCCGAGAATAAGAACGAGAAGATTTACTTGCTACTTACTACTCTTTACTCAATTCTTAACTCCTAACTCCTTTCCCGTAAAAGATCGCCTATAAAAAAATCTTACTAGACGCAGAGGAAAGAGATAGCGAGAGAAAGGTAATTATAGAACGGGAAGGGAGTGAGCGTAATTCGTAATTCGTAATCAATTCCCCATAAATAAAATTAAGGGGCTTCATGCTTGCCATAATCTACGGATAAATCCGGGGACTTTAAACCTTAAAAAATTTATTCTGTAATTCCCAATTTCCAACTCCTAACTCTTAACCACAATAAGGACATTACCACCTGTTTTTTAGTTTAAAACGACTATAAAACAAAAAAAAAGAGCTAGGAATTAATATTAACTCCTAACTCCTGCTCCCTACTCCCTAAAATTAAGCCTCTTGCCACAATTTAAGAATTGCATCTGGTAAAAAGCCTTCAATTTCCTTCACTCTTTCGTTGGATAATTCGTCTTTAGTGGCAGAAAAGACGGATTTTACTACCATTTTTTCATTTACACCTTTTTGTAAGCCACCCTCTTGACGAATGCGGAATAAGAAAGTGTCAGAATCTATTTTGAGGGGTGGACGAACTTTACTTAAGAAAGCGACTATGGGGTTAGTATCTTTCCATAAATCGGCAATTTCGTTTTGCAAAGCCTTATCTTTAGTGGGTTCTGCTGGTTGGTGCAATTCTTTAGAAACCCGTTCGGATGCTTCGGTAGTCATCATATCGCGCATGGTGCGGAATACTACTTCACTGATATCTCTAGCATCAAAAATATCGTTTAAACTACCTTTAAGCATTACCTTTTCTAAGAAAGGCATATCTTTCGTAGCGATTGGACTTGCAGGACCTTTATCTAAAGCTTCGGGAGGGTTTTTCTCCATTCTTTCAAGTAACTTTTGCCCTTTATCGGTTAATTTTGCCTCTTCAAATTTAATTAAATGTGGAAGAGGGCCATCTTCAGCACCCAAAGTATTTGCAACTCTAACATCAACTTCGTCTGAGTTTACTAGATCGGGAACATCTTCCTGGTTTGCATATGCATTACCTGAAAATTTAGCTTGGATGTACTGTTTTTGATTTAAGTAATCCAAATGACCCATGAAGTCACTTTTTGTTAATCCTCGACCAGTAAAGTCAGTTTCGGTGAAGCCAATTTCATGCATTCCCGAGCCGCTGTCTTTAATTTTTTTGAGTATAATAAAGGCAACATCTTCTCTTAAATTAATAGGCATTTAACCCTCCTGAAAGCTTTATTTTTTATGTATATTTAGCTGAAGTTATTGTCATCAAAAGTAAAACTAAAAAATTGTAGCATTTCTACAAAAAATGTTTTAAATAAGCAAAAGTTAATCTTTGACATTAAAAAGCAGTTAGGACAAATTTATCCCATCTGCTAGTTAGCCGTCATCTTTTGATTTTAAACAGTTAGTCACGTACTAATTGATTTTATTCTTCAAGCTTTATCAACCACATTAATAGGTACAGTTACTCATCTGCATCTGCCACTAGAAGCAAGTTGTATCCGTCACTCGAAACATTTTTAGCACTCAGAATTAATACTCAGGAATAATTGGCAAAGTGACAGTCACTGTTGTACCTTTTTCAAGAACGCTTTCAAATTGCACTTGTCCTTGATGGTTTTCCAGAATTGCCTTAGATATAGGTAGTCCCAAACCCGAACCGTGAGTATTTTTGGTCAAAGTATTTCCCGATGTATGGCTGCGTGCTGGATCTACTCGGTAAAAACGGTCAAATAAACGCGGTAAAGCTTCAGATGGAATACCAATACCGTTATCTTTAACCTTCACTTGCAGTACCGAGCGATTTACAATTTCCAAACGCGACAATTCAACTTCCACTCTGCCGTTTTCCTGGGTGTAGCGTAAAGCATTGCTAATTAAATTAGTAAATAAACGTGCTAATTGCTCCCAATTACCCATCAAGGTAAACCAATCTTCAAGCAATTCCGGATTAGTTTCGGTTTCTGGAGAATCAATTAAATGTAAGCATAGAGCAATCTTTTTTTCAGCAGCAAGCAGTTGTTGTTCTTCAACTACTTCCATTAGCAAAGCGTCAATAGGGCAAGAAGAAAACTCATAGCTGGTAATTCCGCTATCCTGACGAGCTAGAAACAGCAAATCATTGACTAACTTACCAAGACGTTGAGTTAATCGTTCTACTAACTTTAACTGTTGTTGATAATGCTCTACATAAATCCCTTGTGTTTGCGTTACTTCCAACTCATCCAAAGCAACCTGTACGTTAGTTTGAATTAATGCGATCGGACTTCTAAGTTCGTGAGAAGCATCTGCGGTAAACTGCTTGAGACGTTGATAAGACTCTCTTACAGGTTGCATTGCTAATCCCGCAAGAAACCACCCGCTAGTTGCCACAGAAACTAACATCAAGCCAATACCCAAACCCAAATCCACAATTAATTGACGGCTAGGTTTTGTCACTTCAAACCAAGGATGGCTTACCCGCAGATATCCCAAAACTTGTCGTCCAGCTTCTACTCTTTCAGTAACTTGTCGCAACAGCATCGGCTCAGAAAGCCCATCTACATTTTCCCCTCTCATCACCCGAACAGTTTCACCCATACGATTAGAATAAATGGGAATATTTAACGGTTCAGATAAAGTTGACCAAAGTAACTTACCAGTAGGGCTAAACCATTCCAAATCTATACGGTCATCTTCTGTTGTATCCGCATTATCACGGAAACTCGCTTCTAAATTAAGTTTGAATAGACCATTATTCGAGTTAACCCCTTCAATAACTAGCGATCGCTCAACAACTTCCACCACATGATTTAACGTATCGTCAATCCGTTCAATCAAAGTGTTCCGTACATACAAGTAAACTCCACTAGCAAACAGCAGCAATAACACAGCCGTTACAGCAGTATACCAAATCGCAAGACGGCGACGAGTAGCTTGAAACATAGTCAGTGAACAGTGAACAGTAAGTAGTGCGTTAGCGTAGCGCGTCCGCAAGGACATGCATCTTGCTCGCTATTTAGTTACTACTATCCCTCATCTCCCCCTCTCCCCGATCTCCCCCATCTTCCCCCTCTGCCCCTTCTTCCCCTTCTTCCTATCAGTGTTATCTCGGATAAAAATTTTACTTCAATTCCACGTAATTCCATATTCTTACTGAAGTTGTATTTTAGGAGTAGAGGTTACATTCTTGATGTAAAGCAGTTAACAAGCAATCAACAAAATTAGTTAAAGCTTCTATTCATAAAAATTGGTAACTTGATATCAAGTTTCAACAACTTTATTGATTGATAGCAAAACAAAAAGAGTGTGGGAGTTTAGGAAACTGCGTTTATAGAAGAGTAAGTAAACTATAAATTGTTCTGGCAATATTTTTGTCATCTTCGTACTCAGCAAAAAGTATGTTCTATATATTGTATATATTGCGAGACATACTTTCCTTATTTGCCATTATGTAGACGGTTAACTATTGACTCGGTTAGTATAAAGCAACTTTCCAAACTTCTGTAAGTTCCCTATCAATAATAGAAGCGATGTTATAAATGAAGCCTCATTAAAGCAATTAATAAGTAGTTTTATTAGATAAAACTTTTATTAAAAGTATTTCGATAATCTCGTTTACGAATTGTCGCTTCATTGTTAATTGCTTACGTAAACGAGATGAAACATAAAAGTTTTTTATTTGATCGTTAAAGGGGGTGATGCTGAAAAAAATCTGATATTTTAATTAACTTGATTGTCTTCATAATCAAATTTCGTTTTTTTCGTTACTCTCCGGCTTACCAGGGAATCTCTATCAAACCGCTTTATCAAAGCATGAAGTCAAAGTTATGGTTTTTATAAACCTTGTATAAAATGTACTGTACCGGAATATTGGCTCCATAAATCCAGGTGTGCGTATTTTTATTCTAATAACTTGATTCTCCAGGTTTAATTTTTCATCCCTTTAGCAAATTGATTTGGATAAGTCAGAAAAAGAGAGTTTATCAAACAAACAACATTTACCTTACTAAAACCACAGAGAGAATTTACATGAATAAGAAAGTTTTGGGTCTTTTGGCTGCAAGTGCAGCAGTAGTTGGTAGCGCTATCTTCGCTGCACCAGCACGCGCACAAACTGCTGTTTTACCAGTGGAAATTGAAGTAACTCCACAAGTTTTCCTACGTACATACGAGGGTCTAAAGTTTGTAGTTAGCCAACAAGATTTACAGGGAACAGGTTCTGTAGAGCAGCAGCAAGGCAACATTTATGATGAAAAAGCAGGAACTGGTACTTTGTCAACAGATGCGCCTGATGGTCAATCAGGTAATGGTACTGTTCAAAAAATAGTTCCTCGTTTGTATCAACTTTGGGGTAATACAGGGGCAAATGTTGAGATTGTAGCAAGCCAAAATACTTTGCAAGATTCAAATGGTGCTACAGGTGGTGGCGGTAGCTTCGGTGGCGGAACACCATCAACAGATACAGTTACTATTACTCAAGTAACAAAAGGAACAGAGGAACAAAAGCAAAATGCCAATAATGTTCAGTATAGAGAAGGATCGGCAGCCTTTGATTTCACTTTCTCAAACCCTAGTGCTGGCTCTGCTACAACATATACTGGCGGTGAAATTACCATCCGAGTTGTGAATCCATAATTCCGATTTGGTTTTTAAATTTCTGGTGCAGGCGAATGCCTGCTTCCAGTCTCTTCTTTGCAGAAAAAATCCTAACATTTGCAAAAATTAGCTTAATTTATGTCGTTAGTTATCAAAAACATTTAACTAATAATTATTAAAAAAAACAAATATACCCTTTGTTTTTTAAAATAGTTATAACTGATGACATAAAATCATAGTTTTATAAAGCAAATAAAGGCTAATAGTTCATATTCATTTATTCCTTAACTTAGTAAAAAATCGTTTTTTTGAACAATGAACTGGCGAAAGATTCTTAAATGCTACTTGACAATAGTCGTAGCATTCTCATTAACACCACAACCAAAAGTCTTTGCACAATCAAACTCTAATGCCTGTAATGTAAATATTTATCAGTTATCTTATATCGGAGATACTCAAAAATTAGGGGTAACAGATATTATTGATACAGATGCAGAACAAGTTGGAATTGGTGGTGAAGACACTAATTTAAAAAGTGATAATGTACCCTTTAAAGATAGCAGCATTCCTATAGACGAGCCGAGATATTGGCAAATGAGGGTTAATGATTCCGATTTGCCTATTAATATTAACAACGTAAAATATACATTACAATCTAGTAACCAACAGAGAAATCCTTTCCAAGAAAATAGAGTTGAACTACGAGTTTTAGATATTAAACAAATAGAAAAATGTTCTGATAATACTACTGTAATTTCAGGTGGAATTAGCTTGGTATTCAGGGAATTGGAAAAATTGGTACCGGGTACATATCGAGGAAATATTGATGTTTGTGTATCGGTCAATGGCAATCAGTGTCAGTAATACTTTGATTTTCTGTTAATTTTCTGATTTCCGATATTTTGTGTTTGTTGTGTGAGGAAACAAAAATTTATTATGTTACAGAAAACAGCAAAAGCCATAGCTTTAAGTTTAATAGGATTATTAGCTTGGGAAATACCAACTGTTAAAGCAATAGAAATGGCTATTAGCCCGCCCCGAATGGAAATAGATATTAATTCTAGAAAAGGACGCTCTAATACAATCAAATTAACTAATTTTGCTAACAAACCAGTACAAATTAGGGCTTTTGTCAAAAATTGGAGGATGGATGAAAATAATAAACTTAAAGATATACCATCTACCGAGGAATCTTTAGATAGATGGATTCTGTTTACTCCTTCTAAATTTACAATTCCAGCAAAGGGTACTCAAACTGTACGTTTCGCTATTCGCCCTAAAACAAAACCCACTCCTGGCGAACACCGTGCTGTGATTTATTTTGAAGAGATTCCTTCTGGCAGTAGCTCGAAAGCAGTTAAGACTAAAGCACGTATGGGTGTTGTAGTCTATGCCTATGCCGGAGAAATCAAAAGAGTCGGCAAGGTTAATTCAGTAACTGTTGATACTAAGCCTAATGCCATTAATGCTGTATTTAATGTTTCCAATCAAGGTAACGCTCATGTACGCATAAAAGGGCAATATGCTATTTGGAAAGCTGCAAAATATCCAGGAGCTAAAGCAACTGGAATTATTAGCTCTGGAAACTTCTAAGAAAAAAAGACCTACAGATGTCGTTGAAGTTGGAAGGATAGAAACACCACCAGTTTTACCAAATACGAATCGTCAGTTATTGCAAGAAATACGCAGAAAATTACCTCCAGGTAACTATGTTTTAGATATCAATGCTAACTTGGGTCGAACTCAGGTTGACAAAGGTATTCCTTTCACTGTTAAAGCTACATCTAATACTCCTAAGCCAGCAAAGTCACCAGCCAGTTCTTTGAGTAAATAGTCTTTTTCTAGACAAACTTTTCCTATTTTTAAGGTGAGTTATTCTTCGAGTATTTCGTAATTGCATAAATATTTTTAGTTAATCATAGCGGGCTGTTCGGCCCGCACTACAAAAAAATTGTATCCTCTTGAATTAATTTTTTACAAACCTAAAATTAATTTAATTATTTAATTATTTATTAGCTGCATCTATCTAACTTTTACTATCACTAATAATTACAATTCATAGTCCACAACCTATATCAGGTTAAATTTTAAGAACTTTGTGCCAAGTATGCTCTACCTAGCTTTACCACCGACACCCCCACCTGTAGTCAGTATATTAACTCCGCAAGCTGCAACCCAAAATAGTGGTTGTGAATCGCTACAAGTTAAGTCGCAAAAATCTGACCTTGTAAATAACTTACTAGGTAAAATACTGGCTAATTCTGTTTCAACAAAGCCTTGTACTACTGAAAATCAGCAGTCTGATATTATTCAAACTGATACGCAACAAAACAAGCCACCCTTAGCTTCTACACCAGTTCCTACATCGGTAAAACAAGATTTACCTGTTACCAAAAGTCCCACTGTTAATAAGCAAGCAGCAGTTGAAAGTAAAATCTCTCCTACTCCTCTCGAAAAAGCCTCTACAAACGAGCAATCTGAGAGTGAAAGCAAATCTGTTGAGAAGAATGCTATAGGAAAAATTCTGGCAACGGTACAGCAATTAATCAACGTTTCTCTATACGCTTCAATTAACAATACTATTGGCGATACTGTCGAACCACAAACAGAAAATTATGAAACAGCTTCTAATGTTTCTAAATCCGGAGAAGCCAGCAATAATCAAAATTTAGAAGAAAATATTAGTAATGCTAACAATCAAGAAGTTGCTAGCAATACAAATGTGAATACAGCGAAAATTCTGGCGGTTGTTCAACAATTAATTAGCACTTCTATCTCTGCTTCTTTAAATAAAACTATTAACGATTCTGTTAACACCGATATTCAAAAGCCTGGGGAGATAGCTCTTTCTAAACCCCAACTAGACAAAAAAAATATTAACAACAATCAAAAACCAAGTAATCAAAAAATAGCAACAGCACTTAACAATCAAAAGAGAAATTCTCTACGCGATTCTTTAATAAATAAGCTGCGCGATAAAAAATCTATCCGATTAGCACAAATACCGGGGGAACCTTTTCTTGTTGGCGTTGTAATTAACGGACGGGAAGTTGGTACTATCGATATTATTGAAGAAAATAATACTCTTTTAATCCCTTTAGAAACTCTTGCAGAAGTTGGCGGATTTTCTGTTAACAAAACTAATAGTGGGATTGAAACTAAAACACCTTTAGGAATAATTAAATTTCCGCCAAACATATTAAAGCAAATTAATGGTTTAACTTACGTTAGCAAAGAAATACTTCAAGAAAAGCTGGATATAAGTTTGGAACTTAACACAGCTGATTTAACCTTACTTGTTGACTTCCCTTGGCGTGGAGGTAGCAGACAATCTCGAACTAACGCCGAATTGCAACCTGAATTTTTTGCACCTAGTAGCGGACTTTCTAGGCTACGACAAGAGGTAAATATTCTTAGCACTCCTAGAGATACAACCGTACAGAGTAACTCACTTTTGGGTGGAAGACTTGCGGGTGGAACTTGGCGTTTGCGAATGAATAATAACTTTCGCAACCAGCCCAATTTAACTGAATACTTTTTCTATAAACGTAGCGGTCAATTTCGTTATCAATTAGGTCGCCAAAGACTAGGTTTACATCCTCTTTTAAATGGACTTGACCTCACAGGTTTACAATTTGGTTATAGTAATTTACCCGCAGACTATTTTAATTCAACTTACAGCGCTAACGAAATTTTACCCAGACGTTCTCGTTCGGTACAAACATTTAGCGGTAGAGTTCCGCCTACAAGTGTTGTACAGTTAAGAGTGAGTGGGGTCAGAGTTGCAGAGCAACAGGTAGGATTCGATGGGATATACGAATTTCTAGATGTAAGATTACCTGTTGGTCAAAGTAATGAAGTTGAAGTTTTAGTTTTTGATCGTAACAATTTACGCGCTCCTATTGATATTCGTACTGTTAGAATTAATGCCTCCGATCTGCTATTACCAGCAGGAGGTAATGTACAGTTAGGTGGATTAGGTTTTAGTGGAAACTTAGTTCAAGATTCTTTATTCAGCGATTTTAATTCTACGGATGAAGGTAGTCTTGTTGGTTTTTATCAGTTACGTCAAGGACTTTCTGATAACTTAACCTTTGAAGGTTCTTTGCAAGCAATTCCTAATTCTTTCCAAACACAAGCTGGTTTAGTTTGGCGTTTAGCAAATCCGGTTATCTTATCAGCAAGTGTGGGAAATTCTTTTGATAAAGTTGGTTACTCAGCTAATTTGGACATTGATTTAGATAAATTAGAAATAAATGCTAATTCTCAGTCATTGCCACAAGAGTATAGAACAGGCAAAGAATCAAATGGAGAACGGTATAATCATAGTTTAGAATTTCGATATCGCCTCGACAATAAATTGAATCTAGGATTTGTAGCTCGCAGTCGTAAAGATGATAGCGATTCAAACGATTATATTTTACCTACTTTTTATGCTCGTCCCTTTTCTAACTTATCTCTAAGTGGTAGACCTGATATTTTTGGGGATTATTTGTTTAACGCTTTCTTTACACCAAATCGTTCTACTAGATTGTCTTTTAACACTTATGGTGATGCGTATGTATCAGATTTAAGATATAACCTTAACCGTAATTATCAATTATCTTTCGGTTCTCAATTTCGCACAAATGACTCTGCTCGTTATTCAGTAGGTGTTGGTCACAATCCTAATAGCCTTGAAAAACTAAGTTGGAATGTAGGCTTGGCATATAGCGACGGAGAAGTCGGACCTAGTGCGGGTGCAAGTATGCGAGTACTACCCGGTTTATTTGCCAGACTTAATTATGATGCCATACCCTCTAGAGGAATTAGTTCAGGTGGGTTGAATGATGGTCGCCTCAGTTTATCGCTGACATCAGATATGTCTGTTGCAGGCGGTAAACTCACTCCAGCTAGATACAGTGGTATCGGCAAAGAACGCGGTGCAGTTTCCGGTAAACTGGCGGTGAAAGAAGGAAGTAAAGGCTTTGACTTAAGCGGTTCAATTGTCCGCATCTACGATACTCGCAATAAAAACGTGGGTTCTGCTAGAACCGACTCTAACGGTAATTTCTTTGTAGGTAATTTACCAGAAGGTGTTTACGTTATTGAACTCGAACCCGAAGAATTACCCATCGAACTCGCAGTATCTAAAACCAGTTTAGTTGCCGAAGTCGCTCCTTCTGGGGTAACTCGCGTAGATTTCCCCGTGAGGACTGAATACGGAGTTGCCGGAAAGGTAACTGATGCATCTGGTCAACCTCTAAAAGAAGTACGTATAGAATTAGTCACCAGCACGGGGGCACGAGTATTATCTGGAACTACCGACCAATTTGGTTTGTATCGTCTTGATGGGGTTCCCGTCGGTAAATATACTTTGCGAGTTTCTCCCCAAGATAGCTTAAATTCTAACAATACTCTTCCCAAGCGACAGATAGTAATTAACAATAAGTTCGTTTATAACCAAAATCTACAGCTACCAGTCTCCGCAGCAGCTAAGAAGAAACAGAAGAAATAGTAAACGGTGAGCAGTGAACAGTCATCAGCGAGCAGTGATTTGTTCGATTTATAAATAATAAAAGTATTTAATCGAACATTTCAGCGAAGGTTAGAAGACAGTTTTAATTCAAGAATAATCATGCATTTATACACTCTTTCGAGTGTTTTTCTAAGTACAAGAATGTTATGAAAAAGATTTGAAAGATTTTAAGTAATTTGACATAGCTAAAAACAATTGATAACTGCTCGCTGGTAACTGAATAATTGTTCTCCAGATAGAATCGGTGGCTACATTTAATCTACTATATTTATAGTCACGCTTAATAGTGTATCTGTCGCACCAGCCCACCAGAAAGGTCATCATGGCGAAATCGAAGAAAACTGCCAATCCGAACAAGTTATCAGACCCGAAATACTATCTCAACCGAGAGTTAAGCTGGCTGGAATTTAATAATCGGGTGTTGCATGAAGCAATGGATGCCCGAACACCATTGTTAGAACGTCTTAAATTTTTGGCAATTTTCTGCACTAATCTCGATGAATTTTTCATGGTGCGGGTTGCAGGGTTAAGGCAGCAGGTAGAAGCTAAAGTTAGTAGCAAAAGTTTTGATGGTCGCACCCCGCAACAACAATTAGAAGAAATTAGCTTTATGTTGCGTCCGGTAGTAGTTCAACAGCACCAACATTTTGAAAAGACACTGCGACCTGAGTTAGCATCTCACGGTATTCATATTCTCGATTACATCGATTTAACTGAAAAACAACGCAAATATTTAGATAATCGCTTTGAGGAACAAGTTTTTCCGGTTATTACACCACTTGCTGTAGATCCGAGTCATCCTTTTCCCTACATCTCGAATCTCAGCTTGAATTTGGCGGTTGTGGTCAAAAACCCCGAAACCGAAGAAGAACTTTTTGCCAGAATCAAAGTTCCTAAAGTTCTACCGCGATTTTTGCCTTTACCACCGGAGTTGGGTATTGAACGAAATGGCAAACCTTGCATCTGGAGTGGTGTACCTATCGAACAGGCGATCGCCCACAATTTGCAGTGTTTATTCCCTGGAATGAATATTCAGGAGTATTACACTTTTCGCATTACTCGCGATGCCGATCTGGCTTTAGAAGAAGATGAAGCCGACGATTTGTTATTAGCAATCGAACAAGAACTGCGAAAACGCAGGGCTGGAGGAAATCCGGTCAGAATTGAATTGCAATCTCAAACACCAAGCACGGTAAGAACAAAGCTGTTAGAAGTATTGGATTTATCGGAAAATGATGTCTATGAAATAGATGGTCTTTTGGGATTGCGAGATTTAATGTATTTTATGTCGCTACCAGTGCCGGAATTTAAGGATGCATCCTGGAAGCCCGTAGTACCTTCTAGTATACAAAGGATAAAAGAGTCAACTTTTAATCCGAATATGCAGCCCATAGAAGAAGGAAAAGATTTTTTCACTGCAATTCGAGAAGGGGATTTATTCGTACACCATCCTTATGAATCTTTTTCAGCGTCGGTAGTACGTTTTATTACCAATGCTGCCCACGACACCGACGTATTGGCAATAAAAATGACCCTTTACCGGACTTCTGGAGATTCGCCAATTGTCAACGCTTTAATCAATGCTGCTGAAAACGGCAAGCAAGTGTCCGTACTTGTGGAACTCAAGGCACGCTTTGATGAAGAGAACAATATTTACTGGGCTAGGCGCTTAGAAAGTACGGGCGTTCACGTAGTTTATGGACTTGTAGGTCTAAAAACTCACAGCAAAATTGTGATGGTAGTGCGTCAGGAACAAGACCAAATCCGTCGTTATGTACATATTGGTACCGGGAA
This sequence comes from uncultured Rivularia sp., assembly GCA_963665115.1. Lineage (GTDB taxonomy): Bacteria > Cyanobacteriota > Cyanobacteriia > Cyanobacteriales > Nostocaceae > Rivularia. The sequence goes on along the minus strand of OY762007.1, from coordinate 5,530,595 downwards.
TTACAATCCGAAGACGGCAAGAATTTATACTGATGTAGGATTATTTAGTTGTCGAGAAGAATTAGGGGCTGATGTTACGGACGTATTTAATTTCTTAACTGGTTATTCTCGACAAAAAGCTTATCGAGAATTATTGGTTGCACCAGTCAATATGCGAGAACGTTTCCTAATACTAATTAATCGGGAAATAGAAAATGTTAAAAATGGTTTTTCCGGGCGCATTGTAGCTAAAATGAATTCTTTAGTAGATTCTCAAATAATTGCTGCATTATACGAAGCTTCTCGTGCGGGAGTGCAAATTGACCTGATTGTAAGAGGAATCTGCTGTTTGCGTCCGGGACTCAAAGATGTCAGCGAAAATATTCGCGTAATTAGTATTGTGGGTCGCTTCTTAGAACATTCCCGCATTTTCTACTTTTACAACAATGGTGACGAGCAAATTTTTATTGGCAGCGCTGACTGGATGCCACGTAATTTAGATCGGAGGGTAGAAGTTATAGCCCCGATAAAAGACCCAGACATTGCTAAAGATATACAAGAAATCTTGGGGATTATGCTCGCCGATAACCGTCAAGCTTGGGAACTACACTCAGATGGTAATTATATCCAGAGGAAACCGAGCGAAGACTCTTCAGAAGCTGGTTCGCAAAAAACATTGATGCAAATTGCTTCAGATAAAAGTACAAATGCCTCCAATTTGATCGGTTCTAAGAAGAATTCTTTATATCTTGTTGACTTAACTTGAGGGCAGCTTAAATAGTTTCTGGCAAAACAACTACATAATTTGTTATTAATGCATAGAAATTATTCAACCATAGGATAGAGTTAGTTGCCCTACCTTATCCAATAAACTATAAAGGTTAGTGTAAATTCTTTTCTATTTATTAAATGTTAATGTTGTCTTGTGAGCCTTCGACCTTAAGGGTTCTAGTAGTTGACGACCACGAACTGACTCGTTTAACTCTTCAGCTAGCTTTTTCTTCTCAGAAAAATATTGAAGTCGTAGGCTTGGCTAGTAATGGTAAAGAAGCTGTAGAAATGGTTCAAAACTGCTATCCGGATGTAATTGTCTTAGATTTACAGATGCCGGTCATGGATGGCTGGAGTGCTTCGTGCAAAATTAAAGATATATCCCCCGATACTCAAATCATTGCTTATTCTTCTGTGGAAGAAAAGTATTTTCAGGAAACAAAAGCAATGGGTAGAGTAGATGCTTTTTGCAAGAAAGATGTACCAACTAACGAACTCGTTGGCTTGATTAAGCAGTTGGGAGAACCAAAAACAAATTCTTAATAAAGCAGAATAGACTTCCTAATGGTAGGTTAGATTTTAAGTAATAAATAAGTACAAAATATATATGAAGCGCCAGTAGAGCTACGATTTAAGGCTAAATACTGACGCACAATAGTTTGATACTCAATTTTTTTTCGGATTTAATGATATTTTCGAGCAAGATGATTTCGATCGTATGAAAGTCTTGCTAGCTTAATTATTAGGACACATTTAAAGGGATATTTAAACCCTCACCAGCGAAGCGTGAGGGAAATTATTTTTCGTACCTTATTATCTAAGGAAAAGTACGTTTGTATTCATCAAGCAATTCATCCATTTCTTCTAAAGCCTGATTGACATCGATTCTAATCGTTCCCAAGTTTGGCTGTTCCAACAAACTAAGTAGATATTCGCGCTTGCTTTCAACTACGGCAATTCTGTCTTTTATATTCTGTATATCCATTGTTTGTAGCAAAATTTAGCTAAGTAATACTTTCAACTTAACCCAAAAGAAACGGTAATGGGCATTTAATTTTATCAAAGTATTACTGATTTTCGGTGATAATGAAAAAATCGTTACAGTTAAATTTAAAATACGATCATAGAGTATGCTACGCAAAATTTCTTTGGGAACTGTAGGTTTAATTATCGGTGGTATTTTAACCATAATGGGCTTTGTCTCTTATGCAGTCCACAATGCTACGCTCAATCTTATCGGTTTTTTTTACGGCATTCCCATACTGTTGGGAGGACTTGCACTAAAAGCCAACGAACTGAAACCCGTACCGTTTGTGCCTCCGACACCAGAATCTGTTTTATCGCTACGAGAGCAAAAAGCAACTGACACTCTAAATCAAGTGCGTCAAGATATCACTAGATATCGTTATGGAATTGATGTTCACTTGGATAAAGCTTTAAGTCATCTTGGCTTAGGTCAGTTAGATGAAGAATTACCCGAAATTTTAGCATTGCAAGAAAAGGAAATAGACGGTAACTATGCTTTAGTACTAGATTTTGATTCACCCCAAGTACCGCTGGACGTTTGGGAGCAAAAGCAGCAAAAAATGACTGCTTTTTTTGGTCCAGGGGTAGATGTAAAAATCGCACAGCCAGAAGAAGAGAGAATTGAATTAACATTAGTAACTAATTCTGAAACCGAGAAAAGCTAAACTTCCAGCCTTTCACTTTTCTAAACGTACCGCATACCACTGTAAATATTGTCCTGGGCCGAGATCCAACTCGCAGCTAGTGTCAAGTAAATATTCTGCTTGGCTTTGAAGGGAATCAATTTTTTTTAGATCGTGCGGTAATTCTTCTTCCTTGAGTTGTTGCAAAGTCTGTTTGAGCTTTTCCAACAACTCTGTGGAAGTGAGAAACTTTTCCGGTTGGTTAGTTTCTAGGACTACATAATCATCCTGTTGGTACATCAATGAATCTGGCATTGGACTTTCGTTTGTGTAAGAACTCGAAAAATACTGTTAATCAATTAATTTTAGATTTTAGATTTTAGATTAGCACTACGTATCAAGAAGCTCTTCGCCTAATATTAAATCGTAGACGTTATTCTAAGTCTCATTGATAAATTTATAACTTTCAAACATTATTCAGCAATTGGTATGATGAAATACGAGTAAAAGCTCTGTAATACCTACTATACGAGAATTATTAATCTCTACAACTAAAATTATTCATTAATATCATCCTTTCCTCTGTTCCCCGTGCCCTATTCTCTATTCCCATATTTAAACTAATTCTTTAGCATAAAAAGTATAGAAGAACCATTTAAAATTCATCCATGCTTAGTTTGAGGTAAGAAAATTTACACCTCCACTTTGTGCAATATCTACAAAATTTCAAAAAAATTTAAAATTCGGTGAAATATTGTTTAAGGGGCAGCTTAATAGCTTGACACCTCGGTATTTTTATTGGCGACTCTAGGTGTAATACCTAATTTTTATAGAAAATTGTGATTGCGAGTGAGTATCTGGGAACTATAGATAATAAGACTTTCTTTCCACTGCATGGTGGTTCGGTTCTTATTATATCGTTAACAGGGTTCTAACCAGATTAGATAGATATGCAATTAGATCATCTACCAAAAGCTTTGTTTGCAACAGCAAGAGTATCTGCGAAACTCCAGCAGATAATAGTGAAACAGAATACAGGTTTAACTGACATTTATTTTCCACCTTAAAAGCCCTTCATGCGATACAGCAATGAAGACGACAGTAATAAGTAATCAATTGTTGATAGATAAATATTATTTACTGTCAGTTTTGTTTTTAAAATAAATCCGCACGCGGGCGATTTAATTTTCGTTCACCCTGTTGTCGTAATGTTGCAACTAAAAATCATAGTGCAATTAGTTTACGCATTATTAATGGCAAAAAGGGCGGCGATAAGCCTTCGCTAACGCGCAATAACAAATAAAGATAAATGCTGTGAAAAGTCTGAAAGTAGTCCAGGTATAGTTGTCCAAGTTTCTGGCAAGCTGTATCAATTTACTTTTAGCTTTATCACTTTAGTATTCTGTAGAACGCAACTCATGTCAGGCACAAGCCCAACTTCTTTTTCTAGTAAACCTCCGTTGATTTTAGTGGCTGATGACGATAAAGCCATACGGACTCTTCTATGTGAATATATGGACAATGAAGGATATCGCGTAGTAGATGTTACTAACGGTCAGGAGTGTTTAGATGCATATATTGATTTAAAACCCGATTTGGTTCTACTAGATGCATTAATGCCAGTGATGGATGGCTTTACCTGCTGCCACGAATTAATGCAGATTACTAGAAATAATTTAGCTTTAGCTTTAGCAAACTTTGATACTGAATCCTATGCAAGCACCAGCGTCATTTCCAAACTGTGGGAACGTACCCCAATACTAATGATTACGGGTTTAGACGATCCAGCATCCGTAGATCGTGCTTTTGGCTCGGGAGCTAGCGATTATGTTACCAAGCCCATTCATTGGGCTGTATTACGTCAAAGGGTACGGCGGTTATTGCAACAATCTCAACTATATAAACAGTTAGAAGCTGCTAACCAAGCTTTGCAGCAATTAGCCAACATGGATGGTTTAACTGGGTTGGCCAATCGTCGTCGGTTCGATCAGTACATAAATAATCAATGGATGAATTTAGCTGGTTCCGACAAACCGCTTTCACTAATTTTGTGCGATATAGACTTTTTTAAACGTTTTAATGATAAATATGGTCATCCAGCAGGAGATTTGTGCTTGCAAAAGGTGGGTGCTGTTTTGAATGGTGCGGCACAAAAGCATCAGGATTTAGTCGCCCGTTACGGTGGCGAAGAATTTGCTGTAATAATGCCAAATACACACGCACCAGGTGCAGTTCACGTTGCAGCTTTGATGCAATCGGGAGTTAGAGAGCTACAGGTTTCGCACTCAGAATCTGGGGTTAGTAATTATGTAACTTTGAGTTTGGGAGTAGCAACCACCATACCTAACTTTAAATCTTCGCCAAGCGATTTAATTTTGTCAGCAGATAAAGCACTTTATCAAGCTAAACAAGAGGGTCGCAATCGTATAGTCCTCAAGCAAGTAAACTATTAATTAAAGGCGAAATATATTTTACTGACCAAAGCCGACGGCGGGATTTGAACCCGCGACCTATTGATTACGAATCAATTGCTCTACCACTGAGCCACGTCGGCATAAACAATCTCGAATCATATCACAATTGACTTTATGGTACAACCAAAATCTCAAAAAAACACTAATAAACGCAATTTAGACCCAGAACTATATGCTCGTCTCAAAGCAGAAGCAGCATCTCCTTATAGGGGATTAAGAAAGTTTGTTTATCTGGCTTTTGGTGCCTCTGGTTTAATCGGAGCATTTATTTTTGTTTTGCAGCTATTAGCCCAGAAAACTTCTCTTGAGGTTGGTTTACCATCTTTAGCACTTCAAGTCGGAGTCGTAGCTTTGATGGTTTTTCTCTGGCGTTGGGACAAGAGTCGTTAAGAAAGTTAGTTAATATATCCCTCTGGAAGTCTTAAATTTTGTTACTGAAGTTAACAGTAATTCATAAAAATATACCTGATGAAATCAAAAATTAAGAAAATATTAGGAAACTAAAAAAAGACGAACATTTCTGGAATACTAAAAACAGTTGAAACGGGGTCAGCTTATATAAAGACCTTGAAAATAGATCTCTCATCTTTAAAAGGGGTTATCTGATTTAAAAAACCCCAATTTTTATAAAACCTATCGAAAATAAAGCGCCAGAACTAGCAAAGCTAATCTGGCGCTTTAAATTTTTGAAGAGTAATAGGTAATTGTTAAAGGCTAATTTACGTTCTGTTTATTTCTGCCGACTTACTTACCCATTACCTATTAACAGTAAACTTTATTATTGCTGAACCGTTACCACATAAGGTGAAGGAATTGGTTGAGCTTGCCCGCCGTTAACTAACGCTTGATAAACGAAAGCAGCAACTTCTGCTCTAGTTGCTTGACGAGTGGGATTTAATTGTGTCGCGGTTGGATAGTTAACCACAAGCTGTTTTGCTGTTGCTGCTGCAACTGGTGAGGAAGCCCAATTAGGAATTTGAGAAGCATCCGTGTAAACAGAAAGCACATTTTGATTATCTGTAGTTAAACCCAAGCCGTTAGCCAAGGAAACTAAAACCTGTACTCTAGGAATTTCCAGTTGCGGTCTAAAAGTATTATTAGGATAACCAGCAAGGAAAGGACTTTTGGTAGCTGTTTGAATCGCATTATATGCCCAAAAATTACTGCTGACATCGCTGAAATTAGTGGCTTGCTGTTGAGCTTGTGGTGCAAAAGCTTTATTAATAATCGCAGCAAATTGAGCGCGGGTAACGGGTTCATTCGGCTTAAAAGTACCATCGGGAAAACCAGCAATCACACCTTTGGAAGCTAAAGCTTCGATATAGCTTTTCGCCCAATAATTTGGTGCTACATCAATAAAAGCTGTTGATCCTCGAGGTGCATCAACTGTTGCTGCAACAAATTCAACTTGCCCTTGAATTTTACTTTCGTCGATATCGTTACCGATCGCCAAAATTTGTATGTTACGAGCGGCGTTATTTACGTCATAACGCTCGTTATTACGAATCAAATTACCACCAGGTTCTTCCTGTGTTCCTAAGTTAGGATTAGCAGTCGTAATCACAACAATACCATCGCGAGTATTGTTCTGGATTACGTTTTTACGCAGTATGGGCTGTGCTGAGTTAGAGATAAAAAGTCCGTCTACGTTTTGCAAGATTTGGTTTTCGACTATTAAAGGTGTTGATTTTCCACCAATAGCCAAACCGAATCCGGTATTTTGAAATAAGTTACCGCGAATCTCTCCCTTAGCATTTCTCGCCACAGAAACACCATTACCTTTATTTTGAATAAAGATATTACCGGCAATTGTAGGATTACCCGTACCAGTAACGAAAACACCTTCACGTAAGTTGTTAGTAAAAGTACTGTTTATAATTTTGGGATTTGTTGATTCTACCCAAATTCCAGTACCGCGAGAAGCTGGGTTTGTAACGGTAACGCCACTAATAACGGAGTTTTTTCTGGCAAGAATAGTAATGTTTTGACGAGCAAATGTACGACTAGTATATCTACCGCTTCCGGTAATTAATGTTGCTTGCCCCTTACCAGCTTCATCTCCACGTAAAGTTACTCCCTCTTTGATTCTGAGTGGAAATTTTTCTCCTGTTTCTGCGCTGTAGGTACCGGGTGCAAGTTGAATCACCGTACCGGGTTGGGCTTGTCTAAGAGCGAAAGTGATGGTTTTTAACGGAGCAGCTTCGGTGGTACCACCACCAGTTTGGTTTGTACCAGTCTGAGGATTTACATAAATTATGCTGCTAGCTACAGGAGTTTGCGCTATTAAAGTTTGATCGTTTCTTTGCTTTACAATGTTCGCTTTTGACTCTTCTACTGGTAACAGCATCGAACTACTAGAAACTACGAGTAAAGCAGCAATAGAGAAAGGTAATTTTAAGTTAGTAGAGAAATTCTTGCGTAAAGAAATGGGAAAGCCCTTATATTTCATCTTTTATTTAGGGGTATGATGTAGGTGCCGAGGTTAGCCGAGTGGCTTTAAGCCCATGCAAAACTATACCTGATGGACAGCATATAATCAGCATAGTTCCAATACCCATTGAAAAAAAATTTCGCGGTATCAGATTAATATTTTAAGTAAAAATACTTTTGAAGACTTTTACAAGCATTATTCTTTACACTTTAATTTTTATCTAAGTTTTATTTGTTACTTAATATTAAGCAATAATTATGAATTACTTAAAAGTAAATGACCATAACTGTACTTGTTATGCGGCATTAAATAGTTGTAAAAGAGGCAATAGACAGCAAAGAAAGAACACGCTATTAGTTTGAATGGTGAGTTGTTTTAAATGATAATTCTTGAATAGTAAATTATAGAAATATCACTTAAATAGTCTTGGCTGTAACAAATACTGTAAATATTCAAGTACTAATTTATATTAATAATTGCAAAGAATAACTTTAAATATAGTCATTTCAATTAATTTCCGTAGTGCGAGCATCTTGCTCGCTAGTACCGAGCGAGCAAGATGCTCGCACTACAAATCAATCGGTTTCTATTTAGAATCGCTATAAATGTAACCCTAACGTAATTGAGTTGGAAATGGCACAGTTAAATTTTTAGTTACAGCAGCTTTGATAGTGCTAACCATTTTTGTGCTACCACCCTTGGTTTAATATTTATTTATGAAATTTTTTGTTTAAGATGCCGTTATAAGGTTTACGATCTTTAATAGCAATATTTTGCACGATGTATTCAAATATCAATTATGGGCGAAGCAAAGCGGCGTAAAACTTCATTAGGGAACGATTACGGTCAATCACCTCGTATTTTACCCTGGGTTCCGATAACTAAAAAACAAGCGGAACAGTTTGTCGAATGGACCACTCGCGGTGCTTGGATTGGCATTTATTTGATGGTTGCTCTTTGGATAACAATTCGTTTTATCGGTCCGACTTTCGGTTGGTGGCAAGTAGTTTAAATCTACTAAAAGACACTTGGCATCCTTAAAATTACAAAAACCGTATCGCAAATATTCGCGATACGGTTTTTAATTACTTGCATTTAGCCTAATTAAATGGATAAACATTTCTGATGCAACTATTTAATTTTTTGATGAATAACTGCGGAATTTTTAATTTTGATTTTCGTATTATCTCTTTATAAATCTTCTAAAAGCTACTTACGTTTTGACTTATTTTATTGTGATGGTAGCGAAATACACATTTTTATAAAGAATTAAACATGATATAGGCGAATTGGCACCATGAATTTGAATTAATTCGTTATGCTCTAGTTTTAGTTCAGACATACCTTTTAATTAAATGTACGGCTAAAATCATTTACCGTAACCTACTAGAGAGGAATTACGCATGCAGGCGTCTAGCTCCGCTAATCGGCAATACCGTGGAAACAAATAAGTAACTAAACCATTCTCCCTTCCCTGTAAGGAAAAATAATCTAACGGGTAAAAATATAAATATTTGCCCCAACAAAACCAAGCAAAATGCCAATCAAGCAATTAAAGCCTGCTTTTATAGCAGTTCATAGCCGATGAAGACATTATTTGTCAATTTTCGGCAGTTGACTTCTACTCAATATGAGTTAATGTGATAGCGGATTTATATTGTCAGTATCTACCCTGACCTCGACAATATAAATAAGAAGTAAAATTTAATCTATCGTGTCGGAAATTTTTAGATCGTAAAGTGAATATTATGATACGGCACGACTTGTTTAATTGAACTACCATTTCCAAGGTAGTCATTTTTTAGATTTATTTATCTGTAAGTAATTGTAATGAACAGTTTACAATACCATTTGATGAGAAAATCTAAAAAAAATATAAAAGAGACTAAAATGATTGTGGTGTTAGGAGGATAAAAGTGTTTCTAAGATTAGCGCAACAACACCGGCAGTTCGTTCAAGACTTGGTAATGAATTTACAAGCCTTGGCGATCGTTCTAGAAAGACGTGGATACCCCGCGTCTTGCTATACGTGCGGCGACCAAATGAATAGTGGTTCGTTTATGGTTAGCTTGGGAGAAAATCATCTGATTCGATTTTTAGTGTCCGATTACGGCATCACTTGGACTGAGATGCGCGACGATCGCGAATTAATGAAGTTGGAAGGTGCGGAAGCAGTGAACCAGCTACAGGAACTTGCGAATATAGTAAAGCATCCACCAATTGAAGCTTGTACCAGCAGTAAAACCCTCGTAAAGCGTTAGTTGAGAATCGATCGGAATTCAAGCTAGCCACCGAGCCACGGTGATGCCGTTCGCCGCTTGCCTACTATACAAGGCAACTTAGAAATGTTTTGGGTTCATAGCTTATTGAACAAACTATTAACTAACCATTTCTCTTAATCCTTGTTAGGCATGAAATAATCTAAAGAGCCTTTCATTGGTTGCTTTCATTGTTCCTGTATTTGTACTTGTCCCATTTAGAGCATTAGCTCTTCGCGGCAAGAGCATTGTTTTGTCAAAGTAGCAGAGCATAGGTTTAAAATTAATCGGTTCATTCGTTTACAACGAAACTTGTAGGAGCATTTTTCTCAACAACGTAAACTTTGCGGTTTTGATGTGGGTAGATATAGATCTAGCTAAAATGAGAATTACGAATTACTTAAATATTAGGTATTTAAATTAATGCCCTTAAAGACTTATAAGTATAATTACTAACTATTACAGGTAGGATAATGCACCATGTGTTATTACCTATCTCAGAAATGACAAATTATTTCAGCAATTTTTCAGATATATTTTTTCTTCAAAGAGAAAAATATTTGGCTTAGAGCAATGCTTGCGAGCCGCATAACTCAAATCGTAATATCGCTTTATCAGCGATCTAATTACTACGCTTATATCCGAAAAATTACAGAAAAAAGTGGTCATTTAAAGTAAACCGCGTTAATAGTGACTCGGTTTTATAATTGGATTTACACAAAATTATTGTATTCTAAAATACCCTTTAAATCAAATGTGAGGTGTGGGAATATTTTTAGGGCTTACCAAAGCCCCACAGATTAGTAGGGAGTAGAAAGTAGGGAAGAAGAAATTACTCAGTAATTGTCAATTGTTTCTAGTACTTAACCACATTAATTTTGCTAGGTAAAACATTCGTAGTGAGAGCGTCTCGCTCCCTCGTGACAACCAGCGAGCTTTCCGGCTCGCACTCCCCAAACCCCTTATAACTGATGTGGTGGAGTATTAGCCCGAAGAAAATTTTTGACTAGTTTATTCATACTTTTTTCCCAATCCCCAATTCCCAATCCCCGATCCCCAATTAATTTTGCACGGGTACTTATATTGCTAATTGCCAAATCCTGCGATGCTAAGAAAGCAGGGATTAGGTAGACTTGATATTGTTCTTAACTTGTTAGTTAACACGCGCATCTGCGAAGAAACTTTAAGATGTCCGAAGAAAAATCACAGCAACCGCAACTACCACCGACTGGTACTATCGACAATCAATATTTACACGCATCTGAAAATTGGTTTGAATATCCAGTCAGAGTTCAACCTCACCATACCGATTATGCTGGCATTGTTTGGCATGGTACATATATCGCCTGGATGGAAGAAGCCAGAGTCGAATGCTTGCGTTCAATTGGGATTGAATTTGCTGATTTAGTAGCTTTAGGCTGCGATTTACCCGTTGTAGAAATGTCAGTACGCTATCATCAATCGCTTCAATTGGGTATGCCAGCAGTGGTGAAAACTCGTATGGAAGAAGTAACAGGAGTTCGTATCAACTGGGATTACGCCATTCAATCAACCGATAGGCAAAATTTATATGTCAGTGCCAAGGTTACTTTGGTGGCAAAGGACATAGAAAAAGGTAAGATAATGCGTCAGTTGCCTCCTCGGGTGAAAGAAGTTTTGGCAAGACTTTCTGCATCAAAAAAATAAAGAATTGAAATTGGGGATTGGGGATTGGGCTTCATGAGTTATAAGTAGCAAGTAGCGAGTAGCGAATAAATTACCAACTATCGCTATTATCAACCGGGCTGCTCAAGCATCTATTCCTTACTTGCTACTCACTACTCCTTACTCACTACTTAAAGAATCTCCCTCTCCCTTACCGCATCGAAACTACCGTTGGTGAGTTTTGTAAATCGTTTGCAGCCGTTGTGGCCTCTTGTCTTGCCCATTTATCGGCTGCTAAAATGTCTTCTAAATTAGGATTTGAATTATTTTGCCCTGAATGGCGATCGCAAACTTTTTCGATGCATTTAGGAATATCTAAAAAGTGAATTTTTTCTTCTAAAAATAAGGCTACGGCTTGTTCGTTGGCTGCGTTTAAGACTGCTGGCATTGAACCACCGGCTTTTCCAACGGCGTAAGCTAGATTCATGCAGGGGTATTTCTGATGATTGGGTTCTCGGAATGTTAAGGAGCCTGCTTTGACTAAATCTAAGCGTTCCCAATCGGTGTAAATACGTTCTGGATAAGATAAAGCATACAGCAGAGGTAGCCGCATATCAGCCCAGCCCAATTGAGCTAAAACTGATGTATCTTGCAGTTCAATCAGCGAATGAATGATGCTTTGGGGATGAATGACTATTTCAATGTCGTCGTAATCTAATCCAAACAGGAAGTGCGCTTCGATTACTTCCAATCCTTTATTCATCAAAGTTGCCGAATCTACTGTAATTTTACGTCCCATTGACCAATTAGGATGCTTCAAGGCATCAGCAACCGTGACTTCGGCTAATTTTTCTACATCCCAATCGCGGAAAGCACCACCAGAGGCTGTAAGTATAATCTTGCGTAAACCTCCTTCAGGTATACCTTGCAGACATTGAAAGATTGCGGAATGCTCTGAATCTGCGGGTAAAAGTTTTACACCGTGTTTTTCAATTAAAGGTAAAACTACTGGTGCGCCAGCAATTAAAGTTTCTTTATTCGCTAAAGCAATATCTTTACCCGCTTCGATGGCAGCGATGGTAGGTAACAATCCAGCACAGCCGACAATACCAGTAACTACAGTTTCAGCTTCTGCATAACGAGCAACTTCGATAACCCCAGCTTCTCCCGATAGTAAAGTGGGTTGAGGCTCTACGTCTTTTACTGCCTCTTTAAGTTCGGGTAATTTACTTTCATCGGAAATTGCCACTATACTCGGTTGAAACTGTTTAACCTGGGATGCTAACAGTTCTACGTTGCGCCCTGCTGCTAATCCGACAATCCGAAACTGTTCGGGGTTTTGAGCAACAATATCTAAAGTTTGAGTACCGATAGAACCAGTAGAACCAAGAAGAGTAATAGCTTTCACAATTTGTATTAATCGTTAACAGACAACTTTACTATAGATTGTCTGGGGGTTGAAGAGTAGAGATGGGGGAATGGGGGGATGGGGTAGAATTTTTATTATTAACTCCTAACTCCTAACTCCCTACTCCCTACTCCCTACTCCCTACTCCCTACTCCCTACTCCCTACTCCTAACTCCTAACTCCCTACTCCCTACTCCCTACTCACAATACATTTTGCGTCTATGACTGTTAAATTTTGAATTTTTGCGGCGGTACAATTTGTCATAGTTTTTGATAGGGCTGGGGGACGTTTCCTTGTTGCAAACTTTGGAATATATCTTTGGTTATTTTGACTAATTTATCTTGGTTAAGATTGCTGCCATAATATTGTCTGAGTAAAGAATTATTTTGGATGTATTGTGGTGTGAAGGCTCCAGAATCTAACAGCCAAAAATCTACTTTATATTTCTGAATAAAAGCTTTTACATCTGATAAATTTTGGCTATATTGAGCTTGAGTTAAATCTACGACTCGCTGACGGAATTTAGTGTAATAACCAAAGTGATAGGGAATTGCATATTCTCTACCTATCAAAATCGAACGTTGTGAAAATGTAGGTAAATAATTAACTTCTTCACTTATTGAAGCAATTAGAATATCTTTAGGCTGTTGCTGAAAGAATTTATATAAGGCTGGATCTTCTCCAATCTGATAAGCTGTTTTAGGAAAATTTTGTATAAATAACGGATAGTAAAATAGTAGTGTTAGCGAAATACAAGCTGTAAATAATAAAGCGAAAATTTTCCTAAGATTATTAGAAAATTTGTTTTCTCTGTAATTAATAGAAAGAATAGTTGATAAAATAGCTGTTAAAGTAATAGCTGCCGATATACAGAAGACAATTCGCAAGTTATGCTCCATATAGCGGCTGGGAAGATGAAGTCTAAATAGTAAAAGATGAGCAGCCATGAACATACCGATAGCTGCTAATAACATTTGAGGCAATATGATTATCTCTTCTGTTACCTGTCGCAGCAAAGGAAACCTGGAACGAAACCGCATTAAAATAGGTAATAGTAAACCAAAATAATAAGTTACGGGAATAAATAAATTCTTTGGAAGTATTCCGCTACGCCCGCTTACAAAGTAGTCAAACATATTATCATTGAAAAAAGAGCTTCTTCCTTTTGGATAAAATTCGGGTAATTGCTTTGCTTGAGCTACAGTAATTATTGGTGCGTATTCAGATGATTTTAAAGCATAGGGTAGCAATACTAAAAAGGCTACTCCTAAGCCAGCAGCACAGAAAATATAATTATACTTTTGTTGTGAAAAGCGAATCCCTCTAGACAAATCAAACAATCGTATCACTAAAATACCCGCGCAGATAAACACATATTGGGGATAGAAAAATCCTAAAAATATAATTGTAACTAAACAAGGAAATAAAGATTTGCGACACAAATAAAATAAAAAAGCTAAAAATAAAGGGTATATGAATGCTCTGGGTGTAGCAGAAACTAAATCATCTTTCCTCCAAATATTTTGATTAAACATTAAAGTTGCCATAAATGCGGTAATTGGCAACGGTATGATTTGCAGACAAAAAGCAAAACAATAGCCGCTAGCAATTAATCCTAATACTAATGGCAGCAATTTATTTAAAAGTGATGGATTAATTCCTAAAACTGCAAACGCTCGATAAAAATTGGAGTATCCCACAGGGGCTACCGATTGAAAATAGTCGGCAATTAAATCGTCTGGAAACAGATTTGGATCTATAAATCTCAACATCCAAAATACGTGTTGTCGTGCATCATCCTGTACCACGTACTCGCTAGCAAAGGCTTGCTGCAATCCCAATATTGCATAACCAGCAGCAAATATTAGACTCAAGCTAAACCAAAAAAGTACTTGTTTTTGAGATATTTTTGCATTATTAGCTAGCAAGCTTTTACTTAAGCTTTTAATTAACATAGTTAAGATATTAATAGTTAGAAATTGAAATTATCTTTGTTTCACTTTCCATAAAAAAGGCTCGATTTTTTTAATCTCATATTCAGTTTGATATTTAGCTAGTAATTCATCAGAAGAACGATAAATAAAAATTTCTTCAAAAGATGCTGGGATCTGTGGAATTTTCGCCGACGATATTAACTGAAGATGTACATTTTCCTGCAATACATGAGTTAATCCAAGTAATTCATTAGGTGGAATATCACTAATGACCAAAGGATTTTCTGACTGATTTATCATATTAACTACTTCAGTTGTATGGCGAGTTTTGAAAGGACCTTTATTCCACCACATGGGAAATTGAGAGCTAATCGTACTAGATAAAATACCTCCCACAATCAAAACAATAACAATATTTCGCCATTTTTTAAATCCTTTTTTCTCATTATATTTTTCCCTTAATTTAGTAGCTAATAAATATGATACTGCAACTTGAATTCCTAATAAACAAGGTGTTGCATAGCGAGCAAAAGTAGAACGGCGACCTGATATGATAATATCTGGGACTATTAAAGCTATTCCAAGCACTCCTATTAAAGTAATAATAAATAGTCCAGCTTTTGGTGCATTTTTACATAAAAAATATAATGCATAAACGGCGAAAAATAAACTGAGATAAGTCAGCGGATTAAAAAGACTAATACCTTGGTTTAGATCTATAAAAATCCGGCTCAGATTTAGCCCCCATAAAATAGGCAACAATCCTTTAGCAATTCTGTTAACGTGATCTGTATTAACTAAAAGGTTGGCAAAATTAGCGATAACAACTAACAGCCAAGGAACAAAAAGTAATATACCGAATAAACTAGCAAGTATATAATTTTTCAAGGCTTTAGTTAATCGGAGACTTTCGCTAACCAAAACGTATATACCATGCCCTACAAATAAAAATGCAGAAAAAGGATGAGTATAAAGTCCTAAAGATACAGTAGTACCGTAAACAATCCAAGGAAGTATTTTTTTCTTTCTAATTGCCCAAAGTAGTGCCGCACAAGAAACAAAGATGCTCACAATCCATAAGCTATATTCTCGTGCTTCTTGAGCATATAAAACATGAAAAGGTGAAATAGCTATTAAGCAAACTGACACCCAAGAAACTAATTTAGAATTAAATAATTCCTGAGTTAACCAGTAGATTGCAGGAAACGCCAGCAAGCTTATCAAAGCAGATAATAATCTAATATTAAATATGGAATTACCCGTGGCTTGCAACCAAAAACGCGCCATTAGGTAGTAAAGAGGCGAATGTTCTGGATTTTGGGCTAAAGCTTTAATAGTGTCGTTAAGGTTTCTTGTGTCGTTAGGATACTGATAAGTTTGCAGGAAGTTTTCAACACTAATAACCTTGCCGTTATAGACTTCTTTTGTTAATTCTGGGCTGACGTATCCAGAAATACGTACAGAAGTCATTGTTTCATCATACCAGTAAGTTTTCTGGTCTAAATTATAAAATCTAAAAAATATTCCGATTGCGATGATGACTGCAATAAGTTTAACTACACTGAGTTTCTTATGCGATTTCGTTTCTTTGTTTAGTAAGGTTATATTTGTCATTAAACAGCCTTCTTTCTGTATATAAATCAGATTTTATTTATATAAAACTAGTTATAAATTAAATTCAAAGAACAATAAATAAATGTATCATAGTGCGAGCATTTTTGCTCCTTTTCCGTTTTTAAAACTTAAGATAAATCGTATAAATAAACGAATGCGCCAGAACTTTTAAAGTAATCAATTTGCTTGCCTATTTGATCTAAATAAGACTTCATCATTGTATTCTCAGCACCTACATGAGAGTGAGAAAATATTACCCATACTCGTTTATTCCCACGAAGCTGGTTTAAATCGTTTTCATATCTTTTGCGTTCGTTATCTGATAAATTTCTGCCATCATACTTATCTAGATCGTCTACTCCAATAATATAATCTCCTTGTTGATAACCATATTTATCTGCATAATACAAAAACTGATAGTGCCCTCTTTGAAAAATATATAAAATATCTGAAGGTTGCTCGTTAGATTTTACATAATTAAGTACTAGCTTAATTTCTTCATTCCAATGTGGATTTACTAAAAGATTACTAGCTTTGCTTATAGGTTGAAAAATTAACGATATTAAAAGTATGATTCCGGCTATGAATGCAAGTTTTGAACGAGTTTTTCTGATCAAACATTCTATTCCTTCTGCAATTAACAAAATGAAAAAAGGAGTCAGGAATAAAACCAAACGTCCGCCAAATGGATACTTTTGTAAATAAGCAGCGACAAACGTGACAATTAATGGAGAAAGTATAATTAAAAGTTTTGATTTTTGTCGGTAAAATAACGATATACAACCAATTACAAAGGCTAAAATGGCAACTCCATCCATTATTCCTTTAAAACCTAATGGATCGTAGAAAAACTTACCAAAGGCATCAAATAGCCAAATGATATCAAAAACAGAAGAAGGAAAAGCATTTTTCCAAGATGTCATTAATGTGTCATTTTTATTTAAACTTTGTATGGAAACAAAATAAAATAGTGCAAAGCTGATTAACCAAGATGAATATATAAGTAAAACTTTAAATATTTGATTGCTTTGATAATTTTTATTTCTTAGTTGAAAAACATCAATTACCAAGTAACTAGCTCCAAAACCAGCTAATACAAAAATAGCTGGATGGGAAAACCAAATAGTTAATGCTCCTAAGACAGAGAACAATATTACTTTTTTAATGCTCAGTCTTTTTCTAAAAATCTCTGTTACCAGCAAGCACCCAAATAATGCAATAGCGACATCGCTTGAATACTGTTTTAATTCAGTTGCATAGTAAATTAATTGATTCAAGCTAGCAAAAAAGGCTAAAGCTATGGGAACTGCATATCCGCGAAGGAATATTTTCGCCAATCGATAAAGCAGAAAGAAAGAAATAATTCCCGACAGTAAAGGAAATAATCTCAAAGCATATTCATTATTACCAAAAATTTGAATTGCTAGTTTCTCAACTATCAGAAATCCAAAAGGCGCTCCTTGATCGTAATCTAAAGGTTGTAATAGCTCTAAGTAAGAACGATTAACAATATTTAGTGCTAACACTGCTTCATCAGCCCACAAAGAACGATTGTAGAAATATTGTACAAGTCTGATTGCAATACCAAAACTAATAATAATCCAAGACAGTTTTTGAGGAGAAAATAAATTCAGATATTTTTGATTGGGTTTACTGTTTTGATGTGAGTTAACTAATATATTTTGCTGCATAGTTTCTAGTTTTATATGATATTAATTTAATAATTATTATCTCTTCTATTCCTAATTCCCAATTCCCAACTCTCTACTCTCTACTCCCTTTTAATTCTGACCGCGCATTTTTTTGATTGTAGTTAAATATTTGCCCAGAAAAGGAAGTCCTCCCAGGGCTGGTAGTAAATATCGGGAAGTACAGAGTAAACCTAAAGCCGCAGCGGTGGGAGCATTTAAATATGGCTGATAAAAAGCAATCAAAGCAGCATCTCTTGTTCCAACTCCAGCAAAAGTAAGTGGTAGTAAACCCGCTAAAATTGCCAGAGGCGCTAATGCTAAATGTGTTAAGAAAGGAACCCAAGCTTTTAGGGCAAGGGTGAAAAACCATATTTGTAATAAATGTCCGAACCAAATAATAACTGAAGTCAAAGTAATTTTTAAAAGATGCCGTTTGTCTTTCCAAAAATATTTATGCATTTCGCTCCAAGAATCGCGCAGTTTGCCTATTTTTAAGCTTATTTTTTGAGGTGCAATTCTACCCGTAAACTGAAATATCAAATTAGCAAACTGACGAGAAGCAATTAATAATATTCCGATAATTAAACCAAAAACAACGCTAGCTGTCATTATCCAGAACAGCCAATCTTTTTGAGGGTAAAGCGTTAATCCAAAGGCACACCATAGCAACAGCGATAGCATATCGCAGGCTTTTTCAAATACTACCAAAGATAAAGACAGCGAACCTTCTAAATGTCCTCTTTCTTTAATAAAATAAGCTTTTACTATATCACCCATTTTTGAGGGCAATACCATATTTAATACGCTAGCTGTTAAAATCAAATGGTTTGCTTCACCAAATCCCAAACGGGTACGACTCGGAGTAAGCTGTTGCAAGCGCCAAGCTGTTAGCATTGTTAAGGGTACAACCATCCCCAAACTAATTACCATCCAAAGTTTATCGCTATTTTGAAATACTTCTATCAATCTAGGAAAATCTATTTTCCAGTAAATTATTATCAAAATTGTTAAACTAACAGCGATAGAAATCAGCTTTTTCATATTTTAATATTTTTATAATTTGCGCTCGATTTTTAATGGTTGAGAAGCAGCGAGTTTTTTAACTTCGTCTGTTAAATCTAGCCAAGGTTGTAATTGACTTTTTTGGAATGTACGACTCATCACAACATAAATAGAAGTTTGATCGCAGCCAATACCCGCAGAAATCACGTTATCCCAAGTTTTCGCTTCCAGTTTATCGACAATATGCCATTTTCCATCTTGCCAGAAGAATCTCCGAGTAAATTGAAAAGGAGCATCGTTTTTACCAACAATTAAAACCCTTTGTAATAGCTTGCGAATTAAATCGGGAAAGAATCTCCCCACAGTTAACATCACAACTCTTAAAATAAGTAAATTGATTGGTGTCATTTGTTTTTGTTTTGCCCACCCTAGATTCCCGCTGACAGTAATCTCGTCATCGTTAATATTTATTCTGTAAGGTGCGACTAAATGTCCTACCGCATTTTTTATTTTGCCTTGATCTCGTACCTGTAAAGAAATTTGCGTATCGGCAACGACTAATTTATTATCCCGAAATAACTTGAAAACCCCGCCTTTATTTAATGCTAAATATAACTGTGTATGTTCGCGGCGATCGATTAATATTTTGGCATTTTGTAACCAAATCCGATATTTTTGAGATTGATTTTGAGAGATATTTACTGATGGTCTTTTTTCTACAAAATTCCGCCAAGCTAACAGATAATTCCATGTATGATGTCCAATAATATGGTCGTCAGCGTAACAGGGAGATAATCCATTCGCTAAACCCTGTAAAAAACGCTGATTAATTTGTAGCGCTTCCGGCATCCATTCCCCAACTAATTCAAAACCGTAGGGAAAAAAGTTATAGGTGTTGCGGCTGGTATATTCCCCACCATAGGAACCATCGGGATGTACAAATTCGGCAGCTAAATTTACAGCTTTAATTAATGCTTCTTTGATGCGTATATCTGGATTTAACTGATAAATTCGTGCCAAACAAGAAATAGTTAAAGTATGATATCCTGGGTCGCAGCCTTCATATTCAATAAACCAGCCTTCATCATTTTGCCAAGATAAAACACGTTCCAAACGCTGTACTTTCGCTTTATCCCATCGAGGAGTTTTTAAAAGTTGCGATAATCTTTCCAAACATAAAACAATTAACGCTTGATGATTGGTTAACCGTCCGCTTTCATGATGCTCTGCCAACCAGTCTGCACGTTTAGTAAAAAAGTTTAAAATAGCTTGATTATCTAATTGTTTATTTTCTAAATTACTTTCTAAATTAGATTTTAAATCTAAAAGTATATAGCTTTCAATACAAGCTAACAGAGAAAAAGCAGCAGCCCCCGAAGCTCGTTCAAAAGGAAAATAATCATCGCATGAACCATCTTTATGAGCGCTGCGAGCTGCATAACAAATCCCCGCTTCCACCCAATCTTTAATCGCAGGCTGATGATAAAACGGATTATTTGGCACATCAGTATCGTAAATTAAAGCTAAAGGAAATACAAATTCCTGCGCCATCCCACTAGGAAAATCAATGATTTTGTAATGCCAAAAATTACGATCGAAGCAACCATAAGTTGGGCTGTGGGGGTTGCGATCTAATAAAGTTAATATCTTAGGGATTTGAGCTAAAGCTTCAATTGCGAATAAGTCTTTGTTCGGCATTGGGCATTGGGGATGGGGAGATGGGGAGATGGGGAGAGGGGGTAGAAGGGGTAGAGGGGGTAGAAGGGGTAGAAGATTCTTAACTTTTAACTCAATATTCTTAACTCTTAACTCCTAACTCCTAACCTCTAACTCCTAACTGCTCGCTGTTCACTGATAACTGCTCACTGTTTTTCCTCCTTCCATTTCCTGACGACGCATTCGTAATTGAGTGTCTTCTAGTAATTGACGATTTGCTGCCATTAAATCTGCTACTAAACCGAACATCCATAGTTGAAAACCGATCAATATTAAAATTGCTGCGAGAATCAAGCTGGGGATGCGAGTACGTTCGGTTCCCATGAAGAAAAATGTTAGCCAGCGTATGCCTAGCATGACTCCTAGACTGAATGGAAGGCTACCTGAAATGAAGAAAAAACGCAATGGCCTGTACAGCATGAAAATGCGAAGAATCGTAAAGAGCGATCGCACTACATAAGAAAGGTTACTTTTAACTAAACGTGATGGACGAACTACAAAGTTTGTTCTAATCGGTATGGAAACAATTTTCATACCTTTTTGTCCGGCTTGAATAATTGTTTCTAAAGTATATGTATATTGATTAAATACGTTAAATCTTAAAGCTGCTTCGCGATTAAATGCACGAAAACCGCTGGGAGCATCGGGAATATTAGTGTTGCTGGCACGACGAACTACCCAACTACCAAATTTTTGTAGCAGCTTTTTTATTAAGGAAAAGTGTTTTGTTTTCCAAATTGGTCTGGCACCAACTACAATATCTGCTTGTCTATAAATAATTGGTTCTATAAGTTTAGAAATATCGTCAGCGCAGTATTGATTATCTGCATCGGTATTAACAATAATGTCGGCTCCTGCTTTTAAAGAAGCTTCTAAACCTGCCATAAAAGCTTTTGCAAGACCTTGATTATGCGGCAAGCTAACAATATGCTCTACACCGAAAGCTTTGGCAACTTCTACAGTTCTATCTTTACTACCATCATCAATTACTAAAAATTCTATAGAATCAACGCCATATATTTGCTTCGGTAACTCTGAAAGTGTAGTCCCTAATGTCGCTTCTTCGTTATAACAGGGAATTTGAATAATCAATTTTGTCATAAACTGGTTTTACTTATTTTTTATTTATAGCCATTTCTGCGGAAAAAACAGATGATTACCAATTGGACTATCTTGTTCCCTGGTAACTAAGGAGCTTTTCGGCTCGCACCCTTGCCAATTAATTGGAACGACTAAATATAAACTGCTTTTTTGGTTTTTAGTTTTAAATTCAAAATTTTCTGAATGGTAGTACTAGCAAAAGTCAGCGTTTAGTATTAAGCACGGAGTCTAACAGTCTAAGACTTATACGCTCTCGTCTCCTTACTAGTCGCCAATCAAACCTTCGTTATCGATGGATTTTACCACAAGAAAGCTAGTAAATTGCCTGCGATTTGCAAAATTTTTATATTACGTATACTTATATACTTGGCCACTTGCTCTTATCTAAAAAATTGTATAGTTATTTAAACTAATTTATTTATTCAACAAACTCATAAAAATAAAATTGACATTTATTAAAACTGTCCGTAAATATATAAATTTAATCGCAAAAAAACAGTGCTATTCCATACTCCTTCTCTATGACGCAAGCTGAGTTACTTAGAAAAAAGAAGAAAGATTCAAATATAAACGAATTATTATTTCCTGCTGCAATGTGGTTTGGCAGTCGCTTGTTAATTTGGATTGTCATGTTAGGGATTGCGCCTTTATTGCAAGCACCACCCGGAGGAATTGAAGCTACGTTTAGTTTAGATGTATTTCATGCTTGGGACAGTAAAGAGTATCAAAAAATAGTTACCACTGGATATGAGTTTATTAATGATGGAAAAATGCATAATGTGGCGTTTTTCCCTTTGTTTACCTTGATTATCAAGCTGTTAATGAATTTAGGGTTTTCCTTTAAATTTGCTGGATTGCTGGTAAACAATTTAGCATTTTTAGGAGCAATTTACTGCGTATATTTTTGGGTAAAGTCCTACCGTAGCGAGAATGAAGCACGATGGGCTACCGCTGTATTAGCTTGGTGTCCCGCCGTCAATGTTTGCAGGGGTTATTTATACTGAAGGTTTGTATTTATTTTTAAGTGCTGCGGCGATGCAGGCTTTTGACAAAAGTCGATATGGTTTGACTGCTGTATTCGGCGCATTGGCAACTGCAACCCGCCCTACAGGTTTAGCATTGATTCCAGCTTTAATAATTGCATCTTGGAAGCAGCGCAAACCACCCATTGCCTACATTTCCGGTTTATCTACGGCGGCAGGAGTGCTTTTATTTAGTCTGTATTGTAAGGTTACGTTTAACGAACCATTAGCCTTTGTTGAAGCACAGAAAGGATGGCGCGAATCCTTGGGGTTTGATTGGCAAAACTGGTGGAAAATGCTGATGCAAATAACTATCGGAACTGAAAATTGGAAACACGGAGGAATAAAAGATCCCGTAATACCGCTATTATTTGGCTTAATTGTCGTTCTTGGTTACTTATTGTGGCGCTTTCGTAAAAAGATAGGTGAAGCCAAAGTTGACTATGGTTTTGCGGCTTTAATTTTAACTTGGTGGCTAGTAGCTGGCGACCCTTTAATTAACACTGTATCAGTTGTAGGTAGCGCTTACTTAATATGGAAACTACGTAACGAATTGAGTCCCGTTACCGCAACCTATGGTTTATGTGGTTTGGCATTAGTTTTAGCTTCCGGAGGAACTTGGTCGCTAAGTCGCATCGTTTACGGTATTGTGTCGATTAGCATCGCCTTCGGTGTATTCCTATCCCGTCATCCGCGCTGGGGATATTTAACTATGGGCTTCTTCGCAATTTTACTCACAACCTTTTCCATCAGATTCGCCCAAGAATTGTGGGTTGGTTAAGGGATGGGGAGATGGGGAAGGGGACAAGGAGAAGTTAAGAGTGTAGAGACGTAGCAGTGCTACGTCTGTTAGGAGTTGGGAGTTAGTAGTGAGTAGTAAGTAGTAAGTAGTAAGGGGTTTTAAATTTCTCCTTGTCCCCTTGTCCCCTCTCCCCCCTCTTCCCCCTCTTCCCCCTCTTCCCCCTCTTCCCCCTCTTCCCCCTCTTCTCCCTCTACCCCCAATACCCAATGCCCAATATATAAAACTCTGGTGAAAACAAAAATTATTAATCTAAGTGCTGTTGCGGCAATGTTGCTATTTGTTTGTAGCGGTTTAAGACACTTGCTGTTTCAGTCGGGGGCTTTTGATTTAGGAATTTACGATCAAGTTGTTTACCTGATGAGTCAAGGAAAACCGCCTATTTCGTCGATTTTAGGTTTTCATCATATGGGTAATCATGCAGCTTGGGCTGTTTATCCTTTAGCTTTGCTTTACAAAATTTACCCTAGTGCTTACTGGTTGTTAGCGGTACAAGCTGTTTCTTTGGCTTTGGGTGCTATTCCAACTTATTATCTCGCAAAGCAAGCTTCACTCCAAGAAAATCAAGCTGTAACAATGTCGGCAGTTTATTTACTGTACCCGCTGATTTTTAACGTAAATTTGTTTGAATTCCATCCGGAAGTGATGGCTATTCCGGTATTTTTGGGTGTAGTTTTAGCTGCGCGATCGCACAAATTTATGTGTTTTTGTGCGGGAACTATTTTTATTTTGGGTTGTAAAGCGGTGTTATCTTTAACGGTAGCGGCGATGGGTTTTTGGCTGCTGATATTTGAAAAACGGCGGGCATATGGTGTCTTCGCTTTAATTGCGGGATGTTCGTGGTTTTTGATTGCAACTCAATTAATTATCCCGACTTTTAGTAATAGTGAAGCAGCAGCAGTTGCTCGTTATAGCTATCTGGGTGATTCGGTTTTAGATATTGTCGCTAATTTATTTTTAAAACCGGAATTAATATTAGGAAAAGTTTTTTCACCAGCTACTTTTGGGTATTTAGCATTATTAATAGCACCTGTAATTTGGGGACTAACACCAAAGCATCTAGTACCTTTAATGAGTGCTATTCCTACATTGGTAATAAATATTCTTTCCCAAAAACCAGAGCAACGAGATTTAATTCACCAGTATTCTTTACCTATTTTACCGTTTTTAATTTTAGCCTTAATTTCCAGTCTTGCTGCAAATAAATCTTGGCTGCGGAACCCAAGAACTATTTTGATCTGGGCGTTAGTGGCTTTTTTAGCATTAGGAAAATATGGCTTTTTTTGGTCGCGCTATCTCAGAAGCATCGATACTTGGCAAGCAACGCAAGAAGCTATAGCGCAAGTTGAAACCAAAGAAGCTGTTTTGACTACCCACAGTATTTACCCTCATTTAAGTCATCGTTCAAAAATTCAATTTGTAGATGATTTGAGCGGTGGAATTCCAGATTTAACTAAATTTCAATATATTCTCTTAAATGTACGTCATCCAGATGGTTCTCGCAATCCAGAATTTGCTGCTAATTTAGTAAATAAACTTAAAAATAATCAATTATTTGAGATAGTAAAACAACGAGATGAGGTTTATTTGTTTGTTAATAAAAATAAAAAAAAGGAAATAGGAAACCGTGAATATAGTGATTCTAATTAATTTCCATAGTGCGTTAGCGCAGCTTAGCGTAAGCCATAGGCTTTTAGTACGTTTTAACTGACATTTTGCACCAGTTGCAATAACCGCCTTGGAATAAATTCCCAGGCTCAAAAACTAAGTCTGATAAATCAGATTAGGTAAAGGTTCCAGTACGTTTTAACGTACTTTGTATATTAGCCTTGAAATTAATTTCTCTGCGTTCACGCGGAGCGTGCGGGCTAGAAAGCCTCCGGCTTACAAGGTGGTTGTGAAAGCTTAAGGAGAATGGTGCAAGATGAAGCGGTATATATTACTCGCTTGCTACTTGCTCGCAAGATGCTTGCACTAAGTTAACGCAATACAAACCATCTGTGTTTTATTTGCAATCGCGATAATTCCCCATTCTCCATTCCCTCTTCCCTATAGCCTACTCCCTACTCCCTAATTTCTATAAAAACTTATGGAAAAAGATTTTTACCTACAATACGCATCTGTAGAAGATAAACACTGGTGGTTTGTAGCACGTCGTCAAATATTGCAAAAAGTAATTTGTAGATTAAGTTTACCAACAAATGCTCAAATCTTAGAAGCAGGTTGCGGTACTGGTGGTAACTTACAAATGTTATCTCGTTACGGTAAAGTTTCGGCAATGGAATTAGATCAAATTGCTTGTGAGCTTGCCAATCAACGACAAGTAACTCAAGTTAAACGAGGTAGTTTACCCGATAATATTCCTTTCAATTCGCAGTATGACTTAATCTTAATACTGGATGTCATAGAACATCTTGATAATGATTTATCAGCACTCGAAGCTTTGTATTATAAACTGAAGCCAGGAGGTTATTTATTAGTAACAGTTCCAGCATATATGTTTTTATGGAGCGAACACGATGAAATAAACCATCATAAGCGCCGCTATCGATTAAAAAGTTTGAAAAAGGTAGTAAAACAAGCAGGCTATGAACTAAATTACGGTAGTTATTTTAATACTGTTTTATTTCCCCTAGTTGCAATAGTGCGTATTTTAGCCAAACTGTTACCAAAACAGAACACAAATCAACTCAGCAGCGATTTAGTAGTACCATCAAAACCAGTTAATCAAATTTTAAAATGGTTATTTGCCAGCGAACGTTACTTTATGAATAGACTTTCACTACCATTCGGCGTATCGGTTTTACTCTTAGCACAAAAACCAAACCGATAATTGATAATTGGTAATTGATAATTGACTCAAGATGACTCAACCAACAGTTTCTATAATTATCCCAATTTATAACGAGGAAGAAAATATTCCCGAACTTTACCATCGCTTGCAAAGTGTTATTGAGCAAGTTGATGGTGAGGCAGAAGTAATTTTTATCGACGATGGTAGTCGGGATAATTCTTTGAATTTAATGCGTCAAATTTACGAACGCGATTATCGTGTTAAATACATCAGTTTAGCTCGTAACTTTGGTCATCAAATAGCTGTAACTGCTGGTTTAAATAATGTTAAAGGTGAAGCTGTAATTGTAATGGATGCCGATTTACAAGATCCGCCAGAACTAGTTTTGCCAATGATTGAAAAATGGCGACAAGGCTATCAAGTAGTTTATGCCCAACGTCTTTCTCGTAAAAAAGAAAGTGCATTAAAACGATTTACAGCCTATGCTTTTTATCGCATTTTAAGGCGTTTAGCTGATGTAAATATACCTCCAGATACTGGTGATTTCTGCTTGATGGATAGGGAGATAGTTGATATTTTAAATGCCATGCCCGAACGCAATCGTTATATACGCGGTTTGCGAGCTTGGGTTGGTTTTCGGCAAACAGCAATCCCATTTGAAAGAGATCCGCGTTTCGCTGGTAAAGTAAAGTATTCTTTTGCTAAATCTTGGGCATTAGCTATTAATGGAATTATTTCCTTTTCAAGAGTTCCTCTAAAACTGGCTACTTATTTAGGAATGCTTTCAGCAGTAGCAGCTTTGTTAATGATATTTTTGGTTTTATATTGGCGTTTATTTGACCCTGCTTCTCCTTTAATTGGCTACACCTTAATTACAATTGCACTGTTTTTCTTAGGTTCGGTGCAGCTATTTTGTATAGGTATTTTAGGCGAATATATTGGTCGTATTTACGAAGAAGTTAAAGGACGACCAATTTACACTGTAAAAGAAATGAGAGGAGTTACGAATAGGAAGAAAGTTAAGAGTTAGGAATTGGTAATTGGTAATTGGTAATTGGTAATTGGTAATTGGGGATTGGAATCAGAAATAGTTAGTAATATGATAATTGATAACTGTTTACTGTTCCCCATGCCTAATGCCCTATGCCCTATGCCCTATGCCCCAACCCCAATATTTATCTCAAATATAAAATCCAAAATTTATATGTCTTGGCAAGAATTTTGTTTGCTGCTTTTGTCGGTTTCTGCAAGCGTAACGGGACAATTATTTTTAAAAATAGGTGCGGGAAAGTTAGGGAGAGTTGATGCAACAAATGCTCTACAACAAGTTTTAGGAATTATTACTACTCCGGAACTATTAATGGGTTTGGCTTGTTATGGTGTGGGTGCTGTTGTTTATATTCTTCTATTAACTAGAGTCAATTTAAGTGTTGCTGGGGCCATCGGCTTCTTTGGTTTACGTTTTTTCAGTATTGCTAGGCTACTTCGTTTTTAAAGAATCTATTCCTTTGATGCGTCTTGCTGGTTTAAGTTTGATTGTTTGTGGAGTTATTTTGGTTGTTTGGCAGAAGTAAGAAAAATTAGTGAGTAGGGAGTAGAGAGTAGCGAGTAGAGAATAAGAAGAAAATTAAAAATGCTAGCTTCGCAAATTTTATAAATTAAATAGTAAATTGAATAAAACAGAGCCATAAATTTAGTGAAACCTCCGCAAGCTCCTAGATTTTAAGCAGGTGATAATTTAAAATACTGTAATCAAATAAATCTTTATTTAAAACCCTAAATTGCAAATCCAAAATCGAATGGCTCAATCTAAAAATATTTTAGATCATGGTTTCTTTTTTGCTACAGCAATGTGGCTGTTGAGCAGAATAGTAATAATTGTGGCAATGTTGTTAATTGCTCCTTCACTTCCTATTGCCGAAAATGCTCCAGCTCCTACTTTTGGCTGGGATGTTTTCTACGCATGGGATAGCATCTGGTATCACCGAATTGTAGTTGTTGGTTACGAATTTATTAATGATGGCAAACAATATTCTGTAGCTTTTTTTCCACTTTTACCTTTCTTAACTCGTACAATTATGTACTTCGGCTTGCCTTTTCAAATGGCAGCCAGCTTAATAAATAATGCCGCGTTTTTAGGTGCTTTAATTGTTTTATATTATTGGGTAAAAGAAAGTCATGGTAGTAGTGCTGCTCGCTGGTGTACTGCTGCTTTAGCTTGGTGTCCTTATTCTCTTTACGGAAGCGTTATTTATACTGAAGGATTATTCTTATTATTTAGTACTGCTGCTTTACGTGCTTTTGAGAAAAAACAGCATTTATGGGCAGCGATTTGGGGAATTTTATCTACAGCAACCAGAATCACTGGAGTTATGTTGATTCCAGCTTTTTTATTTGTTGCCTGGAAACAACGTAGGGGGGTAAAAGCTTATCTTTCTAGTTTGGCTGTTGGTATTGGTGCAATTCTATTTAGTTTGTATTGTCTAATTAAATTTGGCGACGCTTTAGCATTTGTCCACGTTCAAAAAGGTTGGCGAGATTCCACAGGATTTGCTTGGCAAGGTTGGTGGAATATGCTAACGCAAATTGTTCTAGGTTCTCCGTTATTATTTGGATTAATTATTGTCATTGGTTTTTTACTATGGCGCTTTCGTCAACAATTAGTCGATCTGAAGTTGCGCGGTCTATTTTATTTTTCATGGTTATTGTTATGGTTGGGTATAGGTGAACCGTTATGGGCAACAGCAGGAAATCCATTTGGAAAAATTCCTTTAGTTAAAATAGTCATCATCTTTGGTGGACTTTATTTGTTATGGCATTCGCGAGCCAAAATTCCTTTAACTGCTGCTGTTTACGGTTTCTTTTCATACGCTTTAATACTTAATACCGGACTTACGGCTTCTGTGGAGCGCTACGCTTACGGTATTGTTTCTTTGTCCTTTGCGCTGGGATTATTTTTAAATCGCGATCGCAACTGGGGATATGCCATTTTGGGATTTTTCGCAGTTATACTAGCTAGTTTGGCTGTACAGTTTGCCCAAAATCAGTGGGTTGCGTAAAAGTCTAACTATAAATAAATATTTAACTTGCTTATCAAAAGCGATGTTTTGTTGTATACTTTCCGCAGTGTTTCTATCTAGTACAGTACGGCGTAAATAAAGCACCCATTTAAAAAGTTTGAAAGCCTTATCACATAATACTTTTTACTTCTTACTTTTGACTTTTTACTTCCGCGCAGCGGTACTAGCAGGTTACTAAACATACGGATATAGCTTGTTAATAAACCATAACCTGAAGATCGAGCTGCGCTAACAGACATTAAATTAACAACATTAATATAATCCTGTTATTAGAAGTTATATATCTATCAATAATACTGATACCGCCACAATGCGCGATCGCATTAAATTCTTTTGAGAAATAAAATCTTATATGTACTTTGCATTACAAGAATACTGACTTTAAAATGCTTAAATGAGCTTATATAAAAACGCAATTCTATAGAGATATCTTTCTATATTGATAATTTCAGTGTTTTTACTGTCTGCATTGACACAGGTATTTGTCATTATTTATATGTTACAACTATGACTTTATATTACTATTTGTAAATGTATCAAATAATTACTTCTTATCTTTCGATACCAGTAGATAATCTATCGGTTGAAAGTATAAACAAATAATACTTATGTATTTTATATAATTGCTGCAAATAATAAAAACTTTAAGCATAAATGACTTTGCAAGCATCTATATTGGACTAATCGCATATCTTCTAGCTATGTGAAACCAAATTATCTCGCTAAACGTCTTGTGGGAATGCTGAGTTTACGAAGTGAGCATTATCTGGTAAAAAGTTTGACCTTTTGTTTAATGGACAAATTATTCCTGAAAGGTAAAATGAATCAGACGAATGGTGAAACTTATACTCAATGTATAGTGTATCTGCTTATTGTTAGCTGTAGAAAATTTTCGTTAATTAAATCTTAAATTTAGACATGAGTTAGCAAAATCCGTCTGCCTCTAAAGGCGAACTTTTGTTAACAATAAGTTTAATTTTTCAGGATTATTAGAGATTAATCGGGTAGCAAGGAAATAGAGGAATTGTGTTATAACTTACCGTCATATCCGTGAATGACGGTTTGGTCATGAAGGAGCCGTGTGTAGTGGAAAATAAGAAGTCGTTAGGTTTACCTCAAGGAATATTAATCGCCCTTACCGCCTTATGTGGTAGTTTTGCGCTTGGATTTTTGTTGCCTATTAATCGGGATGCTACCAATGCAACTAGTAGGCAGCAAGTAAAAAGCGAAGATATTAAAGCTACATCTGTTTCGCTATCTAGCATTAAAGATTTTAAAGGTGCCATGCTTGCTTCCTGGGAACAGGAAGCAATATCTAAAGGTGTCTTCCATACAGTGCCAAAAAGCTTTCGTGGCAAAACATTAAAGCAAGCAAAACTTGGTGCAAACGATAAATTAATTGCTCTAACCTTTGATGATGGCCCTTGGCCGGGATATACTGCCCAGATATTGGAAATACTGAAAAAAAATAAGATTAAGGCGACGTTTTTTGTTGTCGGACAAGTACTGAATAACTATCCCGATTTAGGAAAGCGAATAGTAGCTGAAGGGCATATTATCGGCAATCACACTTGGAATCATTGGTACCATTTTTTCAATAAAAAAGCCGCAGCTTTAGAAATTGACCGTACTTCAGACTTAATTTATAAAACTACGGGAACCAAAACTACTTTATTTCGCCCTCCCGGTGGAATGTTGCATAATGGTTTAGCAGACTATGCAAAAAGTAAAGATTATACCGTAATCATGTGGTCTGCTGATTCCATTGATTATGCACTTCCTTCACCTCCTGTTTTGGTAAACCGAGTTGTAAGACAAGCAAGCCCCGGTGGTATTGTGCTGTTGCATGATGGTGGTGGCCCTCGCAAAAACACCGTTGCTGCTTTACCAACAATGATAAGCAAGTTGAAAAAGAAAGGTTATCGTTTTGTAACTATTCCAGAATTGCTCGAACATGAAGAGAAGCAGAAAAAGACGACGGTAACGGCGCAAAATAAGAAGTAGTTGTTAGTTGTTAGTGGTTAGTTGCTATTAACCTCCGATCAATGCCTAAGTTAGAATCCCTATTAATTGATTTTCACATACATAATTAAGTGTTCATGGCTAATAAATAAAGGGTACGGCAATATTCGCCGTACCCTTATTAATTTTAAATTAATCAAACAAACTACTAGTAGTCAACCACATTAATTCTGACGGGTTTGCGTAGTGCGAGCATCTTGCTCGCTAGCTACGACCAGCGAGCAAGATGCTCGCACTCCATTAACAAAAGCAAAATTAATGAGACAGACAACTAACAACTAACAACTAACAACTAACAACTAACCACTAGCAATCAAACCTTACTCAACTGCTTTTCTTCAGAATTGGCTTGAGCAGAATCAGCTTCAGAAGGCGGTACCACTTGCCAGAATTTTGGTAGAAATTCTTGCCAGTTATCTAGAATCATTTTCGCTTTAGCCGATTCGGTACGTTCAAAATGAGCGGCGATCAAATCTTTAAGTTGCTTTTCTCCTCCATCCGTTACAACTCGTTGGATATTCACGATTTCCGGATTAATTAGTTCGGGGAAATTACCATCTTCATCTAGAAAATATCCCAATCCACCAGTCATTCCAGCACCAACGTTACGCCCAACTTGACCTAAGACTACAATTACACCGCCAGTCATGTATTCGCAACAATGATCCCCGGCTCCTTCAATTACTGCCGTACCTTTAGAGTTACGCACCCCAAAACGTTCGCCAGCTTTACCTGTAGCAAATAACATTCCCCCAGTTGCACCGTAAAGGCAGGTATTACCGATTATGGTGTTTTCTGATGGTTCGTAGGTTGCCATACTGGATGGTTTAATAATAATTTCGCCACCATTCATTCCTTTACCGACGTAATCGTTGGCTTCTCCCATCAATGTCAGCTTCATTCCGTTGAGGAGAAAAGCACCAAAGCTTTGTCCGACGCTTCCTTTAAAGTTAAGGTTAATTTGACCTTGGAAACCAGTGTCGCCGTATTTAGATGCAATTACCCCAGAAATCCGCGAACCTATGGTTCTATCCGTGTTAACCCCATTAACTGTCTTATTTATCAAAGAATGCTCGTTAATAGCTTTTTGAATTTCAGCATCCGCTAATAAATCATCATCGAGTACCGCACCATTACTGTGAACTATTTCGTGTTGCAGCCAGCTACGATTTTCTTTGGTATCGGGTAATTTCAACAAGCAGTCAAGATTTAATGCTCGTGTCTTAGTTAATTCCACACCTTCACGCATTTTCATCAAGTCAGCACGTCCGATTACTTCTGATAGGCTTCGATAACCAAATCTTGCTAACAGACTGCGTACTTCTTCAGCAATAAAGTAGAAGAAATTAACAACTTTTTCGGGAGTGCCGGGGAAGCGTTTTCGCAATTCTTCCTTCTGCGAAGCAACACCTACAGGACAGTTATTTGTATGACATATCCGCGCCATAATACAACCTTCGGCAATCATGGCAATGGAACCAAAACCAAATTCTTCGGCTCCCATCATTGCTCCCATCAAAATGTCCCAACCGCTCTTTAAACCGCCGTCTACGCGCAAAATTACTCTGTCGCGCAGGCTATTTTCCATCAAAACTCGATGTACTTCACTTAAACCAAGTTCCCAGGGAGAACCGGCGTGTTTAATAGAACTTAGAGGTGATGCACCCGTACCGCCATCATGACCGGAAATTTGGATAATATCGGCATTAGCTTTGGCTACACCCGCAGCAATGGTTCCGATACCGATTTCTGATACCAGTTTCACCGAAACTTGAGCTTTGGGATTAATTTGATGTAAATCAAAAATTAACTGCGCTAAGTCTTCAATCGAATAGATGTCGTGGTGCGGTGGTGGAGAAATTAAAGTTACTCCAGGTTTGGAACGTCTTAAACCAGCAATATATTCACTAACTTTTCTACCTGGTAACTGTCCCCCTTCTCCGGGTTTCGCACCTTGAGCCATCTTGATTTCAATTTGTTTGGCGCTCATCAGGTACTGTGGAGTTACACCGAAGCGTCCAGACGCAACTTGCTTGATAGCACTCGAAGCAGTATCGCCGTTACGCAAACCATTTAGATGAGGTAAAGTTGCCGAATTACCCGTTTCATTAACATCATTTAAAGTTTTGAAACGCACCGGATCTTCACCACCTTCCCCAGAATTCGACTTACCGCCAAGCCGATTCATGGCGATCGCCAATGTTTCGTGTGCTTCCCGTGACAATGCTCCTAGTGACATTCCCCCAGTACAGAAGCGCTTAGCTATTTCGCTGACAGGCTCTACTTCTTCAATCGAAATCGCCTCTCTATCGCTTTGGAAGTCGAGCAAATCGCGTAGTGCGGTAATCGGTCTACCTTGCAAATGCTTCTGGTAAACTTCGTAGTGGTCGTGATTTTTACTTTCTACAGCCTGGTGCAGCGCTTTCGCTATTTCCGGGCTGTTCATATGGTATTCGCCACCGCGACGATACTGGACGAAACCTAAATTTTCTAATTTTTTACCGCTTAATTCGGGGAAGGCTTTGCAGTGGATAGATAAAACTTCTGATTGCAATTCGCTAAGATTAATTCCACCAATCCGGGAAGTAGTACCGTAAAATCCTAAATCTAATAAATCTCTACCAATACCAATAGCTTCAAAAATTTGCGCTCCTTGGTAACTTGTTAACAGCGAAATTCCCATTTTAGAAAGGATTTTCAGCAAACCGTTTTCTACAGCTTTGGTGTAATTAGCTAATGATTGCTCCAAACTGACTTTCTCAATTTTACCGCGCTCCATAAACTGCTGTGTTTTAGGATCGAACCACCAGTTACGCAAAGTTTCCAAAGCCATGTAAGGACAAATTGCAGCCGCACCGAAACCAATCAAACAAGCGAAATGATGAGTACTCCAACATTGAGCGGTATTCATCACCAAAGAAGTATTCATTCGCAATCCTTCGTGGATTAAATGGTGGTGAACCGCACCGACAGCCAACAAAGGAGGAATATAAGTATTTTCTGCGTTTATCGCTCCATAGTCTTCCCACTCCTGGGAATTCGGAGCAACTTTATCGCTCAATACCAAAATCTTTGCACCATTGCGTACTGCTTCCACAGCTTGCTTTTGCAAAGATTCCACAGCCGCTTTTAATCCTTCCCTTCCGCTCTCAATTGGAAACACCGTCGATAATTCAACCGTATTGAAATCCGACTTTTGGATTTCTTGTAACTGAGCCTCAGTTAATACGGGCGATTCCAACTTAAACCGGCGAGCATATTCGGGTTTAGGATCGAGTAAATTACCTCTTGCGCCTAATTCCACCTTTAACGACATCACCAATTTTTCCCGTAAAGGATCGATAGGTGGATTTGTTACTTGAGCAAACCGCTGTTTGAAATAGTCATATAGTAAATGTGGTTTTCCTGAAAGTACCGCTAGAGGGATATCATCACCCATACAAAAAGTCGGCTCTTTAGCATCAATCGCCATTGGCTGAAGGATCATTTCCACATCTTCTGTGGTATAGCCAAAAGCCATTTGATTCCGCAGTAAAGCTTTTCTATCTATTGGGTTAGTTGTTGGTTGTGAGTTGTTGGTTGTTAGTTGATGGTTGTTAGTTGCTGAATGTCCATTACCATTAACACCATTCCCATTCGCACCATTACCGTTGTTAATTGTTAATTGTTCATTGTTAATTGATTTCCGATGCTGTCGCAACCATTCCCCATAAGGATGACTTTTCGCAACCCGCTGCTTGATTTGCCAATTTTTGAGAATTTCATGGTTTTGCAAATCCACGGCGATCGCCTGTCCGGGACCCAAACGACCTTTCTCAATAATATTTTCTTCTGGAAAATCAACTACACCAGCTTCTGAAGCAACCACAATGTAGTCGTCATTGGTAATACAGTAACGCGCCGGTCTTAAGCCGTTGCGGTCTAAAGCTGCACCAACTGTCTTACCATCACTAAATACCAAAAGCGCCGGACCATCCCAAGCTTCTTGTAATCCGCTGTAGTATTCATAAAAGTCTACAATCTCCGGATAATTACTTAAAGCAGGTTGATCTCCATAAGCTTCCGGAACCATTATCATCAAAGCTTCCAATGGACTGCGCCCGGAACGCACCTGTAACTCAAAGACGTTATCTAAGGTTGCAGAATCGCTGTTTCCCATACTGACAAACGGCTTTAATTCTTCCAACCGCTCTTTCCAAACTGGATGGCTCAAACTTGCCTGTCTGGCTTTCATCCAGTTGATATTACCTAACAGAGTATTAATTTCTCCATTGTGACCTAAAAGCCGCATCGGTTGAGCTAAGGGCCATTTAGGCAATGTATTCGTACTAAAACGACGATGGTAAACAACAAAACTACTCTTATAGGCAGGATTCTTTAAATCGTGATAAAAATCTCCTAAAACCGCCGAACGTACCATACCCTTGTATATAATCGTCCGACTCGATAGCGAGCAAACATAAAACTCTTCCATCCACTCGCTGTGTTGAGAGCAAATAGCTTTATGAACTCTACGGCGCGTAATATAAAGCTTTCTTTCTAGCTCATCCCCGGTGACATCTTCTGATTTCAGAAAAATCTGCTCAATTTGCGGCTGATTTTCTTTGGCTTGTACTCCTAACACACTCGAATCAACCGGAACTACGCGCCATCCTAACACCTGCAAATTCTCAGAAAGTGCAATCTGTTCGACAATACCCCGAGCAGTATGAGCAGCTTGTTCGTCACGGGGCAAGAACAACATCCCTACAGCGATATTTTTATCGGTTGCTGTCCCCTTTCCCCTTTCATTCCAATCTCCCTGCAACAATTCCCAGGGAATCGCGCTTAATATTCCCGCACCATCACCAGAATCTCGATCGGCGCTGCAACCACCCCTATGTTCCAAACAGGTTAACGCAACTAATCCTTTCGCCAAAATTTCATGACTTTCATGCTGTTGGCGATGGGCAATGAAACCTACCCCGCAAGCGTCTCTTTCTTCAACTAACCACTTTTGTCCTAAAAAAGTATCTGAAAATGCTATGTTTTTGTCTTGATTCATCTGTTCGTTATTCATAGAATGTCCCCCGATAGCAATAATTTTCTTGATATTGTCCCGATAAAAAAACTATTCACTTTCCTAAAAGCGAGAAAACCGAGTTACCAAAATGCCGGGAGAAAGATTTTACTACGCACAGTTGATTTTTTGCACGTTTGTGTTAAACTTATCCGGTTATTTTTTATGTGTTTATGCTGAATTGAGCGAGTTAGTAATTGTATCGCCCTTCGGGTTGCGCCACTTACTACAACGGTCGTGTTCCTCCCTGAGCCGCACGCTCCGCGTGAACGGGTTCAGTAGTTGTTCATGGGGGAAACCCCCAAGACCACACTACTTCACCGCAACGTAGTGGCTTACCAGTTTCCGACTTTATATCTTGAGGCTATATATTCTCTCAATTAGGTTGTCTGAAATGCAAGTTTTTTTTACAGATTGAGTTATATATTGCCGGCATGAAACAAAACTTCTATGTAATGGTTCAATATTTTCAATACCAAAATTCCGCTGATAGGGTGCCTTAAAGCCAGCGTATTACACTAATTGTCGATTTGCAATTCCCGATTTGAGCAAATTTTGTCGTATTACGCCCACTCTAAGAGAGCAAGTACTACTTACAAATCTGATTAATACCTGCTACACACTGCACAAGTAGCGTCGTATCAAAAACGATTAAACATTTCGATTTATCTTTTCAAGGTAAAAAATATTGAAAACTTCTGGCAGTAGAAATCTGTTTTTTGATGCATTGCTTATAACTTGCCCGCACTGAATTAACTTTTTACAGAAGGGTATTTATACCTTAACACGTTAGTGTTATGCACTATGAAGATGATTATTCCTATGCCAGAAAATATGCCAGAAAACTAAGTTTTTGCAGTTATTACTTAACCAACATTATGGTCAAAAATCTAACTTTGGATCGAGGAAAAATCCGCACTGCTATGGTTAATAAAAATAATCGCTTTTTTGTCAAGGCTATGACGTTACCAACCTTGGCAATAATTCTAAATTTGACTGCGACTTCTGTTACTAAAGCTAAACCAACTTATAAAGAAGTTCCAAAGATAGCTCAATCAAATCAACCGTCGGTTGTATCCACTTCAAAAGGATTATTATCTGGGGGCGATCAAATATCCGTAAATGGTCGCACCTTACCAGGAACTTGGGTTCAACAAAAAGGTAAAAATAAAGATCGAGGCGATGCGATTTATATCAGTGATGGGGCACTTCGCCAGCTAATAGGAGTAGATTTATTAAGCACTAACAGTCCGCAACTACAGCCAGTACAGTGGTTTTCTTCGCTATCTAAACCGCAAGTGTTGACTGGTTTCTTAGAGCAGGGATATCGTTATTTAGACATTACTAAATTTGCTCGGGAAGCAAGATGGAAAGTACAAGCAAAGGATAATACCTTAGTAATTTCTACACCAAGAGCAAAAGTAAAAACAATTAAACAAGATAAATCCTCATCTCAACAGCAGCAGTTAGTTATTGATTTGGATCGTCCAACACCTTGGAAGTTGACTGCGGGTTCCTTGATTAAAAAACCAAAACCTAAAATTCAACCAAAACCCGAGCTAAAACCCTCTATTAAAGTACCATCACTACCATTTCCACCTAAAAGTGTTGTAATCAACACCGATACTGATATTGATATTCCCGCTCCCAAACCAACCCCCCCAGCAAGAGAGTGGATAATTACCATTGATGGAATCGCAAATCCTAATTTAATCAGCCGTTATACTCCTGCACCACCAATACCGCAACCTGTACA
Organism: uncultured Rivularia sp.; assembly: GCA_963665115.1. Taxonomy (GTDB): domain Bacteria; phylum Cyanobacteriota; class Cyanobacteriia; order Cyanobacteriales; family Nostocaceae; genus Rivularia. The sequence goes on along the minus strand of OY762007.1, from coordinate 5,492,390 downwards.
GTTAGACAATCTTTTCAGAAAGACACCGCCATCAATATCAACCGAAACTCCCGAACCGCTTATTAAGCAAGTCGAAGTAGTCAACAATCAAACAGTTATTCGACTAGTAGTTCCTTTCGGCTTAACTCCAAAAGTCAGCACTTTACCCAAACCAAATCGTTTAGTTGTAGATGTTCGCCCGGATGCTTTAGTCGAACGCTCAATCGATTGGGCACCGGGATTGCTGTGGAGACAGCAACTCGTATCCTTGGGCAACGACCGTTTTCCAGTAGTATGGTTAGAAATCGATCCCCGAACTTCCAAAGCACAAATAAGACCAGTTGCTACCAACCAAGGAAAACAAGAAGGTACCGCACCACTAATCAAAACTGCGAGAAAATATTTAGCATCTGCCGCAATTAACGGTGGTTTCTTCAATCGAAAAAACCGTTTACCCTTGGGTGCAATTCGTAAAGATGGTCAGTGGCTCTCCGGGCCAATTCTTAATCGAGGAGCAATTGCTTGGGACGATGCCGGAAAATTTTACATGAACCGGCTTTCTTTACAAGAAAATTTAATAATTCCCGGCAATCAAAATCTGCCAATTTCTCACTTAAACAGTGGATACGTACAGCAAGGAATAGCTAGATACACCGATCAATGGGGAGAAAACTATACACCTCTTACCGACAACGAAATAATTGTAGCCGTTCAAAACAATAAAGTTACCCAACAATATGCAGGAAGTAAAGCTGGAGTTGGCTTTGCTCCCATTCCAAAAAATGGCTATCTACTAGCTTTGCGTGCTGGTGCCGTAAGTAACGCCGCTCAATTACAAATTGGAACTCCTTTACGTATAGCCAGTTCCACAGTTTCTCCAGAATTCAATCGCTATCCCCATATATTAGGAGCCGGACCCCCTTTTACTAAAAGACAATCGAATAGTTCTCGATGCTGAAGCCGAAAAATTCAGTAAAGCCTTCGCAGAACAAAGAGCTATCCGTAGCGCCATTTGTACCACCTCAACCGGGAAACTCATAATTGCTGCGGTACACGATCGCGCTGGTGGAAAAGGACCCAGCTTACCAGAACACGCTCAATTAATGCAGCAACTAGGATGCGTCAACGCCCTAAATTTAGACGGTGGTAGTTCCACAAGCCTTTATCTGGGGGGACAATTACTCGATCGCTCACCCAACACTGCTGCAAGCGTTCATAACGGCATTGGTATTTTCTTACCGCGTCCGTGAGTCGGGATGGGGGATGGGGAGACATTATTAAAGTAGTGAGTAGCGAGTAGTGAGTAATAAGTAATAAGTAGCGGGTAAAAATAGAGGTCTCTACGGCAGCGACATTTATGTCAATGAGAATAAAAAGTGATTTACTTGCTACTCTCTACTTGCTACTCCTAACTCCTAACTATCCCCAACTCTATTACTGAGTCAGAAGTAGTAACTTAATTAACTATTGATTGTACGTATTTAGTAGGAATAAATTACTAATATTTGAAGACTTTTTAAAGCTTGTAAAAAGCTACCTATACGATTGATGAAGAATTGGTGTAAACATACGAGAATTGTTACCTGTTGATTCCACCGTCACAATTAGCTTTGGTATGTTTGGCTAAGCTGGACTCAATTGCAGACAATTACGGTTGCAATATTACGCTACTTTTTTCCAACAATAGTTAAGAGTACTGTGTAAATTTTTTTATGTCTTCAAACGAGGTAACTATGGCTCAATTCCAAGAAACAGCAGAAGCAAACGCATTTACCCTACCCCCAGCGGTTACTCCAGAAGGTGTGGCTGCGACTGAACTACGTCCTTGGGGTTCTTTTACCATTTTGGAAGAAGCACGCGGCTATAAAATCAAGCGCATTGAAGTGAAACCGGGACACCGCTTAAGCTTACAAATGCATCATCACCGTAGCGAACACTGGATTGTCGTCTCTGGAACCGCTAAAGTTACTTGCGGTGAAGAAGAAATTACCTTGAGCAACAACCAGTCTACCTACGTGCCACAATGCACCGCACACCGTCTAGAAAACCCCGGAGTGATTCCTTTAGTATTAATTGAAGTACAAAATGGGGAATACTTAGGAGAAGACGATATCGTTCGTTATCAAGACGACTATGCTCGCGCTGAAAAATAAAATCGGGGATATGATATCTTACCTTTCGTCATGAGTTTCATTTAAAAAATATATTGTGTTCGTCTAAATTCCGCACGGAAACTTCCTACCTTTTCTGGTTCTGAAGTTTCCGTGCGATACTTTTAGGAACAGTTATCAATTATCAATTACCAGCGATCGGTTATAAGTTATAAACAATTAACTCCTAACTCCTAACTCCCAACTCCTGTCTTTCAATCTAAAATCTAAAATCTAAAATTAATTTGATGATTAAACTTTCTCAGGCAGCAGCAGACGAGATACAGAGATTAAAATCAAAACAAAAACAACCCAACCTGTTATTTCGATTAACTGTCAAACCCGGTGGTTGCTCCGGTTGGTTTTACGATATGTCTTTTAAAGACGAACAAGCACTAACAGATTGCGATCGCGTTTTCGCCTGTAAAAATATACAAGTAGTTCTAGATGCCGAAACCCTAGAACGCACTCAAGACTTAACCATCGAATACTCCGAAGACCTCATGGGTGGAGGCTTTCGCTTCTATAACCCCCAAGCAGTAACCGTTTGCGGTTGTGGCAACTCTTTTTCAGTGAGGAGTTAGGAGTTAGGAGTTAGGAGTTAGGAGTTAGAAGTTAGTTCTAAAAACATTTGTAGTGGGAGCATCTTGCTCCCTTATTGTCTTCCCCATCAACGCTTTACTCCCCAATTCCCAATTCCCAATCCCCAATTCCCAATTTCCAATCCCCAATTAAAAAAAATATATATTAAAAAAATCTAAATTTTTTCTAGAAAGTTGACATAATCTTTTCAAAAAAGAGATATAATCAGGATTTGTAAAAACTTAGACAATCAGCAGCTTCACGTGCTGTAACTCATGCCAACAATACAGCAATTAATTCGTAACGAGCGCTCTAAAGCGCGTCAGAAAACCAAGTCCCCGGCTCTGAAGCAATGCCCTCAAAGACGGGGCGTTTGTACCAGGGTTTATACAACAACGCCTAAGAAACCGAATTCTGCCCTAAGAAAAGTTGCAAGGGTAAGATTAACTTCTGGATTCGAGGTAACTGCTTACATTCCAGGAATTGGTCACAACTTACAGGAACACTCTGTTGTGATGATTCGTGGCGGTAGGGTTAAGGATTTACCGGGCGTGAGATATCACATTATTCGTGGAACTCTGGATACTGCCGGAGTAAAAGATCGCAAGCAAGGTCGTTCAAAGTACGGAACGAAGCGTCCGAAGGAAGCATCGTAATCGTCGCTGTGGTTTTTCGCATTGTTTTTTAGATTCACTTGCGATGTTTGTATATAATTCAAGTTCTAAAAGTCTACAGCTACCCAAAACGCGGGCGATGTGTTTCAAGTTTATCCTTGTGGGTGGGCTGTAGTTGTTTTCTAAGGTGTTGCTTTTGGTCTGCGAACCCAAGTGGAAGCCATCAAATCAGCAAGGAAAACAACTGCACCACCCAGGGATTGCATGAAGCACAAGGGATAGACGTTAGAAAAAGCCCAAAACATTTTATGGCGCAGGATTTCCGTTTAAATATCAACGTATAAACGATGGCGCTTCATATGTATGGTTGGAGCGGTTTTTCAACTATTCGGGGCGTTATCTGTATACTGATAAAGTTGAGAAAGTCCACAGCAACTTAAATTTTTTGAGCGGTTAATCTGGGTAGTATAGATTCTAATAATGAATCTTGCTCGCTTAAAATCTCAATCGCGAGCAGTATTCCGACGTTAATTTATGAGCGTAAGGGCATATCCGAAAACCGAGTTGCAATTAATAATGTTGTTCGTAGCTCATAAATGAAGCAGGAGAATTCATACTATATAATTCCCGGAAGTATCAAAGCATTTCTTTGTAGTTGCTATATTGAATTAAAGGTTAAGTATGTCTCGTCGTGGTGTTATTCAAAGGCGCGCAGTTCCGCCTGACTCAGTTTACAACAGTCGCTTGATTAGTATGACAATCAGGCGAATCATGCGTCATGGCAAGAAATCTCTTGCCGCGCGGATTGTTTATGACGCAATGAAAATTATCGAAGAAAGAACTGGTGGAGAACCCACAGAAGTTTTTGAGAGAGCAATACGCAATCTGACTCCACTGGTAGAAGTCAAAGCTCGACGAGTTGGTGGAGCAACTTATCAAGTACCAATGGAAGTACGTTCGGAAAGGGGTACGACCCTTGCACTGCGTTGGTTAGTGCAGTATTCTCGTCAGCGTCCGGGCCGGACAATGGCAAGCAGGCTGGCAAACGAATTAATGGATGCGTCTAACGAAACAGGTAGCGCAATTCGCAAACGGGAAGAAACACATCGGATGGCAGAAGCCAATAAAGCCTTTGCACATTATCGTTATTAAGTTGAAGACAGATATATTGCCGAATTGAATCGGTGTTATATCATCTTTATTACTGTAAAGTCGGACGGTTTTGGGTTCGTCAGTATAGAAACTTAAAGCAGAGTGTAATATACAAGATATCAAGAGGCAAAAGCCATAGGAGGCTGCTTTTGGCACGTACCAACCCGCTAGAAAAAGTTCGCAATATGGGTATTGCGGCCCATATTGATGCGGGAAAAACTACAACAACAGAAAGAATACTGTTTTACTCCGGCATCATTCACAAAATAGGTGAAGTTCACGAGGGAACGGCTGTGACCGACTGGATGGCACAAGAACGGGAGCGGGGAATTACTATCACCGCCGCTGCAATTAGTACCAGTTGGAAAGACCATCAAATTAATATCATCGATACCCCCGGTCATGTGGACTTCACGATGGAAGTTGAACGTTCTATGCGGGTATTGGATGGTGTAATTACGGTTTTATGTTCTGTAGGCGGCGTGCAGCCTCAGACAGAGACGGTTTGGCGGCAAGCAGACCGCTATCATGTGCCCAGAATCATCTTTGTTAACAAGATGGATCGCACTGGCGCAAACTTTTATAAGGTTTACGAACAAGTACGCGATCGCCTGCGAACTAATGCCATTCCCGTTCAATTGCCTATAGGTAGCGAAAGCGAGTTTAGCGGCATTATTGACTTGGTGAAAATGCGTGCCTTTATTTATAACAACGATCAAGGCACTGATATCGAAGAGCAAGATATACCAAGTGAAATGGTTGAACTTGCTAACGAATATCGTACTAAGCTCGTTGAAGCAGTAGCTGAAACCTCGGATGACTTAATGACTAAGTACTTCGAGGGCGAAGAGCTTACCGAAGAGGAAGTTCGTCTTGCTTTACGTAAAGGTACAATTGCCGGAACTATGGTGCCGATGCTTTGCGGTTCGGCATTCAAAAATAAAGGCGTACAGCTATTGCTTGATGGAGTGGTAGATTATTTGCCATCTCCATTGGAAGTACCTCCAATTCAAGGCACCTTACCCAATGGTGAAACCGTTGAAAGACCTGCTGACGATGAAGCACCTTTAGCTGCTCTTGCTTTCAAAGTGATGGCCGATCCCTACGGTCGTTTGACATTTATCCGGGTTTACTCTGGCGTGCTGAAGAAAGGCAGCTACGTCTACAACTCTACCAAAGGGAAAAAAGAACGAATTTCTCGCTTGGTAGTGATGAAGGCAGATGACCGGCAAGATGTCGAACAACTTTCTGCGGGGGACTTAGGAGCTACTGTAGGTCTAAAAGATACTCTTACAGGTGACACCCTTTGCGAACAGAATTCTCCAATAATTCTGGAATCGCTTTATATTCCAGAACCAGTAATATCAGTTGCGGTTGAACCCAAAACCAAAGTTGATATGGAGAAGTTAGGTAGAGCATTGCAGTCACTTTCGGAAGAAGATCCAACCTTCCGAGTTAGCGTGAACCCTGAAACCAATCAAACAGTGATTGCGGGCATGGGCGAACTACACTTAGAAATTTTGGTAGATAGAATGCTGCGAGAATTCAAGGTGGAAGCTAACGTTGGTGCGCCGCAAGTTGCCTATCGCGAAACCATCCGCAAACAAGTTAACGGAATTGAAGGTAAATTCATCCGTCAAAGCGGTGGTAAAGGTCAATACGGTCACGTAGTTGTAAACTTGGAGCCTGGAGAACAAGGAAGCGGTTTTGAATTCGTTTCCAAGGTTGTCGGTGGTTCGATACCCAAAGAGTATATTAATCCCGTCGAGCAGGGAATGAAAGAAACCAGCGAATCCGGTATTATAGCTGGGTATCCGTTAATTGATGTTAAAGCAACATTGGTTGATGGGTCTTATCATGATGTAGACTCTTCGGAAATGGCTTTCAAAATTGCCGGTTCAATGGCGATGAAAGAAGCGGTGATGAAAGCTTCACCAGTGCTGTTAGAGCCATTGATGGAAGTTGAGGTAGAAGTACCCGAAGAATTTCTTGGGGATGTCATCGGCGACCTTAACTCTCGTCGCGGTCAAATTGAAGGCATGGAGTCCGAAGATGGCTTAGCCAAGGTAACTTCTAAAGTTCCATTGGCAGCAATGTTTGGTTACGCAACTGACATTCGGTCAAACACCCAAGGTCGGGGTATTTTCTCGATGCAGTTTAGTAACTACGAAGAAGTGCCTCGCAACGTGGCTGAGGCAATAATCGCGAAAAACAAGGGAACGCATAGTTAAAAAAGGAAACGAGGATACATGGCACGCGCAAAATTTGAAAGAAATAAACCACACGTTAATATCGGTACTATTGGCCACGTTGACCACGGTAAAACCACGTTGACAGCAGCCATCACCATGACTTTATCCGCTTTGGGTCAGTCAGCACAAAAGAAGTACGATGATATTGACAACGCTCCTGAAGAAAAGGCACGGGGTATTACCATCAATACTTCCCACGTGGAATATGAAACTGATGGTCGTCATTACGCTCACGTAGACTGTCCCGGACACGCTGACTATGTGAAAAACATGATCACTGGTGCAGCCCAAATGGACGGTGCAATTCTCGTGGTGTCTGCTGCTGACGGTCCCATGCCTCAAACCCGCGAACACATCCTGTTAGCGAAGCAAGTTGGTGTACCTAGCCTCGTAGTCTTCTTGAACAAGCAAGACATGGTGGATGATGATGAATTATTGGAGTTGGTGGAATTGGAAGTCCGCGAACTTCTTAGCGACTACGATTTCCCCGGTGACGATATTCCTGTAGTTTCAGGTTCTGGTTTGCAAGCGTTGGAAAAAATGATTGCTAACCCCACCATGAAGAAAGGTGAAGACCAGTGGGTAGATAAAATCTACGACTTGATGGAACAGGTAGATGCTTTCATTCCTACTCCCGAACGTGCTGTAGATAAGCCTTTCTTGATGGCAGTAGAAGACGTATTCTCCATTACAGGTCGTGGTACCGTAGCAACTGGTAGAATCGAACGTGGAAAAGTCAAAGTTGGCGACCAAGTTGAATTGGTTGGTATCAGAAATACTCGTCCTACCACCGTAACTGGTATCGAGATGTTCAAGAAGAGTCTCGATGAAGGTATGGCTGGAGATAATGCCGGAATCCTACTACGCGGTATGCAGAAAGATGATATCGAGCGTGGCATGGTAATTGCAAAGCCCGGTAGCATTACTCCTCATACCGAATTTGAAGGTGAAGTATACGTTTTAACTGAGAAAGAAGGCGGTCGTAAAACCCCATTTTTCTCCGGTTATCGTCCTCAGTTCTACGTGCGTACAACCGATGTAACTGGCACTATTCAATCCTTTACTGCTGATGATGGCAGTGCTGCGGAAATGGTAATGCCTGGAGACCGCATCAAGATGAACGTACAACTTATCAACGCAATTGCGATTGAGCAAGGAATGCGCTTCGCAATTCGTGAAGGTGGTCGTACTATCGGTGCTGGCGTAGTTTCTAAAATCGTCAAGTAGATAAGCGCGGACTTTAACTAGAATACGGGCAGAGATGGTATAATGCCTCTCTGCTTTTTAACTGTCTTTGGTTGGAAACACAAAGGTCAAAATAGAAGTCAAAATTAAAATTTTGACGCTCGTGAATAAAAATTTCCATCCCTCCTTTTTACAAATCATCTGAACCAGGAAAACTGAACAAATGGCTACTTTACAGCAGCAGAAAATTAGAATTCGTTTAAAAGCTTTTGACCGTCGCTTGCTTGATACATCTTGCGAGAAAATTGTTGATACTGCTAACCGCACTAATGCAACGGCAATTGGTCCGATACCTTTACCTACAAAACGCCGTATCTACTGCGTACTTCGTTCTCCTCACGTAGATAAAGATTCACGAGAACACTTTGAAACCCGTACCCACCGACGCATTATCGATATCCATCAGCCTTCTTCTAAAACCATTGATGCTTTGATGAAACTTGATTTACCATCTGGTGTGGACATTGAAGTTAAGCTGTAATTATTGATTAAGGATTAATTGTATTTCGATAAATAATTAATCCAAAAACAACAATTAATAAGAAATACAAGCGTGTTAATAGATACGGTCATCCCCTTAGACGAATTTCTAAGGGCTTTTTATTCGCTGCAAAACGACTTTACGGTAAAATATAAAGAATATACGGGTTTTTTCACAAATAAAAAACTTACGCGGAACTAAATTTCCATTGCGATCGCAAACCCACACACAGCGAATAAAGGCTCTGTGTTGGGAAGTAATACCAGCTTGGCAGACTACATTATTGCTCTTAATGACATAATTATATTAATGACTGCCGTTCGTCTCGGCAAAAATACTTTTATAAGTAGTACAAATATTAGTACAGTTATATATCACGGTAAATATGACATCCTCCTCTAGAATTGCAGTTCGCGAAATACCTCTCTTCCCTTTACCGGATGTGGTTCTGTTTCCTACCAGGCCCGTTACCACTACATATTTTTGAATTCCGCTACCGAATCATGATGAACACGATTTTGGATAGCGATCGCAGGTTCGGTGTATTGATGGTTGACCAAGCAAAGGGTACTGTTGCTAATGTTGGCTGTTGCGCGGAAATTATTCATCATCAACGTTTGAAAGATGACCGAATGAAAATGCTAACTTTGGGACAGCAAAGGTTCCGTGTTTTAGAATATGTTCGTGAAAAGCCTTATTTTGTTGGGTTAGTCGAATGGATTGATGACGAAGAACCGACTAAAGATTTACGACATGAAGCATCTGAAGTAGAACAGCTACTGCGTGACGTAGTGCGCTTAAGTGCCAAATTGACCGAACAAAATATCGAGTTACCGCAAGATTTACCAGCTCTACCAAAAGAATTATCTTATTGGGTAGCAAGCAACCTTTACCGCGTAGCTCCAGAGCAACAGTCATTATTAGAAATGCAAGATACAGCCGCTCGTTTAGAACGAGAAACAGAAATTTTAACTTCAACTCGCAACCATTTAGCAGCTCGCACTGTACTTAAAGATACATTAGATCAAAAGTCTTAATAAATAGGGAGTAGGGAATAGTGTGAAAAAGTAAAAAATAATAAATAGTTTTAGCAGCAAAGCATAGAAAGTAGTGGAAAACTATAGTTGTTTAATAGGTAGAAAATTGAGCTTACTTTTATGTTGAAAATATGCTTGTTTAAATTAATAAATTAATAAAATTATTCCAACTGCAAATAGTCGCTGTTCCCCATTCCCAATTCCCTTTTAATAATTACGGTTTTTTAGCAGCTATTATGCTGATTTGACGACAATAGCCATAATTACAACGATTCAGTTGGTAAAACATTATAGCTACCAAAAATTTTCAGAATTTCCGTATAATTGGATAATTTAGTTAAAGCAGATTGCATTTTAGTAGAGGAAACGTCTGCTTCTAGATCCATGAAGAACAAATATTCTCCTAAAGAACGTTTAGTTGGACGCGATTCAATCTTGCTAAGGTTAATATTTTGCTCGGCAAAAACTTGTAATGGTTTAACTAATGCACCAGGTAAATTTGCCGGTACGCTAAACGCTAATGAAGTGTAGAAGGCAGTATTGTTCAATATTTCGTGGGTGGGACAATTACCAGGCTGACTAACTACCCAAAAACGAGTACAATTTTCCGGGTAGTCATTAATACCGTTTGCAAGTACGGGTAAATTATATAGTTGCGCGGCTCTAAGCGATGAAATAGCTGCTGCTGCTTTGTCACTTTCTAATTTTTGCAGTGCTTCTGTTGTGGAATTATTCGGAACTAACTGTACTTGTGGAAGAAACTTCTCCAACCATTTTTGACATTGAGCTAATGCTTGCGGATGAGAATAAACGGTTTTTATATTATCTAAACTTTCCGAACAAGAAATTAATGCGTGAGTAATTGGTACAACTAAAGCTAACTGAATTTGCAAATTATCTAGTTGCCAGAGCGTATCTAATGTAACAGTAACTCCTCCTTGAATAGAGTTTTCTACAGGTACCACTGCTAAATCTGCTTGCCCTTTAGCTACAGAATAAAGTGTTTGAAAAATGCTTGGATAAGGACATAATGAAGCTTCCGTTTTAGTATTTTTCGTCAGCCAACTAAGGTAATATGAAGCTGCTTGTTCTGCATAAGTACCGCTAGGTCCCAAATGTGCAATAGATATCATAATTTACAAAACCTTTAATAATGAAGATAGCAAACAGAATACAATACATTTTTACCTAAAATAGATATTATAAAGTAACAATAATTTTTATAATTAAAAAGGGTATAGGTTTTGTACAATACAAACAACTATATTTTGTTCAAAAATACAATTATCGACAAATTATTGTCGTTTAACTATGGCGACTAAATTTAAAGCCTGTCAATCTGTAGAAATTCCCGTTCCATATCAGCCTATCCCAATTAAGCATTATTTACGACAACCCCAACGTTTAGTTAAGGCTTTAGCTGATTCGAGCCGGATTGAACAGCTAAACACAGAAGTTTTTCGTTTAAAAATGCGTCCCCTCACTTTTATGTCGTTGAGTATTCAACCAATTGTAGATATGAGAGTATGGGCTGCTTCAGATGGAGCAATTTATTTAGAATCAGTTCGTAGTGAAATTCGTGGTTTAGAATACATCGATCGTCGTTTTCAGCTTGATTTAAAAGGTAATTTATCAAGTTACGAAACAAATGAAAATACTCGCCTTAAAGGTATAGTAAATTTAGAAGTGCAGGTGGAATTACCGCCACCTTTTTGTTTTACACCTAAATCAATTTTGGAAACTACTGGTAATGGCTTGCTCAAAAGCGTGTTGCTAACAATAAAGCAGAGATTGCTACGACAACTGCTGGTTGATTATCGACATTGGGTTGAATTGCAAACTAAAGATAGCAGCTTCGATCCGGATAATAATGATTTCAAGGTTTTCAAGCCTGAATAAAAGCTATTAAATAATTGGTAATTGGTAATTGATAATTGATAATTGGTAACTGGGAAAAGGCGTTAATAACTTTAATCAATCACTGTATTAATACTTTTATCTCAAGCCTTTTAGAGCTTTTTTTGGGTATTTTAGCATCCCAACTATTGAAGAAGCAGCTATTAGAATAAATGGTATTAGAATGCTAAGTAGTTAACCAACATCATTATTGCAATTACTACTTAGTTATATAGCCGTTCCCTGTCAATAATTTTCTATCCAAACGAAAGCACAAGTACTTATTTTTCTTCGATTTGGCAGGGACGAAAAGATGTACGATGCAAGCGCGTGATACCGTAATTTTGTATTGCTAATAGATGTTTTTTGCTACCATAACCCTTGTTTTGTTCTAAGCCGTACATCGAGTACTTGTTAGCAAGACGAATTATTAGTTCATCGCGCCAAACCTTAGCAAGAATAGACGCGGCAGCTATCGTAAGCGAAAGCGAATCTCCTTTAACTATTGTTTCTTGTGGTAAGGGAAAATTTTTTATCCGCTGATTTCCATCAATTAAACAAAGTGCGGGCTGTACCTTTAATTTCAGAACAGCCCGCTTCATTGCTAAAAGGGATGCTTGCAAAATATTCAAAGAGTCTATTTCAGCCGTAGTTGCAAAACCGATTTTCCAGTCTATTGCAATATCAATAATTTGCTTGGCTAACTGAGTTCTTCTAGAAGCAGATAGCTTTTTGCTGTCTTTGATTTTGGTTGTGAGGAGTTGGGGCAAACTATTACTATTTGGTAGGATGACTGCTGCTGCTACCACAGGGACCAAACAAAGCACCTCTCCCCACTTCATCTACACCTGCAATTAACCCTCTTTGTGGATTGCAATACGTAGAAAATTCTAGCCAATTTTGTTTGAGGGGGAGTTTTGGCGCGTCCATTGCAGTGATAGCTTGCCCAGTATTTACCATAAAAGAGTTATGTTACCTAGCTAGATGGTGCTTCTGAGGAAGTACGACGACGGCGACGGCGACGTGTATCTACTGTCGCGGTTTCGGTTTCGGTATTATCTATGGTTTGATTAGATTCTACTTGCTCTGGTTGCTCTACTTCTTCTGCTTTTTCTACTTCTTCTTCTATTTCTTCTATTTCCTCTTCGAGTGTAACTTCATTATCTACATTGTTTATTCTCACTATCTTTGGAGTTGGAGTCAGCGAATATGATTCAGATTCTGAGATGCTATCTTCATCTTCATCTTCATCTTCACCAGGTGGAACTACATTGATAATTACAGATTTTTCATTTTTGAAATCTTTCTCCAACTTCTTTAAAGGTGTAACACCCATTAAAGCGTAAACATCCTGTTCCTCCGAAGTCATTTCCACCGAAACAATTTCTGGTGGTTCGAGTACTCCTTTGACCGATTCGACTCTAGTTCTACTAGTACGTTCCGTCGGTCTTTCGCTCCAGCCTTTATTTAATGCCGATGGTGTTTCGGTTCTTCTAAGTTCTGGTTCTGGTTCTGAATCGGTATCTAAATCATCATTAACTAATGTTACCGGACTCCCATTAATCCTTGGTTCATCTTTGCCATTCCCCGTATTAATCCCCAAGCGACGACGACGACGACGTTTGTTCGGATCGCCTAATTCTTGATAGCTCGGATGATTGACCAAGTTTAAGTTTGCAAAATCTCCTTCACCTTCATCACCATCTGCGAATCCATCTACGATTTCTCTTGGTTCGCTCAATCGAGGAGCTGACAAACGGGGTTCTCTTTGGGGTAAAGGTACTACACGATCTGGTACTTCTACTGGTGGTGGTGCGACTCGGGATTCGTTTTCCCCTGGTAAATGTACGATATGCCCTAAACCTCCACAGGTAGGACAAGTTTCTCCGAAAAGTTCGTAAATATTTTGACCTTGACGTTTGCGGGTAAGCTCTACCAAACCTAATTCAGTTAACTGAGCAATTTGAGGACGAGCTTTATCCGATTTCAGGGCTTTATTAAAATTTTCGAGAACCTGTAACTGGTCTCGCCGCGATTCCATATCAATGAAATCAACAACAATGACACCAGCAATATTACGCAACCGTAACTGACGTGCTATTTCCGTGGCAGCTTCGCAGTTTGTCCACAATACGGTTTCTCTTGCGGTAGCCGAACGAGTAAACGAACCGGAGTTGACATCTATTACGGTTAATGCTTCGGTAGGTTGAATAATAATGTAACCACCAGAAGGTAAATCTACTCTTGGTTTCAGAGCTTCCTTTACCGCAGCATTGATCCGGAAATATTCTAAAATTGCAGTGCGATCGCGGTGGTGGTCGATTAATAAACCTTGGGGTACCTGTCCGCCGCTCCAATTCTGTAAATACTGCTTTACTCGCTTTAAACCAGTACTCGAATCAACAACAATCCGATTTACATCGGCACCATACATATCCCGCAAAACGCGCTGGATAAAGTCATCGTCACGGTTGAGCAAGGCAGGCGCACGGCTGGTTTGAGCTTGTTCGCCAATTGACTCCCATTGCTTTTGCAGAAATTCTAAATCTTCAATAATAGCTTCTTCGGGTTTACCTTCGGCTTCAGTACGGATTAATAAACCCATTCCGGCAGGCTTAACTAAGATTGCTAAGGCTCTCAAACGGTTGCGTTCGTTTTCGTTCCTGATTCTGCGGGATAAATTAACGCCTCGTCCGTAAGGCATCAAGACTACGTAGCGACCCGGTAAAGTAATGTTACCTGTAAGCCTGGGTCCTTTGGTACCCGTCGGCTCTTTCATCACTTGCACCAAAACTTTTTGTTGTGGTGTTAATAACTCCGTGATTGCTGCTGACGAACGTCTTAACCTTAATGGTCCAAGGTCGGTTACATGAATAAAACCATTACGCTCCGGGTCGCCAATATTCACAAAGGCCGCATCTATCCCAGGCAATACATTTTCTACTACCCCTAAATAAATATCACCAATTTGGTGATGGCCAGTAGCTACGACAAGTTCTTGTATTTGGTCTTCAGAGAACACCGCAGCAATTTGATGCTGTTCGGCGATGATAATTTGTTTCGGCATTCAATTTCCTCAAAAATTGGCAGCTCAAATCCTTACTGAGAGGAGTTTTCATCAATCTACCCTGTCTCCTCCTTCAAAGGCGCTGCTGTAATAAAAATTGCACTTACTTTCGCTCAAAAAAACACGAGCTATTTACCTTCTTGAATTGCGTTTACGCAACTCCGATATCAAAACGGTTGAATGTTTTTATGAATAAAATCGCCCGTTAAGGGTCAATTTTTTACACCTTTCCCTTCCTAATTAATGTGTCAGGTAAAAAAGCAATTACAGTGTTGCTTTTTTACACTATCGCGCATCTGATGCAAGAGATTATTCTAATAATCGGGCAGTATTACCTCGAATATCTTCGCGAGTGCGAAACTGAAACTGCGCCTCTTCTTAAGACGCGGGCTGACTGCGCGAGCAAATCAAAAGTAGGGGTGCATACTTCCTTGCCCGTTTCAAAGTAGACTTTAAAAGTTTACCCGTAAGTGGTACTTTTGAGTGCCTATGCGACTCTACATATCCGAACCCTGTTAGCTGGAAAATTAGAGCTTACTCTACTATTTCCGCCATCATAAATGGTGAGAGAAGCAATTAGACCCACGCGCTTTACGAGTCGGAACTGATTCACCGCTTTCCTAGTTGCAAAAAACGCTCCTAGAGAGACTTCTCTGCGGATGCTGTCGGCTTTATCTGAGATAATACCTCAGTATTGTCGAGTTGCACTCTAAAATATTATTGCTTTAACGCCCCGTACATAGCGGGTAGTGAATCAATTCGTTCCGTTGCAGCGCTCTTATAATTTCTCTTCATATAATTCTAGCGCAAGGTCGTAAAAAATCAATTAAGAAGGTTGAAGTTCAATTAGAGGGCAATGACAACTACAATTGCCCCCAAATTACTAAACTGCCAAAATTAGCTTGCTCCGATGTATGTGCAGGAGATCGAATTCTGTTGTTGTGACAGATTCAAGCATAAATGGAATTTGTTCCGGACGCAATAAAGTACCATCATTGCGACAAGCTCCCAAATAACGCAATTTGACAGCATTATTTTGGCTCGTTTCAACCTTCGCTGTCTCGACAAGCTCTAACTCAAACAAACGTTCGCGCAGATTTACATTTTTGATTTTACCTTTCTTGGTTTTGTGCTGTGTCCAAATTTCATCTGCTTGTTTGATTGCATTAATCCAATCTTGCCATTCAGATGAAGTTGTTTCTCGATCTACTCTTACAGTAATCAAATACTCGGCAGTTTCGAGAAGTTGTGATGCACTTTTAGATTTTAAATCTAGCTGCACTACATCATATATAGGTATGCCGTTCGGTAATGCAGAACTTAAATCCCTTTGAAAAGTATCAATATCAATTATGCGCGTTAATTCAAAATCTACAATTTCAGAATTACTAGTAGCTCCCAAGGCTAAAGCATTTGCTACTGATATCCTTGGTTGTGGATTAAACCCACCGCTAAATGATACTGGTAATTTGGCTCGTCGCACGGCTCGATCGAAGACTCTCATTAAATCTAAATGACCGACTAATGCCATATCATCCTGTTTGCCAAACCGTACTCGCAATCGTAAAGCTTTGGTAGTATCGGGAACGAAATCTCCAGCAAATTCCGGAATCGGCGGGGGTTCCACTACCACATTATGACCAAAATCGGTACCGCAAACTCCACAATGCGAGCAACCGTCAAAGGAACAATCGGGTACGGTGGCGGCATCAAGAGCGCGTTGCAAATCTTCTTTGAGCCACTTTTTATCAATCCCCGTATCTATATGCTCCCAAGGCAGTGGCGAATCAAGGCGCTCCGGAACACTGCTGCCTTCCATAACGTTCCACTCGCCAGCTTGCACTTTGCGGTATTTCCAATCTAAACCAGCTTCGGCGATCGCCTGCTCCCAAGCTGCAAAAGCTTTATCCAAATTGTCAAACCAGGAATCCATGCCCGCGCCCAATTCCCAAGCACGACGTAACACGCTCGCAAGAGTTCTGTCTCCTCTACCGACAAAATCTTCCATTGCCGAAATCCGCACATCGGTGAAATTAACTTTAACTCCCCGAATCCGACGAAATTCAGAACGTAACAATTCTTGCTTGCGTTTAAATTCGCTAGTAGAAACTGAGTGCCATTGGAATGGTGTATGGGGTTTGGGCGTAAAGTTGGAAATTGTGATGTTAAAGTTCACGGGCTTTCTACCTGTTGCCCAACATTCCCGCTTCAGCCAACTTACGGTTTGAGCGATACCTACTACATCAACATCAGTTTCACCGGGTAAGCCAATCATAAAATATAGCTTTACCTTATCCCAACCTCGTTTCCAAGCTGTTTTCACCCCCCTTAATAATTCTTCATTCGTCAAACCTTTGTTAACAATATCCCGCATCCTTTGAGTACCGGCTTCTGGGGCAAAAGTTAAACCACCTTTCCGGGTTCCACCAAGGATATTGGCGATATTGTCATCAAATCTATCTACTCGCTGACTTGGTAGAGAAAGGGAAATATTTTCATCTTTAAGACGATTTTTAATTTCCATTCCTACCGAACTTAAAGCTAAATAATCGGAGCAAGAAAGAGACAACAAAGAAAATTCATTGTAACCAGTTTGGCGCATCCCCTCTGTAATTGTTTGCACAACTTTGTCGGGTTCTACATCTCGCGCCGGACGAGTTAACATTCCTGGTTGACAAAATCTACAGCCTCTGGTACATCCACGCCGAATTTCAATCGTTAAACGGTCGTGTACGGTTTCTGCATAAGGAACCAAACCGATAGAATAAGCTGGGATGGGACTCGAAACTCTTCGTATAACCCGCTCCGGCACATCTGGATGATTGGGATGAACCGAACCGTCAGCAGCCATATCGTAAAACTGCGGTACGTATACGCCAGGTACCTGTGCCAAATCCAGCAATAATTCCTGACGGCTTAACTTCGCTTTTTTACCTTCTTCTAAAATTAAACCAATCTCTGGTAAAAGTTCTTCACCATCTCCCAGAGCGATAAAATCGAAGAAATCAGCATAAGGTTCGGGATTAGATGTAGCAGTTTGTCCCCCCGCAAAAATCAACGGGTAATCTCCCTGCAATCTTTCTTCCCAAGTGAAAGGAATGCCAGCCAAATCCAACATTTCCAAAATGTTGGTAGCCCCCAATTCATAACTGAGGCTAAAACCTAAAATATCGAAATCAACTAGACTTCGCTTTGACTCTACCGCAAACAAAGGTGTTTGAGTCGTTCTTAACTTTGCCGTTAAATCCGCACCCGGTAGATAAGCGCGATCGCACAACTGGCGGGGCTGAACATTCAATATATTGTAAAGAATGATATGCCCTAAATTAGAAGCACCAACTTCATATACCTCTGGGTACGTTAATACCCAGCGTATCGTCGCCGTATCCCAAGGTTTATGTTTAGCTAAAAGCTCATTACCCAGGTAACGGGATGGTTTTGAAATATCCGACGTGATTAATTTATCTACTGCAATAGACACTATGCTATTTTCTAGCTACTTCTAGTAATTACAGCTACTCACCTCCAAGATTAGCATTGATTTGTAGCAGTGTATTAGGAAAGTGATTCAAATTTTCCTCTTATAGCTACGAGAGTTATTTTCAATGGAAGATAAAGAGGAACTTTTTCGCAGCTTTCTAAGACGTTTATATTAACTATTAAAAGTTTTTCCTGCATCAAATATTTCAAAGACTTTATCTAAACCAGCAAGTTCAAAAATAATTCTGTGAGCAGGAGCAACCGAGCAAAAACAAAGTCGTTGTTCTAATTGCTTTGCTTCTCTTACTCCAAATACTAATGCCATCAAACCCGCACTGTCTATAAAATCAACTTTTTCGAGGTCTATCAATACAATTGTATTATTACTTTGATTCAGGGCTGTACCCAATTCGCATTCAAGTTTTGCGGCATTTACAGCATTTAAACAACCATTCGGACGAATAATGGTAATTTGAGGATTATCGAGTATTGCTTGCATAATTACATCCTATTCAAATATTCTTTACTTGAGGGATAGATGTATTCGACCATAATCCTTTTTTTATCGCATCGACCATTCGTATTAGCTGTCTTTGTCGAATCTTCACCCTTCCACTACTTCTGTTTAAAGATTGTCACAATACTTAAGAAAACAGTAGCTAAATATACTTTTTTCTAATTCAAGTTCAAAAATAATCTATATAACCAGTATGCCTTCGTGCCGGGGTATGGAAAAAGATATCTGTAGATTATTAGCCCTTTAAGCATTCTTGCCTAATCTTGCCTAATATAGTCGAGAGAGGCTAATTAAATATAAAGTATCCTTATTTTTTCCTTAATCATTGGCTTGTATCTTTTTGAGATGGCAAGTGACTTGTCCGCTATATCTGTGATCTAGATCACTTCTTAAGTAGTGCTTGGATCACGTTTTATACTTAAATATATCTGAGATAATTGGTATTAAATACATAACGGTTACTTACTATGAGAACTAAGTTCGCTATTCGTCAATTAGTTGAAAGGGCGTTGGTTATCAAGAAATTAACTCCCGAAATAGAAAATGAAATAAATTCAGAACTGACTCAGATGGGTTATATATCTGACGTTGACTATGAAGCATTAGAACTGTTAATGGCTGAAATGGATGCCGGTAGAATTAAGCTGGTTCCCAGTTTATAGTAGTACGAAGATTATCTGGAACGCTGCTTCTTCAAATATTTGACATTGAAGTTGAAATAGTTGCTTAAATTTTTATTCTCATTAAAGCTAATTACATATAATACAAAAAGTAGTATTGACGGCGCGGGTACCTTTATGGTTTGTCATCGCTAAAATTTTTTATTGGTATGATAATGAAAGCGATACGCATCACTTTAATATCGCATTTAACACCCAATTACTTAGAAAACCAATAGCAATCAAACCCCAGCAAGCAATTCCTGCAACTTGCTTAGAACTTTTTCAACATGACCCTTAGTTCTCACATTAGACCATGTATGAGCTAAATTACCATCAGGCGCAATCAAAAAAGTTGAGCGTACAACACCCATATATTCTTTACCCATAAACTTTTTCAATTGCCAAACACCATAAGCTTCGCACAGTTGATGTTCTGGATCGCTTAAAAGCTGAATTGATAAATCGTGTTTGTGAATGAATTTGCAGTGAGACTTTTCTGAATCGGGACTAACTCCCAAAATTTCAGCTCCCTTAGCATCAAATTGTGGTGAGTATTGGCTGAAATCTTTCGCTTCAACAGTACAACCAGGTGTGTCATCTTTGGGATAAAAGTAAAGAACAAGCCAATTAGATTGAAAATCTTCAAGCTTCACCAAGTCTCCAGCTTGATTTTTTGCGCTAAAGGATGGCGCTTTTTCACCCGTATAAAGGAATACTGGGAAGCTGTGGCATATTTTTTACGGTTAGCAATTAAAATAAGTATAGGTGCGAACACTCACAATAAAAATACTATATATAAATCGGACTTGAAATAATTTAATTACCGTTATTGAGTTTATTTACAAAACTATATGTTTAATCTAAATAAAAATCAGTAATTAGCTTTCTATCGAAGAACCATATAAGTTTGCGACTTTTGGATAAATATTACTTTGCTATTGTTATGACTATGTAATATTCTTTTAATACCTATAAATAATGTGATTACGAAAAACATCCAATTATTGATACGATGAGATTTGATTCAGGGGTTGCTATCTATTAAGTTTTATGAATCATATTTCTCAAAATTTCGACCTTCAGAAACGTATTATAGAGTTGCCTTTAAGTCAACAAAAATCTTTGTTCTCCTGGCTGGGTTCGCACATAGCGAAACGGGAGCTAGAAGAAAAATTCGAGATTCCGAAAAAACCAGGGCGTGAAATTGTAGAAATTCGCCGTATGGGTAATGAAGCCTATGCCTTAGAGAAATATGAATGCAACAATCCAAGATGCTTCTGCAAAACAACAATTACAAAACATCAAGCATGGTTTGGTTATCAATGGCGAAAAGATAGAGTAATTTCTTGGTATGTCGGTAAAGAACTTGCTGAGAGATTATAGATAGGGCATTAGGAATTGGACATGGTGCATAATGGGGCATGGGGCATTGGGAAGAGTAAGAGACAAGGAGATGGGGAGAGCGGGGGGAAGAATCATTAATTATTTAATTAACTACTGACTCACTACTCCCTACTCCCTACTTACTACTGACTCTTTACTCACTACTCCCTACTCTCTACTTACTACTCCCTACTCCCTACTCCCTACTCCCTACTTACTACTCACTCCTAACTTGCTGGTGGAAACTTAAGTGTTTTATCTTCTTCGATAACTTGACGGCGAGGTTTCTTCTTAAAACCGTATTTCACTGTATTAATAATCCAATGTTGAAAGTTATCAATGTAGGTGAACAACACTGGCACCACTACCAAAGTTAATAGTGTAGAAGTTGTGAAACCACCGATAACAGCAACACCCATTGATTGGCGGACTTCCGCACCAGCACCGAGTCCTAATGCTAAAGGAAAAGTACCAGCGATTGTAGAAAGAGAAGTCATCAAAATCGGACGCAAGCGAGATATACCAGCGTCTAAAAGTGCTTGACGTTGTTTTTTACCTTTTTCTAAACCGATAATTGCATAGTCTACTAATAAGATTGAGTTTTTGGTGACAATTCCTAACAGTAAAACGATGCCAATTAAGGCATATAGTCCCAAGGCTTTTTGAGCAATCATCAACCCCAAAAGAGTACCGCCCAAACACAGGGGAAGCGCCACCATAATAGTGATTGGGTGAAGAAAATTATTGTACAGAATCACCAAAATAGCGTAAATCATCATTACTGCTAAACCCAATGCAGTACCGAAGCGTCCGAAAATTTCCTCCATGATTTCTGCATCGCCAGCCGAACGTCGCGTTACCTCTGGTGATAAAGTTTTCATAGCTTCTAGCTGGTTCACAGCATCCAATCCGTCTCCTAAAGAAATACCCTGCAAGTTAGCTTCCACTGAAACTTGACGCATTCTATCGAAGCGGTTGATAGTCGCCGCACCGCTGCCAAAACGGATATCTGCAACTGCTAATAAAGGAACTAAACCGCCATTCTGACTGGGAACTTGGAGATTTTTAATATTTGTGATGTCTTCTCGCGCTTCGGGATCGATTTGTACTCTAATAGGAATTTGACGATCTGGAAGATTGTATTTTGCTAAGTTAGCATCGCTATCGCCGATAGTCGCAAGACTTGCAGTACGTGCAATTGACTGCACGGTTACGCCCAAATCTGCGGCTCGTTGCGGGTTGGGTACTACTAAAATTTCTGGTTTCACCAAACTAGCGGTAGAAGATGCTTCCACCAATCCCGGTAAGCTTCGCATCTGCTTTTCCAAATCATCAGCAGCTTTTTTCAAGGCTTGGGGATTTTCACTTTGCAAAACTATAGTTAAATCCTTTCTACCACCCACTGCACCAGTACTTTGAAAACTAATTCTTGCCCCAGGAATTTTTGTAAACTGCGGACGTACTTGTTCTTCAAACTCGCTTTGAGCAACTTTTCTTTCTTCCTTGGATTTCAATCTAACAGTAAGACTGGCCGAACCAACATTTTCTGTAGATAAAACACTTTCAACCGCAGGATTTTGTCTAATTAAATTTGTTGCTTGCGTCACAACCTGCTTAGTGTCTTCCAAAGTCGAACCAGGTGCTAATTCTATAGATACCGCAGAAATACCTACATCTGCACCATCAACCAAACCCTTGGGAATCATCGGTACCAGCATCAAGCTACCAATAAAGAAAGCCAAAGCGAGCAGTAAAGTTGTGATGCGATGTCGTAACGCCCATCTGAGTGTGGAAGCGTAAGGGGAAAATTTTGGATTATTTTCTCTGAACTTTGACCTTTGACCTTTAACCTTTAACCTTTGCCCTTCAACCTCCTTTGACTTAAGTAAATACGCTCCCATCATCGGCGTTACCATCCGCGCTACTGCTGTGGAAAATACAGTGGCGGCGGTAACTGTCATGGCGAAGGGTTGGAAAAATTGACCGGGAATTCCACCCATAAATGCAACGGGAAGGAATACGGCAATAATTGTCGCCGAAGTTGCAATTACTGCTAAACCCATTTCTGCTGATGAGTCAAAAGCTGCTTGCTTGGGTTCTTTACCCATTCCTAAATGCCGTTCCATGTTTTCAATTTCGACAACGGCATCATCTACTAAGTTACCTACTGCTAACCCCAAACCCAACAGCGTCATATTGTTGAGTGTATAGCCCAGAGCAAATATTACGCCGAAGGTAGGAATAATTGATAAAGGTAAAGTTACTGCTGTAATTAAAGTTGCTCGCCAGTCGCGCAAAAAAACTAAAATTACTGCTACGGCTAATACAGAAGCTATTAACAGCTCGTTCATCGTACTTTCGTAAGAATTGCGAACAAAAGTAGCTCTAGTAAAAATTAATTCCATTTTTACGTCTGGAGGAAGAGTTTTTTCCAGCTTTTCAACCTGTTTTTTGACTCCTTCTTCCACCGTTACCATGACGCTACCAGTACTACGCAATACCTCAAAAGCAACCACTGGTTTGTTATTCAACCGTGCAGTTTGACGTACTTCACCAAAGCTATCTTCTATATTTCCTAAAGTTGATAAAGCAGCCGAACCACCATTAGGAAGGATAATTTCATAATTTCTCAAAACATCTATACTTTGGGCACTACCTAAAGTACGGATGCTTTGTTCGCTTCCCCCAATTTCGGCGCGCCCACCCGGTAAATTAATATTAAAAGCTCGTAATTGATCGTTTACCTGAGTCGCAGTAATACCCAGCGACTGCAAACGTTCGGGATCTAAGTTTACGCGAACTTCTCGGTCAACACCGCCCACCCGGCGGATTTCAGCCACACCTTTTACCGATAACAAAGCGCGGCTAATAGTTTCATCAACCAGATTGCTCAAATCTTCCACAGAGCGTTTATCCGAACTAACCACATAAGTCATAACAGCACTACCGGAAAATTCCAGACGCTGCACGATTGGATCGTTAATATCTTGAGGAAGACTTTGACGAATTTGGGCTATAGCATTACGAACATCATTAGTAGCGCGATCGCTATCGGTTCCTAAGTCAAAGTTAATAGTAGTATTAGAAACGCCATCCCTAACAACCGAGCGTAATTCATCAATATTGCCCAAACCAGCAACCGCATCTTCAATTTTCTTCGTCACCTGAGACTCAAGTTCAGTAGGTCCCGCACCAGGTTGAGTTACCGTAACTTGAACCGCCGGAATATCAATATTAGGGCTGGTATCGATACCCAAATTACCAAAACAAAACCAGCCAACTATAGTCAAAATTAAGAATAAAACTATTGTAGGAATTGGTTTTTTAATCGACCAAGCAGAAACGTTGAAATCCATCGAATTTAAAAATTAGTTTTTAGATTTTAGATTTTAGATTTTGAATTAAAAGAGTTAGGAGTTATAAGCGAGTAGCGAGTATAGAGTAGTGAGTAGTTAACTTAATAATTAATTATTCTTCCCTCACTCTCCTTGTCTCCCTATCTCCTCATTATTTCTGGGCAACTCGTACTTTATCGCCATCTTTGAGATATCCCGCACCGTTAACTACTACGCTTTTTCCAGGTGTTAAACCATTTTTGATTTCGATTTTTCCACCTTTAAGAATTTCTCCTGTATCTACTTTTTTACTGCTGGCGATTTTGTCTTCGTTAATTGTGAATACAATTGCGCTGCCGTCGGGTTGGGGAAGTACTGCTTTTTGCGGTATTGCTACAGCCATGTTTGTATCGGTGACAATTGCGGCGCGAGCGAACATTCCCGGTTTAAGTAAATTTGTGGCTGGTAAATCAATTTTTACTGTCGCTTCACGGCGTTGTTGATTGACTACGGGTTCTATTTCTTTCACTTTTCCTCGCAATTTAACCCGGTTATCCGCATCAGTTGTAATCTGGGTTAGTGCGCCAACTTTTATTTGTGATAGCTGAACTGTAGGAACTTTTGCTTGTAATTCCAAGTTTCCTTGACGAATAATCGAAAATAACTTTTGAGTTCCACCAACTACGTTTCCTACTTGGGTTTGCGGTGGTACGCCGGTGAGATCTCCTACTCTTGCTAGTTTTTCGGCAACGATTCCTGAAACGGGAGCGCGAACTACGGTTTGCCCCAACTGAGTTTTTAACTGTTGCACTCTAGCTGTAGCGCTACGAACTCCTGCTTTGGCGCTGTTAACTTTGGCGATCGCACTGCTTACACCTGCTTCGGCACTGCTGATATTTGCTTCGGCGCTACTTACATTGGCGATCGCGCTACGAATATTTGCTTGTGCAATGCGTACAGCTTCTTTTGCAGTTTCAAAATTAGTTTCAGCAGTTTCAAATAGTTGCTTGCTGATTGCGCCTCGTTCGGAAAGTTGCTGATTGCGCTGGTAATTTCTCTCGCTTTCTTTTAATTTAGCTTTTGCTTGTGCTAAATCGGCTTGTCTTTGTTGGACTGTTGCTTGATTTGAGATTACATTTGCTTTACTTGATTCTAAAGCTGCTTGTTTGGAAGCTAAATCAGCAACTCTTGAAGCAACTTCAGCTTCTTGAGATTCTACTTCCGCTTTGGCTTGAAGAATTTGACCTTGTAACAGCGAGTCATCCAAAATCGCCATAACTTGACTTTCTTTGACGGAATCTCCCTGCTTTACCAAAATTTGCTTAATTTGCAAACCATTAGATTGAGGTAATACCGGAGTTAATTCACTAGCTGCAACAGTACCAGTAACGTTGAGATTCCGAGCAACTTTAGTAAGTTCCACTAAAGCAAGAGTAACAGTCATTGCTGGAGTAACTTCAGTGGTAGATAGATTTGCTACTTTTGGTTGGTCTTTGGGACGATTGCTCAACAAACGCATTCCTCCCATAGTTATCCCAATACCTAAAACCATACCCATAAGCATAATTGTCCACCAGGGGCGCTGTTTCCTGCTTTCGGGATAATCTTTGAAAGTTGTTTCTTCGATTTGTGTTTCTTCTTCTGCTGGAATATCTGAAAAATTCGAGTCCCCTGCTGTCATTGCTCCACCTTTTACCCAACCGCGAGAATACGGTTTAACTTAAGAAAACTTTAAATTTATTACTGTATCTTAACTATTACCTATTTTTTGGTGTAATGGCTGTAGTCTCAGACTGATTTTGCCTATGACAAAAGTCATATATTTGAAGCTAAATATATTTATTAGGGATTTATGATGAGTAGTTTATCGGCTGAAAAACTTAGCATTACAGGCTTACGATAGATAAATACACATAATTGAATACTTTACATCACACCATTGGGGGTATTGAGATCACCGCCATTAATCACCTGAATGTGAAAAAATAGAAAATAAGCTATCGTATAGTCTCTTTATGTCGTCCGGAAGTTCCTGTTAAAGTTGATGTATATATTTGGCGTAATTTGGGTAAGCTCTATTTATGTTGTCTCAGGTATAATTTGTCGCTTGCCAAAAAATAGCAATATTATAGAAAAATTTCTTTTCAGTTTGCAGTTTTAATATTAGGACAGGATATTTTTGCATACTAATAGTAACTATGCTTATTAGTATTCCCTTTACGTTTTGATTGAGATTACTCTATAAGTAGAGAATTAATAAAGCATTTGTACGAAGAGTTAATTTCATGCCGTAATCTGCATAAAATTCAAAATGATTAAAGATTGAATTTAGAATTCATAACTTTTTAATTAACTCGAAAAACCAGGATTAAAAAAATTACTAACAGGGTTAAATATGTTTAATGCAACTGAAGTTTTGATAGATGCTTTTGTAAATAGAGTGCGAGAAGGATACCATCGTACTTATGGAAGCTTAAAAACTGACTATCAAGATATCATCGCTTGGGTAGGAAGCATGGCTTTAGAAAATATTGCCAATAGCGATGCTCTATACCACAACGTAGAACACTCAATCTTAGTAACCCTTGTAGGACAAGAAGTTTTGCGTGGAAAACATATACGAGAAGGTGGCGTTTCTAGCGAAGATTGGCTGCATTATATTATCTCTTTACTATGTCATGATATTGGTTATGTAAAAGGAGTTTGTCGTCAAGATAGAGAAGAAGAAAGCTTGTATGCTACAGGTAAAGATGAAGCGATGATTTCTTTACCATCAGGCGCTTCAGATGCAAGTCTTACACCATATCATGTTGACAGAGCAAAACTTTTTATTGACGAGCGTTTTGGGGGTCATAAATTAATCGATTCTGAAGTTATAAAATCCAATATAGAATTAACTCGCTTCCCCGTACCCGCAGCAGAAGATCATCAAGAGACGAATAATTATGCCGGTTTAGTACGCGCTGCCGATCTAATTGGACAATTAAGCGATCCACGTTACTTAAAGAAAATTACTTCTTTATTTTACGAATTTGAAGAAACTGGCATGAATAAAATTTTGGGTTATAACAATCCAGCAGATTTGCGTAACAACTATCCAAAGTTTTATTGGAATGGTGTTTATCCCTATATAAAGGATGGATTGCGTTACTTATCCTTAACGCAACAAGGAAAACAGATAATTGCGAATTTGTACTCAAATGTATTTGTTATAGAACACGAACGACCAGAAGAACAACAAATATGTTTAGAAAATTTAGAAATTAAAGAAGTTGGGATAAAAGAATTACCCGATCGAAGACACGGAAGAGTGAAAGCAAGAACGAGAATCAGTTAATAGTTAGCAGTTAACAGTTAACAGTTACTAGTACTCCCCCACATACATAAGTTGTGAGGACTATTCGGGAGTGCGAGCATCTTGCTCGCTAGCTACTAATAAAAAGCGATAAGCTGATGTGCAACTAAATTGTATAATGCCCAAAATTTGAAAACATTGTAGTGCTGCCTAAGACTATCGTCTCGCTCCGCTAACGCAGCGTGTCCGCTAGGAGAAGCATCTTGCACGAAGGGTATTATACAAATTAAATGCGTAACAACTTACTACGAGCGAGCGAGACGCTCCCAAGACAAATGTCTTGCACCGCAAAATTACTGTGGCGGAGTACTAGTTTTCATCGATGGGGTATGAAGCGCTAGCTTTTAGATACATCTTTTCTTTTCCCTACTCCCCATTCACCTCTAACTGCCAAATGATATAGGATGACTAATGGCAGCAAAAAGAATATAGTCCTAAATCTTTCATGTCTCTCAACCTCAACTCAGAATATAAAAGCTTTGGTGGAAAACTTGGTTTTTACTCTCATTCCTCAGCTACCTGTAATAGTGAAATGCGCTTTAGTGTTTACCAACCACCCCAAGCGGAATCCCAAAGCTTACCAGTTCTTTATTTTCTCTCCGGTTTAACCTGTACCGAAGAAAACTTTATGGTTAAAGCCGGAGCGCAAAAATATGCAGCAGAGCATGGTTTAATTTTAGTTGCCCCAGATACTAGCCCCCGGAATACAGGAATAAAGGGCGAAGATGATGACTACGATTTCGGTACGGGTGCGAGTTTTTACGTTGACGCAATCGAAAAACCTTGGTCATCTCACTACAAAATGTATAGCTACGTTGTCAAAGAATTACCTGATTTGATCGCTGCTAATTTTCGGATACAACAAGATAAACAAAGTATATTTGGTCATTCAATGGGCGGACATGGTGCTTTAGTTTGTGCCATACGAAACCCCCAAAAATACAAATCTGTTTCAGCTTTTGCACCTATAGCTGCACCCATGCAGTCCGCTTGGGGAGAAAAGTGTTTGAATAATTATTTAGGTGAAAACAGAGAAATTTGGCGCGAATATGATGCAAGTGAATTAATCAAGCAATTTGGTTTTAATGGTGAAATTTTAATCGATCAAGGCAACGACGATCAATTTCTTCAACAGCAGCAATTGCTCCCAAATATATTTGAAAAAGCCTGCAAGGAAGTGAATCAACCTTTGAATCTACGTTATCAGCAAGGCTACGACCACAGTTATTATTTCATTTCCACTTTTATGGAAGACCATATTCGTCATCATGCAAAAGCTTTGAATCAATGAACAATTATCAATGAACAATGAACAATGAACAATGAATAGTAGCGATAATTGATAACCGATCACTGATAACTGATAATTGATATGTTTTGGCAAGCTGATTTTTATCGTCGTTCGCAACCGGATAAATCGGGACAGGTTTTATGGGATCTATCGATTTGCGATTCCAATCTTGAGTTTAAATATGAAGCGACTTGTCTCCAGTCAGAAGCTAATTCTAGTTGGGTAGCTTCCCAAATTAAGCAAGCAGCATCGGATAATTTACCGTTAGGTATTCAAGTGTTTCGTCCCCAGTCTTTAAGTTTAATTGAACAAGCTGGGATTAGCTTGGGTGTTAAAGTTGAAGCAACTCGACGCACTACTGCTTTAAAAAAATGGCTGGAACAAAAGCAGCAATTTACGACTTTAGATAAGCCACCTCCAACACCTTTATCTGAAAATATTTGGGGAGAGCAATGGAGTTTTGCCGCACTCAGCGCTGGTAATATTACTGATTTTGTCTCAGAGCGTCCAATTCCTATTTTAGAAACACCATCATTTTTATTACCGATAAATTTGGGTTTGGCTTCAACGGTGCCGATTCCGGGTGTGGTCATTTATGGCGGACGTAAATCCATGTTTTTGGCAAGATGGTTAAAAGAAAGTCGTCCAGTGGCTTTAAATTATATTGCTGGTGCCCCAGATGGTTTGGTATTGGAAGCGGGTTTGGTAGATAGATGGATTGTGGCAACATTCGAGGATGAAGAAGTTTCAGAAGCGGCGAAAGTCTATCAACAGCGCAAGCAGGACACTCAAGGATTGCATTTTTTGTTAGTACAGCCTGATGATTCTGGAATGACTTATACTGGCTTTTGGTTGTTGCAAGAAGTTTGAAAGTTGTTATTAGTTGCTGAACTATACATTTTATGTAAAAAAATCGTCAACTACCTATAGATAGAATAATTTCTGAAGGGATTTCTTTACTTTTTGAGGAAGTTTAACAAAGTACCAATGGGATAAGCTACAGAAGAAACCGCCAGTTAGAAATTTCTATAAAAAATAGACCGAATTCTGGCAATATTGATTTTAACTCAATAGATGAACTCGAAAAATTTCAGGGGGCAGTCTAAATTACCTCTCCAGTTTTGGATTGTTACCCTAGTTGCCTTTATCAATTCGGTTAGCTTCACGATAATTATTCCGCTACTTTATCCCTATGCAAAGCAGTTTGGATTAAATGATTTTCAAGCAAGCTTATTAAGTACAGCTTATGCTTTACCACAGTTTATCGGTACTCCTATTTTAGGAAGGCTTTCAGACCGTTTGGGAAGAAAACCTTTACTAGTAATAAGTTTATTAGGAACAGTTTTATCTGGTATTGTTGCCGCCGTAACTCCCGTAGCTTGGTTGTTATATTTAGCGCGTATCTTTGATGGTTTAACTGGTGGAAATACTTCTATTGCTAGGGCTGTAGTTAGCGATATTACAACTGTCGATCAACGTGCTAAAGCTTTTGGTATTTTCGGTGCTGTTTTTCGTTTGGGTTTTGTGGCGGGACCAGCATTAAGCTATGTAGCGCAGCAGTTACCGACAGTTAAGGGTGTAACTTCATTGGGAATGAGTTTCATCGTAGGTGCGGGTATGGCTTTGTTCGCAACTATTTTAGCTATTTTCTTCTTACCGGAAACTCTAAGAGCTTCTGACAAACAGCAATTTCATTTAAGTTGGAGAGATTTTGGCTTTATCAAAGTTTTTCAGTCGGCAACCCGACCAAAATTAGGTAAGCTCTTTGTTCTAACTTTTTTAAGTGGTTCTACTTTTACGATTTTTACTTTTGCATTTCAACCGTTTGTACTAAAAGTCCTCAACCAAGATGCCAAAACATTAGCAATTACATTTGCTCTTGTAGGAATGTTGGGTTTCATCTCTCAAGTTGTTGCACTCGATCCACTGAGGAAAAAATTTAATTTAATTGATATTTTATCCTTAGCATTATTTGCCCGTGGAATTACCTTTCTATTGATTCCAACTTTCCCCTATCTAACTGCATTTTTTATCATTATTGGAATTTTTGGGTTTGTAAATTCCTTCCCAATGCCTTTAATAGACTCAATTTTATCCTTGAATAGCACCGAACGGGAACAAGGAGAAATTTTAGGAATTAATGCATCTTATCTAAGTATTTCTAACGCCATCGGACCGCCAATTTCAGGTATGCTGGTTAGTCTCGATTACAAAACTCCCTTCTGGATTACTGGTGTGCTTACTATTCTTACAGCCTGCTTTGCTTTTACGCTTAAATCTGAATTTAAATGTGAAGGGAATAGGGAGTAAAAAGTAAAAAGTAGGGAGTAGAAAGTAGGGAGTAGAAAGTAAAAAGTAGGGAGTAGGGAGTAGAAAGTAAAAAGTAAAAAGTAAAAAGTAGGGAGTAGGGAGTAGAAAGTAAAAAGTAGAAAGTAAAAAGTAAAAAGTAGAAAGTAAAAAGTAGAAAGTAAAAAGTAAAAAGTAAAAAGTAAAAAGTAGAAAGTAGGGAACAGAAAGTTTAATTTATTTGATCTAGCAGTTTCAAGCGCTTCTATACAAGCACTTCATTACCTAGTGCTTGCTGAACTGTCGGAAAAAAGACCTCAAAGACTTGCTGTGCAACAATTATCGCGCTCTGTAACTAACATTTTTACTAATATCATCTTTTTTCCCTACTCCCTACTTTTTACTTTCTACTTTTTACTTTCTACTCCCCATTCCCTTTTTCAAACATAACAAGTACCGCTACAACCTTATTTTCTTGCCTGCTTCAACATATCAATCAATGTATGATGAGCATCTTCGGCATTTTTCAAAGTATGGTCGAATTTAATTCTGACAGGTACCTCTTGCCCATTTGCTTGAGCTTCTAAATTCATTCCTTCTGCATCAATAGAAAGCATTTTTGCTGCTGTAGCATCCTCTAAATCGCCATAAGCCTTAGCGTAAAATGCCACCGCTTCGGCATGGTCATCGTTCATGTGCTTACAAATGCGATCGCTAACTTGAGTCGAAAATTCTTCTGACATTACATACTCCTGCTTTCTCAATATCAATCTGAATTTTAAAACTTTATTGCTCATAGCAGCTAGTTTGCAGAAACTTTTCTATCAACCAATATTTAAACTGAATTATCGTATTCTCACTCAAGACAATTTGTAATTATGAGTACATTGTATCAATATTGCTAGTAATTATACTGATATTAGTTTCAGCAAAATGAATCGGCTCTTGTCTATAGATAAGTAAGGTTTGTAACATTTCCTTCTTTATCTATGGAATTGATTTCATTAAACTTGTATTTAGAAAATTTTTTACATTTTCTTACTGATTAATAGTAGTTTCTACTGAATCAGGAATATAAAACAAACTTATTGAAGTCCAGACCCATGAGTGCAACTAGCCACCGTCGTATAGTTATAGGGGATGTGCATGGTCACTATCAAGGCTTGATGCAATTGTTAGAGGCGATCGCCCCAACGGCAGAAGACAAAATTTATTTTCTCGGGGATTTGATAGACAGAGGCCCCCGAAAGTTCCCAAGTAGTGGATTTTGTTAAAGAAAATTCCTATCCTTGCTTGCTCGGAAATCACGAGCATATGCTAATAAAAATTCTCACAGATAAGAATGCTTCCACTCCCAGCGTACAAGGATGGCTTTACAGTGGCGGACAAGCAACCTTAGCAAGCTATAAAAACGGCAAAATACCTCCAGAACATCTCGAATGGTTTGAAAGTTTACCTTTATATTTAGATTTAGGAGACATATTTTTAGTTCACGCAGGTATTGATCCTACGAAAACTATAGAAGAACAAAAAGCCGAACAATTTTGCTGGATTAGAGACAAATTTCACAGCATTCAAAAGCCTTATTTTTCAGATAAAGTAATTATCGTCGGTCACACTATTACTTTTACTTTTCCTGGAGTTGCACCGGGCAAAATAGCCAGAGGTGCTGGTTGGCTCGATCTAGATACAGGTGCTTATCATCCCCGTAGTGGTTGGCTAACAGCATTTGATGTCACAAATCGTCTCTGTTATCAAGCCAATATGTTTAAATCCTCTGTACGCACCTTAACTTTAGAGGAAGCATCAGCTAAAGTTAATGTGACTTCACTGAAAGTCAATCGTAATAGCAGCAGGTTATGGGCTTGAGAGGTTAAAGGTTAAAGGTCAAAAGTTGGAAAATCCTAACTCCTAACCCGTAACTTCTGACTCTCTATTTTAATGCTCGGATATTTCTCTGGTATGCAGTTTTGCTTAAGCCGTCGTTACCTTTACTACGTTGTGCGTTAACCCAACTCTGAAGATATTCTACGCGATTATTGGGTGAAGGGTGGGTACTTAAAAAGGTAGGAACTCCACTTCTGCTTTTGCTCTTTAGCTTGCTCATGAAAGAAACCATTGCTTGAGGAGCATAACCAGCATCAGTGAGTATTCTTAATCCACGGCGATCGGCATCACGCTCGGCTCCACGACTGTTAGGGCGACGATAACCTAGTTCAACACCAAGTTGGACTAACCTACTATTTTCTACACCTGCTGCTGTAGCTAAACCTCTGGCGATCGCAGTTTTTTTCATTTGCTCTACTACGTGTCTGCCTTCAATATGAGCGATTTCGTGAGCAACTACACTTGATAATTCCGCTTCATTGTCGGCGGCTTTGATTAAACCAGTATTAATATAAACATATCCACCAGCAGTAGCGAAGGCATTTATACTGTCATCTTCAACTACCTGAAATTTGTAAGGAATTTTGGTTCTGGTATTTTGGGCTGCTAGGCGTTTACCGATTCCTTGTATGTAATTATTTATTTGAGAATTGCGAGAAAGTTTAATATCGCTTTTGACCAATTGCTGATTTATTTGCCTACCGAGTTGAACTTCTTGCTTGTCTGATATATTAGAAAGTTGAATTATTTGGGCACCCTGAAAGAGTACGTCCCATATAGAGAAGCCCTGAGCCAGAGAAGGTGTACTTAGGCACAAAGTTATAGCAGTAGCTACAGAAATTAGCGGATAAAAGAATCTTTTTCGCAAAGAGCCGAAATTAAAATAAAAGTTTGTCTTGTCAATCATGATCGAATTCAAGGAGGTTTTTAGAAGAACGTAAGTTATAAGACGATAAATAGCTGGCAGAAGTTGCACGCCTAAGTTATTACTAAGTCATGCCATAATCGGTTATCCAGTCTGCTTGACTTAACAGTAGCTTTGCTGTTAGACATGGCAATTAATTATGCATTCTTTCATGAAACCCAGGAAAACTACTGTAAGTAATAAACTGTCCTATAACTACATAAAGGAAATAATCTTACTATTTTAACCTTTATCTTTAATACTTAATCTCACATACTATTAACTTCTATCTCCAGCAGTTTCATTGTTCTAATATCAATCATCCATCCCATCAATAAAATAGGAAAAATCAGTTATGGCTATATTAGATTCCAAAGGTCGCTTATTTGGTAAATTCAATATTCTAGATATCGGTGCTTTACTAGTAATTTTGCTAGTAATTGGAGGTATCTTTTTATTCCCTGGAACCACTGGCTCCGTAGCTCAAGTAGGTACCACAACAAAACCTATTGAAGTTGATTTGATTGTCCGGGGATTGAAAGTAAAAGATATAGATAGATTGTCCGAGCAAGGGTTTAAAAAATCAGGTAAAACAAACGTTATCATCCGCAATCAACCCTACGGCCAAATTCCGATTAAATCCATTCAAGTACTACCGAGGAAAATCATAGTTACACAACCTGACGGTACTCTTAAATTAATGGAAGATCCTAGAGAAAATATTTTTAGTACAGATATGCTTTTGACTTTAGCAGGTAAAGCAACAATTACTGATAGCGGACCTGTTTTGGGTAACAGTAAAGTAAAAATCGGGATGCCGTTTGAATTAGAAGGGTTTAATTACAATTTTAATGCCAGCGTTATTGATGTCAGAATTGAAGATAAATAATAGGTTAAAGGTTAAAGGTCAAAGGTAATTACTCGATCTTCTACTTTTTATCTTTCTCTAATTATTCAAAAAGCTGAATAAACTTTTCTGTTTAAATACATGATAGTCTCCCGTTTGCAGCGAGGGGACTATTTTTTTTATGAATTAAAAGAGTTTGTAGTAAAGATTTTAATCCTTTCCTTCCAAAAGCTAGAGCTACTTACTATGAACCTTTATTGTGCTAAAACCTTTAACATGAAACATTTAATTTTTAAAACCATAACCCTCTGCTTACTCGTGTTTCCTTTCGGTTGCACTAGTAATGTTGCAAAAAACAAATCAAACTTACAATTACAAACTAAATCCGAACAGCTATCTCCAAAACCTTTAAAACAGGTGTCAACATCAAACCAATGGACACCGCAAATGGAAGCAGAGTTTCAAAAACGTGCAAAACAAGTAATTGCTCAATTCGCTGGTAAGAAATATGGAACTACATCTTTTGAAAGCGAAAAACGTTCTTATCCCAAAGCGATGATTGATTTTCTTGCGGGAAATCGCGAAAGTTCTATCGCTTTTCTTCAAGCTGAGGATGCTGATGCTAAAAGTCATTCCCATACTTTAGGAATTGATTTTTACTCAAGCTTTACTCTTAAAGGACAAGTTCGCAAGTATTTCTATTTTGGGGAATATCTCGATCCAGAATATCGTCAGCGAATGAAACAAGCAATGCAACTTTTAACAGCAGAAGATCCGTTAAAGCGTCGTTTTCCTCAGAGACGTAAATTTTGGGCTAGCGGGACTGATAATTGTGATAGCTGGGTGGATTGTCGCAACACCGATAATTTGAAAGCAATGCGGAATAGTGCGGTGTATTTGTTTGCTGAAGAAACGGGAAACGAAGCAACGAGACAAGCTTACAAACAACGCATCCGGCGAAATATCAGCACTTTGTATCAAATTGGACAAGGTGAATGGGATTCGGAAAACTATCTCGGACATACTATTACTGCTTATCTGAATCTTTATGACTTTGCTAAAGATAAAGAGGTGAAATCTATGGCAAAAGCTGGATTAGACTGGCTTTTAGCTTCCGGTGCTTTAAAATATTGGCGGGGTGGATTTGGCGGCCCTACTAAGCGTGACTACGGCAAAGGAAATTGTGTTTGGTGTGCTTTATCTACCCATGAATTAGGACTGTATTTCAATGATTCACCGATTGAAGATCCCAAACCTTCCCCCGACTCAGTTCACGTAATTACCAGCAGCTATCGTCCCCATCCGGCGATTGTGGCTTTAGCAAAAAAGCAGTTTTCCAAGCCCGCAGAATTACTTAACTCTAAACCGACTTATGAAAATTGGAAACAAGGTAATGATACTGCACCGCAATTTCATGAAACTTTGTATTTCGGTAACACTTTTCAAATAGGTACTTTAGCTAAAGGTTCCGGTGGTGATTGGAATGGTTTTAAGATGATGGCTTTTAATCAAAAGCGTGGCGTTGATTATTTTGTTGCAGCGACGGGTAGCGAAACCTAAGAAAATATCAACATCTAGCGTCGGTGGTGACAATATCGCCCAATACCGCAACTTAGTAATCTTTCTCAACGATAAACAACAAACACCTTTTCAATTCTTTTTACCTAAATCGACCAAAATAGAAACTAAAAATAACGTCACCTTTATTCGCTATGAAAAAACATGGTTGGCTTTAACACCGATAAATCTGAATTTTGAAGGAATTAACGCGACTAAA
The DNA here is from genome assembly GCA_963665115.1 of uncultured Rivularia sp. Lineage (GTDB taxonomy): Bacteria > Cyanobacteriota > Cyanobacteriia > Cyanobacteriales > Nostocaceae > Rivularia. The sequence continues at coordinate 5,456,211 of OY762007.1, read as the reverse complement.
ACCTCCGAAATAACTAAAAGATATCCCGAAGGTCAAATTTTAACTGCTACTGGAATGGGAAATAGTTACAGCGGATTTGCTTTAGAAATAGGTGAAAAACAAACTCATGGAGATTTTGAGCAGTTCAAAAGTTCGGTACTTGCTAAATCTCGTTTAGATATAAATAAAATTGATAGCGGTATAGTTGAATATCAAGGTGTTGCAGGAAAAGTAAAATTACAGCATCAAGCTTTAGATTTACCCAAAGTTTGGCGAAATGGTAAATTACACGATTGGAAGAATCACTTTGCCGTTTACCAAAATGCCGCAGGAGGAAAAGCACCTATTTATCAAGCTTGGAAAGAAGGTGAAATTCGCATAGAAGCAGGTGGTTATAAGTTTATCGGCAACCTTAAATAAGGGTAGAAATTTATCGCCTGAAATTTACAACTTTAGATTATAAATTTAGCTTTTTATTCTATCTATAGTGGGTAGCAATAAGTTTATTTACTTTGAATTTTGTTAATACAAAACACATTGTTTTTAATGCAACAAAGTGATTTAATTTATATTTGATTAAAATAATTGTTTTGCTAAGTACAAAGTCTAATTATTATAGCGAAATTTAACCGCACGGTAACTAAAAAATGTTGATGTTTAATATTTTGATATGTTAGCTTGTAAGTGTAAACAAACCATTCAAGGGTAGTATTCCCGACAATAAAAAAGGGTGTTTGCACAGATACATCAAAGTAAATGAATCGAGAAGTCAGAAAGTATATCTTACCAGTTATTTATCCTTGTACCCTTAAATTGCACAGAATAATCATAGGGTTCGCTTACTGAAAAGTCAACCCAGTTATTGTTACTTATTTCATCAAAGTAATCCCAATATGTATTTTAAGTTCAGGGTAATGAACCGCACTTCCGGTAATAGAAAGCCCAAGACTTGAAGTCAAGATTAAATCTACGACCGCTGCGAGATTATCGAATGCGAGCTAATTAACGCTTACACCTAACTACGAGATTTTCTCAATGCTGCCATTTGAATTTGTAGTAATTGGTAAACCAGTTTCTCACCAAGCAAAAGAACGCAAGCGCGTGAATGCTTGGAAACAACAAGTTCGTGAAACTGCCCTATATAATTGGAATCAAGAAAATCCTGTTGGAGGTTATGTTCAAGTAATTATTACGCATTATTATGATGCAGATCCCACTGGCGACGAATCAGCCGTTCCAGATAATGACAATATAGTAAAGCCAGTCAGGGATGCTTTAAACGGTTTGATTTATGTTGATGACTATCAGATTACTGATTTCATCAGCCGTCGTCGGAATCTAAATGGTTCTTTTAGAATCAAAGGTATTTCTCCAGCTTTAGCCGAAGGATTTTCTAACGGTGAAGAATTTTTGCACATTAAAGTTGAACCTGCACCAGATCCTGGAGATTTATCTTAATAAAGATAAGCTATTAACTGCATCTACCTCATTTTATGAGTGTATATAACTATGAAATAACTATTGTAATGCGCTTATTAAATCAAATAATAAGTGCATCTTTTAGTATCCTTTTCAAGCATCAAAGCTAGTATTAAATTTTGGTTAATTAATGAAAGTTATTATCAATATTGCAACGCATTTAACAGCACTATTCTTATAGGTTTGCTCTATAATAAGTGAAGCGATCGATACTTCAACTTCACCGGAGCAACTCTCAGTAATTAGATATGAGCTATCAGGAGAATCAAAATCCCTTAGAATATCGGCGACTCTTAAAGCTTGCTAAAGAATACCGAGAGCAAGGTTATTCAGTAACTATTAATCCATCTTCCGAAAAACTACCTACGGTACTGGCAGATTGTTCGCTTGATTTGATAGCCGTAAACGATAAAAAGGTTGTTGCTGCTAAAGTTAGGACGCGACAAAATCTTAGCTGTAACGGTTCAGAAGATTTACGTCATATTAGCAAATCGGTACAGCAACTTCCGGGCTGGGAGTTTGAGTTGGTTGTTACAAACTCGCGTAAAAAAGCTGGCTAGCATCGGAAGTAGTTAGCGAAATTCAAGATTATTAAATATAAGTAATTTTGAATAGTAGCTAAGGGAGGTAGATAGTTTTTTTGGGTCATTTATAGGGAGCTTCCCATGTGTATAAGTTTATAAGTCATCAGTCACTATTAATATGGCTGATGACTTATTACTATTTATCAAACAAACCGATAAACTTTTTGATTAAACCTACTGTTACTCCTGGTAATTCCAACTGAGGTGTTAAACCAACCGAGTCCAATTGTTGAAAAAATTTGATGGCTTGGGGATTCATTTGCGCCAGACGCTGACCAATTTCTGGTCCGGTAAATTGTGATTTTTGTCCCCAAATAATCGCTGTGGGTATTGTCAGTTGTTCAATATATTGCGATAAATCGAAGCATAAATCCCCACGAACAAAAGACAAAGCCGCATATTCTGCATTTGGCTGTTTTGCAGATTCTAAATAAGCTTCTATAATTTCTTCATAAACCCGATTGGAATTAGCAAATTGTCGTTGCTCTAAAAAACTACGAATTCCGCCGCTACTTGCAACCCCCGCACTGTAAAACAATTTATCCAGAACGGGTGTACTAATTACCTGAGCGAAAAAGCTGCGGGAATAGTTTTCACCAAAATCGGAAAGTCCCCTGCTGGAGTTGTGAGAATCAGAGACTTGAATAATTCCGGATGAGCGATCGCAACTCGAATTGTAAATGCTGCTGTTAAAGAAGAAGCAATTACCTTTACTGCACCGTTGCAGGTTTGTTGTAAAAATTCCCTGATTGTAGTTAAATAATCTTCAACTTCGTAGTTTCTTTCTGGATGCTCCGACTCACCCCAACCGATCAAATCCGGTGCAATGATGCGATATTCTGCTGCAAAGGCTGAATATACTTTAGACCATTCGTAAGCAGAAGAACCACCACCGAATCCATGTAAGAATACCAAGGTTTCCTTATCCGTAATGGCAGTCATTTCATCCTGCCACAGGGAGCCTGTATTGGTATAGTAAATCATCCTACCCAATGATGTATTTACCGAGCAACGCTCAAATCCCAATGGCTGAAACATAGATATTTGTGTTAATTATGGTAATTTTTTTTCGTAGTGGACAAGAGTTACCCAAGATAAAGCTTGCCACCAATTCAATTATCAGCTAAATCTTCACATTATTACTTCTAACTTTGGAGAGATTAAGCAGATGTAAAATTACTGGATTACTTATGAAGATTTGGTGTTTATTTTTTCACTGCATAAAAAATTAATACTTGATAATACTATATTTGAGGGGATTGTACTGGTATCTACAATAACTTCGGGTAGAGGTTTACGATAAAACTTTTATGGTAATCTGTTCCTATTGATCGGCGATGGAAGTGAGCGTCAATAAAGCAAGAAGAACGTTCCTTACTGATTTACTCTTTTACTGTAATTGTTCTGAATGCTGCTTGTTGATTAAATTGTTTGTACGCTCTTAAATCCAATGCAGTCGGGAGCAGACAATTATTCCCCATATAATTAGTATTTTTTATTTTTATCTGAGCAATGGTAAAGCAGGCTAGTTTTCAATCAGGTGTAACAACGCTTGAGGAGCCTTTCTTTAAGCTTGACAACCTTAATAGTTATTCTCAAAGTTTTACATCAACCTATTCGAGTTCTCAATGTCCGCAAAATTATACAGTTGATTCCCCTGTAACTGAATGTACTTTTTTGCAACTGGAGAATTTGCAGTGCTTTGAAGTAGTGGATCTTCAGTACGAAAGTAGAGGGGTAATTTTTGATAATTGTATCGCCATAGAGCCGAGCAATCCCGCATTTCCACCTCATTCTGGTGCAATAGTATTAATGAGTTCGTCTAAAAGCGGATTATTAGAAGCTACTTTTGTAAATCCCGTCAACTCAGTTAGTGCCTTCGTTACCAGTTCCCAGCGATTAGTGCTATCCGCTTATGATGGCGATCGCCAACTGTTAAATCAAGCAATACTACCCTCCGGTAATCTTGCTAATTCCGACTCAATACTGGTTGCGAATACTTTGTTATCTGTATCGGCAGATAATATACATTCTATTAGGTTCCATGCTTTCGACGGTCAATTTACCATTGACGACTTAAGTTTTTGTTATTAGCATTGCTAAGTGAAAATTTTACTTTTATAATTGCTAGCAATTTTGTATAAGCGCCTTTTAGTGATAGATTTGCTAGTAGAAATATTATATATTCTTAGTTTTTATCAGTAAATTGTAATTATAGTGGCAGGTAAATAACGTGGCAAAATTGGCTTCGTCTTTTTGGCAGCGATTCATCAAAAATATGCCGTTAAGGGAGCTTCCGCAATTAAAAACAGGAGTCACGAAGGGAAGTATATTGCAACGTAAGAATCCATCTCAGTTTCTTTGGTTCTTAACGATAATCGTTGCTATGCTTTTGTGGAACCCGAAGTTATTATTCGCAAGCGGTTCGGGCATTTTTGTCATGTTGCTAGTCTATTCGATGCCCCAATGGGACTGGTCGAAATTTTTGAATAAGTTACGTAATTATCTGCAAACTACCAACGGACGTTTAGTATTATCAGTTACTAGTGGTGCAATCACCTGCTTAGGAACTTATACCGCCGTAACAATTTGGGCTGATGCCCCAAATGTTTGGATTGGTGGAGGTGCAATCGTCCAAGGTATAGCAACCGTATTGGTTTTAATATTATTAGCTCGACTGCTGATAAGCTTACATGGAAATCAAGAACAACTGGAGTTAGAGCGATCGCTAGAGAATTTAACAGATACAGATCCCCTTAAACGTTTAATTAGCGTGCGTCAGTTAACAAAATTAGCAACTCCACAACTTGAGCCTGACGCAAAGAAATGTATTATTGAATGCTTGCAACTGTTGCTGACAAATGAATCAGAAGCAGCAATTCGAGATGCAGCCTTTGATAGTTTGCAAGCATTAGAACCAGCCGAAAAAGTCGTACCCAAAAGCAATCCGACTACTTTAGTACCGTTTTCCGTAAAAGCCAAAAACCGCGTTTCATGTTGATATTAGGGAATTGGGGATTGGGAGATTCTAAAAGTAGGGAGTAGAGAGTAGCGAGTAGAAAATGGACGGTTGAGCAACCAGCCTTATGATAATAAGAGCGGAGCAAGGAAGTTTACTTACTAATCTTAACTCTTAAGCTGTTACGCACTTAATTTGTATAGTACTAGCGGGCAAGATGCCCGCACTACAATAATTCCAAATTTTTTTAATACAACTTAGCTGCACATCAGCTTAACTCCCTACTCCCTACTCCCTACTCCCTACTCCCTACTCCCTACTCCCTACTCCCTACTCCCTACTCCCTACTCCCTACTCCCTACTCCCTACTCCCTACTCCCTACTCCCTACTCCCTACTCCCTACTCCCTACTCCCTACTCCCTACTCCCTACTCCCTACTTTCCACTCCCTACTCCTAACTCCTAACTCCTAACTTTTCGTAAACTTTTCCATCGCGAACTTGTACTACTCTTTGGTTGCAACGTCTTACTAAATGTTCGTCGTGAGTGGTGACAATTACTGTAGCGCCGAAGGAATTTAATTTACGCAATATTTGTATTATTTGCCAAGAATTGTCTGGATCTAAATTTCCGGTTGGTTCATCTGCTAAGAGTAGCGGTGGGGTTGCAACAATTGCTCGTGCCATACTCACTCGTTGCTGCTCTCCTCCAGAAAGTTGATCTGGAAAATAATTAGCTTTACCCAGTAAACCTACTAACTTTAATGTAGGTTCCAAACGTCTGTGAATTTCCTTGCGCGTGTAGCCTTGAGCTTGCAACACGACGGCGATATTTTCTGTTACCGTTCTTTGAGGAATTAATTTGTAGTCTTGAAAAACAATACCAATACGTCGCCGCAATAAAGACAAATTATCACCACGCAACCCTGACAAATCGCACTCGTCAACAATAACCTCTCCCTGGGTTGCCAATTCTTCACCATAAAGCAACTTTAATAAAGTTGATTTACCAGAACCACTCGGCCCCTGTGATAAACAAAAATTCCCCTTTTTTGATGCTTAAATTGGTATCTACTAAAGCATTCGCTCCATTAGCATAGGTTTTTGTCACCGAACGCAGCTGCACCATAAACTCAGTGCTATTTTCTTTACTATTCTTTTGATTATGGAAATCTACGGATTTATTAACTGTGTTATTGGGTGTAATTACTGGCATCGCTCTTTACGAAAATTAAATACAAAATTGAATACAAAATAAGTATTCCCAGAGCGAGCCTGGGAATATCAAATGTTTATTTATTAAATTGAAAATATTAGGGAGTAGGGAGTTAGGAGTAGGGAGTTAGGAGTAGGAGTAGGGAGTTAGGAGTAGGGAGTAGAGAGTAGGGAGTAGGGAGTAGGGAGTAGGGAGTAGAGAGTTAGGAGTAGGGAGTTAGGAGTAGAGAGTTAGGAGTAGGGAGTAGGGAGTAGAGAGTTAGGAGTAGAGAGTAGGGAGTTAGGATTTAGGAGTTAGGAGTAGTAAGTAATTGCCTTCCTCCGCTCTTATTATCATAAGGCTGGTTGCTCAACCGTCCATTTTCTACTCTCTACTCTCTACTTTTAGAATTTCCCCAGCTTCAAGCTCCTTTGGTTTTAATGCCGTAAATCAAAGCTTTAAAGGCAAATTTTGGTAAAGCTAACATTCGTCGCCATCGCCAAGGTTCTTGATAAAGACGATATAGCCATTCTAAATTGTTGTCGCCTAACCAAGCAGGGGCACGGGTTTTGGCTCCTGACCAAATATCAAAACTTCCACCCACACCAACCCAAGTAGCTTGGGGACACAAATGACGGTTTTCCTTTATCCATAATTCTTGACGCGGTACTCCCAAACCGACATAAATAACTTGCGGTTGTATTTTAGCCAGAGTGGAGTGTAATTGTTCTTCTTCTTCTGGGGAATGATATCCCGAGTAAGTTCCTACTATATTTAAATTAAGTATTTGTCCTTGCCAGAATTGTGCTGCTGCTGCTGCTGTACCGGGCTTCCCTCCATAGAAAAACACCGTTGAATCAGGAGAATTTTGCCCAATTTCGCGTAACAGTGCCTCTGCAAGTTCAATTCCTGGAATTCGACGCACATCTTGTTTTAAAAGCAATTGTAAATATAAAACTATCCCAGCCCCGTCCGGAATTACCAAGTCGGCGGCTTTAATTATTGTCGCAAGGGTTTCATTACATTCCGCTTGCATGGTCATTTCTGCATTCAGCGTAACTACATGAGTTCCAATATGAAGTTGCAAACGTTCTAACAAGTAGCCTGGGTAATTCGTAGCTACATGAATTGGTAGTCCTAAAACCGAAAATTCTTTAGGCGGTTTAATCATGTTTAATCCAAATTCGCCTCACACCAAGTCAACTAAGAAGCTAGTTTATCAAATTTGTTCCTTTATTGTTTGTGTTGCAGTTTTGGCTACAGCCTCATCAATTGCTGCAAAGATCGACATACTGATATTGACAAACGAAGCTAATTATTTTGACAGTAATTTGTAGCCGAACTTACTACATATTATTTAAGCAAAAAATAATTAGAAATACTTAAGTTTTAAAATTCATCAATTATTTTATAACTTTGTATTCTAAGTAGCATTTAGAAACACATCTTCAAACAAGTAATTGCAAACAAACTGACGGCATCTTTCAAAACGCCAGTATACTTTTAACAAAGGAGGTCAAAAAATTAATAGAAATATATTTTAGTTGACCCGCTAGCCTAAATCTTTTAAGACACAAATACGGTTGTAATGGTAATATTAACCACTCAGGGGTATTGTCGCTAATTAACTCGCATCCGATTGATTCTATATTATTTAGACTCTCTTCTTGCATTCGATGCTGTTAAATGAGGCGTAACTAAATCAAATTGTATAAATATAGCGTTTGTAATAATGGGTTATAAATACCAACATCAATAATATATCAATCGTCGAAGGTGAGTTTTATGGCATCAATCGTACAGATATTAAGGAAACTGTATCTTAATAGACTTTTTAGTAAACTCAATTTTACAGTTAATAGTTTAATGGGCAAAAATTTATCATGACTAAAATTCGCGTTGCTTTAATTGAAGATCACGATCTAACTCGTTTGGGTATTCGGACGGCATTACAGCGTAATGTTGATTTTGAAATAGTAGGAGAAGCTGCTAATGCAAACGACGGACTACAAATATTAAAAACGTTGCAACCAGATGTAGCAATCGTAGATATCGGTTTACCTGACAAAGATGGCATTGAATTAACCCGAGAAGCCAAATCAATAGCACCAGGATTGTTAACTAAAATTTTGATTTTAACTTTACGCGATAGTAAAGAAGCAGTACTTGCAGCTTTCGCGGCTGGTGCAGATTCTTATTGCATGAAGGACAAATACGATAACTTGCTTGAAGCGGTGCGCCATACTCACAATGGTAATGCTTGGATTGACCCGGCGATCGCCCGCATTGTGTTGCAGCAAGCGCAAGAAAATCCACCGACATCTCAGTCAGCGTCGGGAACTAATCAATTTGCGGAAAAATCTGAGTTTGGCAAAGCGAAGGATAATGAAGATACGATTGAACCTTATACTCTTACCGAAAGAGAATTAGAAGTATTGCAGCTAATTGTAGAAGGCTGTAGTAACGCGATTATTGCCGAAAGACTCTACATTACAGTGGGAACTGTGAAAACTCACGTTCGTAATATTTTGAACAAATTATGCGCCGACGATCGCACTCAAGCAGCTGTCCGTGCTTTACGTTCCGGATTGGTAGGGTAGCTTTTTCTTTAATATCGTCTAAGTATATATAAGGAGATTCGACCGAGATAAAAAAATTACATTTTTTTAATTTTGTGTTAGGACTGTGGAGAGGTGTTAATAACTACCTTTTTGTTCCCAACTGGTATAACAGGCAAGATGAATTTAATCAAAATTATACCTCCTTGCCTTGGAAAAATATATAAAAATAAAAGTCAACTATGACCGAGATTGAGGCAGGCAAACTCAAATTGATGGTGGTAGATGATGAGCTAGATAATCTAGATTTACTTTACCGCACTTTTAGGCGAGATTTTAAAGTATTTAAGGCTAGTGATGCTCGTACTGCCCTTGAAATTTTAGACAAAGAAGGCGAAATGGCTGTGATTATCTCTGACCAACGAATGCCAGAGATGAACGGGACTGAATTTTTCGGTCTGACTGTAGAGCCTTTTCCAGATACAATTCGGATTCTGCTTACAGGTTTTACCGATGTCGAAGATTTAGTTGAAGCGATTAACTCAGGTCAAGTCTTTAGGTACATTACCAAACCTTGGAAGCCAGATCAACTCCGCTCCCTAGTCGAACAAGCTACCCAAACTTATCGATTAGTAAAAAAAAGAACTTTTAGTTTACGTCGTTCTCTGCGGCGAGAATCCTTAGTTAATGCAGTCACAACAGCGATTCGGGAATCTTTAGATTACCGCAGTATGCTGCAAAAAATTGTGGCAACAATTGGAGAAACTTTTGCAGCGGCTTGTTGTATACTCAGACCGATTGAAAATGAACAATTAGCACTAGATGAATTCTTCTATAGCAGTGATAATACTGATGCCGAAAATTGCAGCTTTAATCCTACTTCTTTAATGGAAAAAGTTCTCGCTAGTCGTAATTATGAAGTAGCTCAATTTACTTCAGATGACGGGGAATTTCAGCAACTAGCAGTACCGCTAATTTATCAACAACATTTACAAGCAATACTTGTTCTTCATCAGCAACATGGCGAGCGCAATTGGCAGGATGAAGATATTGAATTAATTTCCGGTGTTGCCGAACAAGCTGCGTTAGCTCTTTCTCAGGCAAAACTTTATCAACGTCTCCAGCAAAAGCAAGAACAGATTCATGCTGAATTAGAAGTTGCTCGCCAAATTCAGCACAATTTATTACGGCAAAGTTTACCAGAAATAGAAGGAGTAAAAGTACAAGCTTGCTGCTACCCCGCTCGGGAAGTAGGGGGAGATTTCTTTGAAGTTTTCGTTCATCCCAAGGGCGATTTATGGTTGGCTGTGGGTGATGTTTCCGGTAAGGGCGTTCCTGCTGCACTGTTTATGGCTAGTGCAATATCGGTGCTGCGTCGGGAATTATCTCAAGAAACACCTGCAATGCCAAATATCGTCATGAAAAATTTAAACGAGGCTTTAGGTGATGACCTCGTTAGTAATAATTACTTTATTACTATGGTATTAGCTCGATATTCTCCCACTACTGGACAGCTAGTATATGCTAACGCCGGTCATATTTATCCAATAGTCTGTTCCCAGAAAGATTCAAAACTAGAAGAACCATCATTTCTGAAAACTCGTGGAATTCCTTTGGGTATATTACCGGATTGGAAAGCAAACGCTGGAGAATGGGTTCTTGCTCAGTCAGATACTTTGCTGCTTGCAAGTGATGGAATTACTGAAGCTCAAGTTTCAATGAAAACTGATCTGTGTAACTCTTCGTCAGATGGTATTGAATCGCTGACGCGCTCTATGCTTAACCAAGAAGGACTTTGGCAATTATTACTCGAGCAAGAAAAACCACTTAGCCTGAATAAATTACTCAGTCGTATCCATATTGATACCGAAGTTCAAGAGGACGATCAAACTATACTTTCACTAGAGGTTTTATAAATAATGAAAAGCGAGCTTCACGTACCAAGTGACTTGAAGTATTTAAATCTTGTAGAAGACTGGCTACTTGGATGCTTACAAGCAGAATTAGGAGAATCGGTTGATTGGAAGCGACAATCAAATCGTTTGCGCTTAGTTTTAGTCGAAGCATACTCGAATGTAGTCCGTCACGCTCACAAGGAACAACCTCAAGTTCCCATTTTGATTCGCTTGGAACTAAAACAAAGGGATTTAGCTTTAGAAGTTTGGGACAAAGGTGAAGGTTATGATATGTCAACTTACTTTCCTCCTTCTCCTGTAGAAAAACAAGAAGGAGGCTATGGTTGGTTGATTATGAACCGTTTGATGGACAAGGTTGAGTACGAACTACAGGTAGATGGCGGTAATTGTCTCAAATTAGAAGCTAGTTTGCCAGAAACAGCACAACAACAGAAAGTTAACAATTGATTGGTTAAACTACTGTTCGCTCTTACACCTTAATTTAAAAAACCCCTTTAGAATACTAAGTGTTACACCAATTAAATTCTAAAATCTGAAGACAAATAAGTTGTACAAGTTTTTTGGCTGCTTTCCCATCCGTCAGGGGCTATAAGTCCCTGTCTAACAGTAAAAGTCCTCTCAAGAGGACTAAAAACATAATTTTCAACGTCACAATAAAATATATACTCAAATCCCCTAACTTCGCTTCGGAATTAGGGAGTTTTGCGTAAGCACTAATAATCACTTAAGTTAACAATAGTTTATTAAAATGATAACTTTTACTAAATTTGTTTGATTTATGTCTGGGAATCATCAAATAATGGGAAAGTGGCTGCACTTTTGACTAATTGCTTTAAGTCGGTAAATTGCACCGTCGTAATTCACCAGTTAAGAGTTAGGTACTGCTAAATATGCGCGACCATAAATAAATTATTTAAAAATACTTAAAAATACTTAAAAATGGTTCTCGTACTTTACCAAGTGTCTAAAGCTAAAAATTATTTGAGTCCCTAATACCAAAATTATTAACGATGCGTATGAAAGCCTCGTTCTGTTTGTCACCGCGCTACCGTTTAGATGATGAGTCACCTTGGTTAGAAGGAATAGATCCCAGCCGTCATTATTGGATTAAAGTCAATGGGGAAAGTAGTTTAATAGTGGCTATTCCCGGACTATTGGTTTCTTCTATGGATGAAATCAAGCAGGCAATGAAACAATTTCGCTCGCTTCAACCCGGCGAACAAATGACTTTAGAAAGAGTTGCTAGCAGTTGTATAATTCACTGTATTAGCAGCAACTGCTACGCCATCGAAATAGAAGTAGATAATGCCCCAGTTTGGCATTTATTCGACCAAGAGACTTTAGATAGCTTACTAATGACTGCTCATCCCGACTGGCAATGCGCTCCTTCTGGTATAGAGTTAGGGCGGAGATTATTAGTACGTTCTCTACAGCAAGCTACAGCAACCAAAAGTTAATAGTTGATGATTGTTGACACTAACTTATGTTTCATACTATTTAATATCCGCTGATTTTCGTTGATTTATTCGTTGATTGGAGAATTTTATCTTCGTAAGGAAAGCAATTCTTGCGGAGAAGCCAAAAGTTTAATTTTCACATCCAAAATTTGAAATTCATTTAGGATAAACAACCAAGATACATTTACTGCAAACCAAGGAGTTTCAACTTTACCCGCAATTTTAATTTGGGTGAGGTTGTCTTCTAAGGTTTCGCTTGTACCTTCACGAGGGCAAGCTTTAATATCGATTGCTTCCTTGTTTAAATAACTCAAAATTGCATCTCTTCCCACAATTCCAGATTCAAATGGAGGATGCATTACACCGTTTTCTGCAAATAAGGAAACGGTTTTTTCGTAATCACCTGCATTCAAACTTTGAAAATACTCTTGTATCGTTGGTTTCGCTGATTCCTTTAATTTGGGTAAATTCTTTCGATTGTACTGCCAAAATGAAATCTCCTGTATCGATTGCTTATTTTGATTATTTGAATACATTTGCTAGCAACTCCGAAAGCTGCTTGAGAGATAATCTACTTTAAGCGAACTACTTCTATAGGTAGATAACGCAAGCAATCTATTCGCTAACAGGATTTTGGATTTTGGATTAAAAAGATGTTTCCAGATCCGGCATTCCCTGTTCCCCAAAATTATTGTAAGGTGGAAAATAATTCCCACCCCACAATCTACGGTTGTATTAAGCTAGAAGAAATAAGTTTTGATTGAGGCAGTACGATTAAAAAATATGCCTGTAGCTGCATTGAAAAATATAGCGGTGCGGTATTACGCTAAAGAATCAACGCCCATATCGGTAACAATCTTGCGAAGAACTGTAATTTGTTGACCAAAATCAAGTTCCTTAACAGCTTCCAATACTTGTGAGCCATCGCGAGACAATTGATAATTGCATGGCATTGGCACAACTAAGCCTTTAACCATCAATTCTGATAATTCATACCAGAAAGCTAACTTTGTGTTTGCGCTGAGAATACCGTAAGAGCGAGAAATTTGAGTGTTATTTTTTGCAGCTAAATCGCGCATAGCCTGTAACTGTTCGCCGTGAGACAATTGCTTGATTTGTGAAAGCAAACCTTCAGCTAACTGCAAGCGTGCTGCACCTGTAGCAGCAGGAGTAATCGAACGTCCCATTTCGGTATATGCAAACCACAACACTGCTAATTGATCGTCTACCGAAAGGCTTTTGAATACATTCACGGTGGAATTTACCGCATCAATCAACTTAGTGTCGTAGTCGAAAGCGTTGGAAAAACCGTTCTTTATTGAATCTGTAGAGAAAGTCATATCAGGCACCATTTGTTGGACGGTAAATTTTGTAGCGAACTATTCACATTCGGAAGGTGTGTTTGTATGTTGCTTTACCTTCCACTTGTAATTGTGCATAGAAACTTTACAAATTGCAAATAATATTTACATATGAATCGATTTGCAATTTTAAAACTGGGGATCATAATAGCGGTATATGATAGGGGTGCCGTTTTCGGGCAAATCTTAAAATAAGATAAATGAATCAATCATCCTCCTTAAGCAGCATACAAATTAAAGAAAAAGCGCTATATTTGGGGTTCCATAAAGTTGGTATAGCAGCTGTAAATGATACAGAGACTCAAGTGCAAGGATTACAATCATGGTTAGCGCTGGGGTATCATGCCGACATGGAATGGATGCGAAATCCCAAGCGTCAAAATATAAAATTAGTTATGCCAGAAGTGCGATCGCTAATTTGTGTCGCCTTAAATTACTATACAGAGCATCAACGTCCCCAAGAAAAAGAATACGGAAAAATTTCTCGGTATGCATGGGGAAGGGATTATCACAAAATTGTGCAGAAAAAATTGAAAGCTTTTTCAATTTGGTTGCAGTCATTCGGTGAAGAAATAAAAACTAGACATTATATAGATACAGCACCAATTCAAGATAAAGTTTGGGCACAGCAAGCGGGGATCGGTTGGATTGCTAAAAATGGGAATGTAATTACAAGAGAATACGGCTCTTGGGTATTTTTGGCAGAAATTCTCACAAATTTGGAATTAACTCCCGACACTCCCCATACCCAGCATTGCGGAAGCTGTACTAAATGTATTGAAAGTTGTCCCACCGATGCAATTAGACAACCATTTGTAGTAGATGCCAATCGCTGCATTGCTTATCATACTATTGAAAATCGCGATGATGAATTACCTGAAAATATTGCACCCAAGTTAGAAGGTTGGGTGGCAGGTTGCGATATTTGTCAAGACGTTTGCCCTTGGAATCAACGTTTTGCGAATCCTACTGACGTGCAAGAATTTCAACCTTACTCTGGGAATATTGCTCCCAAGCTGATAGAATTAGCCAGAATCACAGATGAAGAGTGGGACAAACAATTTCCGGCATCGGCATTACGGCGAATTAAGCCACAAATGTTACGAAGGAATGCCCGTGCTAATCTTGAAGCATCGCGTCAACCCACATCAACTACTAATCGGTTATAACCCCCGAGCTTTTAGTAAGTAAGTTAAAGGTTGCCTATTAACAGGGTTTATATATAGAAAAAATAATTATTTTTATTGTTTTTTCAAGCCCTTAGCTTTAGACATAAGGTTAATTCAAAATCTAGAATCCAAAATCCAAAATTGAATGATCCAGAAAGTAATTATTTTTGATTTTGATGGCACAATCGCGGATACAGTAGATGCGCTAGTAAGTATTGCTAATAATTTAGCTGTAGAATTTAATTACGCCCAAATTACTTCAGAAGAATTCGTAATCCTTAAAAATTTAACTTCTAGAGAAATATTTAAGTATTCTGGGATTCCTTTATTTAAAATGCCTTTTCTACTCAAAAAGGTTAAGAGAGAGTTAAAGAATAAAATTCCTGAACTAAAACCGATTCAGGGAATTCCGCAAGCTTTAACAGAACTCAAAAACGATGGAAATAGATTAGGTATCGTAACTTCCAATTCTAAAGATAACGTCAAAGAGTTTCTGAAAGTAAATAATTTAGATAACCTTTTTGAGTTTGTTCATCCTGGAGTCACAATTTTTGGCAAAACCAAAATAATTAACAATATATTGAGACAAAAACAGATCAAAACTCAAGAAGTCATATATGTAGGGGATGAAACCAGAGATATCGAAGCCTCGAAAAAATCTCAAATCAAAATAGTTAGCGTTACTTGGGGTTTTAATTCCGAAGCAGCATTAACCAAAGAGAATCCAGATTTTTTAATTCATCATCCCCGAGAGTTGGTGGAAATTGTTAAAAATTTTGGTTGAGAATTGGGCATTGGGCATTGGGCATGGGAATTAGTTATTTCAAAAATTATAGAAACATAACTATTTTCTAGTGGGAGCATCTTGCTCCCTCGGGCTAGGGAGCAAGATGCTCCCACTACCCTTATTGAATAAATTATTTTTTGATTGTCCCTAATTTTTAACCTTTAACCTTTAACCTTTGACCTGATTAAGAAACTGCAACAGTATTCAAATCATCAGCAGTTAAATTTGAGTGTATAACTTCGCCATCGCGAAACCAAACAATACGCTGTGTTTGACGTGCAACTTCTGGCTCGTGAGTTACCATCACTACGGTAATTCCTGTAGAATTAAGCTCGGTAAAAATATCTAGTACTTCTTGAGTTGTTTTAGAATCAAGTGCGCCAGTAGGTTCGTCGGCTAAAAGTACAACGGGACGATTCACAATAGCACGGGCGATCGCCACTCGTTGCTGTTGTCCCCCTGACAGTTGATTTGGTTTGTTATTGACGCGGTTTTCTAAACCAACTTTTTTTAAAGCTTCAATTCCTCTATCTCGTCTTTCAGAATTAGCTACGCCAGCGTAAAGCATTGGTAGCATGACGTTTTCTAATGCTGAAAGCTGCTGTAACAGGTGGAATTGCTGGAAAACAAAACCTAATTTTCGATTACGAATATGTGCTAATTGGGCATCATCCATTTGCGCCACATCCACAGTATCTAAATAATAACTTCCTGAACTGGGACGATCCAAACAGCCGATAATATTCATAGCAGTAGACTTACCAGAACCGCTAGGGCCCCATAATCGAGCAATATTCCCCTTCTTCGACAGTTAAATTGACATCATTTAATGCTTTTACCTCAGTTGCCCCACTACCATAAATTTTAAAAATATCTTCTAAGCGAATTATTATATTAGTCATTAGTAGTTAGTAGTTAGTGGTTAGGAATTAGGAGTTGTAAAATTTTAGATTTAATAAGTTGGGAGTTAGGAGTTGAGAGTTAGAAGTTATTAATTAGCAATCCATTATCTGGAGGCGGAGCCTCTTGAAATGTATTCCCAGCCGGAGACTGGGAACAAAGCTACTGTTAACTGTTCACTGATTACGCGCTTCTTAAAGCAACAATTGGATCGAGTTTGGCGGCGCGACGTGCGGGAATTATGCCGAAAAATAAACCGATCGCACCAGAAACACCAACGGCGGAAAGTATTGCTACAGTTGAAATTCCGGCTTCTAACGGACTTAAAGCTGCTACTATAAAAATGCCGCCAACGCCAACAGTAGTTCCAATAAAGCCTCCAACGGCTGAAACAATTACTGCTTCGATCGTGAACTGCAATAAGATATCTTGTTGAGTTGCACCAATTGCTTTTCTTAGTCCGATTTCTTGAGTTCTTTCGGTAACGGAAACGAGCATAATATTCATAATGCCGATGCCGCCGACAAACAAAGAAATACTGGCGATTGCAGCTAACATAATTGTTAATGCACCAGTTATTTGACCAACTGTTTGTTGTGCATCTTTTTGAGAACGAACGGTAAAATCATCTTCACCAGTTATTTTGTGTCGCAAGCGTAATAAATTCCTCATTTGAAACTCTGCTGCGTCTACACTTTTGCTATTTCTGGCAGAAACCACAAGATAATCTAGGGCAATTCCGTAGGGAGAATTTTTTCCTACGAGTCGATTTGCTGAAGTTGTAATCGGTATCAATGCGGCTTCATCGTAATTAGCACCTCCTAATCCCGAACCTTTTCCCTCTAATGTTCCAATAATTTGAAAGCTGGTATTTTTAACCCGCATTTGCTTTCCTAAAGGATTAGCGCTACCGAAAAGTTTTTCTGCTAAATCGGCACCTAGTACAACTACTTGATTGCTACGTTTGATATCTATTTCATTAAAAAAACGTCCTTCGGCAATTTCAAAATCCCGCACTAGTGGAAAACCTGGAGTAGTGCCGATTATATTTACATCGGTGTTTCTATTGCCGTAAGTGACTACATACCTTCGATTTAACTCCGGCGCAACTCCCGCTACAGTTGGAACTTGAGTTGCAATAGCTTGGGCATCTGCCAATACTAAGGTTTTAGGAATCTCAAAGGTAATTCGCTGAGTTTCTTGATTTCCTGGAATTACAAATAGTACGTTTGGTCCTAGAGATTCCAACTGTTTATTAACAAACTTTTGTCCCCCTTCACCAATACCAATCATGGCAATTACCGAAGCATTCCCAATCACAATACCTAACATTGTCAGGGCACTACGTAATTTATTTGAGAGCAGGGTTTTTCCTGCCATTTGTACGCTTTCTGCGAAGTTCATTTGTTGGTTGTTAGTGGTTAGTTGTTAGTGGTTAGTTGTTAGTGGTTAGTTGTTAGTTGTTAGTTGTTAGTGGTTAGGAGTTAGGAGTTAGGAGTTAGGAATTTTTTCTACCCCCTCTCCCCCCTCTACCCCCTCTACCCCATCCTCCCTAATCGTCGCGTTTCTCTAACTTTTTCTGGATTCTGTAATCATCCGGAGGGGTGGTGAAAATGCGATCGCCTTTTTTTAATCCTTCTAATATTTGAGTTTCGTTTCCTACTTGGGAACCAATTGTGACTTCGCTGAATTTTGCTTTGTTGTTTTTGTCAGGAACTAATACACCTGTTTGACCTTTTTCTGTGACGATAGCAACTGTTGGTATCCATAAAGCATTTACGTCATCACCTAAAAAAGTCAGGTTGACATTTAAACCGGAACGCAATTTGTCTAATCCTGTCTTAATTGCAACTCTAACCTGAAATAATGTTACTCCTTGTTCGTTTACGGCTTCAGGAGCAATTAGACGTACCCCTCCTTTGAAAACTTGGTCTGGATAAGCGTCAGCAACGATTTCTACTTCCTGCTCTACCTTGATTCTGGCTATGTCGGCTTCGGGTACGTTTGCTAATACTTCTAATCCTTTGGCAAGAGCAACTACGGAACTGGATGTGGCTGATGCACTGCTAGAGGCGGAGGTTGTCGGCGTGACAAATGCACCGATATTTGCAAACTTTTGCGTGATAATACCTGAAAAAGGAGCGCGGATAATTGTGTTATCTAAATTTACCTGCTCCGTTTTAAGTTGCGCTTGTGCTGCACTAACTGCTGCTGCTGCACTCTCAATTTCCTGGGGACGAGAACCATTTTCTAATAGCTGTAGTTGAGCGCTTGCCTCTTCTACTGCTGCTTTGAGTCGAGCAATTTCTTCTGGGCGACTACCGCTTTTTAATAAAGCTAATCTTTTTTGAGCTTCGAGTAGGTTTGCTTGAGCGGTACTATCTTCACTAACAAATTGATCTAATTTGTCTTTTTCAATTGCTCCTTGGTTATACAAGTTTCGGTAACGTCTAACTCGTTGATTGCTTAAATCTACCTTTGCTTTAATAGCATTTACCTGTGCTTGTGCCTGAGCAATTTCTTCGGAACGATTTCCCGAACGAGCTGCGTCTAATTGTGCTTGTGCTTGTGACAAACGTGCTTTAGCCTGAGCAATTTCTTGGGGACGAGAACCAGCTTTTTGTTGGTCTAATTTTGCTTCCTGTTGTGCTAAATTAGCGCGAGCTTGTAAAATTCTCGCTTGAATATCTGCACTATCCATTCTGGCAAGAATCTGCCCCACGCTTACTTTATCGCCTTGTTCTACATACAATTGAGTAACCGTACCGGGGTTTTTCGGGCTAATATTAACGCTTTGAACTGGCACAACTTTTCCACTAGCACTCAAAAGTAGAGTGACATTTTTGTCTTCTACAGGTACGGTGAGTTCTGCTATATCTAGTTTATTGTTGGCTCGATTGACGACAACATAGGTAGTCGTTGCACCAACAATTACAATTCCTGCTGCCAAAACGCCGAGCCAACGAGGTAATCGTTTTACTTTGCCGATTACGGGAATTTCTATATGTGTAGCCATAACAGCAGCGATAAAAAATGTAAAGAGTTTGGGTAAGGTAAAGTGGGATATGCTTTACGGAACTGATAGATTGAAGCAAAGTCTTACAAAGGAAGCCTGTTTGGTTCAGTCATATGTAAACCAACGTTAGACTATCTACCTTCGCGCAAGGCGTTTAAATCGTACTTCTAAAATCGAAAAAGAGCGAATTGTATTTGAATACTTCTTTAATAGTAGCTTTTTCAGCTTACATATGGCTTCACCTTTGGTGGTGACTTTAGTCATAATTAATTCGTTTTTCACGCCTACAGTAACCCAAATCTTAAATACGAAAAAATGACCATTAAGGAATTACACAAAAGACAAACGATCGAAAAGAATAGCTGTCATCCACAGCCGGGATGGTTTAAGCTATCTGAAAGATTGCTTAATTTATGGCAAATAGGTGGTGGTAGTGTGCCTAAACGTGTTGGATTGATTTCTTTTCTATTTCTGTGTAGCTTTTTAAGTGTATCTCAATCAGTTAATGCCCAAGCATTAGTACCTCATACGGTGCAGCTTGACGGGGCAAAGTTGGAACAACAAGGGTTAGTTTTGGCGCAGGAAGCCGCACAACTAGCACAATTTCGTCAGTTCGACTTGGCAATGCCACGGGCACGATTGGCGACTCAACTTGCTCCTAACAGTGACAAAGTATGGTTCTTATTAGGAGGATTATACTTACAATCCAAAGAACTCGATAAAGCTACTAGTGCTTTACAAAAGGCACAGAGTCTTAATCCTAAAAATGCTGAGACTTATTTTGCTTTGGGTTTCTGCTTACTTTCAACAAGAAAAATACCAATCGGCTATTGCTGAATACAAAACGGGTTTAAAAATAAATCCTAAAGACCCAGAAGGGTTGTTTGATTTAGGCAATGCTTACTATATGCTGGGTAAATTACCCCAAGCTGTTGTTGAGTACAAAAAATCAATTGTTTACAAGCAAGATTTTTGGCCTGCTGTGAACAATATTGGATTAATTATGTACGAACAAGGCGATATCAAAAATGCTATAAATCAATGGCAGCAAGCTATTACTAAAGCCAACAATGTTAAACAGCCTGCTGCCGAACCTCAGCTGGCATTAGCCGTTGCTTTATACGGCTTAGGCAATCAAAGCGATCGCCAAAGAGGTTTAGCAATGGGTGAAGCTGCAATCCGCATCGATCCACGGTACGCTAACTTAGAATTTCTTAAGGAAAATCTTTGGGGCAATCGTTTACTCTCTGATACTAAGAAGTTCTTGGAACTACCTAGTATCCAAGCTGCTTTAAATGCAGAACCCCCTTCCGAACCTACCGGAGAATAGTTTTTACTTCAGTAGTATTAATAGCGAGTAAAGTATTATTTTATATAGTTGTAATCCTGCTCGCTATTAGTATTAATGGCGGTATTGCTTTAAAGTACATCTAATAGTACATATATATTATGAAGGTTACAATCTCCGGCATTGGGGCAATAAGCTTTAAAAGCTTGTTATAGGAAGGTACTCGTACCCAGATGCACCTGTCTATAAATCGCCTGCCCCTTGAATGGGCAGGCTTTAGAATTAACGGGCTGTATCTGGTAGCAGTGGTTCCAACGAGCAAGCGACTGTTTGCTTTGTTGTGGTTCTTTAATTCGGGTTATTGTCAGACGGCAAAAGTGCGATGATTTGCTCGACAAACAGTTGGTGATCCACCACAGGTTTGGAAATATAACCATCGGCTCCACTTTGTTTAAGAAAGCTTTCGCGATCGCCTTCCATAGCGTGAGCTGTGACCAAGATAATAGGTAATGCTGCTGTTTGAGGGTCAGATTTCAACATTTGTGTAATCTTGATACCATCAACAGATTTACCTTCGTAAACGCTTCTAGAAAGAGAAACATCCATTAAAATAATGTCTGCTTCTTTTGCTTGGGCAATTTTGATTACTTCGTCTACATCTTCAGTGTGTTTAACACCTAAGCCTCCGCGTTTCGTTAAGATTTTTGAGAAAACACGGGCATTAACAAGATCGTCTTCGACAATCAAAACAGTTTTCATGGCAATTAGTTGCGTTCTTGGTATTTGGAGGGGGATAAAGGATTGAAGATAGCACGATTTATACCGGGTTTATATTCAATAAAACAATTTGTATCCTTGTAAATAAGGATAATACTACGTCTAGAAATAAGACATAAATATCAATATGGGGGCGATGAAGGGTATTTCATCCGTTATAAATAAGGTTGCTGCTCACCAACGTTACGGCAATATTTGTGTAGTAAAAGTTCAGGGAAAAAACTCATGGCAAAACAGTTAAACCTTCTCTCGACGGGACAGGTAATCACTACAGCCTTGCATACAGAAATGCAAAGGTCTTATCTTGAATATGCCATGAGTGTAATCGTGGGGCGGGCGTTACCAGACGTGCGCGATGGCTTGAAGCCGGTTCACCGGCGAATTCTGTACGCCATGCACGAACTCGGTTTAACTCCGGATAGACCTTACCGAAAATGCGCTCGTGTAGTTGGGGACGTGCTGGGTAAATATCACCCCCACGGAGATCAATCGGTTTACGATGCTTTAGTCCGTTTAGTACAAACATTTTCTTGCCGTTATCCTTTGTTGGGAGGACACGGTAACTTCGGTAGTGTAGATAATGACCCACCGGCGGCGATGCGCTATACGGAAACCCGTCTGGCATCTATTAGCCATGAGGGAATGCTTGCCGAAATTGGTGAAGAAACGGTAGACTTTATCGGCAACTTTGATAATTCTCAGCAAGAGCCAACAGTTTTACCCGCACAGTTACCGTTTTTATTACTCAATGGTTGTGCCGGAATTGCCGTAGGTATGGCTACGAATATTCCACCGCATAATTTAGGTGAGGTGGTGGATGGGTTGATTGCTTTGATTGACAACCCTGCCTTATCTGACGAAAAATTATTTAAAATTATACCCGGTCCTGATTTTCCTACTGGTGGAGAAATTGTCGGGAAAGATGGTATTAACGAAGCATATACCACGGGTAGAGGTGGTATTTTGCTGCGGGGAGTTGCCAATATTGAAGAAGTCCCCATAGGACGAGGTAACAAACGACGCACCGCCATTATAATTACAGAATTGCCTTATCAAGTGAATAAGGCAGGTTGGATTGAAAAAGTTGCCGATTTAGTCAATCAAGGCAGATTAACCGGAATTGGTGACATTCGCGATGAGAGCGATCGCGATGGAATGCGGGTAGTTATCGAGTTGAAGCGCGATACTAATCCCCAGGAAGTTTTGTATTATTTGTATCAGCAGAGTGCGCTGCAAACTACTTTTGGGGCAATTCTTTTAGGAATAGTTGAAGGACAACCGCGCCAGTTAAGTTTGCGTCAGTTGTTGCAAGAGTTTTTGGATTTTCGCGAACAAACTCTTAGTCGTCGCTATTCTCATGAATTAGGTAAAGCAGAAAGTCGCTCGCATTTGGTAGAAGGTTTGCTGGGGGCACTTTCTCAAGTAGATGAAGTAATCGATATTTTGCGACAGGCTCCCGATGGTTCTACTGCAAAAGTTGGTCTTATAAGTAGACTGGAGTTGAGTGAAGTGCAGGCAGATGAAATTTTAGCCATGCCTTTACGTCGCCTTACTGGTATGGAGCGACAGAAATTAGAGGAAGAGTACGAAGAACTTGCAACTAGAATTAATACTTTACGTAACCTACTCGGCGATAGAAAAGAACTACTCAAAAGTCTAAAAAAAGATTTGCGGAGTTTAAAACGTTCTTATAACGATAAGCGGCGCAGTAAATTTGTCGCAAAGCCAGATAATAAAGCATTTGCTCAGCAGAAGAATAAAGGTAGCCAAAAAGATAAAGGTGCTAAATCTAAAGTTGGGAATCTACAATCCCAGGTACCTGTTGAAGATGTGACATTAGATTTTTCGCAGCGGGGCTACGTGCGACGAATTAGTTCATCCTCAAAAAGGTCGAAATCTGACAACGGAGTTCCCGATTACGATTTCATTATTCAAGCTCAGGAAACCAATACGACTAATGACTTGCTAGTTGTAACTAACGGTGGTAAAGCTTACCCGTTACAGATAGGAGAAATTCCGGCAACAACTGGACGCGGAGCTAGGGGAACGCCCCTTATCACTTTGCTGACTTCTACCGCTCAAAGTCAAGGTGAATCTATTGTTGGTCGTTTATTGATTCCTGAGAATTCATCTAATACACACCTAGTTCTTCTAACTAAACAGGGACGTATCAAGCGTTTGTTAGGAGAAGAACTGACTAATGTAACTCGTCGTGGAGTTACTATTTTGAAGCTGAAAGAGGACGACGAATTATTATTAACTAAGTTTGTAAACAAGGGCGAACATTTAATTTTAGCTAGTTCGGGTGGGAGACTGCTGCATTTTGAAGTTAATGATGAACAACTTCCCTGTATGGGGCGTACTGCTGTTGGTTTACAAGCGTTGCGCGTAGGTAAACAACATCAAATAGTCGGCTGTACCAGCTTTGAGAAAAACCGCAATTTATTGCTGGTGACTCAAGAAGGATATGCCAAACAAATTAGTGCAAGCAAATTGAAGTTAGCCAATCGGGGTGACTTAGGCGCTCAAGCATTTAAATTTACTGTTCCAACCGATAACCTTGCCGGTATCGCATTAGTCAAACCCGAAACTGAAATAGCCCTTGTCACCAGCAATCAACGAGTGATACGTCTGAATGGGGAAAGCGTACCTTTATTAACTAAAAATGATAAAGCAGAAAAGGCTGTAGAACTCAATCGGGATGAAACAGTTGTCACCGTTCACGAAGTTGCAATTGATAAATAGCTTGTAGTTTTCAGGTTTGCATAAAATTCATTTATTTTAGAGATGGAACCGTCTATTCTGCCGGTTCCATCTCTAGTTTGTTTATAAAGATTTAATTAAGTACTTGCGTCTTCATTAACGAAACATTTCGTCTGGGTAGGGAATAGGGAACGCCGGATTTGCGAACGGTTATATAACTGAGCAGTAAATATATAAATAAAGCTGAGCCAAAAAAACACGAAATCGGGGACTTGGCTAGCTCAAAATATTGTCTATGTCAATAAATAGTCACACAATTGTTGTAAAACGTTGCATTATTTAAAACAATTGCTATACAATGTTTCTGTATATTAAGAATAATTAGAGATTCAGCTTGGAGTAATAATTATGGCAGATTCAACAAGAACACCAATTGCAAC
This sequence comes from uncultured Rivularia sp., assembly GCA_963665115.1. Lineage (GTDB taxonomy): Bacteria > Cyanobacteriota > Cyanobacteriia > Cyanobacteriales > Nostocaceae > Rivularia. The sequence continues at coordinate 5,431,644 of OY762007.1, read as the reverse complement.
TGTTGAAGAACGTAATGCTTGGCGCTGGGGATTTACTCCTCAAGCAGAAATTTGGAACGGTCGTTTGGCAATGATTGGCTTTTTGGCTGCTGCTTTAATCGAACTTTTTTCTGGTCAAGGCTTTTTGCACTTCTGGGGCATCCTGTAAATTTTGAAACATCGGATACTATTCGATATTAACGGTTTAAAATTATTTTATAAATAGAAAAAGACCTGAGAGATAATTAATACTCCCAGGTCTTTTTGTAATCGTTCGTTATTAATTAATAATGACAAACGACCTAATCTAAATATTTTCTAGCGGATATATTCTTTAAGAACGCTATTACGATTGGGGTGGCGCAGCTTACGAAGTGCTTTTGCCTCAATTTGACGAATACGTTCGCGAGTTACGTTAAAAATTTGTCCAATCTCTTCAAGAGTTTTCATGCGACCATCATCTAAGCCATAACGCAATCTGAGAACATCGCGTTCGCGAGGGCTGAGACTATCTAAAACTTTTTCAAGGTCTTCGCGTAGTAAACTCTTAGAAACTTGGTCTTCTGGTGTTTCGCCATCGGACTCGATAAAGTCACCCAAACGGGAATCTTCTTCTTTACCGATAGGAGTTTCCAAAGAAATTGGTAGCTGAGCAGATTTAGCAATAAATCTCAGCTTTTCAATAGTCATCTCCATACGAGTTGCTATTTCTTCCTCAGTGGGTTTGCGTCCCATTTCTTGAGAAAGTAGCTTAGTAGTTTTCTTAATGCGGGAGATGGTTTCGTAAAGGTGAACTGGTAGACGAATCGTCCGAGATTGGTCGGCGATCGCACGAGTAATAGCCTGACGAATCCACCATGTAGCGTAGGTTGAAAACTTATAACCTTTTTCGTGGTCAAACTTTTCAGCAGCGCGAATCAAACCAAGACTACCTTCCTGAATCAAATCTTGGAAAGATAAGCCGCGATTCATGTATTTCTTAGCAATCGAAACTACAAGGCGCAGGTTAGATTGAACCATTTTGTCTTTCGCCCTACGTCCGACGTGAAGGCGATAGCGGAACTTTTGCAAAGGTAATTGTACCGCTTCTGCCCATTCGCTCTCTTGGGGTTGGCGTTCCAACTGCTGCACTAATCTATCGCCGACTCTCTCTAATTCGAGCAAATCGGCAATTTTACGTGCTAATTCAATTTCTTCGTCTGCTCGTAGAAGGCGAATTCTACCGATTTCCTGTAAATACAGGCGAATTGAATCTTCGGTGTAATGCTTTTTCTTGGCTTGTGTCCGACGACGACTTTTAGCAGCTTTTGCAGCTTTTGCTGTGTTAGCTCCGCCAGCAGGCCCCTACAAATTCTTCTTCTTCACCTTCATTAGCTAAATCTTCTTCTTCTTCTTCGTCATCGATTAAGATTTCTAACTCCATCTCGGGCCGATTTATCACTCCCAGGTTAGGTTGATAAATATTTTCGAGTACGTTGTTAGCCTGGTTCATGCCGCGTTCCTCATGCTCCTTGCAGAATCAATTACTTTGGGTGGTGTTTTTCCGACAATACAGCTATTTGTTAGACAGCTAGAAAGACGTTTTTATAAATAATTCGGGCGATCGCCCACTTTTCGACAAACGTGGAAAGTTTTTGTATTGGTTGTACTTAAGTACGACCATTATACGCCCATCAATTACTTTCATTTAGACAACAAAGTGCCAACTCTGTGGTTACACAAAAAGCACATTGTCTGTCTAATGGTCGCTTTTAATTCGGGTAACTTCCGGCGTTGTGAAAAGTAAACACCACGATCAATGTCGTTACTTAAAACTTCCGACTTGTTTTTAGAAAAATTAAACTTTCGGGTCATCAACCCCCCTCATATATAAAGTAATATGACTTGGGTAAGATTTTCCAGAAAGACTGTTCCGATTGTAGCCTGTTTCACAGAAATTGCACTATGCCTGACTGTCGTATCCATAAAGTTATAAACTTATTAATGGTCTGTTTTAGCAGAAACACATTGAAGATTGTAGGTATATTGTGTAATTTTTTCCAAAATAAAAGGAATTACACTGAACATTCTCAATGTAAAAGAACCATTCATACAGTTATATTTATGTTTCAAGTCTACAAATACAACTTCATTACGTAGAGGGAATTACCCAACCGTTCGTAATTCTGGTTGAATTAGAGCGATTAATGTTGATGAAGACTTTACAAGTCATGCATTGCGGTTGTTATATTCTCTCGTAAAAATTAGATGTAGATACCGCGACCGTCGGTTCTTGTTTTACCCTCTATCCAATTCAAGTAGAGGCAAGGCAAAATCGTAATTTACGATACTTATACCTTTTATTAGGATTTCTTGGCTGAAAATATAGATGCTCATCCAAGATTACTCTTTGTAGCTAAGCAAACCGTTCAATTGAATCCACTTGCTTATAACTACACCTTAACGCACCATTCAAATTTCAGCCTTAAGATTCTTGACAAAATTTTGGAGCTTGATACATAGATACTTTAATCAATTACCATGTTCGGCAGAACGTTGCATTTAGTATCGAAAAAGCCAGTTCATTAGTTAATTAGCAGTTGCCTTTACCTAGAACAAATGCCAAATTGATCGCCTTAGTGCAACAAGCGTAAAAGACAGTATACTTTACAATTGCGTATTTCTTATTCCCGGAGAAATAATTATACTTCTATAGGAATAGAAACTCAGTAATATATACTCAAAATTCATCGACCTTTTGACACATTTTCAAAAAATCATAAAGCTACTATCCTGGATATTCTGTTCATTTTTCACCTTACCTCTTCCGGAAGATTGACAAATTTACTTTTTAGTATATTCAGTATCTGCTTTGAATCAATTGCGTTATGTTACTACAATGATTTAGTCAATCAAACTGCATATAGTAATTTTCCGGATTCTAGGAGTATAAATTATAGTTGATTAAATGAAATAATCAACCCTCAATTGTTTAAAAATATATATTCGAGAGCAGACAGCTACTCCAATTTATAGTCATCAAAAAAGCGATCGGTAATTGTGTTGTCTCCTCAAAGTCACTTACCGATCGCCAATAACAATAAATAATTCAAAATTTGAACCAAAGTGGATATTAGATATCCAAATCCGTCATATCAAGTTTAGAACTGTGAGTTTCGATAAATTCGCGCCTCGGTGCAACGCGATCGCCCATCAAAATTGTGAAAATTCTATCGGCTTCTGCTGCGTCTTCGATTTCCACTCTTTTTAAAGTTCGGCTTTCAGGATTCATGGTGGTGTCCCAAAGTTGAGTTGCCATCATTTCACCCAAACCCTTAAATCTTTGAATTGTGTACTTAGCGTTTTGGGGCAGCTCGTTGTTAATCAAGTTTTGCAATTCGCGTTCGCTATAGCAATAATAATGATTGCGTCCCCGTTCAACTTTGTACAATGGCGGACAAGCGATATAAATGAAACCCTCTTGGACTAAAGCTTTCTGATATCTGTAGAAGAAAGTCAATAATAAAGTTCGGATGTGCGCTCCGTCTACGTCAGCATCTGTCATGATGATGATGCGGTGATATCGAAGCTGTGTTGAATCAAATTCTTCACCTTTAACACCCAAGCCTAGTGCGGTGATTAAAGACTGAATTTCATTATTTTTGTAAATTTTACTATCGTCGGTTTTCTCAATGTTGAGAATTTTACCGCGTAGAGGCAGAATTGCTTGGAAGCGTCTGTCACGCCCTTGTTTGGCACTTCCCCCCGCAGAATCTCCTTCCACAAGATAGATTTCTGATTCAGCCGGATCGCGAGAAGAACAATCTGCTAACTTACCAGGTAATGGTGAAGATTCCAACACCGATTTACGGCGTACCAATTCCCTCGCATGACGGGCAGCTTCTGCGGCTTTAAATGCCTGAATTGCTTTATCTAAAATCGTATCTACAACGTTGGGATTAAATTCTAAATACTCGTTGAGAGCTTCTCCTACAAAAGAATCAACGATTCCTCGAACTTCGGTGTTACCCAGTTTTGTCTTAGTTTGTCCTTCAAATTCCGGCTCGGGTACTTTGACCGAAATTACTGCCGTCAAACCTTCGCGCACGTGTTCGCCACTGAGGTTTGACTCGTTCTCTTTTATCTTGTTGCGTTTGCGAGCAACGCTATTAAAAGTCCGAGTTAGAACTGTTTTTAAACCTTCAAGGTGCGTACCACCATCAACAGTACGAATATTATTGGCAAAACCCAGCAAACTATCCGAGTAAGCGTCAATACTCCACTGTAATGCCACTTCCACCTGGACGTTATTACGTTCGCCTTGGACATAAATTATTTCTTCATGCAGCGACTGCTTGTCAGCATTCATGTAAGCTACATATTCTTTAATTCCGCCCTTGTATTCATAAACTTCAACATAGGGAGTATCGCTTTTGAGCAATTCCAAACGGTTATCTGTAAACGTAATTCTTACACCTGCATTCAAATACCCCAACTCTCGCAGACGGCTGGATAAAGTATTGTAATCAAACTCAGTAACGGTAGTAAAAATTTGTGCATCTGGCTTGAAGCTAACGCGGGTTCCAGTACGATCTTCCTTGCTCGGAGCAATTTTCAACTCCGTAACCGCAGCACCGCGTTCGTAGCGTTGGGTATGAACTTTCTTATTTCGCCAAATAGTAACTTCTAGCCATTCGGAAAGGGCATTTACGACAGAAACACCTACACCGTGTAAGCCACCAGAAACCTTGTAGCCACCGCTACCAAACTTGCCACCAGCGTGCAATACAGTTAACACAGTTTCCAACGCCGACTTTCCGGTTTTGGTATGTACATCGGTAGGAATACCCCGACCATCATCTGTTACAGTACAAGAACCGTCGGCGTTGAGTTCCACCTCAATATGGGTGCAGTGACCCGCCAAAGCTTCATCAATCGAATTATCCACCACCTCATAAACCAAGTGGTGCAGTCCTCTCGGACCAGTAGTACCGATGTACATCCCCGGTCGTTTACGAACGGGTTCGAGACCTTCCAGAACTTGAATCTGTTCGGCATTGTAACTGCTCGTCATGAAAATCTCCTGATTCTTGGGGCTGAAGTAGCCTAAAAAGACTCAAAACTCAAAAACACTCCCAGATTCTAGCACAAAAGCCTTGCAGGGGAATCTAGAGGTGTTAGAAGTGAAATTTATCCTTCTGGCAATACCCGGTTAAAATAATGGCATTTATGAGAAATTGTACTCATTCCAGCTAAGGATAAGTACGCTCTATGACTGCACATAAAGGCTTTGACTCGCGAAAATCCAGTTAGAAAAAACTAGTCGATAAAAAATTATAAATTAAAAGTTAAAAGTTAAAAATTATTTCTTTTTGTTTTTAGGGGAATAGTTTTAGGTTTTAGATTGAAGGTTGGGTTGTGAAAAAGGGAACAGGGAACGGGGAATAGTGTTGGAAACGGAATCCCAATAAGTAAAGATTAAATCGAAATCCTTATGTTAATTGTAATTTGTGGTGCAACAGCAACAGGTAAATCCGGATTAGCTTTGGCTTTAGCTCAACGCTGTAATTCCATCATAGTCAGTGCTGATTCTCGCCAAGTATACCGGGAATTTAACATCGGCACCGCAAAACCAACAATTTCCGAACAAAAGTTAGTGCCCCATTATTTAATTGATATATGCAGTCCAATCGACACAATGACGGTTGCTGACTATCAACAACAAGCACAAAGGATTTTAGGTCAAAGGTTAGAGGTTAAAGGTCAAAGTTTAGAAGATATTCTCCCCATCCCCTTGTCTCCTTTTCCCCTTGTCTCCCAATCTCCCCATCTTCCCACCTTCCTAGTCGGCGGTACTGGATTGTATATTAAATCAATCGTGCGTGGGATGAAAATTCCCAGAGTAGCACCTCAGAAAGAATTGCGATCGCAACTTATTAGCATTGGTCAAACCCAACTCTACGCTATGTTACAACAAGTTGACTCTTTTGCAGCACAAAAAATTCATCCCCACGATTCTGTCCGGACTTTGAGGGCATTAGAGGTATTTTATATTACTGGTAGTCCTATTTCGGAGTTGCAGGGAGAAAATCCACCGGATTATCCGATTCTGCAAATTGGTTTAGATTGCGATGTTGCTCACCTGACAAATCGCATTGCACGTAGAACCGAGAGTATGGTAGAGAATGGTTTTGTTGAGGAAGTCGAATATCTTTGTCAGAAGTATGGCAAGGATTTACCCTTACTCAACACTTTGGGTTATCAAGAGATAAAGCAATATTTAGCAGGAAATATTTCTTTAGATGAAGCGAAGGAATTAACGGTTTTACATACACGTCAATTCGCAAAACGTCAGCGGACTTGGTTTAGAAAAAATTCTCAAATTGAATGGTTTGATACTGAATCTCCGGATTTGTTAGAACAGGTTTGGTTGCGAATTCAAAAATTTATCAATAATGACAATGTAAATGATTTCATTCCAGTAAAATCCTAATTAATCAAAGTTGTGTATTGCTTAAATTTCAATTATTGGTAATACCGAATTTAGAAATACTGGCGTGTTCTAAAATGCATAAGCGCTTCTTTATTAGTTTTCTTAGAATTAAAAATAGTAGGATGAACTACAATCTTAATAGCCTATTACTGCTAATTTCTATAAGCTTTAATGTTTTAGTTTTATTGTTTGTACTTTCTATAATTTTCCGAAATGGTGGAATTTATTATATAAAAAGCAAACTTTTAACTCTGGGTAAGAAAAATATTCAAACCGATTTGAATATCAATTCTTATTACAAACATAAAAAGAGTCAATTTGAAATACTTACGCAATCAAATGATTCTATTATATTTTTAGGAGATAGTATAACCGATGAAGGCGAATGGGTAGAGTTATTAGAAAATAAACATATTCTCAATCGAGGGATTTCTGGCGACACAACGCGAAGAATATTGAATCGTTTGGATGCGATTATTCAGACAAAGCCAAAGCAGATTTTTTTGATGGTTGGGATTAATGATTTTGTTAATGAAAAGAAATCAATAGAAGAAGTATTGAGTAAATATAAAATTATTTTAGAAGAGTTTCAAAATAAAATTCCACAAACAGAAGTATATATTCAAAGTGTTCTGCCGGTAAATAATAACTTAACTTATTTTTTGGAAAATAATCAAAAGGTAATTAAATTCAACTCGCAATTGCAAGAATTAGCAAAAGAATTTAATTATCAATATATAGATGTATTTTCTAAATTAGCAGATTCCGAAAATCAATTAGATGTTAAATATACGACAGATGGCGTACATTTAAACGGCAAAGCTTATTTAATTTGGAAGGAAGCTGTTAAAAAGTATGTTGCAACGAAATAATATTTTTATAAATCATCTGGATTGACACCCATTTCACGCAATTTTTCAGCTAAAAGTTCCGCACGAGAAAGCGCTTGTTGTTTTTGCTGTTTTTCATCTTCGGCTTGTTGTTGTGCTGTTTGGGCGCGTTGTTCGGCAGTTTGAGCGCGTTCGTCTCCTGTCGGTAAAACGGTACCATCTTGGTAGCACCAACGTAACCAAGTATCTTGTCTTCCTTCAAATTCTCCCTCCCATAAAGTTAAACCTAGTTCAACTTGTTCTAACCAGGTTTCCGAAGTTTCTCTAAAACGTCTTCCAACAAGCTCGTATATCCGAAGCTGTTTTTCTCCTAATTGCTGAGTCGGGTCATATACTATGTAATAACTTACTCGCATATGTTCGTAAGTTTTTAGTTTATCGCCCAATTCATCGCCGATTTTATTCGAGACAATTTCAATTACAACTTCTGGAGGTTTACCAAATTCCCAAACCAGATAACAACGATTGCGTTTTTCCCACCAGTTTTCCGGTACTTGAACATCGAAGCTGAGGAACACATCGGGAACTATAGGAGGTTGTTTGTATATATGATAGATTCCAACATTTGCTGCTGCTATAAAAGTTTGATTTTGTAAAGAACTGTAAAGAGAACCGACTAAAAGCCGTTGTTGTTTTTCGGAAGCAAAATTATCCACAGGCGTATCGTCTTCGGTAACTAATTTGTTAACGTCTGGGATATAGAAGTTATCGTCAGATACTAAAATTTGTTCAACCATAAAATTATCCACCGATTTCGTGTCTTTTTTTAGTTTAGATTAATTTTTCATCCGCAAGTTGATATATTGTTTCGCTAAGTTCGTGACAAAAGGCAATTGCTTCATCTAAATCATTTGTCGGTTGATGATATTGAAGTAAAGTTTTTTGTATTTGAGATTGATAAATGGGATATTTTTCCGCAAATTTCTTCGCCATTTCTTCCATACTTCTTGTATAGTATGGTTCATCAACCATGATAATACCCAGACTTAAACGTAATGCCTTTTTAGCTATCCATCGTATATGGTCTTTTATATATTCTGGATGATTTTGGTCTTCTTTGTCCGGTTCGGGAAGATAATTTATTAGTTCTTCAAGTAAATCGCGGTATTTATGATTTAAAAGTTGAGCTAGTTCTAAACCTGGCGAAAACGATTTAAATGAAGCTGTAATATCTTGACCGCAAATCAGGACACTATCAGTTTTAAGAATAAATTTGAATTGTTCTATACCTGGTTCATCAAATTCCTTCTGTTCGATTAAATCAATATCAAGCCGCTCAAGAATAGGATATTTGGGTTCAATTTCGGCTCTAAGTTTATCTAACCATACTTTATCTTCATCGGTAATTTGACATTTTATAATAATTTCTGTGTCCATATCGGAAATACCAGGTTTATCCTCTCCACGTCCGATGCTTCCTAATAGGTAATAAGCAATTAAATCTGTAGTAAAGCTATTTTCAATTTTTGTTTTTAATTCATTTAATAGTTTTCGATATTCTGGTTTAACTTTTGATAATGAAGATGTGTTTTGAATTAAGTTCATATTATTGAAATTATTTAGATCCGCTTAAGGTCGCAAACTCCAAGCTAATAGCGTAAATTCTATAAATAGGACTAAAAGTTATTGCTATCTTAGCGGGAATATTAGTCAATATTTTCAGTTTATATTCTTCTACGCTATCACTAATTACCAATTATCAATTACCCATTACCGATAAAAATCAACTTACTTTCGTAGCAGCATCAACCCCATCACGAATCAATCCATCTTCCATATAAATGATTCTGTCACCAATATCTAAAATACGGTTATCGTGGGTGACTAACAAAATTGTACAACCTTGTTCTTTAGCTAATTTATACATAATTTCCACTACATCCCGTCCTGATTTCTTATCAAGAGCAGCTGTTGGTTCATCGGCTAAAACTATTTTGGGATTACTGGCTAAAGCACGAGCGATCGCCACTCTTTGTTTTTGTCCTCCTGATAAACTTTCTGGATAATAATCTACTCGATCTCCTAATCCGACTTGCTCTAAAATTTCTATAGCTTTAACATCAATATTCTGTTCTAAAAATTCGTCGTGTAGTTCTAAAGACATTTTGACGTTTTGTTTAGCTGTTAAAAAGCTCATCAAGTTATGAGCTTGAAAAATATAGCCGATGTATTGACGAATTTTAGTTAATTGCTGCTTGCTTGCTCCATGTATTTCTTGTTTTAAAATCTTCAAACTACCTTCTTGGGCGGAACGTAAGCCACCCATTAAAGTTAGTAAAGTTGTTTTTCCGGAGCCAGAGGGGCCAGTTAAAATTACAATTTCGCCAGCATGAATATTTAAGTTGATATCGAATAATACTTGTTTGCGGAGATTTTTATCCCCGAAGTAATGGTTGAGATTTTTTACAGAGATTACGGGTTGTGGTGACATGATTTGTAATTGGTAATTTGTGGTTTTTAGAGACGCGATATATAGCGTCTCTACATTATAAAAGTCGTAATTTTGCCACAATTACGGGTGGAATTTCGCTAAATTTTGACCAACCAATGTAAATATTTTTAGCAGCTAATTCCGGAGGAAAAGCGGGTTCTTCTAATCCATCTAGAACAAAACCAGCTTTAAAAGCTGTATTTAACAAAATATGTAAAGGACGATGAAAATAAGTATGTGGCTGCGGTTGATTTTCTAATGCTAATCCGCGCTTTTGACTAGGTTTTAGATAGCCTTTAACCTTAACGGAATATTTTGTATAAATTTCTTTTTCATTTTCTATTAACTCTGCTGCCATGCTAGTATGCATACTGTTAAAACAAGGATGCTGTATCGCAAAAATGAAACAACCACCGGGACAAACTAACTTTGTCAGCGCTCGGAATAATGGCTCAATTTCTGCCATATCCATTAAAGTCATTGCGGAAACTGCTGCATCAAAGGAGTTTTCACCAAATTTTAATAATGCTGTTTCATTAGTAGCGTCTAAAACTTGATATTTAATTAATTCTTGATTGTCTTTAGTCCTTTTACGAGCATTGTTAATCATTTCTGATGCAAAGTCTATTCCAGTAACTTTTGCACCCAAACTAGCTAATCTACGAGTTGTTAAACCGTTTCCACAGCCAACATCTAATATTTTTTGTCCCAGTTTTAATTGCAATAACTTTTCTATCGCTGGACGAACTAAATATTTATGAAAGTCGTTACCTTCATCACCCATTTTTTCATCCCAAACTTGGGCGGTAGCATTCCAAGCTTCGCGGGTTTGATTATTAATTGAATTAGTTGATTCTTCTGTCATTAAAATAGCTCCTACATTAATTTATCGCTTCAGATTTATTATCATTATTTGAATTATCTGTTAACTCGCTATCGGCAGATTTTTTAACAAATATTTCTGCAATAAGATAAAAAATTATTACCGATGCCCAGGATATATCCCATAATGATGGTTTTAAAAATGCAACAACAATCGTTATTAAAGCGACGATTGGCTCTATTAATGATGTTATTCTTATATATTGAATAGTTGTCTTATCTAAATTTTTATCTACTAAATGATGTTTATATGTTGCGTAAGTCCAATTCAAAAATGAGAAGAAGCCGATTAAGAATACATTAATGCTATAGGAAATTTGAATTGTTGCATTTTGAGGAAAAGACGCGATTAATACGTTGGAATAAGGAATTATAAATAAACACATGAGATATACTAGATAAATCCAAAGATGTATTTCATTTGTTCTTTGATAATAACTAAACTGTTTTACATGGTCTATCCAGTAAAAAGCTAAAATTACGAATGTAATTACATAATTTCCGAGAGTATCTAATTGCAAAAGTAAGAAATCATTTACTTCACTAATACTCATAGATGTAGGCAAATTGGGGAAGTCAAACCCGAAAATAGTTAGTGCCATTGCTAAAGCAAAAATTATATCGGATAATCTTCCTAGATGGCGAATCATGTTGACCGAATTAAGGTTTTTATTGGTAGTCATTAGATTGTTTGATTGATTTATATTGCTAGTTCCCTATAAAATTAACGATTTTAATAACCGCAGAGACGCAGAGAGCGCGAAGGGAAGAGATAAAGTGAGATTTAGGCACTTTTACAATAGAATCCTGCAATTTTTGATTTAATCTAAAAAACATCTGCTGGATCTGCACTCTGGAGTTTTCGCATTGCGACTAAACCCGAAAAGCTACACATAATAATAGTTAAAGTGAGTACGAAAACTGCACGGTCAATTTTCATTGCAATGGGTAATAAAGTCGCAGCAAAAGTAATTTGATATAGCCCCATTGAAAGCAACATTCCAGGTAAAAATCCCAGAAGGGACATTATTAAAGCTTCCTGCATCAGCATCACCATTAAATAGCCGTCGCTATATCCCATCGCTTTGAGTGTTGCGTATTCTGGGAGGTGTTCGGATACGTCGGAGTAGAGGATTTGATAAACAATTACGATACCGACGATAAAGCCTACTACTACACCGATACCGAAAATAAATCCAATACCTTGATTTCCCCAATAATCTTTCTCGGTTTGAGCGAATTCCTGTGGTGTCAACACTCTGACATCGTTGGCTAGATTAGCCTTGAGTTGTAACTTTAATTTTTCTACGTCTGCACCTACATTTAACTTAATTAAACCCACTTCAATTTGATTTGATTTTCGGTTGGGAAAGAGTTTTAGAAAGGTTGAATCGCTGGTAAGAATATTTCCGTCTGCTGCAAAGGAAGCTCCCATTTGAAATAAACCAATGGCTTTGATATTTTGGTCGTTTACCAAAGTCTCTATAGTTCCTTTTTGATTGATTAAATCCGGAATTGGGCCATATTCTGGACGAGATGCGCGGTCAAAGATGACTTTATTTAGTTGTTTTATTTTTTCCAGGTTTTTATTTACTTCTGGAAAATCAAAGGGTGGGTTTACCGGGGTCAATTCCCCATACTAAGATTGCGCGATTGACGCGAGTTTCTGGATTCCGCCATTGAGCAGTACTAATATATAAAGGACGAACAGATTCTACACCCTCAAATGCTAAAGCTTGCTGCAATCTTTCTCTAGAAAAACTTTTGACTGAAAACAAACTTTGAAATTGAGGATTAATTAAAACTAAATCAGCTTGCAAAGTTTGATGGGGTTTAGTTGCGCTATCAAAGAGTGCATCTGATAACCCTAATTGAACAAACATCAACATATCGGCAAAAGCAATTCCCGCTAACGCAATCGCGAGCCGAGTTTTCTCTTTTTTTAATTGCAGCCAAGCTAAAGGTGTGCGGCGAAATAGTTTACGTAACATGGTTAAATCAGCGAACGGTGAGCAGTTAACAGCGAATAGTTAGGACTTATAAATTAATCATTCTTTGCCCTCTTCTCTCCCTCTAATTACTTCTTGGTAATCTTTTCATTGTCCATAATTGAACTGGTTCTTCAATTTTCCTTAGAATTTCAAACCCATGTTTTTGATAAAAACGGACGGCTCTTTCTGTTGATGTTTCTAAATAGCAAGGTAAACCTTCTTTATCAGCTTGTTCAAGAATCGGTTGAATTAACAAGCCACCAATCCCTTGTCCTTGATAAGCTTCGGAAACTCCTAAAATTAATAAATACCAATGTAGTTGATGCATATCTTTCTCGTGGTATTTATCAAGTGGTGCAAACACAGATAGAAATTTTTCTAATCCTTTAAGACCAAGTAGAAATGGAATTTTGTAGAATCCCAGTTGTAATAATCTGAATAAGTTTAAAGGATACTTTCCTGGTGGTATCCAAACTGCAATACCTTTGATTTCTGGAGTCGTATATATATGGTTTAATGGCTGGCAATAGCGTAAATTTGCTGACGAAAAATCCCGAGAGACTTTATCTCTTTTACTAATTGCTTGAGGTAGAATATATTCAAAAATAGGATCTTTACTGAATGCATCAACAACAGTTTCAGTTGCTTGTTTGATTTGATTTTCTTCTAAACGGATGATTTCTGTATTCATGAGATTGTCTAATATTGGAACTTTTATTTTTAAATTATTCAACTATTAACTAATCAACCTAACGTCTGATTCTCATACATCTTGTGCCACATCACTATTGTTTGATCGGCATGAACAAAATTATTTACTCTTAAACCACTTTCTTGCGGTTGGCTTGATTTCACAAGTTTATAATCGTCTGGTTGAGCTAAATTTAATTCAACCCAAATAGCTAATTTAGAAATTAATCGACTTATCCAAGGATTAGCAAATGGAGTATAGTAACGCGCATATGCCCAAGTATTATTTGTATCGATTGGTGTGGCAACTACAAATAGCTTTATTCCACCAAAACCAAAATCAAATAGCGCTAAATTAGGAAAATAAAGCCAGTGATTAAAATCAAAATTACTTTTATTTTTATTAGTTTCTGGTGATTTTAACTGTCCCCAACTATGAATTATTTCATCTTTTACTTCTACTTTAAAAGGTTCGAGCAATGTAGCTGAACCAAAACCTGATAACCAAGCTACTTTATGATGAGCAAAGGCTATATGATGTACGTCGATGAGTAAATTTTCTACTGCTCTGGTAAAAGGTATATCCCAAGTCATGGTACCGGAAGCCCAGCGTTGAGGACTATCTTCCAATTCTTCAAACCAAGGTATTTGTGGATAATTCGATTTTTCCTCTCCCCACCACAGCCATACTAAATCGTGAGCTTCCCGTACTACATAACTTTTCACCCGCATTTGATTACTGATGCAAGCTTCTTTACCTTCACAAGGCATTAATATACAGTTTCCTTCTGGTGCAAAACGGAAACCATGAAAAGGACATTCAATACAACCATCGACTATTTTACCCAATGCAAGACTTGCGCCGCGATGAGGACAATGTTGGCTTTGAGAAACTATTTTTCCGCTACTATCTCTCCATAAAACCAAGTCTTCACCAAGCCGTCTCAGTGCAACAGGTTTATTGCCGATTGTTTTTGACTCTGCGATTACCCACCATTTGTTTTGTAAAAACATTTTTACTCTCATTATTACTTATATCAAACATTCGTTATAAATTAAGCCAATGGAAATCATAATTCAATCTCCGTTTGTACTTGTAAGTTAGTTAAGCCTGTTACTCGCTTACTATCTTCTGGATTAAGAAGAATTTTTACATCAATCACTCGTCGATCTAAATTTTCTCCTGGTTGGTTGCTGTAAACGTTTTGTCTGTTAATCTGTAAGCCAATTTGAGAAACTTTTCCTTTCAATTTACCAGAAAAAGCTTGTCCGGTAATCAGCGCTTTTTGTCCCAACTTAACTTTTTCAATGTCGGTTTGATATACTTCTGCAATTACTATCATTTGCTGAGTTTTTCCTAATCCAGCGATACCTTCATCAGCTATTTTTTCGCCTTCTCGCGTATGAATTTTAATAATTTTTCCCTCTATTGGTGCGCGGATATAAGCTTGTTCTAAGTTAGTTTGCGCTTTTTTTACCGCAGCTTTAGCATTATCCACTTCAGTTTGTGCTACTTGGATATCTACGGGACGAATTTCAGCAATTTGATTTAAAGTTGCTTTAGCTTCTCTAATTTGTTCGCTTCCTGATAACTGAATGCGGTTGAGATTTGCTCGTGCTTCGGAAAGCTGTTGCTGTCGGGATGCTTGAATGCGATTGAGGTTTGCTCTCGCTTCGTTAAGTTGTTGTTTTGCGGTTTGTAATGTTAAACGTTTACTATCTCGTAAAGATGTGGAAATTGCACCCCGATTAAAAAGTTGTTGATAGCGTTGATATTCAATATTGGCATTATCAACCTCTGCTTGTAATTTCGCAATCGTCGCTTGTTGTGCAAGGATTTCCGTAGTTTTTTCTGCTTGTAAGCGAGCAACAGTTGCTTTTTGTGCTGCTATTTGAGTAGTTTTTTCTACTTGTAATTTTGCAATAGTTGCTTCTTGCGCTTGAATTTGTCCGGTTTTTGCACCTGCTGCTACTTGAGCTAATTTAGCTTGTGCCATTCTTACTTGCTCTTTTGCTTGTAATACAGCATCTTGCAATCGTTTTTGAGAATCTAAAATGGCGATCGCATCTCCCGCTTTTACGTTATCACCTTCTTTAACTAATAGTTTTGCAACTCTGTCGCCATCCAACATCAAAGGTGCAGATAAATTAATTACTTCTCCTTGCGGTTTCCAATCTTCCCAAAGCAGTGACCTTTTTAACCGCAGGTGGTGCTTCTACTACAGGTGGTTTCGATTGAGTCAGTAAGCCAGTTTGAGAAATTCCGTAAAAGGCAATACCACTCGTAACTACAGTAGCAGCAGCTACCACACCAATTACTTTATTAGAAGGTTTTGAAAGTATTTGCATAGTCAATTACCAATTACCCATTACCTATTGCCAATTAGCCAAATAAGCACTCACCATTTGGACTAATAATTCTCCTTGTTCTTCATAAGAAACCATTTCACCTTCAAACATTCGCACGCAAATTAAACCATTGAGAAAATTAACTACAAAATCAGCAACTGCTTTGTCTTCAATTTCTAAATACTTTAATAATTCTTCTCTCGAATTCTGAGCCACTCGCTTCAAAATTTCGTTATTTAAGACTTCGCTTTTTCCTTGCTGTTGGTAAAAGTCACTCCAAAGTAATAATTGACTAATAAAATATTCTTCATTTTTTTCAACAAAATCAACTAAAGCTCTGATTCGCTCTGGAACATATTTTATGTCTCCTGCTTCGGCTAAAAAATTTGTGACATCCTGTTGAAACTGTTCTTCTACTAACTGTAAAAACAGAGCTTCTTTATTCGGAAAGTAATGATACAGCGTTCCTGTTGAAACACCTAATTCTTTGGCAATTTCACGCATGGTGACGGAAGCATAACCTTTCTGAGCAAATAAATCGAAACTTTTCCATAGCAGTTC
Source organism: uncultured Rivularia sp. (assembly GCA_963665115.1). GTDB lineage: Bacteria > Cyanobacteriota > Cyanobacteriia > Cyanobacteriales > Nostocaceae > Rivularia. The sequence goes on along the minus strand of OY762007.1, from coordinate 5,415,399 downwards.
TTTGCTATACTTTTCGTGGTCTACAATTTTCGGCATTTAGTTAATTACATTATTTTATATCGAACGTTAGTTATATTTTAAGCTAAAAATCTGGCTGATGGCAATAGTTATTTATTGCTTTTCGGGATGAGTATTATATAAATTTACTATAAGGAGACGTAGCACTGCGTCCCGTCTCTACAAGTTCTCTGGATTAATACCCATTTCACGGAGTTTTTCGGCTAGTTGTACGGCACGTTGTTCGGCACTTGAAGCGCGTTGTTCGGCACTTGAAGCACGTTGTTCGGCAGTTTGAGCGCGTTCGTCTCCTGTCGATAAAACGGTACCATCTTGGTAACACCAACGTAACCAAGAGTCTTGTCTGCCTTCAAATTCACCTTCCCATAAAGTTAAACCTAATTCAACTTGTTCTAACCAGGTTTCTGAAGTTTGGTAATAGCGCATTCCTCGTAATTCATAAATACGCAGGGTTTCTTCACTAACTTGGTTGGTAGGGTCATATACGATATAGTAACTGGCTCGCATATGTTCGTATATTCTTAATTTCTCTCCTAATTCATCACCGACTTTGTTAGAAACAATTTCAATTGCGACTTCAGGGGGTTTACCAAAACGCCAAACCATGTAGCAACGATTGTGTTTTTCCCACCAGTTTTGAGGAACTTGAGCGTTTAAGCTAAGAAAAACATCGGGTACTATAGCTGGTTTTAAATCCGTATAGTAAACACCGACATTCGCTGCTGCAAGGAATGGTTGTTTTTGTAAAGAACTATAAAGAGAGCTAACTAAAAGCCGTTGCTGTTTTTCCGATGCAAAATTATCCACAGGTGTATCATCTTCAGTGACTAGTTGATTGGCATCTGGGATATAGAAGCCATCATCAGTATCAATTAAAGTTTGCTTGACCATAATAGATTATCTAACAATTTGGGTTATATATCTACTTTAAACGATTGACATATGAATAATGTAGAGATGTTGCATTACAACGCCTTTGTAGAAAATTATTTTACCTTGATAAAGCCAATATTTTTTTAGAATACTGAGCCAGCCTAATTGTATTTGCTCTCAAGTTCTTCCGAACAATCTTGCAATCATTATTCCATCTTTTTTCTGCTCCTAACAATGAGATTTTATAATCTAAATCTCCACTGATTTCTTTTTGGAGAAAGCTACATTTAAGCACTGTTGTTCGAGTTTTGATCAAATATCAAGTTTAAGAAGCTATTGATTTGCATAACGTAAACGGAAATCAAAATTCCTGTAACAATAGTAGTAAGGCTCATAAATACAACCACCGCATCCCACACCGGATAACAAACCATGCTTACTCAAGAAAAATCTCAACAACGCAACTGGAAACCTATCATCAAGGAATTTGAAGCGGTTTTAGGTAAAAAAGGCGTAATCCAGCGTCGTGAGGAACTAATTACTTATGAATGCGATGGTTTAGCAAGCTATCGTCAACGCCCAGATGTGGCTGTCTTGCCCAAAACCACGGAACAAGTTGCTCAAGTAGTGAAGATATGCAATAAATATTCGGTTCCTTTTATTGCTAGAGGTTCGGGTACTGGTTTATCTGGCGGTGCTTTGCCTACTGTCGGATGCGTGTTGATAGTCACTTCTTTGATGCGGCAAATACTCAACGTCGATTTAGATAATCAGCGGGTTGTGGTTCAGCCTGGAGTGATTAACAACTGGGTAACGCAAACGGTTAGCGGTGCCGGTTTTTACTACGCCCCCGACCCTTCAAGTCAAATTATTTGCTCTATCGGCGGTAACGTTGCGGAAAATTCTGGTGGAGTGCATTGTTTAAAGTACGGTGTCACCACTAACCACGTTTTAGGATTAAAAGTTGTCACGGCTAACGGTGATGTTGTCGATTTGGGCGGACAAGTTCAAGAAATGCCCGGTTACGATTTAACAGGAATATTTGTTGGCTCGGAAGGTACCTTGGGAATTGCCACAGAAATAACTTTGCGAATTCTCAAAAGTGCGGAATCGATTTGCGTGTTGTTGGCAGACTTTTCCAGCGTGGAAGCAGCAGGAGCAGCAGTTTCGGATATTATCAGCGCTGGGATTATTCCTGGTGGTATGGAAATGATGGATAACATGAGCATCAATGCGGTTGAAGATGTAACTGCAATGAATTGTTATCCCCGCGATGCTGTAGCGATTTTGTTGGTTGAAATCGATGGTTTGGATGTAGAAGTGAAAGCTAATAAAAAGCGGGTAATCGATATTTGTAAAAACAATGGTGCGCGTAATGTAACTTCTGCGAACGACCCCGAAACACGTTTAAAATTGTGGAAAGGCAGAAAAGCCGCGTTTGCAGCTGCGGGACATTTAAGTCCAGATTATTACGTGCAGGATGGGGTAATTCCTCGGACTCAGCTACCTTATGTATTACAAGAAATTGAGAATTTAAGTCAGAAATTCGGTTATAAAATTGCCAATGTCTTTCATGCAGGTGATGGTAACTTGCATCCGCTAATCTTATTTGATAATTCCGTTCCTGGTGAATTAGAAAAAGTTGAAGAAGTAGGTGGAGAAATTCTTAAACTATGCGTCAGAGTTGGCGGCAGTATTTCCGGCGAACACGGTATTGGTGCGGATAAAAAATGCTATATGCCAGATATGTTTTCAGATGCCGATTTAGAAACAATGCAGTGGGTTAAGCAAGTTTTTAACAGTAAAGGCTTAGCAAATCCAGAAAAGATTTTTCCCACCCCGCGCACCTGCGGTGAAGCTGCAAGGGCTATGAGTCAGAAGAAGTTTGAGAATGTGGAGAAATTTTGATTTTGGTAATTGGTAATTGGTAATTGGTAATTGGTAATGAGACAAGGAGATGGAGAGGAAATAGAAGTTTTCGAGTTCTCACTTTTAACTCTTAACTTCTAACTTCTAACTCCTAACTCATAACCTTTAACCTTTATTCGCTAACTTCAACTAACTCAATATCAAAAGTTAATTGCTGTCCTGCTAGAGGATGATTTGCGTCGAGGGTGACTTTGGAATCCGAAACGTCTGTAACGATAACTGGAATTACTTGACCGTTGTTTTGAGAAATCTGTAGTTGTTGACCGACTTCTACTGCTAAGTCTGTAGGTATTTGCTCTTTCTCAACTGCGATCGCAAGTTCGTCGCGTCGAGGGCCATAAGCTTGATCGGGTGGAATCGTTGCAGTTTTTGACTCTCCAGGAGCCATACCAACTATCGCTTCTTCAAATCCAGGAATCACATTTCCCGAACCAAGGGAGAACTCTAAAGGTTCGCGTTCGGCAGAGGAATCAAAAACGGTACCGTCATCCAATTTGCCCGTATAGTGAACTTTTACGTTGTCACCTGCTTTTGCTTGTGTCATGTCTTTTCTCCTTTTACACTCTATATAGTTTTAAATTTTATAGTCAAATCTCAAATCGACTGTAAAAATCATTCGTAAGGATTAATCTTTACTGGGAGAACTACGCCCCCTATATTTCCTGAAGTTTTAGCATTAGGAACTACTTATTACATCAGTAACAGCAAACCATTTAACTAACAAGAGCTAATTATAGTTTATGAAGCTCATTAATGCACTTTCCCAACGGTAATACTTTTATTACTCATCATCTGAATATTTTTGATTTTGTTAAGATTTGTACTATTTCAGGTTAGCCTTGTTCTTTATATTCACTGCTGTCTAATTTTTTCGTTGTTTTCTATGTCTTGATGTAGTTGTGATTCTCTCAAACTTTTAACTATGTAATAATTCCAGTATTAATTCTCTGTAATTAAGTAGTTACATGGAAAATGCATTTGCAGGTTAAATGTTTGTTATAAATCTGATACTAGTGGGAATACTAACCCTGTAGAGGCACGAAATAATTATACAGGGGACTCATGATGTTATTGAGTGGTTATCACATTATAGAGAAGATATATTCAGGTGTCAGAAATACAGTATATAAAGGCGTTAGAGAATACGACTCAAAAGCAGTAGTTGTCAAAGTTATTAATTCTGAGTATCCCAGTTTTGAGGAAATAGTTAAATTTAGGAATCAGTATACTATCGCAGTTAATCTAGATTTTGATGGTATTGTCAAACCCTTAAGTTTAGAAGCTTTTGACAATAGTTATGCCTTAATAATGGAAGATTTTGGCGGTATCTCTTTAGATGAATATTTTACTAAAAGCTCTTTAAATATAGATTATTTTTTGCAAATTGCTATTCAACTTTCTACCATTCTCGATCGATTAATTAGCAAACGGGTAATTCATAAAGATATTAAACCTGCCAACATACTGATAAATCCTGCCGATAAACAAGTTAAACTTATTGATTTCAGTATTGCTTCTCTATTACCTAGAGAAACCCAACAATTACAAAACCTGAATATTTTAGAAGGAACTCTTGCATATATTTCTCCAGAACAAACTGGACGTATGAATCGAGGAATTGACTATCGTACTGATTTTTATTCTCTTGGTGTGACGTTTTTTGAACTTCTTGCCCGAAAACTTCCTTTCACTTCAAATGAGCCGATGGAGTTGCTTCACTGTCATCTTGCCAAGCAACCTCAAGAACTACATAAAATAAATCCCGATATTCCTTTAGTTATTTCTAATATTGTTAGCAAATTGATGGCGAAAAACGCAGAAAACCGCTATCAAAGTGCTTTAGGCTTAAAATATGACTTAGAAAAATGTTTAACCAGTTGGCGAGAGTTTGGCTGTCTTGAGCCTTTTAAAATAGCAGAAAGGGATATTCATGACCGCTTTATTATTCCTGAAAAACTCTACGGTAGAAAAGCAGAAGTTGAAGCGATTATTGCTGCATTTGAACGCATATCTGAAAGTTATGAATCTTCTGTTTTGAGTAATGATTTAGATCGGGAAATTCATAATATAAAATCTAAAAGTGAAAATTCAAACAGCGAACTATTTTTGGTAGCGGGTTTCTCTGGTATTGGTAAAACAGCCATAGTTAATGAAGTTCATAAACCCATTGTTAAACAACGTGGTTATTTTATCAAAGGTAAATTTGACCAATTCCAAAGAGATATACCTTTTAGTGCTATTGTCCAAGCTCTACAAGATTTGATTGGAAAATTACTCGGTGAAAGTAAGGCTGTATTAGAAGAATGGAAAACCAAAATTATCCAATCATTAGGAGAAAATGCACAAGTAATTATTGATGTTATTCCGGAGCTAGAAAAAATAATTGGTAAACAACCATCTGTTTTAGAATTATCAGGAAGTGCAGCACAAAATCGCTTCTATTTATTATTTCAGAACTTTATTCAAGTGATTGCTGCGAAAGAACACCCTTTGGCGATCTTTTTAGATGATTTACAATGGGCTGATTCGGCTTCTTTAAAGTTAATGCAATCATTAATCGGTGAAACTGAATCTAATCATCTTTTGATAATTGGGGCTTATCGAGATAACGAAGTTAGTCCGACTCATCCATTGATGCTAACTTTAGATAAGCTTGACTTGGGTTCAAGAGTCAACAAAATTACTTTAACACCGCTAAAACAAACTGATTTCGATCGATTGATTGCCGATACTCTTAATTGTGCGGAAATTTTAGCAGAACCTCTTTCCCAACTAATATATCAAAAAACACAAGGAAATCCCTTTTTTGCGACTCAATTACTCAAATCATTGTATGAAGATAAACTAATTAAATTTAATTCCGATGTTGGTTATTGGGAATGCGATATTGCTCAAATTAAAGCATCATCAATTACAGATAATGTAGTAGATTTTATGGCAATTAAGTTACAAAAATTGCCTACAGCTACTCAAGAAGTTTTAAAGCTGTCTGCTTGTATTGGGAATCAATTTGATTTAGAAACTATTGCCATAATTCAAGAAAAGTCAGTTGCTCAGATAGCAATAAATTTATGGGATGCTTTGCAATTCGGTTTAATTCTTCCCGTCAATCAAACTTACAAGTTTTTTCAAGATGAGTCTGTAGTTAATGACTTTGAAGAAGTAGAGAGAAACAATCAAAATCTGACTATCAAATACAAATTTTTACACGATAGAGTTCAACAAGCAGCTTATTCCTTAATTCATCAAGATAATAAACAATTAACTCACCTGAAAATTGGTCAATTACTTCTGCAAAATATTCCTAAAGAATCACAAGAAGAGAGAATTTTTGAAATTGTAAATCAATTGAATATTGGAGTTGGATTAATTAAAGAACAAGCACAAAGATTTCAAGTAGCGCAGTTAAATATGATTGCTGGAAGTAAAGCTAAAGCATCTACAGCATATACTGCTGCTGCAATCTATTTGAATACAGCTATACAATTACTTTCATCAGATAGCTGGCATTCAGAATATCAATTGACTGTTTCAATTTACAGTTTAGCCACAGAAGTTGCATATCTTAATGGTGATTTTGAGCAGATGGAGCAATTGGGTTCTGTGATATTGCAAAATGCCACAAACCTATTAGATACAGTTAAAATATCTGAAATCAAAATCCTTGCTTATATAGCTCAAAATCAGCCAATTGAAGCAATTGAAACTGGAACTTCGGTTTTAAAACTTTTGGGAGTAAACATACCTCAAAAGCCGAGTAAATTCGATATATGGTGGAGTCGATTGTGGATAAAAAAAAGTTTGCTAGGCAGAGAAATTGAAGATTTAGTTAAACTGCCACAAATGTCAGATGCATACAAAATTAAAGCCATGCCACTCTTAGCAAGTGTTGGTTCTGCTGCATATTTAGTTAGTTCCAAGCTATTGCTAAAGTTGATGTTTAAGCAAGTTTATTTGTCTCTTAAATATGGTAATTCGACTGAATCTATATATACTTATGCTTGTTATGGACTAATTTTATGTGAGGTATTTGGAGATGTGGATTCTGGCTACAGATTTGGTCAACTTTCTCTAAACCTGTTGGAAAAACTAAATGTTAAACAGGTTAAAGCAAGAACGTATCAATTAGTTTACTCTTCACTCAAGCCTTGGAAAGAACACCTGAGAAAAACACTAGAGCCGCTACTAGATGCTTATCAATCTGGCTTAGAAACTGGCGATTTAGAATATGCTGCTAAGTCTGCTCAAACTTATTGTTCCCATTCATATTTTGTTGGTAAACAACTACAAGAAGTTATCCAAGATATGGATATTTATGCAGATGCTATCGCTCAACTTAAACAAAAAGTATCTCTGGATAAACACAAAATTTATCAACAAGTAGTTCTTAATTTGACAACTAATCCTGAAAACCCTTGCAGCTTAATTGGTGAAGCATACGACGAACAAATTATCTCCACTCAACAACAAGCAAAAAATTATAGCCTTCTTAACACCTTATTTTTCAATAAAATTATTCTTTGTTATTTATTTGAGGATTTCTCTCAAGCAATTGATAACGCTACCTCAGCCGAAAAATATTTAACTGGTGGATTGGCTGGAGGAGTTATTGCTCCGTTATTTTACTTTTATAATTCTTTATCTCAACTGGCTGTTTATCATCATAGTTCTTTTAAAAAACAAAAAGATATTCTGAATAAAATAAAAGACAATCAAAATAAGATGAAAAAATGGGTGAAATTTTCTCCTATGAATCATCTACATAAATATGATTTAGTCAAAGCAGAGTTATATCGAGTTCAAGGTAAAACTTTTAAGGCAATAGAATTTTACGAATCCGCGATTGCTGGTGCAAAGAATAATCAATATATCCAGGAAGAAGCACTCGCTAACGAACTCACTGCAAAATTCTACCTGGAATGGGGTAAAAAGAAAATTGCTCAAGTGTACATGATAGATGCTTACTACTGTTACATTCGCTGGGGAGCAACAACTAAAGTTAAACATATAGAAAAACGCTATCGGGAATTACTCGAACAAGTTATTAAACCGGAAAATTTTAGTCTCAAACACGGTAATACTCTGGCTGATATTTCTAGTGCTACTGTTGCTTATACCAGTGCCGAAATTACAAAACTTCTAGATTGGGAAACTATCATGAAAGCTTCCCAAACGTTAGCTAAAGAAATTGATTTGTACAAGCTTGTTTTAAATTTGATGCAAGTTGTAATTGAGAATGCTGGAGCAACCAAGGCTGCTTTGATTTTACCTTCGGAAGACAATTGGGTTGTAGAAGCTTTAGTTACTAATATCAATGCAGAGGATATTTCGCTTGCAGCTGCTTCAATAAAAGAATCATTGTCCCTAAACACTTGTGAAGAATTACCGCTTTCTGTAATTAACTATGTTGCAAATACTAAAAAATATTTGTTGAATAATGATATTTTAAATCAAAATTTAGATTTAAATGATGATTACATCGTCAAATATCAGCCTAAATCTCTATTGTGTATCCCAATTGAGCATCAAGGTAAACTGATTGGTATCCTTTATTTAGAAAACAATTTAACTACAAGTGCATTTACTCCCCAGCGCCAAGAAGTTTTAAGAATGCTGAGCGTATCTGCGGCTATTTCGTTAGAAAATGCCTTACTTTACGCTAATTTATCTAAAACAACTGAAAATCTCAAACAGGCTAATCTCAAATTAGAGGAATACTCACAAAGCTTAGAAGAAAAAGTTAATGAAAAAACAAAGAAACTCCGCGAAACAAATCAGGAGTTGACGCAAGCTTTTCAAAAATTAAAACATACCCAGGCTCAATTAATTCAATCAGAAAAAATGTCCAGTTTAGGACAGATGGTAGCTGGAGTAGCTCATGAAATTAACAATCCAATTAGTTTTATCTACGGCAATCTCGAACCTGCAAAGGAATATGTACAAGATTTACTGCATCTAATAAATCTTTATCAAAAGTATTACCCGCAACCAGTCAAAGATATTCAAGAGGAACTAGAAAATATCGAACTGGAATTTATCACAGAAGACTTACAAAAGCTGTTTAACTCTTTCCAAGATGGAGCAGAGCGGATTAGCAATATTGTACTTTCATTAAGAAACTTCTCCCGGTTGGATGAATCCGAAATGAAACCAGTAGATATTCATCAAGGTATAGATAGTACTTTACTATTTTTACAAAACCGCTTGCAAAAAGATAGCGAGCAAACAGGTATTGAAGTAATCAAAGAATATGCTCAATTACCTAAAATGAATTGTTATGCAGCAGAATTAAATCAGGTTTTTATGAATATCATAAATAATGCGATTGATGCTTTAGAAATCAGTAAGAGTGAAATAATACCCAGAATTTGTATTCGTACCCAATTAACGGATAAAAACACAGTAATTATTACTATTGCTGATAACGGTATTGGCATTCCTCAAGAAATACAGCCAAAAATATTCGACCCATTTTTTACTACTAAATCTGTAGGAAGCGGTATGGGTTTGGGTTTATATACTAGTTACTCAACAATCGTAAAAAAACATCAGGGTTCCCTTCACTGTAAATCAATAATTGGAGAAGGTTCTGAGTTTCTTATTGAAATAAAAGTTCGGTAGTAAAAGCCACTTATAACAAAACCCTTTTCATTGCGCGAAAATATGTAAACCCAAGTACTTTGAAAGTTCTTCGCAAACTTTAATTCCCCGAACGCTGTTACCACGAGAATCTAAAGGAGGAGAAAAAACTGCAATTCCCATCTGATTGGGAACTACACCAATAATTCCCCCACCGACTCCACTTTTGGCGGGAAATCCAACTTTATATACCCATTCTCCAGCAAAATCGTACATCCCACAGGTATGCATGACGCTGAGAATGTCTTTCACATAGCCAGAATTAATTGCTCGTTCTTTGGTAACTGGATTTACGCCATTATTTGCTAAAGTCGCTCCCATTAATGCTAAATCTCGACAGTTAATGATTACGCTGCACTGCTGAAGATATAAACTCAGAGTTTGACTGATATCCCCAGAAATCATGCCAAAATTACGCAGCAAATATGATATTGCCCAATTGCGATCGCCATTATTTTGTTCGGATACGAGTATAGGTGTGTCTACAAAAACTCTACGTCCGATATAGCGATGGTACATTTCTAATATTCGTTTGAGTCTATGTCCGGGGGCCTGCTCCTTCGATTAAACTGGTGGTGGCGATCGCTCCGGTATTCACCATACTGTTATAAGGTCGTTTGGATTTTGATTCTACTTTAATGATGGAATTGTAAGCGTCTCCGGTTGGTTCGACATCAACTTTGGTTAAAACGTAATCTCTTCCTTTGTCTTCAAGTGCTAATCCGTAAGCAAAAACTTTTGATATTGACTGAATTAAAAATGACTCTTCCCAATTGCCTACAGTGTAAACTTGTCCGTCAATAGTTGCGATGCAGATAGCAAACCAATCGGGATTAATTTCTTTTAAACCAGGTTCGCTAACATAAACTTTTCCATCTCTTAAAGGAAGATATTTGTAATGTAATTCCCGCAAAAATTCAGTCAACGATTTTGAAGGTAGATTTAATTGAGTCTTTATGGTTGGTTGAGTAGGAATCTGCGGAGTTGATGGATCGGTGAAGTGAACTTTCCGCTGTTGTATACCGGAATCTTCGTTGTCGGTAGTAAAAATATGCAGTCCAAATTCTTTTGAAAGTGCTTCAAAAACTTTCACGCCTCTCCAACTTTTTTTACGTTGATCCAAAGGAGGAGAAAATACAGCTATGCCCATTTGATTGGGAACAACTCCGATAATTGCACCCGACAAACCGCTCTTTGCCGGTAAACCAATTTTGTAAGCCCACTGACCTGAAAATTCATACAGTCCGCAGGTATACATTATACTGAGTATATTTTTGACGTACTTTTTATCTATAGCTCGCTCTCCCGTCATCGGGTTTAAGCCAACATTCGCTAAAGTCGCCGCCATCACGGCTAAATCGTGACAGTTAATAGTTAAAGAACACTGTTGGAAATACAGATTAATAATCTCATTAATATCTCCTTCAATTAAACCGAAATTCAGCATCATGTAGGCGATCGCCCTATTAAGATGGTCGCTGGTTTGCTTAGAGTTACATACTCCCAAATCAATAGATACATTTCTACCAATGTAGCGTCGAAACATCTCCAGCAAACGATTGTAACGTTGAGCGGCATCCGAACCTTTGATTAAACTGGTAGTCACAATCGCACCCGCATTTACCATTGGGTTATAGCGTCGTCGCCATATTTCCTGCTGTTCCATAATCGAGTTGAAAGGTTCCCCAGTTGGTTCCACACCAATACGTTCGAGTACGTAATCCTTACCCCAATCTTCCAAAGCCAACCCATACACAAAAGGCTTAGAAATTGACTGTATACTAAAATCCTGCGTAGTATGACCGATATCGAAAACCTTACCATCCACATCAACCGCACAGATTCCAAACCAATCCGGGTTAGCTTTAGCCAACTCCGGTATATTCTGTGCAACCGTTCCTTCATTAAGGGGTTGATAAAAGTCATATAAATCTTCAAGAAAACTCGTCAGCGCTGGAGTGATTCCTCTATCGGAAGTATTTAACCGTCGAAAATCCTTGATATCGGTCATATCGTTATTAAAAAAAGTTGCACTATATATATATACTCAGTGTCAACTATTTAAGTTATTGTTCGCAGTATTCAAACTGACAAATACTTGAAAACATACTTATTAATTGGGCATTGGGCATTGGGAATTGGTAATTGGTAATTGGTAATTGGGCATTGGTAATTGGTAATTGGTAATTGGTAATTGGTAATTTTTTTACTTACTACTCCCTACTCCCTACTCCCTACTCCCTACTCCCTACTTCCTACTCCCTACTTCCTACTCCCTACTCCCTACTCCCTACTCCCTACTCCCTACTCCCTACTCCCTACTCCCTGGCGGGGCTTTCGTTTGGACGTTTGGAAGATTAATAAATTTATCCCATACAATCAATACTCAACTCTTATAAATAAAAAGCGGCAACCATCATAAAATTGTAGTTAACGCTTCTTTTTATATATTCAAGGACTTTATATAAGCTGTCCTCGTTTAAAACTTAAAGGTCTTTAAAGTAAGTAACCTCGAAAAAATTTATTTATGTAACTGATTGTCTAGATTCTCATCTAATTGGTTACGTATTGTAAATTTTAAGATTTTCTTTAGATTTTAGGCTTAATATTTTCTTTAGGTTGTTTAACTAACCTGCATGATAAGAAGCATTCTTTTACAGGGCTGAACTTCTTTAATCATCTACTGTAGGTTAGGGTTAAGAATTGAATATTTAATTTAGATTTGGAATGATAAAGCGATGTTAGGACTTAGAGAGCGAGCAGTTACAATGCGTCATGTATGGTCGGTGATTGAAGAAACCGAAACAAAGACGATTTTAAGTTTGAATGACACAGACTTAATTGGACAGCTGCTCAAGCAATTAGAAAACAAGAAGTTACTTACTGGCGAACAAATTAACGAAATGAGTACATATATTAGCTCCCGCGTACCATTAATCCGCGATTTAGCTCAGTCGCGCATGGTGTGTAACTCATAATTTTAATCGATTATAAAGATGACTCGGCTTAATAATTATTTCTTCACTGATGTTAAAACGGACATGAGATATTGGGTCAAAGTAAAAGCATCTACCCCTAACTGAGTACGTTCTTGAGCGGCTAGAATGCCTGCCCTACCGTGCCACCATGCAGCAGTTGCAACCATTTTTTCTACAGATAAATTACGCGATACAGCTTGCGCCATTAATCCACCAAGTAATCCAGTCAACACATCACCACTACCCCCACGGGCTAAAGCTGGGGTACTTTGAGGATTAATCCAAACGCAACCTTGAGGATTCGCGATCGCAGTTCTTGAACCTTTTAATAAAACTATTGCGCCAGATTTTTCTGCGGCTTCTCGTACTGCTGAAATTCTATTTTGGTTAACATTTTCGATATCTGGGAATAGCCGCTTAAATTCACCAGGATGGGGAGTAAGTATGGTTGATGCTGTTCGTTTTTGCAGTGTTTGCCGGGTTCCTATGCTCGCGAGAATATTTAAACCATCGGCATCTAAGAGTAAAGGCTTAGAGCTATCTAATATTTCTTGTAAAATTAAATTAGCATCCAACGTTATGCCGGGGGCCGCAAGCGATCGCATCAAAGGTATTTAAATCGGTATTATCAGGTAATTGTAATTGAGCAATAGCGCCGCTTTCAGTTTCTGGACAACCGATAATTAACGCTTCAGGTAAATGTGAAACCATCGTACTTGCCAGAGATTGCGGTACGGCAATAGAAAGCATTCCCACACCAGAAGCACGCGCTCCCAAACCAGTTAAAATTGCACCTCCCGAATAGCGACGAGAACCGCAAACAAGCAGTAAATGACCTTCTTTATATTTGTGAGTTACTTGTTGACGGGGTAAAGGAAGAGTAGAAAGTGCAGATGCTGTTGTGATGCGGTTAATTTGGGGAGTTCCTAATACAGCTTGTACATCTGCGTATTGAATATCAAAATCTATTAATTCAGCTTCACCGATATATTCTAGGGCTTGATCTTCCAGTAAACCTAATTTCCACAAACCCAGACACAAAGTGTAGGTAGCGCGAACCCCGACTCCCAGAATTTTTCCCGTATCTGTATGTAAACCAGAAGGAACATCAATACTAAAAATTGGTTTATTCCATTGATTTAATTGATCGACAGCACTTGCGATCGGTTCGGTAATATCTCTTTCCAAACCAAAACCAAATAAACCATCAACAAAAAAATCGCAATCTTGCAGCTTTTCAACCGATTCATAACAAGGAATATCCAAACTGCGGACATATTGTAAATGCTGCGAAGTTAATTCCTTCAGTTTAGAAATCGGACAATAAACGCTAACTTCATATCCGCGAAAATATAACTCGCGAGCAACAACTAAAGCATCACCACCATTATGACCTGGCCCTGCGAGGATGCCGACGCGGAGAGTGGGGGAGGGGGGAGAGGGGGTAGAGGGGGAAGAGGGGGAAGAGGGGGAAGAGGGGGTAGAGGGGGTAGAATAAATATTTTTTACATATTCTTCTTGTCCGATAGTCTCTTCGATTCGATGAGTAATAAGTCCGGCTACCTTTTCCATCAAAGCGGCTACAGGCATTCCTGCTGCAAAGATACGCGCTTCAATATCGCGCATTTGGGCTGCGGTAACTGCGACTTGGGAAATTAATTCTCGGTTATCAAACATTGGAAAAGGTCAAAGGTTAAAGGTTAAAGGTCAAAGGTGAGGAGTTACCAGTTACCAATTAGAATTCTACCTTGTCTCCTTGTCTCCTTGTCTCCAATGCCCAATGCCCAATGCCCAATGCCCTATCCCCTATCCCCTATCCCCTATCCCCAATTCTCTATTTTCCGTAATAAACTCTAGCGTTATTCAATCCTAGAGAACGTATATAGTAGTGCCACTGTTCGGCTTGTAAACGTCCTGCAAAAGGGCCTACTGCTACGTGAGGTCCTCTGGGAGCGTTTCTGACGAATACTCCTACGGTGTTTCCTCCGGCACTTTGCTTAATTTGGTTTTCAATTTGAAATAGTTTGTCGGGTTTGTCTGGAATGGCTACATAGTAATATTTAGTCTTTTCTGTTCTATTATTATTTCTGGCAATAGGATCGGTAGGAGAAAAATTGCCATCATAGGAATTAGCGATTTCTCTGCCAGTATTCTGGCTGTAGATGCGGGAACCGACACCGTAAGCTTGTAGCTGTCTAATTCTTTCTTGAGCATTGTTTAACTGTCTGAATACTCCTGCTTGGATGACAGAACGTCCTAGAAAGTCACCTGCAAAAGCGGTAGGTTCAACAATGCGTACTTGTTGAAGTAAATTAGGGTCAGCATTATCTACAATCACTAAATAGCTTTCGGAATTTGGATTGAATTGTGAATTAAAATCGAATTCGTTTTGAGCGTATTGTATTTGTGCTAATTTTTGAGAGTTTTTAGGAGTTTTGGCTTGCGTCGGTGTAATAGAGATGAGGGTTAAACAGCTTCCTAGTAAGGAATAGGCAATTAAAGAAGGTCGAATCAAGTTGGAAAGTTTATTAAACATAAGTAGTACTCGTTAAATTTTGGATTTTAGATTTTAGATTATTCCCACGAATTAATATCATGTCCGCGTAATTACTTGTAAAAAATATTATGGTATCAATTATATTGATTACTTACCGAAAAACCTCACTCTGCCTTTAGCTATGGTAAGTGGGTCTGCAAAATTAATTGTGTCATTACGAGCGACAGCGTTAGCGAAGCGTGTCCGATAGGACATAGTAATCTCAAAGTGTCGCGATGATCCACACCTTCGGTGAATGCTTCATTTCACTTCGTTCCACTCGCAATGACAAATACACAATTAATTTTGCCTAAGTACTTAAATATTTGATTTCCCTCTGTAATGCTTTGGGTAAGTTTTCATCAGAAGGATGATTTTCTTAAATCCGAAATAGATAATAATATAGATAACTTTGAAAATGAATTAACTGAGTTAAGCGTAGTAGCAATTACTAGTGTTAACTTAGAAATAACAGCCTAGCAAGTTATACGGATATGGAAAAAGTCGTAGTAGGTCTTTCCGGTGGCGTTGACAGTTCTGCTGTAGCCGCCATTTTAAACAATCGGGGCTATGAAGTGATTGGTCTTACCCTTTGGCTAATGAAGGGTAAAGGTCAATGTTGCTCTGAAGGTATGGTTGACGCGGCTCATATCTGCGAACAGCTGGGCGTTCCCCATCACGTTGTTGATATCCGGGATGTCTTTCAAAGCAATATTGTAGATTATCTGGTTACTGGTTACAGTGCTGGTGTTACGCCCTTACCTTGTTCGCAGTGCAATAAAACTGTCAAGTTTGGCCCGATGCTCGAATATGCGCGGGAAAAGTTGGATTCTCAAAAAATAGCTACAGGACATTACGCTCGCATTAATTACAACGAAACCACCAGACGTTACGAACTTCTGCGTGCATTTGACCGCAATAAAGACCAGACATATTTTTTATATGATTTGTCGCAAGATTTACTTAGCGGTTCAGTTTTTCCACTGGGAGAAGTAGAAAAATCGGAAACCCGTCGGATTGCTGCCGAATACAATTTACAAACAGCCGATAAGCCAGAAAGTCAAGATTTATGTTTGGTAGAAAGCAACGGTTCGATGCGTGCTTTTCTAGATAAATATTTGGCTCCTAAAAAAGGTGAAATTGTAGACGCTGACGGTAAGGTATTGGGAGAACATGACGGCGTGCATCACTACACCATCGGACAGCGCAAAGGATTGGGAATTGCCTTTTCACAACCTTTATATGTAATTGGTTTAGATGCAGGAGCTAACCGGGTAGTAGTTGGCGATCGCACTACAGCAACCAATCCAGAATGTAACGTAGCGCGAGTAAATTGGGTATCTATAGCAGAGCCTTCAAGTCCAATTCGTGCAGAAGTTCAAATCCGCTATCGTTCGCAACCAGTACCAGTTACCGTAATTCCTTTAGAAAACTCCCGCGTCAGAATCGTATTTGACGAACCCCAATTTAGCATCACCCCAGGGCAAGCAGCCGTATGGTACGACGGTGAAAAAGTCCTCGGTGGTGGAATAATTGAACGGTTTGATTAATTGGGGAATTGGGCATAGGGAATAGTTAGGAATTGGAAGTTAGGAGTTAGTAGGTAAGCAAAATTATTTATATATCTTGTATTACTGTTTAATGAATTTTGCAAACCCTACTTATTAACTCAAAATTTATTAGTGAGTGCTTATTATTATTCAATGCCCCATGCCCAATCCCCTATGCCCAATAAAAAAAGACCCGATTTCTATTGGAAATCGAGTACATTTGAGAGTATTTTCTAAGGGAATTGTTGAAACGTTGTAAAAAGTTATTGTTTAGTTTGAGTTTAGTTAATTTGAGCGATAAATTGCTCTTTTTTGCTCTTTTGATACTTTCATTATTTCGTTTACTTGAGTTTGCTGTTCCTCGGAAAGGTTTAAGCTAGCTACAGCAGAACGCATTTTTTGTCCGTCTTCTACAGCGCTTTGAAATTCTCCTTGTTGTTGTGGAGTTAAAACGGCTTCAACTTGAGAACGAGCATTGTCTTTTACTTGTTCCATTTGAGCGCGTTGTGCTTGAGTCAAATTCTTCTTGTCTCCACAAGCATTTGCAGCCAAAGGAAGTGCAAGAGTAAAAATAGCAGATGCAGCCAGTATTGGCATTAATTTAGACTTCATTTTGAATGCCCCAAATCTTTTTGTTAGTTCGATTATTTTTAGTATGAATTAACAATATGACATCAATATGACAAATAGGAATTGGTAATTGGGCATTGGTAATTGGGCATTGGTAATTGGGCATTGATAAATAACAACTTACAACTTACAAATAAAAAACCTTTGCTAAGTAACGGTTAGCAAAGGCTGATCCTGCAAGGAATCGATTTAAATTATTAGAGCGCAAAAATGTATTGCTGATAGATTTATTAAGTAACTAAAGAAAGAGTCGTAATGATAAATATTTACCTTTGACCTTTAACCTCTAACCTCTAACCTTTGACCTTATTATTACCTATCGCGCTCTAGATCGTAAATTGCTTTTTCTACTGTCCAGTTGATTGATTTTTCGGGATGGCTTTTTTTTAGTCCAGCTACTAATCGATTTGCTGTTGGGCGATCGCCACCAACTAATCTGAGTAATTCTTTTCTCAATCGCGGATTCGCTTTTTCTATTGAGATATCATGACTCAGATTACCGGATTGGGGCGATAATGTTCTATTATTTTGTCGGTTGAAACTCCAAATTAAGCCAGCAGTACCAATACCCATTGCTGCTAAGCCTAATATTGTAGTATTGTCACCGATTTGATTCTCATTGTTTTGGGAAGAAACATCGGCGGTGTATACGACTGGTTGATATTTACTATTTTTTTGTAGCGGTAATGTTCTTTCTTCTCGAACATTTGATATTGATTCTACTTGTCCGAATGCAGGTGCAGCCCTTAATGATATCAGTAAACTGCTAACGATGCCGGTACTAACAATAGCTATAGCATCAAAGCGTTTCATAGATAATCTTTTACCTCTTGAATGTGATTGTGGAAATTTGTTCGATTTTGAATTTTGAATTTTAGATTAATTTGAATTTAGGTTGATCGTTGTTACAAATTAATCTTGGTGCGTGACGCTCGATCAAAATATTAATTTACAGTACTTTGCAAATAAGTGAGGTATAGTCTCATATTACAAAACTCTTGTGGGATGGGCATCCCTGCCCGTCCGAATGTACCTCACAAAGATGAAATATGGTGTATCTTTCGTGCATATCTAAAAGCGTCACACACCCTACAATTAATTATTCAATCCAAAATTGAAATTAGCCTTGAGAAACTGGAAATTGTCCGGGTTGAACTCGGATATTTACGTTTCTACCAGCGCGATTAACTGCTACTTGCACGTTACCGCCTACTGTTGTTTTTTCTACTGCTAATTGAACATCGTCTGCGGTTTTTACTGATTGCCCGTCAATTTGTTGGATTACATCTCCAGGGCGTAAACCTGCTCTGGCTGCGGGAGAATTACGAGCAACGTCTACAATTACGATGCCTTTGTTCGCAGCTAAAGTTAAACCAAGTTCGCGACTTAAATCTTCTTTCAAATCGGAAGTTAATGTCGTCATGCGAACACCTAAGTAAGGATGCGCTACTTTTTCACCCGCAACTAACTGACTGGCTATTTGTTGGGCTTTATTAATAGGAATTGCAAATCCTAAACCTTGAGCGCGTCCGATGATAGCAGTATTTATACCGATAACTTCACCGCGTTGATTTAACAAAGGACCACCGGAATTACCGGGGTTAATTGCTGCGTCGGTTTGGATAAAGCGAACTCGTTTGTCAGCAGCACCGATTACTCCACTCGAACGCCCTGTACCGCTGATGATTCCAGCAGTTACGGTATTGTCCAATCCCAGAGGATTACCAATGGCGATCGCCCATTCACCAGGTTTAAGACTTTCGGAATTACCTATTTCTACTTTGGGCAAATTATTCGCCGAAACCTTGACTACAGCAACATCGGTTAAATCGTCTAAACCGACAACTTCACCCATTAAATTACGTCCATCACCTAAAGTCACTCGAACTTTAGAAGAACCTTTGACTACATGAGCGTTGGTAAGGATAGTTCCGTTTGAATTAATGATAAATCCAGAACCTATTCCGCTTGCTTGTCTTGAGCGTCTTCCTCTGGTAGAAGTACGAGTCGAATCGATTCGGACAACCGCAGGACCAGTTTTTTCTACCGCAGTAGCGATAAAGTTATTAGGAACAGCTTGAGCAGTAGTACCTGGTAACTGAGCTATTTTTTGCTCTTGTTGTAGAGCTTCAGTTGGCAATAATTGAGTGACGGGCAAGGTAAAAGCAGCCCCAGCAACAAATACAGATAAATAAGCTAGTGATTTTGGAAATGATAATTTATTCATAATAGTTAGTTGTTAGTTGTTAAGAGTTTAATTAGGAATTTTGTTGTTAACTTTAGTTTTACAGCTAAATATGACAGGAATATGTCAACTCGATTTTGAATTTTGGATTTTGAATTTTGGATTTTAAATTTTAAATTTGTTCTGGATTGAATAGGGCAGGTAAATACAACCTACAAACTGTTCCCTGTTGCCTATTTCCTGTTGCCTTCTAAATTTAGGTAATCCAGTTACTAGAAAGATAGATATTCCTAGTAACCGGAAACTTAGTGTGTGTGTGGTTTCAGAGAAAAGTTAGATATCCGCTTATATTATTTCTGGGTGCGAACTCGTTTCTTTACCCGATAGCTTTAATATGACAGCCAAATATGACAAGAATATGTCAGGTTGAAAATTAAGTTTACATCCACCTGCGAATATAATTCTTAGTCTCATAGCGAAAGCCCTCTAGAAGAGGACTAAAAAAATAATACGTAAAATGATTTACAAATATGATTGGTTGAGATTACCAATTAATTTTGTTTGGCTGTTTGGCACAATTCCCTCACTTGAAAAATCCCCAAAAGTGCGTTGTATCATTTATTTAGTATTTTAAATAACATTTGTTTTAACCAAGTTTGCAAAGTAATTTTAAGATTATTGTTTGATATTATACTTTTCCGGAAATATAATTATTCTGAAGGTAGGTAATTTTAGTTCGGGTTAAAGAGATTAATTATACTTTTTAACTCAAATCCAAATAGTTATAAATAAGGAATGATGATATGCCGATAGATAAAATTGTACCTACTGACAAACAAACCAACGAAGTCGCACCAGATGCACCAGAAAATTGGGAACAATTAAAAAATCATCGTTATGACGAGGTTTGCTGGATATGTTCTCATAATGCTTTCGCTGCAAGAAATAGTGGCTGGACTTATTATCAGCAAAATTTAACTATAGAAGAGCAATTAGAAATGGGTGTGCGTGCATTTATGATAGATGCACATCTTGATAATGGAGTTGCAGTTGTCGCACATGGACAAAATCTTCAAGCATTATGGCGCGTACAAGAACCATTAGGTTCAAAACCTTTAAGCGACACTTTAAAAATTTTTAAGAAATTCCTTGATGATAATCCTAATGCCATAATCACGATTATCTTCGAGACTTACGATATATTACCTAATACAATGCAACAAGTTTATAATGAAGGACTCGGTTCCTCGTGGCCTTATCTTTATAAAAAATGTGATTTGTTGTCAAAGCCTTGGTCTACACTTGAGCAGATGGTCAACGAGGGTCAACGTCTCGTAGTATTTTCTAACGGACACGATGGAAATCCAGAATCGAAGAATCATGCTATGGAGAACAGGTTCGGTGCTGACAGTATGAATTTAGACGAAGCATTGAGCCGACACAAATTTGATAACGGTAATCATAAGCCTCTGGGGTCTGACTTGTGTAAACCTCTGTTTGTTATGAACTATGCGTATACTTTTCATCTGGGTATGGTCACTCCTTTTGCTGGATTAAGTACGCTTGCTGCTCTAGCTACTTTTCCTTTACCTATAATTGGTTCTACTATCACTCCTTTATTAATTCTTAGTTCGGCTGCTATTGCTCCAACAATTGCAGCTGCATATAGTCAAATTGGTGGGGATATGGATGCTTATAAGATATTAGCAAAAGTCCATCGTTGCTTCCTAGAAGCTAAACGTTACCCAAACTTTATCGCTACTGATTTTGTAGAAGTTGGAAATAATGGAGGAGTAAGCAGGTTAGTCCAAATTATTAACGGAACTTATCTCCCTCAACCACCAAGCGATTTACATAATATTACATCTACAGATTTAATAGATTCTGCTAATCGTAATCATCTTAAAGATGGGGATAGAGTATATGTATTGTCGCAAGCAAAGTCCCCTAAATCAAGCGATAAAGTAAAGATTGTTATTGATAGAGGTTCCACATGGGATAAGGAAATTGTTTTACGAAATAGAATTAATGGTGAAACTAAAAGAATATGCAAAACCAGTGATGAAAATCCAGAGGCTGAGGGAACAATTGATTTATCAGAAGTTATCATGGACGGCATCCTGATGGCAGATATCATCATTTATAAAGCCAAAATAGCCGGAGTTATGACACAAATGTATTGCATGACCGACACATATGATGCACTTTTAAATAGAACTGAATTTAAGCTTCAATGGATTAGTGATTCTCCTGCTCCCCGACAACCCGAACCACCAAACGGATTGCATCATATTACATTTAATGATTTAAAAAATTCTGAGCGCAATAAACTTCAAGATTGGGATAGAGTAAAAGTATCGTGTAAGCGAAATAATTCCTTATCCGGCGATAAAGTTAAGCTTGTTATTGATAGGGGTCATACGTGGGATAAAGAACTAGTTTTACGGGACAGATTTACTGGTAGAACCAAAATAATATGCAAAACTAGTGATGCAAATAAAACTGTTTCAGGAACAATCGATGTATCAGAACTCAAGATAGACAATATCATTATCGGAGATATCATAATTTATAAGGCAAAGACTGCTGGAGTTATGACACAAATGTATTGCTTGACCGATGCATATTCTTCTCTTCATGGTGGACATGAATATAAGTTTGGATGGATTAGCGATTGATAAAGTGAAGTTTTGCGTTTGTTATTAATGTATTCGTAAAAACTCAATAAAGAATTAATATTATCAATTCGTAATTATCATTTTAAGGGTTCATCAGCTATTAATATTTTGTTTTATCTTGAATTCTTAATATAGAAATAAATAACGCATTCAGATTTTTTCGCGGGGTAAGATTTACCCTGCGATTTCGTAGTTTAAGTTCCTGTTCCCTAATCCTTTATCAACCAGAAACCTTCTTCAACGGCAAACAAACTTGAAAAGTCGTACCTTCATTAACTTTACTTGCGACAGTAATTTCCCCACTATGAGCCTTGACTATTTGCTGAGCGATCGCCAATCCCAAACCAAAACCACCGGATGAACGAGTACGCGAGCTATCCACACGATAAAAACGCTCGAAAATATTGGGTAAATCTTCTGAGGGGATACCAACTCCATTATCAATTACTTGAATAGAAACTCGTCGCATTTGGGTAAACATTTTCAGCTTTACCGTACCGCCTTCTGGAGTATATTTACAAGCGTTATCTAACAGGTTTTTAATTGCTTGCTGTAATAAATCTCGATCGGCTAATAATGTTATTTCTTGAGATGGTAACTCAGTTATAATAGTTAATTCTTTTTCTGACGCAATTAATTGATATTCATCTGATAAATGTTGTAGTAAACCAACAATTTCAACACTTCGTAAATCTTTTGGATTTAAACGTCCTTCATGTCTGGCTAAGAATAATAAATTACCAATCAGAGCGCTCATTGATTTAGAAATATCAACAATGTTTTCCAAACGTTGACGAGGTAGTTCGCTATTATCAACAGGAGCCAGCAAACCAACTTGAGCATTACTTAAAATCGCGGCAACTGGCGCACGTAATTCATGAGAAGCATCGGCGGTAAACCGCTGTAACTGTTCGTAGGAGCGCTTTGTCGGTTTCATCGCTACTCCACCCAAAAACCAACCAACAATTCCCACTATTCCTAACGTAGTCGGAACTCCCAGCGATAAATAAAACCGTAATTTTGCTAAACTTTTCTGAGTTGGTTGTAGAGATTTAGCAACAAGAATATAGCCAATTTTATTGTTACCATTTTGAATTGACGAGGTTATTTGTCGCAGCCAAACTGTTTCAGATTCGCCTGGCTCTAAATTAAATTTAAAGGTTTGAAAGCCTGGTTTAACTGAATCTTGTCCAGGACAAATATTATCATTAATTTTTAAAGGTATTTTATTCCTGTCATACCAGCAAGCAAATTCAAATCCCTTGCGAAGCATTTCCGAAGAAGATTTAAGCGGTGTACCTCCAAACTCCACTCGATATTGTTTGTTTTCTGAAGGATACTTAAATTCAAAAACATAACTTTGAGTTTCATCTTTCAAAAATAGGTCAAAATTGCGTAGCCTTTCTCTAACCAAAAAGTAATAAACTACAAAAGCAAAAGTAACCAAAATCCCACCCATCGCAAGGGTGAATAAATAAGCTAAGCGACGACGACTACGAGTTAGCATCAGTTATCAGTGAGCAGTTATCAGTGAGCAGTTATCATTTAGGAGTTATGAGTAGAGAGTAGTAAGTAGCAAGTAGCGAGTTGGGAATCAACTTCTCCTTGTCCCCTTGTCTCCCCTTCTCCCCATCTCCCCCTCCCTTTACTTCGGTGCATTCAACCGATAACCCATACCATAAATTGTTTCCAAGCAATCCTTTGTACCTACTGATTCTAAACGCTGTCTTACTCTTCGTACCAAAGTCGTGACAGCATTACTTTCTGGTTGAGTTTCCCCATTCCCAAAGGGTATCTTCAATTTGTTCGCGTGATAAAACTTGATTGGGATGACGCATTAAATATTCCATTAATTGGAATTCGCGAGTTGATAATTTAGTTTTTGCTTCCCCTCGCGTTAAAGTCAAAGTATTTAGATGTAATTCTAAATCTTCCAGCTTGAGAATATCACCTTGCCAAAGTGGCGATCGCCTTCCTAATGCTCTTACTCTAGCTAACAATTCCATCACGTCAACTGGTTTTACTAAGTAGTCATCGGCACCAGCATCTAAGCCAGTAACTTTATCGTCAGTAGTATCTTTAGCAGTTAGCATCAATACCGGAGAAGTTTTTCCCGCTCGTCTATACTGATGGCATAATGCAACACCTGTTACATTTGGTAACATCCAATCTAAAATTAATAAATCGTATTCTTTCTGAGTAATTAGCCACTGTGCCGTATCACCATCTTCAACAGCATCAACAATATGACCTACCGCCGATAAAGCCGCATGCAAAGGCTCCAACTGTCTCGTATCATCTTCTACAAGTAGAATTACCATAATTACAGTTAACAGTTAACAGTTATAAGATACATTTAAAGTCTTTTAGCAAACAGTACAGCTATATAAACTGGTAATTGGTAATTGGTAATTGAAAAATAATCCCTAACTCCTAACTGTTCACTGCTCACTGTCATGACTTCAAAAAACCTTTCTCCTCAATGGCTAAAATTCCTTAAATCATTAGGAATAGAATTCTGGCTACCGTTACCACTTTTAGCGCTAAGTTTTTGGTTTGTTGGTGGATGGTTAACTGAGAAAACTTTAAGTACGTACAATAATGATGCCGTTAAGTTGCAAGCAATCCAACCAGATTATGGATATGGAATAGCATCAATAAAAGTAGAAATATATCCCAATAAAGGTATTTCCTTAGTAACAGTAAAGAAAGCAATAAATCAAATTATTACAAAATATGAGAAATCTGAAATTATCTTAAACACCACAGATATCCTTTCTGTAGAAGCACGAATAAGCAACGAACTTGGAATAAGTCGCGAAAAAGTCCGAAAAATGATGCGCTATCGGCGACAGTGAACAGTGAACAGTTATCAGTAAATAATTCGTAGTGCGAGCATCTTGCTCGCTATATCTCCCCCTCTACCCCCTCTCCCCCCTCTTCCCCTCTCCCCCTCTCCCCACTCTTCCCCTCTCCCCCCTCTTCCCCTCTACCCCCTCTCCCCCTCTACCCCTCTCCCCCCTCTACCCCTCTACCCCCTCTTCCCCTCTCCCCCCTCTACCCCCTCTCCCCCCTCTCCCCCCTCTCCCCACTCCCTTTTCCCAAAAACCGCGTAGATATACCCATTTCTTGCTAAGTTATTCATAGCGAGAAAAAGTAGCAGTTAAGGAAGGAGATACGTTGAGTAATAATCTCGATGCTATTGCCGCACATGGCGGAAAGTTGATAAATCGCATCGCTTCACCCGAACAAAAACAAGAATTTTTGTCAAAAGCTGATAGTTTACCTAGAGTTGAACTGGATGAACGGGCTGTTTCGGATTTGGAAATGATTGCGATCGGTGGTTTTAGTCCGCTGACTGGTTTCATGAATGAGTCGGACTATAAGCGCGTAGTTTCGGAAATGCGTTTGGCTTCGGGGGTTGCCTGGGCGATTCCAATTACGCTTTCAGTAACCGAAGAAGTTGCTAATTCTTTTAATCAAGGCGATTTAATTCGTTTGGATAATCAAAATGGTGAATTTATTGGGGTATTAGAATTCACTGAAAAATATACTTACGATAAAAAACAAGAAGCCATTAATGTTTATCGTACCGATGAGGATAAGCATCCCGGCGTACAAGTTGTTTACAATCAAGGCTCGGTAAATATAGCTGGTGATGTGTGGTTGTTGGAACGTAAGGAGAATCCACTATTTCCTAAATACCAAATCGATCCAGCCGAATCAAGAAAGATGTTTAGGGAAAAAGGTTGGAAAACTATTGTTGGTTTCCAAACTCGCAACCCCATCCACCGCGCTCACGAATATATTCAAAAATGCGCTTTAGAAACTGTTGATGGTTTGTTTTTGCATCCTTTGGTGGGAGCAACAAAATCAGATGATATCCCTGCCGACGTGCGGATGCGTTGTTACGAAATTTTATTAGAAAACTATTATCCGGATGATAGAGTTATCTTGGCTATCAATCCGGCTGCAATGCGTTATGCTGGCCCTCGCGAGGCAATTTTTCATGCTTTAGTTCGTAAGAACTATGGCTGTACTCACTTTATTGTTGGACGAGATCATGCTGGGGTTGGTGACTACTACGGTACTTACGACGCACAGCACATCTTTGATGAGTTTGAACCGGGTGAATTGGGCATTCTCCCAATGAAGTTTGAACACGCTTTTTACTGCACTCGCACCAAGCAGATGGCGACTGCAAAGACTAGTCCCCTAGCAAGAAAGAAGAACGGATTCACCTTTCTGGAACCAAGGTACGGGAAATGTTGCGTCGGGGAGAATCACCCCCAGCAGAATTTTCTCGTCCGGAGGTTGCAGCGGAGTTAGTACGTGCCATGCGAGTTCCAGTTAAAGCTTAATTAGGGCATAATACATATTTTGCTTGAAAAACCGTATAAGCTATAGCTTTACATAATTGAATTCAGCCCTTTAATCTGATAGCTAATGAATTGAGGGTTGAGGGGTGAACTTATGAAGCGGCGAATCTTTTTACAACGAATTGGCTCGATTTTGGCGGTATTGGGAGTTACCGAGTCCGAATGGTGGACGAGGGCTAACAGTCTACAACAGGCATTAGCCGATACTACTCCACGCAAATTGGCGTTATTGGTAGGCATCAATCAATACCCGAAAATCCCTGCACTTAAGGGTTGTCTGACGGATGTGGAACTGCAAAGGGAACTTTTGATTCATCGCTTTGGTTTCCAACCGTCAGATATTTTGTCTTTGACAAACAAGCAAGCAACTAGACAAGGTATTGAAAATGCATTTGTTGAGCATCTTGTCAAGCAGGCAAAACCCGGTGATGCGGTTGTCTTTCATTTCAGCGGTTACGGTAGTCGGATTAAAACGAAAAGTTTGCTCGGTGGGATGGAAAATGCTTTGATTCCCGTCGATGGAAGCCAAGTTATAGAAAATTCAGAGACAACTGCTAATTATTTATTAGAAGATACTTTATTGCTGATGTTGCAGTCGTTAGCTACGGAACGGGCAACGGCAATATTAGACACTAGTTATTACAAACCCAGCATTTCTCAACCTACGGGATTAAGAAGTCGTTCTTGGAAAGCTCCTTTAGAAGGAATATTTTTAGCTGAAGAAGTCGAGTTTCAAAAGCAGCTAACAAAGAAAATTGCTCCCGATAAGTTCAATGTTTTGCTTGCATCTACCTCCAACTCGAAAGATTTGGCCAAAGAAATCATACTTTCTGATTTTAGCGCCGGGTTATTTACCTACGCCTTGACGCAATATCTTTGGGAAACAACGGCAGCAAAAACGATTCAAATAAGTTTATCCCGCGTCGGAAGTACAATGCTGTCTTTAGGTAGTAAACAAGAACCAGTTTTACTTAAAAACAACAATCAAACCAAAGCTTTAATTGCTGCTAATGTACAATCGAAGCCAATTGCAGGAGCGCAAGGAACTGTAACATCTGTAGAAGATGACGGTAAAACCGTTCATTTGTGGTTGGGAGGAATACCGCCGCAAGTGCTGGAATATTATGGAGTTAATTCGCGATTTACCTTTTATTCGGCAACATCACCTTCAACTACACCTTTGGTGTTACGCAGTCGCAATGGTTTAAAAGCAAAAGCTACATTAAAGCAAGTGAACGATCGGCAAATAACTCCCCAAGTTGGACAGCTTATCAGGGAAAGGCTGCGAGTTTTACCCAAAGAAGTTAAATTAAAAATTGCCCTTGATGACGTAAGTTTAGAAAGAATCGAACGAGTTGACGCTACAAGTGCTTTTGCTTCTATTGAGCGCGTAGGGAGCGTAATAGCCGGGGAACAACCAGCCGATTATTTATTTGGCAAGTTACCAGAAACCGAAGTTCCCGGCACCGAAGTAAATAATGCAATGGCGATGTCGTCTTCAAGTCGCTATGGCTTATTTACTTTGGGAGGCGATTTAATTCCCGATACTCTCGGCGAAGAAGGAGAAGCATTAAAAGTCGCGGTTTATCGGTTAGCTCCGAAACTTAAAACGCTTTTAGCTGCTAAATTATGGAAATTGACGCAAAATGAAGGTTCTTCGGGTTTGAGCGTCAAAGTAAGTTTAGAAGTAATTGACAAGAAATTGCCCCATACTTTAATGGAGCGTCAAACAAGACGAACATTAGGTATGGAATCCAGTAAGAAAACGGATGATGTCTCTTCCCCAGGAATTCCTACCGTATCTACAGGTAGTAAAATACGCTACCGGGTAGAAAACACCGGAGATAGACCGCTGTATCTAATGTTGCTGGGATTAAATAATAATAAGAATCCAATCGCTCTTTATCCTTGGCATAAAGATGAAGACTCCGAAGAAAATTCCAGCAAACCCGAACTTCAACAAGTAATTATTCCTCCTAGGGAAACGATAACAATACCTAAAACTACTGCTGGTTTTGAATGGGTGATGTCAGGGCCAGATTTTTGGTGTGAAACCCAGATGATTCTTAGTACCTCACCTTTTACAAAAACTTTGACAGCTTTAGAAGAAGGTAAACATTCCTCAAGAGAGACTCACCGCATTTCACCATTGCTAAATCCTTTAGAAGTAGCTTCTTCACTTTTACAAGACTTGAATCAAGCCAGCATTACAAAAGATGAAACACAAAATTTGTCTGCTGATTCTTGGGTGTGGAATGTTAATCACTGGGCAAGTTTTAACTTCGTATTTCAGGTAATTTAATTGCGTAAATATTCAGAGCAGATGTATTAGAGAAAACCAATCAACTCTATAAATCTAAGTGTGCTACAAATGTAGCGGCTGCTTACACAGTCGCTATTATTGTATTGTTATTTACCTGATTCTTAAACTGCCATGAAAATCAAAAATCAGGTTACGCTTGCTTTGTCGATTATTTTAATATCTATAGGTACTACAACTGCTCAAAAACCAACATCATCAAGTGCCGATGCGGTAGTAGAAAAATTACAGAGAATTGAGCGAGAGCAAGAAATAAAAGATTTAATTGAAAAAGAAGTAGAAGAAGAAATAGATCGTAGTGTTGGCGAAAAACTTGAACGCACTACAAGTTTATTAGATGCAAATTTAAGCATATTAAACTTTTGGTTATTAGTAGTACTCCACCACATTAATTCTGAGGGGTACGTAGTTGCGCTTCAGCGCCTCATATTCCGGTATCCGGAGGCGCTGAAGCGCAACTACGAACAATTATTAACCCCGCAAAATTAATGTGGTGGAATAGTAGTAGTTGATTGCATAAATTCTGATGGGTGTATAGAAAAAATAAAAGATTATTCTACCCCCTCTACCCTCTCTTCCCCCTCTTCCCCCTCCGCATCTTTACCCGTCAGAACAAATGAAAAGGACTAGTAGTACCAGTTTTAGTGAATATAGCATTTGTATTCTTTCGTCTAATTTTGTCGCGACTATATATCACATACAGTAAGCATTAACCGCAACTGATATGACAAAAGTTTTTTGAGATGAATATCTCTTGCCATCCAAATCAACCTTATAAAGATTAAATATACTGAAACTTGATTCTAATTTCAGATTAATTCCGATTAAAAATATTATTTAATCATAAATTATCAATTTTTAATGTTAATAAATCGCTTCATATATTCTTGATTTGTATATAAAATAAAGCCTAAGTAATCTTGATTTTATTTTTATACTAGCAATTCCTATTTTACCATTTCTTGATTTTATCTACGAATATCTAATGATAGTTTTGATAATACCTTCTACAAGAAATTAAAGAAGGATATTTTTCAATAATCATTAATAAATGATAGATATTAACGATATCAATATTAATACAAACTTTGAAGTTAATTCCAATATTCTTTTTATTGACTCAAATATAGATAATTATCAAACTCTAATTTCAGGAGCTAACAATGCACAGGTAATTCTCTTAGATTCGAGTTCTGATGGTATAGAACAAATTACCGAAACCCTATCTAATTATCATCAAATTGATAGCATTCATATCCTTTCTCACGGTGAAGCAGGTTCTCTACAATTAGGCTCAACTAATCTCAATACTAGTAATTTAAGTAGCTATAGTAAAGATTTAGCAACCTGGTCTGACTCTTTAAAAGAAAATGGCGATATTCTTTTTTATGGTTGCAATGTTGCCGCAGGAATCACAGGAATTGACTTCGTTAACAATTTCAGTAAATTAACTAATGCTGATGTCGCAGCCTCTGATGATTTAACTGGTAATAGTCAATTAGGTGGTGATTGGGACTTAGAAGTAACTGTCGGCAATATCGAAGCTAATTTAGCCATTGATGCTGCTACGCGAAATACTTATCAATCAATTTTACCTACTTATAACGGTAAAGAATATTTATTAACTAATGGTGTTAAAAGCTGGGAACAAGCTCAAGCCGAAGCTGAAAGTTTGGGAGGGAATTTAGTTACGATTAATAACTCTACTGAAGAAACTTGGCTCAAACAAACCTTTGGAGAAAATGAAGGTTTTTGGATTGGAATTAATGACCGTCGTGTTGAAGGACAGTTTGAATGGGCTAGTGGAGAAACTGTCACCTATACTAATTGGTATCCTGGAGAACCCAATAATGGCGGTGGTTCTCAAGACTTTGGCTGGATAAATTATGGAAGAAGTCGTCAGTGGGATGACCATTTCCCGACGGCTCGATTACGTGGCATCATCGAAATAGATAACACCACCACTCCTAATCTCGGCTCAAACATTGTCACCAACGGTAGCTTTGAAAATAATCCAATTGCAGTTAACAGGTGGGGATTGGTTACAAATTTACCCGGTTGGTCCCCTACGATTCAATCAGTAATCGAAGTTCAAGAGCTAACTAATCGGTTCGGAAATGCAGATGATGGTACTGCTTGGGTTGAATTAGACAGTCGGGGTAATGGTGGAATAATTCAAAATCTACAAACTACTGTCAACAGCGAATATCAACTTTCTTTTGCCTACAGTCCTCGTGCTAATGTTTCGAGTGCAAGTAATGGTATTGCTGTTTACTGGGATGGACAATTAATTGATACCATCAGTCGGTCTGGAGGAAGTAGTAATAGCTGGCAAACCTATACTTATAATGTCAGCGCAAGCGATAATAGTACCCCATTAGAATTTCGCGCTATTGGTAACAGCGACCGTTTGGGGGCTTATTTAGATGATGTTGAAGTTAGATTGATTGATAATCAAGATAATCCTGGTGTCATTAAGCTAGAAACCAATAATTATCAAGTTAACGAAACAGACGGTACGGTTGATGTAATCATTGAGCGTACTCAAGGAAGCGATGGTACTGTAACAGTTGATTATCAGACTTTTGATGCGACTGCAACTGCCGAAGATGACTACAGTGCTACTACTGGTACTGTTACCTTTGCAGATGGTGAAACAAGAAAAGCTGTAACTATTCCGATTTTGGATGATAGCTTAGCAGAAGGAAGAGAAAATTTTAGTTTTACAATCGATAATATTATTGGTGGTGCAACCTTACTCGCTCCAAGAACTGCATTAGTTAATATTCTCGATAATGAAACTGGACTAGAACCAATTCTTGACTTTGATAACTTTGCCGATACTACTCCACTCACCCTGAACGGTAATGCAACTCAAGCCGGTAATGCACTCAGATTGACATCTTCTCAAGGATTCCAAGTAGGTAGCGCATTTTTTGACCGACCATTAGCTATTAATGCTAGTACTTCTTTTGAGACTCAATTCCAATTCCAACTTTCAGGAGGAAGTGGAGGTGCTGATGGATTTACTTTCATGCTGCAAAATAGCACCCAAGCCCTAAATGCATTAGGTTTTAGAGGAGGGGACCTTGGCTATGGCAGTATACAGGATACTTCTACTCCTGGTATTTCTCAAAGTTTAGCAATCGAATTTGATACTTATCAAAATGGTTGGGATATCAACAACAACCACATATCTATTAATCCTTTTTACAATGGGGACCCTGATTCTAACCGTTCAAAAGTGTATCAGTTAGGTTTGCGTAACCCCTTCCGTATTACCGTAGACCCCCGAAATGGCGACCTTTATGTAGGGGATGTCGGTTGGACGCAATGGGAAGAAATTAATAGTGCTGGTGCAGGAGCTAACTTTGGCTGGCCGTATTATGAAGGTGGTAATGGCAATAGTTTACAAACAGGTGGTTACAGAAATTTAGCAGCAGCTCAAGCTTTTTATGCTAGCAACCAACAAGTTACCCCTTCTCTATTAGGCTTGAATCACGGTACCACGGGAATTAATGCCATTGTTTTAGGAGATATTTATACGGATAATGTTTTCCCCGAAGAGTATCAAGGAGACTTATTTTTTAATGATTTAGGTCAAGGAATTGTTCGTAATGTCAGCTTTGACGAATTAGGAAATGTTACTTCTGTAGATACATTTGCAACGGGTGCTAATGTAGTCGTGCAGATTATCGAAGGTCCCGATGGAAAGCTTTATTATGTCGATCTTGATGATGGACAAATAGGACGTTGGTTCTTTAGTTAGAAATCGATTAGGAAGTGGGTAATATTACCCGCTTTATTGTATAAATAGCAAATTCAGCGTTGCTGTTAGCGAAGCGTGGTGCTAGCCATATAAAAGTATGAATAGCCCCCGCGAGCCTCCAATTATGAGGAAACAAGATAATTAAAAGTCCCCCAGAATTGGGGGATTTAGGCGGCATCACTATCAAGGAAAAAATAAACTCATACCCGGATTCAGCAACACCGTAATTGGTAATAGCTAATGGAGAAAGGGGGAAGAGGGGAGACAAGGAGAAAGATTTATAAATAAACAATTTGTAGTGGCAGGCAGAAAACTCCCTAACTGTTTCCAATCCCCAATGCCCAATCCCCAATGCCCAATCCCCTATTACCAATTCTTACAAATACTTCTGCAACAACAGCTTTAATTTTTCTTTCGTCTTAGCTGGTGCTTTATCCAAAGCTGTAAAAAGTGCATCTTTCAAAGCTGAATGTGCTTCGCTATCCGGGAAATTTTGACTTACACGTTTTACCGTTTCTTGAATTACCTTTTGAGCGTTGACGGCATTTTTTTGTAAATTACCGACTACCATTTCTACAGTTACACTATCATGGTCGGGATGCCAGCAATCGTAATCTGTCACTAAAGCCAAGGTAGTATAAGCAATCTCCGCTTCTCTTGCTAACTTCGCTTCGGTTAAATTAGTCATGCCGATAACCGTTGCATCCCAACTCCGATAAAGGTTTGATTCCGCTTTTGTAGAAAAAGCTGGCCCTTCCATACATACATAAGTACCGCCGCGATGTAAAGTAACATCAGGGAGATTTAGTGAGGCGATCGCACTTGCTAAAATCTCAGCTAAATTATTGCAAATTGGGTCGCCAAAAGCAATATGAGCAATTATTCCTTCACCGAAAAAGGTAGAAATTCGATTTTTTGTTCTGTCAATAAACTGGTTTGGTACCACCATATCCAACGGTTTAACTTCTTCTTTCAACGAACCCACCGCAGAAGCTGAGATAATATACTCCACACCCAGCTTTTTCATGGCGTAAATATTAGCGCGAAACGGTAACTCCGAAGGTAAAAGCGTATGATTGCGGTTGTGTCTGGGTAAAAAAGCAACGGTCGTATCTTCTAATTTACCTACAATCAAAGCATCGGAAGGTTTACCAAAAGGAGTTTCTATCTCGATTTCTTCAACATTTTTCAGCGCATCCATCTTGTATAAACCACTGCCACCGATAACTCCAATTTGAGCCTGAGTCATTATAATTTCCCGTAAATTTAAGTCATATCGTCGTTATTGTAATGGGAATAGGGCATTGGGCATAGGGCATTGGGCATTGGGAGTTGGTAAAATCGGTAGTTGGTAATTGGTGATTGGTAATTGGTAATTGATAATTGGTAATTGATAATTGATAATTAATTTGATTCGGTATTTTCAAATATTACATCTTCGTAAAGTAATTCAATAGGAAATTTGAAATCAACGCTTGTTAAATTAATTTCATCACCTTGATTATAAGTTTGAAGTTCCCACAAACCTTTATCATTGAGTCGGAAACATTCGACCATTATTTGTTCTGCGCTGATTAAAATATATTCTTTTAAAGTTGATATTTGTCGATAGTTTTGAAATTTTTTTCCTCTATCTATTCCTTCGGTACTAGGAGAAAGAACTTCGACAATTAAACAAGGATGATAAATTACTTTTGTGGCGCGTTTATCTATTTCATTGCAACTTACCATTACATCGGGGTAGTGAAAGGGACCATTTTCTGATATACCGAGTTTCACATCGAAAACAAACGCACGACACGAGCCTCCTCGAAGGTGAGTTTTTAATTGATAATGACAATTAGCACCAATAGTTCCATGATTGACGGTTCCCCCCGTCATCGCAAAAGCTTCGCCGTCAATGTATTCGTATTTAAGCGGTTGTTGTTCCTCCCAGTCTAAGTATTCCTGGGGTGTCATGTATTGATAATTAGGAATTGCCACCATGATTATTTTTCTAATTTAGTTCTATTTCGATGTTAACAGTGAAGTTAAAATTAAAATTTTGAACCTATAATAACTACTTGTATTTTAAACAGAATAAAAATCGCACAGCAAAAAACGCCTCCCGATTGCTCGGAAGGCGTTTTTATGATGTAGAGACGTAGCAGTGCTACGTCTCCAAATTATTTAATTATTAACCGTTGATTGCGGGAGCGCTGATTGCTACAGGAGCAGTTTCGCCAGCAGCCAAATCAAGTGGGAAGTTGTGAGCGTTACGCTCGTGCATTACTTCCATACCCAAGTTAGCTCTGTTCAATACATCAGCCCAGGTATTTACAACTCTACCGCTAGAATCGATTACTGACTGGTTGAAGTTGAAACCGTTCAAGTTGAACGCCATTGTGCTGATTCCCAAAGCGGTAAACCAGATTCCTACTACAGGCCATGCTGCTAAGAAGAAGTGCAAGCTACGGCTGTTGTTGAAGGAAGCGTATTGGAAGATCAAACGACCAAAGTAACCGTGTGCAGCTACGATGTTGTAAGTTTCTTCTTCTTGACCGAATTTGTAACCGTAGTTCTGAGATTCGGTTTCAGTTGTTTCACGTACCAAACTTGAAGTTACCAAAGAACCGTGCATTGCACTGAATAAGCTTCCGCCGAATACACCTGCAACACCTAACTGGTGGAAGGGGTGCATCAAAATGTTGTGTTCAGCTTGGAACACGAACATGAAGTTAAAGGTACCAGAAATACCTAAAGGCATACCGTCAGAGAAAGAGCCTTGTCCAATGGGGTAGATCAAGAATACTGCGGTTGCTGCTGCTACTGGAGCAGAGAATGCAACACAGATCCAAGGACGCATACCCAAGCGGTAAGATAATTCCCACTCACGACCTAAGTAGCAAAATACGCCAATTAGGAAGTGGAAACATACCAACTGGTAAGGACCACCGTTGTACAACCACTCATCTAGAGAAGCTGCTTCCCAGATTGGGTAGAAGTGCAAACCAATAGCGTTAGAAGAAGGAACAACAGCACCGGAGATGATGTTGTTTCCGTAAATCAACGAACCTGCAACAGGCTCGCGGATACCATCGATGTCAACAGGAGGTGCTGCAACAAAAGCGATGATGAAACAGGTGGTAGCAGCTAAGAGGGTAGGAATCATCAACATACCAAACCAACCGATGTATAAACGGTTATTGGTGCTTGTAATCCACCCACAGAACTGCTCCCACGCTGATGCGCTTTCGCGTCTTTGTAATGTGGTTGTCATGGTTCAGATAATTGCGTTTGTCTTATATATATCAGTAAGCTTTTTCGCTTACCTACATTTATACATTAACGTGTTTTTTACGTTTTGTAAAGTTTTTTTAATAAAGTTTGTTTTATAGGACTCATATGTTAAGCCTATCAGTCGCTATGAGCAGCGTTTGAACCGATGCAGGTAGGAAGATGCGAGATTATCCGATTGCTGATGGTGTATAACGTTCCATTTATTAATAGTGATTCTATATATAAAGAAGAGAGTGGGCACCTTAGAGATGTTCGCTACCTTCTTATTATTGGTAAGTC
Organism: uncultured Rivularia sp.; assembly: GCA_963665115.1. GTDB lineage: Bacteria > Cyanobacteriota > Cyanobacteriia > Cyanobacteriales > Nostocaceae > Rivularia. The sequence continues at coordinate 5,379,357 of OY762007.1, read as the reverse complement.
ATATGAATAAAGATAATTCCTACCCCAAACCAACTCCGACATTTGACAATACAAACGAAAATGCACCGGATATGGGTGGAGGTTTACCTATTATCGGCTATTGGGCTGAACATACTTTGTCACCCGAAGGAGTCAAACTTTGGAAAACTTTATTGCATAAAAGCGCTTGTTTATCTTGTGCTTGGGGTACTGGTGGACAAAAAGGTGGTTTTACTAACGAAGAAGGGGAAAAGTTGCAGCGGTGTATGAAGAGTGTTGAGTCGATTTCAGCAGAAATTCAACCAGCGATTCCCAAGCAGTTTTTTCAACAGCGAAATATTGAAAAATTGCAGCAATTAACTTCACGAGAAGCTGATAGATTGGGAAGATGGAGTTTCCCTGTAATTTTGCGTGCGGGGAAGTCGCATTACGAACGTATTTCGTGGAATGAAATTTATAGTATTTGCGATCGAGCTTTTGCTAAAACCCCGGAGAGAATAGCTTCTTACAGTTCCGGGCGTTCATCTAATGAAGCGGCATTTTTATTACAGTTAATGATGAGAACTTTGGGTTCTAATAATTTAGCTGACTGTTCGGATTTATGTCATGCTCCTTCGAGTTTTGGATTGAAACAAACTCTTGGTACTGGTACTTCTATTGTTAGTTTAGAAAGTTTGAAACAAGCGGATTGCATTGTATTAGCTGGTTCAAATGCTGCTTACAATCATCCCCGGTTGATGAATGAATTGATTAAATTAAGGGAGCGTGGAGGGAAAATAATTGTAATTAATCCAATGAAGGAAGTTGGTTTAGAAAAATTTGCTTCCCCTGCTTTTTTAAATTCATTGTTTACAGGTTCGGATATTGCTTCAATTTATTTACAGCCAATTCCCGGTAGCGATGTGGGATTATTTACAGGAATTCAAAAATATTTATTAGCAAAAGGTAAAATTAAAAATGAGTTTTTACAAGCTTATACCGAAGATTGGCAAGCGGTAATTAATCATGTCGAAAATACAAGTTGGGATAAGATTACTTCTATTTGCGGTGTGTCTCAAATAGAAATTGAAACCGCTGCGAATATAATTATTAATTCTCAAAAAGTTGTATTTGCTTGGGCTATGGGAATTACTCAGCAAAAAAACGGTGTTGATAACATTTATAGTATTGTCAATACCGCTTTGATGACTGGTAATATCGGTAAAGAAGGTGCTGGAGTCATGCCGATACGGGGACATTCAAACGTCCAAGGTTTCGGCTCAATGGGTGTCACGGTAAGGCTTAAAAAAGAAATTCAACAAGCATTAGAAAAAATATTAGGGCGATCGCTCTCCAAAGTCAAAGGATACGATACCCACGCTTTAATTGAAGCTGCTGACGCTGGCAAAGTTGATACATTAATTTGCGTCGGTGGTAATTTATATGCTGCTAATCCCGATTTGAATAAAGTAAAAAGAGCGCTAAATAAAATTGAAACCATCATTTATTTAGCAACAAAACCAAACCTCGGACATTTCCACGGATTAGCTAATAAAAATACGATTATTATTCCTGTATTTAACCGCTTTGAAAATCCTCACAAAACTACAGTTGAATCCGGTAATAACTTTGTCAGACTCAACGACGAAGGAGAAACCCATCTCAAAAAATCCGACTTGATTTCAGAAGTTGATTTTCTTACAGAATTAGCACATCGAATACATGGTGAATATCCCGTCAACTGGCGTAAATTACAAGATACTAAATACGTTAGACAATTGATAGCTCAAACAATTCCCGGATACGAGAAAATCGGGGAGATTGACAAAACAGAAGAAGAATTTACTATTGAAGGAAGAATTTTAAAAAGTCCTAAATTTTCCACACCTTCCGGTAAAGCCAAAATGTTTGTTACACCATTACCAGAATTAAAACTTCCTAAAATAAAAGACTTTGACGTTGCCGATAGTACCCAAGGAATAGTTGTCGCATTAATGACCGGACGCAGTTACGCGCAACATAATACAGTAGTTTATCAAACTGAAGATAAATATCGCGGAATACCGCATCGTAACTGTATTTTAATGAATAAAAATGATGTTGGAAAAGCAGGGTTTAGACAACATCAACGGGTTAATGTAAGAGGAAATGTGGGGGAATTAGAGAATGTGGAAATTATTTTTGGAGAGGTGCGTGAAGGTGCCGGAGTAATGTTTTATCCGGAAGTTAATGCGATATTTAAAGCGGAAGTTGAAGAGCGTTGCGGTACTCCGGCTTTTAAAAGAGTTCCGGTTTTGGTTTATCAGGAATGATGGTGTGGTTTATATTTTACCTGGCGGTTGGAAACCGCGCGCCACTTGCTACAAGTCGGGGAACCCGCCCAACGCAGTGGCTTGTCTACACGGGCAAAACCCACCTGCGTGGGTTAATGAGAAATAGCCCAACAAGTTGTTGGACGAATTAATTTGTTTCAATTTTTTATACGCAGGGCTTTTGCAGAAGGTTATTTTAATAAACTAATAGTGCAACAACCTGTTGCACAAATTTTTTATAATTATTTGCGGTTTATAAAAGTAGAGTAATAGCATTTTGATTCTAAATTTATTCTATACCGCTCTAAATTATCTCTCTTTATTTCTTTCCTCTGGGTTCTCTGCGTCTCTGCGGTTTTTTTAAATTCATATTTTTGCAAAAAGGGAATGATATCACCAAAAGAACAACAGCTTCCTAAAATTATGAATTGTGAACATCGCGTAAATATTGCAGATTCTCACGGATAGCATTAGTGTGAGGATGATTTATTCCCAATGTTTTTTCAGCGACTGATAAAGCTTGCAGATAAAGAGGTTCTGCTTCTTCATAACGCTCTTGTGAATGGTAAAGTTCTGCCAGATTATTCAAACTATTTGCAACGTCGTGATGTTCTTCTCCAAGCAGTTTTTTTCTCATTTGCAAAGCTTGCTTGTGAAGAGATTCTGCTTCTTGGTAGCGTAGCTGTGAAACGTAAAGCCCTGCTAGATTATTCAAACTATTTGCAACGTAGGGGGTCTTCTTCTCCCAGCAGTTTTTTCCACATTTTCAAAGCTTGGAGGAAGAGGGGTTCTGCATCTTGGTAACGTCCCTGTGAGTAGTAAAATGCAGCCAAATTATTTAAACTTAGTGCAACGTCAAGATGTTCTTCCCCTAGTCGTTTTTTATTTATTTGCAAAGCTTGTAAGAAGAGAGGTTCTGCTTTTTGATAGCATCTCTGAGAGTAGTAAAGTCCAGCTAGACTATTCAAACTTAGTGCAACGTCAAGATGTTCTTCACCCAGCAGTTTTTTATTTATTTGCAAAGCTTGGAGTAAAAGGGTTTCTGCTCCTTGGTAGCGTCCCTGTGAAACGTAAATTAAAGCCAGATTATTTGAACTAGTCGCAACGTAAAGATGTTCTTCTCCAAAACGTTCTCTACAAGTCGCTAAACATTGCTCGCACCAAGGTAACGCTTGCTCATAAGTTGCTTGTCCTTGATAAAATCGACTCAAGCCAGCAAAGGGAGAAATGAAATATTCATCAGTTAAATAATTTTTTAAATTAGTTGCAGTTTCTACAATATGAGGAATTATTGGAGTAAGTTCTATAATTTCTAATTGAGTAGGAATCGGAGAAATTTTCCGTCCAATTTTAGCGATTAACTCACAAAACCGAAGTTTAATATTTTCAGCATAAGGTAACTCTTCGCGCTTACCTATCAAAAACTCTCGAATTAACTGATGCAGTTGATAAGTATTTTCCCCTTTATCCTCCAGTAAACTGAAATTTACTAAAAAATCATCTCTAACATCTTCTAAATATTCCTTGTCTTCTTGCGGTAAACAACGCTCAACTAATTCCCAAGGAATCGGAGCTAAAGCAAAAACACTTAACCAACAACCTAATCCTTGTCCATGTTGATTTAATTCTCGCCAACTTAATTCAAAAGCAGCCTTAACTCCCAATTGTGCTGTCATGTCCCCTGATGTTTCTTGGAGCGAACGATGTTCTAAAGCCAATCTTTGACGCATTTCCACCAGGGATAAATTTGGTTTACGCTGTAAATACCTTGCTACTAATTCCAAACCTAAAGGTAAATATCCCAAATCAGCACAAAGTTTTTTCGCTTCTTCCTTTTCTTGATAAATTCTTGATTCCCCAACAAAAGACATAAGCAATTCTAAAGCATATTTTTCATCTAATACTTTTAAAATCACTTTCTTAAATGATTGTCCTAACCACTGCTGTCTGGTAGTTACTAAAAGTTTAAATCGTGCTTCTTTGGGAGGTAAATAGTCTTTTATCTGCTCGTATTCCCTCACATCGTCAAATACTACCAATACATCACCAGCTTGCCAATTTCGCCAACAATATTTAACCTTGTTTAGTAAATCAAAATCATCTGGTGGTTGTAAACCGATTTCTCTGGCAAAATTAATAATTTGAATTCCGACATCTTCATTGCGTACTCGAAACCAACAAACCCCACCAGAATATGTACCTTGTTTGCAATGGCGATCGCCATATTGCAGCGCTAATTCTGTTTTACCGATACCACCCATACCAGTAATTGCCGAAATCGCTACCCGTTCGTTTTCTTGTAACTGCTGATGTAAGGTTTCTAAAACTTCTTCTCTTCCGACAAATTTAATTACACCACTGCGGGGAAGGTTTTGGTGGGAACCTATTGGTTTAGGAAGATTACTCGAATTGTTTATATTTTGGGTAATATTTCCAATTGTGATATTACCACTGGCTCTTAGATTCTCAACCGCTTTTTGCGTATTGCGATTTTCTGAATTGGGATTCATTGGTTTAAGCTTCTTGATTTAAATTACCAACATCAATGTTTGTAGCTTTCACCCCTTTAATCATTTCCTGCTCAACAGCACCATCTTTAGCGGCTTTCTGAGTAATATCTTGAGCCTTTAAATCTCCAGTTAATTCAATTTCACTTAGAACTACCTGACGTATTTTCTCATCCTGTGCTTGTAGTTGTTCTACTAGCTGTTTGAGTTGATTAGCAAATGCACCATCCCCATCTATTTGTGTTTGTAATTCATCTTGTAATTTTGCCTTATTAGCTTCCGTGGGGTCTTTTTCTGCTCGTGTCAATAACCCTTCTGTTCCTTCGGCCTTTAACTTCTCTCGAATCGTGTTTACCAGTTTGCTAAATGTATCTGCAATCCCTTTTCCTAAAGTTTTTCCACCTTCTTTAATTGCTTCAGAGAAAAATAAGGAGACAATCACTGCTGCCGTTAAAGGTTCTACCATGAGTTTGTACCTATCTTAATTAGTAATACTGAAGTTTACAAACATATTACAAAATTTTCCGAATTTTTTAGTGTTTTTTTACAATTAGATAACGCAATTCTTGATTAAATTCGACAATCTGCTCAAATTCTTCATCTGTAAATTTAAGTGAGGGAGGTATTTGTAATGTTAAGGCTGTCATAATGAATTTTTAATTCACCCAAAAATAATTTCTAAATCCAAACTAAAATCTTCCAGCACATCTTCCCCAGATAAACTTGTAGGAGATTCTAAAATTTCCACTTCCTTACCACTACGATAAATTTCCACCTGCTTATCTTTAGGATTAATCAACCAACCCAATCTCAAACCATTTTCAATATACTCTCGCATCTTCTTTCTAGTATCTTCCACATCATCGCTTTCAGATACTAATTCCACAGCAAAATCGGGACACACAGGTAAATATTTCTTTCTTTGTTGTGGTGTTAGAGCATCCCATCTTTCGATTTTTATCCAAGAAGCATCCGGGGAACGAGTAGCACCATTTGGAAGTTTAAAACCCGTAGAAGAATCGAAAGCTTTTCCTAAATTGTTTTTACGACTCCAAAACCATATTTGACCAATTAAATCAAAATTACGATTTCCCGTTTCTCCTCCAGTTGGTGACATAATAATTAATTCCCCTTCAGCAGTTAATTCCAAACGCAATTCTTGATTAAAAGCAACTATTTGTTCAAATTCCTCGTCTGTAAACTTGAGAGAAGGAGGTATTTGTAAAGTTAAAGCAGTCATAATTAATATTGAAATTATCCAAAAATTGTTTGTAAATCCAAACTAAACCCTTCCAGCACATCTTCCCCAGATAAACTTGTTGGAGAATCTAAAATTTCAACTTCCTTACCAGCACGATAAATTTCAACCTGCTTATCTTTGGGATTAATTAACCAACCCAACCTCAAACCATTTTCAATATACTCTTGCATCTTCTTTCTAGTATCTTCCACATCATCGCTTTCAGATACTAATTCCACAGCAAAATCGGGACACAAAGGTAAATATTTCTTTCTTTGTTGTGGTGTGAGTTCCTCCCATCTTTCCATTTTTATCCAAGAAGCATCGGGGGAACGAGTAGCACCATTTGGAAGTTTAAAACCTGTAGAAGAATCAAAAGCTTTTCCGAGACGGTATTTACGGTTCCAAATACCTAAATCAATATAAATTTCAAAATTACGGTTTCCCGTTTCTCCCCCAGTTGGTGACATAATAATTAATTTTCCTTCAGCAGTTAATTCCAAACGCAATTCTTGATTAAATTCGACAATCTGCTCAAATTCTTCATCTGTAAATTTGAGTGAAGGAGGTATTTGTAAAGTTAAAGCAGTCATAATAATTTATCCTATATTATTTTGATTACATCTTCGTAAATATCTGCCATTGTTGGAGTTAAGTTAATCGAATTTAAATGTAATTCATTATCTTTACCCAAAGTTTGCATTAACCAATTCCCTTGATTATCTTGACGATAAACTTCTATCTTGATTTCATTCTGAGAAATTAAAACATATTCTTGCAAGCTTTCTAAATCACGATAATTCACAAATTTTTCTCGTTTATCTGTGATTTCTGTACTTGGTGAAAGTACTTCAATAATTAAACAAGGATAATTTAAAGAATAACGGTCTTTATCATCAGAATCGCAGCTAACAACAACATCGGGATAGTAATATATATTTTTATTTTGATTGATTACTCGTATATTCACTTTCATATCAGCCATGAATACGCTACAGGAACCACCTCTCAAATCAGAACGTAGTCTGCTAGCAATATTTAAACTAATAGTATTATGTTCTTTACTACCCCCAGACATAGCAAAAATTTGTCCACCGAGGTATTCGTGACGAACTTCGCTGGTTTTCTCTAATTCTAGGTATTCCTCAACCGTGAAAAGATTAATTGCTGATTGCATGATTTTCCCTCAATCTTTCTTAATAATGATTATTAGGATTTTACTTTCCTCTATTGTCCTATAATCAATAAAAAGCAAGCGTCTCTGAAAAAAATCAAAGACGACAAATAATCTGTTATTCAACAAAAAAATCGGGATGACTGGATTCGAACCAGCGGCCCCTTCGTCCCGAACGAAGTGCGCTACCAAGCTGCGCTACATCCCGGCATTAGCCTTGCGGTTATTATCATATCACAGAATTTTAATTAGAGAGGGGGAAGAGGGGGAAGAGGCAGGGCAAACGCATCTAAATTTATTTAAAAATTTCAAAGGTGCAGGTGCGCCGCAGGCGCACTCTGCACCGTCGGTGCGATCGCCCTGCCAAAGAACTGCTGGTTGGTGAATCTGTGGTAGCCTAAAAAAATCAGGATGGGGTGCGGAGTGGTCAAAAATGAAGCTGAAACCAAAGACAACAATTACAGATTACTTTGTGGATGTTGAAGACCCGCGAATCGAACGGACAAAGCGACATCATCTGATTGATGTAATAACAATTGCGATTTGTGCAGTAATTTGTGGAGCAGATTCGTGGGTAGCAATTGAAACATATGGGCAAGTTAAAGAAAAATGGTTGAAGCGTTTTTTAGAGCTACCAAACGGTATTCCATCCCATGATACATTTGCGAGAATATTTGCTCTAATTAATCCAGAAAAATTTCAGGAATGTTTTTTATCATGGATAAAATCAGTTGCAATTTTAACAGATGGAGAAGTGATTGCAATTGATGGTAAAAGTCTAAAACATTCATATGATAAAAAAGCTGGAAATCGCGCCATCAATATGGTTAGTGCTTGGGCCGAAACTAATAAATTAGTTCTTGCTCAAAGAAAAGTTGATAGTAAGTCAAATGAAATTACTGCAATACCAGAGCTAATAAAAGTATTAGATATTGCCGGTTGTGTTGTTACAATTGATGCAATTGGATGCCAAAAAGAAATAGTAAATCTTATATCCCAAAAAGATGCAGATTATGTAATTGCGTTAAAAAAGAATCAAAAAAGCTTGTATGGAGATGTAGAATTACTATTTAAAGAAGCAATATCGAAAAATTATGAAGGTTTTAGTACAAGTCATTACAGTACCAAGGGTTCAGGGCATGGACGCGAAGAAATACGTAATTATTTAATGCTTTCTGATATATCAAATAAGATTGACTTGGACAATAAATGGGATAATTTAAAAAGCATAGGTATGGTTGAATCAGTTAGAACTGAAAATGGTAAAACAACTGTTGAAACTCGTTATTATATTAGCAGTTTAAACTTGGATGCAAAAAAGTTTGGAGATTCAGTTCGTAGCCACTGGGGTATTGAAAATTCCTTGCATTGGATATTAGATGTAGCATTAAATGAAGATGATTGTAAAATTAGAAAGGATAATGCGCCGCAAAATTTTGCTGTCCTTCGTCACATTGCAATCAACCTTTTAGGTAAAGAAAAAAGTAAAAAACTTGGAATTAAGAATAAACAATTTTTAGCTGCTATGGATGATAAGTATCTAGCGAAAGTTTTAGAATTAAGTTGCTAATCAATTAGTTTTAATTAAAATGGTATTTTTAGTTATTTAAGATGATTATATCTACTGGTATTTACTGCCTATTAATCAAAAATGTTCGTATTATTTAATACCTATTTTTAGGCTTACGCTAAATTCTGGGTTATGGGCTGATTTTTACCACAGCTTGCCCGCGCTGGTGCGGCTACGCCGCACCTAGCTTAATTTTAGATGCGTTTGCCCTGGGGGAAGAGGGGGAAGAGGGGGAAGAAATTCATATCAACTAACAACTAACAACTAACCACTAACAACTAACCAAATTTGCGTTACCATAAATCCTGTATATCAACAAGTGGTAGGATTGTGACTGTAAAACCAGATTGGTTGCGGGTAAAAGCTCCTCAATGGGAACGTGTTGGTAATGTTAAGGAAACTTTGCGGGATTTATCGCTGAATACTGTTTGTGAGGAAGCATCTTGTCCGAATATTGGTGAGTGTTTCAAGGCAGGTACCGCTACGTTTTTAATTATGGGGCCAGCCTGTACTCGTGCTTGTCCTTACTGCGATATTGATTTTGAGAAAAAACCGCAACCTTTAGATCCTACGGAACCCTCGCGTTTAGCGGAAGCTGTTCGTCGGATGAAGTTGAATCATGTGGTGATTACTTCTGTAAACCGTGACGATTTACCGGATGAGGGTGCTTCCCAGTTTGTTCGCTGTATTGAAGCAGTACGTACTATTTCACCGAAGACTACTATTGAAGTTTTGATTCCCGATTTATGCGGTAATTGGGAAGCTTTGGAAATTATCCTTAAAGCACAACCGGAAGTTCTCAACCACAATACAGAAACTGTTCCTCGGTTATATAAACGTACTCGTCCCCAAGGTGATTATAAAAGAACTTTGGAATTATTAAAAATATCTCGTCAATTTGCACCTTGGGTTTATACTAAATCGGGTATTATGGTTGGACTTGGGGAAACCGATGAAGAAATTCGGCAAGTTATGCAAGATTTACGCGCTGTTGATTGCGATATTTTAACTATTGGACAATATCTGCAACCCAGTCAAAAGCATTTAAAAGTTGGTGATTTTATTCATCCTGAACAGTTTGCAGCATGGAAAAAATATGGTGAAGAAATCGGTTTTTTACAAGTTGTTTCTTCTCCGTTGACAAGAAGTTCTTATCATGCTGAGCAGGTAAGGGAGTTGATGAAACAATATCCACGAGAGAAAACTAAGGATTAATTTGATTGTTAACTAAGAATTACAACAAAAAGCCCCCCTTCAATAAGGGGAGCCACTCCGTTGCGGAGGTTCCCGAGCCACTCTCGTGCGCGGGTTCCCCGCGTTGAGAGAAGTGGCGTTCCGTTGTAGGAAGTGGCGTGGGTTGGGGGGATCTTAACGTTTGGAAAAAACCAGTTAACTATAAGCTCCCAATTCTTTTAAAGAAGCAATAGTTGAAGCGTTCAAACCCGTAACTCCTGTGATATTAACTTTTTCGGCATGGCGATCGCCTCTCATAAATGCAACTAACTTACTCGTTTTAATATCCCAAATTTGAACAACTTCGCTATCTCTACCTACAGCTAATAAATTTGAATATTGGCTAAAGTTACTAAAAGCGAGACTCCAAGGTGAAGAAAAATTTTCCTGTAATATGGCAATAGATTTATTATTGTTGATATCCCATACAGTTACAGTACCGTCGTAACTTCCATAAGCGATAAATTCACCATCGTGACTAAAAGCTATAGAAACAATTGGTTTACCAAGTTTTCCTAAAGTCTGTATGCATTGACCATTATTTGTATCCCAAAGTTTAACAATACCGCTAGTATGTCCGCTAGCTAAAATTAAACCGTTGGAATTAAGTTTAATAGTATAAGAAGCTTTTTCTTGAATTGTTCGATCGCATTCTCCAGTTTCAATATTCCAAAGTTTAATAATCGAATGACCACCACAACTAGCAATTGTATTTCCATTCGGACTAAAAGCAACTGAAAGCACCGGACGATTATGGCCGTAAAAGGTTTTTAAACATTGTCCTGTTTGAGAATTCCAGATTTTTACTGTTCTATCGCTACTACCGCTAACTATTTTTGTACTATCAGAATTAAAGGCGATCGCCCAAATGTTATCATCATGTCCTGTAAGGATTCTATTCGGTATTTGATGGCTTTGATTTAAAGATTCTACTTGCCAAATTCGGATAATATTATTTTCATTACCAATATTTGCACAAGCAATTGTTTTTTCATCGGGACTAATAATTACTGAAGAAAACCAATCTTTGCTTTTGAATAAAGTAGATATACATTGCCCAGATTCTACATCCCAAAATTTAATTGAATGCTGACTACCGTTAATAATTGTCCGATTATCGCTACTAAATATCACAGAATGAACAAAGTCTGCACGTCCTTGTAAAGTTTTCAGACATTTTCCCGTAGCGATATCCCAAATTTTTACCGTTCGATCGACACTAGCAGTTGCTAATATTTTATTTGTATTGCTGAAAGTTATAGCGTTAATTTCTGAAAGATGTCCCGACAAACTTTGTAAATATAAACCCGCATCAATATCCCATACTTTAATAATTTTTTCTCCGCTACCAGTCGCTATATATTGTCCGTTACGATTAATATCAATCAAGGAGATATTATAACTTTGAGATTGTATTTGTATAGATTCAGAATTATTTAAATTACAAATTTTGACAATCTTATCTTTAATACCGCAAGCTAAAATTTGATTATCATCAGTAACTCTAACCGATAAAACAACGCCGCTACTAGTTGAAAATTGATTTATAAATGCTTCTGTATTTAAATCCCAGATATAAACCATACCATCTTCACAACCAAAGATTAAAATATCAGCTATCGTTGAAATTAGAGAACAAATAGGACTTTGAGATTCGACTAATATATGAAAAGTACCCGTCTCTAAATCCCAAATTAATATTTGTTTGTTCGAGTAACCAAATAACTTATTTCCATGCTGATTAAAAATAAGACTTTTAACTATACTTTGATTTGGTGAATTTAACGTTAAAATACATTGTCCAGTAGCAGCATCCCATAATTTCACCGTTCTATCTCGACTCGAACTAGCTATTTTTTGAGAATCGGGACTAAAAGCAACCGACTCAACTATAGTTTTATGTGCTTGATGTTGAAATATTAATTGATTTTCTTGCCATTTCCATAAACAAACCTCACCATCAATACTTCCTGTAACTAAATATTCTCCATCATTATTAAAAGCAAGACTAAAAATAATTCCAAAGCTATTAGTAAAAGTTGGTTTGATAAAATTACTGTTACTAAAATCAATATTACTTAAATTGATTCCCTGTAAATTAGCTTGTTTAATATTTAAATTAGAAAAATCTTGATTGCGAAGTTCTGAAAATAAATAAGATAGTAAATTGATTATATTTGGTTCTTCAACACTTAGTATGCTTAACTAACATTTTAAATGCCAATTAAGTAAACATCTAGTTCTGAAATTATCAAAGTTTCTAAATCCATAACCCGAGCGTTTAATAAGTTTCAATTTATTATTAATGCCCTCAACTACACCACTAGTTGTACCATTATCAAAGTAGGCGATAATTTCATCAATCCACCGAATAATAGTTTTCTGACTAACTGGAAAGTATGTTTTCGCTTGATCTAGCCACATACCAAGTTTAAAGAGTCCTGCTAACCAATCATATGTATCGTTAAAAATAATTCTGATGTTCTCATGACCGTTCATGCATTATTTTTAGGTTTGAAGATACTTGTTTAACTTCAGCAAGTTTTGTCTTCTGTTCTTCATTTAGATTTAATTCATTCTTTAGTAAAGCATATTTACTTTTTTTCAATCCATTTAGAATTTTTTCATATTCATCTTTATCAGATTTAGATTTAGATTTTTTGATTAAATCTTCTAATTTTCGTTTTTCTAATTTTCTAGTCTTATCTAATTCTTGATTTATTTGTGTCATTACATGAAATCTATCTGCAACAACTTGTGCATTTGGCATTAGTTCATGAACTATATTTTTATAACCTCGCCATAAGTCTATACTTACTTCCTCTACTTGGTCTAAAATTTCTTTTCCCCATGAATTAAGTACTTTTCTGATTATTTCTTGTGAACTTCGGGGTAAAATTGTAATTAATTCAGACTTATCTAAATCTACCAATACAGCACAGTAATTTCCTTTACCTTTAACTAAAGCTATTTCATCAATACCAAGTCTTTTTAAATATGAAGGCTTTCTAATTATTGCATTATTTGAAGCATCTTTGAGCATTCTTTCTATTTCTCTAGTAGTAACAATACCCTTTTCTGCAACACTATTAATATCTGAATCTAATACTTCTTTTATTACTTTATTGCTAAGCCTTTTGGTATATTTTCTTCTTGTTTCTACAAAATATAAGTCTTCTGTAAAAGGTTTTTGGCATTTTTGACATTTAAACTGTCGTTTATTTATTTCTAGAAAAACTTGTTGCTCTCCTAGAGGTAAATCTTTAATTATAGATTTATGATTTTGATGTAAATGATGACTTTTTTTTCCACAACGGGGACAGATACTCTCATTATTAATTGATTCGATTTGTAATATTATTCCAACACCTTTGTATTGATGATGTGAGATAACTTTTATTCCTGACAAATCCAGTAGTTGTGTTAATATTTTAATATCTTTTTTTGAAGTCATTATAGTAAGATATACCAGGTTTTATAAATCTATTTTATAACTAGTAACACGAAGCCAGTTGTTTTTTTATTTTTAGTAATTATTTGATATACTTATTTATATTTAAGAATTGAACTATGATTCGATTAGCGTAGCGGCGTTGAGGCGGGCTATGAGTATTTAGGGTTTTTACGAGTTGATTTTAAGCCCGTCTCAACGCAATTGAATCAAGCGGAGCGGTAGTTCAATTCGCCGCTCTAACGAGTCAATTTGCGCTATTTAATCTTTACTTTCACTTTTTTTAATGTATTTTTAGCATACTAAGTGTTGAAGAACCTTATATTTCCAATAACATAACCTGTAAAATACTGCGTTCTACCTCGAAAATCATCTAAAATATTAATTAAATGAGTTTCAATTTGATTGTTATTTCCGAAAAACATTTCTAAACGTTCAATAATTGGTTTAATAATTAAACGTTTTTGTATATCTTGAATATAATCCGGTGAAGTAGCTTTTAGTAAAGCATGACTCTTGAATAATGAAATATCCCCAGAAATAATTTCTTGATATATTTTGTCGATGAAATTTATAGTCACATATTCCATGACTACTGGTTGAAGCGAGAATTTAGAATTATTTTTCTCAATCAGCGAACGACGATTTAATGATTCTAGTATTTCTAATAAGTGAAATGACTGATTTTGATTAAAATCGTCCAGTTCTTTTAGAACGACAGCACCTTGATGAATCGCTAACCGATATAATAACGATTTTTCTAATTCCGATGAACGATTAAATTGCTGTGCTATCAGATTGCGAACATCACCGAATACCGTACTTCCTTGAGCGATAAAATCAGAAATATTCCCATCAAATAATTCTATTACTGTAGTAGCGATAAATTTCAGATATAGAGGATTTCCAGCATAATTAATAGTTAACTGTTCCCAATCTGAATCTATAGTATTATTAATTCCTTTTGCTTTAAAAATTTCCTTAACTTCCGGAATTCCCAAACCATTCATTTGTAAATAACGAACGGGTAATTCCTTCCCTTCAATAGCAGCAATTTCTTTTGGCTTTTCTCTAGAAGTAATTAACAGGCAACTTTGATGTTGTGTTTCACCTAATTTTTGAAAAAGCTCACTATAACCCTCATACCCTTCTAGATAATTCCCTGCAATTTTACTATCACAAAAAACAGCATCAACATTATCGAAAACTAATAAGCAGCGTTGATTTTGTAGAGAACTAAGTAATTTATTGATTAACAAAGTAATATTTTTAGTTAAATCAATTTCTTCCCCATTCGATAAAACTTGTAATAAATTAGTAATGATTTCTAAAGGTGGTGGAGCATTTCGCAAAGAAAACCAAATTGTAAAATCAAAATTATCTCTGAAATTTTGAATTAATTTAGCAGATAAACTTGTTTTCCCTATACCACCAATTCCTACTAATGTAATTAAACGACAGCAATCAGTTATAATCCACTTTTGTAATATATTTAATTCTTCAGTACGTCCGTAAAAAATAGAAACATCCGGTGCTTCACTGCAAAAATGCTTATGTTTTTTATGTTTATTTCTTAAATTCAACTTTGTATAATCATGTTTATCCAACTCCAAATTAAAACTACGATAAAATCTTTCTAAAGTACGTCTATCAACTCCAACCTCTCGACGTAAAACTTTAGAAATTGTAGCTGGATCTAATTGAGTAATTTCAATTAAAGCCTCAATAGTTAATGGTTTATCAGAATTAGTTTTATTTTCCCATTCTTGTAAAGCTTTTTGTAGTTTATCCCATCCTTCACTTGTTAAAACAACTCCTCTACCTCTTTTTTGTCCCGTCATAATTATATTTAATATAGAAGTTATGGATTTTAACCTCACCCCCTTTCCCTCTCCTTAAAAAGGAAAGAGGATGGGATGAGATGAGATTTTTATTGAATATAAATAACTTATTTCCTTAACTTCCCGAACTTCCCTGGTACTGAAAATTAATAAATGACATCATGCTTATAGATGAAATTACAAATACAGCAGATTGCAGTTATTAATTAGATTATTCCCAAATAATTAAAGCGCTGTATCAACTGCTGCCAAATATACGATTTATTTGCCAATTTGTAATTTATCAGTATTCCTTTATAGCTTGTAAGAGGCAATTATGAATCCTATCAACACCGAAAAACTACCGCTCTGGGTACAAAATCGCGACACCGTATTAAAGTCCGATAAAAACGTACAGTGGCGTTATGGTAAACAACCAGATTATACTTACTCTAACGAAAAATTAGCTACAGAAAGCACTCAAAATCATCCCCAAAATTCATTAGAAGCACTCGTACAAAACTTAGTCAGAACATTCGATGTTGAAGCCAATTTCAAAACCAATCCTCAACAGTGGATATCCGTCGTACAAGATAAGTTTCGCATGAGTACCAACGGTGGAACTAACTATAAATTAGAAGATTTACTAGATTCCGGTACCTATAAATTATTAATTGGTAACACCGAACATTACAAAGCATCAGAAGAAGACTTTGAAACTTCCACTCATCTTTTTCATTCAGCATTCCCCGAAGGCTTTTTATGGGAAGTATTAGAAGTATATTCCGCACCACCAACAATTACTGTTAAATGGAGACATTGGGGACATTTCCGAGGAGCTTATAAAGATTATCTTCCCACGGAAGAAAAAATTGAAGTAATTGGCATGAGTATTGTTAAAGTGAATGATGATTTGAAAATATTGTCATTAGAACACTATTATGACAATAATCAATTTTTAGATAAACTTACATCAGGTGGTAAAAATTCATCTTCTTCTTTACAACAGAAATTTTGGGGTTTTATCAAGAATTTATTTCAACCAAAATTAAAACCAACAACCGTAAATTCACAAGTTAGTCGCTGTCCTTTTGCGGGTTTTATGCGGTAATCGATATTTTAATTATTCAACTATGCTTATATCCACTGGGGGTTGCAAACCCCCAGCTAATAGCAAAAGTCCGTTAAAATGGACTAATAATTTAAACGTAATTAATAGTAATATTGGTTACTTTTTTTGGTAATAATTACTTAACTTAACAAATAAGTTTAAAAACTCTGCGCTCTGAGGCTGAAAAAATAGCCTAGTATTGCTAATACAATTCATATTTCATCAACTGACAGGGTAAAGTCCCGTTATATACCGCAATCCGCTGCGATGATTTCAATCCTATATATTTAGCCAATTCCTTATTTCCACTCAATATGAATGCAGTCCAACCCTTAAAACGCTGCTTCATCACATCACCCAAAAGCTTATAAAATAACCCTAAATCGCTATCTCTTCCTAAACGTTCCCCATAAGGTGGATTGCAGAACAAAACCCCACTATCTGCGGGTGCTGCAACTTCAGCAAGCTCCATTTGTGAAAAATAAATATGATTTTCAACACCGCTATTTGTCGCATTAATATTTGCTTGCTCGATAACATCTTCATTATTATCGCTTCCCCAAATCGATGCAGGAAGTGTATCTAATTGACAAGCTTCCGCTTCCGCGATTAACTTTTCCAAAAGCGACAAATCAAAATCTCTCCAGGTTTCAAAACCAAAAGATTCTCGGAATAAACCCGGTGCAATATTCAATGACTTTAAACAAGCTTCTATCGGTAGAGTACCGGAAACCGCAAAGTGGATCGTAGAACATTTGTTCCGGTTGCCAGCCAGAAAGCTGAATTAAAGCAGCCGCTAGAGATTCCTTCAAAGGAGCCGCTCCAACCGCTGGACGATAACCCCGACGGTGTAAACTAGTACCGGAGCTATCAAGACTAACAGTACAAAAATCATTACGGATATGTACGTTAACCCGTAAATCTGGATTGTAAAGCTCAACATTAGAACGTTCCCCAAAAACTTCCTGCTGCTGGTCAACTATGGCGTTTTTCACCTGAAGCGCTGTAAAGTGAGTGTGGTTGAGTTCGTCATTTTTACCAGTAGAGTTTACCGCTAACGTATCTTCTGGCGTGAGATAATCTTGCCATTCAATAGTTTGAATACCGTTATAAAGGTCTTTTGAGGTTTTGCAAGGAAAATAATGCACCTTGAATAAAATTCGGAATGGTAGCCTAGCCCAGAGATTTACCCGATAAAGTAGAGTGAGATCGCCACTAAATTCCACGCCGCAAAACCCAGGCTCTACAGACTTCCCACCCAATTGCTCTAACTCTTTAGCTGCAAGTTCTTCCAATCCACGAGCAACCGTTGCAAAATATTGATCCATATATTCAAGTAATTATTTAAAAGTTAACAGAGAAACAGTAAAACATATAAATTAATTAAACTATAAATTACACAAATAATTAGCCAATTTCTTTAATCAACGAAATTATCCAACTTAAAACAATAGAAAATAATACAAAAATTTCTATAATCTTAAGTAAAGAAAGAGATGATAGCCATTCCTTAACCATCACCATCTCAAAATTAGAACGCCAATTATCAAAATTTTTGCGCCACAAATTTGGATTATCTTGACTACGAAACTGTAGATTCAGCATTGATAAAATTAAAGGTACACTTCCAAGCTTAATACTCATCGATACATGAAGAGCGATACAAGTTACTAAAACAAGCCAAGAAAAAAGATGAGCATAGTACCAGGAGTGATTAAGTTCTCCTTGAGGAAGCCACTTTTCATCCATCATCTTGCCAGAAAAAACAGCAAAAGTAACAGTCAAAATACTCAAAGTATTAATTAAGCGATGCAGAGTATACCACCAAATTGGTTTTGCAAATTTAGTTAGTGCATTCAACGAATCTGACTGAATTAATCTTCTTTGACCTCGATGAAAAGCATAGATAACAAATAGAGGAAAAATTAGTAAAGTCCACAATCCAAACGTCCCATGAATACCTTCAATCTCTGTAAATTTAGGTAGCGAAATTGTCCCCCAACGTGCATCATAAATATCGTAAGTCCAAAAAGCAGTAATAATGGCTAAAATCGTAAATAAGCCAATTAAACCGTGAAGAATACGTAACAATAATGGTTGATAAGGCTGATAAAATTTCGCCGACATAAGATTAACTGATCGATAGTAAATGTATCAATTATGAATTAAATTCGATTCCGTCTATCTAGATTCTTCTGAGTTCCAGACTTTTTTCTACCCGATTTTACCCAAGCAATATCAGCAAGGAGAATCCCGCTTCATTTGTTCATAGCGTTCTGCATCACTTTGAAATTCCCCGCGAGTAGGAAACCCCGCATCCCGAACCAAGAACTTTCAAACATATGATAAACCACAACTGCCTTTGTTTTACCAAAAAGATATTGCTGTGCTAACGTATCTGCACAAGACAGCATCTCCAACAACAAAACTTTGATTTTTTTCTAGAGCATTATTAATTTGATGGCGACAATGTTCGTCAAATTCTTCTTGAGTTAAATCAAGATGACCTGAGATAAAATTGATCATTAGCTCGGTTGTCATCACAACTAAACCCTAACAAGTTTCATTAACCGTTCAAAAGAATATAGTGCTGCTTTTCTTCCAGATGCTTCTTCCACTATATTTAGAAGATTATTTTCTAGCAATATCCTGGTAAATCTTGCAGCGCTAGCTGTTGGAATACCGCTTTTTGCTGTAAATTTGTTATTCCTAAATATCGGATTTGTAAACACGTAATCAAGAGCATGTATACTCCATTTTGAGTTTAATACATCCGAAAATACAACTTTCATTTCTTCATACAAGCCTTGTATATTTTCTGCAATCGTAAGATTTCTGATTCCTTGCTGCTCAATAGCTTCTAGAAAAAATTTGCACCATCCTTCCCAGTCATTATTTATAGAAACATTTCTCATTGTATCTGTGTACAGATTTTTGTTATCTTCCAAATATCCACTAATATAAAAATGAGGTTTTGATATTGCTCCAAAAGACCATAGCATTAACGTAATCAGCATTCTGCCGATGCGTCCATTTCCATCTTGGAATGGATGCAGCGCTTCAAATTCAACATGCGTAATAGCCGTTTTAACTAATGTAGTATGCGTACTTTGCTCGATATATTGAAACAGTTTATCCAATCCATCCTGTAGCTTTTCAGGACTAATAGGGATGAATAATACGTTTCTTGTCAAGGTATCGGCGAGATAATTTTGTTCATTTTTAAATTCACCGGGTGATTTTGATTTTCCCCGACCAATAGATAATAACTCTTGATGAATTGCTTTTATTAAATGTTGCGATAGCGGATAACCATCTTCTATAGTTCTTTGGGCTGCTTTGAGCGCTCTTTGGTAAAGAATAGTTTCAATAACTTCCAATCTAACGTTTGAGGTAACTCCTGATTCATCATCGCTATCTGCCTCGTACTTAAGAATTTCATCCATCGTACTAACAGTTCCTTCAATTCTCGAAGATATAACTGCTTCTCGGTTTCTTAAAGGTGCTAACAGTATTTCACTGTTGTGCATATTTTTCAGCATCTGGTCATACCGAGCCACAGCATCAGTCGCTTTTACTAATGACTCTACAAATTTTCCGTAATCAAGGGTATTTGGAGGAAATTTATCGTAATGATAATCCACCGCATTATCAAACTTAAGAACCATAACTCTCGACCCCATGAGTTTGAATTAGATATTAATATTCAATGATATTTTTACATCAAAGTTATTAGAGTTCAATAAATATTGAAATTTGAAGGACAAACTAATTTGACGTTAACAGATTCACATCAAAATGCTTTGTCTATCATATTTGGCTGATTTTGAGAGACAAACTAGTTTGACGTTAACCCATTCACATCAAAAAGTTTTGTCTATCATATTTGACGAATTTTGAGAGACAAACGAGCTAAACGTTAATGGATTCACGTCTATTAAATTTAAAACTAAGGCTTTTTTACATAAAGATCCAAAGCTAGCATCATTAACCTATCTGGTTTCGGAAATGGCGAAAGGGCTGGAAATGCTTTTGTGCAAACCTCTCTAAACTCTTAGTTACGCCATACCAAGCTCGTATAATCTGAGACAATCCAAAATTTTTCTGAAAGCATTCGTACCCAATGAATTACCTTTTTATTATCTGCAAACACTCGGTTTAAGATGATGAAAAGCAACGCCCCGATTAAATCTTGTAAAGTTCGGGTTTGCTAATAAAAAAGGGCGATTAATTTGTTTTAGTTATCTTATTAAGTAGCTGCACCAGTTCTTTATTAAGTATTTCATATCCCAGATTATTCAAATGTAATTCGTCCAAAGCATATTCCTGCAACATCATTCCTTGACTATTGGCAAGAATCGAGAAACTATCAAATATAATCACCTTGTCTTCAGCTAATGTCGCTATATAATCATTCACATCATTAACTGCCGATTGTATATCATCCGACCAAAAAGGCTTGCGTTGAAGTGGTGCTTCCCCCACCGGAAAAATAGTAGTTAAAATGACTGTTGCACCTAATTCTTTAGATTCATCTACAATTTGCTTAAGATTTGCTCGACAATTAGCAACAATTGAATTTCTACGCTCTGGAAACAAAGCAATAGTTTTCAAATCGTTAACACCAACTTGGATAATTATTATATTAGGTTGCAAAGAATTAACGTGATATTCAAACCGCTCAAGTGTCTGCACCGAAGTTTGAGCATGAATTCCACGATTGATAAACTCATATCCATCGATTTTAGGCGATATCCAACCATCCGCTCTGGAGTCACCGAAGAAAACTACACGGATTTTATCTTCGTCGGTAGATTTATTGAGATTTACGGGATAGTGACTTAACCCAAAAGGATCTAAACGAGTTTCATTAACCTGGAGGTAATATTTTTTAGCTTGATTATAGAGAATGATATTTAAAACAATTGAACTTCCAAGCATTAATAAAATGAGAGATATTAATGGAATAAAAATTTTATTTGATGTCATGTATTTGGAAATTGGTTATTTCCTTTACTAATCCCAGCGCTTCAACTGCTTGCTCCCGACTAACGCTTGGGAAATGGTCAATAAATTCATTCAAAGAGTCACCCGCTTCCAGATAATCAAGTAAAGTTTTAATCAGTACGCGAGTGCCAATAAATACAGGTGTTCCCCCTAATATTTCAGGGTTGCTATGCACAACACGCTGTGAAGGAAGACATAAATTTTAAGCGATCGCCACTGTTTTACTCTTAATCAATCGCTTTTCACTTAACATTCTTATTGCTGATTTCTACTTATCCTCGCAGCTTCTAACTTTTGACGAATTGCCGCTTGAACTTTATCATCAAAATCAGCATCACCCGCACTTGCAATAATTCTCAACGGACGTTGATTGATTCTCTCTAAATATGCTTGAAAAGCAATTTCATCTCCACGATGTTTAAGAAAATACTGTTTTAACTCAGCATCGGACATTGCATTATAGTTAACTCGGCTCATCAGCAAAATCCCCCAAAGTTCATAGGCAGTAGGCAGTGGGCAGTAGTGACTCACCCTTAAAAGAGTGAGATTGAAAAATTGACGTTTTATACCTCGCTGCAAGCAGCCTCTGTATAATTATTTATTTTTACTGAGCTTTAAACTCAGAACTAAAGTTTAAATTGATACTTCTTACCCACTGCCGACTGCCGATTGCCGACTGCCTTTTTTGTAAAATTTGGAACTTATTCCGCAACGCCGCACCACTTTTGTATGATAAGAGAATCTCACCTTGAGGCATTCGATGAATAACTTATTAACTCGGATTACCCAAATACCCGGTCAGTGCGGTGGTCGCCCTTGCATTCGAGGTATGAGAATTAGGGTAAGCGATATTTTATAAATGTTGGCAGAAAATGTTAGTACTACTGAAATTTTAGAAGACTTTCCCGATCTAGAACCTGAAAATATCCAAGCTTGTCTACTGTTTGCTGCACGACGCACTGATTTCTCTCGTTTGACTGCATGAAAATTTGGATTGATGCTCAGTTACCCCCAACCTTAGCAAACTGGATCGCAAATACTTTTAGCTTAGAGGCTTCAGCACTGCGAGATATTGGATTAAGAGACTCAAAAGATACCGATATTTTTGAAGTGGCGCGGACTGTTAACGCAGTCATCATCACAAAAGATAGTGACTTCGTTGACTTATACCATTTCTTTATAAAGATGCGCCGAATTAAGCCCACGTAGGTGGGCTTTGTTGCTATAGCCTCAGCCTTCTAGGCTGTGGGTGATTAAGCGCAGCCTCATACAGAATTGGTATTAGTATGTCGGCTAGGCACACCACCCCAAATTATTTGGCTAACTTGTGGTAACGTCACTAATCGTTATCTACGCGAACTTCTAATTGTCACATTACCCGATGCATTGGAAAGATTACGACAAGGGGAAATGATTGTAGACATTAGTAGTACGAACTAAGCGATTCACTTATTTATCTAATAACTTCATTTAGGCAAAACTTGTTCAGAGGTTGCTTATGTCGGAGCAAAGCAGTCCCTAACCCCTTTTAATTAGAGATAATATTTCCAAAGCATTAATTATCCACCAATGACTCAAGCACCACCCAAATTAGTAACCTTTAAAGAATTTATCGATTGGCTACCTGAAAATTCGGGTATTAGCTACGAACTACACAATGGAAATATCATCGAAATGGCGCAACCAGTTGGAGAACATGAGGAAGTTACAGGATTTCTAACTATAAAGCTCAGTGCTTTAATTGACCGATTAAATTTATCTTATAGTATCCCTAATAAAGTTATAGTCAAACCTCCTCAAAAAGATACTGGCTATTTCCCGGATATTCTGGTACTAAATCGCGCAAATTTGATAAACGAATCATTGTGGAAAAAAGCATCAACTCTTACTAGTGCTGCATCAATACCTTTAATAATTGAAGTTGTATCAACTAATTGGAGAGATGATTACTACTTTAAGTATGCTGACTATGAGGAAATGGGTATTCCAGAATATTGGATTATAGATTATGCAGCGTTGGGTGGACGTAATTTTATTGGAAATCCCAAACAACCAACAATATCTATCTGTAATTTAGTTGATGGGGAATATCGAATAAATAAATTTCAAAATGATGATTTAATTGTTTCTCAAACTTTTCCCGATTTAAAACTTACAGCTAACCAAATCTTTCAAGCTGGTGCGGTATAGCAATAATAATCGCTGTCAAAATAATTAAAACAAGATTGATACCAACTCTTTATAATGATGCTTTCTATTTAGCCCACGCAGGTGGGCTTTGTAATTGTAGCCCCACTCTTCCAGAGTGAGGGCGAAAAATAACACCTAAAATGCTATATTTCCCACCGTCGCATACGTAATTTTTATGACTAATCAAAAAACAGTTGCTATTCTCGGTGCGGGTGCTTGGGGAAAAGCTCTTGCAACTCTTGCCCAAACTAACGCTCATAATGTAAAAATATACTCGCGTCGCGCCTCGCAAACTTTAAAACAAACGGTGGAAGGTGCCGATATTATTCTCAGTGCTGTTTCGATGAAAGGGGTTAGAGATGTTGCTTCTCAACTCCAATCTTTATCTATTTCTCCTCAAACTATTTTTGTCACTGCTACTAAAGGTTTAGATCCTCAAACTACCTGCACACCTTCGCAGATTTGGCAAGAAAGTTTTCCTAATAATCCAGTAGTGGTTTTATGCGGTCCTAATTTATCCAAGGAAATTACCCAGGAATTACCAGCAGCGACTGTAGTTGCTAGCAATATTGAAAGTGCTGCGGAATCTGTGCAGCTAGTATTAAATTCAACTAGATTTCGAGTTTATACAAATTCCGATCCTTTGGGAGTGGAATTAGGGGGAACCTTAAAAAATGTGATGGCGATCGCCGCTGGTGTATGTGACGGTTTGCAGTTGGGAACCAATGCCAAAGCGGCGCTACTGACTCGCGGGCTGACTGAAATGGTTCGTATCGGCGTACATTGGGGTGCGAAACTAGAAACTTTTTACGGTTTATCCGGTTTGGGTGATATTTTAGCAACCTGCAACAGTCCTTTAAGTCGTAATTACCAAGTCGGATATCAGTTAGCCCAAGGAAAGACGCTTGCAGAAGTATTATCTCAACTCCAGGAAACTGCCGAAGGAGTAAATACAGCATCCGTTTTAGTACAGCGAGCCAAACAACAAAATATTTCCATGCCGATAACTCAAGAAGTTTATCGTTTACTTCAAGCCGAAGTTACGCCAAGACAAGCACTGTTGGATTTAATGAAGCGAGATATTAAACCCGAATATAACTATTAATGGGGATGGGACATTCAAGCTAGAGGGGGAAGAAAGGGAGATTATTAAAGTAGTAAGTAGTGAGTAGTGAGTAATAAGTAGCGAGTAAAAATAGACGGGCAGCTATGAGCGACATTTATGACAATAATAAAAAGTGATTTACTTGCTACTCTCTACTCTCTACTCCCTACTCTTAACTCCTAACTTTTTTAACCTTTGACCTAAAATACCAAGATTCCCTGACGATTTAAAAAAATTTCGTCAGGAAATAACTTGCATAGCTATGTAGATATGACTATGCATACGATTTATTACTTTTTTCACTTGTCTATCTTTATACCATGTATTAATGGTAACGTCAAGATTTATGAAGTAGGAAGCATGACTGGCAATGCCGGTTAATTGCAGTCTGGTTAAGGGTTTGGATTGCTGTTGGTTCAAATAAATTACTAGACTGATACGCCTAAATTAAATCAGTATCAAATGAGATCAGTATGGTTTTCTTTAAAAAAAAACCAAATTAATTTCTAAATAATGTTAGTTCTCCGTTAATCGCGGGAACAATAGCATCAGTTGATTAGCTAAAAGGCTAATAATTGTTACCTGGAGCCGTTGAGAATATTCTTATGCCAGCAACATCTTTTTATGCAGATGCCGATGCCGCTTACGATACTCGAAAATCCCGTCAAGACTTGGAGCCGGAAGTAACCGCTGATGATGCGGACGCTCCAGCAGATGAGGATTTGGAGCAACTGGAGATAACTTCTGCCGAAACAGAAAGAGCGAGTGCTAGTACGAAAACCCGCAGCACGGATTTGGTTCGTTTATATCTTCAGGAAATTGGTAGAGTTCGGTTATTAGGCCGAGATGAAGAGGTTTCAGAAGCTCAAAAAGTCCAGCGTTATTTGAAGTTACGGATACTGTTGTCCGAAGCTGCAACCCAAGGTGATGAATTACTTGCTCATTATTTGAGAATTGTTGAAGCTCAAGAACGTTTGACATCCGAGTTAGGACATCGCCCCTCGATGAAAAGATGGGCAAATACTGCTGGTATTGAAGAGTCCGAGTTGAAAGGTGCTTTGTCCCAAGGTAAGCGTCGTTGGGCTGAAACTGCTAATTTGACCGTTAAGGAATTAGAGCAAGTTCAAACCCAAGGATTGCAAGCGAAGGAACATATGATTAAGGCGAATCTTCGTCTAGTCGTTTCTGTTGCTAAGAAATATCAAAATCGTGGTTTGGAATTATTGGATTTAGTCCAAGAAGGTACTTTAGGTTTGGAAAGAGCGGTAGAAAAGTTCGATCCAACCAAGGGCTATCGTTTTAGTACCTATGCTTACTGGTGGATTCGTCAAGGTATTACTAGAGCGATCGCCACTTCGTCGCGTACTATTCGCCTACCAGTCCCACATCACCGAAAAGTTAAACAAAATCAAGAAGGCTCAACGTAAAATAGCCCAAGAAAAAGGTCGCACTCCGACTTTGGAAGACTTGGCTGTTGAGTTAGAAATGACTCCCGCTCAAGTACGGGAAGTTTTACTAAGAGTTCCTCGTTCTGTTTCTCTTGAAACAAAAGTCGGTAAAGATAAAGATACCGAATTAGGTGAATTACTCGAAACCGATGGTGTAACACCAGAAGAAATGTTGATGCGAGAATCTCTCCAAAGAGACTTGCAAAATCTTTTGGCCGATTTAACTACTCGCGAACGCGATGTCATTTTGATGCGTTTTGGTTTGGCTGATGGTCATCCTTACTCTTTAGCAGAAATTGGACGCGCTTTAGATTTATCACGCGAACGTGTTAGACAAATTGAGTCCAAGGCTTTACAAAAGCTACGTCAACCCAAGCGACGTAACTTGATTCGCGATTATTTAGAATCCCTCAGCTAAAACTTTCGTTTTCAAAGTGAACAAGCGCGGTTTTTGGGAAGCCGCTCGTCCTCTTTCTTCCCCTTCATCTTGAAGGTGTGGCTTCCCCGTTAGAAATCATATTCCGCGCCAGCACTTCTCTCTACAAGCGGGTAATTGTTCCCATACCCGACGCTAGTCAATTTTGGATTTTAGATTTTAGATTTTAGATTGACCACTAGCACTGATGTTAGGGCTTGAATAGACATGAATAAAATACTTATTGGCGAGAATCTTTAATCCAAAATTCAAAATCCAAAATCTCAAATTCAGTTAATTTTTCTATCTAATAATTCCTCAAATTATCCTATAAATCAGTTATGGCAAACTTTTTCTACTTGTGTTATAGAAACAAGTTGCCACCTATATTCCTTTAATTGCCTGTATTAAAAGGAATCGTAATTTCGATTTTGTCTCCGGTATGAAATCAAATTCTACCCCAGGCAGTTAACAATCATTATCAACAAGCAAGAATTATTGCAAACAGGTGGAATTATTTGCTATATTCGCAATTGATAGGGTTTGTTGAGAAAAATTAGTATGACTATTTACAGCACTGCTTCACTCAAGGCAGAACTCAACGAACGAGGTTGGCGTTTAACACCTCAGAGAGAAGTAATTCTACACATTTTTCAGGAGCTTCCTCAAGGGGAGCATCTGAGTGCCGAGGATCTTTATCAAAGATTACAAGTCGATAATGAAGGAATAAGTCTTTCAACGATTTATCGCACTCTCAAGTTGATGGCACGTATGGGAATCTTGCGGGAATTGGAACTGGGCGAAGGTCATAAGCATTATGAACTTAACCAGCCTTACCCTCACCATCACCATCACTTAATTTGTGTTAGGTGTAACACGACTACCGAGTTCAAGAATGACTCAATATTAAAAATTGGCTTAAAAACTTCTCAAAAAGATGGCTATCATCTGCTTGACTGCCAATTGACTATTCACGGAGTATGTCCTAAGTGCCAGCGGGCGTTAATGCCTTTATAACACTTGGGAGTATTTTACGATTGTGTAAGCGTAACCTTATAGGATGTGTTCCCAGCAAAAAAAAACGAGCAGTCTTTTACTCCCTCTCTAAAGAGGGATAACTGCTCGCAGCATATAGATGCACTTTACGAACGCGGAACGGATGTTAAAATCGTCCGTTTCTCACATCCTTTAAACTGATGCCGTAAAATTCCTGAGCCTGCTGAATGGCTTTCTTGGTATCTTTACCCATTTCTCCGTTTAGAGAACCTTTATAGAAACCCTTTGCTTGCAAGCGTCTTTGTATTTCTAGAACGTTAAACTCAGCTTTGTCGGCATCGTTAACATTTCTATACAATTTGCCGCGAGTAGTAGGTCCGGCAATACCGCTAGCTGCCAAATAATTAGAATCTTGGAACCGCTTCACCGCATCAGCAGTATAAGGACCAAAATAACCATTTGGTTGTCCCTTTAAGTATCCTGCTTTGATTAATTGGGCTTGCAGGATTCTTACAGGTTCGCCGCGATCGCCTAAGCCAAGAAATTCCTTATTTCCTCTTCTAGCGGCTATTGTCATGCTTTTGGGAGCTTCTTCACCAAAACCAACACCCATTGGCGGTAATTTTGTTAGTGTTTGCGCTCCTACGATGCCGTCAACATCTAAACCATAAGCTCTTTGGAAGCGCTTCACGGCATCTTCGGTAATTGGGCCGTAAATACCCGTCGAATTACCGTAATAAAATCCTGCTACCCGCAATCTTTCTTGCAAAGCTTTGACAGCTTCACCTTCATCGCCTTTACCCAGTAAATTAGGATTGCGGCGCTTGGTGGTATTGGCAGCCACCTTTATTGATGGTTTTTGGTTGTTTGAGTTAGTTTTAGCGACAGGCTTTTTCGTCGTGGCTGCTCTCGACGTATTTACCGTTACAGCCGCACGCCAGCCTTGTAATTTCTGTAATGTAGCAGGTCCGGCTACACCGTCAACGCTGACGCTAGCAGCTTTTTGAAAGCGCCTAACAGCATCTTCTGTTTTAATGTCATATACCTGAGTCACAGGAGCTTGATAAAAACCAGCCCTTTGCAAATCTTGTTGTAAATTTTTGACAGATGGGCCTCTATCTCCTTTTTGCAGTGCTAAGGCGCTACTGGCAATGCTGAGAATAGAAACAGTTAAGACTAGAGGTAACATATACCTCCAAGCCTTACTCGAAAAGCGTTTCAAGTCTGGAGTTTGTGCGGTTTTCAACCAGGGATTAAGGTAAACCAATTCACTGGCTGAGGGGTCTTCATAGACGACCGCTAAGTGCAAATACGCAAGATTGTCCATATTTTTTTCTTACACCACCGATTTTTGTTCGATTGCTGCTTCTGCTTGGTGAACCAGGTTTCGTAAATTATCTAATGTTGATATATTTACATCCTGCCACAAACCGCGCTGGTATGCTTCTAATAATCTTTCAGCAATATCACGTAAAGCGTGGGGATTGTTGTCCTCGATGAATTCACAGACGTTTGTGTCGAAAAGATAAGATTCACAAATTCCCTGATACATATGATTTTCAACGCAGTTCGCAGTGGCATCATAAGCAAATAAATAATCTACCGTCGCTGCGATTTCAAATGCACCTTTATAAGCGTGACGCATCACTCCTTCAATCCATTTGGGATTGATAACTCGCGAACGATACACCCTGGCTATTTCTTGTTGTAGTTTACGCACTCGCGGATTGGCAGGAATAGAATTATCGCCAAAATACGTTTGGGGATTTTTCCCCGTTAAGGAACGCACTGCTGCTGTTAGACCACCCTGAAACTGATAATAATCGTCGGAATCGAGCAGATCGTGTTCGCGATTATCTTGATTGTGCAGCACTATTTGCATTTTAACTAAACGTTGCTCGAAAGCTTCTGGTGCCGCTGTGCATAAACCCTTACCCGTGTAAGCATAGCAGCTCCAGTTCATGTATGCACGGGCCAAATCTTCATTACTATTCCATTCTTGAGATTCAATCAATCCCTGTAAACCAGCACCATAAGCTCCTCCCTTACTACCAAAAATACGATACCGCGATCGCGCTTCTGCTGCATCCAAATTTAATCCTTGTTTAATCAGAAGTTCTGTTTCAGATGTTACTTGCGCTGCTAGGGGATTGTACTCTGAAGATTCATCTAACGCCGCTACTGCCCCAACGGCTCGATCGAAAAGTTCGATTAAGTTGGGGAAAGCATCTCGAAAGAAACCAGATATTCTTAATGTCACATCTACACGGGGACGCTGTAAAACTGATATCGGTAAAACGTCAAAATCTACCACTCTTCGAGAAGCACCATCCCATACTGGCTGTACCCCTAATAAAGCCAAGGCTTGAGCAATATCATCGCCTCCCGTTCGCATTGTAGAGGTTCCCCATACCGACAAACCAAGCGTTTTGGGATACTCGCCATGTTCTTGCGTGTAAGTTTCCACAAGAGTTTCTGCTGCCTTTCTACCAACATCCCAAGCCGATTCCGTAGGTATGGCACGAATATCAACCGAATAAAAGTTATTGCCAGTAGGTAGAACCTCCGGACGACCTCTTGTAGGTGCCCCACTAGGAGCGCTTTTTACGTACCTGCCGTCAAGTCCTCGTAATAAATTTTTAATTTCTAAATCGGTTTGTATTAAAGCAGGAAGAAGATAATTATCAATCCAATTTAGAACCAATTGAGTTTGGGATTGTGGAGTTTGGATTTGAGCAGGAAGAACCTCACCCCCTTCCCCTCTCCTTGTAAAGGAGAGGGGTGTATGAAGAGAAGCCTCCCCTTCCCCTTTCCTTGTTAAGGAGAGGGGTGTATGAAGATAAACCTCCCCTTCCCCTTTTCTTGTTAAGGAGAAGGGTGTATGAAGAGAAGCCTCGTCGCTATCTTCCTCTCTCCTTGATAAGGGCTTATGAAGAGAAGCCTCGTCGCTATCTTCCTTTCTCCTTGATAAGGAAAGGGGTGTATGAAGAGAAACCTTGGCTTCTTCCCCTCTCCTTGATAAGGAGAGGGGTGTCCGATAGGACGGGGTGAGGTTTTTTATGCTTTGCTCAACAACACAAGCAGCATATTCTTCTACAAGCTCGATTGCATCACCCACATTGCGACAAGGCACGCTGTGATTTTCAAAAGCTTGAATTGGATTATCTATTAAAGGATCGAAATCCCAGCCTAAATCTTGAGCAATGGCGCGAGTTAATCCTGAATGATGGCGATTTGGATGACGGGCGATCGCCACAATTAAATCTCTCAATTGTCTTCCGTTGGGGCAGTTACCAAATACGTGCAAACCATCCCGAATTTGAGCCTCCTTTAATTCACATAGGTAGCCATCTAAATAGTCTAAAGCTTGATTTTGATTTTGTCGTTGATTTATTAATTGTTCGCTGTTAATTTCCAAATCTAAATGTAAATTTTCTTGAAGAACTAATTCGGTAATCCGCTCGTTGATAATTGGCAAACGTTTGGGGTCTAAATTTTCAGCTTCATAATATTCATCGACCAAATTTTCTAGCTTTTCAAGAGGGCCGTAAAGTTCAGCACGAGTCAAAGGGGGAGTCAGGTGATCGATAATCACAGCTTGAGCGCGGCGTTTCGCTTGAGAACCTTCCCCAGGGTCATTGACAATAAAAGGATAAAGGTGTGGAAGCGTTCCAAAAGCAACTTCTGGATAGCAATTTTCCGACAAGGCGATACTTTTACCCGGTAGCCATTCCAGATTTCCATGTTTTCCCACATGAACCACAGCATCAGCAGCAAAGGATTTTCTTATCCAGTGATAGAAAGCCAAATAAGCGTGAGTAGGTTCCAAATCCGGCGCATGATAATTCAAGCTAGGATCGATATCGTAGCCACGGGAAGGTTGAATTCCGATGAAGACGTTACCCAGTTGGATGCCGGGGATTGGGAATGGGTAAGAGGGGGTAGAGGGGGTAGAGGGGGTAGAATCTTCTTCAACATTGTCCCCCCATCTTTGAGTAATACCTTGCTGTACAGTTTCTGGTAGGGAAGCAAAATATTCTTGATATTCTTCTGGGGAAAGACTTTGGCGAATTTTTCTTAAATCCCTGGCTTCTGGATCGTTTGTAACTCCTGCGGTAAGTAATTCTATTAATTCATTTCCGTTTTCGGGTAAATTTTCTACTTGATAACCGGCGTTTTGCAAGGCTTGCAGAATTTCAATACAGCTGTGGGGTGTATCCAATCCAACTCCATTAGCTAAACGTCCGTCGCGAGTGGGATAGTTTGCCAAAATCAAAGCTATACGACGTTTCTGGGGAGATTTATAGCGCAGTTTCACCCAATTTGCTGCCAAATCCGCGACAAATTCAATCCGCGAAGCGACTGGTTTGTAAATTACAACGTCTGTTTGTAAAGCCGAATTTTTATTTTCTACCGTTTTGAAAGAGACAGCACGACTAATAATGCGTCCATCAACTTCTGGGAGCGCCACATTCATGGCAATATCGCGGGGTGATAATCCTTGAGAAGAAGATTCCCATTGTTCAATTGAACTGCTGCTGAGGATGACTTGCAGTACGGGAACATCTAAATTTTCCCACAATTCTACAGATGGTCTTTCGGTTTCCAATCGCGCTAAAGAAAAACTGGTAGTGTTAAGTATGAAAGAAACACTTTCCCCATCTAGATTTTGTAAAAATTCAGTTAATTCATTTTGAACGTCGATTTCGCGCAACGAAGAAATAAAAACTGGAACTGGATTTATATTTCGTTTGGCTAAAGCTTCACACAAAGCATCAATAACTAAAGTATTTCCCGCTAAATAATGAGCGCGGTAGAAGAGGATAGCGACTTTCGGGGAATGGGAATTGGGCATTGGGCATTGGGCATTGTTACTTTCTTCCCTATCTGAGATTACCGATCTAATTTCTTTCCCTGCTCCCTGCTCCCTGCTCCCTGTTCCCTTGATTCGGTATTCTTCTTGTGGGATCGAAGTAATTATTTCATGCCCAATGCCCGATGCCCGATGCCCAATGCCCAAATAATCATACAAACCAAAAAACGGTACTTCCTTGGGAGGCGAAGGATTATATGATGTTGAAAGACAATTATCGGCAATAAACTTAAAAGCGTTAACGAAATTGTCAACCCCACCTTGGCTGAAATAGCGAGATATTTGATTAACTTTGGCCAGAGGTAAAGTGGAATGAGATATTAAGTTTAGGTCTAGAGCATCGTCTCCTGGAATTACAATTAAATCAATACCTTTACGCTGGACAATTTCTTGTACTACTTCTAAACCATAAGC
This sequence comes from uncultured Rivularia sp., assembly GCA_963665115.1. Lineage (GTDB taxonomy): Bacteria > Cyanobacteriota > Cyanobacteriia > Cyanobacteriales > Nostocaceae > Rivularia. The sequence continues at coordinate 5,346,533 of OY762007.1, read as the reverse complement.
CCAGTAGGAAACTCCTCCTAATAACCGTAAGATAATAACTTGGGCAAATTCCAAAATTTGCTCTGCATAACTATCAATACTTATTTGATGCTGTAAATTTAATAAGTTAGCAACTCTAATTTCATCGAATGTGGTCGGTAATTTGGAAACTGCTGCTGCTATAGTCTGAATATCTGTATCGGCTGAAGTTAAAAATACAAACTTTGCAGTAGTTTGTTCTAGAAATATTAATTCTTCTAACTGTAAGTTAAATTCTGTCTTACTGGCTGCTGTCCGATGCATAATCCTGTATTACCGTCTTAAACTGTTTATTAGAACATAATTTAAAAAAATTTGTGCGCCGCTTTCCACTCTTCTCACTTCTACTTTTTTAAAAATGCTTAGTTCTCCCGATTTAAGCTTTTGTCAAGTATTAACTATTAATGCATTTGAACAGCTAGAGGAATTATTACAGCAAATGATTTCTCCAGTAGGAAATGCAGCAGTGATATTGACAGAAGCTGTTTTGGCACGCATCCCCGTTCCAGGAGAGTGGCAGATGCAACAGTTTACAGTTGTAGTTTCTTCTGGATTTAGCGGTTTACTAGTAGGTTTACCACAAACACCCGCCATTAGTACAAGTGATGATGATTCTGCGGTGAATGTTTTTCTGACGTTTGAACCAAAAGAAATAATTCAGTTTCTTGAAACATTAAGAGATTTGTTTGAAAACGATTCTTATACTTATCAAAGACTCGAACAATATTGTCGAATTCCTGTTGTTAATGATGCTACACTGCAAAGTCAATTTACAGTACTTTTGTTAAAACACTTAACTAGACAGCAAAACCAACCAGACGTATCAAATTCTACTAACCAAATAATTTCGTGCGAACACGTTGAAAATGCGTTAGAAAAACAGATTGCTCAAGAAAGACTGTTAAATAAGGTAATTACGCAAACTCGTAAAAGCTTAGATTTATCAGTGATAATGAAAACTGCAATGGATCGAGTTAGATCGTTTCTTAAATTAGATAGATTAGTAATTTACAAATTTGACGAACTAAATCTTAGTACTGACGAACATTATTCGCACCAAAATATACAAAAACAAATAAACTATGCTGGTTGTGTAGTTTACGAAGTTTTAGCAAATGACAGTATCTCTTCGGTGTTAAATTATTCTGAAGGAAGATGTTTGCAACCCTCAACTAAATGTTGGGATAAATTTCGCCAGGGTTTTACTTTAGCTGTGAGTGATGTAGAAAAAACTTATGCTCTGGAAAAGTGTTTATTAAAATATTTAAAAAAAATTAGAGTTAAAGCAAAGTTTGCCGCACCTATTGTCTTTGAAGAAAAACTTTGGGGTTTATTAATAGCCCATCAATGCGATGCTACCCGTAACTGGACGGAAAACGAACAAATTTTACTTACTTTAGTTGCCGAACAATTGGCGATCGCCATTCATCAATCTGAGTTAATGCAGTCTTTAAAGTCGGATAAATTGACTTTAGAGCAAAGAGTACAAGACAGAACTATTGAGCTACACGATGCATTAGTAGCCGCAGAATCAGCAAACCGTTTAAGAAACGAATTTCTTGCGACTATCAGTCATGAATTATTAACGCCGCTGACTTACGTCATTGGAATGTCTTCTACATTACTACGTTGGTCATTTGGTGAATTAACTGAACGACAGCGAAGTTATTTACAAACTATTCATGATAGCGGCGAACGTTTGTTAGAGATGATTAGCGATATTTTAGAATTATCTCAGATAGAAGCAGGGAAAGCAGTCTTAGATATTACTGAATTTTCTTTAACTGATACAGTAAAAAACACTATAGATCGTGGTTTAGCGGAAAAAGCAACAAAAGCACAAATAAATCTGAAACTTGACTTGCTTTTCAATTCCCAAAAAGATAAATTTACCGCCGATTTAAGACGAGTCAGTCAAATTTTATTAAATTTATTAACTAACGCAATAAAATTTACCCCTGAAGGTGGCAGCGTCACTTTGAGGGTTTGGATAGAAGACGAAAATGCCGTTTTCCAAGTAGAAGACACTGGAATTGGCATTCCCGAAGAACAATTATCGATGCTATTTGAAAAATTTCATCAGCTTGATAATCCTTATCGTAGAAGTTACGAAGGTACCGGCTTAGGTTTAGCTTTAACTAAACAACTTGTGCAACTGCATCGAGGCAGAATTGATGTAGAATCCACAGTTGGTAAGGGTTCAATCTTCACCGTATGGATACCGCAGCAGTTATCAGCGAACAGTTAACAGTGAACAGTAAACAGTTAACAGTTTTGAATCGATCGTTTTTAACTCACAACTCTTTTGGAGACGTAGCAGTGCTACGTCTCTACATTCCTGACTTGTGGGTAAGGAATATGTCTTGATGTGGATTACTAATTGATAATTGATAACTGTTAACTGATAACGCATCCCGTGCGGGGAGGAATATTTAAAAATATTCGCGAATCTCCTTGATGATTTAATTCCACTTTTTCGCTAGCGTATAAAATCTTGTTTGGTTGGGATTGTAAATTAGCTATATCTACATCAACTTTTGCAGCAGAAGTACCAACATTAACCGCTACAATCAATTCTTGTTGATCTAAAATACGAGCAAATACATATACTTCTGCTTCTGCAAACAATACTTTGTAATCACCAGTACGCAAGCAGGGGTAAGCGTGGCGCAAAGCAATTAATTCGCGGTGAGTTTTGAGAATTTCTTTATCCCAATTGGCTTCTAATGGAAAACCACGTCGCGAATCTGGATCGAGCTTACCTGGTAAACCAACTTCATCACCATAATATATGCTCGGAGGACCGGGATAAGTAAGTAAAAGTAAAGTTGCTAATTCAACGCTTTTTTTATCTCCATCAGCAATACTAATTAAGCGTGCGGTATCGTGAGACGCAAGTAAGTTTAATTGAGTCAGTTGAATTTCCCAAGGATAAAGCTTTAATACTTCTTGAATTTTTTCGGCGTATCCAGTAGCAGATAAAGCCGGATATGGGTCATAGGAGCGGTCTTTAACCTGATCTATATCAACGCGATCGCCTGCTGTAAAAGCTATGGTTGGTGCGGTGAATAAATAATTCATTACACCGTCAAATTGGCTACCATCGAGCCATTCACGAGCATCAGTCCAAACTTCACCAACTATATAAGCCTCGCTGTTAATTGCTTTGACTCTTTCCCTAAATTCTTGCCAAAAACCAGGTGTTCTAATTTCAAAAGGAACATCTAAGCGCCAGCCATCAATACCAAATTTTATCCAGTATTCGGCAATTTCCATGATATATTCCCTTACTTCGGGATTATCGTGGTTAAAAACTGGTAGAGCGCGGTTTCCGTCCCATCCTTCGTAATTAGCTGGTGAATCGCCAGTGTAGGGTGCAAGCGGCCAGCCTTGAATTTTAAACCAATCTAACCACGGCGAATGCGGACCATTTTCTAAAATATCGTTGAAAAAGAAAAAGCCGCGACTGCTATGATTGAATACGCCATCTAAAACAACTTTAATATCTCGTGCGTGAGCAGCTTCTAATAATTCTTTGAAAGCAACATTCCCGCCGAGTAAAGGATCTACCATGAAATAATCATGGGTATGATAGCGATGGTTGCAAGCTGATTGAAAAATAGGAGTAAAGTAGATAGCATTAACGCCTAAATCCTGCAAATAATCTAATTCTTCCATTACACCCCATAAATCCCCTCCTTTATAACCTTGGAGTGTAGGTGTTGTATCCCAGTCTTCCCAACTTGCATTATTTAACAAGCGTTTGCGGGGCTGTTTGCTAATCGCGAATCTATCTGGAAAAATCTGGTAGAAAATAGCGTGCTTAACCCAGTCTGGTGTTTTAACTTGCATTTATTACCCTGTATTTCTTCTAGTTGCTATATTTACAGATAATAGGCTCAAAGCGACTCACACCATAGAAATAAAATTATCCCGTGACGATATTATAATTAGGGCTATAAATTACTAATTATTAACTTTTATGCATAGAAAAAGATCGGTAGCAATCTTATCTGATTTATAAAAAAATGGTATGTTCGCAAACCCATTTTTTCACCAGATTTCTGAATACTTATAGATTATTAAAAGCGTTATGTATTTTGATTCTCAAAATGTAAACACAAAAAAATATTTTACTTTCAATGCCCCATTCCCAATTCCCAATTTCTAATTCCCATCTCAAGATAGATTTATTTGTGTAAATATTTAGCAGCAAACCTAATATTTATTAAGCGATATTACAATTATTTCAAAAATATTTAGAAATCGTCTAAAACCCAAACATGGTTTTAACGTAGAAGCATATATTGAGAATTGAGGTAAATAAAATGATTAACTTACAAAAGTATCGCTTTGTCTGCACTTTAACTTTTGGAGATGTATACGGTCAAATAATGGTTTGGTTAATAACCATTACCATTAGTTTGGCATCAGCCTTAGCGTTGATGGGTGCCAGAAGACCAGTGTATGCTTTAGCTACAGTCGGACTCGTTGTGCTTTTATCATTACCTTTTTTACTATTTGGATTCGTCACCACATTGATAAATCATATTGAACTATCTGCTGTAGAACCAGGAACAGAGATGGAGCCAATTCCAGGTAACGTTTCTCAACAACAACCCGTTCAAGCAGGTTAGTTGGGCATTGGACATTGGGCATTGGGAATAGGTTAAAGGTTAAAGGTTAAAGGTCAAAGGTAATTAGTTGTGATAGATAAATTCATAACTCTTAACTCCTAATTCCTAACTCCTAACTCCTAACTTCATCTTCCCATCTGCCCAGGTGAATAGATAAAAGGTAAATAGTTGTAAAAAATATATTTATAACTCTTGACTCTTAATTCCTAACCTATTTTCCATGCCCCATGCCCTATGCCCTATTCTCCCAAATATAAGTAACTATAGAAAAATAGATTTCTTAAAGTCGGGGGGAAAGATGTTAGAACACGATGTAATTATAGTTGGTGGTGGATTGGCTGGAAGTCGCGCTGCTGTGGAAATTGCACGGACTAATCCTAGTTTAAGTATTGCTGTAATTGCTAAAACTCACCCGATTCGTTCCCATTCGGTGGCAGCGCAAGGTGGTATGGCGGCTTCACTGAAGAATGTGGATTCTGCCGATACTTGGGAAGCGCACGCTTTTGATACTGTAAAAGGTTCCGATTATTTGGCGGATCAAGATGCAGTCGAAATTCTTACTAAAGAAGCGCCGGATGTGGTTATAGATTTAGAACACATGGGTGTTTTGTTCTCGCGTTTGGATGACGGTAGAATTGCTCAACGGGCTTTTGGGGGACATTCCCACAATCGTACCTGCTATGCTGCTGATAAAACTGGCCATGCGATTTTGCATGAATTGGTGAATAATTTGCGGCGCTATGGCGTACATATTTATGATGAATGGTACGTAATGCGCTTGATACTGGAAGAGAATCAAGCTAAAGGCGTGTTAATGTTCCGCATCCTTGACGGACACATTGAAGTGATGCGAGCTAAAGCCGTGATGTTTGCGACTGGTGGTTATGGTAGAGCTTTTAACACAACATCTAATGATTATGCTTCAACAGGTGATGGGTTGGCGATTACAGCCCTTGCCGGATTGCCATTGCAAGACATGGAATTTGTACAATTTCACCCAACTGGCTTGTATCCCGTAGGCGTATTAATTTCCGAAGCCGTGCGTGGTGAAGGTGCATATTTGATCAATTGTGAAGGCGATCGCTTTATGAAAAATTACGCTCCTTCTCGCATGGAATTAGCGCCACGAGATATTACATCGAGAGCAATTACTCGTGAAGTCCGCGCTGGAAGAGGCGCTCATGCTGATGGTAGTCCCGGCGGTCCCTGTGTTTATCTTGACTTACGGCATATGGGTAGAGAAAAAATCATGAGCCGCGTACCTTTTTGTTGGGAAGAAGCACACCGTTTAGTAGGAGTTGATGCCGTAAACGAACCAATGCCCATACGTCCAACAATTCACTATTCGATGGGTGGTATCCCAGTAAACACCGACGGACAAGTTCGCAGTAGTAATGATGGATTGGTAGAAGCGTTTTTTGCAGCAGGAGAAAGCGCTTGCGTATCCGTACATGGAGCAAATCGCCTCGGTAGTAATTCGCTGTTGGAATGTGTAGTTTACGGACGTAGAACTGGAGCAAGCATTGCTAAATACGTAGAAAATCGTAAATTACCCTCTGTTGACGAGCAGCGTTATATCAACGAAGCTAAAGAGCAAATTCAAAGTTTGTTAGAGCAGCCAGGGGAATATCGGATTGATCGAATAAGGCAAGAATTTCAAGATGCCATGACAGATTATTGCGGCGTATTTCGTAACGAAGAATTGATGACACAAGGATTAGAAAAAATAGAACAAATTCAAAATAATTATTCGCAAATTTATTTAGATGACAAAGGAAGTTGTTGGAATACAGAACTTATTGAAGCTTTAGAGTTAAGAAGCTTGATGGTAGTCGGAAAAATGATTTTGACATCTGCTCTCAACCGTCAGGAAAGTAGAGGCGCACATTGTCGGGAAGATTTTACCGAAAGAGACGACGAAAAATATTTGCAGCATACAATGGCTTACTATTCCGCAGCCGGAATTGATATTCAATATCGTCCAGTTGCGATTACCATGTTTGAGCCGAAAGAGAGGAAATATTGAGAAAATCCGGTTATTCCGGCGGTTGAAACCGCGTCTACACAAGCAAAGTCCGCCTTCGCGGACTAATTAAATACAGATAAATAATGTAGAGACGTTGCAGTGCAACGTCTCCCAATGTTTTGATTTTTATTTACACGCTTCTAAAATGTAGGCGTTTTTTATTCGTGAATAGTACCATCCGGCATCATAGCGCCTGTAAGGTTTGCGTCATCAAGAATTGCTCCTGCTAAGTTGGCATCTTCTAAACAAGCATTTTCCAAATTTGCATTTGTTAAATCGGCTCCACGTAAATCAGCTGAAGTGAGATTTGCGTTGCTTAGATTAACTTTTGGGGTATGAACTTTAAGCGCGTAAATTTTATCAAAGTCAACACCCTAGTCACACAACGGCAATAAGGGGGGAAGAAAATCTACACCCCCTTTTGCCTCCCCTACAAGAAAATGGTGCCAGTTGCGTAAATCCTAAACTCAATATCGCTCAACCGTTTCTTCTACTGCATAAATCCCCTACAGCAAAAACCACATTCTTTCTACTTTAAATTCTTTCTCTGCTTCAGATATAGGTTCTCGCTTTTCTTCAATTTCTTCGGTGTCTTCTTCCATTAAGTCAAGTAAATGGCTTACCATTTCATCATCATCATCTAAGTCTTCTTCTCGATTGGCGATGCCATTATTTCCGGGATATATAAAACCGTTATCTCCAACTGATAATTGATTCAAACACTGTTGTAATTCTGCAACTTGTGCGGATAACGTTGAAATGTTCTCCTGCATAGATTGTAATTGCTGTGGTTCCTCCCTAGTAGCAAAATCTCGCTTTAACTCATCAAGGGAGCGCTGTAACATCAAAGTGCTTTCTTTCCAGATGCTGTTTTCGGCTTCTAACTGTTTTAATCTAGAGATTAAAGATTCTATATCGCTATTAAAGTTAAAAGTATTCATAAAAATCTTATCGATCGAACGGTGTCTGATAATACAAACGATAATAAGTAATTGTTAACCAATTTTATATTTCAATTGTCTGTTGCTGACACCTACAGTAACAAAGATAATAGCGGTAAGCTTAGCTTGAATGTTGTTTTTATGACTAATAATCTTTTAAATTATCTAAAAAAGATTTTATACATGATGATGAGAAAATTAAAAATATAGTTTAAGAATACAATTTTTATTCTAGACTGCACCTCCGGAAAAGTTTTGCCTGACCTATTTTTTACATCCAATATGCGAACTATTGCCCAGATAAACGAAAAAATAAACCGTAAAAAGGCGGTAGTTTTAACAATTGAAGAATTGAAAGCAAAAGTCGCTGAGGTAGGCGTTGCTAAAGCTGCAAAACAAGTCGATGTAGTTACCACTGGCACTTTTGAACAAATGGAATCGAGTGGTGCCATTATTAACCTCGGACATACCGATCCGCCGATTAAAATTCGCCGCTGCTGGTTGGATGGTGTACCGGCATATTCCGGTTTTGGGGCAGTGGATTTATATTTAGGTGCTAGCAGTACTGCCGAACCTTTAGAAGGAGAAACTGGAAGCGGTGGAGAAAACGCTTCAAAGATATTAAAAGGTGGCGGTAATGTTATAGAAGATTTAATCGCAGGTAAACCGGTACAGGTAAGAGCGCAGGGACAAGTAACTGATTGTTACCCTAGAGCAAGTTTTGAAACTACTATTACTCGCGATAATATAAATCAGTTTTATTTATTTAATCCGCGTAATTTATATCAAAACTTTATAGTTGGTGTAAACGGTGGAGAGAGTCCGCTTTATACCTATCTTGGTGTGCTGCAACCGCGTTTGGGGAATGCAGTTTATTCTAATCCAGGTGCGATTTCACCTTTACTGAATGACCCATATTTAAAGCTTGTGGGTATCGGAACGCGAATTTTTTTAGGTGGTGGAATTGGTTACGTTACTTGGGAAGGTACGCAGCACAATCCGATGCAAAAGCGTTTACCCAATGATACGCCAGTTGGCCCTGCTGCGACTTTGGCTTTAATCGGCGATGCTAAGCAAATGGATGCGCGTTGGGTAAGAGGTTGTTATTTTAAAAATTATGGCCCTTCGATCATGCTGGGGGTAGGAGTACCGCTACCAGTATTAAACGAGGAAGTAGTAGAGCGTTGCGCCATACAAGACAAAGATATAGTCGCGCCGATAGTAGACTTTTCCATTCCCCGACGGGTGCGCCCTACCTTTGGATTGGTTAGCTATACCCAACTCAAATCCGGACGCATCACCATTGACGGAAAAACAGTAAGAGTAGCGCCGCTAGCGAGTATATTTCTCTCCCGACAGGTCGCCATTGAATTAAAGCAATGGATTCAACTAGGTAAATTTACCCTTACCGAACCAGTCGCTCCAATTTCAATGGACAGGTCTTTTCTCCCCCAAGATCGTTGGAAGGAGTTTTAAACCATCGTAAATGGGGCACGGGGCATAGGTCAAAGGTCAAAGGTCAAAGGTTAAAATTCCTCTTGTCCCCTTTCTTGTCCCCTTGTCTCCCTATCCCCCCATCCCTACTCTTCGGGTGGCTTCGATCGCTTCACGGGCTTGGGAGTCGGTCGGTTATTCGCCGGTTTTGGAGCATCCGTTGATTGACCTGCTTTCTTAACAGGACGTGGAGTATCACCGCTTTGTCGTTTGTTATACGGTCTTGCTCCTCCGGCTCCACCTCTACGAGGTGGTCTTCCTCCTCCGGCTCCTCCGGCTCCTCTTTTGAAGGGAGGTCGGCGTTTCTTGGGTAAGTCGGCGATGAATTCAGCTTTCTCTATCATCAAAAGGTCTGCTTGTCGCTGGACTTGGAAGTCCCAGAACTTGCCGACAGCTTTGGTTTCTAACTTACCCGTCAGTTTCAACTTGAAATATTTGGGTTTGTCGTCATTTTTGCGCGGTGCTTGCTTGATTTTAACCACCAAGTTCCCAGCGTCAAAAGATTGGTAAACTACTTCACCACGAACGGAAAAACCACCATCTGGAATTTCTGATGAAGGTGTAAGCTCACCTGCTGCTTCGGACGTTGGAGATGGCGAATCATCCGTAACCGATTCGTCGGCTTCGGGCGATCGCACTTCAGTCTCAGTGGTTGCTGATTCTGGGGATTCCTCTGTAGTTTGGCGGTTTACAGCCAACTTTTCTGGTTCCCAGACTCCGACAATTTGGAGATGAAGATTGTCGTTTTCTTGTCGAGTACGCGGATAAACCACCCACAAGTGGTCTTTTTCTAAGTCCAGATGGTTTTTAACCAAACTCATAATCCGACCTAAGAGGACGGCATCGAGTTCTACATTGTCTGGAGTAACTAACGCACCTTGAGTAAATTGTTCGCTTGTGGGAACGTAACGGCCGCGAACCAAACCGATTGCTCGGTATTGCATTGGTTCCGAAGGCGGAGGAATTGGTTGCTGCCTTGCGGGTTCGTTAGTTTGAGCGGATTCACTCTTGGTTGAGTCAGATTTGTCAACAGTTTGACTATCTTTACTATCAGCTTTAGAAGAAGTTTCTAAGCTTTTATCTTGCGCTTCCGTAGAAGCAGATAAATTGGAGGATTCGGACGATTCAGAAGACGGCATCAGGTCGGAATTCATAAAAACTCCTTGCGGCGGAGACACATCCCATATGGGACTTTACAAAGGCTACTCTCAAGAGTAATCCCACGGCGAGCAGGTAGGTATATTTCCAACCATTACAACCGATAATAGATAAACTCTATGAGATATGAGATATTAGTGTTGCGAAGTTTCGCATTTAAACACTATTAGGTGTAATTTAGCGCCTTTACACTTGGAACAAAAGCATACCATAGCTACAATTTCAGACTATTCCTCCTAAAGTCGTCATTTAAGATACGGCAAAAAAGCGCGAGTATTTGTTATAAAGTTCACAAGCACTACACGGTATTCCGTAAAGTTTTAAGAATTTTTTTGTTTTTCAATTTCTCTATACACGATTATTTCATTCAAAGTAAAGGACGGTGAAGGTGTCTAAAGGTCGTAATCGCTGGTTTGTGAAAATCGTATTGATATTAGCTGTTATTGCCCTTGTGGGTGGTTCAATGGTTCCTATCATAGCGGCTTTCAATGATTCCCAACAGTCGGGTAATAGTGCTACGGGAACGGGCAATTCTGCTTCAGATCAAAAAGCAAAGTTGGAACTAACTGCAAAGGGTTACGAACAAGTTTTAGAACGAGAACCAGAAAACAGAACTGCACTCCAAGGTTTATTAGAAGCTCGTCTACAATTATTTAGATTAGGACAAGGCGACATCAAAGAGATAATTACACCTTTAGAAAAGTTATCAAAGCTTAACCCGGAAGAAACAAGATACGCCGTACTATTAGCCCAAGCAAAGCAGCAGGCAGGTGACAAAGAAGGAGCCGCTCAAGCTTACCGTACTGTTTTAGAAACAAAACCAGGAGATTTACCAGCCCTACAGGGTATGGTAGCCCTTCTATTAGACCAAAAACGCCCCGAAGCTGCGATTGGTTTACTACAAGAAAGTCTCGATAAAGCAGAGAAAGCAAATAAAATTGAACCCGATAGCGTTGATACTACAGCCGTTCAAGTTTTATTAGGTAGCGTTTACGCAAAAGAAAAACGATATGCCCAAGCCTTATCAACTTACGACAAAGTAATCAAAAGTGACCCCAAAGATTTTCGCCCCTTTTTAGCAAAAGCAATGGTTTTAAAAGATCAAGGGAAAACCGAAGAAGCACAACCTTTATTTGAAAAAGCAAATTCTTTAGCCCCAGCTCGCTACAAAGACGAAATCAACAGACAAAGAGCTACCGCTTCTGAGACTCCCACTCCCGAAGTTTCGCCAACTCCCTCTGGGGAATGATGGGGAGAGTAGCAAGTAGCGAGTAACAAGTAGCAAGTAGCGAGTAGGAAATGAATAATTGAGCAGCCCGGCTGATAATAAGAACTATTTGTAATTTACTCCCTACTCCCTACTTGCTACTATTCACGTTCCTTGAATCGCAGCGAAAATGCCGAATATCAGAAAGAGGCATCCACCGGCTGCGGTGAGTTGACGTTCGGTGATTTGTCCGGCTAATATTCGTCCGGAGGTAACGGCTATTACGGCGCAAATGGCGTGTCCTAATATTGCTCCAATGGTTACTCCAATTGGGTTGTTCTCGGCTGCTAAGGCAATGGTGGCAATTTGAGTTCTATCTCCCCATTCGGCGACGAAAATTAACACGAAGCCTTTCAGTAAAATTGCCCAAGTATTTTGTTCGTCCTCGATCTGCAAATCTGTTTTTTCTACTGCTTCTTTGGCTTCTCCTACTACTACGACATCACAAGTTTCGCTTGGCATCTGAGTGGAGTCGTAAAGCAATTTAAAGCCAAAAATTATAAATAAAGCTATTTCTGCGTAATGAATATAAATTTTTGGGAATAAAGCAGCTGCTTGCCCTACTCCTACCGATAGGATTGTCATTGCTGCTAAAGCTGAAATGGCACTAGCAAAAATTAATTTCCGAGAATGCTGCATTGCCAAAATCATGGCAATAAAAAAGGTCTTGTCGCCAATTTCGGAAACTGTTATTAATATAAATCCGGAGATAAAAGCTGTTAGCACGCTATATATAAAATCTCAACTATTCCGGATATTAACCGGACATCAATTTATTATAAAACTCCATCGGACTTTTAGGAATAGGGAATAGGGAATAGGGCATAGGGCATAGGGCATCAAGGTTTGGTCTTGTAGAATAAATTGAGTTAAATTAAAGTTATAGGATTTACCGTCATATAATTTATCTCATACAGAATTTTTTTGGAAAATATTAACAATTAATAAATCTGGTTTTTTGAAAAAGCTAGGTTTATCAATATCTCAAGTTATAAAAATTCATGCTAAGTTTACGCTGATAAAACAGCTATTTCAAGCTAATAAGTTTATTTATTCGTATTACTTTTTCCACTGTTCCTTGTTCCCTATTACCTACTCGCTCAGAGCGTTAAAAATCAATCTTTATTCACGCTTTTGTCTTCAATATTTTCTTCCAAAACTGACCGTTCCTTTTCAATAGTCGTAATTTCTTCTGAAGTGTTAATTTCGACATTATCGGCAACAATAACGCATTCAGCTTGTGTTTTTGTCTTAAGATTCCATTGATCTAAAACATCTTTAACTACTATTTCCTGTACCCAAATCTTTGCTACTACGGTTAAAGGCAAGGCTAAGAATAATCCTAAAAAGCCGAAAAAGGTGACGAAGAATAACTGAGATATTAAGGTTATAGCTGGCAGTAAAGAAACTTGCTGCGCCATAACTATAGGTGTAATAAAATTACTTTCAGCTTGTTGAATAAAAAAGTACAGAATCAATATAGCAAGAGGTTTCCAAGGAGAATCTAACAGCCCGATCGCCATTGCTGGGAATACGCTCAAAGTAGGTCCCAAATTGGGAATCAAGTTCAGAAATCCGGCTAAAACTCCCAAAGCTAAAGCCGAGCGTACTTGTAATACTGATAATCCCACTACACTTAAAAGTCCTACCAAAAACATTGCAATGGAAGCACCAGTTACCCAACCTTCTAAGGACACTTCACATTCATCCAAAATTCCTTCTACTCTCCTTCGGTAAAACGAGGGAAAAAGCCTGACAAATAATTTACGGTAGGATAAAGGATCTGCAATAAACATACCCGTTAAAACCAGCACTAACAGAATTTTTAGTATTACTTCTAAAGAACCAGAAAGCAAAGCAAAAGTACTTTCCAAACCGCTATTAATAAATGGTTGAGCTTGTGTTATTAAGCTGTCTATATCTGGTATGTAAGGAATTACTTGATTAGGAAGCTGTTTTCTCAATTCTAAAAGCCTAGTATTGATCTGTCCTAAAGCTTTGGGAATTTGAAAACTTAATTCCTGAAACTGGACTATAAAAGATGGCACGATTAGCCAGAAAAAACCAATTACTCCGATCAGAAATATAGTTACGGCTAAAAATTTTGCAATGCCGCCTCTTATTCCTAAGCGTTGTAACCTTCGAGCCAATCGATTTAAAGTAGTAGCTAAAACAACTGCGGCAAATATAAGTAAAATGACTTCTTTTATTTGCCACAGAATATACAAAGAAACAGTTAAGGCAATTAAACCAATCCATTGTCCCAAATTCACGCTTTAACTCCCGGATCGACGAGGCGAACTATTCTTTACCGATAATCTTGCTAGGTTAGCTGATATTAGCTACTTCTGCCTAAGTAATTTTAGTTAACTTTTTGTCTTCTGGATAGTTGCCATACTAAAATAGTTGCCATAATTACATTTGGTAACAATACAATAATCAAAGCATTAGTTGCTGTTTCCGGAATTGACAAACTTGGAGCTAAATATTTAATAAAGAGTGAAATAGCCCCAGAAAGCAATAATACTTTCAGCACAAATATAAATTGATTTTTCATTTACTGTACGGTTATACACCTATATAGAGGTAGGGTAGACACTAATAAAATTTTTTGGCGATTTTCTACAATAAATTATGTAACGTAAAAACTAATTTGTATTTTAGATCGGTAATTCACAAAATTATATTTTTCCTTTGCAATACTTAAATATCTGTTAAAAATACAATTTTATAATTATTCATTTGCATTGTATGCGAACAAAGTCTCTATAGCAGAGACAAGAGGAAAAAGAGAATTTGAAAGCGAATGTATTTTTGTACAGTGCTACCTATCTTAAAAAAATCAATACTTTTTACTTTTCTCCGTTCCCTATTTGTAAGGGCTGAGTACAAATATTTTGTCATATTTTTTCAATCGAAACTAAGGAAATAAAATGCCCGTTGATACTAAAAATAAAAGCCCAATTAAGCCACCGAAAATGCGGCAATTTGGCAGCAGCTTGTTGATATTGCTGACTTTGCTATTATTGCTTAATTTTATCGTTCCCAGTTTTTTCGCGACTGAATCTCCTCAAGCTCCCTATAGCGAGTTTATCGCTCAAGTACAGGCTGGTAAAGTAGAGCGGGCTGTTATCGGTGGCGATCGCATTCAATACGTGCTTAAGCCTAACGGTATTTATAGCGAAGAAGAGCAGGTATTCACAACTACTCCTGTGGCGTTGGATTTGGATTTACCCAAGATTCTCCGAGAAAATAATGTGGAGTTTGCCGCACCACTTCCCGATCGTAATGGTTGGATTGGAACTCTTTTAAGTTGGGTTATACCTCCTGTGATTTTCTTCGGTATTTGGGGAATTTTAATGCGTCGTCAGGGTGGTGGTGCTGCGCTAACGGTTGGCAAAAGCAAAGCTCGAATTTACTCAGAAGGTAGCACTGGAGTACAGTTTAGCGATGTTGCTGGTGTTGATGAAGCGAAAACTGAATTAGAAGAGATTGTTGATTTTCTCAAGAATGCCGATAAATATACTCGTTTGGGGGCAAAAATACCCAAAGGTGCTTTGTTGGTGGGACCTCCAGGAACGGGTAAAACGCTGTTAGCGAAAGCGATTGCGGGGGAAGCTGGAGTACCTTTCTTTAGTATCTCCGGTTCGGAATTTATCGAGTTATTTGTAGGTGTCGGTGCGGCGCGAGTACGAGATTTATTTGAACAAGCTAAAAAGCAATCTCCGTGTATCGTTTTTATCGACGAATTGGATGCTCTAGGTAAATCTAGGGGTGGTGTTAATGGAATGATGGGTGGTAACGACGAACGCGAACAAACCCTAAATCAGCTACTTACCGAAATGGATGGTTTTGATGCCAATACTGGTGTAATTATTATTGCAGCAACAAACCGTCCCGAAGTACTCGATACTGCATTACGTCGCCCCGGACGCTTTGACCGTCAAATTGTGGTAGATAGACCTGATAAAATCGGTAGAGAAGCAATTTTGAGAGTTCACGCTCGTAACGTTAAATTGACAGGAGATGTTGATTTAGCAGTTGTAGCCGCTCGCACTCCGGGTTTTGCAGGAGCAGATTTAGCTAATTTGGTTAACGAAGCCGCATTATTAGCAGCGCGTCAAAATCGAGATGGGGTAGTTTTAGCCGATTTTAACGAAGCTATTGAAAGGTTAGTTGCTGGTTTAGAAAAACGTTCTCGCGTACTAAATGAAACCGAGAAGAAGACCGTAGCCTATCACGAAGTTGGGCACGCTATAGTTGGAGCTTTGATGCCGGGAGCCGGTAAAGTTGAAAAAATATCAGTAGTTCCTCGTGGTGTGGGAGCATTAGGTTATACGATACAAATGCCCGAAGAAGACCGTTTTTTGATGATAGAAGACGAAATTCGCGGACGAATTGCCACTTTATTAGGTGGGCGATCGGCAGAAGAAATCATCTTTGGTAAAGTATCCACTGGGGCTTCCGACGACATTCAAAAAACCACAGAATTAGCAGAGCGTGCAGTTACTATATATGGAATGAGCGATAAATTGGGGCCAATTGCCTTTGAAAAAATGCAGCAACAGTTTATCGAAGGATATGGAAATGCTCGTCGTAACGTTAGTGCAGAAGTAGCAAAGGTAATTGATGCAGAAGTTAAGCAAATGGTAGATAATGCCCATCATATTGCTTTGACAATTTTGGATAAAAACCGTGAGTTATTGGAAGAAATCGCAGAAGAATTGTTGGAAAAAGAAATACTTGAAGGGGAGAAATTGCGGGAAAGACTTCAAAAAGCGATAGTACCTGAAGAATTATCAGAGTGGTTGAGAACTGGTAAATTATCTGATGATATTACTTTGATGCAGACGAGTTTGTAAGTTTTAGATTGATACAACGGTTTTATATTGGCGATATACTTTATGGTATATCGTCTTTTTTCTTAGTTTGTAGTAAGAGTTTTAACTCTTTTAATCTTTATATAAAACTGAATAACCCACTTGGGGTTGCAAACTTTCTACGATGATTTTTACCAATGGGTTAACTGGGGTATGTTGTTAATGGATTTACATATCAATTATGAAATTGTCACACCTTATCTACTAAAACGAATTGATATACCTTTAGAAAAATCTGATGTGTCACCAAAGGTAAAACTTAAAGCTGATAAAGACAAAGGAAAAATTATTTTAGATGATGTCACCACTTTAGAAGGTGTACCGAAACAAGCTTGGGAATATCAACTTGGTAATCGTTCGGCTTTGGAATGGATTTTGGATCAATATAAAGAAAAGAAAATTAAAGACGCTACTATTGCAGCCAAATTTAATAATTATCGTTTTGCAGATTATAAAGAAGAAGTAATTGAATTATTGCAGCGAGTATGTACTGTCAGCGTGAAGACTGTGGGAATTATTCAAGAAATGAGTTGAATTTGATTTAATAGCATTTTGTAGATAAATAAGCTACAAAACTACATTCTAAAACTCTTGTGGGATGGGCATCTCTGCCCGTCCGAATGTACTTTACTAAATTCAAATATCTTCTAATAAACTTTAATTTAAATAGCTTTTAATAACAATCCGTTCATTATATCGTACCGCAAGCCCCTGTTTCATTAATTCGGAAAGTATGATGTATTTTACCAGGATGCTTGCCACCACACTTTTGCCAAACTTGATTTAAATCTTTATCAATAAAATAGTCACCACTATCTGGTTCAACAGCAACATACCAATTGTAATGAGTTTCAATTAATTCCGATTTCACTTGATCGAAAATCGGTTTACAGCGCTGGTAAAAAGCTTCGCGCTCTGCTTCTCGCTGCGCTTTTTGTTCTTCTGTCCACTGTATTTCAGGAAATATCCGTCCTCTACGAGCGGTTCGAGTTTGTTTGTCTTTCATGATTGTTTTTTTAAAGATATAAATAATTTATAATCGATTTCTTTAACTTTGAAACCTATTTAAAAAGTAACAGTATTTGTGCAATTTTCACAAAACTTTGATTGGTGCGTGACACGAAAACTTTATTGTTGCCTTAGAAGCCAAACATAGTGTCACAGCACCCTACAAACTTTAGATTCTCCCAACTTCCCTTTAGAAAGCAAGGCTATGAAAGGTTATAGATAACATTGTTGAAATGGCGATCGCACTACAATCAAGATAATTATTTCTTCGCAATTACGTAAATCCTCAAGTAATGCATATTACCATTCTCACTCTCGGTTCCCGTGGAGATGTTCAGCCTTTTATTGCTTTGGGAATCGGTTTAAAGCAAGCTGGGCATACTGTAAAGCTAGCAAGTCAAGCCACTTTTAAATCCGAAATTCGCAGTCATGGTTTAGATTTTGCTTTAATGAGCGGCAATCCGAAAGAGGGTATAGAAAGCGCTGAAGGGCAAGCGATGTTGAAAACCAAAAACCCGATTGATTTTGTGCATCGCTTGGGCAATTTGCTCGAATCTATAATGGAACCCGTTTTGCTCGATTCATGGCAAGCTTGTCAGGGAACTGATGCGATTATTGGCGGAGGATTTCCTTTTTGGGGATTTGATATTGCTGAGAAATTAGGTATCCCTTTTTACTATGCCTACCTTACGCCGGGTTATCCAACTACAGCCTTTCCCAATGCAGTTACACCACCACATTTAGAAAAATTGGGAAGTATTTACAATCGATTTAGCTATACGCTTACTAATCTACTTTTTTGGCAATTTTTTCGCAAACCAGTTAATCAATTTCGCAAATCTATTCTCAACCTACCAGCGACAGGTATTAGGCAAAATGCTTTTACAAAATTGGAAGATGCCAAAGTAGAATATTTGATTGCCTGTAGTCCATCTGTAACTCCTAAACCAAAAGATTGGCCAAACCGAATTCATCTTACCGGATATTGGTTTTTGGATACACCGGAAGATTTTATTCCTCCAACTGATTTAGTAGAATTTCTGAAAGCGGGTTCTCCTCCGGTATACATTGGCTTCGGTAGTATGGGTGGTGAAGATGCGCAAAAAATCGCCGAAATTGCTTTAGCAGCATTAGCGAAAACCCAGCAAAGAGGAATTTTTCTTTCCGGTTGGAGTGGTGCAAAAAACCTAGATTTACCAGATACAGTTTTTCAAATAGATAATATTCCTCACAGTTGGTTATTTCCGCAAATGGCTTGCATAGTTCATCACGGTGGTGCTGGAACATCTGCTGCAACCTTTCGGGCTGGGGTACCTGGAGTTATTATTCCATTTTTTGGCGATCAACCATATTGGGCATATCAAGCCGCGAAATTGGGTGTAACTCCAGCAACTATCAATCGAAAAAATCTGACTGTAGGTACTCTGGCTCAAGCAATTATAAATGCAGTTGAAAATCAATCCATGCGAGAGCAAGCTGTTATTTTGGGAGAAAAAATTCGTTCGGAAAATGGTGTTAAACAAGTTGTGGAAATTTTTAATTCAAGGAATTTTGTAATAGGTAATAGGTAATGGGTAATAAATTATTAAACACGCTGCCAAATTTTAACAGTTTTATCTAAACTTCCACTTATCAAAAGATTACCTTTATCACTAAAAGCTAAAGCTGTTACGGTATCTTTATGACCTATAAAAGTACTTAACAATTCACCTGTTTCTAAATGCCATAACTTAATAGTTTTATCGGCACTTCCACTAGCAATAATTTGCTCATCTTTACTCAATGCAACTGCACAGACTCCATCTTTATGCCCTTTAAGAGTACTTATCAATTCCCCTGTTTTTAAATGCCAAATTTTAATAGTTTTATCCTTACTTCCACTCACAAGAATTTTTTTATCTTTACTTACCGCCAAAGAAGAAACTATGTGAGAATGACCCATAAGAGAATGCTGTAATTCGACATCGACACAAGATATTTCTTTCTTATTAGAAATACTCCAAACTTTTATTTTGCGATAACTACCCGTTACCAAAGTTTTCGCATCCTTGCTAAAAATTAGGGAATGAGCCGCAGTATCTTCCAAAGAAAGAGTCGTAATAACTTGACGCTCTGTCATATCCCAAAACTGAATCTTTCTATCATCACCCCCAGTTGCTAACATCCTACCGTCGGGGGTAAAGCCAACACACCGCACCATGCCATTATGTTTATGCATGATATCAATTAAGTCTTTAGCGCCCAAATGCCACATTTTAATAGTAGAATCAGCCCCACCACTTGCTAAAGTTTGTCCGTCGGGACTAAATGCTAAATCATTGATTTCATCTACGATTACAGTACGAACCCAAGGATATTCCGATAAAGTCGCGATTAAATCGCCATTTTTTAAATCCCAAAGCTTTATTTCTCCTCGACTGCCGCTAGCTATTAAAGATTGCGAACTATTTTTGTTTTGAGGTTTTAAAGCAATACAGTTAATCCCTTTAATGTGTCCGGCTAAAGTATGGGAACATTGCCATTCGCCGATGATGTTTTCTAAAGGATGATTTGGTGAAATAGAGATTATTTGAGCTTCCTTAATCTTATCAATTTGCTTCGGTAGATTTTGTTGATTTATAAGCAATTTCAAATACCAACTTAATCCTCCCGAATACATAAATTGACTTGGTTTAACCTGAATTTGCGAACCATTAAATTCAAGTTGATTCGTTGGTAAAAAACCAGATATTAAAGCTTCTTTTTCATATCCTCGTTGAGTGGAACCTGGAAAAAACAAACATATAAAAAATAACACTTGGTGATTATTTAAATCTTCTTGAGTTACCGTCCAGCGTGCCTTATCTTTTTTAATACTATTAAAACTTTCCGAATCAGAAACGCAAACTCTAATTTTAACTTGAGGATTATTTGCAAGTGAAAAAGAAAATTTACTTTCACCTCGAAGATTTCCTTCATCATCTAATTCCATGCTATCTACAGCGTCTTGAGGTATCTTGTTCGCTAACTTACCAAGACAGCCTTTCATCACCTCATCAATTATGAATTCTCGCAACAAATAATCTTCAGCTTGGTTTTGAAAGTAGGTTACAAAAGGTATAGCCCATTCCGAATCTTCGGGATATTCAAATGGAATTGGTGGTGGATTGCGGGCTATAATTTCTGCTTGTAAGCGAGCATTATCAAGGAGTGTCGCTAATAATTCACCCCAAAATGGCATATATTCTCGATGACAACCCTTTACATTACTTTCAAGTAAAGCGATCTCATAAGTCTTTGTTTTTTTAATTCGCTCAAGAAAGTCGGCTTGTTGAGCTTTTAGTAAGTTGATAGAGTTTACATCCATACCTTGAGGCACAATCGTGAACAGTAATCGTTTATTTAAACCAAGGCAATTGTTCCTCGTTAATTAAGTAAAATATATCAAGATACATGAAAACACCATAAATCAAACAGAACTTTGTTTATCTGCAATACAGCTAATTGAGTAAAATCAGTAGCTTAAAAATTACGGTAGCATAATAATGGATTTTATATGCAACCACTGAGATTTATTTAAGATTATTTATTTACAGTGGAAATAAATTATAGCTAAACTGAAGAGATTGTCTAGCTTTTATCTGAATCCTGTGTAGTCACGATTGTTTCTAAAAAAGCGATTCTCTCTTCTAATTGCTTTACCTGAGAATTCTTATTTTCTCCCCTCCATACAGCAAAAGTGGCAACTGCCGCTCCTATAATCGCAGCTAGAGGTATAATCGCACCAGTTTTTGTCACTATCACAAGCGGAATAGAAATAGCTAGCATTCCAGCGCTGACTCCCCAAATTACTGATGTAGCCGCTACTCTTCCAGTTTTTTGCAGCTTTTCGGAGACTTCTTGTAATTGTTCGTTCATCAGTTTCTGGGTAGGGAGTTTCGAGCAATGCCAAAAATGTAGAGACGTAAAATTTTACGTCTCTACATCAAAATATAATGCCGGAAAACCTAAATTATTTATCTTCTACATACATTTTTGGTTCAACCGCAAAGTTATCGAGCTTACCCGCTTCATCGATAATAAAACCTTCGGTAGTACTCATTGTACTTTCTTCTTGCTTCTCAACAGCTTTTACTTCCTGCTTGCTCTCTTCAGTAGGAGCAGCAGAAGGAATGATTGCGTCGGGTGGATTTACTGCGGTTGTTTGCGCCATTTGTACCGCGCTGTGATTGTTACCGGGCGCACCTTTTCCGGGTTCTGCTAAAGCTGGATCTTCTGGTAAAGTTTGTTTTTCTTCGTTATTCATATATTTCCCCTCTGTTTTGTCTTAAAACACAAACAATCATCTATCTATGATGACAATTTGTTATTCAAATATTGAATTATTTACGTTGTTCACAAATTTATCGCAGCATATATTCAAGTTTGCTCTTTCCAGAGTTATATTTTTTTAAGTCTTCGAGGAATAGATTTAAAATTAAGGTTGGCAAAACCGGGAACAGGGAACTGTAGGAATTTTTTTCAATTAATTTATTACCACCAGATTCAATTTTAGATAGTCCAGATAAACCGATATAAGATATATTGTAAATATTGTCTACTATCTTATTATTCAACTTTATATGGCTACTAGTTATATTTTTCTGGCTGGAGCAAGTCGTGGTGTTGGTAGAGAAATTGCTAATTGTTTAACTGCTCAAGATTTGCAAATCAAAGCGCTTTTAAGAACTGAAGAGAAGCGTCAAGAATTAGAAGAAATTGGGATAAAAGTAGTTTTAGGAGATGCTTTAAATGTAGATGATCTAGAAAAAGCAATTCTGGGAGAAGAAACCATCGATACAGTTATTAGTACCATTGGTGGAGTACCAAAAGACAGCGAAAGGGCTGATTATTTGGGTAATAAAAATCTCATTGATGCCGCAGTTAAAGCAGGTGTGAAAAAGTTTATTTTAATTTCTTCAATTGGTAGTGGAGACAGTGCAAGTGCCATACCTCCCCAAGCCTTAGAAACTCTCAAACCAGTTTTAATAGAAAAAGAAAAAGCCGAAAAACACTTAATAGCAAGCGGATTAACTTATACAGTAATTCGTCCCGGTGGACTAAAATCCGAACCAGCTACAGGAAACGGAATATTAACCGAAGATCCAAAAATTGCTGGAACAATTCATCGTGCAGACGTAGCGCAATTAGTTTGTCGTAGTTTGAACTCCGAAAAAACTAACAATAAAGTTCTTTCAGCAGTCGATGAAAATATGATTTACGGACAACCAGAGTTTGAAAAATTGACTTTGGATTAATTTGGGGATTGGGGATTGGCTATAAAAATCACACTTTTGTAAACTGGATATGGAGGATGACTAGATACGAAGTCCCCAGGTACATTTGTGAAATTGCTCTGTTTTGCAATGACTGCTATTCTTTTAATTGCATCAACAATTACTGACATTATATTTGCCTTTACAGCTAATTATATTGCCGTCACTTAGAATACGATTAATAGACTTCATCATGTGTTCCAACATCAAGTAGGACGATAACTTCACTATCTGTTTCGATATCTTGCTCAATTGAAAAAACAATCCGGCAGTCGTAGCCGCAAGAACAGGATTGAAGACCGTCAAGCTTGCCACTCAACTTATGCGTACCCAACTTTGGAGCAAATACGTCTATTTCCATCTGTCCAAGCGTGTCTTCGATGCGTAGCTGGAGGTCAGCATTTCGTTTCACAAACTTGCCGAATGCTCGCTTAAATTTTGGAGTTGAAACCAGCAATCTCATGCTTCTGGCTCATTCAAGGATTGGCGTAATTCCGCAATGACACTTTCGGCTGATTGAGGTCGATAGTTCCCAGCATGGAAATCAGCCAAATTTTTTTGAGCATCCTCAGCGATTTCTGCTCGACGGCTTTCATGATAGCGATTTTGTAGAATTTTAATCAGCATTTCCTGCTGCTCCTGGGGCAATTGCAAGGCATTCTCTAGCACTTGGTCAAGGGTATTCATAAAATTAGGCTATCAACTTTAACAGGCATACGAAGTGTTTTTATTATTAAACAATTATCTGCCGTACATCAACTTTTATTTAAACTACTATATCCCTCAGCCCATTCACTAATCTTTCAATTCCTTCTTTTGCGGTTTCTTTTTGCAATGCTCCGTAAGCAACACGTAAATAACAACCTTGATTCATTCCGAAGGTAGTTCCCGGAAGTACTGCAACGTGATGTTGACTAATAAGCTGCTTGACTAATTCAAAAGCATCCATTTGAGCGTTTACTTTCAAAAAGAAATAGAAAGCACCATCTGCGGGAGCTATTGTACAAATACCTTCAAGACGTTTGAGAGATTCAATTACTAATTCTCGTACTTGTGCGATCGCCTTAATGTTATCTTTCAAATATTCTGGTTTTGCTTGCAATGCTCCCAAAGCAGCATATTGAGATACTACAGGTGGACAAATTAAGTTTGTATCTTGAACTTTTTTAACTGCTGAAAGTAAATGTTGCGGAATTACCATGTATCCGATGCGCCAGCTTGCGAAACCGTAAGCTTTGGAAAGGCTAAATAAGGATATTGTATATTCGCTGCTGTCGGGAAATGAAGCGGGTGAAACGTGTTTTACATTATTGTAAGTAAAATATTCGTAAGCTTCATCGCTGATATGATAAATCCCTCGCTGACGACAAATATCGTTAACTTGCTGTAATAACTCTTTTGAATAAACCGCTCCGGTGGGATTGTTGGGTGAAATTGTTACAATTGCTCTGGTTTTAGGAGTAATTGCTTGAAGAATTTTCTCTGGCTGTAACTGGTAATTTTCATCCGTTTC
This sequence comes from uncultured Rivularia sp., assembly GCA_963665115.1. Lineage (GTDB taxonomy): Bacteria > Cyanobacteriota > Cyanobacteriia > Cyanobacteriales > Nostocaceae > Rivularia. Next base: position 5,322,297 of record OY762007.1, on the reverse strand, counting down.
CACCAAAACCGGATTGCACCCAGTCATGGCGATCGCCATTTCGTGATTAAAATAATATGGCGTATTTAAGATTATTTCGTCGCCAAGGGAAGTAATTGCAAGAATGGCATTCATAAACGCCATGTTGCTTCCTGCGGTAACGACAATACGATTATTTTCGTTAATTTCTATATTGTTAAAAGCTGCTAATTTTTCTTTTAGCGTATTTATTAAAGGTGGAATTCCTTCAACAGCTTGATATAAATTATTTGAAGAATTACTTAGAAACTGAGGTAAAAATTCTATAGCTTCAGGTGGCGGAGAATAAGAAACAACACCTTGCCCTAAAGAAATAGTACCGGGAGAATTTTTGATTAATTCCCCAACGACAGGGATTATCGGCGATTGTACCGATTGCATTCGAGAGATCAGCGTCATGTCAGCGTTGAATTTAAGCTAAATTTTTATTGTTAGATTAGCTTACTTCTTAATATTTTGTTAATGCAATTTGTGCGTAACAAATCTTGCTTGTTTTCGCGTAGTAGAAGCAAATTCATCTTAAATTTATACTTGCTTTAAATGACTTGATTACAGAATTACCCTCAAAGCTTCTCCCAGCGAGCTTTTTTGTTTACGAATACTTACGCAAACAATTATGAAAAGTGATTAAAGATTAGAATAATATGTAGTTTTCACTTAACGAATAAGTATAAAATACACCTTAATCGATTGATATCAAATCATATTTCCGACCAATTCGGAGTATGAAGCATCTATTAACACAACTAAGTTCGGAAATTAGTTGTTTATGATTCGCTGCATCTGCTTCATATTTGACTTGTTTGCTGGGATTGAATTAGGAATAATGCAATTCAAGTTGGAGTTGCTTTTTCGTTTGAAATAATCCACGTGAGTTAACTGTTTTACCAGCTAACTCTAAAGCTATGACAAAGTTGTAGCTAATTTGCTGTGCCTAATAATCCACTAACTAAATCTAAGGAAATATTTATGAATTTGAAGCCAAATGTTCCAGATACGATATTTCATCACCCAACTTTATCTAGTGAAGAAATACTCCTATTAGCAGAAGTTGCTGATGAAGCCTACAACGATACAGCTAGTATTGCCGGATGGGACGTTATTACACCAAACCTTACTGATTTTGGGTTAACGGAAAATTTAATTAGGGGTAATTCCTATAGAAGGGAAGCTCCTGATATTGATTCTGGTGATGCAAATGCCACAATTTTTAAGTCTCAAATATCTGACACTCTTGTACTTGCTTTTCGAGGTACAGAAACTGCTCAAGGAGATCGAGCATATTGGATAGGAAGAAGAGGATTTTACGATTTATTTAATCCGCTATTTAACGCATTTAACAGCTATATCCAAGAGAATAAACCATCAAAAATTCTGGTTACTGGTCATAGTCTTGGTGGTGCTATGGTCGAGTACTTTATGGTAGATAATCCTGGAAATCAATATGCAGCGGTTGCTTTCGCATCTCCAGATGCTACCGAAGATTCCTTAGAGACACGTATTCTCAATATTGGTCATGAAAATGATCCTGTATACTCCATTGTCGGAATTTCTAGCGCACAGAATTCTACAACCAATCTTTATACTGTTATAGGTTCGGAACATGGAGGTGGATTCTTTAGTTTTGAAGAACATGCCCAACAACAATATATTTACACTACAAACCGGATTTTAACTTCCGAATATTATGACCAGATGGAAAAAGACAGTTTGGTCATTATTGACCGAACTGATGATTGGAATGATATTTACGACGAAATCCCAGTTTTTTCCAATCCAGACGCTTTTATTTTAGGAGAAGATGATGATGACGATGAAATTAGAGGTGGTAGAGGTAATGATATTTTAGAAGGTCTTGGTGGAAATGACACACTAATTGGCGATAACTTTTCTAGCTTTTCTGGTAACGATACTTTAGATGGTGGTGCAGGAAATGATTCTCTTGATGGTGGAGAAGGTGAAGATACCGCAATATATTCCGAGGCGGTAGTAAACTACGACTTTGAAATTTCAGATGATGGGGAAATAGTTACTATCACTCATGCTAGAGGTACACAATCAGATGGAACAGATACTTTAACTAACGTTGAATTTGGAGAGTTCTCTGATAGAAGGGTGCAACTTTTAGGGAACACACTAAACTTTGTTAATGATTTTGTTGTCGGCACAACGCAAGATACTCAAGTTATCTTCGATTTAATACGAGAAGGTGAAACGTCTTTTCCTGTAACAGTATTTGTAGATGGTCAAGTCACTACAGGAAATGCGGTTTTTAATGATTTTCCTTCCACACTTGAAGCAGGTTCAAACCCTAATTTAATTATTGGTGCGAGTGTATCGGAAGTCTTTGGTGATGTAGCGTTTTCTCTGGAAATCTCAGTTGAAGATGATAATCCTCTGTCTGGACTTATTCTCATAGAAGATAATGATGCTTCAGGAGTTTTAATTGGCGATCAAGTAGATAACCGAGGTGGAAGAACTTTTGGCGATCCACACCTAATCACCTTTGATAATCTTGCTTACGATTTTCAAGCTTCGGGAGATTTTATTCTCGCAAAAGCAACAGCAGGTGCAGAGTATGAAGTTCAAGCACGATTTGTAGCACTTTCATCTGCCGTTTCTGTCACCGAGGCTATGGCAACTTCTGTTGATGGAACTGTTATATCTTTAGAAGCTGATGGTAGTGAAGGAAAACTTCTTATTGATGGAGCAGCAACAACTATAGCGGATGGTAATTCCGTTACAGTAGGCAGTGGTTCTATCTCACGCATAGGTCAACGCTACGATATTGACTATGGCAATGGAGATTCAACATCTGTTGATGTATTTAGTAGCTTTATAAATGTCAGCCCATCACCTTCAATTACTAGAAATAGCGGAGAAATTGAGGGCTTGCTTGGTAATGCAAATGGTAATCCCAGTGATGATTTTCAATTAGATGACGGGACTATTCTTTCAACTCCCTTATCTGCTGAAATTCTATATGGGGACTATGCAGCAAGTTGGCTTGTTGATGAAAATACATCAATGCTTCCAGGTGTCTCCGAAGAATATGTTGCACCTACACGCATTATTACAATTGATAGTCTCCCAGAAATTTTGAGACTTAGTGCAGAAGCAGCAGTTGATGCATTTGGAATTACGAATCCAGTATTACGTGAAGCAGCAATTTTAGATTTTGCACTTACTAACAATCAAGAGTTTATCGAGGCAGCAAAACTGACGGATAATACGTTCGATCCTATTGTGGGTACAGTTGCTGTTGACCCCGTAATTGATCCTGTTGTTATTCTCACAAGTAACCTTGCAGAGCTTGATGAAGAGGATGCGTCAGCCCGTAGAGCAACACTTACCGTAGCGCGTGGCTCTTCTGAAGGTGATTTGACTGTGAACTACAGCATTGAGGGAGTAGGAACAGAGCCAGCAGAAGCAAATGATTTCCTCGATGGTATTGTCACTGGAGAGGTTGTAATTGAAGACGGTGCCGATTTTGGAACATTTGATATTGAAATAGTAGACGACTCACTTGTTGAGGGGACAGAAACTTTTGACGTGAGTATTGCGTTGGAAGATGAGCAAGCTTCTTCCTTTGAACTCCTCGTTTCTTCGCTACGTTTTAGCATTATTAACGATGATGAAGATACCTCGTCAGTTTCTATAATCCCCGGCACACCAGGACGGGATAGTCTTATAGGTGATAGCGCTAACAACGTAATTACAGGTTTCCAAAGTCGCGATATACTCACCGGAAATGGTGGTGCTGACCAATTCGTTTACACCGATATCCGCGATGCAGGGGATATCATTACCGACTTTGAATTAGGTAGCGACAAAATTGTTCTGACTCAGTTGCTTGATAGCTTGGGTTATGCAGGTTCCGACGCAATTGGCGACGGTTACGTCAGCTTTGGTTCCAGCAGAGGCGATGCTTTGGTTCAAATCGATCGAGATGGCATGGGTAACGGCTTCATACCCCGTGCTTTGGTTCTCCTTCAGGGTGTGACAGAAGAAAATCTATCTGCTAACGCTGAAAACAGCTTTATTTTTTAACGAAATGAACGTGAGGGATGAAAATTCCCTCTTTTTTGTTGTCTTCGATCTTTTTATCAACACCCAGAGGAATTATGTCTAACTTCAAAGGTTTTTCAAGTCGCTTAGTAGGTATTTTCGGTTTATTCGCTTCAACTAGCCTTGTTTTTGCCAATTCCGCGCAAGCTGTCAGCATCGATTTAGGTAGCTGGACAAGAGTTGGTGATGTTGATGTGACTGGGAATCAAGCTAATATTTCTACCGCTTCTTTCACAGCACAAGATGATTTTCCGCAAGCAGCAGGCACTTTTAACTATTCCGGTAACAGCCCAGTTGCGGCTGGTAGTCCGTTAGAAACTTTTGTGGGTGTAACTCCTAGAGCTTTAGACATTAATTCTTTCGATGTAGCTACTGAAGGTTCTGCGATTACAACCAACTTAAATGTCAGAAAAGGCGATCGCCTTTCATTCGACTGGAATTATCTCACTAACGATTCATTCGATGATTACGCCTTTTTCGTAGCTAACGGAGTTGTTACCAGACTCGCTGATGTAAGCAATGCTTTAAATAGTTCCACTAACTTTAATTCAGAAACAGGTGCAAAAACTTTTAACTATACCTTCGCCAATGCTGGTAACTATCAAGTCGGAATTGGTGTTGTTGATATAGGAGATTTTAGTAGCACATCCGCCCTACAAATAAACAATGCTCAAACCGAACCCGTACCCGAACCTTTTACAATTCTCGGTACGGTTGTCGCTGGGGGATTTGGCGTAATGCTTCGCCGCAAGCGTTCCAAAAATCAAGCGATTAGTTAGCCTATAAACTTTTATAGTACCGGCATACCGGAGCGTTTAACTAAACGAAAAATCTAGAATTGCTAAATTTGTCATAAAAATTCCCATCATTAAGAAACCCGGTTTTTTGGAAAAACCGGGTTTCTTACTAGAAATAAAAAGTCGGAACAATGTAAAAAAAATCGCGTCTTCACTCATATTTAATACTATAAATTATATCTAAAGGAAGATTTAAAATCATCTAAAGAACTAGTTAGCAATTAGTAACTAGCAGTTATCAATATCTAATGCCCAATGCCCCATCCCCGATTCCCAACTCTATAATTTTATAGAAACAATATTATTATCTTCGCGTCATAACATACAGTCTCAAGACTAAAGGAATTCTCTTATGACTGGCTTTTATCGTTTCAAATCTGGAACCGCTGCATTTTTGGCACTAGGCATTACAACCGCTGCGGCTGCACCTATCTTGGTATCAACCCCTGCTACCGCACAAGCTATTTTCGGACAACGTTCGAGAGGAGTTTCTATTCCTGAAGGAGTGAGACTTCCCGTTACTTTTGATAAAGAGAAAGTTGTTGTCACCCCCGATGAAACTACGGACTTAACTTTAACAGTTGCAACTAATATTATTGATAGCAACAGAAACATCTTAATTCCACGGGGAAGCGAACTTGTGGGAAGATTACAACCAGCAACTTTTAATGGTGAAAAAGGTTCTCAATTCGTTGCGCGAGAATTAGTTTTTCCCGATGGTAGAAAGCAGAATATCGATGCAACTTCTGCGGTAGTTACTAATAAAGAAACAATCAAAAGAGGTGCTAGTACCGGGAAAATTTTAACCGATGCTGCTTACGGTACCGCTGCTGCATCTGTAATTTCACTAATAACAGGAAATAATAAAATTGAAACCTTAGAACCTATAGCTGGTGCCGCTGCGGGTGCCATAGCAGGTATCTTATTGCGACGCAAGACAGTTGAAGTTGTAGTTATCAACCCTCAAAACGACTTAGATGTCACTTTGCGTTCTAATTTATCACTATCCCGCTTCTAGCATTGCCCACCGCAACACAGTTTTCATCTAATTTTGAATTAACGCCATCGTCACTTGAAACCGAAAGTGTACGATGGCTTGTTTTTTGGGAGAGATGGGGGAGATTCTTAAAGTAGTGAGTAAAGAGTCATTATTAGGGAATGGATGGTTGAGGAGCCGAAAACAAGAACGAATTGGTAGTTTACTTGCTACTCGCTACTCACTCCTAATTCTCAACTATTCCCAATGCCCAATCTAAAATTACAGTAGTCCTGATATTCAATTTGACTAGCTGTATAAAAAATAGATAGAGAACCTATAAACGAATTTAGTAAAGCAATTAATTAAGTATATTAACGCTTAAATAGTATTAGCCAAAAGCAATAAAGCTGAAGATTAACTTATTTAGGTGCCTTCGGTACTGCTTAGCTGTGATTGCTTAAAGTGACACATAAGCTAACTTAGCTGTAATACCTATGAGCTATAACTGGCATAGCGTAAGCGATTTAAGGCTACTTAAGCAACTTGAGCTTATTTAAAACTACTATCTAAAGAAATTACGGAACTTTTTTATATTTAAAGCAACTACTATATTAACTGTACGTCCGAGCTAAATAAATGGAAATAGTCTTTATATAGGACAGTTTATTCCTAAGAGAAGCTCGGGCAGTCATGTCGAAAATAGGCTCTAAAAAATAATAAAACTCGGAACATTTAATCTGAGATTTTGTCAAAATAATTAACAGGAATAAACGGAATTGTTGGGGATAAAAATAATGTCTAATCTAAATCGTTGGAAATCAAAATGTGCTGCATTCATGGCAGTGGGTATTACAGCAGGTGCTGTAGCGCCTTTAATTGCACCCGCTCCATCCTTTGCTCAAAGTAGTTTTTATGATGTTTCTTCTAACTATTGGGCGGCACCTTTTATTAAAGAATTAGCACAAAGAGGAGTTATTGCCGGATTCCCCGATGGTAGCTTCCGTCCAGATGCACCAGTAACGCGCTCTCAATTTGCTGCGATGATTCGCAAAGCTTTCAATAAGCGACAAGAGAGACAGCCAATTAATTTTGTTGATGTTTCATCTAACTATTGGGCTTACAGTGCGATTCAAGAAGCTTACAGTACTGGTTTCTTGTCTGGATATCCCGGTAGAGTTTTCCGCCCTACTCAAAATATTCCTCGCGAGCAGGTGTTGGTTTCTCTTTCCAACGGTTTAGACTATGTTGCTAGCGGTAATGTTCAAAGCACGTTGGGATACTATAACGATGCTTATAACATCTCCAATTATGCTCGCTCACCTATCGCCGCAGCAACAGAGAAGCGAATGGTAGTCAACTATCCTAATACTAAATTCCTCAGCCCTAAAGGAACTGCAACCCGTGCAGATGTAGCGGCTTATATTTACCAAGCTTTAGTTAGCAGCAATCAGGCTAGCGCTATTAGCTCGCAATACATCGTAGATATTGGTGGTACTCCAGACCTAGCGAAGGTTGAGATTCCTGAAGGAACTGTTCTTCCAGTTAAATACGATAAAGCAGAAAAGATTATGGTTACAAAGGATGAAACAGCGCCTTTGACTTTGACTATCTCGCAAAACGTAATTACAGATAAGGGAGATTTAGTAATCCCTGCGGGTTCTAGCGTTGTAGGTCAACTTAAACCTGCTGAGGGTGGTTCTCAGTTCGTAGCTCAAAAACTAATTACCACTAGCGGAAAAGAATATAACATTAGCGCTACTTCTGGAGTAATTACCAAGACTGAAACAGTTAGAAAAGGTACTAGCACAAAAGGTATCATCAAGAATACCGCATTAGGTGCAGGTGCAGCTGCTGCTGTCGCTGCCGTAACTGGCGATCGCGCTGTAGCAACTGAAGAAGTTTTAGGTGGTGCAGCCATCGGTGCGATAACTGGAATCTTCTTTAACAAGAAGAGTGTTGACTTGATTGTTATCGATCCAAATACCGATTTAGAAATGACCATCGGTAAAAGCTTTCAGGTTTCATATCGCTAATAGGGAAAATGGGGAGAGTGGGGAGATTATTAAAATAGCGAGTAAAAATAGACGTAATTAGCAGTGACATTTATGACAATAAGAATAAAAAGTCATTACTTGCTACTCGCTACTCCCTACTTTCTACTAATGACTCTTAACTCCTAACTATTTACCCGCTTCCGGTAAACGAACAATAAACGTACTTCCCGGAGTATCGGTTAATTTAATAGCAAAACGAGTAGCAGGGCTGAAAACTTCCATTTCGCCCTGCATTTGTTCTATCAACTGTTTCGCTATAGCTAACCCCAATCCGGAACCGGGAATTTCAGTTTCTGCCTTTACTCCTCGATAACCTCTTTCTCCAAGATGCTTTAAATCTTGTTGTGGAATACCTAGCCCGTTATCGCTAATAGCAATTCCTAAAAAATTCGCTTTATCTGTTATTGATTCAATTAGAATTTTTCCGCCTGCGGTCGTATATTTCAAAGCATTATCAATAATATTACTTAATACTTCTCGTAATGCCTGAGAATTTCCTTGTACCAGACACGAGCTATTATCAATTTCAGTTATTAATTTTAGAGAACGTTCTTGTGCTATTGCTTTAGCTGATATCAGTAATGGCCGTAATACTTCATTTAAATTAAATTCAACAACTTCTTGTTCTGCCCCATTTAATAATAGTAAAGGCTTATGTTCTTCTATAGTCGCTTCCACTTCTACTTGGTTTTTTGCGGCTAATTTCGCTGGAAGCAAATCCTCGGGATTCAAGTCTATTGCTTCATCAAATTTTTGTAGTAATTCTTTAAGCCTATCGCTTTCTCTAACTATAGATAAAGCAACCTCTCTATTTGCATCTTTTGGTAGCAATCGCTTTGTTAGGAGTTTCCCAAAAGTTCGTAAAGCTGTTAATGGATTGCGAAATTGATGTAATAAGTTATCCATCAAATCTAACTGCTTTTCTTGCATTATTTGATGTTGATGCAGCTGACTTGTTAACCAAGCACGTCGTTTATCCATGATGCAGGCGATCGCCAAACTTTGAGCCACATTTTCGACTTGAGTGCGTTCGCTTTCCTTCCAGGCACGGTCTTCTCTAGTCGTTACCAATAACCCCATCATCACATCTTCGTGAATCAAAGGCAAAACAATTTGGTCCCGATCCATTAAGTATTCTTGATTATTCTTTTGTGTTTGATTTGAGAACGCATCATTAGATTGCGAACTAATTACTTCTGACGACGGACTTAACAAATAACGATTCACGAATGGTAAAGCTATCTGATGCTCTAACCCTACCACCGCAGTCTCTGGATAAACCGCAACAGGAATTAGCTCGGCTTCCCCCTTGCGTGGTGGAACCTCTGCCAATTCTTGCGTCAAATATACAACGCTCAAAGATGCTCCTAAGCCTGTCGCTAACAGCGTCAATTGTTCTCGGCACAGAGCAACAAACTCTGAACTGGCAGAAACGATCATAAATGGATTCTTGTGGCTCGCTATATTACAAAGTTTAACTAATTCTGAGTCTTAATAATTTACTACGTAGCATTATATTACTCAATCTTTTTGATTTATTTATATCCAAATAATTATGTTTCAATTTCGGTTAGTTAAGAACCATTGATTTTTTTGATTAAAACTTTTATAATTGGCTCGGATTTTGTAGCTATAACTACAATCTGTAGCTAACACGAGGAGGAAAATAGTTTGGCTAGGAGAAGGAAGCGCAAAAGCCGTCGTCGTCAGGAAGGACGGCGCATTCTAGAACACGTGCCTCAATATAGCATCGAAAGTGGCGAAGATAAACCTGTGACCGCAGCAAGGAAATTTATCCAAGCTGAAGGCATTCTTCCACCCGCTCTACTGCTAGTGAAGCGTAACGAACACACTACAGACCGTTATTTTTGGGCTGAGAAGGGTCTGTTTGGCGCTCAGTATGTAGAAGAAAACCACTTTTTGTTTCCTAGTTTGAGAACAATGGAGCCAACTTCAATTCCAGAAGCATTAGCTGTCGCAGTTGCTCGATAAACGAGCAACTGTGGGTTGGAAGGTCTAAAGCAATGAGTGTGGCTTTTGACAACCATCTATTAACTGGCAAAATGATGCATTTGTTTTAAATGTTTATGTTTTTTTAAAGTTTTGAAATTATTTGCCAGTAAAATCAGTTCAATAAAGCTGTATGAAAAGATTAGTTCCGTACAATCATTCATTTTTTGTATGGTCGAGCCGTGATTGTGAGGATAAATTATTTTTAGAGACAAAGGATTGAGGGTATAAAGATTCAGCAAGGCTACACAATAAATGTGGATTCCCGCTCTTATAAGTGCATCAGTTGCGCTCTTAGAGCGGGAAATAAAAGTCTTTCCTCGGCTGTTCTGCTAATCGGTTTAACCGAGAACAGAACTACCCGATTCGTTGAAGCTCTCGATCTCTAAATTTCTGTCTCAACTGACAGGTTTTTGGTTAGTTCCTGCAATGTCGGCCAATCAACCGCACGTAAATGTGAATGAAAAAAACTAACTATTCTAAATTCCAATCCTTTCTACAATTTCTCCTAACACTGAAGTCAGCATATACGGTTAGAGATTACTTGTGTTTAGGAAAGTAAGATCGCCGCGCACAATTATAGTATTTTTTGGAAGGGCTGTGTAAAAAAGACTGTTGCGAACAATAGCGGCTAATTTCAACTTCGGTTAACTACGCGGTTTTAACCCGTTGCCTAATACCCGATCGCAACTGTTACCCGAAGAGAGCCTTCTTGGAATGGTAACAGCCATGCTGGTAGTTTAAACAACGATTACTCTAAGGCACCACACCGATACGGTTGTGGTACAAATCAACCTCGCATAACGCGCTAAAAGCCATGAAGACGGTCATCATTTCGCTCAAGGCAATAAAAATTAGGTCTTGAAAGAAATGTTTGTATGCTTGGGGGCAATATTCATGCTCTTTTTAGCCGTAATGCCTCTTCTAAAGAGATGATTTCATCTCGATGGGCGGTTACAGTAATTTTGGAATTTTTTTCGCTGTCGGTATCTTCAACCGTCAGCGAAACATTTTCCACCCTTCCAGCTTTCTTCCAGTAAAAAATACCGCTTAAAGGAGATAGTAAGATTATCCCGTAAAGCAGGAAGCTTTGAATAGAGAAAAGCAGAGACAAAACTAATGATAGGCTTGTAAAACCAACAGCGGCAAGAATAGTCAAAAATATGGCTAAAAACCAACTGGGTTTAACAAAGCCAGTCATAGTTACTTTATTTTTTTGCGAGTCTACCGCTGCCACTCGATAAGACCGCGCTCGGAAATACTCCTTTAATTGAGGCATCAAAGAGGCTTCCGGAAGTTGGGATACCAGTTGTGCTGTTTCTATACGGTCTTTAGTAGAAGCCCTAATAAAGAAAACCAATCCGACCGACATTAATAAAGTTAGCAGCAACGTGGATGGCAGAATAGCAGTATCCATAACGATTTTTACTTCAGTAAGTAGAGGAAACAATTACCATTATTATTGGCTAAATTGTCCTCTTTATACTAAAAACTAAATTGTTCTCCGCTTAATATATTCATGCCAAAGACGAGCTAAATCTTGAGCTTGAGTTTGCCACTCAGGGGAAACTTGGTACATCCGGCGGGGACGACCGCGTCCTTCAAGCTTCTTCCAATAACCAGTAATTGCTTTCTGGTCTTCGAGAAACTTAATCGCGCTATAAAGCACGGTATCCGAAAGCCGATAAGTTGGATATTCAGTCTCCAATTTTTGAATCAATTCGGTGCCGTAAGATTCCCCTTGTTGCAAAACAGACAAGATATAACAAACAGCTAGTTCCTGACAGAGGTAGGTTGGCGGAGGATTCTCAAAGAATTGATATATATCCTCAAGTTTCATAGTTAGTGAATGGCTAAAAAAATGCCTTAATGTTGAGCCTGTAATTTCTATAGAGAGTATATAGTGCTACTCCATTAAATGTAAGTATATAACGCTACTTAGACACATAAGGTCTGCATTATAAACACTACATTAAAGCACGCGATTGTTACTCGCGGTACGGCACACTAAAAATGGGGTGCAGATTTGCCGCACCCCTACCCAAACTCGAAAAGTAGTGTTGTGAGGAGTTGCTTGAAAGCGGTGAGAATCGCTTTCAATGTGTCAAGTGATGCCAAGCAGATTAGAACTGCTTAAGCATAAAATGTCACCTAAGCAATTTTAAAGGTAAATTGCTGCTTTTTTGTAAAACTTAACAAATACTTTTTTTACGAAGATTATCCGTAGGTAATTAGACTTATGTTAATCGGGTAGAATAGGGCGTTTGCAGGTAAGAGCCCATACACTCCCATGCAGATAGAAAATGATCTTGAAGAATTTATGTATTTAAAGTGAAAATACGACCTTGCGCCGATCAATATAGTTGGTGCAATAATGCCGGTAAGCGTAGCGCCGTTCACAAATGGTTTATAGATATGTCAGAACAACTCGACAATGCGTCTTCTTCTAAAGTCCGTTCTATCGGGCAAAATTTTCGTATTACAGGTTGGATTAGTTTTGTATTGCAACTGGTGTTGGGTGTTGTCTCCACCCTGCTGCTACTGGTATTTGTAATTGGTCGGCGACCGGGAACTCCTTCGGCCACTGCCGAAACTGGCTTTGGCGTATTTTTAGCCGTCTGCGGAATAGTTTCTTTAGGAATAAGCGTTTATTTAGCATTTCGCTGCAAAAATATTGGCAGAAAACTGCAATCGACCAACCCTAGTAACCGTCCCCGCAAAATAGAGACAGTTAAAACTTTACAGTTAGCTTTGATAGTAAACTTAGTAGGAATGCTGTTGACGCTATTAGGAGCGCAAGCAATTGTCGGCTCTTTGGTAGTTAAGGCAGTATCAAGTCAAACTATAACTACTCTTGGTGCTGTCGATCCCAACCGAATCAGCGGTCAAGATATGCTTGTAGTTCAGGCAAACAACAATACAATTACAGCCCATTTTGTAGGACTTGTAGGTTCAATTTGGTTGTTAAATCGTATCACCAAGTGAGTGTGAAGGCGATACGATTTGGAAGCTAATAGAGGAAGTAAGAAGATTGGAGGAAGGAAACTTCTTGCTCACTGTTTCTAATATCCCCATCTCGATCCGGAAATTTATAAGCCTTTTTTCGATAAATCCTTTTTTCAGAGAAAAAATTAGTTTGCGCTCCTTAAGACTTTAGAAATAATGCAGCAGGTTGATTTTTCGTAACGCCGGAGATAATTTTTTTGCTATGAAGTCAAGGCGAACACTACAATATATTTTGGTGTATTGACCCAAATATTTTAAATTTTAAATTAATCTTAAACCGAGAAACATCTGTGCTAGATATCAAGCAAATACGGGAAAACCCCCAATTAATTCTGGAAAGGTTGAACAATCGTGGCGATAATTACGATATTCAGCCAATTGTTGACTTGAATCAACGACAACGCGATTTAGAAACTACCACGAGTCAACTTCAAGCCCGCAGTAACGAAATAGGAAAGTTGGTAGGACAAAAAATTAAGTCGGGTACCAGTCCTCAAGATCCAGAAATTAAAGATTTACGAGAAGAAGGTAATTCTCTCAAAGCGAAATTAAGCGAATTTGAACCTCAAGAAAAAGAAATTAAAGCTGAGATAGAACAACGAGTACTCGCACTTCCGAATTTACCCAGCGAATCTACACCTGTTGGTAAGAATGAAGAAGATAATGTAGAGGTTCGACGCTGGGGTGATGAGTACTTACCTCAAAACTCAAATATTGTTCCTCATTGGGAAATCGGCGAAAAGTTAGGTTTTCTTAACTTTGAACGAGCCGTAAAAGTTGCTCAAAGTCGATTTGTTGCCTTGATTGGGGCTGGTGCGGCTTTGGAAAGGGCTTTAATTCAATTTATGCTCAATACTCAGGTAGCAGCAGGTTACGTAGAAGTTGTTCCGCCGTTTTTAGTTAATAGCGACTCAATGACTGCTACTGGGCAATTACCTAAATTCGCTGAAGACGGCTTTAAATGTGCTGAAGATGATTTATGGCTTTCCCCTACAGCAGAAGTTCCTTTAACAAATCTTTATCGTAGTGAAATTCTCAATTCAGAAGAATTACCTATTTATCACTGCGCTTATACTCCTTGCTTTCGTCGCGAAGCCGGAAGTTACGGACGCGATATGCGGGGATTAATTCGTCTGCATCAATTTAATAAAGTTGAATTAGTCAAATTAGTCAGTCCAGAAACTTCTTTTAACGAACTAGAAAAATTACTGAATAATGCTGAAGCAATTTTACAGGCTTTGCAATTGCCTTACCGAGTCATCGAGCTATGTACCGGGGATTTAGGATTTTCAGCGACAAAAACTTACGATATAGAAGTTTGGCTGCCTTCAAGCGGTAAGTACCGCGAAATTTCCAGTTGTTCCAATTGTGGAGACTTTCAAGCCAGGAGAGGTAACATTCGCTTTAAAGAAACTGGTAAAAAAGGAACCTCTTTTGTGCATACCCTTAACGGTTCCGGATTAGCTGTGGGAAGGACAATGGCAGCTATTTTGGAAAACTATCAACAACCCGACGGTACCTTACACGTACCTACAGTATTACAACCTTATTTAGGTGGTAAAGAGATTTTGGAAGAATAGGTAATGGGGAATGGGCATTGGGCATTGGGCATTGGGCATTGGGGAGACAAGGAGATGAAGAGGTGAAGAGGTGAGGGGATGATGGGTAATGGGGACTCCGGAAATAACTTTTATTTCATCACTCCATTATCATTCTTTACTCGCTACTCACTACTTGCTACTTATTACTCCCTAACTCCTAATTCCTCACTCCTAACTATTCCCTATGCCCTATGCCCAATGCCCCATGCCCAATCTAAAATAAAGAAATGTATAGTTTAAATAAATTCACAAATTATCTATGTCAGTTTTAGCGGCGATCGCAGTGTTGGCTGTACTAATTTTTGTCCACGAGTTGGGACATTTTGTTGCAGCAAGGTCTCAAGGTATTCATGTTAACCGTTTTTCGCTGGGTTTTGGTCCAGTACTTTTGAAGTATCAAGGATCTGAAACTGAGTATGCGGTACGTGCTTTTCCGTTGGGTGGTTTTGTAGGGTTTCCAGATGATGACCCCCGATAGTACGATTGAGCCAGATGACCCGAATTTGCTGCGTAACCGTCCGGTTTTAGATAGGGCGATTGTCATTAGTGCTGGGGTAATTGCAAATTTAATTTTTGCTTATTTTCTATTGGTGTCCCAGGTTGGTTTTGTAGGAATACCTCAAGCAACTCAACCGGGAGTCTTGATACCAGAGCTTGCTCCACAAGTTAGTCAGGTAGCGACAGAAGCTGGAATTAAGGCTGGAGATGTTATTGTTGCCGCCGATGGTAAGGAATTTGATACATCCGTGGAAAATACGCGGAAATTAAGCAATATTATCAAAACTCATCCTGGCGAACCAATTGAGTTAACAATTAAGAGAGGCGACCAAAATCTTAATTTAACAGTAGTTCCCGAAGCTAAATCTGGTGGTGGAAGTATCGGTGTTGGTTTATCTGCTAACGGTAAAGTAGAACGTCGTCCTACCGAAAATATTTTAGAAGCGTTTAGCGTTGGTGCAACTCAGTTTCAAAATATTATTTACCAGACAGTTCAAGGTTTTGGACAATTAGTTACAAACTTTGGTGAAACAGCTGGTCAAGTGGCTGGTCCTGTTAAAATCGTTAAGATTGGTGCGAGTATTGCTCAAAACGATACTGGTAGTTTGTTCTTCTTTGCTGCATTAATTAGCATCAATTTAGCTTTCATTAATATATTGCCTTTACCGGCTTTAGATGGCGGACAACTTGCTTTTTTGTTAATTGAAGGCGTGCGCGGTAAGCCCTTACCAAACCGCATTCAAGAAGGAGTAATGCAAACAGGTTTAGTGCTTCTTTTAGGGATAGGGATTCTGCTAATATTTAAGGAAACTTCCCAATTGGAATGGGTGCAGAAATTATTCAGGTGAGTACTAACCGCAAAAAATCTTCTAGTAAAAAGCAGCGGGCGCACTTAATTTTGGTGCGTCTCAAGCGTTTGTATCCGGATGCAACTTGTTCTTTAACTTATTCAACGCCGGTACAGTTGCTTGTGGCGACGATTCTTTCCGCTCAATGTACTGACGAACGAGTGAATAAAGTAACGCCGTTTTTATTCGGGCAATTTCCTGATGCGGAAAGTTTAGGTAATGCACCGATTGAAGAACTTGAAACTTTGGTACGTTCTACAGGATTTTATCGGAATAAAGCCAAGAATATCAAAGCTGCTTGTCAGATGATAGTTAAAGAGTTTGGCGGAAAAGTCCCTCAAACAATGGAAGAATTATTGCAGCTTCGGGGGGTAGCCCGGAAGACGGCAAACGTAGTTATGGCTCATGGTTTTGGAATCAATGTTGGCGTGACGGTTGATACTCATGTCGGCCGTCTGAGTCAAAGATTGGGTTTAACAAAGTATGAAGACGCAATTCGGATTGAAAGGGATTTAATGAAAATATTACCGCAAGCAGACTGGGAAAATTGGTCAATTCGGCTGATTTATCACGGTCGTGCTGTGTGTAAAGCCCGAAATCCGGCTTGTCAAGAATGCGAGTTAGCGGATTTATGTCCGACTGCACCGAAAATTTCTCCTCGAAATGCAAATATTGATGTCATAAGTAGTGCAGTTCGGTAGAATGGGGAATGCTGTTCAAAAATAATTAGGTAGTTAGGAATTTTATGGCTAAAAAAGCTATGGTAGAGCGCGAGAAAAAACGCGCCAAGATGGTAGATAAGTATTGGGATAAGCGTCAAGATTTGTTAGACGAGTTTAGACAAACAGCAGATCCTATGGAAAAGCTAGAAATTCATCGCAAAATTCAGCGCTTGCCTCGCAATAGCGCTCCAAATCGCCGTATGAATCGCTGTTGGGCTACAGGTCGTCCCCGCGCTGTTTACCGCGACTTCGGTCTATGCCGCAACGTTTTGCGCGACTGGGCACACAAAGGATTATTGCCTGGAGTCGTTAAGTCTAGTTGGTAGTTTGATTAAGTTAGGAGTTAGGAGTTATGAGTTATGAGTTAGGAGTTATGAATTAAGAGTTAAGCTATTAGTAATGTAGTGAAGTTAAAAGTTGGGAGTTAATTAATAACTCATGTTTGATGTGAGTAAAAAACCAAGGGTATATTAAGCATTATTTTTGTGATTATTGCTTTATTTGATACCCAAGGGATTTTTACAACAAAAATTAAGAGGTTTCTACCTCGAATTTAATTCAGATTAAATAAAAACTCCTAACTCATAACTCCTAACTCCCATCCTTGTATTCACTGTCCGCAACATTTATCAATTCCCAAACTTTCCAAAAGCAGATCGCTGACAGCGTTAGCAATTGCAAACTCTCCATAGAAGCTTTCGGAAAAGTCAAAAGCTTGCATTTCAGTAACAATAGCAAGTACCAATTCTCCTAAATCATTTTCCCCTTCCATACGCTGTCGGACAAAAATTTGCGCCGCACGTTCGGCTATATCTTGATTAATATTTTCTGGAATAAATTCTTCATCTAAAAAGGAATGTAAGCGCTGCTGTAACCATTCTCCTTCTTGTTGAGCATTTTCCGCAGGTGGTAAAGTTATTGGTGGAATTGATTGAGTCATCTTTTTTATTTAAATTTTTAAAGGTTGGGTATTGGTAATTAGTAATTGGGTATTGGGTATTGGGAAACTTGTAGGGAGCGAGACGCTCCCACTACATTCTTAACTGTTAACTGTTAATTGCTAACTGAAAATAAATTCTATGCAATATGATGTCGCTGCTATCATCCAAGGATACTCCCAAGGCTATTTTCTCATGGCTGATGAAAATAATCACTTGGGATGGTATGGCAGTCGCGATCGCACTTTAATTCCTTTAGATGATAAATTTCGTTTCCCCAAGTCTTTAAGGAGAGTTATCAATCAAGAACGTTTTTCTACTGCAATTAATAGAGATTTTGCAGCGGTTGTTGATGGGTGTGCAGATAGGGACTCTACCTGGATTTCTGAGGATTTAAAAGATATTTATTATGCCCTCAATCGAAGTGGTTGGGCTTATAGTTTTGAAACTTGGCAAGGTGATGAACTCGCTGGAGGCATTTTAGGAATTGTTATTGGTGGTGCTTTTATTGGCGAATCAATGTTTTTTCACATTCCCGAAGGCTCGAAAGTTGCTATGGTAAAATTGGTAGAAAGATTACGTAGTCGTCAGTTTGTCTTTTTTGACGCTCAAATGATGAATCCTCATTTAGAACGTTTTGGTGCTTTCTCTATTGACGATGAAGAATATCAAATTTTATTAGAAAAAGCTTTGCAATCTAACTCTTCTTTTATTTAAGTTCTTAAAAAGGTTAAAACTACTTACTACGAACAAAAAAATTTTTTTATTTGTAGCTGCGAAAAAAATGGTATGATTATAAAATACAGTTTTTATAATGGTAATATTGGCTATAAATAAAATTTTGTTTATATTCCCATTATATAATAATACCAAAAAACGCCCTTTTCTGGAAGTACTTAAAGAATATTCTTTAAAAAAAATAAAACAGTAAATTGTTTTTTATTTTGATTTATATTTTCAATTTTTCCTTTCTTTAACCAAAGTTAAACTAATCCATTCCCCCTTATCGTTGTAACTGCGAATCATCCGCTGACGAAGATTCGGGTTAATTAACCAACCAACTTCTAAAAACAGAGGTTGACGCAACTGAGCTTGAAGGGGAGAAGTAACAGAAGCACCATCGGGAAGCAGTAAAACCTGTACCTGATTTTGTTCAAATAATAGAATAGAGTCTTTGACAGTAGCAGTAGAAGTAATAGTGCGATTTGCAAAACTTAGACTTTGAGTTAATTTCTCATCATCAAGCTTTAAATGCATTTGTGTTGAATAACTATCCGGCTTTTGTAAATCGGGATAGATAGTTACAGCTTCACCAATCCATTCACCCAACAAAGCATCAACCGTTAAAACAGGATTTTGCGAAGATTGAGTTGGAGTAAGATGTTCGCGAATTAAAGTAAACGAATCTAATTTGAGATTTTTATCAAAAAGCTGTACTAGACGTAAACGGCGATCGCCATGAATTAAACCAAACTCAGCGCCAAACTCAGAAAACGGCGCTAACTGAATAGAGCCTTGAGAAAAAGCACCATTTTCAAAGAATAAAACTCCCTTTCCCAGGGAACTGTATTCCAAGACTTTTTCATTGTCTCCCAAACGGATTGTTTGACGAATCGTTTGATTATTATTCAAACCTTCCAAAGAAACAAGACTCTTGGTATCTCCTAGCAATTCACCTTGGGGAGATAAACGGGTAAAAGAAACCTTCCCACTCACCAAGATTTTTAAGTAAAGCATTCCATTGTGAAGTCATAAGTATTTGGGCATTGGGGATTGGGCATTGGGGATTGGAAGAGGGGGGAGATGGGGAGAAAATATTTTAATTTAAAATCAACAATTTAAAATTTAAAATTAAATCATTCCTAACTCCTAGCTCCTAATTCCTAACTACTCCCTACTCCCTACTCCCTCCTAACTCTTCTAAGCTCGTCGCAACGCGAACAAACTCCCTATCAATCCTACCGTTGCACCGAAGCTTAAGAGAATAATTGGTAGTAATAAGATTTGTAAGGATGTAAGCTGTAAACCGTTGGTAAGAAATTGAATAAATTCGGGTTGATTGGCTAGCATTTTGTTCAAAAGTTGTTGAACAAGACTTATAAAACTCCAAGCTACTGCACCACCTAATATGCCGCATATGATTCCTTGCAGGATGAAAGGTAGATAAATCCAAGTTGAAGTTGCACCGACTAACTGCATAATTTCAATTTCTCGCCGTCGTGCGGTTAACACCAGACGAATCGTGATGCTGGTGACGGCAACTGCTGTTAATGTCAAAATTACGGTAATTGTCAGCGTCACCCAATTTAAACCTTTATGTATTTGGGCAATGCGTCTAACTGCTTCATCAACGTACTGTACCGTATCGACGGCTGGTATTTTAGCTAATTTAGTGGCTAAATCCGGTACAACTTGAGAATTTATTGCCTTTACCTTAATCTCATCTACCAAGGGATTTCCATCTAATTGTTGGGTAGCACCTGTAATATCAGAGATTCCCATTTCTTGAACTAATTTCGTCCAGGCTTCCTCTTTAGTAATAGTTTTGATTGTTGCGACTTCCGGCATATTCACGATCGAGGTTTCAATACTTTTCCCACGTGCTGCGGGTTCGAGATATACCGATACCTCTAATTGAGAACCAAATTGATGCAGCAGTTTTTCAACTTGCCAAGAAGTTTGCAGACTGATACCAAATAAAAACAGCAGCACCGCAACAGTACTTACAGCAGCCCAATTCATCCACCCACCCCGATGCAAACCTAAAAACGTTTCTTTGAGTAGGTAATCTAGCTTAGTCAGGAACTTAAACACGCTTTATCTTACTAAGGAAGTAGAAAATTTTAATAATTTATTGTAAATACTCGTATGTATAACGTCTCTAGTTAATATTGCGGGTTTCTTACCTAATTGACAATTTTCTCAAAGGCGATAATAAATCGTAATCTTAGTAATCTCAATTAGAGCCGCGTTTTTTGTACCACATCATTAGAGGACTAGAACTGATTCCATGTAGCATAATAGAAAAAACAACAGTAATAATACTTATCCAAGTAATTTGTTCGGCGATCGAGCCTCCTATTTCTTTACCTACGGCATAGTTTAAATAATAGAGAGAGCCAACACCGCGAATTCCAAACCAACCGATGAAAGTACGGTTGATTGGTGAGACTTCAGAACCGAGTAAAGAGATTGCAGTTTTGGTAAACAAAAAACTCCACCGCAATCGGCT
The DNA here is from genome assembly GCA_963665115.1 of uncultured Rivularia sp. Classification (GTDB taxonomy): domain Bacteria; phylum Cyanobacteriota; class Cyanobacteriia; order Cyanobacteriales; family Nostocaceae; genus Rivularia. Next base: position 5,301,526 of record OY762007.1, on the reverse strand, counting down.
TCGATATCGGAGATTGAATTTAAATACTCCCAAGTAATTTCACCCGTCGCGATTATCCAAAATCGAGAAGGATTGTATAATAACATTTTTTGTAAATAATCAATCCCATCCAAACCATCCATCGAGCGCAAAAAACACCAGCTTGAGTTAGGAATAACTATCACTTCTGTTTGTTCGTTAGCAGTTTCTTCTGCTTCTTGTTCTAAGTATTGCTGTAGTTTTGATTGAATCGAATTTGGGTTTGCTGGTCTAGAATTCCGAGGTAATATTTTAGAAGATCAAAGCGGCGTTGCGAAAAAAAAACTCATTGATGCGTTCACATTAATTGCAATAGATTGATACTTAAGATAGAAGATTGACACTCCCCGGCGTGAACGCACGGGGATTCTTGGATCTAAGATATAACTTGCTCATGCAGGTTTTCACCAACATGAGTAGAGGTTTCATCTCCCCAAGCGTTTTCTGCGTCTAGCGCAAAAGTTCCGGTATGCCCTACCGTACTCAATCCTCGATTAAGGATATTCCTAGCTGCATTTTCATCACGATCCATCTCACAGCCACATCTACAAATATGCGTGCGAGTTGATAAAGTCTTTTTAACAATTGTGCCGCAGATAGAGCATTCTTGAGAAGTATATTGCGGATTAACCGCAACCGTTACACGCTTAAATACTTTCCCGAAGTATTCAATCGAGCAACGAAACTGATACCAAGACGCATCGTTTATTGATTTAGATAAACAATGATTTTTCACCATATTTTTTATTCTCAAATCTTCATAAGCTATCAAGTCGTTAGACTGAACTACGCACCGCGCTAATTTTACAGCGTGGTCTTTACGTTGCCTACTTATCTTGAGATGCCGTTTATCTAAAATATGTTTTGCTTTTGTTCTGTTACTTGAACCTTTTACTTTCTTAGAAACACGACGTTGAGAGCGCTTGAGAACTTTTTCTCCGGCACGAAAAAACATTGGATTTTTAATCACTTCACCATTTGAATCGGTGTAGTATTCTTTTAGTCCAACGTCTAACCCAACTGTTTTTCCCGTGGATTGAATATCTTCTGAACGATTTACATCAACACAGAATTGGACGTAAACACCATCAGCACGCCTCACTAATCGAACCCGCTTTATCTGGTTGATTTGATAAAAGTGCAGGTCGCGAGTGCCTTTTAGCTTTAATCTTCCAATTCCTTTTTTGCCAGAGAAAGTTATCGATTTACGATCAGGAGCAAGTTTCCATCCCGAAGTTTTGTATTCAACAGAACGGCAATCTTTTTGAAACTTTGGGAAACCTTTTTTCCCTGCTATACCTTTTCTACAGTTTTCATAGAAACGGTTTATTGATGACCATGCTCGTTCTGCACTAGCTTGTCTAGCCATTGAATTAAGTTCATTTGCAAACGAAAATTGTTTAGCAAGTACAGCGCAATATTTCTGCAAATCGTTTTTACCCGTTCCTTTATTGTCTATCCATAAACGGATGCAACTGTTTCGGACGAATTGGGCTGTACGAATTGCTTCGTTAATGGCTGAGTACTGCTTTGATTTTCCGTATGTTTTAAATTCAAAAACTAGCATGGTATCACCTCCATCGTTATACTATCACAAACGGTATAATGTTGGAAAATAAAAAGCCGTCTTTCTAAGACGGGGCTTTAGACCCATTATTTTCGGTAAATGAGTTTAATAATGTCTAATTAATTCTTAGAGTAGATTAGGCTTTTCAACTTAAGCAAAGATTCAGAAATATTAGATCAATTCGAGGTCTTAATGCTTAATTATTATCTAGTTAAAAATCTAACTAAAAATACGCTGTTTTAGGAATTCATAATTAATGACTCGTTCAGCTTGTCTTATTTTTAACCCAGTGTCCGGTCAAGGGGACTCAGAAGCAGATTTAAAGCAAATCCGTTCGCTTCTAGAGCCAGAAATAAAGCTAGATATTCAGTTCACCACCGAAGAAGTTGATGCGGGTGAATTAGCTCGTCAAGCAGTGGCTAATGGTGTTGAGAGCGTTATTGCTTCTGGAGGAGACGGTACTCTTTCATCTGCAACAGAAGCTTTAGTAGAGACAAAGATTCCTTTGGGCATTATTTCACGAGGCACGGCAAATGCTTTTGCCGCAGCTTTGGGAATTCCCGATACAATCGAAGCGGCTTGTCAAACTATTTTAGCTGGGAAAACACGAGTGGTTGATTCGGCACGCTGTAACGGTAAGCCAATGATACTACTAGCTGGAGTAGGTTTTGAAGCCGAAGCGGTTGAAAGTGCAGACAGACAAGCCAAAAATCGTTATGGGATGTTAGCTTACGTTCTTTCTGGTTTTGAAAAACTGCGAGAGTTAGGCTCCTCTGAGTTCGAGGCAAAAATAGAAACGGACGAGCAAGTGATTACCGTTACTGCTGCTGCGTTAACAATCGCCAATGCTGCCCCGCCTACCTCGATTTTGGCTCAAGGACCAGCAGGTATAATTGCTGACGATGGCTTATTGGATATCACAATTGTTGCTCCCGCGAACCGTATTGAGGCGATCGCATCAGCCTACCATTTATTACAAACGGCGTTTCGAGACGAAGCGACTAAACGAGATGATATTGGCTATCTGCAAGCCAAGCGTTTGCAAGTTAGCACCTCACCACCGCAGAAAGTAGTTATGGATGGAGAAATTATTGGCATGACTCCCATTGAAATAGAATGCATTCCCTCTAGCTTAACTATTTTCGTGCCAGTCACCTCATTAGAAGAGCCTGCCGAGAAACTTGAGGGGCTACCTGGCTTAAAAATTGAAACTAAGCCAGTTGAGTGATAATCCGCAGCTATAAGTAGGTATAAGTTGGATTCTAAGCAAATAACTTTAACAAGTATATCTCTTTGTTTATGCAGTCTGAAAAACAAGCTTTCTCAAAGGCTTTTATTTTAGACTTTAGACGGGAATGAGTTTATAATCCATAATTTAGTTAAAAATACGTCCTTATTAGTATTAGACGTGCAACTGAAAATGGCTCAAGAATACCGCCGTGCAAGACTTAGAGGAAAATCATTCAAGGGACAAGATTTAACAGGTGTAGATTTTTCTAATTCTGACATTCGCGGTGCTGACTTCACTAACGCGATTCTTAGAGATGCAAACTTCAGTCATACCAAATCGGGTTTGCAACGCCGTTGGGCAATTATTTTAATAATATTTTCGCTACTGCTATCGGCAATATCGGGTTTAATGTCGGCTGTTGGTGGCTCTTTGGTAGGATTTATTTTAATTGATAGTGCCCGCGACAATGTTTATGTCGGCGTAGCAAGTTTAATTGTCCTCTCAATATTTTTTCTATTAAGTATCCGTAAGGGTGTGCTATCAGCTTGCGTATTTTTAGCGGTAGCGATCGCCTTAGCAATAGTCGCAGCAGTCACATGGGCTGGCTTCGTAGCCGTTGTCTGGAGCGGATTAGCAGCCACTTCGGAAGCTACTGAAATTGCGCCAATAGTGGTGGTGGTAATGATGGGAACGGTAGCTGTTATCGTCACTGCGGTAGGAGCAGTATGCGTAACCATTTCAGCAGCTATTACCGGAGCGATCGCCGGGATTTTCGCGGTTATGATAACTGTGATCATAGCGGGAACAATCGCTGGTGGTGTCGCAGTGTATGCGATGAGAGTAAACCCAGTTGCGGGAATAGTAGCTGGTATCGTATCAGTAGTCTTGGTAATTGTGTCCGCTTTTATCGGCTGTAGCGCTGTCTCTGAAGATAAAAAGCAGAATTTTGTCCGTAAAATTGCGATTTCCCTAACTACTAAATATGGAACCAATTTCTGCAATGCTGATTTAACAGATGCCGATTTTACCCAAGCCAAACTCAAAAGCGCTAATTTCACTAAAGCTAAAGTCAAACGTACCAACTGGTTTGAAATTAAACAGGTTCATTTAGCAGCAGTAAGCACAACTTATTTAGAAAATGCTAATATGCGCGAGCTAGTTGTCAACAAAGATTTACAAAACAAAATATTCGACGGTTGGAACTTGCGAGGAATCAATTTGCAAGGAGGAAACCTCAAAGATGCCAGCTTTGTAGGAGCAAATTTAAATGAAACTAATTTGCGAAACGCCGATATTTCCAGAGCTAAACTAGTGCGATCGCAATTAGACAAAGCGGATTTAAGAAGCGCTAATCTCACGGGAGCCTATGTAGAAGATTGGAACATAACTTCACAAACCCTGTTATATCCGATCAATTGCGATTATATATTTTTACGGGTACCGACTCCAGAAGACCCAAATCCCCATCGTTTACCTGCGAATTGGGAAGCCAGTTTTCAAGATGGTGAATTTAATAAATCGATGAATCCTTTATTGAAGGTTTCAAATTTAAATTAAGGGGGAATAGGTAATTGCTAATTGGTAATTGGTAATTGAAGAATTGAATTTAGGGAAATTTATTTTTGATTCGATTTTTGAAGTCTTAACCTTCGCTTTATCAATCACCTCTAAGATGTACAACAGTAGTCATAGTTTTCCCTATTCCCTATTCCCTATTCTTTTAATAGCTGTATTACTTGTTTTACTCATTCAGCTAAATCAAATAAACGCTCGCATTCGTAGTTTAGAAGCAATATTGAAAACTTCTTTGCAAAAGCCAAGTTTATACATACAAAATTATCAACATACAGGAGATATCATGTCTGAAGATAACGGAATTACGATTACTCCCCAAGGAGATGCTGTGGGAATTTCGATTGGTGATGATAATTATCAAGAAGGAGTTTTTGCTAAAACCAGCGGCGATGTTGCAAATTTTGTAAATGAATTGGAAGATTCGCGAGAAGCTGCTTCACCTGGAATCAAAGCACTTTTTTCTCAAATGCAAAAGACTATTGAAAACAATAATGATTTATCATCGGAAGAGAAAGATTACGCATTACAGCAGTTAAAATCTTTAGAGTCTACCAGCCAAGCTAATAAAAAAAAGTTGATGAAAGCTGAATCGGAAGAATTAAGTAGTAATGCTTCAATAGTGTAGTTAATAGAGATAAACCTGGCGATTATAAATCGCAACTACACAGGCAAAACCAGCCTCCGCAGGTTATTTTATAAAGTCCACCTCCGTGGACTTAGTTTGTATAGCCGTGACTTATAGTCGCCAGGTTTAAAAAGTTTATTACTTCTAATCCTTATCTTCCTTCAACGGCAAAACAACGGTAAAAGTCGTACCAATACCAACTTCGCTATCAACCGCAATCGTACCACCGTGTAACTCTACCGATTGCTTGACGATTGCTAAACCCAAACCAGTACCGGGAATTTCACCAACATTAGAAGCACGTCGGAATGATTCAAATAACTGAGATCGATCTTCAACAGGAATACCAATACCACTATCTTTTATTTTAAATATAATTTCTGCATCTTGAAAAATTAAATCAAAATCTACAGTCGTATCTAACGACGAATATTTGATCGCATTACTCAACAAATTTGTCAGAATCTGACGTATCAAGTTTTCATCTAAATAACATGAAGTATATTCACCTTGAATTGTAAAATTAATTTCGTGATGAGTGGCAGTAGCAATTTGCATTTCTGCGACAAGTTGACTGCAAAGCTCTGGTAAATCTAAAAGTTGTAAATTACACTTTTGCTCTCTCAATTCTCCTTTAGTTAAGATTAAAACATCATCTAAAGTCTCAGTCATTTTATTAGAAGATGCTTTAATGCGCGTAAATAATTGTTTTTTCTTATCTGAAGTTAGTTTTTCGCCTCCACGATAAAGCATTTGCGCGTAGGCTACAATTATATGTAGCGGATTGCGAAATTCATGGGATGCAACTGAAATAAAACGGCTTTTTAGTTCGTTGAGGTTTTGTAAATTATCGTTAGCAGCTTTCAAATTTAAGGATAATTGTCGTTTCTGAAATAATGCTTCTATACGTACTCGCAATTCAACTTTTTCTATGGGCAGAGTAATCAATTCATCAATAATTTTCCATAGATGTCGCGTAATCATTTTTACATCCTGCCGGGATGTCATTAAAAGAAATGGTAGAAAAACAGGTTCTTCTGCTTTTTTGGTTGCTTCTACCCAATCGCTAAATTTATCTAAAGCTACAGGACCAACAATACACAAATCAAAAGTATTATGCAATTTTAATAAATCATCATCGACAGATGGGGAAAAAACTTCGTAGCCTGCTTGTTGTAATAACTGTGAGAGCAAATTTTTATTCTGCTTGTGTTCTAGGAGTAGTAAAATTTTTCTCATTCTGAATCCTGCAACAAACTTTTAATCAAAGTAAATAACTGTTTAATTACAAGTGGTTTAATCAATATATTCCTAGCGCCGCAAACAAGACTTTGATTTTGAATTAAAGCATTCTGGCGAGGTGAAATAATTAAAAATGGTATTTTTTGGTTTTGCAACTTTTCGCAGCATTCCCAAATACTGCTATCAAAACCAGTAACATCTATCAAACCTAAATTAATTTGAATCGGTTGACTCATAGCACGATAGAACTCTTCTAAACCATTTACACTAATAGCTTGGTATCCTTCCCGATTCAAAAATTGATTAAGTAATTCTAAATTACGAACATTGCTATTCACTATCAAAATTAAGGGTTTGAGGGTCATTTATTGCTATCATCTTTTTTTACCCACTCTGGCGTACCGCTAAGAATTTTTCGCAGATTAATTAAAGGTTTACCTACTTTAATACCGTAACGAGTTATTTCTATTTCCCGCAACGTCTTTTCAAAATTTGACAATCTTTTTTTCAATACGCCAATAGCTTTTTGCATTCTTCCGCCAATTTCTAAATAGCGTAAGAAAATAATATTATCTGCAATAAAACTAATGCCTAATTCAGTCGCACGGAAATTACCTGTAATATTCTCCGTTTCGTTAACCAAAATTATTGTCACGCCCATATTTTGCAAATACTTACATAAGGCGTGTAAATGACTTGCTAAATCCGCACCGCGTATTGCAAGTCGGTAGCCAGCAACGCTGTCAATCATCACAATGCGAGCTTTATTCTCTTCTACTTCGTAACGCACTTGATTGGCAAATTCGTCGTGAGTAAGGTGTAAAGGTTCTACTCTAACAACCGATAAATCACCATTTTTAACCATTGCATCAACCGGAATATTCACTCTTTTAGAGCGAGCTAATAAAGTTTCTTCGCTTTCTTCAAAAGAATAAATGACAGAAACGTTCACCTCTTCCTGCCGCTTCTTTCATAAATTGGAGTGCTAAAGTCGTTTTACCTACACCCGTAGGGCCAGTTAAAATTGTTACAGTTCCTCGTTCGATACCACCATGCAGTAATTCATCTAATTCCGGTACGCCAGAGGAAATTGTTTCAAGAATAAACTCTCGTTTCAAAATTTCTGGTTGTAATCTAGGAGCAACCTGCATTCCCTTTGAAGTTATACGTAGCGAATGTAAACCAGCAAGAAAATCAGAACCGCGAAACTTTGTTACCCGAATATTTCGTCCTTCCGAGAAATTATCGAGGTGAATTACTCCGTCACTAATAAACTGTAAATCATCATCGGGAGCTTCCGGGCTACTTTCAGAAGTGAACATTACCGTAGCGCCAGTTTGCAATAAAAAACGCATAAACGACAACACCTGCTTGCGAAACTGAAAATCATCACTACACAGATAGCGAAAGTGTGTCATAGAATCAATCAAAACACGTTTCGGTTTGAGTGATTCTACAGTCTCCAGAATTCTTTGAGTAGTAGGTTCACGTTCGACTTCGGCAGGTGAAAAAATATCATAAGTTTGGATTTGGGTAAAAAAGTCCGCACTAGGGCTTAAATCCAAGAAATGCATTGCTTCAGTATCAAAACCAATAATTGCACCATTGGCTTTAATTTGTTCTGCTGGTTCCCCCAAAGTAATATAAAGACTAGGTTCGTCTTTAGCAATACCAGCACTCAAAAAATGCAATCCTAAAATTGTTTTACCGCAACCAGGTCCACCACGCACTAAATAAGCTCGCTTTGGGATAAAACCACTGTTAAGAATTTTATCAAGGCCTACAATTCCGGTAGAAAGACGAGCTAAATCCATTGAAAAAATTTCCGCCCTGTAAAATGGCAATTATTGTAATGTAATCGTTATCATCACATAGATATCATAATTAAGGTTTAAGGTTTTATATAGGTAAATTTTAAACTCACAACTGATACTTTATTTAAGTAAAATTAGTTATTCATCAAATAAGATATAATAATATTTTGAATTATTTAAAATAACTGATTATCAACAAATTATTGTATTTTTAAACTTCTTCCCCATCTCCCCCTCTCCCCATCTCTCATCCACCTGCTTGCTAAGATGAAGTAAAGCGGAATCATTTCACCTATAGATATTTGTGAGTTATAAGACTATGCCTTCTGCGATCGTCGTTGAGAAGAAAAAGTTAAAAAATCCACCCTTGGAACTTCATTACTTGGGTGATAAGGTTTTGAGACAACCTGCTAAGCGTATATCAAAAGTAGATGACGAAATTCGTCAACTAGCGCGAGAAATGCTGCAAACCATGTACAGCAGCGATGGTATCGGTTTGGCCGCACCCCAAGTGGGAGTTCACAAACAACTTATCGTTATGGATATTGAACCAGATAATCCAGCTAATCCGCCGTTAATTTTGATTAACCCGACGATAAAAAAAGCTTACGGTAACATCTGCGTAGAACAAGAAGGATGCTTGAGTATTCCCGGCGTTTACTTAGATGTCAAGCGTCCCGAAATGGTAGAAGTTAGTTACAAAGATGAAAATGGCCGTCCACAAACCTTAAAAGCTGGGGATTTACTCGGACGTTGTATTCAACACGAGATGGATCATCTTAACGGCGTAGTATTCGTAGATAGAGTAGAAAACGCCTTAGCATTAACAGAAGAGCTATCAAAAAATGGTTTTTCCCATCAAGCTGTAAAATCAATAGTATAGGGGGAAAAATAAATGAACATAATGACACCGATTAGCGGTTTGTTTTTACTTGGTTCCTGCGTTGCTGCGATCGCCGCAGTTGGTTCCATATTTGAACTAACTTCAGGACAGCCCGATTTAGGGATGCAAAACACCGCAATTATCCTGGGAATCAGCATTCCATTAACAGCTTTATTTTTCTTTGCCGCAGTTCGAGATGCGCGAGCTAACATGAAATAAGCATCAGGTACGAAAGTACAAATAAAGGAAAAAGGAAAAAGAGTAGGGGGAAACTTTATTCTTTTACCTTTTGCCTTTTTTATTTTTTAAATTGGGAATTGGGCATTGAGAATTGGGCATGGGGCATTGGGAATGGGGAATAGGTAATTGGTAATTGGTAATTGGTAATTGGTAATTGGTAATTGGGCATGGGGCATTGGTATTTTGTAAATATTTGCTCTGGGAGCATCCTAATTATTGAAAAATCCGCAGGTAGTGCGAGCATCTTGCTCGCTGTGTTTCTCAAACGAGCAAGATGCTCGTCTTTCAGACACGCTGAGCCGCACGCTCCGCGTGAACGCTAACGCACTACAACAGAATAAATTATTTTTTGGAAGTCCTTAACTCCTAACTCCTAACTCTTAATTCCTGATGATATCTATAGAAAATTCTACGCAAAACCAATTACTGCGACTTTCCCAAGGGCAGCTTAACTTATTAGAAAGTTGTCCCCGTAAGTTTCAAAATACTTATTTAGAACAACTCCGCCCTCCTACAAATCCAGAGTATGAAGAAAAGCAGTTGCTGGGAAGTCGCTTTCACTTACTGATGCAGCAGCGAGAAATGGGTTTGAAAATTGGTAGCTTTTTGCAGACAGATATTCAACTGGAAAGTTGGATGAGGGCTTTTGCTATTACCGCACCGGATATTTTAACTCCTGCTACCGATAGTGAAACTTTTCGCGAAAGCGAACATCTCCGCACGCTGCAAGTAGAAAACTATCTGCTGACGGCTATTTACGATTTATTAATTGCAGACAAAGAAAAAGCAGAAATTTTGGACTGGAAAACCTATCGTCAACCACCCAACAAACGTAAGCTGCAATATGATTGGCAGACACGTCTTTATATGTACGTATTGGCAGAAAGCAGCGACTATCCACCGGAAAATATTTCGATGACTTATTGGTTTGTGCAATCGGAAAGCAAACCGCACAGCATTAAATTTACTTACAGTTCCCTTCAGCATCAGCAAACCGAAAAGAAACTTACTCAGCATTTAAAGAAATTAACTAAATGGTTGCAAGCTTATCAACAAGGAGATCAATTTCCGCAAGTGCCAGAAGGCAGCAAAACCTGCAATTATTGTCAGTATGCTGCTCGCTGTCAAAGAGTTTCTATTAATTCCGAGCAAAAATCATCTCAAGATTTACTTGGAGTTGATAGTAATTTAGTTAACTTAGCTAATATTCAAGAAGTACCTCTGTGAACTCGGTAACTTGTTAATTATTTTATGCCGTCAGAAAATAATTAAATTGACATAAGGCATAATCTAAAATATAAAATCCAAAATCCAAAATCCTATGTCCGAACAACAGTGGATTATTGCATCAACAGAAGAGCCGCCAAAATGGTTCTTAGAATTAATAAAGCAACATACTCCTGCATCAAAAGGCGATTTCGCAGCGCAATTATTATGGCAGCGAGGAATTAGAGATAAAACTAAATTAGAAAATCATATTAATCCCCAAATTTATCAACCAGCAAGTCCTTTTGAATTTGGACAAGAAATGCAGCTTGCTGTGGAAAGATTACAAAAAGCGCGAAATAACAATGAAAAAGTTGCGATTTGGGGAGACTTTGACGCTGACGGTATCACCTCCACAGCAGTATTGTGGGATGGCTTAGGACAGTTTTTTGATAAAAATACGCAGCTAAGTTATTACATCCCCAATCGTTTGACCGAATCCCACGGATTAAATATTCCAGGCATTGAGAATCTTAAACAGCAGGGCTGCCAGCTAATAGTTACTTGCGACACCGGCAGTACAAATCTTGAGGAAATTATCTATGCAAACGACTTAGATATAGACATTATTGTTACAGATCATCACACCTTACTCCCCGAACGTCCTCCCGTCGCAGCCCTGATAAACCCTCGTAACTTACCCAATTCCCATCAACTTTTTCATCTTTCCGGGGTAGCAGTAGCTTATAAATTAGTCGAAGCTCTTTATTTAAGCTTCCCGAAAATACCGCAACAGCCATTAGAAGATTTATTAGATTTAGTAGCAGTAGGATTAATAGCCGACTTAGTACAACTTAGCGGAGACTGTCGCTACTTAGCACAAGTAGGAATTCAACAACTGCAACAAGACTTTAAAAAACAGCCAGCAGCAAGAAGAAGACCTGGTGTCGGAAGACTGCTAGAATTATGCCAGAAAAATGGCGATCGCCCTACAGATATTTCCTTTGGTTTGGGGCCGCGAATCAATGCTGTCAGCCGCATTCAAGGAGATGCCCGTTTTTGCGTAGAATTATTAACTAGCAGCGATCGAAAGCGCGTTTGCGAACTAGCAGAAGTAACCGAACTAGCAAACACCCGTCGTAAATCCCTGCAAAAAGACGTAGCCCGACACGTCACTCAAAAGCTTTCCCAAATGGACTTGTCAACCACCAGCGTCATAGTCTTAGCAGACCCACAATGGGCAGTAGGTGTTCTAGGACTAGTAGCCGGACAAGTAGCACAAGATACCGGAAGACCGACGATTTTGTTGAGTACAGAAGTCGCAGAGGAAGCAGAGGAAGCAGAGGAAGCAAAGGAAGCAATACAATTATTTTCTACCCCCTCTACCCCCTCTACCCCCTCTACCCCCTCTCCCCCCTCTACCCCCTCTCCCCCCTCTACCCCCTCTACCCCCTCTCCCCCTCTCGCCAGAGGTTCCGCACGTTCTGTGAATTCGGTAGATTTATATAAATTAGTCAAAGCTCAAGAGCATTTACTACATCGTTTCGGGGGACATCCTTTTGCAGCAGGTTTGAGTATTGCGGTAGAAAATATTCCTTTATTTACCGAAGCAATTAACCAACGCTTGCGACAAATAACCGGAGGTACAATGCCACAACCAAAAGTTGAAGCAGACTTAGTAGTTACCGTCGCAGACTTAAGTAAAGAATTGTTTTTAGAATTAAAGTTATTAGAACCCTGCGGAATGGGTAATCCGGTACCAAAATTATTGATAAAAAACTGTTGGTTTGAAAATACTTGGCATCGCAATCAGCAAGATGCAAAAGGTAAAAAAATTCAATATATTAAAACAGAATTCGGTATTCGAGATGACTCTACAACCAATCGTTTTCCTGGCATCTGGTGGGGACATTACAAAGATGAATTACCAACCCAAAAATGCGATTGTATAGTTGAATTAGATTACAATACTTTCAAAAAACGTTATGAAATTCGACTGATAGCAGTACGTGCAGTTGAAAATGATATAAATCAAGCTTTTCAAGATTGGTCATCAATTTTAGACTGGCGTAATCTTCCCCCCAATAACTATCCATTATTATCGGACTCTCCGCTTATCCTTAAAGAATGTCCGACTCGTTGGGATGATTTGCGAGTCTGGTTGAGACGTTCCTTTCACAAACAGCAACCTCTAGCATTAGCATGGTCAAAACCCGACCATCAAGCACCGGAAGAGACTTGGTTAAAACTTGTAGGAATAGCCAAATATTTGTGTCGTACAGATCGAGCAGCAACTCGCATACAGCTTTTGGAGAAACTATCGATCGGCGACCAAACATTACACTTGGGTTTTCAAGCTTTAAAAGCATTAGGATTTACAATAAAATCGCAAGATAATTATTTAATATTTAGCCAGAAAGATAACACCAATTCTACTCAAATAGAATCCGCAATAGAGAAATTTACAGCAGCAGTACGTGAAGAAGAATTTCAGAAAAACTTTTTTAATAAAGTACCGATATCAACGATCAATTATCAGTTAACAGTGAACAGTTGACAGTGAGCAATGAGCAGTTTAAATCCGAACTCCGAACTCCTGAATCTCTACTCCCTACTCCCTACTCCCAAATTTCCTTGATGTTCGCATTTAAAGCCGCGATTTTGCCATTCTTGTAAATTCACTTTATTAAGTTGTATTACGTTAGAACATTGTGGTTTGATGACTTGACTAATACCTGCCCAAAATATGCTTCGGGTAACATCTAAAGCAGTTTTCCAGCCATACTCGCGATTTCCGGGAATGCCTTGTTCTTGAATTATGTCAGGTTCTACCCACATTCGATGAGAACCGAGGAGTATTTGTGCCATCAATTTAGCTCTTGGCAAATGTGTTGTAGAGGTAATTAATCTCACTTTACGCACACCCCATCGCTGTAAAATTGGAATACTATAGTAAAAGTTATCAAAAGTAGAATCCGCACATTTTTCTAACCAAACATTGTCCATAGGTGCAATTTGCCGTTGAAAAATTAGCCAAATACAAGGGTCTTTAGAACCGCTAGAAATTAAAATTGGAACTTGCGGATATTTTTGCGCTAGCTGTGCAACATACATTTCTCTTTTAATACTTCCACCCAAAACAAAAAAGGCATCTACAGGCTTGGAAGATGCAATAAAGACAGCTATAGTAGTAAAAAATAACCAAATAGAAATTAGTAAGGCAACACCAATCGTAAATTTTCGTAAAAAACGCCACCGTTTTTGATATTGACTTTTTATTTGAAAAAATCTGTCATTTTTTACTTTACGATTCATGGCAAACCTGAATAAAATGGTTAATAGTAGCTTGGGTAAAATCCAAAGTTAATGTAACTAATATAGCTCCGGCGATAACCTCTCTTATGACAAGTAAAATTGGTTGCTAGTATGACACTGATGAAAGTGGCATAATAATCAATTAAGCTTGCGGAGGAAATTGACTAACTTAAGAAGCTATTGTCAAGAGCTATTAAGCGTGTTTTAAGAAAAATTTCCAACACTAAGTATCAGTTGGTTCAAATATTAACCTAGCAAAACGGACCGGCTTCTCGACGATCTGAATTGCTAAACTGTCAAAAACACCATTATTCGTGCAAATATACATGAAACAATCAGCGAAACGTTACTCGCCATTGCGATCGGCTGTTATTGGTGGAGCAATAGCCACTACAGCAGCAGTGTCTGTATTTGGTCCAGTTTGGTGTCGTTCCGTTCGTGCTGCTCTACAGGATAGTCCCAAAGCGATTGTTGACCAAGTATGGCAATTAGTTAATCGCGAGTACGTAGACGGTTCATTTAATAACCAAGACTGGCAAACCGCTAGACAAACTTTACTTAGCAAGAATTATACCTCTCGCGAGCAAGCTTACGTTGCCGTTCGTCAAACTTTAAAAAGATTGGGCGATCCATACACTCGTTTTATGGACCCCAAAGAGTATCAAACTCTTACATCTCAGACTTCTGGGGAAGTTTCCGGGATTGGTATTCGTATGGAGATAAATCAAACAACCCAGCTTTTAACGGTTGTAGAAGCTTTAGAAAATTCTCCAGCATTGAAAGCGGGTATTAAAGAAGGCGATGTAATTCTGGCGATTGACGGAAAATCCACCAAGAATATGAAAATAGAGGATGCCTCCGAATCAATTCGAGGTAAGGTGGGTACGTCTATTAATTTGCGCTTGGGAAGATCTACTCAAAGAGCATTTGATGTCAAGCTGACGCGGGCGACTATTGAAGTACCAACCGTGCGTTACACCCTTAGAAAAGAAGGTAATCGTCAGGTAGGCTATATACGTTTGCGGGAATTTAGCGCTCATGCAGCAGAACAAATGGATCGAGCTATCCGTAAATTGAATGCCAGTAACGTTGACGGCTTTGTATTAGACTTGCGGGGAAATCCCGGTGGTTTGTTAAACGCAAGCATTGAAATTGCTCGGATGTGGCTTGATGAAGGTTCAATTGTTCGCACTGAAGATCGCAAAGGTGGAAGCGAATTAACAAAAGCCAACAGCACAGCCTTGACAAATCGTCCGTTAGTAGTCTTAGTGGATAGTAATTCAGCTAGTGCGAGTGAAATTCTTACAGGCGCACTCAAAGATAACAAGCGAGCAACCGTAATTGGCTCAAAAACCTTTGGTAAAGCATTAGTACAATCAGTTCACGAATTAGCGGATGGTTTCCGGTGTCGCTATTACTGTTGCTCATTACTACACTCCCAAAGGAACCGATATAAATAAAAAGGGTATTACACCCGATGTAGAAATTGATTTAACAGCATCTCAGCAACGTCAGCTTGCTTCCGATCCGAGATTGCTAGGTACAAATAAAGATCCTCATTATTCGCGAGCGCTATCGATTTTATCAAACAACAGCTTTGCATCTCAGGAGCAAAATCAATTTTCTCGCAAACCTTCGCAGCTTCACAAACGTTAATCAGTTTTTGCTAGCAGAATGCGGCTTATCAGTTATAGCGGCGTAGGATGGGTATTTTAACCTATTACTAATGCCGATATTTTCTTTAAACTCAGAAAGATTTTAAAACTGATTGCCCGCGATCGTTAAATTGAGATTTTGAGTTCTTGTTGTTTTCTTGATTTTAAAAAATTATTGATAATGGTTTTTAGATTGGGAATACTTGAAAGTAAAGGTTAGTAGTTTTTCACCTTCTAACCAATAATTCCTAGTCTAAAATCTCGAATTCATGAATAACGAGTCATCTAAGACAACCGCTACCAATACCTTTAAACCCCAGGTATCGGTGGTGGTTCCTATTTATAACGGTACGGCAGATATCCCAGAACTAATTAACTGTCTATTGGCTCAAACCTATCCAAAAGAACGGGTAGAGTATTTATTGGTAGACAATAACAGTAGCGATGGTACTTCTGAATTATTAAAATCAACTGTCTTAAATTGCCCCATAAACATTCGCGCTTTGAGCGAAAAAGAAATTCAAAGCTCTTACGCTGCACGTAATACTGGTATTCGTGAAGCCGTGGGCGAAATAATTGCTTTTACCGATGCTGATTGTCGTCCACAGCCACAGTGGTTAGAAGAATTAGTTCAGCCTTTTATCAATCAAAATATAGTAATCGTCGCTGGTGAAATTACGGCTTTAGCTGGTAATACTTTTTTAGAAAGATACGCAGATAAACAAGAAACATTATCGCAAAAGCATACATTAGCGAATAAATTTTGTGCTTACGGACAAACTGCAAATTTAGCAATTCGCCGATTGACTTTAGAAAAAACAGGATTATTTCGTCCCTATTTAACAACCGGGGGTGATGCTGATATATGCTGGCGAATTTTGCAACTTGAAATTGGAAGTTTAGAATTTGCTCCCGAAGCAATCGTGCAGCATCGTCATCGAACCACATTAAAAGAGCTTTATAGTCAGTGGCAACGTTATGGGCGCTCCAATAGCTATCTCCACGAACTACACGATGTAGAATTGATGCGCGAAATAACCAAACATGAATGTTACTATCGCCTATGCCGCTGGTTGCTCAAGGAAGTGCCCAAAACCAGTGTCAAAGCTTTATTAGGTGAAGCCAGTTTCTTAGACTTTGCGAATACACCAATTGGCTTATTTACCGCTAGAGCGCGTTATTTAGGACAGCAGCAAGCACAATTACCTCCTCAAGCCAAGAAAATTGAATGGCTTTGAAGAGTTAGTAGTTAGTAGTTAGTAGTTAGTAGGAGATGGGTAATTTCACAGTTTTGCGTACTCTTAACTCCGAATTATAGCGAAACTGGGTTATTTGGTACACAGATGGTATAGCGAGACGCAGCTAACAACTAGCAACTAACAGCTAACAACTAACAACATCAGTAAACTGTCGCCAAATTTCGCTAAATTGGAAAATGTACAATACAGGAAAATTGAGATGACAGCACAATTGTTACTGGTAGATGATGAACCCGGATTGCGCGAAGCCGTAAAAGATTACTTGGAAGCTAGTAATTTTAACGTTCAAGTCGCCAGTAACGCTAGTGATGCTTGGGATTGGATGCAGCAAAATAACCCCGATTTAGTCATCTCCGATATTATGATGCCTCAAGTGGATGGCTATCAATTTCTCAAGCAACTCCGGGATGATACTCGTTTTAAAACGTTACCAGTCATATTTCTAACTGCAAAAGGCATGACTGGCGATCGCATTCAAGGCTATCAAGCTGGTGTTGATGCTTATTTACCTAAACCCTTCGATCCAGATGAGTTAGTGGCAATTGTGGAAAATTTGATTGCTCGTCGTGCTGCTAAGACTACTTCCAGTGTCGAGGAAGGGGAAACCCCAGATTTAGCCGAATTAGCGTCTCAGATGGCTCGAATCGAGGCGTTGCTGACTCAAAAAAATGCTATTACTCAAACAAGCCCACCTTTCAATATTGACTTGACTCCTAGAGAACAAAGTGTTTTGAATTTGGTTGCTGAAGGATTAATGAATAAAGAAATTGCTCGTCGCTTAGATACCAGCGTTCGCAATGTCGAGAAATACGTTAGTCGTTTGTTTAGCAAAACTGGGACGAATAGCCGTACTGAGTTGGTTAGATTTGCCTTGGAACATGGTTTGGCTAATTAGCCGAACAAAATATGGAAAGCAGAGAATTTGCTTTAATAAACCGGCACCATATTAAGTAATATTTCGTATTTACAGGTATTAAAATATGAGCGATTATTAGGTAGTAAATCGTCAGATAAACTATCTGTAGCAACAATTAAAATTTGGAATATCCTTTATTTGAAGCTGATAGAACCTTGCTTATAAACTAAGGTCATTAGACATAAACAATATACAGCTATGTATATTATTTACAAAGTAACTTGTTTAATAAACTGAGCTATACGGATACTGACACTTTTTAAGTATTCTGAAAGTATGCATGGGAAAAGAGTTGTTACTTTCTGCCTTATCCCACGCATGCTCATAATCTCAACTCTAGATACACAAAATTTCGGGAACTGTAAAGAATGGCTTATCGAATATCCAGCCATGAACAAAGTAGAAAGGATTGTGAGATGCTTTTTAAGTAATGTCGGACGTGAGCCGTAATGAGCATTTGTGTGCCAACAATAAAGGAGGGTACGAATACTACCGCGACGGTCATGCAATTATCAATATTTTCTTCCCTGGTATGTCAATATTCTTCGTAGACCGTAACCGGCTCCGTAATAGCAAAGACAATTGCCGTCTTAGTAGGCACCCGATTTATTTGTATTGCAATATGATGAACTGAACTTTCGGTTACTGTAGACGCAACCCTGTCATAAAAATGCGTAGATGCCGGGTAGACGCACTATGTAGGTGACGTTTCGAGAATACATGGCAAAACCTAGCTTTGTGAACATAGTTGCTCGATTAATACCAGTTAACTTGTTGTGGAAAAAATTAAGTTTCGGATTTGGACTTAAGAATTTACCAATTGTGTTCTTCTCAATTGCTAGTTTATAGAACCATATATTTACATGGTCGTGTTAGCTATTGGTTCATTTCGTTGGAGTTACGCAACCGCATAAGCTGACGACGCATTTGCGGTGAGGCTTTTAACTCTGTTGTCTGGTGAACCTTTACAACCTGCTGCAACATCTCTAAGAAGTCGTCAGAACCTTCTGCCAAAGCTTCTAGAAGCACTTGCAAGAGCTGATCGCGATCGCGCAATAAACTCTTTTCCTCAATCAATCGGAATTTGAGGTTGATTTCGCATTCATAAACACCGACATCGGGGTTGTTTATTTGGCGTGGTAATGCTTTCGAGTTCATAATTTTTACGATTCCTTTACTCGTCGGTGGTCATAGGGGTGAGGAGTTTCATCTCAAGCAAAAGTTCTTTATATTTTGTTTGAAATCGAAAAGTAGCGTGCGACTTTGCAAGAAGAAAAATCATCCATGCTTATTTGTATTGCATTTCACTCTCCGGGAAAGTTGGTTTGTCGGTAGACTAACTGATTCTCTAATTTTATATTCATGCACCATCAACTGTTTTAGCAAACCCTAAACTATTATTCAGTTTTTAAACTTCTATACAATGAAGTTTCTGTAAGAACTTGCTATCGCTTTTTAAAGGTTTTTACATCAAACTTATCTCCACGTCAATAACAGTTTTACTTTTAACTAAAACTGAAGTAATACTACGTAAGTAAAAACGCTGAAATCATTTTATTAGACTATAGCCTATGGTTGTTGTTTAGCAATTCCGTGAAAATACTAGATGTAAGTTATATTCATAAAAAAAACACGCGGAGGCCTTTAAGACCAAAACTTTTAAGGGTAAATTTAGTATCCGAGCATCAATTAGCACATTAGCTAAAATATTTCTTCTTAATAAAACATAAGGCAGAATACTTAGAATTTCCACCTTCTAAAAATATGCCTCTGTGTTTATGCCGATTCAAGCTTACCAGACTGACCGTAATGATAAATTCGTGGTTCCCCAATTCATGAAAATACTGCTGCATTGAGCAATTAAACTAGAAATTTAGAAATGCAGAAGGCGGGTTTATTTGCTAGCCCGTACAAAAATCTACGATTTGGATAGCAAGAATAAGAGGACTTTGATGCAAGCAATGGACTTTGATGCAAGCAATAATCAGCAGGAGGTTTCAAGCAGGAATTTAGAGTTTACAATAATTGGAGTGTTACTTAACTATTAGAAAACGAAAGCCTCCTATGGATAACCAGATGCTGCTTAAATCCACAACTCGCCATATCCGTATTTTTGCGGCAGAAGTTGAGGATGGCGAATTGGTTCCTAGCAATCAGGTCTTGACCTTGGATATCGATCCAGATAATGAATTTACTTGGAGTGAAGACACTTTACAGGTTATATATCGTAAATTTGATGAATTAGTTGAAGCTAACAGCGGTGAAGACCTAACTGACTACAATCTGCGTCGCATTGGCTCAGACTTAGAACATTTAGTGCGTTCGCTTTTACAGAAAGGCTCCATTAGCTATAACATATCGGCAAGAGTCAATAACTATAGTATGGGACTTCCACGAGTAGCAGGATCGGAAAGTAATTAAATTCCTGCTCTTCGTAACCCCCAATCTTTAAAAATTTATAAAGATGTCTATGGTCAGTTATTTGAGGTGAGCAATAGATTCACCTCAAATAACTTCTAAATCTTTACACCAACTTTATGTTCTTTATGAGTAAAGCAGTTCCGCGACTGTAACAAAACAGTTAACTCTTTGCTTGATACATTAAAGATTTATCTACATAATCGAGGTAATATCTCTAGCTGTACCTAAAACTTCATCAAGCGCCTATAGTTCTAGTACTCGCTTGTTGTAGCCCCTGCATTCCAGATTAATTAAAATACGTGAGGTACGACTTCAATCAAGACAAGCAAACCCTTCAAGCTTGTAAATTGCAGTCGAATTGCTGATGCATTTAAGTGACTAAAAGAACTAGTAATAACATAAATACTTAACTGACTATCGTCTAATGATTTGTAAAGTAGGTATATATATAGAAAATAGATAAAGAAATAATATTCAATAAAGTGTATGGCAAGACTCTTTATATGATTCTGCTTGCCTACAAAATAGTATAAGCATCGTCCCAGAGGTGGTAATTTTTTATATACTTTCTCTAAAAGACGTATCATGACTAATTAACTGGCTAGATTTATAAACTTTCATGCTGCCTATCTATTAAGGGTGTCTGTTATAAAATCCCGAGTCAAAATGGAATATATCGTTTTATGCGAACGCGAGCGGTTTAGAAAGCCGTTCTCTATGAATAAACAAAAATGAAGCCTTTCGCCTTCTCGGTGGGAAACTATGGAAAATGACGCGGCAACGCTCTACTGTCCAAACGAACTTTGTCAAGCTGCTAACCCTCTTACCCACAAGTTTTGCCAGCGATGTTCCACACCCCTACCCAAACGTTATCTTTGGGCTGTGGCGGACAATTCGGTGGGTAACTCTGGGGAATTGCTACAAGAGCGTTATTTAATTATCAAACACAATGTTTTATTAGATACCAAACCCGGTATTTTGCCACAAATACCCGAACAACAAAAGTTAGATGATATAAAATCCTATCTCAGACTAATTCCCTATCGGCTACACGTTCCTCAAGTTTACGGACTGCTGTCTCTAAATACTGGGAACACCCAAACAGAAATATTACTTTTAGAAAAGCCTCCGCTTATTCTTCATGAATCACCACCTGCCGTGCAATTGTGCGAGCAATTGACAGATGTTTGGAAGAAGGCAAATTCGTTACGACAACTAAATTGGCTGTGGCAAATGTCTCAGCTATGGCAACCTTTGGCAACTGTTGGTGTTGCTTCTAGCTTACTGACAAAAAAATTAATTCGGACGGAAGGTTCGATAGTACGCTTATTAGAATTAAGTTCTGATGGCGAAACTAGACCAAAGTTGGCCGCTTTAGGAGAATTTTGGCGAGAAGAATTATATCAAGGCGCAGTGGGGACGATTCGCAATTTTATGGGCGAAGTTTGTCGTTTATTGATTGAAGGGGAAATACGTTCAGGCGAGCAGTTGACTGCCCTTTTAGATAAGGGATTAACATCCTTAAGTGGATCTAATAAGACAAAAGTCAACGTGTTCGCGCTGACAGATACCGGACCATCGCGCCAACGAAATGAAGATTCTTGTTATCCCCAAAGCGGTACTACTATCTCTAAACCACCGTCAAAATCAGCTTTGACTATCGTTTGTGACGGTATTGGTGGACATGAAGGGGGCGATGTCGCTTCTAGAACGGCGATTGAAACAATTCAACAGCAGGTAGCGCAATTGGCTTCTTTGCCAGAGGACCGTATTAATCCTTACGCATTACTTGCAGACTTGGAACAAGCTGCTGCTATTGCCAACGATAAAATTAGCCAGCTGAACGATAGCGAAAATCGTCAAGGACGGCAGCGCATGGGAACTACTGTGGTGATGGCGCTACCTGTTGCCCATGAAATGTATATTACCCATGTAGGGGACAGTCGTGCTTACTTAATTACACGCAATAACTGTCATCAAATAACTCTTGACGATGATGTGGCTTCACGGGAAGTGCGACTTGGCTATGCGGTTTATCGAGATGCCGTAGGTCAGGCTGCTTCTGGTTCCTTGGTACAAGCATTGGGGATGAATGCGAGTAGCGCTTTACACCCAACGGCACAGCGATTCATCATTGATGAAGACTGCGTTTTTCTACTGTGTTCGGATGGTCTAAGTGATTTCGACCGTGTAGAACAATACTGGGAGACAGAAATTTTACCGTTACTCAATCAAAATGGTGATGTAGTTAGCGTTACTAAGCAATTGTTAGAGATTGCTAACAATCAAAACGGTCATGACAACGTGACTATCGCCACCATACATTGTCAAACTAAATATTCAGAGCCAAAGTTAGCATTGGAGGCAAATCTAGCCGACGTTTCTTCAATTTCGGTAGCGGATTCTTCACGTTTAGCCCCTGCCACACAAAATATTCCCAATCAGAAAACTCAGGTCATTCCCGAAAAAACTACTCGCAAAGGCATGAGTTTGCCCTTAATGTTGGGAGTAGTTGCTTTATTAACTATAGTTGGGGGTAGTATAGGATATTTATGGCGGCAAGGATTGCTTAGTCGCGATTCTCAGCCAAAAGAAGTAGGACAATCACAAATAACACCGTCGAGCAGCCCCAAGGAAACTTCTGGGGATAATGCGAAAAGACTTGCTCAAATTGATAAAGGCTGGTTGATCAATGCCAAAGCAAAATTAGACCTCAGTAAAAGCACGTTGCCACCTGCCGACAATGTACCTGCTCAACCACTACCAATTTTTGCACCACCTGCTAGTTTGTTACAAGTTGTGCAGAAACAGCGGATTTCATCATCACAAGATTATTGGTTACGGATTAGGGTATGCTCAGTGGGAGATGCCGAAGGGGCGATTGATTCGTCTAACTCGTCTGCTCCCACAGCAACCACTGGCAGCAAAACCTTACTCAAACCGGGCGAACAAGTATGGTTAAAAAGTTCACAACTTACACCATCCAATGCTTCAATAGGCGATCCAACTACTGCTTCAGAACAATGTTCAACCGCAGATAGTTCGGCTCCAGCGATTGAAGATTCTTCTACTTCGGTGCCCGTTGAAGATTCCTTGACTCCCAACCAGCCTTTAATTCAACCAACCCCTGGTAATATCCCTGGCTCAACTCCATTACCTACCCCAAATGGGTAGCAGCACCCATCTCAAAACTCGATAAACTATAAGAAACTGAAATAAACAGATAATCGCCTGAAAATATAATTTTTAGGTAAACATTTTGCTTGACAAAAATTTAGCTTTAAGTTTAAAGAATCCATGCCATCCCTAAACCTGGCGATCGCCCGTCTAGTTCACACTGGCACAGATAATTACGCCATTTGGGTGGTAAATGCCCCGTATCCCAGTGGTTATGTTTTACATGATTGTTTATGGCCGCCAGAACTAAATCAAGCTTGGCTAGAGTGGCAAGAAATGTTCGCCGGACATTCTCGCTTGGATATATTGCCGAAAAATAAGTCTAAAACTGCAACTCCACTTCCCTTAAATTCCCTATCACCAACTTCCGGCAAAAAAACCAGTTATAGCAGCCGTTTAATGCAATATATGGGAGTTAGCTTATGGCGCTGGGTATTTGAAGGAGAAATTCTTGGCAGTTTGGAACGCAGTCGCGGTATCGCTATGGGTCAGCATACACGTTTGCGCTTTCGATTGGAAATCCGCGAACCAGATTTGATTGCTCTTCCTTGGGAAGTTATGCAGCGCGAACCTGGACAACCCGCAATGTCGCTTTCTCAACATCTATTGTTTAGTCGTACTACTTCTCAAGTCGAACCATTAGCTTCTTCGCGTACCGATCAAGCTTTAAATATCTTGTTAGTTCTAGGTGAAGACGAAAATCTCCAACTTGAAACAGAAGCAGCTATTCTTCAGGCGACTCTTTCTGGTGGTAATCAAGTAGGTAGCAATTCGGGATACGCTGCTTGCATGGTCAAAACATTGGTAAAGCCAACTCCACAGCAGTTAATTTCGGAGCTAGAAACCAAAGCCTACAACGTTTTCTTTTATGCCGGTCATGGTTTACCAGGTCCCGATGGCGGGTTTCTATTTTTACTAGATGACATGACCTTAAACGGTATGGAACTAGCACAAGCTTTAACCCGTAGTGATGTAAAGCTGGCAGTTTTTAATGCTTGTTGGGGAGCGCAACCTTTCTCTGACAAAAATAGAGCCATTGCTCATAGTAGTTTAGCTGAAGTTCTGATCCGTCAAGGTGTACCAGCAGTACTGGGAATGCGCGATGAAATTACTGATGAGGAAAGCCACAGCTTTATTCAAACTTTTGCTTTAGCTTTACGTACTCGCAAACCCATTGATGAAGCAGTCGCTGAAGGTAGAAAAAGATTATTAACTATTTATCATTTCAACCAACCTGCTTGGACTCTACCAGTTCTTTACCTACATCCTCATTTTGACGGAGAATTACTAAAGAGTTTTGAGGAAGGTGCTACAGAAATACCAACAACTTTTATTCCCGGTAGTGCTAATGTTTCCCTACGTTCTTTACAAGCAGGAGGCAGAAGTTACTTACTCAAGCCTGGAGTTACCCGTATTGGTCGCACTAAAGAAAATGATATTGTAATTAGAGAACCTTCAGTTTCAAAACGTCACGCTGAAATTCTACGTCGTAATAACCTCAACGGCGAGATTCAAATCCAAACTTACTATTTACAAGATTTTTCGACCTATGGCACTACTTGGATTTTACGTTCCGGTGGTTGGGAACAAATCTACCGACGAGAAGTACCTTTAGAATCGGGAATGCACTTGAAATTTGGTAGCACTAAGAGTCAAACTTGGGAATTTCGCATTGAAAATTAGATATATGAATTCGGTTAAGGCAAGGGGGGAATAGGGAATATAGAGCTTACTAAGTATTTTTCCTTCGATTAAACAGTTTTTCTATGTTTATCAAATTTTTACGATTTCATTGTTCAAGCACTAACATAGACGATACACAGCTACTTAAAGTTGAAACCTTTTTAAGTAAATAAAATAAGATCTCAGTTTGCGGAAATGAGAGAACGGATGCTGTAGCTGTCAATACCCCAATTCCCAAGACAAAAGGAGACACAACACATGGCTGACAAAATGAAAGGTTCTAACAATTTTAATAATTCACTTTCTCAAACCGAATTGGATTTACTTGCAACTCTATTAGAACCAGAAGATAACAGTTATCCCTGGAATCCCTGTGACGAGGATACTACAGCTTACTTTAATCAACTCGAAGAGCAATTTGTGATGCAAGATTTGCTAGACGAAGAATTAAGTACGCGGTGCGAAGGTTTCCACAACCAACTAGATGCACTTTGGTCTAAGTGCGATACTTCAGAACAGTCTAATTGTAATACAAATACTACAGTAGCGGTTAAGCTTCAGAAAAATTTACAAAAACAGTTTTCTAATAGTATGCCGTCGTCTTGGATCGGCTTGATTGCTCAAAAAGCAGCAGAAATTTTTAACCAGAAACAGCCAATTACCGAACAACTCATTGAGTGCGTACAAGCTGTATTACCAAGTTTAGAAGTTGATGACATCATGGTTTTAGCGCGTCCGATCGCTTACGCAACCAGAAGTGGCGAACCAAATAAAGTTGAATCCACCCTTGCTAACTTAGATCGAGACGACAATCGTGAATGGGCAGCTTTATCAGAAATTGAGCAAGCAAAAGCAGGGTTAGCAGTGGCTTATCATGCACTAAACCAGTTAGATAGCTCTCAAACAGAAGAGTAAATATTTCTTCTAAAAAATTTATCGCCATTTCTGACTTTAATGGCAGTACAAATGCAATTTAGTTGTGTTCCTTATGGCTGGGGCTAGGCTATTTTTAGGATTTTTCTTTCTTGGGGTAGATTTACCCATCATACATAAAGAATAAAATAGTTAATTCTCCAGTCTCATCTATCAAAAGACATATTAATAATTAGTTGTTAGTTGTTGGTGGTTAGTTGTTAGTAACGATCAACTACCTTGAAAACAAAGCTAATTTAATACAGCGAATAAATGTAAATCCCCAGAATATAAATAAATGATTGCCTTTTCGACTTCAGAGGAAGAATTCAAATTTGACGTTGAAGGGTTTTGAAGAAGTTTTACTGATAATTGATAACTGAATTACTTATTTCCAAAAAATCGGGTGGCGAAATTTTCTTCACGATTGGGTGAAAGCGCCCTTGCTTTAAGAATTGCAGCCATTAAAAAAGCATAAGATAAAACGCCTACGATAACTAAAAGTAAAGCATTGTTAGCCCCAGTTGTATTCCATAAAGCGTGAAGTGCTGATGCGCTCAGGTAGCCAACTAGTAAAATTTGTCCTCCTAATTTTGGTTTAAGCACGGCTAAACCGATGAAATATCCAAGATATCCGCTATAAGCCATGTGTCCGGCCACAGAGCCTAAAATCCGAGGAATTAATAACTGTAAACCGACTAATTGACCTGTTTCTAGCCCCGCTTGAATAGCAGCATTTTGAGTAGCTTCGGGTACGTATTGCCCGAGTGTTTCTAATAAGGTAAAACCTACGGCAGAGGCTGCACCAAGTAAAATGCCATCTAAAGGTTCCCACACTCCAATACGCTCTTTCCAAGGCGAGGATAATTTTAAGCCGATAAAATATATAGCTATAACTGGTAGTATTTTAAGTAATTCTTCCATTAAGCCAGCGCCGAAAAACATTCGCACTAGTAATTCTGTAAAAGTGATTGATTCTTCTCCTGAAGGTAATCTACCTGGCAAGAGTTCGCGAAATACAAAAAGAAATAAATTTAATATAGGGCTAACTAAAATCAAAGCGGTGGATAAAGCCATAGCTAATAAAACCCACCAGGGTTTATGCTTACCACACAGCTGATAAATAAAATAGTAAGCAGCAAAAGCAATATAAACAGCAACTATAACTTGATTTGCTTCCGGCTTTCCTACCGTAGCAAACATTAGTACTACAAATATAACTGTTAAAATTCCAGGTATTAAATATGCTTTACTAGTTAAGTCTTTACCTGTAGAAATTATGGGAAATAATTGAGTGAAGCTAACTGAGTCTGGTTTGGAATAGTTTTGAGAACTTGTTGTTCGGGCAACGGATGTATTCGCAGAAATTATGGTTCTTTTTTCAACCACTTCGCTACTAAAAACTAGTTGAGGTCCATCGTAGCCTAAAGTAATGCGATCGCCAGGGAAAACTTGCTGACATTCCTGCAAGCGTTTTCCATTAAGATAAGTACCGTTAGCACTATCTAAATCGCAAAGTATCCAACTGATTTCACCATCCGGGGATAAACTTAGGGGACGAACTATCGCATGACGGCGAGATACCATGCGATACTTTAATGCATCCAATACAACTTGACAGTGGGGATCTCGTCCTATTACTGCTTCTGAAGTTGGAGTTAGCGAGTAGCGTTGACGAACCGATCGTGTTTCTGATTCCTTACCAGACACTAGCCGCAGAAATGCATTCTGTCTTGCGTTTTTGCCTGTCATCGAGTCAGTATTATTTCTCAACTATATAAAGTGGTTTTTGTTGGTAGTAAGACTTAACCACGCAACTTTATTTCTAATATGCAACTTTGCTTGTTAATACAAAGAAAGTTTACGCTTTGGAGGAAGTGAAATTTTATCATAAAAAGTCCTACCCGATATTGTAACAAGTGCCGGTATGTGACCCATTATCTTAGTCTACGCTAAATTGAGTATTTTGGCTTTGTTGAATTATAAATTTTACGCATTGTAATAGTTATCAAAAAGAGTTGTTTTATGTAGTTTGGCTTAACTGTATATTTACTGTCTTGACTTAAACGATAATTTTGTATTTATAAAATTCAAAAAACAAATTGCAGCGATATATAGTTATTTAAAATTTTATTATTTGTAGATTTTTTTGAATTTGCCCTTGCCCTTTAGGGTAATTTGTATTCAAGCATTTTTTCAGTAAGTCAGTACATTTGCCAGTGCAGAAAGAATTAAAAACTGGCAAATGACTGATGTTTAATAGAATTCATCGGTCAATTAAGCTAGTGTAGCCATCTCGGAATGCTCGATTTTTGTGCCAAGCGCTTTGAGAAATTCAGCCAACCACTGAGGATGCGCTGGCCAAGCGGGTGCAGTTATTAAGCCACCATCAACTACTACTTCCGAAGCACTAACATCTACATATTTACCTCCAGCACTACCTATATCTGGGCTACAGGCTGGGTATCCAGTACAGGTTTTGCCTTGCAATACATTAGCAGCAGCTAAAACTTGTAAACCATGACAGATTGCAGCGATAGGTTTATTCTTTTGGGCAAAATGCTGGGTAATTTCTAATACTCTTTGATTTAAACGAATGTATTCCGGTGCCCTTCCTCCAGGAATAACAAGAGCGTGATATTTGCTTTCGTCTACTGTGGCAAAATCAGCGTTTAAAGTAAAATTATGACCGGGTTTCTCGCTGTAAGTTTGATCCCCTTCAAAATCATGGATAGCTGTTCTTACTTTTTCACCAGCTTTTTTCTCGGGGCATACAGCATCAACGGTGTGTCCAACCATTTGTAAAGCTTGGAAGGGAACCATCACTTCATAATCTTCTACATAGTCTCCAACAATCATTAAAATTTTCTGTGCTGCCATAGTAGATTTTCTCCCTAATGAACGAAAACAGGTTAAAGGTTGAAGGTTGAATAAATTTGTTATTTGTTATTTGTTATTTGTTATTTGTTCATATCTATCTATTGGAAAACTATAAATAAAGCATTAAAGGCAAATCATCCAAAATTATAGATTATATAGAATTAATAGTTGACTCTAATTCTCGAAGTTTTTTCAATACGGCTCCAGAATCAAAAAGTTCTTTAGCTTTTGCTAAACCTTCAGACATATTCGCACAAATTCCGCAACGAAATAAGTAAAATCCGCTATTCCATAATGCTGTTTGCATCAATTCCGATGGCAAACCAGCTAAAACTGATCTCATATCCGATCTTAATTTTTCAGTACTATTCAAAGGTACGTTTTTGGTAGTAAAGCCATATTCACGAGGTACTAGAAGTAATCTTTCGAGAACATTATTACCATTACAATAGCCGATAATCGCAGTGCGATCGCGCGGTAAATCGCAACTGCCTTCTAAACCTTTGACTGTTGTAAATTTGGTTATTCCCATGTGAGATAAGGTTGCTTGAAACCTTTCTTCTGTGGGCGGATGAACAAACCCAGTAATGATATGAGCATCCCCAACATAAGGGCACCAAATTAATTCCATTGTGGCAAAGGGCGGACGTTTACCGATTTGCTCGCGGTATTCCCAAATACTTTCTAGTAAGGGAAAATGCAGAGGTGTATAAACAAAACCAATTCCTGTTTTTTCTAGAACCTGTTGAGTTTTTGCTAATTCCAACTTTGTCCAATCAATACCCAAACCTTGCCAAATTTTTACCAGCGGAAGTCCATATTTTGTCGGAAGGCGATCGCCACCGTGCATGATTACATTTTGACCGCAACAAGCTAACAATAAAGCTGTTATCGGGCTAATTGGTGCGGTTCGGGTTCTGCCATCGTAAGGTATACCAAAAACAATAGTCGGTCGCTCGCCCTCGATTGCTTGTAATCTTGGCCCAAGTTCGTTGTAAGCATCCAACATTCCTGCCAATTCTTCGCTAGTAGGTCGTTTGATCCGATGTGCAATCAAAAAAGCACCAATCTGTGCTGGCTTTGCTTCCCCAAGCAACATCATTTTGGTTGCCAATCCTGCCTCAGTACGAGTTAAATTATCTGAAGTATGTTGACCGCTACCTATTTTTTTTAGTAAATCTCTAAATAAATTGCTCATTTTATCTGTAGTTAACGCCCTTCGGAGATGGGGAGAGGGGGGGATGGGGGGACAAGGGGACAAATAACTATTTCGCTACTTGCTACTCACGACTCACGACTCATAACTCTTAACTCCTAACCGTTAATCTGTTTGGGAATTTCTTGGGTGACTAGATGCCAAAAATGTTGTATAGGAGGAATTTGTAAGCGGTCTTGAGTTGTTACTATTACTACTTGGCGAGTTAAGGATGTACTGTGGACGGAAGAACCGTTGTTGTTAATAACAAAAGGACGAGTTGCAAGACTGGGATCTGTACGTGCTTCAATTAATGCGGAACTTGGCAATAAAGCGATTAATTCTCCTTGACGTACTATTCCCCGGAAAGCATCTAAGGTATTTACTTCTAAAGCCGATTTAAGTAATGTGTGGGTTTGATCGAATTGATGTTGCACCAAACGTTGCATTCCATAACCTTCTTTAAAAATCACTTGTCGATAGCGAACTAATTCCAACCAAGGTATGCATTCATATTCGGCTAATGGATGATTAACTGAGATCAATACTTCTATCGGTTCTTCATAAAGTGTTTCGACAACCATTTCTTTACTGGTGGTAAGAAAACGATTGTTCATGACAATTGCTAAATCAACTAGTCCATCTTTGAGAACCTTTAGTGCCCTATCGCTACCTAAAGATGTTACCCGTAATTGTACATCGGGGTATTGTTTGCAAAATAATTGTAATAAAGGTGGAAAATAATAAGCACATACTGAGGGAATACAAGCAATACAAAGTTCTGGCTGTTTTCCTGCGATTAAATCTGTTATTTCTTGCTTTGCAGTTTGCCACTCCACACAAATTTTACGGGCGCGAGGCAGTAAAGTTTCACCCGCCAGCGTCAATTTTGACTGATTTCTGTGAAATAATTCAAAACCCAAATCTGCCTCTAACGCTTGAATTTGGCGACTAATTGTAGATTGGGTAACACTACATTTGTACGCTGCTTTCTGAAAACTGCCACTCTCGGCGATCGCCAAGAAGGCTTGCAACTGTTCTAGCCGCATTTTTGAGTAGCTAATCGTTATTTTTATAACAAATTTAACTTAACGTACTTTTTCCATCTTTGTTCGTAATTTATGTTACATATGTATTTTTACTATCTGTTTTTAAATGGATTAGATACACTTCTAATTATAAATTATTTCTATTGACTTACGGTATTGCAGCCAGCTTTTATTCAGTATTTTTATTCACAAAAAATAGATTCTGTATCCGAATCAAGACTATAGATAAATAAAATAGGTCTGATGATATTTGTTGGATTAATTTTGCTTGGGAATAGGAACAAGCTATAAACGCTATAACAATTAGCTCTACATATTCTGTCCTAATCTAAATAATTATCGAATTCATTGTCTAATTAAAACTTTCTCGCCTTCAACTTTGACAGCATAGGTTTTTAAAGGTTTTGTAGCTGGTGCTTTTTCGACTTTACCAGCAACACCAAATTCAGAATCATGACAGGGACAAACGAATTTATTTGTATCTGCTTTCCATTCAACGGTACAACCTGAATGAGTACAGATAGGATTCACCGCAACTAAATCGCCAGGAACCGAAGTTTTAACTAATAATACTTCTCCAACAGATGTATTCTTTGCAAGTAATTTACCATTCGTATTTAATTCGTCAGAAGTACCAACTTCTTCCCATTCTTGAGATTCTGAGGTACTTTGCTTTGTTTCCTTTGAAGAACAAGCTGCGATAGCTACGGGTAAATTACTTGCTAGCAAACCTATTCCAACCCAGTTTAAGAAGTTACGACGATTCATGATTCCTCAAATTATATTCATGATAATAGTTTACACAATATATTCTTTCGTAGTTTGAGGCAAGAATTTATTCAGTGGTGTTTTGCTTTTATTAATTTGTTATTTAGTAATTGACCATATTTTGAATTGTTTTGACCAATAATTGTTTATAGTGATAAATGCAGCAGATAATTTCAACAGATGATTCCGCGTTATTTCTGATTTTTAATTGATTTTATTTACTTTCACATTTCTCCAACCAGGCTAACCGATCTAAAACTTTTGATTGCAAGGTATGAAGCATGAGGAATTTCTTTAGAATAATTCGTAAATACAGTCGAAATGATAATTTCTTACATTTAGTTGAAAAGATTCAGGTTTTAGTTTCTAAGTTACTATCGATTACGATGATAGTACTAATATTAATTGCTATTGTAGATTTAGTAATATTTGTAATTAATAAATTGCTAGCTTGGGATTTGAATGACGCAAGCTTTAATAAAAACTTATTTACAGCTTTCGGACTATTCTTAAATATTTTAATTGCTTTAGAAATTTTAGAAAATATTACTGCTTATCTGAGAAAAAGCGTAATTCACGTTGAACTAGTAATTGCTACTTCTTTAATTGCTGTAGCGAGAAAAATTATTATTCTAGATTTGAAAAATACGGATGGAATGAAGGTTATTGGTTTAGGAGTGGCGGTTTTTGCTTTATCTATAAGTTACTGGATTATCCGGTGCAGTCATCGCAAAGATTCATTTTAATATTTGAACTAACTGCAATTAATAGATATTACCATACCTTCACGTGCTAAAGATGCTTGCTCAAATTCAGTTTGAAGCGCTGCTTGGACTCTATCCAAAAAATCATCATTATCATTTGGATGATGATTGGAAAATACAAGTTGTTTAACATCACTTTTACGAGCTAAATCAACAGCAGTTTGCCAGTAGCGATCAATTGATGTTTGAGAGTCGCGAATATTAGAAGTAATGTAAGTGGGATTGGCGATTAGCAAGTCTACCCCTTGAGTTAATTCCATAACTCTTTCTTCTTCTAACTCATCTATTTCTGACTTTAAATCGGTGATATAAGCAACGCAATATTCTTTCCACGTAACTCTATAGCCAATAGACTTAGTTACATCATTAATTAATATTATTTTTACCGCTACATCATCTATGGCGATCGCTTTACCCGGAGTCAAATTATAAAATTGCAGTTTTGAATCCATGACTTGCAAGGGGTAGGGAAAATGCGGTAACAGCATTTGATCGCCAAGCGATTGTTTAATTGATGCGCCATTAGAAGCAGCGGTACCGTAAATATGAAAGCAGTTTTGCGGTGCAAATGCAGGAGAAAAAAAAGGAAACCCCTGAATGCGGTTGGTTTGAGCGTTGGTGAAAAATAAGTGAGCTATAATTTCAGGCTGTTGTTGCAACCAGTCTTTTCCCAATACTCGCAAACCAGTACCACCGTCAAAGATTAAATTCTTTGTGCCAACCTGCATTTCTACACAAGCAGTATTGCCTCCATAGCGATTAGTCTCTTCACCTGGAGTTGGAATTAAACCTCGTACTCCCCAAAATTTGACTAAAAATTTCTCGGCTTGATTTTCGGTTAATTCGCTCGTATTTTTAGGATAGCTGGACTGTTCTATCTGTGACATTTTTGCTACATAATAGTCTTACCGAGCAGTGAGTCATAGTGTCGGACTTCTAACAATTTGTTTTTGTCGTCTACGATAACAACTGTAGGAGAGAAACTTTTGATTTCTTCCGAAGTAAACTGCCCGTAAGACATTATAATCAAGCGATCTCCTTTAATGCCCAGACGTGCCGCAGCTCCATTTAGCTCAATGGCTCCTGAATTAGCTACAGCCGGTATTGTATAAGTAACAAAGCGTTCGCCATTAGTCACGTTTCACCACTTGCACCTGCTCGTAAGGCAAGATACCAGCTTTCTCTAAAAGCATTTGATCTATGGTGATACTACCCACGTAATTAGGATTAACTTCGGTGAGAATACAGTTGTGAATTTTTGCGAAAAGAAGCGTGCGGTGCATTGGGCAATTAGGTTTAGGGAGAGAAAATTTGAATTTTTATCTGTCGGAAAATTTTAACTAATTTCTACTTGGCTGCTTTAATGCATTGCTCTACTAAAGGCGCAACTTTTTCAACATCTTGCCAACCAAGAATCTCGGTTACTTTTTTCTCCAAGTTTTTGTAACTCCGGAAGAATTCTGCGATTTCTTCAAGTCGATGGGGAGCTAAATCTCTAAGAGATTTTACGTGAGCATAACGCGGATCTTTATCGGCAACGCAAAGAATTTTTTCATCGCGATCGCCACCATCAATCATTTCTAACATTCCAATGGGGCGTGCTGCAATTACACAACCAGGGAATGTTGGCTCATCCATTATTACCATACCATCGAGGGGGTCGCCATCATCAGCCAAGGTATTGGGTACGAAACCATAATCGTAAGGGTATTGTACCGATGAATAAAGCACCCTATCTAAGGCAAAAGCTTGTAAATCTTTGTCGTATTCATATTTATTTTTACTTCCGCCGGTAATTTCAATTAAAACGTTTATCAAACCGGGTTTTGGTTGGGCTGAGATAATGGATAAGTCCACAGATTTACTCCTAAAGTTTTCGTTAACTAATTATCGGTGAGAGTTTGTTAGCTCCCGTGTAGAATTTTAGGTCAATATGGACTTATCCCAAAGCAGTTTTTCGCTACAGTACCCTTCAAATTGGAAAATTAGGACTAGAGAGTTAGGAGTTAGGAGTTGAAGAGAGCGGAGGGAGCTTCGGTATCAAAGGAAGAAAATATTGCTTCCCCTGCTCTCTTTCCCCATCTCCCTTCAACAAAAAATAAATCACAAATTAAAGATGCTCTTGTTCTCAAGAGCATCTTTATATCTAAATATCTAAATTGAAGCTAATTAATGCAGACTGCTTCAGAATTTTTTTGAATTCACATTTCAAGCAAAGCTATGAAGCTAGGAGCTTGATGGGAATTAAAGCATCTAAGCTGTCGCGTTTTACTTGATTAGTTGAAACAACGCTTTTGTATGCGCCACAAGAAATATCTATCTTTCCCGTGCGTATTCGCATTCATATTTTCTCATACTCAACTATAGGTAGAGAGATAATATCAGTTTCATCGTAGATAAACTTATGTTAATCGGTACAATAAATTATTTTTTCTTCAATAAGCCCGAAGCGTCTTTATTCATTTTATAAATAGATGAAATTTCACTTTTTATTAGTTCTGTATCATTGTCAGTTTTTTGCAAATTATAGGTTAGTGGTTGCCGATTACCTTGAACGCTGCCTGAAGAGTAATGACCAATTACAAACATAGGTAGCGTCAGAGTTAACATAGCAATCGCTGTTCCTACAACGTCTGCCAAACGTTGCGAAGGTAATTCCTCTGTATTGGCAGACTGACTGTTAGAATCCATATAAATTATTTAGCTCTTTACATCACTAGTTGCTACATCTCTCTCGAATGAGAGTGTTGCTATTATTTTAGCTTTTTTTCTGACCGTAAACTCTCTATTCTTTAAGAATTTAAATGAGTTTTGGAAGTTAATTCATATATTTCTTTATACCTGAAACTCTTGATACCAAGTAATACAGAAATATCTTGTTTAAATGCTTGTAACTAATCTCGCTTTATACTTGCGTATTCGCGGTTCCGTTGGCAACTTAAATTAATTAAATACCATGCAATATAAAATACATATCTTTCATCTATTAATATTAACTTTAAATCAAAAACGGGTCAATATCATCTTCCGATAGGAAGATAAACTGTTATGGGGTAAGAGTTTTAAGCTTTTTATCTAAATGAATATTCTCTGCTTAATACTTAAAAGCGGTTGAGTATACTTTAAATCTTTTGTATCATCATCAGTGATTACACTCAAAACTTTTTTATTTACTAAATGCTTCCAATAAAATACTTTTATAATAATTCTATACCGCAGTAATACAGAAAAATTAAATCATTTTTAAGTAACAGTAAGTGACCATTACTCCTCAATAATCTTTATATTTAAATCGGTAAAAATAATTATAAATACAGTTAATATTACGGTTACGGATGTCTCAATCCTAAGCTATAAATATCCGGAAGATTTCTGAAAAATTATCAAATGGCTATGTACGATCAAATATTCTTTTAATAAAGGTCTTGGTACAGTTTTTAAGCTGGTTGAATTCAAATACCTTCGGATTCAAAAATGTAACAATTTATTATAATTATCCGGACTAAAAAAACCGCCACTAAAATAGGGCGGTCTGGTTAAGCAATCGGAGGGTATTTATAGATTACTCTGCTAGTGCTAAAAATTGCTGTAGCCAAGTTTGCACTCTTCCAATAAATTTTGTTGCTTTGAACAATTCATTTAATTTTCACTATAAGCATTCATTTTTTCTTTGATAAATCGAATATAAAGATGCTTAAAAGTAGATTTAATTACGCGGGGCATTCCAAAATCAATTGGCATATATTTCAAGGGCAATTGCCAATCGTCTACTTGCAGTAAGTCGGGATGTAAACTGACGAATTGGATCGCATCGAGTTCCGGACAAATTCCCAATCGCATTGATGCAGCAAGGGTAGGCACTTGTTCGGGACGAACATTTAGTATTTCTACTATCGCTCTATCTAAAGCAAATACATCAGTTGAACAACCCAAAATCCCCAACGGACGTGGTTCTCCACCGCTAGGGCCGTTGCCTTCATGACCGATAATGCCGTCTATAATCGTTAAGTTCGGGTTAATAGCCTTTGCGGTTTCTACCAACATTTCTCCAAAGCGATTGGCATCTTTCCCCGCTTCCATATGCCACCAAGCTTTCATTTTGCCCGGTACGCAACCAAACAAATTTTTTACTCCCAAAGTTAATACCAATTGGGCATGAGACTTGACTTTGGGTAAGTTGATGACTACATCAGCTTCCATCGTCTCCTTAGACAACAACAAATGGTTAAACTTATCGTTTACGATTTCGTAGCGCTTACCATGAAACTCGATAACAGGAATATTGAGTTCTTCTAAAATACTTTCATATCCATTAGCTAACGCAACTCCTTTAGCGCTACCAAAAGCAGGGCTGTCTCCCAAAAAAGGCTTACCACCAGCCTCAATTACCATAGTCGCCACAGCGTAAACCATTTCCGGGCGGGTAGTACATTCCGCCGTCGGGCGCGAACCCGTAAGCAGATTAGGCTTGAGTAAAACGCGATCGCCACTTTTAACAAATGCTGTGATTCCACCCAAGGGTTCGAGCAAGGTTTCCAAAGATTCCCTCAACGCTTCCACTTCATAAGAAGTAGCCCTAATTAAACTGACAGATGGTGTTTGAGTCTGCATTGATGTAATTTTCACTCTGTGGTTTTATCACAGCGTAGCTTAGTGGTTAGTGGTTAGTTGTTAATGGATTTTGGATTTTAACAAGGGATGTTTTGGATTTGGAGTTAGGAGTTACTGTTCCCTGTCCCGACAATCGTACTCATTTGCTCCAGGTTTAATACTTCAGCTAATTCTTCTTCGTTCATCAACTGCTTTTCTAGTACAATTTGTCTTAGGGATTTTCCTGTTTCTATTGATTCTTTGGCTATGGCTGCTGCATTGAGGTATCCGATATGAGGGTTTAATGCTGTTACCAAGGCCAAACTTGCTTCGGCGTAGTCTAAACAACGTTCCGGTAAAGCAGTAATTCCTTTTATGCAGCGGGAAGTTAATGCTTGAAGGGTGTTGCCTAATATTTCAATACTGTGGATAAAATCGTAGGCAATCAAAGGCATCATTACATTTAGCTCTAATTGCCCTGCTTGCGCGGCGTAATTAATGGCTGTGTCGTAACCCATCACCTGAAAACACACCATTGATGTCATCTCAGCCATCACTGGATTATATTTTCCAGGCATAATCGAGGAACCGGGCTGCACTGGTGGTAATTGAATTTCTTTGAAACCAGTGTTTGGTCCTGAATCCATCAGGCGCAAATCATGAGATATTTTGACTAAATCTTGAGCCAAATTCCGCAAAGCGCCGGATACATTCACAAATGGTGCCATACTTTGCATTGCAGCCATAAGATGGGTTGCCTCCTTCAAAGGAGAATTAACTAGTCCTGAAATAATTTTAATCACACTTACCCGATATCGGGGATGGGTGTTTAACCCCGTACCCGCTGCACTACCTCCCAAACCCAGCACCATTAAATCGAGACAAGCAGCATTAATTCTATTTCGATGATCTTTGAGAATCTGCGCCCAAGCGGCAAAAGTATCACCTAAACGCACTGGTACGGCATCTTGTAAATGAGTGCGACCGGACTTTACAATATCTTTAAATTCTGCGGCTTTTTCTTCTAAAGCATTAATGGCATTATCCAAAGCAGGATACAGTGTCTTCGATAGAGCTAAAATTCCACCAATTCTAATTGCGGTAGGAATCACATCGTTGGTAGACTGCCCGTAGTTAACGTGGTCGTTGGGGCTGACTCGCTTATAGTTACCTTTCTCGTCTCCTAATATTTCCAAAGCGCGATTTGCCAGTACTTCATTGACATTCATATGGTGGGAAGTACCTGCACCTGCTTGGTAAACATCCACAACAAACTGCTCGCGAAACTTACCCGCTAGTACTTCATCAGCAGCTTGTACAATAGCTTGACTGACATCTTGAGGTATACAGTCCAATTCGCCATTAACGATTGCTGTAGCCTTTTTTATGATGATGCAGGCATCTACGTAAGTAGGTAAAGGCTTAATGCCGCTGATAGCAAAGTTTTCCGTAGCTCGCAGCGTTTGAATACCGTAATAAGCGCTACTCGGAATTTGGCGATCGCCCATTGAATCGCTTTCGATACGAAATTGTTGATCGGTCATGGTGCTCAGTTAACAGTTAACAATCATCAGTTAACAGTTACCAGTTAGCGGTTATCAGAGACATTTTTTATTATCAATTCTTAATTACTTTCGATACTTTGGATATTATTGCCTGTAACCTTTAACCTATAACCTAAATGATGACTCTTCCAAACTGGATTACTTTCTCTCGTCTTCTAGGCATACCGTTTATTATTTACGGTTTGCAAAATCCCACACCCCAAGCAAGATGGATATGTTTTACTATTTTTGTAGTTGCTGCTGCTACGGATTGGTTAGATGGTTATTTAGCCAGGAAACTCAACCAAGTTAGCGATTTAGGAAAATTTCTCGATCCTTTAGTAGACAAATTGCTGGTGCTTGCTCCGTTATTATCTTTAATTGAATTAGGACAAATTCCAGCGTGGGGAGTATTTCTGATATTAGGGCGCGAATTAGCCATTGCTGGTTGGAGAGTTAGTCAACCGAAAATCAGTGGTGCGAATATTTGGGGAAAACTAAAAACAGTAAGTCAAATAATTGCGATCGCGCTGTTAATTGCTCCTTTATCTCCACAGTGGGAATTGCCTTCTTTGATTGCTTTTTGGGTATCTGTAGCTTTAACTTTGATTTCTGGAGCTATTTATCTTTTACCGCAAAAGATAGAAGAAGATAGTCAAGTTGTTGCGAAATGATTTTTAAGGGAGTAGGGAATAGGGAACAGGGAACAGTAAGTTTTAATAAACCCGGTTTATGAATCCGAAAAAAGCAACCCGTAGTGATTGGAAAATACAGCCAATGCCAGAGTTAAAAACTCAGCTACAGGTTGAGGAAATTTTTACGAAGGAAGAATATAAATATTTGACTTGGGGATTCATTCCCGTGTCAATGGATGATAAATGGTTCTTTTTTCTTGAAAATGATTGGCTGTATATCCATCGTAGCTGGACGGGTTTCTGTATTTTTGAAGTACGTTTAGAAAAGGTTTGCAATGGTTATAAAGTTGCTGAAGCGTGGGTTAATGACGACCCAAAACAACGCTATGATAAATTCTTACTGGTTCAGACTGATATTCTAATTAGATACAATCGCGAAAAAGTATATTGTTTTGGTAGAGTTATTATTGCTTTCTTTATTTGTATTTTTTTTAATGACACTTCTATAAAAAATAAGAAAATTTTACAACCAATTTATATAGTATTTGAACTAAACTTTTTATGTAGTTTTTATCTTACAGCATTCAATGATTGGGATTTTTATAGAGATTTATATGATTTTATAGATTACTACAATATAGGAATTAAATGGGAGCATCCCAATTTATGAAAAATATCTGGCAGTGCGAGCATCTTGCTCGCTGGCGCTCCCGAGCGAGCAAGATGCTCGCACTACAAAATGAACAATTTGCGATGCTCCCGAATTAAATTTTATTTTTGAAAAGATGTTGGGTTACAACAGGATTAATATAGCTTTTGGTTACAAATTAAATTAATTTTCGTGTCTAACCCAACCTACAAGCTACAATTTTAAAATCACCAATTACCAATTACCAATTACCAATTACCAATTACCAATTACCAATTACCAATTACCAATATCTAAACTTCCAATTTAACCCGAGTTACACCTTGACGCATTTTCTTCTGTCTCTGTATCCAAGATAAACGAACTGCTTTATTTACTAAACGAGCTAATCTAAAAACAATTCTTCTTAAAAATAAATTTTTGGGCAATATTTCGTGTTGCCTACCTTCTTCTTTTTGAAGCTGTTGAATTCTGATAATTTCTGGTTCTCTTTCTTTCTGAATTTGTGAGAATATCTTATCAATTTCTTTATTTTCAGCTTCTGCAAGCAATGCGGGTACAAGATGATTTGCGGCGACAATTACATCGCGTAATGCAACATTAATTCCTTGAGCGCGAATGGGTGACATGGGATGAGCGGCATCACCTAAAAGTAAAACTCCTGGAGTATGCCAAGATGGACAAAGACCTACTATAACTGATAATTTGATGGGTTTTTCGATAGAATCTGCATGGTTGATAAAATGTTCTGCTAACCACGAAGGCGATATTGATGCAAACATTTGTGCCCATTCAGAGGAGGTTTTATCAATACTATTTTCATTTTTTTGATTACCAGTTAAAGTCCAACCTAGATGTAATTTACCTGCTTCGGCTCCGTGAAATACAGCAAATGCATTTTCACCGTCTCCAATGGCTGAAAATACATTGTCTGTCACAAATTTAGGATTTGCAGCTAGTTTAAACCACAAAATATCCATACTTTTTGGCTGTCGTTCTAGTTTTAATCCGGCGCGTTGTCTAATAATAGAATTACGCCCATCTGCACCAATTACAATATCTGCTGTAATTTCTCGTTCATCAGCTAATTTGACACCCGCTACACGATTCTCAATTCGTAGCAAGTCTTTAACAGCTACACCTTGGATAAACTCAAAATTATTGTATTTCTGAGCTTCTAAAATTAATGCTTCAAGTAAAGGTGGTTGAGAAACTAAAGTACATGGTTGAGTATCGGCTTCGATGGGTTCATCAACACGAAATAACGACTTTTTGTTTAAAATAAATTCCCATGCATTCAGTTTTCGATGAGGAATTTGCTTTAGGATTTCGGATAATCCCATTTCCGATAGAGCATTTAAACCACTTGGCATTAATCCCTCTCCGCGAAATACTCGACGGAAGTCGGAAGCTGCTTCAATTAATGTGACTGCAATACCTCTTTGTACAAGCATTAAGGCTAGAGCCACACCTGTCGGACCACCTCCTGCGATTACAACTTTTTTCATTTTCGATTAAGGAAGGGAATTGATAATTGATAATTGATAATTCTAATGTTGGGTTATGACACGATTAAATAGATTTTCGTGTCTAACCCAACCTACAAGCTGCTAACAAATCAATTTAACCTGCTGCTTTTAATATCTCCTCGTCAATTGAAAAATCGATTTCTTTTTTATCTCGTTCTGATGTCAAATAATCGTTTTTAAATGAATCTTTTAATCCAGAAACTAAATCGTAATCTGGATACCAATCTAATTGTGTCATGGCTTTATTAACTGATGCGAAGAAGTGCTGCATTCTCATTGGGAAGGCTTTGCGCTTGCCAAAATCAAATTTTTTGGGGTCGTAATGTACGATTTGAATGTCGTCTGGCGATTTACCGGCGGCTACAGCACAAGCACGAGCTAAACCGTCAAAGGTGACGTAACGATTTCCCGAAATGTTATAAATCTGTTTGATTGCTTGAGAATTGCCGATAACTTGAGTCATTGCTTTGGCTAAGTCTTTGACGTGCCCTAACTGAGTGATATGCAGTCCGTTACCGGGAATGGGAAGGGGACGGTTTCGAGTAATTCTGTCGAAAAACCAAGCTTCTAAATCATTGTAATTTTGAGGTCCGTAAATATAAGTGGGACGAATTGAGGTAAAAGGAAAGTCATTCTCTGCTAGAAAACTTTCGGTATGATGTTTAC
Organism: uncultured Rivularia sp.; assembly: GCA_963665115.1. Lineage (GTDB taxonomy): Bacteria > Cyanobacteriota > Cyanobacteriia > Cyanobacteriales > Nostocaceae > Rivularia. The sequence goes on along the minus strand of OY762007.1, from coordinate 5,259,518 downwards.
CTTTGTGACGGCTTTTAGGATCTACTGCGTCTCCTTCTATGTGAGGTAAACTGTCGGATTTAAGATAAACTCCAGCAGAACTCATGTAGACGAAATGCTGTAAACGGTTTTGAAAAATTTCTGCTAATGGTTGGGTATCGGTGAGTTCGCGTCCATTGTTGTCAAAAATGACATCAAAATTTTCATTTTTTAACTTTTCTTTTAACTGGTTTGCGTCAGTGCGATCGCCGCTTATCTGCGTGACGTTTTCGTTTTCAACTGGTAAGGGACGGTTGCCGCGATTGAACAGTACTACATCATGTCCCTGTTCTACCAATAGTTGAGTGAGGTAGACACCGATAAATCGAGTGCCTCCCATAATTAAAATTCGCATAGAACCCCTGCTATATCTGCTATTTGTTCGCACAATATTTGAGAATAAAGAACCGAAAATATAAACTATTTCTTCGATATCCTTATTTGAGATTATCAGTAAAGCGGTAACTACGAGGGAACTTTTATTGTGGAAATTACGTCACCACAAGGGTTATCAACTTTCCGTTTAATTCAAAAAGCTGGAAAACTTTATACTTGATGCTCTCATATACGTTGCATCGAAAGGTGATTCCCCCAGAGCGCTTGTTCGGGCAAGGGGACACAATATTGTCAAAAAGTAAAATTCTGGATTATTGAGAGAAAACAAGGAGCGCTGCGGATGGCAAAGTGAAAATTACGTCGGTCTAGTTAAATCGCGATCTTCATATATACGTGTATGTATGCTTTAACTATCAACGTAGGATTGTGTTGAAATGTTTTACTACTTTCTTTGAGAAGGCATTACCGATGTAATTTCTTCTTCCCCTGCTCAAAGTTAGCTGAATAGACAACCTCAATCGAATGTAGCCCTTCATGAGTAATCGCGATAGCCCTTTATAGCAACGTTGAGCCGCACTATGTCTAAGCCGCAGCTCCGCTGAACAACACATCTATGTCCTTCGGACACGCTTCGCTAACGATGAACGTGAACGCGTATCGCAAGAATCTGGATATTTTGTACAAATGTAAATGTTCTTTATCTTTAAATGTTAGCTGTGCCTTCAAAGTATGCTTTGGTGCATGAGTGGCTTACACCCGACGCAACAGGTGGTTCGGAACTCGTAGTTCGAGAAATTTTGAATCATATTGATGCCCAATTGTATGCTCTCATTGATTTTGAATCTAGTAATCCGGAAAGTTATCTACATAAACGCCAAATTGGCACCTCCTTTCTTCAGTATTTACCGGCAGCGAACAAAGGTGTCCAAAAGTACTTACCATTACTGCCGTTGGCTATTGAGCAACTAGATTTACGGCAGCATGATGTGATTCTCTCTTCGTCACACGCCGTTGCGAAAGGGATTTTAACGACTCCCGACCAATTGCATATTTGTTACTGCCACAGTCCGATGCGTTATGCTTGGGATTTAACTTTTGATTATCTCCGAGAAAGTAAGCTGGGTAGAGGTATGGCTGGATGGTTAACGCGCTACATACTGCATCGTTTAAGGCAGTGGGATGTTTTAAGCGCCAATCGGGTTGATTATTTTATTGCCAATAGCGCTCATACCGCACGCAGAATTTGGCGCTGTTATCGAAGAGATGCGGCTATTATATATCCACCAGTAAATACCGAAGATTTTCCGTTTTTATCCCAAAAAGAAGATTTTTACGTAACTGTTTCCCGGTTAGTAAGTTATAAGCAAGTAACTTTAATTGTTAAAGCTTTCAATCAATTAGAAAAACCTTTAGTAATAATTGGCACCGGACCCGATATGGATAAAATCCTTAAAATAGCTAAACCTAACATCCAAATACTAGGATGGCAGCCAGACGATATGGTAAAAAAATATATGGCGAGTGCCCGAGGTTTTGTGTATGCTGCTTGTGAAGATTTTGGTATTGCCTTAGTCGAAGCACAGGCTTGCGGTACTCCGGCGATCGCTTATGGTGCTGGTGGAGCTTTGGAAACGGTGCGAGATATTCGTCAACACGGTGATACGGGAACGGGTATATTTTTCCAAAAGCAAACTCCAGCATCTTTAATCGAAGCGGTGGAAACTTTTGAAGCAAAAGCCGGAAAATTTAATCCAGAATATGCTAAAAAGCACGCTGCTCAATTCTCAAAGCAAATGTTTGCTTCTCGTTATCTAAATTTTGTCCATACGTGCGAGGAAAACAACAATAAAAGGAAAATAGTAACTTGATTTTTAACATAGGAATGAGACGATAAAGTAAATTTGCTTCCCAAGCACTTTGAAGAGCTTCTACAAGCTTTAAGATTGGGACTATGTGTGGTGTGGATTGTAAGGAGTATGATGACGGCACAGACCCTCACTCCTCTCCGGTAAAATTGCGCGTACTTTCTTTAAACGCGGTTACAAAAAACAGAAGCCAAAATTCAAACCCCTCGGTTTTTATGAAGAAGCTTTAAACGGAGAGAAAGCTAAGCGACTGTTCGATATAATATTTTCCCTGTTAGTACTAATTCTGTTTTCCCCTGTTTATCTAATTCTGGCTTTGTTGATAGCTTTAAGCTCGCATGGACCTATTTTTTACATTCAGGAACGAGTTGGGAAAAATTACAGGCGGTTTAATTGTATTAAATTTCGCACAATGGTGAGCAATGCCGACGAAGTTTTGATACAGATGATGGAAACATCGCCGCAATTTCAACAAGAATGGAACAGTAATTTTAAACTGAAAAAAGATCCTAGAATTACTACTATCGGTAGATTTCTACGAATTACTAGTTTAGATGAATTTCCTCAGTTCTGGAATGTTCTGAAGGGGGATATGAGTGTTGTCGGACCTCGACCTTTAGTAGCAGAAGAATTACCAAAATATGGATGTCATATCAATCAGATTTTAACTATCAAACCGGGAATAACCGGATTGTGGCAAGTTTCTGGACGCAATGACATACCTTATCCAAGGAGAGTTCAAATAGATTTGTACTATGTAAAGTTCAGAAATTTGTGGCTAGATTTATGGATTATCTTGAAAACAATTGCTGTTGTTGTTATACCAACAGATAACGGAGCTTATTAAAAATAATGCCCGATTTTTAGTTTTCCGGGGCAGCTTGGTTGCCCCTATTTAATTGTGACCGTTCTTCACTTTTGTATGAGAAGTATTAGAGCTAGCTATTCAATTAAAAGATGATTTAATTTGCTTACTTGCTACTATATTAACCTGAATAAATGCAGCTAGTCCGTTACAAATAATACTTTTAGACAATTACTACTTAGTGCTTGATTTCCTCTCATGAAATCGGTATTTGGAGGCAGTTTCTATTTACACTTGAGCGAAAACTAAATATAGCTTTTTAAGATAATATTTTGCTTATATTGTACTTAGGCACACTAATCGGACATCCTATATGAAGGTACGGTGAATTTGACAAAAATGTCTACTTAAAATCATTTCTAAAAAAATAATTTAATCTTTATAAAGCTATTAAATATATAAAGCATTTATGAAGATTGAAAAAATATACTGGAAACATAATCAATCTCTCGTTACCGTTTGAGAGGTTTACCCTAGAAAGGGATGGGTCAGCATATTTACTTAGGTATTCGAGATATTACTGAAATAAAACTCGTAGGTTTCCCATTGGAACGGTAAGTGTATTCCTGTTAACTTATATCCGGGCTACATGTATTAATTTCATTAAAAAATATTAGGGATAGAGAGAATGACCCAACAAAAGCGAGCGTTGATTACTGGTATTACCGGACAAGACGGTTCTTATCTAAGTGAATTTTTATTAGACCAAGGTTATGAAGTACACGGTATTATTCGCCGTACTTCTACATTTAATACAGATCGTATCGACCATATATATGAAGATCCTCATAGAGAAGGAGTAAAGTTATTTCTTCATTACGGTGACTTAACCGATGGTACGACGCTACGCCGGATTATTGAAGAGGTCAAGCCTGTAGAAATCTATAACTTGGGCGCTCAATCCCATGTACGGGTAAGTTTTGATTCACCTGAATACACGGTGGATGCTGTAGGAATGGGAACTTTACGCATATTAGAAGCAATCCGCGACTATCAGCAGCGTACTGGTATTGAAATGCGCTTCTATCAAGCTGGTTCTTCAGAAATGTTTGGCTTGGTACAGGCGGTACCACAAAAGGAAACAACTCCTTTTTACCCACGTAGCCCTTATGCTTGTGCGAAAGTTTACGGCCATTGGCAAACTGTTAACTACCGCGAATCTTACGATATGTTCGCGTGTAATGGTATTTTGTTTAACCACGAATCACCTCGTCGCGGTGAAACTTTCGTAACTCGCAAAATTACTAGAGCGGTTGCTCGTATTGTTGCTGGTAAGCAGAAGAACATTTACATGGGTAATCTAGACTCCAAGAGAGACTGGGGTTACGCAAAAGATTACGTGCGGGCAATGTGGATGATGTTGCAGCAAGAACAGCCCGATGATTATGTAATTGCGACAAACGAAACTCATTCTGTACGCGAGTTTTTGGAGTTAGCATTTAGCTACGTAAATCTTGATTGGCAAGAGTATGTAGAATTTGACAAGCGTTATTTACGTCCTGCGGAAGTAGACTTGTTGATTGGAGATTCTACTAAAGCTAGAACGCAGTTGGGTTGGACTCCATCTGTAACATTTGAACAACTCGTTGCTTTAATGGTAGAGGCAGATTTACAGGCTTTAGGTTTAACTTCTCCCGGTGATAAAGTAGCTTCAGCAATTAAAGACAATGCGATGATTCGCCAGGAATTAGGCGCACTACATATGTAAATTTCTAGAGCCAGCGATTATCTTCTATTAAAGAAAAGCTGGCTAAATTATTTTGATTGCCTAATACTTTTAATACCCCCGAGGACGAAAAGAAAATATGAGCGCATTAGACTTAAAGAATAAAAGAATTCTGGTAACGGGCGGAGCAGGTTTTTTAGGTCGTCAAGTAGTAGACAAACTTATCAAAGCAGGTGCAGATAGCGGTAAAATTACCGTACCTCGTTCTAGAGATTACGATTTGTGCGTGATGGAAAACTGCAAGCGTGCGGTTGATCGTCAAGATATTGTAGTTCACTTAGCGGCACACGTTGGCGGTATCGGTCTTAATCGTGAAAAACCTGCCGAGTTATTCTATGACAACTTGATGATGGGAACCCAGTTGATTCATGCTGCTTATGAAGCTGGTGTGGAGAAATTTACTTGTGTCGGCACTATCTGCGCTTATCCTAATCTTACTCCCGTACCATTTAAAGAAGATGACCTCTGGAATGGCTACCCAGAAATAACCAATGCACCTTACGGGATTGCTAAAAAAGCTCTGCTAGTGCAATTACAGGCTTATCGCCAGCAGTACGGTTTTAACGGAATATATTTACTACCAGTAAACTTATATGGTCCGGAAGATAACTTCGATCCTAAAAGTTCTCACGTCATCCCGGCATTAATTCGTAAAGTTCAGGAAGCCCAAGATAAGGGAGAAAAACAGATTCCCGTTTGGGGTGATGGCAGCCCAACCCGCGAATTTTTGTATTCCGAAGATGCAGCGCGGGGTATTGTCATGGGTACTCAATCTTACAATGGCGCGGAGCCAGTTAATTTAGGAACTGGTTCTGAAATTTCTATTCGCGACTTGATTACTACAATTTGCGAAGTGATGGAATTTGACGGTGAAATCGTATGGCAAACCGACAAGCCAAATGGACAACCCCGTCGCTGTTTGGATACCGAAAGAGCAAAGAAAGAATTTGATTTCACCGCTCAAATAGGATTCAAAGAAGGTTTGAAAAATACTGTTAAATGGTGGCGCGAAAATGCCGCTCAACCTGTAGCGTAGATATTAAAGAATCTCACCCTTTTCCCTCTCCTTATTAAGGAGAGGGATAATTTAATTTTCGCCATGATAAATCCACATTGCTTGGGTATCACCTGCTTTGCGAAAACCACATTTATGATAAAAATCAACGGTTTCAGCTTCTGCGACTAATATCTGTTGGTGAAAGTCTTGATATTTTTGAGTAATTATTTTTAATAAATTTAAGCCGATGCCTTGTTTTTGGTATTTCGGCAAAACTAATAAATGCGGGTAGTAAACAACCAAATAACCGTCGGTAATTGAATTTACTAAGCCGACTAGTTTCTCTTTATCCCAAGCTGTTACGAGTGAGTGGGAATTCATCAGAGCATTGTATAATTCGTTGGATTTCTTTGCTGACGACCAATTATTAGCGTTATAAAGATTTAAAATGTCATCGATAGAGATATTGCGCGTCTGTTCATATTCGATATAGCTTTGATTCATTATTTTGACTAGTAAAATTAGAATTATAAATGCAAGTTGAGAATTGAGAAACCCGGTTTTTTAGAAAAACCGGGTTTGTGGAAATATGTAGAATGACATATCAAAGCTGTATTCAAGAATCTAATTTGAGACAAACCTCAGATTCATAATTTAAAGCGTAGCTAGCAAATTTTATATTGGTTTTTTCCAAGTATTAAAGTTATGTTTCACCCAATCCATCCCAACTTCATTATTTAACTTGATTTTTTGCGGTGCATTGGGATAAATCTTATTTAAAATATTTGTATCTTGTTCTACTACTGTTTTACTTAATCCTAAAAATTGGTTTTTTAACAATTTGGCTAAAGGATTATTTAATTCCGCAAACAACAGGATATAGGTTCGAGTTTTCGTTGACGATTCTGGAACAAATAGATGGCATTGAGCAAGTTTTCCAAAAGAGTTATTACCATGAAAAATAACTAATGATGGAAAATAGTTTTCTAAATGAGCTTCGATAACTTCAGGAAGTAAAAATTGCTTGGGTTGCTTGAGCTTTTCCCAGAAAGTTTTAGGTGCGGTAGGAGCATTGAAAAAAGCCTCGGAATGATAGCCATTGTCGATAAACTTTTCAAACCTGACTTCGGTAATTTCAAATAAATCTCGGTGGGTACCATTTTGATGATTGTAATCGTGCATATTTAATAGCATCGATTTCAAATCTGTTTTAACGCTAGTATCTGCCGTATAACCAATAAATTCGTATTTTTGAGAGATTTTTTCTAAAATATCGGGGATGGGAACATGAGGTTGATAATCCCCATAACTCCAAATAAAATCATCTCGAACAATTAGCTCTAAAGGCTGCATTTGTGGCAATGTCTTTTTATCTGTTCCCGGTAAAACGGTACAGCCATCTCTGTCAAATTTCAGAGCATGAAACGGACAAACAACTTCACTTTTATCATCCGGTTTCGCTTCACACCAACCTTCCGATAACATGGCTCCCATATGAGGACAAATATTCGGTAGAGCTTGAATATTGCCTTTGCTATCTTTCCACATCACATAGTCTTTGCCATAAAGAGAAATTTTGTGTGGTTTATTTATTTTGAGCATCGATTTATGCGCTAACAACCAAGGCGCACCTTCTAACATTTGGGTTTTGGTTTCAATTTTCATTATTTCTAATGCTCTATGAATTACTTTGCTAATAATCAGTATTGAAAATTCGGTGAGTAATTAGCTTGTAAATTCTTCCGATTTTTGGATATTCTTGCTATTTCTTATATAAAACTAAAATTGACATCTCTCCAAACCTCTCTTTTTGCAGGAGAGAAGCTTTGATTATCGATCCCTTTTTCTTAAAGCAAAGGGGTTGGGGGATAGGTTTATTCTAATTTTTTTAGCGTCAATTTCCCTATTCAAATTGATTTATTATACTGTTGTAAAAAGTTTTTCGGAGTAATTCCTACCTGACGTTTAAAATATCGATTTAGATGACTTTGATCTACAAAACCGACTTCTTTGGCTACTTCAGCAATGGATAATTTTCCTTGTTTCAATAAATCTTTAGCTCGTTCGATGCGACAGCGAATTACATATTGATGTGGTGTAAATCCCGTTGTTTCTTTAAATAGGCGCGAAAAATAATGAGGACTCATTTGCACGGAAGCTGCTATTTTATTTAAACTTAAATCGCTGTCGAGATAAGCATGAATGTAATCAATTGTTTGCTGTAATTTATATTGAGGTAATGTTCCCGCTATCGGTTCAAAAGAATTTATACGAGTAGTCGAATAATGCTCTAATAAATGAAGGATAAGCGCATTAATTAAAGTTTCTGCATAAAGACGACTGGTGTAACCGTTTTTGGTTAAAGCCGATTTCAGCGCTACTCCGATTTGATAAACAAATGGATCGGAAGTTGCAAATTGCGGTAAAAGTTCTACTTTATCTGGATCGACTACTTCGTAAATAGTTTGAGCAAAAACCGTAGGATCAATCACTATTGCAACCGAACTACCTTCGCTATACCATGCTGCTTGATGAGTTGTGTTAGCAGGAACAATAATCAAATCTCCTTGGACATTATGTTCTTCTACGAAACGTCCATCAATTGTTCTGTCTGTTTGAATGGTTGATGGGATATCGGTCAAAATTCCAATACAATGCTGCTTGAGAGAAGTTTTTGGTAATTCGATTGGAGGTTGTCTATCGTAAATAATCCCCAGGTTATCCCAGCCAACAGATTGACTAGAAAAAAGTGGAGAGCGTTTAAAAATTCTTTTATATCCTTCTTCTTTTTCTTGATTAAAATCTATTGAAAGGGTCTGTAATGAGTTATTATTCATATTCAACTTTAAATATTAAAAGCAAAAAGCAACTTTTTTATACTATAAAATTTTTCAAAGCTTCGACAAATCAGTTTCTTAAGAAAATCATGAACTCTACAAAAAATCAATTAGAAAAAGCAGAATTACGTCGCAATCTTATTAAACAACGTCAATCTCTTGCACAAAATGAATGGCGGGGAAAAAGTCAAGCTATTTGTACAAATCTTTCTAATTCAAGTTTATTTACCAATGCTAAAACGGTACTTGCTTATTTTAGCTTTCGGCAAGAACCCGATTTAAGTTATTTATTTTCCGACAATACGTTTAAAAATACGAAAAATTGGGGATTTCCTCGCTGTGTCGATAAATCCTTGATTTGGCATCTTTGGACACCTGAAGATAAATTGATCGCTGGTAAATACGGAATTCGCGAGCCATATCCCGATGCACCAATAATTAATCCTTCTCAAGTCGATTTAATTCTAGTTCCTTGCGTTGCTTGTGACTATCAAAGCTATCGTTTGGGTTACGGTGGGGGATATTATGACCGTTTGTTAGGTTCTCCAGAATGGGAATCAATTCCAACAATCGGTATTGTGTTTGCCAACGCTTATTTACCTCAAGTACCTGTAGAAGCTTGGGATAAGAAGTTAGGGAGCATTTGTACGGAAACTGGGTTACAGCATATTTGACTTTGGTGAAGTACATTCGGACGGGCAGGGATGCCCATCCCACAAGACTTTTAGAATATAGCTTTGTACCTCATTCATCTGCAAAGTGCTGTAAAAAGGTAAATTTAATCTGGTGGAATACTTAGTGGTTCGCCACATTAATTTTGCTGGATAATAAAAATGTAGTGGGAGCGTCTCGCTCCCTCGTTACAACCAGCGAGCAAGATGTATGTCCTGTCGGACACGCTGCGCTAACGCACTACGGAAATTAATTGGAATTACAATACAAAAAACGTTTTCTCACAAACAAGTTTAAACCCCCTAATCTTCCTAATAATTAAGGAGACTAGAGGGTCAAATTTAAGCAAAATTTCATAGAAAGTAGTAAAGCCCTGAATATTTATATTTTTATCGTTCCCGTTACTAACAAAACTTACAGCAACTATTTTTTTGTCAAAGTCAAAAATAAATTACAACCATCAATACACGAACTAATCTAACAAGCACCACTTTTATTAAATACTACCCAAATTGTTTTAAATATCAAAAACAAATCGTAAGATATAGACCATTTACGCTGATAATCTAAATCCATTTTGACTATATCTTCAAAATCTTTGATGCTGGAACGTCCGTTAGCTTGCCATTCTCCGGTAATTCCGGGCTTGACTCGCAACCTTTCCCAATGATGCGGTTGATATTGCATTACCTCATCGGGAGTTGGTGGACGAGTTCCAACCAAACTCATTTCCCCTTTGAGTACGTTCCAGAATTGAGGTAGTTCATCTAAACTGGTACGACGCAAAAATTTACCTACTTTGGTGATACGTGGATCTTCCGCACATTTAAATATATGGCCGCTGGCTTCGTTCTTTACCAAATGCTTGAGTTGATCGGCATCTTTAATCATGGAACGAAATTTCCATATACGGAAAGCCCTTCCATTATGACCGCAGCGAATTTGACTGTAAAAAACGGAACCGGGATTATCTAACAAACTGACAATTGCTACTGGAATCGCGATCGCAGCAGTTATCATCAATCCAACAATAGCTCCTACTATGTCAATCAATCTTTTCGCGATACTTACTTGTGAAGGATGAGTCAATTGGTAACTCAAATTAAATGATTCAGGTGGACTCATTAAAATTAAGTCCCGATTCTTAGCACGTTTTGGTGCGGAAGTAACATTGAAGACCATTTTTCAGTGCTATTACTTAATTACAACAGTTCCCAGTGCTAATATAGACAAAAAGGTTGCGTGACAGGAAGCAAAGACTTCAAATTTACACAATCTTCTAATCACATCCCATGATTATAAAATTTACGTATTTTTTATAATTTTTGTGTACAAAATATGTAGGCAGTTGGGAATTGGGCATGGGGCATGGGTAATTGGCAATAGTTAGGAGTTAGGAGTAGGGAGTAGAGATTAGCAAGTGAATCACTTTTTCATTATTGTCATAAATGTCGCTACTTCTGCCCGTCTATTTTTACTCGCGACTTGTTACTCATTACTCATTACTCACTACTCACTACTTTAATCATGTCCCCTTGTCTCCCCATCCCCTACTCACTCACTCCAACGGCAAAGTTAACGGTATAGGGTTCTTCTAAAGACTGATGGGCGCTGGCTTTGATTGCGTCAAGATAATCGCGTAAATGCTGCAATTGTCGCAAATTGGGACGGTAGGAAAGACTTCCTTGTTTGTCGAATAATGGCGATGCGCTAATTGATTTGTAGTTGGAGTTTTGGGTGGAACTTTGGTTTAGCCACTGCATATCTTGGCTGCTTGGCACTAAACCAGGTGGTATTTCTCCTTCTAAAAAGGCTAATAAACGTTGCTGACAGGTGCGAGTGTTGATACCACGGGATTCAAATAGCTGGATTATTTCACCAAAGGTGGTGGCTTTTTCTGGTATTAGTCGCAGTAATTCGGTAAATAAGAAATAATCGGTGTATTGCTGTCTGGGTATTTCTAAGACTAAAGGATGCAGGGGTAAAACGCATAATCCATTTGCAACGCGAGAAGTTGCGGGAGTGCCGTTTTCTCCAAGATACTTTTCTTGAATAATTTTGGCGCTGGGAAGTTTTTGCTGTAGCCAACGGCTAATTGCGCTTATGGATGAGACTCCACCGCTAAGAACAATTTGATTGATGGCTTCTGTGGGTATACCGCGTGCTACTAATAGTTTATTTAGTTCGCGGTTGATGCGACGAACGAAGGGGACGAATACTTGAGATTCTAAGTCTCTTCGCTGCAATTCCCATCTTTGATCTGATAGCTCGATGGTAAAAGATTCTTGGTGCTGCAAAATTAATTTAAGGGCGATCGCCGCATCTAGTAGGGCTTTACCCAAGGGTGAACTTTCGAGTCTTTGCTGTAAGCGAATGCGTTGACTGATATCGGGTTCGCCAGCGCGAGGTAGTTCTAATTGTTCTAAGCCCAGGCTGGAAAAACGTATATCTTCTAAGCCGGGAATATTAGGTTTCCAATGTAGGGGATTATTATCGGTATTCGGATCGTTCGATTCAGAATTGCGCGATTTACGCCATTTTGCGGGTAGTAGTAATTGAGTGATTATATCTTGCTCCATTGCTTTTCCACCGCAGGTAAAGCCGTGGAGCATAAACTCGTTATGTGATAAATCCTGCAAGTCTTCAGGTATATCTACTAATGTCATTTCGGTAGCGCTGGCTCCGATATTGATGACTAAAGTGTTGCCTAAAAGATGGCGATCGCTCGTGACTGTAGAAGCCGAATTTTCGTTTTGTACTAGTTTTACTATTTCACCGTTAGCACCTTCAAGTTCTCCTAGTAAGCTGGCTATGGCTTCTTCGACAAAAAAGACTTGTTGGGGATGTTCTACTAATTGAGAAATAAGTAACGATTCTCGAATATTAAAGCGATATTGTTCTGACCATTCGGAAGGACAAGTACAAATTATACCGGCGATGTTGTTAATTATATCGCTAAATCGCTCTTTTTCGATCCCGATTGCAGTAGCGGTTAATCCCAGAGTGGTGCTATTGGAATCGGATTTTAAAGTTAATAGCAATTTTGAAAGGGAACGGATAATCCAAACTAAGGGAAACTGCGGAGAATTCGTTAAGTTGCAGTATTGGTTCCCATTTTTGACGTACTTCGCTCGAAGCCGTTTGTGAAATGCTTTTGTAAGGAAGAGAAATTGGTAAATATGGTTTTAAATATGCTGAATAAATATTTTGTTCGGCGGAATTTTCCCCTTTCTCTTGGCTAATAGAAGTTTTGGGAAGATAAACTTCAGCCGGTAAACGGAAATTCCGATTTTGAGAATTTGTTTGGGATTGGTTTTCCTGTGCCCAGTAAACCGGATGTATTTCTGTTGTGGAACGATTTAACAATGCAGCGGAAATCCCGGTGGTGCCTATATCTAGTCCCAAATACCAAACTGTATGGCTGGGGTTTATGGAAGGAATTTCGGTACTGGTAACAGGAGGTAAAGTGTTTTGCGAGAGGTTTTGTTCATCTGGAGCAACAGTTTTTTCGGTTTGGGGGAGTGGAGTATCTAAAGCACTGGCTTGAGTTGTCGCTTCTTTCTCTTTATCTGGTTGACGAAGGGAAGTTGCGGGAAGGGTAATTTCCTGTAACTGTGGTTTATATGTTGGTTGAATAACGGCTTCTGGCTGATTCGGTTGCCGTACTTCTGGTGTGCTGGTTTCTTCTGTTAGAGCCACAACTTGATGCTGTACTTCGGGTGTAGCGGTTTCTTCTTGTTGCGTTGGCACCTCATCTGCTACTTCCGGTGGTGCTTCTTCAAATAAAAGTTCTGTAAGTGTTGTAACTGTATCTTCACTTGCTGCTTGTTTCCGTTTATAGGTTTTTGCAGCGGCTTGATTTAACTGTGGTGGATTTTGTTTAAATTCAATAGTAGATTCACTATCGGGGGCTGAGGCTTGATTACCGCGATTAATCCAAGGATCTCCAACTGACGAAGGATCTACAGTTGATGATGGGGGGACATATTCAAAAACCACTTCCTCAGAAACTACTTCTTTTTCTTCTTCTATTTGTGTTTGTTGTAATTGCGAATCAATTTCTGTTGATGTGGATGTGGATGTGGGAAGATTTTCTACATCAATAGCTTGAGTTATAACTTGTTGAGGAGGTTGAGGATTGGAAGTAGTAGAAATATCGCTATCGAATAAGCTAGCGTAAAGTTCATCAACTTCATCTTCATTGTCTGAAGAAGTATCTGCTGCTAATTCTTCTTTCTGAGAAGTTGGTTTTTTCAACTCAGTCAATACTGCTTGCATTTTTTCCGGAGAATCAAAAGCATCAGATTCTACGACTATTTCTTTTTCTTCTTCTTCTACTCTTTCTTCCGGAAACTCTACTTCTAAATAATTATCCGGCTCTAAGTCTTGATTATTTTCTTCAGTTAAATTTTCACTTACAAAATTGTCCGGCTCTAATTCTTGATTACTTTCTTCAGTTAAATCTTTACTTACAGAGTTGTCCGGCTCTAATTCTTGATGTTTCTCTTCAGTTAAATCTTCACTTGCATCTTCTTCAAGTTGAGAAATAACTGTTTCTAAATCGGAAGTAACATTAGAAGAATCATCCAAAATCTCTTGAGATTGAGAGAATTCAATACTATCAATAGTTTCGTCGGGAGTAACGACTAAATTATCGTTAGTATCTTGATTATACTCATCACTTTCAAATTCATTGCTTTCAACAGGTTCAAAATCGTTTTGTAACTGATGATTGACTTGGGTTGATTCAACACTTTGAGCATCAATAGTCTCAACAGTTATGTCATCTGTTGCTTGCTTGATGAGTTCCGAATTCGCTTGAGAAGGTGAGAGATTAGCAACGTTTTTAATAAAACTTTCTAGCAGTTGCTCTCCTTGAACTCCCTTATAATGCATTCTTGATAATGCTTGGGACAAGGAATCATGATAAGCGTGAATGTTGCGCTGTAATGCTTCAAAAACAACATTTACCGTACCATCTAAAGCGACCAAACGTTGGTCTAAATCGTTGGTTAATTTAGTTAAATTTTCTACCCGTCCAGAATCTACTCTATCGCTAGAAGCGGGGAGAGCTTTCCTGGTAATGGTATTAGCACTACTATCTTCATATGTTACAGAATTACCCACTACGATATCATCTTGCAAGCGACTCCTTAGCACCTGCATGAATTCAGAAATTATTTTCTCCTGAGAAGCCAACTGTTGCGCTAGAGAATAATCATGCAGCCGCTTTTTTTCCAACTCGCGGATTTCACTAACCAAATTGGCTCTTTCTTCAGATAGCGTTTTTAATTCTAATTTAAGCGGCTGTATTAACTCAGAGAGCAGATTTTCAGTAGATTGTGGCTGCTGTGACTCTCCACTATCCTGGTTTCCTTCAATAAATTTTGCTACCAAAGGAGGTAATTGTGCTTGCGAAGAATTATCGCCACTGCCTTCCCCTTCATTCGCGAGGAAATCCCGAATACGCTGTAAAACTTCACGTGGTTCTTCTTGAGAAGAAATCACCCCCCACAACCGCTTACCTTTGTGAGCGAGTAATTTATCAATATCTGCAATCATACTTTGGATTTGGTTTGCGCGGGGAGTCACGTTAAATTTCCTTTTTGTGAACTTTACAGAGGGTAATGACGAACGTAGCACTGCAAAACGTTAGTGAATCCAATCAATTTACAACTACTAGCCCGATATTATCTATCAGGTAGCCTTTCTTGCTTGTCAAGAGAATAATACGAATATGGTAATGTTCATGCTATTGATACAGTATTGCCATTAAGTATAGTAATAACAACTAAGCTGTCGAGATATTACGCTCAAACAGTTAAAAATTAAAGGTTAGCAAAAATCATAAAGACCTTGCGGGAGCATGAAAACCCAGTACTTTTAAGTCTGGGAGGAAAGGCGGCACGGAGTAATTTATTGCTCCGTGAATATTTTTTAAGAATTTATGCTTATTTATAACGTTAAATGGTATGCTTGGATGAGTATTTATAAAGCTCAAATGCAGACTATATCTGTTAAGTGTAAACTTCAAGTCCCTATAGAGTTGCGTCAAGAGATTGACATTACTTTGCAGGGATTTGCTGACGCTTGCAACCAGATATATGAAGTTGCAAAAAATGAGAATTGTTGGAATACTACTAAGCTGCATCACAAGGTCTACAAACCAATTAAAGAATCGACTGGTTTGAAAGCTAACCATGTTTGTCAAGCTATTCGCCGTGTAATTGGTAACGCCAAGGCAGTTAAACAAGTCCATAAGTTTCGTCCAACTTCTTTGAATTTGGATATTAGAACTTTTCAATATATTGAGGACTTGCAAACTGTTGGCATTACTTTGATGTGTGGCCGTAAAAAGTTTAAATTGTCGATTGGTAATTATCAAAAAGCATTGCTTAAAGGTCAATCCCCAACAGCCGCAACTTTGAATAAAACCAGGAAAGGCGACTATTACATCAATATTTGTATTGAAGTTCCAACTCAACCAACAGGTAAAACACCTAAAGTAATTGGAGTTGATTTGGGAAGACGTGACATAGCGACAACTTCTATTGGTAAATCTTGGAGTGGTGAAAAGATTCAATCTACTCGCGACCATTACAGTAAGGTCAGAGCAAATGTTCAATTCAAACGCACTCGTAGTTCTAGAAGACTGATGAGAAGGCTTTCTGGGAGAGAACACCGTTTTCAAAAGTGGTTGAATCACAATATTTCTAAACAGCTTGTTAAAAACGCAAAAAGCAGTAATGCTGCGCTTGCTTTTGAGGATTTGACTAATATTAGACAATCTCTCAATCAAAAGCGACGTAGTAAAACAGAACGACGTAGAACTAATAATTGGGCATTCTATCAACTCCGAATGTTTGTTGATTATAAGGCTCGTATCGCTGGAGTTCCAATTGTTTTTATTCCACCTGCTTACACTTCTCAAACTTGCTCGCGCTGCCATCACGTCCACCCGGTCAAAGGGAAGTCGTATCGCAACGGGAAAAAGTATAAGTGTGGTAATTGTGGTTTTGAACATGATGCTGATATTAATGCTGCATTGAATATTGCAGCTTTGGGGTTGTCCGTAACGCAGCCTGAAAGTCTGAAGATGATTTGTCAGTTAGAAGGACAACTTAGCTTGTTTCCGACTGCCTTTTCCGAATTAGGCTAAAGCTCCGGTCTAAAGACGCGGAGTATGCTTACTTAAGTTGAGTATTATTAATCCGAGTAAGTAGGGAGATGGGGAGATAGGGAGATAGGGAGTAGTGAGTGGAGCATCCCAATTGTTGAGAAATTCGCAGGTAGTGCGAGCCGGAAAGCTCGTTTGATATTTACAGCACTTTGCAAATAAGTGAGGTACAGCCTCATATTACAAAACTCTTGTGGGATGGAGAGAACTTGACGGGGAGATGTTCTTTCCGTCAAAGTTCGGGGCAGAGAAGGCCCGTCCGAATGTACCTCACAAAGATCAAATATGCTGTATTAGGGAGTGGAGCATCCTAATTGTTGAGAAATTCGCAGGTAGTGCGAGCCGGAATGCTCGCTTGATATTTATTAGTGAGTGGAGCATCCTAATTGTTGAGAAATTCGCAGGTAGTGGAAGGTGGAAAGCTCGTTTGATATTTATTAGCGAGCATTCCGGCTCGCACTACAAAATTAAAAATTTGAAATCCTCCTGTAGCGAGTAGGTGATTTGTATTTACTTACTACTCACTAGTAATTATTCCCAATGCCCAATTCCCAATTTTTTATCTACTTTTTTTAGCTAATATAGTTGAGTTTTGTTTTGCTCGGTTGTACTTTGATAGCTTGGGCCACAAACTGGTAGTTTAGAAAGTAATTTGCATTACAAATTAGATAAAAATGTCCCAATGGAAGACAGGTATAGCTTGCATCCCCCCGCCAAAGATATTATTTTCTCAACTATGTTTTTTGAAGGGCTACCAAAAGATTCTATTAAATCAGCTTTGAGCAATCTTGTCAGTCGTTCTCACCCAGCTAATCAAGTAATTTTACTGGAAAATGACTGGGGAGGTTCCGTATATTTTATTTTGGATGGCTGGGTTAAAATTCGCACTTACAATCTAGAAGGCAAAGAATTAACTTTAAATATTCTAGGCAGAGGGGAATTATTTGGTGAAATGGCTGCATTAGATGAAGTACCTCGCTCCACCGATGTTATCACCTTAACTGCGACTGAAATTGGTAGTTTGCCATCACAAGATTTCATTAAGTTACTTAACACCGAACCTTTAGCGGGTGTGCGATTAGCACAGTTAATGGCACGACGCTTGCGACAAGTTAACCGACGTTTGCGATTGCGCGAATCGGATGCAGCTTCTCGCGTAGCTGACACTTTATTATTTTTAGCAGAAGGACAAGGAATACAAAATACTACGGGTGTGGAAATTCCTAATCTACCCCATCGAGAGTTAAGTAGTTTGAGCGGATTGGCAAGAGAAACCGTAACTAGAGTATTAACTAAGTTAGAAAAGAAAAAATTGATCAAACGCAATGGGGAGGTTATTTGTATTCCTGATGTATCAGCGTTAGAAAAGATGATAGTTTAACGAATTACAGAGCGCGTTTTTCACATGGATATTCTTAGTTCTTCGCCAGATGATAGAGGAAATTCTTTTAACTCCAAAAAACCTAACCCCGAATCGGATAATCTTACCCACAGCCAACACTTAGCGAAACCTCAACTTCAAACCGATGCGCCATTAAAAATGGTAGAAACGGCATTTTTGGCAAGTACCGCTAGTTTGATTTGGTTTATTAATTTTTATTTTCCTTTAGGTCTGTTAAAAGTATTCTTCCCCATACCCATCGCTTTAGTCTACCTCCG
Organism: uncultured Rivularia sp.; assembly: GCA_963665115.1. Classification (GTDB taxonomy): domain Bacteria; phylum Cyanobacteriota; class Cyanobacteriia; order Cyanobacteriales; family Nostocaceae; genus Rivularia. The sequence goes on along the minus strand of OY762007.1, from coordinate 5,241,366 downwards.
CTGGAATAGCAGGGCTGCATGGATGTCAGCATTAACCTCCGGTTTACTGTTATTGGTCTTAATGGGACCGACCAGAAGTATGCTATTCGTAATGCCCTATGCTTTTATGGGAGTACTTTTAGGCTCAGCATGGCATCGCCGCGTTCCCTGGATTGTTTCCATAAGTTTGGCTACCCTTCTAGGTACAATTGGCGTATTTTTTAGGCTATCCTTACTATCCTTACTCTCAGGTGAAGATTTATGGATTTATTTAATTAATCAAGTAACCAACTTTTTAGAATGGTTATTCGTCAACATAGGAATCCTTACAACTCCCAACCCCTTCCTAATTCAAATCGGAGCCATTGCCTTAATATTGCTCAACAACTTTATATATTTATTCGTAGTACATATAGCAGCATGGTTATTATTAGATCGTTTAGGCAATCCCATACCCCGTCCACCGCAGTGGGTACAGGTTTTGATGGATTATGAGTAATGGGGATTGGGCATGGGGGATTGGTAATTGGTAATTGATAATTGGTAATTGATAATTGGTAATTGATAATTGGTAATTGGTAATTGGTAATTGGTAATTGGTAATTAATTATTAACTCACTATTTAAGTTGTTACGCACTTAATTTGTATAGTACTAGCGGGCTGTTCGGCCCGCACTACAATAATTACCAAATTTTGTTTTATACAATTTAGCTGCACATCAGCTTACTGCTCCCAACTCACTACTCACTACTCACTACTCACTACTCATTCCTAACTGCTCCCATCCCCCATTCCTAAATACAATGCTTCGCATACATACAAATATCACTCAAGGTGAAAGTTGGGTTTCTAAGTATAAAGGCAAAAAAACCGCGTTTGCTTGCGTTTTAGGTTTCACTGAAACAGCTTTGATTCCTGGTATTTCTGCGGCTGGTAGTACTCCGGAGGATCGAAAGTATACGGCTTTGGCTGATGCTGAGTTTTTATACTATGGAGCAGATAAAAGAGGGCAATATCCTTTACCTGCACTGATTGCGGGTGCTTCCCCAGTGTTTATTACTCGCGCTGTGGTGGAGGAACTAAATATTCCAGTTTATCTATTTAATGCAGGTTTGCCCGAAGCCCCAACTGTACCAACTATTGATTTGCAAGGTGTACCGGCTAAATGTTTAAGTCAAGGTGCGGCAATGAATTTAGCGACGGTACATCATTTGTTCGAGCAAGGCTTGATTTGGGGTGAAAAACTTGCTCGCAATAAGCAAAACGATTATTTAGTTATAGGTGAGTGCGTTGTTGGTGGCACTACTACTGCTCTGGCAATTTTGACGGGTTTGGGTATTGCTGCCCAAGGTATGGTTAATAGTTCCCATCCCGTTTGTAATCACGCGCAGAAATGGGAAATTGTACAAGCAGGATTGGGGAAGATGGGGGAGAGGGGGAGAGGGGGAGAGGGGGAGAGGGAAAGGGGACAAAAGGAAATCCAAAATCCAAAATCCAAAATCCGTCTTGGAAAGTTTGGGGGGAAGAAAATCTCCACCCCCAACTTTCCGCAAAATCGAATAGATCCGTTGCGGTTGGTTACTGGTGTGGGAGATCCGATGCAGGTTGTTGTGGCTGGAATGGCGATCGCTGCAAGTCGTGATGGGGGTGTTTTGCTGGCTGGGGGTACGCAAATGTTGGCTGTGTTAGCTTTGGCTGGTGCAATCTGCGAATTTTACGATCTGTCTTGGCAACCTTCAGAAATAGTTGTGGGTACTACTCGCTGGGTTACAGATGATTCTAGTGGCAAAACGATAGAATTAGCCCAGCAGATAGGTAGAAACAGCGCTCTCGCACCTTCTCTACTTTCCACTGAGCTATGTTTTGATAGTTCTCGTTATCTTCAGTTACAAGCTTACGAACAAGGTTTTGTTAAGGAGGGTATGGGTGCTGGAGGTGCTTGCATTGCTGCTTATTTGAGCGAAAATTGGCTTTCTCACCAGCTATTAAGGGCAGTTGAAGCCCAATTAGACCGTTATTGGCAAGCATAGAAATCTACGCAGCAAAAACAGTATCAACAGCAACTGATTCTAACTTGATTAGGAAAAGTCCTCTTTTTGAGTTTTTTGCTTAGGAATTGATTCTTTTGAGTAGTAATTGCTCTTCCAAGGCGGCAATGCGATTGTATGCTGCTGTTAATTGAGCTGTAAGTCGCTGAATCTGAATCTCTGCCGTTAAATGTTTATCTCCTGCTTCAAAATTTCCATCTAGATAAACGTCATCTACTAATACATCTTTATGTTCGAGTTCAGAATTTAAGCCAATCGAATGCTTTAATTGATATTCCGCCAAATCGCCAACTGTTTCATTTTTGTCTTTACCCTGACAGGCTGCTGCTAAATTACAATCTGTTAAAGCTTGAGAAACTTTACCATCTAGCTGCTCAACCACTTGATAAAGGTTGTCAAGCTTATTACTTAGGCTCGACACTTGATGCTTTAACTGCTCCATTTCATACCCTCGTTTAAGATGTATCTCTATATTATTCTTTCTATTGCTAAAGTTAACTATACTTATGATTTATTTAACGTTCCAGTTTTTATTTTTCACCTCCACACTTAACTCATTCATTGGTAATAAATCAAAACAATCCTTATGGTAGTTGCTTAAGTTAACTTGTAAAAAAAATACGGGAATAATGATGACTTGATAATATCAAAAAGTAGAATTGTAAAGTTTTGCTACGATCGATATATATCAATAGTTTTCAGCAAATATAAAGAAAGTTGGATCTGCAAAATACAGTCGAATATTAAAGATTTTTGTTAAATTTATTTTATCCTTGTAAGCTATATATGTTGGGACTTTTGCCAGTTTTATGTTCGAGTCACAGCAATTATTTTATTGTTAATCCTAAAGATATAAAATTTATGATGTACTAACAATTTTCATAACGATACTTACCTGAGAATAGCGGTTAATTATTTCTAACTAAAGATGGAGATTGATTGAGCTAGAAGGGGCATTATTGAGTTTATTGTCAGAAGTAAGCAGATTTTTTTCGACAAAATAGGATTTTAAAGATTTTATATAGATACAAATTTAATTAGATTAGTAATGCCCGGTGGCGTACATGAAGTGTCTTATCGTCACGCTGCTAATATGGTGTAAAAAATAGATTTCAAGAACTAAAAATTATATTGATTATCAGAAAAATAAATCAATATATATTGCCGGATAAATATTAAGAGCTACATATACAGTAATTAATTTTGATGTTCCCAGCTTGCGGAACATATCAGTTACAATCGGCGAAAGCGGTTATTATAATACATAAAAATAAAACTGATAAGTATGCACAGACGCTCATTTTTGTTCGGTACATCTACACTCTTTGTTTCCCAATTGCTTGTAGGGTGTAATGCAGCCAAACAGCCACAATTAACAGTACAGGTACTCAAAGGTTCTATTCCAGGAAGGATACTTAAAGGATTTGAGAATCAACTTGAGAAAAATTTGTCGCAAAAAGTACAGTTGAAATTCTCGCCAGTAGTACAGTTACAGGAATTATTCAAGCGATTGAAAAGTTTGAAGAAAAACCAAACAGCAGGAAATAAATCTGAAGGGTTCGATATCACCCGATTTTTTGGCAAATCTCAACCAAAAAATATTGATTTAGCTACTTTGGGAGATTTCTGGTTAAAAGATGCAATTGAAGGGGAGCTTATTCAACCGTTGTCTGGTGAAAAGCTAGAAAACTGGTCTAAATTATCTCCAAAATGGCAAGAATTGGTAACGCGCAACAACCAAGGTAAGGTAGATAAACAAGGAAAAATTTGGGCAGCACCTTACCGTTGGGGTAGTACAGTAATTATTTATCGTCGCGATAAGTTAGAAAAATTTAATTGGGAATTGCAAGATTGGAGCGATTTGTGGCGAGAAGAATTAAAAGGACGGATTTCTTTAGTTAACCAGCCACGAGAAGTTGTTGGTTTGACGTTAAAAAAATTAGGAAAATCCTATAACACCGAGAATCTAAACGAGGTAACATCTTTAGCAGAAGAATTACAAAATTTAGATAAGCAGGTAAAATTTTATAATTCAGCTAGTTATATCGAACCGTTAATTCTTGGAGATACCTGGGTAGCAGTAGGTTGGTCAAATGATATTGTCTCTTTACTTTCCCGTTATCCGCAACTTAGCATAATTGTTCCAAATTCCGGAACTGCACTTTGGGCAGATTTGTGGGTACAGCCCAAAGGCAATGATAAAGAAGATTTATCAAATAAGTGGATTGATTATTGCTGGGAAACGAAGATAGCAAAACAAATCGCTTTACTTACCAAAGCTAATTCCCCGATTTCAACAGATATAACAAAGATCGCAGCATCTGAAGTTCCCAAACCGTTACAAAATCTATTATTAGTAAATCCTGAAATTTTCAATAAAAGTGAATTTTTAACTCCTTTATCAAAAACAACAAGCGAGCAGTATGATTCGTTTTTTGAAAAAATGAAAGTAGGATGAAGGTTAAAGGATAAAGGTTAAAGGTTAATTGATAATTGATATTAATTGTTTGAAACCGAAGTATCCATTATTAAACCTGTAACATTTAGATCGATATTGCACAAAGGTGTTTTGAGATTTAAGTTACAGGTATAAGTTGCTAAAGGTTCTTTTTCGTAGTTGAAAACGCGAATATTGTAACCGTAAGTTCGTGCTTCGGTGCCCAAGCGATTGACAAAGTTATAACGTTCTAAATAATCTAATACGTTCCAAATTTGTTCGTTGACAATTAAATCGACTCTTCCTGGTTGAGCATTATTGGCAGGGTATGCTATCCAGTTGTCTAAAAGTTTATTTTCCGATTGTTCCTGCGCCCACCATAAACTAGGAACAGTTAACTGTTTTTGATAAATAGTATCTGCCGTAATTACGTTACCTTTAGGATTAGTCAATAAATCTAGTTCCAAAGGCGCTTGAGAAGGAGTGGGAATTCGAGAATCTCGTGCTTCGACAAATTGAACGGGAAATATTGAAAGTGTAGAAATACAGATACTAAACAGTAAATAAAATTGACGCATGATAGTTTGTTAATTGATTGTGACAAAGTATCTAAAAATATATTGACTGGCTTTTAATGCGGGAGTGTTCCTTTGTAATTATAATCTTTAAATATGGTTTTTACGAGTGCCCTAATTAACTTAAAGTTCCGATGTATTTATCGAATAAAAAAGTAGCAAGTCATACTCAAACTAACGCCGACAATCAAACTTCGTATCCATAAAGGATTTAGTTTACGCGCTAGATAGACATTACTATAAGCGCCAACAATTGCACCGAAAGCCATAATAATTGCTTCAAACCAAAATATTTTGTTCGCAAAAGTAAAGTGAATAATAGCTGCTGCGTTAATACAGGTAGCCAACCAACTTTTATAAGCATTTAAAGTATGGATATTTTGCATACCCATAAGATTTAAGACAGCTAACATTAAGATTCCGCTACCACCACCAAAGTAACCTCCATAAGTTGCGATCGATAACTGTAAGGGCAAAATAATTGTTAATGGTAAGCTAATTTGTTCTGAATTCTGATTGCATTTATTTAACCATTTCATCAAAGGTTGACTGAAAATAAACAATAGCGTTGCCGTTAGCATCAGGTATGGAACTAAAGCAGAAAATTTAGTTTGGGATGTATGTAAAAGTAGGTAAGAGCCAATAATTCCTCCCATGATGCTGACACAACTGAGTAATAGTAATAAACGTAGTTTGCCCGATAATTCGCGTCGGTAAGCCACAGTACTTGCAACTGTGCCAAACCAAAGTGCTGCTGCATTCGTAGCATTAGCATTAATAGAAGGAATTCCCGTTATTAAAAGTGCAGGAAAAGCAATCAAGCCACCACCACCAGCCACACCATTAACGATTCCTGCAAGCAATGATGCGGTGAATAAGAAAAATATTGATTCCACGATGAAATTTTGGATTTGAGATTAATTCCCAATTCCCAATCCCCTATTTTTTAATTGCTTTTACTTGAATTCGTCGATAGTCAGCAAACCAGTTTCCTTGTTGATATAACTTCGGTTTTAACTGCTTTTCTACATCTTGAATTACCATTATTTTTTCTTCTTCCGACAACCCTTGAAAGAAATTTACACAAAACATTTTTATCCAATTCGCCAAACCTGCATCTTTGTCTTGCAGTAAAGTTGGACGAAAAAATAAATTACTATAGGTAACTTCAAAACCTTGTTTTTCTAACTTTGAAGCGTATTCGCCGATGCTGGGAAAGTACCAAGGATTTAAATCTGCTGCATCAACACCAATTTTCTCTAATGCTGCGTACAAAGCTTTGGCAATTGAATCAATATTTCCTTTTCCACCAAATTCTGCAATAAAACGTTCACCCATTTTGAGCGATTCGTGAATACTGCTAATTACCTCATCCGCTTGTGGAATCCAATGCAATACGGCGTTGGAAAAAACAGCATCTACAGGTTGGGATAGCTGAAAATTCTTGGCATCCGCGACTTGAAATTTTAGGTTTGGATAATTTTGCTGCGCTTGCTCAATCATTTCAGGTGCGCTATCAATTCCGATTACTTCAGCACCTGCCTCCGCAATTTTCGCTGTTAATTGCCCTGTACCGCATCCTAAATCTAAAATTCGTTCTTTTGGCTGCGGATTGAGCATTTTTGATAAATTTTCGCCGTAATACCATACAAAAGCGTGTTTTTCTTGGTACAGCGAACTATTCCAATCGTAATTGGAAACTGATGTTTTATTCATTTGGGTTTGATTATTTAAGTAGGTGAACAAAAATATTTACCGTCATTATTCGCTGCGCGAAGTAATCCCAACCCTTGCGATTGCTTCGTTTCACTCCGTTCAACTCGCAATGACAATGTGTAATTAATTTTGTTTAATTACTTATTTACAAATGGACGGGCAGGGATGCCCATCCCACAAGAGTTTTAGGGTATAGCCAAATATTTGATTTGAATTAATACTGCTATATTTAACAGCATAAAAAAGGTTTTTAATTATGTCCAATACATATTTGATGCACTATTAATATATAAAAAATATATATAGACGTGATGTATCACGTCTCTACACAATTCATCGCATGATTTCCAAAATCTAAAATTGAATAATGGAACTACGACACTTGCGTTATTTTGTAACTTTGGCTGAGGAATTACACTTTGGCAGAGCAGCGGAAAGATTGCATATTGCTCAACCTCCTTTGAGTCAACAAATCCGTCAGTTAGAAACGGAATTAGGTTTTGAATTATTTCACCGTACTAAACGAAAAGTAGAATTAAGCGAAGCGGGAAGGGTTTTTCTAATTGAAGTACAGCAAATCTTCCGACAACTCGAACAAGCAATTTTTTTGGGAAGACAAGTTAGTAGAGGAGAGGTTGGACAGTTGGTTGTGGGCTTTGTTAGTTCGGCAGCGTATAATATTTTGCCGGATATTCTACAAAATTTTCGGAATCACGCCAGTGGTGTGAATTTGGAACTGCATGAATTAACTACAGATGAACAACTACGCTGGTTGCAGTCAGGTAGAATTGATGTTGGTTTTGTGCGTCCGCCTGTAGATGAAAATACTTATGAATCAAAGATAATTTTTCAAGAATCGTTGGCGATCGCCCTTCCTCAAAATCATCTTTTAGCTAGTCAAGATAAAGTCAGTTTGCAGTCTCTGAAGAATGAATCCTTTATATTATTTCCTCGTTTACTAGCACCGGGACTTTACGATTTAATTATTAGCTTTTGTCAGCAAGTTGGTTTTAGTCCCAAGGTTGCCCAAGAAGCTATTCAAATGCAGACTATAGTTAGTTTAGTTGCTGCTGAAATAGGCGTTGCAATCGTTCCAGAATCATTACAAAATCTGCAACGCACGGGTGTAGTTTATAAATCTTTTGTTGAAGAAACGCCAAAAGTTAGTATTGCGATGATTTGGCGGAAAAATGATGTCTCGGTGGTTTTAGATAGGTTTTTGGAGGTATTTTAAGATATTGCTTTTATATACCTCCACTTATCTCAGGAATTTCTCTAAGACTCTGGTTTTCCTAGAAAATCAATTTTACCTAGCTCTACTCCGCAATGTCTGAGAATGTCATAAGCAGTCGTGACATGAAAATAGACATTAGGTAAAACAAAGTAAAGCAGATAGGGCATTCCCTTAAAAGTCATAGTTTCTTTACCAACTGGAAGAGAAATCGATTTTTCCTCAGAGCCATCAATGAGATTTGGTGTCAAAGTTTCTAGGTAAGAAGTGGTTTTTTGAAGACGAGTGATTAGTTCTCGAAAAGTTGTTTCATTATCTTCAATTGCCGGTGCTTCCGATTCCGCTAATCTTGCTGCACCTCTTCTAGCAATGTCTGAAGCAATTTGAACTTGCTTATATAGAGGGAGCATATCTGGATATAAACGGCTACCAATCAATACAGAAGGATCTATATTTTTGGCTTCAGCATGAGCAGCACCTTTTTCAAGAATAGCTGCAAGGTTATTCAGCGAGCGAATCAATGAAGGTACTGAAGCTTGATACATAGAAATGGTCATGAGTTTTATCCTGGTAATTGGAAACTATCAACTAACTACTAACTACTATCAACTTACAACAGTTCCCCGAGTCACACCCAATTGACTTTGCAAATTCAACTCTCGCCATAATTGATAACCTTTAATTTCACCATCAATTAACTGTTGATATCTATATATAGTTTGCTCGACTTCTTTAGGACTTTCATTAACAAATTCAATCCGAAAGTTTTGCAAACCCAAATCTAAAAGTTTGTGTACGTATTCCGCACCAGTTTGAGCGGTACCGTTGAATACCGTATTTCTACAACCAGCATCAGCTTGTAAAACGTGTTCCGTTCCGACTCTATCTTTTATTTTTACATCATATTCTTCGCAAGGTCTTCCACAATTGCGGAAGTCGGTACCGTCGGAAAGAAAAGCACAAAAAACGCAATGTTCCATATGAAACATCGGCATATGTTGGTGTATTGTAACTTCGTACCAATCGGGAGGAGAGGTTTTTAATAAATCTTGGAGTTGTTGAATATTTAAGTCGTAAGAAGCAGTGAGACGTTCTAAATTAAACTTATTTTTGAAATAATCCGCCGTTAAAGCATTTGCAACATTTAACGAAAAATCGCCAATACATCTTTCTTCAGCAAAGAATTTTAAATGATCGTAATTCCGAATCAAATAACCATCAGCATTGGAATTAATTACCTGTTGTAAAATCCAGTTTTCCGACGGTTTAGTAATTCTCGGAGGAGCAACGATAATTTGAGGATAAAGAAATTCACCTTTAACCTTTAACCTTTGACCTTTAACCTTCTCAACTGCTTGTTTGTACTTTTTCGGGTCTTCAAATTCACAATATATAGTATTAATTCCGGTTTTTAATGCTGCTTCTAACTGGTTGAGGTTCCTAACTAAAACTATTAAATTTGGAGAATTAGGAATATTAGGAGAATCAGAAATAAGTAAATCTTTAAAAGAAGCATTTTCATTAATCACCCATCGTTTGGGTTGACTTCTTAATTCTTCCAACTTAACTACAATTTGCCGACGCATTTTATTTAATTCGCTCACGGGCAACATTAATTCACCATTGATGCTATTTGTCAACTCTTTTAAATAAAAAGGAGTATTACCCAAACGTCCAAATTGCTCTTGTAATATTTGTGTTGTTAAAGGTTTATTATGCGCTTCTACTAATAAGATTTCCGATTCAACCTGCACCACATGACCAATTTCATCGCGAGCGATCGCCACTAAATTTTCTCCAACTTCCCCATGAACTTCTACATCAATCGGACGCTGAAACTTCGGATTATCTCCGGCAAAGCTTTGTCTTAACTGCTTATCAAGTTCGGGATCTGAAGTTTTCCATAACTTATCGCCAACATGAATCCGTCCCCAATTTAAATTACCTTTCCCGAAACTTAGTACAACATCCTTTCCTTGATTTTCCACCCCATAAATTCTGCCTCCTTCCTCCTTCGCTTCCGGGTGTCCGCAATCAAACACAACACCATCACCGGGTTTAATCGGTGCAACGGATTTAATAGTTACTTTTTCGTTGCGAATACTTTTAACTTCTCCTAAATAAACCCCACGCTTCTTACCAAATCGAGCGTGAACTAATTCTTGATTGTTAATTCCCTCAAACCAACCCGTGTAAATTCCCCGCGAAAAAGCCATTTCCAAATTGTATTTTTCTCGATCCCCCCAACCCCCCTTAAGAAGGGGGGCTTTGTGCTTCTTATGGTTGGAAGCCGTAAATTCGGGATTATTGGTTTTCTCAATATGTTTAAAAGAGGGGGCTTTTTTATCCCCCCCTTCATAAGGGGGGCTAGGGGGGATCTCAACCTTTAACCTATCCAAAGCCTCGCGATAAACCTTTGTCACATTCGCCACATACTCCGGCGACTTCAAACGTCCTTCAATTTTTAAACAACTGACTCCAGATTTCACTAAATCGGGTAGAACATCAAGTCCAGCCAAATCTTGGGGGCTGAGAAGATATTTGCGATCGCCTAACTCAACAGTTTCCCCATCTGCGATTAACTCGTAGGTCATTCGGCAAGCTTGGGCACATTCACCACGGTTAGCCGAACGACCCTCCCAAAGCTTCGGAAGTTAAACATTGTCCGGAATAAGCAACACACAAAGCACCATGAACAAAAACTTCCAAGGGTAAGGAACTTTCTTTTGTCTGCTGCTGAATCTTATTAATTTCCTTAATCGAACATTCCCGAGCCAACACCACCAAATTACAGCCAAGCTCCTTCGCAAACTCCACCCCAACCGCACTAGTCACCGTCATCTGCGTCGAAGTATGAATGGGAAAGTCGGGTGAAATGTGGCGAATCAAACGACAAATCCCAATATCTTGAACGATAACCGCATCAACTCCAGCAGCAATAATTGATTTAATGTAACGCTGTGCTTGCTTTAGCTCCTGGGGAAAAACCAAAGTATTGAGAGTAACGTAACCCTTGACTCCTCGGAGGTGAAGAAACTGCATTAACTCCGGTAAATCGGCTTCCGTGAAATTTTCCGCACGCATTCTAGCGTTGAATTTATCTAAGCCGAAGTAAATTGCATCAGCACCATTTTCGACAGCAGCTTTCGCGCATTCCCAATTACCAGCAGGAGCGAGGAGTTGAGGGAGTTGTGAGGAGTTGGTTGTCATAGGTTGGGGGGAAAGATAACACCATTAGTGATTGTAGCGTTGGTGGTGGGGGATAGGCTTAATATCACTTAATATCACTGCTTAATTAGGATAATAATGCATTATCATCCCCATTCTTGTTCTACAAATTTAATAAGTTTTTCCTCACGCTCTTCTAAAGTTTTAATATCCCAGTCATTTAATGCGATAACTTCCTCTAACAATTTTAAACCCCTATCATCTTTATAAATTTCTTTTTTTTCTTGGAAAGGTTTGTTGCTAGCTTTTGAATTCGTGCTAGGAGTTAAAACTATTAAATTACCTAAACGATGAATGTGTTTTTCAATATCAGCTTTGTTAGTACCTAGCTTTCCCTTCCAAGCTGGATCATTCTCAGTTTGTGGATATATATGTTCTATAGTTTTTATAGGGGATGAATTCCAAACTTGTGTCCAAACTTCATCACTAATTGAACCACCAGATTTTTTCGCTAGATATTCTTCGTAACGGTATAAAAAATAAACTAGTTCATCTTGCCAGCCGTTATAGCAGTCTGCTTCTCGTAAGTTCTTAGCGACTTCCTGTACTGGATATTCTTTTCCTAAATCAGTAATTTTTTGAGTTATTTCTTCTAATATCTTATCTCTTATATACTCTTTATCTTGAAATTTTATTCGCTCTTCTGTAGAGTTTTTTTCTTTCACAATTGTTATTTGAAAAATCTCTCTTGCCAGATTCACATATTCACCTATCTTTGTTCTTGAATCTTTTTTACTTAAACCAAATATTCGGAATGTTACTTTTTCCCATTCTTTTAAGAGCTTTTCTTTTTCTTGTTTGTCTAAAACTTCATTTAGCATAATTGCTGTAGCAAGTAATCTTGCATGTACTATTTTTGTAGCACCGTTCAAGCGATTGTTTGTAACAAGTTTTTCTAATTCTTTTGCAATTTTGGAAAACTTCTCTGATACTTTTATTGTTTCATCAGGATTTTGTTGGCATTTCTCACGAAAAAATTCAATCGCTTTCTCAGCATTTATTATTTTGCTAGTGGTACTTGAACCTTCAAGGGCTGCTGCAAATCTTAAAATTTCCTGTCCTTCTATTTTTTTTAGTCCTATTGTTCTATATATTTTTGACCAACATTCATGAATTTGATCTACACTCTCTTTACTGGCAGTTCCAAGTTTTTCACAAGCAATACCCATTAATATACTCTTGCACTTATCAAGCCAATCGACTTCTAATCCTCTACTATTCACAACTTCAAAAATTCTATGTGCAGTTCCTTCATCATCAAGAACATAATAAATAAATTCAAGACGATTTTTAACTAATTTTAAAAGGTCAATAATATTTTTATTCTCTTTTTCCCATTCATCCACAAATTTTTCACATTCTCTAAAAGCCCTAAGCATATTTATATCAGCTAAGGTTTCTTGTTCTTTTTCTTCAGGAACTTCACCATTTTCTAAATAATTTCTTAGTAATAGCTTATTATCATGATTAGTTTGTAATAAAATATGTCTTCCATCTGTTTTGACTAAAAGCTCATCAATTTTTGATGATTCCCTTGTTTCAGTTGTAGTTGTATCTCGTTTCGCAAGTACTTTAGCTAAAGCTTTGAGTAGAATAATTAAAGTAGTAATACGCTGTTGACCATCAACAATATAAGATAAATCAAATTCATCCGCATCGATGTATTCCTTTTCACCAGTTTGTAGACATACAACAGTTGACATAAAATGACGGCGCTGTGTATTTGAATTTGCCGCAAGCTTTTTAATATCTTCAAATAATTCCTTTCGCTGTTTTTTTTCCCAGCTATAAGCTCTTTGATATTCTGGAATTCTAAATAATTTGTTTTGAAGAAGTTTGTCTAAAGTGAAATTATCAGGTCTAATACTCATATCATCACCCTGTTAATACTACGTTTCAAGTTTGTATTATAGCTTACATAAATATGGTTTCAGTGCATTCTGGAAAGAACTGCTAGTCTGGTTTTAAAAAAAATATATCTACTTTTTGAATACTTTAGTCTGTAGAACTATTGTCTACAAAGATTTAACTTATCCTTTATGCAGTCTGGTAAGTTAGATAGCTATTTAGGGCAAGAAATACAACGCCGTCGTGCAGAAAAAGGTTGGTCACAGGAGTATTTAGCAGAAATTACAGGTCTGCATAGAACTTATATCAGCCAACTCGAGCGCGGTTTAAAAAGTCCTTCTATACGAGTTCTTAGTCATATAACGGGAGCTTTGGAAGTGAAGATGAGTGAATTTTTAAAAGGAGTAGAGGAAGCTTTGAGTGCTGAGGAGTGAAGAAATTGAAAGATTAAGAAAGGCAATAATAGCGACAATAGCATCTCCAGTTATTGGTTCTATAGAAGATTATGCATGGGAAGCTATTTTTCATTATGTTAAGAACCTTTCAATGTTAGATCCAGCATTAGGACGTAGTAAATTTCTATATGATGCTGTTGATAGAGAAAATGCGATTGGTTGGTCGTTAAAGTCTCTTCAAAAAACTAATCTTTTAGTTGGAAGTTCTTTTTCATTTGTAATTCAAAGAGCAGATGTTATCAAAAAAGCAGATTTGCTTGGTTTCCCTGGATTAACGGAAAAATCTTCACCTCAAGATATTGGGGCTGCTATCGTTAAACATTGGAATGAAAAAATTATTACTAGTCGTTTAGCACAAGGTGTTAGGACTAGTTACGAAGGAATACTTTTGAAAACCATTAAAGGTACAGAATATGTTTATTGTGAATTTCCTTTAGAACCATTACAAGCAGATGCTTTTTCATGGAATTGGACAACAGATAGAAAAACTGGTAAGTCAGGTGCTGGTTTACAGGGAAGCATCGAAGGAAACGTAGAATTAGTCTGGTATAAAAATCAAAAACAGCTTTTTAGAACTAGAACTATTCCCGAACAAGCAACTCGTATAACTGTCAAAAGATATCGCCTTAATCCTACTGAGTATGTGGAAACTATTTTGTCATCTTTAGAGCAACAATCTATGCAAGAGTCTTTTGATGAAGACAATTCTCCTTGAGTAAAGATGCAGCTATTGCTTTAGAAAGCATTGGAGGAACAGATTCTCCAATTTGAGCAGCCATATTTGTATATGACCCTATAAAGTGAAAAGTATCGGGATAGGAATGCAATCTTGCTGCTTCTCGGATTGTAATAGTTCTATTTTGAGTAGGATGAAAAAATCTTCCAGAACCAGGATGAAAAACCCACTTTGTAATTGTTCTTGCTGGTTTATTCCAAAACAATCTTCCATATGCACCACTATAGTGCTTTTTTGGAGCCAATTGTGGTGGTAAGTTTCTTGCGTCTTCTCCTTCTTTTAAAGCCCTTGCTCTAGCCATTTGAATCGAACTTAAAGCACGTGCAACATGATTGGTAATTTTTTGGCTTCCGTTGCGTATTAATGATTGGTAATGGCTTTGAGCAGGAGAAGGATAGTATTTATTAACGTATTCTTGACCAGCTTCCAATGAAGGTAAATCTCCTATCGCATCTTTAACAGTAATAATTGGATTAAAAGATGACTCAAATATAGTTAATTGCAGTTGAGAATCAGATTTAATATCTTTATGTGTTGGCTCTGGAATTGAAGGTGCTTGACTATCCAAGCTAGCTAGAAAAAAAGCTCTTGACCTAGTTTGCGGTACACCGTAATCAGCTGCGTTTAAAGATGCTGATGTAATTTTGTATCCAATTGATTTTAGTTCGGCCTGTATATCATTTTTTACTGCACCATCATATGCTTTTAGTATCTCAGGTACGTTTTCCATTACAACGTATAGAGGTCTAAATTCACTTACATACTCTAAAAAAGTTTTATATAAAAGATTACGAGGGTCACTTAAATATCGATACTTTGCTGTGACATTACGTGAAAAACCTTGACAAGGAGGACCACCGATTAAAGCAGTTAGTTCTTCCTTTTTTAAACCTAATAATAATCGTAATTCTAAAGGATTAATTTTTTGAATATCTTGGTGAATAATACGTGCTTCAGGATAATTATGTTGGTACGTAGCTAAAGCCTTACTGTTAGCATCAATGGCACACAGGGATTTGAAACCAGCCATGTGAAATCCTGTAGATAAGCCACCCGCACCTGCAAATAAATCAATAAATGTATGTTTCATAATAATGAATACTAAAGTATTCATTAACAAAAAGCAAGTAATGTAATCTAAGTCCTTAAACTTTTATACAGCCACGTTCGCCCCTGGTTATTGGCTTTTAAACAATTATCAAACAAAAAATCTTGTAACTAAACTTCTTCACTCCCATGATTTTCCAACTCAACCGCTTCAAACTTCACCTTACTATACAAATCTTCTAACAAAATTTCAAAGGTTAAGCTATTAAAAGTAACATTCTCATCTTCCTCATCGTATTCGCGCATTACCCATTGTTTCTTTCCAGTTTTGAAATACTGCTCGACACGAATTTTAGTTTGGTCAATTAATAGATATTCTTGAAAAGATTCAACTGTACGATAAATTTCAAATTTACCTTCTTTATCATAACCTTTGGTTGATTTGGATAAAACTTCTATAATCATCTGTGGATTTAAAATCGTATCCGTGCGGTTATTATAATACTCCGCTTCACCAGCCACAATCATCACGTCGGGATAAAAATATATTCGTCGTTTAGGTATCCACAAACGTACATCGCTGATAAAAGCTTCATAATTTTCCTTTCTGAAAGCAAAGTTAGCAGCAGAATATAAATTACCTGCTATACGATTGTGATTGGTAGATGCACCTGCCATCGGAATAATTTCTCCGTCAATATATTCGTTTTTATTCTCAGCAGTTTCTTCTAATTCCAGATATTCTTCAGGTGTGTAATAGCGCTGTTGAGTTATTTGCATGATTGGGCATTGAATAATTGTATACGTTTATCAAAAATCTCTATAAATCATACAAAGCTTTAAACCAATTAAAAAACATTTCCGCTTTCGGATGCTTTGGATTTAGAATACGTTCTTTAATAGCTTGATGTAACTGTCTACCAGGCTCGTTTTGCCAAGCTAGCCAAGTGTAGATATTAGCTTTATCAAAATGAGAATCTTTAAATGCAGCGCCTTTATTTTTCGCTTCTTTAACTACTTCTTGGGCGTATTTCCAAAGATATTCATTTTTATCTGTAACCATATATGCCAAGAAAGTTTCTAACATTCCTTTTTGTTGATTATCTGGCATTATCCAGACACCAAATTTAATCCCATTATTTTCATGAATTAATCCTGTATTAGGTAATTTTTGTGGAAAATCGGGCATTATCTTTAAGCAAGCGTTTCTTATACTTTCCCAACATCCTGAAGGATTATCATCTGCATCAACTATTAATCCCAAATTTGTCAAACCAGAAGCTTTTAATTCAGTTCCAATAAAATCTGAATCTATAAATTGATTACCACCATAAACTTCAATATCAACAATCGCTGTATCTCGTCTTTCTCCCCAAGAAATTCCTTTAGCTTCAATAAATTCTGGAATAACTCTTTTATCTTGTTCCCCTTCTACTATCAACTTCTTTGAAATATATTTCTTTTTCTTTGCCATTAAATCATCGCACCTCAATTTCTCTTTCGGCTGCGATGACAATTTCACGTTCGTTAAAAGATACTGCTACATCTTTATCCTTCTCGATACGTTGAATTGTAATTCCATCTTTTGTAGCATCTTCTTCTGTTTCAACAATGCTTGCTAAACTTCTCCAACAGTCACTATTATGTGTAGTAGCAAAAACCTGCACATTCAATTCTTTAGCTGTTTTACAAATTAATTTCCACATATCAGACATGGCAGTGAAATGAAGTCCGGTATCAATTTCATCTACAAATAGTACTCCATCTTGGGCGCATACAATTGCTAAAGAAAGTCCCAACATCCGCCATACACCATCTCCCATACTGCCAATAGGTACGCGCTGATTGCTATCAGAAAGACGTACAACAAAACCACTACGAGATTCAAAAGAATTTCTGATTACATAAGGGTTAACATTAACATAAGCAATTTTTTCTATATTGGGTTCTATCGTTTGAAGCGCTTCTAATACAAGATTCTCATCATCAGTAAGTACTACGCTGTCAAATAATTCAATCATCTTATGTGTTGTTAAAGATGAGGATGTTACAAACAGAGCTTTTTGTTGCTGATTCCTTATATCTTTAGAAGAATTGCTTACAAGATTTTCATCAAGACAACGATTTGGCGAAAGAAGCATTTTTCTTTCTTTTGAATTATTGCCATAAATATACTCTACCGAAAACTCTAATTCTTCCAAATTATGAAAAAATTTATTCTCAAGGGTAATGCTAACTTGTTTCTTTGATTCGTCTTTAAGTATTTCTATCTGTTTAATTATACTTTCTGGAACATTATATTTAGAAGAACGAGCAATACCCTCAAAATTATTTATCAAATCTAATAGTGATTCTGAACGTCTTGCTATTGATAAATTTAGTTGTTCGCTAGTATTATCTAGCCGCAAACTTGATATAGATATTTTTAAACTTGGCTCAATTTCATGACCATAAAAAAGATGTTTAATATCAAGTTCACGATTTGCTTTACCATCATCATCCCAAAAATATTCACCTCGATGAATCATCATTTCGCTGAGTGGTTCAAGGTTAGTCCGCGAACACAAAAGTTGAATTGCTTCTAATATTGATGTTTTACCACTATTATTTTCACCAACAAGCAAATTTACTCTGCCAAGCTGCTGAAGTTCAAAAGATTTAAAACAGCGGAAATTTTCTATCTTGATATTTTTAAACATCTTTTCGCTGATTAGATTTCATAACCGATGCTACTTACAATATTAAGGGAATAAACTACGGCAATCATAATCTCTTACAAATGCTTATTAGTGCGTGACGTTAAAACATTATTATTCCCCGCGTCATATACCTGACAAAATTCCTACATAAACGCATCCGTCGTTAAAATTTCAAATCTCTACTCCCACAACCTCCTCCCTTCTTTCCCCTTCAACCTTTGATGAGTATCTTTCAACAAAGCGGGAATATCCAATTCTTCGGGACACCTGGGTAAACATTCCCCACATTCTGTACACCGACTCCCCTTCATCCCTGGAAACCAATGTCCGGCATTTTCAAACATTCCGTAGCGATATTTTCCGTAGTCTGTCATATCGTATGCAACCGCTAAATTCCGCAGTCGCAATACTTCGGGAATGTTAATATTTTCTGGGCAGGGTAAGCATTCATAACACTGACTGCATTTTTCTGCGTCTAAAACTGTATTTTGATGTTTTTCTAATTTTTCAAATACCGAAGTTTCTTCTAAACTCAATTCCCCGTCGTTGTTGGCAGATTTTAAAGGTTCAATTAATTCCGAGGCAGTTGCAGCGCCGACACTCAATGTTGTTATACGAAAGTCACTGAGTAAAAAACGATAGTTTAATTCTAGGGGAGAAAACGGATCAGTTAATTCTTTTAATTTTTCGGGTGGTGTATATAATCTTCCTCCTTTATCCGCAGGAGAAATGATAAATATACCCATGTCTTTTTCAGCAGCTAACTCAACCGCTGCGGCGTTACGCTGAAAAAAATAGTAATAATGCAAATTAACAAATTCAAAAAAATCTGTATTAATCGCTGCCAAGATTATTTCTAAGGGTGCATGGGTAGAAAAACCTACGTGACGTACTCTACCAGACTTTACGGCTTCTCGTACCGCTTGCATACAGCCATTTTCAGCCCGCACCCACTCAAGATGCTCCCATGTATTTAAGCCATGAATAGCCAAACAATCAAGATAATCTAGCTGCAAATCTTCCAAAGATTTATTGATACACCGACGCATCGAATCAGCATCAACTCTGGGTGGGATTTTACTGGTAACATACAGCTTATCGCGGGATACACACAACCCGGCTTTAAGCACTTCACCTAAATACTCCTCACTTTTACCATAACCACCAGCAGTTTCTATATGATTAATCCCTTGCGTTATTGCTTCTTGAATAGTTCGTCTTGCATTTGCAAGTGAAGCGGTGGAGCGCATTGTTCCCAAGGAAAACACTGATAAATGTAGATTTGTTTTCCCGAAGCGTCGGTATTGCATCTTTCTCCTGCTTGGATTTTGGATTTTAGATTTTAGATTATTGAGTAGAAAGTTTCTAACGAATATTAATCAAAATATAGCTGTAATCCAAAATCCAAAATCCCCAATCTAAAATCGTTAACTATTACTAGTACTGTCACCAAAACGCTTGATTAAATCTTCTGGACGGAGATTAGAAACGAATTCCCGGAAGGCTTCTCTTTCGGCTTCATCTGCATCTCTATCTACCGGAATTGAAGCTTCTGCAACCACTTCTTCCATCACCCAAATTGGTGCATTTGTACGCAATGCAACGGCGATCGCATCGCTAGGACGAGCATCAACTTCCTTTTGAGTGTCACCTTGCTTTAAGATTAAAGATGCATAGAAGGTGTCTTTTTGCAGGGTGTGGATAATTATTTTATCTAAAACCATATCCCACCCCTCTAGGATATTCACAATCAAATCGTGAGTTAATGGTCTAGGAGCTTTTTGATTCTCCTGTGCTGCCATAATTGCTCTTGCCTGTTCTTGACCAATGTAAATTGGCAAAGCGCGGCGGTCTGTTGCATCTTTTAAAAGTACTATCGGACTGCGAGTAATTGCATCCAACGCGATACCAGCAACTTTCATTTCAATCATCGGCTATGCCTCTACATTCCTTTGAGCGCTTCTATAATTTTGGTAACAAATAATACTCTTGCCTGAACAAGTTTGAAAAACCTTACACATAAGTCTCCCTGCTTCTATAATTGCTTATATTAAACTCCCAAAGGTTGCGAACACCAGCGGTCATTCTAACCTTATTGGTTCTACAATAGTCTACTTACCCACCTTTTGCCCTGTGTTCGTTATAAATGTGTTTATAGTTTTATACATTATGAGGTAACAAATAATACTTAACAACAACAAACTATGGCAGAATTACTAATTAATTTAAGTTGAAAATAAGCAATATATAGAGTTAGTCGCACAAAAAAGCCGTGTTTACAGGAATAATTCAAGCATTAGGAACGATGAAACCGCTAGAAGATGATTCTTGGCAAATTACCTGCTCGGACTCTTCATGGTTGGCAATTATGCAAGACTTAGCTTATGGAGATAGCGTAGCAGTAGATGGAGTTTGCTTGACGGTAGAAGATATTACCAAAGACGGTTTTATTGCCACTGCCTCCCCGGAAACTTTGCGTCGCACCGTTTTAGGAGAACTAGTAGATCGACATCGCTACGTCAATTTAGAAACTTCTTTGCGGGTTGGTAGTAAAGTCGGCGGTCATTTTGTGATGGGACACGTTGACGGTATTGGTAAATTAATATGTGCCGAACAGACAGCGACTTCTTGGGAAATGACATTTAGCGCATCTCATACGATTGACCGTTATATAGTACCCAAAGGCAGCATTGCTATCAATGGCATCAGCCTTACTGTGGCTGAATATGAGCCAGAGATTTCCCAGTTTAAAGTAGCAGTGATTCCCGTAACCTATGCCGAAACAAATCTTCGCGATTTAATTCCCGGTAGTTTAGTCAATTTAGAAGGTGATGTCCTCGGTAAATACGTAGAGAAATTTATTTATTTTGGCAAAGAAAATAATTCTATTTCATCTGGAACTACCCAAAATGAAATCACACCCACATTCTTAGCCGAACATGGGTATTTGTGAAAAGGGAGTAGGTGATTGGGGATTGGGGATTGGGGATTGGGGATTGGGGATTGGTAATTGGTAGTTAGGAATTATCACCCCATCCCCTTGTCCCCTTGTCCCCTTGTCCCCTTGTCCCTAACTGCCAGGTTCTTCGACAACTTGTGCAGTTTGTAAAGATTGTAGGAACTGATTAAGCGCTTGCTGTAATTGTGCGCCTGGATTTGTTGCTACCCAACCGTTAGGAGTTAACTGACGTGTTTCAAAGTGTAGGTGGGGACCGGTAGAATTACCTGTGCTGCCCACGCGACCAATAACGGTTCCTCGCTCTACCCACTGGCCGGGACGAACAAATAGTTCGGACATATGTCCGTAAAGTGTTTGTTTGGCGCTGTTGTGATTTAAGACAACTGTTAAACCGTAACCGCCTACCCAATCAGAAATTTCGACTTGTCCTGAATAAGCTGCCAAAACCGGAGTTCCAGTTGCTGCGGCCAAATCTATACCCGAATGGAAACGCTGATTGCCAGTTAAAGGATGTTGTCTCCAACCAAATACGGAACTGATTGCAGAGGGCACGGAAAGAGGAAATACTAATCCGGTGCCATTATAGTTAGAACTGTAAGCAGAACGGCTATAAGCAACTTTTGGTAGTGCCGATGCAAGCGGAATATCGTAAGCTACAGCACTCGGACGAGGTGCGAAGTTGTTAGCCATCATTGGCGCTGGTAGCATTCCACCGCTTGGTGCAATGGCTTCTTGACTAACTGTAGCCTGGGGAGTAAAGCTGCTAGGTTGTGGAATAAAGCGATTGGAACTATATGCTTGCTTAGAAACGCTGCGAGAAGCAACTCTATTTGCAACATTAGTACGAATAGCTGGAGTAACAGACTTAACGGCTTTCTTAACTACATTCGGAGTCGCAGAAGCAACCTGTTTAATAGTTTTGGTAGCACGATAAGTCTTAGCTGCGGGAGATGGTAATACAGTTTTGGTTACTTCTGTTGAACTTACCTTTTTAGGAGATGCAGCTATTTTTTTGGTTTTTGCAGCAACGCTTCTTGAAGGTGCAACCTTAGCAATAGAAGCATCTTGACTTGCTTTTAACCAGCTAGGTGTGGTTTTCTTCGCTGTCTGAGTCTTTTTAGAAGCATTTTGACCTCTAGAAACAGCGCAATTACCGGAAATTCCTTGTCTGCTTGCGATAGACGTACAACCGCTTTTACGCCCTGTAATCACTACAGAATTAGGTGCTTGGTACTTTTTACCGTAATTTGTCGGATCGATTAAAGCGTTGTTGTAATCTTTCTTGGGTTTTCTTACGGTAGTAGTTCTAGGAAGAATTGTCCTTGGCTTTTTAGGTGAAGCAATACGAGTTTTTGGCGCAGTTGGCTTTACTCTATTAGGATTATTCTTTTTAATTACTACTCTTGGACTGTTAGTCGGCGCTTTCTTTTTGAGCTTGACGACTACAGAATTAGTGCGAGAGCGTTTTAATCTACTTCTTAAAGTACTCGCACCTTTTTTATTAGTAGTAACTTTGACTTTTGGCTTTTTAGAACTTGAAGAAGGCGAAGATTTTTTTTTCGATAATCTTTGTCTGAGCTTGGTTCGACGTTGAGAAAATTCGACTTTAGGTTTAGACGACTCCGGCTTCGGAGCGCCACTGATAGTAACAGCTTTACCTGTGGTTACTTTTTTAGCACTCCTTGCCTGTATTTTCACAGTAGGAACAATATTGTCTATTCCAGGAGATGTTTGAGCAACTACAAAGCCGCTGCTTAGTAAGCTAAAGCTACCAAGCCAACAAAGGCTTTGTGCTGGTAGCGACCGCTGCCATGCCGACTGCGAATTGTTATCGCCATTTTTGTGCTGCGTCATTGGTTTAAATAATCAACAAGAGTGTAACTATGACCAAAAATTTCAGATTTTAGATTTTGGATTGAATTATGAATGGTTTCAAGACCTTAGTTTCAACTATGGAAAAACCTAAAATGGTGAATCCAAAATCCTCAAGCCCCTAAATTTATTTATGGGGACAATCCAAAATCGCAAATCCAAAATCCCTTCATTGGCTGACAAATCAGATAATCTCAGTAAATTCTCGTCCAATTTTAAAATTTTGGACAAGAAGTGGCAACTTAATCCTTATATTTACGGTAGCCTAAACTGATTGTACCGGGCTGGAGGTAAATAGATGCTGGTGTTACAGATAAGGTATCTGGAGCTGACCTGCGAACATGAAGATTTCCTGTCGTAGTAACGCCGACTACGGTTCCAGAAAAATCATCGTTAACGTGAACTTGTTCGCCCATATTAGAAAGTAATTTGATATAGCGAGACAATAATATATTGACTCCTTCTCTCTCCAAACACTGTATACCGGAATCTATTCCCAGCAAAACCACGGCAGCTAATTTCTCTAAACAAGAAATTTGAGTTGTATTTGCTTGACGATTCCAAGAATATAAATTAATTCCACTAGAGGGAACCGGATTTTTCCAGTTAATCCCAACTCCAATTACCGCTTGAGTAATTTTACCAGCGCGAACTTTGGTTTCGGTGAGGATTCCGCCCAACTTACGACCATCTAAGATTAGATCGTTAGGCCACTTGATTTCAACATCAACACCATACTTTCTGAGCTGTTCGGCAATCCCCCATGCTGTTGCTAAAGTTAACTGATAGCCTGAATTTATATCTAATTGAGGAGCAAAACCGAAAGAAAGATACAGTCCATCTTGCCCAGATACCCAACTCCGACCCCATTGTCCGCGTCCGGCAGTTTGTTCGGCTGCAATTACTACACATCTCGAACCCGATTTCTGAGCAAGCAATTCCCACAAAGTTTTGTTTGTTGAAGCGACGCTTTCAAAAATATGCAAGCCAAAAGGTAACTCAGTATTTTTACCTTCTACCGAAAGAACAGCTTGCAGCTTCTGTTTATTTAATACCACAGTTACTGACCGAAACTAGCCTATTCAAGCTAGCATGAATTGGAAATATTGATTTTTATTAAGACAAAAACTAAAAAGGTAAACTATTATGCATACTTGGCACTGGCGCAGTTGGCAGGAATTGCCCTATTTGAGTTGCAGTCTGCTCGAAGAATTTCCTCATGGCTTTTTTACCCAACAGTTCTGGTCTCACAGTCTTGAAGATATGACCAAAATACTTCACGAAGAAGCTTCATCTTATCGTCTCAAACAAGTACATGGCAATAAGGTTCTCACCCCACGAGAAATTGAACACAAACTTTCTTTAGGTGGAGATGAAGTAGAGCAAGTAGGTGAAAAAACCTTTGCTAAAGCAGACGGTTTGATCGGCGATCGCCCTTTACAAGCTGTGTGGACGGCAAGTGCTGACTGTACCCCAGCATTAATTGGCGATATCAAGACGGGGCAGGTAGCAGCAGTTCATGCAGGATGGCGCGGTACGGCGAAAAAAATAGTTCCTCAAGCTATCTCTAGGATGCAATCTCAAGGAAGCAAACTGCAAGACTTACGAATTGCAATGGGGCCCATCTATTGCCGGAGAAGTTTATCAAGTGTCCGAAGACGTTGCAGCACAATTAGGAGCAACACTTTTACCAGAAGAAGACGAAAAAGCAATTATTAACGGCTTACAACAAATAGATAATTCCCCTTTACTTCCCGACTCAGAACCCGGAAAAGTCCGTATAGACGTGCGGCAGGTAAGCGCATTACAGCTAGAACAACTAGGAATCAGTCCCGAGCAAATTTCCCTAGCACCATACTGTACCTACCAAAACCCCGAAAACTTCTTCTCCCACCGTCGCGCTAAAAAAGGAAAAGTTCAATGGTCTGGAATTGTCAGTATGGCGAATGGGGCATAGGGCATAGGGGATTGGGCATAGGGCATGGGAAGTTAGGAGTTATGAGTTATGAATTATGAGTTATTAAATAAATTTAAACCTTTGACCTCTAACCTTTAACCTTTGACCTTTTATTATGAGTAAATTACCAGAATTAAGTCCTGAAACTATCGATCGCGTAGTCGAAATGGCTTGGGAAGATAGAACACCGTTTGAAGCAATTGAAACTCAATTTGGTTTAAGCGAAAAAGAAGTTATAGATATCATGCGTCGCTATATGAAAGAATCCAGCTTTAGAATGTGGCGTAAACGGGTAACTGGACGCAATACCAAGCATTTACAAAAGCGCGATTTTGTAGAAGGAAGATTTAAGTCGGATAATCAAAAGGCATAGGTTCGTAGTAAGGAATTTATTCCTTATTTCCGCATTATTGAGGACTAAAGTCCTTACTACGAACAAAATTAAACTTTAGAAATAGGTACATCTAAATAATCGTCGATTTCTTGCGCTAACCATTGCAATTCTTCTAAACTCAAATGATCGTATTGATGAGAAAGTTCTTGTGAATTAGGGTGTATAAGTCCTAATTGATATTTATTTATTATTAATTTTTGTTGGCGAAATTTCCATTTAATCCCAATCAGTTCATAAATATATGAAACGCTACTTTTACTTATCTTTAGTCGGGTACGTTTAAAGAATGCCCAAAGAATGATAAGCAAAATAAATATAATTCCAAAGGCTTGTACTATGTGTTTCATTAAATAAGCTGAATCACTTGTTTCTTGTCTATAAAGTTGTCTACTAATATCGGATAAATCAAATCCAATCGCAAAGGGTGACACTAAAGAAATTAAAGCAATTTGAAGAAGCTTAAATCCTTGTGGAGGAATGACTATTTCTAAACCATCAATATCTTTATAGAGTTGAATTTTACTACCTGGTGGCTTCTCCTTTTTTTGTTTTGATAGCGAAGTTGTTTTTTGTCTTGGTACGGGATTTTCTAAAGCTTTTATTGCTTCTTCAGTAGATTTATATCTCTGACTTAAACTTGGCTCTGTCATCCACTCCAACCAATCAGCAAACTCCTCACTAAAATTAGCTGTTTGACGAAACTGAATTTGTAAATCTTTTTGAGGTAATTCTGTCGGATGCAAACCCGTAATTAAAAAGATTAAAGTCGCACCTAAGCTATATAGATCGGAAGCAGCAACACATCTTCCACCAAATTGTTCCGGTGGCATATATCCGTAAGTTCCTACTACAGTAATTGTTCCACCATTTGTTGCTGCAACGGTTTGTACCGAACCAAAATCTACTAAATAAATATTTCCTGCACTATTACCAGAACGATTTGTTAATAAAATATTGCTAGGTTTGATATCGCGGTGAATTACGGGTGGTTCGTGTTGATGTAAATAAGTCATAATTTCAAGTAATGACTTAGCTAATTCTTGTACATCATCTTCACTAAAAGTTCTTCCAGCTTGTAAATGTTGTTCTAAAGTTTTCCCTTCTACATAAGTTTGTACTAATACAAAACCGTTATTCTCATCATCCTTGAATTCAAAATAATCGAGATAACGAGGAATATTTGGATGATTTAAAGTTTTTAAAGTTTCCGCTTCCCGTTCAAACAACTTTAAATCTTGCCAATCGAAATCTTCTCCTAATAATAGTAATTTAATGACAACTTTTTGCTGTGTTTCTAAGTCTTCAGCCAAAAAAGTTCTTCTTGCTGTTTGCCTACCTAATTCCTGCTGAATTTGATAGCGTTCGTTTAATATTTGATTTATCATTTTTAATTAAAATACTAATATTATTTCTTTGAAATGCAAATTATTAAACAATGCATCAATTGTCATAATTTATGCCCTGGAAACCTAGATTGCTGTTCATACCAACGAGCAAAAGATTTCGTGGCTAAACTCATACTTAATCCAGATATAAGAAAAGGAGCAAGTACAAAGAAAAGCCCTCCCTGCAAGTCTGATGGACTAGAATAAACCATTCCACTAAACAAAATTACACCAATAGCACTAGAAAGAAACATACTCAGTAAAGTCGTTCTACGACGATATAAAAAAGAGTTTTTTAAAGGATAAAAAAATAAGCGAGTAATAATTCCAACTAAAATTCCATTAGTTAAACCCAAAGGAATACCTATTGAAAAACCATACATTATCCCTAAGAAAGTGCCACCCATTGGAAATACTGCCGTACCGTAGATAGCAGCAGCAGTCACTACAACTCCACCTCCAACAGCAATGCTGCGCCAGATAATATGCCAGAACAATTTCCAAGTACCGATTGGCTTATACTGAGTTATTTTTAATGATTCCGTCTTAATAATTCTCCCAGTTTCCAAAGCCTCTAAAGCAACTTCAGCCGACGAAGCACGTTTATCCAAACTCGGCTCAATCAACCATCCCAACCACTGCACAAATCCCGGTGTCAAATCAGCGACTTCCTCAAATGCAATCCGCATATCTTCTTGAGGTAAATCCGCTGGCTGAATACCCGTAGCCAAAGTTATCAACGTCGCTCCCAAACTATACAAATCGGAAGCCGCAGTCGCAGCACCACCAAATTGTTCTGGTGGCATATAACCGTAAGTTCCTACCACAGTAACGGTTTGACCACCTTTATTTGCTAAAGTTTGTACCGAACCAAAATCTACCAAATAAGGATGTTCCGCCAAAATAATATTGCTGGGTTTGATATCGCGATGAATTAAAGGTGGTTGACGACGATGTAAATATATCAGTATTTCTAACAGCGATTTAGCAATATTTTTAATTTCTAATTCAGTAAATTTTCCTTTCGCTTTTAAATGTTCTTCTAAAGACTCACCTTCGATATAGCTTTGCACCAGAGCATAAGTTTTACCACTCTTCCCATCTAATTCAAAGTAATCAACATAGCGCGGAATTGCCGGATGCTGTAAAGTTTGTAGAGTCTGGGCTTCTCGCTCAAATAATTTTAAATCTTCCCAAGAAAAATCATTACTAAAAGCCAGCAACTTGATAACTACCAATTCCTGAGAATCTACATCCCGCGCTAACAAAGTCCGTCTTCCCGCTTTCTTCGCTAACTGTCGCTGAATTTCATAACCTTTTTTGATAATTTCTTGGGAAAAATCGCTGCGTTTTTCATTTCTCATATAGGCTATTCCCAATTTCCAAATTTAATTACGGTTATAAATGAGTTTTCAAATCAACTACAACAGCGGAAATACAGATTCCAAGTTAGTTGTTAGTTGTTAGTTGTTAGTTGTTAGTAGTGCGAGCATCTTACTCGCTAATTATTTCCCCATCTCCCCATCTCCCCCTCTCCCCCTCTCCCCCCTCTTCCCCCTCCCAAAAATATTCATAGTCATAATGACTTCAGATAAGCTATAATCAAATTCATAACGACTACGCTTAACAAGCAATGCTAAAGCAGTAATCTTGTCTGCGTACTATTAAAGAGAGGTTGCATAGTATGGATTTATCAAATTCCAACACCGCTAAAAACTTGGAAGCGGCTTTTGGTGGAGAGTCGATGGCAAATCGTAAGTATTTGTTTTTTGCGGAAGTTACTAAGAAGTTGGGAATGAAGGAGCTTTCCAAGCTTTTTAAGGATACTGCGAATCAAGAAACAGAACACGCTTTCGCTCACTTTCGGTTGATGCATCCGGAATTGATGGTGGATGATGCTGACTCTTTAACCGAAGAACAGAAAAAGGCGATCGCAACTCGCTGTTTGGAATTAGCGGTGGAAGGTGAAACCTACGAGTACGAAACCATGTATCCGGGTTTTGCACAAGAAGCGCGTGCGGATAGAGATGGGAAAGCTGAAGAGGAATTTAAAACTCAGGAAGAAGAATCCCGCGAACACGCTGATATTTTCCGTAAAGCTACGCACACATTTGGTTTGCTAACTAGCGTAGAACACCACCATGCAAATCAATATACGGAAGCCTTAGAAACGCTAAACGGTAAAACAGCCGCAGAAAAGAAAGCCAGCGGCGACCCAGCAACACAGAAATGGATTTGCCGTCAATGTTCGATGATATACGACCCCGTAATCGGCGACCCAGATTCTGGAATTGCACCGGGAACAGCATTCGAGGACATTCCCGAAGATTGGCATTGTCCCATCTGTAACGCTACCAAGAAAACCTTCATGCCTTATGAAGAAGAAGTTGCTGTTGCTGCGTAGATAATATCGCTTTACCTCACCCTGTCCTGACGGACATCCCTCTCCTTAATAAGGAGAGGGAAAGAGGGTGAGGTTTTGAATGTATCCGATTCACCGAAAATTGCTATATCGCATTGTTAAATCATTTGTAAACATATAAAAATCCGGTATCTCGAAGATACCGGGTTTCTGTATTTTCATAAACTGTAAATAATCAAATTTTGGTTATTAAGCTGTTAATATTGTCTTTTTCTTCTGTTCCCTGTTCCCCGTTCCCCTTCATCTAGATAAACATCCGGATCTGGTGCATAGTGAGGACACGATCGATCTTCGGGGCCATTAGGATACATTTTGCAAACAATAATATTGCCTTGGTAAAAGCGACACTGGAGGCACTTTGGCATTTTACGTTTGATTTTTGGCTTAATCATGAGAAATGTTAGCTAAAGTGCATTTTTTAATCAATTATCAATCTCGGAAACCTAACCCCTAACCCCTTCCCTACCAGGGAAGGGGGAATAGGAAAATAACTTTTTTAAAGCCTCTCTCATTACAGGTTTAGTGGTTTAAAGAGAGGTCAAAAATATGTAAAACTTTACCTCTAACTTTCTACAGCGAACTCTTCTGGATCTACATCCCAATTTATCCAAGTTATCGCTTCTCTTGCAGATACCATATTGGGAGGTACCCGCAAAACATGAGTATATCCGGTGCTGGGGCAAATCATCTTCAGTAAAACTATCGGTTCTACATTACTCACCGCATCAATTTTGATTAAGTCATATTCGCGCCAAGAATCTAATTGAATCGCTTGTAATTCGTCACAAATACGGTTGTAGCCAATAGCTTGAATTAAAATCCGACGTAATTCAGCATTGTTTTCTTCCAACAACCATCTTGCTTGCCATTGATTCGGATGCACCTTACCGTATTTTTCAGGTAAAGAAATTCCGTGATAGTAATACAAACCGTATCCGTCAGCAAATTGAATTGCCGCTTCCCCTTCAGCGTGGAGACGAGTTTCTGAATCTAAGGAAAATTTTGATGGGCGATCGCACACAATGCAAACGTCTTCAAAAGGAATAAACCATCCGCAATGTTCGAGGAGTTGGTTTAAGCAGTCGTACCATTGTTGAGTTTTTTCGTCGAGGGTTATGTTTAGTAAGGATTGGTAGGTTTCGATGAGGTAGATTTGGTGGATTATTTGTTCGGAAGTGATAATATTTTCTACAGTGCTGTAAGCTTCATAATTTGGTTTTAGACTGGAATTATTTAGTTGTTTAAAAGCTAAACTTCTTACTATCAGATATAGCGCTGAATTTACTTCTCCAAACATTATTGATTTATTTAATTCATATTTAGCAAGTTCTTTTATTGATTTATTTGGTATTTTATTATTTATCTGGTGTAAAAAATCTAATTGATTATCAAATACCAATTTATTAATTTCGATTGCTTGTCTTTTTTTTTGTAGAATAAAAGATTTTAAACTTTGATTTGGTATATTATTTAATTTCAGCAAATTTATAATCTCTATATACCAGGATTTATAATTGCTTGTAAAAATGACTTTGGGTTGATTTAAACCAATACAATAATAAGCAAAATTTACTACTTCTATAGTTCTTTGATAATTTAACGGTGTAGATAGAAGTTTTTGACATTTATCAACTAAGGATTTTGGAGAATTTAATCCGGCAAGTGGATTACCTGAAATGTCAAGCTTATTAATATATTTTAAAGGTTGCAATACTTTCAAGTCAGTGATTTGATTACAACTAATATCTAATTCAGATATTTTTTTCAGATTATACAGTGAAGTCCAATCACTTATATTATTTGCATATAATCTTATATTTGCTAGTTTATTTAAGTTCTTTAATGGACTGATATCATTTATCTGATTATTATCTAAATCTAGTTTTTTTAAATTAATTAATATTTCTAAAGGACTAATATTGTTAATTTTATTTTCACCTAAAAGTAAAATATTTAATTTAGTTAGTTTATTTAGCGGAGCAATATTACTAATTTGATTTATATTCAGATCTAAATGTGTAAGATTAACGAGTCCTTGTAAAGGAGTTAAATCAGAAATATCATTACAATAAAGCCATAAGTGAGTTAATTCTTTTAGAGTTGCTAGTGGAGTTAAATCACTAATATTACAATCTCCTAATTCTAATTCTCTCTCATTCAAAAGAACCCTTTCCGCTTCCAAACAATCATCAGTACCAGCAACTTCTAACAACACCTCAACAGTATGTCTCGTCTCCGGCGGTAACTCATCCTTATGAAAACAAAATTCCGAAAAGCTACTGTAATGAAATGATTTATTTTTATTTAATTCAGACATATCAACGCACCACCAACAAACAGCTAACAGTCAATAAAAGTACCGCTATTCCTTCTTAACACATAGATGAAATATCCCCTCTGCGAACCTCCGCGTTGAAAATCAAATTTGCGTTCGACGGCAATTTCGCGTTATTCCGACAAATGTGTAGAGACGTTGCAGTGCAACGTCTCCGTATTTTTCGATTTCAACGAATAATTCGGAAAAATACCATATACATGAATTGCGCGTTATTCTCCTAAATATAAAATTTCGCGTTATTCCGCTACATTAGGGAGACGTAGCATTGCTACGTCTCTACATAATGACTGGTGAATATATTCTTGTGGGATGGAGAGCAGCGCGTTGCGGAGGTTCCCTCCGTTGTAGCGACTGCGGGGCATCCCTGCCCGTCCAAATTATTATTTTTAATTCACGTCAAAGCTTTCTGCAAAACCTCTTTATGTATCGAAGCTCTATCGGTAATAAATTTAATTCTGTCATCCGAAAGCGCTTCCCCATTTGCAAAATGCTCAATCCAAGCCGTACTCATCGCATTTGCATCATGGGGTAAATCATCAATATCCCATCCCGGCATTTCTAATTCTTCCATCAACCGATTAATCTTAGGATCGTAACTCAACGCAAAACAGCGACAGCCTTTACTTGCAGCCATAATCAAACTGTGCAAGCGCATTCCAATCGCCATTTCGACACCGTTATATATACCTTTTAATATTTTGGGTTCTTCTACGGTGATAATTTTACTGACATCTTTTAATGCTGGTTGAATTGCTTGAGCTATAGCCAAATCTTTGCTTTTTTGAAACGGTATCAGCAAAATAAAGGTTTCTGTAGCCTTTTGAAAATCAACCAAAGCTTTAGTTAAATTACCCAAGCGCGTTGGTGTAAGTTCGGGATGAGCGCGTAATGTTACCGCAACTCTGGGAGCGGGAGTATCCCAAATACCTGGCGTAGAAACAGATTCCAGTGCCCAAACCGGATCTGGTGCCAGCACGTGATTCACTTCCCATTCATTTAATAAAGCAGCAGAAGCCGAATCGCGAACGCTTACCCCAGTACAGCCAAGAAAATTTTGACGCGCCAACCACTTGGTAGCATTACGTTTCAGAGGACCAATACCTTGCGCCCAAGCCACAGTTTTCATCCCTCTTTTTTGAGCGATCGCCATCAACCCAGAATAGTAAAATGGACTAATAGCGCTAGTAGCATCTTGAATCAAACTACCACCACCCCAAATAAAAGCATCGGAAGAACGTAAAGACTGCATCACCGTGTTAAAAGCCTTACGCTCGCAAGCTTCAACACCATAACGATCTTGAGTTTCTTCAGGATTGCCAGAAAGAACCACAGGAGTCACCGAAGACGGAAGCATTTGTAAAAGCGTAGCCAACAAAGCCTCATCACCACCATTTCCTTGCCCGTAATACCCAGATAATAAAGCACGCATAATTATTTTGGATTTTAGATTTTGGATTAATAAACGGAAAAATAGTTATTCTCCACCATCATGTATTTCCCACGAATCGCGACACACTACAAGGTACTTCCGCAACAAGTTTCACAAAGATTAAGAGAAGGGGAAGAAGGGGAAAAGGGGGTAAAGGGGTAGAGAAAGAAGAAAAAAGTTATTAATTAACAGCCAAGAACTATGAAATCATAATTAGTAACTGGTAATTGATAATTGATCGTTGATAATTGTTCACTGATAACTGATATGCAAGCACTTTCAATTCCCACTTGGATAATTCATGTTTCCAGCGTTATAGAATGGATTGCCGCAATATGGCTAATCTGGAAATACGGCGAAGTCATAGGTAATCCTGCTTGGGGAGCTTTATCCTTTGGTATGTTACCAGCATTAGTTAGCGCCATGTGTGCTTGTACCTGGCACTTTTTCGATAATTCCGAATCTCTCGAATGGCTAGTAACATTACAAGCAAGCATGACAGTAATTGGAAACTTCACCCTTTTCGCAGCAGCCTGGTGGATATATCGTTCCACAAAAACTGATGATACCGAAAATAATCCCGCGTCCGCAAAAGCTGTAAAATCAGAATAATTAAAATTGGGAATAGGGCATAGGGCATGGGAATAAAATTCAAAACTCCTAACTGTAGAGAAGACGTAGCACTGCTACGTCTCTACACTCCTAACTGCTAACTGTTCACTGCTAACTGCTCACTGTTAACTGTTTAAAATGATTTCCAAAGAAACCCTATTCGCATTATCGTTATTTCCATACTTAGGTTTCTTATGGTTTATCAGTCGTACCCCCGAAACCCCAAAGTTAGCTTTGTATGGATTTTACGCACTCCTTATTTTTGTCGCCGTCACCATTCCAGCAGGTATTTATGCACAAGTACATTACGGTGAAACTTTAGCAAACGTCGATTGGTTGCACGGAAGCGCAGAAGTATTTTTAACCCTGTCAAATATTTTAGTTGTCTTAGGTTTCCGTCAAGCAATAATGAACAATGAACAATGAACAATGAACAATGAACAATTATCAATTATCAACTCCTAACCCCTAACCACTAAAACTAACAACTAACCACTATCAACTAATAATGCAAGTAATACCAGCAATAGATTTATTATCCGGCCGTTGCGTGCGGCTTTATCAGGGTGATTACGAGAAATCCGAGGTATTTGGCGAAAATCCTGCCGATACTGCTAAACAATGGGTTGAACAAGGTGCGACTAGGTTACACGTTGTCGATTTAGATGGCGCGAAAGCTGGTAAAGTCGTTAATCTTTCTGCGATTGAAGCTATTGTAAATGCAGTTTCCATACCTGTGGAAGTTGGTGGTGGATTGCGGGATAAGGAAAGCGTCCAAAAATTATTTGATATTGGTGTGGAATGGGCGATTTTGGGAACGGTTGCTGTTGAACAACCCCAATTAGTGCAGCAACTTGCTGAAGAATTTCCTCAAAAAATTATCGTTGGTATTGATGCTCGCAACGGTAAAGTTGCAACTCGCGGATGGTTGGAAACTTCGGAAGTTTTAGCAACTCAACTTGCGGTACAAATGCAGGAATTCGGAGCGGCAGAAATAATTTACACCGATATTCACCGCGATGGTACTCTTAGCGGCCCGAATTTAGACGCTTTACGAGAATTAGCTGCTGTGATTGATATACCAATTATTGCTTCTGGTGGAGTCAGTTCGGTAACGGATTTATTAAGTTTATTAGCGTTAGAACCTCAAGGTGTAACTGGTGCTATTGTTGGACGTGCTATATATACTGGCGATATTTCTCTTCGTGAAGCAGTAAGAGCCGTAGGTGATGGGCGTATTCAAGATATACCTCCTCATGGTTTTTCTACTTTCGCTTGATAACTAGATACAAATATTCCTAATCTACAATATTGCAGGTTCGTAGTAGCGCTGAAGCGCCTCTTATCTACGAACCTATTTTTATTCATAAGCCTGATTTACAAATAGTTAATAAAATTAAATTCGTGCTTTTTCCGGATTCGTCATTATTACTACTGTATTCAAAGTCGTAGGGATTTACATTTACACGGCAAGTGTTTATTGAAGCTCGCAACTAATAATAAATAAACGTATATCCAAAATCAAAATTTAAAATTTTTGAATATAAACATTCAGAGTTTTCAACTATTGGGTTTCCTATACAGAGATGCTGCAAATGCGTCTCTGTTTTTGTCTTTATAAAAATAAAGTTAACCAAGATAAAGAAACAATAAAGTTTAATTTAAACAGTTATATCTTCTGGAATCAACATAACGACAATGTAGACAAATACAGAGACAAAAAAAATACAAATTCAAACGAATAAAAAAGGAAAATAATTATGGCTTCGGCAAGAAGAAGAAAACCAGTACCCGATTACGGTAGACCAAAAAGAAGAGAACTCGGTTTCGTGGAGTATGTTAATAATCTTATAAACAAGCTAAAAAACCAACGATAACATACCTTAATTAACAATTATTGATAGAGAGAATAAATAGCAAAGATATACATACAAATAAGGAGTAAAACTATGGCTTGGGCAGCAAGAAAAAGAAAAAGAGTACCCGATTACGGTAGACCAAAAAGAAGAGAACTCGGTTTCGCACAGTATGTTAGTAATCGTAAAGAAGCTAAAAAGCAGAATAATAATATAGCTTAATTAACTTATATATGTTCTTACTAATGTAGTTGCATTGCAACGTTTTTTATTATTTTATCAATCAATCAGAAACCCGTTATCTTCAAGATACCGGGTTTCTCTCATTGTTTATTACCTATTCCCTACTCCCTACTTACTTATTCTTCACCTGATTTTTCGCTTGTTCTAAAGCAATTTCTTTCATAGCTTGATATGTATTAACGTTAGCAGAACCTTCAATCGCTTTAACCGCTAAATCTTGAACTTGTTTCAGCGCTGACTCAAGCTGTTTGGAAAGGGTTTGAACTCTTTCTTCCTGACTGCCGATTGTCTGTTCCAAAGATTGTATTCTTTGTTGGTATGAAGCTTTTTCTCCTTCCACTTCTTTGGCAAATAAATTAGCTTTGATTTTACCTTGATACTCAGCTATACCTTTTCCTTGCTCTGTAGCTTTTCTGATAGCTGATTCTTTTTGTTGGGAAAATACTTCAACTTTAATTTTTAATTCTTCAAATTGTTTTTCTTTGTCTGCAATTGCTGTTTCTCGTTCGTTCCACCGTTTTTCAGTTTCCTGCTGAAATTCATCTAAATTTCGATATAATTCTTTTTGTTGCTGCTCGTATTCATCTACTTCTAAATTACGTTCCCGCTCTAAATCGTATTTATATGTTGAAGTATCTCGCTGACGGTTTTTATTTAAATTTTCATTTCGCTCTTTAATGCTGCTCTGATAATCTTCTTGTTCTTTTCTCCAGGCTTCTCTTAATTCTTGTATTTCTTGATTTAATGTTTCAGAAACTTGGTTAAATTCTTCTTGATAAGCTGAATTATTTTCTTCGTAGCTTGCAATCAAATTATCTAAAGTATCGTCAGCAACTTCTAAATCGTGCAGTTGCTGTAGTTGCTCTAATTGTTCTTCTACAATTTGCTTTATTTCTGCTAATCTATATGCTTTTGTGGTTAGCTGTTCGGATAATTCATTCGCAGAGCTACCAAAACCTAACTGAATTTTTGCTAAACTTTCAATAGTAAAATTCATTTTTTGCTGCACTTTCGAGTATTGATTAATAGGTGTTTTTTCAGGTGTTTTAAAATTCTCGGTTTTAACAGAATTACTTGCTCTCACAAGACTATCGACTTGCTTTTTCAACTCCAATCTTTCCTTCGTCAACTCATCATAAGCTTCTAAAATTTCATTTTTGGTATTTCTTTGATTAATTTTCTTCGCAGACATAATAATACTCCAAATTTTTTTTTTAATCTGAACGTGCAATTTGAACGTGTAGTTTAAGTCTTTGTCGTGGCAAATAGGAAATCTACTATTCCCTACTCTCTACTCCCTACTTACTACTCCCTACTTGCTACTCCCTACTTACTACTCCCTACTCCCTACTCCCTACTCCCTACTTACTACTCCCTACTTACTACTCCCTACTTACTACTCCCTACTCCCTACTCCCTACTCCCTACTCCCTACTCCCTACTCCCTACTCCCTACTCCCTACTCCCTACTCCCTACTTAACAGAATTACCAAAAGCTCTCATCGATAAATCTTGCGATTGTTTCAAAGTTTCTTGTAGCTGATTTGAGATACTTTCGATCTGTTCTTTTTGTCTTTCAATAGTTTGTTCTAAGGAAGCAATTTTTAATTCATAACTTTGCTTGCTACCTTCCCACTCTTTTTCAAATAAATCGGCATCAACTTTAGTTCTTTGAGAAGTATTTCTAATCGCATCTTCTTTTGCTTTTTTATATGCAGCATCCAACTCAGCAGGAAAGGATGCTACTTTTTTCTGATATTCTTCTAATGAAGCTTGACGCTGTTGATTTACTTTTTCTCTTTCTACCCAATCTTTTTCTTTATCGCGAGTAGCTAGCTGTAAATCTCTTTCCAACTGACGCTTTGTTTCTTGGTAGCTGTCTTCGTTGATTTTGCGTGAATTTTCTAACTTATACTGATATTCTTCTGCTTCTTTTTCGCGATTTTTGGTTAGTGATTCGCTATATTCCTGCTCTGAGAAAGTAAATTTAGCCTGCTCTTTTTCCCACTCTTTAAGTATTTGCTGCTTTTCTTTCTCTAATGCTTCTTTTTTCTGGATAATATCTGCTTCGATTTTGCTCAAATTCTCTTGATGCTCTTGAGTTAAAACATCTAGAGTGTCTGCAACAATTCGGATTTTTTGCAATTCCTGTAAATATTGAGTTTCAACCTCAATCGCACGGTTTAACTCGTCTAATTTCGAGTTTTCAGTCTTCAGCTTTTCGGAAAGCTCGTTGACGATGGTACCAAACTCTAACTGTAAATCGGCTAAACCTTTGACAATTCCATCAACGGTATACACCGAAGCTGCGGCTAAAATTTCTTTGTCTTTCTCCTTTTCTGCTTCCTCCTGCTTGGTAGCAATTTTTGAATCTAATTTTTGCTTTTCTGCAAGAATTTGCTCAAATGCTTGCATTAATTGTTGCTTACTGTCTTTAGTTGCAACTGTATTCACCCTTCGACTCCTTTTTCAGTATGTTTGATGATTTTCGTCAAATGAATATCACAAAGACATACTCCTTGCATTTATTAGAGTAGCCTTTTTTACATCAATTTCAGTACAGTAAAAACACTGGAATAGTTTCCTTACCTGCAATTGAAGATTGTTATTCAAAAAGTATTTCTTGTTTAGTTCATTTGTACTATCAATATAGTACTTGAATAAAAATACTTTTGTCAACAACTAATGAGATTTTTTTGTCACACTGCAAAAAAAAGTAAGGCAGCCACTGGTCTTTGCCTGCCTTTTGCGGTAATGTTTTATAATAATGTGGGTGCTGTTACATATGTTACATTTTTGGTAATTTTTCCTAAAGATAGTAATTAGTATTAGATAAAAGTAAATATACCCACAAAGCACAGCTTAAAAGTTACAACGTAAAAATCCTCGTATTTTTGTAAGTCAATGTATACCAACGAATCCACTAAGTATGCTCGCGCGACTGACATAGCACAAAAGAGTCGTGTTTTGGTAGTAGAGGATGAAGAATTAATTAGGGAAATGCTGGTTTTGGCTTTGGAAGGAGAAGGTTATGAGGTGAATACTGCGACTGATGGACGTTTAGCTGTAGAGCAACTCCAAAGTTTTGACGCAAATAATAATGAGGCTATTTTTGATTTAGTCATTTTAGATTTAATGTTGCCTCAAATAAATGGATTAGATATTTGTCGCTTGGTTCGTCATCAAGGAAACCCAGTACCAATTTTAATGTTGAGCGCTAAAGGTAGCGAAACTGACCGAGTTTTAGGTTTAGAAGTAGGAGCGGATGACTACTTAAGTAAGCCTTTTAGCATGAGGGAGCTGGTAGCACGCTGTCGGGCTTTGTTACGCCGTCAGCGCTTAATTACGACTACAGAACCTCCAGTTTTAAATTACAAAGAAATTACTTTATATCCTCAAGAATGTCGCGTGTTGGTTCGTGGAGAGGAAGTTAATTTATCGCCGAAAGAATTCCGTTTATTGGAATTATTTATGAGCTATACTCGCCGCGTATGGTCCCGAGAGCAGTTGCTCGATCAGGTATGGGGACCGGATTTCGTCGGGGACAGTAAAACCGTAGACGTTCATATTCGCTGGTTGCGAGAGAAATTAGAGCAAGAGCCTTCCCGCCCCGAATATATTGTTACAGTTCGGGGTTTCGGGTATCGCTTCGGATAATTATTCGTTATCATTAATCTTCTGTCCCAAAGCAACTTGCCAATTGTGATGCTTTTACTGGGAATTTTCATCGGATTAGGGTTAAGCATCTGTTTATGGCTTTGGTATACCATACAGTTCCACCGTTATTTCGGACGTTTTGACTATTCAAAAAGAAAGTCTTTCGTTGCTGGATGGCCCTATAAGTTTGCCAGATTGAAGGAACGACAGCAGTGCTTGGAGCAGCAACTGTTTTCATTGCAAAATTTGTTGGAAAATGCACCTTTAGGTTATCTACAGGTTGATGAAGAAAATCAACTGTTGTGGTGCAATCAAGAAGCCCGTCAAATGCTGTCATTAGAAAAATGGCAACCCGGACAAGTGCGCTTGTTGTTGGAGGTAGTACGTTCTTACGAGCTCGACCGTTTAATCGAGAAAACTCGCGATCGCCATTCTTCGCAACAGAAGGAGTGGGTGTTTCACCCCTCTTGTGAGAATGCTGAGGCAATGTTAGAACAGAAGTCTGTAGTTTTACGGGCTACCGGGTTGCCCTTACCTCAAGGTCAGGTAGGAGTATTTTTGGAAAATCGTCAGCAGCTATTGGAAATGAGCCAAGCACGCGATAGAGCTTTTTCAGACCTCGCTCACGAACTCAGAACGCCATTAACTTCAATGCGTTTAGTTGTGGAAACTTTACAAGACCATGTGAATCCACCGATTGTACGTTGGGTTAACCTTCTTCTCAAGGAAGTTGACCGACTAATTGAGCTAGTACAAAGTTGGTTGGATTTGACTCGACTTGAAACAAATCCTGCAACTCAGTTAAATTGTCAGCCTTTAGAAATAAAAACGTTAATAAACTCGGTTTGGGAAAGCTTAGAACCTATAGCGCAGCGCCAGAAAGTTCAACTTGCCTTTACCGACATTGATAATGCTTGGATAAACGCTGATAAATCCCGGCTTCACCAAGTATTTTTCAACCTGATTCATAACAGTATTAAATACAGTCCTCCTAACGGAGTTGTCCGGGTGGAAGTTAATGTTAATATACCTTTAGAAGATAAAAATCAAAACGAGCATCAAAGTTCCCCATTGCTCGAAATAAATATTATAGACTCCGGCGTAGGTTTTGCTCGAGAAGATTTACCCTACATATTTCAGAGATTTTACCGAGGAGACAAAGCACGTTCTCGCTCTATAAAAGGAGAGGGAGATTCAACTTTGGATGGAAGCGGCTTAGGTTTGGCTATTGTCGATCAAATTTTAGCTGCTCACGGGGGAACAATCAAAGCAATGAATCATCCACAAACAGGTGGTGCGTGGCTACAAATTCATCTTCCCCAAGTAATGGCAAAATCCGTAGTTCAAGATTATATTTAAGAAAATCACTTCATGTTTGAGACTGCAAGCGTGAAAGCTATCCTAACTCGTCCTAATTTTGCAAGACCTCAACTAGCACGCGACATCAGGCGGTTAGAAAGGGATATTTTGCGAATGGGTGCTTTAGTGGAACAATCCTTCCGCTTTTCGCACCAGGCATTATTTGCTCGCGATCTATCGATAGTCGAGCAACTGCCTTTATTAGAAGAAAAAATCGACCGATTTTATAAGCAAATCGAAGTAGAATGCACGGCGATTATGATCTTGCATTCGCCTAACGAACAAGATTTGCGCTGCTTAAGTGCGTTTATGCAGCTAGTGCGCGATTTAGAACGCATTGGCGATTATGCTGAAGATTAAGCGAAATCGCGGTAAAACTCTTTCCCTACGAGCCACATTCTTGCATACCAGAAGTTGCAGTAATGTCTCGTCACGCTCAAGCAATGTTAGCAACTAGCTTGGGAGCTTTAGCCGATTTAGACGAAATTGGCGCAAACAGCATAAAATCACTCGATGATGCTGTAGACGAAGCTTACGATAGAGTTTACGATACTTTAACCAATCAACGAGATGTCAAAGGTTCTGTAGAACCAATTGTACTGTTAGCATTAGCAATTCGTTGTTTAGAAAGGATGGCAGATCATGCAACCAATATCGGTAAACGAGTGGCCTATATTGTTACAGGGCAGCGTCCTTAATCCTTTCTTAATTCAGGGTTTCGCCAAATCATTAATAGTACATCGGGATATTTTAATTATTAATTAGTGCTAATTTAAATTCCTTCATGGAAAGAAAACTATTACCCCCATGTCCCTTACTTTATTAAGGGAATGGGGGTTTTTAAATTTCTTTGAATTGACTTACACATTTTATAGGTTTTGCTCAGTAAGGATTTGAGATTTTAAATAAAAAATGTGTTTCTTATCGTTGAAACGGCAACACATTTATTTGTAGTGCTTCCTAAGACTATCGTCTCGCTCCGTTAACGGAGCGTGTCTGAAGGACACAGGACATGCGTCTCGCTCGCTGGTTGTCACGAGGGAGCTTTGATGGGTATCCGGGAGGGAGTGCGAGCGTCTCGCTCGCTAGCTACCACGAGGGAGCGAGACGCTACCACGAGGGAGCGAGACGCTCCCACTACAAATGTGTTATCCCTCAAAATTAATGTGGTGGAGAGTAATCTATTTCATTAAATATAATTGCAAGACGTGAATTTAAACCCATTTTGTATATGCAGCCCTGAAATTGATTTTAAAGCGGGAATTTGTACTTAACGGCAATGGTGCTTGATTATCAGTCTTAAGAAACATGGAGAATAGAGAATTATAAAAGTATATGTTCATTTGAAATTTTGTTCAATCTCGAATACTTATATAAATAGATAGATATACTTATGACTCAATCCTAAAACACGCAATCAGCTAGTAGCAAACAGAACATTAGAGATTACATTGTTGCTCATCAATTAGAAACATGGAGTTATATAAAATACATATATTCAGTTTTTATATAAGAATAAATACTCTTTTAATATTTAAAAATAATTGCACGTTGAAATTGGATTATATTCTACGAAAAGCTTATTATACCTAGATTATTTGTCTCTCGAAAAAACAAATAAAAAATGAAAAACAGTTGACACTTTAAAGATTCATCTGTTTAAATGTACACATATTTGCTAAGACAAATAAGCGGTAATTACTTAAAAGTGATTATTGAAAAATAAAGAAAGTATACTAGTAAAAGCGTTGTAAACTAACTTACTTTTTACAAAAAGCTTACCTATTCTTAAACTTTCACGATTAAAGTAACAAAGGCGATATAAAATTGTTTCCTATCTAACTAAAAATGCTGGTGTCGTAAGAAATAAACTGATGAGTATCAAACGTCGTGATTTTTTTTTGTTGATGGGAGGAAGTGCGGGTGCGGTTGCACTTGGTTCGCTGTCAGGGTGTGATAAAAAAGTAACTATGCAGCCAAATACGCCACAGAATAAGGCGTTATCCGTATTTCAACCCGTAAAAGGTCCCCTTCCATTACAAAATGCTGGCTTTACGCCTGAACAACAGAAAGAAGCTTACCGCAACTATGAAGTAGTTGATGATTTGGTATTACCAAATGGTTTTGAGTATCAAGTTATTGCTGCTTGGGGCGATAAAGTCGGTGATTCCCGATTTGGTTACAACAATGATTATTTATCGTTTGTGCCAGCGGGAGAAAATGAAGGATATCTCTCAGTTAATTTTGAATACATTAGCGCTATTCCTTGGATACAAACGTATGGTAAGGTGATAGGAAAATCGTTACCAATAGATGAAGTCATAAGCAAGCTAAACACCGATTCTCAAGGGAAAGGTGAGGTTAACGCTTATGCTTTAACAGAAGACAATCCGTTGAAAGCTAAAATACGAGAAATTAGTTCTGAAGCATTATTAGATCAGGGATTAGGTATTATTTCCATTCGCAAGAACGCCGATGGAAAATGGGAACGTAGCAATAGCAATGTAGATAGACGTATTAGCGGAATTTCTGGTTTAGAAGACGGACGATACCTTAAATCAACAGGTCCTGCCGTACTCGTATTTCGCAAACAGCAAGGACTTGGCTACACTGACAAACTTGGCGATCGCATAATTGGTTCGTTTGGTAATTGCGCTGGTGGAACTACACCTTGGGGAACGGTATTAAGTGCAGAAGAAAATTTTCAGGCACAGGTACCCGAGCCAGTGTACGCTGATGGAACATCCTTTGAACCAGAAAAAGTTCCTTTTTTATTGAGTAAAGGAGATTTGTACGGTCAAGGTAACGTTTTTGGACTAGCTGGGAATAAATATGGCTGGATAGTTGAAGTAGATCCGGCTAACCCCAACGATTACGGTACAAAGCATACTTGGTTGGGACGCTACCGCCATGAAGCAGTAGGGGTTCGCGCCGAATCAGGAAAGCCTCTAGCATTTTATTCAGGGTGCGATAGAAGAGGTGGACACGTTTATAAATTCGTTAGTCGCGATAAAGTTTCTAACCCCAAAGATAAAGCTAATTCTCAACTTCTTTCTCAGGGAATGCTCTACGCAGCCAAATTCGATTCTGACGGTACGGGTAGTTGGATGCCTTTGAATGCAGATACCACTGTAAATCCAGAGCTTCCCAGTAATATCGCCGGAAGCTTAATTAATCTACCGTCAGGAACGCGATCGTCAGATGAAAAGCGAACCCTTTTTGAAGTACCAGAACCAATTAAAGGCAATTATTTCGCAGCTAGCAAAGACGAAGAAGTTGCTCGGTATAAGCAACAATTCAAAAAGTTAGGCGATCTATATACGGGTAGTACAGAAGAAAAACAGGGTGCAATATTAATTGACGCACATTACGCCGCGAATGCCGCAGGTGCAACTTGTACGGCTCGTCCGGAAGACACTGAAATTGCACCGAATGGAGATTTGTATATCAGCTTTACTTCCGGTTCTCCAAGTAAAGATGGTGGCCCAGATAGCAGAATTTTCAAAGGACCAAGCGGTGAAGTTCCTTATGAGTATGGATGGGTAATGCGTGTAATTGAAGACAGCAACAACCCAGCAGCCATGACTTTTAAATGGGAAATGCTTGTTACTGGTGGCGAACCAAACAGCGGCGGAATGGGTTTCGCAAACCCTGACAACCTGCTTTTAGATAAAAGTGGGAATGTGTGGATGGTAACGGATACTTCAACATCCAAACTAAATAACGCCGTTACAAAACGTACCGACGAAGAAGGTAAAACTGCAAATATATCGGGACTATTTGGTAATAACACTATTTGGTATATTCCGACTTCCGGCGAAAATGCAGGTAAAGCCTCGTTATTTGGTATCGGGCCAATGGAGTGCGAAACAACCGGGCCATGCTTGACTCCTGACGAGCAAACCATGTTTTTATCCATCCAGCATCCTGGGGAAGCTAACGGCACTCGCCTAAATCAAGCCTCGGAAAGCCGGGATTATCTGCTTTACAGCACCACAGGGGAAGAATTTACGCAAAATCGTAAAGTTCCTATTGGTTCTAACTGGCCGAGCAAAACAACCGATGCGCCTCCGAAACCAGCGGTTATTTATGTCACTAAAGTTGCAGAAGCTTAGTTGCAAAATATTCTCAATTGTTTTAAAATGATTTACAATGTGATTCTAGGCACCGCATATTTATTGTTTTGAGAGAATTTCGCAATTAAGCATAAAGCAAATTTAACGTTCCCATAAACATAAAGTAGCGAGTTTAGGTAATAATGGGAACTGTTGTGCCTGTAATTAAGTGGCTAAATATACTTTTGATTTATATTTTTACTGCTAAGAACTTGTAGCCTTACGATAGAATTTATCAAGCCGACAGCAGTATTTTCTCAGGGAATGTATTTCGGATGAACTATATACTCACCAGTTAATTACTTATAAATTAGCAGAGTTCCTTGAGAGAC
Organism: uncultured Rivularia sp.; assembly: GCA_963665115.1. GTDB lineage: Bacteria > Cyanobacteriota > Cyanobacteriia > Cyanobacteriales > Nostocaceae > Rivularia. The sequence goes on along the minus strand of OY762007.1, from coordinate 5,196,436 downwards.
TTCATCTACCTTTTGGCTGAGCCAAACAAAAACAATCTACTAAAAAAGACAGCAAATACAAAACATTAATTGTATGAGTTAAATCCTAATTTGATTTGACCATGTTTTACAGGGTGGTGGCAAATCCATAGGATACCTTTGACCGCTTTAAATTCAATCCTCGACAAACCTAACCAACAAAGGAATCTTAGAGAATGTATTCTACAAATCGTCCTGTAAACAGTAGTTTTTCACAAAACACAAATAATAATACCAGTAGCAGTTCATTACCACAAAGACTGTTTACTCGTCGCGAAGTAATTCCACCACGTAACGACGTACTTTGGAGAATAGAGCGCGGTGCAGTTCGGACATTAACCTGGAGTGAAGATGGGGCATTCATCACTCTAGGTTACTGGGGTCCGGGAGATTTGGTTGGCTATCCACTTTCCTGCGTTAAGCCTTACCAAATTGAATGTCTGACCAGCGTTGAAGTAAGCGTTCTACCACCTCAAATGTGGCATCAAGACGTTGAAGCCTTGGTTTCTCACATTCAACAGTCAGAGGAGTTACTAAGTATAGTACATCGCAAACCAATTTCGCTACGTTTGTGGCAATTTTTAGTTTGGTTGAGTGAAAAGTTCGGTCGTGAAGTAGAACAAGGTAAACTTATTGACTTGAACGTCACCCATCAAGAGATGGCAGAAGTGTTAAATACAACACGTGTTACGGTAACTCGTTTGTTGCAACAGTTTGAAGACGAGCAGGTTTTAGTACGTCACAAACGTCGCATCATTATACGTTTACCTAATAAAGATGGTAGAAAATAATCATGTTGTTAAATGGTTAACAGTGTTAACCACTTAACGTTTTTCTGGTAGAATTATCTCGTATCTTCATAAGTAGAATCCCTTAATTTAATCTTAATCTTAATTTTTATTAAATAAGAATATTTTAAGTTAAGGGAAAAACTTATGATTTAACGTGCAAGCATAATTTTATCGGTGTGGGTGAAGATGAAAAAACTAATTTGGGATATTCTAAAACTAAGTCCAGTAATTGCAGCAGCTACAGTTTTTACTGCTAACAGTGCATTTGCAGAGGAAGTTAACCAACAAGTAACACCCGTTGCTGAATTATCTGAAGAAAGTAAGTCGATGGCTCAGGTAACATCAGTATCGCAGTTTTCTGACGTTCAGCCAACAGATTGGGCATTTCAAGCATTGCAATCATTGGTAGAGCGTTATGGTTGTATTGCAGGTTATCCTAACGGCACATATCGCGGGAATCGGGCTTTAACTCGTTATGAATTTGCTGCTGGTTTGAATGCTTGTTTGGATAGAGTTAATGAACTGATTGCAACAGCAACAACAAATATTGTTAGTAGAGAAGATTTAGCGACTTTACAACGTTTACAAGAAGAATTTAGTGCAGAGCTAGCAACCTTACGCGGTAGGGTAGATGCATTAGAAGCTCGCACTGCTGAAATAGAAGCAAATCAATTTTCGACAACTACGAAATTAAAAGGTGAAGCAGTTTTCAACGTCACCGACGTTTTTGGTGATGAAGATGTAGATGGTGGAGACTTAGACAGCAACGTAACTTTTGCAAATCGTGCTCGTTTGAATTTGTTGAGTAGCTTTACTGGTAAAGATGAATTACAAATTCGTTTAACAGCCGCTAATATCCAGCAAAATGACAGCCAAACAGGTACTAGAATGACCCGTTTGGGTTTTGCTGGCGACAATGGTAACGATGTTCAGATTGATAAAGTCAACTACTCCTTCAACTTAGGTCCAGCACGGGTGAAGTTAGCAGCTAATGACGCAAAGACTTACGATAGTCTTAACCACTTCAATCCCGTCTTCAAGAGTAGTGGTGGTGGTTCCATCTCGCGCTACGGACGTTTTAGCCCGATTTATCGCCTTGGTGGTGGCGGTGCTGGTGCATTCGTAACCTTAAATTCCAAAGGAAAATTTAGATTATCGGGTGCTTATCTCGCATCAGAAAATAGCGACCCTGATAATGGTTCTGGTCTTTTCAATGGTGATAACACCGTACTTGGTCAGCTAGAATTCAATCCTACCAAAGCAGTAAATCTAGGTTTGACCTATGCTCGCAGCTATTACGGTACAGAACCAGACGATAACGGTAATCCCAGTTTGAATCGTATTTTAGAGAGTACGGGTGGTGAATTTGCAAATAGACCGTTTGGTAATGTTGCAACTGTAGCTAACCACTACGGGGTACAAGCTAACGTAAAAGTTGGTTCTAAAATCTCTGTTGGTGGCTGGTATGGTTTTGCAGACGCAGATCCAGCAGAAGGAGCAGGGGATGCTGAAATTCAGTACTGGGCTGCAAATATAGGCATTAAAGATTTTGGTGCTAAGGGAAGTACTCTTGGTGTAATTTTCGGTCAACCTCCTAAAGTAACCGATAATGATGATGGTACTCGTGAAGACCAAGATACTTCTTACCACTTAGAGGCACTTTACAAGTTACCCATCAACGATAATATTGCCATCACTCCTGGCGTATTGGTGATTTTCAACCCCGAACACGATAACGGTAACGACACCATTTATGTTGGAACGCTTCGTACTACTTTCAAATTCTAAGATTTTGTTAGCAATTTCATAAATTATCTAAAGCCTGCAAAAGCAGGCTTTTTTTGTGACTATTTTAAATAACTTTTTCCTAGACTCAGGCTGGGAAAACTTTGTAAGCAGTGGAGAAAAATATCAATCAAACCAAGCCTGTGGTAATAGCGGGCTTTTTGCATTCTATGTCTTGAATAGAATTAGCATGCAACGTCTTCTGATACAATATTTGTTCAACAATTTCGTAAGTAAAACACGTAAGTTGCAGATCCTACTTATGATTTAGTGTTTCCATGTCAGTATTGCAGGGGATAATTATCAAAGAGATGAAAAAACGTTTTAAGAATTTTCTTCAACTAAGCTCTGTTTTGACAGCAGTTTCTTGTATTGCGGCAAATCCTGTTTTAGCAGCAGAAGATCAACAGTTAACAACCGTTGCCGAACTCTCAGAAGAAGTAGATCCAATGGCTCAAGTAACGTCAGTATCTCAGTTTTCTGACGTACAGCCTACAGGCTGGGCATTTCAAGCATTGCAATCATTGGTAGAGCGATATGGATGTATAGCAGGTTATCCCAACGGTACCTATCGCGGCAATCGCGCCATGACTCGTTATGAATTCGCTGCTGGATTAAATGCTTGTTTGAATCGGATCAACGAGCTTATCGCTTTAGCAACGAGAGATTTGTTAACTAGAGATGATTTGATTACTTTACAAAGATTGCAGTCGGAATTTGGCCCAGAATTGGCAACTTTGCGCGGTCGTGTAGATGCGCTTGAAGCAAGTACCGCCCAATTAGAAGCCAATCAATTTTCTACTACTACTAAACTCAAAGGGCGAGCAATATTTAACTTATCTAACGCTTTTGGCGACGAAGAAGCAGATATTGATAATGACCCAAATAACAATCCCGACCTTGAGAGCAATACAACTTTCTCAAACCGCGTCCGAATAAACTTGATTAGTAGTTTTACTGGTACCGACGAGTTAGAACTTCGTTTAAATGCTGGTAATATCACTAGATACAATCGGGGACCTTTTGCAGACGGTGTTACGAATACTGATATGACTCGTCTTTCTTTTGATAATGTTTTTGGGGAATCTAACAACGATATTGGTCTTGATAAACTTAGTTATGCTTTCAATTTGGGTGATGCATTGCGGGTAAAAGTTGATGCTACCAACGCCGAATTATTTCAAAACGTTAATACTTTCAATCCCAATTTTGAAGACAGCGGAACGGGTGCGATATCGCGTTACGGACGTTTTAGCCCCATTTATCGTCAAGGTGCTGGTGGTGCTGGCCTAACTGTAACTGCTAATCCTCAAGGAAAAATTAAATTGACAGGTGCTTATTTAGCACGCAGACCAAGCGATCCAGAATCTCCAAATGGAGTTTTCAACGGTTCTAATGCGGTTTTTGGTCAAGTAGACTTTCAACCCTCTAAATCTTTCAATGTTGGTGCAAGCTTTGCTCGTACCTATCGTAATACTGGTAGAGGAAATAGAGCAAATTTGTTTAGAAGTACGGGTAGCAGTTTTGCTAATCAACCCTTTGGAAATACAGCTAGTACAGGCAATCATTACAGCGTACAAGCAAACTTCCGACCCGCTTCTAAAATAAGTGTCGGCGGTTGGGCTGGTTATTCTACTATGGAAGCTTTAGCTGGAGGAAATGAAGGTGCGGATGCAGAGGTGTTTTACTGGGCTGCAAATTTGGGTATAAGAGACTTCGGGACGAAAAATAGTCTTTTAGGTATTATTTTCGGACAACCACCAAAAGTGACCGATAACGATGTCAACAATCGCGAAGATCCTGACACCTCCTATCATTTAGAAGCTTTGTACAGGCTGCAACTAAACGATAATGTTTCGGTAACACCAGGATTATTGGTTATCTTCAATCCAGAACACAACGAAAATAACGACACTATCTATGTGGGTACCTTGCGTACTACCTTTAGTTTCTAGAATTATCCCTGAAGCAGATTAAGTAATTAGTTAGAACAATAAACCCGGTATCTTGAAGATATCGGGTTTCTGAATATTTTATTTAATCTTATTTATCTTTAAATATATAAAGTTATTTATAATACATAAAAAATATAATAGATTTGCTATAAAACTTCAAATAGCAAAACAACGCTAATATACCTATAAACGATAATTACTTACGAGAAATAGATTATAAATAGATTAAAAAAAGAATAAATTTGAAAAAGGTGTATTAGTAGACTTGTTTTAAATACTAGCAATGAACTTAAATTTAATACAACAGCCACCAGTAAATATTCGCAAAATAAAAAACGAATAATTTTGTGGGGGTCTAAACGGTAGGTGTGAGTGAGAGAGAAAAAAATGACAAAGCTTTTCTGGAACGTTTTCAAATTAAGTCCAGTAGTTCTTGCTGCAACATTTTTCGCAGAATCCGGCGCATTCGCTGGTGAAGCAACCGAAAAAACCACTTCTGTTGCCGAGCTATCTGAAGAATCTAGCAACATTGGTCAGGTAACATCCGTTTCCCAGTTTACCGACGTACAGCCCACCGATTGGGCATTCCAAGCATTGCAATCTTTGGTTGAGCGCTACGGTTGTATTGCTGGTTATCCCAACAGCACCTTCCGTGGAAACCGGGCTTTAACCCGTTACGAATTCGCTGCTGGTTTGAACGCTTGCTTAGATCGCATGAACGAATTGATTGCGATCGCAATCGAGCAAGTTGGTTCGGGTGACATGGCAACCTTGAAGCGCTTGCAAGAAGAGTATGGTGCTGAATTAGCTACTCTACGCGGCCGTGTAGATGGTTTGGAATTCCGTACTTCTGAATTGGAAAGCAATCAGTTTTCTACTACTGCTAAGTTGAAGGGTGAAGCAATCTTTGCTGCATCTGGTGCTTTTGGCGATCAGAAAGCTGATGGTAGCGGAGATATAGATGACAACGTAATCTTAACCAACCGAGTTCGTTTAACCTTTGATAGCAGCTTCACTGGTAAAGATAAGTTGAGAGTTCGTTTACAAGCTCGAAACACCCCTGGGTTTGATGGTATAACAGGAACCAGAATGGCTCGTTTAGGCTTTGAAGGTAGTAACGACAATGAAGTTGATCTTACAGAATTAAACTACACCTTCAAACCTGCGAAGGGAGTCATGGTTAAAATTGACGCTAACGAAGCCGACCTCAATGACAACGTTAACGTCTTTAATCCCTTATTCAAAAGCAGTGGTGGTGGTGCTATCTCTCGTTACGGTCGTTTCAGCCCTATCTACCGTGCTGCAAGCGGTGACGCTGGTGTAACAGCTGTGTTGGGTGGTAAGAAATCTCCGATCAAATTAAGTGGTTCTTATACTTCTGGAAATCCAACCGATACCGATAATGGTTTTTTCAATGGCAGCAATGCTTTCTTAGGTCAAATTGAAGTCCAGCCTATAAAAGCTTTGAGTGTAGGTGCTACCTACGTGCGTCGTTTTGATGATGGCAGTTCCACTAATGTAACTGGTAGCACAGGTGCTAACGGTACCAGAAGACCTTTTGGTAGTGGGGTTGCAACTAAATCTAATCACTACGGCGTACAAGCTGCTTTAAAGCTCAACAAAAAGACAACTCTTGGTGGTTGGTACGGTTTTGTTGATGCTGATGAATTTAATGGTGCTGGAGATTCTGAAATTGAGTACTGGGCTGCTACACTCGGCATGAAAGACTTTGGTAAAAAGGGTAATACCTTGGGTTTAATCTTCGGTCAACCACCGAAAATAACCAACATTAGTGGTTTTGCAGGTGCTACTAAAAACCCAGATACCTCTTACCATTTAGAAGGTCTTTACAAGATGAAGCTTAACGACAACATCGCAGTTACTCCTGGTTTGTTGGTAATCTTTAACCCCGAACACAATAACGCTAACGATACAGTTTATGTAGGTACACTACGTACAACCTTCAAGTTCTAAATCTGTGTCAGTATCAACAGACGTAATTGAGAGACGTAATATATTACGTCTCTACAGCCTGCCCAGAGCAGGTTTTTTGCTATTTATTTGTTTATTTATTAATTTATTATTTTTTAACTTAGATATATTGCGGCTAATCCGGCATTCTTTCGGAATTATCGATCGGTGGTCTATCATTACTCCAAGCCCACCACACATGAGAGCAATTACAGTAGTAAAATTCCTGCCATTTACGGCGATACCCTTCTGTAACTACAGGGGAACGTCTATTTATCCAAACCTTTTCGGCTTCACGACTGGTTGAGCCACACTTAGGACAGCAAAACTCAAAAGCATGAGTAGCTTGATTTGTCCATTCAGGAGCTATGGGAGCAAAAGCATCCATAAAAATTGGTAGTTAATTGGAATTGGAATCGGTCATCGGGGATTGGGAATTGGGCATAGGAAAGCCTTTAATTTTACTTTACTATTTTTTGCTAAGTATTTTTAGATCGAGTAAGAAAAATTAGCAACTCGCAAATTCCATGCTTTTTAATAATTTGTAGCGATTTGAGATAGCAACCTAACCTTTCAATTCCCAATTCCCAATCCCCAAATATAAATTATGGAGCCAAAGGTAGAAATTCGTCGTTTGTCAGATTTAATGCCTGCTTCCGCTAGGAATACGGTAAAAATTCTTAGCAAGCCAGAACAGATGAAGGTAATTGATGCATCGTTTCCATTACCTTGGCATCGAGAAAGACCAATATATATTAACTTTGATTTGTGGTGCAATCTTAGCAAACAACAACGGGATTTATTACTATTGCGTACCGCTAGCTGGTTAACAGGGGTAGAGTGGTTTAAGCCAAATGTATATCAAGGTGTAGCGTTAGTTGGAATTTTCGGCGGTTTAATAGAATCGGCTCAAGGTGATGCAGTGGGAGTTGTTGCCGCTGCTGGATTAAGTGCGATCGCCATTCTCCGTATGTACCGTAACAATCGTTCTCAAGAGTCGGAAGTTACTGCTGATATGGCTACTATTAATTTAGTGCAACGTCGAGGTTATTCAGAAGCCGAAGCAGCAGAACATCTTTTAAAAGCAATCGAAACTGTTGCAAAAATTGAAAAGCGTTCTACTTTAAATTTTATCGAATTAATCCGTACTCAAAATTTGAGAACTATAGCGGGTTTTTCTCAAGTAATTGGTAATGGGTAATTGGGCATTGGGCATTGGGGATTGAGAGTAGCAAGTAGAGAGTAGAGAGTAGAGAGTAGCAAGTAAATCACTTTTTATTATTGTCATAAATGTCGCTCATAGCTGCCCGTATATTTTTACTCGCTACTTATTACTCATTACTCACTACTTTAATAATGTCTCCTTGTCTCGCCATCTCCCAATCCTCAATCCCCCATTCCCTTTTGATTCAATTACAATGATAAATTTTATATTCATATCCATCGACTGCCGGTAAAGTTTGAGTATCGGGAATACAAGATGGTACAGTTAAGGATTTTTTTTCAACTGTGCGGAAGTTTGTTAACCACAAGTCGAAGGGACGTGGTAATCTTTTTATTTCTTTGATTAAAGTTTTTGTCGCAGTGTCGGATGTTTGATTTTCAGGAATAATTAAAAATTGAGCATTAACTGACGAATTACTCGCTTGAATTTGTTTGGCTATACCCATCATTTCTCCTGTTTGCGCCAAACTGCGATAAGTGGTAGCAATTAAAACGGGTTTATTTTCAGATATATTTTCGATAATGGGAATTAGTAAATCGGGTTGGTAATATTTTTGATATCCAAGATTGGAGACAACTGTAATAGCGCTTAATAATCCCATAACCCACATCAGAGTTACGGCGCTTTTTCCATTAATATTGAATCGAAAAAACGCTGGACTATTAGATATATTTTGATGCCAGCAAGCAGCTAGTATAACCCCCAACAATAGTATTACAACAGGAAAATAAACGAAGTTGTAACGAGCGCCTCTAGTAATATCTATGCCAAATAAATAGGTAATAATAAAAAAGAGAGCAATTACCGTTAAAAGAACGCTGGTAAATGTCTGAGTCATCAGACGGTTTTTAGGCTCGGCATACTGAATTTTGTAATTACGAATTAAAATTGGGACTGCCCAGATAAAGAAAATAATCATTACAAAACCAGAAGCAATTACCACCTGAATTTGCGACGATTCAACTGGTAATAAAGAAATAATTGTAATCCAGCCAGCTAAAGATTGAAAAATAGGATTGAAGAAATTAAAAAAATTGCGATCGCTATCTTTTATCCATTGCGTTAATTGTCCTGTGTAACGATTATATAGAAATAAATTTAGCCAAAATAAACCAGTAGCGATTGTACTTATTACCGCAGCATAAATAGTCCACCATAATTTCAAATTAGTAATTCTAGATTTAGGATTAAGCCAATATTTCATTAAAACTATGGCTTCACCGCAAAGGATAAGGCTGAAAAAGTAATGAGTCGAGATTCCCAATGCATTAACAACAAACCAAAAAATGGCAATGACAATTGGTAAAGGCTGTTGCTGTTGAATGCGGCGCACCGCAACTACCAAAAAATACAAAGAAGCAATTACCCATAAACTTCCTAAAGTGTAATGACGCGCTTCTTGGGCTAAAAAAATGCTGTAAGGAGACACTGCCATGAATGCAGCAGCTAGCTGTGCTATTAAAGAAGAACGAAAACTCAGCCATGCTAATCCATAAATAGATGGAATCGAAGCAATGCCAAATATTGCACTAATACTACGCGCTTTAAAAATTAAATCTTGTCCCTGCCATAAAGACATCCACCAATGAGCCAAGACAAAATAAACTGGCGGATGAATATCTTCTGTTAATAGTTTTTGCAATACTTCTTGGACACCAAATTTTGGATTGATTTGCAGGGGTTGCAATAAAGTATCAGTAGTTATTATTTGATTTAAAGGCACTACTTGAAAACTATTACCCAAACTAAAAACTATTGTGGCAAATTCATCAATCCAAGGGGGTTTACTAGTCAAATTAGTAAAACGTAAAATAGTCCCAATTAATACCCATACGAGTAAAAATACTAATTGATTGAATATCCTTTTTTTTTTGAATAATTCACTTGTTTTATATTTTGAGATTGCATATAAGTTCTATATATGGCAAATTTATAACTAATTACTTAAAATCAAACGGGCAGGGATGCCCGCACCACAATAACAAAATTATTTTCTGTTCCCTCCACTCCTATTATCCATTCAAAATTTACTTTACCTGCGTTACTCGCCAACTCAGTTTCAGGTTTACCCAAAAATTCCATACGGTAGCTACGGCAATAGCAATAAGATTTGCAATATAACGATTAGAAATCACAAAATTGAATACTAAATTCAACACCAACACGTTAATCGCTAATCCTGCCAAACAAATAATATTAAATTTAAAGAATCGCTTCAAACGTTGTTTCAGTCCTTTTTGTTGCATAGCCACATCAGCAAAAGTCCAAGCGTCATTCCACAAAAAATTATTGAAAATAGCTATTTCCCCCGCAATAATTTTACTGCGAGTTAAAGGCAAAGCTAAAGTATTAGGGTCGCTAAGTAAGTAAAGTATTGTCATATCTACAAATACTCCGCTTAAACCCACCAAACCAAAACGTATAAATTTACCGATGGGAAAACCCGACTGTTGGCTCAATTGTTCTACCTTTTCCGAAGAGAAACGCAGTCTTAACAGATGACGAATATAGTCAAGATAATGCTTCCAACTCACTTTGCTTTCTCCATCTTGACGCTCGCAAAATACATAACCAACTTCAGCGATTTCGTCTATTTTTCCTCTTCCTAAAACTTCTAAGAGAATTTTATAGCCTATAGGATTAAAAGTTGTATCTTCGATGCAGCTACGACGCACCATAAAATAACCGCTCATCGGATCGGAAACCCTACCCGTAACTCGCGGTAATATAAGCAATCCTAACAATTGAGCGCCGCGAGATAACAAACGCCGAATAAAACTCCAACGGCTTACCCCACCACCTTCTACATGACGACTCGCAACGGCTAAATCTGAAGCACTTTCAATCGCATTTAATAATTGCAACAATATGTAGGGTGGATGTTGCAAATCTCCATCGATGACTCCTAATATCCTTCCTCTAGAATTTTGCCAGCCGCGAATTACCGCAGAAGAAAGCCCTCGTTCGTTTTCCCGTCGCATCACCTGTAACTGTGGAAATTCTGAAGTCATCGACAACGCATTTTCCCAAGTACCATCCGGGCTATTATCGTCAACTATAATTAATTCGTAGTCTCCCGGTATACTTTCATCAAGCAAGCTAGTTAATGTTCTGACGATTTTATCGATATTACCAGCTTCAAGATAAGTGGGAATAACCAACGAAAACATAATGCTTCGATTGGCAACACCGACTCTAGATGGCAATTTGGGAATCCGTAAAGAACCGCTTGGCACTGATAAAAGATTCTTCGGTTGAATGATACTCATGAAGAAAAAGAAATTGATGGCTAAGTGCTTTTAGTTATTATGCTTGAAATTCATTTTTTGAGAATGGGTAATTTTAAAAGGTCAAAGGTTAAAAGTTAAAGGTTAAAAATATATTTATCTCATTTTGGTAATTTGCATTACAAAGTGATATTAACTGTAAAAATGAAACATGGGCTTTCTGTGCCTTAACTTTTGATAAATACTATTTGTTTAAAAAATTCCTATGAAAGTTCCCGTAAAAAATACAGTCGATCCAATTATTGAACGTGCTTTGACGGGTGATGATTTATCTCCCGAAGAAGGAATTACATTATTAAAACAAACCGACAAGCGGGTTATAAATGCTATCCATACAACAGCCGACAAACTACGATTTTCCCAAGCAGGGGATACCGTCACTTATATAATCAACCGAAATATTAATTTTACTAACATATGCGAGCAACACTGTAGCTTCTGTGCATTCCGAAGAGATGACGGCGATGAGGGTGCTTTTTGGTTAGATTGGGGACAAATTTTAGAAAAAACTACAGACGCAGTAAAAAGGGGTGCGACAGAAATCTGTATGCAGGGAGGATTAAACCCCGAAGCGCAAATTGACGGTAAATCTTTAACTTACTATCTCAAATTAGTAGAAACAATCAAACAAGATTTTCCTCATTTACATCTTCATGCTTTTTCCCCCCAAGAAATACAATTTATCGCCAAACTTGATGGACTAACTTACGCACAAGTGATAGCAGCTTTACAAGAAGCTGGTGTCGGTTCCATGCCAGGAACAGCAGCAGAAGTACTAGACGATAAAGTCAGACGTATTCTTTGTCCCGAAAAAACCAACGCAGCAACTTGGTTAGAAATTGTTAGCACTGCCCATCAACTAGGTTTGCCCACTACCAGCACCATGTTGTCGGGACATATCGAAACCGTAGAACAACAAATTGGACATTTAGAAAAACTGCGATCGCTACAACAAACTGCTGTAAACAAAGCTTATCCGGCTCTAATCACGGAGTTTATTTTATTACCATTTGTCGGTCAGGAAGCACCAAAGCCCTTACGCAGTCGTGTTGGACGCGACCAACCAGAGTTAGATTCATCACTATTGCTTACTGCTGTAGCCAGAATTTATTTAGGTAATTGGATATCGAACCATCAACCGAGTTGGGTAAAACTAGGAATTGAAGGAGCAGCCCAAGCTTTAAATTGTGGCTGTAACGACATCGGCGGCACATTAATGGAAGAGCATATTACCACAATGGCCGGTGCTGTAGGCGGAACCTGCATGGAAATAGAAACTCTACAGAATACCATTGCTTCTTTAGGAAGACCATATCAACAGCGCAATACATTGTATGAAAAAGTGTAAATAAAAGGGATTGGGAATTGGGGATTGGGGATTGGGCATTGGGGAGAAGAACGTTCAACTAACTCCCTACTCCTAACTCCCTACTCCCTACTCCTAACTCCCTACTCCCTACTCCCTACTCCCTACTCCCTACTCCCTACTCCTAACTCCTAACTCCCTACTCCCTACTCACTGCTTCATGCTTCTTCAAAAACGATCCCTACGATACAAATACAAGATACGATGGACGTTGATTTAAGTATTTGTTCACAAACCATGCATATGAAACGCTATTGGTCAGGTTTATTCGCCCTAGTTTTAGTTGTAGTCATAGGCTTAACTGGATGTTCCGGTAGTCCAGATCAACTAAGTGGAGATTATCGTCAAGACACTCTAAATATAGTCAGTGTATTGAGACAAGCTTTAGATTCACCTGATGATGCCGCTGATAAAGCAGCAGTTCAAGCAGATGCACGTAAAAAGATTAATGAGTTTGCAGCTCGCTATCAGCGTAACAATTCTGTATCGGGTTTAAGCTCCTTTACAACCATGCGAACTGCTCTTAATTCTTTAGCCGGACATTACAGTTCTTATCCAAATCGTCCCGTACCTGAAAAGCTAAAAAATCGCTTGGAAAAAGAGTTTAAGCAAGTAGAAACTGCGCTCAGACGTGGTGCTTAGTCACAGGATAATTTTTTTGTTCGCGGTTAGTGGTTCCAAATCTAAAAAACAACTACTAACCGTAACAATTTATGAAGTTTTAATTATTATTAATTTATTATCAATTATTCTTTATTTGCTTTAAAAATATTTAATCAAAATAGTGATTAATTCTAATAATCATCAATATTTCATTTGTATTACAGAACGATGATACAAAATAAACTATCGCTTGCAGTTCAATTTTATAGATTGTGGGCTATAATTTCTAGTTTTAAAGTCTTACTGTTATCCCGTTAGAAGATTACTCAATTGAGCAAGCTTTTAACAGGAGAGAAGAAATTCCATCTGTAATCTTAAACCGAGAAAGGAGTAGTTTTTGACGCAAGTATTAACACCTTGTGTATTTTCGATATTGGTAACAAAGAAATATACGAGCTAACTTAATTGTCGAAAAATGCAAGTATTATATCTAGCTGTAGATACTACGGTATTATTGACGAGCAATAAAACGAACATATAATTGCTTTAAATTGCTAAGTTGACATTTAGAAAAAATCGAATAATGATATACGGCAACAGAAATAGGATATTAGAAGTCTATAAAATCAAGGCTTCAAAGCTCCTATTACGAAATTATGTAATAAAATACACGTTACCCGTGGAAAAGTGTATTGGGGTTGGTAATAATTTTTAATTTTATTAGTGAATATGTCTAAGCTTGCCTTGAGTGTCGCAAAGCCAAAGTTAATTTTACGACAACTGTTTGCAGTAATTTTCAGTACGACTCTATTTCTTCCTTACCTAAAAAGTCAGCCAGCAAACGCACAAGTAACCAGAAACTGCCATATATCATCTACCGCAGTCAAGCAAAAAGAAAAGTTGCGTTTGTCGGCAAAAAAAGGCGATCGAGAAGCCGCAAATCGTTATCAGCAATTAGTGAGACAGCACTCACAAGCTGTAAATGACTGTCGCAAACGCACTTGGCCAGAAGTCCAAGCAATCTGGTTGCGCTTGTATCCCTGCGACGTTCAAGCAGGGGCACTTGACAGAATTATGGATAATGTTGTTAACAAAGGTTACAACCAAGTTTATGTAGAAACTTTTTACGATGGGCGAGTCTTGTTACCAAAAAACTCGAATAGTACAGTATGGCCTTCTGTAATTCGCGGTAAGGGGCAAGAAAACATCGATTTACTAGCGCAAAGCATTCAAAAAGGGCGCGAACGGGGATTGAAAGTATATTCCTGGATGTTTACCACTAATTTCGGCTATACCTACGCTCGACGTAAAGACAGAGAAGAGGCGATCGCCCGAAATGGAAAAGGTCAAACTAGCCTCTATGTAGTAGATAACAGCTCTCAAGTATTTGTCGATCCCTATAATTTGCAGGCTAAGCGTGACTTTTATCAAATGATGACTGAAGTAATGCGCCGTCGTCCTGATGGTGTATTATTTGACTACGTGCGCTATCCGCGTCAAGCAGGTAAAAATTCCATAGCGACTAGAGTTACAGATTTATGGTTGTACAGCAAATCAACTCAACAAGCATTATTTCAACGAGCGCTGAATAACAAAGGATTGGGGCTAATTCGGCTATTTTTGAGCAAGGGATACGTTACATCATCAGATATAGCTAAGCTTGACAAACAGTATCCTCAAGAAGGAGAACCCTTATGGCAGGGGCGCACTCCACCGATTCAACAAAAAGCACTTAATTCTCCACAAGAAAGACAACCTTTACTGCAATCAGAATTGTGGCAGCTTTCCGTAGCTCATGCCATGCAGGGTATTCTGGATTTCGTCGCACTTGCAGCTTATCCAGCCCAGCAGATAGGAGTTCCCGCAGGAGTAGTATTTTTCCCCGGTGGAAATAAAACAGTAGGAAAAGGTTACGATTCACGCTTACAACCTTGGGATAGATTTCCTAATTCCTTAGAATGGCATCCGATGGCTTACGGAAAATGCGGCACTAGTCGGTGTATTGTTTCTCAGGTAAAGCGAGTAATAGACACTGCTAAACCAGGAACCCAAATAATTCCAGCCTTAGCAGGTGCTTGGGGTAAATCCATGAGCAATCGTCCACCTTTGGAAAAACAAATGCGAGCTTTAAGTCAATACAAGCCATATATCAAAGGAGTCAGCCATTTTGCTTACTCTTGGCAAAATCCCAAAGATGACACCGATAGGAAATTCTGTCGGGTGCGTTAAAGGGAGTAAGGAGTTAGGAGTTAGGAGTTAGGAGTGAAGAGTTAGGAATTATCTACCCCCTCTACCCCTTCTTCCCCCTCTTCCCCCTATTCCCTATTCCCTATTCCCTATTCCCTCTTATTAAATCCTCTGTGGCTGCAACTTCAAATAATCAATAAAATCCAGAAGCTCTGCATCAGTTAATTGCTGACGCGAACGTTTTTGATATCTTTGCTGTAAATACTCTCTTCCCTGCTCGGTAGTCCAATTTAAAAGTCTCAAATATTTATCCGATTGAGCAATTAAATTTTCACGCAATTCGGCAGTTGTAAACTCGGAAGTAAGTTGTGTTTTCTGATTAATTTTTAAACCGACATTTTGACCTAAAACTTGCCAGTTAATTTCTCGATGTTCTTCCCAATTTACATCTATACTCCTGTAAGTTGCTGGATTGTAAACTTTACAAAAAACAATTTTTTTCTCTCCGGGTTCAACTGCAATTGTCAGTGGATGCTGTAATTCTTCAGCACTTACTTTATCTAAAGACATTAATAAACCTTTAGAAAAGTAGGAATCGCTACCCGATCGCACAACATAAGGTTTATCTGCGAGAATATATAAATCGGTTTTTTCCGTTTCTCCAAATGAAGTTTCTACTTTTTTATTAATTTCTATTCCTGTTATTACCCCAGTCAAAGCTTTATCGTAAATAGGAATCTGCTTTTTTTCTTCTGAAAGCGCGTACCAGCAGTAATCATTTTCTCTGCTCACAAAAATATACTGCAATCTTGGAATCGATCCAAAGCCTAATTTAATATCCATGTTCCCGTAAATGCTTTTACTAATTAATGTTTTTTACAATCTGCCCTTAATGGCTTTAAATATATAATTCCCTCAATAACCGCTGAATCAACATTTATAAGTACTCGTGCAAAATTAATTTAACATTTTGAAAACTTCAAGTCCCTGCGATTGCTTCGTTCCTCGCAACGACAATACACAATTAATTTTGCGTAGGTACTTACTGTGTTGGATCGGTAAGCATAAGAAAATTTATCCCGCAAATATGAAATACTCTTCCGGGATAAACTAATTAGCCAGTCTATAACCAATTATAGTACTAGCGTATTATAAATGATGAATTAGAAAAATAAATAATGTAGAGACGTAGCAATGCTACGTCTCCCTTAATGCCGATTAATCTTTAACATCCTCTGGTAATAAATTGCAGTTGCTCTATTAACCACCAAAAAAGTAGTTCATATTGATTTGAATATTAGTACTCGAACCAACTACAAATACAGCCGAATCGCCGAACTTAGGGGGGGCCAGTAAGAATTCGGGGATTTCGAGAAAATCCGAAACCTTCTTTAGGGATACCTAAACCGTTTGTATTTAGTTTGCCATCACCATTCTTATCGTGAAACATGGCCAGAGCATAAGTTCCAGCTTTTAAAGAAGGAATATTTAATTTGACGTTGCTATCTCCAAGCTTGACGCACTGCGCTTTAATAGCACGTTTATCATTACTGGGAAAACCGCGACTGCTAGAAAAAAGGCTGAAACAAACTTGTCCTTTTTGATCTTTTAGTCCGTTAACCGTGACAGAAAGATTACTATTTACGGTACCTTCAGCGCTAGGTAAAAATGCTAAATTTCCGATAACACTTAGAAGTGCAATGCCGACTTGAAACTTATTCTTTAGTAAATTCATAGAAATTGTTAACAACAAACTATTACAGAATAAAGCAAATAAATTACTCTATAAATTCACTAGTACACAATGTTACGGCTTTATCAGTGTATTTTACAATTTGGTGTAGTTTCACTATTAACCCAGCTTATCTGGATCTATGCCAAAGGCTTTTAAACGTTCCGCCAGCATTTGCGCTCTATTTTCCGTTTCTTGACGGCGTTGTTAAGTATCAGTGGTCATTTCTTCAATAAAAAACCTTTTTGTTCTTTATTCATTCTTATTCTTTTTGATTACTGGTTTTGCTTCCCAGGTATGCTCTTGACGTTCAAGCGATTGCTTGACTTTTGATGTATCTATTTCAGGCATATCTAACTCAATCAATTCTACAGTTTCAGCTACGAGTGCTTTTAATTGGTTAGCAGTAGATAAAGGTTCTTGGTGATAAAGACTTTCTAATCGTATATACAAATTTTGAGGAGCAATATTCATTTGTTCGATAAACTTTTTCATGCGTTTAAACTGAAAAGTCGTATAATACAAACGATTCAGTCCAGCTAGAACACCAAGAATATTTTGTCCTACTTCTAAACGTATCTGATGCTGGAATAGTGTAGTATCTCTTGCAACCAACTGTTCTTGCAAAGCCCAAAGCGGGACAAAATTTAAATATTTTTCTACCATCGCTCGCGCTAGCGCATCTGGGTAGTCAGTAACCTGTTTTTTCCATTGTGAAATCAAATCCTCACCGTACACCGGAATACAGTCAAGCATTCCTAAAAGAGCTTTTTGTATTGGAGAAGTATCAAGTTCTTGTAATATCATTGCCATGTCTTGTTCCCAAAACTCAATCGTCATAAGCTGATGTGCAGCTAAATTGAATAATGCGAAAATTTGAAAAGGTTGTAGTGCGAGCATCTTGCTCGCTAGTACTATACAAATTAAATGCGTAGCAGCTTATTACCAATCTGGAATTCTACCCCATCGATATAATAAAATTCTCCAAACCATCCGGCACTGCGATCGTCAATAGTACGGATGGGTTGAGAACCTTTATTTTGCTGACGAGCAAATTGCAGTTCTTCTTTAGAAGGTAATTGGTCATAATAAATAAACATCTCTACATCAGAATAAAAATCCGCTTGTCCTTTAGCAGTAGAACCTGTAATCATAGCTGCTCTGGCTTGAGGATTTGCTATATACGGCTGTATCTTCTGTTTTGCTAATTCCAAAAGATATTGACTTGCTCGGTTCATGGCTTTTATTTTTGTTAATTAGAGATGTTGGGGATGCAAAACGCGGTGAAGCAGCGCGGACTTCAGGGTTACATATGGGTTGGTATGGCTTATGGTTTAAATTGTTATGTATATATAAATAAGGAAGTTTACTTAATATGATTAAAAAAGAATTACTAATTCAAGAAATAGAATCTTTACCTTCAGAATTATTAACTGAAGCATTAGATTTTATTCGTTTCATCAAAGTTAGCCATGCCAAACGTCAATTAAAAGATGATACTGGCTCTAACTTTAATCCTCAACAGCAAACAGAAAAAAAGCTTTATCCACTACATAATACACAGCCATATAATTACGATAACCCAACAGAACCCGTTGCCTTAGAAGATTGGGAATTTTTGCAATGATTGTA
Source organism: uncultured Rivularia sp. (assembly GCA_963665115.1). Taxonomy (GTDB): domain Bacteria; phylum Cyanobacteriota; class Cyanobacteriia; order Cyanobacteriales; family Nostocaceae; genus Rivularia. Next base: position 5,177,884 of record OY762007.1, on the reverse strand, counting down.
ATTGATACACATATTTGGGTGTGGTGGGTTCAGAACATAGTTATTGATTCAACCCAGTTATCTGGATTTCATAGTGACCCTTTTGACCAGATAATTGTTGCCACAGCTAGATTTTATGATTCTCCCTTGCTAACTGCTGATGCGAAAATTCTGGCTTATTCAGGTGTAAAAACGTTGAAATGAATGCCGACCCTACTTAGCATTTTGCTATGTAAAATCACTCTCTCCTCCTTAAAATCAGTTGGTGCGTGACGCTAGAAGTCTTATAACCACCAACAAAAATTATCAAAGCGTCACACACCCGATAAGAAATATGTATTACATTAGCCCGCGCAGGCGGGCTTTGTATCTGTAGCCCCAGGTTTCCAACCTGCGGGCGTTATGCGAACGTTATTGCGGGCAATTATCCCCACAACCCCACAAAAAAAAGGACAGGTTTTAATTAAACCCATCCCTTTAATTAAATAAAATTACTTCAAACTAAAAACTAATTACCAATCTCCGGCGCACTCATGGACACCGCAGGCACTTCCCGTTGAGCCAAACTCGGTACGGAATCGCGCAATCTAGCAGTTAATTGAACTGTTGTCGCATCGTAAATTTGAGTCAAAATCTTCGGATACAAACCAATTCCGATAATTGGTATCAACAAACAAGCAACAATGAATATTTCGCGGGGTTCGGCATCTATGAGGTTTTGATGGGAAACCAATTCTTTGTTTTCTTCGCCGTAGAAAATCTCCCGCAACATTGATAGCAGGTAAATCGGAGTCAAAATTATACCTACTGCCATTAAGAACACCACGAAAATCTTGAAGGTGTTGCTATAAGCATCGCTGCTTGTAAAACCAACGAATATCATCAACTCTGCCACAAAACCACTCATTCCTGGTAATGCTAAAGAAGCCATCGAACAGGTGGTAAACATGGCAAAGATTTTACTCATTCTTTTACCAACACCGCCCATTTCATCGAGCATCAAGGTGTGGGTTCTATCGTAAGTCGCACCAACTAAGAAGAACAAACTCGCTCCAATTAATCCGTGGGAAACCATTTGCAGTACTGCTCCGCTCAAACCTAAATCGGTGAAGCAGCCAATCCCAATCAGCACAAAGCCCATGTGAGAAATTGAAGAGTAGGCGATTTTACGCTTCAGGTTACGTTGTGCAAAGGACGTTAAGGCGGCGTAGATAATATTCACAACCCCCAAAATTATTAAAGCTGGCGCAAAATAAGCGTGTGCATCGGGAAGCATTTGGGCATTCATCCGAATCAATGCATAACCGCCCATTTTTAACAAAATCCCAGCCAGCAACATATGCACGGGGGCTGTAGCTTCACCGTGGGCATCTGGCAGCCAAGTATGTAGGGGAATAACGGGTAGTTTAACCGCATAAGCTATGAAGAAAGCTGCATACAGCCCAAGTTGCAGCTTCAGGGGAAAATCTTTTGCGGCTAACGTTGCCATATCAAATGTAATGTTATCGCCGTAAAATGCCATCGTTAGGGATGCAAGCAAGATAAATAACGAAGCACCAGCGGTATACAAAATAAACTTAGTGGCTGCATAATGCCGCTTTTTACCTCCCCAAATTGACAATAGGAGGTAAACCGGAATCAATTCGAGTTCCCACACTAGGAAAAATAACAGCATATCTTGAACTGCAAACACGGCTATTTGTGCGCCGTACATTGCTAGTATCAAAAAGTAGAATAGCTTGGGTTTAAAGGTAACTGGCCAAGCTGCTAAAGCCGCCAGCGTGGTAATGAATCCGGTCAAAATAATTAAAGGCATTGATAAGCCATCTGCCCCTACCGACCAATTTAAACCCAGTTGGGGAACCCAAGAATAACTTTCTACCAGTTGCAAATCTGGATTTGAGAAGTCGTACTGAGTGTAAAAAGCGGTAACAATCAGCGCAAAGTCGATCAGCCCGACTATGAGGGCAAACCAGCGCACTGTTTTACCGTCTTTATCCGGGATGATAGGAACTAACAGCGATGCTGCTATGGGCAACAAAATAATCGTTGTTAGCCACGGAAAATTAGCTATATTCATCGAAATGGTTAGGAAGGAATAATAAATTTTGGCTATCAACTACTAGCTATTAATTAGCAGTTTTTTTTCGATTTGGCGTTAATGTTCCGGTTGATTTAACAAAATTTGAAAGTAGGGAATAGGGAATTGGGCATAGGGAATAGGTAATAGGTAATGGGTAACTCATAACTCATAACTCATAACTCATAACTCATAACTCCATCTCTCATTGTCTCCCCATCTTCCAAGATTCTAAGCTCAAAAAGATGAAGGCAGATAAACTAATTTTTCTGCCTTCATCCTTATTAACCTAATTCACAAGTAGAAACGTAACATATGACATTTCTACATCAGGTAACACCAAAGACAATTACTAAGCCCAAAACGGCTCCAAAGATAATCAAGGCGTAGAGTTGTGCGCGTCCGGTTTCTATGTACTTTAGACTTTCACCACTGAAAAGGGTGAAAATTCCGGTGAGGTTAACAGCACCATCGACAACGCGGAAGTCAACTTCCAATACTTGTCTGGCTAAACGACGCAAGCCAACAACGAATACGCGATGGTAAATATCATCGAAGTACCATTTGTTGAGAGATAGCTTGTAAAGCAATGGAAATTTGGCTGCAATGGCTGCTGGGTCGATTTTTTTGACTCGATACATCAACACTGCCAAGATGATTCCCGTAACGGCGATCGCCACGGAAATTCCTGCCATCGTATAAAACTCGGTGGCATCGAATTCAGCAGTTTTTTCCATCACTTCAGCTAAAGTTTCGCTGGGTGGATAGATAAACTCCTCAAAATAGTTTTTATAAGGAGTTCCTACCAAACCAATTAGCATCGAAGGAATTGCCAAAATAGCTAAAGGTAAAGTCATCGTCCACGGGGACTCATGGGGGGTATCGCTGTGTCCGTGACTCTCGTGTGAATGGTCGTCATGAGTTTCTGCCAATTCTCCCTGCTTCATTGCCCCAGGGCCAAAATTGGCTGCAACTGCTGGTTTAGTCAACTGCTGCAAAATACTTTCATCTTTGCCCTTGAATTTGCCTTCAAATGTCATGAAATACATTCTAAACATATAGAAAGCGGTAAGTCCGGCAGTTAACCAACCTACGAACCACAAAAATGGATTAACTGCAAAGGCTGAACCAAGAATTTCATCTTTTGACCAGAATCCAGCGAAAGGTGGAATACCTGAAATTGCCAAGCAACCAATCAAAAAGGTAATTGCCGTAACTGGCATATACTTCCGCAGTCCGCCCATTGCTCGCATATCCTGCGCCACAACTGGATCGTGACCTACAACTCCTTCCATTCCGTGAATTACCGAACCGGAACCAAGGAACAGCATCGCCTTGAAGTAAGCATGAGTCATCAAATGAAAGAAACCGGCGGTATAAGCACCTACTCCCATCGCCAACACCATATAGCCAAGTTGGGAAATGGTCGAGTAAGCCAAACCTTTTTTGATGTCGTTTTGGGTAACGGCAATTGTTGCCCCCATAAACGCCGTAAATGCTCCAACATAAGCAATTACGTTCATTGCTGTTGGAACGTTTTCAAATACCGGGTACATCCGGGCAATTAAGAAAACGCCAGCTGCCACCATTGTCGCCGCGTGAATCAAAGCGGAAATGGGGGTAGGACCTTCCATTGCATCCGGCAGCCAAACGTGCAACGGAAACTGAGCCGACTTCGCTACAGGACCTAAGAAGACCAATATCGCAAACAAAATCGCCAGAGCATTGCTTAAAGAACCAGTTTGTACGAGTTCTGCTAGGCGATCGCCCATTATCTCGAACTCGAAACTTCCCGTGGCCCAAAAAAGTCCTAAGATGCCCAACAACAAGCCAAAGTCACCAACTCGGTTGGTAACAAACGCTTTTTGGGCTGCATCTGCTGCTGACTTGCGATCGTACCAGAAGCCAACCAGCAAGTAGGAACACATCCCTACCAGTTCCCAGAATATATAAATTTGTACTAGGTTCGGACTAACTACCAAACCTAACATTGAGGAGCCAAACAAACTCAAATAGGCGTAAAACCTGACGTAGCCCGGATCGTGAGCCATGTAGCCGTCGGTGTACACCATCACTAACACGGCTACGCTGGTAACAATCGCCAGCATTACTGCTGTAAGGTGGTCAACGGTATAGCCCATATTCAAGTGGAAGCTACCTGCTGCTGCCCATTCCAAGGTGCGCGTATAAGTCGGGTGTCCTTGAATTTGACTCCACAACAAACTAAACGACAGCCCCATTGCTGCTGCCATTAAAGAAATAATTAATACGGCATTTAGCTGTCGTAGGCGGTTAGTCACCTGATTAAACGAGATTAAGCCTAAGCCTACCAGCATCGCTCCTAAAAGCGGTAAAACTGGAATCAGCCAAGCATATTGATAGATTACTTCCATCTAGTCATGCCTACTTTTAGAATTTTTCACTTTTATTAGAACATTGTTACGAAGCAGAAAATGTTTCGTTGCGACAGAGCATTAGTCTGCGCCCTTCGTCAATTATTCATCCGCGCCGCAGTTGTTCCAGTTGGAACTGTTAATAATTGTGACACACACAATTTTAGATAAAATACCCCACCCAAGGGGTATTTGGGTGGGGTTATTAAAATAGTCTGATAGCATATTGCTAATTTTCACTAATAATGCAAGCAGTTGCAAAGTGCTGCAATGTAAAGCAATTAGACGCTTTCAAACTCCCGATATGGTGGTATACCCCTTCGGAAATATAGCTTAAATACCTTCCTCAATCAAAAAAAATTGCCTAATATTTAGGCATTTGTAACACCCACAATTAAATAATGCAGTATTAGCTCAAAATTATTTTATGGTCAGCATAAGATAATTCTTTGACCAAAAAACAAATTTAGTATAAGCCTTGAATTTTACTTGTGGAAAAAAATCTATAGCTAGAGTCGTGATTGCTAACTAATCAAACACGGACATATCTATGTTCCTTTACGCACCAAGCTTTATAGAGGGACAACCCAACTCCGCTGCTATTTTACTGCTGTAAGTTCGCGGTAAATTCGTGTAGCAGTATTTCATTTCGCTCAAAGCTGTAAATAAGTCTTCTCTACCGCTAAAGCCTTCTAAACGCTTTCTGACAATGCCGTTTTCAATCAACAACAAGGTGGGAAGAGTTTTTAGTCTGTAGGTGGTAGACAGTTTAAAATTATCATCGGCATTGACTCCAACTAACTTAATTTCTTCGCCACATTGAGATTTAAATTGCAATAATAAAGGTTTTATGATGCGACATAAGCCACACCAGGGTGCTTCAAAATTAACTAAAACTGGAACTTGAGATTCTAAAACTTCTTTTGTAAATGTACGTTCATTAACCGACAACACCATGATGCCTCTTGAACTTAATGGTTTTCATTCATTACTTCATTACTAAAAATCGCGCCTGCAATTTCATGGCAACAGCAACTTATAGACTTTTATACTCGTATGTCCTCAAGGAAGTATTACTTACTTGTATAAAATATCTATTTTTTTATCTAGAAGTTTTGTCATGTAGTTATGACAAACAGCGATCGCTGTTTAAATTTTCGACTTTTGGTCAAAGCTACCGTCATCCAATATAACCTCCCATTACAAAACTGGCGTTAATTCTTCGTTTTTTACGGGCAGATGATAAGAGCAACCTTCATACTATTTAATCTCTACTTTCTTAAAAAAACACCTCTGAGAAGGAACCATTATATTTGCACCACGGCTTTTTATTTAAAGATGCCGCTCAGATTAGACTAATTAACTAGTTTATGAAAGCAACAAGCTTATTTTTACGGAAATTGTAACCCATCTTTGATAACTATTTGAATTTATCCTACATTGAATTGGTCGCAACAGATGAGTCCTCAAACTTCAATGTTTTTGCGTTCTAATGCTTGCTGCTGAAAGTATTTGGGTTGTGGGGCTTTACCATCTTACCCTACTAGTTAAGTCGAACAAAAAGGGGTGAGACCACCAAAATAAAAGTACAAAGCAAGAAACTCCAAGATAAGCAGGACGTAAAAATTCCTTACCTTTGATAGATTGACGGCCATCGATAATTGCTGCAAAAGGAATAGTGCTAGTACGTTGCTTTACTTTTTCAAAAGCTTCACCATAGCGTGCATATAAACGGCGATCGCCATGCCATACAGCAAATAAATGGTGCACAACTAATCCAATAGAGGTAATTAATGTAAAAGTAGTACCTATCCACAGAGTATGAGCAAAGCACCAAATGATTTGTCCGACCATTTGTGGATGGCGGGTAATACGAATAATTCCAGTTTCGTACAGGTGAACTTCTGGCTTGGAGATAGCAGCAACTTCCAGTAGATTAAATGTAGAAGGATACAAAAATACAAAAGAAATTGCCGATAATACCCAGACCAAAGTCTTTATTCCGGGCACATTTTGTACCTGCCACAGCTGAGCGCCATCATAACGATGGTTAAAAAAGTAAACAATTAATATTACAGCTAATACCAAGCTGACAAGTGCAAATAAAATCCGATAAAGCCTTGCTCCAATGAGCTTTTCTGCTTTTGACCGCAGGGCTGCTCCTCCGCTGTGAGCAATTGCAAAAGTCAATAACAGCCCCAGCATGACACAATGAGTGGAGGTGAACCAAGTCGGCACAATAGTATACATAGATAAAGTAATTTAAAGACAATTAAATCTAGTACAACCAATACCACATTCGTCTTTATCGGAGGACTTTGGTCAAGATGTTGTGTTAGTGTCTTTTTCGGGCAATGCCGCTCGCCGTTTAATACGCATTGTTATCATTCATGCCTTGTCAGAATAAAGTTATGAAAGTCCGAATGTTACCAATACTACTTATGCACAAATTCGTGGGTTAAGCCTTATGTCTGACCTTCCTTTTACTTTAGATCAGTTACGAATACTCAAAGCAATAGCCGCCGAAGGGAGTTTTAAGCGGGCTGCTGACAGTCTTTATGTCTCCCAGCCAGCGGTGAGTTTGCAAGTGCAAAATTTAGAAAGACAGTTGGATGTGCCTTTATTTGACCGTGGAGGTCGTCGGGCACAGCTAACTGAAGCTGGGCACTTACTTTTGAGCTATGGGGAAAAAATCCTTGGTTTATGCCAAGAAACTTGTCGCGCCATCGAGGATTTACAAAATCTTCAAGGGGGTACTTTAATTGTCGGTGCTTCTCAAACGACGGGGACTTATCTCTTGCCTCGGATGATTGGGATGTTCCGACAAAAATATCCCGATGTAGCCGTGCAATTACACGTTCATTCAACTCGTCGTACCGCTTGGAGTGTGGTTAACGGACAAGTCGATTTGGCAATTATCGGTGGTGAGATTCCTGGAGAATTAGCGGATTCATTAGAAAAAATTCCTTATGCCGAAGATGAGTTGGCGTTAATTTTACCCGCAAATCATCCATTCACCAAACTCGAAACCATCCAAAAAGAAGACCTATACAAATTGCAGTTTATTGCTTTAGATTCGCAATCTACTATCCGCAAAGTTATCGATCAAGTGCTAACACGCCACGATATCGACACGCGGCGTTTAAGAATTGAAATGGAACTCAATTCGATTGAAGCAATTAAAAATGCCGTGCAATCTTCTTTGGGAGCTGCTTTTGTTTCTACTAGCGCTATTGCCAAAGAGTTACAGATGGGAATTCTTCACTTCACTCCGATTGATAGCGTGGTTGTGAAGCGGACGCTGTGGTTAATTTTTAATCCCAACCGATACAGATCCAAAGCAGCAGAAGCCTTCAGTCGAGAAATACTGCCTCAGTTTGCCGCTCCTGGGTGGCATATAGATATGTTAAAAGCATCACATTCTTCCTTGTCAGCAAATGCATTAGAAGTACAGGCATCCAACTTTAAAGAAAGTTAAAGTGATGTTAAAAGTGTTTTGTCATAGTAGTAACTGCGAATATGACACCGACTTTATTAGTAAGACAAAAATAATTATACTTTTTTCGACTATTAACCCTTGTGTTTTGTCGAGATAGTATGTGTAAATATTTCTGTCGGACTACTTAAAGCCGGACTTTACAGTTCGCAATTTCAGGCAAATTGCTCGTGACTTATGACCAACAATGGAAATTTACTGCACTCGTCCCCAGTGTCCCCGTCCGCAGAACCATTTTGTAGATTTAGATGATAACGCAACCCTAAGAACGGCACAGCAAAAATACTGTAGAGCTTGCGGGATGCCTTTAATTTTAGCCGGACGCTATTTACCTATAAAGCTGCTTGGAAGAGGAGGTTTCGGAGCAGCATTTTTATCGCGCGATCGCTATACCCCAGGAATGCGTCAATGCGTGGTAAAGCAGTTTCTGCCAGCGGTCGATTTGAGTCCAACTCAGCTACAGCTAGCACAAGATTTATTTGAAAGAGAGGCAGTGGTTTTAGAAGATATTGGCTCGCAACACGGTCAAATTCCTGACTTATTTGCTTTTTTTCCTGTTATAGTTCCTAGCTTGCAGCCAAATCAACCTCACCAATTTTTCTATTTGGTACAGGAATATATTGATGGAGAAAATTTAGAAGAAGAATTAGTGCGTAGGGGGGAATTCTCCGAAGCAGAAATATTGTTCTTACTGCGTTCAATGCTTCCGGTATTGCAATTCGTCCACGACAAAAACATTATCCACCGGGATATCAAACCTTCTAACATCATGCGCCATCGTAACGGTAAGCTTTTCTTACTAGATTTTGGCGCAGTCAAGCAAGTGACAAACAGCCCAAGTGGTACTGGGAATTCATCTACGGGAATATATTCATTGGGATTTGCACCACCAGAACAAATGTCTGGAGGACAAGTATTTCCTTCGACGGATTTATACGCTTTGGCTGTAACTATTATCTTGTTGTTAACCGGACAAAAGGATGTAAGCAAGCTATTTGATGTCTACAGCAACCAGTTACAATGGCGAGACAAAGTAAGTGTTAGCTCTGAGGTTGCCGAAATTTTAGACAAAATGCTCCGCAGTGCGCCTTTGCATCGTTTTCAATCGGCAGAAGAAGTTTTGATTGCACTTGACGAATCCGCGCAAGCCATACCCGATACTTCTCTTAGTAACCATCAGCCCCGAGTAATATCGCAACCAGCACCCCCACCGCTTCCAAAACCGTCAACGAGTAGCACACCAGTACAAACGTTTTCTACATTGGAATTATTAGCTGGTTCAGCTTTTAGTGGGTTTGAAGGTGCTTTAATTTGCATCGCTTTTCTGAGTTTGCTTAAATCACCTCCGATTGCTTTTGTTATTTGTGCTGTGATTTTAGGAGCTATTATTTTTGCTCAAACCAGGCGATGGATTGAAAAGTGGGATTTAGTAATTATCCCTGCGATTACTTCATTAATTATATTTTTTATTCCCTTGTTACAAGGTGAACTTGGCATTCAAGAAATAATTGTTTTATCAATAGCCGCAAGTTTAATTACAGTTGCTCTCACATCATTATTTCGTATTATCTATAAAATATTGTCTTCAATTATTTAACTAACCTTAAATATTGTTTAACTTTTAATTAACTTAAATAGCTTGATTCCGATTCATGTATTAAGTTATGTTACATAAACTGTAATTATCAACTACGAACGGTGATTAAAAAATGTACCATTATTGACAGATTAAAAATTTTATAAATTTAATCAGTTGAAAACTTTGTTCTTGAATCGCGATATTTTATCAAGATATATTACTGTTAACTAAAATATTATAGTTTTTTGATGATTTTTTGTAGTCTAAAAAATTAAACTCAAGACTTTATTTTAATCTAAGAAAGCTAGATATAGAAGTTACAAGTCTAATGCGATATATTATTTTAAAATGTATTGCACTCAACATAAAATCCGTATACATAAAATGTCTTTCTTGTGATTTGATCGGGCAATGTCCTCAAGCGATAGAGACAAAGCATATTTAATCTATAGGTATATAATTTCTATAGATTATTTATCAACATTAATTTATAGGGGCATCTATTTCTAATTTTATTTAGCTCTGTAAGAGATAGTTCTGATGGAGTTAAATTATTATTCTTTCTTATTGTCAATTGCTACATCTATGGCGAAAAAAAACGAGACAACGGTTTTAGTTTTAACCCTACTAATTACTCTCGGTTTAGTAGGTGGAGTATATTGGTGGTTGGCTAATAGTTATGGTATTCGACTTGGTTCTTTAGGAAACAACCAATCTCCCACAAACCTGCTATCAGGGGAGAAAAGCTTTGCTTCCGTCGAACAAGTTCCTTCTGGATTGTTTAGCTATGGGGGTAGTACTACATGGGCACCTATTCGCACCGAAGCTGATGCTGCGATCAAAACTGCTTTACCTAAATTCCAACTCCGCTATACAAATCCTACTACAGGTGCCCCAGGTTCTGGTACTGGCATCAAAATGCTGTTGAACAACCAGTTGGCTTTTTCTCAATCTTCGCGATCGGTGAAAGATAAAGAATACCAACAAGCACAACAGCGAGGTTTTAAACTTGAAGAAATCCCAGTTGCTATTGATGGTATTGCGATTGCTGTAAACTCTAACTTAAATATTCCGGGGCTTACCTTAACTCAACTTAAAGATATTTACACGGGCAAAATTACTAATTGGCAAGAAGTTGGGGGAGAGAATCAAAAAATAGTACCTTATTCTAAAATTAGTGAAGGAGGTACCGTTGAATTTTTTGTCAATAACATTTTGGAAAAACAAGAGTTCGGTCAAAATGTGGAAAAAATTTCTACTACTACTGAGGGTTTGAGAAAAGTAGCTCAAAACAATGGTGGTATATACTATGCTTCTGCGCCCGAAGTTGTTGGACAATGTGCTATTAAACCTTTGCCAATAGGGCGAACGCAATCGAAATTGATTCCGCCCTATAAAGAACCATACATTCTACCCTCGGAATGTCCGCAAAAGCGCAATCAATTAAATGTGGACGCTTTTAGAAGTGACGAATATCCTATGACTAGACGCTTGTTTGTAGTGGTTAAGAAAAATGACCAAATTGACGAACAAGCAGGTATTGCTTATGCTAATTTACTACTCACAGATGAAGGTCAGAAATTGATTTCTGAAGCAGGATTTGTCAGAATTAGATAATGTCCGATCTTTTCAAGCTAATAGTTAAATTACCTTCTTACAATTGACTATTAGCTGTTTATAAAAAAAACACAAATAATATTTAAAATAAATTATTTCTAATGTCACAGAAAAATGAAACCCCAATTCTGATTTTATCTTTATTAATTACCACTTTACTTATAGCCGGTGGATGGTGGTGGTTTAATAAAAATAGTAGTGCGAATATTACTTCTCTTATCAAATCTCAACAGAATAAATCGGATTCGGATACGTTAAATACACCAGCAGTTCCTCTTTCAACATCGGGAACAGGCGGTAATACTTTCGCTTCTGTAGAAAATATTCCTGTTGGATTATTTAATTATGGTGGAAGTACCTCTTGGGCACCAATAAGACAAATAGTAGATAAAAAAATTCAGGCTTCCCAAAAAGATTTTCGTCTGCGCTACGTACAACCTTTAAATAGTACGGCTGGTTCCAGTTCTGGTATAGAAATGCTAATTAACGATAGATTGGCGTTTGCTCAGTCTTCAAGACCATTGCTAAATAATGAATTAAGCCGTGCTAAGCAACGGGGATTCACTCTCCAACAAATTCCTGTAGCTATAGATGGATTGGCAGTAGCTGTCAATCCTAAAATAAACGTTCCGGGATTAACTATAGAACAGTTAAAGTCAATTTACACTGGCAAAATAACTAATTGGAGCCAGGTAGGTGGTGCCAATATACCAATCCAAGCCTACTCACGGCGCATCAGTGATGGCGGTACGGTAGAACTATTTGTCCAAGATGTTTTGGGTGGTCAGCCTATGGCTTCAACGGTGGAACTTATATCCACCACCACCCAAGCGCTACGAAAAGTAGCAATTAGTCCTGGCGGTATTTATTACGCTTCTGCCCCAGAAGTCGTACCTCAATGTTCAATCAAACCCTTGCCGTTGGGGCGAACGCAAGGGAAATACGTTGCTCCTTACCAAGAACCATTCATCCTCCCTGAAGAATGTCCTCGATCGCGCAACAAATTGAACATTGAGGCTTTTCAATCTGGAAAGTATCCGATTACCCGAAATTTGTTCGTGGTGGTCAAACAAAACGGGCAAACCGAACAACAAGCAGGTGTTGCTTATGCCGACTTTTTACGGACTCAGCAAGGACAGGAACTCATTACCCAAAGTGGGTTTGTAAGAATTCGCTAACACCCTCGCTGCCGACAAGCCGGTACATATTAGCTCGCTTTACTAATTGACTCTGCTGGCAAACAGATTAAATTATCCCCTTGAGTAAGGATTAGACCCCGTTGGCGCAACTTACCCATTAGGCGAGTTACGGTGACGCGAGTCGAACCAATTGCACTGCCTATTTGTGCATGAGTGAGGGGGAAGGGCAGACAATACCCATGAATTACTTCGGGGTCATTTTCGCTCATCGCTGGTTCTCCGTATTCCTCAATTAATAAAGTGAGGAATCCTAAAAGACGATCGATGGTGCGTCGCTGTCCCAAGGCACTTAACCACAGTAGTTTACGCTGGTGTTGGTACCTAAAGGCATCCATAACTTCGCGGCGAAAATGAGGCCAATTATCTAAATCGTGCCAGTACATCCATAACACTGCTGTTTGGTCAACATGAGCGTATGACTGCAACGTAAAAGGTGATTGAGCAACAATTTCAAATGGCTGTCCCGCACCGACAAAACCCAAGAATGCTTCTTCAGGAGTTCTGTTAATCCGGCGAGACGTTAATTGAGAAGCAGTGGCACTCACTTGAGCGGTTCCCACCATGCGGATCGCACCCCTTTGCACCAAATACAGCAATCCAGGTCTAGCTGGAATTCGCTCATCTTTGCTAAAGGTGCGGCAGCGATAGTGTTCTTGTGCCCAATCAAGAATTCGTTGCCAAGTTAAAAAAGGACGTGATGCCTCGGAGAAAGAGGATGGAGATTGCATAGGTAACAAAGAGCGTTCGGCTGAAGACAAAGACGACATAAAAAGGTGCAAGGAGTGTCTTTGTGAAAGGCCAACTTAAGCGTGTAACCGCCGCTGCCAGCTATCCAAAAGGTAGAATACTATCGCTTCTACTCTTTTGTTATACTCTTACTGTACAATGTTTGTAGTAAAGTTTACCCAGAATTCACTAAATTTTATGCAATTCTAATATTCTTTGACCGAATATAAAGATATGTCTTAAGACGGATGACATAAAATCAATGTTTCTGGGTTTACAGTGTTGTCATCAGTATCTTATGTGCATTAAAAGCTACTAGTGAGTAAATACACAGCAATAATCCAGCTAATATACGGTTATTTGACTAGAGCAATGAGTATTTATGCTCGGTCAGAAGAAAATAGATATATAGAAAAAAAAGATATTCCTCTATCCAAAGGCAAAAGTGATATTAAAATATCTTATATATCAGGTATAGCGTTTCACCTCTCGAAATCTCATAATTCCCAGACTTTTCCCATAGCTAGTTCAATCGCTTCTTGCTTATCAGCAGATTTGAACGCTTATTTAATGGTAGAAGTCTTACCTTCTGGTTTGATTCAGATCCACGTCACTGACTCACTTATAGCTGTTTGGTTGCAAGGTTTTATTGATGAAAATGGCAGTGTAAAAGGAAGTCAAGTTAACTTATGTGCTTTAGAAGACGGTTCGGGCGATTGTGTATTTTCTATTCAATACGTTCATGCACGCTGCTGTTCTCTGTTGAGATTGGCACAACAAGAAAAATTAGTTGACTTTAATATTGACTTGAATAAATATTCTTCTGAACCCATACCTTGGCTTAAAAGTGATGGACAACTTCGTTTGAATCATCAAGCCGAACGGTGCTTAGTTGGCAATTTGGTCAGAATTGTAGATGAATTACAGCCAGTCGTTGCTCGTCCGATTAGATGGGAAGCAGCAGCATTTAGTTTAGTACGAGCGTTTGAAGGTTTTTGCAAATCCTGTCGCATTCACGACGACTTAAAAAGTACTTCACCAGAACTTGTGATGGCTAGAATTGGATTGCTCATGACAACTCAGTCGGTGTTAAGGTTTCTGCTTGAAGAAAAATTGGGTATATCGGCTTGGTTAGAATTGTGAGTTGGGGATTGGGGATTGGGCATGGAGCATTGGGCATAGATAATTGGCTATGGAGCATCAGGTAATGAGGCAACGAGGGAGCAAGATGCTCCCACTACAGTTGTTCTTAATCATTGCTAACTCATAATTCCTAACTCCTAACTCCCAACCCCTCTCAAGACGCTGCTTATTTTTACGCATATTATTCGTTCGGTGCTTCCTCATAAATTAAAATATTATAAAGTTTTATAACAGCTATTGACTAATTAAATAGTTTGAGATATATTAACCCTTGTGTGAGGAGCGAACCAGTAAGGGCACCGAGACGAAACACGGCCAGTCGTCGGTGCCCTTTCTGATTTCGTAGCGTTGATTCGCTTCTTGAAATTTTTACAGCAGTTTTTATCCGATAAAAATATAGTAGGACGGGCAAGTATGCCTATCCCACAAGAGTTTTAATTCACATTTTGCACCAGTGTGAGAAACCGGGTTTCTTTTGGTGAAAGCATTAATATTTTGTTGTGCAATGAGCAAGAAACCGGGTTTCTTTAGGCTTGTTGAGAATTCTGCAAGATATCAGTTTTAATAAACTTTTAAAGTGCTATAAGTTATTTTCCGGTAGTTCCTAATAAAAAATTTTCAATTGCTGCGGCTACTCCATCTTGCTCTACATCGGGAGCTACCCAGTTTGCTATAGCTTGAACTTGAGTCGGTGCGCTACCCATTGCTACGCCGATACCAGCATACTCCAGCATTTCTACATCGTTAAAGTTGTCGCCAACAGTCATTACGTTGGTTCTTTGCAAGCCTAATAATTCTTCAGCTATATAGCGTACCGCAGCTCCTTTATTTACTAAAGGATTAGTTGCTTCAAAAAATGTGGCTACGGATTTAGTTAGATAAAGTTCTGCTGGGGTATATTGCAGACGCAAATTATCGAGTAATTTGTCGATAACTTCCGTGTCTTGGCATAGAGCAAGAATTTTTGTAGGTTCGTTGCTTAAACACGAGCGTAAGTCACCTACTGGAATTGGTGTAATACCAGAACGTTGTCCGTAGATTTTTGTTTCTTCGGTTAATTCTCGGACGTAAAGTTGGTCATTTATATAGAAGTGGACGGATAAAAGCTGACGTAAAGAAGGTTGTTCAAAATAGTCTAATAGTTTTAACGCTACTTCTCTTGGAACAGATAAATGCTGGTGAATTTTTTGAGTAACTGGATCTTGAATCCAAGCCCCCTGATAAGCTATCAACGGTAGAGTAGAGCCGATTTGAGCGTGGTAGTGTAAAGCCGAACAGTACATTCTACCAGTGGCGATCGCAACTTGAATTCCTTTTGCTTGGACTGCTTTAACTGCTTCTATTACACGGTTGCTGATTTTATTAGAAACTCCGGCAATGGTGCCATCGATATCTAAAACTAGTAATTTAATATCTTGGACTGATGTATTCCCCATGCTGTTAGATTCCAATTAATATGGTTAACTCCCAGTTAGAGATTAACAGGGGAATTGGGAATTAGGAATGGGGAATGGGGAAGAGTAAAAATTAAAAAACCCGGTTTTTTGAAAAAATCGGGTTCCTTACTAGTTCAAATTCTTAATATTTTAATTTATTGGTCAATCTTTATTTCGATTTACGACGACGCATAAAAGCGAGTGCTGCGACAGAGCCTAAACCAACTATAGTTCCAGGTTCGGGTACTTTTGCGGCTTGTACAAAATCTTTTCCGGAGGAGCTTTGTCTTGCAATTACTTTGAAGTCAGGACCACTATGACTTCTGTTTGCTGAGACTCGAACACCTCTCAAATTATTAACTCCCAACTCGGCTAAACTTACTCCCCAAGAACCAACTTTTTGAGCACGGCCAATTTCCAATGTATTTATTTTGAAGCCAGCATATTCTTGGCTGCTGTCTCCTTTTTTCTTCCTATTCAATCTCATTACATTTCCAATAAGAGTTCCTTCCTGATTTATAGCTTGAATAGTTAAGTCACTATTCATACCTCTTTCCCAGAAAAATAAGCTATCTAATTTGCTATTATCTTCTGCAATCAAACTATCAAATTTAATATCCATGCTAAACGTACGACCTTCGCCATCAATAATTCTATTCAAGTTATTATCTCCCAAGAAATCGGCGATTTCACCTTTAGTAGGATCTTCGTTTGTGTCTATACCGCCAACTGAATCACCTTTCTCTGTACTTGCAGCGCCGGAATTTCCTCCTGTGTAGTCAGTATTACTAAAGCTATTCACACTTTCAACATAGGAAAAGTTACTAAATGTGTGGTCTATGTAGTTATCATCTTTTTGTGTAATAGAGTTTAAAATCACATCGCCTGTAGTACCATTAGTGATATTCACGTCACTTGTAAAACTTGCTGCTTGAGCGGAGTTAGAAACAAATAAAACTGAACCAACTGTTAAACCAATAGAAGCAACTAATTTATTAAATTTCATTTTTTTGCCTTCTCTTTAAAACTTCTCTTTTTATTGAAGCAATTTGTTTTGCGCTTCATGTTTTAATTGTGTTCTATTAGCCCTAAAGTTCACATCCGCGAACATCCCGATTAATATTTAAAGTTTAGGAATGCTAAATTTAGTTGATTTTGAAGCTAGTTTTAAGTTGAATAAAAATAGATATAGAATGCAGCTTTAGCAGCAGAATCGAATAACTCATGAATGCAAAAAATATTTATAAATTTGATAAAGATAATATTGATATTTATAAAGAAACTTTAGTTATATGCTGCATCTAGCCAATAAATTAGGTTTTTCACAAACGCTTAATTAGAAAATCATATTTGAGCATTACGTAAGTAAATCCGGTTTGTGGGAAATTATTGTTCTTTTGTAGTTGTTATGGGACATCTCATATGTTGCACAAGGCAAATAAGGAGTAGGTAAAGAAGTAGTACTTGCCGTAAAAAGTTATGAGGGGTAAAAAAAGAAGTTAGTTCGTAGTAGCGCTTCAGCGCATCTAGAATCCGGATGCGCTGAAGCGCTACTACAAACCTCGCAAAATTAATGTGGCGGAATAGTAAGTTTCTGGGAGTTGCCAGTATGATGTTTTGCTGTGGCAAACCAAAAATTTTACATATGGACTAAAACAAATGTTCCAAAAGTGAGGCAACTGTTTAAAATAAATAGATGTCCTTAATTACACGTTCTAATCAGTTGACTTCCGATATAAGTTCTCCTAAAAATCCCACATTCGTCTTGGTTGACGGACATTCTCTGGCGTTTCGTTCTTATTTCGCTTTCGCAAAAGGGCGAGATGGTGGGCTTCGTACCAAAACTGGTATACCTACCAGCGTGTGTTTTGGCTTTATTAAGTCTTTGCTGGAAGTAATGGAAAAGCAGCAACCTGAAGCGATCGCCGTTGCTTTTGATTTGGGTTTACCAACTTTTCGCCATCAAGCTGATGATACCTATAAAGCCGATCGTCCGGGAACCCCAGAAGATTTTATTCCCGATTTGGAAAATCTCCACGAATTACTCACGGGATTAAATTTACCAATTTTGACTGCTGCTGGTTTTGAAGCAGATGATGTTTTAGGAACTTTAGCGCAAAAGGCATCTAAGGCGGGATATCAAGTTAAAATCCTGACTGGGGACAGAGATTTATTTCAGTTAGTTGATAAAGATAAGCAAATTAGCGTTCTGTATTTGAATAAGGAATCTCTACAGCGTTCGAGTAAAGGATTAAAAGAATTTCATTCGGAAGAAGTTAAGGAAAAATTAGGGGTTTTACCAACTCAAGTTGTCGATTTTAAAGCGCTTTGCGGCGATAAATCGGATAATATTCCCGGTGTGAAGGGAATTGGAGAGAAAACAGCAGTACAGTTGCTCGATACTTACGGTACTCTGGACAAAGTTTATCAGTCTTTAGATGAAATTAAAGGCGCAACTCAAAAGAAACTCCAAGCAGGAAAAGAAGACGCTGATAAATCGAAGTTTTTGGCGAAAATAGTTGAAGATGTTCCCTTAGAAGTTGATTTAGAAGAGTGCAAATTAAAAGGTTTTGAGAATAGCGAACTCAAACCAATTTTAGAAAAGTTGGAATTTAGTTCTTTTCTGAAAAAAATTAATCAGCTTCAGCAAAAATTTGGCGGTGATGTAGAAGAAATTGCACAAGCGGAAGTTGTAGAAGTTGAAGATAATGATTTATGGTTTTGGAGTGCTAAAGATACAGAAGAATCCCAAAAACAAAATGCTTCACCAATTGAACCGCTGATTATTGATACAGAAGCGAAACTTAAAGAATTAATTAAAATACTCAAAAAATTTACAAGTGCCGAAACTCCCGTTGCTTGGGATACCGAAACTACAGATTTAGAACCGCGAGATGCTGATTTAGTTGGAATTGGCTGTTGTTGGGGAAACTGAAGAAAAAGAAGTTGCTTATATTCCTGTCGGACATAAAAACGGGAATAATCTGGATAAAAATATTGCTTTGGAAGCGCTACGTCCAATTTTAGAAAGTGCCGATTATCCAAAAGCTTTTCAAAATACTAAATTTGACCGTTTGGTTTTGCGATGTCAGGGAATTAACATTGCAGGGGTAATATTCGACTCGATGTTAGCAAGTTACGTTCTTAATCCCGATAGCAGTCACGGTTTGAGCGAACTTTCTCAAAAATACTTGGGTTTGATGGCTAAAAGTTACGTTGAGTTAGTTCCAAAAGGTCAAACTATTGCGGATGTTAGCATTTCTGAGGTAGCAGATTACTGTGGTATGGATGCTTATACCACGTTTGGGTTAGTCGCAAAACTGCGAGAAGAATTAAATAATTTTCCCCGTTTATCAAAACTTTTGTTGGAAGTAGAACAGCCGCTAGAAGAAGTTTTAGCGGATATGGAATATCAAGGAATCCGCATCGATTCAGCTTATTTAAACGAACTTTCGCAGCAGTTGGAAACAGATTTAAATAAGTTGGAAATACAGGTACAGGAAATTGCTGGAGAAAAATTTAATCTAGGTTCTCCCAAACAGTTGAGCCAAATATTATTTGATAAATTAGGTTTAAATAAAAAGTATTCTCGTAAAATAAAAACCGGATATTCTACAGATGCGGCAACTTTAGAAAAGCTGCAAGAGGACGATGAAACTGGGATTATTGAAGGCATTATTGAATACCGGACTTTATCTAAATTGAAGTCTACTTATGTAGATGCACTTCCAGCTTTAGTACGCGAAGATACGAAGCGGGTACATACAGATTTCAATCAAACAGCTACGTCAACTGGAAGGCTATCTTCTTCCAATCCAAACTTACAAAATATTCCGATTCGTACAGCTTTTAGCCGTCAAATTCGTAAAGCATTTATCCCCGAAGAAGGTTGGTTGATAGTAGCTGCGGATTACTCGCAAATTGAGTTACGAATTTTGGCTCATCTGAGTCAAGAACCAGTTTTAGTGGAAGCTTATAACAATAATGAAGATATACACACCGTGACTGCGCGGTTGGTATATGAAAAAGATGATATTACATCAGATGAAAGACGAGTCGCAAAGACTATTAACTTCGGCGTAATTTACGGGATGGGTTCGTTGAGATTTTCTCGTTCAACTGGTATAGATAAAAATCTTGCCAATGAATTTATTAAAAGATTTTACAGTCGATATCCCAAAGTTTTTGAATTTTTGGAAGGTTTGAAAAAACAAGCAATTTCTCAAGGTTATGTAGAGACAATTTTAGGGCGCAGACGCTATGTAGACTTTACCAGTAGAAATTTGGTTGAGAAAAAAAACGTCCCGCCAGAAGACATCGATCTGAGTAAATTGAAGAATTTAGGTCCTTACGATGCGGGATTATTACGTTCTGCTGCTAATGCACCAATTCAAGGTTCTAGCGCCGATATTATCAAAATTGCTTCGATAAAAATACACGCACTTTTGCAAAATTATCAAGCCAGATTGTTGTTACAAGTTCATGATGAATTGATTTTTGAAGTTCCTCCTGAAGAATTGGAAGAATTACAAATCCAGATAAAATCGGTGATGGAAAATGCTGTAGAATTAAGCGTTCCTTTACTGGTAGAAGCAAAAGCAGGTAATAACTGGATGGAAGCGAAGTGATTCAACGATCAATTATCAATTACCAATTAGGTTCGTAGTCAGCTATTTATTGGTTGGATTTAGAGCTAAAGCCCTTACTACGAGCTTTTGTTAAGAACATTTGTAATAGTTTAAAAATCTTCATCGACGAAAAATTCGGCATCATCTTCATATCGCCGAGAAGCGCTTTGTTTTGAATTTTTTCTAAACAATAGAGGTTGCACTAGAGCAGTTGCAATCATTCCTGCTGCTACAAAAAAAGTCAGTAGTAACCCGACTGGAATTTGAATTGATTCAAATGTGAGAAATCTTAACGAAACTGGGGTGGCATTTTGCACTGAGACGACGGCGATCGCCATTATCCACAAGGCTACAATTATTGATAAAAGCAGGTTTACAGTTGTTTTCATAAAAAATACACATTCTTCACTTATGGATGTGCGAGGTTTATTAATCAAATAATCCGGTGCTTTAATTTTTATCTTTAATATTACAGCAGAATTTTAGATTCGATATGCAAGTCATAAGATAGCGTTGCCTTCTTGACTTCGTAACAGTATCTCTAATAGCTACCCAGCCACTGTTAGAAGGTTTTTTATTGTCAATCTAAACTTTTATAGCTTTTTAGTTCTACTTACAAAAATCCCAGTCATTATAGATGAAAGCTAATTTGATTAAAGATTTAGTATTTTAGTAAATAAAAAGCTCTGTAACATCCAGACCTATATTAAAAGTTAGAATATAATTCCCAAGTGCTTTACCTTTAACTGGACTTATGAAATTTAATTAAATTGAGCGGGGTGTAAGAGAGTTTAATATAGTCCGGTTTTGGACAATCGGTTGGTATTTGATATCAAAACCATACGAAAATGTCCAAATTTTGCCTGTAGTTAATACTTAAGCCTTGCATTTTAATTACCGCTGCTATCGTAATGTCAAGCCCTATAAGACTTTTCGCCAGCTATAATTTGTGGAGTTTAATTGCCCCGGCATCAGGGCAACAACGCTGGCACTGTCAAATGAAAAGGGGATTTATAAAAGCGCGGCAAGATGAACCGAAAGTCAAGGCTTTATTAAAGACGAAAGTCACTGCATCGCAGCGTATCGGTTTGCTGGCACAAAAGGGTGTTTATGAGTTTCACCACAATAGAAATCTTCTTAATTCTGTTGATGGGGTAGAAAAAGTTGCACGGCTTTTAAAATTAGGAAATTTGGCCGATGAAATCCAGCAACGAGTGCGAAAAATTCTCAAAAAATATCAAGATGCGCCTTTACTTTTAGATAAGCGCATCATGTTGCTAACTCGCGGGGATGAAGGCTTTCCCAAACCGATTTTTATCGAACGCGAGCATTATAATTTTCGCTTGTATGCAACGATGGACTGCGTTTTAAACGAATCTGATAACATACTACATATTATAGATTTTAAAACTGGTAAATCTCCTTTTGACCGCCGACAAGCATTAGTTTATTTACTTGCAGCAAGTTATCTTTATCCTAAATATCAGGCGATCGCCTCATTTTATAATTTGGAGATGGGTAAAAAGTCCCACGTGATTACTGTTAGCAGTAGTGAATTAAAATTAATTGAATTCCATTTGGGCTATATTGCCGAGAAGCATCAACAAGATTTACAAAAATATCGTCAAAATACAAAAAATTTTAGTGCGATATTTCCTGCTAATCCCGGTTATCACTGTCGTTTTTGTCCGTTTCAATCTATTTGTGAATTTTCAAATGATGGGGATTAGGTATAAAATTAAGAAACCCGGTTTTTTGGAAAAACCGGGTTTCTCTGTATTTGAGAGATTAACAGTATTTAAAAATTTATTCTTCCTTGATTTAAGAACTTATATCCAACTGCAATTGAACCAAAACTAATAAAGAAATTCCATAAACTAGTTGGTTTTAAAAGAACTCCTCCACTTAAGAAAACTAATATTATGCCGATGGTAAGTAAAATCCAGCCGAAGTTACCAGTTTCTCTGCGAAAAAATACTAGTGATAACACACCACCTAAAACTGCTAAAACAGAACCAACTGCTGGCAAGCTTTTATAGAAATATTGAGAATAAGTACTTGTAAAGATAATATTTTGACCCAAATAGTAAATGCCGATTAATAATAGAATTAACCCGATAAATTTGATTAACAGTCTGCCCATATTATTTTAGCTATTTTTATTTTTCATTTTACTCGACTGTTTTTTATAAATACCTCATAGATTGTACTGAAAATAGTAAATAAATGATTAGATACCAATGATCAATTTACAATTACCAATGCCCAATTACCAATTCCAACTTATTTTAAATAAGATAAATCAATGTTGCCGAAATGAATGCTTAAGGCGATATTCAATTCTTCCAATGATTCTACTAACCAATCAATACTGGCAGTAGTTGCTGATTCATAATGATTGAACAAAATAGCAAAACGCTTGGCTAAATAAGGTTTGGATTTTCGGCAAATTAAAATAATTTTTAATAATATTCCTATTGCGCGAATTGAACCTTGACTGGTAATTAAATCAATAAAGGTAAAATGCTGGGGTGATGAAGAACTTTCTATTACTAAGAAATTAAGTAATTGGGTGCAAGTTCTAACTATCAAAAAATCGTTAACTTTCTGAGAATCTGCTTGCGGTAAAGTATTTTGCAATTGAGTATATAATCGCTGATGAAATTGGCGTTTTCCATATTCCCAGTCAATTCCAGATATGAGATATTCGTATAAATCGTCTTTATAAGCACGCAAAGTAGTTGCTTGACTGCTGTAATGTAAAAAATTGTGCGCTAAATCTCTATAACTACTTTCACCTTCAACTTTACCGACAAAACTTTTTAAGGCCAGATTTACTTGAGTATCGCTCAATAATGTAGGATTGTTTACAGGATGTATAATTCTATTCTTTCTCGATTTAGAGCTATTTTTTTCTATTTGAGAAAGTCTTACTTGATAAGTAACATATTGAGATAAATCAATTTCAAATTTCTTTTGCACCTGGGCTTGAATTTGTTTTACTATCCACTGATGCTCAATAGTTGAATCTTCACTAAGCAAACATTGTTCGTGTAAGTAAGGATATCGACGAATTAAACTTACTAAGGACTGATTTTTATGATTAGATCCAGAATATGCGGTTTGATTTATAACTTGAGCAAGACGCTGTAAGGTAGAATACTGTTCGCTTTTGAGAAAAACTCTTACCAATTCGTGTAAGCGTCTGATGGATTTGTTACGCGAAGTAATAATTCTGTTTCTGGAAGGAGGATTATTAAAAGTAGAAATTAATTGATATATAGCATAATGCATTTGAGGCTGCATATACCAACGATTAATTAAAATATGGCAGCAACGGTTTAGAAAAAAATTAAATTCTCTTTGAGATTTTTTTGATGCTGTAATTTCGTCTAATGCAGATAAAATTCCTCTTTCAGAATAATTTGTACCTTCGATAAACAAATTCCGAAAGCATTCAATTGTCTCCGAGGGCGATCGCAACTGCACCAAATCAAACAGATGTTGATATACCTGTTGTTTTGTAGAATCACGTTTGTAGAGATTAGGGTTGACAGAAAAAGTCACGTTTTTATTACCGTTTCCTATAAATTCAGCAATATCAGCAAATGCTTCGATATTTTAAAATGATTTTTACCGATCGCTTGACAATATTCAAGGTAATTCTATATATAGAATATGATTACCAAGAATGTTCTTGCTTTTACATAACACCAAACACTCAGCATTAGTTTTTAGCTGAGAGAACTGCACCCGAAAACTCAGATTAAATACTTCCAAGAATAAATATTCTCTCTTCGCATTATTTCCCTTAATCTACTAAATAATCGTGAGCAAAAATACTGATTTATGTGTAGATTTCAAAAATATTTTGATACATCTGAAAAATATATAGCCTTTTGTTTCAAATTACAAAAAAACTTGGTTCGTGTAGTAAAGAGATGATGAAGCTTAGTTAGGAAATTTTAAATTGTTTGCGAGTGAAGATGGGAAGAAGAGGGAGCTTTCCGGCTCGCACTCCCAACTCCCTATATCTCTAATTAATCTTCAATTGGTGGTAATTCTTCGAGTATGGTGAAGCGAATATGGTTTATTGCTAATTCACCAATAGAAGCTTGTTCTTTTTCGATGCGTTTTCCTTCGGAGCTTAATGTTTCAAAGGAAATTCCTTTACCGATTTCTACGTGAAACCAGCTTAAGCCCATGAAATAGCGTGTAGGATGAGGACCATCACGTCCGACATCATCGGGGTTGGATTCCATTGGCAGCCAACCGAAGCCGGGGATGTAAAATTCTAGCCAAACATGGTTGTAGTCTGGCTGTAAGGGAATGCCTTTGTTCTCTGCATAGGGGGGACATTTGTAGCGTCCTACTGTACGGCAAGCGATACCGTTTAATCGACACAGGGCTAACAATAAGCCTACGTATTCACCGCAGGAACCAGTACCGCGTTCTAAAACAATGTCTGGGGTATCGATATGAGGTTTAATGCTGTAAGACAATTTGTCGTAAACATAGTTACGAATGTTGTACATTTTTCGCAACAAATTAGTTTCGCTGCCTACTGCTTCGATTGCTGCTTCGCGAACAATAGGGGTATGCATTGCTAAGTCGTCATCATCAATTAAGTAACGATTTATAAATTCTGTTGGTAGTGTTTGAGCGTTCTCTACGTCGCGTGGAGTCAGACGATATTTGATAGAACGTACTTCTAAAATAGCTTTCCAACCCAACAGGTGACGTTCTCCGGGGGCTAAAGTTTCAAATTTAAATAAAGCTACCCGTTGCCCATCAATTATTTCTTCAGTGAAGGGTAAACCAACTGCTTCAACCTTTATTACCTTTTGACGTTCGGTTTCTGAAGGTAGAGCGATGCGCCATTCTAAATTATGTAAATAAACCTCTTCTAAAGGGTCTATTTGTTCTACGTAAGACATTTCCAGCAGATAACCGTTAGAAACAGCGGTGCGTTTTTCCCGACTGAAATGGTAATTGAGGGGATGAATAAAAGCGCGATCGCGATAGGTTAGTTCGTGGTTTGGTTCTGCGTTGGGGTTGTCTCGGATGTAGGGTTCTTCAGATGAATAAGATACGTAAATACTTTGTTTTTTGCTTGAAGAATCGGTATGTACTGCTATCCCCGTGGGAGATTCAAAGGGGGTAAGTACGCTGAATTGAATTTCACCTGTGGCTCTATCAAGGAAGTAAACTGATTGTTCTACGGTATCGCAAACTAAAAGGGTTTCTTCGGTAACAGCTAAGTTTTCTACTCCCACACCAGGAGCATAAAATCTAGCAATTTCTTTACCTGTATTTCGATTGTAAACAAGTATTTTACCAAGCTTTTCGCAACTAACGTAAACGGTGGAATCCCTAACCGCTACACCGTCGGCAGGATAAGGTAAAGTAGCAAAAAGTTCTAAACCTAAAGAATCTAATTTACACGAATAAACGCTATTGTCTCGCGTAACCCATAAGGTATCTTCCCACAGCGCCAGACCCGTGACATCCATAAATTCTGGCGTTTGATGGGAATTTATGATTCTTGTATTGTCATTTGAGGGGTCAATTTGCAGCAGATGCCCAAGTCTTGAGTCAACAGCAATCAATGTATCTTTTTTAAATGCGATGCCATATAAAGAGGCAACAGCAAACGGTCGAATAGTTCTTTGCCCAATCATCTGGCTAACTGTCAAAGCGGGAAGTACACTCGTCATATTAAGGCAAATCGCTCAAAGGTTTCGCAGGTACCACATTAATTGCGATATTCACTCTTTGACAAGAGGTTAAAGGTCAAAGGTTAAAGGTTAAATACTTCTAACTTCAAATTACTCCCTTCTTAGTTTCCTCAACCATATAATCAACTACATCTTCTAATTTGCCCGCACGCTTGTAAACTTCCCGCTGACGTGAGGCACCATTACCCTGCTGCAAAATTTCTTTAACAATTGTAGAAACTTCATCCCAATCCCCGTATTCTTCCAACGATGGACGTACAAAGGTCAAAAACTTCTTAATTAATTCTTGTGCGGGTATTGCGCTTTCTTCCTCTACATCCAACAAGTCGGCATCTAAACCATAGCGTGCAGCCCTCCAGTGAGCGGCGCGGATAAGTTCGTGACGAGCTGCCGGATATGATACGTTGTTTTTGGCTCGATCGTAGCAAGTTCGGGCTAGAGCGCGTGTAAGTCCGGCTAGCATCACCGCTTCATCCACCGTCATACAGACATCAGCCATACGAAACTCCACCGTAGGATACTTGACGCACAGCCGCATATCCCAATAAATCTTAGTTTCTTCTTCTACACTTTTACTTTTGACTAAAGCTTCTACAACTTTTTTATATTCAGCTTCCGATTCAAAAATTAACGGTGGCCCCCGATATTGGCCATCGACCAAAAACTTCTGTACGATAGCTAGCGTATCCCGTATCGCTGCCCATCCAGAAAGGAGAAGAAGACGAGAGCGCTAACATCGGAGCCAGCCAAACTCGCGCTCGGTTCATCACCTGAATGGCTAAATTGCGATCGCGAATTCCCACATGAACGTGACAGCCAAAAATAACTTGTTCTTTTCCTAGCTGTTGATATTCTTCGATCAAATTTTTATAACGTTCCTTGGGGGTTACATCTTGTTCCTTCCAAGATGAAAACGGATGGGTTCCCGAAGAAGCTATTTGATTACTATCTTTCGCAGCAGCGTTAATTACTCCCTTTCGCAACCGCACCAATTCTCTCCGCACATCAGCAAGAGTTTGACAAACAGGAGTATCTATTTCAATTTGTGAAAGTTGAACTTCAGGATGCACTTTCTCACCAATTGTTTTTTTCGCAAAAGGTAAAATTTGCTGTACCCGCGAAGTAAGTTCCCGCGTTTGGGGATTAACAATTTGATATTCTTCTTCCACTCCAATAGTGAAATCTTCTGTTTGAGGTGCCATAATTCAATTTTGGATTTTAACAACAGATGATTTTGGATTTTAATTTGTCATCTACTTAACATCTGACACAAAAGTTAATCCTAAGTCTTCAGTCTGAGGGATAGTTATCGAATATAGGGAGTAGGGAGTGGGGGTAATCAAGGTTTATAGTAACGCTTCAAGATTAATCTGGCGGAGTATTATTCATAATATTGGGTTACGACACTCCGGAATGTATCTCGTTACAAATCAAATTAATATTCGTGTCTAACCCAATCTACCATCTAACCGATAACTGGTAACTGCTCACTGATAACTGATAAATTGAATGTTTCTCCCACGAATGGTTTAGCTATGATTGTTTCTTGTAACCATTTCCTTTAACGTACAAGATGTCTGCCCATTCTCTGCCCGAACATGAAGCCGTTTGGCATAGCTTAGAAGTTGATGAAGCGATAGAACTGCTTTCTGGTAATGCAGACAGTGGCTTAACGTCTCAAGAAGTGGAATCGCGACTGCAAAAATATGGTACTAACGAACTAGAAGAGTCTGGCGGACGTGGTAGCTGGGAAATTCTGGTGGATCAGTTCAAGAACATTATGTTATTGATGCTGATTGCTGTCGCCATTATTTCAGGGGTTTTGGATTTACTCGCTTTACAATCGGGGAATTTAAAGCCGGGTGAAGTTCCTTTCAAAGACACAATCGCAATTTTGGCGATCGTTATTCTTAACGGTATTTTGGGCTATCTCCAAGAAAGCCGCGCTGAAAAAGCTTTGGCGGCACTCAAAAAGCTTTCTTCTCCTAACGTGCGGGTGATTCGCAACGGTAAGTTACTCGATGTTGAAGGTAAGAATTTAGTACCGGGAGACATAATGCTGCTGGAAGCCGGGGTACAGGTGTCAGCAGACGGACGTTTAATAGAACAATCGAATTTAAAAATACGGGAATCGGCGCTGACGGGAGAAGCCGAAGCTGTTAATAAACGGGTAGAAACTAAGTTACCTGAAGAAACAAGTTTGGGTGACAGAATTAATTTAGTTTTCCAAGGTACGGAAGTTCTTCAAGGACGTGCCAAAGTTTTGGTAACTCACACCGGGATGAAAACCGAATTGGGTAAAATTGCGGAAATGTTGCAGGCTGTAGAGACAGAAGATACACCGCTACAGCAACGCATGACTCAACTTGGTAATGTGTTGGTTTGGGGTTCTTTAGCTTTAGTAGCTCTGGTAATTGTTATCGGTTTGCTGCGTGGTGGGAATTTACAAGAGTTGGTGGAAGTTTCTCTGAGTATGGCTGTGGCGGTGGTTCCGGAAGGTTTACCGGCTGTAATCACGGTAACTTTGGCTTTAGGAACTCAGCGAATGGTACGTCACAATGCTTTGATTCGTAAGTTACCGGCGGTGGAAACTTTGGGTTCGGTAACTACTATTTGCTCTGATAAAACTGGCACTTTGACTCAGAATAAAATGGTGGTGCAATCGGTTTATACTTCTGAGCATTTATTGCGGGTTACGGGAGAAGGTTACGTTCCTTTTGGGGATTTTGAAGTTGATGGTGAAAGTATTGATGTAGAAGATTATCCAGAAATCCCACCTTTATTAATTCCCTGCGCTATTTGTAATGATGCGGTTTTGCAGCAAGAAAAAGGTGATTGGATAATTCTTGGCGACCCTACGGAAGGAGCTTTGGTAACTTTAGCAGGGAAAGCAGGAATAGAACAAGACCAGTGGAACAGCAAATTACCTCGGGTTGGCGAATTTCCTTTTTCTTCCGAACGCAAGCGGATGAGCGTAATTTGTCAGGTGGAACAAATAGATAATGGTATTTCAATTATTCCAGATGTTGACCCGGCAATTAGCAATCTGGTAAAGAATAATGAAAGTTATTTGATGTTTACCAAAGGTTCGCCAGAATTAATTCTGCAACGCTGTACTCAGATGTACGCGGGGAATAGTGCAGTTGAACTTACTCAAGAACAACGAGAACAAGTTTTAGCAGCAAATAACCGTATGGCTGGTGAAGGTTTACGAGTATTGGGTTTCGCTTACAAAGCAATCAGCGAACAACCATCAGAAAATTCTGAAGAACAAAGCGAACAACAACTGGTGTGGTTGGGATTGGTAGGAATGCTCGACGCTCCACGTTCGGAAGTAAGAAAAGCAGTACATGAATGTCGAGAAGCAGGAATTCGTCCGGTGATGATTACTGGAGATCATCAACTTACGGCAAAGGCGATCGCCACCGATTTGGGTATTGCTGATTCCAACGATAAAGTATTGACAGGTCAAGAATTGCAGCGAATGAGCGATGCTGAGTTAGAGCAAAACGTTGATAATGTCAGCATCTACGCTAGAGTTTCCCCCGAACACAAATTACGGATCGTTCAAGCTTTACAGCGTCGGGATAAATTTGTAGCCATGACTGGTGACGGTGTTAACGATGCACCAGCCCTCAAACAAGCCGATATCGGTATTGCTATGGGCATTACGGGTACTGACGTGAGCAAAGAAGCCAGCGATATGGTGCTATTAGATGACAACTTCGCCACCATTGTTGCTGCGACTAAAGAAGGTAGGGTGGTATATACAAATATTCGCCGCTTCATCAAATATATTCTTGGAAGTAACATCGGTGAAGTTATTACCATTGCTGCTTCCCCGATTTTGTTACCGATGGGAGGAGTCCCCTTAATACCGCTACAAATTTTGTGGATGAATTTGGTAACTGACGGTTTACCAGCTTTAGCATTAGCAGTCGAACCTCCCGAACCCGATGTCATGAAGCGTCCACCTTTTAGCCCCAAAGAAAGTATTTTTGCTCGGGGTTTAGGTTCTTACATGATTCGCATCGGAATTGTCTTCGCAATTATTACTATTATTCTGATGCGGTGGGCTTATTCTCATACTCATGGGGCAGTTCCCGATGCAAACGGACTCGATCCCGAACGTTGGAAAACAATGGTGTTTACTACCTTATGTATTGCTCAAATGGGACACGCGATCGCAATTCGTTCCAACAACCAATTAACTATAGAAATAAATCCCTTTTCCAATCCCTACTTACTAGCGGCTGTTGTTTTAACTACCATTTTGCAGTTAATGTTAATATACGTTCCACCCCTACAAAACTTCTTTGGTACGCACGTTATAAGTTTGCCCGAATTAGGAATCTGTTTAGGCTTTAGTGCTTTAATGTTTGTTTGGGTGGAGTTGGAAAAACTGTTCTTCCGCATAATTGGCAAGAAAAACGTTTAAGAATAGTTAGTTGTTAGTTGATAGTTGTTAGTTGTTAGTTGTTCGAGGGTTTGTTGTAGCGGAGCATCCCAATTATTGAAATATATTGGTAGTGCGTTAGCGAAGCGCAAGCCTATAAAGTTAGTTGTGAATAAGCTTAAAGATTGAAGATTAAAAATCCTCACAGCTATCTGACAATTACTAACTGCAAAAATATCGATCGTCATGAAAGCCTTAAAACTTATCTGTTAACTATTTCACAATCCAAAATCTAAATTGTACAAAAACTTATAATTCCTAACAACTAACAACTAACAACTAACCACTAACCACTAACTCTTTCCTCATGTTCCTCAAAACCCTGAGTCTCCGAAATTTTCGTAATTATCAAGAACAAATAGTAGAGTTTTCTGCTCCAAAAACAATTTTGGTTGGTGATAATGCTCAGGGAAAATCTAATTTACTCGAAGCTGTGGAGTTACTCGCAACTTTAAAAAGTCACCGCACTTCCCGCGATAAGGATTTGGTTAAGGATGAGGAATCTTTAGCCCGAGTTAGTGCTAGCCTAAAACGAGAAGTTGGATCGAGCCAACTTATTTTAACTTTACGTAGTAACGGTCGCCGCACGGTTAATCTTAATAGCGAAAATCTTCGCCGTCAGATGGATTTTCTCGGTGTATTAAATGCGGTGGAGTTCTCTTCTTTAGATTTAGATTTAGTACGAGGTGGTCCCGAAAATCGTCGCAGATGGCTCGATACCTTATTGATTCAGCTTGAACCTGTATACGCTCATATTTTACAGCAATATCAAAAAGTGTTACGACAGCGCAATGCTTTTTTGAAAAGCCAGAAAGATAATTTACATGAAAATTCTTTAAAATCCCAATTAGCGCTGTGGGATACTCAGTTAGTAATTACTGGTACCAGAGTAATTCGACGACGGGAACGCGCTATAGGGCGACTCGCTCCAATTGCTAAATTATGGCATTCCAATATTAGCGGTTCTACTGAAAATCTCCAGATACAGTACGCCCCTAATATCCCTTTGTCAGAAACTCATCCAGAAGAGGTACAGCACGCTTTTTTGGATAAAATTCAACAGCGAGCGGTTGCTGAAATGCATCAAGGTACTACCCTTGTCGGGCCGCATCGAGATGAAATTGAATTAACAATAAACGATACTCCTGCGCGTCAGTACGGCTCTCAAGGTCAGCAGCGAACTCTAGTTTTAGCGCTGAAGTTAGCAGAATTACAGCTAATTGAAGAAGTTGTTGGGGAACCACCACTACTTTTATTAGATGATGTTTTGGCTGAATTAGACCCCCTCACGTCAAAATCAATTACTTGATGCTATCCAAGATAGGTTTCAAACTCTAATTACTACTACTCATTTAGGTTCTTTCGATTCTCAATGGTTAAATTCCTCGCAAATTCTTACGGTTAGTGGAGGAAAACTTTCGGCTAAAGCTGCTGTTTTTTAATTTTTCATAATTCGATTTTTGGAGCAGTATATTGTTTTGGTAAAAAATGCATTTTATACCTACTATAAAATACGATCGCGTTCCAAAAAATAATCTTATTTACTAATATCGTCTTTCTCCTCTACTCCCTATTGTCTGTTCCCTATACGACGATTTAATGCCGCATAATAAATACAAAATGAATATTTTTGATAATTTTCACTAAAAATATAAAAACGAGATTTCATCTGAAAAGTTTATTTGCAAAAGTTTATAATTAATACTGTAAGTACTTTAATAATAATTTTTGTATTCAGCAATCCGGTACTTGTGTCCGATATTTTGAAAAAATAAACCATATGTAGGATTGAATATTTTTTCAGTAAGCCCTACTTAAAAATATGACTATAGTCTAATTAACATACAATAAATAAGAAAGCTAATTAATTAATTAATAACTTCCTTCTTGATATGAGAATAAAGTTGATGACTCTCGATTCAGCGTGATATAATTTTAAAACCAATGTAAAATAACTCAGATTCAGATTAGCAAAACATCCTCAAAAGTTCGCGGCATATCTGTTTTATACTTCTGAGTCAAATATTTATCCTCAGTATTAGGAATACTAACAGATTAAATTGCAGTATTCTCTGTACAATTATTAATAAATATAAAGCAGTAGTTAAAACTATACTCCTACGGATAGAGGAATTAATAAGTAATTTCGTATCTAATTTGGTTTGGATTTAAATACATTCTTCTTCTGGATCTAGTTTACAAAACTTATAGAGATTGAATTAATTTTTATATGAGATATTTTACGATTGCTGAAAAAACATTTTCGGTCAAAAACTCACAATTAGCAATAAAGTTCAGATTTTTCAGATCGTAAAGATAGCACGTTTTCGTAATTAGAATTATTTGAGTGAATAAACTGTACTGGCTGAATGAAATAAAACCATCACATCAAACTCAAGTAGGAGATAAAGCCGTTAACTTGAGTCAGATAATTGAACATGGATATCCAGTAATACCTGGATTTGTAGTTTCAGCAGAAATTTTGCATGAATATTTGGAAAATAAGTTAGAAAACAAGACTGCTTCTCAAACATTAGTAGCTGAATTAGCTGATTCTTCCTTGCATTTAGATGTTGATAATTGGCGACAACTACAGCAAGTAGCTTTACGTTTGCGTCAAGAAATTATGAGTTCGAGTTTGCCGTCGGGGTTGCACGCACAAATTTACGAAGCACTCAAAACATGGGAAAGTTCGTATTTGGTTTTTCGTCCAAGTGTCGCACTACCCAACGCAAAGAATAAGACGGAAAATTGTTCTGGGTTATATGATTCTGTATTTTGCCTTCGTGAAGAGCAAGAAATAATATTAGCTTTAAAGCGTGTTTGGAGTCAATTATTTAGTGCTAAAAGTTTACTTTATTGGCAAAAGACTGGAGTTGACTTACGTTCGATTAATTTAGCAGTTTTAGTCCAACCGATTAACAATGTAATTGCAAGTGGTTCGTTACAGGCTAATCCTTCAAGATGGGAAATTCAAGCAACCTGGGGATTGGGGGTAGCAATTAACTGGGGTGAAGTCCAACCGGATGTTTATTATGTAGAACCAAAAACTGGCGTAATATCAGAACAGCACTTGGGTAATAAAATCCTGGCTTATCGTTGTGAAAATGGTGCGATTGACGAATCTTTGCAACAAGGGCAAACATCGGTACTTACTTTGGAGAAAACAGAGAAAACTTGTTTGCAAGTAAGTCTTTTGGAGGAAGTACAACAGCAACAGTACGTATTGTCAGAGCATGATTTGCAGCAAATAACCGAATTAGCAAATCAACTTGTTTTTCAGCTTGGTAAAGACTACTTAGTGAATTGGATTTTAGTAGAAGAAGCAAATTCACAGAAGCTATACCTGACAAAAGTTAGTAAACCAGTAGATATTTTATCTAATACTTTATCCAATAATTTATCCAACAATTTTTCAGTTAAAGGAATAGGAGTAGCTAAGGGACAAGTATCGGCAAATGCCGTTGTAATTGGAAGTGAACACCGCATCATCGAACAACTTCCCTCCAACACAATTTTAGTAGCATCTCAAATTACTCCTGATTGGTTGCCTGTGCTGCAACAAGTAAGCGGTATTGTTACAGAAAAAGGAGGTTTAACCAGCCATGCTGCAATTATTGCTAGAGAATTAGGTATTCCAGCAGTTGTGGGAATTAAGAACGTTACAACACTTATAAAAAATGGCGATCGCCTACTGATCGACGGTGATAGTGGAGAAGTAAATCGTCTTAATGACGGTAAAGAGCATATTGAACCGCATATTGATCGTGCAATTGTAGATGACAAGGAAGAAAAACACTCTTTCTCCGAATCTTCCATTCTCAGTGTTTCCTCTCAAGGTGCAGCATCAATTAATCCTGCCACATGGGTTCCTTCATCTTCGCCTTTAATTTCTCACCCATCCACAAATCTACCCATGACTTCCACGCGATTGATGGTTAACTTAAGCCAACCCACGATGATAGACAAAGCGCTTTGTTCTCCAGTGGATGGTGTAGGGCTATTACGTTCGGAACTGATGGTATTAAGCATACTTAATCGAGAAAACCCTTATACCTGGATTAGAGACGGACGACACGAACAATTACTGGATTTATGGACAAAAAGAATACTAGAATTCGTGCGTACTTTTTCTCCAAAACCAGTTTATTATCGTTCCTTAGATTGGCGAACCCACGAACTACCAGGCCTTCACCATCATGGAGTGGAAGCAGCCGAACCAGAAACAGCATTAGGTCAGCGCGGGACTTTTAGCTACACGATTAATTCCGAACTGTTTGATATGGAATTAACAGCACTTAAAAGCGTACAGCAATCGGGCTATCATAATATCCGTTTAATATTACCTTTTGTTCGCACTGTAGAAGAATTTTCTTTTTGTCGCCGAAAAGTGGAACAAGCAGGATTAACCGACATCAAAGAATTTGAACTTTGGATTATGGCAGAAGTGCCAAGCGTATTATTTTTGCTGCCAGAATATGTCAAAGCAGGAGTGCAGGGAATTTCAATTGGTACTAATGACCTAACACAATTATTACTGGGAGTAGATAGGGATCAAGCAATATTAGCAAAAAGCTTTGATGAACGTCATCCGGTAGTAATGGGTGCTGTATCTCGACTAATCAACATGGCAAAAGAAGCGAGTATTCCTTGTTCTATCTGCGGACAAGCACCAGCATTGTATCCAGAAATGATCGAAAAGCTTGTGGAATGGGGAATCACTTCTATATCCGTTGAGCCAGAAGCGTTAGAGCGGACTTATCAAGCAATTTACCGTGCCGAGCAAGGTTTACTTTTACAAGCAGCGCGTCATCAATTGCGGTGAGCAGTTATCAGTTACCAGTAATAGAACTTATATCAAGGTAGAGCGGCTCATAGCTCAGTTTTGGACGCAATTGCGTTAGTTTTGCCTAAGCCCTATGATTGTGTTGTTAACATTGACAATTTAACTAACACAATTTTTAAAAATTATATATATGAAGTTAGCAGCGATCGATATAGGTACCAATTCCATTCACATGATTATCGTCGAAGCTACTAGCGTTGCTAACTTTGATATTCTTGAGCGCGAGAAGGAAATGGTAAAGCTGGGAGTGGGGGTATTTGCTTCTAACTACATTAGCGATCGCGCCTTTAAATTAGGTATCGAAACTATTAGTCGCTACGTTCAATTAGCCAATCGCCTTGGTGTAGATGAAATAATTACTGCTGCAACCAGTGCTATTCGTGAGGCACGCAACGGAGAAGATTTTTTAAACGAAGTGCTTGCTCAGACTGGTATTAGTCCGAGAATTATTTCTGGAAAAGAAGAAGCACGATTAATTTTTCTTGCCGTTCGTAATTCGATAGCGCTCGAAGAAGATCGAGTTTTAGTTATCGATATTGGTGGAGGTAGTACGGAAGCAGTTGTAGGCGATCGCTCTAAAATTTACGAAAGCGATAGTATGCCGCTTGGGGTTCTACGTTTGCTGGATATGTTTGAAGATAAAGGTTCTGTAAGTGCCGAAGGGCGAGGTGTTTTAGAAGCTCACATTCGCTTTATCGGTCAAAAAATTTTTGAGAAGATAAATAAAGTTGGCTTTGAGCGAGTAATTGGCACATCAGGAACGATTCGTACTATGGGAGAGGCTGCCCATATAGCTGCTGGTGGGGAATCATTGCGATCGGTTAATTCCGAAGTGGTACAGCTAGAAGACATTAATAAGTTGACTCAGAAACTTCTGAAAATGGATCTAGAAGAGCGTGCCGAAGTTGAGGAAGTTAGCGATAAACGCGCCGATGCAATTCATTTGGGGGGAGTGCTACTGGTGCAGCTATTACAGATGGCAGGAGTTAAAGAAATTACTCTTTGTGATGCTTCCCTACGAGAAGGAATGATTTTAGATTATTTAGAACGGCATTCTCAAGAGGTTGCTACTTTCCCCGAACCAATAAATTTGCGATACCGTAAAGCAGCGCATCTTGTTTATAAATATGGATCGGATTGGGAAGAAAATCGACATATTGCCAATTTAGCACTGCAACTATTTGACCAAACTCAAGAACTGCACAAATACGGCGATTTTGAACGAGAAATTTTGGAATTTGCGGCTTTACTTCATGATATTGGACAGTTTATCTCTTTTAAGCAGTATCACAAAAACTCGCGCTTTATTCTCAGACAAACCGATCCTAGAGGATTTACGGATGAAGAGATGCTATTAATCGGGCATTTAATTCGCTACCATTACAAAGCAAAACCAACTACTAAACACAAAAACTTTAAAAAGCTCTCCAAATACCATCGCTCTATCGTTAAATTGCTTTCAGGAATTCTGAGAATTGCAGTAGCATTAAACAAAACCAAAAATCAACGAGTCGAACGGATTTCTTGTCAGGTATTACAGGAAAAGTTAGAAATAACTGTTTCTGGTGAAGATAATCTTGAAGTAGAAATTTGGGCTGCCCGTCGCAGTTGTGAAGTTCTAGCAGAAGTATTAAATTGTCAGGTTGAGATTGAGAAAAACTTTGTTTGTTTAAAAGACTAAGTTTGAATTAAGCTAATATGCAGCTAAATTATATAATGTGTTAGCGCAGCGTGTCCGAAGGACATAAAATTAAAAGTATTGCAGTGCTGCCTAAGACTATCGTCTCGCTCCGCTAACGCAGCGTGTCCGCGAGGACAATGCATCTTGCACGAAGGGTATTATACAAATTAAGTGCGTAACAGCTTACCTCCCATTTTACTGTCGGAACTGCGCTTAGGCGGTAAGATGATGTTTTAAAAGTATCCGGCGGTTAAAACCGCTACTACACGTGCAAAGTCCACCTACGTGGACTAAGTAGTTTTTAACCCCCGCAGGGGGGTTTTGTATGTTTAGCCGCGACTTCTAGTCGCCAGGTGAAGTATCAATTTGGACTTTACAAACATCCTCTAAGAGGAGAAATCTTCGTCGCCGGTTTCTTCTTCTTGATGCAGATATACTTTTTGGGAACCTTTATCAAACAAGCTCCATTGATGCCTGTTTGAGCATTTTGCGCTTCCTTAACGGTACCGTGCAATAGTGGTTTTCACTCTTCCTTGAGGAGCCAATCTTTCTACGGGAGGTGTGAAAAAAGCTTATTCATCCAATGTTTGGGGTTTTAGATAAGCTTTTGATGAGTTATTTACCATTGCTTTGTGTGGTTGGTTAGTAAAGCTCAAAGTTACTCGTTTCATAAGCCAGTGGAGTGCTGTAAGGATAACAAAGCTAATAGCTAAAATTACTAATGGCTGCTTGCCCAAAATTTCTTCTATACCTTGGGTAATTACGGCATCCGGTTGAGTGACAAAATCCCAACTGTTAAAACGTAAGAACCTTCCCCAGTAAACACCAACCGCAGATAAAGCGTGAGTAATCAATTCCATTCCTAAAATCCATTGGCTTTTACCAATTCGGTGCAGGTAATGACCGATATTGATTAAGGAAATAACGTAAGCTTCAAATCCAGCTAAAATCACCACCAGATAAACGGGAATTATCACCAAGGTAATCATCCACACCGACTGGATTGTACGGATATCGTCTATTAAATGGATTACATCAGTTAGCAAATAAGGTGCATTTGGTAGAAAAGCGTAGAAAACTGCAAATCCCAACCACCAAACCCAAGAACGACTCCGTTTGTCACGACGAAACAGCCACACACTTAAAGCTAAAGGTATAAAAGCTAGAAATAGATTCCATGTCATCCAACGTATATTTATTTGTAAAACTTGGATAACTCTGGTTATTAATTCAATTAATTCTGCTTTCATTGCTGTTTCCTTGCGATAAACGGATTTATGGGTGTATTGATACAAGTAATTGGTAGCCAGTGGTGAAAAATTACTGGCTACCAGTTATTTATGAAAATTTTAACTAGTACAGTACGGCGTAAATAAAGCACCCATTTAAAAAGTTTGAAAGCCTTATCATATAATACTTTTTACTTCTTACTTTTGACTTTTTACTTCCGCGCAGCGGTACTAGTTATCTTTTAGTTAACTGCGTTATTTAATTCATCTTACTTTGATTGTATTCCAGAAATTAATTCAACCCCTTAACGCATCATTATCCGACTGCGAGGACCTCGCTGTTTGGCCACAGAGACTTTTCTATCACATACATTTTGCGAACAAGCAGCTTTATTAAAGTTTGAAGGATTTTCTACAACTGAATTGGAGACGAATGAATTA
The DNA here is from genome assembly GCA_963665115.1 of uncultured Rivularia sp. Lineage (GTDB taxonomy): Bacteria > Cyanobacteriota > Cyanobacteriia > Cyanobacteriales > Nostocaceae > Rivularia. Next base: position 5,139,217 of record OY762007.1, on the reverse strand, counting down.
CCGCTGCTGAATTCTACGCTGGTTATATCGGGAGAGGGAGTAGAGAGGGTAGAGGTGGTAGAGAGGCTAGAGGGGGTAGAAGAACTTGGAGGAGCAAGATTTGTTGAAGGAGAAGAAGTTATTGGAGAACTTGAAGGAGAAAGATTTGTAGAAGGAGTTGTTGGGGGAGTTGTAGAAGGAGTTGTTGGGGGAGTTGTTGGAGGAGTTGTTGGGGGAGTTGTTGGAGGAGTTGTTGGAGGAGTTGTTGGAGGAGTTGTTGGAGGAGTTGTGGGGGGAGTTGTTGGGGGAGTTGTTGGAGGAGTTGTGGGGGGAGTTGTTGGGGGAGTTGTTGGAGGAGTTGTTGGAGGAGTTGTTGGAGTCAGAATTTCTGTACCTACTGGTACATTAACGTATAGTTTTATTAAAGGAGAGTTGTCTTTGAGTTTGAAGGATTTGACTGTTGGAGAACCCGGTATGTCAGATTTGAAATCAAAAACTGTAGGACTATCCCCACCATTGCGATCGCTATATCGCGGTCCGACTCCGGTAACATCAAAAGTACCTTTATATTGGATTCCTGTCTTGGGGTCGGTGACAATGCCAGTATAAGAAGATTTTTTGACTCCAAATTCATCTTTAACTACCGCTTTAATTCTGGGATTTTTAAGCGGACCATAACTAATAGTTCCCATTTCACCTTCTGAGAGTGCTGGAGAAGTTATAACCGCGTCGAAGGAAGTAACAGGAATACCCAAAAAATCAACGTAAGATTTTAGAGTGCCATCTTTGTTGACTGTTACTACATATGGTGACTTGTAAACTGGCACCAAATTAGGATTATTTTTAGTCCCTTCGTTGCGATAATAAGTACCTGTAGCATCCGTATCTACACGAGTAGGGTTTCTTGGGTCGCCAAAATTGGGATTAAAACTAGGAAGTTCAAGAGTTCCGGATATTGCACCAGTAGTTCTAACGGTGACTTTTGAAGTTGTAGTTTGCTGAGCGAAAGCGGTTGATGTCGTTAAACCAATAATGGTTGCGACTAAACCGCTGCTAAGAATAGCTGTACAAGCTGATTTACCGTAATTTTGTTGTTGCATATTAAAATTGTTTTTTTAAATTCAGACTTATAACGCTGCTATTTAACACGCCGTATGAAAACAGCGCGTAAAAATAGTTGCACGTGAATACAACTAACGCTATTGATTACATTTACACCAACATCAAATTAAAACCGGAACGTGGCTCTTAACGCTCCTACTATCAAAGGATGATTACTCTGATTGTGATCGGGGTTAAAGACAACGAAAAAGCCAGGGGTTATATCTAAGTTTTGATTTAATTTAGCGCGATAAAACATTTCAACGTGCAAAGATGTACCATCGCGTCCACCAGGTGTTCCGTTGTCGGAAAAGTTAGGAAAGTTGAATCCGTCGGGTAAGCTACTAGAGGTAATTTTTGGTGGCTGTCCAACAATAATTCCTCCTGAATTACCGCGTCGTCCCAAGTTGGGAAAAGCTGCAAATACTGCCCAGTTATTAGTTGTGACGCTACCTTCAATATCTTCTGGATTAGAGAAAGTCCAGCCTCCCCAACCCCCTATTTCTAAATTGGGATTAATACGATAAGCCACCGTAGCACCAACAGCTTGAGTATCAAAGCCTGTAGTCGGTGCAAAAGGAGACGTTAACTGAGCATCACCGACACCAGTTGCTAACAAACCATCGGGAGAGCGGGAATAAAGATAGTGCAAGCCAACGTTAACATCATTAACTGGTGTTACTGTCAATTGAGTTCCTAAAGTTTGTCTGCCACCGAAAAATCCACCAACGTTTTTATCTGTTGGGAAGTTAGGAAATTGAGAGCTATAAACTCCTTGCAGACTCATGCGGTTATTAATTTGCCAATCAAAACCGATACCACCCGTACCGCTACCAACTCCTAAAATTGGATTGCGTTGAGCAAAGGCAGAAATTGCCCCTTCTCCAGAACCTTCTAAGGGGTTGATTCCGCGAAATGTACTGCTAGGATTGACACCCGCAGTACCAACTACAACTCCTAAGTTATTGGAGATAGGGAAGCGATAAGACAAATCATTGATAAATACATCGTTGTCTGTATCCGACTCAAAACTCAAACGTCCCATATTAGTGAACAAAGACGATGCAGAAGAACCCAAATTTCCTGCATACAAACCAGTTAACAGTAAATCTCTTCCTGTAAATGAAGTTGCTAACGTAATTTGCATACTGTTAGTCAAAGTCATATTTGTTTCTGCTGTGCGCTCGGGTACTCCATCTCTAGGGAATAAATCTACTTCGTTTGTATTAGTTCCTTGCAAACTAGTAGTAGCTTGTCCAAAAAACCGAGTTGTGGGGGAAAATTGATTTGCTTGTAATTCACCAGTTTCTTTCTTCTAAAGAAATAATTCTTTCTTGTAACTGGTTCAATTCTGCTCGAAACTCGTTTTGCAAGCGTTGCAAAATAATTAAATCTTGTTCATCAACTACATTCGCTCCCTTTCTAGCAATTAACTCGTTAATTTTTTGCAAGCAAGCATCTATTCCAGTCGCAAATTGATAACGATCGATCGCCTTATTACCTCGAAAAGTACCGTCTTGGTATCCAAGAGCGCAATTATGACGATTTGCTAGAGACTGTAAAGCGTCAAAAGCCCAATCTGTTGGATTTACATCATCAAGTTCCGATACCGATGTAACTTGTGACATCGGATTTTTGGATTCTATAGGTTCAGAATTAAACAGAGTATTTTGATTTTGTAGTTCTTCAGCATCTGTATTAAATTCTGGCTCGAACTTTTGAGTTAACTTTGGGATATTTTCTTGCTTATCTAATTTCTTTTGCAGCAGTATAGGTTTATTAGGGAGCAAGATGCGAACACTACTTTGAGATGCTTCCGAATTTATTAAAGCTGAAGACGGTGAAATCTCTTCTTGTTTTATTTTGACCTGTTTTTCCTCAGTTTCCTGAGTTAGAGAAAAAGAATCTTTAAACTGAATCTTATTTCTACTATTTTTAAGTATGTTTTGATGCTTATTTTTTTTTCCTTCTAGTGTAATTACTGTTTGAGGGAACTGTAAAAAATCTGAAGGCTCACGCTCTTGTGATGAATTCCCAGACGTTTGAGATTGCTTGCTTACATCGCAACCGCTATAGTCACATTCTTCTTTGGTAAGTTCTAAATTCTTCTCGGACTCTACAAACTCAGGTGGCGTGATTTCAGTCGATGGAGCGACTTCGATGTCTCGATCCTGCCTTAATTGTTGCTGTGTATTTTCTAGTGGTTCTGGCAGTTCTTGCGGCAACTCAGGTACATTCGTTTGTCCCGTTGTCAAAACGCTCGCCATCAGCAGACTGATATCACGCATTGTATCTCGCTTTACTAACACCAATATTTCCTTTCACAGAAACAATAGGTTAGCTTCAGGAATATTTAGCAACAAACAGTTATAAAAAATACATTATTAAGTGATAATACTGAAGGGAATTAGGAGTTAGGAGATTTTGGATTAAAATTCTTTACCGAATTCCCTCCATGCCCAATGCCCCATGCCCAATTCCCAATTCCTTATTCTTCCACTTGAGCGCAATACTCATTGACATCATTTGCTAAAGTATCAGATTCTTTCGCAGCATTTGATACTAGGTTGAGAGAAGTTTCAATATCTTTTTTGGCTTTTCGGACTTGTTTCTCTACCGGCTGACGAGACTTCGGCTGTTTTGGATGAACCGAGGGCTTTGGCTGCGGTGTCTATATTTTTGCTGAAAGTTTCAAAATGCTTGACATATTGGTTTTTGAAGTCTTCGATTTTTGGATCTTTAAAATTTTGTCTTTCTATTTTTTTGGTAACATCTTCAAAATCCTTGGCTAACCCCAAACTTAATGTAACTTGGGAGCCTTTATTTTTTTCAATTAGAGAAGTTCCTTCATTAACAACTTTAATAAGTCGCTGACACTGAGCTTGCTTGCTTTCATCACAGCCTGTAATTAGCAAAGCTATGCTGAGGTTAAGAGAAGCAATTACCATTAATTTATTAGAATTAAACATATACAGTCTACTTATAGCAGTACCGAAATCATAGTATCCGATGATTCTGCATTTTTGTTAAGTGTTCCGATAATTTGCTATTTCAATCAAATTTCCGTCTAAGTCGCGTATATAGATGGATTCTATTATTCCGGTGGCTCCCGTTCTAATTATCGGGCCTGCTACGATATCTACACCACAAGAAATTATGTGATTTTTCATTTGAACAAGTGGGCGATCGCCGATAAAACAAATATCCGCAGAACCTGGTGTAGGATAAATTGCTTTTGGTTCAAATTCTTTTCCTGTTTGGTGCAAATTAATTTTTTGTTGTCCAAATTGCAACGCTTTACGGTTGTCAGCGAAGGTAATTATTTGCATACCTAAAACTTGATGATAAAAATTGCAGGTAGCTTCAATGTTGCGAACAGTTAGAACTAAGTGGTCAATTCGACTGATGAATTGCTGCATCTTAAAATTAATTGTGCAGATGAAGTGATTATCTGACTTGAAACATTTGAATTGTATGTAGATAATTTTTAATAAAAAATATATTGAATAATAATAGGGGCATCTAACATGATGCCTCCATACTTGTATCAACTAAATTAAAACTTAAAAATATTTAATTATTTATATTCACGAAGCTGCTCTACTATATAATCTTCAAGTTCTCGCTTATCTCTACTGCTAGCATTCCGCTGATAGGTTCTTTTAGTTTCTTGAACAAATTTGCGTTTAGCACTCTGAGAAGCACTAGCTTTCATTCCCGACTTTTGCATTTCTTTCTGTAATTCATCCCAAGTCTTTTCTGCCATTGCTTCCCCAACTTGAACTAATGCTTTGGGTAACAATCGCTGCGCTTCCGAGCGAAAATCTTCATCCGTATCAAGAGAAGCAAAATCAACAGTCTTAAAGTCAATTTCAATATCTTCAAATTTATGCATCCAAAATTTTCTCCGATGGTATTTTATGCTAATAATTTTTTGCCTTGTTAAAGATTATCACCAACCTACTGGTAAACCCAAATTTTCTAAGGTTTCATTATCTTTTAAAAGTGTATGAATGTCGCTATCTACGTGTATGCGACCTCCTGAAAGTACCAAAGCGCGTTCGGTAACTTTACTTAACCAATTTAGGTCATGAGAAGCAACTAATATTACTTTAACTGGTAAATTTAACAATACTTGGGCTAAATTACGCCGCCATGCAGGATCTAGTCCATTTGTTGGCTCATCCAAAATCAATATATCAGGGTTTAAAGCTAAAATCGCGGCTATTGCTGCAAGTCTTCTTTGTCCACCGGAAAGTTCGTGTGCGGAACGCTTGGCGTATGCTTCTAAGCCAAAGTCCATTAACAATTGTCGGGCTATATCCATTGCTTCTGGTACTGGTACGCCGTAGTTAAGAGGACCAAAAGCCACATCTTCTAATATTGTGGGCATAAATAATTGGTCGTTGGCATCTTGAAAAGCAAATCCAATATAACGGCGTACTTCTGATAAAGTTTTCGGTTCTAATTGAATGTCGTTAATGAAAATTTTGCCTTCTGATGGTTGTTTTAAACCAATTAAATTCTCTAATAAAGTGCTTTTGCCAGAACCTGTTGGTCCCATTAAAGCAACTCTTTCTCCGGCATTTAATCTAAAAGAAATATCATGCAATACTGGTTCTTGGTTGGAATAAGAATAAGCAATATTTTGAACTGCAACAGTTGTGTTTTGCATCGTTTATTTTTAGCGTTGAAAGATAAGTGAACAAATATTGCATTAGATTTTTATATATTGAAAGACGTTGCAATGCAACGTCTATAACGAATAAATTTCGCCAAGGTTTAAACTATTATTTGAAGGTTAACTGGTAAGAAGCAACCGTCAAACTAAAAGCTAAAACACCCATCGCTACCAAAGCAAAACGCTCTTTCATTCTCAGCGTCGAATCAACGGGTAGCATTCCGTTGTAACCGCGAGCTATCATTGCAGCGTAAACTCGCTCGGCACGATCTAAACTGCGGAGATATAAAGCCCCAATCATCGCAGCATTAGCGTAACGAACCCACCCAGTTGTACCATTCAAACCGCGAAGTTTTGCACTTCGCTGCATTTGAGTTACTTCTCCAAGTAAAATTTCTAAGTATTGTCCGGCTAATAGCAAGGTTTCTTTGAAAGCCATCGGAAGAGGTAAACCTTTGAGAGCAATACCAAAACTATGAGGTGGTAAAGTCAACAAAAAACTATTCATCGTTAGCAAACACACCAGAGAACGAACCAACAAAAAACTAGCTCGTTCCCAACCTAAAGGCAAAGCTAGAAACGATAAAAAGACCAGTTCTAAACCTAATAAACCTGTAAGTTTGCGAACTGGTACGCGCAATGAAACAGCCCAACAAAGCGCTATTATTCCATAAGCACCCAGGCAATACCAAGCATTCAATTTTAGAAAAGCTGCTCCAATTACAATTATTAAAGACAGCTGCAATCGTAAAGTTAGAGGAAGTTTATGCATTCTTTGGTTTCACTACTTGTGCAATTCCCCACGCAACGCCGAAGCAAGCTATGCTTCCAATAATCCCTGCGATGCTTGTACCAATACCCTCATTTTGATTAAATGTATAGTCTGCAAAAGGAGTTGGTACCGCAATTCTTACTTGCTCGGCTAGATCAATAAAGCCTGTATCCTCAGCAACTTTTTCCAAACCATCTGGCCAAGCTGAAGCAAACAACGACAACAATCCAGCAATCAAAAGAATACTTACCACCGGAACAACCCAACTGCGAATCTGCTCTTCATCGTTACCCGGTAACAAATCTGGTCTTGCTTTGATTAAATAAGTCAACACTCCCCCGGTAATTAAACCTTCGCCGACACCAATCAAAATATGAACTCCTGCCATAGCCGGTAAAACTACCGCTAAATTTGCAGTACCGGAAATTGCTAATTCAATCGCAGCTGCAATTGCCGCAACTACTACGCTCACAGCAGCCGCAATCCCAGCAGCTAAAGGTAAACGGCTTTTTAAACCTCCGAGCAATCGATGCACGGTTTGAGTTAGAGCATAACCTACCCAAACTCCAATGAATGCCATGTTAAAAATATTCGCTCCCAAGGCTGTAATGCCACCGTCAGCGAACAATACCGCTTGAATAATTAATACAGTAGCGATGCATAAAGCACCCGCCCAAGGACTGCCTAATACTATTGCTGCTAAAGCTCCTCCTAATAAGTGCCCGCTAGTTCCACCCGCTACAGGGAAATTAATCATTTGTGCGGCAAAAATAAAGGCTGTGGTTAAACCTAAAACTGGAGCGCGACGAACACCAAAAGCATCTTTTGAACGACCTAAAGCTATACCCAGCCCAGCCACACTCGCTATGGTAGTAGCCGCAGCTACAGGTACGGAAACAAACCCATCAGGAATATGCATATTGAAGAGAACTATTACTTAGTACTAGAAATTACGCAAATAAAATACGCAGATTATTAATATCAAACAGAATTTTCATCTCTAATACAATCCCCTACGGGGGCATTTTTTGTAGCTATTACGTATGTTTTTATATCAATTTAATATCTGAAAATATACTTTTTTTGCAAATTGTAAACTAATTGTCCTTTGCTAATTATTCTGATAGATAGTTATTTTTGTTTTTGCCTTTAAAGATTAATTAAACAAGTGGAAAAGCTGATAATATATGGCTTAAATAGATATAAAAGTAAAATAAAATACAGATACTATAAGTAATTTATGATGGATTATTAGATATGTGATTATTCTTTAGGTTCCGATTGACTTTATTATTTAGATGATTTGTCTCTTTATTTTTTTGGCAAGCAAAAATAAAAACCGAGTAGTTTCTCATTTTCATCTGTGCAAATTTCACAACCCTTAATTTTGGTTGAGCCAGAATATACAAGGATAAGAGTGACTCTTGAATATTTGTAAATATTGGCTCATGGATATTATCAAGAGTCTAAATAAATTATCTAATAGGTGATTTGCGTTTTAGATAAACACCGATATGAGATATTCTTAAATCTTCTTCATCTATATATTGAATACAGGGATTAATTTCAGTTGGTAATGCTTTTTCCTTGCAAGACCACTCAAATACAAATTTGAAATCTAAGCTTTTAATATGAGAAAATATCTCTTGCCATTGACTCCGGCGAATTCTATTTCCCCATCTTGTTTGTAACTCTCTTGGATAAGCTTCCTGTGAATAAATTAAGAAATCAAATGGCTTATTTTCTAAATCTTTATGATCCACTAAATGGATCAGGTGAAACATAAAACCATCTTCCGAAAGTCCACTGGCAAGATTTTCTAATAGGGGCGTAACATCCTCTACTGGTATATGCTCTAATACAGATTTTGAAAATATAAAATCTAACTTTTCTTCAATCGGTAACTTCTGTGATAAATCAACAGGAGCAATATATTCTATGCCAAAATCTCTTAATACTTCTACTGAAAACCTTTTAACCGAAAGCAATTTATCCAAACGTGATTGAATTAAATCCCGATCTTCAAAATTAGATAAGCTATCTAATATGCTCCAAGATACAGATTGAGATATCGCTTTGAGAATATATTGGCTCTGCAATAATGGTTCAATATCTGTTGTATAAATCTTTTTTGCACCCAGAAGGTAAAATACCAACGTATGAGTTAGTAACCAACCACTGCCAACTTCAATACAAACTTTATCTCGCAATACATATTTTTCTTTACCAGCATATAGCATATAGAGTGCAACTTCATTGGCACAAATATCTAGTCTTTTACCTGAAATAGCTAATTTACTAGCATGAATCGTGTTATGTACTTTTTGATACAGACGAGACGACCTAATCGGTGACTTTATTTGTTCGGGCAAAATATTTTTGACTAATTTGTTCATAATTACTTATCCAATGTCTGTAGATAAACTGTCTTGGAGTAAGTATTCCCAAATAGATCTAATTTATATCATTGGATGGCGGTTTTAATTAAGTGAAAGATAAGAGCCATAGTATTTTAAACAACTAACAACTTATTTAAATTACGGTTTTTGCCCAAATTATTGCTTACAAAAATCTCTTAAAGCTAAAAGCCGATTGAGTCTGATTACAAGTCAAACACTGCTCTACAATTGACAATATATCTTATTTGCTCTACAATCTTTTTTTAAATTATTTGAAAATGATTATCAACTAAATTGGATTAGTAATAGCAATATCATGCCCAATTACCTTGCTCCGAACAAAGATAAATTTTGGAGTCGTCGTCAATTTCTGAAGCTGGGATTGGTAGGGGCTGGTGCATCGAGTGCGGGATTACTTTGGCTTTCACTTAATCGAAGCAAATCGCAAATCAAAATACCACCAATTGATAGTGATGTGCCTTCTGACGGAAATAACCCGATGAAGGTACTAAGAAATTTTGACTACGGCACAATTAAGCAAGAAAACGGACGTGAAATCAGAGAATTTCGCATAACTGCTACTAATGAGACAATAGATTTAAATAGCGCCGTTTCTTACAATGTTTGGACTTTTAACGGACAAGTACCCGGCCCCTACACTTAGAGCAAAAGTTGGCGATCGCGTTCGGATTATCTTCCTTAACAGAGGCGGACATTCGCATTCAATGCATTTTCACGGTACGCATCCAGCTTCATCAGATGGAGTTCGTCCAGTAACGAATGGCAAGCAGACAGTTTACGAATTTAACGCAGAACCTTACGGAGTTCACCTTTACCACTGTCATATAGAGCCAGTTACCCGTCACATTGCTAAAGGTTTGTACGGAATGTTTATCGTAGATCCACCATCACCTCGTCCCCCAGCAGATGAAATGGTGTTGATTATGGCTGGATATGACACCAATGGTGACGATAAGAACGAATTTTATGCTTTCAACGGCATACCTGAATATTATTTAGATCATCCGATCAGAATTTATCAGAATCAGTTGGTAAGACTGTATGTGCTGAACATGATTGAATTTGATGAAGCAGCAACATTTCACATTCATGCCAATTTCTTTAAGGTTTATCCCACGGGAATGACTTTAAAACCTAGTTATGAAAGCGACGTAATTACGATGGGAACTGCCGAACGACATATTTTGGAATTTTCATATAAATATCCTGGTAAATATATGTTCCATCCCCATCAAGATATAACTGCCGAACATGGCTGCATGGGCAACTTTGAAGTGATTGAGAGAAGCGACTCTCGATCTTAAGATATTGATTATTTATTAACTTTTTTCAATTAGATATATTAAATAGTTGATAAGACCTTGCATTAGATGCATAATAACCAAATGTTAAAAAACGACAACCTGTCAAATAAAAAAATTGACATTGGTAAAAATACTTATAGGAGCTTTTAATGAAACCACTTCGCTATATATGTTTGGCTGCTGCGGCTTTTGCAGTAGTTACTTTGAGTTCTTGCATCGGTGACAATAGTCCAACAGCAGAAAATGTACCTACAAACGCTCCTGTAGCTGAAACCCAGATTAGTGCTGAAGCAAAAGATGTGGAATATATGACCAAAATGGCATTAATGAAAGGACATCTTTTGGTAGGTAAAGAATTATTGGATCTAAACGAGCCGAAACAAGCAGAACCTCATATCGGACATCCAGTTGAGGAGATTTACTCGGATGTGGAAAGTCAATTAAAAGAAAAGAACGTTAAAGAATTTAAAAGCACTTTGGATAATTTAGAGGATTTAGTCAAAAGCAAACCCAAAGATGCAAGAGTTGCAACTACCTTTACATCATCAATGGAAGCTGTGGATGGAGCTATCGCAGCCATACCCGAAGAACAACGCAACAAACCTGAATTTGTGCTGGCTGTAATTAATCGCGTACTAGATACAGCCAAAGAAGAATATGAAGCGGCGATCGCCAATGGTAAAATAGTCGAAGATATTGAATATCAAGATTCTCGTGGCTTTGTGCTTTACGCTCAAGATTTGTATGCAGGAATTTCCGAGCAAATGAAGACAGCGCATCCGGAAGAAGACAAAGCGCTTACAAGCAGTATGAGCGAACTAGCTTCTTCTTGGCCGAGCGTGATTCCTCCATCCGCACCAGCGAAAACACCAGAAGAAGTAGCCACACTGGTAAATACCATTGAGGAAAATGCTCAAAAAGTCATTAAAACTTAAAGCAGCATTACACAAAAAGAGTAATTGAAATTGATTGCTCCGAGCAAGTAAAGGCTTAAGAAGAGTTTAAAATCGGTTAAAGTTGAGTAAAAGTTAGGAATAAAAGCAGAACTCTTTTGCGGAGAAAACATAAGTTAAAAATAATACTTTAAACTTGGAATTTTCACTGTTTTTTTCTTAACTGTTAACTCAATAAATCGCTACTAACCAAACTCTTCACCCACTATAGTCTGATGCAAGAACTCGACAACAAAAAAACAATCGACCTGTTAAATGCCATCATGGAATTTGAACTAGCAGGAGTAGTGCGCTACACGCATTATTCCTTGATGGTGACAGGTCCTTATCGCATTCCAATTGTGGATTTTTTCAAAGCACAAGCCAGCGAATCATTGCTTCATGCTCAACAAGTAGGAGAAATTCTGACAGGAATTGATGGTGGACATCCCAGCCTAAAAATTGCCCCAATGGAAGAAACCTACAAGCACAAAGTTAAGGATATCTTAGAAGAAAGCTTGTCACACGAACAAAAGGCTTTGGACCTGTATAAAAAGTTTTTACATACAGTTGAAGATGCCAGCATTTATTTAGAAGAATTCGCTCGTAATATGATTGGACAAGAAGAGATGCATAATCTTGAATTGAAAAAAATGTTACGCGATTTTAGTTAATTAAATGGGTAATTGGTAATTGGTAATAGGTAATTCCTAATTTGCTATGAGAAACTTGTTACTTTCAATTACCAATGCCCAATGCCCAATGCCCAATGCCCCATTCCCAACAACTAACAACTATCAACTATCAACTAACAATGAATCTTAGTGCAGCGCTACCTACATTTTTAGTAACTCTTCGAGAAGGAGTTGAAGCGGCTCTTGTCGTTGGAATAGTATTGGCAATGCTTGGGAAAGCTAAACAATCCCGGCTTAATCCTTGGGTATATGCTGGTGTAGGTGTTGGGATTATTGTAAGTGGGCTGATCGGATTACTATTCGCTTCGATAATTCAAGCAGCAGGAGTAATTAATCCTGAATACGCTCCTATAGTCAAACCTTTGATGGAAGCAGTATTCAGCGTTATTGCGATAATAATGCTTAGCTGGATGCTTTTGTGGATGACAAAGCAAGCTAAGTTTATGAAAGCTGAAGTAGAGGGAGCGGTGCAGGATGCTTTGAAAACAGATTTATCAGCCGGTTGGGGGGTTTTTACTTTAGTTTTAATTGCCGTGGTGCGCGAGGGTTTTGAAACTGTTTTATTTCTCGCTTCTAATTTTCAAGAAGGCTTAGTTCCTACAATTGGGGCAATTTTGGGTATAGCAACTGCAACGTTAATTGGTGTGCTGATATTTAAATGGGGAGTAAAAATAAATATCCGTCAGTTTTTCCAGATAATGGGTATTTTCTTAGTTTTAATTGTTGCGGGATTAGTGGTTGGGGGACTACGCAAATTTGACCAAGCTTTTGCAGCCTTAGCTCTTACCGATAGTACTTGGAAAAATCTTTGTTTTTACAATCAAAGTGTTGCAGAAATCCACTCTTGTATATTAGGCCCTATGGTGTGGAATACATCAAATATATTGCCAGATAAAAAGTTTCCCGGAGTAATTCTTAAAGTATTATTTGGCTACAGAGAACACTTGTATTTAGCTCAAGCTGTTGCCTACGTATCGTTTTTATTGTCTGTGGGAGGGTTATATTTACGTAGTATTGCTGCTCCATCTCCTCAGAATAAAAATAAAATTTCAGTCGGTCAAAAATAGATATTTACGAAAGCGAAAAACCGGGTTTCTTCTGCACAAAACGCGGTTTTTTAGTTTATATATTTATAAGAAATGCGGTTTATGTTTTCTATTCCCTGTTCTCATTTTCAATATATTTAGCTAGCACAAAAACTACAAATAAGCAATAATTAATAATTACAAAACTTTTTCTTAAACTTTCCTTGAGAGAATTTTAGGAAATTTATATGCGGGCTAATTAGCAGTAATCTTACTTTTTTTAGATTTTGAAAACAGTATACTTATAAAAAGGAACAGAGAAGTTGGCGACTTCGTTCAGTTATAAAGACGGCGTGTTTCCCTATTAATGTCATTACTTATTTTACGTATATTGTTGGCTGCCCCAGTATAAACAACTATTACGCTGTAGTTCTATATTTCTATATAGTGCTATATGATGTTTTGCCTTGGTCGAAATAGCATTAGGAATTACGCAGGCAATCGTTACATAAATCAAGCTATTTGAGATTGTAAACTAGTCAACCGCATTTATTTTACGGGGTATCCGGGAGTGCGTTAACGTTCACGAAGTGCGGCTCAGTGTGTCCGCAAGGATATGCATCTTGCTCGCTATTTGCCCGAAGGGAGCCAGACGCTTCCACTACGAGTAATTTATCCTGAAAAATTAATGTGCCGGAGTACTAGCTGTCTTTACAAATGCTTAGCTAGCTAAAGAATCAAATATCTCAGAACTTTGTGCAACTATTCTTTAAATTGAATTGTTGCAAATTTAGGCTGCTCGCGTTTACCTGTATATCCTACGTAGAAAACAGTAGAACCATGACTAAAATGATGCAATTTAACCGAGAACAAACTATTAATTACCTGCAACAAATTTTAGAATTTGAATTAGCAGGAGTAGTTCGCTACACAACTTACTCTTTGATGGTAAACAATCGCGATCGAAATGAAATTGTTGATTTTCTTAAAGAGCAAGCAGAAGAATCTCTATTTCATTCTCGAAAGGTAGGAGAAGTTTTAGTAAGTATTAATGGAAATCCTCAACCGCGCATTACACCGATTGCGGAACTTGAAAGCTATTCTGTAAAAGATATTTTGAATGCAAGTTTAGCCCATGAAAAGCAGGCTTTAGGACTTTATGAAAAACTACTAAATGTAGTTGAAGGCAGCAACAGCGGTATAGAAGGTTTTATCAGCAATATGATTGAAGAAGAAGGGCATCATACCCAAGAATTAGCAGAAATGATCGATGGTTTGGATGAAGAGAGTTAGGAGTTAGGAAACGAAGAAAGCGGAGGGAGAAAATATTGCTTCCCCTGCCTCCTCGGATTCCTCTGCCTCCCCTGCTCTCTTTCCCTATGCCCTATTTCTTCAAATTATGCTCCTTTGCATTAGATAATGTAGGGGAGCGTAATTTTATAATGTTTTTGATTTAAAAATCAATGATTGAAAGCTATAGAAAAAAAATTTCATCACGCCGTCTAGTTAACCCTGATGGAAAATTCAACGTTGTTCGTAAAGGGATATCTAAGTTCGATTGGGACGATTTATATCATGCATTGTTAACTCTTTCATGGGTAAAGTTGTTTGCTGTTGTAGCTGCGGGTTATATCATCACTAATGTTTTGTTTGCTTTGATGTATTTAGCCGCAGGAGATGGCATCGAAAATATGCGTGAAGGTAATTTCTTCGATGCATTTTTTTTTAGCGTTCAAACTATGGCTACCATCGGCTATGGTGCAATGTATCCTAAAACGCTTTTTGCTAATATTTTAGTTGCGATTGAAGCTTTATTAGGACTTGTAGGAGTATCGGTAGGTAGTGGACTAGTGTTTGCTCGATTTTCTCTTCCGAAAGCGCGAGTTATGTTTAGTCGTGTAGCAGTAGTTGCTCCTCATAATGGTATACCAACTTTAATGTTTCGAGTTGCTAACGAACGTCAAAGCTGGATTTTAGAAGCTGAAGTTAATGTCAGTTTAGTAATCAGCGAAATAACTGAAGAAGGGCAAGCAATGCGAAGGTTTTATAAACTACCATTATTTCGCAATCAATCATCACTTTTTGCTTTGACTTGGACGGTTATGCATCCGATAAATGAAAGTAGCCCTCTTTACGGTGTAACTTTAGAGGAAATGCTGGAAAAAGAGATGGAAATATTAATAACTATTACTGGAATTGACCAAACTGTTTCTGACAATATCCACGCCCATTACTCATATATTCCTACAGAAATTCTTTGGAATCATAAATTTGCAGATATTTTATCGAAAACGCAAGATGGTAGACGCAGTGTTGACTATAGTTGCTTTCACGATGCTGTAATGTTGGATTGAGAAGGAGATGGGGAGATACAGCAGATTTCATTTAAGTGAGGTACACATCGTTTCTAGAGGAAGTAGTGAGTAGGGAGTTGGGAGTAGGGAGTTGGGAGTAGGGAGTAGGGAGTAGTGAGTAGGGAGTAGTGAGTAGTGAGTAGGGAGTAGTGAGTAGGGAGTAGGGAGTAGGGAGTTGGGAGTTGGGAGTAGGGAGTAGTGAGTAGGGAGTAGGGAGTTGGGAGTAGTGAGTAGGGAGTTGGGAGTTGGGAGTTGGGAGTTGGGAGTAGGGAGTAGTGAGTAGGGAGTTGGGAGTAGTGAGTAGGGAGTAGGGAGTAGTGAGTAGGGAGTAGGGAGTAGGGAGTAGGGAGTAGTGAGTAGGGAGTAGTGAGTAGGGAGTAGGGAGTAGGGAGTAGGGAAATGTACCTCATATACCTGCAAAGTGCTGTAAGAGGGAAATTTTTCTAGATATAGCAGATTTTAAGAATATAATAATAATTTTTTCATAATTTTTTCCAAAAGTACCAGTTTTGTTTATCTAGGGAGATAGAACAATAGGGGTTAAATTACGTCTACAGCAGTAATATAAAGCACAATATCTATTTTTGGCGACGGATGTAACTTGTTTATCCAGCCTATATATTCACAGTGAATGAAATTAATTGGAGAATAGTTTTATGGGCTGGTTAAAGAGACTTTTTGGAATGGGTAAACCCAAAGATGCACAGGTAAATCCTACACCCCAACCGCAAGCAGCACCATCTACATCTACAGCACAAGCTTCTAATACTACTCAATCAATCGCCCCAGAGCGTGTGGGATTAAATGGTGAATATGACCAAAGTGGTTTAGCAAAGCGAGTTGCTTTAGCTTTCGATGAAGATTCCGAATTGGATGATATTGATACTCTTTGGGTTGCTCAGACTAGTTCTACAGTAGTTTTGAAAGGTACCGTTCCTAGTCAAGATATTCTCAATAAAATGGTTTCTGTGGCTAATGGAGTGAATGGTGCGAGTAATGTTGATACAAATCAAGTTACTGTAGGTTAATCGATCGAAGCAATTTTAGATTTCGGATTTTGGATTTTAAAAATAGTAGTTAGTAGGTTGGGTTAGACACGAAAACCAAATTTCATTTGTAACTAAGATATTTATTCATCGTGTCGTAACCCAACATGACAATAATTGCGATACAGATTCAATTTACTGCTGCTTTTTGCTTGGTAATTAATTCTTCCTCTGTATTGTCTGGTAAAGGTTTTCTTACAGATAAATAAGCCAAAGGGCCAAATAATGGTATTAAGGTAACTAACCAAAATAAAATCGGATTTTCCATACCTCGTTTTGCCATATCATCTCCCAAAAGTGTGGGAAAAAGCAGACAAAGCAGACAAAAATCCAAACTCATTACGTGAATAAAACGATCGGTTTGCCACTGTTGAACAAAATCACTCCAATTTCCCCCCTGCAAAGCATAAGATACCAAAACTATCGCTCCGATACTTAATGCGATACCAGTTATCCGAGAATCTAGCAATTTGAGAAAAGCATTCTTTTTACCAACAAAATCTGGATTTGGTTCCCGTAAAGCTAAATAAGGTAATAAGGCAAAAGCACCTACACCAAAAGAAAAAGTTGCAAATATCCAAGCCGGTATTTTTTGTCCTTTGCCATCAATAAATACCATGCAACTGTAGATTAAAGGAAACACACCCATCAAGTTGAATAACGAAACTATCAAAGGGTTGATTCCTTCCCATTGTCCAGTTGAAAGATTCTTAATTAATTCAAAAGTATCGGGTTGATTCGGAGGAGCAAAACCAAAAGCATATACAGAAAATCCAACCCAAAGCGACCAAAATATAATTTTTCTCACTATCAGCAGTATTTATAGCATCAAGTTGATGATAGCTAACTGATGGGAGAGTGGGGGGATGGGGAGAGGGGGAGACAAGGGGACAAGGGGACAAGGAGAGAGTTATGATTTAAGAATTTTAACCTTTAACCTTTAACCTCGATCGCTGCTCACTGATTACTGCTCATTGCTTCGGAGAGATATTCGGAAGCTGCGGAAACGAGCGCGATCGCATTTTCGTAGTTGAGTCTTGTGGGGCCTAAAACTCCTACGCTTCCTACAGGTATAGAATCTCGATGATAGGTGGATGAAATTAAGGTGCAAGTACGGATGGGTTCTAGGGTATTTTCCGAACCAATACGGACTGTCACGTGTGGTTTATCTAATTTTTCTAATTCTGTTTCGTCGAATATTAAACGCCATAATTGCTCTTGCTCTTCTTCAAGTAAGTGAATTATGGTTTGTACTTGCTGTATTTGTGAAAATTCTGGCTGTCGCAAAACTTCCGACACTCCACGCACCATGATTTGTGCATTTGTTGGGGAAAAGGTGCGACGAGTTAATTCAACTAGTGATGTTTTCAAATATTCGCCGTACCGCTGAAATTCTATATCTAATTGACTCCAGTCAAGTAGGGCTAATTCCATTAAGCTTTTGCCGCGTAATTGACTGTTTAAAAAGTTAGAAACAATCTGTAATTCTCTGTCTATTAATTCTGCATCGGGTTGATTCCCTTCTGATGCGGTGGGTAAGTCTATCAGTGTTGAATGTGTTTCGTAACCATCAGTTACTACAATCAACATTATCTGTCCCGTCTCAATTTGTACTAACTGTAAATGTCGCAATACTGATGTATTGTTCTGCGGCATTGTGATTAAACTGACACAACCACTCAAGCTTGCTAAAATTTGCGTCGCACCTTGCAATAGTGCTTCCAAGCCCCAATCTTCCCATTTTAAGCGTCCCTGTAATGCCGCTTCCACCTCTTTTTCTAAACTTTGAGAAGGTGTGATTAACTGATCCACATAAATTCGATAACCAGAATCTGAAGGTACCCTTCCTGATGAGGTATGGGGTTGATAGAGCAGTCCAGATTTTTCCAAGACTCCCATTACGTTGCGAATTGTTGCGGAACTTACACCCAAGTCGAATTCTTCGACCAAAGCTTTAGAACCTACAGGTTCTGCTGTCGCTATATAATGACGTACTGTTGCCCAAAGAATATGTTGTTGTCGATTAGTTAACTGGACTTGCATAGGGAATGGCTGTTTAAACACAGTTTTTATCTATTTTTTAAAAAAACAAATTTTTGAAATCTTAATGACCACATATTTAATAACGATCTATCTGTTGGGACAAAACCGGCATGGTGTACTGCAATACCTTTACACTTTCAAATAGTTTTGTCCTGAGTGAGAGTACTATTTAATACAAATTAATGTGTAATTTAAGTACATAAAAAATACTCTCATTTAAGTATTTTCTCAGACTTGTTTATGGAATAGGGTATGTATAGCTACGAATTACCTATTACTCATAAAATGATATTCCTAGACTATCTCGGTATTAATACCTTTAACCTTTAACCTGTAACCTTTAACCTTTGACCTGTAACAACTAATACTGAGGAACTGAAGGGTCAACTAACATTGAATATGCATCAATACCTCCAGTTATGTTTTTCACATTGGAAAAGCCTTGAGATGTTAACCACTGACACATCTGAGCGGAACGAACACCGTGATGACATAGAACTAAAGTTTCCTTCTGAGGTTCCAAATGAGTTTGAATGTCGTTTCCCCACTCAGCGAATTGACTCAAAGGTAAATTCATAAAACCTTCGATGCTTGCCGTTTTGACCTCTTGTGGTTCGCGTACATCTACAAGTTGAATTGAAGACTCCGAAGAAGACAAACGTTTTGCGAGTTCCTCTACAGTGATTTGATTCATGGTTTGACCAATGTTATTCCCGTCATGAGGAATTTCTAAAAAAAATCTATATATTTATTATGTTGACAGAAAATTCGCCTCTTAGCATCAGCACTACTCAAAGGGTTTGGTAATTATCAAGGTAAATTGGCTACATCTTGACAATTTATGTGGATATGAGTAAGTAATTGTTCCTAATCCGACTGAATTTTAGATTTTAGATTTTGGATTGTGAAAAGCATTATATTTACTGCTCAGTTATATAACCGTTCCCTGTTCCTTGTTTCCTATTCCCTCTTCCATTTTTTCTACAAGACGCTTTAATAATGATGGTGCTAAAAAACGCTGCAAAGGGACTAGTATGAAGAGAGTGGCAAGCAAACAATCGTTATTTCGTTTCGTAGCAGCAAGTATTATGATGCTGCTGTTAACTGGTATCGCTGGTTGCAATGGGTTATTTAATAAAAATCCTCTGAATTTAGTCAGCGATACGCAAAAACAACCGAGTGCTGCTGTATTTATTTCTAAGCAAGCACCTGTTATGGTGTCAATGCCAATAGATCCAAATCGCTTCGAGGTATTAAATGGCGGAGTTAATTTATCTAAGCTGAAAAAAACTTTATTAAATAATACCGGGCTTGAATATAAAAAAGATGTTCAACCTTGGTTGGGTGATGAAATTACTTTAGCTGTAGCGACTGACGATATTGATAAGGATTCTGCAAACGGAAGGCAACCCGGTTATCTAACGGTACTCACTACCAAAGATAAAGAGAAAAGCCGCGAGTTTATTGAAGTTTTATTTTCCAAACGGGTTTTAGCTGGAACTTCCTTAGTTGTGGAACAATATAAAGGAGTCAAATTGATTTCCGATATTGGGCAAACTACAGAAATCGAAAAACCTTTGGCTGCAACGGTTGTAGGCGATGATTTTGTATTATTCGCCAACGATGCCAAAATTCTACGAGAAGCAATCAATAACGTTCAAGCACCGGGTTTAAGTTTGATTAGCTCAGATAATTATCAAAAAGCTATCAAAAAATTAGACAACAAAAATCAAGCGGTAACGTTTCTTAATCTTCCTGCTGTCGCAAAATGGCAAGGTTTAAATTTATCATCTCCAACTTTTAGTACTCAACTAATCTCTTTAGCTACTAAATCAAAGGGTTTGCTTGCAGAAACTAGTTTATTTGCAAATTCACCAATACCATTAGCCTCGGAGAGCGAAAAAGTAGCAGCACTTTCATATATTCCCGCTACTTCCGGCTTGGTAATTTCAGGAAAAGATTTGAGCAATTTAGATAACAGCAATTTAGCTTTATTTTGGCAACAAACTGATTCCGCAATATCTAGTGAATCGGGAGAAAACATAGCTTCCCAAATCACTAAGCCTTTAGCTAAACTGCAAAAACGTTGGGGAATTAACTTAAAAGAAGATATTTTCAGTTGGGTAAAAGGAGAATATGCCATAGCATTGCTACCCAACAGTGATAGAGGTGAAAATAAAAAACCTGAATGGATTTTTGTCGCGGAGAAATCTTCAACAACAGCATCCGATATTTCCCATTTAGATGAAATAGCTTCTAAAAATGGACTGACAGTTAGTCCAATTAATTTAAATGAGCAAACAATTTCTACTTGGACGAAATTAACAACTATAGGTAATAAAGCATCAGACTTGAAAATTCAGGCAAGGGTATTAGGAACTCATACAAGTAAAGATAACTACGAAATCTTCACCTCTTCTATTGAGACGATGGATGAAGCTATTAATAACAAAGAAAATTTCTTCAATGATAATCGGAATTTTCAAGATAGTATTGCAGCCATTCCCCAATCAAACCAAGGATATGTATATATTGATTGGAAAAAAAGTCAAAATTTTATAGAAAGTCAATTACCCATACTCAAGTTTGTAGAAATTATCGGCAAACCTTTTCTCGACAAACTACAGTCATTTACTATTAGCAGTTACGACAGCAACAGCGAATTACTCAAAGCTGGTATTTTCTTTTTGTTAAGGGAGTAGGGAGTAGGGAGCAGGAGTTAGGAATTAGGAATTAGGAATTAAACCTGCATTATTTCTATAACTGTTCCCCATTCCCTGTTGCCTGTTCCCTATGTTTTTCAGCAAATTTTAATCTAGCTTCAATCTTTTACTATCTAATTAATATTAAATTACTTACAGGCTGTAACTTTCGATAGAAACCACAAAATATTAAGTTCATTCTTTAGACCTTTGATTTCTAATTCGTTATTTGGTCTAATAAGTGTACGGATACAAAGCTGTCACAAACCTGGTTATTCCGAAATAAGCTTTAGTTAGCTTGTATCTAAAAGAACTTATAAACCTTATTAAGATATCTCGGGAAGTCTATGTATGAAATCGTGTCGCTCCCAAATTTTATTATCTCTAAGCTGCCTTGCAGGTTTATTTACTGTTATTACTTCTAATCCCGTAGCAGCAAATAACTCTTTCTTTGGAAAAATTAGCTTATCTCCAAACTCGGAAGCTGTAAAGAAAACAGTCACGGGTTATACAGGTGGTTCTTATTCCTTATCTGCAGTCAGTAAACGCGATCGCAATAGAAATTTGTGCATTGGTTTTGCAGATCCCAAACCAGATCATATTCTAGTTTTAGAGAAAGATTTTTCAAAATTAAATATCAAAGTTAATAGCGGTGGCTATGACACTACTTTACTAATAGTTGGGCCAGACAATAAAACAGTTCGCTGTGGTGACGATACTGGCAGAAGTAAAGACGCTAGCATTAACAGCACTAACTGGAAAGCAGGAACATATAAAATCTGGGTGGGCAGCTTCAAAGCTAGTACAAGAAATAATTACAAGCTTTCTTTGCAGGAATAGTTCTAAATTTCCGTACTAATGAATTACAATGGAATTGGGAATGGGAAATGGGAATTGGGGATTGGGCATTGGTAAGAGTTAGGAGTTAGGAACTAGGAGTCAAAAATTTAAAATTCTCCTTGTCCCCTTGTCTCCCCCCCTACGGGTTGCGCCACTTGCTACAACGGGGGGAACCCCCGGCAACGCAGTGGCTTACCATCTCCCCATCCCCTCATTTTCCCATCTCTCATTGTCCCCATAGGACGGTAATATAGACTGTATTTGGTGTAAAGGCTCTCCGAGGGTGCGAACTCGTGTTATCAACATTTATTGCTGACTTTCGTATTATATTTGAACGCGATCCAGCGGCTCGTAACTGGTTAGAAGTATTATTCTGCTACCCTGGTTTGCAAGCTTTGCTACTGCATAGAATAGCTCGATGGATGCGTAACGTCGGAATACCTTTTCTTCCTCGTTTAACTTCTCACTTAGCACGCTTTTTGACTGGAGTTGAAATTCACCCTGGAGCAACTATTGGCAAGGGTGTATTTATCGATCACGGAATGGGTGTAGTGATTGGTGAAACGGCAATTATCGGAGATAATGCACTGATTTACCAAGGTGTCACTTTGGGTGGTACTGGTAAAGAAACTGGTAAACGTCACCCAACTTTAGGAGAATGCGTAGTTGTTGGTGCGGGTGCGAAAGTATTGGGAAATCTCCAAATCGGTAACAACGTGCGTATCGGCGCGGGTTCAGTTGTGTTGCGAGATGTACCTTCAGATTGCACTGTAGTAGGCGTTCCCGGTAGAATTGTCTATCGTTCTGGTGTAAAAGTTGACCCGCTAGAACACGGTCGTTTGCCAGATGCTGAAGCCCAAGCAATACGCGCTTTAGTAGATAGAATTGAGCAGCTAGAGCAGCAAATTGAACATTTACAAGAAAAGCAGCACAACGTTTCAAAGACTATTGCAAATGTAGCTTTTAGAGAAAATAATCTTCTTGAATCTCACGTTTTAAGTGAAGCACATTTGAGGGAAAATCATACTCAATGTCGTTTAGAAGATAAGGCAATAGACGAATTTTTGGATGGCTCGGGAATCTAAGAATTAGGAGTTAAGAGTTAGTAGTTAAAAGTAGTAAGTTGTGAGTTGTGAAGAATTTTCTACCCCATCTACCCCTCTCCTCACCTCTTCTAATTGTGATATGCTTTTCATAAGTGTCCTTTACGTCCCACATGAAGATGGGTAGGGGGAAATGAATGATTATCAATATTACTTTAACCACGAACTAAATAATCCCGAGCAAGGTAATTACCGCATTTTTGCGTCCGATTTTAAAGCTGAAATTCTGTATTGGTTTAGTCGAGAAGATATTCCTAAACAGCAGAAAGAAGCTTTGATTCGGGCGCTTGTTAATTTTGATGACAATTGCGGTGGTTTTTATCGATATCGTGCTTATTTCTTAGCCGCAGAAGCTTTAAGTTATTTTCCTGAATGTAGCAGTGGCGATGCAATTGTTAAACAGTTGCTTGATTGGAGCTATCTATATTTTGGCTGGCAGCTTTTTCCTCAACCGTTGGTAGAAGCTGCAAGAAATGCTTTACAAGTCACCGACAAAACAAGAGTTATCAAAGCTTTTGAATTGTTGCTGCGTAATACTCCGAGTCGGTTAACTTTGCAAGCTGCTGCGGTGAAATTGGGAAAATTGGATGTAGGGAATAAGATGGCGATCGCTGCTTTAATTTTACTGCTGGATGTGACAACAGATAATTACAAACGTTCAAGTATTTGTCGGAGTATTGGAAAAATTGGTGCTGGGAATCAAACAGCGATAACCACCGTTATTAAATTGATGGAAACGACGGAGGATAAAAACCTCTGTTGTGAAGCGATTAAGACTTTGGGGAAAATTGGCTGTGGGAATCAAATAGCAATTCTGGCTTTAGAGAAGTTTTTGCAGATAAATCGAGGTGACAGAATTTGTGTTGATGCTGCGAAAGCTTTGTTGTTGCTAGATAGCGGTAATGAAGTCGCGAAGGATGCTTTGGTTTATATTCTTGAAAGTACTCAGGAAATGTATCTTTTAGTTAAAGCTGTAGAATTCCTACAAGAAATAGACTCTCGAAATCAAGCAGCTATCAAAGTTTTATCGGAAAGATTGAAAAGTTGTAAAGACGATGTTCTTCGTGCTGAAATTGCTGCTAGTTTGGGGAAGTTTGATTGTAATCAACCTGGAGTTAAGGAAACTTTAATTCAACTTTTAGAGACTTCGGAAAATTATTTTTTAGATGATTTGGATAATATAGGAGTCTTCAGTGACAACGAACTATATTTTTATCCTCGAATAATAACATCTTTGGTAACATTATATCCGGGCGATAGAGAAGTTATTCTGAGCTTCATTTCCTTTATAGAAAAAAGTTCAAATGTAAATGATGGTTATTTATTAGAGATACGTTGTCTAAGAGATTCACGCTTAGCAATTTATGCTATTAGCAAGATGCTTCTCGATCCAAATATAGATTTAGTAATCTATCAAGAAAGTATAGCTGCTTTGGTAAAAATTTTACAGTCACAAAAAGGCAAGATATTTGATGTTGATTTGGCTGAAGCTATTTTGCGATTAGAGCCAGATAATGAACTAGCGATTTCGATTCTTGTTGAATTTATGCAGGTTTATAAATGTGAAAATGCTGCGGCTATCTTACTACAATTTGAAAGCCATTATCAAATAGCAATAAATACTTTGATTGAATTAGATTGCTTAAAAAAACTAAGCATATTATTTCAATACGAGCGTTTATTGCCTGAAATGTACTTGGATAAAATAGCGAAAGAAGATAAAACAGCAAGACTTTTAATTAATGAATCAATTAGTCTAGAATTTAAAAGCTTATTAAATGCAATCGAAAAGGATAAAAATTTTTTATTCAATGATTGTAAAACTGAAGATGATGAGTTTGATGAAGATTTATTTGATTATGTAATGCAAAACGTCAATTCAATTAATAAATACGCTTGCTTTCCTAAAATTATTACAGCTTTGAAAGGATATCTTAGCAAAAAGTTTTATCAAAATTGTTCATATCGTTACGATGACGTTTATCAATTCATCTGGAATTGTGCCCAAAATATGAACTATCAAGATTTTTATAAAGCTTGGAATAATTAGTTTAGTTTTAATTTAAAGATTTTTTCACTATACCAAAAATCCTGTTATTGACAAGACAATGCAATTGCATTACCTTGGAAATGCAATCAATTTATAAGTACATAAAAACTTATGGCTGAAGGATTTAATTTACAAGCAGAATCGACTCTTACTGACAGATATCAAACCACAGTTCCTGAAAATGTAAGAAAAGCATTACGCTTGAACAAGCGGGACAAGATTCACTACACTATTGAGCCTAACGGTAAAGTAACAATCTCTCGTGCAGAATTTGAAGAAGAAGATCCCGTAGTTGGAAAGTTTCTAAATTTCTTAGCTCAAGATATGAGCAAAAATCCTCAAAATATTAAACCAATTACTTCTGATTTATTTAATCGAATTAAATTTCTGACTGAGGGTATAGAAGTAGACCTTGATGCACCATTATCTGAAGAGGATGAATAAATTTGTCAGATAATCAGCCGTTAATAATTAATGGATGGAGCATTTTTTTACATCCCCTTTTTTTAGATGAATGTGAAGAGCTTTTGACACAAGTGGAAATTCTGCTTCAGAGAAATCCTCAAAATTATCAAAAAAAGAATGCAACTAAGCGTTTAACCGCTATAAAGAAACTCGTATTTGAAATTATTCCTCAAGACCCCAACTCGTCATGAGTATCGTCAAGGAGTCACTTTAGGTGAAGAATATAAGCACTGGTTTAGAGCCAAATTTTTTCAACAATACCGATTATTCTTTCGTTACCACCAAGCAAGTAAAATTATTATATTTGCTTGGGTAAATGATGAAGACTCCAAACGAGCTTATGGTAGTAAAACAGATGCTTACCGAGTCTTTAGAAAGATGCTTGGTAACGAGCATCCCCCAGATGACTGGGATACCCTTTTTGAAGAAGCAAAAGCTGCATCTAATCGTTTAGAAAAGTTTAATGAATTTTTAGATGATTAGGAGGTTTGACAGTTACTAATTAGTTATTTTTCTGCTTATCTCCTTGTCTTCCCCTCTCTCTTGCAACTGTAATATCTTACAAATATGTCCTTTACGTCCCATATAAGAAACGTCAATTCAATTAATAAATACGCTTGCTTTCCTAAAATTATTACAGCTTTGAAAGGATATCTCAGCAAAAAGTTTTATAAAAATTGTTCATATCGTTACGATGAAGTTTATCAATTCATCTGGAATTGTGCCCAAAATATGAACTATCAAGATTTTTATAAAGCTTGGCATGGTTAATTCAATTTAACATCTTGCATCGTTTTTAATTAGGCTTTACAATCGCCGGGGAATCAGTTCCAAGGCTAATATGACGATTGAACAAATATTTCAGTCTACTTAAGTAGACTTTGACTATTAGCCTGGGAATTGATTCCAAGGCGGTTTTTAAAGTAGTGCAATATGTAAGTTCAATATGTCTTACTTTCAAAATCAAGAAGAAAATTCAACGGTTGAAAAGTTTCTAGATTTCTTAGTTCAAGATATGAGCAAGAATCCTCAAAATATCAAACCAATCAGTTCTGATTTACTCAACCGAGTTAAATCCTTGGTTGCTGATGTTGAGTTTGATATTAATGCACCACTGTCTGAAGAAGATGAATAAATTTTTCAACTATTTGTAGTGCGAGCATCTTGCTCGCTAGCTATTTTCACATCTTGCTCGCTAAGTATTTTCACATATTACTTGCTAAGTATTTTCACATATTACTTGCTAAGTATTTTCACATATTACTTGCTAGCTATTTTCACATATTACTTGCTAAGTATTTTCACATATTACTTGCTAGGTATTTTCACATCTTGCTCGCGAGCTACTTTCACATCTTGCTCGCATAGAATTTAACTAGGTAGCAACAAATTAATCTCTCCTCTACTAAAATTGTCCTCTACTCAAATATTGCGTCCCATCCGCTAAATATGGAGACGTAGCACTGCTACGTCTCTACAACATTTACTGGTAAAAAACGAAATAGCCCGTGCAGACGGGCTTTGTTGCTGTAGCCCCACCCTTCGAGGGTGAGGGCGATTTCGATTATCATCACGGATTAACCTCTTTCACATCCCACCCCGTTTCATCTTTTACATAAATAGTCCGATTTTGCGGCTCTCCTCTCAATCGCAAATAATCAACTTTTATGGGTTCAAATAGCAGCAAACAAAAGTTATCCAAGGGTTTATTTGCATCTGGCTGCGGTGGTGAAAATGCTTCGGGGTTTGCTCTGGGTTCTCCCGGATGCGCCCAGGCAAATTGGATACGAGCGTTATCTGATAAGTCTTGCCATGTTGATTCGCGAGCTTTCAATAATTCAGAATTTTGATGGTTGGCATCAATTATTATCATGTTTCCAGCAATGCGGAATTGTTCGCGGCTATTAGTGAAATACCAGCAAATTTCTCCCCGTGACTGATTCTCAATTTCTGTAATTTTTTCGCTGCGAGTATCGGTAATAATTTTTAATTGATTGGTATCTTCTATAAAGCCGCGAAAAACCACGGTACGATTGGCAGGAGTTCCATCACTGCGGACAGTTGCTAGTTGGAAGTAGCGGGAATGTGGATGAGCGCGATTCTTTTTGAGAGCGCTAGCTAGAAATGAACGCCAAGGAGCAATAGACATCTTAGGATTTTAGATTCTAGATTTTGGATTTTAACAACGGATGTTTTTGTGCAGGGATTTTGGATTGCGATTGACGAAAACAACTAAAAATTAAAATCCTCTAAATATTGACTTTTATTAGACGTTTAGAAACCAAAAATAACTTATAAGTCTTAATTATTAATTCCTAACTCCTAATTCCTCACTCTTAACTGTTCGCTGCTCACTGATTCTTGTGGCGAAATTTTCAAAATTATGCAGTCTTTTATTGTAATGCTACTTGACGTATAGTCTTAATCTGATCGAAAAAAAGACACGATAAAAATATGGTTCGAGAGCTTGAACGGAAACACCAAGGTGCAGACTTTCCTCAAACAGCCCCTGCTGCAAATCCTGTATTTTTCAGGACTTACAGCCGTCGTCAACAGTCGGAAGGGACGAGAGAATCCTGGAGTCAGGTTTGCGATCGCACTCTAAAAGGTTTGGTTGAGTTAGGTAAGCTTACTCAAGATGAAGCTGTACTTTTGGAAGGAATGCAGCGCAATCTCAAGGCTTTACCGAGTGGAAGATGGTTGTGGGTGGGTGGTACAAATTGGCTGACTCAGCCGAAGAATTTTTCGGGTGCTTATAACTGTACTTCGACAAACGTCATTGACTGGAGTGCTTTCGGGTTAATGATGGATTTGGCGATGATGGGCTGCGGTACGGGAGCAATTTTAGAACCCAAATATATTAATCAGTTACCTAGTATCCGCAATGGTTTAAAGGTGACAGTAGAAGGCGATATTGGTAAAACTATAGCTAACGAGCGCCGTGAATTTACAGAAACTAAAATTGAAGGTAATCGAGCGACTATTTATGTTGGAGATAGCCGTCAAGGTTGGGTACAGTCCTATAAAAGTCTTTTAGAATTATCTACTGACGAACGTTTGAGTCAAGAAGTCGAAGTAACTGTTGATATCAGTGATATTCGTAAAGCTGGCGAACCGTTGCAAGGTTTCGGTGGTATGGCGAATCCGGTGAAGTTACCCGAACTTTATCATCGCTGTGCTGCAATTCTTAATAAAGCTGTTGGCAGAAAATTAACTTCGGTGGAATGCTGTTTGTTGATTGATGAAGCGGCTGTAACAATTGTGGCCGGAAATATCCGTCGATCGGCCGGGATGAGGCAAGGTGTCAGCGAAGACACTGCATTTGCAGACGCAAAAGCTAATTTATGGCAGCAAGGTGAAGATGGGAATTGGCGGATCGATCCCGAAAGAGATGCGCTGAGAATGTCGAATCATACCAGGGTATTTCACCAAAAACCTACTTTAGAAGAATGTGTTAATGCCGTTCGCAAGCAATATTACAGTGGTGAAGGTGCAATTCAATGGGCTGGTGAAGCTGTTGCTAGAGCAAACCTTGATTTGTTAACAACCAAGGAATTGAAAACTGATTTTTTACAGGCTTATCAACAAGGTAAGGGCGCTGATTGGTTAAAGAAAAAATATTCTTATCTCGATCAAAATGAAATTGAGCATCGCTTGAATAGGTTTGGTTTAAACCCGTGTCATTCAGGTGACACATTAGTATCTACCAACAGAGGATTAGTAGCAATTAAAGATTTAGTTGGTAAGCCATTTAAAGCTTTAGTTGATTTACGTTCCATAGGATTAGATGGGGTTAAGTTAACTGATGCAATAGCATTTTCTACAGGTGTACAAACTACATATATTGTCACACTAAAAAATGGACAGCAAATGAGATGTACTGCTGACCATCAGCACTTTACGAATAAAGGATGGGTCGCAACCTCGCATTTGACTTCTGAACATAATATTTATATTCAGAAAGGAGAAGGATTTTTTGGTGAAGGTACTATCACAGTTGAGCAAGCACAAATGCTTGGTTGGTGGTATGGAGATGGCTATAATGTTATTATCAAACCACACAAACATGGTAGAAAAGAATCTCATTTTGCAAAAGGTTTTGTTTTCAATCAACAAGAATATGATTATGCTTATCCTGTAGTGGGTAAAGCCATCAAATCTATTACTGGTGTTGAATATGCTAGAAAGCTTCACAAAGGAGTATATGAGTTTAGAACTCAATCTCCTTTACTAGAGAAATTTTTTAGCGACTTAGAAATTGAAAGCAAAGACATACTCCCAGTTAACTTTCTAAATCAATCAAAGGAAGTTTTGATTGGATTTATTCAAGGTCTTTTTAGTGCTGATGGTACCGTCGAAAAAGACTGCCGTCGTATTAAGTTAGTGAATAAATCTAAAGATTTATTACAACAAATCCAACTCATTTTACTTCAACTGGGAATACTAAGTACGCTTCGTTGCGGCAGAAGGAAAGGTTATAGAGGAGTTGTTTACACCACTGCTGATGGTGTTCAAAAAGTTAGTGCGGATAATGGTTCTTATTCTCTTTGTGTTCAGTCTTTGAGCTACAAACTATTTCATCAAATGATTGGTTTTCCGCTATCACCACTTAAAGAACAAAGATTAGAAGAATGGAATGCTAAACCTCTACCAAACTACACAGCCCTAACTATTAATTCCAGGTTTACCGCTCAGGTTAATAATGTTGAAGAATATGGAGAAGAGCCTGTTTACGACCTTCATGTTCCCTTAACTCATTCTTTTATTGCGAACGGTTGTATAACTCACAACTGCGGAGAAATTTTGGGTAGTAATTTTCACTGTAACCTTAGTGAAATCCACTTAAATCAAATTGACCCCGAAAATTATCAAGAACAAGAACAAGCTTTCACTGCTGGTGCTTTATCTGTAGCTGCGTTGTTGAATCATAAATTCTTGGAACCTCGTTACCAATACAGCCGCGAGTTAGATCCGATTGTGGGTGTATCTTTTACTGGCTTATTCGACTTTTTCGTTCATGCTTTTGGGGTTGATTGGTTGCACTGGTGGACGGAAGGAAGACCTGAAACCAAGCAAGGTTTAGCCTTTAAACGCCGCGAACAAGAATATCTAAGTAGGTGGAAAGATATCGTACATCGGGTAGTTTGGGAATATTGCGATCGCCATAATATCAAGCGTCCAAATCGCTGTACTACGGTGCAACCAAGCGGTACTAAATCTTTACTGACTGGTGCTTCTCCAGGATGGCATCCACCCAAAGCTCAAAGGTTTATTCGTCGGATAACTTTCCGCAAAAACGATCCGGTAGCTTTGGCTTGTATTGATTACGGTTATGCGGTGGTTCCTTCTCAAACTGATAAAGACGAAAACGGCAACTTGTTAAACGATCCGTTCGATTCTCGCTGTACCGAATGGTTAGTTGAAATTCCCGTTGCCGTACCTTGGGCAGATGTACCTGGTGCCGATCAAATTGCCATCGATCAATTTAATGCTTTAGCGCAAATGGATTTTTATATGCAGGTGCAGCAATTCTACGTGACTCATAATACTTCAGCGACTATTGAAGTACGAGAAAACGAAGTTGAAGAGTTAGGAAATCGCATATACCAAGCAATTCAAAATGATGAAGGCTACATCAGCGCCGCACTTTTGGCAAGATTTGACGACCATCAAACCTTTCCTCGTTTACCATTTGAACCCATCAGCAAACAGGAATACGATGAGTTAATGGAACAAGTAGAAAACCGCCGCGATACCAGCGATTTTCATAATGCATTGAAACGTTATGATTTCGGAGAATTAATGGAAGCGGGGCCATCGGGATGCGATTCTGACAAGTGCATGATGCCCGAAGAAAAACCAATGTAACATTGAAGAATGAAGGATAAATAATAATAAGCCAGAAATATATCATTAAAGTCTTGTGGAATGGAGAGCAGCGCGGTCTTGGGGAGCCACTTGCGTGCGGAGGTTCCCTCCGTTGTTAGCGAAGCGTCTCCGAAGGAGATGCAAAGTGGCGTGGTTTCCCCCATGAGCGACTGCGGGGCATCCCTGCCCGTCCGAATCTCAAACAAACATGATGTTTTTTCTTCATCCTTCATCCTTTTTCACCTATTGGAGATAAAAAAATGTTCCTCGAAGAACTATTGCCATTATTTAAAGAATTCACCCAGCACCCAGCTTCATTTGCAGGCGGATTTGTTTCTGGTATTCTTAGACTCAGCCTTGCTGATGACCCCGTAAAAAGCTGGTTAGCACAACAAACTAATAGACCTATAACTAATTTTCCTACTTCTACGAATGGTACAAACAATGGTAATGGGCCTCAAACTATTTCAATTGATTAAGACGAATAGTTAATAGAAAGGTTTGATTAATAAATAGTTAAATTAAACAAGGTCTGCTGATTTTCAGCAGACCTTTTGCTTCTCTAAGCACCAACACGCTTGCTGATATCAGGCAATATAATTGACAAAAAAACAGCTATTGAATGTAGGTACAGATAGCTTTTAAAGCAGTATAATTCGTAGAAAAGTAGCTTTATTAGCTTGCTCCCCGATACATTATAAACCTGTCTAATTCCTGCAATTGCTATAGCGTAGGCACCGCTGAAGATAAATTGTATGCTTTCGAGCTAAATTTTATGAAAATACTGTATTTTTAGTAGTAAATATTACATATTTTAAATAATCTAACATTTCTCCTTTAGTTCAGATAAGTATATATAAGTTACACTGATTTTAACTTATAAAAGTTTGTAATATATCACACCTTGAAAATCGAAGGTATCAGGTACTATAAAAACGTATTCGTAAGTTCAGTCAAGGAAGATGGTTTATTTTTAGTTAATATTGCTATTTAAGTTGGCTATTAACCAAATAATTTACTGTGAATATCAGACTTTTCGACCGCTTAAAAAAAGCGGCATTGTCTGAATTTTTCCTTCTGAACGATTCGCTATTAGTCCCTAGAAACGAACGTTAAGCACATATGACTATTTACGTTGGAAATCTTTCCTATCGCGCTACTGAAGCAGACTTGAGAGCAGTATTCACTGATTACGGTGAAGTTACCAGAGTTGTCTTACCAACCGACCGCGAATCAGGAAGAATGCGTGGTTTTGCCTTTGTTGATCTCAGCGAAGAAGCACAAGAAGATAATGCCATTTCTGAGCTTGATGGAGCAGAATGGATGGGTCGTCAAATTCGCGTTAACAAAGCTAAACCAAAAGAAGACAATCGTCCCAGTCGTGAGTTCGTGAGAAAGCCTGATTTCCAAGAACAATAAATTAATTTCATCTAAACTAAAGCGGACTTCAAATAAATTTTGGATTTTAGATTTTGGATTTTGGATTAAATTATGAACTGTTTGAATCAAAAATGTTTCAGTTCGGCAAAAAATTTAAATCTTCAAGCTCCTTAATTTATTAATGAGGATAATCTAAATATTTCCTTTGGACACGCTGCGCTAACGTAAATCCAAAATCTAAAATTGATTGTCTCTCGTTATCATTTTTTATTTAATGCTGTGGTTAGAACTATTTAATCCACGTAGCGACATAGTTCTAATAGTAAAAAGAATGAATCAAACTTTAATTATTCGTTTTTTCTTTAGATAAAATCTTGTAACGGGAATGATGTCGAGTACTGCTCTAAAATAATTTTAAATTACTAATCACTTGCCTCCCTCAGCATTTTATCAATCTGAGTTGGGTTTTTTAATGTGGCTGTTGCTAATTAAGCATTATATAAACAGCTACAATTAACGCTCAATAATTTCTAAATCCGAAAATACTTCGTAGAAACAACCCCGACAAGATACCGACTAAGCGCGATATCATTAAAAGTCGGGTTTTTTTATATTTAAGAGTCTTTACAAAAATATTCTTTGATTTAAAAAATCAATCATTATTTTCGTCAATCTATAGCAAAACCGTAAATTGTCACATATTTGACGGAATATTTTTATTTTAAGAAAATTTATTTGTGCAGCTAAATTAACTTTTTGCTTGTCTGCTTAAAGTTAGTATAGCAATCATTTTTGTTCGCGATTAGGATTTATAAAATATAAATTTGAATCGTGAATAAATTAATAAATTATTTATAATTCCTGGATCGTTAGGTAACAATGCTCTCGTTGCCGCATCTCAATACCTAAAAATGCTTTTAAATGCCATTTAAGACACATTTATTTATAAAGGTTTATCTAAAATCGCATTTGCGTTACTAAAATACCTCTCTAATATAGAGGCAGCAACCACAAGTTGTATTTAACTCACGGCTTCTAAGATAAGAAAGCCTTTTATAGCGAGAGGATTATTATGACAAAAGCAGCAGAACATCAGGACAAAGCAGCCTACGAGATTACAGATAAAGCTTTAGATCGAGATTGTACGACTTTATCGCGTCATGTATTACAGCAATTTCAAGGCTTTTCGGCGCAAGCACAAGATTTAAGTGCGCTGATGAATCGCGTCGCTCTTGCGGGTAAGCTGGTTGCTCGTCACCTCAGCCGTGCTGGTTTAATGGAAGGGGTTCTGGGTTTTACCGGAGATGTTAACGTGCAGGGAGAATCCGTCAAAAAGATGGATGTTTACGCTAACGATGTGTTTATCTCAGTTTTCAAGCAAAGCGGTTTGGTATGTCGCTTGGCTTCTGAAGAAATGGATGAGCCATACTATATTCCGGAAAACTGCCCTATAGGTAGATATACTTTACTTTACGATCCAATTGATGGTTCATCGAATACAGATACTAACTTGAGTTTGGGTTCGATCTTCGCGATTCGTCAACAGGAAGGAGAAGACACCGACGGACAAGCCAAGGATTTGCTTTCCACTGGTGACAAACAAATTGGAGCCGGATATATACTTTACGGCCCGAGTACCATGCTGGTCTACACTATGGGAAAAGGAGTTCATTCCTTCACTCTCGATCCCAGCTTAGGTGAATTTATACTTACCGAAGAAAACATTAAGATTCCCGATAGCGGTTCTGTATATAGCGTTAATGAAGGGAATTTTTGGCAGTGGGAAGAATCAGTTAGAGAATACGTTCGCTACGTTCACCGAACTGAAGGTTATTCGGCTCGCTACAGTGGAGCAATGGTTAGCGACATCCATCGAATTTTAGTTCAAGGTGGCGTGTTTCTCTACCCCGGTACGGTACAAAAACCGGAAGGAAAATTACGCTTGCTGTACGAATCTGCCCCCTTAGCTTATGTGATAGAACAAGCAGGTGGCCGCGCTACTACTGGTAGGATGAATATCTTCGACGTTGTACCAGAAAAGCTACACCAGCGCACTCCTTTAATCATTGGTAGTAAAGAGAATGTAGCTAAGGTGGAATCTTTTATTCAAAATGGCGATTAGACAATGAACAATTATCAGTGAACAATTATCAATGAACAATTAGCAGTAACGTGCGTAAGTAGTGAATAATTTACACGACTTTAGGACGAGAGGGCGATTACAACGCTTTTCATCCTCAAGCTGAGGGATTAAAACTAACGTTCGCCTCCCTCAGACACTGATAATTGATAATTGTTAACTGATAATTATTCCTTTAGTGAGAATCAATCGGCAATACTACAAGCATTAATAGAAAATATTGACACGTTAATAAATTTCGGAGTGGAATATAACCATATGGGCATCACCACAAATCAATTATTAGAAATCAACAAATACGGCCAAAGTATTTGGATGGATAATTTAAGCCGCGATATTATCCAGTCTGGCGACTTGAAAAATATGGTGGAAAATCAAGGTATCAAAGGGATTACCTCGAATCCAAGCATTTTTGAAAAAGCCATTGCCGGAAACGCGATTTACGATCGAGATATAGAAGCCGGGATTGGCAAGAAACTATCAACCCAAGATATTTATGAATCTTTAGCTTTTGGAGATATTCGCAACGCTTGCGATATTTTGCGCCCAGTATACGAAGCTACAGATGGATTGGATGGTTATGTAAGCATTGAAGTACCGCCAACTATTGCCGACGACACCCAAAAAACAATTGAAGAAGCTAGACGCTACTTTAAAGAAGTTGGACGGGAAAACTTAATGATTAAGATTCCTGGAACAGAAGCCGGTTTACCAGCAGTAGAACAAGTAATATCTGAAGGGATGAATGTGAATATTACTTTGTTGTTCTCGGTAGATAGTTATGTAAACACTGCTTGGGCTTACATTCGCGGCTTAGAAAAACGAGTAGCTCAAGGTAAAGATATTAGCAAGATTTCCTCTGTAGCGAGTTTCTTCCTCAGCCGCATTGATGCCAAAATCGATGGAAAAATAGACGAAAAGTTAGCTCAAGGTGTTGACGACATCAACTTAGAAGCCAAACTTAAATCCGTCAAAGGAAAAGTAGCGATCGCTAATGCGAAGATTGCTTATCAGGAGTACAAAAAGATTGTTAGTGACAAGCGCTGGCAAGCTTTAGCCGAAAAAGGTGCTAACGTACAGCGTTTGTTATGGGCAAGTACCAGCACAAAAGATCCCAGCTACAGCGATGTTATGTACGTTGACGAGTTAATCGGTAAAGAAACCGTTAACACCCTACCACCAGTAACCATTGAAGCCTGCGCCGATCATTGCGACGTAGATTCTAGAGTCGAAACCGACGTAGAACAAGCATACAAAGTTATCGAAAGTCTCAAAGATCCAGATATTAATATTGACCTCGATACAGTCATGGACGAACTGCTTACCGAAGGTATTGATAAGTTTATCAAACCCTTCCAATCCTTAATAAGTTCCTTAGAAGACAAAGTAAAGCAGTTATCGCCTGTTTAATAATTAATGGGTAATAGGGAATTGGGCATTGGGAATTGGGCATTGAGGATGGGGAGACAAGGAGACAACAAACTCCTAACTCATAACTCCTAACTCTAAAATCCTATGCCCCATGCTCAATCCCCCATGCCTCATGCCCCGCAAATGTAAATCTAAAATCCAAAATCTAAATTATGGTTAGTGTGCTAGAAAATCCACTGCGGGTTGGCTTGCAACAGCAAGGAATGGCTGAACCCCAGATTATTACTATTTTTGGTGCTTCGGGAGATTTGACTTGGCGTAAATTAGTACCAGCTTTGTACAAATTACGACAAGAAAGACGAATCCCACCAGAAACAACTATTGTTGGTGTGGCACGACGAGATTGGAGCCACGAGTACTTCCGCGAACAAATGCGTAAGGGCATGGAAGAAGCTCACGGCGGTGTTGGTTCTGAGGAATTGTGGAACGATTTTGTCAACGGTCTTTTTTACTGTTCGGGTAATATTGACAATCCCGAAAGCTACCAAAAACTTAACGATCTTCTCAGTGAATTAGACGAGAAGCGGAATACGAGAGGTAATCGTTTATTCTACCTTTCCGTTGCTCCCAAGTTCTTCCCCGAAGCTATCAAACAATTGGGTGCTGGGGGAATGCTTGAAGACCCCGACAAACATCGTTTGGTTATTGAAAAACCTTTTGGTCGAGATTTGGCATCAGCTAAAAATCTCAATCAAGTTGTACAGAAATATTGTAAAGAAGAACAGGTCTATCGGATTGACCACTATTTAGGTAAAGAAACGGTTCAAAACTTATTAGTATTCCGCTTCGCAAATGCTATTTTTGAACCATTGTGGAATCGTCATTTTGTAGACCATGTACAAATAAC
The DNA here is from genome assembly GCA_963665115.1 of uncultured Rivularia sp. GTDB lineage: Bacteria > Cyanobacteriota > Cyanobacteriia > Cyanobacteriales > Nostocaceae > Rivularia. The sequence continues at coordinate 5,102,039 of OY762007.1, read as the reverse complement.
AGTAGCAGAAACAGTAGGAGTTGAAGACCGGGCTGGTTATTACGAAAGTTCCGGTGCATTGCGGGATATGTTGCAAAACCACTTGATGCAACTTTACTGTCTGACTGCAATGGAAGCTCCTAACGCAATGGATGCCGATAGTATCCGCACGGAAAAAGTGAAGGTTTTAAAAGCTACCAGACTTGCCGATGTAGAAGATTTAGCATATTCAGCAGTACGCGGTCAGTACAGCGCTGGGTGGATGAAAGGCGAACACGTACCTGGGTATCACGAAGAACCAGGAGTTGACGAAAAATCTACAACGCCTACTTTTGTTGCCACAAAATTTGTAGTTGATAACTGGCGCTGGAAAGGAGTTCCTTTCTATCTGCGTACTGGTAAGCGGATGCCCAAAAAAGTCAGCGAGATTTCCATCCACTTCCGCGAAGTCCCTTCACAGATGTTTACATCTGCCGCACAACAGAAAAGTGCCAATGTTTTGACAATGCGGATTCAGCCAAATGAAGGAATTTCTTTACGTTTTGACGTGAAAGTGCCCGGAGGAGATTTCCGTACTCGTGCAGTAGACATGGACTTCACTTATGGTTCCTTTGGTTTGCAAGCGAAATCCGACGCATATGACCGTTTATTCCTTGACTGTATGATGGGCGATCAAACTTTGTTCACCAGAGGTGACGAAGTAGAAGCTGCTTGGCAGGTAGTGACACCAATATTAAGCGCATGGGATGCACCAGCAGATCCAGCAACAGTTCCCCGATACGAAGCCGGAACCTGGGAACCAGTAGAAGCAGAACTATTGATCAACCGAGACGGCCGCCGTTGGCGCAGACTATAGAGAGTTAGGAGTTAGGAGTTAGGAGTTAAGAGTTATGAGTTATGAGTTTTAATTTTAAGTTAAAAGCTAAAAGCTGCGAGTTATGAGCTTTGAATATGAAAGTAGTTAGATATGAATAGTTGAGTTCGTTGTTACTGGTTGATTCTTTTATCATTACTAACTCCTCATTCCTAACTCTTAATTCCCAACTCTTAATTCCCAACTCCTAACTCCTCACTCCTAACTCCTAACTTAAAATTACTTACAACTTACAATCCTTTAATTGTCATGACTCAAGCACCCACTCTTTTTTCACTTCAGGCTCCCAAAGATATTTCGCTCAACGAAATTGAAGCCGAACTAAGTAAAATTTGGCAAAGTTACGGTATTGGCGGGGAAGATGGAGCGCTTCCTGCGGCTACCCGAGCTACTACGTTTACTTTGGTGGTTTACGAGCCAGAACAAACTCAGTATTTGTTGGCTGCTTTGGGATTTTACAGCGGCCCAATTGATGGTATTCTGGGGCCGCAAACCGTATCCGCGCTCAGAGATGCACAAAAAGCCCTTGGTTTGGAACGAACTGGTAAAACGAGTCCGCAAGTTTTAGCCAGACTGCGGGAAGAACTTGCAAAACTTCATGGTGGTGGTAACACTACTGATAACAACGGTGCTAGTGCCTCCGAGTACAGCCCAGATGGAGCCAGCGCTAGAATTGCTGACGAAATCGCTTTGCGTAACCCCTGTCGCATTATTAGTTTGATACCCACCGTTGGTGAAGATGAAGGCGTTAAGGCGCAAGTATCAGCTTATTGTCCGATTCAAAAACAATCATCATCTTCGCTGGTTTGTTGCGAATACATCACTTTAACCGGAACTGCCACAGCCTTAGAACGTATTGGTGGCATGATTCCAGAATTATTAATAGGTGGTTTACCCAAGTTTATTTGGTGGAAAGCAACACCAGATCCAAACAACGTTTTATTCAAGAGACTTTCAACCGTATGCGATAACGTTATTGTTGATTCTTGCAACTTTAACGAACCAGAAAACGATTTACTCAGTTTGCAATCTTTGATAGAAAATGGCATACCGCTAGCAGATTTAAACTGGCGACGTGTAGGAGGATGGCAAGAATTAACAGCAGAAGCTTACGACGCACCAGCCAGACGCAAAGCTTTAACTGAAGTTGATAGAGTAAATATCGACCACGAAAAAGGCAATCCTACCCAAGCATTACTATTTTTGGGTTGGTTAGCAAGTCGCTTGAAATGGCGTGCAGTTTCCTACGAACAAGAACTTGGCGATTACAATATTAGACGTTTTAAGTTCATGGCTTCGGATCAACGGGAAATAGAAACCGAAATCGCAGGAGTCCCCCAGTAGCCGATGTCGGCGATATTCCCGGCGATTTGATTGCCATACGTTTAAGTTCCACCAATCCAGAAGCAAACTGCGGCACCTTAATTTGTTCCGAAACCGGCGGCTGTATGCGAATGGAAACACACGGTGGTGCCCAATCTGCTGGCGTATTTCAACAAATAACTTCACTTTCCGAGCAAAAAGCCGAAGTTTTGCTTTCTCAACAAGTACAGCGTTGGGGTAAAGAAGCGCTTTTTGAAGAAAGTTTAGGAGTTACAGTGCAATTGATTAAATTAGCAAAGAAAAGTTAGTGGTTAGTTGTTAAGGGTTACAAAATTTCACCTTGATGGTGATACATATTAATTGTGTAGAGACGTTGCAGTGCAACGTCTTTCTTTATTTTGATTTGGAATGATAATTCGTCAATTGGTGTTAATAATTATAGTTGTTTTAAGTAATTGTCCTAATGGTCAACATTAAATTTAACGGGTTAGTTTTTACGGAAACGTCGGGAGACGTAGCACTGCTACGTCTCTACAACCCATCTATTTTTTGTTTGAAATAACTTTAAAAATAATTATTAATGAATAACAAACACGCATACCTGTAAAATTCATAATTCATAACTCCTAATTCTTAACTCATACTTCATGTCTTTGATTATTGCAGGGGAACGCAGCGGGGTAGGCAAAACTACGGTTACGCTTACCCTTTTGTCGTGTTTATCCCGTCGTGGTTTGCAGGTGCAGTCTTTTAAAGTAGGGCCAGATTATATAGATCCAATGTTTCACAAGTATGTTACAGGTCGTGCTTGTCGTAATTTAGACCCAGTTTTAACTTCAGAAACTTATGTCAAAAAATGCTTTTATAAATACTCAAATTTATGTGAATATACTTTAATTGAAGGAGTAATGGGTTTATTTGATGGTGTTTCAAGCTCACCCCTGCCCTTAATAAAGAGAGGGGTTGAGAAGAAAGAAACCCCGGATTTAGTAAAAGAAGAAAATAATAATTTTGCAAGTACGGCTCATATTGCTAAATTATTAAAATTACCCGTCTTATTAGTTGTTGATTGCAGTCGCTTATCTGGTTCCGTTGCAGCAATTGTTCACGGTTATCGCTCCTTCGATGAAGACATTGAAATTGCCGGAGTAATATTAAACCGCGTCGGGAGCGATCGCCATTTATCTCTGCTCAAAAAAGCCCTAGAACCTTTGCAAATCCCCATCTTAGGTGTAATGAGGCGGCAAGATGATATAAAAATTCGCGATCGCCATTTAGGTTTAGTACCAACAGCAGAGCTTCCCGAATTAAATGAAGTAATAGATAAACTAGTAAATCTCGGCGAAACTTGCTTTGACTGGGAAAAATTATTACCGCTTTTATTAAAAGGAGACAAGATAGAAATTTCTACCCCCTCTACCCCCTCTCCCCCCTCTACCCCCTCTCCAAAAATAGCTGTCGCCTACGACAAAGCTTTCAATTTCTACTACCAAGACAATTTAGATATATTACAAAATTTGGGTGCAGAATTAGTTTTTTGGAGTCCTTTGGAAGACACTGAATTACCCGAAGATATCGGGGGAATGTATTTTGGGGGAGGTTTTCCAGAAGTTTTCGCGCAAAAATTAGCAGAAAATACCTTAGCACGTAATTGTGTCAAAGCAGCTATTTTATCGGGAATGCCGACAATAGCTGAATGTGGTGGTTTGATGTATTTATCCGAGCAATTAGTAGATATGAGCGGTAAATCTTGGGAAATGGTAGGAGTTTTACCAACAACAGCAGTGATGGATAAGCGTTTAACTTTGGGTTATCGTCGCGCTGTGACTTTACAAAATAGTTTATTAGTAGATGCAGGAAAAACAGTTTACGGACATGAATTTCATCGCTCACGTATAATATCGGATTCTAATAAACCTTTATTTCAAACATATAGATACGATTGCGATGAATTCATGGGGAAAGAAGGGTGGGTTTCACCGCCAAATCTTCACGCTTCTTATATTCATATGCATTGGGGAAATAGTGTAGAAATTCCGCAAAGATTCTTAGAAAAATGTCGTGTTTTCAATAGCGCATTTTGTACGTAGTAAGTAGCTCTAGCCCTTGTCACTGCTATGATAATAAAAGACTAAAGTCTTTACTACGAACCTAATAATTTTATTTCACCCTACAATTTTGGTAATTAAGATTAGTAGTGGGAGCATCTTGCTCCCTAGCAATTCAAATATTTGTTGTTTTACCGCATCCCACTACCATCATTATTCAACTTACGAATTATCCGAGATAGTTCGCGAATTATATTGACTGCAATTTCAGGAGTTTCTTCAATAGCATTATCAAGTTGTTCTTGAGTTAATTCCAAACATTCACAAGCATCTATTGTAGTGGCGGAAGCCGAACGCGGTTGAGTATCAAATACCGCCATTTCACCAAAATATTTTCCTTGCGGAATAACAGTAAGCGTTCTGTTATTTAAATGAATTTTGACTTTTCCCGAAACAACAATATACAGAGATTGTCCTTGTTCTCCCTGTCGAAAAATACTGCAATTTGGTGGAAACCACAGTTCATTCATCGCAGAAGCTAATCGAACAATAAAATCATCCCGTAATTCCTTAAATATCGGAACTTGACGTACAAATAATAAACGATCGACACTGGTTAACATAAATTTAGTGTTAGTTGTTAGTTGATAGTTGTTTTTTTAGATTTTTCTTGTTTTGCTGCTTTTTCTAGATATTTGAAATAGGCATTTAATTTTGGTAATAGTTCATCAACAATAGGCTTAATAGTATCAATCTGTTGGCTTGTTAATAATTTACGAACATATGCCCTTCTTAGCCAATATCTTGTTTCATGCGAAGAAGCTCTAGCAATTTTGACAAATCGTAGATTATCTTGAAAATATAGCGGCCGCTACCTTCTGCAATATTCGCACCAATACTATCGGCAGAACGAATAATTTGTTTTCCAACAGTATCTGTTGCTAAATGATTCCAAAATATAACAATATTCCAAATTTGGTCGGCTAATTGCTCAGACAACTGAAAAACTTTCAAATTTTCAAAATTAGACTTTTCCATTTTATTTTTTATATATTTAACAAATAAACACTAACAACTATCCACTAACCACTATTTATCAATTTTATATTTTTCGATAAATTCATTAACCTGAGCTATTACAAGAGGATGCGAATCTTTTTTTAACTGGGGTATAACTTTTATAAATAAACGAGGGGATGCAATACTTAAATATGCAACGGCTGCTTCTCTAACGAAACCACAAGGATGACGCAAGCTTCCTTCAATTTGTACGGCTTTAAGTTTAATACGAGCAACTTGGGCAAAGTGAATGCAGCAAGCCCAGCACCAGTCAGAAAGCGAATTTTCTAATTCTAGTAATTTTCGAGTTCGGTCGTTTACTGCCATTTGTTCGTATTGCGTATATCCCGCTTCTACAAGTTTTTGCAGTTTTTCGGTGGGTGGTCTTTTATCAAAAATACTCAGTAAAATATTTTTGGAAGGTAAGTTGATCGTATGCTCTAGAATCTCTAAGCCTCTTGCTACAGTTACTTGCGATTCGGAATTGAGGTTAAATGCTGCTGCATTAATTTTGTCTAAGGGATAAAGCAATTTTAAAAGCAAAAATAACCGTTCTTTGATATCAATTTCTAGTTCTGAAATAGCTTTTTGAACCAGCCTACATAAAGCTACAACCTTTTTTTTAGAGTGAAAGTTTTGCATGGTTTCTCCCGTTTTAAATTCTATATAAGCTGCGTATACTTCACCTTGAGATTTAAAGTCTACGGAGGCAGCGTATATCTGGCTTAATAATATTAATTCTCCTTCTATTAATGCTTGCACTCTGGTTTCATAGGATCTATCTACCAAAGCAGATATTCCATGTTGCTGATGTCTTTTGAGTAAAACACGGAGTATATGGGATTTGATTTTACCCCTAGATGTTTCCAAATGATGCCACAAGGTATCACTTGCTTCTAAAGTCTCAATTTGACTCATTGTTCGCAAAGCATATACTCGCGCTATTTCCGGTTCGTAAAAATCGTGTACTAAGTTTGACAGCATTGGTAAAACTTCATTCCCCAGTTTTACTAAGCTTTTCATTACTACTAACCGGGTGGATTTATAGTGAAGCCCTTTTATTAATGCTGAATAATGCTCTTCTAAATGGTTTGCAGCAATCATTTCTAGAACTGCGCTGCGTACCCTTAAAGATTCATCCTCCAATAATGAAGGAATATAAATCCTTAGAGATTGTAAGTAAGCTGCTTCCGTTAAAGATTTAACTCCCAAAGCTCGTATTTCTTCTTCTTCATTAGTCAGCATCCATTGGAGAGTTTTGGTTGCGGCAACTTTTTGCTTTGTTGTCCCTTGAGTTAATAATAATGCCGCAGCTGTACCTCGAATCACAGGATTTTGTTCGGGATCTAAATATACTTCTAGTCGATCTGAATTTGGAGAAAGTTCTGCAAGGAAAACGTAACGTAGTGCTAAAGCAAATATATTCGGATTGGCTTTGGAAAGAGAGTTTTCTAATAAATTCCGTATTTGAGGCAAATAAGTCGGATTTACATCATATTCAAGCATCACTTGCAAACTTTTATGCTGCAAAGCAGGAGTAAGCATTGGTAATTGTGGCGCTAATACTTCTCCTGCTCCTTGGGGATCGATCTGCGATAAAAGTTCTATGCAAGAATGTTTATCAGCCTCATTTCCTTTTTCTCGTAAAGCCTTAATTACAGCCCGTTTAAAGAAAGGTAAATCAATATTTGTAACGCTTAACTGTCCACTATCTGCGCTTAAAACTAATAGATCCACGTACTGCGATCGCAATACCCAAATTACTCCTACGCATATAATGGCAACTATTGCGGTTTCTATAATTAGGACTAAGTTTTGCCAATCTACGGATATAAAATGAGTTGAAATCCATTGGGTAACTAAAATAATAAATCCTGCAAGACCCGCAGCAGCGGCTTCGGCAAAGCCTCCCGATAATGTTTGTACGCGACTTCTAACTTTTTCAGGTATCGGTTGAAACAACAAAGTACCTGTATTGGCTACGAAGGTATAACGCACAAGTTCATCTAGAAACTTAATCAGCGTTAAACCCCACAGCAGCGATATAGGTATTTTCCAACCAAAAAAGGCTGAAGTCATTGATAAGGAAGATAATACTGCCAGCACTATTAATAAAGCACCTACGCCAACAGGCAAAATTGCAGTAGTAAAAAATACTCCCAAACGTTCGATCGCACGACTAGAGACAAATAACTGCGTTGCAAGTTCAAACAGCCCCAAGGTTCCACCAAATAACCCTAAGAAGCTAGTAATTTCTTTACCTTGAAAAGTGGATTCTAATTGAGATAGATACTGAAAATCTACTAACAAACCTATTGCCTGTATCAAAAGCCCAAATAAAAATAATCGGAATGCATAACGTCTTAAAGGGCTGGAGAGACGACGAGCGCGGGAAACTTGCGATTTATTAATTTGTCGTTGCGTAATATCCGAAAAAGCTTGAGGATATTTTTTGCTTAAATGCAAAAGAATGGACGTACCTAAGACAATAACTAAAGCCCCAATCAAAATGATTTTATCCAACTTGAGAAATCTGACTAAAGTTGGTAAGCTAAAGCCCCCAATTACATCCGCAACTAAAACTCCACTGCTTACCAAAGGATAAGTACGCTTAATCTCCTGGATGTTAAATAACTGATTTGCTGCAATAGAAGTATTGATCTGATTGATAACGTAAAGGGCATCAACCCAAAGCCTTAATAAAAATACGCTAAATAAAGCTAACTGTGAAGCTTGTAAATTCGTAGACAAAGTAATTTGCAGAATTACAGGCAGTAAAATTAATGGTATTACCATGCAGGGTAAAGCAGCTACAATTACCCATCGCATAGGAAAAATCTTTTGCAGCCAAGAGTAGAGGAAAACTAACGCAATTCCAACGACTGCGCTAGCAATGTAAATCCACGGTAGAGTCTCAGCTCCGTATTTATCCAGAAATAAAGCGATACTGCTATCTTCTACCCATCTCAATCCAACTGAGGTTGTGGCGTAAAAAGCAAACATCAGTAATGTTCGAGGAGCCTCTTCCGGTCGAAGATTTACCCACCTAAGTACTCGTATTAAAATGTTTTTATAGGCAACTTTTAATTCCATGCGGCTTTGAGAGGCTGTAGACACCCCTGCACCATATAATTTTATCCGTACCGTTCACTCACTCGGACTTCCACAACTAGATTTATAGAAAACTGGAGATAAAAACCATCTCCCCGTGACAACAAAATCCTAGAAACTACGAAAGTGCCGAGCAACTGACTATTAGTTTTCCCAATCGTGCACCAAGACTATCGTTTTTTTAAATTAATTTGGAATTAGTTTTCTTTTGAGGAATATGGGGAGTGGGGAGTAGGGAGTAGAAAGTAGAGAGTAGCAAGTAGCAAGTAGCAAGTAGGGAGTGGGGAGTGGGGAGTTGGGAGTGGGGAGTAGAAAGTAGGGAGTTGGGAGTGGGGAGTAGAAAGTAGAGAGTAGAGAGTAGGGAGTAGGGAGTAGGGAGTATTTTTTCGTACCTTACGCATCCGTAAAAGCAGATAATAAAGAATAAAACGATAAAAAGAAGCAATACCAGTGGCTAATTAGCATTGGTATTGCTTCCTTGAGATTGATATTTATCTTAAATAGGACTTACGTATACTTTAACTTGTATCGCTGCAACCCCTTTATTTAAAAGGCTTCGCATAAGTCCGCTCGAAATTACTTCTTAGGAGAAAGCAACATCATCATGTTTCTTCCTTCTTTTTTCGGGTATTGCTGTACTTCAGCTACAGCTTCTAAATCCGTCGCCATTCGCTTAAGTAAAATTTCTGCTAAATCGGTGTGCTGAATTTCCCGCCCTCGGAACATAACCGTGGCTTTCACCTTGTCACCATCTTTAAGAAAACGCTTGGCTTGGTTCACGCGCACGTTGTAATCATGATCTTCTATCTTGTAGCGCATCTTCACTTCTTTGACATCAGCCGTATGCTGCTTTTTACGAGCTTCTCGCGCTTTCTTCTCTTGCTCGAACTTGAATTTCCCATAATCCATAATCCGACAAACCGGCGGATCGGCTTTATCGCTAACCAACACTAAATCTAAATCTTTTTCATCCGCTCTAGTTAGTGCGTCTTGGGGAGTCATAATTCCCAACTGGGCACCATCTGTATCGATAACCCGAATTTTCGGGAAGCGAATTCTTTCATTGATTTGAGGCAGGTCGCGACTTCTTCTTTTCTCTATCACAGGCATATATGATTTTTGGGGAAGTTATTGTTAAGAATTTGGTTTTGGGTGTGGAATGAGATATCTCAGACTCAGAAACTAGTGGAACCTTGAATTAAGTATCCTTGTATTTCTAGGATAACAATTCATAAAAATAAAAGTGTTGGTACCTATTTATATTCTACTAACTTTGCAGAGGGTTTAGCTCTATAAGTCAATAGAAGTTACATAATTACAGCAAACATTAATTATTGTAATTTTTTGTGTAAAAACATTAACGCCGCATATATTACGTATATTCACATGATAACACCGTGAGATTTAAATTACATATATCTAAAGGGCTAAGCCCTATAATCGCTACTCAAATAGAAAATTTAATTTAGACGGCTTCTGGGCAGAAAACTATAATAAAAATAAATGCTGTTTTAGAGAATTCTTAATGGTTAGCAGCGTCAATTGGCAACAAAAAGTTGGAAATCAACGAGATTGGGTTTGGCGAGGTTGGCAAACTCGGTATACGTATATCCGTCCTCAAAATCCGAGAAAAAATAATTCCGGTGCATCTAAGCCTTTGATGTTGCTACATGCATTTGGTGCAAGCATTGGTTATTGGCAACATAATTTAGAAATATTTGGAAAAGAACATACGGTTTACGCTCTGGATATGCTAGGTTTTGGAGCTTCAGAAAAAGCACCAGCTAATTACAGCATAGATTTATGGGTAGAGCAGATATACGACTTTTGGAAAACTTTTGTTCGTAAACCAGTAATACTAATAGGTAATTCTATCGGTTCTTTGATTTCCTTAGCCGCAGCCGTAAAATACCCTGAAATGGTTGAAGGTTTGGTAATGATGAGTTTACCAGACCCAAATTTAGAAAAAGAAGCTATTCCTGCATTTTTATATCCCTTGGTTGTAACAATCAAAAATGTTGTTGCAAACCCTTTACTAGTAAAATCAGTATTTCACTTTATACGTCAACCTAGTATGTTGCGTCGTGGCGCGACTTTAGCTTATGCAAATCCTAAAGCTGTTACCGATGAACTCATAGACATATTAGCTAAGCCTACTCAAGATAGAGGTGCAGCGAATGCTTTAACTGCTCTTGTGATAGCTCAAAATAATCCAAATTACAGTCCTAATGTCAAAAAATTATTATCAAGCTTGACAATACCCACCCTGATGATTTGGGGAGACAAAGACAAAATTATTCCTCCGAAACTTGCTTCCGAATTCGTTCGTCACAACGAAAATATACAGCTACTTACCTTCAAAAATGTCGGACATTTTCCTCATTATGAATGTCCCGAACAAGTAAATAAAGTGATTTTAGACTGGATTGAATCAGCGAGCAGTGAGCAATTGGGGATTGGGCATTGAGCATTGGGCATTGGGCATTAAATAGTGCGAGCATCTTTCTTGCTTGGACTAACGAGCAAGATGCTCGCACTACTATCTCCTTGTCCCCTTGTCCCCTTGTCTCCCCATCCCCATCTCCCCCTCTCCCTCACTCCCACTTCAAAACTTTCTCTTTGACTACATTTTTACCACCACGAGAAACTCTTAATACTTTGTTAGTAAGAACAAAACGTATATTACCGTTTGTAGCTACGTATCGATTGGCTTTTGCATCGTTTTGATTCCCTAAAGTTAATGGAAGATTAATTCTTTTATTGCTCTTTCTAGTAACGCTTACATAACTACTGGGATTTTCGCTACCACAAATATAAATAAAGAAGTTTTTGGTTTCTGCTTGAGCAAAAGTATTATTTCCTTCAGGACAACCTTTTGCTAAAGATTTACCATCTGCTTGCACGGCAGTTATGACTTTTTCTCTGTGAATAATCCGACCGCGTTTAGTTATGACCATTTCATACGGGGTAACTATATACGCGACTTCACCATTAATAGCAATATAAGTTTCTCTGGCTTTTTTAGTAACAGGTACCGTTATTTTGTTGTCTAAATTCTTGGGTATACGAACGTAATATCCTAAAGGATTTTTATTATCTCCCCTACAAATATAAACGTAATATTTTGCTGTATTAAAAGAACGTATAGGTAATATATTTGCAGACGGGCAGACTTTATTTTTAGCAAGCTGATGAGAATTTTTACTTCCAGAATCTGTATTTTCAGTTTTTTCTTCTATATTTGGATTTGCTAATGATGATTTCATATTAAACAACAAAATACTACTCACCAAAGCTGATTTTAAAGCTTTTCGGCGAGCCAACTCACGATTTAAAAAAATCATATTCAATTTATATTTACAAATAATACTTACAAAACAATTAACAGGAAAATCACCGCCATAACATCTTTGCTTATAGCGTGATAGATCGGTGTTATTGCTGATGAAAAACTATAAGTATTATGATGTGCAAAATAATTAAATACAACTATCTTGCACATATTTTCATATTTTCTTTACTAAAAGAATAATTTTGATAAAATGATTGCGATTCGTAGAGCTAAGGAAAAAATGTATTGCGCTTTGTTCCCGGATGAGAAGTACTGTATTTAAATATTTACGCAGTTAAACCTGGTTTATAGGAAAACAGTAAGTTTAAATAACTGAAATTCCTAGAGAAACCAGGTTTATCATCGGAGCCTGTTTAAGTACTCAAGAGAAAATTAATTAGTTGAAACTTTTTCAAGGGACTGAAGCTTCAGCGATTCTTAGTTCAACAATCTTATTTTTTGTTTAAAGAATCTTTTTCAGGTGACCACTTAGGAATTACACCACTTTTCCAGCAATCTTCAAGGTATGGCATTAAAACATTCTTCATTATCCCCCAAAAAGCCTTCTCATCATTGATAACTTTACCTTTATTCCATATCTCATCCATCTCATAGAGGAATAGACGAAAGCTACCCTGAAGACTTTCCAAAGCTTTGTCCTGCTCTTCTTTATTTTGTGCGTCATTGACGACAGAATAAGTATTAGGAAGACCTTGCTCTTTAATTTTTAATAGTCGTTCGTAGTGAGAATACTCGTTTAAAAGATGAGTATCTAAATCATGTTCTAAACGATAATGTTCGGGTACCATGACTTTCTCTTTACTTGCACTTGTACCTTCACCCTGTAAGCTAATAGTTTTAACAGCTTCTTCTGCATCGCTAAAATTAGCAATAATCTGTTTGAATTGCTGTGTCTGATTCCAAGTTTGTTGCTGATTTGTAGTATCCCAAGAAAATTCATATCTTCCAACCTTTGTTATTCCAGTCATCAGCGCATCATACATTTCACCAATAGAGGAGTAAGGATAATCTGGAGTGTCGTGTTTATCCATATTCCACTTTTTGTGCAAAGGATGTTCAACCCGATCAATCAATTTTCTAATCCTTCCTTGTTCTCCATGACGATGCTCTTCTAAACCATTAGGAGTCTCGATATCAAGCATGATGTCAAGAGTTTTTAGATTAAAAGCACTCAACTCGGCATTAATTAGCTTATTATCCCCGGTATCTTTATTATCAGGTTCTAAGTAATTAATAGGAGTACCATACTTCGGGGCTTCAAATATTGGTTGTGTATCGAGTGCAATACAAAGATTTGCTGCTAACTGGAGATGAAGCATCTCTTCAATGCAAATACTCAAAAGAGATTTATAAGCATCGCTTTGCTTGTATTTGATGGATGACAACGCTGTGAGATAGAAAGGTAAAGTGTAAAGTTCTACAATAACTGCGGTTTGAGCATGTTTCTGCACAAGTTCCTTAGTCCACACCTTTGTGTCTGGCTTTGACGCTAACTGTGTCATAGATTCCTCTCAATAAGTTCAAAAACATAATCGCGATCTTCTTGTTGAGAAATATAATTCATCAACATCCTAAAATCGCAAAGTAATCAAGTGTCAAGTCAAATATTAACAGTAAATCAATGTTATAAATACTTAAAAAAAGTCAGAAAAGTACTCTATCTTTTAATTTAAAAAAGCGTTTTTTAGTAAGATATGTAATAAAAGTAAGTTTTATCATCACCTTGAAGACTATCGCTTCGGACTGCAATTACTTTGTCCCTGTCTAATACAAATTCTGTATGAGGTGAGGTTACGTTCAATCACCCTCAAACAAGAAACAGTGAATGTTTTATAGTTGATGTAATATTTGATTCTACAATTTACAACTATAAGTCCTATTTTCACAATTGTTAATTGTTAATTGATAACTCACTCACACTCTTGTTTCGTAACTTGATGACGATAACGAAACATTCCGTCTAACTGCGATTTCATCAACCAACCACTCATGAAATCAACCGATTCACCACCGGGTAATGAAAAAGTAATTTCATCAGTTAATCGAGTTTTACCATTTTCTGATTCAAACTTATGGTGATGTCGCCAGAATTCAAAAGGTCCCGATGTTTGTTCTTCAATAAAAAAGCTATATTCTTCACTTTGAGTATGACAGGCTACCCAAGTGATAGATAACGGTCCCAAGAACAAGCGAAATTCCGTTTTAGCACCAATACCAAATCCCCCCTCGCGACGAATTACTTGTATTGATTGCCAAGGTGGAATTAAAAGTTTAACAACATCAGCCCTTTGGTGAAACTTCCAAACAACTTCTACAGGTGCGTTAATAATTGAGGAGTGTTTAAAATCCAACATTAATCAATGAGCAATTATCAATGAACAATTATCAGTTATTTACTCTTCGTAGTCTGTATCAATTTCGATATCGAGTGTATCTTCATCAATCCGTATATATAAAATGTTTGGACGACAACATACTTGGCAATCTTCTACATAAGATTGTTGAAAACCCTGGCTAATATCAATAAAAGTTAAATTTGGTTCGCCGCAATAGGCACAGTAATATTGTGCAGTATTTTGCATAATTAAAGGTCAAAGGTTAAAGGTTAAAGGTTAAAGGTTAAAAATCATAACTTCCAACTCTTAACTATTTACCATGCCCTGCGGCTCAATTCCCTAACTTTTTACTGGTAACTGGTAACTGGTAACTGGTAACTGGTAACTGCTTCATTCAGATGCTTTTGCAGTGTAGATTGCGGTAGCGGTCCTTGCAAGTGATTCCAAGGTAATATTTGCTCGGTTGACCAATTTTCGTAAACGTAAAAGTCTAAGGGGGGAATTTGTCCTTTTAGTTCTTTGAAAGCACGTTTGTAGCTACCTAAAGAATCGCCAAAGTTGCGGGTTAGTTGCAAAAGTCGGGATAATCTTCTATCTCCCCTTGACAACAGCGTTTGAATTATCGACCAGTTGTAGCTTTCCGGACGAAAATCTATTCCTTGGGGCTTTAACTTTTTCTGCAATAATTTCAATCGTTTTTCTGCTTCTTTATTCACTCCAAACCATTGAAAAGGTGTATGGGCTTTGGGTACAAAAGTACTGCATCCTAAAGTAAGCCGCAATCCCGGAGCAGCTTTTTTAAGATTCTGCATCATCGTTACAGTTGCATCTAAATCCTCTGCTGTTTCACCCGGAATTCCTACCATTCCATAAAGTTTTAAACCTTTCAATCCGCCTTTTTTAGCATTTTCTGCGGCTTTGATTATATCTTCTTGCTCAAGCTTTTTATTAATAATTTTTCTAACTTTTTCCGAACCACTTTCCACGGCAATTGTCAAGGATTTAGTTCCTCTTTGAGCCAATGTTTTAGCTAATTCTTCTGTCACCGTATTGGTTCTCACTGAAGCGATACTTAAACGTACATCTTCGTATTTTGGCTGATTTATATATTCTAATAAAGTCTCAAATTCGGGATGCTGAGTTACCGAAGCGCCTAATAATCCCAAACGATTTGTTACTTGTAAACCTCTTTCAATTGCCGGAATCAATGAATCATTTAAACTGGCAGTTCTAAAAGGTAAAGTGAGATAACTTGCCAAACAAAAACGACACATTTCCGGACAGCTTCTGACTACTTCCACCATGAAAATGTTTTCCCAAGCCGCTTTTTCTGTTACTACCGTAGATGCCGATAAAGTGTTTCCACGATAAGTTTGCTTGTGTACTTCTGCGGGAATATCTGATGAAATTGGTTTGATAGATTTGATCGCACCATCTAAACTAAAATACTCAACTTCATACAAACTAGGTACGTAAATTCCCGGTACTTGTGCAAGTGCTTTTAACTTGGTTTCCCTATCCGCGTTTCTAACTTCTTTATAAGCATTAATAAAATCATTTAACAGATTTTCGCCATCTCCGAGCAAAACCACATCGAAAAAATCAGCATAAGGTTCGGGATTAGCCGTTAAAACCGGGGCCACCACCAAAAACTATAGGATGATTATTTTGGCGATCGCTCCCTCTAATCGGAATATCCAAAGATTCCAACAAATTCATAATATTGACATAATCCAACTCCCACGACATCGAAAAACCTAATATTTCCGGGTTTCGGGGCAGAGTTTCGCTGATATCGGTAAACAAGCGACTCACCTGTAAATCCGCACGCATCGCCAAAGTAGCCCACACCACCTGATAACCCAAGCTAGTAATTCCCACAGTGTATTCATTGGGAAAAGCAAAAATAACGGGAATAGCATCGGTATCGGGAGTCGCGGGAGTAAATAAAAGGCGTTCCTTAGCAAATAAATCGGATGTCACAGGCGTTTTGTTTGGGGAGTTTTTTCATATTTAATTTTAAGATAAAGAATTGCCAGGTTAAAAAGTAAAGTAAAAGCATTAGCCAAAATAACCGGGATATCCTGATTCAGAATTCCGTATATCAACCATAAAAAAACACCAATAATAAATGTAATTAACATGGCGTAAGAAACATCATTCGCTGACTTAGATTGCCAGGTTTTGATCATCTGCGGCAAAAAAGCAGTGGTAGTTAAAGTTGCAGCGAGCAATCCTACAATTAGCATTGGTTGTTTTGGAGGTAGTGTGCTTTACATTTCTTCATGTTAGTAGATAAATGTATCTGGTGTATCGATTTTGGATTGTTTTACCCGGCGGTTGAAACCGCAGCTACACAAACAAAACCCACCTAAGTGGGTTGAATGGGTCGTTTTTGGGTGTAAACTGCCTAAATTCTCTGTATCTCTTCCTCTGCGCTCTCTGCGTCTCTGCGGCTTTTTTATCCGTATCCCGCACCTAGAGATTGGGCAGCTTTTACTATGACTTGTGAAGCAAATTAATAAGTCGTAATTCGTAATTAATCCATCACTTCACAAAATCATAGAAGGTAATACAAACACCTGCTTTATCTAAAACTACAAATTCTTTGCAACGCCAAGGTTTAGCTTCTAGTTTGCCGTTGGGATGAATTATATCTTCCCCCTTTGCTAAAAATTCTTCATAAAGCTGTTCAATACCTTCAACTCGAATCCGCAAGGATATTTCCTCAGCAAGATGCTTATAGTCATTTTGAACGAGAAAAATTTGTATGTCATCCCGTTCAACAATCGCCATTTTTAGCGGTTTACCTTCTGTATGAGTTGTCATAAAACCCAATTTTTCGTAGAATTCGATGGATTTTTCGACATCTTTACCAGCAGGAATTAGGGGACTGAGATTTTTGAGTTTGGGTGAGTTATTATCCATAATGCTACTTTGGTACAATATTCAATCTATTATCAAAAATTTTCGTGTTTTATTAAAAGGTATTTAAGTAATGAATTTACCAATTGTACTTATAGGTTCATCAAATACATATAAAACCTCTGTAGGAAAGTTATTAGCAGAGCAACTAAATTTACCTTTTGTTTTCTTAGAAGATATTAGTGAGAAATACTATCTGGAAATAGGTTTTAATCGAACGCAACAAGAACAAGCTTGGGAAGAAAACGGTGGTGATGGCTTTTATCGCTACATGATGCCATTTAATGCTTATGCAATTGAACGAGTTTTATCCGAACATCAAGAATCTGTAATAGAATTTGCTCCCGAACAATCTATATATGATGATTCTCAATTAGAAAAGATTGAAAAAATTCTACAACCATTAACTCATGTTATTTTGCTTGTATATTCTTCCGATATAGAAGAGTCATTACGAGTACTTGAAGAAAGTAATACTGCGATAGTTAATGGAATGCCAATTAACGAACATTTTGTTAAACATCATTCCAATCACGATTTAGCAAAGTATGTTATTTACACGAAAGATAAAACACCAGAGCAAACCTGTGAAGATGTTCTGAGTAAAATTAATCCCAGCGATTCTGATATTATTTTAATTGGCCCGGAAGGTACGGGTAAAAGCACGATTGGTAAACTTTTATCGCAAAAACTTAATCTTCCCCAAGTTTCTATGGATGACATTAGGTGGGAATATTATAAAGAAATTGGTTGGGATGCCGATACACAAAAACAAATACGCGATCGACAAGGTTTTGCAGGAGTTTACCGCTATTGGAAGCGATTTGAACTCTATGGAATTGAACGTCTTTTATCAGAACACAGTAATTGTGTAATTGATTTTGGAGCGGGACATTCTGTGTATGAAAATGATGCCGATTTTGCTCGCGCCGTTGAATTACTTTCTCCCTATAAAAATGTTGTATTATTGTTACCTTCTTCAGATTTAGATGAGTCGGTTGATATTTTGAAACAGCGAAATCAGCTTACAATCAACGGTGTAGAAATCAACCGTTTTTTCATGACTCATCCTTCAAATCATAAGTTAGCAAAACAGGTAATTTATACTAAAGGAAAAACACCTGAAGAAATTAAAGAAGAAATTCTTTGTTCGTAGTAAGCGATTTATCGCTCTCTTAAGCAGTGTTTCCGTTTACGAAGAGGACTAAAGTCCTTACTACGAACCAGTATTATTCATAAAACTTTACACTGCCCTTGAAATCTCAATAAATGGTCGCACAATACCAAAGCAACCATAGCTTCCACCATCGGAACTGCCCGTGGTAATACGCAGGGGTCGTGTCTTCCTTTTGCAGCTAAAACTCCAGATTCACCCGTTTTTGTAACTGTATTTTGTTCTTTTCTAATAGTTGCCGTGGGCTTGAATGCTACGCGAATTATAATGTTCTCGCCATTGGATATTCCGCCTTGAATTCCTCCAGAGCGATTCGTCACTGTACGAATATTACCTTCTTCGTCGGTGTAAAATTCGTCATTGTGTTCGATTCCGGTAAGCAAAGTTCCGGCGAAACCAGAACCAATTTCAAAGCCTTTACTAGCGGGAAGGGACATTACACCTTTAGCGATATCGGCTTCCAATTTATCAAAAACTGGTTCACCCAATCCTTTCGGAACTTTCCGCGCTACGCATTCTACTACTCCACCGATGGAATTACCATCTCTACCAACTTGTTCGATTAATTCAATCATCCGCTCGGCACATTCAGTATCGGGGCAGCGGACGATATTGCTTTCAACTTGTTCTAAAGTAACTTTTTCTGCATCAACTTCGCCTTCCAAATCCTTGATGCGCTTGACGTAACCGATGATTTCCACACCAGCAACTTGATGGAGAATTTTTTTGGCGATCGCCCCTGCTGCGACTCTGCCAATTGTCTCTCGCGCCGAGGATCTACCACCACCTTGATAGTTACGAATGCCGTATTTTGCATCATAAGTAGCGTCAGCGTGGGAAGGGCGGTACATTTGCACCATTTCGCTGTAATCTTGGGGACGAGTATCTTTATTCTTGACCAAAATTGAAATTGGCGTACCTAAAGTTTGTCCCTGAAACACCCCCGAAAGAATTTCACAGCGATCGGCTTCTTTACGAGGTGTTGTAATTTTACTTTGTCCAGGTCGCCTTCTATCTAATTCTACTTGAATCTCCTCGGCAGAAATTTCCAGTTGCGGCGGACAACCATCAATTATCACTCCCACACCACCACCGTGAGATTCGCCGAAAGTAGTAACGCGAAATAAATTACCGAAAGTATTACCCATGATGATGTTGCGGAGTTAAGTTTACGTATTTTACTCGATGTGTTGTTCTAATCAAAAAGACACATATAACCAGAATATATTTTTGCTTTAACTATTACTAGAGATATGGTTTTGGTATTTATGCAGATTTTTTAGATGATTGGTGCTATGTAGTCCGCGCAGCTGGACTTCGTTTGTGTAGAAGCGGTTTCAACCGCCAGATTTACTTTATCTTATAGAAATCTAAGATGGAGCAATAAAAAATTGACTCACGAAACTGCTGAAAATTATCAATCCATAATAATTCGACCAGCTTGTTTAGAAGATATCGAAAGAATTTCTATTTTATGCGAACAACTTGGATATTCTGCGAGTGATGAAGATATTAAACATCGCCTTTGTTCGCTTCAACAAGATGATAGCCATATTCTTTACGTCGCAACTTTGCCGAATAATTTTGTAGTGGGTTGGGTTCACGCTCATAAGTGTCATCTGATAATTATTTCACCACAGGTGCTAGTATTTGGCTTAGTTGTAGATACAAATTACCGCCTGCATGGAATTGCTCGTCTTCTGATGCAGCAAGTTGAAGAGTGGGCAGCAATTAATAATTGTCAGACAATTCGTTTGCGTTCTAACATTATTCGTAAAGATGCCCATAAATTCTACGAAAAAATGGGTTACACAAATACTAAACATTCCTTAGAGTTCTGCAAAAACTTAATCTAAAGCAATACCCATAAAATTGCAGAATTCCGATATATATTTAGTCCGCGCAGCCGGACTTTGCCTGTGTAGAAGCGGTTTCAACCGCCAGCTTTACTTTTTAGCCACAAAATCCCCAAAACAAAAAAGCGCCCTCCCCGTTAAGGGAAGGCGCTTTATGCAAGCTAAAACTTATTCAAATTTTAACTAAATTATTAAATTTTTAACCGTTGATTGCGGGAGCGCTAACTGCTACAGGAGCGGTTTCACCAGCGGCTAAATCAAGTGGGAAGTTGTGTGCATTTCTTTCGTGCATTACTTCCATACCCAAGTTAGCTCTGTTCAATACATCAGCCCAGGTGTTTACAACTCTACCGCTAGAATCGATTACTGACTGGTTGAAGTTGAAACCGTTCAAGTTGAACGCCATTGTGCTGATTCCCAAAGCGGTGAACCAGATTCCGACTACAGGCCATGCTGCTAAGAAGAAGTGCAAGCTACGGCTGTTGTTGAAGGAAGCGTATTGGAAGATCAAACGACCAAAGTAACCGTGTGCAGCTACGATGTTGTAAGTTTCTTCTTCTTGACCGAATTTGTAACCGTAGTTCTGAGACTCGGTTTCGGTTGTTTCACGTACCAAGGAGCTTGTTACCAAAGAACCGTGCATTGCACTGAACAAGGAACCGCCGAATACACCTGCAACACCTAACTGGTGGAAGGGGTGCATCAAAATGTTGTGTTCAGCTTGGAACACGAACATGAAGTTAAAGGTACCAGAAATACCTAAAGGCATACCGTCAGAGAAAGAACCTTGTCCAATTGGGTAGATCAAGAATACTGCGGTTGCTGCTGCTACTGGAGCACTGAATGCAACACAGATCCAAGGACGCATACCCAAGCGGTAAGATAATTCCCACTCACGACCTAAGTAGCAAAATACGCCAATTAGGAAGTGGAAACATACCAACTGGTAAGGACCACCGTTATACAACCACTCATCTAGAGAAGCTGCTTCCCAGATTGGGTAGAAGTGCAAACCAATAGCGTTAGAAGAAGGAACAACAGCACCGGAGATGATGTTGTTTCCGTAGATCAACGAACCTGCAACAGGCTCGCGGATACCATCGATGTCAACAGGAGGTGCTGCAACAAAAGCGATGATGAAACAGGTGGTAGCAGCTAAGAGGGTAGGAATCATCAACATACCAAACCAACCGATGTATAAACGGTTATTGGTGCTGGTGATCCATCCGCAGAACTGTTCCCATGCAGAGGCGCTCTCGCGTCTTTGTAATGTGGTTGTCATGGTTCGGATAATTGCTATCAAATGAATGATTTACTAGGCCTTTCAACCTATGTACTTATACTAAACGAAATATTTCGGTTTGTAAAGGCCTTTAATAAAATAAATGTAGTTAATGCTGCAAAATTAGACAACATGATTGCTTGTAAGGCTTACTAGGCAGCAACTACAGCGAATTTGCAAAAAGATATAAATTCTCATAAATTAAATTCATATATTAGAGAGTAGTTGCATCAATCCAGCTTAAGATTTGATATTGCTTGTTCGATATCAAGCGTCAAATACTTATCCAGCGCCATATACATCCAATAAAGAGACATCTGTGGATCTTGACTAGTTTTCTGAAAACCCATTGCTAATGCCAAACTTTGCGCGAATGGGTGGATAGTTAAGGTATACAAATCGCAAAGGTTGGGAAAATCCGTTTGCATAGTAATGAAAGTTTGTCGGGCATCCTCTAATAATTGACATAGATTACTGTGCTGGAGATATTGAGAATCTATTTGAAAACTGCGGATAAAAAGAGAAGTGCAATCCTCATCTCCAGGGGAAGCAATATTAAAAGGATCGGTTGTAGAGGCAGTACTCATATGCAGACTTTTACTTGGAGGTAGAAAAAAGTTCTCCTCAGATTCGCAAGCTACAGGATAAAGAATATAAACACCAACGGGTGCTTGAGTATCGCAACGACGCAAAACCCGCATCCCCTTAGAATATTGTTTGGCCCAAGTACGCAGTTTCCGAGCTATTCTCTGGGGTGCAGCGGTAGTTTTTTTATTCATCCAATCGTATTGACGAGCTAAGAAAGTGGCAACGGGTATAGTGTCAGTGCGGGGATTAAAGTTATCGGTGACAAGCTCTGCTGGTTGGGCAACTTGTGTAGATTTATCAAGATCGGTCAATGTAGAGCAGATACGAATACATATATTATTGCCATCAAATTCCTTTTCGATCAGCCCCAAAGCTACCAACTTATCAATCATCATTCCCGCAGCACGTTCGCTGCCTCTGTCTTCTTGTGCGTAAAATAGTTCGTTGGCTTCTCGGTGAGTACAAGCAACAAAACCTTCAGGTAAGTCGAGTTTGCTTAAAGGTTCGTTAACAATTCCTAACTCAGAGTGCTGTTTGAGTAATAAATACGCCCATAGCTTCACAAAACATTCAGCCCGACGGCGCGTTAAACCGACTCTTCCTTTCAAAAGAGCAATATACTTGCGCCGATGTTCTACACCAAAAAACTCATCAATACTGACTAAATCCCTCACCGCAGAACTCCCTAGTAAATTTCTCTCATACGCAAAGTAACAATACATTCATTATGAATCGGCTAACCGTATTATTTTGCTTAATTTAAGAAAAACTTCACCTTACTTCAGGAAGATTCTGTATTATTCACTGTAACTTAACTTACTTCGATACTTTCTTTAAGGTTGCTGCTCAATCATTGCAAATACAGAATCTGATTTATAACAATGCTGTTAATAGCTAGATCGAAGAATATTTTTTACTATTTTAAAGGAGATTAACAATGAATGTTTCACTTCTAGAGCAACATCAAAAAATTACATCTACCAATAGAAATATATTTTACGGAGACAAAGCGAGATATGAAAAAAAACAGCCTGCATCCAAACTTCATCTGATGCAAGCTGTAATTGAAAGCTTTGTGGACGGGATTTTTATACTAACGATGCAAGGTGAGTTAGTTCATGCCAACGAACGCGCACGCTGTATTTGTCAGGAATTAACCGAAGCAATTGATAAAGGTGAAGTACCTTCGGAAATTCGGCGTATTTGTCAGTCTTTGAGCGAAAGCCGCCAACTATTCCCCAGTCAAAATATATCTATTGAGTCAGAAATAAACACGCAATCCGAAGCAAAAATACGTGTTCGCGCTCGATGGTTACAAGCGAATGAAAGCAATAATGATTACCTAATAGTTACCTTAGAAGATCGCAAACAAACCAATCAAAGCATGGCAATTTCAGAAGCGAGAAAATACGCTTTAACCGAGCGGGAAGCTCAAGTATGGCTGTTGCGTCGGGCTAATTATTCTTACCAAGAAATTGCTAAGGAACTTTATATTACTATCAATACAGTCAAGAAGCATCTGAAAAATATTTATGCCAAGCAACAGCTATCAGTTAACAGTTAGTAGCGATCGGTTATAAATTGTTGTGAATGATGAATTGCAATCTATGGTAAAAATTTGTACTTTTGTGGAGAAGAGCATCCATATTCTGATAAATATATTTTTAGTTGCTTGAGCGATCGCCATGCATATTTGCATAACTCATCACTCATCACTTCTAGCTCCTAACTTTTGATTTAACGGTATAACGCCTAACTTTTGTCTTACTTCACTTAAAGGAGTAGCCCAATCAGATTCAATATCCCAATCAATTAATTTCTTGGCCATTTTGCCATTTTTGATAACTTGAGTAATCTCTTGTAGATTGCATTTGTGTGTTAGCAAACCAGCTAATACAAGTAAAGCACTAGAAGGACGAAAAACTTGGGAACGAGTAAAAGCTTGTAAGATGAATTCATCGTCTTTAGATGGGGAAAGTCCGGTGATAACGTGCCAGACATCATGAGTTCGCTGTATCCAATCCCCAGAATTCAGCGGTTCAAAGCCATTTTTATCTAAAAAACGAGCTAATTCTCTACCTAACGTACCTTCGGGAAGCTGACGTAATTTTTCTAAGTTTATATGTAATTCTCGCCCAGGATAAATCTGAGGATTTATCGTTTGAGCCATCTTCAAAATAAAACCGAGATTCCCTTTATCCATAATTTTATTTATCCTGTAAACTTTGAGATTTTAGATTGTTGATTATAAAGCCGGAGCTTCAAATTCAGATAAAATAAAAAATAAGCAGTTGCTGATGTATTTATTTTATAAAAATAACTTTTTAAGCGAAGTACCCTTTTGGGTACCTTTTTTATCTAATAATTTGTATTCATAGTAAAAATATTGCAATATAGATAACAGATTAAGATGATTTTTAATTGATTTTATCTAATGCAATTTATTAATTACCGCACAGTTACCTATAGCCCTGCATATACAATTGTTCCCACCTACGAATGTTTTAACAGATGTACTTACTGCAACTTTCGTACCGAGCCTGGAAATAGCTCTTGGATATCTTTGTCAACAGCAGAAAATATTTTTCAAAGACTTAAAAAGCAAAATGTTTGTGAAATATTAATACTTAGTGGAGAAGTTCATCCAAATTCACCACGTAGAGAAAAATGGTTTAAGTTGATTTACGATTTGTGTGAATTAGCATTATCGATGGGTTTTTTACCCCATACAAATGCAGGTCCTTTGAGTTTTGAGGAGATGCAAAAGCTTAAAAAGGTAAATGTTTCAATGGGATTAATGTTAGAACAGTTAACACCAGCTTTATTACAAACAGTTCATAAATATGCACCAAGTAAAGTACCAGAATTGAGATTGCAGCAATTACAATGGGCTGGTGAGTTAAAAATACCTTTTACAACCGGATTGCTATTAGGAATTGGAGAAACATTGGAAGATTGCTGGGATACATTAGAAGCGATATCCCAACTGCATCAAAATTATCAGCATATCCAAGAAGTTATTTTACAACCACACAGTCCGGGAACTCAGCAAAGCTTTGATTTTCCAGCTTTTGATCCTCATCAGCTACCAGAAGTTATCGCTAAAGCACGGCATATTTTACCAGGAGATATTAGAATTCAAATTCCGCCAAACTTAGTAAAAGACGAACAATGGTTGCTTGCCTGTATCGAAGCAGGAGCCAGAGATTTAGGTGGAATTAGCCCCATAGATGAAGTAAACCCCGATTATCCGCATATTCAGGAAAACGAATTGCGAGAAATTTTACAGCCAGCAGGTTGGGATTTGGTAACGAGATTGCCCGTTTATCCGCAGTTTGATGAATGGTTGTCGGGGGAATTAGAAACGGGGGTGAAAAGGTGGAGGGAATTTGGATTGGCAAAATCTGCAATTCGGGAGTAGCCCTCACCCTCGAAGGGTGGGGCTACAATTACAAAGCCCCTTCGGGTAAGGCTAACGCCTCGCTTCGCTAACGGCAGTCCCCTCGTACTGCGGGAACCTCCGCACGGGGCTGCTCTCACCACCTGCGTGGGCTAATTTTTTTAGTTTACCAATAAAAATTTTTACTGAGAAAGCGAATATTTCTTATACTTTTAAACAATGGCATTAAAAAGAAAATATGGTTATAACTTCTGCACAAGATAAAAAATTACTGACGATCAATCTGTTGAAATTAAACCCGATAAAGACGATGCTTGGTACAACAAAGCTCGCTGTTACGCTCTACAAAATAACATCGAGCAAGCAATTGAAAATCTACAAATTGCCATCAATCTAAATCCTGAAAAATATCGAGAAATGGCAAAAACGGATAGTGATTTTGATGCAATTCGTAATAACGAGGGCTTTCAAAAACTTATATACAACGCTTAACTTAGCCCACGAAGGTGGGCTTCGCTTGTGTAGCCCCAGACTTCCAGTCTGAGGGATAAGATATTGAATTCCTAATACTTCTCCCGCTTCTCCAACAAAGCAGTTTTCACATTCTCATATTCAGCTTCAATCTTTTCAATCTGCTCTGTTATCTCTTCCCGCATTTCACTTACTACCATTATTTCCAATTGGGCACATAAAGTCGCTAGTTTACTTGCTCCTAATGTTGCACTACTAGAAGAAAGTGTATGAACTAATAGCTGAAGGGTTTTCAAATTATCTTCACTGAAAACAACTCGAATTTCTTCTAAAAACTTAGGTGTTTCTTCTAAATAATCATCAATTGTTTCTAGTAAAAATTCTCTTGCATCCACCCCACAATTAAAATCAGCTATTCTATATATTTCTTGCAATGCAGCCGTATTGATTGTAGAATCATTCTTACTGCGAGATTTAACATTACTTACCTCGCTTATTTTACTTACCTTTTCTCTATGAATCCAAGATTTATTCAGCACTTGCATGAGTTCTTTAATGCGAAAAGGTTTAGCAAGATAATCATCTATACCTGATGCTAAATAATTTTCTTTATTGTTTAATATCGCACTTGCTGTTAATGCAATAATTCGGGGACGTACTGAGATATCCCATTCTTGACAAATATAGTGTGTTGCCGTCATACCATCCATTTCAGGCATTTGCATATCCATCAATACCACATCATAAAATTGACGGCGCAGTGCTGCAAGTGCTTCTAACCCATTGTTAGCAATATCTGCTTGATAACCGATTCGTTGCAACATTAGGGCGATCATTTTTTGATTGGTAGCGTAATCTTCTACTAAAAGTATTTTTAGAGGATTTTTTTCGGCTATTGTAGGATCAATTACAGTCTCGGATTCTTCTACTTTAGGTTCCCATTCTTGGATTAATTGCGTTTTAAGAACCCGAGCAGTGACAGTAAAATAAAATGTGCTGCCTTGGTTTTCTTCGCTCTCAACCCAAATTTTACCGCCCATCAATTCGCTTAGTTGTTTGCAAATAGCTAATCCTAAACCCGTACCACCATATTTTCTAGCTGTAGAAGAATTTACTTGACTAAAAGCTTTGAATAAACGATTAATCCGATTCCTTGGTATTCCAATTCCGGTATCTTTAACGGCAAACCGGATTTCATGGTTATTTTTTTCATTGCCAATAATTTGACGTTTCCAGCTTTTTACTGAAACTTCTACGCTTCCAGTTTCGGTAAATTTAATCGCGTTACTAATTAAATTAATTAAAATCTGTCGCAGTCGGCTGATATCCCCAACAATAATTTGCGGAAGTTCGGGATTATTGTGGAAAATAAGTTCTAATTCTTTTTCTTTTGCTTTGGGCGTTAATAAGGAAAGAGCTTCTTCAATACAGCTATTTAAGTGAAAAGGTTCTTCTTCAAAATCTAATTTTCCAGATTCAATTTTAGAAAAATCAAGAATATCATTAACAATTTCGAGTAAAGCTTTACCGCTATTACAAATAGTTTCAGCAAATTCTTCTTGCTCCTCTGTCAACTCAGTATTTATTAGTACATCCGCCATCCCAATAACTGCTGCAATGGGAGTACGTATTTCATGACTTATCATTGCTAAAAACTCTTGTTTTGCAAGTTCAGCTTGTTTTCGTTCGGTCATGTCTCGTAAAATATAAACATAACCTTGAAAATGTTCGATTTCTGTCTGAACTTTTGAGCATGAAAAAGCTACCGGAATTATTTTTCCAGTTTTGGTTTGGCAAACTGTTTCTACTTCTTTAACTAAAGGAGTTATCGGACCAAATAAAGGGGTTTGAACGTTTCCTCTTTGTTCTATTTCTTCTTTCCAACTGTCAACTTCTTTTAAGACAGTAGAAATAGATTTACCGCAAATTTCTGCTTCCTCATATTCTAATAAAAGCTGTGCGGTGCGATTAATAGTTTTGATTTTTCCCGATGCTGTTGTTACTAATAAAGCATCTGCCATTGATGTAACGATTTGATCGATATATTGCTTAGAAGCAGTCAGAGTACGTAATAAAAGATTGGCTTCGTTAGCACCTTGAACCAAAGATTGTTCGAGAACCATCTGTTCAGTTACATCTTCAACAACTATCAATAGCTCATTACTAATTTGATTATCTTTAATATTATTCGCGATCGAAATATCAATATAAATTGGTTTTAAAGCTTTTTGAGTCCGAACAACTCCTTTCAACTCAAAACTATTTTGTTTTCCCGCTATAATATCGCTGGCAATAACTTCAATTCCAATTAATTCGGGAAAGCCGATCCGAATATCTTTTCCTACCCGTACTTGATCGGAATTGTCAGCAAGAAGATGTATTTTAGGGGATAATTCTGTAATCTGCCAAAATTCGTTAACAATTAAATATTCAATACGACGTAAAGATAATATATTTGTAAATAAAGAGTTCATTTTATTAAATCATTGAATGTGCTAAAGATTGAAATATTTCATCAACGTTTGTTCCATTTTTAGCCGAACTTGCATAAGTTGAAACAAAATTATTATTGTCATTGAAGCTATAAAGTTGGCGATATTTTTCTAAGTATTCTGCATCAATTAAATCTGATTTATTCAAAGCAATTACAGTTTTACCTTGCGGATTAACTTTTGAGAAAGCTTGAATATGTGCTGAAATATTTTCAAGCGATTCCGGGCGCGTCACGTCACCAACTATGATTGCTCCTTTGGCTCCTTGAAAGTAACTTGCAGAAACTCCTTTGAATTTAGTGCTTCCTTCTATATCCCAAATTAATAACTGAAGGGTAATATTTTTTTGCTTTGAATCGCGTACTTCCATCGATTTACGAGATATTTTCACCCCTACGGTAGATAAATATCGATCGCTAAATTGTCTATCAACAAACCTCCGAATCAAGCTAGTTTTACCTACCCCAAAATCACCAATAAGACAAATTTTCTTTGAGATTGTAGACATAATAAAAATAAAACTTTAGGTAGATGTATTAACTTATTTCTAATTATTAAATGCTCTTACCCTTTAAATTAAAAACTAGAAAAATACTAAATAAAGGGAATAGGGAAAAAAGATGGTAACTATAAATTTTACTTTCTCCTCACAAATCTGTGAATTTTGTTAATTGACATCAATCGGTTCTAAAACAACACAGCGCATTAGCCATGAAGGTTGAGTTTCATCAATTCCCGGTGGTAAATTGGTTTTACCTATAATTTGCATTCTAGATGGAGAAATTCCTTGCTTAATTAATGCTTGCTGTACGGATTTGGCACGTTGAAACGCTAATTTTTCAGTAGCGAAAGCCTCATTTTTGGAATAGCTATAACCTATAATTCTGATATTTTTCATCGGATATCGATTTAGAAATCTTTTTACCTGTATTAGTTTATTTTCTAAATCTTTAGGTACTAAATCTGATGATTGACGTTCAAAATAAAACCTGACTGGGATAGAAAGAGGTTTTACTTCCACTGCACTTGATACGGTTTTCACACCAGGAATTTTCTCAAATGCTTGAGTAATTGTTTGGGCATCTGCAATTCTGCTGACACTACCGAAAACCGCAACTTTACCATCGCTGTAATCAGCTGAAATTGCCGTACCATCTATCTGATTTAAAACTGCGGTGACTCGTTTGACTTCTGCTTCTGCTAATACTGGTGATGCTGGTACTTCAACTGAAATAATTTGATTATCAATTTTCCAGTTAGAAACTGTGGAAGCAGCTATTTGTTTTGCTTTCGTTTTCAAATATTCATTGGGCACTCTTCCCTCAAGTTTCAGTTTATCTCCATCTACTTTGACATCAAGACGATAAACTGATAACTCCGGTGCAGATGCTAAAGCCAACGCCGTTTTATTTTCAGCCGCACGAATTTTGCTGCTGTGATATTGCCAAATACCCCAAGGAATAAAAATTACTCCCACAATTGATAAGCTGAATATCAATAAAGGTGAAACTTTATTTTTCTTCTCTTCCTTCTGATGCTTAAAATCTATTAAAGTTTCTAAAAGCTGATTTATTTCGGTAGGGATTGCCTCCAAATCACCTTCAAATTTTTCTATAGACTTACCGTAAGTTTGGATGATTGTGCTGAGAATTTCCCGCATCTGAGAAATAAATTTTTTCGGCGCTTCTCCTTTAACAATAATTGCCAAATAACAGTATCCAGCAACTTCCAAAATTATCTTAAAATTACCGTAGTCAATCTCATCAAGTTCGGAATTTCCTGATTGAGTCATACAATCGTTAGCAAAACTGCGAATTGCCGTTAGCATTCCCGCTATCATATCCGACTCAAGCCTTTCCGAATCTGAAGGTTGAATATCGCAAATAACCAAACCCGATGCCTTATGAATTAAAAAGATAGCTTGAGGAGTGAAAGATATCGACTCTTTAACAATTAATTCTGCTTCTGAAACTCCCTGTAATTTAGCTCTAATTTTGCGTTTTATCCCTTCAACGCTCAAAGTATCTTCAATTTGTTCGTTAATTGCTTGGATAGTTTCCCCCATGTACTTGGAAATTGTATTACCAATTACCGGGTAAAGCGCATCAACGATTTTATCTTGTTCGAGTTCAATTTGTTTTTGAATTGCTTCTCCCATCGCAGGTGCAATTGCTTCGGCAACTACCTCAGAATTGACACTGATTTGTTGGGCGATCGCCACTGGAACCGCAGCAGCCAAAGCCGCACCCATACTATCTTTGTCTTGCTTAACTCTGTCACGAATTGCATTATCAATAATTGGCGTAATTGCTTCTACAACTTCGTCTTTTGATTCGGAAATTTTGCGCTTTAAAAGTTCAGTAATGTGCGGTAAAAGTAACTTTAATAATTCATCAGAATCGTAAAGTTGATGGTTTATATTTTTTAAACTCTGCTGAATTTCTGTTAATTCATCTCCGACTAAAATATCTTGTAACTTTTGGAGAGCAAAAATTGTTTCTTCTGAGTTATCTGTATTTTGTTCTAATGTTGTAGTTTCTACCGTAATTTCCTCTAATGGCTCCCGGTAATTTGGTAATTTGCATTGAGCTTGAGGAGAATCCAATTCTGCTTCTAAATAAATGGTATTAGAAGATTGATTCTCAACTTGAGTCGATTTCTTTTCTTCCGCTAAAAATTCCTCATCATCACCAAGATCGATCGGTGATAGATGATATGCATGATGAATTCGTGACGAATTCAAGGGATTATGAAATCGATTTTTCGTATCACTTCCATTCTCATCGGGTTGTTGGTGCTTAAATGATGTTTCAGAAACTTGCTCGGATGGTTCAACAATTGATAAATCAACAAGCAAATTGAGAAAATTATCAAGCTGTGCGGTTTCTTCCCGATTTAACTCAGCAGATTCAGACATTTGATCGGTTAACAGTGAGCAGTTACCAGTTAGGAGTTGGGAGTTGAAGAGAGCGGAGGGAGCGGAGGAAGCGGATGAAGAAAGAATTTTTTGCCTCCCCATCTCCCTATCCCCCATCTCGCCCCTAAGAGGTGACTTCAGAAGAGCCGTTACTCGAACCATTGGAGTGAGCTAATAATTCTGAGAGTTTTTGCTCTCCGTTTCTGAGCATTTTCACAGAATTACTCTCGCTGTTTTCATCTCCTGCTTGCCGGAGCATGGGGATGAATTCTTTTTCTTTAAGTCTCATTCCCAAAGCAAATAATGTCTCAGCCATATCGTCTTTGGAAATTTTGTTTTGTCTCAAGTTGGAGAAACGTTGTTCAATTTCTTCTAAGACTAAATCTTTTAAAGCTAAGACTTCTTCTTCTAGTTGGACTTTTGTTTGAGAAAGGTCTTCTCGTATTGATTTGGTTTGAGAATCTAGTTCTTCATCTAATGATTGTACGGAATGGGAAAATTTTCTATTTAATCTATCTACAGAGAGGCGTAAATCGGCTGTTTCTTCTTCATTGTTAAGGTTAAATAATTTCAGCTTCTTGTCTAAACTGTCAAATCCTGCTCTTAACTCTGCTGCAAAGCTAACCTTAAGCTGCTCGACATGGGAGCGCATCTCCTGCTGTAAAAGCGAAATATCCGATTCTAATTTGCCAAATCTGGTTTCATATTCTCTAATCTGTGCCCCAAAAATTATGTCGCGGATTTGGTCGATATTACCAAGACGTTCCCGCACTTCTTCTCTAAGCATTTGAGTCATTAGGTCTATTTCCTACGGTAGATGTATTGATATTAAAAGTTATTTATCAAACTTCTATTTTTTTGTAACTTCCAGCCTTAAAAGCTTTAAGCAACAGAAGTTCTCTATCTCATAAAGTTATTATTCCCACTTATATGAAGTTTCTATCAGGGAAGGACAATATTTTTTTTAATCACTCTTCGGGTCAATTTATCTGCGTAACCCTTGTCACGGCATTGTCACTTTTTTTTGTTAGTGTTATGAATGTAATATCTACCAGTGTCTGCAAATACCGATCGTAATTTTTCTTTGATTACTTTATTTGCAACCTTCTTTAAATTTATAAAATCTTTTCTTCTAACATCTACCATCCGCCTTATTTTTTTAAGAAGAAAATTATCATGGTGCATACAGATTTCATCGCATATAAAGACTTGATTGAGCAATTTAAAACTTGTACAACAAACCAATACAGTGGAAAATTAGATATCAATTCTTCTAAAACAAAATGGAGTTTATACTTTCGATTTGGAAGAATTATTTGGGCTACAGGAGGAATTCATCCGTTTCGACGTTGGCGCAGAAAAGTCAGTCAATATTGCCCTCAAATTAAAATTGAAGAAATAAAGTTAGAGCCAATTCAACTAGCAAATGAGCTTTGGGATTATCAATTACTAACTACTCTATACAAACAAAAGAAAGTAGAGAGAACTCAGGTTGACGCTGTAGCAAAAAATGTCATCTCAGAAGTATTGTTTGATATTGCACAGCAGGCAAATTTTGAAAATGTATGCTGTAGTCACAATCCTAAAGCTATCTTAGATATATCTCTGACTTTCATGAATACAGATTTCTTCCTCAAGCGTATGGAAGGAGAATGGCGTGAGTGGTCCGGAGCCGGATTAGCAAATATTACTCCTCATTTCTCACCTGTCTTACTGCAACCAAAACAAGTTCAACAGCTTGTAACTCCTGATGTCTACAAAAACTTTGTTAAGTTTATTGACGGCGAATATAGTCTACAAGATTTAGCTATAAAACTAAATTTCAATATTCTTAAAATATCCTCCGATTTATTGCCTTTCATCCTTAGAGGATTTATTAAAATGTCGGAATTGTCCGACTTACCTTTATCAGTCAAAGAACTTAAAAATAAGACTGCATCTCTTTCGCAAGAAAAATTAAAAGCCCCGCTGATTGCCTGTATTGATGACAGTCCTCAAATATGTCAAACTCTGAAGAGCATTATTACCTCAAATAAGATGAAGTTTGTTCAAATTCAAGATGCTATTCAAGCTATACCAATATTAATAGAGAAGAAACCAGATTTGATCTTGTTAGATTTAATGATGCCAGTTGTCAACGGATACGAAGTTTGCGCCCAAATCAGACGGGTTAATAAACTTGCGAATATTCCGGTAATTATATTAACTGGTAGCGATGGACTTTTTGATAAATTTCGCGCTAAGGTTGCTGGCTCTACTGACTTTATGAGTAAACCAATAGTAGCTGAAAAACTTTTAGCTACGATAAGTAAATATTTAGAGACAGTAGAGATGGAAACACCTGATTTACAGCAGCAAGCTTCATCTCATAAAGCATCGGAACCACAGTTTGCAATCTAGAGACATTGCAGTGCAACGTCTTTATAAATGTATTCAATACAGTATTGATTGTTGGAGATGTCTGTAAGTACGCAAAATCTGGAGACGTAGCATTGCTACGTCTCTACACAGTTGTGATTAAAAAATATTATCAAATCCAAAATCCAAAATCGTCTCATCCTTCTACAAAATGACGCAGACGATACATAAATGCTGAAATATTACAAGGAACATTAATATAATCAAAACATCCCCACTGCAAGGCTTTTTCAATCTCACTTGTATCTGTAGATAACCACACAATTTTAGAGCGTTGAATAATTTTATCTTTTTTAAAGTGTTTCAGAATTTCTAACCCATTTAAACCGGGTAAATTTTCTTCAAGCAAAATTACTTCACTATGTAAGGAAGGGCTTTTTTTTGCCAATGCTTCTAATGCTGCATTTCCATCTTTGAGCCAGTGAACGTGATAACTTCTAGTTAATAAAGCTTCCATAATTGACTTTGCGAAGGCTGAATCTTGGTGTAGAAAAATTACATCTTTATGGAGGGGTAATCTATCGGATGGAAGGCGTTTCCAATTAGAATGTACAATGCAATTTCCGCCCCTATCTTTTGCTAGTTCTATTGTTGAAGCAGCGCTTTGGTAAAGTGTTTTTACATCGCTTCCATCTTCGGGGTATTGAGTAACCCCGGCACTGAAAGTAATGCGAACGGGTTTTTCGGCTACTTCAAATTTTGTCGATCGCAGTGCTTCCAATACTTCTGCTAACCATTCGACTCCATAACCACGAGAGATACCGTACATCCCGACTAAAAACTCTCCACCATTCCAAGAAGACACAATATCTTCAGTTCGTAATTCTTTTTGTAATAAAGAAGCTAAACGGCGTAACATTTTATCGCCAAACCCATGTCCGTAGTTATGGTTAATTTTGTATAAATCATCTATTTTGATTATTGCTAAACAAAAACACTGTTGATATTGGTTTGCTAAATGTAATAATCTTTCTAAATCTTGGGTAGCACGCTGACGATTTGGTAAACCAGTCAAGGGATTGATTTCTGCTTGCTTTCGTAACAAACTAGTACGTTCCAAACGGTTGAAAATACGGGTGATTAATTCGGGAGCAATAACTGGTTTATTAATAAAATCATCAGCACCTGCGGAAAATACCTGTTGAATGGTTTCAGTATCTCGCTGCCCGGTGAGAAATACGATTGGTAGCCAAGCCCAGCGGGAATCGTTACGCAGTAGTTGACATAGTTCAATACCATCAACATTCGGCATTTGTACATCTAATATGAGTAAATCTGGTTTCACAGATTGAAGTTCATCCCAAAATTTCAGCGAATCGTTAAGGACATTAACTTTGATTCCCCAAGGTTCAAGTAATGTTCGCACCAGACGTAGAGTCATGCGATCGTCATCAACCACCATTACTTTAGGTTCGGTTTTCTTCCCAGGTTTTAAGGTTTGAGTAATTACTTCAAGAACTCGATTTGAGGTTAGAGGTTTATGAAAAAATCCTTGACTTTTACGACGAGCAAGTGCAACTCTATCCGTTGATAATTCTTGAGAAGTAAACACAAGTACGGGAATAGATGCTTCCTGCTTTGATATTTCCTCCAGAAAAATAAATTCATCATTCTTCTTATCAATAGATATATCCAGCAAAATAATATCTGGACGAACCCTTTGTAACGATTCTCTAGCGAGTTTTGGGTTGGGTGCGATCGCCGTTTGGAATCCCCGTATTGTTGCAAGTTCTACTAAAGGGTCGATAAATTCTTTATCTTCATCTACAATCAGCAGGCGAGGTTGTAGTTTATGGGATTCAATTGAACTTTGCTTGTTTTGAGTAACTACTGTTTCACTTGTAGCGCCAGAGTTATTATTGGAAACCGAAGAAACAGCAGATACCAGTTTCTTACTCAACTTAGAATTACTATCTGTTGAAGATGCTTTTTCAAATTCAGGATTTAAACGATAGCCCAACCCAAAAACCGTTTCAACTAAATCGGGCGCTTTAGCAGCTTTTAATTTCTGTCGTAATCTTTTAACTAGCGTTCGGATCGCATCACGAGTTGGGGGTTCGTCTTCAAAAGTCCATAATTGATTTAAAATACTGTTTTGGCTGTATATCTTCTGCGGATCTTGCATGAATAACTCTAACAGAGAATATTCTTTCTTAGTCAGATTTAAAAGAATATCACCGTATCTCACCTCTCCAGTTTTCGCTTCTAAAGAAAGGTTTCCCCACTCCAAAATGGTCGATACAGTTGTAGCTTTTCGTCGCAATAAAGCTCGAATTCTAGCAGTCAATTCCGGTAAAGGTACTGTCTCAACTACATAGTCATCAGCACCAGCATCCAAGCCTTTAATTTTATCTTCACTGGCAGATCTTGAAGTTAAAAACATCACTAGAACCTGCAAACCTTTCGCACGCAAACGACTGCAAAAAGTAATCCCATCCAGCTTCGGCAACATTACATCCAATACAATCAAATCGTATTCTTGTGCCTCAACAAATTCCCAACCTTCTTGGCCATCTAGCGCCGTATCAACAACGTATCGATGTTGTTTTAAATTCGCTTTTAACTGGTTAGTGAATTGCTCATCATCATTTATAAGCAGAATTTTCATTTCTAGGGAAACACAAATATTTGTATCAAAAGAATAATTTTCACCTCGGTAAGTATAGCCCAGGGAGGTGGGGAGATTTTTAAAGTAGTAAGTAAAGAGTAGCGAGTAAAGAGTAAGAAATAATAAATAGTCAAGCAGCCCGTGACAATAATCCAAAAGAAGCATTTAACTCACTACTTCCTACTCCCTACTCACTACTTCCTACTCCCTACTCCCTACTGCATCTATCAAAAGAAAGAGTTTAGCTGAAAAACGCTGTTGTAAAATAGACATAGATGTATATGGGGGACTAGTTTACTGGTCTAGATGCCTATAGAAACTATATGCGGTAATCTCCAAGGTCTGAAACACAGTCAGCAAAAGCAATTGCAGCGACTGTATCACCAGCGCATACCGGGCGATAGTTTTACGACTCCCGAATTCGCTCAGCGACTGGCGGCAATTAGTACTGAAATAAATCAGCCAGTGTGTGCCTATCTCAACCGCCGAGGACAAGTAATTCGGGTTGGGGTAGGCACTCCGCGCTCTACCCAAATTCCGCTGACGGAACTGCCGCGTTACGGTGCGGAACGACTTAGCGGTATTCGTTGTATTGCTACTCAGCTAAAGCCAGAATATCCTTCTGATGGTGCTTTGACTGCTATGGCACTGCAAAGATTAGATGCTTTAATTGTACTTAATATCACAGGAAGCGGATTTCAACGTCGGGGTGGTGGTGGTACTGGGTATGTTAAGGAAGCTTATTTGGCACACTTAGCACCACAAGATGCTCGCACCCTAATTGCGAGTCAAAATTCTCAGCTTGAAGAGGGCGATTATTCTTCTCCAAGTTGGAGTGTTTCGCCAGCGATGAGTCTTGATGTATTGAGCAAACAAGACTTTCTGGATTTGGTAGAAGGGCTTGAAGAAGAATTCCAGCGAGAATTTATTGGTAGGGAAGTCGATAACGATCGCGATCGAGTTGTGATCGTCGGGGTTATAACTCAGAAGGAGTCACCTCAACGATTCCAGGATACTTTAACTGAATTGGGGCGGTTGGTAGATACTGCTGGGGGAGTGGTTTTACAGATGATGCGACAAAAGCGATCGCGAATTCATCCCCAAACAGTGGTTGGTGAAGGTAAGGTGCAGGAAATTGCTTTAACCGTTCAAACTTTGGGAGCGAATCTTGTAGTTTTAGATCGCGATTTATCACCAGGGCAAGTCCGCAACTTAGAAGCTCAGATAGGGGTTCGGGTAGTCGATCGTACTCAAGTAATTCTAGATATCTTTGCTCAACGCGCTCGTTCGGGTGCTGGTAAGCTGCAAGTAGAATTGGCGCAGTTAGAGTATATGTTACCGCGACTAACTGGTAGAGGTCAGGCAATGTCCCGACTTGGAGGTGGTATCGGTACAAGAGGTCCCGGTGAAACCAAACTGGAAACTGAACGCCGTGCTATTTCTAGTCGCATAACTCGCTTGCAGAAAGAAGTAAATCAGTTACAAGCGCATCGAGAAAGGTTAAGACAAAGAAGGCAACAGCAAGAAGTAGCTACTATCGCAATTGTTGGCTATACTAATGCCGGTAAATCTACTTTGCTCAACGCTTTAACTAATGCCTCTGTTTACACAGCCGATCAGTTGTTTGCAACCCTCGATCCCACAACGCGCCGTTTGGTAGTTCCCCATGCTGTAACTCAAGAAACCCAAGAAATTCTAGTTACAGATACAGTTGGATTTATACACGAATTACCCGAAGCGTTAATGGATGCTTTCCGCGCCACTTTGGAAGAAGTAACCGAAGCAGATGGTTTAGTGCATTTAGTCGATTTATCTCATCCTGCTTGGCAGAGTCATATTCGTTCTGTCAGGGATATATTAGCTCAAATGCCCGTAACACCTGGTCCAGGGCTAGTAGTTTTCAACAAAATCGACAAAGCAAATAGCGAAACCCTAGCTTTAGCCAGAGAAGAATATCCAATGGCAGTATTTATTTCTGCCCACGAGCGTCTTGGCTTAGAAAATTTAAGAGAACGTTTGGGACAGCTAATTCAATACGCCGCTATATCTGGATAAGTACTGAGAAGTTAAAACTTAAGTAAACTTACACTCCTGGGGAAATTTCCTTCAGGAGTAATTTAATGTTTGATTTATGCCATAACCAGAAAAAGTTTCGTAGTAAGAACTTTAGTTTTTTCCCAGTGGAAGATTAACTAATTGAGTGAGAGGGAAGAGGGGGGGAGAAATTTTATAGGAAATCTGATAAGCGGAACGGAAGTAATTACTTATCAGAATTAATCAAACACACCACGAGTAGTGGTCTGTCCTATTAGTTCTTACGGGTTTGCGTGGTGCGTTAGCGAAGCGTGTCGACAAGCTTCTAGCTCGCTCGTTACGATCGGGGAGCGAGACGCTCCCACTACATTTCTAATTGCTAGCTCTTCGCTTTATACTTCGGAAAACACTAAGTACTTTTTTTGGTATTTATGAATATATCAGTGTTAATACTGATGTACACCGTAATTAAACTGAAATATTATTAAATTGTTACGCACCTGGATTACAGCCAACATAATCACTGTGGTTTGTGCCTTTGAATGAGTCTTCTATAACTCCTGATAGCAGACTCATTCGCACTTACCCTGTATATTAAAAATAATTTAAGTCTTATTTAACACTCTATTACAAATAGTAGAGAGTTATATTTTTTACTGCAATAATAATAAAGCAAAATATTTTTGTATCAAAAATGTCTTGAAATACTTATTGAACATTCACAGTTAAATATAACGTTCTAGAATTGAGAATTGCTAAGTCAACATGAGGACGTTATGGCTGCCAAAGTAGAGATTTACACTTGGAGTTCTTGCCCGTTTTGTATACGTGCTAAAGGTTTACTAAAGAAAAAGGGGGTTGAATTTACCGAATACGCTATTGATGGAGATGAACAAGCACGGCAAAACATGGCTCATAGGGGAGATGGACGACGTTTCCGTACCGCAAATTTTCATCAATGATACGCATTTCGGTGGTTGCGATGATATTTACGGTTTAGAGTCTCAAGGAAAATTGGACGAGCTATTAGCTTGAGCGTTGAAAGAAAACATGGCTGATAGTTTTAAAATTGCTTGATACTCAATCCCACCCCACTTAGGAAGGGTGGGTTTTCTGATGCAGGGAGTAATGAGTAGCAAGTAGTGAGTAAACTACCAATTCGTTCTTATTGTCGCTTCTTGAACCATCCATTCCCTACTTATTACTCTTTACTCGCTACTCGCTACTTTAAGAATCTCCCCATCCCCCGTAGGGCTATATCAATCTCAAAATGAAACGGTATTACATAAAAAAGGGATAATTCTAGATGAATCACAGCAATTTTTTGAAGGGTAAGTCGAGGCAATCGCGTGAAACTGGCTTTTATTATTGATCCGATCCAGAATTTAGACCCCACTCATGATACTAGCGTTGCCATGATGGAAGCAGCTTTTATTTTGGGACATGAAGTCTGGATAACTCAAACGTCTGGCTTGAGTGTCATAGATAGTACCGCTTGGGCGCATCTTCAACGAGTCGAAATTATTCCGGTTAAGTTGACTGATACCGGCTACAAAGCTGCAAATGTCTGGTACAAGTTAAGCGACATAACTAATATTTGCCTGGAAACTATGGATGCCGTGTTTATGCGGACAGATCCACCAGTAAATGATATTTATCTTTACGCTACTTATATTTTGGACTATATCGACCAAAACAAAACTTTGGTTGTTAACAGCCCTAAAGGTATCCGAGATGCTAACGAAAAAATGTATGCTCTCCAGTTTACCGAGGCAATTCCAGAAACAATTGTCAGTGCCGATAAAAATTTGATTCGCAAGTTTGTTGAAGAAAAAGGCGCTGCTGTTCTTAAACCATTGGGAAACAAAGCAGGGGAAGGAATTTTATTTTTAGACAAGGGCGATCGCAATTTTAATTCGATAGTAGAACTTAGTACTTTACGGGGAAAAGTACCAGTGATGCTACAAACCTTTTTACCAGAAGCCAAGCAGGGAGATAAACGAATTATTCTGCTTGATGGCGAACCAGTAGGGGCACTTAACCGTCTTTCTGCACCTGGAGAATTCCGCAATAATATGGCAGCCGGAGGTACGGTTGCTCGAACTGAAATTACTTCCAGAGAACGGGAAATTTGTAATCAGCTAGCCCTCACTCTACAAAAGTCCGGTTTAATTTTTGTAGGAATTGATGTAATTGGTGGCTATCTTACTGAAGTTAACGTTACTAGCCCTACTGGCATTCGCGAAATCGATCGGTTTAGCAATACAAACTTGGGTAAAAAGTTTATCGAGTGGGTAGAAGAAGCAATTAAAAAACGATCTAGTAATTAAATCAATATTATTAGGTTTGAGCTATAGGTATTACACCCTGCAAAAAATCAGCTTTTGTAAAACAATTTGAAATTGAGTAACGAGGAAAAGAACTTAAACAAAACCTTAAAAATACTTCTGAAAAATTTAGGCATAATAGAACTAACCGCCTACGAATGTAGCGATTAAGGTCTTTCCGATCGAACTAAATTTTTGACGAAGAAGCCGAACAGGCGTATTTGGAATATGGGAGGCAATGAATTTTTATAAGACTCTGCGCCCCCTTCCGATACCTTGACTATTCAGTTATTAGGATTTCGGCGTTTCTGAAGAAATGGAGGAATCTCTAATCCGGGTTTCTGTTTTGGTTCGGATTGGGGTTGTTTTTGAGAGTTGGCACCTGAGGTAGACGATGGTTGTGGCATCTGTCGCCGCTGCCCGGATACTGGAGGTGGGGCTACTCTGTTGTTAGGGGTAGCAGTTTGCTGTTGCCTTTCTTGGATTTCACCTGTAAACCCGGTAGCAATTACCGTAATTCTGACTTCTCCTTCGAGTCTGTCATCAATCACTGCCCCAAAAATAATATTGGCGTTGGGATCTACTACTTCATAAATTGCTTCGGCGGCAGCGTTCACTTCATGTAAAGTCAAATCGCTTCCACCAGTGATGTTAAACACAACACCCCTTGCGCCTTCAATAGAACATTCCAACAAAGGCGAAGAAATTGCGGCGATCGCCGCTTCCCGAGAACGTGATTTGCCAGAGCCAATACCGATTCCCATCAAAGCAGAACCTGCATCTGCCATTACGGCTCGCACGTCGGCAAAGTCAACGTTTACCAAACCAGGAATTGTGATGATATCGGATATTCCTTGTACACCTTGACGCAATACATCGTCTGCATAACGGAAAGCTTCTTGGACTGGTGTTTGCTCGGGGATCACTTCCAATAGTTTGTTGTTGGGAATGATGATTAAAGTATCTACCCGACTTTTCAAAGCTTCAACACCTTGCTCTGCTTGAGTGGTGCGACGACGACCCTTCAAATACGAACGGACGGGTAACTACACCAACTGTTAAGGCTCCCATTTCCTTGGCGACTTCAGCTACAACCGATGCTGCACCCGTGCCGGTACCGCCTCCCATTCCAGCAGTTATAAATACTAAATCGGCTCCTTCTAAAGCCGTAGCAATTTCATCTCTGGATTCTTCTGCTGCTTTTTGGCCAATGGCAGGATTACCACCTGCTCCTAAACCTCTCGTTAGCTTTTGTCCAATTTGCAGGCGACAAGGAGCCGCAGCCATCGTCAAAGCTTGAGCATCGGTGTTAATCGACCAAAATTCTACTCCACTCAAATCTGAAGCAATCATGCGGTTGACGGCATTTCCACCACCGCCGCCCACACCAATTACTTTAATATTGGCAACTCTGCCGGGAATAATATCCCCAACAGGGTTTTCTTCGGGAGAATGGTTATTATCGCCGTTTTGCCCCAAACTAAGCCCAGAATGACCAAAAGGGTTATTGGTACTAATTCCTGCTAGCGAGATTCCTTGCTGTCCGGGAGACTGCGAGTTTTTATAGGTAAGCCCTTGGTTATTATCAAGTGTCATTGGATTTACGTGCATTCAGATAAACGACTTTTGGGGGGGGTGCGATCTACCCGCTCGCGTCAACTTGCTTATAAACATTCTTGTTGAATTTAGTAGCAAGAATGTTATGACGGTGTTCTAATCTTCTCCAACTAGGTGCAGGATTAAGAACGCGAACAGTTTTTTTTAAAATTAGTAG
Source organism: uncultured Rivularia sp. (assembly GCA_963665115.1). Classification (GTDB taxonomy): domain Bacteria; phylum Cyanobacteriota; class Cyanobacteriia; order Cyanobacteriales; family Nostocaceae; genus Rivularia. Next base: position 5,059,691 of record OY762007.1, on the reverse strand, counting down.
CTGTTAACATCTCATGATGAACAACTAGTTAAGCAGAAGTATACTTAATATTTACTTGAAGAAAGAACTGTATCGGTTATACTAACGACGGCTATTTTGGCTTGTAACTGTCTTCATGTATGGTTCGTAACCCCTCCTTGTTGTTTTTATGGATATTGGTCATCAATTTTACAACTAATAGTGTTTGTTTTTTTTTACTTATAGCCATAAATACTGGTTTAATTCTATAAATATTGAAAACAATTAAACAAGTAGAACACTGATACAAACGTATAAGTGATGGCGTTAAAATCTGCTTATCAACAGATACTGTAAGTCATGAGTACCTAAATTATCTTCGTGTAAAATAAATTTTGAACTCTTAACTTTACTTTCTCCTTGTATGACTGATGACAGAGCCGTCTTACTTACGTTGACGTTCGGTTCCACAAGTTGTGACAGACCTTCCATATTGCTACCTCGAAGCCCCGTTAACGCGATCGCCATAGATTTTCTTACCAGCAGGCACCTTCTCATGCCGAGCGTAACTATAACAAGCAGGAGGTTACACTCCCTAATGGTAGGTTTTTGATTATTTCTCGAAAGAATAAGACCAACCTAGAATATTTATTATGGTTTTGGTTTCTCCAAAAACAACAATAGTTAATATATATTTATCAGCATAAATCTTATTGATAAACTAGGAGTGTTTTATACATTTGCTTTTACTCAATATTTTTAGGGATTTTTAGAATCTATTCGCACTGTTTCATGGTTCATCTGTACTAATATTGTCTCGGGATTTGTTAAATCTATAAACTCAATTTGATTCAGATTAATTCGTGCTGGCAAACGACGGATTTTTGCTAACAATTTAATTTTTTCAGGTAGTTTAGATGTCGGAATTCCGATATGTACTAAACCTAGTTCTGTTTTTAAAATTATATTATTAGGGTCTTGGCAATCAACTTGCATTACTTCTACAGAACTTGCGCCAATTGCTTGGTAAAGCTGTTTCCATACTCCGCGACAAGATGCAGGCTCGCCAACGAATTCTAGGCTGGGCAATCGATCGGCTTCGATTGATTTATAGTTTTCCAAGGAAACCCAAACACCATTGATATCTAATAATCCACTTACTGTTTTTTGATTTATAGAATCACCATTGCTTTTAATTGCAGTTTGAGTAATAGCCACTGGCACTATTTCAGATACCTTAACTCTTAACCCCGGTGGAAACAAACGACGAGTTACAGATGCTTGAGTTATAGCTGGTTGCTGCTTTAGAGATGTACTCAGATGACTAGGCTCAACCCGCCATAAAGATTGGGGGTAAGACAATTGCATTTTTGACTGTATCGCTTCATCCGAAAGCAACTGATTTCCGGAAACAGTAATATCTTCCTTGCTTTTGAGTACCCATACTGGTTGAATCAAAAACCACAGCAAACCACCAGCTAAACCTGTGATTGCAAAGGTACGCCAAATTGCACCAATAATTTGTATTTTCCGATGACGGCGTAGTTTTTCGCGACGTACTTCCAAATCTGTAGAGGAAACTGATAATATCTCCGGCATTTAAACCTCTTCGCACGTTTTGGTTCAAGCTATTGAATGAAGATGAATAAATTTGTATAAGTCAATTCGATTTTAGATTTTGCTGCCTTTTGAGTGGGAGATGTTTTCCCATCAAGCTTTCTCGCACCGGATTCTCAATTTCAACAACGGATACGTTTGTTTTCGATTAACAGTGCTGTATTCTTTAAAATCTAAAATCCGATAAGTAGAAGAACTTGTATTTTCACACTTCGTGTTTTCAAAAATATTCGCTTACGGGAAAAATGTCACCCACTAAAATAGTACTTATGAGCTATGGACTTATATAACCGATAAAATCTGGCATTTTTGGTTTAATGTAGCCTTTTTACTCTAAAGTGACCTTTATTTTCAAGTCAAAGGGCTACAAATAATATGAGAATGCGATCGCCTTTATTACAGGTGTATTATCCAAAACATTAATAGTAAAACATAGCAAAATATACACGATTAGTTTTGTTCGTAGGTAAGTTATTACCCGATAATTAAATCCCATATTATACACGCCAATGATTGTTGAGAATACCCATAAAAATTAGTGCTACAACTTCCGTAAAATACCGATTGGGATTTTATGCAAAATAGTTGGTTATGTCAGAGGGCATTTTGGAATATCTTAACTTGACCATTAATTTAATACTTCCTTTTTCTAAAAGCTTGAAAGCTAACATATATGTAACTTCTCCAGATTTCGGGTAATCCCCAAATTCGGTAAAATTACCCGATTTTTGACAGAGAACATTATCGCTGTATCGAAGATTAACACTATCTTATTTCTTCTGGAAAAGAAATAGTATATATACTTAAAGCAGCTTGACGTTTTTCTTGAAAAATGATATGCATGATTTGCTACAATTAATACTTAAGTGCAAACTGAGGAATTATATCAAGCGGCTTTTTACACTAAAAGTTTTTGAGTAATAAAGCGATTTGATACAAAAGAGCTATAGTTGAAGCCACGTATTTTTGTTAAAGGCTTACCGATATCGGTATGACAGGGCAGATACGTACTCTCAAGCATCAGGGAAAAATTAATCGGCCACACCTCGTAATTAACTTGGGAGCGAGGAGTTCAAGTGTTTTGATACTTGGATTTTTATGAATGGTTAATATTTATACGAACTGCATCTACATGAAAACTACACTAAATTTGTCAAGGTTCTTTAAAGCCTGTAATCCAAGCAGGACGCTGGTTATAGGCGATGATTCCGATAGAAAATATTACATAGATTTTTCCGAAGTACGGGGTTGCAAAATAGTAGAAGAGTTGCAACGAACGATTGTCCGTATTTCTCCTGACGAACCAACCTGCCAATTATTTACAGGTCATATTGGCTGCGGTAAATCAACTGAGTTACAGCGTCTTAAAGCCGAACTAGAGCATTCCGGATTTCATGTAGTTTATTTTGAGTCCAGCCAGGATTTGGACATGGCGGATATTGATGTCAGCGATATTTTGCTGAGTGTAGCTCGTCAAGTAAGCGCCAGTTTAGAAGCGATTAACATTAAGCTCAAACCTGGTTACTTTAGTAATTTATTCAAAGAAATCGGGGAATTTCTACAAACTCCCATAGACATTTCGGCAGAAGCAGAATTTTCCTTGGGTATTGCTAAAATTAGCGCCAAAGCTAAAGATAGCCCCCAATTGCGTTCTCAGCTTAGGCAATATCTAGAACCGCGTACAAATAGTATTTTGCAAGCCATCAATGAAGAGGTATTAGATAGAGCTACCCAACAGCTACAGATGAGGGGGCAAAAAGGATTAGTTGTAATTATTGACAACTTAGATCGAGTTGATATGCGCCCAATGCCATCCGGGCGATCGCAACCGGAATATTTGTTTATTGACAGGGGAGAACAGCTACGTCGGCTAAAATGTCATGTAGTTTATACAATCCCGCTGGCATTGATTTTTTCTGGCGAGTACGAAACGTTAAAAAATCGCTTGGGTGGCGGTATTGCCCCTAAAGTACTGCCGATGGTGTTGGTACGTCAAAGAGATGGTGATGACTGCAAACCAGGAATGACTCTTTTACGGCAGTTAGTTTTAGCCAGAGCGTTTCCCGAAGCTACGCCGGATATCAGGTTGAGATTGATTGACGAAATATTCGATAGTTCGGAAACTTTAGACCGTTTGTGTAGAGTGAGTGGCGGTCATATTCGTAACTTACTAGGCTTACTGTACAGTTGTTTGCAGCGACAAGACCCCCCCTTCGAGCGTGCTTGTTTGGAAGCAGTAATCAAAGATTATCGCGACGATTTGCTTCTAGCTATTGACGATGAAGAATGGCAATTGCTTTATGAAGTAGTCAATCAGCAAACAGTTAGAGGTGAGTCTGAATATCAAAGATTGCTGCGAAGTATGTTTGTTTTTGAATACCGAGATGTCAAAGGACGCTGGTTCGGTATTAGTCCCGGCGCTATCGGAAACTGACAAAGTTCTAGCTTGGGAGCAATCCGAATACAAAATTCCGACCACTTTTTCTTAGCAGTAAAAAAAATAGGTGAATGTGAAATGGTGTATTGTTGCTTTTTACATTCTTGAATAAATCAAACAGGATAAGCTTTCAAATCGCTGATGAATGAACTTCTAATTAACCGGGTTTAGCCGATCGTTTTTACCAGAATAAACCAGGTTTCTTTGGGATTGCCCCCAAATGGTGCATTCCGGTCAGTTTTAAATAATTTGACCATCTCTATGTATTTCGGATTGCCAATTTTGGATTAAAGCAACATCGAATTTGAATAGCTCTTGTTTATCTAAAATCCAAAATCGAATTGACACAACGTCAAATATAAATATTCCAGCTATGAGTGAAAATACTACTCTTACGGATATCGCTATTTCCAATCAGCATTCCTTGAAAAGACTGATTCGGGCGATCGCGCTATCCTTTGGTCAATTTTCTCTAATTCTAGTACGGTGCAATTACAAGGAGTTGTGCAAGCAAGTATTAGACAATATCCGCTCGCAAACCAAGGATGTAAATTTGCGAGAGGTAGTTCTCTCTCCTTCAACCAAGGCTTTACACAGCACCATAGTCTCGGAGCTATTTTTAGATATACCTGCTGTAAAAACAGATTGTTTACCGACGGCGGTGATGGTATTTGGGTTGGAGTCTGTTACCAACTTAGAAGATTTACTTAGCGGTATTAACCAAGCACGAGATATATACGCCGATACTTTTTCTTTTCCGATAGTTTTGTGGCTCAAAGATGAAGTAGGATCGTCACTTTCACGATTTGCACCCGATTTTAAAAGTTGGGCAGCAACCACAATTAAATTTGAAATGGCTGCTCCCGATTTAGTTAATCTCATCCAACAGCAAACACAATCTTTATTTGACAAAGTTATAGAAGCAGGGGCGCAAAAGTTTTTATCAAATGAAGCTTTACTTTTAGATCCTAAATCCCAGCAGCGTCGAGAAATAGAATCAGCCCGTAACGATTTGCTGCGAATTTACGAAATCAAACTAGAACCCCAACTAGAAGCCAGTCTAGAATTTGTTCTCGGCCGCGATAACTACGTAAACGACAACATCAACGAAGCGTTGTTACATTATCAACGCAGTCTAGAACTCTGGGAAGAAGAAATTAAAAGTAATTCTTTATCTTCTTTGATTGGAAACTGTCAAAATTCATCCCCCCATCCCCCCCTCTCCCCCTCTCCCCCTCTCCCCCTTCGGGTTCACCACTCCCCTCAACGGAGGGAACCTCCGCACGGGGGTGGATTCACCATCTTCCCATCCTCCCCTCTCCCCCTCCCCTCCCTAATACGTCAAGCAGTAGTCATGTTCCACCTGGGACTTTGTTACCGACGTTTGGCGGATTTACAACCTGCGGCCAATATCAGCTTCTGGCAAAATGCTTTGAATTGGTTTAAGCGATGCTTGGATATATTTGAAACGATAAAAAGAAAAGATTTAAGCGCTAAATTTATTTATCCTGCTTGTGAAGTATTGCAGCGTTTGCAACAGTGGGATGATTTATCGCAATTAGCGACTTACTCTTTGGAGCTGCATCAATCATTCGGGAACAAAACCTTAGTTGCTCAAGATTATGGATTTCTTTGTGTAGTAGCTGCTTCTAAATCTGATTGGGTACAAGCTCATGAATTAGCAAATACAGCCCTTTCTATTGCAGAAGAAGTTCCAGAAGTATCTCGCTCCTCTGAAAGTTGGTATCTTCTATTGCTTGGACGCACCTTAAGGAATTTGGGTGAATGGGATGAAGCTGTTAATACTTTGGAGTGGGCAAAAGTAGTTTGTGAAGCTCAATACGAACCCTCTTTGTATTTAGAAATTGTTGAAGAATTACGCTCGCTTTATTTCTGCGAACGTCACGATTATTTAGAAGCTTTTAAGCTCAAGCGAGAAAAAATTCAGATTGAGCATCAGTACGGATTTCGTGCTTTTATCGGAGCCAGTCAATTACAACCGCAGCGCTATAGAATAAATCCTGTTTTACAACCACAAAAAATCTTATCAACCCCCGATCAAGTTGCTCAAGAAATAGCAGCTTCGGGAAGACAGCAAGATGTACATCATCTTCTGGAAAAAATGACTCGTGCTGACTGTAAACTTACCGTGGTTCATGGGCCATCGGGGGTAGGTAAAAGCTCAATTATCAAAGCGGGTTTAGTTCCAGCACTCAAACAGAATTCGATTGGGGAACGTATGGCTTTACCAATTGTTTTATCTGTCTATACTGACTGGATAAAAGCTTTAGGACGCAGTTTAAATCAAGTTATTGCTCGTACTTCTATATCTTTGGCGATAGAAATTACAGTTGATGTGATTCTGGAAAAACTACGATTATTAGCAGATAATAATTACACAATAATTTTAATTTTCGATCAGCTAGAAGAGTTTTTCTTTGTCAAACAAGATACGCCACAAAGAATTGAATTTTACAAGTTTTTTAATAAATGTCTGAATATCCCGTTTGTAAAAGTTATTCTTTCTTTGCGGGAAGATTATCTGCATTATTTATTAGAATTTGAGCGCTTGAGCTATTTAGAAAGGAACGATTCTTACAATTTAGGAGTAATTAACAAAAATATTCTCGATAAAAACATTCGTTACTATTTGGGGAAATTTACTTGTCAAGATGCCAATAGTATTATCCACAGCCTTACAGAACGCTCTCATTATCAATTGAGCGATGAATTAATTGATAAATTAGTAGAAGATTTGGCAGGGGAAACCCATCAAGTACATCCAATAGAATTACAAATTGTCGGCGCTCAATTAGAAGCACAAAATATTACGACATTAGGAGAATATCAGCGCAGCGGTGGTTCTGAAAAATTAGTTCAACATTGGTTAGAAAAAGTAATTTACGATTGCGGTCAAGAAAACGAAGAATTAAGCTGGAAATTACTTTTTGAATTAACCGATGAAAAAGGTACGCGACCTCTTAAGACCAAGGCTGAATTAGTTACCGCTATTTTCAGACAAGAAGATGCATATGAGCAAGAAGAAAAAAATCAAGCAGAGAATTTTTTAATTAATATCAATCAAAATATTGATTCTGCTTTTTCCAAAGCTTTAAAACAACCCAGCAAGCAATATGAGGTAGGAAACGATCGAGAAATCCAAGAAGACTTTATCCATTCCTACAATGTTAGTACCTTAGAGCTAATATTAGAAATCCTTGTGGGAAGCGGTTTGGTGTTGCGAGTACTGCAAGAGTCAGGTGAACGTTACCAGTTAGTTCACGATTATTTAGTTAAACCAATTCGCGTTCGTAATGACTATGGAATCATTGCCGAACTAGAAAAAATCCGTTTTGAAAAAACGAAAGCAGAAGTTGCTCAAAAATTATCCCAAGAAAAGTTAAATTCCATCCTTCAAAAACGTCTGCGAGAAGCTCGTTTGGCTGGCTTTGCTTTAGCGGTAATGTCTGCCACAATTGGCGGTTTGTGGTGGCAAGCGGATTTGCAAAAGAAGGCTGCAATCAGCCAAAGTTTACGCGCCGAACGTAGCGAAAATAACTTTAAAATTGGTGCCCTAACTGCCGCTTCTGAAGCTTTGTTTGCTTCCAATAAAGAATTTGATGCTTTGGTTGAAAGTTTGCGTGCTTGGAGAAAGCTTAAAAACGGACATGGAATCGGCCCGGATACGCGGATGCGAGTCGTCACGGCTTTACAACAAGCTGTCTACGGAGTGACGGAAGTTAACCGTTTAGAGGGACATAAAGATATTGTTTGGGATGTCAATTTTAGTCCCGATGGAAAGTTATTAGCCTCGGGAAGTCGCGACAAAAGCGTAAAAATTTGGCGTACTGATGGCAGTTTATTACAAACTTTAAAAGGACATGACGAAAGCATTACCAGTTTGACTTTTAGTCCTGATGGTAGTTTGCTGGCTTCTGCTAGTCGCGATAATACTGTAAAAATCTGGCGCAAAAATCCCACAACGGGAGAATTTGATTGGCAACCTGTAACAACTTTAGGTCATTCCGATTGGGTTGATAAAGTTAGCTTTAGTCCCGATGGCAAATTATTGGTTACTGGCAGTAAAGATGAAACTGTGAGAATTTGGCGTAGCGACGGTAAATTATTGAAAACTCTTGAGGGACATCAAGGTTGGATTAATTGGGTAACTTTCAGTCCTGACGGTCAGTTTATTGCTTCAGCCAGCGATGACAATACCGTGAAAATATGGAGTAAGGATGGCACTTTATTAACTACTTTGCCCGGTCATCAAGAAGGAATAACTGTTGTTAACTTTAGCCCAGACGGTAAAATATTGGCTTCTGCTGGTCGAAATGGCATTGTTAAACTTTGGCGACGCGAGCAAAAAGATGGTGAAACTGGCTTCACATACCGTCCGTATAAAAATCTAGAGCAGCATAAAGGTACAGTTTGGAGTTTAAATTTTGATTCTAAAGGCGAAAAACTGGCTTCCGCAGGAGATGACAATACGATTAATCTAATTGATGTTAGTAGCGGTAAGTTACTTAAAACTTTTAAAGGTCATAGCGATGCTGTAGTCAGCGTTTCATTCAGCCCCGATAATAAATTATTGGCCTCGGCAAGTTATGACAAAAGCGTCAAACTGTGGAGTTTAAATCCTCCTAAATTACCCGTTTTAGAAGGACATTCAGACCGGGTTTTAAGTGTTGCTTGGAGTCCTGATGGTCAAATTTTAGCTTCTAGCAGCCGCGATAATACCGTAAAACTGTGGAAGAGGCAACCAAAGAATACTGGATTTGATACCCGTCTTTATAAGACTTTATTAGGACATTCCGATAGAGTTGCAAGCGTTAGTTTTCACCCCAATGGCAAAACATTAGCATCAGCAGGTTACGACAAAACTATAAAACTTTGGCAGCGAGACGGTCAATTAATCAAAACTCTTCAGGGACACAATGACAGCGTAACGAGTATTAGTTTTAGCCCTGATGGGGAATTGCTGGCATCTGCCAGTAAAGATCAAACGGTAAAACTATGGAATCAACAAGGTAAACTGCTTAAAACTTTAAAAGGGCATCAAGGAAGGGTAAATAGCGTCCGTTTCAGCACTGATTCTCAAGTTTTGGCCTCCGGTTCCGACGATCAAACCGTGAAATTGTGGAAACGAGATGGTGTGTTATTAAAAACATTTTTACCTCATTCCGGTTGGGTATTAGGTGTCAGCTTTAGCCCTAGCTATAACTTGCTTGCTTCTGCTAGTTGGGACAATACTGTTAGATTATGGCGTTGGGATGGCAGTTTATTGAAAACTTTATTGAAAGGCTATGGCGATAGCGTTAGTGCTGTTACCTTCAGCCCCAATGGAGAAATTTTGGCTGCTGCTAGTTGGGATAGCACTGTCAAACTTTGGAGTACTGAAGGTAAATTAATCAAAACCCTCAGCGAACATCAGGCTCCCGTGTTAGACGTTAGCTTTAGCCCGGATGGTCAAACTTTAGCATCCGCAAGCGACGACAATACAATCGTTCTATGGAATTTAGATCTTAAAAATCTACTAGCAAAGGGTTGTCACTGGGTAGGTGATTACCTCCAGTACAATCGCAACGTCGAAGGAAGCGATCGCAACCTTTGCCAGGGAATTAGTTGAGGGAGTTGGGAGTTGGGAGTTGGGAGTTGGGAGTAGAGAGTAGAGAGTAGAGAGTAGAGAGTAGAGAGTTAGGAGTTAGGAGTTGGGAGTTGGGAGTTAGGAGTTGGGAGTTGGGAGTTGGGAGTAGAGGTAGAGAAAATTACGTTTAAACAAAAGAAAAGAAGCTTAGTACTTTTCAACTATTTTCTTCGTCAATGTTTTCCAAATTCAGCATCAGATCTTGAATCCTCATCCGCTCAATGTAGGGCCATCCTCCTTCTGCTTCAATATCTTTTAAAAGTGAGTATAGCGCTTGACGATTTGATGGTAAACTTTCTTGAAAAATACCGTCTCTAACTTCTCGATGCAATTGTTCTAACTGCCTAAGCAATGCCAAAATTGCTAAAATATCTCCTTGAGAAATGGCAGAGTATTCGTGAATTGAGTCTGTAACTTCTTGCAATTTGTAAGATAACTTATCTGAATCGGGACTTTTACCGTTGCTCATAATATTTATTAATTATTTAACTCCGATCTTTTGGATTAAAGACAAACCATAACTTTGGTTAACTATAGCAATGGCACAGTTAAATCCCAATTTAGAAGCATTTTAAAAAGATTGAGCTTCAATATTTTGGACAAACTATGCCTCCGCTGACTCCAATCAAGCTACAGCTTTAAGTTAGGTTAAGTTTGGGTAAAAGTTCTCTTAACATTTTTAAACATATTTGACTTAAAGTCATTTAGTATAAAAATGGAATTAAAGAAAATATATAGCTGCCACTTTGTCAACCCCTAATTTACAAAATAATCCACACAATCCAATTTCTTTCTATCTAATCGTTAAAAATTTTATAGTAATGTAAATATTTGTATAAATGGTAGATAATTATATGCATCTGAGAATTGAGCCACTATCAAATGTAGGTTGCAATACATATTCTATGTGTCGGCAGAACATTAATTTACAAAGTTGTGAGAGAATGATATTGACTCAATAAAAAATTTCATAACTTACGATGAATCAAGGAGAACTATAAAAAATTTCTGTCATAACACAACTATAAAAAACATTACTTTGCCGGAGTCCTGTTGGCTTTAATTAGCTAAATGTGAATAATAAAATAGAAAGCGTACTTGCGATGGTCTATTACAGGCATCTTATCAAGATGGTGGTTGGGATGTTATATAAAAGTTAGTTAAATGTTTGTCCAACTGTTAAATCTTTCACCTTTCATCTGACCGTATAAAGTTGTTGATGAGATTTTTCGTTTTAAAAGTAAGGGTCACAAATTATTTTTGGCCTTATATTTTTTGACGGTTGCTTGTCTCGAATAAGGTGGATGTTGCGCCACCAATATTTTGAGAGACTTAAGAATGGCAATGTATACAAGTTGGAGTGCGAACTCTAAGCTTGATAATTGAAAACGTTTAACTACGTAATCGTTTTTTTGGTTTAATAACTGAAAATATTAATTTTTGACATTGAGGTTAATTATGAAGTATCGCGCTTTAGTAGCTGGATTAATGGCTGTAATGTTGGGCTTACTAACAGCTTGTAGCCAAGGTTCAGATATGGCTACTGGTGATAGTAGAGATTTACTTACTTACGAAGATATTAGAGGTACTGGTTTAGCTAACAAATGTCCTCTACTTTCCGAAACAAGTCGTGGTTCTATCGCCATCGATCCAAGCGGCTCTTACGAAATTAAAGAACTTTGCATTGAACCTACCGCCTTCTTTGTTAAAGAAGAACCTCTTAACAAAAGACAAGAAGCTGAATTTATTGGTGGGAGACAGTTGACTCGTAAAACTTCATCACTCGACCAAATTCAAGGTGATTTGAAAGTTAATCAAGATGGCAGTTTGACTTTTGAAGAGAAAGATGGTTTTGATTTCCAAGCTATTACCGTACAACTTCCCGGTGGGGAACAGGTTCCTTTCTTATTTACTGTGAAAGATTTGGTTGCTCAAACACAACCTAATTTAACTAGCATTAATACTTCAACAGATTTTGAAGGAGATTTTAAAGTACCTTCTTATCGTGGTGCAACTTTCTTAGATCCTAAAGGTCGTGGTGTTGCTAGCGGTTATGATAATGCAATTGCGTTACCTTCCCAAGCAGATGATATTAGACTCAGACGCGCGAATATGAAGAGTGTTGAAACTGGTAACGGTCATATTTCTTTGAATGTAGCCAAAGTAGATAGTGCAAGTGGAGAAATTGCTGGTACTTTTGTCAGCGATCAACCTTCCGATACCGATTTAGGCGCTGGTGAACCTTTAGATGTAAAAGTTCGTGGCTTATTTTACGCTCGTGTAGAACCAGTGTCATAGTTTTTTTAATCTGCTGTATTGTTTAGTTACTTCTAGATAGAGTAATTGCCGATCAATTTAATTAATTTAAAGGGCTTTTAGCCCTTTTTTTTATGGATTTATAAAGCTAATTTCTCATTCATCTTCTTTCTTTATTCCCTCTAAACCTATTATTATCTGTTGTTGGATCGTAGTTTTATCGCACTAAGAAGGTTAGGACATCATGTTTTGCTTGAAAGGGAACGGGGAACGGGAATTGGGAACAGAAAAATGTTTTAACTAGAAAACGTAGTGCTACATATAGATTTTAAATTTTTATTTATTCGGCTTCTTCAGTACCTAACATATTAAAACCTTGGTCTAAGAGACTGTAATATCTGCCGTACAAGGATTATCAGTTTAGAAAGCGATCAATTCACAAACCAATACCGTCGTCTTTCTCTGTTCCCAGTTCCCTGCTTTCTTTTCCCTCTTTGACAACTATTTAATGCCGCATAACAAGTACGGCTATGAGATTTATTTAAAACTTTTTATAGTAAGTATTTTCTCTGAAATAACTTATTTATTTATTAATTTATGAATCTACTTAATTACACTGCTGTAGCTTTTAGCAATAACTTAGCCAAAACCTTAAAAAACTAAATTACGTAATAATTCGGTTTCACTTAGGGGGTGTTTTTGTATATTTTTTTATATAGAACCCTTTAGCGACTACATAAGCAAAGCTGTAAAATCGCTTTTTGTACTATTGCATTAGTCTGCTGCCTTAACAGCCGCGTCCTTTTAATCAACCCGATCCATAATCCGATCGCCGCTCGTTATTGATACTTGCGGAACGGAGGAATATGTTCATCTGCGTTTTCTACATAAATACGCCTTTAAAAGTGCATCACCAGATATTTACGGTCATTCTGGTTTAAATATTTGTTTTATAAATCATCAAGGTGCTATGCCTACTACCTTACTCACTAAAGAACTTAAGCAAGAAATTTGGCAGTTATTGCGAGAATATCAGCAATCTCAGTCAGCCGAAGTTCGGAATCAACTGGTAAAGCTTAATTTTGGACTTGTTAGAAAAGAGGCTTACTACTGGATAAATCAATGCCACGAAAGTTACGATGACTTACTTCAAGTAGGCTGTCTGGGCTTAATTCGTGCTATCGAAAGATTTGAGATTTCCAAAGGTCATGCCTTTAGTTCCTTCGCGATTCCTTATATTCGCGGTGAAATTCAGCATTACCTCCGTGATAAGGGTGTCACTGTTAGAATTCCGAGGCGTTGGTTGGCGCTACAGCAGCAATCGGCAGGAGTTTCTCGTTCCTTACGAGAGCAATATAATCGTCAACCGACCGACTCTGAAGTAGCCGCAGCATTGTCTATTTCTCTTGAAGAATGGCAGGAAATTAAACTAGCTTGGGCAAATCGCGCTCCTTTAAGCTTAGATGTGCCTGTATACGATGGAGACGAAGGTTCGGCTAGTTTAGCAGAACTGGTTCCCGACCATAGTTACCGCAGTTTTCAGCTGGCGCAAGAAGATCAATTACGCTTACAACAAGCCTTGCTTCAGTTAGAAAATCGAACCCGTCAGGTCTTAGAATTTGTATTCTTACATGATTTAACGCAGAAGCAAGTAGCTGAAAAGCTGGGTATCAGTGTAGTTACAGTTTCTCGTAGAGTCAAAAAAGGAGTTAATTCTCTCAAGCATCTGATGGTAACAACAGAGGATTAATCAAAATCTGTACCATGTTGTATAAAATAATCCTTGACCCGAAAAAAATTAGGTTATAACTGTATCAGATTTCACTTGTGATACAACTTTCAATCAAATTGATTTCACTTATGCAAATTTTTCCGTCTTCTCTTAAGAATGGCTAATGGGTAGACATTTAAAAACCACAATTGCATCTATTGCATCTATTTTAGCTTTGGCGATCGCCGGATGTTCTGGTGAAGAGGAACCAACTACTGTTGCTCCGATCCCCACCGAAACGGCAGAAAATAGCCAAGGCAAGAAAACCGAACAGTTTAAAAACCCGGTTGTGCCACCGAAGCAACCTACTATGAATACGGCACCTTCGAGTTTAATTCAACCGACCGATCCTACAGAACGAATAGGTATAGTCGCGAAAGGGCGTAAAGACCCGTTTGAGGAGATCATATCTCCTATAAAGTTCCCGACTCGAAAGCCTGAAGGCTCTGACTCTACTGCTGCGAATAAGCCAAAACAGCCTGTTCCTAAATTGCCTCCTTTACCGGGGGCATCTAGTAGACGAACTGCATCAAGAGGAGGATCTTCTGGGGTTGCAGTAAGACCCCGTAGAGTTGCAGTAAGACCTCGTAGGAGTGCCGTAATTTCTGCAACAACGGCCGGAAGAAATTCAATAAATTCTAATTCCGGTCAAACTAACACAAGAAATAAGCAATCAACAGGTAACAAACCTGGCTCTAACGGTGGTCGCATCGCAACGAACAAGGTACCTGCTAAGGTACCTGTTTTGCCTCAACAGATGCCTGGGGTGGTACCGCCACCAGAACTTGCACCTGTATTACCACCACCACCAGAACCTAAGTTGGCTCAAGCTGTTTTAGTTTCGGGGGTAATTCAAGTAGGCAATCGACCTCAAGCAATTATCAAAGTACCTAGCGAACCGACTAGCCGCTACGTTCAAGCGGGACAAAGATTAGCAAGCGGACTACTTGTTAAAAGAATTGAAATGAATGAAGGTTCCGAACCAGTTGTTATTCTGGAACAATATGGTATTGAAGTAGCCAGAATGGTTGGAGAAGTACCTATGGGAGCAAGCCCAGCTACGGCTTCAACAGAAAATTCTGTTTCGACATTACCATCGTTACCAAAATCTGCATCTGTCGGTGCTTCTTAAAATATGGAGACAAAGGAAAAGATTGTATTTGCTGGTTTACCTTTGGCAGTCTATCGCGAGATTGCGGCTCATTTAGGTTCTGTTGAAGGAATAGAAGTGGGATTAATAGAACAAACTTCTCAAGAGTTTGATTACAATCAAAGCCAAATCGGTGGTTTATGGATTGATTACGGTTCAAATTCTAGTTCGCAAACCAGACAATGGGTGAAGCAGATTCTGGCTTATTATCAACATCGTTATGATGTGTAATATATAGTTTTTCCGCCTTTTATCAAAGTCCATTCATTTTAACTTTCCAGTTTGTAGTAAGGACTTCAGTCCTCTAATTAAGGGCTAAAGCCCTTACTACAAACCTTTTAAGCCTTTAGTAATGAATGTGGTGGAATACTAAGGATCTGTTCGGTTCCCACCTTTGTCAATTAATTGGAATGACTATAAATCTTAACCTCTCTTCTTTCAAGTTGAGAGGATTTTGCATTGTTGGTATAGCATTGATGTTCTCCCCGACGTAAATCCGATAATTTATTGCCTAGCGACTTGTGCTTAATTTTGAATCGAATGTAAGCAGTCACACATTTTAACAAAAGCAAGATTACAGAGATTGCTAAGACTGTAACAGGCGAATAACATCACACGTGTTTTCAAGTTAAATTTATTCGTAGTCTTCAGCAGCTAACGAAATATAACACTAATATAAGAGAGCAAAAAAGCAGTTGAGATGGAGCTGTAGTAAACTGCTAAAATCGCAACTCAATATAAGTTTGAAGCAACAACGCTGATTATAATGTTAATCTAATTACACTTAAAGGCAGCGCCTGCATTGTGTTTTAATCAAAACAACACTTTATGCAACCAATTACAGATTGAGTACGGTAAACTTGCAAGCAAGACAGTGCAAATAATACTACGGCTGCTATCAGTTTTAGACATCACTCACAATGGAACAGTGGCAATTTCTGATACAGAAAGAAGGCGAACGTACTTGGCATCCTTTGAAGAAGCCAAATGTAGAAATTACAGAAGGTCGGTATCGAGTAGTTGCTCGTTCTAACCGTACTAATACTGATGTGGAGGTGCGGGTAACTCATTCTTCCCCATCGGAACTTCCACCCATACGGCGCATTCAAAAACGAATTCGGCGCGTTAATTCAGAAGGGTTAATGGCTATAATTCCCTTTACTTATCTCAAGTCGGGAATTTGGGAATTACAATGTTCTGGCGATTTAATGTCAGATCTTCTTGGTGCTTCCTGGCAATATACTGTTAATTTGGCAGTTATACCTTCTCCTGTTGAAGGAAAGATAATTTCGCCAAAAAAACCCAACCATAATTCGGATCGGCAATATAAAGTTGCCAGCGAGGATATACAGACAAATCAAACTAAATCAAAAATCACTGTTTCCTCTAAGGATTTCAAAACAAACGATGCTGGATTAATATCTTCTATTTCTATAGAAGCAGTTACGAATAAAGGTTCTAGTCGCAACATTACAGGTAAACTAAGTTCCACTCCCCCCAATACTGGTAAAAAAGCTTCTCAGGAAAAACCTGCCGATAAGTTACGAGAGTCGCTTAGAGCTGCTTCGGATAAACAAAAAACTGTTACTAAGAAGCCTCCTCGAAAATCTACTCAAAAAGTTTCAACTACGCGAAATAAAGCCCTTAGCGAAATTCCTACCCAGGAGTTAGCAGAAAAGGCTAAAGGTGTACCGGAAAAAGCTGTTAATTTATCAGCCCAAAAACAGCCAGCATCCATCATTACATCAAATAAAACTGTTAATAAAAAATCACCCCAAGAATCGTTAGAAAAATCTAAAGCAACATCAAACAAAAAAGACGTTAACGAAAAAACCGTTAAAAAATCAAATAAAAAAGATGTTAATCAAAAACCCAATCGCAAAGAAGTAACAGCGTTAAGCGTTAGCGGAGCCTCTCTGAAAGAGATAGCTCTACCGAAGGTAATCGCCGAGCAAAATTCTAATCCGGTAAGAATTAAAGGCGATACAGCAGAGCAAATTTTACAAAATTTGATGGAGTTAGCTTTACCGAATAAAGAACCTTTGCTTCCCGATGACAGTATTGAAGATACAGTTGCAGCCCCACCGCCTTTACCGTTACTGCTGACTTTAGATAAAAATAGCCACGTTGCTAGTTGGGGAAGTACCATTACACTTGAAGGAGTGGTCCAACTCAAAGAAACAACAGAAAGGCAAATTACACAGATTACCAGCGCCGAAGTAGAAATTGAATTGCGATCGCCACAAAATTCTCAACTATTACAATCTTTTCGGCTACCCAACCCCAATAAATCGCTACCATTTGCGATCGCCTCTTTAATTAATATTCCTGAAGAATGTTCTTCTAAGTTAATTCTCGGAGAGGTGAAGTTATATGGGGTACTTACCCAGTCGGGAGTTGTAGAGTTATTAGCCAGCCAGCCTTTTACAATTACGGCAGAGATTAAAGAATTATTGGCAATTACTGTTGCCAATCCGAAAGGTGAATTAGAAAAGTTTGCTTGCTCCACAGAGGAATATTTTGCCCAAAATGCATCTCAAATTGTAGAAGAGTCTGTATCCCTGGATTTACAACTTTTTAATTTAGTAAAAACAGTTAAACCAGAAGAACAATCAGGAACGGGGGTACCATCAATCAAAAAATCTCTTCCACCCCGTATAGATCCTCGGAAGCTTCGTAGGAGAGTCGCAACGCATCCACTAAAATTGCCAAACGTCCCCGGCTATCAAGAGAAAATCGATGAGTACATTAATAACGGATATATAGATTCGTCTGGTTCAGCGATTACGGGTACTAGTTTTCCCTTCTTACGGAAATCAAAAGCAACACCTAAGACTAGCGTGGAAGTTGATGAAGATATTTATGAAACTGAGGAGTCAACATACACCGTTGCTGAAACTCAAAATATAGCTGAAACATCGCTCCAAGCTGACAATAGTTCTCAAGCTGAATTGGTAGTCGATGAACAAAAAGACGACTATATAGAGGAATTTGAAGAACCAGTTACCCCCCGCAATTCAGAATTGATTGCAGGAGAAAATCTCAATACTTCTCCTTTAATTAGACAGTGGATGCTTTCCCAGGGATATTCTGTTCCCGAACCCATTGATGTAGAGTACGAAGACTACGATATTGAGATGAGGCAAGAGATTTCTTACCAGCAGGCTTCCTTAAGTCCAAACGCACAAACAGATCGCAATTCGCAGGTATTCCCAGAAAAAGCACAAATAGATATACAAGCAACACCATCACCTTATATATCTATTTCCACTTCTTCGCAGTGGCAAGTCAATCAAATAACAGCACCATCAACTCAAATAGCTCAAGAAATAGTAGTAGACGATACAGATATTTTTGCAGATGACATATTAACTGCGGAAAAATCCGAACCAGATGAAGCGATAGATAATAAGACAGAAAATTCATTAAGCTCAGCACTTACAATAAGTACTCAAAAGTTAGAAGAGTTGCCGACTCCCGAACTTTACATACAGCAAGGGGAACTTATTTCAGGTAAATCGCTTAACGTGCGAGTGCGTCTACCAGAGGGAAGTTCTCATCTTGCCGTTAAATTATGGATGGAAGATTGTCAGATAAGGCATTTACTCGATGGCCCCCCACCTACTGACAAATTTAACCCCTAATAAAAATAAACAGTTGGAAGTCATAACTAAACTAAACGTTCCTTTCGGTTGTTTAGAAATTCGTTTGGAAGCGGTTGCGATAAATAGAAGCACCCAACAGGAAAGTCATAAATTTACTATCCAACGTACTGTAATACCTCCAGACTTACCTAACATTCAAGTTGATGCAATGTTGGGGATTTGACACAGAATAGGGAACAGGGAACAGGGAATAGGGAATGGGGAATGGGGAATGGGGAATGGAGAGCAATCAAAAAAAAATAAATCTTTTATTTCTACTCACTACTCCCTACTCCCTACTCCCTACTCTCTACTCCCTACTCCCTACTCCCTACTCCCTACTCCCTACTCCCTACTCCCTACTCTCTACTCCCTACTCCCTACTCTCTACTCCCCCACTCCCCACTTTCAACTCCATTAAAAGCTTTGTGTTAAAAATATGTACAATTTTGCCTTATAGCGGTGCAATTTGCAGTAAGCTCGTCTTGAATTGCAATATGATTTTTTAGGAGGTTTAATTGTGGCTGCATCTTTTCTGCCATCCGTCCTCGTCCCTTTGACAGGTCTTGTTTTTCCAGCCGTAGCAATGGCATTTATGTTGTTGTACATGGAACGCGATGATATCGGTTAAGTTTCGATTTAAGTAAACAAGCAGGCAGGATATTCCACTTGAATACAACTAACTCTTGTTGTATGGACATCCTGCCCGTTT
The DNA here is from genome assembly GCA_963665115.1 of uncultured Rivularia sp. Lineage (GTDB taxonomy): Bacteria > Cyanobacteriota > Cyanobacteriia > Cyanobacteriales > Nostocaceae > Rivularia. The sequence goes on along the minus strand of OY762007.1, from coordinate 5,040,499 downwards.
TTCCACCAATTAAAAACCGCCCATCTATAACAGACAGGCGGTTTTCAAATTCTAATTTCTAATTTCTAATTTCTAATTAAATATTAGAAAAATCGGTTCTTGTTTGAATGGTTCAAACTTTTTCTTAAATAGAAGAACCAACTCCAGCATAGGCACCATAGAAGAAAATGCCTACAACAGTAATTACGCCCAATCCTGCGATTGTAGCGACAACCCATAAGGGTATTTTTCCGCCTCCAGACATGATATTAACTTGCCTCCTTAATCACAACATCGAGTCAGGTAATAAAAAATGATTAATTAATAGATTAATCTGTGCCCAGTAAACTTAGTTAAAGAAGTAACTGGAAAAAAGAATTCCTAGAACAAACACTAGTAGTAGTCCGAGGAACAAAGATGTTCTGTTTAACTCTACTGGCTGATTATTGGAATTAGTATTTCTATCCATCAAAAACTCCTAGCGTTGGATAAATTGCATCGCCGCGATCGCGCCTAAAAAGAACACGGTGGGTACTGCTAAAGTGTGAACCGCTACCCATCTAACGGTAAAAATTGGATATTGTATTGGTTGGTTGATGTTATCTGAGTTTGTCATAACTTAAAACTACTTTCCAGTAAATACGTCAACTTGATTTTTAGCTTCAAAACGATTGTTTACAAGTGGCACTTCTTGCCTTTCTTGAGTGAAATAGGTATCTGGACGAGGGGTACCAAATGCATCGTATGCTAATCCGGTGCTAACAAACAACCAACCTGCAATAAATAATGCAGGAATGGTGATGCTGTGAATTACCCAGTAACGAACACTAGTAATAATGTCTCCAAACGGACGTTCTCCGGTAGTTCCACTCATTATGCTTAACCTATCAAAACTTGAAGTATGTGTTTATTATCCTACAAACTTAAGAAAGAGTTACAAGTTGCAACAAATTCTCATAATTAGGAATGATTATTCAATCACAATTTTCCCCTTTTATTCATCTTAAGCTTCAGATGCCTCAGTTGGCGGTGCAATATCAGGTTGATACTTCAATAAAAAGCCCCGATCCCCGATAATAAATCCTTTCTTAGGAGATAAGAAAACGATTTTGTAAAAATTTGTTGCAACATCTTCTACATCGCGATCTTTTTCCCAGGTTTCTCCTCCGTCGATGCTGTGGAGTAAGTTAGCACTACCTCCGCTAAGCCATACATCGGATGGAGTCTGGTAGGCTAAATCGAGCAAGCCCCAACTGGTTGATATTTCTGGGTATTGAGCATCAAGCCATTCTTCCAAATTGTTTGGTTCGCTGAACTGTAGCTGTCCACCTCTGGCTAACATCCACGTTTGACCATTCTCAGCAAAACCCATGTTTTCTACTTTGCGAGAACTGTTGCGGTTGTGCTGAACCCAAGCGTTTTGTCCGGGTTCCCAAGTGGAATAAAAGTTCCCTTTACCGGAAACAGCAATGTATCTTCCATCCTCGGAACGTTCAATATTACGTACAACACCTACAGATTCTTCAACTTGCGCCTTCCAATTTTTACCGGCATCTTCGGTTTTATATATTGCTCCGACATCGGTCGCCATTTCAGCTTTATCCTTACCCAAAGCCACAATGCTGACAGGATTACCGGGTAATTTCTCGCTCAAAGGAATGCTCGACCAAGTTTTGCCTTCATCGGTGGTGTGTAGCAAAATGGAAGGTTCCGCAGCTATCCACCCTTCATTTCCGTCAAAATCAATTGCGTTAAAACGGTAATTGTCATCGCCTAGCTGTAAAGCAATAGGATTCCAAGATTCGCCAGCGTCTTTTGTTTCCAAAAGGGTCGATTTATTACCAACGATGAAGCCATGATTGGGGTCATCGGTAAAACCTATATCAAATAGCTTGGAATCAGTAGGTAGAGAAATTACCTCCCAAGGGTTGTAACTCATGGAAGGAACGCTACTGCAACCGAAACAAATTAGGGCGATCGCCAACAATGCTAATATTCGTCTTCCAATTCTCATAATTGGCAACATTTCTATCAGTTTACTTTTGATTAATTTTGTTAATTGGTGTGTTAAAAGCTTCGGTGGCTAATGGTAGATTATGTGCCCAGCTTTACATACGTAGCTTCTTATTTTAAGCCATACAGACTGAGAAAAAACAAGAAACCAAGAGCCAAAGCGCCAAAAATCAAGATATTTTTTTGACCGGGGGTGAGCTTATTAACACCAAGTCCATAGCCAAGATTTTCCGAGAAACCAGAAGCAGTCCCGGCAGGACCTACGTTTTCAAAGGCTTTCTTTTTAGCCGTGCAAACTGGACAACGCCAGGTTATGGGTAATTCTGCAAAAGCAGTATTGGAGGGAATGTTATGACTGTCATCTCCTTTTTCCGGTTCGTAGACGTAACCACAGGCACGACATTCATAACGATCTAACTCAGTACTTTCAACAACTTGTTCGCTCATAACGCCATTTAGGGGCAAAGCTTAAATATACGTTAAAAATTATGACATAATTGGCGGGTATTTCTATGAAAAGCAAAAAGTAATCAAATCTTCTGATGGGTTTGTTTTCTAAGTTCCAGAACCGTCAAATCGATATAATGTAAGAATGTTAAGTGAAATTACAAAGTTTCTAACGTTAATAACGGATTTGTATTTATTGTGTTTGTCCTAAGCGGTTACGAATACCTTCTAGGCTTCTTGATAGTGTGCAGCTTGGTGCCTGCACTAGCTTTGTCTGCTTCTAAACTTCTACGGCCGAGCAGTCGCAGCCCCGAACGTCGCACCACTTACGAATCCGGCATGGAACCCATTGGTGGAGCCTGGATTCAGTTCAATATTCGCTACTATATGTTTGCGCTAGTATTCGTAGTCTTTGATGTTGAGACTGTGTTCTTATATCCTTGGGCTGTTGCATTCCATCGTCTGGGTTTGCTTGCATTTATTGAAGCGCTTGTTTTTATAGCAATTCTCGTAATTGCCCTAGTGTACGCATGGCGTAAAGGAGCTTTGGAATGGTCTTAGACAATACAAAAGGCATAGAACAAAATCAAGAACGTATTCTCAATCCGATACAGCGTCCCAACGTTACTCAAGAATTATCGGAAAATGTCATTTTAACTACAGTTGATGACCTCTACAACTGGGCGCGGCTTTCTAGTTTGTGGCCTTTGTTATTCGGTACTGCTTGCTGCTTTATCGAATTTGCCGCTTTAATTGGCTCTCGATTCGATTTTGATCGTTTTGGCTTAATCCCTCGTTCTAGTCCCCGTCAAGCCGATTTAATCATCACTGCGGGTACTATCACAATGAAGATGGCACCCCAATTAGTGCGTCTTTACGAACAAATGCCAGAACCCAAGTATGTTATTGCTATGGGTGCTTGCACAATTACTGGCGGTATGTTCAGCGTTGATTCTCCTACCGCAGTTCGGGGAGTTGATAAGTTAATTCCGGTGGATGTTTATTTACCCGGTTGTCCTCCACGTCCGGAAGCGATTATTGACGCAATTATTAAGTTGCGGAAAAAGATTGCTGATGATTCCATGCAAGAGCGCGATTTGATTAAACAAACTCATCGCTATTACAGCACCACTCACAGCATGAAGCCAGTAGAAGAAATTCTCACTGGTAAATATTTACGCTCGGAAACCCGCGATACTCCACCAAAAGAATTAGCCGAAAGCATTGGTATGCCAATACCTCCTGCTTTATTGACTTCTAAAGAGAAAGAGGAGGTAGAACGTGGCTGAAGAAACAAAACCAGTACCAGCAGAGGAACAGTCTCCTGTTGAAGCAGGTAAAGTTTCCCAATGGTTAACTGAAAACGACTTTGCTCATGAGTCTTTAGATGCAGACCATGCTGGAGTCGAAATCATTAAGGTAGAGTCAGATTTTCTGCTACCTATTTGTACTGCTTTATATGCTTATGGATTTAACTATCTCCAGTGTCAATGCGGCATTGATTTAGGTCCAGGAGAGCAATTAGTCAGTATGTACCACTTGGCAAAAATCAGTGATAATGCTGACAGACCCGAAGAAGTACGTGTAAAAGTATTCTTGCCTCGCGAAAATCCGACCGTACCTTCCGTGTATTGGATTTGGAGAACAGCAGATTGGCAAGAGCGCGAGTCCTACGATATGTACGGCATTGTGTACGAAGGACATCCAAACTTAAAACGAATTTTGATGCCAGAAGATTGGGTAGGTTATCCCTTACGTAAAGATTATATTTCGCCCGACTTTTATGAATTGCAAGACGCTTATTAAAGCAATTTGCAATTCAAATTTTAGATAAATACCCCTCGATTTGGTTCGGGGGGTGTTTTTTTGCGAATTGGGCATAGAAGAGGGGAGGATAACTCCTAACTCCTAACTCTTAACTAATCTTAAAATCCTGCTAATGGATCTGCTTCGGAAAGTTCTGTTTGCGTGGGTATGGATTCTAAATACTGAAGAAAATCAAGTAGTTCTTCTTCGGTAAGCAAAGTACGTCCTCGTTTACCGTAAGTGTTGATTAAATATTCCCTTCCTTGCTGGGGAGTCCAACTTAGACGCTCCATTTCAACGTCGGTTTTGGCTATTACGTCAGATAAATCAATGGGTTCGGTCTTTTTCTTTCTTTTGGTTGTGGTTGTTTTGGTTGTTTTCTTCGTAGTTCTTCCATTGCTGCTTTTACTTGCGGAGGTAGCATTACTCGAAGCTGGTTCTTCTTCTCGATCGTCGAATGCCATATCCGTATTTTCTACTGGTATATCAACTTCCGGCTCGTCATATGTTGGTAGCGGTAATGGTTTATCAAATTCTTGGCTGTAAATATCGCTGTCATCTTCTACCGAGAAAACCTCGGGAACGGGCGATATATCATCTGAAGTTTGTATTTCTTCGGGAGAGTTTGCTAGTGGAGTATTTGATACGGTTGTTTCTGCTACTTCAGTAGAAATAGTTGGTGGAGCTTTTGATACGGGAGTTTCCGTTACTTCAGTAGAAATAGCTGGTGGAGCTTTTGATACGGAAGTTTCCGTTACTTCTGTAGATTCGCTGTTAGTCGAGCGTTCCTTTACTGCGGCTTTTTCGGTAGTTAACGAACTATTTGAAGCTAGCTCTAAACTTGCTTTTGGAGAAGCTGCAACTTCTTGATGCTGTACTTCTGGTTGCGGTTTCTCACCCTTCATTGCTAAAACCATTAATGCTCTAGCTCTGGATCTATCTTCTGCTTCTTCAATAGTGTCAGCGGCAGCCATTCCCGTAGCGCGGGTTACGCCTTCAATTTGCACGCTGGAACGAACGACATATTTACCGTGGTGAATCTCTAGTAATTCAGTGGTAAGACTACCTGTAGGATACAAGCTCTGAAATTGAGCCAACATAATATTGCTACCAATTTAAGTCTGCTTTACATGGATGAATGGTTGCTGTTAGAGTTTTGATTTTTCATCTAAACCACAACCACAAAGCTAAAAATTATTTGTGAATTCAACAATTGAATCAAGAATTTTTAATCAAGAAAATTAAGTTACGGTCATTTTTCCTTTTTAATGTATCGAGGATTGTGTATCGCAAAACTTGTTACAAGCTTTTGATGTGTTATGGTGTTTACCGAAGGTGCCTTCTAATAGTGCAATATATTATTTTTCTTTGCCGAAAAATAGTTCGGGGTTACACCGCAAGATAACCCTAACACAAGTCAGGTTATGGTGGGAGTGGTTTTTTAGATGTTTCAAGTCAGGTTAACTACCCCCGTTGCATAGCGGCGTAGTAAACTACTATATAACCGTACTTCTATTAACCATTCGATTGGCATCTGACCTACAATTGATTGAGCATACTTAATTTTAACCACCGCGTGCGTTAAAGTTATTAGCATTCTAAAAGCTAGATTCGTGCTTCGCGGCATGGGGGCATTTGAGACGAAGGCTTGCCATAAATAGAATGCGACGTATACGCTTATGGGTGTTAGTTTAGCTTGTTCGTTGGAACAAAAATAGTGGCTTATGTTCTTTTCTTATTAGACAAGAATTTTTCTCAAAAATCTTGTGTAAAAGTTCCACTATTAAATTCAAACCTTCTTTCATAAGTGGGTGAACTGTTCCGATTGTAGGAAAAGATGAAGTCAATAAAGTAATTTCTTGGCTGAGTAGTGAGTAATTTTTAGTAGTATTGCTATCGATGCTATACTAAATACCCAAATTGCTATCCAGAACTATTTTCTGGAAGTACCCTCCTTATCTACAATATAAAGTAATGGTTCCACCTCCCGAGGCGGTTTGGCTGCTATCGTAATTGTTACCGATTCTACGTAGGGGCAGTTCGGCTTGTCGGCAGTTTCTCCGAGTACATTCTCAGAGTTTGATGGTGTCAAAGTCGCCAAACGTGTCGAACAATTGAACGCGGACTAGTTTACCGCAGATTGATAAACGGCCTGCTTAGTAATTCAATTTGTTCCCATGTTGCCTTTCTTTAAACTTCGCTGCTGATAATTACAACGGTGGGGTAATAATAATTTTAGGCGTGCTTTGTCAGATTGGCGATGATGTTGGCTCAAGAGCCCAAACAAACTAAGTACATTAATCGTGTAATACCCTCTATGGGGGCGGGTAATTCGTTTCTAGATGACCGAACCAATTTTAGATTTAAAGGACATTACGCTTTTGGGGAGCCAGTCCGTTGCGGAGGTTCGCAAACCATTGCGTTGCGCGGGTTCCCAAGGCAGCCCCGTGGGTCGTCTCCCGCAGTACGAGGGGACTGCCGCCGCGTTGTAGCAACTGGTGTGGTTTCCCCCATAAGTAAGTGTCCGGGATTTTGGATTATGGTTTCTGTTTAAGGCAATTTTAGTCTTATGAAACTTGTCGCCTGCTTGTCATTCTAATTTCCCGCTTGGCTTACTAGAATCTTTTAAACCTACGGAAAATCTGGAGTTTCAATCCAAAAGCGCAAACTCCAAATCGAAAATTGATTGACTTCTTTACCTTTTGTGAGGGTATACGTAAGAAGGCTAACCAATTAAAAAAAGATGTTTTGACCTCTATGTCGGTTCAGTGCATGGAATTTTCAATCGCTACACTCCTTGCCAATTTTACTGATGATAAATTGGTAGCTCGCAAACTTCTAGAAAAAAAACTTGGTTGTGAAGATGATGACAGTATACAAAAACTGGAAATTGCCTTAGATGTTTTAGAAAAAATCGGAATTTTGGCGAAAGAACGAGGCAAGTACCGTCGTCTTTCAGAAGATTCTTTAATTGAAGCTAAACTCCGGTGTTCTTCTAAGGGCTTTTGCTTTGCAATTCAAGATATAGAAGCTGCTGAAGATATTTATATTCGAGAAAGCCATTTGAGCAATGCTTGGAATGGCGATCGCGTTTTAGTTAGAGTTCTTAAAGAAGGTAGTCGCCGACGTTCTCCTGAAGGTGAGGTGAAGCTGGTTTTAGAACGTTCTAACCACACTTTGTTAGCGCGAATTAAACAAATCGAAGGAGGTTTCCGCGCCGTACCTTTGGACGATCGCCTGCTGTTTGAACTTAAATTACGGCAAAATGGTGTCACTTTAGACAACGCTATCGACCATCTCGCCCACGTTCAGGTACTGCGCTATCCTTTGGCTCAGTACCCACCATTAGGTAAGGTGGTGCAAATTCTCGGTAGCGATGCGGAAGCTGCTGCTGATATTGATTTAGTTACCTGCAAACACGACCTTTCCCGTACTTTCTCGGATAATGTCGAAGATGTAGCTGCTAAATTGCCCAAAAGGATACTCAAAGCAGACCGAAAAAATCGACTGGATTTAACAGACAAGTTCACTATTAGCATTTGCGCTAACGCGGATTCTTCAAAAGTTAGAGAAAATGCCATCTCGCTGGAAGAAACTGAAGAAGGAAACTGGTTGCTAGGTTTCCATATTGCTGACGTTTCTCATTACGTAAAGCCAGATGAAGCTTTGGATCGAGAAGCTTTAAAGCGGGGAAGAAGCGTTTATTTAGGAAAACTAGTCTTGTCTATGCTACCGGATGCTGTAGCTGCAAGAAGTTCGCTAGTTACCGGAAGCGATCGTTTGGCAATTTCTTTTCTGACTACCTTAGATGGGGAAACGGGAGAAGTTCTCGATTGGCAAATTCAGCCGAGCATAGTTAACGTTGATACGGATTTAAACCAAAAGCAAACTTTAGGAGTTCTTGCTGCCGAAACAAAAGAAGCTCCCGAAGTTGTAGAAATGCTGCAACAGTTGCAAGCCTTAGCAATAGTTCTTAAGGAGCAACGTTTGGCAAGAGGTAGCTTACAGTTAAATCTGCCTTCCAACCAAAACCCCTTCTTTGATGAAGGTGCAAGCGGCTGCGTTACCCAAACAGATTCGTCAGTTAGTTCTTTGTTAACGGAATTAGTATTGTTAACAAATCAATTAATGGCGATTCATTTGAATGCTTTGGGTGTTCCTGCGATTTGGCGAGTTCAAGGGGCACCAGATCCAGATGACGTGCAAGAAATGCTCAAATTAGCAATTAATTTGGGTGTGGAACTAGCTTTACCAGATGATATTGAGATTCAACCTTTAGATTATCAACACTTAACTAAAGTGTTTGCTGAATCTGCTTCCGAACAAGTTTTGACCTATTTATTGCAAGACACCCTTAAACCACCTACTTATACTACTAATCAAGGAGGACACTTCGGTTTAGCCTTACCAGAAGGTTATCTTCACTGCACCTCTCCCTTACGACGCTATCCCGATTTATTGATGCAACGGGTATATTATGCCTTAATCGAAAACGGACGCGATCGCCGCAATACTCGGGTGAAGGAACGGGTGAATTTACGTTCTAGTAATTGCCACGGTGAAATTAACTGGAACGTGTTACCTCCAGAGCTACAGCAAGAACTGCAAACCGATTTGGCAAGGGTGATTACCCAAATCAACGATAGAGAAAAGGAAGTCCAAGAAGCTGAAGCGGATTTAGAAGGGCTTAAAAGAGCCGCTTTAATGAAGCAGCGAATTGGCGAAGTCTTCAGTGGCGTAATTACTGGCGTTCAATCATACGGATTCTTCGTAGAAATTGAAGTACCGGCACAAGAAACTGAAGAAATTAGCAACATACCTTTGCGGGTAGAAGGGCTAGTACACGTAAGTTCTCTCAAAGATGATTGGTACGAATATCGCGCTCGTCAGCAAGCATTGTTCGGTCGTAAAAATCGGGCATCTTATCGACTCGGCGACCGTGTAGCCGTACAGGTCAAGAGTGTCGATTATTACCGCCAGCAAATTGACTTAGTGACTGTAGGTAACGATGAAGGAGGAAGCGATCGCGATTCGGAAACTCCGGGTTACTATATGCCGCAACAATACGAGTCAGACGATTTAGAATATCAACAAGAATGAGTGTAGAGACGTAGCATTGCTACGTCTCTATAGTTAGGAGTTAGGAGTTAGGAATTATTTCTCCTTGTCTCCCCATCTCCCCCTCTCCCCCTCTCCCCTCTCCCATTACTTTCGCAAACAAGTGTCCAATAACGCTAAACCATTAATCTTAGGTGTCTCAGGTGCATCAGGTCTTATTTATGCCGTTCGCGCTCTTAAATTTTTGTTGGAAGCGGAATATGCTATCGAATTAGTAGCATCTAAATCCAGCTTTATGGTTTGGCAATCCGAAAACAGTACCCCTATGCCAGCGGAAACCCAAGGCGCAAGAACAATTTTGGCGAGAGCAAGCCGGAGTTAAGTCGAGTGGTAAACTGCACTGTCATCCTTGGGCTGATGTGGGAGCTAACATTGCTAGCGGTTCTTTTCGTACTTTGGGGATGATAATTATGCCTTGCAGTATGAGTACTGTAGCTAAGTTAGCTGGTGGTTTAAGTTCCGATCTATTGGAAAGGGCTGCCGACGTTCAACTTAAAGAAGGACGAAAGCTGATTGTTGTGCCCCGCGAAACTCCTTTGAGTTTGATTCATTTGCGTAATTTGGTCAGTTTAGCCGAAGCAGGAGCCAGAATAGTTCCTGCAATTCCTGCTTGGTATCACAATCCCCAAACTGTAGAGGATTTAGTTGATTTTGTTGTAGCTCGGAGTTTAGATCAACTTGATATTGATTGTGTTCCTATTAAACGCTGGGAAGGTCGTTGAGAGATAATTGATTGTAAAGTATGAGGTAACGTTTAATTAAAGTAATAATAAATATTTATTCTTTATCCTTGATGCTTTTTCCATACTTCTTTTAATTCCTATGACTGTAATTCGCTTAATTCTCTTGGTTGTAGTGCTGGGAGGACTAATGCTATTGCTAGCACAAAATTGGTCCCCTGCAATACCCTTAGTCTTTTTGGGCTTGCGAACCCAACCGCTTTCTTTGGCTATATGGATGTTGTTAAGTACTGCTGCTGGTGCGTTCACTTCTTTATTAATTAGCAGCTTGGTTCGATTATCAAGCCGTGGTGTTACACAACAGCGTCAAACGTCATCATATGAGCCATTGAATTCACCCCGCACTAACAAACGAACTCCAAGGGAAAAAGCTCCCCAGGAAAAAGAATTCAAACAAAGAATATCTACTCCCCCACCATCACCACAGCCATCAGATGATGACGATAATTATGATGATGATTGGGATTTAGATAGAAAAGCTAATGATGATTGGGATTTAGAAGAAAAAGAATATTTAGAAGAAAAAGAATATATTAGAGCTGATTCTCGTTCTAGCTATACAAAAATCCAAGATGACAGGGATTACGAGGACTTTCCAGACTCAGTAAATGATTATGACTCCGCTGCCGATTCTTACTCGTATGACAAAAACGATTTAAAGGATTCTAGGGTTGGAAAAACAGAATCAATATACGATGCAGATTATCGCGTGATTGTACCTCCTGTGAGTCAACCAGCAACTTCAGACTCCTTAGAAGATTTGCACAATAAGGAGGATAAAGAAAATGGTGACGATTGGGATTTTTTAGAGGATTTTTCAGAAGAGAAACCGCCGCGTTAATAAATAAATCGTAAATACTTTGATCAAATGTCGCTTGATTCTACTGAATCCCACAACGTTCGCGGGATTCTTGCTTGACTCTACCATTCATGGCTGCTTCTTGGAGAACCACGAAAGCGCTAAAATCTTCCCAGTCATAACGGGTTGTTAACAATCGACGCAGCTGATTTTCTGCCTCTACACTTAAATAACCAGTTGTTAAAGCTGTCTGAACTACATCACGGATTCTAGTCATTGTTTAAACCTCTGCTCTACTACATTTATTTGTTCGAGCTTTCTTAGATAAAATATGCACCCGTTAAAGATTTTGCGAATATTGGCATAAATAGAACCATTCTTCTGAGACAATAGAAAATTCTTCTCATTAAAAACACCATAAAATGCTAATCGTTAAATCTACGTAACTAATTACTACCAATCTGAATATTTAAGCAGAATGTGTGGTATAACACAAAGCACGATTTTTGAGTAAATTACTACTCTTTAACCTGCTTTAGTAGACCCTGCATTATTGACTTATATCAATTGAATAAAGTTTCAAAGAATTTTTATTAAGTTTCCGTTAAGTTCAAAGATACCGAAGTTAATACTAAGAAGTCACCTAACGACTGTTATTGAATTCGTTATAAATTTATTCTTATTTATTCTTGCTTTAAATAAAAATACCTAGAAACTGGTTAAGATAAACCGTATTCGAGTTTAAATAAATCAGTAAAAATAATGAGTATAAGTAGTCGTCAGAAGATAGAAGAGGAATTTATTGAAGCTAAAAACAATTGGAACTTAGAAAAGTTATACATTGATTTAGCATCCGCGAAAGGAAAAGCTTTAACACCTGTAGAAAAAAAGTTTCTCCGAGGTTTGTTATGCGGTTTTAGTCCGGCGGAAATTGCAAGCAAGGTTTATAAAACTCGTAGTAGCAGCACCGTTAGGGTTTATCTTTCTAATGGATTATATAAATATATAGAAGAAATGTTGAGTAAGCAAGCCTCGGACTCTGTTAAGGTGAAAAACTGGAGTCGCGTAACTCAATTACTGGAAAAAGCAGGTTACAAAAAAGCCTGTGTGCAAATTGAAGCATCGACTCATAATACAACTTCTGCTAGAGATAAAGCAGCGGAAATTGCCAATATCAAAGCTATTTCCATGCAAGATTGGGGAGAAGCTATAGATGCAAGCATTTTTTATGGAAGAACAAACGAGTTAACTCAAGTAAAACAATGGATTTTGCAAGAGCAAGTACGTTTGGTAGTACTTTTAGGCATGGGTGGGATTGGTAAAACGACTTTTTCAGTAAAGTTAGCAGAACAAGTTAAAGATAATTTCGATTTTATTATCTGGCGTTCTTTACGTTTTGCTTTATCTCCACAGGTTCTTTTTGAGCAACTTTTAGAAGTTTTATCCCCACAAACCCTGACAAAAGGACAAAGCATTTCTGTAAGTATTTCACAACTGGTAAGTTGTTTGCGCTCTTCTCGAACTTTAATCGTTTTAGACCACTTAGACTCAATTTTATACAGCTTTTCTAACGTAAATACTGAAGACTATTCGGGGGTATTATCAAGCAATAACACTATAATTGGTAATTCAAATATAGATGTACCGATCTTTCAATATCTTCCCGGTTATGAAGCCTTTGGAGAATTTATCCGACGCTTGGGAGAGTCTCAACATCAAAGTTGTTTGCTGTTAACGAGTAGAGATAAACCCCAAGAAATTGCTGCTCTCGAAGGAGAAAATTTACCCGTTCGCTCTCTAAAACTAACGGGATTAAACAAGCTAGAAACCTCATCTATATTAGAATCCAAAGGATTTGCGGACTTAAAAGAAGAAGAATCCGAACAAATAATGCAGCGGTACGCAGGAAATCCTTTATTTATCAAATTAGTTGCTACCGCTATTGTGGAATTGTTTGCTGGAAATATAGAAGAATTTTTGCAACAGGAGACATTCGTCTTTGGAGATATTCGCGCTTTATTAGACGAGCAATTTAACCGCTTATCTGTTTTAGAAAAGCAAATTATGTACTTGCTAGCTCTAAATGATGATTTTGATTTGCAGAAATTGCAAAAAGAACTGATATTGAGAGTGTCACAGCGATTAACCCTTGAAGCCGTAGAATTATTGCAAAGGCGATCGCTAATCGATCGAATTGCATCTAGCTTTTCGCTAACCCCGGTGTTACGGGAATATTTGATTGAAAAGCTGATTGAAGATAATTTGAAATTTAGCCAAGATGAAGCGAGTTCGCTATTGTTTGCTCATACAATTTTTGAGAAGCAATTGAAAAACCATCTGAAAGTCAATCGTTTAAATGCCGAACTTTAAAGTAGAGTAATAAGTTGAACAAGAAGACTTACAAGAGCGTGAACAACTTATTACAAGGGATTAACCTCTACTTAATCGGCATGATGGGTGTTGGTAAAACTACTGTCGGACGTTTACTAGCAAGCGAACTTGGATATGGGTTTGTAGATACCGATGAAGTCATCACTGCATCTGCGAAAAAAAGTATCAATCAAATATTTGCTCAAGAGGGAGAAACTGAATTTCGCCAATTAGAAAGCGATGTTCTCTCCCAAGTTAGCGCTTATACAAAGTTAACCGTAGCGACTGGCGGCGGGATTATATTGAAGCGGAAAAACTGGAGCTACCTGCATCACGGTTTAATTGTCTGGTTGGATGCTTCACCGGAGTTATTATATAACCGTTTAAAAGAAGATACTACAAGACCGTTATTACAAGATAGTAATCCTTTATTGAAATTAACAAATATTTCAAAAGAACGAGAATCACTTTATGCTTTAGCCGATTTACGAATAACTCTTCAAGAAAGGGAAACCCCCGAAGAAATTGCCAACCGAGTACTTGCACAGATTCCCAGCGTTTTAAAAAATAATAAAGGGAGTAGGGAGTAGGGAGTAGGGAGTGGGGAGTAGAAAGTAGAAAGTAGAAAGTAGGGAGTAGGTTGGGTTAGGCAGACTAAGAGGTATGGTTTTTCATAAGTAATTAATGGCGATCGCCGTAACCCAACATTGCATCATCGGTATTTTGTAATATTTATGGAAAAGGCAAAAATAATATTGATTTATTCCTAATGGTAATATTGGGTTTGTAGTAGCGCCGTACTCGCCTCATGATTCGGGATTCGGAGTGCGAGCTTCTAGCTCGCTCGTTACCACCAGGAAGTGAGACACTCCCTCGTTACAAACAGCGAGCATCTTGCTCGCACTCCCGAAACGCCACAAAACTTATGTGGTGGAGTACTAGTATTTTGGCAAGTCAACTTTGCGGGATGTTGTATCGTACAAGCAGAAAGTTTTTTTCTCCCTCCTCTTCCCCCTCTCCCCCTCACCCAGCAATTTTAGCTGCTTGTTGGTAAGAAGAAAAACATTTAGAGGTAGCTATTGTAGAGCAACACCAAATTCTTTTAAACTATCATGATTCGCATTTGACAATAAAATGTTGCTTATGATGGTTAACGATACTGAATATATTCACCAGGATGCGGCTACTCGGGTAAAGGTGTTAAGTGAAGCACTACCTTACATACAACAATTTGCTGGTAGAACCGTAGTAGTAAAATATGGGGGTGCTGCGATGAAGGATAGCAGCCTCAAAGATAAAGTGATCCGCGATGTTGTTTTCTTATCCTGCGTAGGCTTGCGACCGATTTTAGTGCATGGTGGTGGGCCAGAAATCAATACTTGGCTTAATAAAATAGGAATTGAACCGCAGTTTAAAGATGGTTTGCGCGTGACCGATGCTCCGACGATGGATGTGGTAGAAATGGTATTGGTAGGTCGTGTTAATAAAGAAATAGTTGCCAAAATCAACCAAGCCGGTGGAAAAGCAGTGGGTTTGTGCGGTAAGGATGGTAACTTAATTACAGCTCGTCACCAAGGTCAAGATGATATTGGTTTTGTAGGAGAAGTAAGTTCTGTAAATACCGAAATTTTAGGAACTTTGGTAGAAAGTGGTTATATTCCGGTAGTTTCTAGCGTCGCTGCGGATGATACTGGACAAGCTTATAACATTAATGCCGATACAGTAGCTGGAGAGATTGCTGCTGCATTAGGTGCAGAAAAGTTAATTCTGCTTACCGATACGCGGGGTATTTTAGAAAATTATAAAGATCCTTCTACTTTAATTGCAAAAGTAGACATTTCAGAAGCTCGCAGCTTGATTTCAAAAGGTATTGTTGCCGGAGGGATGATACCCAAAGTAACCTGTTGCGTGCGTTCGTTGGCTCAGGGAGTACGTGCAGCGCATATCATTGATGGTCGCATTCCCCATGCTCTTTTGCTAGAAATATTTACCGATGGTGGTATCGGGACAATGATTCTTGGCTCTCAGTTTAGATAAAGTATTGAAATTGGGGTTTTGTAAGTTGGGTTAGACACGTTAGCGTTCACGCGGAGCGTGCGGCTCAGCGTGTCCGGAGGACATAGATCAACTTGAACTTTTGATAAGAATCTATATTAATCGTGTCGTAACCCAACATTACCAAGGCGAATTGATTAAAATCCTCGAAGCTGGTTGACGATAACCTCTTCGTCGCGAATTGCGATAACGTCTTCGATTTCGGGGACTTTTGATAATTGTCGGGTTAACTAAAACTGGATTAATAACTGTAGAGTTGTAAATTGTTCTCGATCTTTGAGGTTTAGAAAAATAACTTCGTGTAGGTATATGTCCCGTTACGGGATTTACAGGTACTGGTGTGGGAATTGGACTACCATAAATAAAATTACCTACAGTCGGATTATGGTTTCTTCCGTAGTAGGGAGTGTTGTTATTGATAATGATTACAGACTGAGCGGAGGCTGGCGCAGCTACAGCACCTATTAAAGCCGCGGCTCCAAAACCCAATAAATACGGTTGCAAATTTGTATTTTTAAACATAATATCTTTCCTAACTAGCCACGGAGAGCTAGATGATCGGTGAATCTACCTAATATTTATATTTTAGATAGATTTTAGAGTTTTTCTCAAAGAAAATACCTAGCTTCACAAAATATTCTCAAAAAGTTGCATAAAAACGGCAGAATAAAAGCTGATGGTTATTTATATTTTTCAACGTGAGTTCCGAAAGTTTAGAAATTGCTAGACAGCGCTACCGTAATGGTAAAGCTGCTTTTGAAAATGGTAAATATCGCCAAGCTGTTGAGGAGTTGAACAAGGCTTGTGCTTTATTGGAGCGCAATAGTCGTCTTGGTGGTGAGGTGCAAATATGGTTGGCAACAGCTTATGAAGCAGCCGGACAAAATCAAGAAGCCATAGAGCTTTGCGAACTGCTTAAGCGTCATCCTTACCCAGAGACTAGTAAAGATGCCAAGCGATTGCAATATATCTTTAAAGCACCTAAATTGGAACGTCCCAAGGAGTGGATGACTGAAATACCCGATTTAGGAACATTATCCGATAAAAGTAAAATTCGTTCGGCTGCGTCTCTTAAAAAATCTTCCACAGTTAAAGAAGTTGAGGAAATGGAATTTATTGATCTTACTCAGGTTAATACTCAAGACAATCGCTTTATCTGGCTGGCATTATTTGTTATTGCGGTAACTTTGGGTAGCTTATTTTGGTTAAGTTTCTAAACAATTACCCGCTATAGTGCCACTAAAAATAACAAAATCTGTAAATCGATTAAATTTTGTAATTATGTCACGATTTAGCTATAAAAGGAATTCTTCTCGTAGCGCGATGCGATTAATTAAAAGCCTTTTTAAACGAATGCGGCTTCTATGCATTTTACTGTTAGCATCGCTGTTACTTTCTGGGTGTGTAGATTACGATTTAGGAATAAATTTAAACAATGCTGATTACGGTAAATTCGTACAGCATATTACATTAGGAGACAAACTTACTAGTTTTAGTGGCGATGCCGTTTATGAATGGTTGGATAGCATTGAAAGACGCGCCCGCGAACTAGATGGAAAAGCAAAAAGAATTTCCCAAGAAGAAGTAATTGTAACTATTCCTTTCAGTAATGGTAGGGAACTAGAAAGAAAATACAACACATTTTTTAATTCAAGAAATGATCCTAAATCGCGCTCTAAGAAAGCGGAATCGGAATCCGAACTACCGAAAATTGATTCAAACTTACTTTTAAAACAGAGTAATTTTTTACTGTTAGTACGCAACCAGTTAATTTACGATCTAGACTTGCGTTCTTTGGGTTTAATTTCCAGTAAAGGTAACGCTTTAACTAACACTGGTTCAATTATTGATTTAGAATTCAGTTTGAACACTCCTTGGGGTGCATCGAGCATTGAACAAACTGAAGATTCTATCGAACCATTGGAAAATAATAAGCAGCTTTCATGGAAACTCAAACCAGGGACAGCTAAATCACATTGAAGCGGTTTTCTGGCTTCCCAGCCCGATGGGAATTGGAACTTTGTTAATTGTTCTATTTGTTGGATTGGGAATTTTCCTCAGATACCGCTTTATGCCAGATCCGAGGATTCAGTTTTCAGTTAGGAGTTAGGAGTGAGCAGTTAGGAGTTAGGAGTTAGGAGTTAGGAGTTGGGAATTGGGCATGGGGCATGGGGCATTGGTAATTGATAATTGATAACTGCTAACTGTTCGCTGAAAATTGTTGCCAATTAAAAAAATCCGTGTTAAGAATACGTAATTTATGATACGCGGATAATATCTGCTGTCACAAAAACCATTCAATTGCAGCGGTTGTGAAAAAAAGGCTTGTATTAGTATTTACTTTTGTAGCGATAAGTTTTGGTTCGGGGTGTTCTGAAGCACCGATATCTAATTCTAAAAGAACTGAGACACCGATCGTTGTTGCTGCATCGGAGTTAGAACAATCAAAAAAACCAAAGTCTTCTGTGGAAGAAGTGCTGGCAAATCTGGATAGAGTAGATAAAAGCTTTAACAGGATAGTTTTTTTTCTGGCAAAATTGGTAATTATCTTACTGAGTATTGCCGTCATCCAGCGAATTATAATATTAGTTACTTCCCGTTCATCCCAACTAATTATTGATAATTTTGCTAATGCTTCTGGTGCGGAAGGTATGGAGTTTGTTTTACCAGGTTTGAGTCAGTTGGGACGGGAAAGATTGGTGCGAGAAATGAAGGGAGTTCACCAACGTCTCAAAGAACATATTAATAGTAATGGGCTGCGAACTTATCGTCGTCCAGACAAGTTACCTCTACCTCAAACAACTCCGGATGAAAGACTTTCTAATTTAGTCGCTTCGCTAAACGAGTTTACACCGGATGAAATCGATCCTTTGGTAAGCCTGCTCAAAATTATATTTCCACCTTATGGAACTAAAGTAACTAGTATCTTGCAAAGCCAAGGTGAAGATTACAACAGACTGGGAATAACTTTTGAAGTTACAAATATTCAAGGTCATGGTGCTTCAAAGCTTTACACTATTTGGGAAGAAAATAAAACAGAAAGTGTAACTGATACGGTAATTAAAACAGTAGCAAAAACGGCATCTAAAACGGTAACTGATGAAGAATTTGAGTTACCGATTATTGAAACATATCCCGAATTAAAAGACCGTTTTAGGTTGTTATTAAAACCTGCTACTCGGTGGTTAGCGGTGGAGCTTTCAAAACGAGAAATGCTAGCTAATGTGCCTTGGTATTATTTAGGCAATTGGTGTAAAAGATATCAATCGCAAATACATAACTTTTTCGGTGTAATTAATTATGCCAGCGCTCCAACTCATGGCAGCTTTTTTTATCAACTAGCGATTGAAGATTTGCAAGCAGCGGTAGAATTCGATCCTAACTGGTATCAACCTTACGAAAATTTAGGCGATACTTACAGCACTCAAGGAAGAGAATTTGAAGAAAATAGAAGAATAAACCTTCAGCGACAAGCGATTTTACAATACGAAAAAGCACTAGTTAGATGTGAAGATGAAACTGTAAGACGGAGGATTAAAGTTGGTAAAGCAATGGCGCAATTACTAACAAAAGATAAAATTCTCGTCGAAGAAGCTCAAAAAGAAATACAGCTATTAGAGAAACAGTGGAATGGAGAATCCGATTTAAGTTCCCGATTTTTGTACAACTTAGCTTCGTGGTATGCAATTTTTACTGCCCAAAATAACGGTGATAAGCAAACAAAGCAAAAAGCCCGTCAGTACTTAGTCTACGCCTTACTTAGAGATAGCGATCGCAATCTTTGGGATTGGGCAAGTAGAGATCCAGATTTCCAAGGAGTGCGTGAAAGGTTTACTGATTTGCAATATGTACTGATGAAGAAATTAGATAAGATTCACGAATTGCCTGAAATGACGGGGGAAAGATTTGTTAAACACGTCGGAGAAATCCTTAAGGAGATGAACTGGATTTAATTGCAGAATTTAATTTTTAATTAAATTTAATTAAACATAGGAATAGGAACGAATTGCGATGTCTGAGAAAAAAGACAAAAAATTGCCAATCAAAATCAAAACTTTGAGTAAGAAATCTCAAGAAGAAGATATTCAAGCTAGCAAAACTGATACTTCAGAAAATAGCTGCCAACCTGAAACTAAAAAGAAAAACAGCAAAGTTCGGACAACTATAATTACCGCCGAAATTCCTGCTACTTCTCCCAAAATAGTTGGACAAATACCACCGTGGGATGATGACGAAAATTCTCAGCAGGATGATAAATCAAAACCTCCAACAATTACCGCAGAAATACCATCTGAGTTAGAAAAATTCAATTTGACACCAAGAGCAACCGGAGAAATTCCTCCTTGGGATGACGAGGAAGAAATGAAATAAGAATTATGGATTCCTCGGCAATGTAAGGGCACGGCAAAAGTCGTGTCTTTTGTTTTGGGGGGTGAAAAATAAATATCTGGCGAATGGAATTCACGGCTACACAGGCAAAGTCCACCTTCGTGGACTAAAAATTATTTCATTTCTATAAACTTTTTAATAGTTATTACAACATAACAACCATCTATATATTTTGAAATCATTCCGATGGGATTTAATTTGATTTCACCGTCTGGTACTACCAAGAAAACTTGACTTCCGTATCCAGAATCGCCTAAATATATACGGTTATATTTGATATCTACAATTTCATCGAAAGAATATTGAGATACTTTTTTCCCTAGTATTCCAAAGCATCTGTAGCGACTGACAGTTACAAGATTTGTTTGTTTATCAAAGGTAAAGTTAATAAATAAACCTGTGAATGTCAGTAATAGAATATAGTTTTTAAATTATTCTAAAAATTCAGGACTTACGAAATTATCACAATACCCGGTTGGTGCGTGACGCTAAAAGTCTTATTACTACGTTCATATTTTTTCGTAGCGTCACACACCCTACAAGAAAATTGTGTCAGTTGCGGCCATTCCTAAAAATTAAAACCTTTGACTCATGAATTATACCAATGGTTTATATTGCTACAAATATCTTTAATTTAAAGTTTTTATCGTTCTCGACATTCACCAGGAAATGCAATTAAGAGGCTAATAGCTAAAGTCAACGAAAATTATTTAACCCACGGAGGTGGGTTTCGCTTATGTAGCAGCGGTTTCAACCGCCAGATTAACCATGAAATCAACCTCTAAGGCGACAACCGCTCAATCTTCCAACTACCATCTTCCATTCTTGTATAAACTAAACGGTCGTGAAGACGGCTCGAACGTCCTTGCCAAAATTCCATTTCTGCTGGTATAACTCGAATTCCACCCCAATGAGACGGACGAGGAACTTCTCGATCTTGATATTTTTCTTTTAATTCTTCCAAGTGTTGCTCAAGCACTTCTCGATTTTCGATAACTTCACTTTGATTAGATGCCCAAGCACCCAAGCGGCTGCTCAAAGGACGACTGTAGAAATATTTATCTGATTCACTGTCTAAGATTTTTTCTACTCGTCCGCAAATTCTTACTTGACGTTGCAATTCTGCCCACCAAAACACCAAAGCAGCTTGAGGATTTTCTGCTAATTCTTGTGCTTTTTGACTATTGTAGTTGGTATAAAAGACAAAACCGCGTGCGTCAAAATCTTTTAACAACACCATTCTCGCCGACGGTTTACCTTCTGTTGTAGTAGTCGCCACCATCATGGCGTTTGGTTCTAGGATATCGGCACTCAATGCTCGATCGAACCATTCTTTGAATTGTGCAAAAGGATTAGAATCAATCTCGGTTTCGCTTAAGCCCTGCAAAGTGTAGTCTTGACGAAGGTTAGCTATATTTTTATCCATTACAATTGTTTGATTGCAAAATTATAGAAATACTACAAAATTAAAAAAAATATGCGGATGCGCCGTTGGGCTTCCCTAAAAAACTTATTAGTATATGGTTTGAGCGCCCCGATTATAGCTCTTAACGTGGGACTGCTCTCTGTAGTTTTTCATTACTTTCGTCATCCACTTACTATTTTAAGTATTGCAGCAATCCTAGCTTTTTTGCTCAATTATCCAGTTCGATTTTTAGAAAGCGCTCGTATTTCACGCCAATGGGCAGTAACTATAGTTTTATTGTTGACTTTAGCGCTGCTGATTCTGATCGGTATTACCCTCGTACCTCTTGTAATTAATCAAACTACTCAACTCACTGATAAAATCCCCGATTGGTTAAACAGCTTTCAAAGCCAGTTAGAACAAGTTGAAGCAATAGCGAAAAGACGGCACTTACCGTTAATCAACTTAAAAATATTAGCTAATCAAACTAATGCCAGCATCGAAAACTTACTCAAGGAATTACCGCTTGGTGCCGTAGGATTTGCGGGAACCTTGGTATCAACGTTAGTAAATACCATCTTAGTTATAGTGCTGGCGTTTTATATGCTTTTATATGGCGATCGCCTTTGGTATGGCTTAGTAAATCTCCTACCCGAAAAAATCCGACTTCCTTTAAGTAAATCTTTAAGACTGAATTTCCACTACTTTTTTCTCAGCCAATTTTTACTAGCACTGTTCATGGTGGCAAGTCTGACACCAATTTTTTTAGTTATTGGAATTCCATTTGCTTTTTTATTTGCTGTAGTCATCGGCATATCCCAGCTTATTCCCTTTATTGGAGCAACTTTAGGTATTGGCTTCGTTACTATATTGCTGCTGCTACAAAATTGGTGGTTAGCAACTCAATTAGCATTCTTCTCAATATTGATGCAGCAGGTTAAAGATAATCTGATAGCCCCAAAATTGCTAGGAAATTTTATCGGACTCAATCCCATCTGGATTTTCGTTGTGATTTTAGTCGGTTTCGAGATTGCCGGATTATTAGGAACTTTAGTTGCCATTCCGATCGCAGGAACTGTTAAAGGTACCTTCGACGCTATTCAGAAAAACAGCGAACAGTGAACAGTTATCAGTTACCAGTTACCAGTTGCTCTCAAAATAGTAGTGCGAGCATTTTAACTCAGTTGTAGTCGCAAGCAAGTAAGATGCTCGCACTACTTACTTCTTATAATTTCACACGCTTTCTACTCCCTACTCCCTACTTTCTACTTTCTACTCCCTACTTTCTACTTTCTACTCCCTACTTTCTACTTTCTACTCCCTACTTTCTACTCCCTACTCCCTACTTTCTACTTTCTACTCCCTACTTTCTACTTTCTACTCCCTACTCCCTACTCCCTACTCCCTACTCCCTACTCCCTACTCCTAATTTCTTCCCGATTAGTATTCTTTAATACTGGTTATATAAAACGATTGTAAGTAGTCTAAAGAGGAATAGATGAATGCCAATGAAAAATATATCCGGTCTTCAGATTGCTAGAGCAGAAAAGTTAGGGAAAAGTTAATTCAAAATTATGTCCTTACCTTTTGTGTCGCTATTTTTATTCTTGCCTCAGTATAAAGATCGAAATTAAAATATTATTTTATTTTTTCTGAGTAAAGGTATAAAAATATCGTGATATACTTTCCTGGTGAATTTTATTCTTATACTTTATTGGTCGTATGTGTGTAACCACTGCATTGATACCAGTGCAAGATATCAGGCGTTGCACAACTAATATTTACCATTCACAATGGTATTGATTGGAAAGACTGGGGAAACAATAGCAACAATTAATTACTTAACTGGATAGTTTCCAATGAGACAAGTAAATTTTGCGATAATTTTTATTTTTTGTTTAGCTTTCGCTTTATTCAGTATAGAAAATACAGAATTAGGAACCATTCATCTAATTCCAGGTATGGAAGTGCAAGCACCAATTTCAGTTGAGTTGCTTATAGCATTAGGCTTGGGTGGAGTTTTAGCTTGGTTATTTAGCGTTTGGACTCATTTGGAAAGACTATTATGGTCTGGTCAAAAAGTTCATCAAAAGAACGTTAAAATTCAACAATTAGAATCCAAGATTGAAGAGTACCAAGCTCAAGTTCAATCCCTGCAACCTTCTTTAACAGCAGCTAGCGATTCAGCTAACGCTTGATGGGGGATGGTGAATCCACTCTCGTGCGGAGGTTCCCTCCGTTGAGAGAAGTGGTGAACCCGAAGGGAGAGAGGGGGGTAAAAAAACTTTTAAATTCTTAACTACTCACTACTTATAACTCCTAACTCCTAACTCCTATCCTTTGACCTTTAACCTAAATTCTAGTACTTGTCGATGGATGCTTCTGAGCTTTTAGAAACGATCGCACAACTTATTAATCAAGCCGAACGAGGAGAAATTGATCCTTGGGATGTGCAGGTAGTTGAGGTGATAGACCGTTATATAGAACTCATGGCACCTGAGAAAAGGCGGAAGGGGTATGAATCAGATTTGTCTCAATCGGGACAAGCATTTTTATCGGCTTCGATGCTGGTGTTATTCAAAGCTAATACTTTGATGGAATTGCAGTCAGCAGAAGACGAAATAGATGCTTCAATGGCTGATGAGTTTCTGCTCGATGGTGAAGATGGGTTGAATGAGCGTATAGCTAGGCTGCCTTTGGAGAAACAGTTGCGGCGGCGACGTTCCGCAATGCCTCCACCTGCTCGTCGGGTAAGTTTACAAGAGTTAATAGACCAGTTGCAGGTAATGGCTAACCAACTGCAATTGGTACAAAAAACCAGACCTTTGGCAAAAAAACGCCAGCCCGGTATTAGAACTCTAAAGGCAGCATTAGAATTAGCACATCAAGAAAATCTCACAGCGGTTGCTGGAGAATTAGAACAAGTTTTGCAGACTAAAACAGCCGAGCTACATCTAGGAGAAAACTGGATGAATTTGGAACAGTTGGTGGAGTGGTGGTCGCAAACTCAGTCAATATCGGATTTAGGTAAAGACCATTCTCATGGTGAAAATTCTCATACTGTGAGCGTATTCTGGGCATTGCTGCTGCTCTCGGCTCAATCGAAAGTAGAGTTATATCAAGAAGATTTTTATCAGGAAGTAAAAATCCGCTTGCTTGCAGAATGCAATAGTAATCCGATGTCTCAAGCAGCGAGTTAATTTCTGAGAGAGGAATAATCCGGCTCTTTAGTACAGAAAACAGATATGGCTTTTTGCCGCCGCTCTGGTTTTCGAGAAAGCTTTATATGCGAGCTTTGAGTTGGACACTCAAATGTGAGTAAACTGGAATATTGGCAATTTCGGATCGTTTTATCTGCCAATACCTATTATATGAATGCATTATAAGTGCATTATCCGTGCTTTTAGGGATGACTTGATACAAATTAAAACAGATGATGAAGTATCGCTTAATCTACGTAAACTGGCTTGTGGTTGAGGACTAAGTATTTATGAAAGCAATGATTTTGGCTGCGGGTAAAGGTACTCGCGTTCGTCCGATTACCTATACAACTCCCAAACCGATGATTCCCATCCTGCAAAAGCCAGTGATGGAATTTTTGCTTGAACTGTTACGTCAGCATGGCTTCGATCAAATTATGGTCAACGTTAGTCATTTGGCTGAAGAAATCGAAAGTTATTTTCGTGACGGTCAGCGGTTTGGTGTAGAAATTGGTTATTCTTTTGAAGGTAGTATTGATGATAACGGTAAATTAGTCGGAAAAGCCATCGGTTCTGCTGGTGGAATGAGAAAAATTCAGGACTTTAAAACGTTTTTCGACGATACTTTTATTGTATTATGCGGTGATGCTTTAATTGACCTGGATTTAACTGCTGCCGTGAAATGGCATAGAGAAAAGGGTTCTATCGCCACAATCGTCACTAAAAGCGTACCTAAAGAAGAAGTTTCTAGTTACGGTATTGTTGTTACCGATGATGATGGCCGTGTCAAGGAATTCCAAGAAAAACCAACTGTCGAGGAAGCTAAAAGTACAAATATCAGTACTGGTATTTACATTTTTGAACCAGAGATATTTGAACATATTCCTTCTAATGTTGAGTATGACATCGGTGGCGACTTATTCCCCAAACTTGTAGAAATGGGTGCGCCATTCTACGCCAAAGCAATGGACTTTGAATGGGTAGATATCGGTAAAGTACCTGATTATTGGCGAGCAATTCGCGGCGTACTTTCAGGGCAAATCAAAAACGTCCAAATCCCCGGAAATCAAGTCAAAGAAGGAATTTACACTGGTTTAAACGTTGCTGTCAATTGGGACAAAGTAGATATTACCGGCCCAGTTTACATTGGTGCAATGACCAAAATAGAAGATGGAGCTAAAATAGTTGGCCCGGTTTATATTGGCCCTTCCTGCTGCGTATGTAGCGGTGCTACCGTAGAAAACAGCGTGATTTTTGAATATTCTCGCCTTGGCCCTGGAGTAATGTTAGTTGATAAACTAGTTTACGGTCGTTACTGCGTCGATAAAACCGGAGCATCAATTGACGTTCAAGCAGCAGCTTTGGATTGGTTAATTACCGATGCCCGTCAAACACCACCCGCTCATAATCCCGCAGAACGTCAAGCTATTGCTGAGTTGTTAGAAACAAATCCTAATTGAACGGGAATTTGAATATTAAATCACATAAAACCCGGTTTCTTTTTCAAGAAGCTGGGTTTTGTTTTTGGGAATTGGGAATTGGTAATTGGTAATGGAGCATAGGGCATAGGGCATAGGGCATAGGGCATAGGGCATAGGGCATAGGGCATAGGGCATTGGTAATTGGTAATTGGTAATTGGTAATTGGTAATTGGTAATTGTTAATTATTTGTAGGGTGTGTGACGTTATGAAAGAATTTGAACACAGCACAAAATTTTGTTACGAACGTCACGCACCAATCACTATTTATGATAAAAATAACGCGCTATATTAATTTATTACTCTTCAACTTCCGAACGTCCCCTAGCTTGATAGATTCTTTCTCTATATGATGCTTTACCATTGATTTATATACATAAAACTAGTACAAAATTTAAAAATTATGACAGCAAGCAATATTAAGCAGCAAATATTAGAGCATCTTGAACCATTGCCACCAGAAGAAGTCAAAACTATCCTTTTAACATGGTTAACGAGTTCATCTGAGAATTTAGAAGATTTTGAGCAGTTAATTATAAATCAACCGACTGAAGTTGTAGAACAATCCTTTGAATACGGTGAGGTAGACTCAGCATTAAATTTTCAACCTCTTACCGAAGCCGAAATGATTGAGCAAAGTAAATTAGCCCTTAAAGAATACCGTCGTAAAGGTTCTGGGATTCCACATAGTGTTGTACGCGAATGGGCTGATAATTTAGGAAGCAACGAAGAATACTAATGTCCCAGATAGTTTGGACTCAAAACGCTACTGATGACTTAAATCGCCATTACGATTTTATAAAAGTAAATAATCCGGAAGCAGCAGCACGAGCAATACAAACAATTGTTTCTTCCGCTGAAAGTTTGCAGGAGAACCCCCGTCGAGGTGCAATAGTAGATGAAATCGCAGGTTTACGCAAACTCTTAGTTCCTTTTGGGAAATACGGTTATATGATTCACTACGTCATTCTTGAAGATGACGCGATCATTTTGCGCGTCTACCACGGACGAGAAAATCGTCCTCGTTAGTATTATGGTTATATTTACTCATCAACTTCCGAACGTCCTCTGGCTTGATAAATACTTTCTCTTAATTCCGTCAGCGAAGCATCATCAGCAAAAGCACCCGCTTGTTGAAGTAAGGTAGAGCGACTATTTTGACGTAACCAATCATCAATAGCTACCTTCAAAAATCTCCATTCATTTTCGATTTTACGACCTGGAAGTTTTCCTAATTGAGCTTGACGCTGCAAAGTTTCAATCGGCAAACGTAAATATTCTGAAACTTCTTCCAAGGTAAGAACGGAAGGTAATGTAACTTGCTCCATAACTTAACTCGCGTTATGTGTTCCTTAACTCTGAATCCTAGCATATATCTGTGTTTTAGCGTTCCCCACTCCTTACCCTGACTCATCAATGATTGACAAAATATGCCAAAACTAGCATATTGAGAATATGAGTGATTTATTAAAACCAGTTGAATGGGTTGGTAGCTCGCTTGATGATTTGAAAGAGTTTCCAGAAGAAGTACAGCAGGTGATGGGTTATGCTTTGTACTTGGCTCAACGTGGTGACAAACATTCAGCCGTTAAACCACTTAAAGGATTTAAGGGTGCTGGAGTATTAGAAATTGTTGAGAATTTTGATAGCGATACTTACAGAGCTGTGTATACAGTTAAATTTGCAAATGTAATTTACATTTTACATAGTTTTCAAAAGAAATCCAAACGCGGAATTTCTACACCAAAAAAAGAAATTGAATTAATAGAAGCACGATTAACACGAGCTAAAGAACATTACGAACAAAACTATCAATAGTGAATCAAAGGGCTATTTTATGACAGAAAATTTTAAAAGTGAAGAAATAAAAGTTACTAAAGGTAGTGGAAATGTATTTGCTGATTTAGGTTTAGCGAATCCAGAAGAATTAGTTATTAAAGCAGAATTAGCCCGTCAAATTGCCAAAATTATCGCAGAGCAAAAAATTACTCAAAAAGAAGCTGCAAGAATATTAGGAATAGATCAACCAAAAGTATCTGCTTTAATAAAAGGAAAATTACCTGGTTTTTCAATAGAGCGACTTTTTCGGTTTTTGAATGCTTTCGATTGTGATGTGGAAATTGTTGTTAAGAATAAACAATCATTATCTCCAGCGAAGACAAAGGTTTGTATTTCTTTTGAAGATAGATGAGTATACTTTGATATATTTTTATTCGATACTAGCTGACACAATTATTTGTTGAGTACAATACACTCGAAACCTCACCCCGCGCTGACGCGCACCCTCTCCTTGTCAAGGAGAAGGGAAAGAAGAATTCTTACACCCCTCTCCCTTAATAAGGAGAGGGGCTGGGGGTGAGGTTCCAGGTGTTGATTCACGAACTTAAATAAGTATACCTACTTAAACTTTGTTCGTAGGTTTGTAATAGTCGCTGGGATTGCGCGATAGTAATCTGGTTTGCTTCTAAGGCTTCTTCACAACGCTGACGGATTCTTTCTACCATGTCTTCGGCATCGTACTGTACGTAACCTACTACCTCGCTCATGGTGTCGCCTTTAACTACGTGTTTAATTTGATATCCCTTCGGTGTAAGTTGAATGTGAATGGTGTTAGTGTCGCCAAAGAGGTTATGTAAGTTACCCATTATTTCTTGGTAAGCTCCATTCAGAAACATACCTAAATAATAAGGTTCTCCTGCTCTGAAAGGATGTAGTTCCAAAACAGATTTAACGTCTCGCGAGTCGATAAAGCTATCAATTTTTCCGTCGCTGTCGCAGGTGAGGTCAGCTAATATACCGCGCCGTGTAGGTTCTTCATCCAAACGGTGTATGGGCATAATCGGGAATAACTGGTCTATCGCCCAACAGTCTGGTGCCGATTGAAACACCGAAAGATTCACGTAATAAATAGAAGACATAATAATTTCTAAGTCTTCCATGTCATCTGGTACGTATTCTTGCTGCTTAATGATGTTAAGAATTTTATAACAACAAGCCCAGTATAATTGTTCGGCTTTGGCTCGTTCCCTCAAAGATAAAATTCCCAAATTGAAACGACTAATGGCTTCTTCTTTGAACTGAACCGCGTCGTGATAAAATTCTTGATAATTCTCTTCGCTGATAGATTGATAGGTTTCCCACAAATAGGAAATAATGTGAGATTCACCTTCTTGAACTGGTTCGGGTGAATCGCAAGGTACTTCGCTGGTACTGAGTACGTCAAAAATTAGTACCGACTGATGGGAAGCAACGGCTCGTCCGCTTTCACTGATCAGTGTTGGTACGGGAATATCTTGCTCTCTACAGGCATCTTTTAACTCTGCGACAATATCGTTAGCATAGTTTTGCATATTGTAGTTTTTAGAAGCGTAGAAGTTGGTTTGAGAACCGTCATAATCAACCCCCAAACCACCACCGACATCAAGATATTTCATATTTGCTCCCAAGGAAACTAGCTCAACGTAAATGCGGCTTGCTTCCTGGATAGCATCTTTAATTACATTAATCGCTGAGATTTGCGAACCGACATGGAAATGCAAAAGCTGTAAAGAATCAAGCAAATCGGCATTTCGTAATTTGTCAACAGCGCGAATAATTTCCGGAATATTCAAACCGAACTTAGCCCGATCGCCACTTGAAGTTCCCCAGCGTCCCATACCTTGAGTGCTAAGTTTAGCGCGGATTCCCAAGATTGGTTGAATTTCTAATTGACGGCTAACTTCAATGACTAAATCAACTTCTTCAATTTGCTCTAAAACTATAATTGGAGTTTGCCCTAGTCTCTGAGCTAACATCGCAGTCTCAATATATTCACTGTCTTTGTAGCCGTTACAAATTAACAAAGCTCCCGCAGTATCAAGCAGTGCCAAAGCAATCATTAATTCTGGCTTAGAACCTGCTTCCAAGCCAAACTGATGGGGTTTGCCAAAACGTACTAAATCCTCAATAAAATGCCTTTGCTGATTGCATTTAACGGGAAATACGCCTTGATAAACGCCAGGATAATTATAGCGAGCTATAGCTTTAGCGAAACAAGCATTAAGACGCTCGATTCTGTCTTCTAAAATATCAGAAAAGCGAATCAGCAAAGGTAAACCCAAATTACGCAGTTTGAGGGCTTTAACCAACTCGTACAAATCCAGAGAACCACCACGTTCGCCCTTCGGAGAAACTGTAACATGACCAGCCGCGTTTATCGAAAAATAAGGTTGTCCCCAACCTTCAATACGGTAGAGTGCTTCACTTTCTTCGATTGTCCAATTGTTTTGGGGCGAATCTAATTTCGTACTAGGTGGCAGAAGTTTCTGAATTTTTTTATTGTTACTTAATTTAGCTTTAGCTTTTTTACCATTCAATGAGAATTTTCCTACTCCAACCGATGTAGCGCCTGACTCAACACCCATTTACTAGTCACCTTCGTACTTCACCCACGAGATTACAATTTAACGCATTCGAGTCTGTGTGGGAAGATACGCAAGGTATAAATTTTTGGAGCAATTGGGGCATTGGTAATTGGTAATTGGTAATTGGTAATTGGGAGAAAAGATTTTAATCCAAAATCCAAAATCCAAAATTAAATAACTGTTCCCTACTCCTAACTCCCTACTCCCTACTCCCTACTCCTAACTCCTAACTCCCTACTCCCTACTCCCTACTCCTAACTTCCTACTATTCTCCATGCCCCATGCCCAATTCCCAATTCCCTAAATTTGAGTATTGACAAAAAACGAATCGCGACGGACATTCTAACAAGTGATAGATTCATTAATTTATAGGAGATAGTGATGGAGCGCACATTTTTAGCAATTAAGCCCGATGGTGTACAGCGTGGATTAGCTGGTGAAATCATTCGCCGCTACGAAACCAAAGGCTTTACTTTAGTTGGTTTGAAATTCATGAAAGTTAGCCGGGAATTAGCTGAATCCCATTACGACGTTCATAAAGAAAGACCGTTTTTTGCTGGCTTAGTAGAATTTATTACTTCCGGCCCGGTTGTCGCAATGGTTTGGGAAGGTGAAGGTGTTGTTGCTGCTGCGAGAAAGATGATTGGTGCAACCAATCCCCTAACAGCAGAACCCGGAACTATCCGTGGTGATTTCGGAGTTGATATTGGCCGTAATATTATCCACGGTTCCGATGCTATCGAAACCGCACAAAGAGAAATTTCCTTATGGTTCAGCAATGATGAATTAGTCAGCTGGCAGCCAGAAGTTATGCCTTGGTTGAATGAGAAATTTTCTAAATAATTAACAGCTAAGATTTTCTAGACATGGGGAGAGGGGAGACAAAGGGACAAGGGGAAGACAAAAATAATTTTGACCTTTAACCTTAACTACTCCCAATTCTCCATGCCCAATTTCCTAATTAGTTACTTCTGTTTTTTCGCTTTCTTCGGCAATTGTGGGATCTGTGCGCTTGGAAAATCCCCAGGCTAGGACGATGGCAATACCAGTAATTATTACCCATTGAGGTGGAACTAAAGCTTCGTTGACTACTCTCAATAACAAACGCAAACCTACGAATGCGACGGTAATATAGCCTGCATCTTCGAGGTAGACAAATTCATCCAACCAACGGATAAATAAACCTGCCATAAATCTTAGGGTAACAATGCCGATTGTGGTTCCTGTTATTACCAACCATTTCGTATCTGAAACGGCGATCGCAGTGGTGACGCTATCCAAAGAAAAGGCTAAATCGGTGAAGGCAATTACCGGTATTACCTGCCACAGCGATGCATAGCGGGCGGTATGTTCGCTATCTTCTTCTTTATCAGTGGTGAAATGCTGAAATACCAACCATAGTAAATAAGCTGCGCCGATTAACTCAAACTGCCAATATTTTTGTACCCAAGTAGCCGTCAATAGTAAAGTAATTCGCAGCACGTATGCAACGACCAAACCGAAGTTGAGTGCTTGACGTTCGAGTTCTTTGTCTTCAAGCCCCTGGGCAATGGCTGCAAGGGCGATCGCGTTATCTGCCGATAGAATGGCTTCCAGAAAAATTAGAATAAGTAGGACTATAGATGCTTCAATGCTGAAATTATATTGAAGATAATCAAAAATTCGCTCTAGCATTAGGGGTTTCTCAAACAGCGCAATTAAAAAGTTAACAGGAACTGAAAGTTAGTTTTCACTTTTTGTAATAAAAAGCTACTTTATTAAAGCTTAACCTCCAAAAGTGACTTTATGGATATAAAAGTTTGCTTTAGTAGGTGTGGTTTTCCTACGGGAAAATCCGATTGACAATAAAAAGACTAGTCTAATTAAATCAATTTCAAACAAATACCAATTTTCAGCTTAACTAAGATTGGTGCTTATATCGGATTACTTCGCAAAATTTTGAATAAGACGAGCGTACATTTTCTGTTCCTTATTCTCCCCAACCCTATTCCCTAACCTCTACGAATTATTCAAAAATAAAAACGGATTGCTATATAGTAGTTAAATTTAATAATTGTTAATGCAACCCTACATATATTTTTAAGAGTAAATACGCAAGCTTATTTATTTTAGGTATAAAAGTCATAGATAAACTACTTAAATTCAATAACTAATTTTTGAGGAGTTGCTCCCGTCTCAACCTACACGAACTTCCCAGCCTATTATTTTAATTAGTAGTTATCGATCCAGCAATGGCTTTATATTTGCTTGAATCGGTAGACGATGTTTGTTAAACGATTTGGGTATTTCGCTACTACGATTTAAACGATAGAACATTTACAACTTATGGTAAGGCACTTGTGCGTTTAATCAACTTTATTCAAGAACTCGCACACATGCAAAATATTTTCACAAATATTTTCCTTTAGAAAGATTGCTAACTATAGTTGGTACTAATTATCGTACTTATGACATGAGAGCAGCATCCTTCGCAAACCGATTGTTTTCAGTCGCAAACGAGTATGGAACGAATTACAATCGTAGCTGATGGATTAGTCAAACAAACCTATGCTCAAATACCAGGGGCATTAAGAACATTTATCCATAAAAGCCATAGCGGTAAAGATTCGATAGTAACTTCAAGGGAAGCCTTTGAAATTGCTACGCGCTTCTTTTTTGATGAATCAATTTAAATTCTTATGTATGGGTTCGTAGTCAGGAATTTATTCCTTGCTTCCTTGCTACGAAACTTTATGAATAAATAGCCTTACGAAAGCATACTTTACCCCAGTGATAATTTGACTACCTTAGCTTGCAAATAAACTTGAATAAATTTACACTTTTGTGATTGAGTAGAAGAATTCACAAACCTTGAAAATCATAAAAGAGGTATCGCTAATTAGTCGTGGTGACTTTGAAAAGTCTCAAGAATGGTCTGTTATTCAAAGCGAAATCCGCAGCGCTATTGATTTGATTGTTTACCCGGTTGGTACATCAAGCTTTACGATTAATCCTGCACGACATGGTAACGGTGTTAAACCGATTAAAAATGCTTGTATGGCTGCTCTTCAAGAAAATTTTGGTTGGGAACTAGAAACTAAAATTACCTATGCTACTCGTTCACCTGGAAGAGTAGATGCAACCAAAAGGTTGAATGGTGATTTTTTTGCTCTTGAATGGGAAACTGGGAATATTTCCTCCAGTCACCGCGCTGTGAATAAAATGGTTTTAGGACTTTTAAGAGGAGTCTTTTTAGGTTCAGCTTTGGTGCTTCCTAGTAGAAAACTTTATGCTTACCTTACCGATCGAATTGGTAATTATGAGGAATTAGAACCTTACTTTGATGTTTGGCGGGCTGTTAATCTCGAACAAGGATTCTTAGAAGTATTTGTTGTAGAGCATGATGCAATAGATAGTAATGTACCAACAATTACTAAAGGAACAGATGGTCGTGCTTTGATTTAAGATATACTTATTTTCTTAAGAGAATAAATCTAATTGTCGAGAATCTGTTTGAATTTTATTATTTTTTTTACCTCTTGCGGATTCCCATTCTTCAAACTTACCATTCTTCAAATCATTTAATCTTTGAACTGCTCCCGAAGTATCACCAATTTCCGTACCTAACCAATAACGTTGCAGCTTTTGAGCGGCATAAAATGTAGTACCAGAACCCCCGAAAGGATCGATTATAATTTGTCCTGGATTTGATGCCATTGCAATAATACGCTCTAACATAATTGGAGCTAATTCATTGGCTCCTCTTTTTTTATGTTTACGGTGACGTACTGGGGGAATATCGCTCCATACTTCCTCAAGTTGAGTCCAGGTTTGCTCCGTATTATCAACAGCAGAAGCATCTTCCCAAATTTCTTCAGGAGCATCCCAAACATCCATTAAGTTAATACCTTTGGGATTTAATTTCTTACGATGTCCTCCATAATCCCGAATTTCACCGCTACAATGTCGGCAAAGTTGTATTGGTGTATAAACTTTATTAAAAACTGCCGGTTCTCCTTTTGTATAATAAATTAAACCATAATGAGCAGGAGACATTCGCTTACCTCTAGGAAAAGCTTTCGGCATTCTACAAGCAATCCAATGACGAAAAAGCATACCTTTTTGATTGAGATATGCACCATATTCAATGCACCATTTAGGTAAATTAAAAACGAATAAACTTCCTCCTGGTTTTAGTACACGAACGCTTTCATTCAGCCAATTTTTTGACCATGTAAGATATTCATTATCTTTTAAATTATCGCTTACACCTTTGCCATAATTTTTACCAAGATTGAAAGGTGGATCGGCAAATACAATATCTATGCTTTCATCAGGAATAGAAGATAAAAAATTTAAGCAGTCTCCTTGGTAAAGAATACCGCGATCGCTTTGATATACTTCGGTTAAATTGTTGTTTTTTGCTGTTGTATGGGGGATGAGGTGGAAGGGAAGCACTGGATATCTGATATATTATTTTCTATATTATTTTAACTATAATACTGAGCAGAAATATCTTTATTCTCTTCTTTAAAAAGACTAAGTTTATTCTCGGAAATACCTGTATGCTCCTCAGCTTCCTCAATCTGTGCTTCTTGCCATTCTTTATAAGTTTTATTAGTATCTATAGTTTTCCATGCTGTACGTCCGTTGTAACTTGCTCCGGAAATAGCATCAGCTGCTGCACTAGGACTTGTAAAAGAAACATCTTCTTGGAAAACTAAAGTCCCATCTTGATTATCAAATAATTTACCCTCTTCAATCAGTTGTTGGCGTAATTCGCGACTTCTTTTAGATAAAGATTTTACACTTTCTTTTCGTGCGGTTGAGTCTTTTAATATAATAAATTCACCATCGATTTCTTGAGCTTTTGCTTCTGCTCCTGATGCTTTCATAAAAAATGTTGGCGAAAGATTTTGATATTTAACTTTATTATTATTTTCATCTATTGATTCGCTCGGAGGAATCGGACTTGGTGCAGGTAGAGTAAACGAAAACCCTAATACTGGTAATAACATTTGAACTTGAGATAGAAAAAAATCCATATCAGCAGTATCAGATTCAGGTAAAGGAGGAGTTTCTGGAGCAGTACTATTATTAATAGTTCCTCTTCTAGCTTGCTGTGCTAACTGAATCAATTTGCTTTCAAGATAACGGATATGCGATTTTGTTAAATTTTCGTCTTTACTAATAATCAATGCTGTTCGAGTCCAAAAATCTTTATTTTCGTCTTTATTATGTTCGGTTAACCTTTTAAAAACATTGTCGCTTTCACCAATATATATTTTTTCTCTAAGCGCATTCTCTGGATCTTCACCAGCTAAAATATAAACACCTGTACGTTTAGCTTCTTCACGTTTTGCTAGTTCAGGAAGTTGCGATCGCGGTGCGACAATTACTTTACCCGTCCAGTTGATTATTTCTGCTGTTAATATACTATTTGGTGTTCCTTCAACCAAAAAAATCCTGATGGTTTTACCTTTCATATTTCCATCGACTTCTATTTAGATAAAGCTCAACCCTTAATCATCCTCATACTCAGCCCAAGAGTTAGCCGTTTCCGATACCGCAACTTTAATTTTTACGCCTTCTGGTAACTTCTTCTTCGTCTCGTCATATATATATTTAGCAATCATTTCTGCCGTGGTTTCATATTCTGGAGGCATCACTTCGTTTAAAACGCAATGATCTAATCCTCCTTTTGTCACATCTTTTTTAGCCCAACGTAAGCTTCTAAAATCAGCAACCATTACTGGATGAGGACAGTATTCTGAGGAGTGTAATTTGCTGCTAATTGCTTCAATCCGTACTGTATAACTATGCCCGTGCATCCTACCGCAAGGACCATTATAATCTTTGATGTAATGGGCGCTATCAAAAGTAAATTCGGTAACAAGTTTCCACTTGGGCATCTTCAGTATTGCTTTGTCGCTGGTTATTGGGTGATATTCGGCAAACAGCCGTCTACGCTGCTATCTTATCTTATTGATTGGTTCTTATATATTAGTTTTAAAGCTTAAAGTTAACTGTTTGATTAATTCTGACAGGTTGTAGAGACGTAGCAGTGCTACGTCTCCCGACGTTACGGGGAAAACGAATCAGTCAGAATTAATACAATCAACCACTAGAAACCCGGTTTTTTCAATAGATAAGATTCCCATACTATAGCGTTTCTCAATCTGGTGAAGTACAGCTTTCTTTATCTCCCCTCTCCTTAATAAGGAGAGGGGTTGGGGGTGAGGTTTTAAGATGTACCTCGATAGACCGGGAAGCGCTATATTTAACCGAATCGCTACAAATCTAAATACTGGGAGACGTAGCACTGCTACGTCTCTACATTATTAATATGTATCAGTTTTGATTGAAACGGCATGAAAATTGATCTAAATTTGATAGATAAATTCACAAATATCTAAATAACTATTTATTCATTAACAAGGAATTGGATGAATTAGCTAGTTTTCACTCTTCAAAATATTTCAATTATCTGACAATTATTTTCTCGTTGAAGTATCCGGAACCCTCAAATAGCTGTATGTAGTTATAGGTGTTCGTTGGAAAGAAATGCATAACTGATTAAATCCGCACCTATTTATATATATAAAAGGATTTAAAGTTCCCGGCTCTACTATTAAATAAACTGGTAAAAATCATGACAAGCTTTACTCAAAATCAATCTCAATCCGACTTTCTTTCTCCTATTCGTCAATGGCTAGATTCTCAAGAAGTTCGCAATCCTAAATTAGCTCATTCTCTGTGCAAAATGATTCCCGCACAGTGTCCTTTTGAACGCGATGTCGTAGTTTTTGGTCGCAAGTTATTTCACATTCCTCCAATGTGTAAATTAAATCCTCTTTACGAGCAAGTTGTTACTTTACGTTTTAAAGCTTTGTGCTATCTTGCTGATGAATGTGGTGAAGATATTACTGCTTATTGCTAAGGGCAAATAGGTATTTTTACACTTATAATAGTTCCTTCTTCTGCGGAAGATGTAATTAGCAATTCACCATTATGAGATTCTACTATGCGTTTAACTATTGCCAGCCCCAATCCAGTTCCAGATGATTTCGTCGAATAAAAAGGCTGAGTCAATTTCGGTAAAATTTCTGGAGGGATGGGTGAGCCACCGTTGCAAATGTTAATCGATACTTGCTCAGGATGTTCTTCAGAATTATTTTCAAGTTCAAGCTGAATTTTCACTGTTTCTTCCACGCTTACAGCTTCACAAGCGTTACGGACAAGATTAATTACAATTTGTTTGAGTTTATCTTTATCTCCCATTACTTTTAACTGAGTTGATGGGGGATAATATTCTATCTGCTGTTGGGCTGCTGCTGGTATCATTCGCAGTGATTCTAACATTTCTCCTATCAACTGATTTAGATTTATTTCTTGTAAATCTAACTTTTGAGGTTTTGCATATAGCAAGATTTCTTTTAACAATCTTTCTAATCTATCTGCTTCTTCTAATGCTAAAGATACGCGCATCTGAGAAGGTTCGGATTTATCTATTTTTTTAAAGTAAGTCAAACCCATTTTCATCGTAGTGAATGGGTTGCGAATTTCATGAATAATTCCCGAAGCAAATTCCCCAATCGCTGCCAAACGTTCTTTTTCTACAAGTGAGGCTTGCGCTGCTTTTAATTCCTCCGTTCTTTTAGCAACTTCAGCTTCTAATATTTCATTAAATTTGCACTGTTGCTGATAAAGTTGATAATTATCAATTGCAGTTGCCGCACGCTCGGCAAATAATTCAACAATTGCAACTTCTTCCGAATTATATTTGCGTGGCTGCTGATGAAACGAACAAATTGTACCGATAACT
This sequence comes from uncultured Rivularia sp., assembly GCA_963665115.1. GTDB lineage: Bacteria > Cyanobacteriota > Cyanobacteriia > Cyanobacteriales > Nostocaceae > Rivularia. The sequence continues at coordinate 5,002,492 of OY762007.1, read as the reverse complement.
TTTCCTTGGGAAGTGCGTAAAGGGACTCCTAAATAAGAACGATATCCTTCCGGTACTGCACCATACTTTGTACAGGTTTTAGTATCATCAACTGTAAGGCTTTTTCCTGTTTCTACTACCGTTCCAGTGACAACACCATGCAATGAATAAGTTGTTTCATAATCATCTAACTCTATACTGCTAGCAAGAATTTTGTCGAAATCCCCTTGACAAAAGGTAACTACAGACCAATCAATAGTAATTAACTTACTAACGCTAATAGCAATTTCTTGTAAAAATTTTTTAAGCTCTCCATTGCGGTAACTCAGAGATGATAAAACCTCTAAAGTTCGCTGTTTCTGCTGTGAATAATCAGATTCTAACAACATAGATGATTCCTAATTAATTATTTAATAGTATTATTAATTTTTTTGAATTTTAGAATACTTTCTTATCGCATACTAGTGTTTGGATGGTAGATATCAATATTTTTTCCAATAAATATAAATAATATACAATAATTTTACTCAGATAAAAGCGAAGTTATTGTAACATCAATTATTAAACAGAAATCATGATATATACATAGAATCAGCAGAGAGCAATTTTATATATTTAGAATATTTTACTTTTATGACACCGCACATCTTACTTGTAGAAGACGAAGTTAAGCTAGCAAAATTTGTCGAATTAGAGTTGGGTTTTGAAGGTTATCAAGTCAGCGTTGCGAATGACGGATTAACCGGATTGACTATGGCGCGGGAATCAAGTCCCGATTTAATCCTCTTAGACTGGATGCTACCCGGAATGACTGGCTTAGAAATTTGCCGGAGATTGCGAAGCACCGGAGATAAAGTACCGATAATTTTGTTAACCGCTAAAGACGAAGTTAGCGATCGCGTTGCTGGATTAGATGCGGGTGCGGATGATTATGTAGTAAAACCATTCAGTGTAGAAGAATTATTAGCGAGGGTACGGGCACGCATTCGCAGTAAATCCAACGAAGATAGCGAAGATAATTTAGAATTTGAAGATTTAAAATTAAACCGTGGAACTAGGGAAGTTTACCGAAACGGGCGATTAATTGAATTGACAGCCAAAGAATTTGATTTACTCGAATATTTACTCAGACATCCCCGACAAGTCATAACCAGAGATAAAATCCTCGAAGAAGTCTGGGGTTACGATTTCATGGGAGACTCCAACATCATTGAAGTTTACGTGCGTTACTTGCGGTTGAAATTGGAAGCGAATGATGAAAAGCGGTTGATTAAAACGGTGCGTGGTGTGGGGTATGTTTTGAGGGAGTGATTTTAGAGAGGGGGAGAGGGGGAAGAGGGGGAAGAGGGGGAGATGGGGGGGATGGGGAGATGGGGAGAAATTATCAATGCTTAACGAATTTTTGTAGTGCGAGCATCTTGCTCGCTCGATACTAGCGAGCAAGATGCTCGCACTACCAATTTTTTCAAAGAAATAACTATAACTGTTAATTCCTCACTCCTCACTCCTAACTCCTAACTCCCAATCCAAAACAAAAACATCCGTTGTTAAAATCCCTGCATCCAAAATCTAAAATCCAAAATTGAATCATCTTGTTCTCAACAATTGTACAAAAGTATCGCTGACGGTATGGTCTTTAGTATCGGCTGCGTAATCGATCAACTTTTCTCGTAAATCTTTAGCTTCATTCAAACGTAGTAAAGTTGCCAAAAGAAAATAAACTCCGCGAAAACGCGGCTCGCCAATGTTATCTATTAATCTAGATTCTGCTTCATCATTTTCGCCGAGGAAGGTTTGAACGATAAAGTAATCCATGATTTTATCGTGACGAAAATACCATTCTTTCTGAGCTTCACCGTAGCAATCTTGCCACTGACGGCTGACTACCATTTTGTATTTCTCGTCTTCCATACAAACTAATTCGTTGTAAAATTCATCATCTGGTAAAGCGCTTTCATCATTAACCCGCATTTGATAAACGGCTTCGGAAAACTGTTTGAGGGGAAAATCCTGTTTCCAAAATCGTTCGTATTCTTCTGCCATCAAGTTGTATTGTTGTTCTTGCAGGTGGAATAAATCGGGATGTTCCCCTTGGGAAAGCATCAGAGCAACTAACGTTAAATCCATTGGGTTGGAAAGAATCCGTTTGACAGCGGTTAATTCTTCTGGTGTTTGTGGAGTATTCAAGCTTTTATCAAGATAGCGATCGCAATTTTTTTGGTAATCGCTACCTTTGATTTTGGCATCATGGGGAAGATGTAGTTCGCGAGAATATAGAAACTGTTGAATTTGCGATTCTTGTAAAGGTTGTAAATAATAAGTTTTAGCAGTAGAAGGTGGTTCCCATTCCAAGGGTTGGGTAGTGATGATAATATTACCCCGGAAATAGCTTTCTACAAACTGTTTAATTTGAGCGCGGGTATCAGCGGAAACTTCGTTGAGTCCCGTCAATACAGATATCAATCGCGCCGCTGTAAATCAGGTTTTTGAGAAATTGAGCATCTTGTGTTTGTCCGTGCAGCTTGATTTGAATCGCTTCAATTACACCTTTATCGCACTTGCGAGCGGGTAAATATACGACAATTCGTTTCGAGGTTTTCGCAAGGTAGCGGAGAAACATCGATTTACCCAAACCGGAATCTCCTTGCAGTACAATTTCACCTTGGATATTGGGAATTGCTTGGGAAATTGGGGTAATTTTTGATGAAGATTCGGTTTTTTGCGTTTCTGAAACACCAGATTCGGGAAAATATACTTGTTCGTCAAAGTTGTTTAAACCAGCATCAGCAAGTAAAGAAGGTTGGAAAGGTTGAAATAATTTACGACGAAGAAAGGGAATCCAAGCAAGGAGAAAGCCGACATAACCCATACCAAAAATGCGTCTTACCCAAGGATTCCAGAAAAAGATAGCTTGGATTTGGGGAGATTTGGGGTAAGCGAAGATGAGTAACAGCCAGAAAGCAGCATGGATTAAGATGATATTTCTGAAGTTAAAAAACCATCTCCAACCCTTGACGTTAATGATTACCGACTGTAGGGTATCGGCTTCGCTATAACGTGCTTGTTGGAGGCTGCGGTGATGTTGTTCGAGTAGGATAATGTCTTGGGGTTGCCAAGATGCTCTTTTTGCGACTAAAGCAATCTTTCTTGCTAAATCATTTCGTAATCTAGGTAAATCTTGGGTGGGTTGCCATACTTTGGCGAAGATTTTTAGGGTTGCAACGGCTTCCTTGTGAGTTAGTTTATCGGGGACTTTTTTGGGGAAACCAGTCCATTTGAGTAGGGTTTTTACTTCGTCGGTACCACCAGCAAGGTAGTAGGTTAAGAAACGCCATTTTGGAATAATTAGATGACCATCGAAATAGATATTATCAAGAACGATAACAACTTCTTTTAGTTCTAATTGTCGTATATTCCCCAATGCTTGCGCTGCACCACTACGAACATCTGAGTCAACAGATTTATCTTTGATTATATTGAGGATGTCTTTAATGTAGGGTTTCGCAGCATCCCCCATATTGCCTAAAGCTTGTGCTGCATTGATAGGAACTGTTGAGTCAAAAATACCAAATTCTGAGTCAACAGATTTATCTTTGATTATATTGAGGATATCTTTAACGTAGGGTTTGGCAACATCTCCCATATTTCCTAATGCCTCTGCTGCACTACTACGAATTCCTGAGTCAACAGATTTATCTTTGATTATATTGAGGATATCTTTAACGTAGGGTTTGGCAGCATCTCCCATATTTCCTAATACCTCTGCTGCATTACTACGAATTAGTGAGTCAACGGATTTATCTTTGATTATATTGAGGATATCTTTAACGTAGGGTTTGGCAGCATCTCCCATATTTCCCAATGCATATGCTGCATTATCACGAATTAGTGAGTCAACGGATTTATCTTTGAGAATATCGGTAATATCTTTGACATAAGGTTTAGCAGCATCTCCCATATTTCTTAATGCATATGCTGCATTATTACGAACTAGTGAGTCAACGGATTTATCTTTAAGAAAGTCGAGAATATCTTTGACATAAGGTTTGGCAGCATCCTCCATATCTCCTAATGCTTGTGCTGCATTCCTACGAACATTCCAGTTAACTGATTTATTTTTGAGAATATCGGCAATATCTTTAACGTATGGTTTGGCAGCATCTCCCATATTCCCTAACGCGACTGCTGCATTCCTACGAACATACCAGTCAACTGATTTATTTTTGAGAATATCGGCAATATCTTTAACATATGGTTTGGCAGCATCTCCCATCTTCTCTAACGCTACTGCTGCACTGCCACGAATTTCTGAGTCAACCGATTTATCTTTGAGAATATTAATAGCTTTTTTAGCAACATCCGACCGTTTCCTGAGTAAAAGTTTTAAATCTTGAGCTTCATATTCTGATAATTTGCTCCAAGCATCTTTTTTTACTACATCATAATCATCATCTAAAGCAGCCGCAATGCCGTTAATCTGCCACTGCTTCGGCTTTGGTATTTGTTGAGCATTTACCCAAGGAAAGGAAAGAAAAAATATCAGCAGAAACGTAATAGGAAAAAGTATAAAAGATTGTTTAAAGAAGCCCTGATATTTAACCATAACTGGGAAATAATACAAAATAATTAGATTATCTGAGGTGTAGCTTTTTATTGGATTGCAACAGTAAATTTAACTACAACGCTCTTCTGAATACAATTTTTTAGGTATTATTCCGGATGGTTTAAATATCTTGTTTAGGAAGAATATTTCTCTGTATTTCTTTCCTCTGCGCTCTCCGCACGCCACTTGCTACAAGTCGGGAAACCCGCCCAACGCAGTGGCTTGTCTCTGCGGTTTTTTAATCAATAATTTTCTCTAACAAACGAATTGATGTAAAAGCAGACAACTTCTTTCGTGTAGAAACACCCAAAGAGTAATTTAAAATAAAAGAGTTATAAAATATGAAATTCAGGTGATATGAATGAATTATGCGGATATAGCAGTATACGGAAAAGATAAAAATTTACAACTTTTGGTTGAAGTAAAAAGTAGACACGGTACGTCTAGCAATTGGGCTGCTCAAATGCGTCGTAATATGTATGCTCACGGGTTATTACCGGAAACACGCTTTTTTTTATTAGCACTTTCAGATAAATTTTATTTGTGGAAAGATGTCGGTATTTCAATTGAAGCTATAGAGCCAACTTATGAAATTAATTTCTTATTTTTTCTAGAGCCATATTACAGAAAAGCTCATGTTTCACCATCTAAGATTTCTGGAGCAAGTTTGGAGTTAATAGTTTCTTCATGGTTAACACAAATTATTACTGTACCATCGGTTGATTTGCTTTCGCTCGATTACCAAGATTGGCTGATTGATTCGGGGTTGTTTGATGTAATTCATGGTGGTTATATAGAATCTTCTGTGCTGGTGTAATTTACATGAATGTTTACGTAGAATCTAATTTTGTTTTAGAACTTGCGCTTCTACAAGAACAACACGAAAGTTGTCAAGAGTTACTCGATTTAGCACAAGTAAAACAAATAACTTTGATTGTACCTGCCTTTAGTTTAGCAGAACCATATGAAACGCTTATTCGTAATAATAAGAAACGTCAGAAATTATCTCAGGATTTGAAAAAGGAACTTTCTCAATTAAGTCGCTCGCTACCTTATCAAGAACAAATCCGTACTTTTGAGGATACTACAGCATTTTTGATAAGCAGCCAAGAAGAACAAAAGCGAAGGCTTGATGCTTTGATAGAAAAAATATTAGAGGTTTGTAAAATTATTCCTTTAACAGCGGAAATACTTACAGAAGCTATCAAATATCAGTCAGAATATAATCTCGAACCTCAAGACTCTATAGTGTACGCTTCAGTACCTGACCATATAAAGAAGTCAGATGAAAGACAGCGTTGTTTTTTGAATAGAAACTCTAAAGATTTTGATGATCCAGATATTAAAGAATCGTTAAATTCATATGACTGCTTAATGTTATTTAGGTTTGATAATGGAATCAGTTATGTCAAAAGTAAATTAAAGTGATATTTTACTCGTTTTAGCGGAAGATTATTAAGGAGAAAAAACCGATGCTTGACAAGCCACTGCGTTGGGCGGTGAAACACTTGCGGTGGACGAGTTCCCCGGCATAAGCAAAGTGTTTCACCCGGAGGGGTTTCCCGACAGTCAGGCAAGTGGCGTGCAGAGAGCGCAGAGGAAAAAGTAATGAGAGATTTTTCGGTAAGTTAATGGTGCGTAACGGCATTTTTAAATTTACAGTTTCTATTAATAAATATTCAAGCCGTTACACAACGGCAATAATGGGGGAAGAGAATCTACACCCCATTTTGCCTCCCCTACAAAACTAACAACTATCAACTAACAACTAACCACTAACTCTTTTAAACGTTCATTTGCTGCTTTTGATAAAGGGAATAATACAACCCTTTCTGCTGCAATAATTCATCGTGGGTTCCTCTTTCAACAATAATTCCTTTTTCCATCACCAAAATCATGTCGGCGCGTTTCAATGGTGCGAAACGATGGGCAATTAAAAATACCGTTTTATCTTCGGTGGTATTTTGTAAGTTTTGCAATACCTGTTGTTCAGTTTCGCTATCTAATGCGCTGGTTGCTTCGTCCAAAATTAATATTGGTGTTTGCAAAAGGAATAATCTGGCTAAAGCAACGCGCTGTCTTTGCCCACCGGATAATGCGGTACCTCTTTCACCGACGTTGCTTTCGTAGCCTTGGGGTAGTTCGCTGATGAAGTCGTGAGCTACTGCCATTCTTGCGGCTTGCACTACTTGCTCGGCACCGATTTCGGGGTTTCCTAAAGTTATATTTTCTAGGATGCTGCCGTTAAACAAAAAGTCTTCTTGCAAAACCACGCCTATCTGTTGCCGCAAGGAAGCTAAGTCAACGCTTTTAAGCTCGAAACCATCAATTAAAATACGTCCGGATTCAATTTGATAAAGCCGCTGTAGCAGTTTGGAAAGCGTGCTTTTGCCGGAACCGCTTCGTCCGACTATACCGACAAATTGACCGGGTTCTACGTGAAAGGAAATCCCTTTGAGAATTGGTTCGGTATTAGCTTTGTAACGGAAGAATACTTGATCGAATGTGACTTCACCTTCGAGGGGTGGCAGTACTAATCCGGTTCCCGGTTCAGCTTCTGGGGAAACGTTGAGAATGTCGCCGATTCTATCTACCGATAACAGTACTTGCTGTAAATTTTGCCACAGTTGAACTAATCTTAATAAAGGTCCGGTAACTCTTCCGGAAAGCATTTGAAAAGCTACTAATTGCCCTACGGTAAAGTTGCCATCAATAACTAATTTGGCTCCAAACCAAAGTATCAACAGGCTAGAAAATTTGGTCAGAAAGTCGCCGATGTTACTGCTGATATTGGAAGTTGTGGAAGCTTTGAAACCAGTACGAATAAACCGCGCAAATAAACCTTCCCATCTATCCCTGGTTGCAGGTTCGGCTGCGTGTGCTTTTACCGAGTGAATTCCCGTAATTGTTTCTACTAGGAATGATTGACTGTCAGCGCTTCTATTAAAAGTTTCGTTCAGCCATTTGCGGAGAATTGGCGTTGCTGTCAGGGTTAATATGGCAAATAACGGCAGTACTGCCAGCGCTACAAAGGTAAGTGTACTGCTGTAGTAAAACATTAGTACCAGGTAAACTACAGCAAATATACTGTCAAGAACTACTGTTAATGCCGTACCCGTGAGAAACTGACGGATTTGTTCTAATTCTTGAACCCTTGCTACGGTATCTCCTACCCGTCGTGACTCGAAATAAGATAAAGGCAAGCGCATCAAGTGGCGAAATAGCTGCGCTGACAAACTCAAATCCAAGCGACGTGCTGTATGGGTAAAAATAAATAAACGTAGAATACCCAGCAACGACTCAAATACCGCTACTAAGAGGAGGGCGATCGCCATTACGTCGAGAGTGGCTAAACTCTCTTGCACCATGACTTTATCGATGATGACTTGAGTAATTAGCGGTGTGGTTAATCCCAGCAACTGCAAAGTGAAAGATGCCAGCAATACTTCTGTAAGTAAACCTTTGTATTGCCAAACTGCTGGTAAAAACCAACTTAAATTAAACCTTTCTTGCTTTTGAGTTTGTTCTACTTGCCATAAATAGCCATTCCAAAAGCTCTCAAGTTCTTCACGGGATACGCTTTCGCAAGTAAAATCGGGGTTTTGCGGATTAGCAACAATCAAGTTATTGCCTTTACGTGCATAAGCAACCACCCAATTAGCTTGCTCCGAATTACCCCACAACAATAAAGCTGGAAAAGAAAGTTTTTGTAAATCATCCCAATCAACCTGTAACCTCCGCAGCACCAAACCCAGCTTTTCAGCAGCTTCGATAACTTGTTTGGGACGTTGCGATCGCACTTGACGCTGTACCCACTCCAACTTCACCGAAATTTCCAAATACTGCGCCACCATTGTCAAGCAAGCAGCAGCACTGTTGGCGCTGGAGACGAAGGGATAACCGGATGTGATGGGATGGGTGGGGAGAATGGGGGGAGGGGGAGAGGGGGAAGAGGGGGAAGAGGGGGAAGAGGAACCACTTGCGTGCGGGGGTTCCCCCCGTTGAGCAAAGTGGCGTGGGGGAGAATTTATTTCTATATCCTCCCGTTGTCCCCTTGTCTCCTTGTCTCCTTCTGCACTCGTCTCCTCCCCATGCCAAAACTGTTCAATCTGCGGGGTTGATAATTCTGCCCATAAATCCGTACTGGTACGCAGCACTAAAACTTCTTTACTCGCTGCTACAGCTTTACATTCTGTGGGATAATTATTTAAGTCGCCGAACCATTGTCCTGGTTTTAAGGTCGCTAAAGGTTTACCAATGCCTTCTTCACGCAGGCGAACTTTACCTGAAACAATGAGAAATTGATAACCAACTGCTTCTTGGTACCAAATTTTCTCTCCCAAACGAAAATCAAGAATATCCGATTGGTTTTGCAACAGGGTTTTTTGTTCGTCACTCAGCCAGCATAAAGGTGGTTGGTTCCAGAAGGGCGAAGCTAACACTGTTGCTTGTAATGATTGATTATCTGAAACCTTATTTGAAACGTTTATTTTACTTGCAGTTTGACTGTCAGCTTTTGAATTTTCTCTGCTAGCCATTTCTCAAACAGTTCATTTTGTAGTGCTTGCTTAAGTTGAGTATCTTCTAATGATGCTGGTAATAGCTGTTCCAAGCGAAACAATCCATATCGTTCCTCTAGTTCTACAGGACCTAAAATATCCCCAGGAGTGGCTACATCTACAGCTGCTCGAAGTTTATCCGGCATTGTTCCGCGGCTGACTGGTCCCATCATGCCGTTGACAATCTTATCGTCAGAAACCGAATATTCCCTAGCTAGCTGCTCAAAACCAGTTCCTTCTTCGATTTGGGTGTGTAACTCCTCAGCTAACTCTCGATTATCAACAATAATCCGAGAAAGTACCACCCTATCTAAAAAAATCTTTCTTTCAATAAAATATTCTGCAATTTTTGGCTCTGCCACTAAAGTTTTAAGTTTCTCTAACTTAAACCCAAAAGCAACTGTGGAGTGAAACGTACCATAATCGGTACCGCTATTGTTTAACCAATCCTGAAACTTCTGTTGCTCGCTAAGCCCATTCTTGAGCCGAAAATCAATAATTGCTTGTTCGGTTAAAGCGGGGGAAAGTTCAATTTCTTCTCTTGCTTCAATTTCTTGTTCGATTACATCCTGACGCAGAATATCCCTAATAAACTGACCTAATTTTCCACTAATCTGTAAGTGTTGTACTGCCTGCTTTACTGAAATGAGCCGGTCATCAACAGTTAAAAACGATGAAGATTCCATAAACTTAATACTTAGAAAATACCTGAAAAAATATACAGAGCTAAAATCAAAAGCAATCGTATTCAACTGACACGGGCGGAAGGATAATGCTGCGAAGAATGCAAAGTTGTCTTACAGCAATAGCGCAACAAATCTTGATAAATGCTGCGTACAAATACTTGTAGAGTTACCGATTTTTTAACAACTTCTATGTAAGAAAACATTATATTTCAAACATTTGCCATTATCCATGCAAATAGCATTGCAGCAGCAGCTCCTATCAAGGTGTTGAGAACATTAACTAATTCATTAGTTAACCACTGCCATCGGGATTGCAAAGTCGCTCCAATTACGCTTTCTAAATTAGTGGCAATAAATGCTGCCAATACACACCATATAATACCCCATACATCGATTAAACCAACTCCCCAACCAAGCATTGCCAGCACCACCGAAGCGAAGATTCCAGCAAGGGTTCCTTCGAGGCTGACTGCTCCTTCGGTTCCTCTGGGCACTGACTGTAAAGTGGTAATCAAAAAAGTCCGCTTACCGTAGGCTTTCCCAACTTCACTAGCACAGGTATCGGAAAGCTTGGTGCAGAAACTTGCGACGTAACCCAAGATAAGTAACGAACTGAGAAAAACAGTTTCGCTTCCTTGCCAATTAATAATTCCTATGGCCACGGCGCATAATGCTGCGGTAAAAGCCGAACCCCAAACGTTTTCTGGGGCCTCTTGCACCGGAACGCTTTTCGGCAATTCCCTCAGCTTCTTTTTGTGCCATCCCGATACGGGTAACAGCAGAACCAACTATAAAATAAGCGCAAACTACTGCATATCCCCTCAAACCAAGCGTTCCCCAAATCAAAACACCCAGCAACCAGGCATTAAGTATTCCAGCAGGAGTAAGCAGTTTCTTTGGTGCCAGCCAAACTATACCTAAAAGTACGGCGTTCAATCCCACTGCTATCAGCCAGGAATTAGAAAAATCGGATAAAGACAGCATCAGCTATTTTCTACTAATGTTTGTTTTACATCATAAGTATTGCAATTAACCGTCCATACGCCAAGGTACAATATCAACCTTTACCTGTTCTCAACCCGTAGGGCGTTAGCTTTCCCTACTTCAATTAACCGTTTTCGGATTCTTATAATGTAGTTTACAAAATTTTTACCATCTCAAGCATAAATTCTACATTTAACTAAAAATATTTAAGCCCATTTATGCCTTACTTGGCTAAAAATTAAAAAAATTAGTTTTCTTACTCCCGCACCAGTAAAAAAGCGTTTTTTATATTTAGCTAGATTGTTATCTTAATTTATTTCGATCAACTTTCATTTCAATTGACGCAGCAAATAACAGCTTATATATAAATAACTATATTTTTTGACAACAGATTAAATAAGTATTCATCTTCCGAGGGAGCATCAAATTACAACGTATTAGCCAAAACAATAGAGGCAATAATTAAGTGAAAAACAAAACTATACACAAAAACATTTTGTAAAAGTTTATAATTAAGGTATAATTCATGTCCATCTATCGTACATAGCTTTTCATTTTACCCATATCTAGAAATAAGCCATAAATAACTTTAGATGGGGAAAACACGTAACAATAAAATCGCACTATAATTTTTCTTATCAAAAGAAAAACCTGAGTATTTTCTCTAGATAGACAATTTTATTAATTCAAAGTTTTCATGAAGATTAAGTAAATTTATTATAGGTTTGAGGTTAAAGTAGACGCAGAGTCTCTTTTTTTACACAAAAAGAGAGTACTTATGGATATTGAATGTATAAATACCGTTTCTTCGGATTTGATAAACATGTCAGAAACTCTTCCAATAAGGCTTTCAGATTCAGCAAGCCAGCTACGTATTAATACTACTATTCAAACAATTACTGATACAGTAAGTAGTTTGGAAGCAAATGATTTATATCGTTTCAGTTTGAAAGGACGTAGCAGTTTTAATCTCACCCTTGATAGCTTAAGTGCGGATGCAGACGTAAAGCTGATTCAGGATAAAAATGCGAATGGGAAATTTGATAAAGGCGAAACTATCGCTTATTCCAATAATGGAGGTAAGCTAGCTGAATCTATTAGCACCGATTTAGCTGCTGGAAATTACTATGTTGAAGTTTATCCTTACGGCAATATACAAACCAATTATCGTTTAAGTGTTTCAGCAGTACCGTTTGACAGTGCGGGAAATACTTTTAATGATGCTCGTGAAGTTGCTGTAGATTCCCAGGGCAAAAGTATTAGCGATTGGGTAGGCAAACTAGATTCAGACGACTATTACAGGTTTAATCTTGCTGGTACCAGTGAGTTTAAAGTTGTAGTTGACGGTTTGAGTGCTGATGCTGATTTGCGGTTGCTGTCGAGTCAAGGAAATATTCTTGCTAGCTCGGTTAATATCGGTACTGCTTCGGAGCTAATTGCTCAAACTTTAGAAGCCGGAACTTATTACCTACAGGTAAATTCCTACAGCAACAGCGAGACTTTCTACAACCTCGATGTAAGTGCATCTTCACTATCACAAATAACTTCAAACAAAGGCGATAAGCGAAGCTTGATGCCTTCGGCATTACGCCAGTCAATTCCTACTTCTATTGGGAATGAAGCCGTAACCGCAGCTGTTCAAGTATCACCGATTCCGACTTCATCACCCATACCTCAAAGTGCAGAAGGTAAGCGCAGTCAAGTAGGAACTTTGAGAGCCGATACCTTTACATTCCAATCGGGTTACAGTCGGACAATTTTTTCGGGTAACGGTAATTTTGATTATGGTAGTGGAGCGCGGGATTTAATTGATTTATCCCAATTTGCTTCAACTTCAGCTGCCTTTAATTATGCAACCAATCCGAATGGAGGTATCGCTTACAATTCGGGGAATGGCAATCGAATATTTGATGCCTTGACGCTTGGCGATGGTAGTGAGATTCTGTTTGAAGGCATTGAAGCAATAAAATTTGCCGATACTACGATCAATTTATCAGTAAATCCTAATGACCCTCAATTTAGCAAGCAGTGGAATTTGCATGGAATGGGAGTTCATAATGCATGGCGGTTTACTAAGGGTACAGATAATGTAATGATTGGTATCCAAGATACGGGTTTGGGAACTAATAGTAGTGGAAAAATTCATTCAGATTTACGTAAAACTGATTTTATTGGTAAAAACTACCTCGATGAGTGGGGCGATTTTTCTCATGGAACTTTAGTACAAGGAAGTATTGCAGCTAAAAGCAATAATAAAAAAGGAGGGGCAGGTATCAACTGGAATTCTGACTTGATGCACGTTGATGTCGTTGGGGAAGATGCCCTAGATTACAACTTGGCTACTGCAACGCAAGCCATGATAGACAAAGCTAACGCTCAGGGCAAACGTTTAGTAGTTAATATCAGTTTGGCTGGTGGTTACTCAGCAGAATTTGAGCAACTAATTGCAGATAACCAGGATAAAGCTTTATTTGTAATTGCTGCTGGTAATGGTGATAGTAATAAAATTGCCAGTCCCCGCAGATTTAGCGGCGAAATACGGTAATGTGGTGGCTGTCGGTTCTTCTTGGGGAACTCAAGACTGGTATGGTAATGCTAAAACACCAGGTGAAAGGGTTTCTTATGATAACTGGTGGGGTTCAAATTACGGTAAGGGTTTAACCGTAACTGCTCCATCTGAGTTTGTTACAACCAGCGCAGATCGTAACGATTCAGGTAAGTTTGATTTTGGTTACAACGAAAAATTCAATGGAACTTCAGCTTCTACAGCAAACGTTTCCGGAGTTGCTTCGTTAGTATGGAGTGTTAATTCCAATTTGAGCGCAGGGCAAGTAAAAGCAATTATCTCCGAAACAGCTTTTGATTTAGGTAAGAAAGGCTATGACGAGGCTTATGGTAACGGGTTTATAAATGCCGATGCGGCGGTGCGAAGGGCTTTAGCGATTGCTAGAGGTTTTGCATAGGTACGCCGATCGATCTGGCAAAAGATATCAAGCATAGTTTTCAAGATTCGTTTTTTAAAATAAAGGCGTAGCATCTATATTTATTTTGGTTATAGGCGTACTTGTTATGCGGCATTAAATAGTCGTAGAAGGAAAAAGTATTAATCAAGGCAGAGTATAGTCATTCCAATTAATTTCCGTAGTGCGCTAACGCACTACAAATCAATCGGTTTCTATTTAGAATCGCTATAAATAGGGAGCGAGACGCTCCCACTACAAATGTGTTACTCGGCAAAATTAATGTAGTGGATTACTACGGAAGAGACTTTTTGATTGATAATTAATAATTGGCATTTGGTGAAGGGGAATTCAGTATATTCTCGATTCCCAAATGCCTTTTTGTTTTGTAATCATCTCTTCGCTTTGTGAAATTTGAAAGGTGTAGAGGAATATGGAATCAAAGCAAATAATATAAAGCGAAGGTAAGGAAAAGCTTTGAATTGTGTTGCTCTCGTTAATCTCTTCTTAATGTAAACCCGCTATATTTGCGTCCTGGAATAGTAAAAAAATAGTTTTTGAACGCATTATTTCCGGATCTGTTTTATTTTTCCTTGAATATAGTAAATTTTTTGAACTGATACTTATTTCCAGTCAATAATTAATAGAATAGAGTATTTTATTTATCTTCTACTACTTAAGTACAAAAGCTATACTGCTAAACATAGATAATGATAAATCAACTTTTATCAGTTGTTAAAGTAATATTTGCTACAGAGATAATATTTTTAGATAAAAGTATAATCTCTTGGAAGCTTTGCTGCTAGGGAGTTTAACCTTAGAGCGTAATATATAAAAAAATACTAAGCTAGTTTTGAATAACTTTATATGACATCGAATGAATACTGAATATATTCAAGTCAATGAAGAATACTTGTATCTTTTATTTCAATAAAAATTCGATGCTTAGGTAATATATAAGATTTTTGTATTTTTAATTAATACGTAATTTTTCCCTAGCTGTTTTGGCAATATAAATAGCACTATAGAAGTTCCTATCTAAAAGATAAGGAATTTACAAACCAATATAAAATCCTTACCTTGCTTCTTTTTATGCGAGGCGTTATTTACAAACTTTATATAAAAAACAGCTATTACTATGTCAATGGATAATGCGGGGAACCTTTTCGGCTCTTCAACATCTTTGGATATTACCCAAACATGGCAAACTATCGAAGATACGGTGGGTTTGAATAATACTGATGATTACTACACTTTCACTATCAGCAGTCGCAGTAATTTTAGTCTTGCATTAAACGATCTATCAGCCGACGTTGATGTTCTACTACTAGATGATAACGGCTCAGAAATTGCAGTTTCATCTGCCGATGGTATCGGAAATGAAAATATTAATAAGACTTTAGGTATAGGTACATACCATATTCAGGTGCATCAAGTGGATGATGCTATTACTTCCTACAATTTGGATGTGAAAAGCAACTATATACCTCAATTTCAATTCGATACAGAGGTAATCAACGGTGGTATTAAGCTTACAGATACTAAGATTTTTGATGCTGATGGCGTAAATGACATTAATAAAGTTGATTTTTGGCTAAAGAAACAGGGTGGGAATTGGACAAAAGCTGGTAGGGTACTAGACTTTAGCAGCAACGATGATGGTTCAATTGGTTTCGACTACGATATCAGCAATCTTGAAGAAGGCAAATATTATATATGGGGTAGAGCAACCGATAATTCTAACGCGAGAAGCAATGGTTGGAGAAAAGCTATTGATGTACAAAAAATTATTAATCCCGAGCTTGAGAACCTAGCACCTACAAAATTAGACTTTACAATCGAGGCTAAAAATGGAGGAATTGAGCTAAAGAATGCAAACGTATATGATGCAAACGGTATAGATGACCTCGAAAAAGTTGATTTTCAGTACAAAAAAGAGGGTGGTGAATGGGTTGATATTAATGACGCGCTCGATTTTACTGACAAGGGAGATGGTTCATTCGGTTTTGAATACAGCATTGATAGCTTAGAACATGGCAATTATGAACTTAAAGCCACGGCTTACGATAAAGCTGGTGCTGCGAGTCAAACTTTAAAAAGTTATTTCCAAGTTAAGAATATTAACCCTTCTGATTTACGGTTTGAAGTCGAAGTTATTGAAGGTGGTGGTGTTCGTCTCAAAGATACCAGAGTATTCGATGCGAATGGTGTAACCGATCTCAGCAGAGTTGATTTTTGGTTGAAAAAAGAGGGTGGAAATTGGCAAAATATTGACGATGCTGTTGAATTTAGAAGCAATGAAGATGGTTCCACTGGCTTTGACTACAGTATTGAGTCCCTTGAAAAAGGTGATTATGTATTGTGGGCAAGAACTCGCGATAAAGCAAATAACTATAGTAATAGTTGGCAGCAGTCTTTTAACATCGGTAATGCAGCACCCAGTCAACTCGACTTTAATCTTAAGCAAATAGATGGAGGAGTTGAGTTAAACAATACAACAATATTTGATGCAGATGGTAAAGATGATTTAGAAAGAATCGATTTTCAGCTTAAGCAAGAAGATGGCGAATGGATTGAGATTCAAGACGCTCTTGATTTTAATAAAAATCAGGATGGTTCCATTAGTTTTGATTACAGTATTAATGCCTTGAAACAAGGTGATTACCAACTTAAAGCCACAGCTTACGATAAAGCCGGTGCTTCTGGAAATGTTTTAACAACTTACTTCAATGTTAAGAATGCTGCACCAACAGATTTTCTATTTGAAATCGAAACTATTGATGATGGTGTGCGTGTTGTTAACACTAAAGTATCTGATGCTAACGGTATAGATGATTTAACCAGAGTTGATTTTTGGTTGAAGAAAGAAGATGAAAGCTGGAAAAATATCGCTGATGCTGTGGAATTCCGTAGCAATGAAGATGGTTCGTTCGGCTTTGATTACAGTGTTAATTCTTTAGAAGCTGGAGATTATGTGTTATGGGCTAGAAGCCGGGATAAAGCAGATAGTTACAGTAATAGCTGGGAAAAGTCTTTCAAAGTTATCGATAAAACTCCCATACCGCAACCCGAAAACTATATTCCTATACCGGCGCAACCCGAGCAAAATTGGTTTGAACAGAATATTCAAGATACAAGCATACGTGCATTAAGTGAGTCGTTATTTTCAGACAATAATTTAGATCGTAACGACATGATTACAATTCTCCGCGATGCAAAAGATAACGGTGTTGTAGATTCCACTGAGATTACAGACTTACGTACCATAGTTGATAGTGCTTCAGACTTAGGAATGCAAGACTATGTAACAGTTTTGTCCAATAAAGTGATTAACGGTGACACTGCAAATAAATCGAGCAACTTACAAGCTGGAAGTAGCGCCGATCAATTAGACAAGTTAATTAATAAGTGGTTCTTAGGAAGCGAGCGTCCCGAAACCTCCCACACTTATCAATATGCTCAAGGTTCTTTGTTCCAAAATGGAATCAGTCATGATGATATCAGACAAGGCTATATCAATAATTGTTTCTTCTTAGCTGGTTTAGGTGCAACTCTAGTACAGTCACCCGAGACTATTCAAAATATGTTTGTCGATAATGGAGATGGTACTTTTACCGTCCGCTTTTACAATAAAGGAATTGCCGACTATGTAACTGTAGACAGATATTTACCAACTAATAATATTGGTAACTTCGTATATGCGAATGCAGGCTATTATCATGGCAATGCTAGCAATGAGTTATGGGTAGCACTTGCTGAAAAAGCTTATGCTCAACTTAATGAATCTGGATGGATAAATCAAGATAATACCAATTCATATAACGGTATTGGTAATGCTGGATATTTAAGCGATGCATTCAAACATATTACTGGCGAAAAATCTGCTTTAGGTAGATATCTGAGCTTCAACAAGGTAGTTGATGCGTTTAATTCTGGTGAAGTTATAGGATTTGGTTCAAAATCTGCTGGAATAGAATCAAATATTGTTGCTTCTCATGCTTACGCTTTAATCGATTACAATGCTGATACTCAAAAATTTACTTTATTAAATCCTTGGAGTACTGATAATAATGCTTTAAAATCTAGAACTCTAGAACTAAGTTGGAACGAAATTAGTAGTAACTTTAGCTATTGGGATTCTACGATTAGTAATGTGGTTTCTACGTAATAAATAGGGATTAGGTAAAAATAAAAGGGGTTCGTAGTGAGGGATTTAGTTCTTATATGAAGCAATAAATCGCTTATTACGAACCTTTTTAGCTGTTTAAAAAGCTATTTTTATAAACAAAAGCACTCACAAAAATTAAAAGTTAATAACATACATTTTTATAATCTATAGATGTTTAACTTGATTCTTTTTTTATTATTAGTTTTTGATTCATATCAATAAATACCTATTAAATAAAGCTATTGTAAAATAATTAGCAAATTTGATTTTAATTTCATAGTAAATATATTTAATCAGAAATTTTCGCAGCTTTATATCTGAATTATTTTATATTTTTCACAATTGATGCTGCCATCAAAATATATATTAATCTATTTGAGGTATAAGATTATGCACGCTAATTTTAGTGATAGCAATTTGTTTCCTGAAAGAAAACATAATATTACTTCTATCACCTCGATAGATGAGTTAAATGATAATTTAAAACCAAATAATTTCAACCTTTTAAGTCGTAGTAGTTTTGAATCTTCTATTGATGATTCACTTGTGAATACGGCTGAATCATCTATAACACCTAACCTAAATAATTCTAAGGTCGCAGTTACAGACAGCACAATTCAATTATCTTCCCAGAAGAATAATTTTAGTAAAACTAGTTTTTATGCCTCCGATAGTGAAGGATATAGTTCTAGTAATGGCTATGGTTTAGCAAATGCAGCAGAAGCAGTCGCGGAAGCTGCTGGAGAAGATACTTTTGATGATGTTCCCGATAAAGGGGGCAATGATTGGGGGGCTGATGCTATAAATGCTCCAGAAGTATGGGAAAAAGGATATACGGGTGAGGGTGTAGTAGTTGCGGTGTTAGATACTGGTATCGATCGCAATCACGATGATTTAAAAAATAATATTTGGACTAATAGCCGTGAGATTGCGGGTAACGGAAGGGATGATGATGGTAATGGATATATAGATGATTTGTATGGCTGGAACTTTGATGGAAATAATAACAATACTATGGATGTAGATGGGCATGGTACCCACGTTTCTGGTACTATCGCCGGAGAAAATAATGGTTTTGGTGTGACTGGGATTGCTTACGATGCTCAAATAATGCCAGTCAAAGTTTTAGATGATTTTGGCTCTGGCTCTAATAATGCCGTTGCTGACGGTATTTACTATGCCGTAGATAATGGAGCAGATGTGATTAATCTTTCACTGGGTGGTTCTCTACCTAGTTCTGATGTGGCAGCAGCGGTAGAATACGCTAGCCAGCAAGGAGTTGCCGTGGTGATGGCAGCAGGAAATAGTGGTGGGCAAATGCCTCTTTATCCGGCTCGTTATGCCGATAGATATGGAATTGCTGTAGGAGCTATAGATGAAGATAAAAGTCTGGCTAATTTTTCTAACCGTGCAGGTTCAGATGCTTTGACATATGTTACCGCTCCAGGAGTAGATATTTACTCTACACTTCCAGATAATCAATATGAATCTTATAGCGGTACATCTATGGCAACTCCTCATATTGCGGGAGTAGTAGCTTTAATGTTAAGTGCAAATTCTAGCCTTAATAACGAGCAGATACGACAGATTCTAGAGGAAACATCGGGTGATGATAGTCCAGATATGCCTTTATTACCGGATTTTAGCGATTTTTTCCCCGGTTTAAGTCTAAATTCAAATTCTAATCAAAGCTTTGCATATAGTTCTGGTAGCAAATATATAACGCAAAATATAACACAAAGCTTTAGTACAGATTTCGACTTATTTTCAGACATTAACAAGTCTGCAAATGCTCCTTTTGAACGGCAGTTTATTTCCTACGAGCAAAATAGTTTGTTGAGTCAGAATAATCGAATATTTGGTAGTAATGTTGAAAGTATGCTTGAAGAGAATGAAATTTTGTTTTAGTTTTTCAGCGATAAAGAGCATCTTCCTTCCTGCTTGTAAATAAGCAGCTTCTAGCGTAGCGAATTATAAATAGGGAGCGAGACGCTCCCACTACAAACATCAATTTTATACCTACTTGAATTAATTCTCTTTTCTTCCTTTGTGTACTCTGCGCCCTAACAAGGTTTTTTTTAAGAGTTCTTAGTAGCGCGGTGACTCGCCTCATAATTTTGAATTCGGAAGAGCTAAAGCCCAACTACGAACCTTTTTCCCTATTCCCTACATAAACTTCCGATTCTTGATAATCACCAGCGTAATTAATAACACACATTACTTTGTAAACAGAATGGTTTCCGAAAGCGACTCCAGTAATATTATATTCTGGGTTGAACATACTCTTTCGATGTCCGCGATCGGGTATACCGTCATCAATAATTAACTGCATAACGATATCTTGAGCAGTGCTGTAACCGTAAGCAATGTTTTCTGCTGCAATTTTTCTCCATTTTCCATGACGATTAACGCGGGTAAAAGGGTCGCTTTTATCGCTGCCATAATGACCATATTCACCCGTAGAGCCTTGGTCATTTACATGATCTCTAGCCCCTAAAGACATTCCTCTAGATGGACGTAATGAGACAACAGGTTGCTGTTTATAGAGAAATGCAATTGTTTCATCAACTACTGCAACTCCTTCTCTCGTCAGCATATATTTGCGCTTACCAATTTTTACTTTGTTCCCTTGAAAACGTTTTTTATACTTTTTTAAAATTGGGATATATGACTGAGGATTTTCCCGCACTTTATTCATCTCAATAATTACCTCTTTTTCTAACTGCGAGAGGTAGCTTGCTCGTGCTAATAAAGTTGGACTAGTTTTGACTTGAGCAACTTTATATTCGACTGGTAATTCTGCCGAAGAGGGATTAATTTGAAAAAATTGACCGCAAGTGCTTATCAATAATGATATTGGTATCATCCATAGAGAGAATCGCATATAATATATACCTTTTTGTTAAAATTTCAGCACTGAATAACAACAAATAAATGCTGCTTTTAGTTCAAGCTTTAATTAGGCTAAATTTGTATTACAAATAGGACTTACAAAATCAAAGTGAGAAATTAGTTATTTATTATATGTATGTTGTAACTTTTAAAAATATATATTTCCAAGGGTAAGTTCCCTGAAAAGAGGATGAAGTTATCTCTATAAAATGAAGCCGATTAAAAAAAAACTGTTAAGGCGATTTCTAAGAAAGAATTTACCGAAATTTTTGTGAGATAATCTTTGGCTTCTTAGAGGTTATTGTCGTAGAGATATTCTGCTTTCTCGCTGTAAATTTACCCGTTACGCAATTGGTAAATGGTTTCTGTGGGGAGGTAATAATCTTCAGTAACGGAAGTTGTTCTGCATCCGATAGGGTTAATTACTGTGGTGTTTGTACCGTTATACTCGTAATTCCAAGTTCTTATTTCTACGTTTGTGTCAACTACGGGGTTATTGTCAGCATCAAGAATAACTTTTCCATCAGCATTCAGTTGATATTTTCCGGCTTGGGTTTGCTGTAGTTTACCGTCGTTGGTGTTGTATAGATATTTGGTAAACATTCCCAATGGGTCGATTTCTTCGGTTACTCTACCACCTGCATCGTATTTTTTAGTACTAGTTGCACCAGTTCTGACATCTTTGGTAGTAGTTAATCTTCCCCAATTCAACCTAGTGTGTATTATATGATATCTTCTTATTCTTGGTACTCATCTTTTGAATCAACTCAATAATTTCTGTCTTTTTATTTTGTTTTGCTATCATAAAAGCTGTCATTCCAAATTCGTCTTTAATATTTACATCAACACCTTTTTCTATCAAAAATTTAATAATTTCAATATGCCGAAAAGATGTTTCAGGAAATAGGCTAGTTCCAAAAATTTTCTTATTAACTGCGTAATTTATAGCAAACACTAAGCTTGTTTTACCTTTATATATCGTATGAATATTTGCACCTGATTCTATTAATAGTTTAACTATTTCAAATTGCCCTAAACGAATTGCAGCAATTAGAGGAGTCCAAGCATTTTGTTCATCTTTCTGTTCTAAGTTAGCTCCAGATTTTAATAAGATACGTACTGTATCCAGCTTTCCCCAATAAGCTGCAAGACATAGGGCAGTATTACCATATGAGTCAGTAGCATTAACATTTATACCTTTATAAATAGCTTCTCTTAACACATCAGTTTGACCTTGCCCAGATGCAAAAATAAATGCTTCAGTTAATTTATCGTCTTTTCTTTGCCGGTAGAGCAAACCATTTGATAATTTTTGAGATGCTTTTTCTCTTAGTTCAGGGAAAGTTAATGGAACTAGGTATTTAAATATATCAAGTTGACCTGTCATTGCAGCGCACATTAAGGCAGTTGCACCATCTTCTCTAATCACATTGACATTAGCACCCATCTCAACTAAAAATGTCACAATATCAAGATTACTACTGATTGCAGCTTCCATCAAGAAAGTATGATTATTTTCAAGTTTTTGATTAACATTAACACCAGCTTCAATTAGTAGAGATACAATATCTAATTGTCCTATTTCAATAGCGAAACTAAGGGGGTATGTGCTAACCCCAAATTCTGGATTAGCTCCTGCTTGTAACAGAACATTTACAATTTCTAAAAAACCTAATTGAGAAGTATGTTCAAGTGGCGTACATCCCCAATCGCCAATATGATGAACGTTGGCACCTCCTGCAAGCAATTTTTTTACTTCCTGCAAATCGTTAGCAGAAATTGCCTCATGAAGTTCAGTATTATTTTGTTCTGGATAATTATTAAAGATAAGCGCAGTGATAGACATTTTTCTGTTTTCTTTTGTAGTAAGCTTTAAAAGCTTTATTTGAGAATCAAGCCTACAGCTACTAACAAATTTACAGCATATTTAGTTTTGGTGAAGTACATTCTGACGGGCAGGGATGCCTATCCCACAAGACTTTCGGAATATAGCTTTGTACCTCATTGAGCTGCAAAGGGCTGTAAAAGCTTTTCTTAAACAATTCTCTCCAAAAAATGCATCGGTAGTTGATGGTTTAATTAAAATCGCATTGCAATTAATTAATCCACAACATCTAACAAATTGGTTTATAAATTGTTGTTGCTGTACCTCATAAACCTCAAAACTGCTGTATTTGGATCTGCTTTGTAATTAATAAGCAAATCAACAATTTCGATACTACCTACTCGCGTAGCCTCTTCTATTGCACTTGATGTACACGTATTATTCACATAATTAACGTTGACTCCTTGGGAAATACAATCATGAACTTTTTCTATATCTTTCGCCTTGATTGTCTCAATCAGTTGCGTATGTAACAAGTGCGTATGTGGCATAAATTAATTTACCTAACAGAAAAGGGATAAATCCTATCTTGAATTTAAGCAAAACTGTTTACCAAAAAGGTATTTCTCTATCAAAGAAAGCTATGAAACAAGTCGAGTCTCGATTACAGCGAAATCCACTCTTACCCAAATGGGATATATTGACTCAACCACTTTAGCTGGTAATTTCTTTTTCAAAAATCACCTAAGAAAACAAACTTCTCAGATTAATTCTTGATATATTTATAATTTCAAGTCAAAAGTTGTACAAAATTAAAAAAAATATATATATTTTAAGAAACTACGGCAGTTTACACTTATTCATACGGAATAGTAAATGTATTTAAAAATGCATCCAAAACAATAACAATAAAAAGGAATAAATTAAACTCATACCCACAGCGTAATAAGTTTGACAAGCTTTTCCTATTAGAATCGGCTACGCTGAATAATTAGCATTAAAAAACTTTCCCACAAAACGCCGCACATGAATCTACGTTTAGTTGAGGTTTATCTCCCACAGGAAAAAGGTGAACGATTTGAGGAATTAATCGCCGAATATTCTTATGATGAAGTTTGGCAAAAAAAATTAGAAAATCATCAGCTTTTATTTAAAATATTGCTTTCAAGTGGAGAAGTAGAACCGCTGGTTGATTGTTTAGTTAAGCAATTTACTCATGTAGAAAGCTTTAGATTACTGATACTGCCAGTAGAAGCTTCTTTACCTCGACTTGAATCATCTGAGAATTCAGTTGGTTTACCAGAGGCACCAACTCGGATTAACCGCGAAGAAATTTACACTAACGTAGCGACAAGCGTTCATTTCTCTTGGACGCAAATTTCTTTATTGTTAATATCTTCGAGCATTGCTGCTGTTGGTTTGGTACGTGGCAGTGAAGTGGTAATAATTGGCGCAATGGTAATAGCACCGTTACTAAAACCGAATATGGCATTAGCGGTAGCCACTATCTTAGGAGATTTATCCTTAGCTCTAAAAACTATAAGAGTTGGAATAATCGGAGTTTTTGTACCGATTGCTTTTTCGATTTTAATCGGTTTACTGTTTCCCGTCAGTCCAGATTTACCAGAAATAGCCATCCGAACCAAATTAACTTTACCCGATATTGTTGTTGCTCTTGCTTCCGGTGCTGCTGCTGCTATTTCCTTGACTGCTGGTGAAATCAGTTCAATTGTTGGAGTAATGGTTTCGGTTGCTTTACTACCACCCTTAGTTACCTGGGGAATGTTGATGGGTTCCGGTGAATGGGAACCTGCTTTAGGAGCAATGCTGCTAGTTACAGCCAACATTGCCAGTTTAAACTTAGCGGCGATCGCCACTCTTGTACTTCAAGATTTACGCCCAACTGGTTGGCTAAAAAACATCCAAGCGAAAAAGGTGACTCAAATAGCCAGTGGTGCTTGGATATTACTTTTAGCAGGGTTGATAGGTGTGATTTTTATTCTTAAATATAAAGGCGCTTAAGAATTATCAATGATCAATTATCAATTAACAGCGATCGGAATTAGAAAATTACTTAAATTAAATGGAATGTAGTGTCCGCGATCTTGCTCCCTACTAATTTCTAACTTATAACTACTAATTACTAATTCCAAACTCCCATCTCCTACCTAGTAACTGTTCGCCTGTTAATTGATAATTGATAACTGATAATTGATAACTACCTGACAGAAAATGCTTCGCTAAAGCGTCGGGTAACAGGCTCAACTAAGAATGTTAAAATTGACTTTTTGCGAGTAACAATTTCAGCATTAGCTGTCATTCCAGGTGTAAATCCAACTTCTTCACCACGCACTACTACGGTATTTTTGTCTAATTTAATTGTGGTAGGAAATACTAATCCTAATTCCTCGTCTACTACTGCATTAGGGCTGACGCGAGCTACTTCGCCGGTAATGGCTCCAAATTCTTGGAAAGGAAAGGTTGCTAATTTGACTTTTGCTTTCATTCCCTTATCAATAAAACCAATATCGCGGTTAACAACTTTGACTTCTAATAATAATTCTTCTCCTTCAGGTACGATTGAGAGCAATTGTTCTCCTGCTTGTACGGGACCTTTTGTTGCTTTGATATCGTAAACTACGCCACTAACGGGAGCTTTAATCGTTTCAAGTTGCTGCTGTTTTTGCGCTTGATTTAATTGACCTGTAATATTAGTTAATTCTTCCTTGCGCTTGTTGATTTGGGTCAAAATCTCACTTTGACGTTCCGAAGCTAAGCGTTGCGCTTGGCTGCTCGCTGCTTGAAAGGCTGCTTGTGCTTGGCTAATTTCCTGTGTTTGTGCTGCTAAATCTTTTTCTAAAGATGTAACTTTGTCTATGCTTTCAGTTACTTTAGTTTTAGCGTTAATTATTTGATCTCCAGCCCTGGTAATCTCGGCATTAGCGCGGTTGAGTCTATCTTGTGCATCTAAATAATCGAGTCGCGGTACCGCACCTTGAGTAGTTAAACCGCGTAAACTTTTTTCCCTTTTTTTTGCTAAAGCAACATTACTTCCAACTTGCTCGCGAAGTTCTTCAGAATTGCTCTTGTTAGCCCTAGCATTGTTTAAAGTAATTTTGGCGTTAGCAAGGTTTTCCTGCAAACGAGTTAAACGCACTTTTGCTTGTTCTACAATTGCTGCTTGACGATTTGCTTCGGCTTCCGCAGCAGCTTGACGCGCTTGATAATCTTGTAAACGAGACTGCAAAAGCTCATCCTGTAATTTATTACCCGCTTTTTTAATACCAGTTCGTTCGGCATCCAAGCGACGCAAATCTTCTCGAATCAAATTAGCACTTTTCGCTAAACGAGCAACATCCGCTTGCTGCAAATCTGGATCGCGTTGAATTATAACTTCACCTTTCTCAACTTTATCGCCTTCTTTAACCTTCACCCCCACAATAGAGCCATTACCCAAAGATGTTACAGGTCGAATTTGTGTTGCAGCAACAATTTTTCCAGGTGCAGTCGCCACTTCATCTATTTTCGACAAATGCGCCCAAGTAATCGAACCAAACACAATCGCAGTAATAGTCCCCGCTAAAAGTCTAGTATAAAGCGGTGGTAATTCCTGTACAGCTTTACCCAACTCATAAGATAATTGTTCTTCAGGTTGAGCAAATTCCTGTTTTGTTCTGCGTGCCTGGGATGCGTCAGCAGCTAAAGAATATTTCATAATTGGTAATTGGTAATTGGTAATTGGTAATTGGTAATAGGTATTTTTTTTAACCGATCGATCTTAATAACTAGCAACTAATAATTAACAACTAATATCTAAGATTTTGGCTTCTTTAGTTGTACAGAAAAATCAATTTTCTAGCAAAGTGCGGAAAGTACCCAATTCTTTTTGTGCTGCCCATTGGATAGGGGAGAGGGGGAGAGGGGGAAGAGGGGGTAGAAAATGTTTTTAATTCCTAACTCCTAACTCCTGAAGCTCCACCACCACCGGAGTATGATCGCTGGGTTGAGTTAGTTTCCTTGGTTCAATATCAATGGTGCAGCTTTTTGCACGTTCGTATAAGTCGGGTGTGAGGTAATGATGATCGATGCGCCAGCCTCGGTTACGAGGAAATCCGGCGGCTCGATAATCCCACCAACTGTAATGCTCGCCTTCTAAGGTGAATTTACGAAATGCATCGGCGAATCCTAAGCTTAAAACATTATCTTTTAAAGCTTGTCTTTCCACTTCGGATGACATGATATGAGTTGCTGGCTTGGCTTTTTCGTGAATGTCTTTGTCTTCTAAAGCGATATTAAAATCTCCGCACACGCATATATTAGGTGTAGATTTCTGCTGTTTTTGTAAATAATCTCCTAATATTTTCAACCACTGCAATTTATATTCATATTTTTCGCTGCCTATTGAAGAACCGTTAGGTACGTAAAGATTAATGATTCTAATGCCATCAATTACACCCGAAATTACTCGCTTTTGTTCGTCCCATGTTGCATCTACTTCTGGCAAAATCGAAGTAAACCCAACTGAAACATCTTCTAATGGTTGACGACTAATTATAGCGACACCGTTATATGATTTTTGTCCAGAAGTGTAAAGATGATAGCCCAATTCTTCAAAAGCTTCTCGGGGAAAAAGTTCATCTACAACCTTAGTTTCTTGCAAGCAAAGCACATCAACACCGCTTTCTTTTAACCAATTAATAGCGTGTTCCAAACGAGTTCTAATTGAATTGACATTCCAAGTAGCGATTTTCATGAATTAGTTGTTAGTGGTTAGTTAATATTTTAATTTATAACCAATTACCCATTACCCATTACCAATTACCAATCCCTAATCCCCAATCCCCAATCCCCAATCCCCAATCCCCAATTACTTAAGATAAATCAATAAGTTCAATCCGGGAATGGTGCGGGAAAGCGTCCATAGAACCAAAGTGATATAAAGTATACCTAAGCTCCATTGGTACCAGGCTAAAGTACTGATAATTCCAGGAAGGTGTTCGTCTCGCAAGCGAACGTCGTTGAAGCCTAATTTTAAAAGGTTGTTCAAACTAAAATCATAATAATTTAACCAGTTCCAGCGACGATTCCATAATAAAGGTAAATAACGTTCGCGAAATAATTCATACCTTGGTATTACGGGTAAACGCCCAATTAATAACCGTAATTGTCGTAAAGTACCATCTTCGGTAAAGTATGATGTCTCCATTAAATCGTGATAGCGTCCTTGTTGGTAAAGTCGGAATAATAAAAAACCTGGTAAGGGTACGATAATAACTGCCATGCAAGTTAAAGTTAACAATGGTTGTGGTGTGTTGCGAAAGATGGCGATTAAACCAAATAAGGTACTGATAAGAAAACTTCCTAACATCCAGCTGGTTTCGTAAGCGGTGGGAACGATTTGGTTGGGATGCAAACGGCGGAATCGATCGACTAACCAAAATATTAAACTGAAAAACGCGATCGCAATTATTCCTACACCAAATACTAAATAAAAGTTGGTACCGTATCCGGAAAGTAATAGTAGTAAACTTAACCCCAACCATTTCCATGTTTGCAGCAACCATTTAGCTGGAGTAAGAGTTTCGCCAACTACGAAGCGCGAAGCAAGCTGTGTAAATGTTTCTTCGTCGATGTCGGCTAATGTCAGTAATTCGCTTTTAACTTGAAAGGGTTGATTTTGACGACGTTTAATTATCGCTTCTGCTTGAATTTTAGAAAAACCCAAATTGAGTAAACGTTTTTTTGAAGCATCGTTAATATTCGCGTCAACTAAACGGCGAGTTAAATAGTTTAAATGTAGGCGCTGTTTGCTATATTCTAATTCGTTAGCATCAGCAATTTGCTGCAATTGGCGAAAATTTTGAATCAAATTACGCAATACATTTTGATTTCCCGATAATCTTGGTACCCGTAAAACTGCACCAATTTCACCGGGATTACCTAAAATTTTGGCTTTGTCGGAATTAAAAATTAAACTTGGTACGTTGAGATAAGCACTTTTTGCAAAAACAGCATCGCTAAAATCAGCTTGACTGAGAATACTGGCACCGCGCATATTTACAGGTAAATTAAACTGTGCCTCTCGAAAGATGACAGATTGTGTAAAACTAGTTTCTTTGAGAAATAGAAACTCTTGAAAATTAGCTTTAGTAAACTGAATTTGTTGCAGAAAACGCGCTTTAGAAAAATTTGTAGTACCTTCCCAACGCGCACGGCTGAAATTAGCTATATCCTGAAAACTAGCATTGGAAAAATTGGCGGAATCTTCAAAAGTTGTATTCTTAAACTCGGCATTTTTCTTAAATTGGGTTTCCTTGAAATTGGCTTCATCAAAGAAAACACTTCCTCCAAAATCAACTGGACGGCGAAAATTCGCATTCGCAAAACTAACGCGGCGGCTAAATCTTGATTCTGTCAAATTTGTAGATTCATTAAACATCGCTCCTTCTGCTTCTACAGGTTGCAGAAAAAACGTATGGTTAAATTCCAACTTACCCTTAAAACGAGTTTGTTTAAAAATTAACGAACCGCGAAACACCGAAATTTGTGCCGAAGTCGTCGAATCTTTTCCTAACAAAGAACGACAATCCTTAGAATTGGGAACAGAATAAGCCAGCGACTGAAAACAAACTTCACGCAAGCGTTCGAGTTGACTTTGTTCGGTTTCAGTAAAAATTGGCGCAATCCCTTGAGCATACAAAGGAGTTCTTAAACCCAAATCACTACCAATAAAATCACCACTAATTATAGAGTCACTTAAATCTAAACCTACAGGTTTTACACCATTTTTTTGCAATATATCCTGCAACGACTTATAGAAATTATCGCGAAATTCTTTATTTTCTGGCTGTAAATTGATTTCCATCTCCCGTAAATCTACCGTCAGACTTCCTTCATTGACAATAGGGGCAGCAATCCTTTCTTGTAATAAATCTAAAGTTAAAACAGTCCGTTGCGGTTGAAGCTCCGTAGCCCAAACGGGTTGAATATATATTAATAAAAATAAAAATAGCGTGCAGAATAATTTAGGCATGGGGCATTGGGCATTGGGCGTTGGGAATTGATTAATACCTAATTCACGATTAAATGTTCTCATGAATTAGAAATTACTGCTGATTCAAATAAAAAAATGTAGGGGTAGGAACATTGATAATTACCAATTACCAATTACCACCTTCCCAAATCAAAAGCTGTCTGGAAGCTGCAATAAAACAATCTACAGTACAATGAATGTACATTATTCTGTACGCTCCATAATATGCCTAAGTATCTAACTATTACAGAAGCTAGACAGCAGTTATTAAATTTGCCCGATGAGTTGAAAGACGATGCAGTAATTATTACTAAGCATGGTAAGCCAGTAATGGCAGCACTTAGCTTTGAAAAATTTGAATCTATGATGGAAACTTTAGCTATTCTTTCCGATAAAAAATTCAGCAAACAGTTGCAAGAAAGTATTCAGCAGGCTCAAAGAGGAGAAACTATAACTTGGGAGGAAGCAAAAGCTAAACTTGGACTTGAATAAATCTAGTAAGTATATTTTTGGACTTTCCCATACTGCTTCTACAAATGTACACTTTAATGTACATTTCTAATTGTAAGGTGCTTGAATTTTAGGGAAGTTTGAATAAGTTGGACTCAGATACAAATCAGCCCGCTAATACCGAGTATGAAATTCAACTGACACCGCTAGCATTAGAAATGTTAAGCGGTATTAAAGATAAGCGTCATCGAAAAGGCTTGAGCCAACGCATAAATAAGTTAAAAACAGATCCACTTCTTCAAGGTAAAGCTTTAGTCGATTATCTTTTAGGTTATCGCAGTCTTAGAGCAGTAGGTCAACGCTACAGAATTATTTACAAAGTTGAACTTGAGAAAATAATAGTTTTAGTAGTAGGAATAGGTTTACGGAAAGAAGGTGATAAAAACGATATTTATACGCTGATGGAGAAATTGTTAGAACCATAACGCATCATTAAATGTTCCCACAAATTACTAATTACCACCTTCCCAAACAAAAAAATATTGGGGTAGGAACATTTACTATTACCAATTACCCATTACCTTCCCAAATCAAAAGTTGTCTGGAAGCTGCAACAAAACAATTAAGATGCTTCGGGGGATAAAGAAAATTATCGTAAGCTAAAGCCATTTGTCTGGCTGCTTCATCGTAATCAATTCTACCGATTCCCGTACCCAAACCGGGACAAGCAACGGTGTTAATTTTATGCTGAGAAGATTGGTTGTGACGACGCACTGCTAAAAGCATAGCCCACATCGCTACATAAGGAACATCCGTCCCTACGATAGACATGGGAACCCGCATGGTAGGTGTATGTGCGAGAAATGGATGTTTACGATTACCTGTTTCTACAATCATTGATGTTCCTACAGGTTGCTCTCCTAAATAATCTGTAAGGATGCGCTGCTGCACCTTTTCCATCAAGGAATCTCCAAAAAACTTGATAATGGCTGCATCCATACCACCATCCATCATCCCAAACGAATTTGCAGGGCTAACTAAACAATCGAAAACAGGCAACCATTCAAAGTAGTTGTTAACAATTTCGATGTTAGGGAAATAATTGAAATGTTGTTGAAAAGCTGCTGTTAATAATGATTCGGGGGCAACTAAAATTAGTTTCAAGGTTTATTTCTCCGCTTGAAACTTATTATAAAGTCAATTGGGAGTTTTTGTTTGATATTGTTCCTTCTAAACCTAAACCACCCAGGGTTGCAAACCCTGGGCTAATAGCAGAAGTCTTATCAATAAGACTGAGTATTTGATTAGTTATTTTCGTGAGAGAAAACCTGTGAAGCAGCGAAAAACAATCAAATAATTGCATTCTATTTATACGGTAATATTTACCAATTGACAGATTGCAAATTCTCAACTTGCTGAAAATGAGCATCGCGTGTTACCAAAACTAAATTATGCTGTAAGGCAACGGCTGCAATCCAAATGTCATTCTCAGGTAACGGACGACCTTTTAACCTTAACTGGTTTTTGACTTCACCGTATTGCCGAGCAGTTTCAGCATCACATTCAAGCACTGCACTGTTCGCAATCAATTCATCAACTCTTGCTAGATTTGCCTGAACTCGCCCCGATTTTCTAGCACCGTAACACAATTCACCAATAGCATTGCTTGGAATAAAAACTTCGTTGGCTTGAGCAAGCTTATTTTTAACTGCTTCTTCATCTGCAAAGAGAGCAATGATAATGTTTGTATCTAGCAAGAACCTACCACTTATTGACATCTACCTGTTCGCAGTCTTGTTCAATCGCTTCCCTCATTAATTTAACGTCATTAGCAGGAATAGAACCTGCAAAACGCAGTAATTGCGAACCAGGAGTACCTTTAACTTCGTTTTGTACAAGTTTACGAGCAAAATCTAGTACTTGCGATTGTAAGTGCTGCGGCATGGTTCCGAGTTGTTCAATTACTTCGTCAATGATAGAAGTGTTCATTTTTTATCCTTTTATTTTGTTAATTTAATGCAGATAATACCGCTGTTGAACATTCAATTTAATGAAGCAGAGTTTGATATTAGAATTTGTCGCTCATATGCCTTTAAACTTTCCAATTGTTGCATCAGCTTCTTACGTTTGTTTGGCTGAGTTTCTGAATGAAGAGTTAGACGAATCTTATACATTTTCCAATGTATACGATTAGGAATCTTTAACTTACCTTCTTTGATAATGATTCCAGTTACTTCAGATGACTTTTTGCCAACGTAAAATTTTTCTTTCTGTTTATTACTACGCAATCCACAGCTATAAAACTGCTGCTTTATTTGCCAAATCAATTTGTCAGGAACAACATCACCTGAAATAGTTACATCGTCCATGTAAACAGCTAAATTACAATTAGCTTGATTCACAATTTCGTATATTGATTCCCACATATCAATATGTGAAAAATAGGAAATAATTGGACTTGATGGACTGCCAGTTGGTAAATAACCTTTGAATGTTAATATCTTATTTAAAATTCCAGCAACATCTGGAGAACATTTCATCCGTTTGTGGAAGAATGAATAAACGTGCCTTGATGGTGTAGAAGGAAAGTATTTTTCAATATCAAGCGTTCTTAGGACTACAGCATTTATATGAGCTTGAGCATTATTAATATGGGAAAGCCCCCTCGCAGGAGCATATATATAACTTGGAAGCTTTATTCGTTTTAAAAGCTCTTCAATTCGCTTTTGAACTCTTTTTAAATCAGGTCTTGGTTTTTGTACGGGACGAGGTTTACCATTTTTTCCATAAATATTACTCTCGCGATACAAATCTTCTGATTTAGTAAGCATTTGAAGTTTGCTTTTAGTTATAAGTAAAAGCTTTTCGAGTTTCGCTTTAGACTTCAAACAGTAAAAAGGTGATTGATCTAATTCATATATTGTATGCTTATTTTTCGGCATAAGAATTACCAGACCTTTCAGCAATAAAGTTAAGAATAGCTATAATTTTAGAAGATACAAAACTTCTCAGTTTTTCTACTTTTGCATCCTTTTCTAAGCTTTCTGAAAAGAACATAATTGAGGATGCTGGGATATCGAAAAAATCTGCGTAACGATTTAGCAAATCAATTGTAGGAGTCTTTTTTCCCGACTCAATTTCTGAAAGATATGATTTAGATATTCCTAATTTCTCTGCAAGTTGCTTCTGTGGTAAATCGTAGAATACTCTAATTAATCTTAGAGCCTCATTTAACATTGTTAACCTCCTTTGAACAGAGGATATTAAGGAGTTTTATAGATAAAAGGAGGTAAGCAATCTATATCAACCATGTGAACGTTCGACCAACCATTTTAAGATATTAAAAATGATTGTACCAAGTTGTAACAGTAGACGGAGCGTTTGAGGTTGACGGAGCCATTTCAGCCACCGTTTTGATTTACGCTTTTTCGATTGCTGCTGCTGTTTATCGGATTTTTCTTGCATAAAAACCTCATGCATATGTTTTGTTTGCACTTATTCAAGTTTCCACAAATAAGTGTTGCCTCAAACAAACCAGGAGAACAGCAGTTTTAACCCTCCCCATACCTACGCAGCTAATTTGCTAAAGCTGCGCTTGAGTGTTTTCTATTCATATTCATTTTCCTAATTTAGTTTAGTTAGTAACCTAGAACAACGTACTCATAGGGGAAATAATTACAGTTCTATGTTTACTAAACATTTCTAGGAATCGTGCAATGATAATTTCATTGAGGTTTCTTTCCTGGAGTCTTTAAGTAGTCTCTAGTGTGGCAACCCGCGTGAATTACACGTTTCTCAAATAGATAAATTAGAAACACGATAGAAGATATATAACTATCTTCCACGGAATGCCGAAGCAATCCAGTAAATGGCAAACATCTCCTTTTATCCGACTAAATTCAATATACCATAAATTTGGAATATTGTGAATTTAGTTCGCTCGTAGCGAATTAAATCGATAGAATTTTCAGCCCACACAGATGAAATTTGCCTGTGTAGCCAGGACTTTAACGCCCTAGTAAAATTAAAAGATTACTTCGCTAAAACAAGACGGTGCGTTACGGCATTAACTAACATATCTGTTTCCCTACAACCATTTCGTCGCCATAACACACCCTACAATAAACATTAAATATTTAGTCCACGAAGGTGGACTTTGCCTGTGTAGCCGCGTTCACCAATAGGTGCAGCATATTCAATCGCCAGGTATCTGGAGATGAGGGACTAAAGTCCTTACTACGAACTAATTAACAACCACAACCTTCCCAATCATC
Organism: uncultured Rivularia sp.; assembly: GCA_963665115.1. Lineage (GTDB taxonomy): Bacteria > Cyanobacteriota > Cyanobacteriia > Cyanobacteriales > Nostocaceae > Rivularia. The sequence goes on along the minus strand of OY762007.1, from coordinate 4,968,079 downwards.
GAACCTGCTTCCAACAATTCATGCGCTTTCGCAACTTCTTCCAAGCCAAAAGTCCTATTCACACAAACTTTCAACTTTCCTTGATCCATCCACTTCGCACATTCTGATAAAATCTCTCCATGATGGGCTTGTGCTTCCACCATTCCCTGCAACATCGGTGTTAACATCAATTCCAAACCGATTCTTAAATTCCTTTGTCTGGCAACCTTCCAATTGGTTGCGTCGCTTGGTTGTAAAATGGTGACAATATCGCCGTAAATTCGTATCGCTGGAAATGTTTTCTCAAATGTCTCTCCACCAACTGTATCGAATGCTAAATCTACACCTTCACCATTTGTCCAATCCAAAGCTGCTTTGACAAAATCATTTTGCTGGTAATTAATCGCATAATCAGCCCCCAGGTTCTTGACAAAATCCACTTTTTCCTGAGAACTTACCGTAGTACAAACATCAGCATCCTTTAGTTTAGCTAGTTGAATTGCAACGTGTCCAACACCACCCGCACCAGCATGAATTAATACTTTTTCACCGGGTTCTAAACGTCCCCGTTCGTATAATGCTTCCCATGCGGTAATTAATACTAAAGGTGCAGCAGCAGCTTCTATAAAGGAGACTGATTTCGGTTTCGCAGCTACGAAGCGCTCTTCAACAGTTGTGAACTCTGCGTAATTACCTTGGCGATCGCCTATTCCACCGTTGCAAAAATATACTTCATCTCCTACGCGAAAACGTTTTACCGAATTTCCTATTGCTTCCACAATTCCTGCACCATCGCATCCTAAAATTGCAGGCATTTTATCTGGGTAAAAGGTACCGCGTTTGCGAAGTTTGGTATCGATGGGGTTAACTCCAGCAGCTTTTAAACGTACCAAAAGCTCTGTATTTTGGGGAGGAAGCGGGTTTGCAATTTCCCGTACTTGTAAAACTTCTGGGTTTCCGGGTGCTGTGATTAACACTGCTTTCATGGCTTTTCCTCGATGCACGCTTCACAAATTACTTTAGCGTAAAGGGAAGCCGAATCGATTTTGGATTAAAAATTCCTACATTTTAAATTTTATGTATGAAACAAATTCAAAATATAGAATTCTTTATTTAAGTCGCTGTATTAATGCTATGAGTCAACCCAAAATTATTTAATTAGTAAGATTATATTTGATACATATAAAATCTATTGCTATTCAAAACCTGTAATATTTTTTCTACTACGAAATATATACGCCCATAGATATATGCCCATGTCTCTTAAGGAGTATTATTTTTTTGTTAACTTAATAACAACTAACTTTTAAACTATGAATAAAGAAAAGATAATTTTTAGTTGTCACTATTGAAATAACTTGAGCTAAGTAGAAATTCTTAACTTACTGGTTGTGTCAATTGAATCCTGAAATTATACATTATAGCGTTGAATTAACCTTGTTAGACTTTTATCTTATTAAGTAATTTAGCACGCTTTTCATAAATATTTTGTATAAATAGGTTACATTTCATCCACATTGCCTAAGTAACTTTTCATTTTTAATAAACAAGTATATCAGTGAATCGAGAAATTAGTAGCTGAATTGCTGCAATTTTGAATTGATCATTTTAACTTAGTTCATGTCACTAAACCAATTAAATCCAGGGAATAATTAATATCATGGCTACAGCTACAACTGACATGAATACAACCGATAACAAAGTTGAAAATGAAACAGATGATATCAAAGGAACTGGACTAGAAATTACCTCCGATAGCAATTTAGATAGTGAAACCTTCAACAACTTTGCAGGAGATGGTATTGCTGTTCTCGATGGTGCTAATGTCGAGCTTGAGGGAGTTGAATCTACCAGCAATGGAGATGATGGCTTTGAAATTCGCGGTGGTGTCAGCGATGCTTCAGTTTCAGCAAATAAATCTAGTTTCAATCTCAACGGTGATGACGGTATAGATGTTTTTGGAGAAAACAATACAGTCGATTTATTCCGCGTTGAAGCTAGTTTTAATGAAGCAGCAGGCTTGGAAGTTGATGGCACAAATAACAATGTTAATATCGACACCAGTGAATTTGAAACAAATAACGACGGCTTAGTAATTCCTCGCACGGGTGTAGGCAACAGTTTCGACATCCAAGACTCTGCATTTTTTAACAACATGGATGATGGGATTGATATCTTTGGTAATGACAACACTTTTACTTTAGATAGAGCCTCTTCAACTGGTAATGCTGAGGATGGTGTAGAGATTGATGGTAGCAATAACACAATTACTGGCACCAACAGTAATTTTTCTTCTAATGGTGGAGACGGTTTCGGAGATGATATTACTGCTACTGGTAACGAAATCACTCTTACTGCAACTACATTCCGCGATAACGGTGACGATGGTTTTGATATCGAAGGTAGCGAAAACACCATCATTTTAAATAACGTATCCTCTGATGGCAATGGTGAAGAGGGTTTCGAGATTGATGGGCGCGATAATAAAATTACCATTCAAGATAGAAGCGTTTTTGGTGGAAACAAGGAAGATGGCTTTGATATCGACTTTAGAGGTACTGGTAACACTATAGAAGTTATCGAAAGTGGATTTCGTAACAACGGTGATGATGGATTTGATATCTTTGGACGCAATAACACTGTTACTTGGGAAGATGTCCAATCTTTCGATAACAAGGAGCAGGGTTTTGAAGTTGATGGTGATGACAATACCATTACTATTAAAGATAGCTTCTTAATTGATAATGGTTCTAGTGGTTTTTCTTTCGACTATACCGGAGAAAACAATAACTTAACTATCAATGATTCTGAAATCTTCCGCAATGCTGAAGACGGTATTGAAATTCTTGGTAATGAAAACACTGTTAGTCTCTTTGGTACAGAGATTTTTGATAATGGTGAGTGGGGATTAGATATTGCTGGTGATGAGAATTCCATCACTATTGGAAGTAGCACTTTTGAGGGTAATGAAAGCGGAGCCATCGTAATCGGTGGTGACAATAATATCCTTGAGATACTCAGCGGTACAAACTTGACTGCTGAAAATATTGTTGATAATGGCAGCAATAATAGTGTTACTTTTGCTTAATTTCATCTGATTGCTTTAATGAATAGTAATTAGATAATTATTTAGGAATATGGAGAAAGCTTTACCGATCAAATTAAAGATGCTTTCTCCATTTTTTGCTGTTTCGCAACTTTTTTTATTCTCTACAGAAATCCAAACTAGCGATAATTAAAAGTTGTTCGTGTATGACAAGCTGTCTTTTGTCATTGTTTAAAAATAATGATGTTAATCTAGACGCTTTTAGCAGTTTTAAAAGGAATTGAAGTAGATAGTTTGAGTGCGGATAATTTCGCTTTTGCTTAAGCACTTATAAATAATTATTAATCAATTTATAAACCCGGTTTTTTTTACGAATCGGGTTTATTGTATTATTTAACTGTTACAACTTATATACAAGAGTTTAATGAAAAATCGTACTTCTTACACGATCAAATCTGGTGACACCCTAAGCGCGATCGCACAACTTCACCTAGGCAGCGCTAACCGTTGGCAGGAGATAACTAAAGACACGGGAGAATGCTTTACAGAAAACGAAGCGCGACGGTTACAAATTGGTCAAATTGTTTCTTTACCGCTAGAAAATACGAATATTCAAGCTAATTCCGATAATAAAAAAATTGGTAATAATGGTTTAAAATTTATCGCCGAACACGAAGGAATGATTTTACATTTATATAATGACCCAGCTAATCATGCAACAATTGGTGTTGGTCATTTGGTACATTATGGCCCGATAAATGGTAGCGAACCGGAAGAATTTAAAAGTGGGATTACAAAAGAACGAGCAATGGAAATCTTACGCTCTGATGTAATTACAGCCGAAAACACAGTTAATAGATTAGTCAAAGTACCGCTAAATCAAAATCAGTTTGATGCCCTTGTGAGTTTTGTATTTAATATTGGAGAAACCCAATTTGCATCATCGACATTATTAGCTAAATTAAATAATCAAGATTACAAAGCCGTACCAAGCGAATTAAATCGTTGGGTTCATGGTAGTGGGAAAAAATTACCAGGCTTAATTAATCGTCGTCGAAATGAAGGGAATTTGTTTGAGAAATAAAAGCTCCTAGTCAGAGTTTTAACTCTTATAATATGAAGGATTAAAATCCTTACTACAAACCTTAAAAGTAATGTAATATATGTCTAATTTTACTCAAAATAACCCGCTAATTGGAACTTGGAAACTAATATCAATAACAGCCATATTCCCCAACGGAAATATAGATAAAGAAGTATTCGGAGCTAACCCAATTGGCTACATCACCTATACCATCGAAGGTAAAATGATGGTTATTTTCTCAAAAGGCGATCGCGCATTATTAAGCGGTAATTCAGCTTCACCTCTTACTGCTGCCATACATGGAGTACCAATTGAAGAAAGAGCAGAAGCGTTTTCCACCTTTAATTCATACGCTGGAAGTTATAGCATTGATGGCAACAAAGTAATTCATCACGTAGAAATAGCATCAATTCCCAATCGTATAGGTAAGAGTTTAACTCGAACTTTTACATTAAATGGAAATCGAGTGACTTTGAAAACCCCACCAAGTAAAAGCGATGATACACCTAAAATCTTTGAATTGACTTGGGAACGGGTAAAATAGCAGTAAAACAAATAAAAAACCGCGAAACGCTAAGTTTCACGGCTTTTGAATGTAATGTGAGGAGCTTAACGTTAAAATTATTATAACCAGCAAATAGCTGGTCAAATGCTGACGTATCAATTTTTGAAACAAGACTTTTTATTAGACAATCATCTATTGCAATTACTTATTCAATATATTGTAATATTAACTACTTATAAATAAAAAAAGAAACCGTGGGATATTTCAGGGAGGTCCACGGTTTTTAATATGGTGTAAGGAGACTTGCTTATTTGATAGCTATTGTATAATTTTTAAACAATAATAGTTCGCTGGTAACAATTTTGGTAACGAGATGATTTTGTTTAAAATTCATGTATTTGTTACCTAGTACACCAATACATTTGTAGCGGGAGCGTCTCGCTCCCTAGTTGTAATAGCTAATCTTTCTTGTTCGCTCTTCCCTCAATTCACAACAAAGCACCACCACAACTGGAGCCGCTACCAGCAGTACAACCGTAACAATAGCTAGCAGTCTGCACTTCGTGAATTAAATTTAAATTACCAGCTTCAAGCAACTTTGCGACTGTAATATTTCCACCATTACGAGTTTTCGCGGGTATATTCATCATTTGATTAAAGTCGCAATCGTATACGTTACCAAGATAATCAATTGATAATTCATCGCGACACATTAGGTTTTCCACAGTGGTGGGATTAAAATTCGATTCGAGGAATTCTAAGTAAGGCTTATACAGTTTAGTTCTTTCTAAATGAAACTTAGTTCTACCGACAGGTAAATTAGTAATCGCAAATAAGTTATTAAATACAATACCAAAGTTATCTTGCAAAAACTTTTTGTAATCCTGCTCTAACTTAACTTGATTGGGAGTTAAAGCAAATTTTTCGTTTGTAGGTAATTGTGGATTATAAACCAAATCCAATATTAAATCCGATTCTGAGCCATAGCCTAATTGATTTAACCATTGCAGCGCTTTCACCGAAGCATCAAAAACACCATCGCCGCGCATTTTGTCAACATTATCAGCTAAATAACAGGGTAAAGAAGCAACAACTCTGACTTTATGCTTGGCAAAATATTCTGGAATATCGCCAAATCCATCTACAAAATAAATAGTTAAATTAGAGCGAACAATTACCTGTTTATTATTCTTCCTTGCAGCTTCAACAAGTGATTTAAAACCATAGTTCATTTCCGGAGCGCCACCAGTTAAGTCTACAATTTTAACTTCAGGAAATCGTTCGATTACTTCAATTAACTGCTCGCAAATTTCTATAGATAATTCTTCAGTTCTTTTTGGTCCCGCATCCACATGACAGTGACTGCAAGCAAGATTACAACGCTTTCCCAAATTAATTTGCAAAACGTTGATTTCTTTCTTTGTTAAGGTCGAATTAAGTTTACGATTAAAGGGTGTTACTGTTGTTTGAATCATAATAATTTGGGAATTGGGGATAGGGCATTGGGCATTGTAAATTGGGGATGGGTAATTGGTAATTGGCTATTTTTTTAGTTTATGAAAATAATTTTTTTTATAGAGATAAGAAGAGAGCAAGATGCTCCCACTACACTACTACATATTAATTTCTAACTTGTAACTATTCTCTATTACCAATGTCCTATCCCCTATGCCCCATGCCCAAATATTAACAGCATCCGCCGCCGTCGTAATACCAAGTTGAATCCGTGACAATTACTTTTTCTGGTAAAGCAGCAGCTAAGTTTGTTGCAGTTTTGTCGCATACAGCGGCTGGAATTCCTCGCTGTAATATGTGACCTTGGTTGTCATCAAAAAATGGCTCTGAACCTGCATAAATTGCTGTTTTACCAGTAAAAACACAAGCTCCATCTTCTGGAATCGGTACTTTGAAAGCTATTGAATCAAGACTTTCTAAAAGTAGATTATCTTCTAAGTTATAAGTAGTAGCTTCCAGTAAACGATAAGGACGACGAGCGCGTATTTCAACTTGTCCAAAACCAACATTTATAATACGTTGAACGTACTCGTCATAAGTTAACGCACCTGATAAACACATTGCTCTCAATCGCTCATCTTTCTTTAAATGTTCCGGTACCGAACGAGTTGCAATGGGGTCGCTCATTTGCAAGCGTCCGCCGGGTTTTAAGACGCGATATGCTTCTTTTAAAGCACGAGTTAAATCTTCGGGTTCAAAGATATTAAAAAGACAGTTTTGAGCAACAATATCAACCGAACTATCAGCAACTGGTATGTTGAAAGCATCGCCTTCGCGAACTTCTACAAAGCTAGTATCAAACCAAGGATTATCTTTAACTGCTACTTCTAAATTATATGAAGCAGCTTGACGCATATCTGCAACTGGATCTACTGCGATTACAGCACCAGCACGACGAGAAAAGTAAGCAAACTGCAAAGCTTCTAGTCCACCACCAACGCCTACATACAATACTGTAGGTTCGTTACTAAGTTCGTTAGCGTGAACTGTAGTACCGCAACCGTAATTCATCTCCTGCATCTTTAGAGGAATATGTAACCCCGGTAACTGCATAGGAGTACTCTGCACGCAACAAAGCCCAATCTCGGGAGTTTGGGCTACGTCGCTATAAAATTTGGCTGCTGTTTCTAAATAAGTCATTCGATTTTGGATTTTAGATTTACGATTGAAAGAAAAATTTGGTTTAAAGGTTTCGTTATAGAAATAGTAATATTAATAACTCTACGTTGGACGTATACTCGCTGAAATTAAATTGAAAAAAGCGGTGGTAGGTAAAACCCACCCCACTGTTGATTCTACAAGGCTGACAAAAATCTGATAGCAGATTTAATCTTTATATATTTATTTAAATATGATTTATATCAAGTTAAATGAGTTTTTGCTGAGAGGATGCTTGGATAATGGTAAATTTTAGGAAATAGGGAATTGGGCATTGGGGATGGGGCATTGGGAATATCAAAACAGATTATTTATTTCTGTTCGCATTGTTGGAGACGTAGCAATGCTACGTCTCTACACGGCTAAAAACTACAATTAATAGCCAATTCTGCGTGTTGCAATAAAGTATCTTTTTCAAGCTTTTCCACAGAATATTGCGGTGTTTGGCTCAATAGCTTTTCAATTCTCCCATTTGCTGCTGCTACAACTGATTCATTAAGGCTACCGTTTTCTAACGACTTCGCGAAATCTTCGGCAATAAATTCAATTCGTTCGGTGGATGATGAAGGCAAGTTACCGCACATCAAAAATACATCGCAGCCTGCATTTAATGTATTTGCTACGGTACCGCTTTTACTATACATATCCGCGACGGCTTTCATATCTAAGTCATCGGATACCACAACTCCTTCAAAACCAAGTTCTTTTCTTAATATCTGGCTCAAAATTGGTTGGGAAAATGTTGCTGGTTTATCTCCTCCGATTTCAGGGAAGAGGATATGAGCGGTCATAATTAAGGGAATTTTCTCGGCAATTAAGGTTCTGAAAGGTATTAATTCTCGCTTTTCTATTGCTTCTTTAGTTAAATTTAGTATCGGTAAAGCTAAGTGTGAATCGGTGTTGGTATCTCCGTGTCCGGGGAAATGTTTGGCACAAGCGATAATTCCCGATTCTTTTAATCCGAGGAAGTATTCGCGAGCATATTCAGCGGCTGTTTCTGGTGTTGTATCGAAGGAGCGCGGCCCGATAATGGGATTGTTGGGGTTAGAAAATATATCCGCAACTGGTGCCCAAGATACATTAATTCCCAAGGATTTTAACTCAGTTGCCATCGCCGCAGCCACTTCCCGCGCTCGTTTGCGACACACATAACTATAGGGAAATCGCGTGATTGGTAAAGGTGGACGAATTACCCTTCCTCCTTCATGATCGATGGAGATAAACATTGATTCGCGTTCAGTATATTCTCGTATTTCTTCGCTAAGTTTTTTGAAAGTTTGCAACCACGATTCATAAGGTTCGCCATCGCGGAAATTCTTAGCAAAAAAGCAAACTCCTATAGGTTTGATTGTACTTAAAATTCTTTTATCTTCATCAGTTAATTCAGTACCCAAAACGCCGACAATTAAATGGTTTCCAAACATATTTCAATTAACAATTATCAATTAACAATTATCAAATAATACGGCTATTAGTTAATGGTTAATAGGTGGTTGTTATACGATTTCTGATACTGTTAGTTTTAGAGGGGGAGAGGGGGTAGAGTGGGAGAAAAATCCAATTACCAATTACCAATTACCAATTACCAATTACCCATGCCCCATACCCCATACCCCATGCCCAATGCCCCATGCCCAATTCCCTATGTCCAAAGTCATCTTCCACATAGCATTCCCTGTAACTGATATTGCTCAAACCAAAGCATATTATGTCGATGGTTTGGGATGCACCTCCGGTAGAGAAAATCGCAATGCTTTAATTCTCAATCTTTACGGGCATCAGTTAGTTGCTCACGTTACGAAGGAACCGATTTCACCTCAACGCGGTATTTATCCCAGACATTTCGGTTTGGTTTTTACTCAAGAAGCTGATTGGGAAGATTTACTCGCAAGAGCGCAAAAACGCAATTTACCTTTTCGAGAATCAGCTAAAAACCGTTTTATCAATACTCCCCTCGAACATCGTACCTTTTTTCTCGAAGACCCATTTTACAACTTGATGGAGTATAAGTTTTACCGCCATCCGGAAGCCATTTTTGGTAATGCCGAATTTACACAGATTGGCGACAGGACTTAATTGGAGCCGATAATGCGGTTGCGATCGCGCTCAAACTTTTTTCATCGGTAAGCATCCAAGCATGATTCATCACCGACACCACAACGTTATCTCCTACAGGCATTTTAGAACTATCTGCGGGGACAATCATCATGTCGTAAGGTGTCCAAATCGAAGTAAAATTAATTTGCGACAGCATCTGAGCATCGCTGTTTAAATCTTTTAGTAAACTACTATTCGGCCGCATCTGCACGCAACCCAACCCTTGATTAAAGTAAGCAATCACAGTACCGTGGCTTGGTGCTGAAAGCGTAATAAATCTTTGTATTTTGTTGATTCCACCTAAACGCTGGACATAATAACGACTTACAATTCCCCCCATACTGAAACCAAGCAAATCAAAAGGCTGTTCTGCTCCAAAGGTAGATTCAACTTTATGTGCCACCTGTTGAGCCAAATCATCCAAACCCTTGGTACCGTTATTAGGTGCTAAATCTAAGTCGTAAACCTTCAAACCGCGTTCGTTGAGAAAAGGAATCATTCTGCGAAATACTTTAGCAGTATCCCAAATTCCATGAACTAACAATACCGGATTGCGCTGTTGATTCATTTAATACATAGAATTTACTTTAGTCTATTAAATGTAACGAAATCAGAGAGCAGTTACCAGTCATCAGTCAGCAGTTATCAGTTAGGAGTTAATATTTCTCCCCATCTCCCCACCTCCCCCACTCCTGTTCACTGGTAACTGGTAACTGTTCACTACTAACTGTTCACTGTAACGTTTTGTTAAATCATCTTTCACACTCTTGCTCTAAGTTACAAGAAAATTTAATAATTGAGATCAAGTGTAGATTGCCTCCAATCGCTTGAAGTATAAGACATTTAGCGTTTGCAAGCAGTGGTATTAACACAAAAATGTTACTTAGACTATCCAAAGATACTAAAATCTTTAGAAAGTAGTTGGGTAATAGATACTAAGTATTTTTGATAATGATTTACGAATATACATAATTATTAATTAATTGTGTCAAAATTCGGGTATAAAAGACAAAAGAAATAATCACGTTTCGTTTTATCAAAACCTTAATTTGAGGGAATTATGAAATTTATATCTGGACTTTTCGGCGGAAGCAAGAAAGATGGTGGGTTCTTTTTACAATTAAAAGATGAGCCAGATGAGCCAATGCCAAAGGCTGATTCTAAGCCGGTTGAAGCATCTAATAATGGCAAAAAACCAGCAGTTAATGAAAACAAGCCAGCTAATGAAAATAAGCCAGTAGATGCTAAAGCTCAAGCAGATACTAAGCTGAAGTCAGAAGATACTGTCAAGGTAAAGGATAAGGATAATAAGGTAAAGGAAGTTGCATCCGAGAAAGTTCAAGAAATTGATGTCGAGATGGTGCAAACGGCTAAAGGTGTAGAAGCTAAAGCTGTTCCTGTAGAGAAGAAAGAAGAGAAAAAGAAAGCTGCTAAGAAAGCTGTAACCACAGATAAACCCGAAGATAATAAGGAAACTCTTTTTGCACCTAAATATCTGATACCTAAAAATGATGGAATGCGCCGTCGCCCTGGTGCGAATATGAATTCATTTTTAGATATGGCTAGTAAAGTTAAGGCTCCCATTAAAAAATAATTCGTAATTCTGTTTTTCCCTTGAAAGAAGAGGCAAAAATAGATACATTACAAAATTAATCTAATTAAAATTCCTGGCTTCCGAAAGAAGCCGGGTTTTTGCTTTTTTACTAATATTCATCTATAGTCAACTACCAATTATCAATTACCAATTACCAATTATCAATTATCAACTACCAATTACCAATTACCAATTACCAATTACCAATTACCAATTATCAATTACTGATTGAGCATTTGTAAGTTGTGTAATGTTGCGTATAATCCACCTTGTTCAATTAATTCTTCGTGGGTACCTTGCTCGATTAATTCACCGCGTTTGAGTACGAAAATGCGGTTGACGTTGCGAATTGTAGATAATCGGTGAGCGATTATAATTGCTGTACGTTTTTGCAAAAGCTCGTTTAAGGCTTTTTGAATTAAGGCTTCTGTGGCTACATCTAAGTTAGCTGTTGCCTCGTCTAATACTAGTATTTGTGGATTACGAATTGCGGCACGCGCGAAGGCTAAAAGCTGTTTTTCACCGCTGGAAATGTTGGTTCCTCTTTCACGAAGTTCGGAGTTATAACCTTGGGGTAATCGTTCGATAAATTCTTCTACGTTTGTCGCGCGCGCTGCTTGTTGTATTTCTTCAAAGGTGTAGTTGTCGCCTAATGTAATATTACTTTTGACATCACCAGCAAATAAAAATCCTTCTTGTAAGATTACGGCTAAATATCTTCTTAATTCGGCTTGGGGTATTTCTTTAATATCTATACCGTCTACTAAAATACGTCCTTTGCTGGGTTCGTAAAGACGACATAATAAACGAATTATTGTACTTTTCCCGGCTCCGGTGGGACCTACTAAAGCAATTTTTTCTCCGGGATTGATGGTAAAATCCAAATTCTTGATGACGTAATCATCGTCTTTATAAGCAAACCAAACTTCTTCAAAACGGATTTCTCCTAGTTTTGATTGATCTATTTTATTGTTGGTTTCTAAGTTTTCTACTATTTCGTCGATATATCCGAACTCAAAGTTATTTGTCAGCGAATATCTGGGATTTACTTTATCGCTTATTTCGATAGGCTCATCTAAAATATCGGAAACTCGTTCGATGGCTGTAAAACCTGCTTGAATGATGGTAAATTTTTCGGCGAATTGTCGTAAAGGATCGAACAATCGTTGAGCGTAAAGGATGAAACTCGCTAATATCCCAACTGTTAACTGCTCTCCTAAAATTAACCAGCCACCAACCCACAATACTCCGGCGATCGCCACTAAGGCAATCCATTCTAAAGTAGCTGAAACTGCGGAATCGTGGAAGATTGTTGTATCTACTTCTTTTACGTAAAGGTTATTGGTTTTCTCAAATAATTGAGCGTTGAATCTTTCTCGACGAAATAGCTGTACTACGTTGATTCCGGTAATATTTTCCTGTAGCTGGGAATTGAGTATGGAAAGTTCTTCTCTAGCTTTATAATTCGCTTTACGAAACTGCTGTTGAAAGAAGGTAATTAAAGCGGATACGGGGAAAAGCAATAGCAGCAGCATTAATGCTAGTTGCCATTGGGTATAAAACATAAAGCCAATAATTACCAAAGTGGAGAAAATATCTGCAAATATACCTACGGCACCAGTTGCAAATACATCTCCTAAAACTTCTACGTCGGATGTCAATCTGGTAATCAGTTTACCTACGGGAGTTTTATCAAAGAAGCGTACTGCTAAGGAAGTAACGTGATGAAATAAGTCTTTGCGAATATCGGCAGTAATTTTCTGTCCGACTTTTTGAACTAAATATCCTTGAAAGCCTGTTAATAAAAGCTTAATAACAACGGTAATTAATAAAACTATTTGCAGCATTAACAATCCTTGTTGGGGATTATTGCTGATAAATTCGTAGGTGCTGGGTTCTTTACGAACGAGAGAAATTACCTGTCCGATTATTAGCGGCTGTATGGCATTTGCTATTGCCACTGGTACTAACAATAACAGTGAAATCGCTAGAAGCTTTTTATAACTGCGAGCGTAGGGAACTAAACGCAAAAATAATCGCCAATCGTTTTTACGAAGACGGTTTTGCTTATAAGATTTTTTTAGAGGTTTGGAGATGCTCATAGTAAATGCATTATATTAATTTTTCATCAAAATTTGGCAGTATTTTTTAATTGATGTTTGCACTCCACAGGGCTTGGCTATATCTGCAATTGGGAGGAAGACGGCTGTTGTTTAACGTGAAGTATTCGATCGAATATTTCAAATAAATCTACGAGAAGTTTAAATTTTACGGCAGTGTGAGATGAAATAGATTATGTATAAAGTGCGATTTTGGGTGTAAGAGCGCTATTGCAAGGGTTTGAGATTATTGCACTTCCTTAAAATTAATAATTGCCGGAGTCAACATGATATCACTCGAAACTCCTGTAATATTCGGGTTTTATGGGTATTAACCTTTTCTAAAATTTTATCAAGTTCGGGAACAATAAGCGATCTTTATGGTGCCCATATCCATGATAATTTGATTTTCAAGTATTTCCAGATACACCAATTGAGAAAAAAGTTTTTTACAATTTGTATATAAAGTTACAAAAGTGTGGCAATATGTCAATTCTTGACAGAAATCCCTATAAAGGCAAAAGGCTAGATTCGATTCGCAAGATTAATGGTTCCGGGAACAATTTAGAGAAGCCTCGATTGGGGGCTAATGGTACACCTTTTATTCGTCTTGGTACTTATGAGTATGAGGATGGAGTTGCTTCTCCTGCGGGGGTTGCAAAGGATGCTGAAGGTAATCCTTTAATTGGTGTTGATGGTGAAGCTGTAAGTCGTCAACCGATTCCGATTTTTAGTAAAGCGGAAAGAAAAAGCTTGAAAAAATCGGGTTTGGAGGTTGTTAAAAATAAGGATGGTTTAAGTAATAATGCTCATGCACCCTTTGTATTACTCGATCCTTTAGACCGCCCTAGTGCCAGGGTAATCAGTAATGCAACGTCTAAATTAGATAAGGGTGAAACCGATCCTAGCTCCAAAGGTTTAACTGCAATAAATTGGTCTTTTGGGCAGTTAATTAACCACGATTTGAATTTGGCTCGGTTATCTGAGGATAGTTTTAATATCGATATTCCTCAAAATGATGCCAACTTTACACCGGATATTCCTCCAACTCCGACAATCAACAGACAGAAAGATGGTGGATTAGAGTTTGAGTTTCCCAGAAATGCTTTTAAATCGGGAACTGGAGTTGTTAAAGATGGTAAATCTAAACCGGGAAAAGTACCTAACGATTTAACTCACTGGCTGGATTTATCTGTTGTTTACGGCTCCGATAAGGAATTAGCCAAATCTCTTCGTAGTAATAAAGGAGGTAGGCTAAAAGTTTTTTCTGAAGAGACTGAATCTACCAGCGATGATTTAATGCCAGCGGATACCGAGCAGGTAATGAGAGGAGGATTTTTTCAGGGTGTTGGATTTTTAGCTGGAGACGAAAGAGTTAGCGAGCAAGATGCTTTAGCTGCTCAACATACTTTATGGGTGAGAAATCATAATCGTATTGCCGAGGATTTAACTGCATTTCATCCTAAATGGGATGATAAACAGATATTTGAAAGAGCGCGGCAGATTAATATCGCTCAATATCAACAGGTGGTTACATATGAATGGTTGCCACAGCAGATAGGGGATATAGATAAATATAAGGGTTACGATGCTAAAGAAACTCCCCAAATATCCGACGAATTTAACGCCGCCGGTTTTCGTTTTGGACACTCTCAAACTGGTAACAAGATAGAGACTGTTGATAGTGAGGGGAATGCGACAACTTTACCGCTGTTAACCACATTCGGAGCGCCGAATATTACTGAGGGTAAGGATGTTGATGAAATATTGCGCGGTAGCACGGTAACTCTGGATGAAGATGTCGATACTAATGTAGTCTTTGATTTACGCAACGCTTTATTTCCCCCTGCTGGTGTCGGATTTGATTTGTATTCGGCAAATATTCAACGGGGAAGGGAACGAGGATTAGCCGATTACAATCAAGTACGTGATGATTTTGGCTTGGAAAGGGTGAAAAGTTTTGATGAGTTAACTTCCGATAAGGATTTAGCCAAAACTTTGAAAGATTTGTACGGCACTGTAGAAGACGTTGATTTATTGATAGGGTTATTTGCCGAAGATGCTGTAGCACCTTCCGGAGCCGGGGAAACAACCAAAGCCATAGTCGGAGAGCAATTTGAGCGGTTGCGAGATGCCGATAGATTTTGGTTTGAAAATAAGAGAAAAGATGGTGGAATATTTACTGGGAAGGAAATAAAGGAGATAAAAGAGACGACTTATGCCGACATCATCAAGTCAAACACTGAAATTGATCGACTTCAAGAAAACGTCTTCTTGAAAGTTTCCGAAAATAACCCCTTAAGTAAAGATAATCTGCTTAGCGACGGATTATTAGATTTGCAAGATGACGACGGAAAAGCCAAAATTACCGTTACCGAAAAATCATCATTTGATAACACAGTTGGTTTTTATGCCATTAAAGATCAGAAAGGGACAGTTGTAGATAAAGTAACGGGTGAAACCCTCACGCCAGAAGATGGAGAGGATTATCTCAAAACAGCAATTTCTAATAGTGTGGCAGATTTTCAACTCAAAGACGATTCCCGTAGAGAAAAATTCGACGTGGATTTACCTTCGCAAAGTCTGCTGGCTCCCTATTTAATCCAAGACGGGAGTATTCAAGACTTTGAAAACGGTGAAGCTGAAGCATTATTATCCTTCGGTGCTGCTAACAGTAATGATTCCAATAGTATTGTCGAAGTGGGTAGTGGGAATACCAGCCTGTTTAAATTCGATTTCGGGGATTTGACAGATGCTAATTCGGGCAACGACAACAGTATGACGATGAAAGTCAAATTGGTTTAATAAATAGTTAGGAGTTAAGAGTGAGGAGTTAGGAATTAGGAATTAGGAATTGCTTTTATCCCGCTCTAAAATTATCTCTCTCTTCCTTTCTTTCCTCTGCGCCCTCAGCGTCTAGTAAGGTTTTTATAATCGATAACCCTCTGCTAGCAAGAGAATAATTCCCTTCAGTTATCAGGCTTTTTTGATCTTACTCAGAATAAATATTTCACATAATCTAAGTTAAATCACTGCTTCTACCTTTTTCTTATCTCCTCAAAAGCCCTTTCCGATAGGACTTACCGCAATTACAGCATATTTTTTCTAAAACTTGTGCGTAATAGTTATGACTCACCTTGTATAACTACAGGATTGACTAATTAGCAAAACAGGGATTTCCAGTCTTCACCCAATTTCAAGTTCGTCAAGTAGTCCACATTAAATTACAAAGGAACAATTGTATGCAATCGACTCAACAGCAACAAAAAACCTTGGTAAAAATTTCTCAAAGTTTGGTAATGACAGATTTACTGGATTTATTAGAAGGAAAATTACTTGCCTTACGAATTCCCAGCTACTATCACCACGAACAAGCCGAAAAAATTAGTGAAGAATTAATCGAGCAAGACAGCTTAGAAAGATATCATCGAGCGCCAGATGTGGGAGTGCAAAGAACTGGAATTACCTTCTTTGAAACCAACGGTAATGTCGAAATGCTCGAACGTTATTACCAACAAGCTCCAGCCTGTAATAGAAACATCCGTGGTGTTTGTTCTCCTTTTCTTTCACCCATCGACAAATTAAGATTAGATTTAGGAGATATGTGGTTAGCAGGTGCCTGCATCGAAAACATCCACAATCGCACCATGTTAGCGGGAATTGGTAGAGTATTTGAAGATGATTTTGAACTTCCACCCCATCAAGATATTCTTGCCAGAGACGTATCAGATGCTCCCATTTATCCCACCTATCCTTTCTCCTACTTAGTAACTCAATTAAGCGCTAATATTTACTTACGTACCCCCAAATTTGGCGGAGAATTAGAAATCTGGAATGTCAAACCTTCAAGCATCAAACAACCAGAAATTCACGACCAAGAATACAAATACGAAGGAATCATCGACCGAAGAATTTTACCAGAAGCTTATTCTGTAATAAAACCTCAAGTAGGAGAACTAATACTATTTGATTCTACAAGAGTTCATGCAGTAAGAGCTTCCCACGGTGGTCCCAGAGTTTCCATGTCCATGTTTATCGGATATCGCAACCAAGAAGAACCATTAACTTATTGGAGTTAGGGAATTGGGAATTGGGGATAGTTAGGAGTTGGGAGTTGGGAGTTGGGAGTAGTAAGTAGTAAGTAGTGAGTAGTGAGTTAGTAATTATCTTTCTCCTTGTCCCCCTCTCCCCCTCTCCCCCCTCTACCCCCTCTCCCCATCCCCGCTCCCTCACAACCCTCTTCCCAAAAAACCGGACAAGATTTAATTTACGTGAAACTTGTAACTGGATAAAAGGATAATTTGAGTAAATTATGGCAGAAATTGAAACTGCGAGACTGCGACTCAGACCTTATACGCTGGATGATTTGGATAGATTATCTGTAATTTTGAGCAATCCAGAGGTAATGAAGTATTCACCCAAGGGATCAATACCAAAAGGGAAGGAAAAACAAGTTACTCGGGAAATTCTTGAATATTTCATCGAGCATTGGGAAAAATACGGTTTCGGTGTATGGGCTGCTATCGAAAAAACTAGTGGAAAACTAATCGGCCATTGCGGACTAAATTGTTTACCTAATACCCCCGATATCGAAGTTCTTTATCGTTTCGACCAAAGTTACTGGAACCGAGGTATTGCGACAGAAACCACTAAAGCCTGCTTGCAGTACGGTTTCGAGTTCGTTAAGTTACAAAAAATTGTGGCGATCGCATCTCCCAAACACATCGCTTCTCGGAGAGTTATGGAGAAAGCTGGCTTAAAGTACGAAAAAGATGCTCATTTCTACAAAATAAAGGTGGTTTACTATTCCATCCACCGCGAAAATTGGCAGCCAGATTATTTTTAGTAATTGGGAATGGGTAATGGGTAATTGGTAATTGGTAATTGGTAATTAATAGAGATGTAATATGTGACTAATTATTGGAGACGTAATATATTACGTCTCTACATTTTTTCAATCATTCATAATTAAATTGCCAACGTTTCTTTCTATGCCCAATGCCCAATTCCCTATGCCCAATTCCCCAACTCCTGTAACATTTCCAAATGCTTCTCAACCGGAGCCAAAGTGTTAGCAGCAATCATCCCGGAAGCTGCAACTGCTGGTAAACCAATTCCGGGAAATGTCGAATCACCGCAACACATTAACCCTTTTAAAGGAGTATTCGATCCGGGAAATAAACTTTCTCCCGCACGAATTGCTGGCCCGTAAGAACCACGATTCCTTCTCAAATAACGTTCGTGAGTCAAAGGTGTACCAATCAACGTAACTTCGCAACGAGAACGAATATCTGGAATAACTTTTTCTAAAGCTTGCCACATGATTTCAGCGCGTTTTTGTTTCTGTTGTAAATACTCTTCGCTATTCCGATCCATTCCCTGCCATAAATCGTAAGGCTCGCTGCCAGGAGTGTAAACGTGAATCGAATGTTTACCTGTTGGTGCTAGGGAAGAATCCATTACTGAAGGAATTGATATCAATACTAAATTTTGCGGAGCAGTAATTCCTAATTCCCAATCTTTGACAAATATATAATGACATTGCAAATCTGAACGAATATTAGAAGCATCAATTCCTAAATGTAAATGCATAAAACTTTCACATTCGGGTGTTGCTTCTCGTTTATCAATAAATTGCGGTACCGAATCTTTCGGAATTAATTTCAAAGTGTCCCATACAGAAGCATTTGATATTACTGTATTCGCTCTTAATTCCTCACCACCCCTCAACCTCACCCCAACAGCGCGGTTATTTTCAACAATTATTTGTTCAACATGACTTTTTAAAAGTAATTTTCCATCATGTTTCTCAAATCCCCTGAGCAAAGCATCAACTAAAGCAGCACTACCACCCACCGGATAATCCAACTTGACGTTAGGGCGATACCAATCTGCGAACATAAACGCAACTTCCGCAGCAGAAGTACCATCGGCAGGTAATCCAGAAAGCAGAAAACACAACATATTTAACCAGTTGCGAATAAATGGATCGGTGACTACTTCATCCATAATCGAACTGAAAGGTCCCGTTAACTTAAAAACGTTGAAAAAATGTTTTAGTAAACTAGGTGCAAATTTACCCACTGTTTTTACAGCACCAAAATCAAAACGTAAAGCAGCAGAAGGAAGCGCGATCGCAGCATCTGCATAAGGAGCCATAACTCGCTGCAACTCCTGCCATTCCTGAACAGCTTTCTCCCCACGATATTTTAAAAGCACCTCACAAAATTGTTCCGCACCCACGGAAGTGTTGAAATCTCCTTCAGGAAGAAAACAACCCCAGGTATCGTAATTCGCCCATTCGCAATCTTCGCCAACTGCATCTAATACCTGTCGCAAAGGATTATTTGAAGGGCTGTAAGATAAACCGGAATAAAGCGAAGGGCCAGAATCAAATTTATAACCTTGATAATTAAAAGAATGTGCTGCTCCACCGGGAATAGAATGGCTTTCGCAAACCGTCACCTTAAAGCCATATCTCGCTAATAATCCCGCACAGCTTAAACCCCCGATTCCGCTTCCGATTATTATTACATCAGTCATTCGATTTTGGATTTTGGATTGACTCTACTATCAGGGAATTATAGTTTGTAGCTACAAAGCATCAAACAAATTAATCCCCGGTAATTGACGCTGCTGAAATTTACTATTAATATATTCTGCTGCTGCGATTCCGGAATGCATTGCACTTTCGATGAGATTTCCACCACACCAATCTCCGCAACACACTAAAGGTGAAGATATTTCTGTTGGTAAACAAGTTTGTTCTAATGGTGTTTTGGGAAATGCGTATCTCCAACGATGTACCTGCATCCATTGGGGATTATTTAACCATGCTAAATTTACCTCCGAAGCTGCTTTTTCTAATATTTGTTGTCCAATTTGTTGCAAATCCGATTCAAAATATTTTTCCGCGAAGTCAGCGCTGCTATGAATCACAAAATGAGGTTGTGCGGGATTTTTTCTTTTGCTGCTATCTAAACCAATCCATC
This sequence comes from uncultured Rivularia sp., assembly GCA_963665115.1. GTDB lineage: Bacteria > Cyanobacteriota > Cyanobacteriia > Cyanobacteriales > Nostocaceae > Rivularia. Next base: position 4,948,010 of record OY762007.1, on the reverse strand, counting down.
CCAATACGGGATTATTTTTGAAAGTAATTGCTTTCCATTCTGGTTGTTGGGATAAGTCGGGATATCCTGCCATTACGGTTAAAGCAGCGTAATATTCAACACTCCGCAATTTTTCCATGAAATGATTATCTAACAAATTTTCTGCTAATGGCTCCAATAGCATTACGCCTTGAGGTGCTGGAATCGCAACGACTAAGGAAGAAGCTGTAAATTCTTCATTGGTTTCACTAGTTAAATGCCATTGATTTTGAGAATTAAGGATAATTCTATTAACACGTTGTCCGCGATCTATATCTAATCCTTGTGCCAGATATTTAGCTATCACATTCATTCCTTCCGGTGCGGTGTAGGGAAGAGGTGATGGAGAGTCGGCAATCGGAGATGAAGAGTTATCTTGAACGTAAAGCTTGTCCGTCCAAACTTCTAAATCGCCTTTTTGAGCCAGCAAAGTTATCAAACGCTGTGAAAGTTCATCTCTAGGTTTGATATAGCAAGCACCATGATCTGCCTTGGTATCAAATAACCGACGGGTGGCGACTCTTCCACCAACTCCACGGGATTTATCTATTACCTTTACTGAATATCCGGCTTGGGTTAACTGTTGAGCGCAAACTAAACCTGCAATTCCGGCACCAATTACTGCAATATCAGTCATTTGATTTTAGATTTTGGATTTTGGATTTTAGGAATAGGGAATAGGGCATTGGGGATTGGGAAGAGTTGGGAGTTGGGAGTTGGGAGTTGGGAGTTGGGAGTTGGGAGTTGGGAGTTGGGAGTTAGGAGTTGGGAGTTGGGAGTTAGGAGTTGGGAGTTGGGAGTTGGGAGTTGGGAGTTGGGAGTTGGGAGTTGGAGTTAGGAGTTGGGAGTTGGGAGTAGGAGTTAGAAGTAGGGAGTTAATAATAATTCTACCCCCTCTACCCCATCTCCCCCTCTCCCCCCTCTCCCCCTCTACCCCCTCCACCCCCTCTCTCCTTGTCCCCTTGTCTCCCCCTCTCCAATTGTTGTATAAGTTATCAGTTTTAGGTAGTGGTACAAACTATTACTGATGAGTGCCGAAAGCTAATAGTAGAATAAGGTACGGCAAAAAATGTTCGTTCGGGAGAAAGGGAAATTGGATGAATTAAGGGCGGCGCTTGAATTAGCTACTGAAGAGGAGTTGCAAGATTTAACTGCAATTTTATTTAGTCGTAAGTTTAATCCTTTGGATTACCTGCAAACACCGGAACCGATAGAAGTGCAAAGTCAAAGCCATCAAGCTTGGCTGGATGCAATAGAAGAACGTTTTTGCTTTTTAGCTGCGGATGGAATGACGGTATTGCGGGGACGCAGCAAGCAGATTACTTACCGCGAAGCTTTGATTGGGGTATGTAAATATTTAAAAATTTCTTATTGTGATGATTTGACAACCGTTGATTTAGAAGCTGAAGTATTTTTGCATCTTTTAGGAAAAGTTTGGAAGAGATTACCTGCGGGTGAAAAAAGAAAGTTAACCGAGAAGGTACAGCAGCAATTAATAAAATCCGAACTCAAAGAACCTTTACCTCTGGCTTTACAAAAAGATCCTTTGGGTTTAATTTTTAAAGGCGGTAGTGCAATAGCCGTGACTTCGGTTATTCAACCAATGTTGCTCAAACAAATCACCCGTCAGTTTGCAACTCATTTCGCTACTTATCAAGTTGCCAGACAAGCAGCAATTAAGGGTGGTACCGTTGCTGCCAAACAGTTTCAGGGTTATGCTACTTCCCAAATAGCACGTCGAGGTATGGCAGTGAGTGCAGCTCGTTACGGTGCCGTCAGAAGCGTATTTGCATTTATTGGTCCCATGATGTGGGCTTGGTTTTTCGCCGATTTGGGATGGAGAGCGATCGCCACTAACTATGGTCGAATTATCCCCACTATTTTCGCCCTAGCTCAAATTCGTCTCACCCGAGAGGAATGTTGGGAAATGGCATAAATGGGGATTGGGGAGATGGGGAGATGAGAAGACAAGGGGACAAGGGGACATTATTAAAGTAGTGAGTAGTGAGTAATGAGTAGCTAGTAAAAATAGATGCCTCTACGGCAGCAACATTTATGAAAATGAGAATAAAAAGTGATTTACTTGCTACTTTCTACTCTCTACTCTCTACTCTCTACTCTCTACTCCTAACTCTTTCCCCTCAATCCAAAATCTAAAATCTAAAATCCAAAATCGAATGATAAAAAAGGTATGGTCTTATTTACGACATTCAGACCCTAAATTACGATTTTCTTGGCATTGCTTGCAATTTGGACTATTTATCTTTCCTTTCTTTCCGGGTTTGGGTGCTGTCGGTTTGTTCCTAAGTGGTTTAATTACTTTTGGACAAGAATTCCGTAAGATTCCTAAAGATCCTTTGCATCGAGGATTTATTCTTTTAGGTTTATTTTTGGTAATTACCGTTGTTTTTGCTGTGGATAAAATCGCGGCTATCTTAGGTTTATTTAATTTACTACCTTTCTTTGCATTATTTATTGGCTGGAGTCGTTTAATTCAAACAACGGCGCAATTAAAACGAATATCCTGGATTTTAACGATAAATTCTCTACCAGTAGTAATAATCGGGATGGGAGAATTATTTCTAGGATGGAACACTCCAAAATTATGGAGTAGCATCTTTGGTTGGATGCTCGTAGCTGGAGGAAATCCCCCCAACCGCATGGCTTCTACGTTCAATTACGCCAATATCTTAGCTGGGTATTTAGCTATAGTTTTTGTCTTAAATTTGGGTTTATGGTTGCAAGAATTAGGCAAATTTAGGACAAGGAGACAAAGAGGCAAGGAGATAAGGAGACAAGGAGACAAGGCAGAAAAAAATTCTACCCCCTCCCCCCATCACTTCCCCTTCCTCACCCTCGCGGCGATCGCCAACTTCACGGGGCTAATCCTAACTAACTCTCGTAATGCTTGGGTAATTGCTCTGGTAGCTTGTTTGGTTTATGCTTTTTACCAAGGCTGGCGCTTAATTGTAGGGTTTGTAATGGGGATTGCAGGTAGCGTGGTTTTGGCTGCTTTTGCTCCTTCACCAATCGCAGAGTTATTTCGTAAGGTTGTTCCGGCTTTTTTCTGGGCACGCTTCAACGACCAATTATACCCGGATAGACCAGTTGCTTTAATGCGTACAACTCAGTGGAATTTTGCCTGGGATTTAACGATACAGCGTCCTTGGACTGGTTGGGGTTTACGTAATTTCTCCGATCTTTATGAGACTAAAATGAACCTCTGGCTGGGTCATCCGCATAATCTATTTTTAATGCTATCTGCTGAAACTGGACTAATTACAACGCTGTTATATTTCGGTTTGCTGGGTTGGATATTTATTAAAGGTGTGGGATTTTTAGGAACTATCCCCAAGGAAGACAAATTAATATTTTTCAGTTATTTATTGGTATTTTTCGGTTGGATTCTTTTCAATACGGTGGACGTAACGCTCTTTGATTTTAGATTAAATACCCTTTATTGGTTAATAATAGGTGCCATTTGTGGAGTTGAGCGGGGGATTAGAGTTAGGAGTTAGGAGTTAGGAATTAGGAATGTTACAACAATAGTCTAATAGTCCTTTGCATTTGTTCTGACGGATTGTAGAGACGTAGCAGTGCTACGTCTCCCGACGTTTCCGGAAAAACAAACCCGTTAAATTTAATGCAATCGACTACCAATAGTACATTTCATTAATTTTAAAAGGTAATAAAAATGTAGTGTTCGCATCTTGCTCGCCCTTCTTTGATCAGGGATTTGATCGTAACGGAAGAGGGGTTGAAGCGCTACTACGAACCTTGATAACCCCTGATAACTGATGTGATGAAGTCCCAGAAACCGGGTTTCTAAATGCTTAAAATGATTTTTCAACCTTTAGACATATTTTTTTTGAGAAAAATCATCCGGAAGATAACAGAATTTATTTAATATCATTTATTAAAAATTTTCGATTAATCCATTTTACTTTGTGACAGATTCTAAACAGTCTACTAAAGAGTTTTCTGACTCAGTTTTAGAAACATCTTTTTGTATTTATCGGTCATCTAAAACCGATTACTTTAGTAAAAAATCAACCAATAAAACTCAAAAGATTTATATACGAGTATTTTCAGAGTTTTAGGTAGCAAATTAACAATTTATCCGAAAACTTTTGGAACCTAATAGCTTTGTTTTTCGACTATAAATGTAAACCAACCTCCAGTTTATTTGGTGAAAATTATGAAACGCTTTATTAAGTCTTGCCTTACAATTTCTGCAATATCATCTTTATTAATCGCTCCTGCTGTTTTATCTGCTGGTTCCGCTTCCGCACAGCCTAAAGGTTTTGATGATACCTATGTTGGTGGTGGTCTTAGCGGTCAAGTAACCAATGGTGGACAGAATAACGATGCTGCTAACCTTGGTGGTAACATCCAAGGTCGTCTAAAGATTAAAAAGACTCCATTCTCCGCACGTACCAAGGTTTTGTGGAACAACGAAGCAACCGCAATCAACCCTGAAATTTCGGCTGATTTAGGTCTTGGTTCCAAAACTAATGTATATGGTGCTGTTGGTTATTCCTTCATCGAACAAGATGGTAAATCAACTCCTTTAGGTAACAAAGATTCAGTAACCGCAAGTGTTGGTGTCGAATCTCAAGTTAAGAAAGGCATTGTTGTTTACAGTAATGCAACTGTACCTCTTGATGGTTTTAGTAATACCAGCGCTATGCCTGTTAACGTTGGTGGTGGTGTTGGTTTTACTTTCTAATTTGTTTCAATTACATTCCACCGAAATTTTACCAACCGTCACAACAACTATTGCCATTAATTTGAACTGGCAATATTACTGAAATTAAAATGTAAATGACTCGTAGCTTTATATTCCATGAGTATATTCTCAGAAACTACACCATTTACATTTTTGTTTGAATTTACCTATATAGCTTAAACAAAACTCAGTTTCTCGGCATATTTGTTGAGAAGCTGGTTTTTTTTTAATTTAAAGAATTAGGGATTGGTAATTGGTAATTCCTAACTCCTCACTCCTCACTGTTAAGTCTTGCTTCAATTGCGAATGGGGCTTACTAGCGTGATAAAATCAAGTTATTCCCCTCAATTCCGACCGGAATACCGGGAATTTACTTAGCCGAAGGGATGCATCTTTATCAGTGGCCCTCCGGGTTAAACACTTTGCTTATGCCGGGGAACCCGTCCACCGCAAGTGTTTCACCAGTTGTCATTTACCAGCGATTAGTAATTAGTAATACCGTTAAATTTCTTTGTTATAAACATCTTCAACTTTTTCCAAGTTCAAATTGGTATTAGAGATGAAGGTGTTATTTTAGTCGGTGTTATTAAAACGGTAATTGGTAATTGAAATACTGTAAAAGTCGCGCCTCGGCAGTATATTTAGCCACTACGAGAACACAATACCACTGCAATGGTTAAGTCCGCTCCTCCCGAAAACACAAACCGTAAACCTTCTAAGCTTGAAGGGACTCAAGGAACGCAGCAATTTTTTGCGCGAGCCTGTAGCTACTGAGATTCGAGAAGATACTACTCACTTTAGTGAAGAAGCGATACAAATTCTTAAGTTCCACGGTTCTTATCAGCAAGATAACCGGGATAATCGCGCCAGAGGACAAGAAAAAGACTATCAAATGATGCTGCGAACCCGGAATCCGGGGGGTTTTATTCCACCGCAGTTGTATTTAGCTTTAGATAAACTCTCCGATGATTATGGAAACCACACGATGCGGGTAACTACTCGTCAAGGTTTCCAGTTGCACGGAATTTTAAAGAAAAATCTCAAGGCATCTATTGCCGCGATTGTGAACAACATGGGTTCCACTTTGGGGGCTTGTGGAGATTTGAATCGCAATATCATGACACCTGCCGCTCCTTTAAAAAATAAACCAGAATATCAATACGCCGTTGAGTACGCCGATAAAATTGCCGATTTACTCACGCCGCAAACAGGCGCTTATTATGAAATTTGGCTCGATGGTGAAAAGGCTATCAGCGCTGAAGAAAGTCCGGAAGTAAAAGCCGCACGTCAGCGCAACGGTACGGGAACTATTTTTCACGATAACCCCGAACCGATTTACGGTACCCATTATATGCCGCGCAAGTTTAAAATTAGCGTCACGGTACCGGGTGATAATAGCATTGATCTTTATACTCAAGATTTATCGTTGGTAGTAATTACTGACGAAAATTCTGAGTTGCAGGGATTCAATGTATTTTCTGGCGGTGGTTTGGGAAGAACCCACAATAAAGAAGAAACCTTTGCTAGAAAGGCTGACGAAATTGGTTACGTTTCAAAAGAAGACGTTTTCGAGTTAGTTAAAGCCATTGTCGCCACTCAAAGAGATTATGGAGACAGAGTTCAAAGAAGACACGCTCGTTTAAAATATTTAATCAACGATTGGGGTGTAGAAAAATTCCGTTCCAAGGTTGAGGAATATTTTGGTAAGTCTTTAGAACCTTTTAAACCATTACCCGAGTTTAAATATTACGACTATCTTGGTTGGAACGAACAAGGTGACGGAAAGCTATTTTTAGGAATTTCTATCGAAAACGGTAGAGTCAAAGACGAAGGAACATTTCAACTCAAAACTGCATTGCGGAAAATCGTCGAGCAGTTTAACTTAGATGTTCGTCTTACTGCCAATCACAACCTGATTTTCTGCGACATCGAACCCGATAAAAAAGCAGCCATCGAAGAAATACTGCAAAAACACGGTATAAATAGCGACCCAGACCAAATTGAACCCTTGGTACGCTATGCAATGGCTTGTCCCGCACTTCCCACCTGCGGATTGGCGATCGCCGAATCGGAACGAGTAATACCCAGCATTTTAGACCGGATTCGCACGCTTTTGAATCAAGTGGGTTTACAAAACGAGCATTTTGTGGTACGTATGACTGGCTGTCCTAACGGTTGCGCTCGTCCCTACATGGCAGAAATGGGTTTTGTCGGTAGCGCACCGGATGCGTATCAATTGTGGCTGGGAGGTTCGCCAAATCAAACTCGGTTAGCAATTCCTTACATGGAAAGGCTGCACCAGAATGATTTAGAAACGCAGTTAGAGCCAATGTTCGTTTACTTTAAAGAATCCCGCCAAACCGAAGAGAGTTTTGGTGACTTTTGTAATCGAGTCGGATTTGATGCGATTCGCGAATATGCAGCCAAATACGAAACCAAAAAAGTTGCTCCCGGAGTCTCTGACGATAGCGATGGCTTAGTTGAAACAATGGCAGATTCGACAACAGCAGCAGTTACAGAAGAGAGCGGCGGTAATACAGTAGCGATCGATAATACTACAACAGCCAAGAAATTGAGACATCGAGTTACTGTGAAAGATGATGTTTACAGCAAATTGAAGGAAGCATCCGAAAGTCAGGGTAAACCGATGACAGATATGGTTAATGAAGCGATAAAGGCTTATTTAGGAGTCGAGTAAAACCTCACCCCAGCCCCTCTCCTTGTAAAGCTACGGTGTACACATAAGTCCTACCCGTCTTCGTTTCAGCCTATGGGCGCCCCCTAAATCCCCCAATTCTGGGGGACGCAGGAAAATATTCTTGTCTCCCCAATTTTGGGGGCTAGGGGGCGATTCGGTGAGGCTTGGCTAAATATTAGGAGTTAAAATATGACGTTTGCAGAGCAAAATTTAGACGCTTTTATCGATTTACTCAAAACTCAACCTGCTTTGTTTTCTCAAGAAAAGATTGTCAATTTAAAGGAGTTCATGAGTAATATACCTGACGATACCGAGCAACTATCAAATGCTATTGCTACTTGGTATCAAAAGCATCCTAAGATTCTTGATGCTCAATTGGCGCTTGTGAATAAATCTTTTTCTATAAAGGGAACTGGTAGCACTCAAGCTGATTCTAATATTCACGAATATCGGCTTGATAAAGAGACTCTGCTGAATGCGATTCAAAAAAGTTTGGGTAGGGCTAAAGATAAGAATGCAAAGAATAGCAGAAATCAACATTAAAAACTATTTATCAACTCCACATTTTATGAAATCTTCAGCAATTACACTGAAGTATGATTAAGAATATGATTTAAATGATGTTTCATGAACGAACAGCGCCAAGATGCTCCCCTCCAAACTTTTAACTTTTAATACTATTTCATTGCATTCTTGACATCAACCATAATGCCGGGAGACGTAGCATTGCTACGTCTCTACAATTCCTAACTTCTTCCCACCAACTTATCTCTTAAATGCTTAATCCGATCTCTAAACTTCGCGGCTTCTTCAAATTGTAGATTTTTTGCAGCATCTTTCATCTGTGCTTCTAACTTATTAACTAATTGTGGAATATTTTCTAAAGGTATTTCATCAACGTGTTCGTCTACTACTTGTAAATCTTGTGAATTTAACCGCCGCGATACTTCTAAGAAAGATAAAATCGCATTGCTGGATTTCTTTTTCGCAATCGGCTGCGGGGTAATATTATGCATTTTATTGTGTGCCGTTTGAATACCGCGACGACGTTCGGTTTCATCGATAGCTTTAATCATGCTATCGGTCATTTTATCGGCATATAAAATAGCTTGTCCTCTAATGTGACGCGCTGCTCTACCAATAGTTTGAATTAAAGAACGCTCTGCACGTAAGAATCCTTCTTTATCAGCATCTAAAATTGCCACTAAAGAAACTTCGGGTAAATCCAAACCTTCCCGCAACAAGTTAACACCAACTAATACATCAAAGACACCATCGCGTAAATCTTGAATAATTTCAATTCTTTGAATCGAATTAATCTCCGAATGTAAATATCTAACGCGAATACCGTTATCTTCTAAATACTCTGTTAAATCCTCAGCCATACGCTTGGTTAAGGTAGTAATTAAAACTCGTTCGTTAAGGTCTACTCGGTCTTTTATTTCTCCTAACAAATCATCAATTTGACCATCAGTCGGACGTACAATAACTTCTGGATCGATTACTCCAGTTGGTCTAATAATTTGCTCGGCAATATTATCTCCAGAAACTTCTAATTCCCAATTTCCAGGAGTTGCAGAAGCAAAAATACACTGATTAACTTTTGTCCAAAATTCTTCTGCTTTTAAAGGACGATTATCGGCAGCACTAGGAAGACGAAAACCATGCTCAATTAAAACTTTTTTTCTTGCTTGGTCGCCATTATACATCCCGCGAATTTGGGGAACGGTAACGTGAGATTCATCAATTACCAACATCCAATCTTTGGGAAAATAATCAATCAAACATTCTGGAGGTTCTCCCGCTTTTCTACCTGCTAAATGACGCGAATAGTTTTCTACGCCGTTACAATAACCGACTTCCCGCAGCATTTCCAAATCGTAGCGACAGCGTTGATCTATACGTTGCGCTTCTAATAATTTAGCGGCTTCTTCTAATTCTGCTTTACGTGCTTTTAATTCTGCTTCAATATCGGCGCAAGCTACTTCCAACCTGTCTTTCGGTGTGACAAAGTGACGCGCTGGATAAAGATTAACTGCTGGCAAACTTTGCAGAATTTCACCTGTAACTGGATCAATATAGCGAATAGCGTCGATTTCATCGCCAAAAAACTCAATACGAATAATTCTATCTTCGTATGCTGGTCCTATTTCCAAAACATCGCCGCGAACCCTAAACTTTCCGCGACCCCATTTCGATATCGTTACGGCTATACTGAATTGCTACTAAACTCCTAAGTATTTCCCGCTGGTCTACGTCCATCCCAACTTGAAACGGAATAGCTGCATTTAAATACTCTGTGGGCATCCCCAAACCATAAATACAGCTAATTGAAGCAACAACAATAACATCTTTACGTTCAAATAAAGACCTCGTTGCAGAATGTCGCAACATATCGATTTCGTCATTGATTTGAGCCGTTTTTTCTATGTAAGTATCAGTTACGGGAATATAAGCTTCTGGCTGATAATAGTCGTAATAACTAATAAAGTATTCCACCGCATTGTTAGGGAAAAACTCGCGTAATTCATTACAAAGCTGTGCAGCAAGAGTTTTATTATGCGCCAAGACAAGAGTGGCTTTACCTATTTTTTCTATCACCCTTGCAATGGTGTGAGTTTTTCCAGTACCAGTTGCACCTAAAAGCGTTTGATAGCGATTCCCTGCTTCAATAGTTTCCACAAGCTGCTCGATAGCCTTGGGCTGGTCGCCTGTGGGTTCAAAAGGAGCTTTTACCAGAAAATTTTTCATCACAGCTTGCAAAAAGTTTAACCTATTTAATGGTAGCGAATAGTGCCGTATAGGGAAGCTTTGAATCTGAATCTAAAAAATATAATTTATATACATTTATCTTTACAATAGTTAATACTTAATACTTAAGTTTGACTTATGTCTCATTTTTCAAGATACTTATACCTATAGAAGGTTTTTTAAAGTTACACTTGATGAATAAAAGTAAATTTTTTATTTACTAAAGCATAGTTAAATTCATTTATCTATTAGAGGTATAAGATTATGACCGTAAGCAGTAATGGTAGAAGAGCCAGTACTCGAAGGCGAACCAATACTGGAGCAAAAACCAGTTCAAAACTAGAAAATATAAAAGGTGAAAGCATGAGTACAGATAATGTAAAAGAGGGTTCTGCGAAAGAAATTACCGGACCCCCTTGCTCTGCCGGGGCAACGTCCGATTACCAGCAGCGACTTACAAATAGTTGAAACGATGAATGTTATGGGAATTCGTCCCATCGCAGCTAATAAGATGCAGTTTACTGAAACAATTAATCTATCTGGAATTCGTCCTATTGCTAAGAGCGATCTAGTGGTTTCGGAAACTTATAGAGTTATGGGTAATCGTCCGGTTGCTTCTAATGAAGTTGATGATAGTTTCTCTTTGATGGGTTTCTTGGATTAGATTTGAAATGTAATTAATTGGTTTTAATACAGACTTTAATGGAGACGTAGCATTGCGCCCCGTCTCTACATTTTTATAATGAGATAAAAAATTCCCTCCGCTAATTTAAGAGGAGGGGGTATCAGGTGATGGGAATATTTAATTAATTTGTGTTAGGAAGCCTTGGGTAAAACTTCTTCGGGACGCTTGCTGTTGCGAATACCCTCGATGGCTTCTTTGTAGTTTTTGGCTTTGAAGACTGCCGAACCTGCAACAATTGCATTCGCACCAGCTTCTAAAACTTGCCAGGTATTATTTACTTTGAGTCCGCCATCAACTTCAATCCAAGGATCGAGTCCGCGTTCGTCGCACATTTGACGCAGTTTGCGGATTTTAGGTAAGACTCCAGGGATAAAGCTTTGACCGCCAAAACCGGGGTTAACGCTCATTATCAATACTAAATCGCACAAATCCAGACAGTAATCAATCATGTCTAAAGAAGTGCCGGGATTTAGTACAACTCCTGCCTTTTTACCAAGCTCCTTGATTTGTCCTAAAGTGCGATGTAAGTGAGGAGAAGCATTATGCTCGCAATGAACATAAATATGGTCTGCACCAGCTTTCGCAAAATCCTCTACATACTTTTCAGGTTCCACAATCATCAAGTGGACATCCAAAGGCTTTTTAGTTACCGGACGAAGCGCTTCCACGATTAGAGGACCTATCGTTATATTAGGTACAAAACGACCATCCATTACATCAACGTGAATCCAATCAGCTCCCGCTTCATCTATAGCGCGAACTTCGTCTCCCAGACGGCTAAAATCCGCTGATAGAATGGATGGAGCGATAACAACGGGTTTTTTAGAATTTTTATTGATCATGGCTAGGGGGTCTTAAAGCGTCCTCTTCTGTATGCATTGTAACAAAATATTGATATTTTTCTCATAAAAAAAACAAAATAAAATATTTGGGAATTGGGCATTGGGCATTGGGGATGGGGCATTGGTAATTGGTAATTGATAATTGTCAACTACTAACTCCTAACTCCTAATAACTAACTAATAACCACTAACAACTAACAACTATCTACTACTTTATGAAAAAACTAACCTGGGTGATTTGGGGATTAAGTGCTTCTTGCTTGAGCGTTCCGGTATTTGCTTTGACTACTTCTGTTGGTAGTGGGGGTATTGATGCTTTGAGGCTACATCAACCACCATATAATTTATTTGGTCGAAAAATTGCTCTGGGTCAAGTGGAAATTGGTCGTCCGGGTCAATTTGGTGTAGATAAATCTGTTTCTAAAAATCGTTCTATAACTTTAGCGGGTGTTTTTCAACGTAATAAACCTGGCTTATCGAATAAAGGTGTCGATCCTCATGCCTATAATGTTGCTGGGGTGATGGTTAGCAATGACAAAGGGTTTCGAGGTGTTGCTCCAGGAGCGCGTTTGTATTCTTCTGCTGTCGGCTCTACCAAGGGCATGGGTCAACCGGAGGAATGTCTCTCGGCACAACACATTGCTTTACAAAATGGTAATGATGTTCGTGCTATTAACTTTAGCTTTGGCGAGCCTCTGAGCCGCGACCCCCAGACCGGAACCCGTTTTGGATGGTAAAGCTTTACTTACATTATGCGTTGATTGGTCTAGTCGCGTTCATAATGTTTTATATGCTATTGCTGGGAATCAAGGTAAGGGCGGAATTCCCATTCCTACAGATAATTTTAATGGAGTGAACGTTGCTTTTTCCTCTCGCCGAGGAGAGATGTTTAGAAAACTTGATGTTTCCAATTTGGTGGCTATTAATCAGTCAATGACTGCACGTTTATCCGGGAAGGAACTTAATTTAGGTCCCCGTCGTACTATCAGCATAGTTGCTCCTGGAAATCGAATTAGTTTACTCAATCCAAACGGACAAATTAAAAAAGTTACTGGAACGAGTTTTGCAACTCCTCACCTTACAGGTACTGTGGCTTTGCTGCAAGAATTTGGCGATCGCACGTTAGTCAGGCAGAAAAAATTATCATCATCACAGAAAGTTGCCTGGAGTATTGATTCTCGTCGTCATGAAGTGATGAAAGCTGTTTTGCTCAATTCCAGCGAGAAAATTAAAGATGATGGAAATGGCTTGAAGTTGGGAATGACTCGCACTTTAATCGACAAACAAAATAAAGATTGGTTGGATTCTGATGCTTACAAAGATGCAGCAATTCCCTTGCATACCCAAATGGGAACCGGACATTTAAACGCTTTTCGTGCTTATCAACAGTTTAGTGCCGGACAATGGAGTCCAGAAAAAGCAGTACCCGCTATTGGTTGGGATTACCGGGCAATTTTCGCCGGAACATCTGCCGATTATACTTTAGCAAAATCTTTGCAAAAAGGTAGTTTTGTTGCCGTTACTTTAGCTTGGGATAGGTTGGTAGAACTTGGCGATACTAACAAGAATGGGAAATATGATAAAGGTGAGATTTTTCGCGATCGCGGTTTAAATAATCTCGATTTGCATTTAGTTAAAGCAGATGGAAAAGATAAAGATAATCGCAGTGCTTGCGCTTCTGTTAGCCGAGTTGATAGCGTAGAACATATTTTTTGTAAAGTACCTGAAGATGGTAATTATAAAATTAGCGTCAAATTTAAAAATAGCATCAACGAACCAACTCAAAATTATGCTTTAGCTTGGTGGACTGCATCTAAATAATCATAAATAATTGGTTTAGTCTTAGTTAAATATTTAAATAAAGGGTACTTTGTATACCCTTGTTTTTTCGTATGTTGATTTTTAATATCTTGAATTGAAATCTTAATTAGGACTTACGTAAAGCCGACCTTTTTGAGGGAGTTAGAGTTCCCATATTCAGCAAACCCTAATCAAAACGCTATAAAAAATCAACACAATTTTCTAATTAGACAAATGTCAATTAGTTATTTTATATTTGCGAATTCTTGCAATTACTTCCAACTTCTTCATCAAAACTTTACATTAAAATGAAGTAAGTATAAAACACAACGTTGTATTAGAAAAAACCCGGATAGAGAATTAATTTCAACGGAACTTAGTATGTGGAATTAAATTTTCTCTTTACTCAATTCTTTTACCAAGAGCAACAGAAATGTTATTCGTTAAATCTACTTTACCTACCGATGTGCGGATGTTTATCGGAAAATTAACACGGCTCGATTTACAGCCAATTGCCTATAAACTGATACATTCTAAGGAAGAGAAATGGAATGTTCAACAAACAGAAGAAGCTATATTAAATTATAGAATGTTTTTGCTGTTAATTCACCTTTACCCTAACAGTCAACTTGTTCCCAATTTAGAAATTGACCGAGTATGGCATTTTCACATTCTTGATACGATGAAATACGCTGAAGACTGCGAAATACTATTTGGTAAGTTTATTCATCATTTTCCTTACTTTGGCGAGCGGGGGAAAATAGATCGAGACAACTTACAAAAAGGTTTCGAGAAAACCCAAGTGCTTTTTCAAGAACACTTTGGAATAAGTATGAATATTGCTAATAAACAAAGCGTTGCGGCTGACTGTCAACCTATTGGTAAGATAACACAACTTGCTCGACCGCGTGTAGATTTTGGTAAAGTTTTTTGCATGGAATCTTTACTAGATTAATTCAAGGAATATTTTTTTATAACCTTGGATTTATCTTCTTTTATAATTATTTATTGTTCCCTATTATTACTAATCTTGAAAGGCTTTTAAATTGCTATGCAATATTGGAGGTAATATTGCCAAATTTGAGTTTATTTCTCCGATAAAATAATTCAATTGCAAACAAACACTTTTGGCTGCATCATCTACTTTCCAGATTGATGCGCCAATATTAGCACCTGTCAATAAATGCAAGCGTTGAATAAATACCTTTCCGACATTTTCAGCAGCAACATTACACCCGTAAAGTAATATATTAAAAATTGACCAATTTTTAAGTTGAGAAGCATAGCTATTAAGAGTAAACAAGCTTAAATGACTCTTTCCCAAATATAAACAACCTGGTGAACCGTTAGAAATAATATGAAGATTTTGGATCTGGGTAAATTTATTTAAAACTTGAGTAATTTGTTCAACTTCGTGGTGGTTGGGTTGAATTACAATTATTTCTGATGAAGGTAGTAAAACTTTAACCAAACTTTGAAAGTCTTCCACAGCATCGTCAATAACGACTAAAGTACGAACGGTGTCAAAGCTGACTTTCTGCTCGTTAAACATAAAATATTGTTTAGAGTAAATAATTAATAAATGCAACTATTCAATAGTCCAGAAGATATAGTCGTTCCAATTAATTTCCGTAGCGGGAGCATCTTGCGGATATTGCGATCGGAGAGCAAGATGCTGCCACTAACAACCATCTATTTTTTATTTTCAATGGCTATACTACAATCGCCATTTAATTTTCTTCAACGATTAACCGATGCCGTTAATACTGATAACTCTGGTTTTATTAATGTATATTCACTGGTAGTCCAATTACCAACTCCTACTTTTGTATGCATTCCCGAACTGCTAACTAAAGTAGAAATTTTTGCGCCGGTTGTTTTGTACAAACGTAGAATAAATTTTTTGCCTATTGTCTGAGAGCCTACGTTGCAGCCATACAATAAAATATTGCTAACTGGCCACTTTTTCAATTGAGGAGCAAAGTAGTTAAAGTTATGCATGGATAAACTACTATTTCCTAGATACAAACAACCTGGAGAACCTTGTGAAATAATATGAAGGTATGAAAGTTGTGCGTATTTTTGTAAGGTACGAGTAATTTGCTGTACTTCTTTCTTATTTGGTTCTAATACTAATACTTCTGCTTGAGGTATAATGCCTTCTGAAATACGTCTTTCTAATAAGTGAAAATCTTTAATAGCGGGGTCTATAACTACTAAAGTACTTACTGTATTATTGTTCATTCTTGTTAGTTACACTTTAATAAAAATTAGATATATAGTCCCTATACTTTGAAGTCGCTGTCAAAATGCTATAAAATATATCCCCCTGGCGTGATGCTTATCTTTTTTATAAGCGTGAGAAAAGATGTCACCCTGACTTAAAAACCTCTATCAGTTTGTTCCAGACTGTGTATACCTTGAATAAGGCAAACTACTTTATAGGTAACAAACAGATGACACTTTCAGATTATTAAGCAATATTTATCATTTGTCAGCAGGGAAAAGTTAAGTAAAAGGTAGTTATTTTAGTTGAAAAATAAATTTCAATTATTAAAAAAGTTGCAAAACAATAACGCTATATTTTTCTTTTAGCAAGAATAAATACGATACACTTGATTATAAGTTATTGTTCGGAAATAAGCTCTTTTCAAATCTAATTTGATTAAGATTCAATAGCTTGAAGTAATGCTTGAGCTTCTCGTACTTCTGGCTTCATGCCTAAAGTTTCAAAATCTGCCATTGCTTCATTTATCCAGCGTTGGGCTATAGTCAAATTGCCTAATTTTCTTTCCAAGCGAGCTAAAGAACGCTTTGTATATGCTCGGCTACATTTATCTTGATTATCTTCTGCTACTTGCAAAATTTCTACTAAATAATTTTGTGCCTGCTTTAATTTTCCCTGCTTAATCGCAATATCAGCCAAAAAGTCTTTAGCAAGAAGACTCGCACGTCTCCAACCAATTGATTGAGCTTGTTGAAATATTTGTTTAAATAAAATTTTACTTTCTTGATAATTTTCAGTTTTATAATAGATCTCGCCTTGATAATAAATAATGTGTAAGGATAAGCGAGTTTTAATATAAGAATCAATTTGAAGATTATCTAAGCTATCGGAATTATCTAATAAATTTTGAGCTTGATTAAGCCAGTGAGTTGCTTGCAAAAATTGCTGCTCTTGGATATGCCATACACCTATATGAATCGCTAAATCCACTTGCATATCTAATGTAAGGTGTTGATGTAATTGCCAAGCTTGACTAAACAAATTATTAGCTACAGCTAAATGCTGCTCTTGCCCTATTAACGTCAACTTCCAAGCGCGATCGCCAATTATTTCAGCAGCGGTTTTAAAGTCTTCGCGCTCAACTGCTGCTTCACCAAGCCATTCTAACCATAACAACGGCGCATTCCAAAAACTTAAACGATTTTGACGATAGGCAAGTGAATATGTGTAACATTTCATGTATTGCCAAAGTTTGCAGGCATCATAATAACGATTATTTGCTATGCACCATTCAAGCACGTCTGTCAAATTATCCCATTCATTTTCAAGGTGTTGATAATCTTGCCATTCTCGCCAATCTTTACACCCATGCTCTTGGGCAAAGTTAAGATACCAGTTTACCCAACGGTTACGCGCACTGATTTCAAATTCAGGATTACTAGACATTTCCGAAAGTGCGTATTCACGAGTCAAATGTAGCATCTCGTAACGTCCTTGACGATAATTTATCAAAGAAAGTTGTTGCAACTTAGCGAAACCATCAGCTACATCCAAAGGATTTTCTACACCAGCAATAGCCTTTAATGTTTCGGAGTAAGCAGGTTTAGTAAATAGTGACAAAGCCATTAAAAATTTATGTGCTGCTTTTTCTTTCAGTTTCTGCACGGAGCTTTCAAAGTAGAAACGGCAGAAGTCTCCTTGAGTTGGCATTAACTGAGAAGTTGTACTATCGAAGGTATAACCAGCGGCTAGCTGACTTATGGCATAGATAATTGCAGCAGGAATTCCTCCTGTAGTTTGATAGAGTTGAAACGCACTGCTTCAAATTCAAATCTACTTGCTTTTCATCTGCCTGCTGTTGAATTAATATTAAAGCTTCAGTTTTAGTCAAAGATGATAGAGCAACAGTATTGAAAGGGGTTTTTTCTCTACTAGTGATTAAAGCTTTAACTGTTGGAGGAAGTTCGTATAAAAAGCTTAGTACTTGCTGTTGTTCTTCTAAGGTATCTAAATTATCAATAATCAGCAAAGTTCGCATATTTGCCAAGCATTTGTAAATTTGCTCGTAGGTTTCTTCAAAACTTGTTGTTTGAGAATCGTAAAAGCTAATTGTACGTATAATACTTGTAAAAATATCTACTAATCCTCTTTCTCTTCTTAAGCGAGGTAGAACGCCTGTGGGTGTAAAAAAGTGAGATTTAGCAGAGGTGAATACTATTAATTCAAAAGAGGGTAGATTATTTTCTGAGGTTCTTCCCAGGTAAACATCATTACTTGCTTTTAAACAACGATAAGCAATTTCTAAAGCTAAAGTTGTTTTTCCAGCACCTCCAATTCCTTCAATACTGACACAAGGAATTGACCATTCAAAAGAAAGTAATTCCAAAAGTTTTTTTGCTTGGGCTTCTCGACCAACTAATCTTGTATAGTCTCGCGAGGGAAGATTATGATATGTAGGTTGTGGTGTTTGTGTAAAATTATTTGGTTCGAGAAAACTTTCTTTAGTAAATAATTTATTAGCTATAGATTTTCCTTTTTCTGCTTGATAAATATATTGCTCAAGAATTGCTTTAAAATTATTTTTTGTAACTTTTTTTTCTAAAGCCAGTGATAAACGTTTCCAAAGTTTTGGCCCGATGTCATTTTTTAAATACTCGTCAGTATAACCACCCTCAGCGGCGATTTGGTTGTATTTATGACCTTTCCAAGAACCGCGTAAAACTAAAACCTCGATATTTGAAAGATGTTTGTCTGTCTTAGCCATAATTAAATTTTCAACAAGTCTTAAAACTTCTTGAAAGAGAATATTATTGCTTGGAGAATTATAGTTTTTGTCGCTCATTGCACCAAAAGCTTATATATCGTAGGTCTAATTATAATATTTTAAATGCCAATTAATTAAATCAATTTTGCTTCTATCTATGGAATAGTATAAGATATGTCTGTTATATTTGTAATCTATATAGCTAAAATATTAAAGTTTTATATTCAATAGTTAAATAAATACTTGTTAGATTCTGTTGCTAAAACTGTAACCATACAGCTATTGATTAATTTCAGATGTCATAGTTGGGATAAAGCCCAAATGGCTATATTAGTGGTGATATGAAACGAAATTTTAGCAATGCTCGGCAAAACTTTTTACAAAGACGTTATGCAGTTAGTTTGGGAAGACGTTACGTTCTTGCTGCTGCAAGCGTTATGCTGATGGGTGCGATCGGATGCTCTCAATTAAATAATAGTAATAACAGCGCTCTTGCTGAATCTTCTTTACCACAATCGGAATTACCAATGTCAGATAAAGCTGCATCACTTGATACAAAATTAGTATCTGCCAACACTCAATTTGGCTTCAATTTATTCTCCCAATTATTAACTCAAGAGCGTAACAAAAATATATTTGTTTCACCTTCAAGTATCTCTTTTGCTTTAGCCATGACTTACAACGGTGCTAGTGGTAATACTCAAGAAGCAATGGCTAAAGCTTTAGAATTAAAGGGTATGAGTTTGCAACAAATAAATTCTAATTTCACTGACTTAAAAGCAAGTTTAGAAAATCCCGATTCTCAAGTACAATTAAATATAGCTAATTCGTTATGGGCAGATAAAAATTCTATCTTAAAACCAGAATTTATTAAGAATAATCAAGATTTTTATCAAGCTAAAGTAACAAATATAAATTTTGCAGATGCAAATGCACCCAGTATAATAAATAATTGGGTTAAACAAAATACAGAAGGTAAAATAGAAAAAATTGTAGATCAAATTCAACCCGCTCAAGTACTGTTTTTAGTTAACGCAATTTATTTTAAAGGTAATTGGACGAAGGAATTTGAGCAAGAGAAAACACAGAACTATCCTTTTTATCTTTCATCGGGTGAGGAAAAACAGCATCCGATGATGTCACAATCGGGTGAATATAAATATTACGAAACCGATAAATTTCAAGCCGTTAGTTTACCTTATGGTGATGGTAGAGTCAGCTTTTATGTATTTTTACCCAAACAAAACTCTAATTTAACATCTTTGTATGAAAACTTAAATGCAGCTAATTGGGAAAAATGGATGTCTCAGTTTGAGCAGCGAGAAGGCTCCATACGTTTACCTCGCTTCAAAATGGATTACGAAGCTACACTCAAAGATGCGCTTTCGGCTTTAGGGATGGAAGAAGCATTTAGCAACAATGCAAATTTCTCAGAAATGGGAAATAATCTCAAAATTAGTCAAGTTAAACATAAAACTTTTGTCGAAGTTAATGAACAGGGAACGGAGGCTGCTGCCGCAACTTCAGTGGGAATAAGAATGTTGTCAGCAAAACTACCTCAAAAGCCATTTGAAATGATTGTGAATCGTCCCTTTTTCTGCACGATTCGAGATAATCAAACCGGAACTATTTTATTTATGGGTTCAATTGTTGAACCAGTTTCTTGAATAGGGAACGGGAAATAGTAAGAAGATAAAATACCGATAAATTATATTAGGAATAAAGGCTTCGTAATCCTCGAAAAATTAGCTTTTTAGAACCTATTTACAGGCTTATAAAAAGTAATAATTGATAACCAAACTTAAATTAAGCCGTCGGAGGAGATGTTTTTGGTGCAACTACATCAACAGAAGGGACGCTAAGTTCGGAATTAGTGTCCTCTGTTTGTTTTTGGTAAGAATCTTCACTTTGTTCCAAAGTAATATCATCTTTATTAGAATTAGAAATTGAAGGGCGTACTGCTTCTATTGCTGTTTTGATGACAACAGCGCTAGGTACCGCTACAATTACACCCAACAATCCACCGATTCTAGCCCCCGTTAATACAGAAATTAAAACCCAAACGGGATTCAAACCTGTAAAGCTACCTAAAATTCGTGGAGCAATGATATTTTCTAGTATTTGCTGTACGATGACGGCAGCCATTAATGCCCTCATACCAATCCAAAAATCTTGTAATGCAACTAAGGATGTGGTAAGGGCAATACCTACAGAGCCGCCAAAGGGCACTAACGCCATAATACCGATAGTCAAACCAAACAGTAAACCAAAAGGTACTTTTAGCCATAAAAATGCCGGAATTAAGGCTGAGGCCATGCAAATAGATAAAATGAGTTGAGTGATAAAGAAATTTTGAAAGCTAAGACGAACTGTCTCCGAAAAAGGGTTGCGAAATCTTGCAGGAAGCCAACCTACCAAGCTTTGCCAAAGTTCCCCCCCATGCTGTAACAGATAAAAGGTTAAAACCATAGTTAGAACAATATCGAGCAAACTTGTTACCGTGACTACCGCTAAATTCAAGACTTGTCCGGCAATAGCTTGTAATTGTCCTTTTACCCGGTCGTTAATCTGTACTAGTAAAGCATCTAGATTGATTGGCAAACCCAAACCGTCTGCTTTTTCGTTCAGTATCATCAATTGGCTGCGTCCCCCCGAATCTATTAATTCTGGTAGACGAGCTACCAATTGTTGAGCTTGAGTAAGTGCTAAGGGAACGAGTGTAACACCTAACGCTAATAAGATAGATAAAGTCAGTAAAAATACTAAAATTGCGATCGGTTCGCGCTGTAGACCTTGACGCTCCATCCAGCTTACGGGATAGTTGAGCAGAAACGCTAGTACCGAAGCTCCGGCTACAATGACTATCAGCGAGTGGAAGTAATCAAAAATTACTGAAAACGCCCAACCGTTAATCACTAACAGCGGAGCAACAACGGCGATCGCGCCGATTCGCGCTATTGGTGTTAAGCTTTGCCACCAATAATAAACCTTAAGTGTATGCATAAAAAGAGCCGATTGCCGTTGACAACTAATTAAATACGGGAATTATAAGCTTATTATCCCCGACTAAAGACAGATCGCTCATCCCCCTAGTTCATGATTTTACTCAGACTAATGAAGCATTTTGAATCTACTAATTCCAGCAAAATTAAAAAACAAGATATTTCCCTTCTTGGAATGCTTATATACGTAATCCCAGTAATTGGTTTTTTTCCATCCTTGTGGACGCTTTATCGTCGTGAAGGAAGCCGGGAACAATTAAGAACCTCTCGTTTGTCAATTACATTAGCATTAACTTGGTGCTTAGGATACATCCTGTTGGGAAGTGGAGCTTCAACTTCAGAATTTTTCGCACTACGCTTCCAAATTCTCAACAGCTTTGTAACAAGCGGCTATTTTGTAGTCAGTGCCTGGTTGATTATTCGCACGTTTAAAGGCAAGTCTCAACGGGTACCAGGATTCAGTGAATTTGCTGAGAAAGTCTTAACTAAATATTTATCTTGATTTAAGTATAAATATTAGGTAGAAATATTGGTTGTTAGCGGACTAAATACTTTAAACAAAAGTTTTTATTACACTTAGATTTTTATATCTTTACAGTCAGATTTAGTATAAAGTTGCCATACTTCCATAAAACATCTCCGGATTAACTAAAAAAATAGGAGAAATACTGCTATAAGTGTTGTGGTTGACACGTGCATTCGTGTAGTTAGCACTGATAATTAAGAGTTAGCTATTATGGGTTGATTCGTCTGCAAGTAATGCAAAGCAAAAATTTGAATTTTTATCAATAAGTGTGAGGAAGTCAGTGACCATTCAAAGAACTTCGGCGCAAGATAGCCATTCTGCGTCCCCTCCTAAATCAAATGACAAAAAAGGGAATAATTCTAAATCCGGAAGGTGG
Organism: uncultured Rivularia sp.; assembly: GCA_963665115.1. Lineage (GTDB taxonomy): Bacteria > Cyanobacteriota > Cyanobacteriia > Cyanobacteriales > Nostocaceae > Rivularia. The sequence goes on along the minus strand of OY762007.1, from coordinate 4,925,592 downwards.
TTATGGTTCTGGGTAGGTATGAGTGGTATTGCAATGGTATCTGCTACCGCAGGAGCGCTGTTAGCGGTTTCTTTAAGCAGTACCCCTTTAATGCAAGCCAATCTGAGTGCGGATGAAGCGGCTGTATTCGAGAGTGATAGCATTGCCGGGGGCGGGCTACGTTTTTCCGAATTAACTCGCCCTGTCAACGTTTTAGTTATGGGAATGAGCGTACTTCCCCCAGATACACAAAATGCTCCATCTAAAGTCAGAGATTTAGGATACTTACCTCAAGTCAATTCTTTTGATGGTCTTGCTGATGTCATGCTACTGATAAAGTTCGATCCTCAGAATAAAAAGTTGACCATGCTTTCCATTCCTAGAGATACTCGAACTAGAATCGATGGGTATGGGATAAAAAAAATCAACGCATCTAACACCCTTGGGGGGTCCTGCTTTAAGTGCTAGAACTGCAAGTAACCTTTTAGAAGGAGTGGCGATCGACCGCTATATGCGGATTAACGTTTTAGGTGTAGGTAAGCTAATCGATGCTTTGGGAGGAGTAACGGTAAATGTACCCGAAGATTTAAAGTATCAAGATGATTCCCAGCATTTATACATCAATTTGAAAGCGGGTAAACAGCATCTTGATGGAGACAAAGCACTACAGCTTTTACGCTTCCGTAACGATGGAAGAGGAGATATTGGTCGGATTCAACGCCAGCAACTGGTTATGCGAGCATTAATGGATCAGGCGCTTAATCCGGCGACACTAGCACAATTGCCTAAAATTCTTAACGTAGTCAAAGAACATATAGATACTAACTTGACAGTTGAGGAATTATTAGCGCTGGTAGGTTTTGGAGTACGAACCAATCGCTCCAATATGCAAATGTTAATGTTGCCCGGACGCTTTAGCACTCCAAAAGAGTACAACGCTAGCTACTGGATACCTTCTCCTCGTCGTATAAGTAGCATGATGGCTCAACACTTTGGCATAGAAACTGAAGATGAATTACAACCTGTCGATCCATCGTCTTTACGAATTGCTATTCAAAATCATACTGGCAGCGATGACGTTAGTTTCCGACGCTTAATGAGAAATTTACGAAAAGCCGGTTATGGAAGAATTTACGTAGCTAAAAGCTGGAGTCAGCCTTTAAAAGTAACTCGTGTTGTTGCTCAACAAGGAGATGAAAACAGCGCAGAATCAGTCCGCAGCCTTTTAGGATTTGGGGAAGTGCGCGTAGAAAGTACTGGTAGCCTTAATTCCGACATTAGTATTCAGGTAGGTAAAGATTGGTTAGAAAAACTGGACGCTCCTGAATCTTCGGATGATATCCCATTGTTGTAATTATGCTGCAACTGCGCTTTTCAAATAGCAGCTAGTAGCCTTCCTAAGTTGACGTAATTGTATTATCGCAGACATCAAAACAGTTCTTAGAATTTATTCATTATTTTCAATTCTGTAGAAAAATTGAGCGTTACTTGTAGCTCGGCGATTATTTTTGACCACATTAAAACATCGAATAATTGCCTCTTCAGTATTTTGAAGAGGTCATTCTCCGTTTCGATTTTGGATTTTGCGGAAAGTTGAGAGAAGTGGCGTTGGGGTGTAGATTTTCTTCCCCCAAAACGCATCCTCGACGGATTTTGGATTTTGAATATTCCCCATTACCAATTTTAGTGATTCCTGCGGAAAAAACAGATGGTTTGTAGTGCGAGCCGAAAAGCTCGTTCGGTACAAAATCGCAAGATGCATATCCTGTCGGATACACTGCGTTAACGCACTACAGAAATTAATTGGATGGAATGACTATACCAATTACCAATTCCCTATTCTAAGAAAGCTCCGAAATCCAATCGTGCAAAATTGGATTTACCAATTCTGGGGCTTCATCTTGGGGGCAATGCCCTATTCCTTCTAAAGGTATAAATTTCATCACCTGCGGAAATTCAGCTAGCTCTCTACCTAATTCTATTGGTTCCCAAGGATCGGCTGTTCCCCACAAGATAATAGCTGGACATGGTAGCTTGGGTAAAAGGTCTTCTGCTAAAGGACCTTGAGAATAAGCCGTGAATGCTAAAAACACCGCCGCAGCACCTGGATCTCTTGCTGGTGTCATTAAAATATCGATCAATTCATCTGTTACAGCTTCACCAGTAGGATAAGCTTGCAGTAGAATCGAACGCACGGTTTTGGGTTTAGCTATTTGATTAAAAAAGAATTTACCTACTGACTTAATAGATAGTATGCGCTGTAGTAAAGGCGCTCCCATACGGCGATAATACGGTAGCTCTGCTTGTTTTCGTTCGTGTAAAAGCCGTAGAGAACAGTTAAGCAGTGCTACGCCTAACGCAATATCTGGATTATCTACAGCAGCTTGCATCGCTGCTATACAGCCAATAGAATTTCCTACTAAAAAAGCAGATTCACCTACTACTTCGCGGCAAAAATCAGCAATCTGCTGTCCCCAGGTTTCAAAAGTATAAGCAATTTCTTCACCCGGTTTGGGTTTAGCTGAACCCCCAAATCCAATCAAATCAATTGCATAAACCCGACAATTTTCTGCCAACACCGGGATATTCTTTCTAAAATGTCCCCAAGAAGCACCAAACCCATGTATCAAAACAACAGCCGAGCCAGTAGTTCCTTGAGTTTGATAGCAAATGGGAAAACCTTGCCACATCCAGGTTTTTGTCGAGCTAAATACTGGGGTGGAAATAGAAGTACTCATAGAAAATCAATTTTATATATATAAATTAAATAAACGCAAAAATGGAAACCGCACCGGATTGATATTTTTATTGTCCCAGCAATTCCAAACTTTGTTTCTTAAGGCAAAGCAGGGAAACTTACTTTTTACTCGTATATACAATCAGTTTACTCATTATTCTGGTTATAGGAAAGCTAGTATTTTTACCTCGATAAAAATTAATACGAGCGATTTTCCCTGCTTCAAGATTATTTTTAACAAACAGGCGTGAAAGAATGAGAGATGGTGAAATCTTACTTTGATACATAAAAATTAACAATAACCAGATAGCGGATGTTAAAAGTATCTTTTGAATAAATAGTTAACAGTATTTTCTCTGATGCAAATTCAACAGATGAACTTCAACCCAAATGATTTTTTTGACTATAAATAACTATACATAGGGCATATAAAATCGAAATAACATTTCTCGAAAACTGCTATCCTACATATCTTCTATTGATTATTGCTGCAATTGAATACTGAGGAAAAAATTTGCCCTATTTTGACGAATGAAAAAAAATATAAACACTATTAAATGCTCCCCCATATCTAGAACTTTTGCTGCGATTCAGTAGTTTTACAATTTACGACTATTGAGTGCGAACTATAAAATTGTTGGATATCAGTTAAGCATCTACACAGAGGGTGGCTTGAAAATGGACGCACGCCCACTACATGAAAAATGTGTTTTGCTGTTTCCATTTCCTTCCAGCAACCGAGAATATGAGTGTACTAAAAACAATGGATACCCGCATAGGAAAATACGCACCTGATTTTGAACTGCCAGGAATTGACGATCAAGTACACCATCTAAGACGTTATTTAGAAAAATTCCGTGCAGTTGGCGTAATTTCTATGTGCAACCGCTGCCCCTACGTAGGGTTGTATATAGATAAACTAAAAAAATTGCAGACAGAACTTGGCAAAGACGGCTTTACTTTAATTGGAGTCAACGGGAATATCGCCCATAACGATCCGTCGGAAAGTTTTGATTCTATGAAAGCTTTTGCCAGAGAAAACCAATTAAATTTTCCTTATCTATGGGACTCCACACAAGATGTGACTCGTAGCTTCGGTGCCACAAAAACGCCAACAGCATTTCTGATCGATAAAGATGGTGTTGTACGCTACAGAGGGCAAGTTGATAGCAATGCTCAAAAACAAGATACATCTGAAAAATCTTATTTGAAGAATGCCGTTACCTGTTTATTCAACTCAGAAGAAATCGCCGTAACCGAAACAGAAGCCTCTGGTAGTAGTTTGGTATGGCGAAATTAGAGACAGATAGTGTGGGAGACTGATATCTTAAACTGGAGGCAAATACAAATATTGGATAAAGCTTAACTTCATGGGTACAGGTTACCGACGGGTTTTACTTAAACTGAGCGGTGAAGCCTTAATGGGCAGTATGGGCTACGGAATTGATCCCGAGGTGGTTAATTCTATAGCTTCAGAAGTAAAAGAGGTTGTAGCCACCGGCGTTCAACTTGCCATAGTAGTAGGAGGCGGAAATATATTTCGCGGTATGAAAGCTGCTTCCGCTGGTATGGATCGGGCAACTGCCGACTACATCGGGATGATTGCCACAGTAATGAACGCTATGACGCTGCAAGAATCCCTCGAAAGAATAGACGTACAGACGCGCCTACAAACCGCGATCGCAATGCAAGAAGTAGCCGAACCATATATACGTCGTAAAGCCATCCGTCATCTAGAATTAGGACTGGTGGTTATTTTTGGTGCGGGTTCGGGTAATCCCTTTTTTACTACCGATACTGCTGCTGCATTAAGAGCAGCTGAAATCGATGCGGAAGTAATTTTTAAAGCTACGAAGGTAGACGGAGTGTACGATTCCGATCCAAAGGATAATCCCGAAGCTAAGCGTTACCAATCGCTAACATACGCGCACGTCTTAAATAAGGATTTGCGAGTCATGGATAGTACTGCGATCGCCTTATGTAAAGAAAACGATATCCCAATTCTTGTCTTTGACTTGAATGTGCGAGGTAATATTCACCGCGCAGTCATGGGAGAATCTATTGGCACCATTGTGGGAGGTTCTTGTGAAATTAGCTGAAGCTGAAAGTACAATGCAAAAGACCGTTGAAGCTACTCAACGTTCTTTCAATACGATTCGGACTGGTCGCGCTAATTCCAGTCTGCTGGATAAAATTATGGTTGACTATTATGGGGCACCTACTAGTTTAAAGTCTTTGGCGAACATGGGTACGCCGGATGCTACCACTATAACAATTCAACCCTACGACCAAAGCAGCTTGGGTGCAATCGAAAAAGCGATTTCGATGTCGGATGTGGGTTTAACTCCCAACAACGACGGTTCTATCATCAGGCTAAATATTCCGCCTTTGACTGAAGAACGTCGTAAAGAATTTGTCAAACTCGCTGCTAAGTATGCCGAAGAAGGGCGCGTTGCTATCCGTAATATTCGTCGGGATGCCTTAGATACGGTTAAGAAACAGGAGAAAGCTGCTGAAATTTCTGAAGATGAATCGCGAGATTTGCAAGACGAAGTGCAAAAATTGACAAACAAGTATACGAGTAAAATAGACGATTTATTCGGAGAAAAAGAAAAAGACATCACAACTGTTTAAGATGTGAATTAAACGAGCTTAGAGTTGGAAGTTATGAGCTAATGGTTTTATGCTAACTTCTGACTCTAGGCTTTTTTTTGTTCGATAACTAGAAACACTCGATCGTGAATATTTTATCTTCTATTAAAGAATACTGAGTCATTTTCGATAATAAATAGCACTCAACCACGATAAACTGTAGCAGAGTCAATATTAAATTTATTCAAACTTAATAATATATCTTCAATACTTAACCAAAAATTTTTAATTCGTCAAGGCAGTTAATTATAATTTATTAGCGGTAATACAACTTATATTAATTAAACTGTAAAGTTAAATACATATAAGCAAATTTAAATTATGCAGAGCATATCAGTACAGAAAAAAAATACTAAAAGCATAAATATAATAAATCGGTTAAAAATGAATTTTAATTAGTTATATTTACGGATGGATATAGTTATTCAAGAATAGAGATTCAGATAAATACAAATAATTCCAAGTAAAATGGCGAATAATTTGAGTCATTTTATCGGTAACAGTTGATGATAAGACCTAAATACAGACCGTTTATTAAGGAGTAAAAGTTTAACAGTATGTACGATTGCATTATCGTCGGTGCGGGTCCTGCTGGTGGAACTGCTGCGTATCATTTAGCAAAACAAGGACGTTCGGTACTTGTTTTAGAAAGAGAATCTCTACCAAGATATAAACCCTGTGGTGGTGGCGTATCACCTGCGATCGCCAAATGGTTTGACTTCGATTTCAGCCCTGCAATTTCCATGAAGGTAGACACCATCAAGTTTACTTGGAAAAAAGGAGATCCAGTAGAAACCAAGATACAGACCATCGAACCAGTATGGATGGTACAGCGAGATGTTTTTGACCATTTTCTAGTTAAGCAAGCTGTGACGCAAGGCGCGGAACTCAAGGATAGTACTGAAGTAAAATCTATTGAGTTCAAAAGCGACCATTGGGAAGTAAGTACGGCAAATGGTACATTTTCGGCACGTTATTTAATTGCTGCTGATGGTGCGGCTGGCCCCAATGGCAAAATGGCTTGGTTTTAAAGAACCTAAGCGCCGTTTAGCTGCTGCTTTGGAAGCACCTGCTGCACCGGGACAAGATAAATCTAAAATTCTGTTTGAATTCGGCACAATTAAAAACGGCTATATCTGGAGCTTCCCCAAAGCTGATGGTGTGTCTATCGGTGCTACAACCTTCCTTGGTGGAGAACCAGGTAATTTCACCAAAATTTTCAAAGATTGCAGTTCGATGCTTGGTGTGGATGTCAGTACTGCTAAGGAGTACAGCCATCCCGTATGCGTATGGAATGGGAATAAAACACTACACACTCAAAACGCAGTTTTAGCTGGAGAAGCAGCTTGTGTAGTCGATCCGATGACAGCCGAAGGAATTCGTCCTTCTATTTTTAGCGGTATGAAAGCTGCTGAAGCCATTCATAAAGCACTCGGTGGTGATGCTAATGCTTTAGAACAATACACTGAAGTAATCGCGGAAGAATGGGGCAGTGATATGGCTTGGGCGCAAAAGTTAGCCGGTGCATTCTATCGCTTCCCCGGTGTTGGCTACAAAGCAGGTGTAAAACGTCCGACTGGCAGTCAGATTATGGGGCAAATTCTATGCGGACAATTGCGTTACGGTGACGTTGTAGGTCGTGCCCTCAAGCGTTTGGTTCCGTTTGGGTAAACTGGCTCGTAGTAAGGACTTTAGTCCTCGGATGACAGGGCTAGAGCCACTTACTACGGAAAAATAATTAAAGCATTAAATATAAAATTGTGCCGGTTATTACCATACAAAATATTCCGGCAACACCTGCTAAGGGTTTGTTATTCTTACCTGTTATCCACTTAAATTTATCATCAGTGTAATCAACTAAGTTAAGCGTATCAATACTCGCTATTGACCACACCCAACCAGCGTGAAGTCCCCAAGCTAAACCTAAGCTCCCATTATCGGCAAATCTTGCTAATACTAAAACCATTCCCATTAGCCATAATCCAGGAAGTTGGGGAGTTGTTTCGCGTCGTTCCCAAACTAAATGCAATAATGCGAAAATTAAACCCGAAATTATTGCTGCAACCCAAACTGAATGCATTTTTTCGAGTTGAGTAAAAAGAAAACCTCGAAACACTAATTCTTCAATAGCACCCACTAATAACGCTACCAGCATTATAGAGAGTAATGTAGATGGAAGTGATTCTAGATTCGGTAGTTTAAACTTACATAAACCGAAATATAACTGACAACCGAATACGAAGGCTAAACTTACGACTCCCCAGCCAAAGCCTAAAAAAAGCGAATATAAAATTGAAAAATCACCTATCCAACCGTAAGCTGCGAAAGATTGATTTGTCAGCAAATTAGTTAGGAGTAAGATTGCCGGAGCTAATAAATAAAGAGAAATTAGTAAAGCATTTTTTTGCTCTGGTTGCAAAGGTTGCTTCGGTGTCCAATGCAGCACTTTTGCCAAAATAGATGCTATTGGTAGCCAACACACTATCCAAGCAATAAAAAAAACTATGACTACAACGTATGCGGGTGCATTTTCCCACTGAGACACCAACTTATTACTAAACGGCTCAAATAAATCTGTCAAAATTAACCATCATAAACACAACGACTAATAGCTTTCTAAAGATTTTTTGTTAAAAAGAGAAAAATATTTACTTAGCTTTTAATATTTAGCTACAGAAAAGAGAAGCATCAATCACGTTAATACTTCTCTATTCCCTATAACTATGACTCGCAATTGAATCGTACTTTTTGGCTATTTTCAATCAAACGCCCAAAATTTTTCAGAGCAATATAGTTGTTTTGGCATATTAAAATTTTCAATAATTAACTGAAAATCCGCCAAAACAACTATCTACTTATAAGTGCAGGGAAAAGTAATAAAAAATTGTCTTCCTTTCTTATCCCTGCGATAAGAAAAACTTACTCTTCTTCTGATTCTTCATCAGAATCTTCGTCTGTTTGACTTGCGCCGTCAACTTGAATTAAGTGGATGTGTTTGTATCCCAACTTGATTTCAAACTCATCTCCCGATTTTAAACCCATTGCCTTGGTATATGTAGCACCAATAACAATTTGACCGTTTTGGTGAACGCTAACTCTGTATGTCGGTTCGCGTCCCTCGACCATCTTTTGGTGTTTCCGGACTCAAGGGAATTCCCCTGGCCGATAACAAAGCATCGTAAAAATCTGTTAGGTTTACTCGTACCTGACCATTCTTAGTAGTAGTGTAATAACCGCACTGCTTTGCTCTTTCTCGTCTTGGCAAGTTAGATAGTTCTTTAACTTTGGCAAGCAGTGTTTTTCCTGTTAATGGCGCTGTTGCTGTTTCACTCATTACACTCAAAATTTCCTTAATCTGTGCTTTCGCGATAAATAATGCGGTTTTATGCCTTGCCTAAAGGCGATTTTTTGACATCCTTACATTAAGCTTTTTTAGACTTTAAGTAAGCCTCAATTCCTGAAAGTCTAATCCTATGAGAATTATGTTGACGTGATTCCACAACATTTTACTCATAAACTACCGTCTTTAAAAGAAATTAGTTTCAGGCTTATGACACAGCTAATCGTCATGTTTACCATCAGAGATGAAAAATTTTTCTCACTCGGCTTTTAAACAAAGCTAATTAACTGTAATTTGCTTTTTCAAACTATGCGAGCCTGCTTTTAAATAAGCGGGCAGACTCAAGAAGTCAACAGGCATTTTATTTGCAGCCAAAGTCTTTTAGACTCTAAGAGTTGCAGGATTTTCCCTAACATCGCTCTATGGCTTAAGACAGCATACTTATTACTAAGGATTTACGAGGATAAATCCTTTTATACTGCCAATAGAGACAAAAATTTTTATGCCCCTAGATTACGAAGAAACAAAGCTATAGGTACCGCGCTTGTACGGCAATTTATTATGGTTTTGTTTCCTCATAATTTATATTAAATACTAACATGGACTAATAATAGCAAAATAATTGTTTAAGTTTTAATTATTTTTGCGATTATGCTTTTATCTAATGTTCACTTCGGTTGGGAGTAGGTGTTGCGATGAGAATTTCATAAAAATTCATCAAGTTTGTAATCGCTATTTTTTATTTGATTGTTACATATCCCACTTTCACAAAATATTCGTCTCTGTAAAACTAGCTGATGTGCAAGTAGAGCGACAAGTTTTAGGTGATATCGGAAATGTTAATCATTGGGTTTAAGTTTTCTATAATAATCTAGAAAATGAGTGGCAGAAGCAGGCTAATAAAGGTTTTTTCAGATAAAGAGCATGAAGAATGGTGTAGTTATTGAATAATAAAGCAGTTATAACCGATTGGTATGTTTAAAAAAATATTCGTTGAGCTATTTCATTGATTTGTTCGCAAAAATCATGTTTCCACTGCCCGTGCCTCAAAAATCCTTCTCAAATTTTCTTGGAGAGTAAACTTATATTAAAGCTCGTGCTATTGCTCGGGCTAATAGTAATAGTCTGTGAGTTTTTAGGTTGTTCTGACTTTAGAGTAGGAAATTGAGCGAGAAACAGAAAAAATTCTACTTCTATACAAAGCAGGTTGTTCGCGTAGCGAGCGCTGTGCGGTTAATTTATGAAGGCAAGGGAATTCGTTTACTATATTTGTCTTATCGAGCATCAGCCATATAATAGATTCTCTTTGACGATCAATCAGTCCTAAGCAGCGATTTAAATTGGAGTAATAAAAGGATAAGCTGCTCCTGGAGAGGAAAACTACTACATAAAAATTCATTTGCTTCGATAAGCAAACTGGAAAAAATTAAAATCGGGACACGGGGTAAAATGAAAGTTAATTTTAAAGTTATTCGACAAAATCAGAAAACATCTCCCACAGTTCAAACTTACCTTTTGGATGTAGAAGAGGGTAATACAATCCTTGATTGTCTTAATCGGATTAAATGGGAGCAAGATGGAACTTTAGCATTTCGTAAAAATTGCCGCAATACGATTTGCGGAAGTTGCGCCATACGCATTAATGGACGTTCCGCTTTAGCTTGTAAAGAAAATGTTGGCAGCGAAATTGCTCGATTTGGACAACAAATATCCCAGGAGAATCAACGATTATCTATTCCTGAAATTACTATTGCCCCATTGGGTAATATGCCTGTACTAAAAGATTTAATTGTTGATATGAATGGTTTCTGGAACAGCTTAGAAACTGTTTCTCCTTATGTCAGCACTGCTGCAAGAAAAGTGCCCGAGCGAGAGTTTTTACAAACACCAGAAGAAAGAAAGCAGCTTGAGGAAACTGGTAATTGTATAATGTGTGGTGCTTGTTACTCCGAGTGCAATGCATTAGAAGTAAATCCGGATTTTGTTGGTCCTCATGCGCTGGCTAAAGCTTATCGGATGGTAGAGGATAAACGCGATGATGAAACACAAAAGCGTTTGGAGCAATATAGCGAAGGTACTAAAGGAGTTTGGGGTTGCACTCGTTGTTATTACTGCAATAGTGTTTGTCCGATGGAAGTGGCACCTTTAGACCAAATTAGTAAAATCAAACAGTCTATTCTCAAAACCAAAGAAGCGGGAGATAGTCGTTCGATTCGTCACCGTAAAGCATTGATAGATTTAGTTAAAGAAGGTGGTTGGATTGATGAGAGATTATTTGGTTTGCGAGTTGTTGGCAATAATTTTAAAGACATCAAAGGTTTATTAAGTATTGCTCCTCTCGGTTTACGAATGATGACTAAAAGTAAATTTCCTTTGAAGTTTGAACCTTCACAAGGATCTAAGCAGGTGCGTTCCTTGATGGAAGCTGTTGAGCGGGAAAAGGAAAGTGAAGGGAGTGGGGAGTAGGGAGTTGGGAGTTGGGAGTTGGGAGTTGGGAGTAGGAAGTAGGGAGTTGGAAGTAGGGAGTTGGGAGTAGGGAGTAGGGAGTAGGGAGTTGGAAGTAGGGAGTAGGGAGTTGGGAGTAGGGAGTTGGGAGTAGGAAGTAGGAAGTAGGGAGTAGGAAGTAGGGAGTTGGAAGTAGGGAGTTGGGAGTAGGGAGTTGGGAGTAGGAAGTAGGAAGTAGGGAGTTGGAAGTAGGGAGTAGGGAGTAGGGAGTAGGGAGTAGGGAGTAGGGAGTAGGGAGTAGGGAGTAGGGAGTAGGGAGTAGGGAGTAGGGAGTAGGGAGTAGGAAGTAGGAAGTAGGAAGTAGGGTGTGTTGCTTGCTGCGTGCAACGCACCATTTTTGTTTTAGTGTCTCAAGATTGACATACAAAGCTTTAAAAAGTGTATAAATACGTGGGTGCCGATCAAATTCGCCAGAATACAGCCCATTTACCACCGGGAAAGAGAATTTTATCATTTTATCAATTAATCATATTGATAATTGGATTCGAGAAACCAAACAACAGAAAGACGCTTGGGGATTAATTGCAGCTACTTTTGTTATAGATTACGAAGGTTATTTAAGAATTGCTGACAGACACTCCGAACATATTGCTTGTGCTGGTGGTAAATCGGTGCAATCGGCAGGAGAAATATTTTTTCAAAAAGGTAAAAATGGGTTGGAAGTAGCTGAAATTACAAATCAATCAACAGGTTTTTGTCCTGAGCCAGAATCTTGGCAGCACGTTATAAAAGCTCTCGATTTAATAAATATTTCGCATCCGTCTTCGTTTACCATTGAATTTATTTTTCGACGCTGTTGTGCTTGCAACCAAGTAAATATTGTTAAAGATAATTTATTTATTTGCTCGGTTTGTGCAGCGAAGCTTCCTCATACTTGGAATTTCAGTTGATGAGAAAATCAATACTGTTCTCAGATATTAATAATTTGATATGTCATCTCAAAATAAGTTAATCAAAATCAACGATATCCAAGCAGCAGCTTTATTGGAAGGCGTAGTGAAAAGTCCAGGTGCGAGAATTGGCGTACTCCTTGTAGAGGAGGTAAAGATGTTCGTTGAATTTTATTCGTTTGACTACGAGGAATTTGTGTTTTTCTAGGCTTCTTCTTTGACACGCGAACCGTAATACTTTTTCATTAACTCCTTATCAATTATCGCCTTAGAAGGTACATCATTTGGCAATTCTTTCCTTGCTTTAATCCAAGGATCTTCGATATGTGTCATGCGCTCAAGTTCATAAGTGTCGCAGGAAAAATATTCGTCAGCAACATCCTGTAGAAAATGTATATCATCACCCAATTTCTGAGCAAGCTGCTGATAATTGATTTCTTCAACAATAGGAATTCGATTGAAATCTCGATACTTTTGATACAAAGAAGGAATAATAGGACCGTGAACCCAGGCTTCAAAGTCTTCATCAAATAACGGCCGATCGTGAATAGCCAAATACCAAGCTTGAGCGTAATAAACTAATTTTTGCAGCTTAAGATTACTTATAAAAGAGCCGCTATCGTTTGCTAGCCAAATAAAATAGTTTGCGATATCCTGCGCTGTTACCATAGCTTCTCCCTTAATTTAAGATCAAAATATAATTTTACTAATATTCTTAGTGGTAGAAAAGTTATTTGAACTAAAATAGCCCATGCAAATGGGTCAAAAAACGTAGATGCGGTTTCAACCACCGATATAAAGAAGAATTGTTAAGATTGCAAACGCCAAATTTGTTTAAGTTTATCAACCGCATCTTTTTGTCTTTGTTCAACAATTTGAGGAGTCCATTCGCTTTGTGTTAAAACTTGAGTTGTTAATGCAAAAGGAGAAACTCCTGATTTAGTAGTAAAGTATTTCTGCTTTTTTTTCATAAAATCATAATTTCGGGCTTCGCTATTTTTGGAAGCAGAGAGTAAAACTAAGTTACCTAAACGATGTAAATATTTTTCTCTTTCTTCTTGACTAGGAAACCATTGTTCCCATTCACTTCCTTGAGGAGGATTTTGTGGAAGTACGTGTTCAATTGTTGGATATTGTGAATAGGTTATCTTGGGATTAGAAATAGCATCATTGAGACGTATTAAGACATACAGTTTTATTCTTGTAACTGTGTAAATATCCCCATCAAGTTGATTAATAATTTTTTTGTTTTCTTCTGATGTGAGTTGGAGTGGTGAATCAGAACTATACAAATCTGTATTGTTCTCGATTGTGTTTAATAACTTTGTACAAAACTAGTATTCCCAGAAGCAACTCAAAAATTCTGCTATTCAGAATTAGCTTCTGATTTCTTCTCCTTTATTTTACTCAACCAAATCACCGTATCTTCTAAACCAAGTGCAATCTCACTTCCTAATGTTTCGATATAAATCATTCCATCGCTAATTGCTAAACCCCTGATGGGATACCATGTATTTCTGATGCGGATCAGAAGTTCTAATTGAATTATTCTACCCTCAATTTTGCGACGATATTTCCACCAAGTTCGCCACAACATAGCCGATTTTTGACAATGCATTTCATAACCTGGTGGAATCTGGCAGTATTCATACTGATAAAAGCCACGACTATCAACTTCTCCCATAAGGATAAAGTTATATTCGGCTAATACCTGGCCAATCAATTGCCAGTAATTTGACTTGTGTTTAATAAAAAATGGATTTAATGTACGCTCTAGTTTAGTTGTGGCAATTATCCCTTCTTTTTTTGCCATTAATTGATTGCTTTTATAAACTGCTTCACCCTGTAATGTTGAATTTGCTAATAAAACTTGCTTTTTTTGTATGGATAGTTTAACAAACTCTCGAATCAAATCAATATCGGATAACATCGGAAACCAGAGATAATAGTATATGTTATCTTACCCATTCAATTGACTTATCTTTCGTCCGTATAAATTCTAGTGTTTATAGTTACAACATTAATCATCTAGTTATTTACCGCAAATTTATCTTTTGCAAAAGCGATTTTGTCTTCAATTCCGGAAATTTTATTTACATTTGAATCAATTGTTTTTAATCGGGGAATCAGCCCTTCTTGATTAGCAATTTGGATTGAAAGTCCCGGACGAGCATTGATTTCCAGCAGCAATGGACCTTTTTCTTCATCTAAAACCACGTCAATACCGAGATAGCCAAACTCCGTTTTTTCGCATAACTTAGCTGCCATATTTAAAATAGTATCCCAGTGAGGAATTTGGCGATCGCGCAAGGTTGCGTCAGTATCGGGATGCTTTTCAATGTAGCGATTGTTCTGAATTGCAGTCAATGTTTTCCCCGTACCAAGGTCAATTCCTAAGCCTAAACCACCTCTATGTAAATTAGCTTTACCATCAGAAGCTTTAGTTGGTAAACGTAACATTCCCATCACGGGGACACCTTGATAAATAATTACCCGTACATCCGGAACACCTTGATAAGCAATTTCATCAAAAACCGGATCGAACTGCACCGCATATTCAATAATTGTTTTATCACTTAATCCACCCAGGGAAAATACTCCACCAAGGATATTGTGAATATGATATTGCAAATCGGATTTAGAGAGAATCTTACCGCTAGGTTTTTTGAAACCCTCGTCGGTAACTTCAACAATCGCTTCAATTCCATCCCCACCACTACCTTGAGCGGGTTTAACGATAAAGGAATCATGTCCTTCGATAATCTCGGATAGCTTTCCTACTTCATTTTGAAAAGAAATCACACCGTAAGTTTCTGGAATTGGTACGTTAAGTTCTTCTGCAATTCTTTTTGTTTCTAATTTGTTATCAGCCAACTTATAAAGCTTACGTGGGTTGCTAGGAAAAAGATAATCAACATTACGAGCGTTGATTCCGAGAACCCCTTCACGCATCAGTGTAAATGGAAACATCTTTCAATTTTGGATTTTAGATTTTGGATTTTGGATTAGTTAATTAAGTTAGGAGTTATGAGTTAGGAGTTAGGAGTTATGAATTAACATTTCTCCACATCTTTGTAGTGCATTAACGAAGCGTGTCCCGCAAGGATATGCGTCTCGCTCGCTATCTACCCCCTCTCCCCCTCTACCCCATCTCCCCATCCCTTCATCCTAAGATTGACTCAACTGCTTCTGCATTGACTTGAATCGGAAATATTCTGTCAACTTGTAACCGTTATAACGTCCGACAAGAATATTAATTCCTAAGACTAATAACAAAAGTTCTGGGAAGGTAAATGCTAAATGTTGGATGTAAGGATTAATTACGCATAAGTAACCGATAGCGGCGACAAAGACGGTACCTAGCGCGGCGATTATTGTTTCTTTTGCTCCTGATTCTTCCCAACTTAAAGCGGCTCTTTCTATGAGCATGGCTAGGATAACAATTGGGAATAAGGAAATCGATAATCCTAAATTTATCCCGAACCTTTGCAAGATTATTGCTAATACTCCAATTGTTAAAACTGTTGCCGTTAAAATTGCGGCGAGTCTGGGTACAATTAATAGCTGTAATTTATCTAGGTAAGCACGAATTACCAGCCCAATAATTACAACTAAAACAAACAGAGGTATACCAACTATAAGTCCGGTTTCTCTAAATGCAAGGGCAATTAATATTGGTGTAAATGTTCCGAAAGTTTGCAATCCGATCATTTGATGCAATACGGAAATAATTAATGCACCAATTGGAACTAACACTAATACCCTAAATACTCGCTGTGTTGCTAAGGGTAAATTTAATAAGGAATATTCTAAAAAGGGATTTGCCGCTTTCTGTTTTTCCCAAAGTTCTTGGTTAATTCCTTTGTCAGTATTTGGTCTAACTACTACTTCTAAATTGACATCTCCCGAACCTTTAGCACTTAAAGCACTACTGGTTCCGTACCACCAAGTTAAATATCTATCTTGGGTTCCAAAATTACGGTCAATACTATCGTAAGCTAGCCAACCTTTATCTGTTTCTACCTCCAACCACTGAATAAAATCGGTTGAATAGACTTCTTCATTGTTAAACAAAATACCGTTAGCAACCCGCGCTGGAATTTTGGCTTGTTTTAATAAAAAGGCTGTTAATTCTGGAGTTGATTCTTTAATACCCAAAGTTCTGCGAATAGCACGAACTCTAATTTCATCGGGATTAAGTGCTATTTGATAAACTTGTTTTGCTAAATCTAAAGTATTATCACCCGATTGTCTTGCTTCTTTTAAAATTGATTCAACTTCAGCTGTGGGAAAATTTTCTTTTAAATTATCTTCAGCGAGTGCGTTATCTTTACCAAAGTTACTCAACTGCTGCTCAACAATTTTATCTCCTGTAACTGAAACTTCGCTACCCGATTTAGAATCCGTTTTAGCTAAATCTGTTTTATCAATAATTGCTCGATAAAATATTGCTTCGCTTCCCTTGGCATTTTGGTTTGAGAACACAGCTATGCGATTTGATGAGTTTTTCTGTGTTTTAACTTGGCGATTATAACCATCATTAATAAAATCTTCACTGATTATTTCGTAACCGGGAGAAGCTTGAGGAAGCTGTAGTTCAATTTCACTTGGCAGTGCGTTTTGTGAATCTAATACTCTTCCTTCAGAATTTACCGCTAATTTAGCTTCAACATACCAATTTTTATAAGCTTGATTTGGTAGTAACGGAATATCTGTAGCAGTCACCTTATGAATAAAAACTGCTAAACCTATCGCGGCTAAAAATAAAGCTAATATTAAAGCATGAAAATTACGATTCACTTTGTCCCTCCTCTGCTTGACAATTTGGTTTTGCGGTAAAAGTTTCAGCAGAGCTTACAGCTAGCTTGCCTTTTTTCAACATATTACGTCCGATGAGAACTGAATAATTGAAATCATCTCTATCGGCAAGGTTAGCTTCTTCTTCAATCCACCTACCTGCAACACAAAATTTCATTCGCACTACCGCACGACGTTGTTCACCTTTAATTTTTACCCATCTTTCTACGGGACGTTCAAAGACTTTTGTAACTCCTTCTGTGTTGGTATATCTAAATTTGATTGTGCCGCCAGATTCAGATTCATTATCTGGCTGTTCTAAAATTTCGGCATTAATTGAAGTTGTTTTAGCTCCCGTATCAAGCTTAAATTTTACATCTTTATTAATACCGAGAATCTTGCCATTTTCTACCCAGCCAACAGTTTTAATATCTGCTTCATTCAAACTTCCTCCTTGAGTTTTTTGTATGCTGCAACCCGCACCAGACAGTAAACTAAAAAATAAAATAAGATAAAACCTTTTCGCTGCATTGGAGATATGCAAACTCAATCTACTTTTCATAAACTTTAAGTTTTAATTTTCACCTGATAAAAATTATTTTTGATTGGTAGTAGCCAATATATGCCTTTAAAGTTGTTTTATCGTTCTTTCTCAAGGAAGATATATATATCAACTAATAGTGTAAGTTCGAGCATACAGAATCTCTAACTATCTAGGGTTTGATTAAATAGTGTTTATCTTGTATATTCAATTATTTAAGGTTAAAGATAAAAAGACCTGGCGTTGCTGAATTGAAATATGAATTCACTTTTCTCAACACAGTAAAGCTTTCTAAATCTCCCAAAATTGGGGGACTTTCAATTAATTATTCTTTTCCCCCATTATTGGGGGTTAGGGGGCTATTTACTTTTAATCAGCAACGCCAATAATCTATATAAATAAAGCATTTATTTTGAATAATATGAGATGATCCTTAATCCGGTGCCTACGCTTAGCAATAACACAGTTTAACAATCAATATTCCATCATTTTAATTTGCTTATTCGCTTCTAGCTGAGCCTTTTTCATCGCCTTTTCTAAAGGTTGCTGTCCTAAAATAGCGCTGGTAAATTGATTTTCAAAATTGTTTATGATTGGTGCAGAATATTTTCCAATCTGCCAAGGAATAGCGTAATCTACTCCCGCTACAAATGCAGAGCGTAAATTATCTTGTTCGTAACCTAATTTCTCGGCTACGGATTTTCGGGTTGGTAAAGCAATACCGTTTTTAGTCCATTTTTCCATACCTTGTTTCCCTGTAAGGTAAGAAATTAATTCCCAAGCTGCGACTTTATGCTTTGCTTTTTTATTCATGACGTAGGCAACTGTAAATACCATTGTGCCTTTATTCCCATTTATCGTCGGCACTTCTGCTGTACCAAATTCTAAGTTAGGAAAAGTCTCTTCTAAATAAGGAATTGCCCAGTTACCTTCTACTACCATTGCAACTTTACCTTGAGCAAACATTTCGCTGCCAGAGTTTGTCCCTACATCTGTTTTTTGGGAGGAAGTTTTTTCTTTTATATATTGCTTCACAGCTAATTGCAATCCTTTCAAAGCTTCGGGGGAAGCAAAAGCTGCATAACCATTTTTACCAATAATTTGTCCGTTGAAAGCTTTGATTTTATAAGCTTGTCTGGCTAATTCGGGAATTTCTCCAAAACCATATTTATCTATCCTGCCATCTTTGTTACTGTCTTCTGTTAATTTCTGCGAGTAACTGCGTAATTCCTTCCAAGTTGCAGGGGGATTAGTAAAACCTTCTTTGATTAAGGCTGATTTGTTAAAGAATAAACCAAGAGTTGAGTAATCTTTCGGAAGCCCATAAATCCGATCTTCGTATTTAAAGCTGTTTAGCAAAGTTTGTTCAAAGTCACTTAAATTAAATTCCGTTTTTATATAACTATCTAAAGGTTCGAGAACATTTTGACTCATTAAGAAAGGTGCTTCTAAAGCATCCAGATAAAACACGTCTGGCGCTGCTTCCCCAATTAAGCGAGTTTTGATTACATCCATATATTGATCGTTGATGACTTCGTATTTCACTTTTATTGCTGGATGCTTTAATTCAAAATCTTGCAGCAATTGTTTTAACAGCTTTTGTTCAACGGAAACTTGCACCCCAACCGCTGAGCTTGATAGTAACTATATCTGATGACATAGAAGATTTTGATAAGAATAGGTTATTAAAACTGACTGTCAACAAGATAAATACCAGTAAGATTCCTAAAAAACTAAATAGTTTTTTGTTCATGACGATTCGGTTAGCAAACAAGATATTGAGCCTAAGTTAATTATCAATGAATTGCTGGCAGATTCGATCGGCGACATACAATACCAGCGTCACAAATCTTTTTGAAGATATTTTATAGTTTTTTAATATTTATAACTTCGGAGAGAAAAAATATTGACTAAAACTATTACTTTGTGAGGATTTTTCGCTCAAACCAATCCTATAATGTTTAAAAAATTGCGAATAATACTATTCTTAATTTGTACTTATATATATCTTTATGAACTTTTGTAATGTAAGATTAACAGAAGTTTGTCTGCACGACAGTTAAAAACATTTAAATAGCTGGTCATTTAAAAACAACTATTCCGAAGGGTGGCTAATGCAATCTGTTCAGGTAAATACAGAATTTCTTGAAGTTCCGGAAAACACTCAGAGTACTCTTTTACCGTCAGTACTTTCTGAAAGCTACAAAATTCAAGTTTCTCAAAATCAAAGAATTTCTAAAAATGACATCCGTAAAAGCTTGAAAGCTTCAACTGCGGATGGAGTATTTGCTGCGGTATTTGATATCACTACTACTGGAATCCTGTTAAGTAACTTTTTAGTAGAGTTAGGTGCAAATGCCGTACAGATTGGGATGCTTTCTTCCATTCCCATGTTGGTAAATCTCTTGCAGCCTTTAGGTGCTTACGTTTCCGAGCGTCTCGATAGCCGTCACAGCTACTGTCTTTGGACTCATGGTGCTGCTAGATTCGTATGGTTATTTTTGGCGATCGCCATTGGTGCAGCGAGTTGGGGTTGGGGAGATTTGCAAAATCACCAGGTAGTTATTTTAACGCTGTTAGTAATTTTAGCGAGTCACGTATTAACAGCTTTAGGAAGTGCATCTTGGTTAAGTTGGATGGCAATGCTGGTTCCTCGGCAGTTACGAGGAAGGTATTTCGGTGTACGAAATAGTATGGCTAGCTTTACAAGATTGCTTTGTGTACCAGTAGCTGGTTTGATAGTCAGTTTTTGGCCTGGTGGTACGATGCAAGGTTATGGATTAGTTTTGATTTTGGGTTTGGTTGCTGGTGTGGCAAGTCTTGCTTGTCAGTTTTTGAAGGCAGATATTAATCCCAAGTCTCATAATGATTCGGAAATAAAAGATTTTAATAAAAATAAAGCTTCAAATAATACAGAAAAAGAAGATAATTTTGTGGCTGTTTCCCAAGCTTCAGAAATTACAAATCGAAATTCCAACCAGCCTCCCAGTATGTGGAAGGACTCAAATTTTTTAATATTCTTGGCTTACTTCAGTTTATGGATGTTTGCTTTCAACCTGAGTACGCCATTTTTTAATCTTTATATGTTGGATACCCTAGACATCGATGTCAGTTGGGTGAGTGTTTACGGTAGTTTTCAAGCCGGTGCTGGAATGTTAATGCTGATTTTATGGGGAAAATTAGCTGACAAAGTAGGAAATCGTACCATCTTATTTTTAGTTGGAATCTTGGTTGCAGTAATTCCACTTTTATGGGTGGGAATTGGTGTAGATACTTTAAGTATTTGGTTGTGGTTGCCTTTACTGCATATTCTCATCGGAGGTACCACCGCAGCAATTGAGTTATGCAGCAACAATATACAGATAAGTATTGCACCCGTAAGAATGCAGTCAGTTTACTTTGCAACCGCTGCTGCTGCTGCTGGTGCTAGCGGTGCAATTGGCACAACAATCGGCGGTTTTATTGCAGAAAATGCCTTTGCAGGAGGCTTATCGGGATTATTTATGATGTCTGTAGGGTTCCGTTTAATAGCACTCGTTCCACTTTTGTTTGTACAAGAAGCTCGGAGACAATCTTTAACCAAGATATTTCAAGGTTTCCGTAAATTGCAGTTACCAGTTAACAGTTAACAGTTAACAATTATCAATGAACAGTGAAGAATATTCACTTGCAAGGTTCACAACGGTAATTTATATCGAGCTGTAAAACAACAGATAAATCTTTTTTTTGATGTAGAGACGTAAAATCTTACGTCTCTATTAATTTTTTGTACCAACTAGATTTATGGATTATCAAATTATCAGCAATCGCGTCTATAAAACTTTGATAATTGATAATTGTTCATTGTTGATTGACTACTTTGTTGATTGACTACTGTTCGCTGTTAACAACACTGTGGCTAAAGTTTTTCGTTGTTTCCCATACAACTAAACTGTTATTTGCGCTCATTGAGGGTGGTTGATGTAAAGCGATTAATTGTGTCAAAGTTTTCTTTAATTGAGTGCGGGGAACGATGTCATCTACAAAGCCATGCTTGAGTAAATCTTCCGCACTTTGAAAATCTTCAGGCAATTTTTCTCGCAGGGTTTGTTCAATTACTCGTCTACCTGCGAAACCAATAGTTGCTTTTGGCTCTGCCAAAATTATATCGCCCAACATGGCAAAACTTGCAGTTACTCCACCAGTTGTAGGATTAGTCAAGACAGGAATGTAGAGAAGTTTTTGTTGACGATGAAGTTCTAATGCTGCTGAAATTTTTGCCATCTGCATCAAAGAGAGCAATCCTTCCTGCATTCTGGCTCCACCAGAAGTACAGATAATAATTACAGGGTAGCATCGCTGGGTAGCTTGTTCGATTAAACGTGTCAGCTTTTCTCCGACAACAGAACCCATGCTAGCACCGATGAACCGGAAGTCCATTACACCTAAAGCGAGAGGTAAACCATTTATTTCTCCCAAACCCGTTTTAACAGCATCTGTTAAACCAGTTTTTTGTTGCATATCTCGCAAACGATCGCTGTAGGGTTTGCGATCGTGAAATTGCAAGGGATCTGTAGGAAGCAAATGTTCATCCATTTCCATCCAGGTATTAGCATCTACAATTTGACGGATGCGTTCATCGCTATTAACTCGATTATGATGTCCGCATTCGCTACAAACCATTAGATTTGCTTTCAAGTCTTTCGTATAGGTCAATACACTACATTTAGTGCATTTGTGCCACAATCCATCAGCAATTTCACGTTCTTGACGTTCAACACCAATAGATTCCGTTTTACGTCGGTTCGCAAACCAATCAAATAAAGATTTAAAACCGCGTGTTTCGTCGTTGTTTGCCATTTGTATCTTATGCAAGTGAATTATATGTCAAATTTAGTCAAGAATACGGGGAATGTTATATTCTGTCTTTTGCATGAATGTTAAACAATATTAAAAATATATAACTTTTCATACGAGACACTTATATTATTCCTCAATGTTTTCTAAGCAATAGAGGCAAGGAGTTAATCATCCGTGCTTGTCAGCTTAACGAAAATATGTAAAACAATTCAAGTCTTATAATATATGTTTGTATAACCAACTCAACAGTAATGCAGTTCACAACGGACGATGCAACCCTTCATGCTTGTGATAAATATTCCAAGACACATTATCTAAAAACAAAGTTTCTCGGTTTGCTGGCAATAACTTGCAAGTCCGAAAACAGCGTCCAGCAGCCCGTAATGAATTTTACAGCTATTAGGGAACAGGGAACAGTTACCAGCGAGCAGTTAGGAGTAGGGAGTAGGGAGTAGGGAGTAGCAAGTAGCAAGTAGCAAGTAGCAAGTAGAGAGTAGCAAGTAGCAAGTAGCAAGTAGAGAGTAGCAAGTAAATCACTTTTTATTATTAAGCTGATGTGCAGCTAAATTGTATAATGCATTAGCGCAGCGTGTCCGAAGGACATAAAGTTGAAAATACCGTAGTGCTGCCTAAGACTATCGTCTCGCTCCGCTAACGCAGCCTGTCCGCCAGGACAAGCATCTTGCACGAAGGGTACTATACAAATTAAGTGCATAAAAGCTTATGTCATAAATATCGCTGCTTCTGCCCGTCTATTTTTACTCGCTACTCATTACTCACTACTTTAATATCGCTGCTTCTGCCCGTCTATTTTTACTCGCTACTCATTACTCACTACTTTAATAATCTCCCCCTTTCACTCAGTTTCCTTGAAAAAATAATTGTAAATAAGTAGATAAAATTGCTTCACCGCTAAAAAGGGCGATCGCCGAACCCAGGGCTAAGTAGGGACCAAAAGGAAAGGGTTTATTTCTTTTTAAGTTTTTCTGTGCTAGGAGAATGGCGGAACTTTCTACTGCAACTCCGGCAATACAAGCAATAAAGCTAGCTAAAAGCAAATATTTCCAACCCAGCCAAGCTCCCATCATGGCTGCTAATTTGGCATCTCCTGCGCCCATTGCATCTTTGCGAAAAATAATCGTACCTATACGGGCAATTCCATCAAACAACCATAGCCCTAAAACTGCTGCTGCGATTGCTAGCATCATTTGATTGACTAATCCCAACCAACCAGACTCTGAAGTGAATCCTAATATCATTTGAAACAAAATACCCAACATTAAACCCGATTTTGTAAGTTCTCCAGGTAGTGTCATCGTGTCTAAGTCAATTATAGATAGCGCTAATAACCAGCTACAAAATAGCCAATAACCGATTGTTAATGGCGAAAATTGAAATATTACAAAAACCAGTACGAATATTATCCCCGTAACCGCTTCTACAATTGGATAACGAGGAGAGATTTTATTTTTACAGTAGCGACAACGCCCCCGCAACCACAGCCAACCCAATACCGGAACATTATCGTAAGCTTTTAGCCGATTTAAGCAACGGGGACATCGGGAAGGAGGATGAAGAATCGACAAACCAGCTGGTAATCGATAAACTACAACGTTGATAAAGCTGCCAATAGATGCACCTAATAAGAAAACAATCAAACTTGCCGGTACGGCAATCCACTCATCCATCAAGTTATCCCAAAATCATTCGTCCAAAGTAATTCGTAATTCTTAATTAGTAATTAGTAATTACCCGGATTGTACGTAACTTTGATTGACGAAAAATTGGGAATGGGTAGAGGGGGTAGAGGGGGTAGAATTTTTGATCCAAAATCCGATAACTCCTAACAACTAACCACTAACCACTAACAACTAACTCTTAATACATATGAGATTCGATTTGATTCAATGGAACGAAACACTCTTGGGGTAAAAGAACTGGTTGTTGTGTAAAAATTACTTTTCCTCGATGATTGCCGCGATTAATCGCTACTCCTGAAGGTTGTCCAGCGATTTCTGGATGCACTTCGCAGTATGTATAGTAAATTTGGCCCGCCGCTCTGATGATAGAAGAGTCAATCAACGGAGATTGCGTTACGGGATTTGTAAAATTTTCTTGCCCTTGTCGTAATGCGTACACGAATTACTTTTGTTTTATGACTAGGTTTGCAATTAAGTTTATCCAAAAGTTTCCGGTAATGGGAGACTAATTGATTCCGACGGAAATTAGAAAATTAGTTATTTTCCTAATTATTTTGGTAATTATTTTTCTAATTACTTTTCTAAAGCTTGAATCAGTGCTTCACCCATAGCTTGGCAACCCACATGATTCATTCCTTCGGACATAATATCTCCGGTACGGAAACCTGTCTGTAATACTTGAAACACTGCCTTTTCGATGTAGTCTGCTGCATCCGCTTGGTTTAAACCGTAGCGTAGCATCATTGCTGCACTCAAGATTTGTGCTAAAGGATTGGCTTTATCTTGTCGGGCAATATCAGGGGCTGAACCATGAACTGGTTCAAATACTCCTGGTGCATTTGCTCCTAGACTAGCAGATGGTAACATACCAATACTGCCGGTAAGCATGGCTGCCGCATCGGAAAGAATATCGCCGAATAAGTTGCCGGTAACGATAGTATCAAACTGTTTGGGAGCGCGTAGTAGCTGCATGGCAGCATTATCTACATAAAGGTGGCTTAATTCTACATCTTGGTATTCTTCAGCCAGTTTGGTAATTTTGCTGCGCCACAGTTGAGATACTTCCAAAACGTTGGCTTTATCTACAGAACAGAGTTTTCCTCCTCGTTTGCGGGCTGCGTCAAAAGCGACTTTACCAATGCGTTCAATTTCCGCTTCAGTATACGCCATTGTATTTATTCCACGCTTTTCGCCAGTTTCCGTTTCAAAAACTCCTTTGGGTTTACCAAAATAGATTCCACCAGTCAATTCGCGCACCACCATAATATCAACGCCTTCTACAACTTCTTTTTTGAGAGTTGAAGCGTCAATTAACTGGGGTATGATTTTTGCCGGACGTAAATTTGCAAATAATTCTAAACCAGCACGCAATCCTAATAAACCTGCTTCGGGACGTTTATCGGATGGTAATTCATCCCATTTATAACCACCGATCGCAGCGAGTAAAACTGCATCGCTACCGCGACAACTGTTTAATGTCGCTTCCGGTAAAGGTTCGCCAGTTGCATCTATTGCCGCACCACCAATTAAGGCTTCTTGAAATTCAAACTGTATATCAAACTTCTTTCCTACGACTTTGAGTACATTTACCGCTACTGCCATGATTTCGGGACCAATGCCATCGCCGGGAAGTAAGGTAATGCGGTAGTTCTGGGTCATAGTGTTTTTACATATTTGTTAAATTGGGCAGATTTAATATCATACCGGGCAACTGTACCTATTTGTAGAGTGGTGTTGTCCCTTTTTATTTCGACTAATAGCAAGTCGCAGTGATATTGAAATATTGTTGTTGAATATCAGAATATGTTTATTTAACTTAAATTAACTTAATATTATTTATTAAAAACAGAAAATACTTTCGAGTTAAACAGGATTTATATTTTTCAGTTTTAAGAAGTAAATACAGTGAAAAATTGAAGTTTTAGGAAAAATTTAAGAAAAAATAATTATTAATCCTCGAAATCACTCATGTCAAAGCTGTAGGGAACAGTTAAGTTAGTTGATAAACAATAAATCTGACGTTAAAAATAATGGTCAAAGAATTAGCAATTCGCACCAGTGGGCTATATAAACAATTTGACAAACATATAGCCGTTAACAATATTGATTTAGAAATAGGTGAAGGTGAGGTTTACGGACTCATCGGACCAAACGGCGCTGGGAAAACATCGCTGATTCGGATGTTAGCAGCAGCGGAGGAACCAACCGCAGGAGAAATTTATTTAAATGGCGATCGCCTGCGTCGGGATAAAACAAATCCAACCCTGAAGCGTCGTTTGGGTTATTTACCGGATGACTATCCTTTATATAAGGAGCTAACTGTTTGGGATTATCTGGATTATTTCGCTCGGTTATATCTTCTCAAAGAACCCAAGCGTACTAAACGATTACATGAAGTTTTAGAGTTAATCCAACTAGAAAATAAGCGTAATAGTTTAATTTCAACTCTATCAAGGGGGATGAAACAGCGGCTGTGTTTGGCTCGAACGATTATTCACGAGCCAATTATACTGCTGCTCGACGAACCAGTTTCCGGACTCGATCCCATTGCTAGAATGCAGTTTCGGGAAATCATCAAAGTATTGCAGGAAGCGGGAATGACAATTTTGATTTCCTCCCATGTTTTGAGCGATTTAGCCGAATTATGTACTTCGGTGGGAATTATGGAACTCGGATTTTTAGTTGAAAGTACTTCACTCGAAGAACTTTATAAAAGTTGCGCTACCCAGCAGATAGTGATTTCAACTTTAGGAAAACAGGAAGCGCTATTAAGCGAACTGAAAAATAATCCTTTGGTTGAAGAGTGGGAAGTATTAGCAAATAAAAATAGCGTCAAAATCAACTTTACTGGGGAAGAAAAAGACTCAGCCGATTTATTGCGTTCTCTTGTCACCGCCGGAATCCCTTTAAGTGAATTTCACTGTACCCAAGAAGATTTAGAAAGTATTTTCCTCAAACTCGGACACAAACAAGCTTCTTAAGTTTAAAGGTCAAAGGTTAAAGGTTAGAGGTCAAAGGTTAAATAATAACTCCTAACTCCTAATTCCTCATTACTATCAACTAACAACTATCAACTATCAACTATCTAATACCATGCTTACTTCAATTGATAAAATTGGCGATTGGAATCCACAGCTTTTTCGAGAATTAAAAGGTCGTTTGAAGCCGTTTCCCGTTATTATCGCGTTTGTAACATCTCTAGCTACTCAATTAGTAATATTTCTATATCAATTACGAGAAATTCCCGATTTAGAGAGTAAAACTGATATTTATATTCTTGATAAATTTTGCAAATTGGGTTTTAAAAAGGAATATCGAAATATGGTATCTTGCCCTCCCAACCAAATTAATATGCAGTTGTGGTGGCAAGAACATTGGAAATATATGTTCTTGTCACTCAGCGCGATTTTTCTTTTCACGCTGTTGGTTGCAGGAGCTTACTTGATAATTAACGATTTATCTCAAGAAGAACGTAAAGGTACTCTAAATTTTATTCGTCTAAGTCCGCAATCAGAAACTACTATATTTAGTGGAAAGATGTTAGGAGTTCCAGTTTTAATTTATCTGGTAGTTCTAGCTGCAATTCCTTTTCATATATTGACAGGAATAAATGGGAATCTTCCTTTTGGCAATATTTTATGCTTTTATTTGATTCTTGTTGCTAGCTGTATTGCCTTTTATAGCTATGCTTTATTATTTGGTGTGTTCGGTGGTTCAGCATTGAGCGGTTTTAAACCCTGGTTGGGTAGTGGTTTCGTTTTTCTAGTTTTATTTTTATCAGCAGAATTGTTCAAGAGTAGGGATTCTGACTTAGTAAACTTTATGGGTTTTGCTGCATTACTTAGCCCTACGACTATAGCTGATTATTTTTTTCCTGGTTTTCTTAATTCTCAAACTCCAGCATTACAAGAATTAAAGTTCTTCAATTTTGCTGTAGGAAAAAGTTTTATTGGTGTAATTGCGCTACATTTATCGAATTACGCATTATGGACATATTGGGCTTGGCAAGGATTAAAACGTTGTTTTCGTAATCCTAATGCAACGATTTTTAGCAAACAGCAAAGTTACTTAATTTTCACCTGTTTTCAAATAGTACTTATCGGATTATTTGTTTCCATTGATTATAATTATTCCGAATATCGTAGCTATTGGAGGCAGTTTTCTGGAAATATGTTTGTTTTATTTTTATGGAATATGTGTTTAATTGTGCCGTTATTTGCTCTGATGTTAACTCCGAGGCAAGCGATACAAGATTGGGCAAGATTTCGATTCCATAAAGAGGAGCATAAAACAGATTATTCCAAAAAATCTTTACTGTCAGAATTAATCGGCGGCGAAAAAAGTCCGGCTATATTAGCAATAGCAATCAATTTAATAATTGCAGCAAGTGCAGTTGTTATACTATTTTTTGAGACAAATATTGATACCTTACATAGCACCGAAAACTTTTCAAAACTATTGGGTACCTTGTTAGTCTTTGTAAGTTTGATAATGATTTACGCTACAGTTGCTCAAATCATGCTGATGTTGAAAAACTCTAAACGTGTTTTATGGGCTGCGGGTACAACAAGCGCATTAATCATTTTACCGATATTAGTCTCAGGGTTTCTAAACATTCAACCCGAGAATATTTTTGGGCTATTCACTGTTGCTTTCTGGTTCGCTGCTGAGTACTGTACATTTCCTGAAATATTTGCTGCTTTTGCTTGCCAAGTAGTTATTTTAGGATTGTTGAATTGGTATTTAATCAAGCAAGTTAGATTGGCCGGAGAATCTGCTACTAAAGCAATGTTTTCTCAAGCGAAAGTTTAGGATTAAAATCTCGCAATTAATTTTTTCAGTTTTAATTGCGTTTTCTTCTTACTCCTACAAATTATCTGGAGGCTTTGAAGTCCAACTTCTAACTCCTCATCCCTAACTCTTAACTAATTAATAAAATGTTTAACTTAATCGATAAAGTCGGTGAATGGAACCCACAACTTTTTAGGGAATTAAAAGGTCGTCTCAAAAAGTTTCCCGTAATTATAGCTTTAGTAACATCTTTTGCAACTCAGTTTATATTATTCCTAATCCACTTCATACAGGCTCCTAATTTAAGTAGTAATAGCAATGTTTATATCAATGATAAATATTGCAAATTAAACTCTCAAAACAATTACAGCTATGAGAGATGTCCTACAAATCAAATTGATATTCAATTGTGGTGGCAAGACCATTTTGGATATATATTTATAACGCTCAGCATGATTTTTATTTTCACGCTGTTGGTAGCGGGAACTTACTTAATAGTTAACGATTTATCACAAGAAGAACGTAAAGGTACTCTGAATTTTATTCGCCTCAGTCCGCAGTCGGAAACAAGTATCTTTGCTGGAAAAATATTAGGTGTTCCAGCTTTAATTTATCTAGCAGTTATCGCCGCAATTCCTTTTCATATTTTGACTGGAATAAGTGGAAATACTTCCTTGGGTAATATATTCTGTTTCTACTTAATGCTTTCAGCTAGCTGTATTTTCTTCTACAGTCTTGCCTCATTATTTGGTATATTCGGTGGTTCTGCGTTTAGTGGTTTTAAGCCTTGGTTAGGTAGTGGTTTAGTTCTACTATTTTTGTGGATAAACGTGCCTATAACTTTCGCAGGTAATTATCACAGTTACATTGCTTTTTTTAGATTATTTAGCCCTACGGATATAGCTAATTATCTTTTTCCAAACCTGTCTAATTCAAATTCAGCACTACAAGATTTAGAGTTTTTTAATTTCGCTCTGGGGAAAAGTTTTGTTGGTGTAGTAGGAATACATTTATTAAATTACGCTCTCTGGACATATTGGGCTTGGCAAGGATTAAAACGTTGTTTTCGCAATCCTAATGCAACGATTATCAGTAAACAGCAAAGTTATTTGATTGTTGCAAGTTTTGAGGTAATGATTTTAGGATTTTATGTTTCCGAAGATTATACTCGCTGGAACGGCTTGTATGAGGGTATCCTCAGTTTATATGCATGGAATCTGTTTTTGATTGTGCCATTTTTTGCTCTTTTGTTACCTCATCGTCAAGCGATACAAGACTGGGCGCGATTTCGATATCAGAAGGATGCATCTAAAAAGTCTATACTTTCAGAATTAATGTTCGGTGAGAAAAGCCCAGCTATTTTAGCAATCGCGATCGATCTATCAATTGCTGCAAGTGCCTTTGTTGTACTATTTTTAAAAGCAAATATTGATAACTCAAATTCAAGCAAGACAATTCTATGGATTTTGAGTACCTTATTAGTTTTTGTCAGTTTAATCACGATTTACGCTACTATTGCTCAAATCATGTTGATGCTGAAAAACTCTAAGCGCACTTTATGGGCAATGGGAACTACAAGTGCAATAATTATTTCACCAATAATAGTTTTTGCTATTCTAAACATTCAACCAGAAAATATTTTGTGGCTATTCACGGTTGCTTTCTGGTTTACTGTCGAGCAGTCTACAGTTACCAGCATTTTTATTGCTTTTCTTTGCCAACTAGTTATTTTAGGATTATTGAATCGGCATTTAATCAAGCAGGTTAGATTAGCAGGAGAATCAGCAACTAAAGCAATGTTTTCTCAAGCAAAAGTTTAAGGTTTGAACTTGATAGGGCTTTAAATAGTTATCAAATATAATGCAGTGGCTCCCCTTAGAAAAGGGGAGCTTTGCGTAAGTCCCTCACCATACAAGTAGTAATGGCTGCCTACCGCTAGCTTTTACCAGTTAAAAACTATTAAGCTGGTAGATAACGCTTAAATACTTTGCTGGCTGAGTAATAGTAACTGAATTATGTTTGACGCACTAGCCGACCGTTTAGAATCTACCTGGAAAAAGCTCCGGGGACAAGGTAAAATTTCCCAATCCAATATTCAGGAAGCTTTGCGGGAAGTACGTCGCTCCTTGTTGGAAGCGGATGTCAACCTCCAAGTAATTAAAGAATTTATTAGCGAAGTTGAAACCAAAGCACAAGGTGCTGAGGTATTGAATGGAGTACGTCCTGGCGAGCAGTTTATCAAAATTGTTCATGATGAATTAGTAAATGTGATGGGGGAAACTAATGTCCCCCTCGTGCAAGCCGAAGAATCACCAACTATTGTTTTAATGGCTGGTTTGCAAGGTACTGGTAAAACTACCGCTACGGCTAAGTTAGCATTACACCTCAGAAAATTAGAACGCAATTGTTTGATGGTGGCGACAGACGTTTATCGTCCTGCTGCGATCGACCAATTAATAACTTTAGGTAAACAAATTGACGTGCCGGTATTTGAACTGGGAAGCGACGCAAACCCAGTTGAGATTGCCCGTCAAGGTGTGGAACGTGCAAAGGCGGAAGGAATCGATACCGTAATTATTGATACCGCCGGTCGTCTGCAAATTGACGAAAACATGATGGCGGAATTAGCCAATGTTAAACAAGCCGTGCAGCCCCACGAAACGCTGCTGGTAGTGGATGCAATGACTGGTCAAGAAGCAGCAAACTTGACCCGTACTTTCCACGATAAAATTGGTATTAGCGGTGCAATTTTAACTAAGTTAGATGGTGATAGCCGTGGTGGTGCGGCGTTGTCGGTGCGGAGAATTTCCGGTGCGCCAATTAAGTTTGTTGGTGTAGGTGAAAAAGTCGAAGCCCTACAGCCCTTTTATCCCGATAGAATGGCATCACGGATTTTGGGGATGGGAGATGTCTTAACTCTGGTAGAAAAAGCCCAGGAAGAATTTGACATCGGCGATGCCGAAAAAATGACAGAGAAAATGCTGTCGGCACAGTTTGATTTTACCGATTTTCTCAAACAACTGCGTCTGTTGAAAAATATGGGTTCCCTCGGAGGCATCATGAAGATGATTCCAGGGATGAACAAAATTTCCAACGAACAACTAGAGCAAGGGCAATCTCAGCTTAAACGCTCCGAGACGATGATTAATTCCATGACTCCGGAAGAACGCAAAAATCCGGATTTATTAGCGAGTTCTCCCAGTAGAAGGCGACGGATTGCAAAG
The DNA here is from genome assembly GCA_963665115.1 of uncultured Rivularia sp. Classification (GTDB taxonomy): domain Bacteria; phylum Cyanobacteriota; class Cyanobacteriia; order Cyanobacteriales; family Nostocaceae; genus Rivularia. Next base: position 4,893,597 of record OY762007.1, on the reverse strand, counting down.
GGATGCGGTGAACCTAAGTATAGAGAAAAAGATGTCAGCAAACTGGTGAGCGACTTCCAGAAAATGCGAAGCATGATGCAGCAAATGGGACAAGGTAACTTCCCAGGGATGCCAGGAGGAGGCGGAATGTTTGGTGGCGGCGGAAATCCAATGGCTGCTGGAAATGCTGGCAGTAAAAAGAAGCCGAAAAAAGCTAAGAAGAAAAAAGGTTTTGGTACGCTTTGACAGTTACCAGTTAACAGTGAGCAGTTACCTTTGACCTTTAACCTTTGACCTTTAACCTTTAACCTCTGACCTTTGACCTTTGACCTTTAGATTCAATAGCACTTCATGCCGTGCAAGTGCTAAAATTAGCATCTGCTACTTGTGGGAATTTTTTATCTTCCACGGGGAGAAAGATTACCCTTTTGGTGGAAATGCTTTCATAATGTTAAATGGATTTGTTACGAACTTTAGTTGTAAATTAATACCTTACGAAGTAGGAGAATAACCTCTTAATCATGATTAAACTGCGCCTTAAGCGAATTGGTAAAAAACGAGAAGCAAGTTACCGTATAGTCGCCATGAATAATCTTGCTCGTCGTGACGGTCGTCCCCTCGAAGAATTGGGATTTTATAATCCTAGAACTAAAGAAGTAAAATTAGACGTTGATGGTATTGTCAAGCGACTACAACAGGGCGCTCAACCAACTGACACCGTGCGTCGCATTTTAGAAAAAAATAATGTTTTTGAACAAGTCCGTGCAGCAACTGCATCCTGATACAGTAACAGATACCAATTCCGGTACGACTCCAGATTATGTTGGTCTAGTCAATTTTTTGATGCAGCCGTTTTTGGAATCTCCAGACTCTCTAAGCGTTGATTGTGAAATTTCTCGTAGTACTAAACGAGTTTGGATTCGCATTGCCTTTGACAGTGCAGATAAAGGCAAAGTTTTTGGTCGTGGAGGACGCAACATCCAAGCTATTCGCACCGTGATTTCTTTGGCCGCTCAAGCTGCCGAACAATCGGCATATCTAGATATTTACGGCAGTAACGATCGAATTGATGCACCCGCATCTAATAGTGAAGAACGGCATAAAGTATTACCAATGCCCAAGCCTAAAGTAAGACGTGGTGACGGACGTAGAGATTTCACCAAGCCCCAAACTCGCATTTGAATGAAACAATAAAAGTTGTTTCGTGTTTTATTCGCTATCAGCCCTATGGCTGATAGTAAATAGAAAAGAACGTGAATTATTAAGAAATATTGCTATTTTCACCAATCGGTCAGAAAATAAGATTCATCTCCCGTAAAGGGAGTAATTTGTAAAAATCACTGCTTACCAATAATAAATACTATGGCAGATGCCATAACAATAGAACTGCCCGACATCCCAAGTGCTATGGCATTAGCGGGAAACCAAGAAGAAAACCTTAAGCTTTTAGCGCGACAAACTGGAGCTACTGTTGTACTGCGCGGACAAGAATTATACGTTAGCGGTACGGAAAAACAAATCGATTTGGTTAGTCGATTGGTAAAGTCATTGGAAGATGTTTGGACGAAGGGCAATACATTAACTGTCACGGATATATTGACAGCACGTCAAGCCCTCGATACTCATCGAGAAGATGAACTGCAAACATTACAAAAAGATGTACTTGCTAAAACTCGTCGCGGCGAACAAATTCGTGCAAAAACATTTCGCCAGCGACAGTATATTGAAGCACTACGCAAGCGTGACTTGACATTTTGTATTGGTCCTGCGGGAACTGGTAAAACGTTTTTGGCAGTTGTTGTCGCTGTTCAAGCATTGCTTGATAATAAATACGAGAAACTAATTTTAACTCGTCCTGCCGTCGAAGCAGGTGAAAAACTCGGCTTTTTACCTGGAGATTTGCAGCAAAAAGTTAACCCTTATTTGCGCCCGCTTTACGATGCAATCAACGAATTTATCGAGCCAGATAAAGTACCGTCGTTAATCGAAAGAGGCATAATCGAAGTTGCGCCACTAGCTTATATGCGAGGAAGAACTTTAAATAATGCCTTTGTAATTGTGGATGAAGCCCAAAACACCACACCAGCCCAGATGAAAATGCTTTTAACTCGTTTGGGTTTTCATTCCCGCATGGTAGTAACAGGTGACATGACGCAATCCGATTTACCATCACAGCAAAAATCGGGATTAGTAACAGCCTTTCAAATTTTAAAAAACGTAGAAGGCATAGCCTTTTGTGAATTTTCTCAAAAAGATGTGGTGCGTCATGCTTTAGTACAGCGTATTGTTGCTGCATACGAAAAGTATGAGAAGTGATTGGGAATTGGTAATTGGTAATTGGTAATTGGGAATTGGTAATTGGTAATTGGTAATTGGTAATTGGTAATTGGTAATTGGTAATTGTTAGGATTTTGATTTTTTCTACCGTTACATAAAAAGTGTACAAATATACCCAAATATGAACATATCTGGACATCTACCCGACCTTAACGGCTAGTTCGGGATTACAGCCCAGACTTTCACTGGGTTCCTCAACCGGAATCACATCGGATTTACCCACCTCAACAAGCTTGTCGCTTGTAGAGTAATGGCTGAGGTGCGCTGTTAACACCTGTTGGTTATAGTACTCATGACGGCGTACCGACTTGAGCGACTTATTAATTCTGTACCATGAACTCCATACGTGTCTCGTTCCATCCATCACAGAAGGGAGAGCGACATGGGTAGGTACAGACTCACTAAGTCTCATAGCTCTACGAGCTAATACTAGTCCTGCTGCGGTATCAGAACTCATACCGTACAAGGACATAAACTTGGTTAATCCGATTAATGAAGAGTAAGCAGAATTAACTTTAATTATTTGGATACCTTTATTTTTCGCCTGAGATTGTATAACTTCGCCGAAGGCAGAGTAAGCAAAGAAGTTAAGCATTCTAGAGTATCGACGACCTTCTTCTCGCATTCGCTTCTTTTTAGCTGAGAAAGAAAGTTTTTCGATAACTATTGGGCAACAGTACAATTCGGCTAGTCGGATTAAACTCTTAATAGCGTCTGAGAGTTCTGCTTTAACTTGTCCGGAACGGCGAGAATGTAAGTTTAACTTAATCTGACCTTTGGCTACAGGGTTCCCATTAAGGTCAGCATAGCACCAACCTATAACACCGGGATTCAAGTCAACACCAATACAGCCGTATCTAACTGGCTTGGAATATAAAGGAACTTCTGTAACTTCGACAGAAACCGCAATGTACCAGCGATTGTTCTTAAAGAAAATTCGCCAAGAAAGCGCTTCTCCTTTACCTTCGGGAATTACTTCTAAAGTTTTACTATTTTCCGAACGGCGCATTAAAGCCGCTTCTATACAATCTTGTCCGTAGGCGAACTCTAGATTAGCAGAAACATATTTACCAAACTCAGCTTCAAATTCTACTGGTACGCGAATCTTTAAAGACTTCTTTATATGGTCATATTGGCATATCTGATTACCTTTGGATTCACCTTGGCTACCAACTAACGAAAAGTTAAATTCAGTCCCAAGGTTTACGTGAACGGGCTGCTCTTTAAGCTTATCTACCTTTCTTCGTTGAGCTATTACATAACGGCGTTTGTGGTGAATTTTAAATCTCAGTTCGTGTTGTCTAGATTTAAACTGATTACGGCGAACTCGGCAAGCAGGCAATTCAATTTTGGCTAGCTTATCCTCCCACTCTTTTATTTGTTCTACAGCAGATTTTATTTTACCTTCAAGAGTCTCGACATGAGCTTCACGGCATTCGGACGCAGAACCGATTTTACCTTCAATATCAATTAGTAGGGAATTCGCCTGTCTTTTATTGTAACCAAGTTTTTGTAGCTCTTGGTTTTGTTTGGTTTTGGCTATATCACTACTAACTAAGTCCAAAGCTTTATTACGATTCTCTTTTTGTTTTTTGGAATATCTGACGGCGAAACCAACTAAAGGTTTTGGTAACTCCGTCGTGAATGTTTTTGTACCCATTTGAAATTCCTGTTTTGTTCGACCTTATATTTAAAATATGCCCATGCCTATCAATTGTCAACACATAAAGTGGATTTATTCTAAATCTTTTTGTACAGATGTGACCATATTGTCTACTATCTTCTGGTTCTTCCTGCTGCGAGAACCATACAACCTAGCTGAGAACACAGTTACGAGTTCGATCATGTCCCGAACTAGTTCGGCTTCAAAAGTGCTGTCTTCTTTGGTTTTATTTATGATTACGACTTCTGTTTGAAATTCTTCGCACATCGCAAAAACCAATTCAGAACCAAATCTAAGCAATCGGTCTTTGTGCGTGAGTACAATTCGCTCTACTTGGTTAGTCAGTATGAGTTTAAGGAGTTTCTTAAGTCCCTTCTTCTTATAATTCAAACCACTACCCAAATCAATAATCACCTCGTACTCCCAGCCTTTGGCTACACAAAACTGGGAAAGTACTTCTGTTTGTCTCACTAAATCATCTTTTTGGTCATGACTCGAAACTCTGCCATACACCAGCGTTTTACGCTCTTCTTTGGCAGGCTTGGTGGTCATCCGGATAATGTCTGAGGTGTAATACCTACGATGACCACTTGGAGTTCGTTCACATCTAAGTCTACCAGCGTCAGACCATCTCCTAACTGTCTTCACCGAAACTCCCAACTTATCAGCCGCTTCTCCAATACTGACTGTCATGTCTTCTTGGTTCATGTCTATAGTAACTACCTTTATTACTACCAATCATTATATGGACATTCCGGTAGACTTGTTCATATATGGGCAGAAATTAGCGAACAGTTACCAGCCCCCTCTACCCCCTCTACCCCCTCTCCCCCTCTCCCTCATCCCCTAACTGTTCACTGCTCACTGTTAACTGTTTAAGGCATTCGTCGAATGCTAATCGAAAATTTTGAATTGTAAGCTCCACCTCCCTCACCAATGGCAATGGTTTTACCGTCGGGGCTGAATGCGGTACTTGTGGGATAAAGTTGGTCGTAGTTTTGAGGATTGTTGGCGGCTTCAACTAAAATTTTGATCGCTTTTCCGGTGGTTAAATCCCACATTGTTACGGCACCATCTAATGTGGTTGTGACGATACTTTTACTATCGTTTCCTAAAGTTGCAGAAGTCACTCCTTCGATGTCGGATACTCCAAAACGATTCACTAGTTTACCTGTACTTAAATTCCAAACGTTGATTTTTGGATCTGTGGAGTTGACAAGATATTTTCCGTCGGGAGTAAAGCCGATAAAGCTAATAACGTTTTCGTTTCCCTTAATATTGCTAATTAATTCTCCTGTTTGCAGGTTCCATAATTTAACTGTTTTGTCGGAATCACTTTTAAGCGAGCCACCACCGCTAGCGAGAGTTTTTCCGTCTGGGCTAATTGCAATTGAACGCACGGGGCTGGTATGTCCGGTTAAAGTACGTTTTCTTATACCTTTATCTACATCCCATAATCTAATTGTTTTGTCGTAGCTACCGCTAACAAGAGTTTTACCATCTGGGGTTATTGCTAGGGAAGTCACTCCTAAAGTATGTCCTTTGAAGGTGCGAAGTAATTTTTTTGTTTTCATATCCCATACCTTAATTACCTTACTGGTATTGGGTTCTGCCGTTCCACCAGCAGTGAAAAACAGTTTTCCGTCGGGAGCGATCGCCACGTCGTTTACCCCATCTTTATGTCCATCAAGGGTGCGAATGAGTTTACCATTATTCAGGTTCCAGACTTTCACGGTGTGGTCGTAACTACCGCTGACTAAAGTTTGCCCATCTGGACTAAAATCTAAAGCTTGGATAGTCCATATATGTCCCTGCAAAGTAAAAGCAGGTTTTGATTGTGAAGATGCTGTAGTCGATCGAGGTGCGGTTTGAGCAAAAGTGCGATCTAATTGGCTTCCACAGACAATAACTGTCGCTGCTGCAACCGAAGCTATAAAGCTTTTGTGAAAAAATTGTTTGTGAATCATGTTAACTAAAGGCTCAATGACTAAATTGTTACAATTGCGTTTATTTACTTAGCTTTTAGCACATTAGCTATACATATATACATAATTAATCAAAAAAAAGATGAAATTTTGAGTTTATTTCTTCTTTACAGTAGAAGATAGAAGAAAACTTGCATTAATAAATAAGTGATTATTATTCTATGGAAAAATAAATAATTCAACTTAGATTGTAAGGTGAATTGATTTTATACAGCTTAAATATCATAAAACAAGACTTGAAATCAAAGTTTTGCAATTTCTGATTATTAATACCAAATACCCAACTCCCAATGCCCAATGCCCAATTATCAATTCCTAATTCTGCTTGGTTAACACTTTTAGAAAAACATCGTGTTATTGCTGTTATTCGTGCCCAAGAAAAACACTTAGCCCGAAAAATGGCTTTAGCAGTGGCATCTGCTGGAATGCATTTGATAGAAATAACTTGGAATACTCCCGAAGCTGGCAAGTTAATTGAACAACTACGTGTAGAATTACCTGACTGCATTATCGGTACGGGTACGCTGTTAAATATAGAACAAATGCAACAGGCTGTACTTGCAGGAGCGCAATTCCTTTTTACTCCCCATACTGACTTAGCAATAATTCAAGCGGCTGTTAATCAAAACGTACCAGTTATACCCGGAGCGCTAACTCCAACTGAAATTGTTACAGCTTGGAAGAATGGTGCAAGCTGCGTCAAAGTATTTCCCATACAGGTAGTTGGTGGCGCTCAATACATCAAAAGTTTGCAGGCTCCATTGGGACAAATTCCCTTAATTCCAACTGGAGGTGTAACTATAGAAAACGCTGCTGAATTTCTCAAAGTAGGTGCGATCGCCATAGGGTTGAGCAGCGAGTTGTTTCCAAAACATCTAGTTATGTCTGGAGAATGGGACTTAATAACTCGACGAGCAGAAATGCTACTTGAAAATATGAATTAAGATAGAAATAGAGATATTAATAGCTAGTGACAGAAATCAATTGTTAAATACAGCTATAAAAGAGAATAAACAATAAACACTTACATTTGAGAATATTTACTATGAAATTGTTAATTTTGCCTCAGTATATTCGCTATATAAAAGTTCTTGTAGCGGCAATAGCGCTATCAGCTAGTTTTGGAAGTCTGCCTACGAATAAGGCTACAGCGCATCACACTCAAAAGTCTCAGCACAAAGTCAGTCAGAAAGTTAAGCAACTTAAAAATTCCAATAAACGTTGGATTCAAGTAGATTTATCTGAACAAAGATTAATTACTTGGCAAGGGAATAAACCTGTTTTTGGGGTTATTGTTTCCACTGGTAAAAAATCTACTCCTACCCCCACTGGCGTATTTAATATTTATACAAAGTTGGTCAAAACTCGGATGAAAGGGGAAGATTACGATGTCAAAAATGTTCCTCACACAATGTATTATCAGGGCGGTTATGGAATTCATGGTGCATACTGGCATAACAATTTTGGTACCCCTGTTAGTCATGGTTGTGTAAATGTAGCGCCCAATCATGCAAAAAAAATATTTAATTGGGCATCAGTCGGAACAACAGTAGTTGTGCAACCTTAGGAAATTACAAATAATAGTTGAATTCAGAAACCCGGTATCTTGAAGATACCGGGTTTCTTTATCCTCAAAATACTGTAGAGACGCAATATATCGCGTCTCTACAACCCGCGAAATTTAAAGCGATGGAATTTGAATTACCCATTTTGCGCGACTTAGATGGACCTCAATTAGAAACGGATTGGCAATTTACACTTGGGTTGCAGTCTTCGTTTTGAGGAATTCTCGATAAAAATCACAATTTACGAAGACGTTGCAATGCAACGTCTCTACATTATTTGTTGATTAACAAACTTGAATTTCATCTAATTTATTAATCACAACATCCGCACCTCGAACATTATCCGACTTCCCAATCCAAGTAATACCAACACATCCAGCGGCTTTTGCATCGCCTGCCATTTGCATATCGGCAACGGAATCTCCCACCATCAACGTAGCGCTTGGCTCTACTCCCAATTTTTCGCAAGCTTGGATAAACAAAGCTGGATCTGGTTTAAAAATATTACCGTCTACTCCCATTTCTAAATTTAGATATTCACCCAGTTGATGAACTTGTACAAACCTATTTACTTCTTGGGTTGTCGCTGCTGAAAGTATACCCAGCTTTAAACCTGCTTGCGAAAGCTTTTGTAATATTTCTGAACTACCTGCAAATAAAGGTGAAGAAGAATCACTCAGAGATTTATCTGCTTCATCTAAACTTTTACTGGCTATTTTCAAAGACTCAATCCAACCTCTTCCCGTTTCGGCAATATAAGCTGCTGCCGCGATTTCTGTTTCCCGACGACTTGCTACCGCGATTAATCCCGCAGCATCTAAAGTATCGCCATTAACACCAAATGCCATTAATAAAGGTTCGCCGATACCCGGTATTTGTGCATCTATAATTCTGGCTGCTTTTTGAGCAAAGTAACGTAAATTCACCTCTGAGTCTTCTAAGGTACCGTTTTTATCAAATAAAATTGCTTGTATATTAGAAAAAGTTTTATCTTTGCATTTAATAGTTGCCAAGAGATGCCATCCTGTTTTAGGTCAAAGGTTAGAGGTAATAAATATATTATTATAGAAAGTATTCTATTACAATTATTTTTTGCTGCAATTAAATATTTTAACTGCTTTCGGAATCAGTATAATAAGTATTTTTTATCCACAATAATATGATAGAAAATAATTAAATGTACGCGATAGATTTATACTAATTACGATCGGTGCTTAACGTGGAGTTATCTTATGTCTGTCAGCGAACTATTTAATATTGCGAATCTTTTTGTTTTGCCTTTTTGGGCGTTGATGATTTTTCTGCCAAAGTGGAAAGTTACACAACGAGTAATGGAATCGTACATCCCATTTATACCTTTAGCTGGACTATATTTATATTTATTTATTAGCAGCGTTACACCAGAGAATGCAGAGGCTTTATCAAATCCTCAATTAGCAGATATTGCTCGATTTTTTGGTGATGAAACTGCTGCTGCAACTGGATGGATTCACTTCTTAGTGATGGATTTATTTGTAGGACGCTATATATATTTAGCTGGTGTTAAAACAAGTGTTTGGACTTTTCATTCCCTTGCACTTTGCTTATTTGCAGGTCCTTTAGGTTTACTTTCTCACATTTTCACCTACTGGATTTCTCAAAAATTGTTCTCAAAGGAATCAATACAAAATACAACGGATACAACGACATCACCTACTAGTACCTAATTTGTCTTCCCACTGTTTCCCGTTCCCCCCGAACCCCCCAACCCTTTCTTTTAATTCCGCCACAATGCAATACCACCTAATAACCCAAAAACATTAGGAATAACTTTTACATTAGCGGATAAATTGAGATTGATTTTTTCTGCTTCACCTCCACCAATATATAGATAATCATAATTAAACAAATGTTGTAAAGAATCTATCGCTTTCCCCAAACGTTTATTCCATTTTTCATCGCCAATTTTTTCTAAAGCAGCACGCCCTAATTGTTGTTCGTAAGTCTCACTTTTACGAAAGCGGTGATGTCCCATTTCCAGATTCGGAACCAATTTACCATTTACAAATAAAGCCGAACCAAATCCCGTTCCTAAAGTAATTACCAGTTCCACTCCTTGCCCGTAAATTGCTGCTAAACCCTGCATATCCGCATCATTAACTACTTTAACCGGCTTTTTTAGCAATAGAGATAAAGCTGTTGCTAAATCAAAATCTATCCAGTCAGGATGTAAATTAACCGCAGTATTGGTTATTCCATTTCGTACCACACCAGGAAATCCAACCGAAACCCGTTCAAATTCACCTGCCATTCCAGCTAACTCTAAAATCGCTTCAAGCACTAATTTTTTAGAAGCAGGTTGGGGTGTTTCTACCCGCAATTTCTTAGTTAAAGGATTACCCTTAATATCCAAAACCATTACCTTTACGCCACTACCACCAATATCAACCGATAATGTACGGATATTTTGATTAGATTCCACTGACATTTCTCCCCAAGTGTAAAAAGCAATCTCCAATTGTGATTTTCTTATTTTTAGGTAAAGGATTGATTAAGAAAGGGACGGAGGGGGGGAAGAGGGGGGAGAGGGGGAAGAGGGGGAAGAGGGGGGAGAGGGGGAAGAGGGGGGGAGAATAAATAAATACTAACTAACTAACTACTCCCTTCCTGGCAGAAGATTACCGATTATAAAAACCGCAGAGACGCTGAGAGCCTAGAGGAAAGAGATAAAGAGAGATAAGTAATCTTAAAGCGGAATGGGAGTAACTAACCCCTAATTCCTTACTCACTACTCACTACTCCTAACTCATAACTTTCAATCCAAAATCCAAAATCCAAAATCCAAAATTCAACTGATTGATTTGTTACTCTAGAGGTAATAGCAGTACTCTGTGTGCTAAAAGAAGAAATTCTCTATTAAAAGTAATAGAAGAGATTATAAGTATGACGAATTCGGGAGATAAAATTAGTCGTTGTTATAGCCAAGAAGACGTACAGCAGATTTTGCAGTTGGCGATCGCACGTCAAGTTGATGATGATAAGGAGTTTTCTCACGAGGTGCTTTTGGAAATCGCTGCGGAGTTAGATATCTCCCTGGAAACTCTTAATTTAGCAGAAGCAGATTGGGTAACAAAACAAGGTGAAATTCAGCACAGACAAGCATTTAATGTCCATCGTAAAAGAAGATTCAAAAAGCGTGCTGGCAATTACGCGATTGTTAATACTTTTTTAGTCTCGCTGGATTTGCTTACGGGTGGAGGTATTAACTGGGCGCTTTATATTGTACTATTTTGGGGGCTGTTTGTAGGTTTGGATGGCTGGAATACTTTTCAAATGAAAGGTGAAGAGTATGAAGCAGCTTTTCAAAGATGGTATCGCAAGAATCAACTAAAACGTTCTGTTGATAATATTGTGAGTAAGTTTTTAAACTTTACTTCTAGATAAAATTTGTCTCTAATTACAAGTTACTAATTGATTATGCCGGTCAATTTATGTTGATTACTGCTCAATATTTGATTGATTTTAGAGAAATTTTCATTAAATGATTAAAAAAGTTTCAACTGATAAAAACTCCGAAACGCGATATATTTAACAATACCGGGTTCCTGAGTTTTAGATTCGGAATTAATTAAAGTTTGCTATGAGAACCATCACAATAGGGTGGATTGCTAGTATGCTTGCAGTTACATACTGCTACAGATTTTTTCTCCGTTACTTCAAAAGCAACTGGTGTAAATTCACTACCTTTATGAGAACCATCGCAAAAAGATTGGTTTTTAGACTTACCGCAGCTACACCAGTAATAAGTACCGGCTTCTAATTCCATTACGGCAGGTTTTTTATCGGCAATTACAGGTTGATTCATAGTGTTCTCCTCAAAAAATGACAGCAAACTTTTAGCCAAAATGCAATTTATTTTAAAGCATTCGACTTGAATAAGCTGATGATTTGTACTAATTGTTTTGTCATCTAACTAATACCGGCTCAACCTTAACCCACATAAAGGTATGATGTAAAGTACCCACTTAAAAGTCAGATACTTACCAAAAAGTAACTATAAAAATGAAAGCGGAAAACCCTAAAAAGATAGTTAGCTGTGAAGTAGAAACAACGCTTCAAATAATAGGAGGGCGCTGGAAGGTATTGATTATTAGAGAATTACTATTAGGTATAAGACGCTTTGGAGAATTACAGCGTGCTTTACCTGGAGTCACTCAAAAAATGCTAACCCAGCAATTAAGAGAAATGGAACAAGATGGAATCGTACATCGCGAAGTTTATGCTGAAATTCCCCCAAAAGTAGAATATTCGCTGACATCTTTAGGAGAAAGTTTGCAACCAATTCTCAATGCAATGCATGAATGGGGAGCGAAGCATTTAACAGTCAGCAGTTAGCAGTGAGCAGTTAACAATTATCAATTATCAATTATCAATTATCAGTATTTAGATGAAAAATAGGGTTCGTTTGTAAACAATAGCCGTACAAAATTAATCTAATAAATAAATAAATATATAAATAAATAAAGTATTCGCTATTTTTGATAATTAATAAATTCAGTCTTTTTCAAAAAAATAGGTTTGCGAGCAGCTTAAATTCGGACAATTTATATATAGGCAATAGCGAGCAAGATGCATGTCCTGTCGGACACGCTGCGCTAGCGCACTACTTTATATATAAATAAGCATAATTTTTTTTCAACTAATTTAGGGTTGCGATAGAGTGCTATGTATAGCAAAAAGTTGATTTTTTACTATTAAATAGTACTCGATCACTGCTCACTGCTTAAATACTCAATTGCTGCTTCTAATTTAGAAGGGTAGCTTTTAGCAAAAGTTTCAAACCACATTCCTTCGGTAGATAATGGTTCTAATTTTTGTAACCACTGTTGAGCTTGAGCTTTTAAGGCTTCTAATTGCTTTGCTTTAATTTTTTCTTGTCGAATTCGTTCTTCTTCAAGCTCTTGCTGTTTTTGTTGTTCTTCTAAAACTTCTTTTTCTTCAATATCTTGTTTAACTTCAGCTAATATATTATCAATTACATCTCCTTTTGATGATGATGTAAAAAGTGAGGAAGGTGGAGATGAATCAAGCTTTACTTTCTTTACTTGTTTAACCTTCTTTACTTCCTCTGTTTTCCCAGATTGAGAATTAGCTGATTGTTGATATTCAGCTTGAAGCTCGGACAAAATTTTATCGATGGAATCCATTGGTTTAATTCCGATTAATGGCAATAACTAATCAATAATTGCATTTAGCAATACTTCTGAAAGACTGTAGTCTTCCATATCATCCATTGTAATCGTGTCACAGATATCAAACTTAGCTCCTGCACTTTGCATTTCGTCATCCAAGACTTTGAGAAAGCGAGTTGCATGAGGATCGGTTCCAACTTGAATAAAGGAAATTGCTAATTCCTCATCTTTATCCATACGACGAGAAGTTTCAATAATCACTTTCATCACCGCTTTTCTGTCATCGGGTTCGCCATCGGTAATTACTAAGATTGTCTCACCATTTTCCTTTGTTTCACCCGCAGCTTTGCGTTGAAAATAATTATCTGTAGCGTGTTTTAATACTGAAGCTAAATCGGTAGTTCCGGAGGGATCGTTTTCCTGAAAAATCTGCATCACTTTCTTGGATGTAACATTTTCATATCTTTTAAATCGCCCAGAAAATGTATAAATGGTAATACCATCTGGATCGAACTGTTCGCATTTACTCGCTAAAGCAAAGGTTGATTCCTCTGCTGCTACCCATCTAGTTCTACCACCTTTTTGGTCGGGGGTTGCCATGCTACCACTTTTATCAATAATTAAAGTGTAATCACGATTTTCTAACATCGATCAATTCTCCTCTTAATTTATTTATTAGTATTCACTTTTCCCTGTTCCCTGTTCTCTATTCCCTAATTAATCAGTAATTGCATTAGTTAATATCTCTGTAAGACTCATATCTTCCATATCATCAAAAGTTATGGTGTCGCAAATATCAAACTTTGCACCAATTGATTCCATTTGATCGTCTAAAGCTTTAAGAAACTTCATTGCTTGAGCATCCCTACCAACTTGAACAAGAGAGATTCCTAATTCTTCATCTTTTTCCATCTGCTGGGAAGCATTAACAATTACTTCAAAAACTGCTTTCCTATTGTCGGGTTCACCATCAGTTACAACTATAATTGTTTCCCCGTTGGCTTTGGTTTGACCTGCTGCTTTACGCTTAAAATAATTATCTGTAGCATCTTTGAGAACTCCCGCTAAATTAGTCGTACCCGCAGGATCGTTTTCCATAAATATTTGCGCGACTTTATCGGAAGTCACATCGTCAAAACGCTTAAATTTACCGGAAAATAGATAAACCGTCATCCCATCAGGATCTAATTTTTCGCATTTTCTAGCCAAAGCAAGAGTAGATTCTTGCATTACTTCCCATCTACTTTTACCACTTGCTTGATCGGGAGTTGACATACTACCGCTTTTATCAATAATTAAGGTATAGTCGCGATTTTCTAACATAATTCATTTTCCTGTAAGCTAATTGATCTATTTATTACTATCACCAATTACCAATTACCTAATCAGTAATTGCATTAGTTAATATCTCTGCAAGACTCATATCTTCCATATCATCGAAAGTTACAGTGTCGCAAATATCAAATTTTGCGCCAATCGATTCCATTTGATCGTCTAAAGCTTTAAGAAATTTTGTTGCTTGAGCATCACTACCAACTTGAACGATAGAGATTCCTAATTCTTCATCTTTCTCCATCTGACGGGAAGCATTGACAATTACCTCAAAAACTGCTTTTCTATCGTCAGGTTCGCCATCTGTAACAACTAAAATCGTTTCGCCGTTGGGCTTAGTTTGGTTTGCTGCTTTACGCTTGAAGTAATCATCGGTAGCATCTTTGAGAACACCCGCTAAATCGGTAGTACCGGCTGGATCGTTTTCCATGAATATTTGCGCTACTTTATCTGAAGTCACATCCTCAAAACGCTTAAATCTACCGGAAAACAGGTAAACAGTCATCCCGTCTGGATCGAACTGCTCGCACTTTCTAGCCAAAGCAAGGGTAGATTCTTGCATTATCTCCCATCGACTTTTACCACCAGCTTGATCTGGAGTTGACATACTACCGCTTTTATCAATAATTAATGTATAGTCGCGCTCTTGAATCATTTTATTAGTCCTTTAATTCTGAGTACGGTACTAGTTTAGCTTTTGATTTTTTACAACGCATCGACTACCAATGGTTTGTAATAATCATTTAATTAATTTATTGACTACGTGAGAGTCAAGTAACTCAATTTACAATTACTGAATATTTCAGAGACACTTAAATTACAGGCGATCTGCGTAAAAACCCAACTGATTAGCAACCGGACGTTCGCGCATTGGTAGTTTAGTATGAATTGGTGCATTTAATAGCTTTGGTTTATTATTCTTTGTTATGACTAAAGTGGTTGAACCCCCACCATCTAAATTCAAAGCTGTATATGCGCCCAAACCTTGAACAATTCGTGTCAACTCCGCCATCGTGGCTCCTTCGCTGTAAAGTGGCTGTTTCCCATCAACAGCAATCAGCCAAAGAATATTTCCTTGTTTATTAGTCGCAACTGCCACCCGTGGGTAAGGTTTATCTGGCTCGGAGTTTAATTTTACAGGTTTACCATTATTAATAAACACATCTTTTCCCGCAACACCTTGAAGCGTATTTTTAGGACAATTTCCAGTTTCTAAAATTTGGGCGCGGTTGTTTTGAACAATACATAAAACTGCCCATTTCGGATCGGCTTTTGAATAACGCTTTCCATTAGAAATTGCTTGTCCTATAGCATAGGTAACATCTCCATTATGAGGATAATAATCCCAAGGAGTTTTTTCGCGGAAAGGATGAAAATAATTAGCATTTATAGCTAATTGAAGTTTAAATTTTTGCACAAATTGTGAAGTAGTTTGCGCTAAAGTACTATTTTGATCGATAGCTCGTGGTGGAGTTACCAGCACTTTCACCCCTGGCACTGATAAATCAATAGTCACAATATGAACGATTGCCGGACGTGCTGTCAAACCAAAATTACGTTTGTAGACAATACCTTTGAATAATTTCTCTTCTGAATCAGTTTGAGGTGGACGCGAAAAACATCGCCAACCATAAAGTATCAGCGGTAATAATAGTAGAAAACCCGTTGCAGTTGTAAATATGAATTTGTTTGAATATAGAAATTGGCTTTGATTTGTAGAACTATTCATTGAAAAAAGGAATAGGGAACGGGCAACAGGGAGTAGAAAGTATTGAGTATTTTACGTTTGATAACTGATAACATGAACTCTGAAAATTTTAATTTTAGCAATCAAGATTTAAGAAAGCGTTCTTTCAAAGGTCAAAATCTTAATGGTGCTAACTTCAATGCATCCGATGTTCGCGGTTGCGATTTTAGTAATAGTTTATTGCGAGGAGCTAATTTTGATCATATTAAAGCAGGTCAAACAACTAAAATATTTTTATCTTTAATAGCTATCACTTTTATAACAACTATCATAGTCTTTCATGCGGTTAGTAAAATGGCATTTGGAGTCATAGAAAGAACTCCTGAAAGTCCAGTTTGGGTATATGCTATTGCTTTATCTATTAGCTTAGCTATTGCCGGTATAGCCTCTGCTGCAATGAGTTTAACTGAAAGAAAATCTATTTTTAAACGTATTACTACAATTATTTCCGGTGCAACTTCAGGATCTATTTTAGGATTCTTTTATGGTGGAACCGCTGCTGGTGGAAAAAATCCACAAGTAGCAATTGCCTCTGCTGTTATTGCAGCATTAATAATGGCAATTAGCAGCTTTTATTTTAAAAAAGGGTTTATCCCAATTACTTTATCTATAGCAGGAACAATTTACAGCTATGCATTTGGTTTTTTAGCAGGAACAAGAGCAATTGCTTTTCTAAGTACTCAAAATCTTATATGGGGATTTAGTTTAAGCTTTTTATCATTAACTTATATTGGATTCACTCTAATTTCCCTTCGCTACGCCATTAAAGAAATTACTACTTATTCAGTAACATCATTCCAAGGCTCCGATCTCACCAATGCTAGCTTCAACAATGCAAAATTAGGATTGAGCGACTTTACGAACACGGTTAAGAGTAGCAAGTAGGGAGTAGAAAGTAGGGAGTAGAAAGTAGGGAGTAGAAAGTAGGGAGTAGAAAGTAGGGAGTAGAAAGTAGGGAGTAGAAAGTAGGGAGTTAATAATGATTGATAACTGTCCACTGTTTACTGCCCACTGTTAACTGATAACAGCTTCTTTCTGAGGGATGATGAATGGTTGAGCGGAATTCAATATGGCTTCCAATAGCCCTGGAAATAATTCTTCTAAATCTTCAATTCGCAGAGTGTTTATGTGCTGGGTGCCTTCTTTTCTAGTTAATACTAACCCTGACTCTCGCAATATTTTGAAGTGATTAGACATTGTTGACTTCGCGATCGCAAAATCGAAGTCCCCACAGCATTGCTCTTTTTTCGTGGCTAACTGTCGGACAATCTCTAATCTAACAGGGTCCCCTAACGCATAAAGCACTCCCGCTAAAGATATATTTTTTTGCTCTGGATGATAAAGAAATCTCATTGTTGCAGGTTGTCTTAAAAAGGTCTATATTTTAATTATTCGATTTTCTCGAATTATAGAAATAATATTAATAGGAGGACAAGTATGTCATCCATTACGAATGTGACAGAAGCCACTTTTAAGCAAGAAGTCCTCGAAAGCCAAGTTCCTGTACTGGTAGACTTTTGGGCACCTTGGTGCGGTCCTTGTCGAATGGTTGCTCCGGTAGTAGATGAAGTTGCTGGGGAATACGAAGGACAAGTTAAAGTGGTGAAACTCAACACAGACCAAAATCCCACTGTTGCTAGTCACTATGGTATTCGCAGCATTCCAACGCTGATAGTATTTAAAGGCGGTCGGCAAGTCGATACGGTTGTGGGTGCAGTACCAAAAACAACCTTAATTAAAACTTTAACACAGTATCTCTGAGCTAGAAAGAGAAAGAGAGATTGTGAAAGTTGAAAGGTAAAAGCTAAAAACTGTTTTGATTTTTACTTTTTTTCGAGATGTTTGCTATTTACTTTCTTTGATTTCTCATAGTGGGAGCGTCTCGTTCGTGACAACCAGCGAGCTTTCCGGCTTGCACTCCCGGATACCCATCAAAATTAATGTGGTGAAGTATTAGTAGTCCTTTTCATTTGTTTTAATGGGTTGTAGAGACGTAGCAGTGCTACGTCTCCCGACGTTAGGTCGAAAACGTACCCCTCAGAATTTATGAAAAGGACTATTAGTAGTCCTTTTCATTTGTTTTAATGGGTTGTAGAGACGTAGCAGTGCTACGTCTCCCGACGTTAGGTCGAAAACGTACCCCTCAGAATTAATGCAAAGGACTATTAGTACCCAACCACATTAATTTTGCGGGGTTAATAATTGTTCGTAGTTGCGCTTCAGCGCCTCCGGATACAGGAATATGAGGCGCTGAAGCGCAACTACGTACCCCGCAAAACTAATGTGGTGGAATATTAGTAGTTGATTGCATAAATTCTGAAGGGTTCGTTTTTCCCGTAACCTTCGGGAGACGTTATGTATAACGTCTCTACAACCCGTTAAAATTAATGAAAAGGATTATTAGTACTCCACCATATAAGTTTTGCTAGATAACATCAATTTTATTCCTCTCGAATTAATTCTCTCTTTCCTCTTCCTTAGCGTACTCTGCGCCCTCTGCGGTTTTTTTTTAATCGACTGCTTAGAACCCCGCAAAATTAATGTGGTGGAGTATTAGTAAGGTAAAGGTGGTATGTTAAAGAGTTACTGGCAGCAGACTTTAACGTGATGAAAGGTAAACTAATTGTCTTTGAAGGGGTAGAAGGTTGCGGTAAGACTACGCAAATGCAGCTTTGTTATGAATGGATGCAAAGTTTAAGTATAGCCGTGGTAACAACTCGCGAACCGGGGGGAACTCAATTAGGATTGCATCTTCGCTCTTTGTTGTTGGAAAGTAATCAAAATCAAGCAATAAGTGCCACCACAGAACTATTATTGTACGCCGCCGATCGCTCTCAACACGTAGAACAAGAACTGCTTCCGAATCTGGAAGCGGGAAAAATTATATTGTGCGATCGCTATATTGATTCGACGATAGCCTATCAAGGTTACGGTCGTAATTTAGACATGAATTTAATCGACCAACTTAACTTAATAGCAACATCGGGATTGAAAAGTGACTTAACTTTGTGGTTAGACTTAGACGTTGAGCAAGGAATGGCACGCAAGCGAAAAACCGGCGAAAAAGCAGATAGAATCGAGCAAGAAAAAATTGAATTTCATCGTCGCGTCCAAAAAGGATATAAGGAACAAGCAGCTTTATCTCCAGAACGAAATTTTAGAATAGAAGCTGGTTTGAGTAAAGAAGAAGTACAAAAGCAAATTCAGCAAATATTAACTTTTAAATTGGAAGAATGGGGGATTGGTAATTGCTAATTGGGCATTAGTAGAATATATGGCGATAACTGAAAATGGATTCCTTCGCACCGCTTATAGGACAAAGCCAAGCTGTAGAATTATTAAAACAAGCTGTTGCAAAAGACAGAATTGCACCAGCATATTTGTTTGTGGGTTCTCCTGGAATCGGACGAAGTTTAACTGCAAAATGCTTCTCGGAATTACTGTTTACTCAAAATAATCGCGATATTACTGTTGTTAAAAGCAAAATAGAAAAAAGGAATCATCCCGATTTACTTTGGGTACAGCCTACTTATCTACATCAAGGAAAATTATTCAGTGCTGAAGAAGCCGCAGAAAAAGGGTTAAAACGTAAAGCACCCCCCATAACTCGCTTAGAACAAATTCGCCAAATAGCGGAATTTCTCAGTCGTCCACCTTTAGAAGCGCCAAGAAATATAGTAGTGTTGGAGCAAGCCGAAACGATGGCAGAATCAGCTGCTAATGCTTTACTCAAAACCTTGGAAGAACCGGGAAAAGCAACGCTGATTTTGATTGCACCAACACCCGATTCTATCTTGACAACATTGGTTTCTCGGTGTCAAAAAATTCCTTTTTACTGTTTAGATACTGCCGCAATGTCTCAAGTACTGGCATTATCGGGACATAGCGAAATATTGAATCATCCTACAGTTTTAAGTATCGCAGCAGGAAGTCCGGGAAAAGCGGTTGAAGCTTACGAACAAATGCAAAATATTCCTCTTGATTTATTGCGCTTTTGTACTCAAGCACCTAAAAGTTACCGCTCTGCATTGGAATTAGCGAAACAAGTTGATAAAGAATTAGATAACGAAGCGCAGTTATGGTTAGTTGATTATTTACAACAGTCATATTGGCAAAATAGCCGACAACCAAGTATTATTCAACAGCTTGAAAAAACCCGTAAAGCTTTACTTTCTTACGCGCAACCGCGTTTAGTTTGGGAATGTATGTTTTTGTCGTTGGTTGTTAGTTGATTAGTAATTGTAGGTTGGGTTAGACGCACGACAAGATTTAACTATCCGCCAATCAATTGATTTTTCGTCGTAACCCAACATTAATTTATGAATCAAGAATGGTATTTAAATAGAGACGGGAAAGGAGTAACTACCGCTTCTAAATCACTTATATAGAGCTTCTACAGTTAGAACAATTGCAATAAAGAGTGATTTAAATCACTTTACACGCAAAATAATTATGGTAAATGTACTCTGGGTAAATTTACCAATAAACCACCATGAATAAAACTTTTATACTTACAATAATTGCTTTAACTGTTGCTGCTTGCGATTCGACTTCTACAAATAAACCAGTTGAATCATCTCAATTACAAGAGCCTATAGCCGAAAGTACTCCTGTATCTCGCATCCTACCTGAAGAGGCACCATCATCAATACCAACTTTAAAAGCAGTACCCGAAATCAAGCCAATTAAACCCGTTATTAAATTAATACAACCAGAAAAACCTGCTGGTAAATCTACAGCACAAACATCAATCCCAACTTTAAAAGCAACACCTTCAATCAAAGAGACTGTTAAACCCGTAATTAATAAAACTGTTGTTAAGTCAAAGATTACTGCTGAAAAGCCAGTTTCTGTAGATAAGCTAGTTGCAGATATTAGCGATAAAATTGGGTGCGGTAAGGTAAATCAAAAATATAAAATTCAAGTCGCGACAATCGCGATCGCAAACTACAATCCTCAAAGTTTGCAGGGTTTGAGCAGAAAGCAAATTAGACAAGCGGTGAAAAAAAGTATTGCTGATTATCCCGAAAGAGCGGAAGGTTTAGTAGAAGAGTATAGAAGTCAATTCTGTACGGTGGCGAAAAACCCTACAGATGCCAAATCTACCCCCGTTGATAAAAAGCAGCGAGTTACTACAAGCTCTGGTGAAGTTATTCCTCAACAATCTGGTACCTGTAAAGAATTAAGGGCACGAGGTATCAAAAATATTGACGTTGCTATCAACCCCTGGGCTAGTAAGAAGGATAGGGACAATGATGGGATTGCCTGCGAGTCGAAGTAAAAATATCTTCCTACTAAAGATAGATTTTTGATAAATCTAGCAATAGTTCATTTACATTCACTTAGTTTGATGCATGGTCGCAGAATATTTGCTTATATTTAGTAAGTGACTGTGAATATGAGGTGATGGGTATGGGAATCAAGGATAGGCTTTTTGGAAAAACGAAACAAGAATCGGATGAAATAGAGAACCCAATAACGATAGATATCCAACCATCACCTCCAGATGAAATATCTTCGGAAACAGAAAAGGGATTTATTAAACAAGTATGGAGTAAGTTCCGCAAAGACTCGCATTCGGATCAAACAGCCAAAGAAGAAGCTGAAATTAAAACAGAAATTGCATCAGATGTCGAACCAATTAATCCACAAGTAGAAACCGAAAATAACAAAGAAGTTAAGAAAGAAAATAGATTGCAATCGATTATACAAAATGTATTTAAGAAAAATGCGGATGTTACGGCTGAATCTACTATTGAAAATACGATTGAAGAAGTTAACCCGGTGATTATAAGCGAACCACCAGTAAAAACAAGTTCAAAAACCAGTTCCAATAAAATAAAAAAGTTATTTAGTCAGTTAACTCAAAAAGAAAAAGAAGTAGTAAAAACAGAAGAAGCGATTGAAGAAGTTGATGAAAGGTTAAAAACCGCGAGTAATTCCGATAAAATCAAGAATATATTTAATAAACTGGTTAAATCTGTTAATCCGCAGAATATTCAAAAAGATATTCAGAAAATTACCGAAAAATTACCGTCAATGAATCGAGGTCCTATTAAAGAAATTTGGCCAAAAATTCAATCATTATTCCAAATGGTTTTAGATCCTAAAGCTGCTTGGACATCAAAAGCATTAGCAATCGGTTCTTTGCTTTATCTGATTTCTCCTTTCGATGCGATTCCCGATGTAATTCCCGTATTAGGACTTACAGATGATGTCGCGGTGATTGTTTCCGTTGCCTCTACCTTAGCTTTCGAGGTGAGTAAATATGCTAAGCAATCAGCAAGTAAAGGAATTGAAGTTGCAGAAGAATTAGCCGATATAGAAGTGCGGAAATATAACCGCATTGTCAGAATCACATTAACTGGTAGTATCATCGCAGCAATATTGGCGATCGCCGTAAAAATAATCCTCAAACACATCTAATGGAGAACTACTTTAATCTATACAGCATCTTCCGTTTAGGGCTTTTCGGAATCACCTTTTTCGGAACAGTTCAACTAATTATAAATTTGCTGCGCTACAAACCTTATTATGACAAAATCCCCAAACCCATAAAAGGTTTTTTATTTACCACCGGAGGAGCTTTATTTGAAAGAAAATTTAAACAGCACAAACACGATTTTATAGTAAATGGCGTACTTTTAGCCGTTTTAATAAGTTTGAATATAATATTATGGTTCTTTGCTTGATAGTTGATAAATCTGACATCTCGTACCAGTTACAATAACCGCCTTGGAATGAATTCCCAGGCTAATAGGCAAAGTCTGATAAATCAGACTGAGTAAACTTTTTAGTACGTTTCAACGTATGAAGTTTATAGGTTTTGAGGGCTAGTTAATAATGGTGTAAGAAGTCAGTAAATGTTAATCTACAGTTAAAGATTGATAATTGATAATTGTTCACTGTTCGATTCCTAAATCTTTCAACTTAGCCAGTAATGCTTCTACTCGTTGCTGTGCAATTTCCTTTTGTTTTCGTTCTTCCTTAACTTGTTGTTGTGCTGCTTCAACTTGCTGTTGCGCTACCATCGCTCTTTCTTCAGGTGTTACAACCAACTGTTTATCTTGAGTAAAATACCTTAGCTTTGAATCGCTAACTCCCAAAAACAACTCTAATTGCTCGCTCCACAACCATCCTTCCTGAGTTGCTTTTATCGGTTGATATTTACTAGACATCAAACGAAAACCTTGAAATTCTAAAGTTTCTGGATGAAACCAAAAATATTCTGGAGTGCGAAAGGTATCTTGGTAAAGTTCTTTTTTTGTCGTTTTATCAACTTTTTGAGTACTGTTGGAAAGCAATTCCACAATTACATTTGGATATTTACCTTCTTCAGCCCATAACATCCAACTGCGACGGGGACGATTTTGGGTACCTAACACCACAAAAAAATCTGGTCCTCTAAAATCCCGCGTGGTAATATGCTCTTCGCTGTAATAAATCGTCAAATTACCAGTAGCGTAATAATCATTGCGTTCCTGCCACAACCACTTGAGAGAAGCTAACAATAACTCAATTTGATCCCGGTGTAAATCACTTTCCAAAGGCGGTTCATCACTTTCTAAGTTACATGGTGGAATGATAATATTTTCTGGTTCTCTTAGTACAGTCAATTTAGTAAGCGCTTCCGAATTTTTTGCAGCCGTCATAATAATTAATGGCTTTTATAATTACTGTAATAATTTTATTTTAATTAATAGTCAGCTATTTAATCGATGGTGGTGCGTTACGGCTAAAACAGTATTGTCTTTATTTTCCTAGCATTGTTCATACCGTTACACATCCTACAATCCAAAACAAAAGCATCCGTTGTTAAAATCCAAAATCCATACTGTGGTATATATAAAATACGGTATCTCTACCAACAAACCGTAGATTAGTTGCAGAGGATTTTTGAACAGTGGGCATAGTAGTTGAAAGCGCGTGCAAGCAGTTTGGCAGTTTTAAAGCCGTTGATAATGTCAGCTTGGAAATCAAAAGCGGCTCGCTGGTGGCTTTGTTGGGACCTTCTGGTTCGGGAAAGTCTACTCTGTTACGACTAATTGCCGGTTTGGAAATGCCAGATAGCGGCAAAATCTTGTTAACTGGCAAGGATGCCACATATCAAAGCGTGCAAGAGCGAAACATAGGTTTTGTGTTTCAACATTACGCTTTGTTCAAGCATATGACGGTAAGGAAAAATATTGCTTTTGGCTTAGAAATTCGCAAAGCACCAAAAGCGAAAATCAAAGCTAGAGTTGATGAATTATTAGATTTAGTTCAATTAAGCGGACTCGGTGACAGATATCCATCCCAGCTTTCGGGGGGACAAAGACAAAGAATTGCATTAGCAAGAGCTTTAGCGGTAGAACCCAAAGTATTGCTATTAGACGAACCCTTCGGAGCGCTCGATGCAAGAGTTCGTAAAGATTTACGTGCTTGGTTGCGGAGATTACACGATGAAGTCCACGTTACCACGGTATTCGTCACCCACGACCAAGAAGAAGCGATGGAAGTCTCCGACGAAATTGTGGTAATGAACAAAGGTCAAGTCGAGCAGATTGGTACACCAGCAGAGATTTACGACCATCCCGCTACAGCATTTGTAATGAGTTTTATTGGTCCGGTGAACGTCTTACCAAGTACTTCTGGCATATTCCAAAGTAACGGATTTGATTCTCCTCAGTCGGAAATGTTTTTGCGTCCCCAAGATGTAATAGTAGAAACTTCCCCTAACGGAACTACAGTTCCCGCTAGAATCAGTAGATTAATACATTTAGGTTGGGAAATTCAAGTAGAGTTGACATTAGATGACGGACAAGTTGTAAGCGCTCATTTGACCAGAGATAGATTTGATGAGTTGAATTTAGAACCCCAGCAACGGGTTTATGTTAAGCCGAAAGACGCTAAATCTTTTCCGCTTTATTATTCTATTTGATTTATCGTGGAGCAAATACCGATCGGCTAAAAAAGCTCAAAAACATTATGAAATTTACGCGCATTACAGTAAATCCAAATCAGATGAGTGGAGTTCCTTGTATTAAAGGATTACGAATTCCGGTTGCCACTGTTGTGGGAATGTTTGCTGAAGGAATGCGAGACGAAGAAATAATGAAAGCTTTACCAGATTTGCAAGCAGAAGATATTAAAGAAGCTCTCAGTTATGCAGCCTCCGCAGTTACCGAACGTGAATTACCTTTAATTGAAGCATGAAATTTTTATAGCATGGTGGGGATTGAAAGAACTAGAATATGCATTTAATTGAGTATCATTTACCAACCACTGGCGGTAGCATTTTAAAAATATCAATATTAAAATCTGGAAAATTTAAAGGCGAAATACTCTCATTTTCCTTTAATATCACTTCACTTTTATAACCATTATCCGAAGCTTCTCTAAATACATGAAGTTGACGATTAATTACATCTAAAACCCAATAATCTATAATACCTGCTGCTGCGTAAGCTTTCCCTTTTGTTTCGCAATCTTTTTTAAAGGTAGTATCGGCAACTTCGATAACTAAATAAACTTCATCTGCTGTAGGATGGTGGCCTGCGTAGTCTAATGAGTCGATTTTTACAACTGCAATATCTGGTTCTGGTTCTGAATAATTATCTAACTGTATTGAATTTTTTACTAATATCCAAGCTTGATTTTCTAGCCAATTTTGTAATAAATAATTGATTCTTCCTGTAGCGGAACGATGTACAGTTCCTATTTTATCTTTACAAATAATTTTTCCTTCTAAAAGCTCAACTCGTTCGTCTTCATCAAAAATACCAGCTTCTGCCATCCGATGGTATTCCTCGACTGTCCACAGACGAAGTTCGATAGTAGTTTCTGTAGTTTGCATGACTGTTATTGCAAATTTCAACACCTAAATCGGACAGGCAAGGATGCCCATCCCACAAGAATATTATTACCAATTACCAATTGTTACTCAAGATTTTTGGCGCTAAAGCGCAACTACGGACCAATCCCCAAATTCAACTCAACTGAGCTACAATTTGGTTTTCTAACAAAGTTTCACCAGCTAATAAATCTTCAACGGTAATTCTTAAAAATCTTTCACTATCAACTTCTAAAAATACCTTAACTCTATCGCTTCCTGGAAATCCTGGTGGTGTAAGATTAGCAATATTTTTTGCACCATCGCTGTCGTTGAGTGGTTTTACCGTGGTTTCGCTGCTTTCTGCACGTCGGGTAATTAGGCGATCGCCATCAAAATAAACTTCGGTGCCGCCGGATTCTGCTCCCAATTCTCCGATAATTAATTCTATGCTGGGTTGATTTTCTAAGGAAGCACCCAAATATAGTTCTACTGGTTTATTCATCGGGTAAGGCTGCCCTTCTTTTACAATCGGATGCCAACTATGGCGGTTTTGCTGACGATTCCAGTAACGGATTCCATAGCTGTGATAGAGAAAATCTTTGATTTCAAAACCTTGAGCTAATTGTAATGCTCCGTGGGCAATGGCTTCAAAAGCTTGTTCGCTACGAATTTTATCGGCATCGAAGTAATTTTTTATCCATGTCTGCACGGCGGGAATTTGCGAGGTACCGCCAACTAACAAAACGGCGTTAATATCTGCAACTTCTATTCCCTGCCGTCGTGCTTGCTGCAATAATTGTGCCATTGACTCGTCAAGCATTGCAAAAAACGAATGTTCTTGCAAAATAGCTTCAAAAGTATCGCGGTTTAATTCCAATTCGTAACTTTCAAATGTTTCGTCGTTGAAATAAACTTCGCTGGCTTGATTTTGCGTGGAAAGCTGAATTTTAACTTTTTCGGCTAATCTTGTTGTCAAAGGACTTATCGCTAAATCTTGAGTTTTTGCGAAGTAATCCGTTAACCAATTATCAATATCCGTACCGCCTAAATTTTGACCGGCTTTTGCAAGTACGCGAGCTGTTTTCACCTTTTGTTTGGAATCTTCTGCTAATGACTTATTGCCAAACTTAAGTAAAAATCCCAAAGGTTTTTTATTTGTTTGCTGTACGCTTTTATCTAAACGCACCAAAGATAAATCTAAAGTTCCGCCGCCAAAGTCAACTACTAGTAACAAATCTTCTTCTGTCAAACCATATCCCAAAGCCGCTGCTGTCGGTTCATCGAGCATCCGTACCTGTTCCACGGGTAGCGATTCGCAAACCTTTCCCAACCAGTGACGATAAGCCTCAAAACTATCTACGGGAACGGTTAATACTAAGGAATCCAAACCACCTTCCATAGAAGATAATTGTTCAATTACTTTTTGTAAATACCATTCCCCAACTTGCTCAAAAGTAATATTATGTCCATCTAATTCAGGCAAAAAACCTTGAATATCAGCACCAATTCCACGTTTAAAACTGCGGAAAAATCGCGAATCACCTTTTATATCAACACCGCGATTTCTTACCTGCTGCCCAACTAAAACTCGCGATTTTGAAGCATCTTCCACATATAACAAACTAGGAATTAACGGTGGATTTAAACCTTGTTGAATAGATAATTCCGGTATATTTAAATTTTCTGGCTGCTGAGTTACCGGGTTCCAACGAGCAATAACGGTATTACTAGTGCCAAAATCGATTGCTATTGCCATATTTATTAATAATTATTGATAACTAGAATAAATAAAATTTAAATCAAAACATAACACTGATGTAGAGACGTAGCACTGCTACGTCTCCCAGAATTGTGGATACCCCACGGATTAATTCTACCTCCAAAAAGGATTCAGGTATAGCTGCTATTAAGTCAGAAGATCGTTGATTTCAAAAACCGCAGAGAGCGCAAAGAGCGCGGAAGAAAGAGATAAAGAGAGATAAAAGTAATAATTTAATTCAATCCCGACGAGTAAGAATAGCGTGCTGCAATCTTGCCTCAGTCAATCTTTCAGCTTGATTCATTCTGGTACCGACAGTAAATTCACCAACTACCAATGTGTAATAAGCCATTCGGGCACGCACCATCGCATCAATTCCAGAAAATCCAACTTGTAAAAATAAATCTCGCGTATACTCCAAACGATGCGAATCAACCTCAGCCAAAATATTGGCAGCTTTGACATCGTTTGTAGCCCAAGCCCGGATTGCATTTTCGACTTTACCATCATCCTCAATTGCCAGTTCAAACAAATCCATCAACTTGGCGATCGCATCACCATCTTTCCCTTCCACTTGTTGAATAATACCTTTTGTTTGACTATTTACCCATTCCTGCAAAAGCGCCTCTAACAATTCATCTCGATTTTTAAAATGCCAATAAAAGCTACCTTTTGTTACATCCATTAATTTTGCCAGGGGTTTCCACTCGTACCGCTTCCACACCACTTTCTCCTAAAACTTTTAATCCTTGTCCAATCCAATCTTTTCGCCCCAGTTTGATAGTTTCTTTCTTTTTTACCATACGGCAGCGTATTGACAGTCAACTAATTTAAGTAATAATCTACAACCATACGGTAGCGTATTAAATAAAAAAAAGGAAAAAGTTGATGAATATCATTGCAGAACAAAACAGAGTAACAGCATTGCGCTTTGCGAAAGAAGGATGGGGCATAAATGCTAACTGGAGAGAGGTTTGGGATGAATTAATGAGTCCCGATGTTGTGTATCACTTCAACAGTTTTGCCGAGCCGATTGTGGGATTAGAAGCGAATAAAGAATTTAATCTAAGTTTGTTTGAAGGATTCCCTGATATCAAACAGCAAATTGAAGATGTAATTGCTGAAGATGACAAAGTTGTTTATCGAACCACAATTGAGGGGACGAATACAGGGGAATTTTTAGGTACTCCAGCAACAAATAAAGCAGTCAAAGCGAATGACTTTACCTTATTGAGAATTATTGAAGGCAAGATTATCGAGTGGTGGTATGAATGCAACCTGCTCGAAGTCATGAAACAGCTTGGTTTGGTTTCAGAGGAAAACGAGGTTTAATATGCTTCAATTTAGCGGATATTGGTTAGTAGTTACGAGTATCATCCATGTGATTGTTGGCTTCTGGCTTTATGGAGAGCCATTAGGAGAAATTGTTCGCAACGGATTTTTTAATAGTGTTGCTCCAAACCCATTTGCACCTGATTTTGCACGAGAAGATGCATTTTGGTTTATGACATTGACAGCATTTTTTATAATTTTGGCACAACTATGTTTTTGGGCGCATTCTCATAAGATTTCATTACCAGAAGCTATTGGCTGGAATCTGCTGATAACTTCAATTATTGGTGCGATCGCAATTCCAATTTCTGGTTTCTGGTTAATGATGCCACCAGCTTGCCTTATCATTGCTGCATCGCGAAAAGCGAGCAATCAAATAAATACAACACTCTAGAAAATAATTCCTAATCCAGCCCGTGTAGACAGACGGGCTTTGTTTTGTTTGTTCGAGCTTTCTACGGGTAATTATGCCGTATCTAATACAGTTATTTGAAGAAAGTTAAATATTTGTAAAGCATTTGGTCAAACTTGGCACAAAACGATTTGAATGACTCGCTTACAATTAATCAACTGCAATTTTTAATTTGTATCAAGCGGCATCTGTCAAGTTTAGGAAATATTTATTAACATATAGTCACTAAGTTAAGAATTATTAATCGAGAGGTATGGGGGCATTCGTACTTACTGCTTGCTATTTTTCTCAACAAAATAGGACATTATGAATAAGCAAAAATCGCCAGAAGCGAAAGAATTTATTGTAAATCTCAAAAATGGGATTTGGTTGTTTGGCGTATCATGTTGGCTATTTGGTATTACAGATAGAAGTATTGCATCATTGTCAGATGGTTATTTGTCAGCATTAGATTTAACTCAACTATTTACCGCAGCAACATTTTTTGTAGCATGGCTATTTCTCAAGCCATCATCTAAAAAAGCTTGACAATAAAGCATCAGGGTAGCGAATGTATTGATTATTAATCAGATTAAAAAGCAGCAAATAAGAGTATAAAAAAAAATCGAGGTAATTCTCTAGTAAATGTAGAATTACCTCGACTTTGCTTTGTTATACGTGGCGGATTCAGCCTTAGTAGGATGTGTTACGGAATGAGTATCTCACTGCACTCGACAAACAAACAAATCAGCAGTTATTAACAGCAAGCAAATATCAATTTATTTAGCTTTTATGATTACTGCTCTCAACCAAATTATTCTTTCTCTACTGTTTTTATCTGCTTGTATAATAGTCAATCAATTAGCTTTAGCTGCAAAATATAAGCTGTTGCATATTCAATTTGTATATGAGAAGCGGGCAAGATGCCCGCACTACAATCGTTCAAATTCTTTACCTTATACAATTTAGCTGCACGTCAGCTTAGTAGTGAATATCGATTATTATTAAAATCTTAAAAAGATCGAGACTAAGATAAATTGGCAACCGCTTTATTCAATAACTGAGAGAAAAGATGGCGATCGCCATCTGAAAATCCCTCCATAGCTTGTTCTCGAATATCCTCAACAATAGGCGGTAAAACAGTTTCAAGCTTTTTGCCTTCATCAGTCAACCATATCCGCCAAACCCTTCTATCCTCCATATTTCGTTCGCGACGTACCAAACCTCTTTCTTCCATTCTATCGATAACACCAGTTAAAGTACCGCCAACTTGTTTCAGTTTCTCGCCAATACTAGAAGTAGGTAAACCATCTTCTTCCCACAAACAGCACAAAACAATCCAATGAAAAGGAGTTAATTTCAAATGTTCGAGATGTTCGTTAAACCTGCGCGATAGCAGTTGAGATAGCAGCTTAATTTTATAATCAATACTGTAAGGTGCGCGTTGTTGTTTAGCCGAATCCGAAATAGGGGAACTATCTGATGTTTGAACCATTGATGTAAATTACTTAGCGCTCGTAAGATAAGACAAGACTATCATTATATGTACTAAGTACTCGTGCAAAATTAATTTAACATTCTGAAAACTTCAAGTCCCTGCGTTAGCGGAGCGTGTCCCTATCGGACATATGCTTCGTTCCTCGCAATGACAATACACAATTAATTTTGCGTAGGTACTTAGTAGTGCGAGCATCTTGCTCGCTATTTAACATCAATCTAGTTCGTTATCTAACATCAATCTGGTTCATTATCCAACATCAATCTAGTTCGTTATCTAACATCAATCTGGTTGATTATCCAACATCAATCTAGTACCGCTGCGCGGAAGTAAAAAGTCAAAAGTAAGAAGTAAAAAGTATTATATGATAAGGCTTTCAAACTTTTTAAATGGGTGCTTTATTTACGCCGTACTGTACTAGTTCGTTATCCAACATCAATCTGGTTCATTATCTCAATCATCACTCACCCCAACCTGCTTCAAAACCTCCATCGGTTTACAATCCTTTAACATCTGCATTTGCTCTTGATTCCTTACCAATAAAGCACCAGCAAAACCCAAAGAATTAACAGAAATTGACTCAAAATGTTCTTCCGAACGCGGTACAATAAACATCCATTCTCTTGTAGCTAAAAAGTTGTAAGAGATAGAATTATTTTCTGTATCTTCAGTCAACAAATTAACAGCCTTAAGCAATTTATAGTAAAGTTCAAGAGTAATTTGAGCAGCATCATTAGGAGAATTGACTAAATCGGAAGCAAATCTACACAACCCATTAACAAAAGGCAAATCCGGCACCCTTCCTACATCACCTTCAAAAACAGCAGATGCAAACAAAGGTGCAATTGGAATAGATTCTTTTTGATTTGGTGCAAGTGGTGTAGGAACAAGTTGTAAATGCTTGTGTCGTTGAGAAGCACCAGCAATTTTGCCACCGTTATAAAATACTAAACCATCAATTTCAGCCAAACAAGCCCACATCGCTTGAAAATCTTGATAATTTAATAAACTATCCTGTGATTCAAATTCGCGAGTCACGATTAACAGGTGATTTTCGACAACATTAAATTTATTCAACAAACATAGATGCGTTGGGGAAATATCAGCAACAAATAAATCTTCTTCATAAGGAAGAAAAGGATTAAAATCCTTACCTTTCTTAGTAGCTTTATCCTGCTTCTTTTTCGCTTCGTCTTTACGAGTTAAATTCGATAAAATTCTGACTAAAAAATTAACTCCCTTTTCTTCTACAAATTCATAATCGGTTTTAATAGACTGCAAAGCACCACATTCAAGCCCGTATTGGGTTTGCTCTCGAATTCTTGTCCATAAGGTGCCGGGTTTTAACAATATTTCCTGGTTAACCGATTGCTTCTCTGACATTTTTTTATAAATTAGCTAAAAGAGAAAATATAGGCTTCACGATATAATTCTACATGAATTAGATTCATTTAATTTGTTAAAAAATGTATTCCCTTATTCTTCTTTGGAAGCATCGTAATTTTTACGGATGACTAGCAATGTGATACCTGTTAATTTTGAAAATATCTATTTTTTACGGATGACCTTAATATTAACTTGAATCATCTACAATCAACTAGATAATCCCTTAACATAAAAGCGAAAATAAATTTTTCAAAATGAAAAATCAACTATTATTTTCTGGAACAATTATAATTGCATTGTTAAATTTAACGGGTTGCGGAGAAGATAATTCCAGCACGGCTAATACGACTGATACAACAGTAGCTCCAGTCGAAACTACAACCCAGAATAATCAAGATTCAGTTGCTCAAGCATCTTCCACAACCGAGGAAACTTCGGAAGCTCCCGTATCTACATCAAAAACAACAAAAACAGCTTCAAATAAAACGTTAGCATCCGGTACTTACTGCTATAAAGCAAATACAAAAACTATTAATGCTGGAGCGGAAGTAAATATTAATTCTAATAATCGAGTCAACGGTAAAATTACAGGTACAAGTGATTTTAATTTTATAGGTGCATCAGATAATTATAGTCGTACTTTTGAAGGAACGCTTACAGGAAATAAAGCACAGCTTACTGCGGAAACAAGAATTGAAGTTGAGATTCTTAATTATCAAGGTAATTGGACAATTACAGAATCATCTTTAATTACCGATAAAGCAACTTATAACAAAGTCGATTGCTCGACTTTAACATCAACTTCAGAAAATGATTCGGCTCTTTACAACAATCCTGGCGATAGAACAATAAGAGTAAAATTCGATCGAGGTGCTAGTTCCAAAACCGTTAAAGATTCCGTTATTAGAGGAGCTCGCGATATTTATTTACTTGGTGCAAATAAAGGACAGCAAATGAATTTGAATATAACTTCTTTGGAAGATAACGCTGTATTTGATATACTTTCTCCTAACGGTCAAACTTTGCAGCAAGAAGCAAGAAATTGGAGCGGAAAACTTCCTCAAAACGGAGATTATCAAATTGTAGTAGGTGGAACTCGCGGTAACGCTACATACGAATTAACCACCGAAATTAAATAGTTTTTTAAAAGCTTTTTTATATTAAATACGCTCTTTAATTAGCCCACGCAGGTGGGCTTCGTAGTATTAGCCCCACTCTTCTAGAGTGAGGGCTACGAAAAATGAGGGTTACGAAAAATCCAAAATGGTTTATTACATTTTCAAAACCGCTACCGACTGCCGCAACACTTCAACCTTATCCTGGGGAATTTCATTTTCCGAATTATCAATAAATTTCAAAGCTGTTTCAAATTGTGAAATTGCCTGCGCTAATTCATCATTAGAAAAACTAGCTTGATTCTCTTTCATTTTGGATGCGATACTGCTCAACATAACTGTCGAAGGAACTTCCATTTGTTTATCCGGCAACCTTTTGACTAAAGCAGGAATCAAAGCTTGAGAATCAATTTTATCTAAAGCGATCGCACTACTCACAGCTAGCATTTTTGTAATTTGCTTATCTTCTAATATATTGATCAGTGTGGGTACCGTTGATACAGCATCTTTTCTCATCTCACCCAAAGCCATTGCAGCACTACCGCGATTTTCGTCACTCTCTTGCTGATTTTGCAATATCGCAACTAATTTTGGCTTCGCTGTTTTAGCATCGGAACCCATATTTCCTAATGCGTAAATTGCAGCACTGCGAATATTACCATCTTTATCGTCCAATGCTTTAATTAAAGCTGGAATTGTCGCTTTACGTTCTTTTTCCAAATCTGAAATTCTATTAATAGCCATATAGCGAACTGCTGAATCTTGATCTTCAATAGCTTTGATTATTACAGGTAAATTCTGGGAATTATTTTTATTAGTTTTTATAAGTTGCTCAAACGCGATTAAACGAATTACCGAATCTTGATTTTCTAATGCTTCAATTAATATAGGAGTTGCAGAAGCTGTTTCCGAATTTATCTCAGACAATATCGAAGCTGAAGTCACACGAATTATTATATCTTCGTCTTTTAATCCATTTTTAATAATTTTCACAGTCTCGGCAGATTTCTTATCAACTGAAGCTAAAGAAATAACCGCACTTGTGCGTATTCGTGGATTTTTATCTTGCGTTGCTTTTTTTAATGCAGCTTCAAAGGAATCATCATTTAAAGCAAGCATCGCACCGAGACGAATCTGAGTATTTTTATCTCCCAATTTATCAATCAAAATTTGTGCAACAGATGAATCTTTTTGTGCTATTTTCGCGAGCGTTTCTCCTAAACCTATAGTCAAAAATGCCCGATTTTTTTTGAATGCTTCGATTAATTGCGGTACAGCAGGCTTACCAATATTAACTAATTGTTGGATTGCAGCTTCAGCAACAGGTGAGGAGCGATAAATTTCTCTTTGCTCTAATATCTCAATCAATTTAGGAATTGTAGATACTGCTTGTTGAGAATTTTGTTCTTGTAACTGCTGAGCCAAAGCTGTACTTGTATTGAGTGGCAGTATTGACAAAGACATCAAAGCTACTGCCAGTTGAGAGATAAGTAATTTAGGTAAAGTTGATTTAGACAAATTAATACGCCTTTTTGAAGTAAACGAGTAATTTATATTACAAGGGTATATGGTTTAATCAAGCTTAATTACGTAATTTGATTAACGTCATTCGTTTAATTACCTAAATTAATCTGCTTAGAGATTGAAAAACTCTATTTCTTCAACTCTGCGATCGATCTTTGTAGTGATGAAGCAATATGCTGGGGAATCTCATGTTCAGAATTTTCGATAGTTTTCAAAGCTGTTTCTAAGTCGGATATTGCCTTTTCTAACTCAGCTTGAGATAAATTCTTTTTATTGTTTTTTATTTCGTTTGCAGCATCCCATAAAAGACGTAGCCAAGCTGCGCGAAAATTTTTATCTTTCTCTGATATATTGTTAACTAAATAAGGAATGACAACTAGAGAATCTATTTTCTGCAAAGCATCTGCGGCTGCAAGAACTATAGATTTTGAATTTTGCTTGTCTTCAATTGTATTAATTAAAGCTGGTATGGCTGATACTGCATTTTTTTTAAGATTACCTAAAGCTCTCATAGCATTACGCCTATTCTGCTCATCTTCTTGCTTATTTTGCAACATCGCGATTATTTTTGGTATTGCTGGTTTAGCATCTGAACCCATATATTGAAATGCTAAAGCTGCTACACCGCGAATTCTTTCATCTTTCTCATTCAACGCTTCCATCAATAATGGAATTGCAGCTTTTGTCACATTTCCTGACTCTGAAATTATAAACATAGCCATATAACGAACCCCTGGGGTCCTCATCTTTTATCAGTTGAATTATTGAGGGTACAATTGGCGGGTTTGCTTTTATTTCATAAGTGTGTCTTATAACAAGCATAAAAAGCAATGGTTGAACTGCTGTAAAGCGAATTGACGAGTCTTTATGTTCTGTACCTTCAACCAGAACTTCAGCAATCTTATTAAGGTCTTCAAAATCGATTACCCCCGCAACTTCCTTTATATATCCGATTGAACGAGTTAATATAGAAGCTGAATTTACACGGATAAAAACGTCTTCATGTTCTAATGCATTTTTGATATTTGTGAATATTTCTGGGGTTTTGTCGCGTAAAGCAAGCTCTGTGCTTATACGAATCAGTGAATTTTTACTATTTAGATAAGGTGATATAGAACTGTCAGCTGCTACTTTACCTAAAGTATAAATAGCACTAGCAGCTATTCTAGGATTTTTATTTTGTGCAGCCTTTTTTAATTCAGGTACAAACAAATCATTTTCTAAAGCTGTCATTATACCAAAACGAACCTGTAAATCTTTATCCCCTAACTTGTTAATCAAAATAGGTACAACAGATGAATCATTTTGAGCGATTGTCGAGAGCGTTTCAGCGACACCCAAAGTAAGAAATACTCGATTTTTTCTCAATGCGTTGATTAATTCTGGAACCGCAGGTTTACCAATTTCTACTAATTCTTGACTTGCAGCTAAAGCTTCAGGAGAATTCTTAAGTTCATATAGTCTATATTTTTGTTCTAATATTTCAATTAACTGAGACATTTTAGATTCCCTTGGTTCCTTTTCCTGCTGTTTGTTTTGCAAATCAGAAGTCTTAGCCTCTACTCCCTCGGATTGCTGTACCCAAGTGCAACTTGTAGCTAATGGTAGTAGTGAAAAAGACATCAAAGTTGCTGCGAATTGAGAAAAAACGTATTTTGAAAAAGTTGATTTGGAAAAAATTATCCGCATTTTTTCTAAAAAAAGTGATTTATTCTAACTTTAAATACACTAAACAATCCACGTCATTGGTTTAACTACCCAAATTAATTACTTTAGAAATAAAAAAACGCCCTCCCAAGAGCGCGTAATTAATAAAAATGAATGCAACAGATAGATTTTGGAAAGTATTGATATAAAAGCCTTTTACAATCCAAAATCTAAAATCCCTGCATCGAATCACTTCTCCCGAATCGACTCGTAAATTCCTAAGTATTTGTTTGCGGGATGATTCCACGAATAGTCATAATCCATACCTTGTTTGACAAGCATACGGAATTCATCTTTCTCGTTATGCCACAACCATAAAGCCCGCTCCATTGCAAACTCTACGGCATGATGATCCATATTGTTAAATACGTAACCATTACGCTTCTCTGCTGGCTTTTCCGAATCGTAATCCTTATCAAACACGGTATTTACCAACCCACCAACAGCCCGCACAATCGGTACGGTGCCATATTTCAAACCAATCATCTGCGTAAGTCCACAGGGTTCGTAGTTACTGGGAACCACAATCATATCTGCCCCTGCATAGATCAGATGGGCTAATTCTTCGTTAAATCCAAGTTCTAAATGAACGTCGGGATTATCGTTTAAGAAATTTTTCTCATGCTGGAATTGAGCGTTAATTTTAGCCCCCGTTGCCGAACCCAACAAAACATATTGTGCATCTTTATACAGTGCATGGTAAATCGAATGATGTACTAACTCAACGCCTTTTTGACCATCCAATCGACCGATATAAGCCACAATTGGTTTATCAACTTCCTGTAGCAACAGCCTTTCTCTTAATGCTTTTTTATTTTTGGCTTTTGCATCAATGTTATCTATGCTGTAATGTTCGGGAATATGTCGGTCATTTTGCGGATTCCAAAACTCATCATCGATACCGTTGAGAATGCCGCGAAACTTGTTTTGATGTAAATCAATGGTATGACTCAATCCGCAACCAACATCTGTATGATGAGCTTCCCAAGCATGATGGGGAGACACCGTATTTACAGCATTAGAGTAAACAATTCCTCCCTTCATAAAGTTGATCGCAAAAGGATTAAAATTATCTCGCAATTTATCGTATTGGAAATAATAAGGCTCGCGATTTAAACCAGTTGCTTGTAGTATTTCCGCACCACCCATTCCTTGGTGCTTGAAATTATGAATGGTGTAGCAAACCCGCTGATTTCCCATTCCGTGATACTTGTAAATCTCATACAGCATCACCGGAATTAAACCAGTTTGCCAGTCATGACAGTGAATAATATCTGGACGCTTGTTGCTTTGCAATAAAAACTCTAATGCTGCTCTACTGAAAAATGCAAAGCGCATATTGTCATCATCACAACCGTAGTAACAACCGCGATTGAAGAAATTATCTTCAGAATGGGGTTCGATAAAGAAACAAACCCGCCCATGTACCCAACCGCAGTAAACCGAACAGTGAATTTTACCGTTATACCAGGGAACCCATAAGTCTTTATACGCATCGTGAAGACCCCAAATATGGTCGTAACGCATACAATCATACTTAGGCAAAATCAACTCTACGCAATTGTCCCGGCTTTCTAATTCCGTACTAAGTCCATAAACAACATCCCCCAAACCCCCGGCTTTAATGACAGGAGCGCATTCAGAGGCAATTTGTACAACGTACATTTTTACTCCTTGCTTAACCCGCTTAACAAAAATTTACTGTATCTGTTTTCAATCAATACAGGAAATTCACTTGACAAGCAAGATAATACAAAAAATTGTAAATTGCATCCTCCCAAACTCTCTCAAAAGTAAGGTATTGCAAGCTGAAAGACTTATTTTGTGTAATTTATATATATAGCCCTTGATAATAACCTAGCAACAGCCTCTTATGCATCTATCTGTAATATTAATTTTGAAAAAATGTTCACAAATATTTTACATCTAAAGGAATATGTCTTAAGATAGGTTTAAGAAATTTAAATTAGATTCTGACTAGCTCACACTAATAATTTTTAACTGTATGGAGACTAAGCTTCAAGAACTAATTGGTCAGCAGAACGTTTGGTTATTGGTGAAAACCAGTAACGGCTGGCTAAAGAACGTAGATATTTTAGATGTCAATTCAGACACAGTTACCTTTCGTTATGAATCACAATCGGAAGTTGACAGTAAAGTTTGGGAAAAGACAACTAGAATTGACAACATCGCAGAAATAGAAATTCGTCTGATGGCACTACCAAAAGGCAACAAAAAAATACAAGACTTGCGACAAAAGTTTTCTAAGCTACTAGAACAGGAAACTGAGGAATATCAAGAACCATTAGAATAATTGATTATCAACAAATAACTAATGTAGAGACGTAGCAATGCTACGTCTCCTTTTGCTGCATAATAAACGATTATTTTACCGCTATTATCTTGTATGTTGGGTTAGACACAATTCGGAAATTTCGTTTGTAATGCAAATTTATAATTATCGTGTCGTAACCCAACAGCAGCAATTTAGATAAATCAAGATATTTTGTCATAACCATAATTGAATGTTGGGTTACGGTGCTAAGATCAATTTTTTGTTGAATATCATGATTATTCAAGCACCTAACCCAACCTACAAACTTTGCTTTGCATAAGTCCTATTTAATAGTAAGAGGCAAATGTTAACTTCTAGAAAGAAGTTGATTTAACACTTCACCTGAAGGAGTAAATACTCGTAATCTAACGAAATCGGGGTCGTTTGGTTGCCAAACTACCTGATATCTATATGCTCCATTGTTCCAAGTATAAATTTTACGTTCGTTACTACCAGAAGTTCGTCCATTTTCTAAGTTTAAAGATGATGAATCTTTAAGCGATTGAGCTTGATAATAAATATTATTATTTATTGTAAATAAATTTAAAGACCATTCACTATTTGTAAATTTACCTTCAGGGAAAGAATTTGAATTAGAACTTGAGCTTGAATTGGAATTGGAATTGGAATTAGAACTTGAGCTTGAATTGGAATTGGAATTGGAATTAGAACTTGAGCTTGAATTGGAATTGGAATTTGATACAGGCTGAGAGACAACTGTATTCTGCTTTCTTCTATTTTCTGCTTCCTGTCTGAGTCTTTTTTCTTCTTCTAATTGACGCTGTAGCTCTTGTTCTTTTTTAGTATTATTCTCGTTTTGTTCTTTTCGCGATTCTTCTGCTTTTTGACGCTCTGCTTCTATACCAGCTAATCTCTGCTGAAACGCCTGTTGCCGATCCATCATTGAGAAAGCAAAGGTTTCCAACTCCTCCTAAAAGCAAAATACCTACCAAACCAAGTATCACTGGTGTTTTTTTACCCTTGGCTTTTTCCACATTAGAAGAAACTGTATTGTTTTCCTGATGAGAAACAACCGTGCTTGGTTCATTTGTTGGAGAAACATCAGGTAAGCGAGGTGCAATTACAGTCGTAGCAATCGTTTCACTCTGTAACGCTTCCAGCATTTCATTCACACTAGAAAAGCGATCGCGCAAATGACTTTGAATTGCTCTATCTAATACAGCAGCTAATTGTGGACTAACATTACTGTCATCTTCTTTCCAGATAACTTCTCCTGTACGAGGATCGCTATCTAACTCTTGAGGCATTTTACCAGTCAGTAAATAGATCGCAGTCATACCCAAAGCATATAAATCGCTACTAAAAACTGGTCTTCCCGACATTTGTTCAGAAGACATAAACCCAGGAGTACCAATGATAATAGAGGATTTTCCCGTCATCATAGAATTAGGAATACTACCAGATTGAGCGACTATAGTCTGCATAGTTTCCTTCACCGCACCAAAATCAATTAATACGGGTAAATTATCGGCATCGCGAATAATAATATTATCTGGTTTAATATCTCTGTGTACTATGCCTTGATTATGAACATAATCTAAAACAGGTAAAATTTTTACCACAATATCTTTGACGGCATCCGAACTAAACTTTCCTTGAGTACGTAATTTTTCAGCAAGAGTTTTGCCTTCAATATATTCCTGAACCAGATAAAATTGTCCGTTAGATTCAAAATAGGCATACAGTGAAGGAATTTGATTGCTACCACCTCCTAATTGCTCCAAAATAGCAGCTTCCCGCAAAAACCTATCTTGGACAATTTGATAAATCTCAGAACCTTGATTCATCGGTTTAAGCTGTTTAATCACAGAATACCGATTAGAAGGCATATGGGTATCTTGAGCTACGTAAGTTTTACCAAATCCACCATCGCCTAATTCTTTGATAATTTTATAGCGATTTTCCAGCATCTGATTCATGATTTAATCCCAAAATTTAACCTGATTTAAGAAATAAAAAATCTATATTTGTTTTATCAATAGTATTAATGACAAAAATAATATTTATATTAATGAAATACAAAACTTACTTGTAACCTGATTGAATAATATTGATAATTTATGAAAATTTTCTCGTCAAAGAGCAACTATATAAGCTACAAAACCTGAGACATCAATTACTTAATATCTCACAAACAAAAAAGTAACTTTTTCTATTTACAATCAGACGCACTAGTCTTTATTTATACATGAATTCTATCAAAATAACTTGAAAAGTCAATTACAGTTGTTTCTTTTAATAAAGCCTTAATTTTTAGTTTGGATTAAATACGATTGAGAAATTTGATTTGCAATCCGAATTTGAATTACCGTATCGTAAGCCTTTGCTGTGTGACAAATGATTGAATTCGTAGGTTGGGTTAGACACCATTGAAGAATTCAATTTGTAACCCAAGTTTAAATACCGTGTCGTAACCCAACAGCAGCATTGTGAATAAATAAAGTTATTTCGTAATACCCATAATTGAATGTTGGGTTACGGTGCTAATATCAATTTCCCGTTAAATATCAAGATTTTTCATGCACCGTGAAGCTAACCTACCAGCTATTAGTAATCACCATAATTGAATGTTGGGTTACGGTGCTGATATCAGTTTTTTGTTAAACATCATGATTATTCAAACACCTAACCCAACCTACTAACTAACTGAATCTCTATTGATTGGTAAATCCAAGAAACCGCTTAATTCTTGAGCTAACCAATCTATTTCAGGTAAAGTGAAAATAGGCGGTTGAATTTTAAATTGCCAAAATTTTATTTTCTTGGATAAAAAATTTGTTAATTCGTAACTGTCTACAGCAGTCGAGATAATTAATTTTACTAAATGCTTTGGCTGTTGTTCATAATTCTCATCTATTGTTCTATCAACTATTTCTAACTTATAAATATTACTTCTTGATATGGGACGAGATTTGAAACACTTTAAACCAAAAATTTCGTATCTCCATTGAATTTTATTTTGATTAATTGAAAGACAAGTATATCCAAACATGGTAAAGTTAATTTTTCGCCATATGTCTAACATTACACTTAAAAATGGAAAAGATAATATAAGGCACGCAATATAACTAAGTGCTGCTGTGGATGTAGTGGATGTAATTGCTCCATAAGATAAGCCACATACCACCCACATTATGAATAAAGTTGGACAAAATAAAATAAAGTAACTAATTACAATTGATAATGTTATACCAACTGGAGGAATTAATATCTCCAACTGATCTTTCTCCCTCCTCAATTGAACCTTACTACCCTTCGGCTTATTAACTACTAACTTCGACTCTACAAATGTCGGATTTTCTAACTCTTCCAAAGCAACTTCTGCTGAAGACGGACGTTTTTTCAGAGTAGTTTGAGTCATCCATTTCAGCCAATTAATAAACTCATTACTCAAATTAACCGAATCCTCAAATTCAATAACCATCTCATCCCCTAACAAATCGGCTGGATGGCTACCAGTAACTAAATAAATCAAAGTTGCTCCCAAACTATATAAATCAGAAGCAGGTACAGCACGCCCACCAAACTGCTCTTGAGCCATATAGCCGTAAGTTCCAACTACAGTCATAGTTCCACCTTGTTGCTGCGCTGCGGTTTTCACAGCACCAAAATCGACTAAATAAACTTCACCAGCATGATTGCCAGAGCGATCGCCTAATAAAATATTGCTGGGTTTGATGTCGCGGTGAATAACAGCAGGTTGTCGAGAATGCAGATAAGTTAATACTTCTAATAAAGCTTTAGCGATTTGCTTCACTTCTGTTTCGCTAAAAGTACGCCCTTGTTGCAAATGTTCTTCCAAAGATTTCGCCGGGATATAAGTTTGTACTAAACCAAAGCCTTTAGAATTGGGTAAATCAATTTTGAATGAATCGAGATAATTCGGAATCGCAGGATGTGAAAGTTCTTGTAGAATCTGCGCTTCTCTTTCAAATAATTTCAAATCTTGCCAGTCAAATTCAATATCGAAATTTAGTAATTTAACCACTACTAATTCTTGAGTTTCTAAATCCTTTGCTAGTAGAGTTTTTCTTCCAGAATTTTTTCCTAGTTGCCGCTGGATTTCGTATCTTTCTTGTAATCTTTGGTTTGTCATTATATTTATATTTGAAAAACTTTTTTAATTTTTATTTATTCGTAGGTTGGGTTAGACACGATTCGGAAATTTAGTCTGTAACCCAAATTTGTAATTATCGTGTCGTAACCCAACATCAATATTTTGGATCAACCGAGATATTTGAAAATACTCTTAATAAGACTGTTGGATTACGGCGCAAGATTAATTCTTCGTTAAATATGATTATTTTTCATGTGCCTAACCCAACCTACAAACTGGTGTAGCAGCGG
Organism: uncultured Rivularia sp.; assembly: GCA_963665115.1. Taxonomy (GTDB): domain Bacteria; phylum Cyanobacteriota; class Cyanobacteriia; order Cyanobacteriales; family Nostocaceae; genus Rivularia. The sequence continues at coordinate 4,850,589 of OY762007.1, read as the reverse complement.
TTTCAACCGCCAGATATTTTAAGTATCTCAACAATTATCTAAATAAATTTGGGTAAAATTGCGGAAAGTTATTTCCTAAGCGAGAATGTAGGCAAAAAAAATATTTCACCTTCAAACACAATTAAAAAAGATGAAACCTAACTTCTCACAATCTCGCCGTCGCTTTTTAATAGGTAGCGCGATCGCAACTTCTGGAATGATTGCCACAAGGTTTTTACAAAATAAAAGTTTTGCTCAAGCACCGGGTATTATTACATCGGATAAAATGCGTCCGAAAATTCCTTACGGTGTTGCTAGCGGTGATGTTAACGGCAATAGTGCGGTTATTTGGAGTCGTAGCGATAAACCGGCGCGAGCGATTGTTGATTATGCAACTAACGAATCTTTCAAGGATGCAAAAAGAGTTATTGGTCCCTGCGGCTTTGGAAGTTAGCGATTTTACTGCGCGAGTCAATTTGAATAATTTGCCAAGTGGAGAGCAAGTTTTTTACCGCGTGATTTTTCAGGATTTAGCCGATATCAATACTTACAGCGCTCCTTATACAGGAAAATTACGCACTCCTGCTGAAAACGGTGATATATTCTTTGCTTGGTCTGGAGATACTGCGGGACAAGGTTGGGGTATTAATCCAGACTTTGGCGGGATGAAAATCTACGAGACAATTCGGCAGCTAAAACCGGATTTTTTTATTCATTCTGGTGATTATATCTACGCCGACGGGCCAATTGAATCTGAAGTTAAATTGGATGATGGCAGTATTTGGAAAAATATTGTTACCCCGGAAAAGTCCAAGGTTGCGGAAACTTTACAGGAGTTTCGCGGCAATTATGTTTATAATTTGCTGGATGAAAATGTGAAGCGGTTTAATGCTGAAGTTCCGCAGTTGGTGCAGTGGGATGACCACGAAACTACTAATAATTGGTATCCTGGCGAGATTCTGGATGACGATCGCTACAAAATTAAAAGTGTTTCTCTGTTAGCAGCCAGAGCCAAGCAAGCTTTTATGGAGTATACACCCATTCGCTTTGACGATATTGATCCAGAACAAATTTATCGTTCTTATAAATATGGGTCTAATTTAGAAGTTTTTATGTTGGATGAACGCAGCTACCGAGGACCTAATACGGCTAACCGACAGCAACAAGCGAGTGCGGCAACGGCGTTTTTAGGTAACTCTCAGGTGCGCTGGTTGAAAAATCAATTACTTTACTCCAAAGCAACTTGGAAGGTAATTGCCTCGGATATGCCTATCGGGTTGTTAGTCAAAGATGGTAAAACCAAGTTTGAAAATGCATCTAATGGTGATGGTGTGGCATTGGGACGTGAATTAGAGATTGCCGATTTATTGCGTTTTATCAAACAGAAGAATATCCGCAATGTGGTTTGGTTAACTGCTGACGTGCATTATGCAGCAGCCCATTATTACGACCCCAACAAAGCACAGTTTCAGGAATTTACACCATTTTGGGAGTTTGTTGCCGGTCCTTTGAATTCCGGCACTTTTGGCCCAAATCAGCTTGATAATACTTTTGGCCCGCAAGTAAAGTTTCAAAGCGTAGACTCGACAATGAAACCAAATAGATCGCCAAAAGATGGTTTGCAGTTTTTTGGTACGGTGAAAATCAATTCTCAAACCAAAGTTATGAGCGTTGCGCTGCATAACTTAGAAGGAAAAACGCTTTACAGCGTTGATTTACCAGCTTCATAATTTACAAATCGTGATTCGCAATTGTGACTAATGTCTAATTTTGGATTTTAGATTTTGGATTTTGAATTAACTAAAAGCTTCAAAGATTTTAAATTGTCATTTACGCGGATATTCCACGAACACAGTTTCAAAACCGTTTTAAATTCCAATACAGAATCTTGCTTTACCTCTCCTTATTAAGGAGAGGGAAAAGAAGACGGTAATGGTTTTACAAGTATCCCCGTTCTGAATCAATCTAAAATCTAAAATCTAAAATTGCTTTATTCATAACTACGAATCACGAATTACTAATTAAGATTTTGGGTAATGTGGTTGCTCTACGTGAATTGGTGGGTGTATGTCAAAATTTGATAACGGTCTATAGCTATACTCTGAATCTGATTCTTTTTGAATATGTTTTTTGATTGCATCTAAATCAACAAAGCAGTCGGCAACGTCAATTAAGCTTTCGCTAGTCATTGAACGCAAACTAACTACTTCTACTCTGGAACCTTGATAGGAGACTGCATTTACTGCATAAGCTAAATCGCCATCACCGCTTACCAAAACCGCAGTGTCGTAGTAAGGGGCTAAATTCATCATGTCTACGGCAATCTCTACATCAAGATTGGCTTTTTTGGAACCATCTGGGAATTGCACTAAATCTTTGGTGATAACGCGATAGCCATTCCGACGCATCCACAATAAGAAACCCTGTTGTTTCTCGTTAGTTGGATCTACTCCCGTGTAGAAGAATGCACGCAACAATTTTGAATCTTTCGCTAAGCAACTGAGTAGTTTGGCATAGTTAATTTCAATCCCAAGCTGCAATGCTGCATAAAATAAATTCGCACCATCGATGAAGATTGCGACTCTTCCGCGATTGGGACAAGTGAAAATGCTGCCGTCTGGACCAATTTCCGGTGTTCCCATGTAGTCGTCGGGAACATCAGGAACGCTAGGAACATCAGGAACGATCAAGTTAGGTCGTTGATATTCTGGTCGTTGATATTCTGGTCGTTGATATTCTGGTCGTTGGTATTCTGGTCGTTGGTATTCTAATTGCTGTTTAACTGGTCTTTTTGGTCTTTTTGCTTGAGTAAAACTATTAATAGTCATTGATACCTCTGAATGTCAAAACTGGTAATTTTTTTGATTTATGACGAGAGCGAGATAAAGTACGGGATTTTTAATCCGAAAAATGCAAATGGTTTTAAGTAATATTCTATGAACTTCATGCTTACCACATAGAGTATCCGGCATATTTACTAACAATTCGGGAAAAATTCCTTATTAGCAATTGCTGCAAAGAAGGCTTTGGCTGCCGATTACAAAGTTGATATTAACCGAAGTTGGGTAAGTAATATTACAGGTTGACAATTCATTTTAAAGGTTATAACTCAAAAATGTCTCTTTTGAGCATATTAATAAAACTAATTGAAAGAATCTATGTGAATATACGGTAATAAATTCACTTGAAAAAGACTCTAGAGTCACCCATTGACTACCAATAATATTCATACTGTGTTATTTTTAAAAACTTTTCTTAATGAATTTATAAGTATTCACATAGTAAAACGCCGTTTCAGGTATTTTTGTGTAAATAAATTTTCGGATAAATTTCAATATTAAATATTTAGTCATTCGTTTTTATTTGATATCTGTGGTATTTGAAAGTTATACTGCCTTATGCCGCCTCTTTTGACATTAAGCCTTATAAGTTCTCGAATTATCTTATATATAAGTATTTTAACGGATTAATAATCTTAAACCCTAAATTTACACTTGTTTATGATATTTAGGTACGGGCAATACCGATTCTTGATAAACTTTCATCTTAATATTACTTAACTATCTAATAATCAGCATTGATAGATGTTGCTAATTATTAAGCATATTTGAAGAATATTTAAAGCTTGAGTTTACCTTCAAATCGGCATATTCCTCCTACAAAGCGTGCGCTTACTTATCTTGGTCTTCCTAAAGTCGTGATGTACAGAACTGCTTCTTTATCAGGAATACCGAGGACTTCATTTACTTTGTCATCAAAGAAGCCACCAATACCGCTAACGCCTAAACCTAAATGAATTGCACCTAAGTTAAGTCTTTGCCCTAAATGTCCGGCATCCATGTGCAGATAGCGGTAAACTCTGTCGCCGTATTGAGCCACAGCGCTTTTGAGATCGGCAGTATGGAAAATGACAGCAGATGCGTCTCGTCCCAAATCTTGCCCCAAACAGAGGAAATGCAACTCTCTTCGGAAATTTTTGAAGCGTATTTGACGCAATTCCTGTGAAGAAGGAGCGTAATAGTAACAACCCCTTTCCAAACCCTCTACTCCAGAAACAGCAATAAAGGTTTCGATTAGATTTAAATCGAAATAGTCTGGGGAGTTATCTAAATTTTGGTCAATGTAATTTTGGGGTTGATAAGTGAAATCGAGTAAAGCTTTTAAGTCATCAAATTGCAAAGTTTCACCGCTAAAAGCACGAGTAGAACGACGTTTAAGAATCGTTTCTTCTAACCCTTCTAGTTTTTTACCCCAGTAAACGGGTTTAGTCTCGGTGGAAATTTTATCGCAAAAACTAAAGTTGTATTTGTCCTCAATCGACTTATCCTGCTTTACTTCCGGTAAATTTAATTTACCAGTTGTGCCCGGTTCAATCTGTGTTGCACGGTGGAAATAATCGAGCAATTCTCCATCGGGAATTTGAGGAAAATCAGTTTCGGTGGCAGAAGGTAAAGCAGTACGAACTACATCAGTTTTTTGCTTAGTATCTTGCAAATCTGTCAAACCAATAACTGCGATCGCCTGCTCTTGTTTGGAGTCTATATAAAGCAGTTCGTTGACATCTTCATCAACAAAACCGCCGATTAAATGGGGACGATAGCTAGTTAGAGCGCCAGCTAATTCGATGTTACCGATTAGATGTCCCGTATCAAGGCAAATTCGACGGTAAGCCCTATCTTCATAACGCCAAGCAGAACGATAGAAAACAGAAGTGATGACGATTGCTAGCTCAGCGTTTTCTAAAGAAGAATTCCCCAGACAAGCTGACTGCAATTTTTGCCAAACATCACTTTCCCAATAATTCATTAGGGAATGAGTTCGACATTGATAGTTATACAAACCAGGCGGTAAAAGCGGCGTACCTTTAGAAATTAAATACATCTCCGCCGGATACAAACCTCCCGCAGAAGGAGCAGCACGCAGGTAAACCGTGCTTCCCATAGAAGGCATTCTGGCAGTCAAACCATAACTGCAAAACAGCAGTCTGGAAAGTCTTTGCCACCATTGCGCTTCCAAGTTGTTAGTGAATGAACCCGGTTTTTCTTCAACATAAGGCTTTAAATCGAAAGTAGAACCAATTTTGTACTCTTTAAAAGGTACGGGTTGTTTAGCCCAATCCAAGCCTTTATTTTTGGCCGATAAAGTTTCTGGATCGTACTTAGTGCGTTCGTGATAATGCTGGGCGATTGATTGGCGTAATTCTGGCATAAGAGTTCGGATACGCTTGTGCTAACACATATCTTGGCATTCTTAACGGTCATTATTTCGTGATAAAAAGTACAAAGGTAAGTTATTTTATTGTTTCGTAAAGTTTTATGAGTGAAGATGGGTATGGGAATAGGGCGTGGGGCATGGGGAATTGGAGATAGGACATTGATTTACGATTCGTTTATCTTAAAATATTATTCTTTTGATAAAGCAAATTACCGAACATTTCGATATTTGTGAAAGATTGTCCGGAAAATAAGTAATTTTATGGATATCTAATGTTCAAAACTTTAAATATTGAAAAAATGCATCCTCTTAAAAACTCGATATCTCAAAGATGCCGGGTTTGTTAATCTTCATTATCAATTAAGCCAACGAGATTATTCGTCAAGAAAATAAATTTATCATTTGAATAATTCCCAATTCCCAATTCCCAATACCCAATTAATTATTTTCAGAATTTCTCGAACGCGGGGTTTGCGCTAAAGGTTGCGAAGAAAGAAATCTACGCTTAAGAAAATACCCAGCAACAACCAAAATTAATAAATAGGGGCTGTAAACGATCAACCAAATACCTAATTTCATCAATCCAACGGTAAATGCACCGAAGGAACTAGTAGAATTATTCCATGCATCTTGAACTTGTGACGGTAATCCTGGTTGATTGCTAGTACTTGAAACTGCTGCTTCTAAATTTAACGTAATCATGGAATAAGCAACTTGATTTTGCAGGTTTTTTAATTGAGCGGTAATTCGTTCAATTTGTTCTCGCACTTTACTCAGTTCTTGAGCAACGCTTAAAATATCTTTGACAGAACCCGATTTATCCATAATTTTCTGTAAATTAGTTTCGGTTCTGCGTAAATTGCTCAATCTTGCTTGAAAATCAACTATTTGTTCGCCAACATCTTCAGCACTGATATTACGATTTTGTACGGTTCCTAATTCAGCTAATTCATTGAGAGTTGTTTCTAAAAGGTTTTGCGGAACTCGCATTTCAACTGAAGCGCTGGGACGAGAATAGGAATCATCAAGTTGTCTTTCTTCTAAACTAAGCAAATAGCCTTTTTGCTTATTAATAATCTGCTCTACAGCATCAACGCTTTTGTCTAAAGATTTAACAATTACCGTCATTTTCGCTTTTTTAATTAGCTGCGGTTTTTTTTGCGGTAGTGGTTCGTTGATTTGAGCAACATCGGCCACTTCCTGAACTGCATCCTCTGAGACTATACTCTGCGGTTCGCTATAACTTTTGTCATAAGACTCTGACGCGCAACTCGTAATAATTAAACTTCCTAAGAAAAGACTTAAAAATAAACAAGATTTACTTTTTAATAAACTCGGAGAAAACTGAGTGTAGAATTTCAACATAATGAAAGTGTAAATACTGATGTAATTTGGAGCTAATTTGTTAATATCTTGGTTTAAGATAACTTGATAAATATTCTATAGCTACAAGTTTTAAATATAATATTCCTAAATATAACAAGGGCTGTGAGTCCTACCCCCTTCATCACTTTAACGTTCAGGATATTGTGTATTTTTTGTCATCTGTCCCAGGTAAAAAATAAAGGCGGGAATATTTTTTATAAAAATGTAAAAGTATAGCCTTTGGATGGTTTCTGAATTCCTGCTTTAGCTGTTAAACCAATAATGGCGCTGGGGATTTTAGTAATAAATATGGAAATCATACAACTTGGGAAAAGCAGTGTTTCTGCAAGTGCGATCGGTCTGGGTGGAATGCCAATGTCAGTTTACGATCGCCCTACCGAATCGCAATCGATCGAGGTTATTCATCGTGCCTTGGATCTGGGCATAACCTTTATCGACACTGCCGACTCATACTGTAAAGACGAATCGGACAAGCATCATAACGAGCGATTGATTCACAAAGCTTTGCAAACTTATAGCGACGATACCAGTAATGTAGTTGTCGCTACAAAAGGCGGTTTGATGCGTCCTAATCAAAGCTGGACTCGCAACGGCAATCCAGAGCATCTACGCGAAACTATTAAAGTCAGTTTTGCAGCTTTTGGCGGTAATAAACCTATAGATATCTGGCAATATCATTCACCAGACCCAGATTACAGCATTGAAGCATCTCTTACCCCTGCGAAAGAAGCTCAAGAAGCAGGAATGATTAATAATATTGGAGTTTCTAATTTCTCGGTAGAACAAATTAAGCAAGCGCGGGATGTGGTTGATATCGTTTCAGTGCAAAATCAATATAGTCCTTGGCAACGGCAACCAGAAACCGATGGAGTACTGGAATATTGCGAAAACGAGGGTTTAACTTTTCTTCCTTGGAGTCCATTTGGCGGTCGTCGTCGCCATAGTGGTTTGAAAGATGTTGCGGCGATCGCCAAGTTAGCCGAAGAGAAAAATGTATCAGTATACTGCATCGTTTTAGCGTGGTTACGTTCCAAATCGCCTTGTATATTACCGATTCCCGGCGCTAGTAAAGTTAGCAGCATTGAAGATTCAGTAAAAGCCGTCAATATTAAATTGTCAGTTGCAGAAGTAGAAATAATCAATCAAGAAACTTCATCATAGTTATTGTTTTAATTAACAAGCAATAATTTTCAATATTAAAAATAATAGTTATAAATAAGAATTGCATTTATGCTGAATATTAATATTTAGCATATTCCTTACTATTGAATTTCTTTTTAGCGAAACTATGTATTGTATAAATATGTTTAATTATTCCAAAGTAAAAACTAAATTAAAATTGTATTAAATTATTGCATATAACTTTTTAAATTAATTCGTTTGAATGATTTTCAATGATATGTGCTTTAGATATCATTTTTTAGCTTTGATTAACTGCTAAATTAAATTACGGAAAATAGAACCAAAAATCTACCTATGTTACCTTTCAAAATCGTATCTAACACAATAAATAATAACGAATCTTACCGTAGATTTGCACAAAACCCTTTAGTAATGAATTGGGGTTGGCTAGCAACATTTTTAATTATTTCTGTTTTTAATGGCTGGATGATAAATATATCTCAAGTAGAGCCATTCTATTTTTTAGACTTCAACCCAGATAGATTAAAACAATTAATAGCAATTTATTTCGCCATTTTCCCTTTAGCAGCTACAGTTTATATTTTATTCAAAAGTACCAAGCTATTAGTAGTTTCTTTAATTGCTTCACGGGTTATTTTAGCAGTTGCCTTATGTTATTTAAGAACACCAGCTTTCAACCCATTATTTATGGGTTTTTTAGGATTTAATCTTGTATTATTCGTATTCGTATTAATCTTTGTATCTAAAACCCGTGGAATTGTAGTTCCAGCTTTTATATTATTTTTTACGATAGTATTAGCCCTAATAGGTTTAGGCGAATGGGCTTTTCATTTAGTTTGGTATTGTAATTTAATTGTTACCGCTAATAAATCTGGAAGACAGTTAAGAAATGCCTTAGATAGTTTTGATGCAGCAATGCTGAGTTTAAGTGGAATTGCCGCAGTCGGGTTAGCTATTGGATGGGTTATGGGTGGGTTTTTAAGATAAACTCATGAAAAAATACGTAGCTTTAAAAACCCGGTATCTTCAAGATACTGGGTTTCTGTTGTTACCTATATTCAAACCAGCAATTCAAAATACATCGAACGAATTACGAATTACCTTATTAATCAGTACCCGCTTTACGGTAATATGAAAAGTCTGTAATCGATCGGGATGCTTATCTCAGTAAGGCGAAATTATGGCTCGGATGTACTACGACTCGGATGCTAACTTAGACCTTTTAGCAGGAAAAACTATAGCGATTATCGGCTTTGGTTCTCAAGGTCATGCTCATGCTCTCAATCTTAAAGATAGTGGTATGAATGTGATTGTTGGACTGTATCCGGGTAGTAAGTCTGCTGCTAAAGCCAAAGAAGGCGGGCTAACTGTTAAAAGTGTAGCTGACGCTGCGAAAGAAGCTGACTTTATTATGATTTTGCTGCCGGATGAGGTACAAAAAACCGTTTATAAAGAAGAAATTGAACCTAATTTAGAAGAAGGAAACGTTATCGCCTTCGCTCACGGATTTAATATTCACTTCGGACAAGTTGTACCACCTGAAAATGTAGATGTGGTAATGGTAGCGCCTAAAGGTCCCGGACATTTAGTACGGCGCACCTACGAACAAGGGCAAGGGGTACCTTGTTTGTTTGCAGTTTATCAAGACAACACTGGACTTGCACGGGACAAAGCAATGGCTTACGCCAGAGGTATCGGCGGAACCCGTGGTGGTATTTTAGAAACCACCTTCCGTGAAGAAACCGAAACTGACTTATTCGGCGAACAAGCAGTATTGTGCGGTGGCTTGAGTGCTTTAATCAAAGCCGGTTTTGAAACCTTAGTAGAAGCAGGATATCAGCCAGAGTTAGCCTATTTTGAATGTCTCCACGAAGTCAAATTGATTGTTGATTTAGTTGTGGAAGGCGGACTTGCAAAAATGCGCGATAGCATTTCAAATACTGCTGAATATGGCGATTATACCCGAGGCCCAAGGGTAGTAAACGACCAAACCAAAGTAGAAATGCGTAAAATTCTCAAAGAAATTCAATCCGGGCAATTTGCGCGAGATTTCGTGGTCGAAAATCAATCCGGCAAACCAGGATTTACAGCGATGCGTCGTCAAGAAGCCGAACACCCCATCGAGAATGTAGGTAAAGATTTACGCGCCATGTTTAGCTGGATGCAGGAAGCTTAGATTTAAGTTAGGAGTTAGAAGTTAGAAGTTAGAAGTTAGAAGTTAAGAATTGATAGTTCTAATAAATTCGTAGTGCGAGCATCTTGCTCGCTAATTTTTTTCCTTAATCCTAATAACTCCTAATTCAATGCCCAATTCCCAATCCTCAATGCCCCATGCCCAATTCCCCATGCCCAATTTATTTCCCTTGTTCAGCTTCGTCTATGGCTTTACGAGTTCTTTCGTGGGGTTTAAGTTTTGACTTCCGAGTGGGAAATAAACCAACTAAAGTTTTATTGATGCTTGTTCGAGTATTGAGGCTAGCAGATTTCATCGGTTCTGGTAAAAAGCTATCGCCAATTCCGACAAATATCGCAAACAGCAGAAATACTACTATAAAATTAGACTTTTTAAACATATTTTTGCCAAAGCGTTAAAGGTAAATAGTAAATAAATTATTAATTAACCTATTCAGTTTATTCGCTATTTTTTGAATGTCGTAACGGTATATATAAGGAAATTTGGCTCATCTTCACTTATTGAGCGATGAATCGCTTACTACAAACCCAATTAGTTATATTTCCGTGAATTATGATAGAAGACTTGTATCACACAAAATAAAATAGCAAAAGTCTTCTGATGAAACCGAATATTGCATCCAACCTGAAAAGAATATTTAGCGGATTAACTACTTTAGTATTAATTTCTTCAATTAGTCTAGATAACCCAGTTAACGCTCAGCCGAAAGATACAGACCTTTTACCTTTCTTTGATAATCAAAATAACCCGGTGCGAGTCAATTATCCATCGGGAGCTAAATTAGACATTACACCACCAGCACCTCAGCTAAATTCATTTGATAAAGCAGTACTTAAAACTTGCGGCCCTATAGGTACAAAAGTTGAACCGAATCAGTTTAAAAAGCTTTTATCAGCTTATCCAGAAGTATTAACAAAGATTAGAATCGCTACCAATAATCAACTGCGTCCCGGTCGTACAAACAGATTAGAATTCTTAGAAGACCTAACTGATATTTGGTTCAAAAATAAAGGCTTTGAACATATATTCTGCGGTGAAATACACAACGAAAACGATATCGGCGGATTGCATTTTTCTGGTAGATATTTACAACTGCAAAACCAAAAAATTGCTGGCAGACTTCCCGTAAACCCAGGAAGACAAGAAGTAATTCCAGGCGTAATTTATACAATGGGCGTAGTAATAAAACAGGGCGATCGCACTATAAGAGATGAAATTAAAGGTTACGGTTATTTATCTAATGCCGAAGAACTTTTATTAGATGTAACGAAAGTATATAAACAGCAGAAAAACACCGAAGGTGCTTGTATATATCAACAATTAGATAAAGAAACCGGAACAAGTTTTCCAACAGTTTTTGTCAGAAAGAATAAAGGAATCATTACCTTTTATCCCGATGCGACTCCGAGAGGGAAGCGGTGTAAAGGTTCGTAACAGTCATCAATTATCAATTATCAATTATCAATAACTAATTAATTATTAATTGTTAACTGTTCATTGTTCATTGATAATTGTTCGGGCGTTTTTCGTAAATTGGGTTTGCTGCTTCTAATTGTGCTGCTAAGCTGATAATCGTGTTTTCAGCGGCGGGTTTTCCAATTAACTGTACTGCTATGGGTAAACCTTTTTCATCAAAACCAACGGGAAGAGATATTGCAGGTTGCCCGGTAGCATTTGCTGCTGGACAAGGTGCAATCCAGCGGACTATATTATCAAATGTTTCTTCGGGACTTAAGGCAGCCCATTCACCAACGCGGATGGGTGAATGTAGATAAACTGGCATTACTAATACGTCTATATTGTCGAAAAACGCAACCAGTTTTCGAGCTACCATCTGCATCTGGTACACTGCCCGTAAGTATTCTCCAGCAGAACAACTTCTGGATAATAGCCAGCGATTTAAAGGTTGTAAAACTTCTACAGGAACTCCCGAAGCAGCTACGTTGGCTTGCCAAACTATCTGAAATGGTTCTACTAAAGCGCTAATATCAGGACATTTTTCTTCTACTGTATGTCCTAATTCTTCTAATAATTTAACTGTTTGGATTACGCCTTGATGAGTGTTTGCATCTGCTTCTCCTAAAGGAGGAATGCTTGTACAAAAGGCGATGCGTAGATTTTCTATTTTTTCTTGGCTGGAAGCGAAAAATGTTTTTTCAGGTTCTGGCAACCAGTACGAGTCTCCTGAAACATAGCCAGACATAGCATCTAATAAAGCTGCGGCATCAGCTACAGTCCTAGCTATTGGACCATTTGTGGCAATTCCATTCAGGCGATCGCCAACCGGTGCGTGAGTAACTCTTCCCCTAGATGGCTTGATACCAACTAAATTACAACAAGCCGCAGGGCCGCGAATTGAACCGCCACCATCAGAACCTTGTGCTATTGAACACAATCCCGCCGCAAGTGCCGAAGCAGCACCACCGCTAGAACCACCAGAAGTATATTCTAAATTCCAAGGATTTCTAGTTGGGGGAAAACCCGTAGCTTCAGTGTAAGGAAATGAACCTAATTCCGAACTTGCCGTTTTGCCTAGAATTATAAATCCAGCTTGTTTAATTTTTGCAACTACACCATCATCATAATCCGGAACATTGCCGAGTAATGCTGCATTACCGTAACTACAGGGAATGCCAGCAACTGGGTTCAAATCTTTGATTGAAATTGGCACGCCGAAAAATAAAGGCAAATCCTCAGTTTGTGCCAGCATTTCGGTTTTGCTTCTAGCATCATCAATTGCCTGCTCTGCCGTAACAGTAAAATAACTTCCTAACTTAGAATTAAATTGTTGAATGCGTTCCAAATATAATTCCACCAACTCCAGCGGCGAAACTTCCTTACGACGGATTAATTCTGACTGTTTTAACGCTGGTGCAAACGCTAAATCAACTGGATTCATTGATTTTAACTACCTCGAAAACAAAAATCTCCCATATGGGAGGAAATAACTTTTAAACTCTTAGCTGTTTTTGAAACTTACAACTCCCACACAATATAAGTTTGGGAGGGATTACAGACTAAGATAATCCAGTTTAACCTAGTTTTTGTAGCATGGATATATTGCTACATTTTTATTTAACTGAAATATTGCTGATATTTTCCGAGGATTCAAGGTTCTTTTACTTCAGTAGGACTCGCGATTCATCAACACAATTTTGGCAGTTCGATTTAACAACCTATAAAGTTAAAGAAATTAGATCGTAGGTTGGATTCAACACAATTTAGGAATCTAGATTGTAGGTTGAGTTAGACATGAAAGAAATCTAGTTGGTAATTCAAAATTTTGTTTATCGTGTCGTAACCCAACATTATGACTATAGATAAAAGATATTTTTTGGGAAGTTAAAAATATTTGTGGACTAATAATATCTCGGATATTGGATTACGGCGCAACATTAATTATTGATTACAAACTATTCTATTCGTGTGCCTAACCCAACCTACAAACTACTAGCTTTGAGAATACAGCACTTAAGAAAGCGATAAATCGCTTACTACGAACAAAGAATTATCTTAGGCTTCCCGCCCGACAATCGCGCAACCAAGTTTTAATTCCTTGCCCTACAGCACTATTACTACTTTCTCTTGGTGGAGTTGGTGGTTTTTGTTTGGGATAACCACCAGTTTGCGAATACATCATTGACATTCGCCAACCACTTTCGGTTTTAGTCAAAAACAGCCAGTGAAATTGTTGTAACTGTAACGCTTTACCCTTTACATATTGCCGCTCTAAAGTTGAAAAAAATACTTGTTCAACTCCCTTCTTGGCACCCGTTGATTTATCTACCCCATCCGCTACCTCATCCGTTGTCCCATCCGTCCAGCTTTTCAAGGGTAAAGGTTGAAAATCGGGTTTCCCAGCTACCAACATATAACTATAAACCTGTACAGACCTATCCAAACGGCGAGCGCGTTGAGTCGCACGATTAAAATAAGCTGGTAAATCTCGCAATAATTTATTAGTTAATTGTGATAAGTCTTGATTTGAGCAAGAAGATTTTTCTTTTTTAAATTCAATTACAGAGTTTGCGGCTAATGCAGAATAATTAAATGTATTAGATACAGCAAACCAAAAGCTACATAAAAGCAATAAATAATAATTTTTCTTTCTAACCATAATAATTACGCCATTCTTAACTTCATAATATGCTCGATTTAAACGACGTAAACAAAGAGATGGCTAAAAACCCGCTTTTTTGAAAAAATCGGATTCATTAATTTCCATAACAATTTGAGAATGTTATTTTTATTGATAATTGATAATTGTTAACTGTTAATCTCCTCACAAATTTTTTTCCAAGCCAACGCTGGTTCATCGGCAGCAGTAATCGGTCTGCCAATCACTAAATAATCGGCACCCGCTTGTAAAGCTTGTGCTGGAGTAAAAGTTCGTTTTTGATCGCCTTTATCTGCCCAGCTTGGACGTATACCCGGACAAACGAATAAAAAATCATCTCCACAAACATCTCGTAAATTCGCAACTTCTTGAGGTGAACATACAGCCCCATCTAACCCCGATTCCTTTGCCAAAAGCGCCATTTGCAGGGCATATTCCGGCAATTCTAAAGGAACCTTTAAATCAAATGCTAATTGCCTCGAAGAAATACTAGTCAGCAAAGTAATAGCAATTAACTTCGGCGGTTCAACCCCAGCTTGTGCAGCACCCTCAGATAAACCCTCCGTAGCAGCTTGGAGTGCATCTTTACCAGCAGTAGCATGAATTGTCAGTATATCTACACCGTAACGAGCAGCGCTACGACAAGCACCTTTTACAGTATTGGGAATATCGTGAAACTTCAAATCGAGAAAAATCTTTTTTTGACGAGATTTTAGTACTTCAATAATTTTCGGCCCGCAGCTAGTAAACAACTCCAAACCAACCTTGAAAAAAGTAACTTCGGAGAGCTTTTCAACTAGCGCGATCGCACTTGATTCATCTGCTACGTCTAAAGGGACTATGATTTTTTGCATAGGGAGTGAGGAGGAGAGGGAGATGGGGAGAGGGGGTAGAGGGGGGAGAGGGGGTAGAGGGGGGAGATGGGGAGAGGGGGGAGAGGGGGTAGACAAGGAGAGACAATGAAGGAATAAGGAGAACTTCAACCTTTGACCTTTAACCTTTAACCTTTGACCTTAGTCAGTGTTCACTGTAAAAGCTTGACAAACTTCTTCTTGCCAAGTTGTAAAACTTTACCTTGTAATTCTTCTAATGTATTAAAGGTAGCGTCGGTATCTGTTATTTTTTCGCCGTCTAAGCGCACTCCACCTTCCTGAATTTTTCTTCTTCCTTCGCCGCTACTTTTACATAAACCGCTAGCATTGAGAAGATAAAATAGTTTTACAGGGAATTCTACTTCGGCTAAAGAATATTCTGGGACTTCACCAGCTTTGCCTCCAGATGCAGCAGCTTTTTCTGCTTCTATCGCTGCTTGTTCGCCATGATACTGAGTTACAACTTCTTTAGCTAATAATTGTTGGCGATCGCGAGGGTTTTGTGGCAGATTGTCTTCTTCTAAATCTGTTAATAGTTCAAAATAATCAGATAGGAGTTCGTCGGGGATAGCTTGTAGCTTTTGATACTTTTGTGAAGGGTGTTCGCCGACAGCGACATAGTTATTCAGGGACTTTGACATTTTTTGAACGCCGTCGGTACCAACCAAAATTGGTAACAACAGCCCAAATTGAGGCTTTTTACCGAAGTGACGTTGCAAATCTCGCCCGACAGCAATGTTAAACTTTTGGTCAGTTGCTCCTAATTCTACATCTGAATCAACAGCGACTGAATCGTAGCCCTGCATCAATGGATATAGGAACTCATGAATAAAAATAGGATTCTCTTTCTTATAGCGTTCGGCAAAGCCTTCCTTTGCTAACATCTGCTGCACTGTCATTGTTGAAAGTAACTCCAAAATCTTTCCTAAGTTCAACTTGTTAAGCCATTCGGAGTTATAACGGACTTCTAACCTACCTGGTGTGTCAAAATCCAAAATCGGTTTAACTTGCTCTAGATAGTTTTTCGCGTTTTGAAGAACTTCTTCTTGTGTAAGTTGACGACGTGTTTCCGATTTACCTGACGGATCGCCTATTCTAGCGGTAAAATCACCAATAATCAGTACTGCTGTATGACCCGCATCTTGAAAAGCTCGTAGTTTCCGCATTGGTATACTATGACCAAGGTGAACATCGGCACCTGTAGGATCGATGCCAAATTTAATTCTTAAAGGTCTGTTAGCTGTTTTCAAAAGCTTTTCGAGACTTTCGGATTCTTTATCGGAATCGTCTCCTTGGGGGAAAATTTCTACAGTACCCCGATGTAACCAAGATTCGGTATGCCCCATACTAATTTAGGAATTACTACTTATAGTGTTAACTCTGGTTGTAAGCTTAGTCGCGATCGCTCTATAAATAATAGAGATGGCTCCAAACAACAAACTAATATAATTACAAAAAACAACCGCTTTGACCTGCCTTTATTAATTAGACTTATTATTTACAAGTGAGGAAGTGAGATAGCCGTGTCATCTAGGACTTTTGAAAAAAAGCAGCCCCAGGCTCCGGTTTCGTCCGGCTTTGAATTTATCAAAGGAATCGGTCAGGTAGCTGGCGGAACTCTGTTAGCCGCCACGATGCTGACAAGCTCTATTGTAGCGGGAGGATTAGTCGGTTTAGCAATTAGTTTCCGTAATTTACCCGATGTCAGACAACTACGCAACTTCTTTCCTTCTGAAACAACTTACATTTACGATATAAAAGGTAAGCTGCTTACGAGTTTACACGGTGAAGCTAACCGCGAAGTTGTAGTCAAGGAAAAAATATCTCCAGAATTAAAACGAGCCGTACTAGCGAGCGAAGATAGCGATTTCTATTTTCACCACGGCATTAACCCCAAAGGTGTAGGTCGTGCTATTGTGACCAACTATACATCCGGGGGAGTTAGTCAAGGTGCTTCGACTATCACCATGCAGTTGGTGAAGAACCTGTTTCTTAATCAGCGACGCGAATATACTCGTAAGTTAGCTGAGGCTGTATTAGCAATTCGTCTCGAACAAATACTTTCTAAAGACGATATTTTAGAAATGTACCTCAATCAAGTTTATTGGGGTCACAACAATTATGGCGTTCAAACTGCCGCACGCAGTTACTTCAACAAGTCAGCGAGCCAATTAGATTTGGCTGAGTCGGCAATGATGGCTGGTTTAATCCAAGCACCAGAGCAATACAGTCCATTTATTAGCATGAAGAAAGCTAAATATCAGCAGAAAGTAGTTCTGGGACGAATGCTGACTTTGGGATGGATTGACCAAAAAGAATACGATACTGCACTCAAAAAAGAAATTAAGCTGGGTAAAATTAGGTCCTTCGGAGGTAGCGCTCTACCTTATATTACAAACGAAGTTTCGCGAGAATTAGCTAAAAAGTTTGGTCGCGATGCATTGTTAAAAGGCGGTATGCGGGTACAAACAACCGTAGATATTAATTTTCAGAAAATGGCAGAAGATGTTGTCAAAAAATGGCATTATCGACTGTTGAGGCGAGGTTTATACAAAAACCAAATTGCTTTAGTCGCTGTAGATCCCCGGACTCATTACGTCAAAGCATTGGTTGGTGGTGTAGATTCCAAAAAAAGTGAATTCAACCGTGCTACCCAAGCTCAAAGGCAACCCGGTTCTGCTTTTAAACCTTTTGTTTATTACGCTGCATTTGCTACTGGTAAATATACTCCCAATTCAATCGTCTACGATACTCCAGTCAGCTATCGTGACGGTAGTGGTTGGTATAAACCGCGTAACTATGACAACAGTTTTGGCGGTGCAATGTCAATTCGTCATGCTCTCAAGCTGTCTCGAAATATTCCCGTTATTAAGGTTGGTAAAGCTATCGGGATGAATAAGGTCGTTGAAACCAGCCGGACTTTGGGTATCATGAGTCCAATGGAACCTGTAACTTCTTTGCCTCTGGGTGCGATTGGAGTAACACCGTTGGAAATGGCTTCTGCTTATGCTACTTTTGCTAACTACGGCTGGCAATCACCAACAACGGTAATTGCTCGCGTTACCGATAGTACGGGTAATGTTTTATTGGATAATACGCCTAAACCCAAACTAGTACTAGATTCTTGGGCAGCAGCTTCCACAATCAACATTCTTCAAAGCGTGGTTGCTGGGGGTACGGGTAAAAATGCGGCTTTAGGTCGTCCCACAGCAGGTAAAACGGGAACCACATCTTCAGAAAAAGATGTATGGTTTGTAGGTACCGTACCTCAGTTAACCACGGCCGTTTGGGTTGGTAGGGACGACAATAAAACCTTGTCTAGGGGTGCGACAGGTGGTGGCGATGTAGCTCCGATTTGGCGTGATTTTATGGTAAGAGCGCTAAAAGGCGTACCTGCACAAAGTTTTACAGCGCCTTCAAAATATACTCGTCCCAAAGCAAAATAGCTTTTTGTATAATGCGGTGGTTAGGAGTTAGGAGTTAGAAGTTTAAACTTTTAGCTCTTAACTCAATTAGGGATTTCTTTCTAAGTCGGCTTTCATTCGTTCTAAAGTAAGATTCATTTGGTCAAACATTTGTTGAGGAGTCACCCCAAATTGATTTAATTGAGTTTTTAGTTGCTCAACTGTCATTTGTGCCATAAAATCTTCAGATAGCTCGAAGCGCTTCATAAATACCCGATAGCGCTCCATCATCGCTTCCATCTTGCTGATAAAAAGTTTTTTACCTTCACGGTCAAATTTTCCGTAGCTATTACCAAGCTGAATCAATGCTTGATAATCTTCAAATAGCTTTTTCGCTTCTTGCTGAACTATGTCGGAGTCAAAGAATCCCATATTATTTGTATTTAAATGAGTAGTGAGATTTAATATATTGTTACTTCACCTGCTATTTTTATTTTAATCCACGCAACTAATCTAGGGAACAAGCTGAAGCGATAGTAGTGACTTTCTACTTAGATTCTTTATTAAATTGTAAAGAATATTTAAACACCTTTAAATAGAACCGAGCAAACTATTTGAGAAAATTATTTTTGCGTTCAGTTCTATTTAATTAGAGAAAGAAATGTATTTTTGATATGTTACCGTACTATATATGATTAAAACTAATATTATTTAAATTGCGTATTATCCACAACTAATTAGTGATAGCAGTACTTTTATTTACAGTAAATTTAGCAGTAAGTGATTCTTCCTCAAATCGAATAAAATTTAAAATTCTGACGCGAAGCAGGATATTTTGCTAATATGACTTTCGCACGTTTTGTGAGTATAGCTATATATTTTAAAGTAACCGAAAAGCGGCTCTGTAGTTCAATGCAGGTAAAAAGGTGGATAAATTAGGAATATGCTTGCCAAAAACAAAAGCCGAAGTATTGCAGCAATTTTAGCTTTGTCTGGTGCGGTAACAATCTCAGGCTTACACAAGTTTTATTTGGGACAGCCGTTGTGGGGAATACTTTATGTATTACTTTCTTGGACACCAATACCCAAAGTAGCTTGTGCGATTGAAGCAGTTTGGTATTTGGCTCAAGACGAAGATACTTTCGATCGTAATTTCAATTCAGGTAAGTCAGGAAAATCAACTTTTTCTTCCAAAGCTTCAGGAGTAAAAACGCTTGCTCAAGATTTACGAGAATTAGATGCTTTACGCCAAGATGGATTAATATCCGAATACGAATTTGAACAAAAGCGCCGTCAGCTTTTAGACAGCGAGTAGTAGGGAGTAGTGAGTAGAAAGTAGGGAATAGAGAATAGTAAACACTTAGAAGTTAGGGGTTATGAGTTAGGAGTAAACTACTAATTCGTTCTTATTTTCGATTCCTCAAGCATCCATTCTCTAATGCTTACTCTTTACTCGCTACTCGCTACTCGCTACTCGCTACTCTCTACTTCCATAATCTACCCATGAATCCTAATTGGTGGCCTCGAATCAATTCTAGATTGCAAAAACTGCGAACTAAGTTGCTTAACGATCCTTATTACCGTTTAAAATCGGGGGAAGAAATTGCGATCGCGGTTCAACTTGGCATTCGGATTGATGCGAATCAAGCTACTGTTGATGACTGGCTGCGCTTGCCCGGTTTGTCCATACATCAAGCTAGAACTCTTGTAGAACTTGCTAAAACTGGTGTCAAATTTTACTGTGTAGAAGATATCGCGGCGGCTTTAGGTTTACCGGCACAGCGGCTAAAGCCTTTAGAAATAATTTTACTTTTTGGTTATTATGATGACGAATCTGTAGATGCTATTACCTGTGTTGTGAATCCGAATACCGCAACAATTGAAGGTTTACTGAAAGTACCTTTTATCGATCCTTCTTTAGCACAAGCGGTAGTAAATAATCGTAGCTCTTATGGTTCCTACGCTAATATAGTTGATTTTCAAAAGCGATTAAATCTCTCTGGTGAAACACTCGCTCAGTTAATGTATTACTTGCAGTTTTGAGGGAACAGGGAGACAAGGAGACAAGGAGACAAGGGGAAGAATAATTCAACTAACTTGCAACTCACTACTTACTACTCTCTACTCCCAATCCAAAATCAAATAACTCATAACTCCTAACTCCTAACTCCTAACTTCATATCGTACCGATTCTATCGGGAGGCCAAAAACGGAAACTTGCCTTACCAATCATATTTTTTTTCGGTAAAAAGCCCCAATAACGAGAGTCGTTACTATCGTTACGATTGTCGCCCATCATAAAATACTGGTTTTGAGGAACTTCTACCAGTGGAAAAGGCTGTAGGGGTGGTTCTTTTATATAATCTTCTTGCAATAAATTACCGTTAAGATAGACCTTCCCGTCATTGATTTCAAGCTTGTCTCCGGGAGTAGCAATTACGCGCTTTATGAAAGCTTGATCTTGAGAATATCCGCGACGCTGTAATTCTGGTGGTGGTTGGAAAACTACGATATCGCCAAATTTAGGAGAGTTAAATTTGTAAGAAACTTTTTCAACTACTAATCTATCGCCTGTATGCAAAGTTGGTAGCATCGAATCTGAGGGGATGTAGCGGGGTTCGGCAATGAAAGTCCGAATGAAAAATGCTAATACCAAAGCGATGGTAATTAGAATCAGATTTTCTCGTAAACTACGCCATGCTTTTGATGGATCGTTATTTGCATCAGTTTGCTGAGAACTCATGTAGATTTTTAGCTATTATTACAACAATTTTACAAGTAATATAAAAATTTAAAAGATATCGCGATCAAACAAAGCATGAATAGTTATGTAGCGAGCAAATGTTATACATTAAACTAGCAATACCAGACTTTATATTTTCTAAATTTAAACATCAATATTAAATCATATTTAATCATTAGCAATTATAAGGCAATACTTAAGAGTATTTTTAGTTTTACTTATAACCTGTCAAAAGTTTTTCTTGCAATCAACTAGAGATCAATCCGGTATTGCAAGTATTATTTAGTGTGCTTTCATCCAAGTATTCAATTCGCATCTTTCACCAACCATCTACGATTTTGAGCATCCCATGTCAAGAAGAAACGCACGGTACTAGGTATAATACGACCGTTTTTCATTAAATAGCTTAAGGAAGCATCAACTGTAGCTGTATCTGTGTTCGCTTCTAAAATGTTGATTTGCTCTATATTTACATTTTCAACTTTTCCTCTCCACCAACTTAGATAAGAAAAATAACCATTGGGATGAAGACGCTTGTTATCTTTGAATTGTTGAGATAGCTGATTCCAAGCGGTTTTATACTGAGCTTGATTAATATTTAAGTAATAATTTTCTACTGTTTGTATTGGCGATGGTTGTTCAATTGGTGGCGGTGTAAAGTCTCCAGGAGGAGATAATGGTGTTTGCTTTTGCTGGGGAATTTCTACATCTGGAGTGGGATTAATTGTTTGAGGAGGAATTGGAATTTGTGGTTTGATGGGGGTTTGGACTTCTGGAGCTATATCTGGAGTTATATCGGGTGAGGTTGCTGGTGGCAAAGTAAAAGTCGGCTTTATGATTGGTATTACGCTTGGTATCGGTGTCGTTTGAGGTGTGTTCAATTTCTGTGGAGTTGTCTTTGTCTTGGGTGTAATGGTTGGTTGTGGTTGTTGGGTAATTGTTGGAGGTTGCTTAGGCTGCTTGTTTAAGGCAAAACCAACGATAATTGATGCACCAATTAAACTACCTGCAATCAAACTACCAAGAAGAATTCCTTTACCGTTTCTTGGCTCGCTATATTGAATTGAAGATGGTGGAGCAATGGCAACTGTATTTAAATGAGTATTTAAATGAGTTTGGGGTGGTAAGGTTATTCCCGGAGCGACGGTATCTGAAAAATGAGCCGTATGGGAAACCCCTGAAGAAGGTACGCTTAAAATTCCAGTTTGCAAAGCTTGCAGCATAACGCTGGCAGTTTTAAATCTTTCTCTAGCATCAAACCCAATTGCTTTGTCTAAAATATCTGCGAAATCATCTTTGACATTGGGTATATACTGCCGCCACAATACTTTACCAGTAGAAGGATCGGAAGTTAACTCTTGCGGCATTTTACCCGTAAGTAGAAAAATTGCAGTCAACCCCAAACTATATATATCGCTAGCAAACATTGGTCGTCCAACAGATTGCTCGGTTGCCATAAATCCCGGCGTACCGATAACTATTGATTTTGTTGCGTTGCCTGAAGGAGTTATCAAGGTTCCCAAAGTTTCTTTGACTGCACCAAAGTCTATTAATACAGGTTGAGCATCAATATCAATCAAAATGTTCTCTGGCTTGATATCTCTATGAACAATACCTTTGGAATGGATGTAGTCCAAAACTGGCAAAATACTAATTAAAATCTGTTTGAGATAATTTTCATCCATCAAGCCTTTTTCCTGAACTACCTGTGTAAGAGTTTTGCCTTGAATATATTCTTGCACTAAGTAGAATTGCCCATTGTCGCTAAAGTAAGCGTATAGTCTTGGAATCTGGGAGCTACCATCACCTAGTTCTTCCAAAATCGCTGCTTCGCGTCCAAACCGCTGTTGTACTAACTCATACACCTGCTGATTATTTTGTATTGGTCGCAATTGTTTGATTACACAAAGTCGGCGAGAAGGCATTTGGCTATCCTCTGCCAGGAAAGTTTCTCCAAATCCACCGCTTCCTAAAGTCCGAATAATCTGATAGCGGTTGTTTAGCAGCATTTGTATAAATTAGAGCGCTAGTAAGTCAAAAGGAACACTAGTCATATATTTTACTCATTTTCTTGTATAAACAACGAGTATAGTTAAGATTTATAATCTGATGGGAACCGATGTATAAGAAAATTTGTCTGCTGGGCTGCTGGAAATTAGCAAATAAAACAAATGTGTTAGCTATTTTTGACTATCGAAGACGATTGTCAAAATCATTACTAATGCTCTGTCCTACTAGTTTTAATAGGTTCGTAGTGAGGACTTCAGTCCTCCGAATCAGGGCTAAAGCCCTTACTACAAACTTTTACCCGTCAAAATGAATGTGGTGGAGTATTAGTAAAATATATTTAGTATAAATTACCTATTGCGATATGCAGTTATACTGTTAAGATTCTGGTGTGAAAAAGCACATTTGATATAAATAATGACTCAAATAGGTAATACTACAGTTCTTGATAATCCTTATCTGGAGTTAAATCATCAAGGACATATTTTAAACCTGACATTAATAAAACGCGAACATAAATTTGGACGCGATTCTGACTTTGCAGATTTGGTTGCTCCGCGAGATTGGCAGGTTATAGGACGTTGCCAAGCAGTATTATGCAGAGAAGGAGACAATTACCGTATCTATGATGGTGATGGAAAGCAACCCAGCACTAACGGACTTTATATCGATCGCAGTCGCATTACTTCAGATTCTGGGTTTCTACTTACTAACGGAACTGAAATTCAAATTGGACAAAATCCCGAGAATCAGGTGTTGTTGAAATACAATAACCCCCAGCAACCCGTCACAAATAACAAGGTAGAACTGCATTCAGTTTCGTTAAAAAATGGTTCCGTATTGCTGGGGCGAGATGATAAAGCTAATTTGACTTTGGATGCTCCTACCGTATCCCGTCGTCATGCCACAATTGATACAGATGCTCAAGGACGCTATATTATCCGAGATTCCAGTACTAACGGTGTTTTTGTTGATGGAGAAAGAATTACTGGAAGTAAGGTTTTAGCTGAAGGCTCAACAATTCGGATCGGACCGTATAGTTTAGTACTGCGAAATTCAGTTTTACAGATACTTGATAAAGGAAATAAAATTCGCTTGGATGCTTGCAATTTGGTAATTGTAACCAACGGTAAGCGGCGTTTGGACGATATTTCTTGTCCGATTGAACCGGGACAACTTGTAGCTTTGGTAGGAGGTAGCGGTGCTGGTAA
This sequence comes from uncultured Rivularia sp., assembly GCA_963665115.1. Taxonomy (GTDB): domain Bacteria; phylum Cyanobacteriota; class Cyanobacteriia; order Cyanobacteriales; family Nostocaceae; genus Rivularia. Next base: position 4,826,319 of record OY762007.1, on the reverse strand, counting down.
ATCTACTTTAATGCGTTCTTTATTGGGAACTGAAAAGCTAAGTGAGGGCGTAGTTTATCTAAATGGGGAAGATTTACGCAACAACTTTAATATTTACCGTACTCAAATCGGTTATGTACCGCAAGATGATATTATTCACCGTCAATTAACGGTTTCTCAAGTACTTACCTACGCTGCAAAATTACGATTACCACCAGATATTGATGTAGATAAAGTCGTAGAAAAAACTTTATCAGATGTGGAAATGTCCCACCGTCGGGGTGCTTTGATAAGCGAACTCAGTGGGGGACAGCGAAAACGGGTAAGTATTGGGGTAGAGTTACTTGCAGATCCGAAATTATTTTTCTTAGATGAACCGACTTCCGGATTAGATCCAGGTTTGGATAAAAAAATGATGCAGTTGTTGCGGAAGTTGGCAAATCAAGGAAGAACAGTGATTTTGGTGACTCATGCCACGGCGAATATAAAATTATGCGATCGCGTTGTATTTCTTGGACAAGGTGGGCGTTTATGTTACTTTGGCCCTGCCGCTGAATGCTTGCGATTTTTTGGAGTTACCGAAGACTTTGCTGATATTTATAACCAGTTAGAAAAACCAGAAAATGTCGTTGATGAAGCAGAAAGATTTCATAGCTCAGAAGATTTTCGTCGCTACGTAACCAATCATCTCAGCCCAGGCAATCAAACATCAAAACCGAAAAAAGCCGATAACCGTAATTCCGGCGCTACTTTTACAAAACAGTTAAGTATTCTTACACAAAGATACTTTCATATTCAAAAGCGCGATCGCATTAATTTAATTTTGGCGCTATTAACGGCACCGATAGGTATTGGTTTAATTACGGTAGCCCTTGGCGATAAAAATCCTTTTGTTTTACCGGACAATCCAGATGCTAATTTAGCACCATTAGCATTACGGGTATTATTTGTGTTTACCTGCGCGGCTTTATGGGTAGGGCTTTCGAGTTCGTTGCAAGAAATCGTTAAAGAAGCTGCTATTTATTTACGGGAAAGATTAGTTAATTTAGGTTTATTTGCTTATCTCGGTTCCAAATTAATTATTCTTGCTGGTTTAGCTTTATTGCAGACTGGATTGATATCATTAGTAATTCTGTTATTATTCCAATCGCCGCAATCCGAACTTATTCCTTGGACGTTAGGATTATCAATTACAACTTTTTTAACGCTGCTAACCAGTATGAGTTTGGGTTTATTAGTTTCAGCAGTTGTAAAAAATGCTTCTCAAGCTAATAGCGCTTTGCCTTTACTTCTAATACCTCAAATTATTTTTTCCGGCGTTTTATTCAAGATAAAAGGAATTGGCAAGGTAATTTCTTGGTTGATGTTAAGTCGTTGGTCAATCGGGGCTTATGGTAGTTTAATTGATATTAATGCAATGGTTCCCGAAGCAATTAAATTACCCGATGGTAGTACAGCTATTCGACCTTTTGAACCAACAGCAGTTTATGATGCAACTTGGGAAAACTTGGCTTTGAATTGGGGCATTTTGGGTTTACATACATTAGTATATTTAACCGTTAGTTTTTGCTTGCAAAAGCGTAAAGACATCTTTTGATTTCAGATTTTGGATTGTAAGAGCTAGAATTATAAATTAGGAATTAAATAATTACTCCAATGCCCAATGACCGATTCTCAATTCAATCATTTTTTCACAAATCTTTTACCAGTTCTATCTTGATATTTATCAATAAGTTGTACATTTTGCATTTCGAGTTTTGAAAGTAATTGAATTGGAAACTCTTGAGGTGAATATTTGGGAGTATACCAAGATTGTCCGTTGAAATACTGTTGTAAATATTGATTGTTGAAACGTCTTCCGTAACGAGCAAAAATAGAATTTCTCATTATATCTAAACCCTTACCATCGAACGGATCTAAATCTGCATCTGTTACGCTCCTTGAAGACAGCCAAGAAAAATCATTTTCTACTGGTTTGACTATAGTTTGAGGTTGGGGCTGTGTAGTAACTTGAGGCTCGGGTTCTTTAATAACTGGAGGTTCGGGTTCTTTAATAGCTGGAGGTTCAGGATTTGTAGTAACTTGAGATTCGGTTTCTGTAGCAGCTTGAATTTCCGGCTGGGGTGTAATATTCCTGGGAATTAATAACCATAACCCACCAATAGCAAATACTCCAATTACGCTACCAATAATTATACTTTGGGGTAAAATTCCTAACTGCTTGCTAGATTTGTTCTCCTGAAATTTAGTGTTTTGTTGTTGAGATAAACTCTGTGTGGGTTGGTTAGAAGTAGCAGCTTGGGGTTGAAAAGGTACGGTAGCTGGAAAAGGAGTAGCTGTTTGCAAAGCTTGTAACATTTCTAAAGCGGTAGAAAATCGTTCTCGTGGATGAAATGCGATAGCTCTATCAATTACTGTCTTTAATGAAGCGGTGATTCCCGCATCCGATTTCCAGATAATTTCTCCGGTGTTAGAATCTGTCTCTAATTGTTGCGGTGATTTTCCAGTCAAAAGATAAACCATCGTTAATCCCAAACTGTATAAATCGCTCGAATAAACCGCTCTACCCGCAGCTTGTTCGCTAGGCATATAACCAGGTGTACCAATTATAATTGAACGGGTAAGACTTCCTTGGGAATTTACTACCGTTGCCATTGTTTCCCGCACCGCCCCAAAATCGATCAACACGGGTTTACCGTCGCTATGTCGCAAAATAATATTATCCGGTTTGATATCGCGGTGGACAATCCGCTTGCTATGTACGAAATTTAAAACTGGTAAGAGATTTGATAGTATTTGCCTAACGCTGCTTTCATTAAATAAACCTTGCTGCTGAACTTTGCCTGTTAGAGTATCTCCTTCAACCCATTCTTGAACTAAATAAAACTTTTCTTCTAAAGAAAAATAAGCGTATAAATTAGGAATCTGCTCGCTTACTCCTCCTAATTCTTCTAAAATTGCAGCTTCCCGTGCAAATCTTTCTTGTACCAATTGATAAATTTGGGGATTATTCTCAATAGGCTTAAGCTGTTTGATTACACAATGACGCTGAGAAGGCATTTGAGTATCTTCCGCCAAGAAAGTTTCTCCAAATCCACCACTTCCCAAAGTCCGAATAATTTGATAGCGGTTATTTAACAACATTGGCATCATTAAGTCGTAAGTACGCAATCTCTAGTAATATAAGTTACCAGCATTGTATTCTTATTTCCGGCTTAATAGGTAACAGTAATCAGTAACCAGTGAGCAGTTAGGAGTAAAAAAGTAGGTTTCCTCAAAGATGGGAAAGATTATTTGAGTAAAAATTATCTTCATACAGCGGAGTAAACTTTTTATCCCTATTCGCTACTTACTACTCGTTACTCGTTACTTATTACTCTCAATAAATCTCCCCAATCCCCAACGCCCCATCCCCAATTCCGCATCTTCTATCTTTGAAACTTGAGATAATCTTCTAAATCTTCAATTTGCGGATCTTTTAATTGCTGCAATACTCGCCAAGTCACGGTATAGCTTCCATCAGAATGACGGCGTACAGGTCTAAAAGCAACAATTATATCGCTACTTTGCATTTGCAATAATTGGTCTATATAGCGACGTTGTTTGCCTGAAATTACTTGATTTCTAGTAATAATTTCTGGTAATTGAAACTGCAAATTACGGACTAAATAAGTATGATTTAATTTGGCATCGACATTGAAATTTTTGTGTTTGCCGGTAATAACTTTTCGCTTTTCCATAAGTAGCGCATTTAATTTACTAGGAGGCTGATAGTTAACTAAATTGTTTCGCTTTTTAGGATCTACAGTTAGTAAGTCCCGATCCAATTTTTCTAAAGGTACATCACCAATTTCTGCGATAAAACCATAATCGACTCCCTGGGACTGTAGCTGAAACTTTCCTTTTACTATTTGAAGTGGTAAATTGGGCGTAAAGTTCCCTTTGGGTTTGCCCAAAACTGGGAAAGGATAGCGATCGAGAATATTTTTTTGGGAGCGATTTTCTACAGTATTCAAGGGACGAAGATAAGCTTGATTTGGCAATACGCGAAAAATACCCGTATTAGGCATTAATAGCAATTTTCGGTAAGTTTGCTTTTCTTGGAGGTCAACATCATAAGCTAAACGGTTAAATTCTGCCGTCATTTTTCTCGGATTTGGAAAATTATTTTCAGCAGGAAGTACAGATATTGCTGTTGCTAAATACTGTTCTGCATTTGTTAAAATCTTTAGTGCTTCAGATGGTGGTTTAATTGCTGGTTGAACTGGTGGAACATAATTTGCGATTGCTCTCTTTTTTATCTTGCCAATAATTAATGAAGTATCTGGTTCCACGGAAGGTTCTAAAATAGCATAAGGAGTCGCCAATTTTCTAAGATTTGGACGGGTAAGTGGAGACATCGGAAGTACTAAATCGGATTGTTTCTCTCCGCTAACTAAAGGCAATTCTCTTACAATGGCTAATTCTCCACGTCGAGATAAAAGTCTATCTAAGATTGGAGTCAGTTTTGATAATTCTCGGCTGGAATTATACAAAGAACAATAAACTTTTGAAGAGGATGGACTTAAAGGAGGTATAAAATCAACCGAAGCATTTCGATTTTGATTGCATAAAGCTTGGGGTTGCGGATATTGACTTTTAAGAAAACTTTCTACAACTACAGTGTGAGTAATTAATTGTCCTCCCACGGCTCGCATTCTATTAGGATCGGCTTCCGATAGCGCTTTTTGAATACGATAAATTAAATTTACCTGGCGATTAACCAACTTTTTTGAAACAGTATCAAAGCTTGTCACTTGGCTTGACTTCCGACTACGATTTGGAGAAGATTGTGACTCAGCTTCAACCGCAAAAGCTTGTTCAAAATTAGCTAGCAAACAAAAAGGAAGCAAAAAACTAAAAAAGGTGTATTTCATGTTAAAAATCCAATAAAAAATGAAAGTCTAAAGTCTAAAAAAAATCTAAAATAGAATTAAAAAGGACTGCTTTACGCGCATCCGTCAGTCCATTCTACTTTCACCCTTCGGGTATCTCCTCCGGAGACGCTGCGCTAACGCCACTATCTCCTTTGGAGACGCTACGCGAACGACGGGACAGAAACTGACACCGCCGAGTGGTCTCATCGAAAGTTATAACGGTTTGTGACCAGTGTTGAAACAATATTTGATGCCAGCTTCTCAGGGACAACAACTTATTAATTCGGAAGCCCCATTACAACTATTACTGTTTGTGGATGAACGTCCCAAGTCCCGACTACAAATACAACAGATTCGTTCGTATCTCACAGATTTACAGCTTGAATATAATTTTGAACTTCAAGTTGTTGATGTGGGCAAACAACCCCATTTAGCAGAGCATTTTAAATTGGTGGCAACACCAGCACTAATTAGAATTCATCCAGAACCCCGACAGGTTTTAGCCGGTAGCAATTTAGTTGCTCAGTTAAAAACTTGGTGGTCTAGATGGCAAACTAGTGTAGAATCTTATCTCCAAGTACAGCAAGACCTTAAACAAGCTGTAGAAAATGACCCCGACGGGTACATCAAAAAATCTCAAATTCCCATCAATTCGCTGGCTATTTCTTCAGAAATTATCGAGCTTACCGATGAAGTTTTTCGTTTAAAGCAAGAAAAACAGCAGCTTCAAGAACAGTTGCAATTTAAAGATCGTGTCATCGCGATGTTAGTACACGATCTCCGCAACCCACTTACCGCAGCAATCATCGCTATTGATACCTTAAAAAATAATTTCAACAGTGAAAATGGTCAATTCAAGCGATTAACGCCCCTCTTAACCGCTAATGTGCTGAATCATGCCCGCAGCCAAACAAAGGTAATTGAAAGAATGATTACCGATCTTTTACAGGTGGGGGACGCGGTAATGATACAAAAATTCCTATATCACCTCAAAAAATAATCTTGGGTGATATTTGTATGGAAGTGCTTGAAGAATTACGCGAATCCTATAAAGCGAAATTTCTAAAAATAGAAACAGATATTCCGCAAGACTTACCATACGTATACGCAGATCCCGAACGCATCGGGCAGGTAGTGAAAAACCTTTTAGACAACGCCATTAAATATACTCCGCCCCAAGGCACAATTATTATTTCCGGTTTGCATCGTACCAATCAAAAAGTGCAATTTAGCATTGGCGATAGCGGTTTGGGTATTCCCGAAGAAAATCGCGATCGCATTTTTGAAAATCGCTTTCGTTTAGAACGAGATCAAGCAAAAGACGGTTACGGTATAGGCTTAAGCTTGTGTCAAAAAATTGTTCAAGCTCATTACGGTCAAATTTGGGTAGATACCGCACCTACCGGAGGAGCTTGGTTTCACTTTATACTGCCTGTGTATCCGAATTAAATCAGTTATCAATTATCAATTAACAATTATCCGCTCAAAGGTGTTTAGCAGTTAGATGCTTTAAGTTGTTAGCTGTTTTCGGTTAGCTGCTTTCTGTTGTAAGGCTGTAATAATTTGGAAATTTGCAGCGGGGAAATTAAACTGTTCTAATTGTTCTAAGTTTACCCAGCGGATTTCGTCACATTCTAATGGTTGGGGAACTCTTCTAATATGCCGACATTCATGTACGGTGAGAGTAACTCGTAGATCGCTATAAGTATGATCGATGGTTATAAGATGCTCGCCGATTTGAATATCTATTGCTAACTCTTCATCAATTTCTCTTTTAATACATTCTTCAATAGTTTCACCTGGTTCTATTTTGCCGCCAGGAAATTCCCATAAACCCCCCATCGCTCCTTCCTGACGACGGCGATCGATTAAAATTTGCTCTTTTTCATTCCAAATTACAGCGACACCGATAACTTTATGAGGTAGGGGAGAAATATTTTGCTCCATAAGTTTATATTCTTTTCCTAAAAGTTTGAAAAAATTTACTTTACAGTTTCTTGTTATAACTTAATATTTCGGAAATTAGTATCGTGAAAGCTCTGAAATTATTTGTTTTGAGTAGCGAATGGGGAATAGGGAACAGGCTACGGGAAACAGAAGGAATATATGATTCTGTGTACCCCGTACCCTGCCCCTCTTGCCTTTCACCAAAAATTAAGATTTCAAATCCAGCAAACCTTCTTCCTTCAGTTTGGGATTAAATCGAACCTGCATTTGCAAACCCCGCGCTTCTAACTGTTTCAAGATATCAGCTTCAACTCTCCGCGCTACATTTTTAATAATTTTCATCTTCGCCATTTCATCAATGACTGGACTATCATAATTAGCTTGTTCTTCGGGAGTAATCAAAGCTTTTGCATCAATTGGAGAAACCCATTTATCTTTATTTTCTCCATTTCCTACAGGTACGCTACCATTTTCCGCAATCCAAGCTTGTTCAATTTCTTCTAAAATCTTACGGCTAGGACGTTCAATAGTTTCTACTTTTACCCAATAGCAAAATTCCGGTTGTCGTACTAAATGCTGTCTAAGACTAAGGAAAACATCGCGGGAGTAACCGACGAATTGTAGGTTTTTATCTCGATCGAATATTGCGTAAACTCCAATTTCTCCTTGATATTGTTCCGGTAAGTTCCCGTTTTCATCAATATAAGGAATAAAATCTAAACTCGTTAATTCGGGAATATTTGTTTGTGTAGCCATTTTTAGTTAACAATTATCAATTATCAATTAATTATTTGAGGCTAACAGTTAACAACTAGCAACTAACCATTAAGCACTAACTACTATCAAGTTTTTCGATAAATCGCACATAGCCGACTTGGTTTAAAAATCTTGGCTTTAAACATAAAATTCGGCGGTACGTTTAGAATTGCGTACTCTTCAGATTCATGATATTTCTCAAATTCTGCTGGCATTCCTTTGGGTGTAGCGCTGCTGTAAGGAACCGGCTGAAATAACAATTCTGTAAATTCTACTTGTTCGCATTTTGACTGCTGGCAAACCTGCTTTAGAAAACTTTCGTTTGTTAACAGTTCAAATAAAGCTGCTTTAGCTTCTGGTTCTAAAGTGAAATTACTATCAAAACTTTGAATAATTTTTAAAGCCATATCTCAGATAATCTTGTACCTATAGAATTTTAAAACTGCAAAGTGTATTAAAGGAAGTTTTTGTTAGTAAAAATAATAAAGCTTAACAAGTTCGTAGTAAGGGCTTTAGCCCCCAGATTTAGGACGCGCATTTTCTACTACGAAACGGCTCAAAATCAATTAAACATAAGATCGGCAAGAGAGGCGCTCGGACTTCTCATAACTAATACATTTATTTTTTATTTATACTATTAAACAAAAAACCCCCAACGCTGGGGGTTTTCAAATATTTAAACTACAAAAAGTACTTAAAGCAGATACAAAATTCCAAAAAGCACAATCCAAATTACATCAACAAAGTGCCAATATAATTCAGCCGCTTCGATACCGAAATGATGCTGATCGCTGTAGTGATTCTGTTTGCGAGAACGCCACAATACAGCTAATATCGCTAAAACTCCGACGGTAACGTGCAATCCGTGGAAACCTGTTAATACGTAAAATGCACTAGCAAATAAGTTAGTTGTTAAACCAAATTCTAGATGTTTGTATTCGTAAATTTGACCGCACAAAAAGATAATTCCCATAATAGCGGTAATCGCAAACCACATTTGCATTCCCCGCACGTTGTTCTTTTTAATCGCGGAATCGGCATTATGAATTACAAAACTACTAGAAATTAGAATTATGGTGTTAATTCCAGGAAGCAATAATTCTAACTCTGGGGTGCCTGCGGGAGGCCATTCGGCTAAAGTAGAACGGAAAGCAAAATATGCACCGAACATACCCAAGAAAATCATTCCTTCAGCGACGAGAAATACAACTAATCCAAACAGCCGATGGTCTGGATGTTCTGCGTGTTGTGCTTCTACGGTAGCTGCACGATGGTGATTTTGTTCTGTTTTTGCTGGATCGATTGCTGAACTTTGCATAAATTTTTAATTGAGTAAAAAGGATTTACCAAAGCCCTTCGGGCTTAAGTAAGAAGTAAGAAGTAAAAAGTAATAAATATTGCCCGAAGTATGGTATAAAGCCTCGTCTTTTAAAGACGAATAAAAACCTGCATTCATTACTTGAATCCTCTACCATGAGCGGGAAAGGTGTTACTTATTACTTTTTACTTACTAATTATTACTTGTGAAACCTGGTATTGGGATATCTTGCATCGGAGACGAGAAACCGGGTTTCTTGCAAATGGATAAACGAAAAATCATGTTTTCACTCTTAGAAACCCGGTTTCTTTGGACTTATTGAAAATGGTACAAGATGTTAGTTATCAGGCTTCAGCTGCGATCGCCGGATACGATTCATCGTCATCTCTGGTTTTTGGTGCCGGAGATTTAGCATTACCGAATGGATCGTCGGTACGAGATAAAGCTACAACTTGTTGCGCTCTTTCGGTTCCGTATTCGTAAGGCCCGATAATCAGGAAAGGGTGTGACTCAAAGTTTTCGATTGCTGGTGGTGAAGCAGTCATCCATTCCAATGTCAAGCAATCCCAAGGATTATTACCGGCTTCTTTACCAGCCCTCCAACTCCAAAGCACATTGATGATGAAGGGTAATGTGGATACTGCCAAGATGTAGGAACCGTAGGTACAAAATTCGTTAATAGCGGCAAATTTGGGGTCATACATCGCGATACGGCGATTCATACCCATCAAACCCAATTGGTGCATCGGTAAGAAAGTCATATTCATACCGACAATTGTTAGGGCAAAATGAATTCTACCCAAGGTTTCATTAACCAATCGTCCGGTAATTTTGGGGAACCAGTGGTAGTAACCGGCAAAAATTCCCAAAACCGAACCGCCGAATAACACGTAATGCAAGTGGGCAACGACAAAATATGTATCGTGGACGTGGATATCAAAAGGCACCGCAGCTAACATTACGCCACTGATACCGCCAATTACGAAGATACCCAAGAAGCCCATTGCAAAAAGCATCGCGCTGTTGAGACGGATTTTCCCACCCCACATTGTAGCCAACCAACTAAATATTTTAATACCAGTAGGTACGGCAATCACCATAGTGGTAATCATGAAAAACATCCGCAACCAACCAGGAATACCGCTGGTAAACATATGGTGCGCCCAAACAATCAAACCCAAAAAGCTAATTGCCAGAGAAGAATAGGCGATCGCCTTATAACCAAAAATCGGTTTGCGGGAATGAGTCGGAATTACTTCAGAGATTACCCCGAAGAAAGGCAAAATCATGATGTAAACCGCAGGGTGCGAGTAAAACCAGAACATATGCTGGTAAACTACCGGGTTCCCACCACCAGTTGGGTTAAAAAATGCAGTTCCGGCAATTAAGTCAAAAGAAAGTAGAATTAATGCGCCTGCTAACACTGGGGTTGAAATCAGAACCAGTGCTGAGGTAGCCAACATTGCCCAGCAAAACAACGGTAATTGATGAAAACCGATACCTGGGGCACGCATTTTCAACAAAGTTACCAGAAAATTAATGGCACCCAAAATAGAAGAAGTACCCAGCAGCAGGATACTACCAATCCAAATTGCCTCACCTACCTGCCCGGTAACTAAACTCAATGGAGGGTAAGAAGTCCAACCTGCATCTGGTGCATCCCCAACAAGCAAACTGCTGATTAGCAATATGCCAGAAGGAGGAACCATCCAGAATGCAAGGGCATTTAATTTAGGAAAAGCCATATCTTCAGCCCCAATCATCAAGGGAATCAGATAATTAGCAAAACCCGCACCCGCTGGCACAATCCACAGAAAAATCATGATTGTAGCGTGCAGCGTAAACAAACTATTGTAAAGTTCTGGACTTACAAAGTCTGAAGCAGGAGTCCGCAATTCGGTGCGAACCAAATCCGCCATCAAACCGCCGATACAGTAAAAAATGAATGTAGTAACTAAGTACTGAATCCCAATCACTTTATGGTCGGTATTAAAAGTAAAATACTCCCACCATTTTCTCTGAGGATTAAGTAAAGTATCAGTTGTATGGTTGGTTTGTTCCAACTGTGTTTGTGTCATAAAAATTCTTTATTGTTTGATATTTGATGATCCACACCCTCCGGGTGAAAGTTGTTAGTCGATAGTTGATAGTTGTTTATTTACCACTAACTCCTAACCACTAACCTATAGACGTAGCAATGCTACGTCTCTACAATTAATTGTGAATTTGGTGTAGCATTTCTGATGAAATTCCCATCTCGCTGGTGTAGGGAGAAAGAAATTCATCCGCTGATTGTTCTGCGGGGTTAACAGCAACTGCCTGATTAAACGTTTCTTTGCTTGCAACTTGCTGTTCTTTAATCCAACTATCAAAATCGGATGGTGTTTGAACAATAACTTTCGTATTCATGGCACCATGATAAGGACCGCAAAGTTCGGCGCAAATTACCTTGTAATCGCCTACTGTTTTAGGTGTAAACCGAAGTTCCGTATTCATTCCGGGAATTATATCTTGCTTAAGGCGAAATTCCGGCACCCAAAAAGCATGAATTACATCATTTGCCGCCATATCGAGTTTTACTTCTCTACCAATGGGAACGTGTAACTCACCAGAAAAAACATTACTGTCAGGATAGTTAAACAGGAAAGCATACTGCAAACCAGTAACTTTTACTAACAAATCCGGCTGTTTACCTTGATTTTTAGGACTAGCGCCTACTTTAGGAGAAACTATACCCGTAGCGGGAGCATTTTCTTTTTCGGGAAGCTGGTCGATATTTCTGACATCTGAAGCATCAGGATTGTCTAAAGTTGCTGCTATAGCTGCACCAGGCATTGATGTGGCTTGCGGAGCTATAGGAGATTCCTGAGCCTCCATCGGATTAAATCCGCCAATTGAATTGTATACATCAAAACTGTAAACAGAAATACCGAGAACAATGATAGCTGGAATTGCCGTCCAGAGAATTTCTAACGGTACATTACCATGAATCGGTTCGGCATCTGTATCATCTCCCTTACGACGGCGGTATTTGAAGGCACTAAAAATCAAAACACCTTCAACGATGAGAAATATGCCTACAGAAACAGTCATCATCGTATTAAACAAGCCATCTACCAGAACAGCCTCATCCGAAGCTGCAGCAGGCAATAGGCCATGATTTTGACCGAACCAGAAACTGGTTAAGGTCAGCAGAATACCAATTAATAACGTCCAGATTGTACTTGGAATATTCACGGTTAATAACAGTTAACGGATTTACTAGATTATTTAAGAACTACCCACATACTAAGTTAATCCACCGCCTTAGGATTGAGTGTAACAAGTAAAAATCTTTATTATTTTTTAGACTCCGTAGTTGGGAGACGGGGAGAGAGGGGGAAGAAAGTTAACTTATAACTCTCAATCCAAAATCTAAAATCTAAAATTCGATACCCCATTACCAATTTCCAATGTCCAATCCCCAATTCTCCATGCCCAATTCATCACAACCTAAAAAATCTCTAAAGCTTTTGGCTACATTCTTGATTTGCGATCCAGAGTATAAGTGAAGGGATTCGTATCCTACGCAGGTGTTTGCGCTAGGGTGGAGACGAGAGTGTTTGCGTAATTAAATTATGATGTTGTAGCTCGGGTTTCCGGGCATAAGAAAAAGGTACAGTTGATGAGCCAATTTGCTTTAGAACAACAAAACCAAGTTGCGATAACAGAGCAACAATCGCAAAAAGATAAAATTCGCCGTCTCGTGTGGAAAATGGCGATCGCTACTTTGATTTTGATGGCGATCGGTAGCGCTACCCGCGTGATGAATGCTGGACTTGCTTGTCCGGATTGGCCGCTTTGCTATGGGAAACTTGTGCCAACGAAACAAATGAATTTCCAAGTTTTCCTAGAATGGTTTCACCGATTAGATGCTTCACTAATTGGGTTTAGTGCCATATTTTTAGTTGGAACATCTTGGTGGAATCGTCGTTTTTTACCAAAATGGCTGCCCTGGGCTTGTACGTTTGCCCTATTTTTAATAGTCTTCCAAGGTATTTTGGGAGGACTTACAGTTACTCAGCTTTTGCGGTTTGATATCGTTACCGCTCATCTGGGAACTGCATTATTCTTCTTCACAACTTTACTGGTTATTGGTTCGGCTCTTACACCTTACAAGGCGACGGGACAGGGTGGTAAGTTACCTGCAATATCTGTTATTGCTAGCGTTTTGGTTTATTTACAAAGTTTGTTAGGTGCCTTAGTCGGTTCGCGTTGGGCATTGCATCAATGTTTTGGTGGGGATCAACTTTGTACCGTCATGTACACCCATATTTTCGGTTTATTGCCGCCAACTATCGCGACATTAGCCTTGGTATTTGTGTCATGGCGCACGCCAGCACTACATCCGGCTTTACGGAAGCTAGCAAATATTGCAGGTGGGTTACTAATATTACAGATTATCTTAGGATTTGCGACCTTCCGCTTACATTTACAAGTAGAACCTCTTACAGTTACCCATCAAGCGATTGGGGCTTCTTTACTAGGAGTATTAGTCGTTTTTACAGTTCTTGCAATCCGCGATTGGATGGACACTCGCAGTATTTCAGGTTACAACCAGGAGTTGAATTCATCTGCTACAAGTGATGTTAGTTGATAGTAGTTAGTAGTTAGTGGTTAGTAGTTAGTAGTGAATTATAAATTAGTAACTGGTAACTGCTAACTGGTCACTGGTCACTGATAACTAACAACTAATAACTAATAACTAATAACTAATTTGTTCGACGCTAACAGCCTGCAAAGGCAAAAACAGCATATAAATTGTTAAAAAATAAGGAACCATTACCAAGATGATTGAGACAAATGTCTCTCCACGACACTCGACGTTTTTACAAGTTATTCAAAGTTACTACCAGCTAACTAAGCCTCGCATTATTCCTTTGCTGCTGATTACCACTGCTGGAAGTATGTGGATAGCTGCATCGGGAGAAGTAAATCCCATATTGTTATTAGTAACTCTTGCTGGTGGTACTTTGGCGGCTGCTAGCGCCCAAACAATCAATTGTATTTACGACCGCGATATTGATTATGATATGGAGCGTACCCGACATCGCCCCATTCCTTCTGGTAGAGTACAACCCCGCGATGCTTTAATTTTTGCCATCGTTTTAGCTGTAGCTTCTTTTGCGCTGCTTAGTATATTTGCTAATTTGCTTTCTGCTTTCTTAGCAATGTCTGGGATTGCTTTTTACTTGTTGATCTACACCCACTGGCTGAAGCGCAATAGCACTCAAAATATTGTCATTGGGGGAGCAGCAGGAGCAATTCCCGCCTTGGTTGGTTGGGCTGCGGTAACAGGTACTTTAAGTCCAACTGCGTGGTTGATATTTGGTATTGTCTTTGTTTGGACTCCACCACACTTCTGGTCTTTAGCATTGATGATTAAGGATGATTACGCAGCAGTAAACGTACCAATGCTACCAGTAGTTGCGGGAGAGGAAGCAACAGTTAAGCAAATTTGGTGGTATACCCTTGTAACAGTTGCAGCAACGTTTTTACTGGTTTATCCCTTACATTCAGTAGGAATTATTTACGCTACTATTGCTTTGTGTTTGGGAGCAGTATTTATTCGTAAAGCGTGGCAATTATTACATAATCCTCAAGATCGTAGTTCGGCTAAAGGAATGTTTCTTTATTCCATTTCTTACATGATGCTGTTGTGTTTGGGTATGGTAATTGATAGTCTACCCGTTACCCATCGTGTAGTAAGTTTTGTCGGCGATAAATTTAGTTTATTGGTTGGCTGAGGGTTAGTTGAGTTTAAACTTTAGAAACCGGGCTTGTTAGCAAGTCCGGTTTTTTGCGTAGGAGATTTTTGCTCGTAGTAGGGGCTTTAGCCCTCACATGGAAGTGCTAAAGCCCCTACTACAAACTTAAAAAATCTAAAATCTAATCTAAAATATCTTTCACCGTACCTTCCCATCTTTGCGTCACCATCGCCACAATTGAAAGAAATTCCGGCATCTTTTGTTCTGGTTTGCGGCGAATATACCATTTCCATTTACCGCGATTTTTACTTCTATCCCACCATTCTGGTGTCGATAAAATATAATAAATTTCTTCTAAAGTTGTATTGCGACTGCTAAAAGCCGTAGAAATAGCTGCTCGAACTTTTGTTTCATCTAATTCTATATATGAAGTAAACAGCATTAAATCGTATAAATCTTTAGGTCGCCAGCGTTTGAATCCCTGTTCTACCAAGCCATGTAGCTTCCAACCTAACATGGTTTCTGCGGTTGCTGCCTGCAATTTAACTTTTTCTGTAGTCAACATTGGATAATCAATCCATTGTGCTGCTGGAACTATTGGATCTCCGAAACCAACGTCTATTTGAATATTTTTTTGATAGTCTGCAAATGCAGCATCAATATTAACTCGCGCTCCAGGAAATTCGCTTTCTAACCAAATTCCCGTTACTTCCAAGGAGTCAAGATCGAATGTAACTTCATCTGCAAAGTTCGTATTTTTATTTGTATTTTTTAATATATTCCTAAATTTTTCTCTCGTATTTTCAATATCAAAATCATACAAACCTAGAAAATCAACATCTTCAGCAATTCTTCTTTCCGCTGGAACCCAAAGTCTGGTAAGCATTCCGCCGCGCAACACTAATTCATCTACATAAATTGAATTGGAAACTCGACGTAGAACGCTTTCAAGTAAGTGGTAAGTTAATATTTCTTCTAAAGAACGATTTGTATTATTAGCTATTTTTAATAAATGTGTTTTTATTTCTTTCATATTGATTCATATTAAAAATAAATATCTAACATTCTTTCATTAAGTTAAGGTTCGTAGTAAGAGCTTTAGCTCTTAATCTTAGGACTAAAGTGCTTACTCCGAACCTTAAAATTGATTAATCCATCCAGCATCTAAGTTTAAGTTGCTGTCATAGACTGCATATTCTCGCTGTTGCTGAGACAATTTGAATTTTTTTGATTTAAGCAGTTTTAATAAATTATCAAAGCGTTGTTGAGCAGATTCATATCCCATACCATAAACTCGCATAGTGATAAATTGCTGCTGTTTTCCGTCAACTATCTTAAAAGCATTTGCTGATAGATGAGCATCATGCTGCAAACAATACTTTTTCAATATTTCTAAATTTTCCGAAGCTGACAAAATCGCTTTGACATGAAACTCGAAATAATTACTTTTTGGTAGCCGCTGCGCTTCAATATCTGAAATAGGGATATCTCGATTGCTTACCATCGCTTCAATTTTGATGCGAGTAATTTTGAAATCTGCATTAACTATTTTTTGAGCTATTTGATTTATTTGTTGTAGTACGTCTGAGAGAGCGCCATGATGATAAGATGCTGTCATCGGTTGAGAACGAGTTACACCTTCAGCTAGCTCGATTAATACGCATTTAATGTTTAAGTTTTGGCAAAGTAAGTTAAATTTTTCCTTTACGGCTAAATTACTTGCTTTTACGGTGATATGCGCTTCAAATGTACCTTTATAACTGGGTTGCATCAGCTAATAAAAAGGTGGTATGAAAGGTTTGTAATTGGGTAATAGCATTTTTAGTTACCTGTTTATCAAAATCATACTACAACTATATTGCAAAATGTAATCACAAATCAGTTTGAGTGACGGATCTTCTCACGTAGTTATTCCGATTAATTCTCGTAGTGCGTTAACGTTCACGTTTATCGTTAGCGAAGCGTGTCCGAAGGACATAGATGTGTCGTTCAGCGGAGCTGCGGCTTAGAGATAGTGCGGCTCAGCGTGTCTGTCAGGAGATGCATCTTGCACGAAGGGTACTATACAAATTAATTGCGTAAGAGCTTAACCATCTGTTTTCTCCACAAGAACCACGATAGTATCTAGATCGCAACCCAACAAACAGCTTCAGTTGAAAAACTGCTTATCATAAGAAGATATGGCGATCGCGATTAAATTTTGTCAGCTTGTAAGCTTGTAAGCAAATAAATTCAAAGGCTGTGGCACTTTATGTTAGCAGAATATATTTCTAGAGCAATGCGTAAAGCAACCTACGAGTTGCTTGAAGATGAAACTTTTTATAGCGAAATTGCTGAATGTCAAGGAGTCTGGGCTAATGCTTCTACATTAGAGGCTTGTAGAGAAGAATTGCAAGATGCTTTAGAAGGTTGGATAATTTTAGGATTGCGTAATGGTCATACTTTGCCAGTACTTGATGGTATTGATTTAAATTCGATAAAAGAGGTTGCCTAATGCCATTTATTTTTTATAAAAGATAGTATTTTTTTAAGCTGTTATATGCTTATGAAAATATGTTTTCAATTTTGCTACCTTAGTTATATAAAGGTGAATTACCTTTATCCGAAACCCGGTTGAAAGAGGTTTAACATGGCTACTGTAAATCTGCGTCGGACTGAAAATGTTAGCGGCGATTTTTATGTTGATACTACTTGCATTGATTGCGATACCTGTCGCTGGATGACTCCGGAGGTGTTTACTCGGGAAGTTGGAATGTCAGCGGTACACCACCAACCAACTGACGAAAAGCAAAGATTAGCCGCGCTTCAAGCTTTGTTATCTTGCCCTACGGCTTCTATTGGTACTGTTGAAAAACCGCAGGATATTAAAGATGCTCAATCCAGTTTTCCGATTTTAGTAGATGAAAATGTCTATCATTGCGGCTACCATTCGGAAAAGTCTTTTGGTGCTGGGAGTTATTTTATTCAGCTACCGGGCGGCAATATCTTAGTTGATTCTCCTCGATTTACACCGCCTTTGGTGAAGCGTTTGGAAAAAATGGGCGGAGTTCGGTATATGTATCTGACTCATCGAGATGATGTTGCCGATCATCAAAAGTTTGCCGAGCATTTTGGTTGCGATCGCATTCTTCATGAAGAGGAAATTAGTTCAAATACTCGCGATGTGGAAATTCAGTTAAGCGGTGAGGAGCCTTTTGAGTTAACTCCAGAATTGTTAATTATTACTGTTCCCGGACATACTAAGGCGCACACTGTTTTACTCTATAAAGATAAGTTTTTGTTTGCTGGCGACCATCTGGCCCTGGTCCGATCGATTAAAACAACTGGTGGCTTTCCGAAATTTCTGCTGGTACTCTTGGGATGAGTTAAAAAAATCAATGCCAAAATTAACAAATTATTCTTTTGAATGGGTTTTACCAGGTCACGGTCGTAGATATCATGCTGATGTCAAGACTATGCAACAAGAATTAAAAAAGTGCATTGACTGGATGGAAACCGTTTAGCAATAAAATGTCTCTTCAAGAAAGCAAGATTATAAAACAAGAGGATTTGCAAGTAAACTATTATACAAGATTATTTTTTACTGTTTGGCTATAGTTGTATTTGTAATGGCATAGGCAGTCAATTAATTTTGTTGAAGTTCTAATTAGATACTTTACGATTTAAAGGACTATTTAATACTTGATTTTTTCAATGATTCAAGCAATTATCCTATATTTAGACCCCATACTAGAAAATCACAATAGCACATTAATCCGTAGTCAAATATCTCATGACTTCTACCTCCGAAAATCTACAAACCGATCGCAAAGAAAACTATGACTTTTTTGTTGTAGGAATTGGTGCTTCAGCCGGGGGGCTGCGTGCTTTGGAAGAATTCTTTGCTAATATGCCTGCCGATAGCGGGGCTGCGTTTGTTGTCGTTCAGCATTTATCGCCAGATTTCAAAAGTCTGATGAAGGAATTGCTGGGACGAACTACGAGGATGGAGATTTTTCGGGTAGAAGATGGGATGGAAATCAAGCCCAATTGCGTTTATTTGATTCCTCCCGGTCAAAATTTAGAAGTCAGAAATCGCCGCTTGCAGCTACAGCGTCAAGATCGAGAACGTCCTGGACCTAATTTTCCGATTGATATATTTTTACAGTCTTTAGGTGAAGACGCTGGCGATCGCTCTATTGCCGTGGTGCTTTCGGGAACTGGTAGCGATGGTTCGGAAGGTTTGCGGATGCTCAACGAATCTGGTGGGATTGGCATGGTGCAAGATCCGGCTACGGCTGAGTTTGACGGAATGCCACAAAGTGCGATCGCCACCCGTATTGTAGATAGTATCGGTTCGCCTCTTGAGTTGGCAGAAGTTATTTATGATTTTGTCAAAGCACCTGCCAATGAAGAAAAAAATAACGAACCGCGTTCCAAGCTGGCGTTAGATTCTTTTAGATTGGGACAAATTACTAACATTCTCAACCGCCATCAACATATTAATTTTGCTCATTACAAGCCTTCGACTCTTTCGAGACGGATTCATCGCCGCTGTTTGATTACCGGATATCAAAATATTGATGATTATATTGGGCGCTTGCAAATCGAGCGTAAAGAAAGAGAAATTCTTTGTCAAGATTTGCTGATTAGCGTGACAAAATTTTTCAGAGATTCCGGGGCTTGGGAATATTTAGAAACAAATGTCATTCCCCAAATCATAGAAAAAATTGAGTGGGGAGGAGAACTGAGGTGTTGGGTGAGTGCCTGCGCGACAGGAGAAGAAGCCTACACTCTAGCGATTTTGATCGATGAAGCTATTGCCGATTCAGATAAACAACTCAAAGTCAAAATTTTTGCTACAGATATCGATAGAATCGCTTTAGAAAAAGCAGCGATCGGAATTTACCCAGAAAGTATTGCCAAGGATCTCAATCCCGAGCGTTTGGAACGATATTTTATTCGTCAAGAACAGAGTTTTCAAGTGTCGAAGGAACTGCGAGAAAAGTTAATTTTCGCACCTCACAACTTGACAAAAGATGCTAACTTTACTCGGATGCATCTGATTACTTGCCGCAACGTGCTGATTTATATGCAGCCGCAGCTACAGCAGCAAGTATTACGCAACTTTCATTTTTCCTTGGTACCAAAAGGTATTTTATTGCTGGGAGAAGCAGAGACGGTTGCATATTTTGAAGATGAACTTGTTCCGGTTGAGAAAAAACATAAGATTTATCAAAAAGCTAGAGATTCGCGGCTGCCTTTACCCGTAAGAGGTGTAGAAAACTTTTCCAAACATCTGTTATTGCAGCCTCCTGCCAAGCAAGCGCCCCAGTCAACTAAACAGCCCATGCTTGAAGCTGCTTTAAATAACTTACTGGGGCAGCAAAAAGCAACTTGTCTGCTGGTAGATAAAAATAATCAAGTTGTTTATATGTTTGAGGATTTAGCACAAGTACTTAAATTCCCTACAGGTCATCCTACTACAGAAGCAATTAAATTAGTTATTCCGCCGCTGCACCTTCCCCTCAATACTGCATTGCGACGCGCTCAAAAAGAACAGAATGCCGTTGCATACACCGGAATAAAAGTAGGAGAAGGTGATAAACAACGCATTCTCAGCCTAAAAGTTAGCTACGAACAAGCAAGTAAAATTGCTGGTGACTTTTTGATGGTGACAATTTCCGAAGATGCACAGCTTGAAGCCGTTATTGAAGCAAAGCATTTTGAGGCAGATAGTGAAGTATCCCATCGGATACTGGATTTAGAATACGAGTTGCAGCAAAGCCGCGAGAATTTGCAATCAACTATTGAAGAATTAGAAACTACCAATGAAGAGCAGCAAGCCACTAACGAAGAATTAATTGCTTCCAACGAGGAATTGCAAAGCACTAACGAGGAACTGCATTCGGTAAACGAAGAACTTTTTACTGTAAATGCCGAATATCAATCAAAAATTAACGAATTAACCGAATTAAATGCCGATGTCGATAATTTGCTGCAAAGTACCGATATTGGGGTTGTATTTCTAGATAGAGACTTAAAAATTCGTAAATTTACCCCAGCAGCAACAGTCGCTATCAATTTAGTAGATGCAGATATTGGTCGTCCGATTCAGCATATTACTAATAATATCAATTTCGCAGATTTTATGGAACTGTTGGACTCAGTTGTCAACTCCGAAAAACCAAAGCAACGAGAAGTGAAATTGAGTTCTACGGGAAGACATTTGTTAATGCGGGTTTATCCTTATTGGCAAAAACAAGAATGTTGTGATGGGGTGGTGTTAACTTTTGTAGATGTAGATGAAATTAAACAAGTTCAAGAAGAACTCCAACAGACTTATAATGCATTGGAGAAAAACGAACAACAGCTACAGGCAGTTTTAGATAATACTACATCAGTCATTTACGTTAAAGATATTGAAGGACGTTACCTGCTCGGAAATCAACAGCTTAGTGCAGTTACTGGTTTGCTGTTAGAACAAATTTTAGGTAAAACTGACAGCGAACTGTTTGCAGCAGGAAGTTACGAAATATACCAGGCTAACGATCGGAGAGTTATCGCAGAAAATACTGTCTTGGAATTTGAAGAAATACTTCCCCAACCTGACGGCGAAAATCATACTTATATTTCCATCAAAGCACCTTTATGCGATGAGCAAGGGAAACCTTATGCAGTTTGCGGTATTTCCACTGATATAACCAAACAAACCTCTATTCAAAATAAACTAAACCAAACTAATACCGAACTTGTTCGCGCTAAAGAAATAGCAGAAGCCGCAAACCAGGCAAAAAGCGGATTTCTTGCCAGAATGACTCATGAATTGCGAACACCACTTAATGCGATTTTAGGTTTCACGCAAATCTTAAGTAGAAATCCTAAGTTAGAAAACAAACAAAAACAGTATTTAGATACAATTCTTCGCAGCAGCAAGCATTTATTGGAATTAATCAACGATATCTTAGATATTTCCAAGATAGAAGCCGGGATGGCAGAAGTTAACTTTAGCAACTTCGATCTCTATAGCTTGCTTGACGGTATCGAAGCAATGTTACATATCAAAGCCAGAGCCAAAAAACTAAAATTAAAATTCGATCTAAATCCAGAACTTCCCCAGTACGTGCAAACTGATGAAAACAAATTGCGGCAAGTACTGATAAACTTGTTGGAAAACGCAATTAAATTTACTAAAACAGGTAGCGTAGTACTGCGAGTGAGAGCAGAGGAAGTAGAGAGGGTAGAAAATTCCTCATCTTTACGTCTCAATTTCCAAATAGAAGATACCGGAAAAGGCATTGCACCTGAAGAATTA
Organism: uncultured Rivularia sp.; assembly: GCA_963665115.1. Classification (GTDB taxonomy): domain Bacteria; phylum Cyanobacteriota; class Cyanobacteriia; order Cyanobacteriales; family Nostocaceae; genus Rivularia. The sequence goes on along the minus strand of OY762007.1, from coordinate 4,804,362 downwards.
GAGCATATTTTTGATGCTTTCGTACAAAGCAATCCAACTTATCAAACTGAAGATGGAAGTGGTTTGGGGTTAGCTATTTGTAAGCGTTTCGTACAGTTAATGGGTGGAGATATTGATATTCAAAGCAGTTTAGGGGAAGGGACAACAGTTCAATTTAATATTTCGCTTGGCTTAGCAGAACAACCACAAGAATCAACTCAGTCTCTTCCTCAAGGACGCATTCTCAGTTTAAAACCCAATCAACCAAATAATCGCATTCTCGTAGTTGAAGATAACTGGGAAAACCGTCAATTATTGTTACAAATTCTTACACCGTTAGGATTTGAAATTATTGAAGCAACTAACGGTCAAGATGCAATAAAATTGTGGGAGTCAGAACAGCCGGATCTGATATTGATGGATATGCGAATGCCGGTAATGGATGGTTATGAAGCTACCAAAATTATTAAGCAAAAGATTCTGGAGAATCAAAATCAAAACAATCCTGCAATTATTGCCTTAACTGCAACCGCATTTAATGAAGATAAAAAATTCATGTTGGAATTGGGTTGCAATGATTTTATCCGCAAACCACTTCAGGAAGATATTCTTTTAAACAAAATAGCTAGATATTTGGAAGTTGAATATATTTATGAATCTGACAATCACGTCATCGCTCCCGAACAAAGTAGTTTAAATAAGTTAACCCGTGAAGCTTTAAAAGTGATGCCAGAAAAATGGTGTAAATCTCTTCACGAGCAAGCAACTAGCTGCAATCAAGATTCAGTTTTACAACTATTATCTGAAATTCCCGAACATCACCAAAGCCTCAAACTGCAACTTGAAGAATTAGCAGATAATTATCAATTCGATCGAATTTCTAAGTTAAGTGATAGGTAGAGAATTGGTAATTGGTAATTGGTAATTGGTAATTATTAACTCCTAATCCTTAAACTCCCAACTCTTAACTCTTAACTCCTAACTCCTAACTCCTTCTTCCTAATCTAAAATCGAATGACTTCTATCTCTGACGAAAATCAACAAGAAACTGCAAACGTCGGTAAAAACTTTTTTGTGGTAGGTATTGGCGCTTCTGCGGGAGGGTTGCGAGCGCTCGAAGAGTTTTTTGAAAATATGCCCTTAGATAGTGGCGCGGCTTTCGTTGTTATCCAGCATTTATCGCCGGATTTCAAGAGTTTGATGAAGGAACTACTCGAACGCTATACCAAAATGAAGGTGTATCGAGTCGAAGATGGGATGGCACTCGAATCCAATTGCATTTATTTGATTCCTCCCGGTATAAATTTAGTTATACAAGAACGAAAACTCTACTTTCAACCGCAGGATAGAAACCGTCCCAAACCTAACTTCCCCATAGATATATTTTTGCAATCCTTGGCTGAAGATGTTGGCGATCGCTCTGTGGGGGTGATTCTTTCGGGTAGCGGTAGCGATGGTTTCCGAGGGCTTACGCTTGCTCAACGAAAAAGGTGCGATCGTCATGTCGCAAGATCCGGGGACTGCTGAGTTTGATGGAATGCCAACGAGTGCTATTTCTACAAGGCTTGTAGATAGAATCGGCTCGCCACAAGAATTAGCGGAGACTATTTATAATTATCTCAAATCACCTGCGGATATCCAAAAAATTAACGAACATCCTACACTTTTGCTCGATTCTTCTAAGCTACAACAAATTACTAATATAGTTAACCGCCATAATAATATAAATTTTTCTCATTACAAACCTTCTACACTTTCAAGAAGGATTCATCGCCGCTGTTTGATTACTGAATGCAATAGCATTGATGATTATATTTTGCGCTTGCAGGTAGATACTGAAGAATTAGAAGTTCTTTGTAACGATCTGCTGATTAGCGTTACTAAGTTTTTCCGAGATGCGAAAGCTTGGCAATTTATAGAAAATAATATTATTCCTTCTTTGGTAGCAGAAACCAAGCCGGGAGGAGAAATTAGATGTTGGATTAGTGCTTGCGCTACGGGAGAAGAAGCTTATTCTTTAGCGATACTGCTTGATGAAGCAATTTCCGATTTAGAAAAACAGGTAAAAGTAAAAATATTTGCCACAGATATTGATAAAATTGCTTTGGAAAAAGCTGCTGCGGGGGTTTATCCGGAAAATATAGCCAAAGATATAAGTGATGAACGTTTAGAAAAGTATTTTATTCCTGGGAACCAATCCTATGAAGTCGTGCGGAAACTGCGGGAGATGCTGATTTTTGCTCCACAGGATCTCACGAAAGACGCAGGTTTCACGCGAATGCATTTAATCAGCTGTCGCAATGTGCTGATTTATATGCAGCCACAATTGCAGAAGCAGGTATTACGAAATCTCCACTTTTCTTTAATTACAAAAGGCTATTTGTTTTTAGGAGAATCGGAAACAGTCGGAGATTTTGAAGATGAATTTGCACAAGTTGAGAAAAAATTAAAAATATTTCAGAAACAGCGCGATATCCTCTTACCTTTGAGTTTCCAAGGTTTTGATAGCTATTCCAAACGTTCTCTACCGCCACTGAAATCTAAAGATTTAAGTAAAACCCGCGATTTACCATTGCTCGAAGAAACCCTGAATTCGGTATTAACCGAAAATAATTCAACTTGCTTAATTGTAAATAAAGATAATCAAGTTCTTCATGTATTCGGAAATACCGCAGACGTACTAGAGATTCGTTACGGTCGCGTGACTCAAGATGCGATAAAGTTAGTAGTACCCGCCTTAGAATTACCTTTAAATACGGCATTACACCGAGCCAAACGGGAAAAGCGTTCCGTTATCTATACCGGAATTAAGCTAGAAAAAGAAACCGTAAATATTATGGTTAGCCTTAAAGTTAGCCATTATAAAGCTAGCAAGGTGCTATCCGGAGATTTTTATAGAGTCGAGATTAAGCAAGAGAAACACTTAATAGAACAAGACTCAAACGCTGATTATTTTGAAGCAGACGCAGAAGCATCTCACCGAATTACAGAGTTAGAATACGAACTTCAGCAAACCCGCGAGAACTTGCAAGCCACGATTGAAGAACTTGAAACCACTAACGAAGAACAGCAAGCTACTAACGAAGAATTAATTGCCTCTAACGAAGAGTTGCAAAGTACAAATGAGGAATTGCATTCGGTTAACGAAGAACTGCATACCGTCAATTCTCAATATCAATCGAAAATCCTGGAACTAACAGAACTTAACAGCGATGTAGAAAACTTGCTTCGTACCACAGATATTGGTGTTGTTTTCTTAGATAGAGAATTAAAAATCCGTAAATTTACTCCCGCTGCAACTGCTGCAATTAACTTAGTAGAAGCAGATATCAATCGTCCTTTGGAACATTTGTCCCATAATATGGACTGTGAAAATTTTATTGCCCTATTAGAAGAAGTTATAGCTAACCAGCAATCGGTAGAACGAGAAGTCAAGTTAAATAAAACTGGCGTTAACTTATTAATGCGGATTTTCCCATATCGTCAAGAGGATAGCAGTTTCGATGGTTTAGTTTTAACTTTTGTAGATATCAATGAAATCAAAAAAGTTCAAGAACAACTCAGCCAAACTTACGATGCATTGCAGCAAAACGAAAAGCAACTTCGAGCTATTTTAGATAACACCGCATCAGTAATTTTTGTCAAAGATATCGAAGGGCGTTATTTATTAGTTAATCAGCAGTATTTAAATTTAACTCAGTTATCAGAATCTCAAATTTTAGGAAAAACCGACTATGAATTATTTCCTCAAGAAGTAGCCAATAATATACGTGCTAACGATAAGCAGGTTATTGCATCTAAGACTCCTTTGGAATTTGACGAAACCCTTCCTTTTCAAGAAAACTTATTCACTTATCTTTCTATCAAAGCTCCTTTACTAGATTCTGGTGGAGAAGCTTACGGAGTTTGCGGTATTTCCAGCGATATTACTAATTTGCTGCAAGCAAACACCAAATTAGAACGGCAAAGTCAAGAGTTAACTTATGCAAAACAAAATGCCGAAGCCGCTAATCATGCCAAAAGCGAATTTCTTGCCAGAATGACTCATGAATTGCGAACACCACTTAATGCAATTCTTGGCTTTACGCAAATTTTAAACCGACAGCGCAATTTACAAACTCAGCAAAAACAATATTTAGATACCATACTTCGCAGCGGGCAGCATTTATTAGGTTTAATTAACGATATTTTAGACATTTCCAAAATTGAAGCAGGTATGGCAGAACTTAATATTACCAGCTTCGATTTGTACAATCTGCTTGATGGCATCGAATCAATGTTGCATATCAAAGCAAGATCGAAACAATTACGGTTAACATTTGAGTTAAATCCAGAACTTCCTCAATATATACAAACCGACGAAAACAAACTGCGTCAGGTATT